>NZ_CP087723.1:0-2400000 GCF_024972735.1 Halalkaliarchaeum sp. AArc-CO
GGTGCGAATCGAACCTCCGAGAATTCGGGCCGACGGCCGGGGAACCCGTCGTGTTCCGGTTCGCGCACCGATGTCCTCCAGTCGAAACGAAGGGGTGCAATATGGACGAGGACGACACGAAGCCAGTCGACGACGGCGACAGCAGGGACGACGAACCGTCGGTATCTTCCGAAAGGGTCCGAACGGACGACTCGAAGGCGATCGCCAATCCGGACGGGAAAGGAAACCCGGACGAAATAACCGGCTCTCGGGACGCTACTGATTCGAACTCCGGCGATGTCGACGACGTGTTGGCGGCCGGAACGACTGGGCAGACGTCGGACGGAGGGGGAAGCGAACCGACGAGCCGCGATCGGTCTTCGCCGGAGGTCGACATCGGGAGCATGGTGCTCGACGACGAGGGTGAAGACGACAAGGGGTTGTTCGACGACCTGTTGTCCGGCGAACCGATCTTCGAGAACAAGGAGGTGCTCCGACCGTCGTACACGCCTCACAAACTCCCGCATCGTTCGGATCAGATCAACCAGATGGCGACGATCCTCGTGTCTGCGCTTCGGGGGGAGACGCCGTCGAACATTCTGATCTACGGGAAAACCGGAACCGGGAAAACCGCGAGCGCCAAGTTCGTCTCACAGGAACTCGAATCGACGTCCCAGAAGTACGACGTCCCCTGTGATGTCGAATACATAAACTGTGAAGTGACGGACACCCAGTATCGGGTGCTCGCACAACTGGCGAACAAGTTCATCGAGAAGAACCAGAACCGAATTCAGGGACAGCTCGAACGTCTTCGAGAGCTCCGTTCGGACGTCGTTCGGGACGGCGACCTCCAGCAATCCATGGACGGACAGTCGGCGGGTTTGGGCGGACAGTCGGCGGGTTCGGACGAACAAACAGCGGGTTCGGACGGACAACCGGCGGATTCAGAAGAGATCACCGTCTCGGAGTTCGACAGCGTCGAGGAACTCGACGAGCGGATCGAGGGTCTCGAAGCAGATGCCGAGGGGATGAAGGAAGTTCCGATGACGGGGTGGCCGACCGATCGCGTGTATTCGACGTTCTTCGAGGCGATCGACTACCGCGAGCGCGTCGTCGTCATCATGCTGGACGAAATCGACAAACTCGTCGAAAAGTCGGGTGACGACACGCTGTACAACCTTTCGCGTATGAACTCCGAGCTCGACAACTCCCGGATCTCTATCATGGGGATCTCGAACGATCTGAAGTTCACCGACTTCCTGGATCCCCGCGTCAAGTCGAGCCTCGGCGAGGAGGAGATCGTCTTCCCGCCGTACGACGCGAACCAGCTCCGGGACATCCTCCAGCATCGCGCGGACGTCGCGTTCAAGTCCGACGCGCTCACCGAAGACGTGATTCCGCTGTGTGCGGCGTTTGCGGCTCAGGAACACGGCGACGCCAGGCGCGCGCTCGATCTCCTCCGAACGGCGGGGGAACTCGCCGAGCGCAGTCAGGCGGATCTGGTCCGCGAGGAGCACGTCAGACAGGCACAGGACAAGATCGAACTCGACAGGGTCGTCGAGGTCGTCCGGACGCTACCTACCCAGAGTAAGATCGTTCTGTTTTCGATAATCCTGCTCGAGAAAAACGGCGTTCACAACATCAACACCGGCGAGGTGTTCAACATCTACAAGCGACTCTGTGAGGAGATCGACGCAGACGTGCTCACCCAGCGCCGCGTTACGGATCTGATTTCCGAACTCGACATGCTCGGGATCGTCAACGCCGTCGTCGTCTCGAAGGGTCGGTACGGAAGGACCAAGGAGATGAACCTCTCGGTGCCGATCGAGGAGACGGAGGCAGTCCTCCTTTCCGACTCTCGGCTCGGCGACATCGAAAACGCACAGCCGTTCGTTCAGGCGCGCTTCGACAACTGACTCCCGATCCTCTCGGTTTCGCTGAACCGGAACGCTAGTTGCGCCGATTCATCCAGCCCGCGTTGCGCCCGACAGCCACTGCGCTCGCCCCGGACGCGACAAGCACGGTTTCGGGGTCGAGAGGAACGGCGGGTAGCGTTCCGGCGAACGGCCCGGCTTCGCCGGTGAAGATCAGGCGGATCCACCCCAGCATCGGAACACGGAGGCGAGCCACGCCGGTCACCCAGTCCTCGTGGACCACCGGGGCGATGCCGTTGTGTTCGTAGTCCTGATCGTACCACCTGTTGTGATCGCCCTTGGTAATGAACCCGTCATAGGGGGCGGGACAGGTCGCGAGTTCCTCGCAGCTGTCGGCGTTCATCGCGTCCTGGTCCACCCGGTCGTACCAGTTCTCCCCCTCTTCGACGTGGTGGTGGGCGCGGTGGATGATCGGTGATCCGGCACGGTCGGGCGGATCAAAGACGATCACGGATCCGGGCATGCCGAACGTTTCATAGCCCACCTCGGCACCCTGTTCGTAGGTCACGACCCCGGTTCCGGGGACGGCGACGTCAGGAGCGTACCGCCCGGGTTCGGTAACGAGCACGAGGTCGCCCATGTTCATGTTCGGCTCCATGCTCGTGCTCTCGACGGCGACGAGGGGCGGCCATACTCCACTTATGGCAAACAGCACCAGGCCGATCGCGACTACAACCACGACGCTCAGCAACACCTCCCGGACGACCATATACGGGCCGTCCTGGTCGTTCAGGAATCGATCCAACGGGGTTCGATTGTCCTGCCTGGCGTCGGGTTCGCCGCCGAGATCCGGCTCGGCGTCGTTACTGGTTTCGTCACTGCTGGTTTCGTCGCTACCGAGATCAACACTATCGGACCAGCCACTATCGGCCTCGTGGCCATCGCCTTCGTCTGGCGGAACGGGATCGCCAGCGTCGGTGTCGTCGTCGGTAGGGGGCCGCTCCCCGGATGTCATCGGAGAGTATTCGTCACCTCGTCGTTTCAACCTTCTGGGTTCGAAACGATGTGGAATTCGGCCCCGGAGCGCTCCGGCACGCTTTTGAGCGATCGAATCCATCCGGGAGACGTGCCGCTGGAGACGCCCTCGCGTATCGTCCAGGAGCTGGCGAGCCGGGGCTACAACGCTGAACGCGAGGCCGTCACGCTGATCGCCGGCGCGTCGAACCCGGGTGCGGTCCTCGAGGCGACAGTCGATCGCACTCCCGGTGACGCGCTCCGGATCACCGCTGACACCGTTCGTGAGGTCCTCGAAGCCGACCCGAACAGCCGGGACCGAACCCCGAACGACAACCCCTCTGTTTCAACTGGAACCACCACCGAGAATCCACCCGACGATGGCCAGTCGTCTCCAGTCGAAACGAAGGGGTCTTCGGATCGGGGGAGCGGACGGTCCAGCCGAGATCCCTCCAAAAGCGGAGATGCCTCCAAAAGCCGAGATGCCTCCAAAAGCCGAGATGCCTCCAAAAGCCGAGATCCCTCCAAACGATCCATTGAGGTCGCCGGAGACATCACGGGACAGTCGACCGGGACGGGAACGTACGACGATTTCGTCGCAGTGTTCCGGGACCGGTTCGAGAAACTCTCGAAGAAGCTCCGAAACCGGGTCAACCATCGGCCCGCGGAGACGATTTCCGCGATGTCGGGCGGAACCGACGTCGAACTCATCGGTCTGGTGAACGAGATCCGGTCGACCTCTGGGGGACACTGGATCGTGGAACTGGAGGACACGACCGGCACCTTTCCGTGCCTGGTGATGAACGACAGGGACATCGTGGAACTCGTCGACGACCTCCTGTTAGACGAGTGTATCGCCGTCTCCGGGACGCTCTCGGACGATGGCGAGATCGTGTTCGTCGACTCCATCCACTTCCCCGATGTTCCGCGGAGTTACCGCCCGTCGACGGCGGATCGTCAGGTCCAGGCCGCATTGATTTCGGACGTTCACGTCGGCAGCCAGGAGTTCGCCGCCGACGCGTGGCACCGGTTCACCGACTGGCTCCACTCCGAGGAAGCGGCGTCCGTCGAGTACCTGCTGATCGCTGGCGACATGGTCGAAGGCGTCGGCGTTTATCCGAACCAGGACGAGGAGCTTTCGATCGTCGACATCTACGACCAGTACGAACGGTTCGCGGAGTGTCTCAAGGAGGTTCCAGGGGACATGGAGATCGTTATGATCCCCGGAAACCACGACGCAGTCAGGCTCGCGGAACCCCAGCCCGGCTTCGACGAGGAGCTTCGGGAGATCATGTCGGCACACGACGCCCGGATCTACGGCAACCCGGCGTCTGTAACGATCGAGGGGGTCACCGTGCTCATGTACCACGGTGTCTCGCTGGACGAACTCATCGCCGAACTCCCCGAGGAGAAAGCAAGCTACGAGGAACCACATCGGGCGATGTATCAGCTTCTCAAAAAGCGACACGTCGCGCCACAGTACGGCGGCCATATGCGTCTCGCCCCCGAAACGGAGGATTACCTCGTGATCGAAGAGATTCCGGACGTGTTCCATACCGGCCACGTTCACAAACTGGGGTGGGGGAAGTACCACAACGTTCTCGCGGTGAACTCCGGCTGCTGGCAGGAGCAGACTGCCTTCCAGAAGTCCGTGAACATCGAACCCGACTACGGCTACGCCCCGATCCTCGATCTCGACACGCTCGAGTTGGCGGTCCGGAAATTCGTGTAGCCACCTGTCTGGACGATGCGTTCCGTGACGGGTTCCTTATGAATCCTCCAGCGGTAGGGAAACCATGTTTCAGAACCGGCCGGATCGCGATACTGAAGTCGTACTCGTGGGACGCTCGAACGTGGGGAAGTCGACCCTCATGCGCGAACTCACGGGACACGACTTCACAACCGGGAAGAAACCCGGCGTCACCCGGAAGCCGAACCACTACGACTGGGCCGGCGAATCGTTCATGTTCACGGACCTTCCGGGGTTCGGCTTCATGTCCGGTGTAGAAGAAGACCGGCGAGAACAAATAAAAACGGACGTAGTCAGGTACATCGAAGAGTACGCCGACAATATCATCGCGTCCGTCCTCGTCGTCGACGGGAAGGCGGTGATCGACATTATCGACCGCCACCGGGCGGACGGGGAAATCCCACACGACGTCGAACTGTTCCACTTCCTCGAGGACGTCGGCGCCAGTCCGATCGTGGCCGTAAACAAGATGGACAAGGTGGACGACCGCGACGACCGACTCGACGAGGTGTGTGATCGACTCGGCCTGTTTCCCCCGTGGCAGCAGTGGCAGGACACCGTCGCGCCTATCTCCGCAAAGCAAGGACGGATCGAACCACTACTGGAGTGTCTCCGTTCCCGATTCAAGGCGGAAAAGCGGGACGACCTTTTAAAATTCGTCACCTGAACCGCCGTGTTTTTCTGGATCGTTCGCGGAAAAACCTTCCTTCCCTTAAAGACCTAAAACCTGTGTTATCATTCCTCACGATTTGTCATCGATATAGCAATCCACATTAACCCCGAACACGAAATCTTCGCTCATGAGTGAATCGTTCGTCATCATCGGCGACGGAATCGCTGGCTCGTCGGCGGCAGAGACACTCCGTGAAGAAGCGCCTGACGCAGACATCACGATCCTCACCGACGAGGGTGAAGCGCTGTACAACCGGATTCTGATAAAGGAGTACGCGAAGGGCAAGCTCCCCGAAGCGCCCGTCTCGATCCACGAAACGTCGTGGTACGAGGAGCGGGACATCGATCTCCACTTGAACACGCTCGTCACCGACATCGACGTGGAGAACGACCAGGTCGAGACCCACGAGGGCGAGACATACGGCTACGACAAGCTCCTCGTCTCGATCGGTGGCACTCCCCAGCAGCTTCCGGTTCCGAACTCGGACGCCGAAGGGATCCACCACTTCTGGACGTTCCAGGACGCACGGGCGATCCGGGAACACGTCGAACAGGCCGAAAGCGGCGTCGTCGTCGGAGCTGGCCTGCTCGGGATCGACCTGGCGGCGATCTGTGGTGCACAGGACCTTCCGGCCCACTATCTGATGCGCGGCAAGTGCTGGTGGCGGTATGCACTCTCGGAGGAGGGCGCCGAGATCATCCACGACGCGCTCCGGGACGTGGGTGTCACACCGGTGTTCGAATCCGGCGTCGACCACTTCGAGACGGACGAGGACGGCAAGCTCGTCGCCGCCGTCGATCCGAACGGCGAACGGTACGAGGCGGACTTCGGGGGCGTCGCGATCGGCCTCGACTTCAACACCGAGCTGCTCGAGGACACCCCTGTCGAGACGGACACCGGCATCTACGTCGACGAGTACATGCGGACGGACGTCGACAACATTTTCGCAGCGGGTGACGTCACCGAGTTCCACGACGTCATCCTGGGCGAGCGCGCACAGAACGGCGCGTGGGGCTCCGCAAAACAGCAGGGGACCATCGCCGCGAAGAACATGATCGACTACGGCAGCGAGGAGTTCCGTTGGGTTTCCTCGTACTCGATCACGCACTTCGACTTCCCGTTCCTCTCGTTCGGTCACCCGACGCTGGGCGAGGAGACTGTCGAGCGGAAACACTCAGAAAACGAGTGGCGGCGGCTCGCGTTCAAGGACGGCAAGATCATCGGCGGCGTCCTGATCGGCGACCTCTCCCCGCAGTCGGCGTACAAGCAGCTGATGCGGGAAGAGCGCATCGTCGCGGACCAGAAGGACGTCCTGATGCAGGAGGACTTCACGGTGGACGACCTCTCGGCCCCACAAAAGCAGTAAGCCGGCGACCGATCACAGATCGCGCGGCGTAGAACGTCGACGGAGCGAGGGAAAGCGAAGCGGTTTTCGGCGCAGCCCGGTTTCTCTCCGGTATGGACCCCGGTTCCAGCGACATGACGCTGGCGTTCGAGCTCGAGGCGCTCAAAGAGCTTGCGGATCCGAACGCGGTCATCAACGACGCCCGGCAGTGGACGAAATATCTCGGCGTAGTCAGCGAGAAACCGACCTACGTCGTCACGAACTTCACGCGGAAACACCGGATCCGTCAGGACTTCTTTTCGGGCCCCCGTGGCGTAACAGAGAGCCTCGAGAACGTCAAGGATCAGTTCGACACTGAACGATACGTACTCGTCGGAAACTCCGAGGACGCCGAAGAGATCGCAGAGAACGTCGGGTGGGAGTATCTCCCCTTGTCCGACGCGGCAGAGGCGGCCGACTGGCAGATCGCGGCCGACGACGGGAACGACGTCGATCCGTTCCAGGAGGACGGACGCGACGACTGGCCCTGACCGCCGATTTCTGCGTTTCGGCCGTCCCGCGACTACCGTCATGGACGACGGCATGGAAAGGTCTAACAGCGCAGACTCCCTCATTTCGGGAGATGAGTCACCAGCTGCCAGACGTTCAGGCGAGTCGTCCGGACGTGACCGTCGGCCTCTCTCAGGTCGGTGTTACCGGAGTTCAAAAGCTCGTCAAACTCTCGCGCGGATCGCTGCGTCCGATCGTTCTGATGGCGGAGTTCGAAGTGTTCGTCGATCTGCCTGCCGGCCGAAAAGGGATCGACATGAGCCGAAACATGGAGGTCATCGACGAGATCCTCGAAGACATCACCCGCGAGGAGGCGTACCGGGTCGAGGACGTCTGTGGAGACGCTGCAGAGCGCCTCCTCGAGAAGCACGACTACACGTCGACGGCCGAAGTCCGGATGACCGCAGACTACATGGTCCGGGATCGAACCCCTGCGAGCGAACGCCCTACGCAAAACACCGCGGAAATCATCGCTAGTGCGGTCGCGACCGACGAGGAAACCCGATCGGAGATCGGGGCTGAAGTCACCGGGATCACCGTCTGTCCCTGTTCACAGGGGATGTCTGAATCCCGTGCTCGCGAGCAACTCGAGGACCTCGGGGTCGACGAGGAAACGATCGATCAGTTCCTCGATCGTGTTCCGCAGCCGGGACACTCACAGCGCGGTCACGCGACGCTTACCGTCTCCGACGAAGGGTCACCCGACGTCGACCTGGTTGAACTGATCGACATCGCGCGGGACGCGATGAGCGCCAGGATCTACAACCTGGCGAAACGACCAGACGAGGACCACATGACCTACCACGCCCACGCGAACGCGAAGTTCGTCGAGGACTGCGTCCGGTCGCTGGCGGAGGACGTCGTCGACCAGCTCGATCACCTCCCCGACGAAGCAGTCATTCGGATGAAACAGTCCAACGACGAGTCGATCCACCAGCACAACGCCCACGCCGAGCGGGAGGTCACGATGGGACAGCTGCGCGAGGAGCTCGCCGGAAACGGCGTCTGACTGCGGATATTCGAAATCCGATCACGGAGTTTCGCGATCTCGCTCTCGTCTACAGATTCAGCGGTTTCGCGTTCTCCCATCGGGGCTCGAACGACTCTCGGACGTCGCCGGCGAACTCCGGATCCTTCAGATCGATCATCGCGAACGCTTCGCCCGGATCCAGGGGATTCGACACTTCGATGCAGACCTCGACGTCGTCGATCAACTCGAAGGTGCCCTGTAAACCGGTGGCGACGCGGACGGAGAAGTTCTCCCGGTCGGCGAGCCGTTCGGTGTACCGTCGGCCCACGCTCCGAGGGAGCCCGTCGACGACGTCGGGCGAGAGAAGCAGGGAGACGGAGACGCCGCGTTCGAGCGCTTTCTCGAGCTCGTCGGTGATCTGTTCGCCGATCTCGCCGAGGTCCAGCCCTGCGGCGGGTGCGCCCGCCACCATGACGATCTCCCGTTCGGCCGTCGAGATCCGTTCGAGCAGCAGATCCAGCGTTTCGTCGGGTCCGACCGCCGCAGTCCAGAAGTGGCCGTCGACCGGTTCGGCGGTCTCCAGTTCCTGTGAGAGCTCGTCGACGACGTCCTCGTACTGTTCGGCCTTCCGTTCGAGCTCCGCTTTCCTGTCCGCGAGCAGGCGATCGAGCCCCGCATCGGGCTCGACGGCGACGTACTTCTTCGGCCGGCTCGCTGCCTGGCTCCGAACCAGGCTGTACTGCTCGAGACTGTTCAACACGTCGTAGATCCGTCCCATCGGGACTTCGCTCGCCCGCGACAGCTCCTTTGCCGTCGTCGGGCCGAGACGCAGAAGTGACCGATAGGCCCGGGCCTCGTACTCCGAGAGCCCGAGATCGCGGAGGCTCGCCATGCCCGAACGTTGCCGCGTCAGAGTATAAACGCACCGAAAGTTTATGGAATGTTGGAACGTCCAGTCGCCGCATATCTCCGGGAATCTGGCGTCGTTTCCGTTTCGAGACGACAACCGACTGGCCCGGATCGGGGCGGTGCCAACTTTCGACTCGTTTTTCCCGTGACGGACGGCGGTTTCCCCCCGTCGACAGCGGCTTCTCCCGAGTTCGCTCCGGTTTGCACCCCTTCGACGCCTGTACTTTTATATTCTCCACCGAATTCGTCGAACACATGAGCAAATCGTTCACGGTTGCCAGCGCGAAGGGTGGCGTTGGCAAAACGACGACGACGGCGAACCTGGGGGCGGCGCTCGCGGCGGCCGGTCACGACGTAGTGCTCGTCGATGCGGACATCGGCATGGCGAACCTCGGGGCGATGCTTGGAATCGTTCCGGAGGGGCCCACACTCCACGACGTGTTATCGGGTGACGCGAACCTCGAGGAGGCGCTTTACGATGGTCCCTGTGGAATGCGCGTTGTTCCGGGGAGCGTCGAACTCGAGGCGTACGCGGGCGTCGACCCGGCGAAGTTGCGGGAGGTCGTCGAGACCCTGTCGGAATTCGACGGCTACGTCCTCGTCGACAGCAGTGCTGGATTGAGTCACGACAGTTCGCTGCCGCTCGCGCTCGGCGACGGGACGCTTCTCGTTTCGACGCCGGACCGGGCGTCGCTTCTGGACACCGAGAAAACACGCGAGCTGACTTCCCGACTCGGCGGCTCGGTACTCGGCGTTGCCCTGACGCGAGTCGAGCCGGACCACCCGATGCTGCAGTCGGCACCGGAGGTACTGGGCGCCGACGTGATCGGAGAGATCCCCGAAGACGAAGCGGTGACCGCGGCTGCTGCCGCACAGGAACCACTGGAGGTTCACGCGCCGCAGTCTCCGGCTGCGGTTTCCTACCGCGAACTCGCCAGGGAGCTCACCGGCGAAGCGATCCCCGAACCGGAACCGGAGACGGAGCCAGAATCTGTCGCCATTTCGGGCGGTGGTTCAGAACCCGAAGACGAATCCATTTCGGATTCGGGGGAGGAGGCGGAGGAGGCTGCCGTGGCTTCGGGACCGGAGCAGGAGGCGGCGTCCGATGCGGAACCTGAAGACCTGGAGTTAGACGAGGAGTTGGGTGAGGAGACGGATGAGTCAGAGGAGCTGGAGTTAGACGAGGAGTTAGAGGAGGAGTCGGACGAGTCAGAGGAGCTGGAGTTAGACGAGGAGTTAGAGGGGGAGTCGGATGAGTCAGAGGAGCTGGAGTTAGGCGAGGAGTCGGATGAGTCAGAGGAGCTGGAGTTAGGCGAGGAGTCGGATGAGTCAGAGGAGCTGGAGTTAGGCGAGGAGTCGGATGAGTCAGAGGAGCTGGAGTTAGGCGAGGAGTCGGATGAGTCGGAGGAGCTGGAGTTAGGCGAGGAGACGGATGAGTCAGAGGAGTTGGAGTTAGGCGAGGAGTCGGATGAGTCGGAGGACTTGGAGTTAGAGGAGGAGTTGGGTGAGGAGACGGATGAGTCAGAGGACTTGGAGTTAGACGAGGAGCCGGAAAACCCGGAACCGGATACTCGTGAAGACGAGGAAGGTTCCGAAGACGAGATCGAACTCGAAGAGCCGATTCAGGAGGCTGGCTCCGGGAAAAAAGACGAATCGGCGGCGGCCGAAACCACAGCAGAGTCGAACGAAGAAGAACCGGCAGAATCCGGCGGTGAGTTGGCGGAACCCATCCCCGACGCAGAGCCGTCTGACGCCCAGGAGGACAGTCCTGACGCGGACGAGGAGTCGGACGAGAACGAACACGACGAAGGCGACGGGAAAACTGCAGAGGACGAAGCTGACGACGAAGAAGCAGAGGGAGCGGAGGAACCGGAGGAACCGGAGGAACCGGAGGAACCGGAGGAATCTGACGAAGCTGACGAAGAAAAAGAAGAGAAGAGCGGTTTCTTCAGCAGACTGTTCGGCCGTTAGCAGGGTCGGCGGGACTGTTTGGCCCTACGTTTCGAACAGCCCGCTCACGTCGTCGCGTTTCCGTCGTCGTCGACGAATCCGGGCAGCCAACTGGTCGTAGACGAACTCCCGAGACGGATCCTCGCCGGCGACGAAATCGAAAAGCAGCGTCGTGATCGCCGCGCGGCCATCCGCCTGTTCTTCCCGGGCGACTTCGATTGCCTCGGCCAGTATGTCTCCCTCGTAGGTCTCGTACTCCTCGGCCAGCGCGTCGACCGCCGGTACGAGTTCCTCGAATGGGAGATCCGTCACCTCGAGAACGTCTTCCCGGTACGAGATCGGATCCGGGGGTCCCCGCTCGATCCGCTCGGGATCGCGTGCGAGCGCGTTCAGGAACGCGACGGCGTCTCCGACGGCCACGCCGCGATACCGGTTCGGAAGGTCGTCGAGATACTCGCGACCGCTCTCGGCTAGCCCCACCGCACCACTCCAGTTGCGGTTTCGGGCGTGGTGTATCGCCGCAGTCAACTGTATCAATCCGTGAAACAGCTTCTCGTCGTCGGTTCCGGTCTCGAGTTCCAGCCAGACCTCCTCCCAGGGGTCGTGTGCAGCGTGATACTCCCCAGTTGCGTACAGCACGAGTCCGGCCCGAAGCGGCCCGCCGATCGACACGTCCATGACGTTACGTTTGGCGTCCGATCCCGACAGCGCTCAGACGGCCATCTCGTTGGTGACGCCGATCTCCTCGGCGACGTCGGGGATATCCAGTTGGGAGAGCGTCTCCCGGAGCGGGACGCCCTGGGTGTCCCACCCGCGGACGGCGTAGTACCGATCGAGTTCCCGTTCGTACTCCGCTTCGTCGATGAATGCGCCCTGACTTGGCCCGTCCGGGACCGTCTCGGTGAACCGCGGGGGGAGGCGATCGTCCTCGCGACTGAATCCTTCCCGCACGTTGTACGCCTTCGAGAGGTTGTACATCCGCTCGCCCGCGGTGAGGAACTCCGACCGGGAGAGGTCGAAGCCGGTCATCGCGTTGACCAACTCACGGACACCCTCCGAGAGAGTGATGCCGCGGGTGAACTTGCAGACGCCGGTGATGTCGTAGACCGCCATCAGGTCTTCCATCTCCTTGAGTGCGATCGCCTTGCCCTCCATCTTCGTGCGATCGTAGTTCTCGAAGTCCCAGAAGTCCCCGCCCATCTCGAGGGCGTACAGACAGGACGTGAGGTGGTCGGCACCGCGGGGTGAGACCCCGAACGCCAGCGCCATTCCCTTGATTCCGCGTGCCTCGAACCCGGCGGGAGCCTGGTTTTTCACGTGGACGGCGAACTCCTCGCCGGCGCCGGCCCGCTGTGCGGCCCGGACGTGACCGTCCATCAGCAGCTGTCCGAGTTCGCCCTCGCCGCTGGCCATCCGACGCAACAGCTCCAGCAGCGCGTCGGCGTTCCCGAACTCGAGGTCGACGTCCTCGTCTCCGACGTCGATTATGTCCTTTTCGGCTGCCTCCATCGCCCACGCGATCGCGTTGCCGGCGTCGATCGTGTCCAATCCGAGCCGGTCGCAGATCTCGTTTGCCTTCGCGACCGCCTCGATGTCGTCGACCTCGACGTTTCCGCCCAGCGCGTACTGAGTCTCGTACTCCGGGCCGTCGACGGCGATGTCGCCGTACTTCGTGTCTTCGGCCTCGAAGAACTGGCTGCACGGTTTCGTACAGTACGGACACGGTCGCTTGGTGTCGACGTACTCCTCGGTCCAGTATCGCGGATCGAGCGACACGCGATCCTCCTCGGGATCTTCGAGTTTGTCGTACGCCCGCTTGAAGAAGCCGGACTGCCAGTTCCGCGTCGGGAAGATGCCGAGCGCGGTGTTTTTCGCGTCGAACGCCTCGCCGGTACCGTACTGGACGTCGACTGTGGGGTTCCCGGTTCCGGTGATGTCGGTGCCGCCCCGCCCGGTCGTCTCCAGACGCCACTTCTTGTTGAGCTCCTCCAGTTCCTCGGGACGGGCGACAGGGATGTCCTTCGTCCCCTTGACCGCGATCCCCTTCAGGCGCTTCGAGCCCATCACGGCGCCGGGTCCGCCGCGACCCGCCTGCCGGTCTTCGCATTCGATCATCGAGATCCGGGACTCGTTTTCCCCGGCCGGTCCGATGACTGCCGTCCGGAAGCCGGAGCCGTACGTCTCCTTGAGCTTCTCTCCGGTCTCCCAGGTGTCGAGCCCCCACAGGTCCTCGGCGGACTCGACGCGGACGTCGTCGTCCTCGATGACGAGCGTCGACGGCTCCTCGCAGGCGCCCCGCACGATCAGCGCGTCGTAGCCGGCCCGTTTGAGCTGGTCGCCCATCTTCGCTCCCACGATCGACTTGCCGTATCCGCCGGTGAGCGGAGACTTGAATCCGAACGTCGTCTTCGACCCCGTCGGAACCGACGGGCCGACCAGCAGCCCCGGTGCGATCGCGAGCACGTTTTCGGGATCCAGTGGATCGACCTCCGGACCGACCTCGTCGTAGAGAATCCGGGTGGTGAATCCAGATCCACCGAGATACTTCTGGACGTAGTCGTCGGACAGTTCTACTGTCCGGTGTTCTCCAGTTGTCAGATCGACATCGAGAAGCCGTTTCCAGTAACCCATAACAGTACGTTACTCGTTTCGGGAGCAGCATAACAGTTGTTCTGTTTCTCGGTCGTTGCTCACGTTGCCACGCTACCCTACCGATCGATTTTACCGTCTCCAGCCGGTATATACCGTTACATGGCGGATTCGGATCTCGAAGTCACTATCGTCGACGGCTACGTCGACGAACCGGCACACTTCGGCGTCCCGCCGTACATTTCGACGTATCCCCGGTTCACGGCGGGGGCGCTGGTCGACGCCGGCGTCGCTCCCGGCGACGTCACCTATCACACGATCGATGCGCTCCGGGACGACAGGAACCGGTGGCGGGACGTAGCGGGGGCCGACCTCCTGGTGTACGTCGGCGGGATGACCGTCCCCGGGAAGTACGTCGGCGGCACGCCCGCCGAACCCGAAGAGGTCCGGGAACTCGCGTGGACCGCCCGCGGGACGACCCTCCTCGGGGGGCCGGTCCGGTTCGGCGTCGGCGAGGAGAACGCCGGCGCACAGGAAACCCGCCGCGAGGATCTGGATTTCGATTTCGTCGCGAAAGGTGACGTCGAGGCGGCCGCCCACGATCTCGTCGCGAACGACCTGGAGGGGTTCAACGACCGAATGCGCGACAACGACGAACTCGACCGGTGGGCAGCGGCCGGCGCGTTCGTCGTCGAGGGGCATCCGAACCATCCCGACTACCTGATCGCAGAGTTGGAAACCTCCCGCGGCTGTGCCTACCGGTGTTCGTTCTGTACCGAGCCACTGTACGGCAACCCGTCCTTCCGGACGCCGGAGTCCGTCGTCGAGGAAGTCCGGGCACTCGCCGACGCCGGCGTCCGACACTTCCGGCTCGGGCGGCAGGCGGACATCCTCGCGTTCGGCGGCGACGGCGAGGCCCCCAATCCCGGGGCGCTGTCCCGGCTGTACGGTGGGATCCGCGAGGCGGTCCCGGACCTCGGCACGCTGCATCTCGACAACATGAACCCGGTGACGATCGTCGAGTACCCCGAGCGCTCCCGGGAGGCGATCCGCATCATCGCCGAACACAACACGCCGGGGGACACCGCCGCGTTCGGCCTCGAATCCGCCGACCCGGTGGTGCAAGAGGAGAACAATCTACTCGTCACTGCCGAGGAGTGTCTCGAGGCGGTACGGGTCGTCAACGAGGTCGGCGGATGGCGTCCCGGCGACGATTCGGGGCCGGAGACCGGCGATCCGGACGGTGACGGTCGGCGGTACGGCCCGTCGACAGATCCCGCCCCGGGCCAGAATCTCCCGAAACTTCTTCCGGGCATAAACCTGGTCCACGGGCTCCAGGGCGAACGCGAGGAGACGTTCGAACACAACAGACGGTTCCTCGAGCGGGTCCTCGAGGAGGGGCTGATGGTTCGGCGGATCAACATTCGGCAGGTGATGTCCTTCGAGGGGACGGAGATGTCCGACGTCGGCGCTGACATCGCCCGCGACCACAAAAAGCAGTTCAAACAGTACAAACAGGAGGTTCGGGAGACGATCGATCGACCGATGCTGCGGCGCGTTGCCCCGCCGGGGACGGTGTTGCCGGACGTCCACCTCGAGTACCATCGCGACGGGAAGACGTTCGGCCGGCAACTCGGTACGTACCCGCTGCTCGTCGGGTTGCCGGGCGAACGACAGCTCGGGGACAGCGTCGACGTCGCGATCGTGGACCACGGCTACCGGTCGGTGACGGGGATCCCCTTCCCGCTGGACGTCAACGCGGCTTCGATGGACGAACTCACGGCGATACCGGGAATCGGGCGCTCCCGGGCCGGAGACCTCGTCGTGAACCGACCACACGAAACGCTCCCCGAACTGGACGACGGGAGTGTCGGCGGGGCCGACGTCGACCTGTCGGCGTTTCTCACCGTCCGAACCGACGCTGGCGGTTCTGAAAATCCAGAAGTGCCCGGAGATAGTCCCGCTTCCGGAAGTCCCGCCAGTTCACGTCGGTGAAGTACAGCTCCGCGTAGACGGACTGCCAGATCAGAAAGTCCGAAAGTCGCTCGGCGCCGGTTTTGATGAGCAGGTCCGGCTCGTCGGGGAAGACCAGCCGTTCGCTCACGTCCGCCTCGTCGATACTGTCCGGATCCAGCGTTCCAGCCTCCACGTCGGCGGCGATCTCGCGCACCGCCCGAGCGAACTCCTGTTTCCCGCCGAGACCGATGTTAACCGTGATCGGCGCGTTCGCGGGCTCCGTAGACTCGGGCGTCCTGACTGCGACCGGACGCGGAGCGTCGACGTCGCGAAGTTCCCGTTCCAGGGTCGGCACCACGACCTCGTCGAGCACGCTTACCGTAATCGTCACCTGCTGGCCGCCGTACTCGAACGCCCAGCCGAGAAACGATTCGAGCGTGTCGTACGCGCCCTGTTCCAGCAGGTCGCGCTCGGTGATCGCGACGGCGACGTGGCGCGGCGGCTCCGCGTCGTGTAGCCGGTGGCGGACGGCGAGGTACCGATCGTACAGCCCCACGTCGCCCTCCACGGGGTGTGGATCAAAAAGGACGCCGTTTCGGGGGCGATGTCGGGAGCGTTAAGTGCGCGTCGGGGATACCTCGTGACGTGACGAACAGGCTCCGCCGTGCCGGGGGATTCGCTGCGGTTTCGTCGCTCGCACTCGCGGCCCCCGAACTCGGACAGGCGGCCGCTGTCCCCTTCGCGGCTATCGCGGTACTGGCGGCGTTCGTCGTCGACGACGGTCCCCTTTTCGAGCTGTTCGCCCGTCCGAGCGACCGACAGGAGGGTCGCCTGTACGGGCTCGCCGGCTTTTCGCTCGCGGCAGCGGGACTGGCGGTGTTCGCGACGATCCCGACTGTTCCGATGTCCGAGAGCGTCTTCGCCGCCGCCGTGGTCGTCGTCGGGTTCGGCAACCTCGGCCGCGCGCTGGTCGCCGAACTCTCCACCGAGGAGTTTCTCGAGGTCGCCGGGTTCGTTGCGGCGGGCTTTCTTGCGGCGACGGCCGCCCAGGCGATCGTCGCCACGCAGCTTCCGGGGCGGGTCGACCTCTCGCTTTTCGCTTTCCTCGCTGCAGTCGCGGCGCTGGTCGCCGCGTTGTTGCGATCCATGTTGTTCCCGCGGGACGATCCGCTGGTGATGCTCTCGGTGGGCCTCGTCCTCTGGCTGTTCGCCGAACTCGTGCTCGCGGTGTCCCCGATACTGGTCGGAGCCGGACTCGCGATCACCGTCGTGCTCGGGTACGTCTCGTATGCCCTGGGGACTGCCTCCGTTCCGGGCATGCTCACCGGCGTGCTGCTCGGGCTGCTCGCGGTCGTACTCGGCGGCGTCGGCTGGTTCCTCGCGCTCATGGCGTTCTTCGCGATCGGCGGGCTCTCCTCGAAGTACCGCTACGAGGAGAAGAAAGCCCGCGGCGTCGCCGAGGAGAACGAGGGGGCCCGTGGCACCGGGAACGTGCTCGCGAACTCTGCGGTCGCGCTCGCGGCCGTCCTCGGGTTCGCCGCCACTGCACACGGCGACGTTCCCGCCTGGCCGCTGGCGCTCGCGTTTGCGGGGTCGGTGGCGACGGCACTGGGGGACACGCTCTCCTCTGAAATCGGCGGGCTGTACGACGATCCGCGGCTGGTGACGACGCTGGAACCGGTCGAACCGGGAACCGACGGTGCGATCACCTGGCAGGGGGAGTTTGCGGGCCTGGCCGGGGCGGCCATCGTTGCCGCGATCGCGGCGGCCTCCATGCCGCTCGGATTCCAACCGATTATCGGGGCCGGAATCGTGCTCGCTGCGGGGTTCGTCGGGATGACCGTCGACTCTCTGCTCGGTGCCGCAGTCGAGGGCGACCTGCTCGGCAACCAGGCGGTCAACTTCGCCGCCACGCTCGCCGGGGCGATCGCCGCCGTCGGGTTCGGGGTTCTCCTCGCCTGGTGAGTCGCCACGGGCGCGCGAGACGCCTCGCTTTTACCGCTCGATCGCGTATCGGACGACAGCAGTGGCTATCACCGACAAGATCTACGTCAAGAACCACAGACAGCTCGCCTCGCAGCTGGAGACGAATCTGCCGAAGGGAGCGTTCGCGGGAGCGACGCTGGATCTGCTGTTCACCGGCGACGGGTTGGCCGACCTCGACGAGGCCACCCGGGAGCGGGTGCTCGACTTCGCCGAGGACTTCCTCGATTGCGACTGCGAGAACAACCCGTACTGCGGCTGCCCGGAACGGAAGTTCATCCGGTACCTGCTCGAACTGCGGGCCCAGGGGATGGGTCCCGACGAGATCGTCGACACGATGACCGCAGAGTACATGGTGTACGCGTATCCGGGCGACGTGTTGTCGTTTCTGGACAGCGCGGTCCGGCGGCTCGAGGCGGTCGAGTCGCTTTCGGCGGTCGAGGGAAACGACGAGATGGAACGGAAGGCTCGCGAGGCGCGGCAGGCACTCACCCGAGCCTGAACGACGGCTCGTCCGGTTCCCCGTCGAGGTCCTCCAGCTGGATGACGTCCTCCTCTTCGTCCTCGAGCTGTTCGCGGAGGTAGTTCACGTACCGTTTGTGCTCCTCGAGCTGCTCGCGGAGGTGTTCGGCCTCGAGTTCGAGGCGCTCGTGCTCCCGGATGAAGCTTTTCGGCACCTCGACTTTCGGCGGGAACGACTCCTCGCCGTCCATGTTCTCGAGCTCGTGTTCCGGGACCACTCGAACCTGGCCGCCGTGGGCAACGAGGGTGTCCACGTAGTCGCGGAACACCGCCGACAGAGAGATGTCGCGCTCCTCGGCGATCTCGCGGAGCGTCTCGAACGCGTCCTCGTTGACGCGAAACGAGATGGTCTTGTTCTTGTTGCCCATCGTATTACCCACTCTACGCCCCGATTACTTAACGGTTTGTCAGACGCTCGCCGTTTTTCGACCCGAATACCCTTTGCGACATGGTCTCATGCAGGACACATGACTGTCGCACTCGACGGCGACTCCCTCGAAGTTGCCGACGTCGTTGCGGTGGCCCGGCACGGGGAGCCAGTTTCGATCGCTCCCGCCGCCCGGGAGGCCGTCCGGGAGGCACGAACGCGGGTCGAGGACGTCGTTTCGGTCGGCGATCCTGTTTACGGGGTAAACACCGGCTTCGGCGAACTCGTGGACCAACGGATCCCACCGGAACGGCTCGAGGAACTCCAGTCGAACCTCCTGCGGAGCCACGCCGCCGGTACCGGACGCGAACTCGATCGCGAGGAAGTCCGGGCGATGCTTCTCACAAGGCTGAACGCGCTTCTTTCCGGTTACTCCGGGGTGCGGATCGACGTCGTCGACGCGCTCGCGGCCCTCCTGAACGAAGGCGTCCATCCGGTGGTCCCGTCGCGGGGGAGCCTCGGAGCGTCCGGCGACCTCGCACCGCTGGCCCATCTTGCGCTCGTACTCGTGGGAGAAGGTGAGGCCGACGTCGACATCGACGGCAGCGCTGACGGGACACGACGACTCCCCGGCGACGAGGCGCTTGCCACTGCGGGACTCGAGCCGCTCTCGTTGCGAGCGAAAGAGGGGTTGGCACTGATAAACGGGACACAGCTCACTCTCGGATTGGCGGCGCTTTTCGTCCACGACGCCGAGCGGCTCTGCCGGGCGGCCGACGCGGCGGGGGCGCTCACGACGGAGGTGACGATGGGAACGACCGCCTCCTGTGCGCCGGCGGTCCACGACGCCCGGCCTCACCCCGGTAGTGCCGAAAGCGCCCGCGTGGTCCGACAGCTCACTGTCGAATCGGAGGTGGTCGAATCCCACCGGAACTGCGACCGGGTGCAGGACGCCTACTCGATCCGGTGTCTCCCGCAGGTTCACGGCGCCGTTCGCGACGCCGTCTCCCACCTCCGGGACGCCGTCGAGGTCGAACTCGACAGCGCGACCGACAACCCGCTGGTGTTCCCCCGCGAGATGGTCGACGACCGGGCGTCCGGAACCGGGCGGGCCGCGGTGGTCTCCGCCGGCAATTTCCACGGGGAACCGCTGGCCTTGCCGCTGGACTACGCGGTCGGCGCGCTCACGGAACTCGCGTCGATCTCGGAACGCCGCGTCGACCGGCTTCTCAACCCGGCGCTCCAGGAGCCGTACCTCCCGCCGTTTCTCGCGCGCGAGCCGGGCGTCGAATCCGGGCTGATGATCGCACAGTACACCGCCGCGTCGCTCGTCAACGAGTGTCGAAACGTCGGCCGCGCCGCGACGGACAACGTCCCCGTCTCGGGCAACCAGGAGGATCACGTCTCCATGGGTGCGACCGCCGCACTCGGAGCCCGGCGGACCCTCGATCGCGCCCGGCGGGTCGTCGCCACCGAGCTCCTGTGTGGCGTCGAAGCGACCGAGTACCTCGACCCGGAGCTGTCGCTGGGGGATGGAACCGAATCCGTCCGACAGCTCGTTCGGGACGTCGTCCCGCCGCTTTCGGGCGACCGTCGGCTCGACGGCGACCTCGAGGCGGTCGCCTCGCTGATCGCGGAGGGGCTCTTGGACGAGGTCGTTCGCGAAACGGCTGTGGAGTCCGATTAGGTCCGTCCGTCAGGAGGCGCTATACCCCTGCGTCCGCCGTCGGCTCGGAGTCGAGTTCGTCCGACCCCTCGGTTTCCTCGAGGCTCTCGAGCGCCGCGATGGCGGCGTCCCTGTACTCCTCGACTGGGAGGTCGTACTCCTCGCGGGCCATCCGGGCGTATTCGTTGCCCTCATCGTCGAAGGCGGCGATGCGGTCGATCGTCCGTTCGGCGGTCTCGACGACCCACCGGTCGCGGGTCTCGGCGTCGACCTCGGTGATCGCCTCCGGGCGGACGGAGACGTTGACGGTGCCGTCGTCGGTTTCGAACGTGCGCGGTTTGCCGACCACCGAGACGTACGCCGGCGGCTCCAGATCCCGGAGGACGCTTGCCGCCTCCGGCTGGTACTGTCCGGCGTACACGAAGAACGTTCCCGTCGGGTCGACGATTCGACCGCGCCAGTACTCGTTGTCCTCGCCGACGTCCTCCTTCTCGGTGAGGGTGCCGACCAGGAACACCCGGTTCGCCTGCTCTCCTGTCGGGAGCAGCAGGTAGACGGGCGCGCGCTCGTCCTCGGATTCCTTGAACGTGTAACCGGCGTCGTTGAACTCGCCTGCGAAGACGCGCCGGGCGACCTCTCGCGTGGGTGTCGTTTGGCTTTGACTCATCGTGTTCACCTCAAAGCGATCGCGCCCTCACGAGCGCCTGTTCGGGGTCGACCGCCCCCGGCGATTCCTGTTCGTCGACGAGGAGATACCGGCCGAGCATCGGTCCGCTCACCCGGTAGTACTTTCCGAGCACTCGTCCGGCCATCTCGTCGGCGACCACGGTCGTGTCCAGCGCGTCCATCGCCATCTCCTTGGCCTCCTCGAGGGCGATCCCGGTGAGCTCCTCGGTGGCCTCCTTGTCGAAGATGACCTCCTGGGTCTCGACGCCGTCGTCGAGGACGCCCTTGATCCGGAGGTCGAACTCGCCTTCGACGTCGCCGTGCTCGGAACATCGGCCGTTCTGGAGCACGCGCGTACAGCCGTCCTCCGGGCATCGCTTTATCAGGCCCGAGCCGGACTGGATGTCCACGAGCGCGCCTTCGACGGTTTCTGCGTCGTCGCCGACCTCGATCTCCTCGTCGAGTTCGGTGATCTCGGTCGTGCGGTTGAGCTTCACCGAGTAGCGCCCCTGGTACTCGTCGGTGACGACGTTCGAGAGCGCGTACGTCTTCCCCTCCTCGAGGTGGTCGAGGTCGGAGGTTTCGAAGGCGACGAACTTGATCGTCCCCGACTCGTCGCCCAGGAGCCCGACCTGCGCGATCGAATCGCTTCTGGGCTCCCACAGGTCGACGACCTTCACTCGTAGGTCGACCCACTGTTCGTCCTCCTCGATGTCGCTTGTCTGCATCTGCTGGCTCCCGCCGCGACTGGTGACGTCGTCGCGTTCGAGCCCTGCTTCGTCGAGGTAACTGTTGTAGACGCTGCGCCGTGCTTCGTCGACCGGCACGCGGTATTCGCTCACGAGGTTGTCGAGCCGCTCTTCGACCTCGTCTACGTCCACGTCCAGGTGATCCGAGAACTGTTCGGCTATCTCCGCTGCGTGTTGCCGCAACTCTGTCATAGGGTATCCCGCCTCCACTTCGTTTTCAATGGGAGGCACACGGTGGTTGGTGCGTCATAGCTTAAAAGCCATCGCCAGCGGACCGGAAGTGAATCGGGCGGTCACACTGACCGTAGCGGACTTGATCCACTCGAACAGTTTCCAACATATAAAAGAAGATTTTTAATCTAAAAGATTTTGAAATAAACGCATGACGGACACCGACGACGGAGACGGATCGCTCGTGGCGCTCGTCGGGGCGACGGGTGGTGCAGGGACGACGCGGACGAGTGTCGAGCTGGCAACGACACTGGCACGGGGTGGTCGGTCGGCGGTCGTGGTCGACGCGGCGTTCGCCACCCAGGGGCTCTCGGAGTACGTCGCCGGACGGATCGCCCCCGACGTGACCGCCCTCGTCACCGACGAGACGAACGTGCCGGTTCGCTCGGCGACCGTCGAACTGGCCGACGCTCCCCTCGACGACGAGGCACAGCACTCGTTCGGCAGCGTCGAACTGCTCCCGGCCTACGCCCCGTTCGAACGGCTGGCGCGTGCGAAGACGCCCGCGGCCGCAGAGCGGTTCGAGGAGCTGCTCGCTGGCGCGGCTGACGCGTTCGATCACGCGATCGTCGACGTGCCGCCGGTGGCGTCGAACCAGGCGATTGCGGCGGTGTCGGCCGCAGACACGGTCGTCGCGGTGACGCCGGCCGACGACCACGGAACCGATTCCCTCGTCCGCCTTCGCGATCGGCTGGCGGATCTCGACGTTCCGGTCGACGCCGCCGTCGGCGTTGGCGGGGAGCTGCCGGTCGCGGGTTCGTCGACCGAGAGTTCGTCGACCGAGAGTTCGTCGACCGAGAGTTCGTCGACCGAGAGTTCGTCGACCGAGAGTTCGTCGTTCGTTAATTCTTCGACGATGAATCTGTCGCTTCCCGGGACCGATCCGTCTCCGCACGACGCCCCGTCCTGTCTCGAGGACGACCGCTACGGAGAGGCGCTCGTCGAACTCGCCGAATCGACGATCGGCGTTACCCTTTCGATCGCGTTCGAGCCCGAGAGCGTGCGCGACCGTGTGGCTGCCGCCGTCACGGATCGCGTGGGACCGAACGCGACGGACGGCTCCTGAACGAATCGTCACTACTTCGGTTCCGGAGTCCACCCAGAACGCTCACTCCAGGAGGTCGTGGAACGTGTTCCGGATCGTCACCGGCGTCACGTCGGCGACGTCGGCTGCCGCCCGCTGTGTGAGATCCGACGATCCGTGCACGTGTGCGGCGGTGTACAGACAGGCGGCGGCGACGCCGCTGGGATCGCGCCCGACGTCGACTCCGTTCTCGCGTGCGCGATCGGCCAGCTTCCGGGCTCGCCGTTCGATTTCGGGCCCGACGTCCAGCTGTGACGCGAACCGGGGGAGATACTCCGCCGGCGGAACCGGACCGACCGGAAGGCCGAGTTCGCGGTTCATCGCGTCGTAGGCCGCCTCGTGCTCGTTCGGTGTTGCTTTGGCGACGTCGACGACTTCCTCTACGGTCCTGGCGAGTCCGGCGACCCGACACGCCGCGTACAGACACGCCGAGGCGAACCCCTCGATCGACCGGCCACGGAGCAGCGACTCCCCTTGTGCGGAGTCGAAGAGGGTACACGCCTGATCGCGCACGTGCTCGGGCAACCCCAGCACGTCCGTCATTCGCCGGATCTCCGTGAAGCCGTACACCTGGTTCCGTTCCCGCTTCGATCGGATCTTGGTCCGGTCGTGCTGCCGGCGGAGACGGGCAAACTTGCGGCGCTTGCGTCCCTTGACCCGGGTGTGACCGATCTCGGTCGAGAGCCCCCGGTCGTGACGCGACCGGGTCAGCGGCGCGCCGGTGCGCTCGGGGTTCGTGTCATCGTCCGCGAACGAGCGCCACTCGGGGCCGCGATCGATGCGGTCGGCGTCGACGACCAGTCCACAGTTCGAACAGATCGTCTCGTCGCCGTCGGCGTGCAATTGACCGTCACATTCCGGGCAACCAGCGGCTCGTGCCTGGCTCATACGTGAAGGTTGGTCGCGATGGTTTACTTAAACGGGGGACGAACGGCGACGAGAACCCCGGAACTACCGCGTCGAACCTACCGGTTACCGGTGTGTTCGGAGGGCGAACCGGAGATCTTCGTGACGAATACGGATATTTAACTGGGATGAGCAGACAGTCGTTCACGTGACGCTGTCGGACATCGCATCGGGACTGGAGGTGACGACGAGCCAGCGCGAGGCGGAGAGTCATGGCGTCGCGACCGTCGACGGGACGGAAGCGACGTTGCGAGAGCGGATCGAACCGCACGCCGACGAGCTTCCCTGTACCGCAAGCGCCGCCGCCACAGTACTCGAGTCGTACGAATGCGGCACGAGCGTCGGGGAGAGCGCACGCGAGGCGGCGGTCGCGCCGATGACGGCCGCGAAGGCGCTCCACCGGTGTGGCGTCTCGGGGATCTGTCCGCTGGCGCCGACGAAACGCCGGATCGTCCGGGACTGGCTCGACGGCGAACTCTCCCGGAGCGAGGCACAGTCACTTTCCGGTGCCGACGAGGCCGAGTTCGCGCTGGCAACGTACGTCGAAACCCACGATCCGATTCCGGAGCTGGTGGACGCGGTCGCGACCGCCGGCCGCGGTCGAGATCCCGCGGTCGAAAAGCGGGACGCGCTCGCGGGGACGATGAGCGACGCGACGGAACTCCGATAGTGATCTTCCTTCGCTGACCCGTTTTCGATCCGGACGGTTTTCACCGACAGGAGTCTGCCGCTCTCGCGAGTTCTCGGATCCGTTCGGCGGCCGTACTTTTCGGCGCGGAGTCGGTGATCGGCGTCTCCGTACGGACCGACCGCCCCAGTCGCGGATCCGCTGGTACCGGCGTCACCGGCCCGCCCAGCGCCGACGCCATCGACTCCGTCGGCGGTGGATCCACGACACGGTTGCACGCCGCGCCGACCAGTCCGGCATCGAGCTCCCGTGCGAGCTCGCGGGTCCGAACGGCGTTCGCGAGCGCGAACGGCTGGGGTGAGACGACGAGCAGACACGCGTCCGCAAGCGCCAGTGGAACGCCCACGTCGGTGCGCAGTCCCGCCGGACAGTCGACCACGAGCGTCCCCCGTTCTCGTTCGAGCGTTTCGAGCACGTCCCGCAGTCGGCTCAGATCCGACGCCCGCGCACCGGAAAGCGATCGGCCACAGGGGACGAGCGTGACCGGTCCCTCGTGGACACACTCGGTCGGTGCCGCGCGCCCGGCGAGCGCGTCGTGGAGGTCCGGTCCCCGGCCCGCCGGGAGGTCGGCCATCCCGAGATCCGCATCGACGGCGACGGCGTCGAGCGCGGCAGCGAGGTTGTACGCGACCGTCGTCTTGCCGACGCCGCCCTTCCCGCCAGCGACCGCGAGGATCACGCGAACCGCTCCAGTGTGTCGACCGGAAGTTCGACAGATCGTGCCCGGTCGGCTCGCGACTGTGCCCGGGCTGCGTCCTCCAGGGCCTGCTCTGCGGCTCGACGCAGCCGATCTGCTCTCGAACGGAGCCGCGATGCGTACCCCTCGAGGATCTCGGCGTCCTCCTCCAGTGCCCTGTCGAGCACTCTCGCGATTTCGATTCCTGTATGGCCGACGGGAGCCGTTTCGTCCCCGACGAGAGCTGTCTCTGCGAGTTCCTCCAGTACGTCTGCTGCCCCTTCGACGCCCGTCGTTTCCAGCCGTTCTCCGAGCTCGATCCGTCGGACCGCCCGATCGATGTCGTCGCTATGCTCCGGTGGGTCGTTCCGGCTCTCCGCGACCGATTCGCCTGCTCCAGTCGTCTCCGGTTCGGTGACGGCCATTCGGGGCGGCCGAAACGTTCCGAGAGAGCGTCTCGCGCGGGATTCCGTGTCGTCCTCCGGAGCTGGCCCTCGGCCGGTGGACTCGATTTCGACGGCAGGATCCTCCGGCGGCGAGGAACAGGCGTATCCGATCCCGATCGTCTTTCCGGCGGGAACCGTGATCGTGACTCCCGTTTCGTCCCAGCCACGCTTCGGAACGCCGTTTTTCCGTGGCGGCAACACGGTACCGCCGAGCCGGTTTTCCAGTCTGGCGTGCCGTATCACGGGTGCGGGGTTGTGCACGCTCGCCGTTACGAACGTCACCCCGTCCCGTCGTTCGACGTCGTGCTCCAGGTTCACGCCGACGAGTGCTTCCTCTTCCGGTTTGAATCATTCCTCGCAGAGCCAGACGTCGACCTCCAGGATGTGGGCCGCCCGCCCGGCGTCGCCGATGGCGGTCTCGCTGGCGTCGACCACGATCGGCACCTCGAGGTCCGCGAGCGCGACGGCGGCCAGCTGTGATGCCGTTCCCCCGAACTCCGATCCGATCGTCCCGTTCGAATCTCCGTCGACGAGCGATCCAGCGCGCTTCCGGGCTGCATGGAACTCCTCGGACAGCGCGTCTGCGAGGGTCGCTCTCGCCTCCCGTCGCCGGTTCTCGAGGCGGTCCTGCAGCTTCAATCGCCGATTCCGAACGCTCCGCGCCTTTCGAGCATCCCGCTTTGCCGCCTCGAGCGCCTGCTCGGCCGCGATCCGCTCGGTCGACGCCTCCGACAGCTCTGCGACCGCCGCTTCGAGCGCCTCGGTTGTTTCCTCGGTCGACTCGCCGAGCTCCCGCTCCGTTCGTAGCCGGCCGCGAAGCGCCGCGATCCGCTCTCGCAGCTCCGCCTCGTTCCTCGAGACCTCGACGATCTTCCGTTTCGCCGCTTCGAGCTCCCGTTCGGGATCCGGCAGCTCGATCGAGGAAAGCTCCGCTTCGAGATCTCGTATCACGTCGTCGTGTGTGGTCGTCAGTCCACGTGTCCGTGCTGCGGCGGCCACCAGCCGCCGGACGGTCGTCTCGGGTTTTCCGGCCGGGCCGAGCACGTCGTATGCCTCCGGGTCGCCCGGACGCTGTTTGCCTCCCTCCGAAGTTATTCGAGCGGTGGCGACCAGCTCGTCGATCCTCTTCCCGTCCCGGATCGCGGCGTGAGCGGCAGCCGGTGACACGCCGAGGTCGCGTAGATCCCGCCCACACGTTCCGGCGGACCATCCACGTCCCCTGCTCAAAGCTCTCGCCCCCGGAGTTCGTCCGGATCCGGAAGTTCGGTACCGGCGGCGAACTTGGCGTACGGCGTGTTCTGTTCCCTCCGTTCCTCGTAGGCTCTCGCCGCCGTTCGAATCCGCTCGGAAACGTCTGCGAACTCGTTGAACGGCTCGGTTCGCTCGATCTGGACGTCCTCACCGTGCTTGTACCGCATCCGTAGCGCCAGGAACCCCGCAAACGCAGTCTCTACGAACAGGACCGCCCGTCCGAACCGCTGGACGACGACGTCCGCGTGTGACCGACAAACGTTTCGCAACGTCGTCCGCGCCTCCTGCGAATACGTCGCCACGAACAACATATATTCGAAGAATTCCGACACTCAAATATATCTTTCGAGAATAGATACAACAATAATATCTGTGGAATATATTACACTCGTTCGAGGTCGATTTCGTCGTGGTCACAGTCGAGGTCGCGGAGGGTACCGATCCGTTCGGCCGCTGCCGGGGCGGAGGGGGCCACGACCACGGCACCGGCGGCGGCGTCGGGGGCGGTCGCCCGGAACAGCGTCTCCTCACCCTCGAAGTCGGTCGCGTACGTCCGGAGGACGCCGACCACGCGCTCCTCGGTCGTCGCGAGGTCCGCCTCGCCCGCCTCGAACGCGCGCAGCGCTTCCTCTACGTTCCTGAGCGCGGAGATCCGATCCATCCTCACGTGGTCCGGAGGTGGTTCTGCCGCGGTTCGTACACCTCGCCTTTCGCGCGGAGCTTCTCGATTTCGTCTTCAGCCTTGGTGGGATCCATCCCCACCTCGTCGGCCCGCTCGAGAACTTCGTCGACCGGCGCGCCCTCCTCGAACTCGTCTTCGAGCTCCTCGATGAGTCCCTTCAGGCTCTTGATCCGGTCGCGCTGGCTCTTCGAGGTGCCGGTCTCGATCACGTCGGCGTCGAACTGGCCGGTTTCGGGGTCGACGCCGATGTCCTGGAGACTCGACTCGACGATGTCGATCACCCGCTCGGCGTCCTCGCGGTCGACGGTGTCGGACAGCCGGACGCGGGCGCTCGCCTCCGAGAGCCGCACCAGCGCCTCCAGCTTCCGGGCGGTCACGGGGACTGGGGCGTCCTCGTCGGCGCCCTGGGCACGCAGGTCGACGTAGAAGTCTCGGATCGCTTCCCGCGCCTCGTCGGTCATCGTCGGGAAGCAGTTGCGCTTCGCGTAGGCGATGTACTTTCGCAACAGCTCCTGGTCGAGCACCGGCTCCACCTCCTGGGTGGCCTGCTGGACCTCCGATTCGGTGAACTCCGAGGTGGCGAGCCGCTCGCGCTGGGTGTTCATCTCCCCGGCGTAGTTCGTCGTCAGGATGTGATCGGCCAGCCGGGCGTCGTGGTCGGGATCCGGCTGGTCGGTGACGGTGAAGATGAGGTCGAACCGCGAGATCAGCGCCGGCTCCAGGTCGATCTGCTCGCCCAGTGGTTCGTACTGGTCGAACCGGCCGTACTTGGGGTTCGCGGCGCCCAGCAGCGAACAGCGGGACTTGAGGGTGGCATTTATTCCGGCCTTTGAAATGCTGATAGAATTGTGGAGCACGACGCCCTTGCTGACGAACGTGTTCGTCGGTTCTACGGTGACGTCGTACACCCAGTCGCAGGCGTTTTCGCCCTCGTTCGGGATCCGTTCGACGTTCCTGATTCGGTAATACCGCAGGTCGCCGTTTCCGTCGGAGCGGTCAGAGCGTTCGGGCTCCCCGGTAGCGATCTTATTCGGCGTGTCCTCCACGACGGCGTCGACGAACCGACCGACGGAGTCGCCCATGACGTACACCTTCCAGGAATCTTCGGCGGTGTCGTGGTGGGTCCGCGACGCGACGCCGATCTTCGAGAGCGCGTCCGCGTAGTCTTCGGCGAGCCCGGGGGACGCCGTCGAGAATGACATCGCTTCGCTCTCGACGCCGCCGTCCCCGGCGAACGCGCCCACGAGGAACCGTCGGATTTCCTCCTGTGAGGCCGCGAGCACCTTCGCCGGGATTCGCTTGTCCCTGGCCGTGTTCAAAAGCTCCGGAAAGTTCGACTCGAACCATCGGTAGAGCTTCGTCGAAATCAACGCCATCGTAATCGTACCGGCCGCATTCGCATGATCCGCGGTCGACATACCGAAGAGGTCGTCGACGAGTTTCCCGACTCGATCGAGCAGTCGCTGGTCCTGGTTCGAGAACCCGATTTCGTGGGTGCGACCCACGTACGAGTGTCCCTCCGCGACGAGGAATCCAAGGAACTCCGCGAGTTTCGGGCTCATCTCGTCAGGCAACGTCACGTCCGTTTCCTTTCCGACGTGAGGCGCCTCCGCCAGTTCGACCGCCGCGGCCGAATTCGGCAACTGTCGCGGTGCCGGAACGAACTCGTCGACGTCGACGTCGCGTGCGGGGACGGTTTTCGTCTCCCCGTCCCTCGAAACGAACATGGGGTGCTCGGGGGTCACGGTGACGCTGCGGCCGTTGGAGAACGTCACCCGGACGAACTCCTCGGGGGCTTCGTGGCGGCTGACTCGATCGACGGGGACCTTTCGCGTCTCGTTCGTTTCGAGATCCGTCGAGTGGACCGAGACGTCGTCGACGGGAAGGATCTCGCAGTCTACGCCGTCTGTGACCTCGTCGTTTCGCTCCGAGAAGAGCCGGTCGACGAACGGACCGATCTCCACGCGCCTGCCGTCCGCGAGCAGTACCTCCGTTTCCGGGTGGTATGACTGCTGTTCCAGCGCTTCGTGCATCGCAGACCGGTCCTCCGATCGCATCTTGTCCAATTCGTCGACTGCCGCGATCCCCTTGTCCGCGAGCACGAGCGCGCCGGCCTCCAGCGTCCACTGCTGGCCGTCGCCGAAGTCGTCGCGTACAGCTGCAGCCGTAAGCCCTGCCGAACTGCTTCCCTTCCCCGAGGTGTACACCGATCTCGGGGCGATGTTTTGGATGTAGGAGAGCAATTGGGAGTTGTGTGAGACGATCCCGTTCGAGAGGTAGTTGTGAGTCCCCTTGACCTCAAGATCGTAGACCCATTCATATGATGGGTCGATCTCTTCGATTCGTTCTATTTTATCCCACTGAACCTGATTCTCGACGAGATTTGTAAGGGACTGGATACGCTCGCCGATTCCTCGTCCACCGTCTGTGAGAGATCGACTTTGAACTGGTTCTCTTTCGTCAAACGTGTTTTTGAACTGCGAAACGACGGTTCGAAGGCTGGTTCTACTTGGATTTCGGTCTCCCCGTTCGTAGTGCTGGTACGTTGTACGGGGTATGCCACACTCCCTCTGCGTTAACTCAAGACTTTCCCGCAGGTCACGCAATACATCTCCCATGCTAGGAACGACATCGGTGTTGGTATTGCTCCGTACCTCTTTAAATCGGGACGCTGTTTTTGATTTCCGTTCCGAGATGAATCCGATTTCATTAATATATCTCGCAGCATCGTTTCCGGATATTCTGAGACGATAGCTTCCATTGTCTCTTTCGCGTAATTGGCTGTATATACCGAAAAATAGCAACAAGTGTTGGACATCTTCGAGCAGCTCTTTGCTCATTGAGGCAACAGTAATTTCACGTTGCGTCGTCGAAACGTGACTCTCGCCCTCGATATACGCCTTTAAGAATTCCCGTTTCGTTCGTCGATTTGCTAACTGGATTGCAGCCGGCACTCGCTGGGCAGCAGAGCCTTCGAGTAGTCTTTGATCTATGTTTTCGAGTAGACTGGCTAATTGTCCAGACGATGCAATAACTTCACGCGCAGATTTGCCTCTGTGAGGATCTCGTTCAAAGTAATTGACGTTGATTCTGTCTAACGCATCTTTCACATCTGAGAGTATCTCCTCATCGTTATTACAAATCGAAATAAACCCGGTGTTATCGTCCCTCCGTTCAACGTACCCTTCGGCAATGATATATCCGAGTAATCGTGCGAGGGATGGGGTCCATTCCTCGGGAAGTTCGAGCGGTTGTGAATTGGCCGACCGCGAACGTCTATACTCTCCAGGGAACGTGTCGTCTCCTTTCGTATCTAGGGTCCTTGGCGTTGCTATAAACGTTCCCTCGGTGAGATCATCTGCAACAACCGGCGACGGTTCTCCGCCCGATTGGACATACAACGGATGCGACGGTGTGGCCTCGATTTCCTTTCCCGATGCTGTCCGAATACGGATCATTCGTTCTGGTGCCTCACGTTTCCATACTCTCGTGGCATATCCAGCATTGAATGTCCCGTCACGATTCATCGAGGGAAGACATATATCGACCTCGTCGTACACTCCGTCGTCGACCGGCTTTGGGTCGTCGAGGGTATCCTCGACCAGTTCGCGTATTGGCACCCGACGGCCGTCCGCCAGCGTCACCATCGTATCCCCGGCGACGCATTTCCCCGTGCCAGGATCTCCGATCAACAGCATGTGCAGGTCTCCCCGGATCCGGGAGCCGTCCGGGAGGTGTTTGGTGACGCCGGAGAACAGCTGGAGGATCATCGCGAGTTTCTCCTGTTCGTAGCCGTAGATCGACGGCGCCACCGAATCGACCATCTGCTGATAGATGTCGTCCTCGCTCGAGCGTTCGATGATGTCCTGGACGTCGTCCTGGGTGATGTCCATGTCCTCGAACTCCTCGTCCTCGATCGAGATGGAGACGCCGTCCATGTACAGGTCGAAGACGGGAGTCTTCTCGTTGCCGTCGGTCATCTGCTCGATGTGTAACACGCCGGCGACGGTGACGTGGTCGCCGGGCGTCACCTTGCCAGTAATGTCGTCTTCGACGTCGACGTCGATCGCCTGGGGTGTCTGTCCCCCGCGCAGCCCCTCGGGCGACTCCTGAACCCGAAGCTTCTGGGAGTCGATGAACTCCGATTGATCGTGGTTGACGCGGAACGGACCCTGTCGCTCACAGCCCTGACACTCGTGGGGCTCCTGAAAGCCCGAATCCGACTGGGGGATGTAGGTCATCGTCCCGCAGCGCTGGCACTCGAAGGCGGCTTCGGTGATCTTCGGGCGGACGTCGGTCGCCTTCCGGACGATCCCCTGGACGGCGATCATCCGGCCGATGTGGTCGTCCTGGACACGGATCCCGCGAATGTCGATCGTTTTCGATCGCGGGAGGTTCTCGACCCGAACGTGAGCCTGTCCGAGACTCACGTCCGCCGGAAGGTCGTACAGCCGCAGCGCCTCCTCGGCGTACTCGCGGAACTGTTCCGGCTTTGCCAGGTAGTCCTCCGCGAGGTCGGGATCGAACGTGTACAGGTCGTCGTAGTCGACGTACAGCGACCGCTGTTCGTTGGGGTATCGCTGGGCGAGCTGCCCGATCTGCTCGCGGTAGTAGTTGCGGTAAAACTGGATGAATCGCTCGGTGAGGTCGTCCGTTCCAGCCGTGGCCATCGCGCCGGGATACGTCGGCATCACGTATGAACCTCATGCTCGCGGGGCGGAACTGAACAGTTGCAAACCACATGACAACTTCCTGCCGTCGGTCGGGATGTCGAAGGCGCAATTGTTTCGGTGGTCTCTACAGAATATGACCGTATGCAGGTGCTGGGTGACGCTGGCTATCCTGGCGGGGGGATGGATGCGACAGTGACTGATCCCGGGGTTGGATCTGGATTCCCACAGTTCGCCCCACCGGTACCAATACCGGCACAGACGCCGACGCCGTCCGGGGAGTTCGAACTCCTCGCCGGACTCCCCACGTGGGCCCAGGTGCTCGTGATCCTCGCGGGCGCGGTCATCGCGGCGAAACTCATCGAACTCGCGGGGAAGTGGCTCGTCCGGTCGATCGGGGACGGTGGATCACTCAGAACCGTCTTCTTCGAGGAGATCACCCTCCCGCTGTACGTGTCTGTGTTCCTGTGGGGCGTCCTCGAGAGCCTCGCGCTCGTCGAACTGGAACTGGCGGTCGGCGGAGTTCGGAACGTGATTCTGACAGTGATCCTCGTGATGTGGACCCGGGCGGGGATCCGGATCGGAAACCGATCGCTGAGCCAGTTGAAGGATCGCGACAAGAGCTACGAGTTCGCGCCGATGCTGAAAAACATCTGGTCGGTCGCGGTCGTGTCGATCGCGTTCGTCTCGCTGTTGTCGATCTGGCAGATCGACGTCACGCCGCTTCTTGCCTCAGCGGGGGTGCTCGGGATCGTCATCGGCTTTGCCGCCAGGGACGCTGTCGCGAACTTCATCGGAGGGATCGCGCTGTACTTCGACGACACCTACAAACTGGGTGATTTCATCGTGCTCGAATCCGGTGAGAGGGGCACCGTCGTCGACATCGGGCTCAGATCGACGACCCTCCTCACCCGGGATCGGGTGATGGTGACGGTTCCGAACTCCGTGCTCAACTCCTCGCAGGTCGTAAACGAGTCGGCGCCACAGCGGTACAAGCGCGTTCGGGTTCCCGTACAGGTCGCGTACGGCTCCGACATCGACACGGTGGAGTCGATACTCGACAGTGTCGCCGAGGACCTCGACCTCGTAATCGATACCCCCTCCCACGAGGTCAGGTTTCTGGAATTCGGCGACAGCGGTCTCGAATACGAATTACGCGGGTTCATCCCACATCCTGCGCGTGAACCCCGGGCGGTTCACCGGATAAACCAGGAGATCTACCGACGATTCGGCGAGAACGACGTCGAAATTCCGTACCCACAGCGCGACGTCCATTTCCCCGAAGGCTCTCACGAGGTCCCTGAAGAGGCTGTGAACCAATCGATCGACTGAGCCGCGTCGCCGCTTCCGGACGGTACGTCCCGGTTTCGCAAACACCTTATACGCCGATTTGCATGATGTACACGACGAATATGGCGAGACCCGAAGTTCTCGAACGAGTGAAAGCCGCCGAGCGCGAGGCCGACCAGATCGTCGAGGAGGCCAGCGCCGAAGCCGACAAGATCATCGAGGAGGCCCGAAGCGAGGCCGACCGAATCCGGAGTGAGGCACAACAGGAGGCCGAGGAGGCGGCCCAGACGCGACTCGAGGAGGCCCGCGAGGAGATCGAAACCGAACGGGAAGAGATCCTCGAGTCGGGCGGGGAAGATCGGGCCGAACTCGAAGAGCGAGCACGCGACCGGTTCGACGAGGTTGTCGACCTCGCGCTGGAACGGTTCGAGGAGGCGGTATATGCTCAGACCTGAGCGGATGAGCAAGGTCTCGGTGACGGGATCCAAGCGGGTACTGGACGACGTCATCGAGGCCGTACACGACCTCAACCTGCTCCACATCAGCGAGTACGACGGCTCCTGGGAGGGGTTCTCCCCAGGCAATCCGATCGACGGGGCCGAGGAGACGTCCGAAAAGCTGGTGACCGTTCGCGCTCTCGAGAGCGTTCTCGATCTCGATCCCGAGGACGCCGGCGTGCGAAAAGCCCTCTCGGACGACGACATCGAGGCGGAACTCGAGGAGGTCCGCGAGCGGGTAAACGAACTCGACGACAGGCGGGAGGAACTGAAAGACGAGCTCCGGGAGATCGACGAGGAGATCGACGCGATGGAGCCGTTCGCCGACCTGGGTATCGAACTGGACCTGCTGTCGGGCTACGACACCCTCGCGGTGGCGGTCGGGCTCGGCAAACCCAAGGACGTCGAGGAAGCGCTCTCGGGGGCGGAGTCGATCGGTCCGTTCGAGCTGTTTTCCGGCGACCGGACGGTCGCCGTGTTCGCCCGGTCGGAGACGGACTCGGAGGACCCGATCGCGGACGCGCTCGTCGGCATCGACTTCCAGCCGATCGACGTCCCGGCAGCCGAGGGGAGTCCCGAGGATTACGTCCGTGAGCTCCGCTCGCGACGGCGCCAGCTCGACTCGAAGCTCGACAACGTCGAAAGCGAACTCGAGGTCGTAAAGCGGGAAGCGGCAGACTTCCTGCTCGCAGCCGAAGAGGAACTCTCGATCGACGCACAGAAGCGCGACGCACCGCTTTCGTTTGCGACGACCGCCAACGCGTTCGTCGCCGAGGGATGGATCCCGACCGAGCGCTACGAGGAGTTCGAGGGGGCCATCCGCGATGCGGTCGGCGACCACGCGGAAGTCGAGGAGATCGAGCGGGCGGCGTTTACTCCCGACGGCGATCACCACAACGAAGCAGTCGGCGAGGCTGCGGCCGACGGTGGCTACGAGACGAGCAGCGAGAAACCGCCGGTCGTTCAGGACAACCCGACGATCGCCTCGCCGTTCGAGACCCTCGTCAATGCGGTTTCCCGGCCGAAGTACTCGGAGTTCGATCCGACGTTGCTGGTGTTTCTCACGTTCCCGCTGATGTTCGGGTTCATGATCTCGGACATCGGCTACGGAATCCTCTACGTCGCGATGGGCTACTACTTCTGGAAGACGTACGACACGGCCGGGATGAAAAACGTCGGCGCTGTCGCGATGTGGGCCGGCGCCTTCACGATCTTCTTCGGGTTCCCCTTCGGCGGGGACGTCTTCGGTCACCACCTCCTGGACACGGAGATGGCGAAAGGCGTCGCTCCAGGCTACACGAGCTGGGCCCAGGCCTGGCTGGTCGTGACAGTGCTGTTCGGGGTGCTCCACCTCAACATCGGCTACGTGCTGTCGTTCGTGAGTACGATCCAGCACCACGACCTCAAACATGCCATGTACGAGGCCGGCTCGTGGCTGCTCCTGCTGAACGGCCTGTGGGTGTGGGTGTTCAGTTCCCACTACTACGAGGCCAAACCGGAGATCCTGTTTGCGGCGTTCGAGACGACGCTCGGGATACAGACGCAGGGGCTCCCCGAGATCGTCGGCCTCCTCGGCCTCGTTGCCGTGGTCGTCGGCGCAGTACTGCTCGCCGTCGGCGAGCCTCAGGAACTGCCCGAGGTGCTGTCGCCGCTCGTGAACGCGGTCTCCTACACGCGGATGACTGCTGTGCTCCTCGCGAAAGGTGGGATGGCGGTCGCCGCGAACCTGCTCGCGTTCGGCGCCTACATCGAGGACGGCAGCTTCGTCTTCATGTTCACTCCCTCGAACCTCGCTGAGGCGCAGGCAGCCGGCCAGGACATCGTCTTCGCAGGGCTGACGACGCAGGGTGCCGTCGGCATCGTCGGTGGCATCCTGGTGGCGATCCTGGGTCACATCGTCGTGTTGATGCTCGGAATCACTGCCGCCGGCATTCAGGGGATCCGTCTCGAATACGTCGAGTTCTTCAACAAGTTCTACGAGGGCGGCGGCCGGAAGTACGACCCGTTCGGCTACGTCCGCCGGTTCACGAGAGGCTGACTGCCGTTCGTCGGCTCTTTCCCTCGACTGTTTCCAGTTCGTCGGCTCTTTCCCTCGACTGTTTCGACAGCCGATTCCCTGGCGACCACGTTCGCTTCGGTCGATTTCTCCCTTTTCAAAACCCGTCACTCCTGTGCACGCACTTTACACATTCGATCTCGGAGAAAACAGCCGGTTCGGGCCCTGCGACGAACGTCTTTGGGAAGCTTTATGGCACTTCTGGCAGCAATAAGTTACTGTTCGGAGAGCGGCGAACACTACTCGAAGTGGATTGATACAAATGATCGAAATCGCACACGAACTCGGAAATTTCGTACTGCAGAACGGTGCTGAGACTGGCGGATGGGACCCGGAGGCTGCCCAACACCTCGCGAGCGCGGCGGCGGCGATCGCCGTCGGCCTCGCCGCGCTCGGATCGGGATACGCCGAACGTGGCATCGGTGCCGCCGCGGTCGGCGCAATGGCCGAAGACGAGGACTTGTTCGTCCGTGGCCTGATTCTGACAGTCATCCCGGAAACGCTCGTCATCCTCGCGCTGGTCGTCGTGTTCCTGGTCTAACCGACCTACCTTTCACAAATGAGTCTGGACACTGTCGTTGAGGACATTCGAGAGGAAGCCCGCGCGCGTGCGGACGAACTCATCGAGGACGCCGAGGCGGAGGCCGAGGAGATCGTCTCCAGTGCCGAGGAGGACGCCGAGCGCATCCGACAGGAGCGAAAGGCGGAGGTCGAGCGCACGATCGAGCAGGAGCGCGACCGATCGCTCTCGAGCGCCAAACTCGAGGCGAAACAGGAACGGCTCGAGGCTCGTCGCGACCTCCTCTCGGAGGTCCGGGAGGAGACTGAAGGTGCGCTGACTGAACTGGACGGTGACCGTCGCGAGGAGCTCACCGAGGCGCTGCTGGAGTCGGCTCTCGCCGAGTTCGACGACGAAACCGTCGTCGTTCGCGGCCGCGAGGAGGACGGCGAGCTGCTCGAGGCGCTGTTGTCGGACGTCGAGGACGCCAGCGTGGGCGACGCCTACGACTGTCTGGGCGGCGTCGTCGTCGAGGGCGAGGGCTCGCGGGTGAAAGTGAACAATACGTTCGACTCGCTGCTCGAAGAGGTCTGGAACCGGCATCTCAAAGAGCTGAGCGACAAACTGTTCGAGCAATGAGCACCGCCGGGAGTTCGAACACGGAGTACGTGGTCGCCAGAGTCCGCGCCCGCCGCGGAAGCCTCTACTCCGACGAGGAGTACCGGAAGCTCATCCGCATGACGCCGGCGGAGATCGCCCGGTTCATGGAGGAGTCGACGTACAAACCCGAGATCAACGCGCTCGGGACGCGGTACTCCGGGGTCGACCTCATCGAGTACGCGCTCAACCGGAACCTGGCAAAGCAGTTTAACACCATTCTCGGCTGGGCAGAGGGTCGGCTGTACGACCTTCTGGCGCGATATCTCCGGAAGTTCGACGCCTGGAACGCCAAGACTGTACTCCGGGGAATCTACACGGACGCTTCCCGCGAGGCAATCGAGTCGGACCTCATCCGTGCCGGCGAGTTCGACGACCGGCTGATCTCCCGGCTGCTGGAAGCCGGGACGATCGAGGCTGCCGTCGACGTGCTCGAGGACACGCTGTTCGGCGATGATCTCGCCGCGGCGTTTGCCGATTACGAGGAGACCGACGTGCTGGTACCGCTCGAGAACGCGATCGATCGGGCGTACTACGACCACCTGATCGCCGACATCGGTGGCGACGAACCCACCACCCAGTACCGGGAGTTCCTCCAGGCGGAGATCGACTTCCGGAACGCCAGAAACGCCCTCCGACTCGCGCGATCGACGGCCGCCATCGACCCCGCCGAGTACTACATCGCCGGGGGGAAGCTGTTTACGGAGTCACAGCTCGCCCAGCTCGCGAACAACCTCGACGAGCTGGTCGGCTACATCCGGGAGAGCCAGTACGCTGACGAGCTGTCCGACGCACTCGGGCAGCTGGAGGAGGCCGACAGCCTCATCGCGTTCGAGCACGCCGTCGACGCCGCCCTACTGGAGTACTCGGACCGTCTCGGGTACGTGTATCCGGTGTCGATCACACCGATCGCCTCGTACATCCTCGCGAAGGAGCGCGAGGTCGAGAACATCCGTGCGATCGCCCGCGGCAAGGAAGCGGGACTGTCCGAGGAAGAGATCGAACGGGAGCTGGTGATCATATGAGCCAGGAAATCGCCGTCATCGGCAGTCCGGAGTTCACTACCGGATTCCGCCTGGCCGGCGTCAGAAAGTTCGAGAACGTCCCGGAAGAGGACAAAGACGAGCAGCTCGACGACGCGGTCGAACGGACCCTCGCGGACGACGACGTCGGCATCATCGTGATGCACGACGAGGACATGGAGCATCTCTCCCGTGGCGTCCGGGAGTCCGTCGAGACGAGCATCGAACCGACGCTCGTGACGCTGGGCGGCAGCGCCGGCAGCGGCGGACTACGAAACCAGATCAAACGCGCCATCGGCATCGATCTGATGGAGGAGGAAGACTAATCATGAGTCAAGCGACACAACAGGAGACCACCGACACCGGTGTCATCCAGCGAGTCAGCGGACCGGTCGTGGTCGCCCGCGATCTCGACGCCCGCATGAACGACGTCGTCTACGTCGGCGACGAAGGGTTGATGGGGGAAGTCATCGAGATCGAAGGCGAGACCACGACCATACAGGTGTACGAAGAGACCTCGGGCGTCAGCCCCGGCGAACCCGTCGAGAACACGGGCGAGCCGCTGACGGTCGACCTCGGTCCGGGAATGCTCGACGCCATCTACGACGGCGTCCAGCGTCCCCTGGACGTCCTCGAAGAGAAGATGGGGAGCCCATACCTCGACCGCGGGGTCGACGCCCCCGGCATCGACCTCGAGGAGACCTGGGAGTTCGAGCCCACCGTCGAGGAAGGAGAGGAAGTCGAGGCCGGTGACGTCGTCGGGATCGTCGAGGAGACGGTCACTGTCGATCACAAGGTGATGGTCCCGCCCGACTTCGAGGGCGGCGAGGTGACCGCCGTCGAGGCCGGCACCTTCACCGTCGACGAGACGGTCGTCGAACTCGACACCGGCGAGGAAGTGACGATGCACCAGGAGTGGCCGGTCCGGGAGCCGCGTCCGACCGTCGAAAAGCGGACGCCCCGGACGCCGCTGGTGTCGGGCCAGCGGATCCTCGATGGCCTGTTCCCGATCGCGAAGGGTGGGACGGCCGCGATTCCGGGACCCTTCGGGAGCGGGAAAACTGTCACCCAACATTCACTTGCCAAGTGGGCCGACGCAGACATCGTCGTGTACGTCGGCTGCGGCGAGCGCGGAAACGAGATGACCGAGGTGATCGAGGACTTCCCCGAACTGGAGGACCCGAAGACCGGCAACCCGCTGATGGCCCGAACCTCACTCATCGCCAACACCTCGAACATGCCGGTGGCGGCCCGCGAATCCTGCGTGTACACCGGGATCACGATCGCGGAGTTCTACCGCGACATGGGCTACGACGTGGCACTGATGGCCGACTCCACCTCCCGGTGGGCCGAGGCGATGCGGGAGATCTCGTCCCGTCTCGAGGAAATGCCCGGCGAGGAGGGGTATCCAGCCTATCTGGCCGCACGGCTCGCGCAGTTCTACGAGCGCGCCGGCTACTTCGAGAACGTCAACGGCACCGAGGGGTCGGTGTCGGTCATCGGCGCGGTGTCGCCGCCGGGCGGCGACTTCTCCGAGCCGGTCACCCAGAACACCCTGCGGATCGTGAAAACGTTCTGGGCGCTGGACGCCGACCTCGCCGAGCGCCGGCACTTCCCGGCGATCAACTGGAACGAGTCGTATTCGCTGTACCGCGAACAGCTGGATCCCTGGTTCACCGAGAACGTCGCCGAGGACTGGGCGGAGATCCGCCAGTGGGCGATCGACACCCTCGACGAGGAGGGCGAGCTCCAGGAGATCGTCCAGCTGGTCGGCAAGGACGCGCTGCCGGAAGACCAGCAGCTCACCCTCGAGGTGGCACGCTACCTCCGGGAGGCGTACCTCCAGCAGAACGCGTTCCACGACGTCGACACCTACTGTGAACCGACGAAGACGTACCGCATTCTCGTCGCCATCAAGGCGTTCAACGACGAGGCGTTCTCTGCCCTCGACGCTGGAGTGCCGGTCGAGGAGGTCATCGACGTCGACGCCGCACCGCGACTCAACCGAATCGCGGTCCAGGAGGAGTACGAAGAGTACGTCGACGAGCTCGTCGACGAGCTCACCGAACAGCTCCGTGCGCTCTACTGAACCATGAAAGAGTACCAGACTATCACCGAAATCAGCGGCCCGCTGGTGTTCGCCGAGGTCGACGAGGCGATCGGCTACGACGAGATCGTCGAGATCGAGACCCCACAGGGGGAGATCAAGCGGGGCCAGGTGCTGGAGTCCTCGGAGGGCCTCGTGGCCATCCAGGTGTTCGAAGGCACCTCCGGTATCGACCAGAACGCGTCCGTCCGATTCATGGGCGAGACGCTGAAGATGCCCGTCACCGAGGATCTGCTCGGTCGGGTGATGGACGGCTCGGGACAGCCGATCGACGGCGGGCCCGAGATCGTCCCCGACGAGCGGCGGGACATCGTCGGTGCGGCGATCAACCCCTACTCCCGGGAGTATCCCGAGGAGTTCATCCAGACGGGCGTATCCGCCATCGACGGGATGAACACGCTCGTTCGGGGCCAGAAGCTGCCGATCTTCTCCGGATCGGGCCTCCCGCACAACGAACTCGCGCTCCAGATCGCCCGCCAGTCGACGGTTCCCGAAGAGGACGCCGCCGCCGAGGAGGGAGAGGGGTCCGAGTTCGCAGTGATCTTCGGTGCGATGGGGATCACCCAGGAGGAGGCAAACGAGTTCATGGCCGACTTCGAGCGCACCGGCGCGCTGGAGCGGTCGGTCGTGTTCATGAACACGGCCGACGACCCCGCAGTCGAGCGGACGGTCACGCCGCGGCTGGCGCTTACGACCGCGGAGTACCTCGCGTTCGACAAGGGGTACCACGTGCTCGTGATCCTCACGGACATGACCAACTACTGTGAGGCGCTGCGGGAGATCGGCGCAGCCCGCGAAGAGGTGCCGGGCCGTCGTGGCTACCCTGGCTACATGTACACCGACCTGGCGACGCTGTACGAGCGCGCCGGCCGGATCCAGGGTCGGGAAGGCTCGGTTACCCAGATCCCGATCCTCACGATGCCGGGCGACGACGACACCCACCCGATCCCCGACCTGACGGGGTACATCACCGAGGGGCAGATCTACGTCGACCGCGACCTCAACTCCCAGGGGATCCAGCCGCCGATCAACGTGCTGCCGAGCCTGTCGCGACTGATGGACGACGGGATCGGCGAGGGGCTCACCCGCGCGGATCACGCAGACGTCTCCGATCAGATGTACGCCGCCTACGCAGAGGGGGAGGACCTCCGCGACCTGGTGAACATCGTGGGTCGCGAGGCGCTCTCCGAGCGTGACAACAAGTATCTCGACTTCGCGGACGCGTTCGAAAGCGAGTTCGCCCAGCAGGGGTACCAGACGAACCGCGACATCGACGAGACGATCGAAATCGGCTGGGACCTGCTGTCGGAACTCCCGAAGGAGGAGCTCAACCGGATCGACGAGGACCTGATCGAACAGCACTACCGCGAGGACGAGACCGACCGCCAGGTCGTCGAGGCGGCGGAGTAACTACCCATGGCCGAGGACGTCAAACCCACGCGGAAGAACCTCATGGCGATCGAGGACCGGATCGAGCTCTCCGAGCGCGGTCACGACACGCTCGAGCAGAAGCGCGACGGGCTCATCATGGAGTTCATGGACATCCTCGATCAGGCCAAGGACGTCCGATCCCAGCTCGACGACGACTACGAGACGGCCCAGCGAAAGATCAACATGGCGCGGGCCATGGAGGGCGACGTCGCGGTCCGTGGCGCGGCGGCAGCGCTCAAGGAGTACCCTGAGATCACGACCCAGTCGAAGAACATCATGGGTGTGGTCGTTCCGCAGATCGAGTCGACAAAGGTCCGAAAGGACCTCGAGGAACGCGGCTACGGGGTGCTCGGCTCGTCGGCACGGATCGACGAAACCGCCGACGCCTACGAGCAACTGCTGGAGACGATCATCCTTGCGGCCGAGGTCGAGACGGCGATGAAGAAGATGCTCGAAGAGATCGAGACCACGAAGCGCCGCGTCAACGCCCTCGAGTTCAAGCTGTTGCCCGAACTGCACGACAACAAGGAGTACATCGAGCAGAAGCTCGAGGAACAGGAACGCGAGGAGATCTTCCGGCTCAAGAAGATCAAAGCAAAAAAAGAGGAGGAAGAAGCCGAGGAGAGGGCCGAAGCGAACGCCGAGGCGGCCCGCCTCCAACAGGCCGACTCCGAGCAGTAAATGACTGCCGTGCCCTGTTCCCGATGTGAGGCGCCGACCGTCGCGTTCGCCGTCCCGACGTCCCTTCGAGAGCACGTCGACGGTGCGACGACGGCGTCGATCTGTACCGACTGCCTGTTGCTCGAGTCACTGGACGACACCGTCGAGCCTGCCGTGCCGGAACACGCCGATTTCGACCCGCTGCCGTTTCCGGACGGCGAGGCCGGGGCCGCGACGGCCCTCGCGGTCGGGCTGCTCGACTCGCTCGCGCTCAATCGTCCGGCGATCGCGGCGTCTCTCGAGTACGCCGAACGCAACGGTGCAGACGTCTTCCTCGCACTCGATCGGCTCGCCGAGAGTGACGTGAACCCGTCGTTCGATCCGGCCAAACGAAAAGCGCAGCTCGAAAACCTTCTGTAGTCGGTTTGGGAACTTACCCGGCCGGTCAGCCCGCAAGCAACTCGACGAGGAGTGCCTTCTGTGCGTGGAGCCTGTTTTCCGCCTGGTCCCAGACCAGCACCCGGTCCGACTCCATCACTGCGTCGGTGATCTCCTCGCCGCGGTGGGCCGGCAGGCAGTGCATCACCTTCGCGTCGGTTCCCGCCAGCAGCTCTTCGTTCACCTGGAAGCCGTCGAACGCGGAGAGTTTCTGTTCGCGTTCGTCCTCCTGGCCCATGCTCACCCACACATCGGTGTAGACGACGTCTGCGCCGTCGACGGCAGCCTCCGGATCCGTCGTCACGGCCGGCGCCGGACCGAGTTCGCCGGCACGTTCGATCACCTGTGGTTCCATCCCGTACCCCGTCGGCGTCGCGACCGTTACGTCGATCCCTGCCATCGCCGCCCCGAGAAGGAACGACTGGCCGACGTTGTTTCCGTCGCCGATCCACGCGAGTGAGACGTCGTCGTCGAACTGCTCGCGCAGTGTGAGCAGGTCGGCGAGCGTCTGGCACGGATGTGCCTCGTCGGTGAGTCCGTTTACCACCGGACAGTCGGCGTACTCCGCGAGCGTCACCACGTCCTCGTGGTCGAACAGCCGTGCCATCACGACGTCGACGTACCGTCCCAGCACCCGTGCGGTGTCACGAAGCGGCTCCCCGTGTCCCAGCTGGATGTCGTCGGGACCGAGGAACATCGCGTGGCCGCCCAGCTGCGTCATCCCGGTCTCGAAGGAGATTCGAGTACGCGTACTGGGCTTTTCGAACAGCATCCCGAGGGTGGCGTCCGCCAGCCGCGTGTCGTCCTCGCCGGCCTTCATCGCGGCGGCTCGCTCGAGGATTCGCTGTAGCTCCGCCGACGAGAGGTCGTCGACGTCGACGAAGTCGGTCGCCTCGATCCCGGAGGGGATTCCCTCCGACGGTTCTCCGGCCGTGCTGTCGGGGTCTTCTTGATCGGTCATCGTCTGTCTCTCGTTCGGGTTCAGTCGTCGCCCGATACGCACCGTTTACACACCGCAGTCAATACGCGCACGCCCCGGTCGAACTCCGAAAGCGACAGGTGTTCGTCGGGGGCGTGGTCCAGTGCCGAGTCGCCGGGGCCGTACGTCACCATCGGGCGGTCCCAGGCGTCGGCGTAGAGGTTGACGTCGCTGGTTCCGGTTTTTCGGAGCAACCGCGGATCGCCCCCCTCACCGCGGATCGCCACCCGGAAGGCCCGGGCCAGCTCCCCCCGTGGATCACTCATGGTCGGCGGGATCGGCTCCTTCCAGGAGACGGTCCCGCCGTCGAGCTCCGCCTCGGCGCGCTCCCGAACCGCCTCTACAGTGCTCGAGGGAGGGACGCGAAGCTGGACGTCGACGGTCGCCTCCACCGAGAGGCCGTCGGCCGAGAGCCCGCCGTCGAAGCCGACGGGCTTTGTCGTCACCTGCTCGAAAACCGGCGTCCACTCGTCGGGGTCGAACGCCGCCTCGATCCGGTTCCACCACGCGATCGCGTCCTGGATGGCGTTCGGTTCCGGCCGGGAGGTGTGGCCGGACTCGCTCGTGGTGACGTACGTTCCGGACAGAAAGCCCCGGTAGCCGAGTGTAATGCCGTCCCAGCCGGAGGGCTCGCCGTTGATCACCGCCTCCGGGGGGGAGCGGTCCTCGACGAGGTAGCGGGCACCCCGGGAGTCGGTCTCCTCGCCGACGACGCCGACGAACGAGGCGCCGGTACGGACGGCCGCGACAGCCATCGCGGCGAGCGGTCCCGTCGCGTCGACGCTCCCTCGCCCCCACAGTTCGTGGTCGTTTCCCCCGTCGACAACGTCACCGTCGCCACCGTCGTCATCGACGGCAGCCTCGTCACCGCTATCACCGCCGGCTTCCGTCTCCGCGGTCCGGATCTCGACGGGCACCTCGCCCGGGACGGTGTCGACGTGGGAGGTAAGGAGCACGGCGTCGTTCCCGGGAGCCCGGACGTTGCCGACGTCGTCGAGAAACACCTCCCGATCGTTTGCCTCGAAGAAGGCGGCGAGCCGTTCGGCCGCTACCTGCTCGTCACCGGAGGGCGACGGGATCGACACCAGATCGTACAGTAGGCCCCGTCCGACCGTGTTCAGGGCAGTGTGGTGGCGTTCGTCGCTGGCTTCGGGTATGTCAGTCACGTTCTCGGCGCTTTCGGAGACACTCATCACGAGAGAACCTCCGTGACGGCGTCGACGACCCGGTCGGCGTGGGACTGTTCGACGACGAGCGGCGGCAGGAACCGAACGACCGTCCGACCGGCCGGCAGCGCGAGCACCTGCTGGTCGATCGCGAGATCCCGGAGCACGCGGTTCGCCCCGCGTTTCACCTCGATTCCGACGAGCAGTCCATTGCCGCGCACGTCACGTACTGGAAGGTCGTGTTTCTCGGCGGCCGCCTCAAGTTCTTCCCGGAAGTACGTCCCGATCTCGCCGGCGTGAGACGGGAGGTCCGCCTCGACGATTGTCTCCAGGGTCGCGTTTGCGGCCGCACACACGACCGGGCCGCCGGAGAACGTCGAACCGTGGTCGCCGGCGTCCTCGGCGATCCAGTCGGCACACAGCGTCGCCGCCGCGGGGAGCCCGTTTGCCAGTCCTTTCGCCGTCGTGAGCATGTCCGGGACGACGCCCGCGGCCTCGCAGGCCCACAGCGTTCCCGTCCGACCGAGGCCGGTCTGGATCTCGTCGAAGACGAGCGCTGCCCCCGCCTCCGTGGTGATCTCGCGGGCACTCTCGAGATAGCTTCGGGAGGCGGGGTGGATCCCGCCTTCCCCCTGGACGGGTTCGAGAAACAGCGCCGCCGTTTCCTCGTCTACGGCCGACTCGAGAGCCTCGGCGTCGCCGTACTCGACGAACTCGATCCCGCCGGCGAGCGGTTCGAACGGTGCCTTGTACTTCTGTTTCCAGGTCATCGCGAGCGCTCCCATCGTCCGGCCGTGGAACGCCCGCTTCGTGGCGACGATCTTCCCACGGCCGGTCGCGCTCCGAGCGAACTTCATGGCCGCCTCGTTGGCCTCGGTGCCGGAATTGCACAGCCAGACGTTCGAGAGGTCGCCCGGCGCGACAGTCGCCAGCCGATCGTACAGTTCCGTCCGGACCTCGACTGGATACGACGCCTGGACGTACGTCAGCGTCGCGGCCTGTGTCTGGATCGCGTCCACAACCGCGGGATGGGAGTGCCCCAGCGGCGTCACCGCATACGAGGCGCCGAAGTCGAGGTAGTCGGTGCCGTCTGCGGATTGTAAGTACACGCCGTCTCCCGATTCGATCCGGATGGGCTTTTCCGAGAAGACGAACCCGCTCATCTCACGCCTCCGTCTCCGACTTCGTCTCGGGTTCGGCGTCCGCGTCGGCTTCGGACGTAGGGTCGACGCCGAGTACGCCCGGGTCGATCCGGGTGCCGGCCCCGCCGAGCGCGGCGACGACCGGGTCACGGAGGTTGGCGTCCGACACCGTCACGCCGGCGGCGCCTCCCTCCAGGGCCTCGACTGCGGCCATCACCTTCTTCGTCATGAACCCCTCGGCTGCGGACTCGAGCGCTTCGAGTTCCGCAGGCGAGGCAACCGACCCGATCAGCGTCTCCGGATCCTCCGGATCCGCGTATATTCCGTCGACGTCGGTCAAAAGCACCAGTTCGGCGCCGATTTCGGCGGCGATCGCCCCCGCGGCGCGGTCGGCGTCGGTGTTGACGGGCGTGACTCCGCCGTCGGACTCCTCGCCGGCCATCGGCGGGGAGACGACCGGGACGTAGCCCGCCTCCAACAGCAGCGACAACAGCTCGCCGTTGACCGACTCGAGCTTTCCGGAGTGCTCGCCGCGTTTGATCTTCTTCTTGCCGTTCTCGCGCACTCGGACCGCCGACTTGCGCGGGCCCGAAAGGAGCCCCCCGTCCACGCCCGAGAGCCCGACGGCGTCGACGCCGGACTCCTGCAGGAGCGCGACCAGGTCCGTGTTGAGTTTGCCGGGCAACACCATCGAGAACACGTCCATCGTCTCGGCGTCGGTAAACCGTCCGGAGACGCCCGAGGGCGTCTCGACGTAGGTCGGTTCCTTGCCGAGCCGTTCCAGCGTGTCGTCGACTGCCGTCGAACCGCCGTGGACGACGACTACCTCGCGCGCGTTGGCGACGAGGTGGGCAACGTCGCCGACCGCCCCGGCTGGATCGACGGCCTTCGCGCCGCCGATCTTCACGACGACGGGTGCCTCTCCGTCCGTCGACTCCGATACCTCTCCCTGTGTGGATGGTTCGTCCTCGTTCATGGCGATCCCACGGGGTGAAGTCCCCGGAACTCCAGGCCGGCGGTCTCCTCGAACCCGAGAGCGACGTTGGCAGCGTGGACTGCCTGTCCGGCAGATCCTTTCATCATGTTGTCGATCGCAGAGAACGTCACGACCCGGCCGTTTCCGGGATCGAGTTCGAAGCCGACCTCCGCGTGGTTCGTTCCGGCGACGGCCTTGGGCTCCGGATAGCGATACACGCCTGAGCCGCCGGCGACGAGCCGGACGAACGGTTCCTCCTCGTACGCCTCGCGGTAGGCCGACCAGAGGTCGCCCTTCGAGACCGGCTCCGGGAAGACGTGACCCGTCGCCGACGCGCCCCGAACCATGTCCACCGCGTGAACCGTGAAGGCGACATCGAGACCGAGGAATTCCTCGATCTCGGCCTCGTGGCGGTGGCCCGTCGGAGCGTACGGCCGCACGACCCCGGACCGCTCGGGATGGGAGGAGGCGACGCCTCCACCCGCCCCGCCCTCCGAGGAACCGACCTTCACGTCGACGACGATCCGATCGTCCTCGCCGAGCAGTCCGGCGTCGACGAGCGGTTGCAACCCGAGGATCGTCGCCGTCGCGTTGCACCCCCCCGAAGCGATCAGGTCGGCGCCAGGGAGCTGCTCCCTGGTGAGTTCAGGCAGGGCGTACACCGCCCTGTCGAGGTACTCCGGCGCGTCGTGGCCGTCGTACCACTCCTCGTACGCCTCGACGGTGTTCAACCGGAAGTCCGCCGAGAGATCGACGACAGTGTCTGCGGCCTCGAAGAACTCGTCGATCCGGCCCATCGACACGCCGTGGGGCGTCGCCGCGAACAGGATGTCGACGCTCTCGAGGTCCGTCGGGTCGGTAAACCGCAGATCGAGCCCCCGGAGGTTCGGGTGGACTGCACCGACCGTCTTGCGGTCGTACGAGCGGGAGGTCGCCTGCACGATCTCGAAGCCTGGATGGCCCGAAAGCAGGCGGAGCAGCTCCCCGCCCGTAAACCCGGAGCCACCGACGACAGCGGCGGTGAGTGCGTCGTGTGCCTCGCTCATACGGCCGATACCTCTGTGTCGCCGGCGTCGACTTCGCCGCCGGAGCCTTCCGTTCTCTCGGCGGCTGCGTCGGCTTTCGTCTCGAGCCAGTCGACGACCGCCGCGGGCACGTCGACATCGACGGTCTCGTTCAGCGCCTTGAACTCCACCGTGTGGTTCACCTCGTGGACCGTGTATTCGCCGGACTTTGCGCCGCCGACCTCCATCAGGTCGACGCCGAGCAACCCGCCGCCGACGGCGTCGCTGGCCCGCTCGACGAGATCCAGCGCCGTCTCGTCGAGCTCGAACGCCGCGGTATCGCTGCCTTTCGCGGCGTTCGTGAGCCAGTGGTCCGACGTCCGGGTCATCGCCGCGATCGGTTCGCCGTCGGCCGCGAGCACGCGCACGTCACGACCCGGTTTATCGACGAACTCCTGGACGTAGAACACCTTGTGCTCGTAGTGGCCCAGCGTCGCCTTGTGCTCGAGAATCGCCTCGGCGGCCGACCGGGAGTCGACCTTCGCCATCAGGCGCCCCCACGAGCCGACGACCGGCTTGAGCACGCACGGATAGCCGAACTTCTCGATCGTCTCGAGGGCGGCGTCTGTCGTGAACGCTACCTCGGTCTCGGGCGTGGGGACGTCCGCGTTCGACAGCGCGAGGGAATTTTTCACCTTGTTCGCGCAGACGTCGGCTGTCTCCGGGCCGTTGACCACCGGGACACCGTAGCTGTCGAGGAACCGGGTTGCATACAGCGACCGGCTCGTCGCGAGACAGCGATCGACGACGAGATCGAGCCCGTCGACGGGCGCAGAGGTCTCTTCGAGCCCGAACTGGTGTTTCCGAACGTCGATCTTCTCTACCTCGTGGCCGCGGTCGCGCAGCTCCGAGAGGAGTAATTTCTCGTCCTTGCGGATCCGGGAGTAGAGGATGCCGAACTGCAATTTCACTCCCCCCAGTCCTCTTCGAGCTCCGGGGCTCGGTCGAGGACTGGCGGGTTGACGTCGAGTACCTCCAGCTCCGCACCGCAGGTGTCACAGTCGAGTATCTCTCCAGCCTCCAGGTCGTCGTACAGGGTCACGTCGGCCCCGCATTCGACGCATTCTGCCTGGCTCATGTGTGTAGATGATGCTATGGGGGAGAACCTACATAAGGGTTGCGAAAATAAAGTAATTCTTACAATTTCCCAAGCCCGGAGCTAAGCGCCAATTAGCTGCAAACCGCCGCCGTTAGAAATCCAGTGTCAGATTCCGTTAGTGTATTGTTGTCCCCTCGCGGGGACGGCGGCGGAATCGGAACGCCGACGGGTCGTCGCGCTCGTCGGGATCGGACGTCGTCTCTTCGGGATCGTCGCTCACACATAGGTCGCTACCTCCGTTGCCAGCGTTTCTCTCGCGGTTTCGATCCGATCGCGGCGCTCGCGTGCCGCGGCTTCGTCGTCGCCAATCGCCTCCGTCGCCGTCGCGATCGCGGCGGTCACTTCGGGTTCGGCGGGACCGCCCACGGAGTCGCGGCTCGCGACGCTTTCGGCGGGATCGAGCGCGGCCTTGACCTCCTCGCGGCTCACGTGGGCAAACAGCGACTCCCCGGTCACCTCTTCGGCGACTGCGTCAATGTTTGCCGCGGAGACGTCGGTTTCGAACCGTTCGGCGGCCGTCGCGACCACCTCGTGGGCTGTCCGGAACGGGACGCCCGCCATCGCAAGCAGGTCGGCAACGCCGGTCGCCGTCGAGAACCCCTCGCCCGCGGCGTCGGCAAGCGCCGTCTCGTCCCACGACGCGGTGGCGACCGCGCCCCCGGCGACGTCGGTCGCGTCGACCACCGCGTCGACCGCGTCGAAGGCGTGGGGGTGAACGCGCTGGAGATCGCGGTTGTACGCCCGGGGGAGCCCTTTCAGGCTCGACAGCGTCGCCGTGGCGGCGCCGACGGCGTCGCCTGCGACGCCCCGAACGAGTTCCAGCGTGTCGGGGTTTTTCTTCTGGGGCATGATCGAAGAGGTCGACGCGTAGTCGTCGTCGAGTTCGAGGAATCCCCGATTCGAGAACAGCACCAGATCTTCTGCAAGTCCCGAGAGCGTGACTGCATGGGTTGCGAGCGCTCCCGTCGCTTCAGCGAGGAAGTCGCGGGCGGAGGCGGCGTCCATCGAGTTGCGGACGATCCCGTCGAAGCCCAGCAGAGCTGCGGTCCGGTCGCGGTCGACGTCAAAGGGTGTCCCCGCGAACGCAGCGGCGCCCAGCGGCGACCGGTTCGTCCGGTCGTACGCGTCCAGCAGCCGGGCGGTGTCGCGCGCGACCGCCGACTCGTAGGACAGCAGGTAGTGGCCGACGGTCGTCGGCTGGGCCGGCTGGAGGTGGGTGTACCCGGGCATCACCGTCCCGGTGTGATCGGCTGCGGTGGAACACAGCGCCTCCCGGAGCGCGATCGTCGCGTCGATCGCGTCCAGCAGGTCCGAACGCAGCCGATACCGGATGCACGTCGCCACCTCGTCGTTGCGCGAGCGGGCGGTGTGCATCTTCCCGCCGTCGGGACCGATCCGGTCGATGACGGCGGTTTCGATCGCCTCGTGGACGTCTTCGCCCGCCGGGAGTCCCTCGTGGCCCGACGCCTCGACGTCGTCGAGCGCCGCGAGGATCTCGCCTGCGGTCTCCTCTTCGACGATCCCCTGTTCGGCGAGCATCGCCACGTGGGCGCGATCGACCGCGAGGTCGGCCGCGAAGATGCGCCGGTCGGCGGCGAGACTCGAGAGGAACTCTCTTGCAGGACCGCCGCTGAAGCGGTCGCGGCGAACTGCCGTCCCATCGCGATCCTCCCCGGCTCCGGTCATGTCACTCGTGAGTGTCGTTCGATCCGTCGACGGATCCGTCGATCGTTTCGCCGGCGGTTCCGCCGCCCAGGTTGCCGCCGTCGGCGGCCAGCTCCGCTTTCGACTCGGCTACGTTCTTCGCGACCTCGTTGGCGAGCCGGCTCTGGAACCCGTGGTACTTGGCGACGCCGGTAGCGTCGCCCTGCTCGATGCCGTCGACCGTCTCGGTGTTGAAGGAGGCGGCCGACTCGGAGTACACCGCGTAGTCGCTTTTGCGACCGACTACGCGCGCCTGTCCTCCTTCGAGTTTGATCGTCACCGTGCCGGTCACCTTCGTCTGCGTCTCGTCGATGAATCCCTCCAGGGCGTTGACGAGTGGTGCGTCGACGAGTCCCTCGTAGCCCTTCTGGGCCCACTCGTTGTCGACGGTCGTTTTGAAGTCCAGTTCCTCTTTGGTCAACACCAGCTGTTCGAGTCCCGCGTGGGCGTTCAAAAGCACCGTCGCCGCGGGATGTTCGTAGTTCTCGCGCACTTTCAGACCGAGCATCCGATCTTCCATCATGTCGGTCCGGCCGACGCCGTGGGCGCCGGCGATCTCGTTGAGGTGCTCGATCAGTTCGACGGAGTCGTACTCCTCGCCGTCGACGGCGACCGGATAGCCGTCTTCGAAGGTGATCTCGAGCAGTTCGGTGTCGCCGGTCGGGGGCTGGGTCCACTCGTAGATCTCCTCGGGCGGGACGTAGCCGGGATCCTCGAGCTTGCCCCCCTCGACCGACCGGCTCCAGAGGTTCGTGTCGATCGACCAGACGCCCTCGTTGCCGCTCTCGACGGGAAGCCCCTTCTTTTCGGCGTACTCGATCTCCCACTCGCGGGTGAGCCCCAGGTCGCGAACGGGTGCGGCGACCTCCATGTCGGAGGCGCGCCACACTGCCTCGAACCGGAGCTGGTCGTTGCCCTTGCCGGTACAGCCGTGTGCGAGCGCCCCGCAGTTCTGTTCTTTCGCCACATCGAGGATCGCCTTCGCGATCACCGGGCGGGCGAGGGCGGTCCCCAGCGGGTAGCCCTGATACGTGGCGTTCGCGCGGACACTCTCGAGACACTGGTTTGCAAACTCCGCTCGCGCGTCCACGACGTAATGTTCGACCCCGAGCGCCTCGGCGGTCTCTGCGGCCTCCTCGAACTCCGCCTCGGGCTGGCCGACGTCGACCGTGACGCCGATGACTTCGTCGTATCCGTACTCCTCCTTTAGCAGCGGGACACACACCGTGGTGTCGAGTCCGCCGCTGAACGCGAGTGCCGCGCGTGTCATGTGTCTCACTCTGTGGCCTTGTGGGACTTAAATTCGTCGCTTTTGTTTGTGAAATTAAATGAAAGGGATGACTCTCGGGACGCGAAACGCGTGGAAACTGGGGAACATACGGCAGCCGACGACGGGGGTGTTTATAAGTGGCCTCAAAGGGCCGGTCGTCGTCGGGCCGGGCCGATCGGTCGGCCCGGTCGCGACGCTCGTCGCTCTCGGAGAAGGGCGGAACTGCGACGAGCGGTCGCCATCATTGGTGTGTCGTAGCGTCGGAACCGTACTAAAAGCTTTCGAGAGTCGAGCGGCGCCCCGACGTGCAGGCGATCCGGAGTGGTGTCAGGTCGTCCGGAACGCCCGATCGCCCGCGTCGCCCAGTCCGGGCACGATGAAGCCGTCCTCGTCGAGTTTCTCGTCGATCGCGACCGTGAGCAGCGTCGCCTCGTCGAACTCCTCGTCGACCCGGATGAGTCCGTCGGGAGCCGACACAGCAGAGAGCACGAACAGGTCCTCCGGGTCGTTCGCCTCCTCGAGGACGTGATCCAGCACCGCACACATCGTGCTGCCGGTCGCGAGCATCGGATCCGCCACGATCACGGTGTCGTCCTCGCTGATCTCGGGCAGCTTCACGTAGTCGATCGAGATCGGGAACTCGCCACCCTCGTCCATGCCGGCCTCCTCGTCGCGACCCGCCGAGATCACGCCCTGCTTCGCCCGGGGGAATGCTTTCAATAACCCTTCGACGAACGGCGTCGCCGCCCGGAGTACGTTGATGATCACCACGTCGTCCAGGCCTGTCACGCGCTCGCCCGTCGTCTCGGCGAGGGGGGTCTCGATGGAGACGAACTCCGTCTCCATCGCCCCGTCGATGATCTCGTAGCCGCAGATCCGACCGAGTTTGACGAGCCCCTTCCGGAACGCCACCTGTTCGGTCTCGACGCTTCGGAGCTTCGAGAGGGTGTCCTTCGCGAGCGCGTGGGTGATCAGTTTCGCGTGATCGCGGTTCTCGATGGTCATACTCCAACTGGGGTTCGGAGAGCCCTTAAAAGAGGGCGATCCCCGACGGGACGCACGCAGGCGTGGGGATCGTCGACACTCCCCCGTCGACTCCGAAACGGTTTAGTCGAACGCTCGCGCACCGTCGGTATGCCGACGGAACCCAACACGGGGTACGATCCATCACTGGGTCGGAAGTTCGTTTTCGTCACGGGGGGCGTAATGTCGGGGCTCGGGAAGGGCATCACGGCCGCCAGCATCGGCCGACTGCTCGTCAACGCCGGTTTCGACGTCACCGCCGTGAAGATCGATCCGTATCTCAACGTCGACGCCGGAACGATGAACCCCTACCAGCACGGCGAGGTGTACGTGCTGAAAGACGGGGGTGAGGTCGACCTCGATCTGGGGAACTACGAGCGGTTCCTCGGGATCGACATGACCTCCGATCACAACGTCACCACGGGAAAGACGTACCAGCACGTGATCGAAAAGGAGCGTGCGGGCGATTACCTGGGAAAGACCGTCCAGATCATTCCTCACATCACCGACGACATCAAACGTCGCGTGCGCGAGGCCGCCGAGGGGACCGACGTCTGTCTCGTCGAGGTCGGTGGCACCGTCGGCGACATCGAGGGGATGCCGTATCTCGAGGCGCTCCGGCAGTTCGCACACGAGGAGGACGAGGAGGACATCCTGTTTACCCACGTGACGCTGGTTCCGTACTCGAAGAACGGCGAACAGAAGACCAAGCCCACCCAACACTCCGTAAAGGAGCTGCGCTCGATCGGACTCCAGCCGGACGTGCTCGTCGGTCGATGCGACGACGAACTCGAACCGTCCACCAAGGAGAAGATCGCGCTGTTCTGTGACGTTCCCACCGACGCGGTGTTTTCGAACCCGGACGTCGAGGACATCTATCACGTCCCGCTGGTCGTCGAGGACGAAGGGCTCGACGAGTACGTGATGGAGGAGCTCGGCCTCGCAGACGAGGCGCTTCCAAAGGCGGACCGCAGCACGCAATGGCGGGAACTCGTCACGCGCGAGCGATCCGGCAGCGTCGACATCGCACTCGTCGGGAAGTACGCGCTGGAGGACGCGTACATGTCGATCCACGAGGCGCTGAAACACGCCGGCATCGAGCTCGGCGTCGAAGTGAACACCCTGTGGGTCAACGCCGACGAGATGCGGGACCACCACACCGAACGGCTGAAAGACGCCGACGGGATCGTCGTTCCCGGCGGATTCGGATCCCGCGGCACCGAGGGGAAGATCCGCGCGATCCAGTACGCCCGCGAGAACGACGTCCCGTATCTGGGGCTGTGTCTCGGTTTCCAGCTCGCGGTGATCGAGTACGCCCGCAACGTGCTCGGGCTCGAGGGCGCCCACTCTGCGGAACTCGATCCCGACACCCCGCACCCGGTGATCGACCTGTTGCCAGAGCAGTACGAGGTGGACGACCTCGGGGGAACGATGCGACTGGGCGCACACACCACCGAGATCCAGTCCGGCTCCCTCGCGGCCCACGTGTACCGCGACGACTCCTGCACCGAGCGCCACCGCCACCGCTACGAGGTGAATCCCGAGTACATCGGCGACCTGGAATCCGGCCCGCTTTCCTTTTCGGGGCGGGCGAACAACCGCATGGAGATCCTCGAGCGCGACGATCATCCCTTCTTCCTCGGGACGCAGTTCCATCCGGAGTTCCGATCGCGGCCGGACCGGGCGAGCCCGCCGTTCGTCGGACTCTTACAGGCCGTGATGGGGGAGCTCGACGCCCGAGAGGTCGTCGAAGGGGAGCGACGAGACGTGGACCGTCCTGACATCGAGCCCGACGGGGAGGTGCGTGCCTGATGGTCGACCCCGGGCCGTTCATCGAGGAGGCGATCGAGGAGATCGAAGCCGAGATCGACGACGCCAACGCCGTAATCGCGCTGTCCGGCGGCGTCGACTCGTCGGTGTCTGCGACGCTCGCCTACCGGGCGATCGGCGACCAGCTGACGCCGGTGTACGTCGACACCGGACTGATGCGGAAAGGCGAGACCGAGGAGATCCGGGAGACGTTCTCGTTCATGGATAGCCTCCGGATCGTCGACGCACAGGATCGGTTCCTGGACGCGCTCTCGGGCGTCACCGATCCCGAGGAGAAGCGGCACGTCATCGGCGAGGAGTTCATCCGTGTCCTCGAACAGGAGGCGCGGGAAGCGGGCGCGGACTACCTCGTCCAGGGGACCATCTATCCCGACCGCATCGAGTCGGAGGGCGGGATCAAATCCCACCACAACGTCGGTGGACTCCCGGACGTCGTCGACTTCGAGGGGATCGTCGAACCGGTGCGGGACCTCTACAAGGACGAGGTCCGCGAACTCGCTCGGGAGCTGGGGCTGGAATCGGTGATCGCAGAGCGGATGCCGTTCCCCGGCCCGGGACTCGCGGTTCGGGTGGTCGGCGAGGTCACCCGCGAGAAGGTCGAGGTGGCACGCGAGGCGTGTCACGTCGTCGAGGAGGAGCTGGAACCGTACGAGCCGTGGCAGGCGTTCGCCGCCGTGGTCGGCAAGGGCACCGGCGTCAAGGGAGACAACCGGGTCCACGGCTGGATCGTCGCGGTGCGGTCGGTCGACTCCCGTGACGGGATGACTGCCCAGGCGCAGGAACTCGACTGGGAGACGCTCCAGCGGATCCAGTCGCGGATCACGAGCCAGCTCGACAACGTCTCTCGAGTCGTCTACGACGTGACTCACAAACCACCCGCGACGATCGAATACGAGTGACGACGCGAGCGAAATCCAGGAAAACCCATGACATCTACTGATGCGGACGCAGGCGAACTGAACCAGACGAACGCGCGCGTGATCGTCGCCGGCCCCGACGAACACGGGCTCGCCGCCGAACTCGAGTCTCGAGGGGCGACGGTCGCCCGGATCCCCGGAATCGTCAACGGCGAAACGCTCGCGGAGGCGGGAATCGAGTCGGCGGCGATCCTGGTGTTGACGGATCTGGGGGAGGCGTCGGCGATCCCGGTCGCAAAGGAGGTCAATCCCGATCTGCGGGCGGTGTCGTACAGCCACCAGTCGCTGCCGGAGTACGCGAAGGCACAGGCGGATCTGGCCGTCGATCCCGATCTCCTTTCGCCGGACGTCGTCGCCGAGGAACTGCTCGAGTAGTTCCGTTCTCGCCTTCGGCGCGCGCAAGCCGAACGAACAGTCGGAATTCGGTCCGGCCCCTCGTCGTTCCGAAACCGCCGGATAGACCCGAGTTAATCCGACTTAATTGGACGGTAGGTGGGAGTAAACCCCCTGAATCCGGGTTTGCTACGTCCACGGTTCAAGTGGGTCTCCACGAAAGGATCGATCGCAATGAACGCAAAAACGCTACTCGCGATCGCCACCGCGGTCGCGGTGCTGTTCGCCGGCCTCGGCGCAGTTGGCGCCGCTGCGGCCGACCAGACTCCCGAACAGCCAGTTGACGAGGAACTCCCCGAATCTACCGACGACGCTGCCGACCGCGATCGCGACGCCGATCGCGCAAACGAGTCCGAGCGTGATCGGGTTCGCGAACACGTAAACGAGACCGACGGCGAGTTCGGCCCGCACCACGACAACGTTACTGACGGCGAGTACGGTCCGCACCACGCCGGTGACGGCCACGGCCAGCACCACGCTGACGGCCACGGCCCGCACTATGCCGACGAGAACGCACCGGCTGCGGACGACCGGCCCGGATTCGCCGGTCCGATGTGGGGTGTTGCCGACAACGTGCCGGACGACATTCCGACGAACGTGACGCACATGCACGAGGTCATGCAGTCGCATTTTGACGACGAGGAGCCACCCTACCGGTTCGGTGAGACGATCCGTTCGATCGCCGGCGGCGAGCACCCCTGGAGCGACGACCACCCGCGGAACGACCGCGGTGACGACCACCGACACGGGAACGGACGATAACTGATGTACGACAGTAACCACCTGCTCGATCGACGGACGTATCTGAAAGCCACCGGTGGGATCGCCGCCGTCGGCAGTGCCGGCCTCGCCGGCTGTGTCGGCGACGACGCGTCCGGCGAGGCGACCGGGACGCTCGCGACCCGAGTCACCGACCAGCCCGGCGACATCGGCGACTTCGAGTCCTGTATCGTTACGATCGAGGGTCTGTGGGTAAAACCGGCTGGTGTCGACGACGAAGACGACGAGGGCGACGACGACGGGAACGACGAAGACGACGAGGGCGACGACGACGAGGAGGAAACTCCTGATCTGAGCGAGGCGCGGGAGTACCACGAATTCGACGAGCCACAGGAGGCCGACCTGGTCCAGCTGCAGGACGGCGAGACCCAGCTCGTCGACGAGCAGGAGCTTGCGGCCCGCGAATACGAGTTCCTCCAGCTCGAGGTGACCGACGTCGACGGAACCCTGGCCGACGGCGGCGACGCCGACGTCTCCACGCCCGGGAACGCGCCCCTGCAGTTCAAACACCGGTTCGAGATCCGCGACGGCCAACGAACCGTCTTCACCGCCGACTTCACGCCGGTGAAACGCGGCGCGACCGGAAGTTACCTCCTCCAGCCCGTCGCCCAGGGAACGACGGTAGAGTACGAGGACGTCGAAGACGAGGAGGACGATGCGGACGGCGATGGCGACGCCGACGCGGACGGCGATGGCGACGCCGACGCGGACGGCGACCAGTGATCACCCTTCGGCCCTCCGTTCGACCGCCAGACGACCGTTAACCGGGCGTATTATCCCGACGCGGTGCGCCGTTTCGGCCGTGACCGACGACCGCGACCGATGGAACGAACGGTACAGGGACGACGACTTCGAGCTCCCCGACGATCCCGTTCCCGAACTGGCCCGGCGGATCGACACGCTGCCGGAGGGCCGGGCGCTCGACGTGGCGACGGGAAGCGGCCGGAACGCGATCTTCCTGGCCGAGCACGGCTACGACGTCGAGGCCGTCGACGTCTCCGACGAGGCGCTCGCCCAGGCGCACACTCGTGCCGACGAACTCGGCCTCGAGGTCGACTGGATCCGGGCGGACGTCACCGATTCCGACGGGGAGTTCCAGCTCGAACCCCGAGAGTACGATCTGATCGTCGTGAGCTTCTTTTATGCCCCCGCGCTGCTGCCGGAGCTCAAGGAGGCGCTCGCTCCGGGTGGCGTGCTCGTGTACGAACACCACCTGCGGTCGAGCGATCCCGTCGAGGTCGGCCCCTCCGACGACCGTGTTCGGTTCAGGTCGAACGACCTGCTCCGGTCGTGTCTCGACTTGACGGTGCTTCACTACGCGGAGGCGACACGACACGGGAAAGAGGACGGCAGGCCCTCGACGATCGCAACCGTCGTCGCCCGCAAGTCCTGCGGCGGTGCCCAGTCGTATCCCCCCGAGCGCGACATGCGTGACGTCCCCCGGGAGTAGTCGCCGGCGGACGGGAGCACCGAAAAGACGAAAGGAAGGCTTTACCGGCCTGACGGCGTACGGGCCGTCAAATGGTACTCGACGACCTCGGGAGCTCCCTTCGGGGGACGCTCAACGACCTCCGCGGGAAGTCCCGCATCGACGAGGACGACGTCGGGGAGGTCGTAAAGGAGATCCAGCGCGCCCTCCTGCAGGCGGACGTCGAGGTCGGGCTGGTTATGGAGCTGTCCGACAGCATCGAACAGCGTGCGCTGTCGGAGGACCCCCCGGCGGGAACGACCGCGCGCGATCACGTCCTGAAGATCGTCTACGAGGAGCTCGTCGATCTCGTCGGCGAATCCACGGAGCTGCCGCTGGAGCCCCAGACGATCATGCTCGCCGGCCTGCAGGGGTCGGGGAAGACGACCACCGCCGCCAAGATGGCGTGGTGGTTCTCGAAGAAGGGACTCCGGCCGGCGGTGATCCAGACGGACACGTTCCGCCCGGGCGCGTACGACCAGGCCAAGCAGATGTGCGAACGCGCGGAGGTGGAGTTTTACGGCGATCCAGACGAGGACGACCCTATCGAGATCGCCCGTGCGGGAATGGAGGCGACCGCAGACGCCGACGTCCGGATCGTCGACACTGCCGGCCGACACGCCCTCGAGGACGACCTCATCGAGGAGATCGAGGAGATCGAGGCGACGGTCGCCCCGGACGTCTCCCTGCTCGTGCTCGACGCCGCGATCGGGCAGGGCGCCAGAGATCAGGCCCGGGAGTTCGAGAGTTCTGTCGGCATCCAGGGTGTCGTCATCACGAAACTCGACGGGACTGCGAAAGGTGGCGGGGCGCTGACCGCCGTCAACGAGACCGACTCCTCGATCGCGTTCCTCGGGACGGGGGAGACCGTAAAGGACATCGAGCGGTTCGAACCCTCCGGGTTCATCTCCCGGCTGCTCGGGATGGGCGATCTCAAGCAGCTCTCCGAGCGGGTCGAACGCGCGATGCAGGAGACCCAACAGGAGGACGACGACTGGGAACCCGAGGACCTGCTGGAAGGGGAGTTCACCCTGAAGGACATGCAGCGCCAGATGGAGGCGATGAACCGGATGGGGCCGCTGGACCAGGTGATGGACATGATCCCCGGACTCGGCGGCGGGCTGATGGATCAGCTGCCCGACGACGCGATGGACGTCACCCAGGACCGGATGCGCCGGTTCGACGTCGCGATGGACTCGATGACAGACGAGGAACTGGAGAACCCCAGAATCGTCGGCCGATCGCGCGTCGAGCGCATCGCCCGCGGCTCCGGCGTCGACGAGGAGACCATCCGGGAACTCCTCGAACAGCACAAGATGATGGAGCGGACGCTCAAACAGTTCCAGGGGATGGGCGAGGGCGACATGCAGCGGATGATGAAGAAGTTCGGCGGCGGGGGCGGCGCCGGCGGCATGGGCGACCTCGAGGAGCTGGGCGGCGGCAAGGGTCCGTTCGGCTGACGCCGTGGGCCGAAACCCCGGCGACGGACGTGGCGCCAGTCGACGCCTCCGCGACCGCCTCGGAGGGCTCACACGCTTCGACGTCCTCGCGCTGACCGCGGCCATCTGGTTTCTCGGGAAGTTCCTCCGGTACGCGTTCCCGCCGCTTTTCGAACCGTTTCAGGGGACGTACGGCGTCTCGAACGCGGAAGTCGGCGCAGCGTTCACCGGGTTCATGCTCGTGTACGCCGCGATGCAGTTCCCCTCCGGCGCGCTCGCGGACCGGCTGGGATCGGTGCGGGTCGTCGTCGCGGGTGCAGCGCTTGCAGCGGTCGGGGCGCTCGCCGTGGCGGTCGGCTCCGTCGCCGGGGCTGCCGCCGGGTTCGGCGTCCTCGTCGCGACGATGCTCGTGATGGGTGGGGGGACCGGCGCCCACAAGACGGTCGCCATCCGGCTGCTCGCCCGCGTCTATCCGGCCCGGACTGGTCGGGCGCTGGGCGCGTTCGATACGGTCGGAACGTTCGGCGGCGTTGTCGCGCCGATCGCCGTCGTCGCGTTCACCACCGGGCTGCTCTCGGGGCTCCCGGGTGATCCCTGGCGATGGCTCTTCTTTTCGGCGGGACTCGTCGGCGTCGCCCTCGCGGTTGCGTTCCTCCGGCGGGTTCCCGGTCGACTCCAGGCCGAACACGCCGAGACCGAATCCGCCGTCGCGGAATCACCCGCCGCCGAATCCGCCGTCGGCGAATCAGCCGACGTCGATTCCGGCGATTCGGTCGACGACGACCGATCCGTCGAGGAGAAGACTGGCTCGAATCCCGCCCTCCGACGATACGTGAGGCTGTTTTCCGGTCGTCGTCTCGCCGCGTTCGTCGTGGTGACGCTGTCGTTTTCGTTCGCGTACAACGGACTGGTAGCCTTTCTTCCGCTGTATCTCACCCGCGAAGCCGGGCTTGCGGCGGCGACCGCCGGCGGACTGTACAGCCTGTTGTTTCTGGTCAGTTTTGTCCAGCTGTTCTCGGGGGAGGCGAGCGACCGGGCGGGACAGCTTCCCGTGATCGTCGCGGCGCTGTCGCTGGCCACGGCCGGCGTGCTCGCGTTGGTGCTGCTCCCGATCGGGGGCACGCCCGGGGGTGCCCTCGGTGTCGCGGTCGCGGTCGCGGTCGGCGGGATCGGGATGCACGGGTTCAGGCCGGTGCGGGGCTCGTATCTCATGGTCGTCCTGCCCGACGACATCGCCGGCGGCGCGCTCGGAGTCGTCCGAACCGGATTGATGGGGGCGGGCGCGGTCGCCCCCGTGATAATCGGGGTTATCTCGGACGGAGTCGGCTTCCGCCCCGCATTCGCGCTGCTCGCGGCCGCGATGGCCACGGCGGCGACGATCGCGGTCGGCCTTTGGCTCACCGCAGAGCGGGCGTGATCTCGAAGCGGACGGAACTGGTGTCCTTTTCACGCCGCGCCGACCACATCCGGTATGGACGAGGGTACGTTACGGCTCGCGACACGGGGTTCGACCCTCGCGCGCCGACAGGCGACAACCGTCCGCGACTCGCTGTCGAGCCGACGGCTCGACGTCGAACTCGTGGAGATCGAAACGCGCGGGGATCGAATCACCGACGAGCTGATTCATCGGCTGGGCCGGACGGGGGCGTTCGTCCGGGCGCTGGACGAGAAGGTGCTCGAGGGGGAGGTCGACGCGGCCGTCCACTCCATGAAGGACATGCCGACGGAGTTCCCCGATGACCTGGTCGTCGCCGGCGTCCCGGAACGGGCTCCCGCCGGTGACGTGCTCGTCACGCCCGACGGGACCCCGTTCGCGGAGCTTCCCAACGGTGCCACCGTCGGTACGTCGTCGCTTCGTCGAGGCGCACAGCTATCCAACGCGCGCCCGGATCTCGAGGTCGAACCGCTCCGTGGCAACGTCGACACCCGCCTGGAAAAGCTGCTCGCGCCGTCGCTGCAGCGGGAGCACGAACGGCGGCTGGAGGCCGAATCGGACGAGGCGTTCGACGAGGACGTCACGTTCGACCGCACCGCCGAGGAGTGGTTCGACGACCTGACTGAACTCGAACGGAACGCAATGGAACGGACGGTCGACCCGGAGTACGACGCGATCGTCCTCGCGGAGGCGGGCCTGCGCCGGAGCGGCCTGTTCGACGACGTCGAGACGGAGCGGCTCGAACGCTCGCAGTTCGTCCCCGCCCCTGGACAGGGAGCGATTGCGGTTACCGCCGCCGACCCGGACGTGATCGACCTGGTTCGGTCTCGCATCGACCATCCCCCGACGAGGATCACGACGACAGTCGAACGGACCGTCCTCGCGGAGCTGGGTGGCGGCTGCATCGCGCCAATCGGCGTCAACGCCATCCTGCAGGGCGAGTACGTCCACGCGCGGGCACAGGTGTCGAGCACCGACGGGGAGACGGTCATAAACGACACCCGGGATCTCCCGGTCGAATCACACGCGGAGGCGGCTGCAGAGTTCGCCGACGACCTCGCAGATCGGGGCGCAGCCGACCTCATTGACGAGGCCCGCGAACGCGCCGAGGGGGGAGACGCGTGAGCCCGCCGTCCCGAGTCGCGGTGTTTCGTCCGGACGACGACCGCATCCGGACGGCAGTCGATCTGCTCGAGGAGCTGGGAGTCGAGCCGATCGCCGATCCGATGCTGGCCGTCGAGCCGACCGGCGCCGCTCCGGCGTCGGCGGAACTCGTCGTCCTCACGAGCAAGACCGGCGTCGAACTCGCCGCCGAGGCGGGTTGGTCGCCCGAGGAGGCCGGTCCGGACGGCAAGGCGGTCACCCTCGTCGCGATCGGTCCGGCGACGGCGGCGGCGGCCCGCGAGATGGGCTGGGCTGTCGACGTCGTCCCCGACGAGTACACCTCTTCGGGGCTCGTCGAGGCGCTCGACGGGCGGGTCGACGGCCGTACTGTCGAGGTCGCGCGCAGCGATCACGGCAGCCCGGTGCTTCTGGAGGGACTCCGGGAGGCGGGCGCCGACGTCAACGAGACGATTCTTTATAAACTCGTCCGGCCACCAGCGTCCGGGCAGTCCGCCGAACTCGCCGCCCTCGGCGACCTCGACGCGGCGGCGTTCACGTCGTCGCTGACTGTCGAACACTTCCTGGAGGCGGCCGAGGAGCGGGGCGTTCGCGAGGACGCCCTCTCGGGACTCGATCGTGCAGTCGTCGGTGCGATCGGCGAGCCGACACGGAACACGGCCGAATCCCGCGGGATCGACGTCGACGTCGTGCCCGAGGACGCCACCTTCGAGGCGCTCGCCCGTGCGGTCGTCGAGGAAGCGACACGCCGGGCGGAGTCGGAATAGCTGCCGAGAGACGGGTAGTTACCGGTCGTCTCGGGCCGAAAGCAGCCCTCGTTCCTCGAACACGCGCGCCAGCCGGGACATCGAGGCGACGACGACGTCACAGGCCGGACGGACCGCATCCTTCGGGAGATACCCCACCGAGAGCCCGGCGACCTCCAGCATCGGAAGGTCGTTCGCGCCGTCGCCGACCGCGACGGTTCTCGCCATCGGGACGCCGATCTCCTCGGCGAGGTCCTCGAGTGCCTCGTCTTTCGTCCCTTCGACCAGCGGACCGCCGACGTTCCCGTTGAGCTGACCGCCGCGGATCGGCAGCCGGTTCGCGATCACGTGGTCGACGTCGACGCCAGCCGAGTCGAGTGCGGCTTCGACGCCCCGATCGAAACCCCCCGTGAGAATTGCTACTTCGTGACCCTCCTCTCGGAGCCGTTCGATGAGCCGCCCGGCACCCGGGCGAAGGGTCACCTCGCCGTAAGCCGCCGTCACGTCCTTCTCCGGGAGCCCCTCGAGCAAGGCGGCGCGCTCCCGGAGGCTCTCGGCGTAGCTCAACTCGTCGTTCATCGCCCGCTCGGTGATCTCGGCCACTTCCGATTCGACGTCCGCTCGTCGAGCCAGCAACACGGTCATTTCCGAATCCGAGAGGGTTCCATCGAAGTCGAACGCGATGAGTCGCATGTTCGACAGTGGTGTCCCGATCCCTTTTATATCGGGGTGGTCGCGGTCGCGGACGCGGTTCGGCCGGTCACGACTCCGACCGGGTTCGCTCGATCCTGACCCGAAGAACGCGGGTCGGCGAGGCGGAAAGCACCGTCACCGTCGCGTCTCCGAACTCGAACCGTTCGCCTTCCTCGACGAGCCGTCCCGCGTGGGCGGCAAGGAGGCCGGCAACCGTCTCGTAGACGTCGGCGGTCGGAAGCGAGATGTCGAGTGACTCGTTTGCGTACTCGACGGTGGTCCAGCCACGGACGACCGCCGTCGTCGCGTCGACCACCTCGATCGGCTCGGATTCGTGGACGTCGACGATCTCCCCGACAACTTCCTCGAGAACGTCCTCGAGGGTCGCCAGCCCGTCGACGGAGCCGAACTCGTCGACCACGAGCACCATCCGCCGTCCGTCCCGTTGCATCTCCGCGAGCAGATCGTCGACGGACATCGTCGCCGGCACGAACCGGGGTTCCTCCATGGCGTCTGCGAGCGATCCTCCGGCCCGACGTGCGGCAAGCACGTCCCGAACGTCGACGATTCCACGGACGTCGTCGCGATTGTTGCCGTACACCGGAACACGGGTCACCGTCGCGTCGACGCAGGTGTCGATCACGGTGTCGAGTTCGGCGTCGACGGGGACGGTCACCATGTCGCGTCTGGGCACCATCACAGCCTTGACTGGCGTCTCCTCCAGGTCGAGCACCGACCGGATGATGGATCCCTCGTCGGAATCGAGTGCGCCGGTCCGTTCCCCCGTCGTCACGATGGTTTCGATGTCCTCCCGGGTCAGGTACGTCTCGAACTCCGAACTGCCGCCAGTGAGTCGGTTTACGGCCCTGGTTGCGACCTCGAAGACGTAGACGACGGGATACATGACCCGGGTTGCAAGCGCGAGCGGACGCGAGACGCGAAGCGCCCACGGTTCCGCGTTGGTCACCGCGTAGGATTTGGGAGCGATTTCCCCGAGAATGAGCACGAAGAAACTGGTGAAGACTGTCGACACCGCAACGGCCTCCCCCGAAGGCAGCGTCCTGACCAGCACCGCGGTCGCGATCGACGCCGCGGCGATGTTGGCGACGTTGTTGCCGACGAGTACGGTTACCAGCAGCCGGTGAGGGTCATCCCGTAACCGGGCGACGACCGCGCCGGCCCTGCTTTCGGCTTCGAGGGCGTCGACCCGGTGTTGGGCGAGCGAAAACAGCGCGAGTTCGCTGCTCGAGAAGAAGGCGCTCACGCCGATCAGTACGAGGATGCTCGCGAGGCCGGCGAGGAAGGTGCCGTCGATCGCGGCCAGAAGCGGTTCGGCCATAGCTGCACAGACGGCCAACGAGCACAAAGGATCTAGGGGAGCGGGGACGAAACCAGTCCATGAGCCGAAACGACGAAATCGCCCGTCGTCTCGAGGAGTTCGCGGACCTGTTGGAGGCGCAGGGCGTCGAGTACAAGCCGAACGCCTACCGGCGCGCCGCCGAGAACGTCCGGGAGTACCCCGAACCGGTCGAGGCGCTGGCGAAGGCCGGCGAGGACGCCGTCGCCGAGATCGATCGGGTCGGCGACGCCATCGCGGCGAAGATCGTTGAGTACGTCCAGACCGGCGGGATCGAGGAACTCGACGAGCTTCGGGAGGAGCTTCCTGTCGACATGGCGGCGCTCACGAGCGTCTCCGGGGTCGGGCCCAAAACCGTCGGTACGCTGTACGAGGCGCTCTCGATCACGACACTCGAGGAGCTGGAGGCGGCCGCCGAGGCGGGCGAAATCCGGGAGGTGAGGGGATTCGGCGCGAAGACCGAGGAGAACATCCTCGAAAACATTCCGTTCGCCCGGAAATCCCAACAGCGGTCACGGCTCGGGAACGCCCGTCCAGTCGCAGACGACCTGCTCGCGACGCTTCGGGAGTCGCCAGCGGTCGAGACCGCCGAAACAGCCGGATCGATCCGGCGGTGGCGCGAGACCGTCGGCGACGTCGACGTCCTCGTCGCGAGCACGGACGGACCGGCGGTGCTCGAGGCGTTCACCGAGTGGGACGCCGTCGACGCGGTGATCGAGTCGGGCACCTCGAAGGGGAGCGTTCGCGCCGACGGCATGCGGGTCGACCTCCGGGTCGTCGATCCCGACGAGTTCGGATCGGCGCTCCAGTACTTCACCGGAAGCAAGGACCACAACGTTCACCTCCGAAACCTCGCGATCGATCGCGGCCTCAAGATGAACGAGTACGGCGTCTTCGACGTGAGCGACGTCGAGGATCCCGACGCCGACCAGCGGATCGGCAAGCGGATCGCCGGCGAGACGGAGGCGGAAATGTACGACGTGCTCGACCTCCCGCTCGTCCCGCCGGAACTTCGGGAGGATCGCGGCGAGATCGAGGCCGCACAGGCGGGTGACCTCCCGAACCTCGTCGATCTCGACGACGTACGAGGTGACCTCCACACTCACACGGACTGGTCCGACGGGAGAGACGACCTCGAGACGATGGTCGCGGCGGCAGTGGAACGTGGTTACGACTACTACGCGGTCACCGACCACGCCGAAGGGCCGGGCGTGTTCGGCAACGCGGGACTTTCGGACGCTGAGATCCGCGAGCAAGCCGAGGTCGTCGCGTCGGTCGCCGAGAGCGTCGACCTCGAACTGTTCCACGGGATCGAAGCGAACATCGATTCGGACGGGGTCGTCACGACGGACGACGACGTTCTTGCGGAGTTGGACCTCGTGATCGCCTCGCCACACAGCGCGCTCGACCAGGCTGGCGAAAGGGCGACTGAACGCCTCTGCCGGGCGATCGAGCACCCTCACACCGACGTGATCGGCCATCCCACGGGTCGGATCATCAACAGCCGCCCCGGGCTCGACGTCGACGTGAGCCGCGTCGTCGAGGCGGCTGCCGACCACGACGTTGCGCTCGAGGTGAACGCCAACCCCGCTCGGCTCGACCTGGCGGACGAACCGATCCGCCGCTGCATCGAGGCGGGCGTCCCGATCGTCGTGAACACTGACGCCCACAGTCCCGGCGAGTTCGACTACGTCCGATACGGGGTGCACACGGCCCGGCGGGGATGGGCCGAGGCGGCGGACGTGCTCAACACGTGGGAGGATTCCGCAGTACGGTCGTTCCTGGAGTCGTGACCCGACAGCCGGGGTCCGGGGACGAACGCCCCCTCCTGCTGGACGCCATGCTGGGCAAGTTGGCGACGTACCTCCGGATGTGCGGCTACGACGCCGCGTACGTCCTCGATCGCGGGATCGAAGGCGACGAGGAACTGCGCGCAGCAGCCAGCGAAGAAAACCGGATCCTCCTCACCAGGGACCGCTCGCTCGCCGACCGCACGGCAGCCGAGCCGAACGGCGAGACGCCACCGGGGTCGGTGCTACTGGTCGAACGCGAGGTGACAGACCAGCTCCGAGAGCTTCGCGACGCCGGTTTCGACCTCTCGATTTCGGATCCACCGGCGCGGTGTGGCCGGTGTAACGGGCGTCTCGAGACACCGGCCTCCGACGCGTCTCGACCCGAGTACGTCCCCGACCAGGATCCAGTCTGGCGGTGTCGCGACTGTGGGCAGTGGTTCTGGAAGGGGAGTCACTGGGCCGATGTCGAAGCGAGACTCGCGGACGTTCGAACCGGGTGATCGCAGAGTGGAAGTCAGCGACCCCTCGGCGTCCAGTCCTCGCAGGCGTCCATGTCGTCCATCCGCCCGTCGTGGAAGTCACAGTACGGCTGCATTCCTTCCGGGGTTCTGACGTACCGGAACTGCGTACACGAGCCGCAGTACTTGTCCGCAGTGGATTTGGACGCGCGATCGGCTCCCGCCCTCGAACTGCCTCCTCGTGATTTCCGCGCCCCGTTCGACACATTAGTCGGGGAGTCGGTCGTCCCACCGGAGGAACTCGTCGAAGCAGCGCTCCGGGATTGGGTACTCCGGGATGGGTTGCTCCGGGAGGGGACGGTGGAGGACGTGTTGTCCGGCGAAGACGTATCCAGCGGGGATGAGATGCCCGTTGTCTCCGCGCCGCCGTCGCTCGAGGGCGCGCTCGTCGGCGATGGTCCCGTGGCCGGTCCCGATGACCGACTCGATCGGCCCCCGCCGGTTCGGTTCGTCTGCGTGTCCACGTCGCCGTCCGGGGTCGATCCCAGGAAGCCGATGCCACCGAGCCCGCGGGACCCGCGTTCGACCTCGACAATTTTCGTTTCGCCTTTCCGCGTGACTTCCATCGTCACCGTCCCACCCGGGTCGTTCCGGCGTTTGAAGTTGGCGACGCCGACGAACAGACACCAGAACGTCGTCAGCGTACCGAGGAAGTAGATACTCGAGGTAGCAAGCGTCAGGTCGGCGAGCCCCTCCCCACAGTTGGAGCCGATCCACTGGCACGGATACGCGTGGTAGAACATCGCGACGCCCAGGATGGCGACTGCGGCACCGACGGTCGCCGCGGCGCGGGTCGCCCGGCTCGCCGGTAGCACGGCGAAGATGCCCAGAAATACCGCCGGAACGCCGAGCCCGCCGAGCACGCCGCCGTACAGCCGAGCCTCGCCCAGCGAGTACCCTCTCGTGGTGAGGATCTCGGTCCCTGCCGCGAGTATCCCGGCGACGACGAGTAACACCCCCCCGAGAAACAGCCCGATCCCGAGGTACAGCCGTCGGAGGTCGACCTCCGTCCCCGGCCCATCCCCGTACGCCTCCGAGAGACTGGTCATACGCGCGAGTACGTGATCGTCCCCCAAAAGGATATGTCAGACGCACGCACGACGGGAAACCGAGGCATGTCGTCGGTCGTCACGTCCCGAAAGGACTACTATCGTCGGCCGAAGAGATGCGGACATGAGCGACGAGGAATCCGAGGAGCCGGAGGAACCGACCGTCGAACTGGGAGAGGGCCCCGACGTCGAGGGGGCACCGCTTTCGCGTGTCGCCGCCCGGCTGACGTGGCCCCAGACCAAAAGCGACGTCGAGGCCCAGGAGGGTGACGCCGAGATCCGGACACCCGACGGACCGAAACTCATCTCGGAGCTGCTCGAGGAGGTCGACGAAACGTATTTCGACTCCAGACAGGCGTTCGTCGCGGAGATCGAGGCTGTCGCCGGTCGCGGCCCCGTCGCGACCGAGTAGCCGGCCGACGAAGACTTTTGCTCACTCGGCCCTACCCGTCGGTATGACGTTACCCTTCGATCCGGACGAGATCGACCCCGAGGAGTACGGCGAACAGCAAACGACCCTCGGGATGGGACACGAGGAAGCCATCGAGCACGTGCGGGAGGTCTGTGAGGGCGTCGGTTTCGGGATCCCCGTCGAGTTCTCGCCGTCGGAACTGCTCAACGAGAAGGTCGACGCCGACCGCGATCCCTACTACGTTCTCGGGGCGTGCAACCCGGCAGTAGCCGATCGCGCGCTGGACGCGACTGACGGCCGGATCGGCGCGCTGTTTCCGTGCAACATGGTCGTCTGGGAGCGGGAGCCGGGGGTGCAGGTGGTGTACCACGTCTCGATCATGCGGATCGCGCGACTGCTCGGGATGGCAGTCGACGACGCGGAGATGGACCGGATCGTCGCCGACACCGCCGAACTCGTCGACACGGCCTTCGAGAAACTCGAGGCCGACCGGAGCAGGTGAGCGCTACCGGTCGCTTTCATCTCGCCCCGGTTCGTCTCGCCTGGCGGCGAGTTCCGACTCGAGTTCGTCGATCCGCCGGTTCTGTTCGTCGACTTTCGCCTGCAGATCCGCGTCCGGCTGATCCGTGGATCGATCCCCCGACCCGCGGCGCAGGAGGACCACGGCGACGATCACTGCGACTCCGACGAACGCGCCGAAAAACGCGAGCATGAGCAGGACGACCAGCAGTTCCGGACCGCCGGGAACCTGAAGCACCATACCGGGGCCACGGAGCGGAACTCAAAAAACCGTTCCGGCGGTCACCGTGCTCGCGAGCCGAACTCCGCAAGCGACGTCTGTAGCCCGGCACACATTCTCGACTTTCGCCGGAGATCCGCGAGGGAAACGGGGAGGTGGGGAGCGATCCCACGGACTGCGTCGCCGAACGTCTCCGCTTCGCCCGGCTCGTCGTCGAACGCGTTCCGGACCGTCTCCCGGACCTGCCAGACCCCGGCCGGGCCCCAGTAGTCGTCGGAGACGTGCCGGAGCACGAGCGCCTTGGCCTGGCGACCGCGGTCCTGGAGATGTTCGAGGACCGCAAGCCGGGCGGCGTAGTAGGCGCCCGCAGTCTCCTCGACGTATCCCGTTCGACCCTCCCGGCCTTCAGCGTCGGCTGCGAGCCAGACGCCCGCCTCGGGATCCGGGTTCCAGATGGACCCCGGGGCTTTCATTTCGACGAGCTCGAACTCCCAGTTCCCCGGCGCGAGCACGATCCAGAAGGCGTTTCCGAGATAGTCGTTCCGATGGACTTCCACGGTGTCGATCCCTGGGGCGTTCCGGATCGTCCCACGGAGGAACTGTCCCACGGTGTCGTCGACGGCTGTGATCGACCACCGCGTCGGTACGAGCCGGCGGTTCTCCCGCTCGCCGAGCGCGCCGGCCGACAGGATCGTGTTGATCTCGTAGACGTCGAATCCCCGTCGGTAGAGGTAGTTCATCGCGCCGGTCGCCCGCCAGTCGTCGTCCTCGAGCGTCTTTTGAACCGGCCGGGGGACGTGGGGGTTCTCCGTGAGGTCCGCGCGGTCGGCGGGCGCCCGCGGACCGGTCGGCGTTGACACGTCGGCGTCGCTTACGTCGAAATCGAGATCGGGCCGGTCCTCGAGACCGATTTCGACGCCGACGGGTCGGTCGGCGATTGCGACCTCCCGCTGGGTACCGAGAAATCCGTCCCAGGCGTCGTAGACGGAGCCCCTGCCGTCTCCAGTTCCGACGCCGCCTCCGGTTTCGAACCCGGTGGAACCTTTCCTGACGTCGACGCTGCTGGTGGAGTTGAGCAGGCTCGTCCGCCGTCGAAAGACTCCTTCGATCGAAATTCCCTCCTCGTACCAGTCGGCACTGGTTGCAAAGCGGTCGGCGTCCGCCTCGCGACCGACGGGCGAGAGAATCCCGGCCGACACGTTCGGGTAGCCGGTTCGGCCGACGAAGATGGACGGAGAAACGCTCCCGACGACGGCGTCGCCCGAGACCGTCTCCTCGAAGTGGTCCTGGAACGTTTCGAGGTGGTCGAGGATCTCGTAGGACTTCTCCTCGGCGAGCCGTCGCCGACGGGCCCGGTCGTTCACCTCGAGGTCGAGATACTCGTCCAGCCGCATTCACCGGTGGTTGGCCGGGGGAACGCTTCAACGTTTCTTCGGTGTCGCTCTCAGCTTCTCGGCGACATGCGGAAAGCATTCCGAAGAGTGGCGAACAGCCGGTGTATTCCCGTTTCCGCGGCGGCACACCGGACACCCGCCGGAACCGCACGCGGACCGATCGTCAGGTCACGGATCGGCTGGTTCGTGATCGTACAAAAACGTGGACGGTGAGAGCGACCGATCAGCTGTGGATCCCCATCGCTTCGATCTGTTCCTGATAGCGGTTGCGGATGGTGACTTCGGTGACCTGGGCGACGTCAGCGACTTCGCGCTGGGTTTTCTTCTCGTTGCACAGAAGCGAGGCGGCGTAGATGGCGGCGGCGGCGTAGCCGGTGGGGGATTTCCCCGAGAGGAGACCCTTCTCGGCAGTGGTTTCGATGATCTCGTTCGCCTTCCCCTGTACCTCCTCGGAGAGTTCGAGTTCCGAACAGAACCGGGGAACGTACTTTTTCGGGTCGACCGGCTTCATCTCCAGGCCCAGTTCCTGGGAGATGTACCGGTACGTTCGGCCGATCTCCTTGCGTTCGACCCGCGAAACCTCGGATATTTCCTCGAGCGATCGGGGGATCCCTTCCTTCCTGCAGGCGGCGTAAAGGGCGGCGGTGGCGACGCCCTCGATGGAGCGGCCGCGGATGAGGTCTTCATCGAGCGCGCGACGGTAGATAACGGAGGCGACCTCCCGTACCGATCGTGGGACGCCGAGCGCGGAGGCCATGCGGTCGATCTCCGAGAGGGCAAACTGGAGGTTGCGTTCGCCCGCGTCCTTGGTTCGGATGCGTTCCTGCCACTTGCGCAGCCGGTGCATCTGGGAGCGCTTCTTCGAGGAGATCGACCGCCCGTAGGCGTCCTTGTCCTTCCAGTCTATCGTCGTCGTCAGCCCCTTGTCGTGCATCGTCCGGGTCGTCGGTGCGCCGACCCGCGACTTCTCCTGTCGCTCGGAGTGGTTGAATGCCCGCCACTCCGGTCCGGGATCGATCTGCTCCTCTTCGACGATGAGACCCGTCTCCTCGTGTATGAGTTCCCCGTCAGCCGTTCTGACTAGATCTTCCGGATCGACCTCGTCGAGGTCGATCTCCTCTTCGCCGGCGTCTTCGTCTTCTTCCTGCCACGTCCGCTCTCGTTGCTCCCGCTGACGCGTGGGCCGTGTCATCGCATTTTTATAGTATTCCGACATTCGTACTTAAAGGTTGATTCATGCGGCGGAAAATTCCGGATCTTCGGCGGCAGCCGAACCAGCTAAACGTCCACGCCAACGACGGCAGGTATGCCGGTTATCGAGGCTGATCCGGACGCCGCCCGCGAGCGTCTCGAGGCGGCTGGCGTCGACGTCACGCCGGGCAACACCGACCACGAGGAGTGGCGCGCAAAGCGGGGGGACGCTGTCGCCGTCGCGTACGCCGACAAAATCGTCGTCCAGGGCGCCTCGCCGACAGATCTCACCCTTCTGCTCGAGGAGGGGGGTGGCCGAGCACACGTCTATTTCGACGGTGCGAGCCGGGGGAACCCCGGTCCGGCGGCGGTCGGGTGGGTGCTGGTCACGAGCGACGGTATCGTCGCCGAGGGTGGCGAGCGGATCGGGGAGGCGACGAACAACCAGGCGGAGTATCGTGCGCTCGTCAGGGCGCTGGAGGCGGCCCGGGACTACGGGTTCGACGAGGTCGATGTCCGCGGGGATTCGGAGCTCATCGTCAAACAAGTTCGAGGAGAGTGGAATGTGAACGATCCGACGCTGCGCGAACACCGGGTTCGGGTTCGCGAACTCCTGTCGTCGTTCGACCGGTGGTCGATCGCACACGTTCCGCGGGAGATAAACGACCGCGCCGACGAACTGGCGAACGAGGCGCTCGATGGCTGACATAGACTCCCGCGACAACGGACAGTCGAGCGAGGAACTTCCGGAGGCAGTCGTCGACGAGGCAGAACGGCTCACCCGCCTCGCGAGACGGGCGACCGACGACGACGAGGCCGCCCTGTATCGTCGCGAGCGCGATCGACTTCTCGAGGAGTACGGGTTCGCGCCGCGGTTCCGCGAGGACGACGACACGCTCGTCTGTTATCCGTCCGAGTGGATCGAGGACGGGACTGCCCGGATAGACAGGATCGAGGAGACGGATCGGGCCAGCGAGATTCCGCTTTCCGGGCCTGGAGATCCCGATCGCTACGACGAAGTGGAGACTCACAACGCCGAGATCGTCGAGGCAGTGGCCGACCAGTACGGCCCAGTCCACGGGGCGAACGCCCGCGCGTTCGCCGACTTCATGGGGGACCACTACGTCAAGCAAGTCGAACGGGCGACGGCAGACGAGATCGCGGAGTTCAAAACGGAATACTTCCCCCGGAACGCCTGGCCGAGCGACGAACAGCGCGATCGGATCGCCCAGTCGCTGGCGTACGTGTTCGAGGTAGCTGACGCGTCGCTCCCCCCGGGAACGCAGCTTTCGGGGGAGTCGAAGTGAACTGCCGGGGGACCGTCGTCCCGAACCGGCCGTGCCCGAGGCGGCCGATGTCGGCTCCGGTCTTGCCCGAAACTACAGCTGTTCGTCGACGAGCGCCTCGATCTCCCCGGCGCGTTCCTCGTCGGTGACGAACTTCTCGAAGATCCACTCGAGCTGACTCAACACGGCGTCATGGCCCGCACGGGTCAGTTCGTACTGATTGGTTCGCTTGTCGAGTTCGCTCTTTTCGACCAGGCCGAGTTCGACGAGGTCGTCGAGGTTGGGGTACAGTCGTCCGTGATTAACCTCCGTCCCGTAGTACGCCTCGAGTTCCCGCTTGATGGCGAGCCCGTACATCGGTTCCTTCGAGAGGATGGTCAGGATATTCTGCTGGAACGCCGTGAGGTCACGCACCACGCCTACTTCGTCCTCAACTGTTTGTGCCTCTGACATACCTGCCTGAAGGATACCCGCATATTTAACACTTAGTAACTGGGAACAAGTTGATGGTATTTTTTCATTATATTTCTTCGTTGAGTGTGGTGGATTTTCCCGAAAACAACCGTTCGTAAAGAATTATCATAGGAAAAAACATCCAAAACTGTTCGATCTTTCTTCCGATCCGGACGGTTCTCCCGGCGGATCCCGCATGTCGAAAGGACTTTGCTCCCGTTGGCGGAAGCGTAGCGTGCATGACGAACCTCTGGGCAGATCTCGAGACGGGACCGAACCCGCCGGAAACGATCTACGCTGTCGTCGAGTGTCTGAAAGGCGAACGCAACAAGTACGAGTACGACAAGGATATCCCCGGCGTCGTTCTCGATCGAGTGCTCCACTCGAACGTCCATTATCCCTCCGACTACGGGTTCATTCCCCGGTCGTACTACGACGACGGCGATCCGTTCGACGTGCTCGTGCTCGTCGAGGATCAGACCTTCCCCGGCTGTGTCATCGAGGCACGTCCGATCGCACTGATGAAGATGGACGACGACGGCGAGCAGGACGACAAGGTGATCGCAGTCCCCAGCGAGGATCCGCGGTTCGACCATCTCCAGAACCTCGAGGATATCCCCCAGCAGACGATCGACGAGATCGACGAATTCTTCGCGACCTACAAGAACCTCGAGGAAGGCAAGGAGGTCGAGACGCTCGGTTGGGAGGGCCGCGAGGCCGCTTTCGACGCGATCGAACACGCACAGGACCTGTACGAGAAGCACTTCGGCTAGTTCGAGTTCGCCAGGCGCGTATTCGGCCCGAACATCCGCTTCGGGATCGAAATAACTCCCTGTTTTGAGCATGTCCCCGAGTTATTCGACCACCGACTGGCGATGTGTTATGCGTATGGGTAATTTTTAGAGGGTGAGACACGTACGAACGACCAGAGATGGCCACTACCGAATCACGCTTCGGGATCGACCACCCGACCGTCGTGCCGACCAACTTCGATCCGGAGCAGGCCCGGCGCCTGCAGGCCGACCGGAACGGCGAGGAGTGACTGCTACCCGACTGGTCACGCAGTCGCGGTTCGCGGGCGGTCGGTCTCCGATCGGCCTGCCGACTGCGTCGAGAGGGGAATCCATTTTAGTGTGACCGCGTAACGTTGGGTGATGGCCACCTGTGACGAGTGTGGGGAGTACGAGAACCTGCCGTACCAGTGTCATCGGTGTGGGCGGACGTTCTGTGCGGACCATCGGCTCCCGGAGAATCACGACTGTCCAGGACTCGACGATTGGAACGACCCCGGTGGCGTCTTCGACTCGGGCTTCGACGACAGCGTCCAGGACCGTGAGGGACGGGATACGGTCGGTTCTGGGGTCGGAACGCGCGTGAAACGGCGCGTCGAACGGGAGACGTCGACCGGCGGGTTGGTGAGCTACTTCCGCGAGAACATGACGTTCGTGTTCCTCGGGTTGATGTGGATAACGTTTTTCCTGCAGTTCCTGGTCGCACTCCTCTTCGGGAGTGCTGTCTCCGAGAGCCTGTTCGTGCTTCGATCGGCCAATCTGGAGTACGTCTGGACGTGGATCACCTCGATCTTCGCTCACGGCGGGTTCGGACACATCGCTATAAACAGCATCGTGCTGTACTTCTTCGGCCCGCCGGTCGAGCGCCGTCTCGGCACCCGACGTTTCGTCGGACTGTTCCTCGGTGCCGGGATCATCGCGAGCGCTGCCCAGATCGGGAGCGGGTTCCTGCTCGGGGATCCGGTCGTCGGCGTCGTCGGCGCCTCCGGTGCGATCATGGCCGTGATGGGCGTACTCACGGTGCTGAACCCGAAACTGAAGGTGTATCTCTACTTTGTCCTCCCGATGCCGCTGTGGCTGCTCACCGTCGGCTTTGCGGCGTTCAGCATCTTCGCCGGCCTCGGCGCGCTCGACGACAACGTCGCCCACTTCGCCCACCTCGGCGGGCTGGTTGTCGGCCTCGCGTACGGACAGCTCCTGAAGGACAAACTCCGCGCTCCCAGCCGTCTGCAGTTCGGTGGCGGCGGTGGTCCCGGAGGCCCCGGAGGGCCCGGAGGCCCGGGCGGACCCGGCCGGTTCTGAGGAGGGCCCGTGACGCCCATTCGTCCGCAGTTCCTCCCCGAACCCGGCCTCGACCGCGAGGAGATGCTCGCTCTCCAGCGCGAACTGGCGGCGACCGCGGTCTTCGAAACCCCGCTCTCGTTTTCTCCGGCGGACGTCTCGCTCGTGGAGCCGGTTCAGTTCGGGGAACAGGTTCGCTCCGAGGATCACACGCTCGCGTCGTTCTCGAAGGGAGACGCGCTCACGGACGTTGATCCGGACGGCCCTCCAGTCGTCGCTGGCATCGACCAGGCCTTCCTCGACGATCGCGCGATAAGCGCGGTCGTGCTGCTTCAGGGAGGCGCCGTTGTGGGGTGGGCATACGCGGTCTCGGAACCGCCGATCCCGTACATTCCCGGACTGTTAGCGTTCCGCGAAGGTGGGCCGATCGTCGACGCGCTCTCGCAACTACCCGTCCAGCCGGATTTACTCGTGTTCGACGGCTCCGGTCGGGTCCACTTCCGGGAGGCGGGTCTCGCGACCCACGTCGGCGTCGTCTTCGACTGTCCCGCGGTCGGCGTCGCGAAGTCGCTTTTGTGCGGGACGCCCGACGAACCGACCGACGGGCGGCCCGAGGGATGGTCGACTGCCATCCGGGTCGGTGCCGACGACGACGTCACTGCCCCAGTCGGGACTGTCATCGGGTACGCATACCAGTCCAGGCAGTACGACGGGGAACCGCGAATCAACCCGCTCTACGTGAGCCCGGGACACCGCGTGAGCGCCGAGACGGCCCGGGATCTCGTCGCGGCGCTGTCTGCGGGATACAAGCTCCCCGAACCCACCCGACTCGCCGACCGCCTGGCGGACGACCTGAAACGTGAACTTGGGGAGGACAGATAGCGACCTTCCGACGAACGCAACGCTTTTTCGGCGTCCATCGAACGGACGGACATGGACGACACCCACCTCGAGGAGGGGACGGTCGCCGCGGTTCGCGGGGCAGCCGGAGCGGTCGCCGCGGGTGGGACGGTCGTCTACCCCACCGAGACCGTCTACGGCCTGGGGACCAATGCGCTCGATCCCGCCGCTGTCGAACGGGTGTTCGAGATCAAACGGCGTCCGAGATCCGAGCCGCTGTCGCTCGCGGTCCCGACCGTCGACGACGCGTCGGCCGTCGCCGAGGTCGACGACCGCACAGCGCGGTTCATGCGTCGGTTTCTCCCGGGACCGGTGACGGTCGTCGTCCCCCGGACTGCGGCGGTCCCGGACGTCCTCACCGCCGGGCTGTCCCGGGTCGGGATCCGGGTTCCCGATCACGCCGTCGCGCTCGCGCTCCTCCGCAAGACGCCGCCGCTTACGGCCACGAGCGCCAATCTGAGCGGCGCCGGCAGCGCACGTCGGATCGAGGAGATCGACCCGGACGTACGCGAGGCCGTCGACGCGATCATTGACGGCGGGAAAACGCCAGGGGGAGCAAGCACCGTCGTCGATCCCGGCCGAAACGAGATCATCCGTCGGGGGTTGCTCGCCGACGAGATCGAGGCGTGGCTCGACGGGAACTGATCGACAGCCGCGGTCGGACGGCCGTCCAGGACCCGTCTCAGTAGAATTCGGACTCGATCCGTTCGTCGAACAGCCGCGCGAGCAGCCGGGTCACCGGACCGCCGGGGTAGGTGGCGTCCGAACCCTGCGAGTCCGACCTCTCACTCTCTGCTGGGTCGACGGGGTCGCCGTCGATCGAGGCGACGGGCCAGACTTCCCCGGTCGTGTTTGTGATGAACACCTCGTCGGCCGCGCGAACGTCTGCCGGCGAGAACGTCCCCTCGTCGACCGGGATTCCCTCTTCGCGGGCCAACTCGAGCACCACCTGGCGGGTGACGCCGGGCAGCACCGGACCCTCGAGGCTCGGGGTGTGCAGCGCGCGGTCGTCGACGAAGAAGACGTTGCTCGTCGTCCCTTCCGCGACGTTGCCTTCGACGTCACACAGGAGCGCCTCGTCGGCGTCAGTTCCCCGAAGCGCTAAGCGGGCCAGGATCCCTCCGAGATAGTTGTGCGTCTTCAGATGGGAGGGCATCACGTTCTCTGGGGGGCGCCTGACGTCGACCGTCCGGAGGGACGCGGGCCCGTCCCACCGCGGCTCACCGCCCCGATCCGGTCGGCCGCCCCGGGGGAGCGGCTTCGCGATGACGACGACCGTCGGATCGACCTCCGGATCCGGTGTCAGCTTCCCCGGCTGGACGCCCCTGGTGATCGACAGCCGGACGTACGCCTCCTCGAGGTCGTTGGCCGCGAGCGTCTCGTCGATCCGGGCGCGCAGGTCCTCGTCGGCGAGACCGTGGTCCAGTTCCAGCGTCTCGCAGGTGTTCGCCAGGCGTTCGGCGTGATCTCCCCACCTGAAGAGGTCGCCGCCGTAGGCGCGAAGCGTCTCGAACGCCGCGTCACCGTACATAAATCCCCGATCGTTCACCGCGACTGACGCCTCGTCGGCGGAAACGAGTTCTCCGTCCACGTGGTATGTGAGCGATTCCGGTCCGCCGTCAGTTCGGGTTTCCGCGCTTCTGTCGTCACTCATTTTCCCATCTCTCGCAGAGTTTCAGGAAGTTCCAGATCATCCGTTTACCTCCCTCGGTGAGAATGCTTTCGGGATGGAACTGCACCCCGACGTGGGGTCGGCTTTCGTGTCGGACGCCCATGACGACTTCCCGCTCGTCGTCCGTTCGGGCCGTCTCGACGAGCCCGTCGGGGAGGTCGGTCCGCTCGACACACAGCGAATGGTACCGACCGACTTCGAACCGCTCGGGGAGCCCGTCGAACAGCCCCTCGCCGTCGTGGGTTACCGTCGAGGGTTTCCCGTGGACGACGTCGGGCGCGTGTCCCACGGGTGAGCCGTAGGAGGCACACATCGCCTGGTGGCCGAGACAGACGCCGAAGACCGGACGCGCGAGCGCGTCGAAAAGCGGGATCGAGATCCCCGCCGCAGCCGGCGTTCCCGGCCCCGGCGAGACGACCACTCCGTCGGGATCGAGCTCGCGGACCTCCTCGATGTCGACGGCGTCGTTGCGAACGACGATCACCTCCGCCGCGAGTTCGCCGACGTACTGGACCAGGTTGTACGCAAACGAGTCGTAGTTGTCGACGACCAGCACCGTCGCGTCCACGTCGCGTTCGTCCGGGTCCGGCAGGTACGCGTCCTCGTTTATGGTCTCGGTCGGTTCCCCGCGGGCCGCGGCGGGAACCGTTCCGTCGCGTTCCGTTCCGTCGCGTTCCGTTGCGGGCCTTTCGGCACTCGGTTCAGTCATCGCTCACCTCCGGCTCGTCGACGCGCATCCGGCCGGCCGCGAGCGCCTCGTCGATCGCGGTCACGAGAGCCCGTCCCTTCGCCAGCGTCTCCTCGTACTCGAAGTCGGGATCCGAATCGTGGACGATCCCCGCGCCGACCCGGAGGTGATACTCGTCTCGCCACCGCGTCAGCGTCCGGATCACGATGTTGCTCGTCGCGGTTCCGTCGAAGCCGGCGACGAACATCGAGCCGGTGTAGGGCCCCCGACGGGTCTTCTCCACCTCGTCGATGATCTCCATTGTCCGGGGTTTGGGGGCGCCGGTGATCGTTCCGCCCGGGAACGTCGCGCCGAGGGCGTCTGCGAGATCGACGTCCGGGCGGGCGGTTCCGTCCACGAGTGACACCAGATGCATCACCTCCGAATAGCGATCGACTCTGCGGTACTCGGACACCTCCACGGTGCCGTACTCGCAGACTTTCCCGAGGTCGTTGCGCTCCAGGTCGACGAGCATCGCGTGTTCGGCGCGTTCCTTCTCGTCGACGAGGAGGTCGCGTTCGAAGTCGTCGTCCTCCTCGAGTGTGTCACCCCGCGGGCGTGTCCCTGCGATCGGTTCGGTCACCAGCCGGCGCCCGTCGCGGTGCAACAGCAGCTCGGGCGAGGCGCTCACGAGATCGACGCCGAGCGTCTCCTCTGGTCTGTCCACGTCACCTTCCCTTCCCGTTTTCCGGTCACGGGCGAACTCCAGCAGCCCGGAGTACGGGGCGGGATTCACCTCCCGGAGGGCGTCGTACGCCTCGACGGGATGGACCGCCGCCGGGGCGACCAGCCGCTGGGAGATGTTGGCCTGGAACGTGTCGCCGTCGCGGATGTACCCTTTGACCTGTCGGACCCGGTCGGCGAACGCTTCACGTCCGCAGTCGCTTTCGAACCTGGCCTCGGTCGCGTCGACCGGGGCGGGGCCGACGTCGGGTTCGCCATCGAGCGCCCGTTCGGCAAGATCTCTCGCGCGTTCGATCGCGTCGTCGTAAACGGCGTCGAGATCGTCGGAGGTAGTCTCGGCGGAGGGGTCGGCGCCGGTATCCTCGATCGTCGGACACGCCGTGACGTGGAGCGTGACGTCTCCCTCGTTGGGTTCCTTCCAGGCCGCCAGCCGGTCGAACAGTGCCGCCTGGAGTCGGGGGAGGCCTCTCTCGTCGTCGGTTTCGTCCGGCAGCGTTTCCAGCTCGCGGGCGACGTCGTACGAGAGCCAGCCGACGACGCCGCAGGGGTACGGCACCGAACAGTCCCCTCGGACGAGCGCTCCGTCGTCGAGAACGCCGGAAAGCGCCGACAGCGTCGGCGACGGGCGGCGATAGTCGGTGTACGTCTCCGCTTCGGCGTCCGCGGCGAGATCCGGATCCGCGACGACGGCGTCGGGACCGACGGTCAGTCGCTCGGCCGGATCGACGCCGAAGTAGCCCCAGCCGGACTGACCACCGGTCGTCTCGAGATAGATCCCTCCCGGGCCGTCGCGGGCGCGCCGGTACGCCTCGTAGGGATCCGGTACGGTCACCCGGAGCTCCACCGGGACCCGTGCGCCGGGCGGGGCGTCTTCAGCCGTCGCGCGGAACGCGGCTCGGTCGGTTTCCACGGCGATGCGCATGGCTATCCGTTGTCTCCGGCCGGGGAAAAGATTGCGACAGGCGGCCGAAGTGTGTTGACTTGTTGTAACCTCCGAGCAAGGTTTATGTCTCAGTACCGTTTCGATTCGTAATGATGGCTGGAACCGACACGGAGGGTCTCGAGGATCTTCCCCCGAGCGCCAAACTGGTGTTCAAGGTGCTCGAATACAACGGCTCGTTGACACAGAAGGGGATCGTCGAGGAATCGATGCTCTCCGCCCGGACGGTACGGTACGCGCTCGAACGGCTCGAAGACATCGGTGTCGTGGACGAGGACGTCTACTTCGCGGACGCCCGACAGAACCTCTATCAGTTGAACGGGGCGGCCGCGGAGTTCACCGGCGACGACCCCGAAAGCGACGCCTGCACGGCGGACGCGGACTAAACGAACGGCTTTTCCCGGCGGCTACCGCACTCACCAGTATGGCAACCGAGACGTCGTCCAGGTTCTCCGACCACACGCGAGGGGTGACGGTCACGACGGTCGCGTGTCTGGCGGGCATCGCGTCCGCGATCGCCGCCGCGTACCTGTTCGGAACAACGCCGGACGCTGCACAGAACACGTACGCCGTCGTCGTGATGGCGGGGTTCGTGTTGATCCAGTTCCCGGTGCTCAAGCTCATCGGGATCGACGTATCGGAGTTCGGTGTGAAGGACAACCTCTACGTCACGTTCATGACCTTCACGCTGTGGTTCATCACGTACACCGTTCTTCTCACCTCGGAAGTGACGCTGTAGTATGGCCGACGACAGCATCGCGGTCGTGGACCTGGATCGCTGTCAGCCGGACCGGTGCAACTACGAGTGCTCGAACTACTGCCCGCCGAACCGCACCGGAAAGGAGTGTATCACGGTCCGCGGCGAGGACACCGAAGAGGGGGATCCCGATCAGATCCGTATCTCCGAGGAGATCTGTCTGGGGGAGACCTGCGGCATCTGCGTTCAGAAGTGCCCGTTCGACGCGATCGAGATCCGCAACCTCCCCTCCGAGCTCTCGGACGATCCGATCCACCGGTACGGTGAAAACGCGTTCGCCCTGTACGGGTTGCCCCTCCCCGAACCGGGTCGGGTGACCGGGATCCTCGGCCCGAACGGGATCGGGAAGTCGACTGCGGTCCACGCGCTGGCCGGCGAACTCGTCCCGAACCTCGGCGACCACCTCGCCGATCCCGAGTGGGAGCGAGTGCTCGATCGGTTCCGGGGGACGGAGCTGCAGAACTACCTCGAACGGCTCATCGACGGGGACGTGACCGTTTCGCGGAAGCCGCAGTACGTCGACCGGATCCCGGACCAGTTTTCGGGACGGACCCGCGAGCTGCTCGAACGAACCGACGAGCGGGGCGATCTCGATCGGCTCGTCGATCGGCTCGGCATCGAGCCGGTGATGGACCAGCCGATCGAATCCATCTCCGGCGGCGAGCTCCAGCGGGTGGCGATTGCGGCGGCACTGGCCCGCGAGGCGGATTTCTACTTCCTCGACGAGATCACGCCGTACCTCGACATCAGCCAGCGGATGACCGTCGCCCGGCTGATCCAGGAGCTGGCCGAGGAAGAGAACCGGTCGATGCTCGTGGTCGAACACGACCTGGCGATCCTCGATCTGCTCGCCGACTCGTTGCACGTCGCGTACGGACAGCCCGGCGCGTTCGGCGTCATCACCGATCCCAAATCCGTTCGAAACGGAATCAACGAGTACCTGAAAGGCTACCTCGAAAACGAGAACATGCGGATCCGCCCCTCCCGGATCGAGTTCGAGGAGCACGCTCCCCGAACGGGGACGACCGGGAACCCGCTCGTGGAGTATCCCGACCTGTACAAGTCCTACGGCGAGGGCGAGTTCGAACTGACCGTCGAGGGCGGGACCGTCTACGAGTCGGAGGTGCTGGGCATCGTCGGTCCGAACGGGATCGGGAAGTCGACGCTGGCGAAGCTGTTCGCTGGGCGGCTCGAACCCGACGAGGGCGATCTCGACTTCCGGCTCGACATCGCCTACAAGCCGCAGTACGTCGAGATCGATCAGCCGATGCGGGTCGACGCGTTCCTCTCGTCGATCACCGACGACTTCGGAACCTCTTTCTGGAACACGGAAATCGCTCAACCACTCCAGCTCGAACGGATCATGGAGCAGAACCTCACCGACCTCTCGGGCGGGGAGCGCCAGCGGGTGGCGATCGCGGCGTGTCTCTCCGAGGACGCCGACCTCTACCTGATGGACGAGCCGTCGGCACATCTCGACGTCGATCAGCGGGTGCAGGCGACGTCGGCGATCCGGCGGTACGCCGAGAACCACGACGCGACGGTGATGGTGATCGACCACGACATCTACATGATTGACCTCCTTTCGGATCGACTGATGGTGTTCGACGGAGAGCCCGCCGCCCGGGGGCACGCCTCGAAGCCCCAGGAGATGCGGGCGGGAATGAACGATTTCCTCTCGGACCTGTCGGTCACGTTCCGGCGCGACGAGCGTACGGGTCGGCCCCGCATCAACAAGCCCGGTTCCCAGAAGGACCAGCAGCAAAAGCGGGACGGCGAGTACTACTACGCCTGACCACCGACCTTTTTTAACGGGGGCCTCGGAGCGCGAGGTTCTCGCATTCGCTCGAACCTCGCGCTCCTCGACCCCCGCCAAAAAAGCTCTCGCGCAAATCCGCCGGATTTGCTGGATGCCACGGAGCTCCGCTCCGTGAGCAGACCAAAAAAGCCGATAGCTCGGGCCTCCGCCCCTCGCTATCGGTCCCCTCCGCCCCTCGCTATCGGTCCCCTCCGCCCCTCGCTATCGGTCCCCTCCGCCCCTCGTTCACGGCTCTCTCCGCTCACCGTTCGCGTCTCCGAGGTTCTCGCATTCGCTCGAACCTCGCTATGCTCGCGGTCACCGAACCGACGACAGGTCGAAATTCGCGATCCGTCGGAACCGGTCGTGTTTCACGAGCGCGAACCCGCCGAAGATCGTCACCAGTCCGCCCATCGTCGTGGGATCGATCAGCGACCCCAGCAACGCCCAGGAGATCGCGGTCGTCGGGACGGGTTGCGCGTAGATGACGAGGTTCAACTCCGAAGGGCCGACCCGATTCAGCAGGTAAAAGTACAGGAGGTAGGCGACGACGCTGGATCCGAGAGCGAGATACACGAGTGCGACGATCAGTGACGGGGTCCACGTGACGGCCGTCGATTCACTACTCAAGAGGCTGGCACCGTGCAGCAGGACGGCACCGACCAGCATCGCCCACGCCTGCATCGAGCGGATCGGTATCGCCGGATCCAGCGGCCGCATCCCCACGGTTCCCAGGGCCATCGACGCTGCTGCCACGAGGAGGAGCCCCACGCCGAACAGCGAGACGTCGGCGACGTGACCGGGTGAGGGCGAAACCACGATCACGACGCCGACGAACCCGAGCGCGACCCCCGAATACTGGATCGCCGAGAGGCGCTCGTCGGGGAAGACCGACGACGCGAACGTCACGGTGAGGACGGGAACGAGACTGACGACGACGGCGGCGACCGCGCCGGAGACGTACTGCTGGCCGAGATACAGGAACGCGTGGTGTGCGCCGATGAGAAGCGCACCCCCGACGAGGACTGCGAGCACGCTGTCGGCGTCACGCGGTACCCACTTGTCGGTCGTCGCCACCGCGTACGCCAGCAGCACGATCCCGGCGATGTCGTATCGAAGCGCCGCAAACAGCAACGGCGACACGTGTGGGAGGCCGATCTCGATTGCGACGAACGAACTTCCCCACAGTATCGCAAGTGCTCCGAATGCAACCGGGATGACTGGTATTTTTCTCCAACTCGCAGCCATACTTATTGGATGTAGTTCGATACAACCCGGTGACGATATTATAGTTTACTATAGGATATTCGGGTATTTTCGGTGTGGTTTCCATTTTTTCTATCTTGGTTGAATGAGATTCTAGTACACTTCGGAGCAGCAATAGATAATTGAGGATTCGGCTATACGGGCCAGTATGGACGAGCGCGACGTACGACTCCTCAAGGCGATCGCCGACCTCGGGACGGGCAGCCCGGAGAGGCTCAACGAGGAGACTGAAATCCCCGTCTCGACTATTCACTACCGGCTCAAGCGGCTCCGCGAGCAAGGGATCATCGAGAACGACTGCTACGACTTCGATCTGGACGAACTCGGCCTCGGGGTGACTGTGATCGTGGAGGTGTTAGCCCCGTACGGGGACGATTACGATGACCTGGCGGAGACGATCCTCGGCATCGAGGGCGTCACCAACATGTACTTCATGCTCGGGGAGATGGACTTCGTCCTCATCGCCCGCCTCAGCGACGCCGACGAGGTCGAGCGACTGGTGAAAGATCTCAACGCCGTCCCGGCGGTCGAACGAACCTTCTCCAAACTCGTTATCGACACCCACCGGGAGGACGCGCGAGCCCTCGGCAGCTACAGTCTCGAAACGCTCGAGGCAGAGCTCGTCGACTGAGACACACTCGAGGAGGGACGGGGGTCGGCGGAGGTCGGGTCCTCACGCCAGGAGCGTTTCGAACCAGAGAAACAGCGCCGCAAGGATCGACTGGAACGACAGCGTTCCGATCGCCGAGAGGACGACGAACTTCTGTCCGGACATGTCCGAGAGGCCGGCCGGGACCGTGAGCATCCCACGGGTGAAAAGCAGGGTGTTGCTCACGGGGATCACGACCGGGCCCCACCGGTCGAACCAGCCGTCGAACCGATCGAGCGTCGACTCGGAGATCCGGAACCAGCGCTTCTGCAACAGGTACTCCCGGCCGCCGTGGTGAGCGACTCGAAACAGCGCGTACTGACCGATCGTCGCCCCGACGACGGCGACGGTCAACACTGCCGCGACGTCCTCGGGGGCCGTCCCGATCAACAGGAGGGCGCTGGGAACGACGAGTTCGCTGGGCATGAAGTACATCAGCATCGCCCCTTCGAGAACGAACACCCCCAGGAGGACCACGAGCGCCCACTCGGAGTCGAGCCACGCACGGAGCCACGGTGGCACCTCCGCGAGCTGGAGGGGGGCGATCGCGTACTCGAGGGCGACGACCGACGCCAGTCCGGGACTCATCGATACGAGCATACTGAACTGCCCGTAATGGGTCTTGCGTTCCGATCGCCCGACCGTACGGGGTGGGCGACTGTCCGCGGCGTACCCAGCGCCGAACCGGGGGCGTTTTTGCCGCCGCGGGGCGAACCGAGGGTATGGATCCAACTCCCCGATCACGGCGATCGGCCCCCACGCACCGTTCCCGCCGCCCACGGCGGCTACGGACTGACGGCGTTCGATCGCTGGTTCGAGAGACACAACTGTCCCCCAGCGACCTCGTCGCCCCGGTGTTCGTGGACGCGACTACCGACGAGCGCGTTCCGATCCCCTCGATGCCCGGCCACGAACGCGTCCCTGTCCCGGAGGCGGTCGATCGGGTCGAGGAAATCCTCGAAACCGGCATCGAGGCGGTGATCCTGTTTGGGGTTCCGGACTCGAAGGACGATCGCGGCTCGCGGGCGTACGCCGACGACGGCGTCGTCCAGCGAGCACTCAGGGAAATCTCCGCGGAGACGGACGCGTACGTGATCGCCGACGTCTGTCTGTGCGAGTACACAGACCACGGCCACTGTGGCGTACTCGAACCCGACGCCAGGTCGGACCCGTCGCTTACGGTCCGCAACGACGACACCCTCGAACTGCTGGCCGAGACGGCGGTCTCGCAGGCGAAGGCGGGGGCGGACATGGTCGCTCCGTCGTCGATGACCGACGGGATGGTCGGCGCGATCAGGGCCGCCCTCGACGACGCCGGCTTCGAGGAGGTGCCGATCCTGAGTTACGCAGTCAAGTACGAGTCGGCCTTTTATGGGCCGTTCCGCGACGCCGCGGACGGCGCACCGTCGTTCGGGGACCGACGACACTACCAGATGGATCCCGGCAACGCCCGGGAGGCGATCAGGGAGGCCCGCCTCGACGTCGAGGAGGGTGCCGACGCCCTGATGGTCAAACCCGCGTTGCCGTATCTGGACGTCGTCCACGACGTCCGCCGGGAGTTCGACGTTCCCGTGGCGGCGTACAACGTCTCCGGGGAGTACGCGATGTTACACGCCGCAGCCGAGAAGGGGTGGCTCGACCTGGAGGCGACCGCCTCCGAGTCGCTCGTGTCGATCAAGCGAGCCGGGGCGGACCTGATCGTCACCTACTTCGCCGAGGACGTCGCCCGTCGACTCTAGTCGTGGACCAGTCGGCAGACAGAGGGCGCACCCCCGTCCACCGACCGCGCCGTGGGGCGATGATCCCGGAGCCACGTCGGCGCCAGATGGACAGGATTTTATGGGCGCCACGGCAAGAGACGGCTACTATGGGCAAGAAATCGAAGGCCAAGAAGAAGCGGCTGGCCAAAAAGGAGCGCCAGAACACGCGCGTGCCCGCGTGGGTGATGATGAAGACGAACATGGAAGTGACCCGCAACCCGAAGCGGCGAAACTGGCGGCGTAGCGACCTCGACGAATAATGAGCACGAGTGACTTCGAGGAGCGCGTCGTGACCGTTCCGCTCCGCGACGCCAAGAAGGCCCCCAAACAGGAGCGCGCCGACGAGGCGATGTCGATCGTCCGCGGGCATCTCGCAAAACACTTCAGCGTCGACGAGGACGCCGTCCGGCTCGACCCGAGCGTCAACGAGGCGATCTGGGCGAACGGGCGACAGAGCCCGCCGTCGAAGCTCCGCGTCCGTGCCGCCCGGTTCGTCGAGGACGACGAGGCGATCGTCGAGGCGGAACCGGCCTGACGTGCTTCGGGCTTCCTTTGCCGGGTCGTCGTACGTCGGCGTCTTCGCCCGGACGACCAACGGCATCCTACTGGTTCGCCCCGACCTCGATGAGGACCTGGTGAGCGACCTCGCCGAGGAACTGTCGGTGGAGGCCCACCCGACTACAGTCGCCGGCTCGAACACCGTCGGCGCGCTCGCAGTCGGTAACGAGAACGGAATCTTGGTCTCCGAACGCGTCACCGAACGGGAGCGGGACGCGATCGAGGACGCCGCGGATCTTCCGGTGTTCGAACTTCCTGGTCGAATCAACGCCGCGGGCAACGTCGTGCTCGCGAACGATTACGGCGCGTACGTCCACCCCGAACTGACCGACGAGGCGGTCGAGGCCGTCGGCGACGCCCTGGCGGTGCCCGTCGAACGCGGGAGCCTCGGGGACGTCCGGACGGTCGGCACCGCCGCCGTGGCCACCAACCGGGGCGCGCTGTGTCACCCGAAGTCCCGCGAACCCGAACTCGAGGCGCTGGAAGCCCACCTCGACGTGCGTGCGGACCTGGGGACGATCAACTACGGCGCACCGCTGGTCGGCTCCGGGCTGCTCGCCAACGACGCCGGCTACGTCGCCGGCGAGAAAACTACTGGTCCCGAACTGGGGCGCATCGAGGACGCGCTCGACTACATCTGAGCGACCACCCCAGATTTTCGGAGGCTTTTGATGGTTTCGACGCGTCTGGTCGTGTACGTTTCGCTGGTCGCCAGTGCGGCGATCGCCGTCGCGAAGTTCCTCGCGTACCTGCTCACCGGGAACGTGAGCATGCTGAGTCAGGTGTACTACTCGCTTTCCGACGTCGGCAACCAGCTGCTGCTGTTGCTCGGCTTTCGGTTCAGCGAACGGGGCGCCAGCCGGAAACATCCCTTCGGCCGGGGAAAAGAGCAGTTCTTCTTCGCGTTCGTGGTGACGGTGCTTTTGTTCGGGATCGCTGGTTTCGCCTCGGTTCGAGAGGGATACGCCGCGGTCGGCCAGCCGTTCGTCGACGTGGACGTCACCGTCAACTACGCGGTTCTCGGGGTCGCGCTCGTCTTCGAGTCGGCTGCCCTGTACAAGTCGTATCAGGCGATCGACGCCGAAAAGGAGTCCGAACGGTTCCGCTCGTTCGTGAAGACGTTCCGGCACACGAAGGACACGCCTCTCTTGACCGCGGCGACGGAGAACCTTGTGGCCGTGATCGGTGTGCTCGTCGCGATCCTCGGCGTTTACCTCACAGATGCGACCGGCAACACCATCTACGACGCCGCCGCGAGCGCGATCATCGGGCTGCTGTTGATGGGATTGGCGCTTGCACTGGCCTGGGAGAGCCGCAGCCTGATCGTCGGGGAGGCCGTCACGCCGAGGGAACGGAAGAAGCTGATCGCGGCTGTCGAATCCGTCGACGGGGCCGACGAGCTCCTCGATCTCCGGACGATGCACATGGGCCCCGACACCGTGCTCGTCGCCTGCGAGATTTCGTTCGATCCCGACCTGGACACCGCCGGCGTCGAGGCGGCGATCGACGACGTCGAGGCGGCGATCCGCGAGGCGGTTCCGGAGGCGAACCGGATTTACGTCGAAGCTGAGTCCGGGTCGATGTCCGAGTCCGAGCGATGACCGGCTGGGTTCCGATCACTCGTGGGCCCGGTCGATAGCCACCTCGGCCCGTCGGCTCGCCCGCTCGCGGACCGCCTCCTCGTCGAGCACCAGGACCTCGCGGTCGCGCATGAGTACTTGCCCGTCACACACGGTGTGACGCACGTCGCTCCCCCGGGCGGCGTACGCGAGGTGGCTCACGACGTCGTGACGCGGCGTGAGATGCGGCGCCTCGAAGTCGACGACCGCGAGGTCCGCCGCCGCACCGGGTTCGATCCGACCCCCCGGGAGCCCGACCGCGTCGGCTCCCCCGGCAGTCGCCATGCGGACCGCCGATCCGGCTGCAACCGCGCTCGCATCGGCGGCGGCAAGTTTGCCGATCATTGCAGCGTCGCGGATCTCGTCGAACATGTCGAGGTCGTTGTTCGAGGCGGCCCCGTCGGTGCCCAGTCCCACGGTGACGCCCGCCTGCAGGAGTTTTTCGACCGGAGCCATCCCCGACGCGAGTTTCATGTTCGAGGCGGGGCAGTGGATCACGCCGGTTCCCGACTCCGACAGCAGTTCGATCTCCCGGTCGTCGACGTGAACCCCGTGTGCCAGGAAGTCCTCGGCGGCGAGCCCGAGTTCCCTCGCGTATTCGAGGGGCCGCATCCCCCGATCCTCGACGATCGGCTCGACCTCGTCGGTCGTCTCGTTGGCGTGGAGGTGGACCGGAACGTCGATCTCTCGGGCGGCCGAAAACGCCTCCTGGAGGTGCTCTTCTCCGACCGTCGTAAGCGAGTGTGGCGCGACCATCGATCGGATCCGACCGTCTGCAGTACCGTCGAGTTCGCGGGCGATGTCGACGCTCTCCTCGAGATCCGCGAGGGCCTCAGACTCGTCCTTTCCGACAGTGACGATTCCGTGACCCAGACGGGCCCGGAGGCCGGAGCGCTCGACGACATTGGCGATCCGGTCGACGTGAAAGTACATGTCGGCGAACGCCGTCGTCCCCGATCTGATCATCTCGAGGACCCCCAGCTCGGCGCCGGCCTCGACGTCAGCCGGCTCGAAGGCGCCCTCGATCGGCCAGACGTCCTCTCTGAGCCACGTCTCGAGCGGCTTGTCGTCGGCGTACCCTCGCAACAGCGTCATCGCGACGTGGGTGTGGGCGTTCACCAGCCCGGGTATCACCACGCAGCCGGACGCGTCGAGCGTCTCCGTCGCGTCAGCCGCCAGTTCCGTTCCGACTTCCAGAATCGTCCCCTCCTCGCGATCGATCAGTACGTCCGCTGGTTCGACCTCCTGATCCGGACGGAGCACGGTGCCGCCGGAAACACACAGGGTGTTCATGCCGGACGCCACGGCGGCGCCGGAGGTTAATCCGTCGAAGCCCGGTGGGGCTGTCCACCGGGTCGTTTCTCCGATGACCCCACTCGCCCCAGCGACTATATATGCCACAATTCCACAGCCAACCGGAAAATCTTGGACATAGTAAACAATTTAATACCGGCCCCATATGTGGAGATATGTCCGGCAGACCGCAGTGGTCGGGGGACAGGCGCACATTCATCAAAACGACCGGCGCAGCGGGGGTCGCGGGGCTCACTGGTTTTGCGGGATGTCTCGGCGGTGAAGCAGCCGACATCCAGCTCGTGTTGAACCCTGCCGAGGCCGGGGTCGACATCCAGGTACAGTATCGTCCGCTGATCGAATACATCGAAGAGGAGGCAGACGTCACGATCAACACAGAGCGGACCGCAGGGTATACGGAGACAGTCACCGCGATGCGCGACGGTCAGGCCGAAATTTCCGGCGTCTCGCCCGGAGCGGTGCCGGCGACGAGTCCGGAGATCTTCGACATCATCGGGATGCGCGTGGCGTTCGGCTCCGCCCAGTACTACTCGACGATCACGACGACGGACGACAGCCCGGTCGACGAGCTGTCGGACATCTCGGACCTCGACGAACCCGAGGTCAACTTCGCGGACGCGCTGTCGGTGTCGGGGACGCTGGTCCCGATGTCGATGCTCGTCGACGCGGGCGTCGACGTCGGGAACGCGCCCGACGGCGACCCGCCGGACTTCGACCCGAACTACTCGGACCACCAGACGTCCCGCGAACAGATGGTCCAGCGCGAGGACATCGTCGCCGCCGGACAGGGCGCGTTCCAGTCGGCGGCGTGGGTCAGTCAAGAGCAGTTCGACGACCACGATCCGGAGTTTGCGGATATCTCTTCGGAGTATCCGGATGCCGGGAGCCGAATCGGCGAGGAGCACGACGAACTCCAGCTGATCGCGCTTTCGGATCCGATCCCGCGTGCACCGATGGTTGCGCGGGCCGACTGGGACGATCCGGTCCGGGAGGACATCGAGGAGGCGATGCTGACCGCGCCCGACAGCGCGTTCCAGCACGACGAGGAGGTCGACGAGGACGAGGAGCTGTGGTTTACCGGAATCGTCGAGGCCGATCGGTCGGACTACGATCCAATTCAGGGCGTCATCGACAACCTCGAGATCGAATTCGAGGACCTCATCTGAGGTCACCGGCACAGCCACACAACCAGTAACTGCTCTAACCGAACTAGCTATACCGAATGAGTACAATCACTGTCGACGGAGTGACAAAACGATTTGGAGAGACCGTCGCGCTCGACGACGTCTCCTTCGAAATCGACGAAGGAGAGTTCACGATCGTGATGGGGGTCTCCGGATCGGGGAAATCGACGCTGTTGCGATGCTTGAGCGGCCTTCTCGAACCGACTGAAGGAGAGATTTACATGGACGGCGAGCCGGTAACTGGGACGAACAAGGACGTCGCCCTGATCTTCCAGCAGCACAACCTCGTGGGAGAGATGAGCGCGTACGCGAACGCCCTCACCGGCTCGCTGAGTCGGAGCACTCTCGTCGAAAGCGTCCTCCAGCTCCAGGACGAAGAGGAGAAGTACCGGGCGCTGTCGGCGCTGGAAACCGTCGGACTCATCGACGAGGCACAAAAGAAGGTCCGACAGATGAGCGGCGGTCAGCAACAGCGCGTGGGCATTGCACGAGCACTCGTCCAGGAACCGCAGGTGATGCTCGCCGACGAGCCGGTTTCGAGCCTCGATCCCGGCTCCGCCCAGGAGGTGATGCGGTACCTCCGTGAAACGACCGCCCAACGGGGACTCACGACGCTCACGAGTCTTCACCAGGTAAACATCGCCCGGAAGTTCGGCTACCGGTTCATCGGACTCCACGACGGACAGAAGGTGTTCGACGGCTACCGCGACGACCTCACGATCGAGGTGATCGATCGAATCTACGGCGACATCGACACGGAGGGAATGTTCGTTTCCGACGCGGAGGCTGTCGATCGGGGGTCGAGCCCCGAAGAAATCGAGGCTGACGGTGGTCGACGATGACCGACGAGCCTGAAGAGCCGGCCGACGAGTCGAACGGAGGCCCTCCCACGGCGGACGGCGGCACAGCCGAGGCAGCCGAAACCGCCGAGGCAACTGCAGCCGAGCCGGAACGCGGGGTAAGCGACTACGTCGAGCGCCAGTTCGCGGAAATCGCGATCTCTCGGAAGGCGCGCTGGCTCGGCGCGTCGATGGCGATGGTCGTCGTGGTGTATCTGTTTTTGATGTCGCTGGAAACAGTGGGCTGGTTCCGCGCGGATCTTCCGTCGTATCTCGGAACGTTCGCCGAGGCGCTGCAGGATTACTTCCCGTTCGTCGTTATCGGAGAGACGAACTGGAACCTCGGGCTCGTCTCTATCCCGTCGGTTCATTTCAATCCGGCCGGATTCCTGGAGTACTGGGCGTTCATCTCCGAACGGAACCTCATATACGAATCCGGGTTCTTCGCCGAGGCCGAGACCATCCTGGATTATCCGATCCTTCTGTTCACCGAGACGGGTGGACCGATCGGCATCTTCGGCGCGGCCGGTGAGACGCTCGCGATCGGGTTCGCCGGGACGATCATGGGGTTCCCGCTCGCACTGCTTTTCAGTATCCTCGGCTCCGGACGGGTGACGCCGTTCCCGTTCAACTTCCTGTTCCGGGGCGTCATGTCGTCGATTCGCGCGATCCCGGCGCTGGTGTGGGTGCTGATCTACGTCCCACTGGGCGGGATCGGCCCGACGACGGCGACGCTTGCAGTCGCGACCGACACCGTCGGCAATCTCGGACGACTGTTCAGCGACGAACTCGAAGAGATCGGCGACGGTCCCGTCGAGGCGATGCAGACTACCGGCGCAAACAAACCCCAGATCATCGTGTTCGGGATGCTCGCACAGGTCAAACGCTCCTTTATCGCCTGGACGCTGTACGTCTTCGAGATCAACGTCCGCATCGCCGTCGGGCTCGGCATCATCGGCGCCGGCGGGCTCGGACTCGTGCTGGACGTCCAGCAGGGGTTGTTCGCGTACACGAACATGATGGCGACGATCATCGTCATCTTCCTGCTGGTCGTCTCCGTCGAGATGATCTCCCAGCGGACCCGGGCGTATCTCCGCTCCGACGAGGAGCCGATGGGGATCGTCCAGCTCGTCACGGGGTTCCCGCGCCGGATGATCGAGTCGATGGCGAAGTAACGGGCCCCGGCCGTCCTCTCCCTGGACTGTCGGTCGTCGTCGTCGAAACCTCGCCGAAACGACAACCGACTTATTTGCTCGGACGGAGTAAAACGTATGAGTCACAACGCGCCCGGGGAGACAGTCGCCGAGGAGACGACCGCCGACGTCGTCGTCGTCGATTACGGGCTGGGGAACCTCCGGAGCGTCACGCGCGGGCTGGAACGTGCCGGCGCTGCAGTCGAGATCACCGACGATCCCGACGACTTCGCGGCGGCCGACGGGGTCGTCCTTCCCGGAGTCGGCGCGTTCCGCGAGGGGATGGAAAACGCCGGCCCCTACCGCGAGGCGCTCGCAAGCTACGCGAAGGCTGGACGGCCGCTGTTCGGCATCTGTCTGGGGATGCAGATGCTGCTGGGCTCCAGCGAGGAGGCTCAACGTGCCGGGGAAGGGGACGCGGAAGGGTTGAACCTGGTCCCAGGAACGAACGTCCGGTTCGACGTCGACCGGAAGATCCCCCACATGGGATGGAACGAACTCGCGGTGACGCGTGACCACCCACTCGTCGAGGGCGTCGACGGCGAGTACGCCTACTTCGTCCACTCCTACTACGCGTTGCCGGACGACGGCGACGCAGTCGTGGCCGAAAGCGACTACGGAACGACGTTTCCGGCGGTCATCGCAAACGAGCGCGGAAACGTCTTCGGGACCCAGTTTCACCCGGAGAAGAGCGGCGAGACCGGTCTGCAGATACTGCGGAACTTCGTCGACTACTGTACGGAGCGATGAACCTGCAAACGCCCGCGCGACACCGGACATCAAATTCTCCCTATCGATAATTGAACCGATTATCGGATGCGAAACCCGAATATCGGCGCTGAATCCGTTGTGTTCGGCTCGGATCGGCCGATTTGTCGGTGCTGATCTCGTCGGCTGGAAAAGGGGACATTCGTCCGGTACTCTTATGTAAATAAGAATCAAAACTGAGAACGGTTACATGGCGTCGGAGCAGCTGATAGAGGTTCTCGGAAACAAGTACAACACCGACATCCTGTCGGCGACGACGGAGCCGAAGTCCGCTCAGGACCTGAGCGAGGAGCTCGACGTTCCGATCGCGACCTGTTATCGCCGCATCGACGAGCTGACCGACGCAGAGCTGCTCGAACTGTACGATCGACCCCTCTCGGAGGAGCACCGACGGGTGAAGGTGTATCGGCGAAACGTCGATCAGGTCGAGATCGACTTCCAGGACGGGGTGTCCGTCAACGTCACCGAACGGACGGAAGTGAAAAACCGCCTCGACGACGTCTGGCGGACCCTCTCGGACGCCTGAACGCGGATCGGCCTCCAGCCGGTCCAGCCGGAAAGCAGATCAGGTCCTCAAAACGACGGGCCGCTGTCGGCGTCCGATCCGGACGTTCCCGGAACGCCACGTTCGCCACCCATCATCGAGAAGCCGCCCGCCTGTTCGTGCACCGTGATTCCCCCGTCGCCGATCTCCATCGGATAGATGTCGGTGTCGATGTCCTGCTTTCGCATCTTCGCCACCCAGACGTATCGGTTGACGCCGGACTCCGTCGGGGTCTGGATGAAGTAGACGTTGCCATCGGTGAGGAAGTTCTCCAGTCCGACTTCGGTCTTCGGGAAGACTGCGCCCTGCTCGTTTATCAAAAGCGACGTCACTCCGTAATCCTTGAGAATGTCGGTGAACTTCAGCAGGTAGGTTCGCTCCTCCTGTTCGTCCTCGAAGAAGAGCTGGAACATCGAAAGTGAATCCAGCACGAGCCGTTCGTAGGAATCCTCCTCCAGCGCGTCGAGCAACTTGTCGAGCGTGGCGGAGAAGTTTCCGTTGCCCAGCATCTCTCGCTTGCCGTACACGGTGATCTTGCCGTCGTCGACGAGATCGCCCCACTCGTCGAGCCCGATCGACTCGGCGGCCTGACGGATGTCGTCTTCGTCCTCCTCGAAGGAGACGTAGATCCCGCGCTGGTCCTCCTCGATCGCGCCGTGATACAGGTACTGAATCCCGAAGATGCTCTTTCCGGTCCCGGGGTTCCCGCTCACCAGCACCGCCGACTGCGGCCTGAAGCCGCCACCCAGCAGGGAATCGAGTCCGTCGACCCCCGTCTTGACGAACGTCACCATATCAACCGTTGCGTCCTCTTGACTTATAAAGGGTCCCCGTTCAGGACAGCTGTTCGCCGATCAGCTCGTCGACGGCGGCAAGGAACTCGTTTCGCATTTCGGCGGGGATCGTCGCGCCCGCGGCGACGTCGTGGCCGCCGCCGTCGCCGCCGACGCTCCGGGCAGCCTCCCGCATGACCGCAGAGAGGTCCAGTCCCTTCCGAACGAGCCGGTAGTTCCCTCGGGCGGACACTTTCAGTTCGGTTTTGTTTTTCGACGCGAACGCCACGATCGGTTTGCCGCCGTCGATCGCCGGCGTACCGATCGCCATCCCGGCGACGATCCCGACGATCGTCTCCCGGATCCGGGTGCCGGCGTCGAACCACTGGACGTTCGACTCGACGGTGACGCCTTCGGATTTCACCCACTCGAGTCCCTCCGAGAGGTTCCGCCGGTGGTTCGAAAGCAGCGTCCGGGCCCGCTCCAGCGCGGGTCCGCGGTCGCCGAGACACACCGCGAGCCCGACGTCTGCCCGTTCGTACCGCGCGGTCGCGTTCAACAGCGTCGAGAACTCGCTTACGTCCCTGAGGGCGGTTCCGGGCTCCTCCTCGAGCAGGGTGTAGGAGGTCCCCACGAGTGTCTCCACCCGGCTCGAGGGAACGCCGCGCTCGATCGCCCGCCGGATGAGCGCGCTCGCGACCGTCTGCCGCTCCGCGGGCGACAGATCGGCCCAGACGCGCCAGTCGCCATCCCGTTTCAGGTCGACGGACAGCTCCGAGAGGAACCGCACCGCGCCCGCCTCGTCGTTCGTGATCCCGGGGATCCGGACGTCGGTGGCGTACTCGAGGAACTTCGGCAGGGGTCGCGTCTGCCTCCCGTAGATCGCCAGATCCGTGGCCGACTCGATCGCGCCCGCTTCGATTCCCTCCTCGAGGATCGCCTCGTTTGCCCCCGTGAGCCCGTCGGTACCCCCCTGCATGTCGCCGACGGCCCCGACGACTGCAAGCGCCGCGAGGTCGCGGTTGTCCACCGGTTTCCCCTCACGTGTAGTGGCCAGCGATTCCATCGCCCGGGCGAGCACGTACGCCGCCCCCGCCCCCGACAGCTCGGCTGCGCCGTCGATCCCGAACAAAAGCGGGTTGAGGTGGTAGTCGGTTTCGGCGTCGGCCGGCTGGTGGTGGTCGGCGATCACCGGCGTGAACGCGCCCGCGGTCTCGTGGAGACGGAGCTCCTCCAGTTGCCCGGAGCCGAAGTCGGTGAACAGCACGGTGTCGTACTCGCGGGCGGCGATTCCGGCGATCGACTCGGCATCCAGCTGTTTCTCGAAGACGACCTCGTGGGGGATTCCGGCGCGCTCGAGGGCGGTCGAGGCGATCGCGGCGCTCGTGAGGCCGTCGGCGTCGATGTGGGACGCGAGGAGAACGCGACCGGCCTCCCGCAGCTGCCTCGCGCAGGCGTCTGCACGGTCGGCCATGGCGGGGACTGGTGGTGATCCGACGGAAACGCCCATGTCAGCTGGTACTCCCGCGATCGGTCATAAATCGTCGTCTTCGGGGTCGGAATCGCTACGGAACGCGTCGGGATCTCCACGGAGCGCGTCGATGTCCGCGTTGGTTGGCTCCCTGTCGCCGGGAAGCCGCTCCATGCAGTCGAAACAGAGGAAGTGCTCGGTGTCGTCGGTCAGTTCGAGGGTCATCCCCTGGGTCGAAGAGAACTCGAAGTTCCAGAGGTCCGCGATCCCGCCCCCGATCCTGACGTCGTCGCCACAGACGTCACACCGCTTGGTTGCCATCGATCGTCCTACGCGCTACAGCCCTAAAGGGGCTCCCTTCGGGTCGGCGGAGGTCCCTTCCAGGCGTTCGGGTCGGCAGAGGTCCCTGGCCAGCGGACGGTCGCTTCTCGGCGGTAGCGGTCGCCGGTCGGCTTTTGTCGTGCGAGTGTGTACCATTCTGTGTGCGTCTCGACTGCGAGGGCTGTGCGGGCTGCTGTCTGGACTGGCGTCCGCTGGTCCCCGACGGCAGCGATCACGAACGTCGGGGGCGCCGAGAGCCGCTGGACGATCGGTACAACTTCCCGCAACTGAGCGGTCGGGAGGTCAGAGGGTTCATCGAGGCCGGATACGGGGACGCGTTGACGGTTCGACTGTTCGAGCCGGAGGACGGCGACGACGCGGTGTGTGTCGACGGCCACGACCTGGCGGCGATACGGGGGCGCCCAGTGTTCCTCGTCGGCCTCCGCGTGGCGCCAAAGCCCGTCGCGCCGTTCGGCACCGACGCCGACACCGCCAACGGAGACGGACGCGACGCGCCCGGCCGGACGTGGCTCGACGCCTGCGTCTTCCTGGATCCCGAAACCCTGCAATGTCGGATCCACAGGGACGACCACTACCCGGAGACGTGTTCGACGTATCCGGGGACGAACCTCCGTCTCGGACGGGAAACCGAATGCGAACGGGTCGAGGACGCCTTCGGCGGCGACAGGCTACTGGACGACGATCCCCCCGACGACGCGCCAAACCCGTTCGATCCCGGCGCGCTCGGCGGCAGCGTGTTCGCCCATCCCGAGCCGGACGCGCTCGACGGGACGGTCGCTCGGATCGTCGCCGGCGATCCGCGGCGGGAACACCTGGCACCCTTTTTGAGCGTCGCGGCCGGATCGGCGCCCGGAACGCTCGCAGTCGACGACGTCCGGGTCCGGCAGGCCGAGACGGCGCTGCGGGAACCCGATGACTGCGTGGAGTCGGACGGCTTCTGGGTCGGGGACGCGCGCTCGGCGTGGACCGAACGGGCCGAGGAACCGGGAACCCCGGTGACGGAATCGTGGCTAGACTTCGACCGGAAATACGGTGCCCCCGCTACCCCGGGATGGAGGCAGAGTGATCAGTAGCAGTGCGGAATCGGTCGGAAAAACCCGTCGTCACTTGCCCTGCAACTCGCGGAACTGATCGAGCAGTTCCTCCGCAGAGTCCCCCGAATCGTAGGTGAGTGTCCCGTCGTACTCCGTCCGTTCGTCGTCGAAGTCGGCATCGACAGTCGTGGCCTTCCGTTCGCGGCGCTCGTGCTCGTCCTCGTCATAGGCACCCATTGACATAGTATGCCTTCACTTGGCAATGTTGGGTATTATATGTAACGGTCGGACACATTCACGCCCCGAAGGAGTTCCGGTCGGTTCGAGACCGCGTCACCTCACTGTCGCTGCCAGACCGGCGGCGCGTAGCCGAGCCGGCGAACGACCGGCGGGTAGCCGAAGCCAATGACGAACACGACCACGAGCGACTGCCAGAAGGAAAGTGTCATCACGAACGCTTCGATCACCGCGAGCACGCCGATCATGAGAATGAACATCATCGCCCAGTGGGGCGCGAGTTGACGGATCCGCTCTTTCCAATCGGTCATACCGGAGAGACGACGGTCCGGGGAAAGAATCTGTCGGCCGGAATCAGTAGCGCGAGGGGAGATACGCGAACGAGAGCAGCGTGATCACCATGAGCCCGGCGAGGGTGGTGACGTACCACAGCCCGGTCACCTTCTGTTCGTACTGTTCGATCCCGGCGAGCTGTGCCTCGTAGCTCTCGAAGTCGGTCGTCAGCTGCAACCGGAGGTCGTCCCCCTCCCCGATGAAGTGTGCGAGATACTCCGTCTCGCCGAACGTCGTCTCCGCACCCTGCGTGAGTGTGGTCGTTCGCATCTCGTCTTCCGACCACGTCACGGTCACGCCCATTTCGTCGATCGCCTCGACGGACGCGGTGTGGTTCCCGTACTCGAACGCATCGCCCACGGCGAACTGTCGCTCCTGTGGCGCGGGGAAGTACTCGTCTGCGGGGACGAACTCGGTTTCCCCGTCCGCTTCGATCACGACGTACTCCTCGCCGTTTCGCTCGACCGTTTCGTTGTCGGCGCTCGGATCGTCGGCGAGGATCGTCTCCCTGTCGATCACCTCACGCAGGGTGAACGTCTCCGGATCGTCGCCGTCGACGAGCACCTCGTAGTCGCCGTCTGCGTGCGGGATCACGGTACCGTTCTCCCACGTCTCCTCCTGTTGTGCGTCCACCACCGTCCACTCGATCGTCGCCTCGTAGGTAATCCGAGTTTCACCCATGTCGCCCTCCTCTTCTAACCGATCGAGGGTCGCCACCGTGTACAGCTGTCCGTCGATTTCGAACTGGTCGCCTTCCGCCAGCTCGACGTCCGGATCGTCGAACTGTATTTCCGGATCCTCGGCCGTCGCGATCAGCGAGTACGACGCGACCCCGATCAAGAGGAAAAACGCCGCGTAAATCGCTACCGTGCGTCGTTGCATGGGTTACGCATAGGACAGATCTTGTATAACGGTTACTACCGCGAACGCTCCCCTGGGGGCCGACGTATCCCTGGGACCCGGCCGCCGTCGCCCGCCGGCTTAACACAGTCGAGACCGTACGACCCTCATGGCCACCACGGAGGGAACCTGGCGGTACCGCGACCGGTTTTGCGACGCGTTCGGGCGGACGGGGTTTCGCCAGTTCGGCCCGGGCGTCGTCTCCAGTCTCGGGATCGGGACGTATCTCGGCGAACCCACCGACGCTGTAGACGACAGCTACCGAGAGGCGATCGTCACGGCGCTGGAAAACGGCGTCAACGTGGTCGACACGGCGATCAACTACCGGTGTCAGCGCAGCGAACACGCGGTGGGCCGGGCGATCCGCGAGAGCGACGCCGATCGCGAGGAAGTACTCGTCGCGACGAAGGGGGGATTCGTCCCGTTCGACGGGAGCCGACCGGACGATCCGGGTGCGTACGTCCGACAGGAGTTCGTCGAGACGGGGCTCGCCTCGCAGGAAGACCTCGCCATGGGGAGTCACTGCATCGTGCCATCGTTTCTGGACGCGATGATCGACCGCTCGCTCGACAACCTCGGGCTGGATCACCTCGATCTCCACTACGTTCACAATCCCGAAACGCAGCTCGCGGCACGCTCCCGGGCGGCCGTGTACGATCAGTTGGAGGCCGCGTTCCGGCTGCTCGAGCGTCGGCGGATCGCCGGCGACGTCGGCAGCTACGGGGTCGCAACCTGGGACGCGTTTAGAGTTCCGCAGGGACACGAGCGGTACCTCTCGCTTCCGGAGGTCATCTCCCGGGCGGCGTCGGCGGCCGACGCCGTCGGTGTCGCCGATCACGGGTTCGACGGCCACGGGCTGGCGGCGATCCAGCTCCCGTTCAACGTCCACATGGCCGACGCCTTCACCGAACGGGTTCACCTCGTCGACGGGGTGGAGAAAAGCGCACTCGAGTGTGCCCGGGAGGCCGGGCTCGGCGCGTTCACGAGCGCGAGTATCGGCCAGGGGGAACTGACCACCGAGGGAGCCATCCCGCCCGACGTTGACGCCCGGCTCGCGGGCGACAGCCCGATCCAGCGGGCGATCAACTTCGCGCGGTCCGCCCCGGGCGTGACCTGCTCGCTGGTTGGGATGTCCCGACCCGAACACGTCCGGGAGAACGTCGCCGCCTGCACGTTCGATCCCCTCGGCGCGCGGGCGTTCGACGAGACGTTCGAGTGACCTGACTCGGGATGGGGGACGGCGGTCACGCGGCGGTCACCCTCCGTCCTGCAGTTCGGCCTCCCGGAGCGCCTCGTTGAGGTCCTCGCGGATCCGCTCGCCCGTCTCGCGGTCGGGTGCGGTCGTGACGATCCGGTTCTCCTGGACGCTCGATCCCGAGCGCAACAGCAACCGGAGGTTGCCGTTGTCGTCGGCACGGGTCGCCTTCGCCCGGAGCCCGGTCCGGGAGCCGGTGCCGCCGGCGTCGATCGGTCCGGGAATGAGCTTTTTTACGTGTGGGTGCTCCGCGACCGTCGTCACTGCCCGTCGGCCGTCGCGGCCGCCGATCAGCGTCGAGTGTCTGCCTCCGAGTTTCTCGCGGGGGGCGACGTCGACGACTTCGAGCGCCCGGTCGCCGCGCCGGTCGAGGACCCACTCGACGGGATCGTCGTCGGGGACGCGGTAGAACTCGTAGCGGAGCTGTTTGCGGGCCTCCCGAAGCGGAGCCCGCTGTCCGGCTGCGTACACCGTCTCGGGACGCTTGCGGCGGATCTCGTCTGCGACCCGCCCGGCGAAATTGCGCAACTGGACGACCCCGACCTCCCCGCCGGATTCGGGCGTCGTCGTGACGATCGTCTGCCCGACGATCGTCTCCTCGTCGAGCATCGACAGCGTTGCCCGTTCGGATCCGAACTCGACGACGACGGCGTCGCTGTTTCCGGTGTCGCAGGCCAGACAGTAGTCCCCCGGCTTTTCGAGGGACGTCCTACACCGCTTGCACTCCATCGCGAAGCTCCCGGACGCGGGAGACGTTCCACTCGAACCCCTTGCCGTCTTCGGTGGGCGTCTCCAGCACGAGCGGCACGTCCGCGAGGGCGGGATGGTTGACGAACGCGCGCATGCCGTCCTCGCCGATCTCCCCCTCGCCTACGTGGGCGTGTTCGTCCTTGTTGGTCCCGCAGGCGTGCTTCGAGTCGTTGAGGTGGACACACTGCAGGTGTTCCAGCCCGATCACGTCGTCGAACTCCGCGATCGTCTCCTCGACCGCGTCGGGCGTCGAGAGGTCGTATCCGGCCGCGAACGCGTGGGCGGTGTCCAGACAGACGTCCAGATCCTGGTTCGACCGGGAGCGCACCGCCGCAAGATGCTCGAACTGGCCGCCGAGCTTCGTCCCGCTGCCGGCGTCGGATTCGACGAGGATCGTCACGCCATTCGGGACCTCCAGTTCGTCGAGCGCCGACGCGGCGTTGTCGAGCCCGGCTTCGACGCCGGCACCGGTGTGGGCGCCGAGGTGGACGTTGACGTACGGGATGTCCAACGTTGCTGCGGCGTCGAGTTCCTTCTGCATCGAGTCGATCGACTTCTCGCGGAGATCGTCTTTCGGCGTACACAGGTTCACCAGATACGAACTGTGGATCACCCACGGCCCGTCGAGGTTCGCGTCGGTGCCGTCCCGGAACGCCGTCGCCTCCTCGTCGCCGATGTTCGGGTCTTGCCACACCTGCGGGGAGTGAGTGAAGATCTGACCGCAGTTACCGCCGATCTCCAGCTGGTTCTCGACGGCGTTGTCGACGCCGCCGGCGATGGAGACGTGTGCTCCGACTTTGAGAGTCATACAGACAACAGGTGGGTATCGCTCAAATGGACTTCGATCCCCCGCAGTCTCCGTGGCCGGTGACGGTCACGCCCGGGGCGCTTCCCGTTCGCGCACCCACGACTCGGCGGCGTACTTTTCGTCGACCCGCTTTCGGGCCCGTTCGAGTTCGTCGTCGGTCCAGGAACCGGTCGTCGCGCCGACCCACTCGGTCAGGCACTCCTCGAGTGTTTCGACGGCGTCGTGCCGGGCGATCCCGTCCGACCGGTCGGTCTCGCTCGCGACGTCGGTGGTCCGTTCCCGGAACGTCGCCGCCGACGTCTCCGGGTTTGCGAACGTCTCGAGGTGGCGCCCCGGAAGCGACTCGAAGGTGATCGATCCGTGCTGGATCACGGCGTCGTGGCGGCGGTACTGGGCGTTGCCCGAGAGTTTCCGCCCGTCGACGACGACGTCGTGGGCGGGGTGTAACTCGCGGAGGTAACACGCCGGCTGGTGGATCGCTGGACGCTTCTCGTCGGCGAAGCCGGCGTCGACGCCCATCCGCGAAAGCGCCGCCAGCACCGGCTCACACAGCAAGTGATAGCAGTCCAACAGGTCTCCCGGAACCGACTCGGCTGGCACCGCGATCGAGTAGGAGATGTCCCCCCAGCTGTCGTGGTAGATGCCGCCGCCGCCCGTCTGGCGCCGGGTGACGTCGATTCCCTCTCGTCGGCAGAACTCCCAGTCGACGGTGTCGGGATCCTGGTGGTAGCCGAGAGAGAGACAGCTCGGCTCCCAGCGGTACACCCGGACCGTACAGGGACCGCCCGCGGCTGCCGTTTCGGCGGCGGTTTCGTCGAGCGCCATCTGGAGCGGTCCCGGGCGGGACTCCTCGGAGACGAGCCGCCAGTCCAGCTGTGAAAGCTCCGGGTTGTTCATACCCGAACGCGGGTCCGGGGGCTGAAATCGGTTGCGTCCTCACCGTAGCGACTCGACGAGCTCCACGCCGGCGGAAGCCAGTTCGTCGGCGCGATCGCCCGCGTCTGCCTCCGCGTACACCCTGAGCTTCGGCTCCGTTCCCGACGGGCGCACGAGCACCCACGAGCCGTCGGCGAGCAGGAGCTTGAACCCGTCGAGCGTGACCACCCGATCGACGGGCTCGCCCGCGATCGCCTCCGGGACGACACCTTCCAGTTTGGAGACCACGGCGGCCTTCCGGTCGTCCGGACAGTCGACGTTCCGCCGGGCGGTGTGGATCTCCCCGTGGAGGTCGAACAGGCGATCGACCCTGGCGTCGTACGGCTCGGCCGCCGTCACCGCGGCCGCGAGCAGCGCCATCAACACGCCGTCCTTCTCCCGGACGTGACCCCGGACGCTGAACCCGCCCGACTCTTCCCCGCCGAAGATCACGTCTCGGTCGGCCATCGCCTCGGCGACCCACTTGAACCCGACCGGCACCTCACGGACGAACTCGCCGTGGGCCTCGGCGATCCGATCGATCAGGAACGTCGTCGAGACGGTTCGGACGACGCCGCGTTCGCCCGACGTCGGGGGCGTTACGACTCCCTCGTCGTCGACTGGCGAACCGAGAAGGTCCTCCGAAAGCAGCGCCTCGTAGGTCGCCGCGAAGAAGCGATTGGCGTCGAGGTGGCCCTCGGGTGTGACGATCGCGATCCGATCGGCGTCCCCGTCGTTTGCGATTCCGAGATCGGCGCCGTGCTCCCCGACGGCGGCGACCAGCCCCTCGAGCCGTTCCGGGACCGGATCCGGCGCGCCGCCGCCGAAGTCGGGGTCCTGCGAGCACCGCCGGCGGATCACCGTCGCTCCTGCCGCGGAAAGCAGCCCGTCGGTGACGTCCCGACCGCTGCCGTGCATCGCATCGTACACGACGGTGACTCCCTCGATGTCGGCGTCCACGAGCCGGCGGGCCGCGCGTCGGTGCGGTTCGATCGGATCGAACCGCCGGATCTCTCCGCTCTCGCGTCGGTCGTCCGTTCCGTCGGATTCTCCCAGTCTGGATTCGATGTCGTCGGTGGCGTCCGGAAGCGCCGGCGCGCCGTCGCCGGGGAGGAACTTCACGCCGTTGTACTCGGGGGGGTTGTGGGAGGCGGTGATCACGACCGCGCCCGCACAGCCGCGGTCGACGACCGCGTGGGCGATCACGGGGGTTGGGACGTCCCGCTCCGGCAGCAGGACGTCGAACCCCTCGTCCGCGAGCGTCTCGGCGACGGTTTCGGCGAACCCCGGCGAGCTCCCGCGGGCGTCGTAGCCGACGGCCACGGGACCGTCCTCTCGTTCGGCCCGCAGATGGTCGGCGATCGCTCGCGCGACGAGCCGGAGCCGCCCGTCGGTGAACTCCTCCAGAGGCGCCCGCCAGCCGTCGGTTCCAAAGGAAATCGCGTCGGCGTCTGTCCGCTCGGTGTCCATACGCCGGCATGTGCGGCCGCGGTCAAAAACCGTCCGGCGACTGATCACCGTCCCCGTCGACCAGCCGCTGTTTCTCCCGGCGCGAGAGCGACTTGATCTCGTGTTCCCGGGACATCGCCGCCGACCGCGTGTCGTGTTCCTCGACGTAGACCGGGCGAACGGGTGTCCGGCCTCGAGTGTACTTCGCGCCCTCGCCCGCGTTGTGTTCTGCAACCCGCCGCTCGACGTCGGTCGTGTAGCCGGTGTATAGCGTTCCGTCGGCGCACTCGAGGACGTACACGTACGGCACTATCGGAGACGTCGGGGCCGGAAACAAAGAGTTGTCCGGCTCCGGATGTTCACGTCGGTTTTCTGTCGGGCGGTGCGCAGTCGTCGTTCGATACGTGTGGCCGTCAGCTGGATCGGTCAGTTTCGCGAACGAGCGCGGTGTCGCGCCACTTCGGCGATCCCCGCGTTCGCCGAACAGGCCGGACAGGCGTTGAGCTGTCCTTGTCCGTCGGCGAACACGCGGGCGAACTGTTCGGATACGTGCGAACCACAGTGATCGCAGGTTGCCATTGTCTCTTTGGCCTCCTTCACAGGCTGTATCACACCCTACGTTCTCGGGGGTCATATACTCTACTATAGTCAATACCCCGATAGCTAAGGGGGACTTTTTATGTTGAACTTTCGTTCCTGGATTATCGAATGTAAAACAAACACCGCTCTCGAGGCGCAACGAGTAGTCGAATCGGGGCGATACGGGGCCGCTCGCGCCAGAATTTGGGAAGTCTTATTAAGTACGCGTCAATATCTTCGACTGCATGGCAGATCTTATCGTCAAAGCAGCAGTCAAAGAGGCGCTGGACGACAAAAACGTTGCTTCGGACTTCTACGACGCGCTCGACGAGGAAGTCGCGGAACTGCTGGAAGACGCCGCCCGCCGAGCCGAGGCGAACGACCGCAAGACGGTCCAGCCTCGCGACCTGTAATCCGGGCGATTTCCGTTTTTGATTTTTTCGACCGGCGAGCGACGGCTATCGACCGAGAACGTCGACGTCGCCGCCGTCGTCGCCGACGTACACCTCGTCTGCGATTCCGACGAACAGCCCGTGCTCGACGACGCCGGGGAGCGCCGAGAGCCGCGCGGAGAGCGCGTCGGGATCGTCAATCCGGCCGAACTCGCAGTCTAAAACCAGGTTCCCGTTGTCGGTGACGACCGGGCCGTCTTTCCGGTCGGCCGTCCGCAGCGTCGCCTCGCCGCCGAGATCGAACACGGCGTCGGTGACGGTCCCCCGGGCGTCCGGGAGCACCTCCACTGGAACCGGCGCGGCGAGCGCGTCGGCGACTTTCGACCGGTCGACGACCACGACGAACCGGTCTGCAGCGTCGTCGACGAGTTTCTCACGAGCGTGGGCTGCGCCGCCGCCCTTTATGAGGTCGCCGTCGGCGACCTGATCGGCGCCGTCGATCGCGAGATCGATCCCGGAACCACCGGCCGCCTCACCCTGTTCGACGCCGGTGACGTCGGGAAGCTCCACCAGCGGGATCCCGCAGTCGCGTGCGAGCTCCCGGGCCGCAAACGACGTCGCCACCCCACGGACGTCGAGTCCGGCGTCGACCCGGCGCCCGATCGCGCGGATCGCGAACGCCGCCGTCGAACCGGTGCCGAGTCCGACGACCGTCCCGTCCTCGACGAGCTCCGCGGCCGCCTCGCCGGCGGCGCGTTTGGCCGCGTCGGTGCCGTCCGTTCGTTTCATCCGAACAGTTCGGCCGCGGCGTCGACCGCCTCGAGCAGTTTGTCGACCTCGGCTGTGGTGTTGTACAGGTAAAACGACGCTCGCGCGGACGCGGCGATCCCGAGGGTGTCGTGCAGCGGCTGCGTGCAGTGGTCGCCCGCCCGGATCGCGACCGCGTGGTCGTTGAGGATGCTCGAGAGGTCGTGGGCGTGGACGCCCTCGACGTTGAACGCCACAAGCCCGCCCCGGTCGTCACCCGGCGGTCCGTAGATCTCCACGTCGCCCCGCTCCGTGAGGCGGTCGTAAGCGTACTCCGCGAGCAGTTCCTCGTGGGCCTGGATCGCCTCGAGGCCGACGTCCTCGAGGTAGTCGATCGCCGCCTCGAGGGCGATCCCCTGCTCGATGACGGGGGTACCCGCTTCGTACTTCCAGGGGAGGTCCTCCCACTCTGCGTCCTCGTAGGTGACCCGCCGGATCATTTCGCCGCCGTAGAGGTACGGCTCCATCTCATCTAAGACGTGCTGTTTCCCGTACAGCACGCCGATCCCGGTCGGCCCGAGCATCTTGTGGCCCGAAAACGCCAGGAAGTCGGCGTCGATCTCGCCGACGTCGACCGGCCGGTTGGGCACCGACTGGGCCGCGTCGACGAACGAGTACGCCCCCACCTCGTGAGCCATCTCAGTCAGCTCCGTGACGGGATTGACGGTACCGAGCGTGTTCGAGACGTGGACGACGCTCACCATCTTGGTGTCCTCGTCGATCAGCTCCGCGGCGTGATCCATGTCGAGGTAGCCGTCCTCGTCGACCCGGATGAACCGCGCTTCGGCGCCGGTCTTCTTGCACAGTTGCTGCCAGGTGACCAGCGACGCGTGGTGCTCCATCTGGGTGAGCACCACGTTGTCGCCCGGGCCGAGCTCGTTGAGCCCCCACGCGTACGCGACCAGGTTCTCCGCTTCAGTCGTGTTCTTCGTGAAGATGATCTCTTCGCGTCCCTCAGCGCCGATGAACTCCGCCACGCGGTCGTGAGCTTCCTCGTAGGCGACTGACGCCTCCTGGCTCAGCTGATGGATGCCGCGGTGGACGTTGGAGTTGTACCCTCGGTAGTAGTCAGTGATCGCCTCGACGACCGGCTCGGGGGTGTGACTCGTCGCCGCGTTGTCGAGGTACACCAGCGGTTCGGTGTCGTCCGGACTCTCACCGGGCGTCGTGACGTCCCCGCCGACCTTCCGCTCGAGGATCGGGAAGTCGGCACGGATCGCCTCGACGTCGACTGGATACGATTCTTGGGCTCCCATTGTCGGAACGTAGGAGCGAACGCGTAATTTCTCTTCGGTCCGTGGCGACGGTGCGTAGCCTCGCTGAGCCCGGCGAGGGGTGCGTTTCGGCTGTCGGAGAGAACAGGGGACGGGGTGTCAGCTCTCGCACTCTTCGGGCGGTTCGATCTCGAACGACTCGCCGAAGCTGTGGTTCCGCTGTTCGAACCGGATCACGACCGGGTTGTCCCCGTGCCCCGTCTCGTACCAGCTCTCTATCAGCAGGACGTGGCCGGTTGCCACCTCGACGGCCACCGTCATCTCTCCGTCGTGTGCGAACGTTTCGTCGGGAGTGAACCGCCAGACGTCGACGTCCCGTCCGTCCACTACGTCCGGCCCGAGGTACTCGGCGTCGTCGTCGGTTTCGATCTCCCGGACGTCGGGGAGCCGCACGTTCGCTTCCCGGAGTTCGTCCCGCCTGATCAGCCGTCCGTCGAAACTCACGCAGCCGTCCGGACGGAGCTGATAGGTGGTCTCCCCGACGACGTAATACTCCATTACCGGAACCTCGACCGTCTCGTCGTTCTCCATGGTGGTTTCGACACGGCGGTACACTCGATCGTTCTCCGTGTCCCACTCGGTGTACAGCTCGTTGACGACCACTCTACCGTCCGGCTGTTCCTGGCGTACCCACGTTTCGCTGACGTGGGGGTCGATGTCGGCGGCTATCTCCACTTGCGGATCGTCGTCCTCCGCAGGGGAGTCGTCGGGGGTGGAATCGTCGTCAGACGTCGTATCGTCCTCGGGAGGGTCGTCCGCGGGATCCTCGCCGACCACGTCGTCCGGATCGGGCTCGTCGCCGGAACAGCCCGCGAGTCCCGCGACGCTCGCGACACACACTGCGTGGAGAAACCACCGCCGGGGTTCCGAGTCGGGAACTCGCGCCATCTCACTCCCCCGTCACCCCGGCGTTTCGGGGTCGATACGCCGACCGACACGAGCGTTTTTCGTCGCTATCGGGCTGTTCGTCGGCCGTCCGGGCGGGTCGGACCGGCGGTCGTTTGATTGTTGATAACATTCCACATCTTACGGAAAGCCCACAAGTAGTTATGTAGCAATAAACTCTGGATAAGCTCTGCTAAGCGAATTATAATTCGAGTCGACTGGATGTGAAATCATAGGCGCTGCGTGTGTATCGCGGCGCTACAGCCAGAGCAACTGGGCGTGTCTGGTGTCTTCGAACTCGAGCACCGTCTCTTCGTCGACGAGCCCCGCCTCGATCGCCACGCCGACGCTCTCGGTGCCCACCAGGTTCGCCACCTGTGCGCGGTGGAGGCTCTCGACGACGGCGTCGGCGTCGGCTTCGACGGCCGCCTCCCCCCCGTAAAAGTCGGGGTCGACTTCCAGTCTCGCTTTGCCGTTGTCGTAGGTTTCGCCGAGACAGTCGGAATCACAGACGGAGACGAGCAGCCCCTCCGGGGTTTCCCGCTCGCGGAGCAGCACGGTTCCGTCCTCGATGGGATCGTCCGTCATCAGCTCTCGCGGCGGCCGTGCTCCTCGACGAGCTCGCGTTCCGCCTGTTCGCGCAGTTCCTGCGCCTGTTCGTGGACGGTTTCGGCCTCCTCGTGTTCGCCCTGCTCTTCGAGCGCCCTGGCCTTCTCCTCGAGGACGTCGGCGTTGCGCATCCCGAGTCGGATCGCGTTGTCGAACGCCGTGACGGCGTCCTCGGCCAGGCCCCGTTCGAGGAGGAAAAAGCCGCGGTTGTACCACGCCTGCGCGAACCGGGGATCGATCTCGACTGCGCGTTCGGCGTGTTCGAGCGCCTCCTCGGTGTGTCCCCACTCCCAGAGGGCGTACGCGAGGTTCGTCTCCGCGGTGGCGGCGTGTTCGGAGTCGTCGTCGATGCGCAGCGCCTCCTCGTAGGCGCCGACGGCGGCGTCGTACTCCTCGAGACGGGCGTGGGCGGCCCCCTTGTTCACCCACGCCTCCTGTTTGACTCCCTCGTCGTCGGCAAACCGTGCGGCCCGTTCGAGGGTTTCCGTCGCCTCTTCGAACCGGTTGATCCCCATGTAGGAGAGGCCGATGTCGAGCAGTTCTTCGGCGTCCACCTGGTCGCTCGCCAGGTTCCGTTCGTCGAGGATGTCCGAAAGCACCCGCGAGTCGACGGGGTCGACCTTCGACGGATCGACGGAGAGCTCCGGGGGGTCGAGCGTGAACTCCTCGTACTCCTCGTCGAACCCCTGTCCCGAGGAGAACTCGTGTTCGTCGCGCTCGTCGCGCTCGTCAGTCATACCACGGGATTGGCGGTGGTCGCGGGTAAGCGTTGCGTCACGTGTTTTTAGGTGCCCGCCGCCGTACAATACCGTATGAGACTCTTCTTCGCCGTCGACCTGCCGGATCGACTGGCCGACGAGGTCGCCGCCGTACAGGACCGACTACGCGACGCGGCGGGGCTCAGGTTCACCGACCCGGAACAGGCCCATCTCACGCTGAAGTTCCTCGGTGACGTCGACTCCGACCGGATCGACGAACTGGAAACGGCCGCAAACGAGGTGATCTCGAACGCCGCCGTCGAACGCGAGGACGGTACCGTCGAACCGGTCGAACCGTTCGAAGCCGAGGTCGGTGGCCTCGGGGTGTTTCCCTCGATCGAGTACATAAGCGTCGTGTGGGCGGGGTTCCGGCGGGGCGAGGCGGAACTGACAGCGCTCCACGAGGCGCTGGAGGTAGAAACGACCGCACTCGGATTCGAACCCGATGATCACGAGTTCACCCCACACGTCACGCTTGCCAGGATGGACGACGCCCGGGGAAAGGAGATTGTCCAGGAGGTCGTCCGGGAGACGGATCCGACGATCGGCCGATTTCGAGTCGAGGACGTTCGTCTAACGGAGAGCACCCTCACACCCGAGGGACCGGAGCACGACACGGTGACACGGTTCGAACTATCGTAGCGACGGCCGATTCGGATCGGGGGCGATCTTCATTCGATGTACTCGCAGACGATCCAGACACACGCGAGTGCGAGGACAGTTCCAGCGACGACGTCCAGTGCCCAGTGGATTCCCAGATACATCGTCGAGAACACGACGCCGGTCGCGAGAACCCCCGACACCACCGCCCAGGAGGGGTAGACGTCGCGGGTCCGATACGCGAGCGCGGCGACGGTCACCGAAAGCGAGGTGTGCAGCGACGGGAAGACGTTGGAGTTGATGTTGATCTGGGTGGTGAGATGCTGGAAGTCGGGCGTCGTCGTGTACAAAAGCGATGTCACCAGGTCCGGCATCACGTTCCGCGGGCCGTGTGCGAACACGATGGTGTACACGACGAGCCCGATCGCGTAGTTGAGCGTGTACGCCGCAAGCAGCCGTTTGAGCTGTGTGGACTCCTCGAGCGCCGCGTACGCGACGAGGGGAAACACGAGCAGGAACGCGTAGCCGTACACGTACGTCCACGAGAGGAGACGCGTCGCTTCGTCGGTCGCGTGCGACTGGAGCCACGCGACGAACTCTCCTTCGATGGCGAAGAGTGTGCCAGTCAGATACAGCCCGTACAGCTCTGACACCGACTGGAGCGGCTCACGAGCGAACGCGCTGACGACGAGGACAATCGCGAGCGCCGCAACGTACGGGGCCACCTCCCCGAGATGTCGCGGCACCGTTCGGACGAGTCTCCGGAGCCGCCCGGGGCCGACTATTGTCACCCCGGCGACGACGGTTCCGGCTGTGATGACGGACAGGAGAACGACGATCACCCGCGTGAGTGGAGAGAGTTCGGGAAGCATGGTGGCGGGCATCAGGAGCCCTTCGCGAGCAGTTCCCCGTCGTCGTTGTAGCGGTACCCCGCCTCGTTGAACGCTTCGCGGGCTGCCTCCTCGTCGAACTCGCCATCGGCTCCGGCGAAGAACGGCACGACTGGGTCCTCCCCGTCCCAGAAGAGATCCGGTGGAACCCATCGTTCCTCCAGCGGTCCGGTCGCGGGCACCGCGTACCCGTCGAACACCTCCTCGACGATCTCTCCTTTGTCGAACAGCTGTGCGACCGCGACGCGGAACCTGAAGTTCGAAAGCGGCGCCTGGCGCGTGTTGAACCCGATGTGATACAGCGCCCGCGACCGATAGCTCACGAGGGACGTCGCCGACGACCGGGCTGCTCTGGGGACGGCGTCGGTTCCGAGGTTGGAAACCGTCGCGTCGGCGTCGTCGTCGGCCACCGCTTCGACGGCGACCACGTCGGAGGGGAGAACGCTCAGATGGAGCCGATCGAACGCCGGCCCTCCCTGGAATCGGTCCGGAAGATCCTCGAGGGATCCGAGTGGATGGTCGGTGACCCGCTCGAAGACGATCTCCTCGCCCGGTGTCGCCTCATGGAACCGGAGCTGCCCGGAGCCGATCGGCTCGTCGTTCGGCCGAACGAGTGCCTCCGTGGTCTCGTCGTTCACTTCGACCCCGGCGATCGTCGCCGGTCCGGTGTAGTCGCGCCAGACGTGTTCGGGCAACACGGGGACGGTAAACGCTCGGATTGCCACCTCTGGACTTCCGGTTTCGAACCGGATGTCGAACGTCTGCTCGTCGACCGACTCGATCGACTTCACGAGCGAAGATCGTCCTCGAAACCTGGAGGTGGGGATGGCTGACTCTACCCGACCCATCGACGTATCGGCCAGAAATTCGTACGTGAACGCGACGTCCTCGGAATCGAGCGGTTCCCCGTCGTGCCAGGTGAGCCCCTCTCTGAGCTCTCCGCGCCAGAGCAGCGAGTCGTCGCTTTGTTGCTCGTCTTCGGTTCGTTCGCCGTGAGGGTGAGGTTGCCAACTTCCGAGGAGCCACGGCTGGAACTCGTCGTCGATCTGCCTGACTAGCGGTGCATAAACCAGTGCGAGCAGGCTCCCGTGCCGCCGAAACTCCGCGGCGATCGGATTGCGGTTCTCGGTCAACCGCGGATCGGTGGTCACGAGCCGCAGGGTCGGTTCGGCATCGTCCCGGCGTGAAAGCGACAGGAGGTTCACCGGATCGGTCGGTCTGTTGTCCTGCCACTCGTAGAAGCGCGTTCCCCTGACGGCGCTGATCTCGTCGGGAAACGCGATCGAGACGAACGGCTGTGATTCCGCGAGGTGACGCTGGAGAGCGGCCACCGCGTCCAGGCGGTCGGTGCCTTCCGTCGTTCGTTGTCTGGACAATAGTCTGTCGGTGTCCGGGTCCGCGTAGCCGAACGGGTTCTGCCACCCGGGCTCGGCCCCGTATTTCGAATGCAACAGCGGATACAGGGCGTCGGGATCGGCTGCCGTCGTTTCGGGGAGCTGACCGACGTACACGTCGAAGTTCCGGTTCAAGAGCACTTGGCGATACAGCTCTTCTTCGGTCAGCGTGTTGATCCGGGCCTCGACGCCAACCGCGTCGAGACGCCCCTCGAGGATCCGGGCGATCCGTACTGCGTTGGGATCGCTGTCGGCGGGCAGCGTCCGGATCTCCAGTTCGAGCTGGTCGGTCCTGTCGCGACCGGCAACAGTCCTGAAGTCGCGAAGACAGCCAGCCGTTCCCGACAGCGTCGCCGCTCCAGCCGCCAGAAACGTCCGCCGCGTGGTGGAGCTGAGACTCGAGCACATCCGTTGGATGGTGGATAGCGATCCGTACGGACCGCTCAGTATCAGTCGTAAGTCGTCGTCGAACGTATAATAGTGCTGTGGTGGCGAGAACCGGATACCGGGGCCCGGCCCGGACCAGGATCACCTGACTGCGTCGATCAATCGCGCACCTTCGAGGTAGACGAGCCCGTGTCGGCGGGCGTAGGCGGCAGCGTCGGCCGGCGCCAGTGCGGCACCGGACTCGTCGTCGAGCATCTCGCAGACGACGACCGCCGGAGGCAGCTCCGCCCGCTGTGCCAGCGCGAGCCCGAGTTCGGTGTGCCCCTCCCGATCCGCGAGCAGGTTCGGGGCCCCGCGCAGCAGGTGGACGTGCCCCGGGGTTCGGAACTCCTCTGCGAAATCCGCAGCGGTGTAGGAATCCGGTCCGCGGACCGCAGCGCTCGCGGCGCCGGACAGTTCCCGAATCGTCAGCGCCCGGTCCTCGTCGGTGATCCCCGTGAACGTCTCGCGGTGATTCACCGGAAGCGAGAAGGACGACCGCTCGTCGTACGCGAGATCGTGATCGCCCGCGGCCGGATGGTCGATCTCGCCGGCGAGGAACGGCAGCCCGAACGTCTCCGCGACCGAATCCGACAGCGCGACACAGACCAACCCGCCGGCGTCGTTGCGCATGCGTGCGACGTCGGCCGGTCCGACTGCCCCGGCGGGGTAGACGAGATCCGTCTCTCCCTCCCGGTCGTCGAAATCGTGGATCAGTACCGGCTTTCCTGCGGAAAACGCAGCGATCGCCTCCTCGACCGTCCCGCTTTCGAGGGGTTCCTCCCCTTCGATCGCCCCCGGGGCGTTCCGTCGACGACGCATTTACGCCACCTCCTCGCTACGGTCATCGACAGCGAAAACGCCGCCGTGGATCTCGACGGTCACCCGGTTGCCGTCTTCGAGATCGAGCTCCGTTCGGAGTTTGTCGGGAGCGATGAGTTCGAGGTTCTCCTCGTCGTGGTGTGTCCGTTCGGGGACGATCACGTGCGCGAGATCGACGCTTCGGGCCCCGTCGGTTCGCCCCTCGTTGCTTCGCCGCACGCTCGCTGGATAACACGTCGCCGGGCCGAACGTTCGCTCCTCGTCCTCCCAGCCGTCGATCGCTACCCCGTCGATCGACCGGAGTCCCGCCCGCGACCGGGCGCTTTCCTCGTCGAGTTCGACGTTTAGAGTACCCGGAAACGGTTCGTATCCGAGCCGTTCCCGGAACTGTTCCATGTAGCCGGGCAGCGAGATGTAGTGTCGTCCCTCGCCCATCCCGCTGATGACCTGGCCCCGAAGCGTGAGCGACCGGCGTCCCTCGAAGATCCGTCGGTAGTCGGCGTACTCGCGACGGAGTGCCGACTCCCCGTCGTCGGTAACCGTGATCCACTGTCCGTCGCTCACGACGTCGCGCTCGATGTGGTCGGCCGCCTCCAGCGCCTGGAGCCGGCGCGAGGCGGTCTGGTTCGACGCGTCGAGGCGGTCGGCGAGCTCCGAGCACGAGACTTTCACCGGTCCGACGAGGCCGCCATCGAGGGCGACGAGCTTCAGCGTCGCCAGTTCGTCCTGCCCGACGGCGGGTACTGTCCCGGACATACTTCGAGGTTGGCGGAGCCCGCGGAAAAGCGTATCGGATGTGGGATGCGTTCCAAAAATATGATAACACCCCCCCGGGGCGGCCTCAGAATCGCGTCGAACTGACCGCCGGTTACCGTTCGAATGTCCACTGCGGAGTGGCTTAAACGGTCCGTTTCTCCGGACGGATCCCCACTCGCGGTGGAGCCCGCCACGTCGGTTTGCGGCTACCACGGCCGTCCGGCTGGCACGGCCGCCCGGTCGGATGCAGTCGGCTTCGGAAGGGCCTTTACGGCCCACGGCAAACGCCCCTGCATGTTCAGACAGTTCCGGTCGGACGTGGAGTCGACCCTCGAAGGGGCACTCTCGGAGCTGGGATATCCGACCGACGATCTCGGAATCGAGGAGCCGCCGGCGGACGTCGACGCGACGCTCGCCTCGAGCGTCGCCTTCCGGCTGGCGGGGGAAGCCGGCGCGCCGCCGCCACAGGTGGCTGCGGAGGTCGCAGCGGCGGCCGAGCCGACGGGATACGTCGCGGCCGCCGCCAGCCAGGGGCCGTACGTGAACTTCACGACGACCGACGAGTACCTCACGGACACGCTGTCGGACGCCCAGGGGGTGGATTACGGCGCGCTCCCGGATCGGGACACGTCAGTCGTGGTCGAGCACACCAGCGCCAACCCGACGGGGCCGGTCCACGTCGGCCGGGCGCGGAACCCGATCGTCGGCGACGCCGTCGCCAACGTGCTCGCGTCCGCCGGCTACGACGTCGATCGCCACTACTACGTCAACGACGCCGGACGACAGATGGCCGTGTTCACGTGGGCCTACGAGACGTTCGACGAGAGTGATCTCGAGAAACCGCCGGCACGCGATCGGATCGAATACGATCTGGTGCGCTACTACCGGAAGGGGAACCACTTCCTCGAGACCGCCGATCCCGAGGAGGTCGAGGCCGCCGAAGCGGAGATCGCCGCGATCCTCCAGGGGCTCGAGGAGGGCGAGGAGGCGGTCTACGAGCGGGTCGAGGAAGTCGTCGATGGCGTACTCGGTGGGATGAAGGAGTGTCTCGCCCGGCTTCCCGCGGTGTTCGACGAGTTCGTCAAGGAGACGCGGTTCATGCGCGACGGGTCAACCGACGAGGTGGCCGCCCGGCTCAAGGACACCGACCACGCCGTCTACGAGGAGGAGGCCTGGCAGCTCGAACTCGACGAGTGGGGGATCGACAAGAACCTCGTGTTCCTCCGGTCGGACGGCACGTCGCTTTACACGACCCGCGACCTGGCCCACCACGAGTGGAAGTTCGACAACTACGACCGCGCCGTCACCGTCCTCGGAGAAGACCACAAGCTCCAGGCCGATCAACTGGACGCGGCGCTCGAGCTGCTCGGCAACGACGTCGACCAGCTCGATCACGTCATCTACTCGTACGTGAACCTCCCGGAGGGGAAGATGTCCACCCGCCGGGGCACCGGCGTGATGCTGGACGACCTGCTCGACGAGTCGATCGATCGTGCACGCGAGGAGGTACAGCGCCGGATGGACGACCGGATCCGGGACGACGAGTTGACCGACGACGACATAGAGCGGATCGCCCGGCAGGTCGGGATCGGCGCGGTCCGGTACGACATCGTCGCAAAGCAGCCGACGAAGGCGATCACCTTCGAATGGGACCGCGCGCTGGACTTCGAGGCGCAGTCGGCGCCGTACGTCCAGTACGTCCACGCCCGGTGTTGCGGGATCGAGGAGGAAGCAGCAGGAGCGGGAATCGAACTCCCCGACGCCGACGCCGAGGTGACGCCGGACCTGCTTGACACTCCCGAAGAGCGGGACCTGCTCGCCGTGATCGCCCGGTTCCCCGCCTGCATCGAGGAGGCTGCAGACGAACTGGAGCCGCATCTGATCGCCACCTACACCCGGGAGTTCGCCGAGACGTTCAACGCGTTCTACCGGGAGTGCCCCGTGGTGACCGCAGACGACGAGGCGACCGCCAGGGCACGTCTCGCGCTCGTTCGCGCCGCCCGACACACGATCGCGAACGCGCTGTCGATACTCGGCGTGGAAGCGCCGAAATCGATGTGAACCGAAATCAGACCGGAACGACGGTGATCTCCCGCCGCCTGTCGATCGCGTCCTCGAGCTCTTCTGCGATCGCGGACCCACGGGAGACCTGGATATCGCCTCCCCGCCCCACCGTCGCCGTGAACAGGTAGTCGCCGCCGGCGCGTACCTCAACCGTCTCGCCGACGAACTCGTCGACCCTGATGACCACATGTCGGGAGGTGATCTCCGGCTGCACGACGGTCGCGTTGGGATCTGTGAGTTCCGTGCCGGAACGGTCGGCGGCGTTCGCGCCGCCCGGTCGCTCGTCGTGGGTCCGCACGTCGATGTCGATCCCGAGCCGTTCTTCGATGTCGCTGATCCGGCCGCCGCCCTTCCCGATCACGTAGGAGATGTCGTCCTCCTCGACGTAGACGACGGCGTCGTTTTGCCCCTTCAGCTCGACCTGGACGTGGCCGCGCGCGACCGACCGGATCTCCCGTTCGATCTCCTGTTTCGCGATCCGGCTCACGCCGGTGTCCTCCCCGTCGTCGTCGGAAAGCGGCACCGTCACGACCTGCCGGTTGAACGTGTAGATCTCGTACTCGGGGCGGCCGGTCTCGAAGTCGGTCACCTGGATCACCGGCCGGGCGAGGTCTTCGGCAGTGAGTCCCTCGGGCACTTTCACCGTCGTCTGGACGTCGTAGACGGTGTCCACCTGTCCGTCCTCGATGAACACGACCGTGTCGACGACCTGCGGGATCATGCCCAGCTCGACCCGCCCGACGAGCCGCTGGAGCGCGTCGATCGCCCGGGTGGCGTGGACGACGCCGACCATCCCGACCCCCGCCAGGCGCATGTCGGCGAACACCTCGAAGTCGTCGGTCTTGCGGACCTCGTCGTAGATCGTGTAGTCCGGCCGGACCAGAAGCAGCGAGTCGGCGGTCTTGGCCATCTCGCCCCCCAGCGCGCCGTACTGGGTGATGTCGGGGCCGACGTCGAGGTCGCGGGGCTTTTCCATCGTCTTGACCGCGTAGTCGTTCGCGTCGAGGAACTCCGCGACCGCCTGGGCGAACGTCGACTTCCCGGCGCCCGGCGACCCCGAGATGAGCACGCCCCGCTGGCGTTCCAGCAGCCGGCGCTTCAGCGGCTCCGCGTGGCTGTAGTCGTCGAGCTCGGTCTTGACGATCGGTCGCACGGCGGTGATCTCGATCCCGTCGGAAAACGGCGGTCGTGCGACCGCGATCCGGAAGTCTTGGTACTGGACGATCGTCATCCCCGGCTCGGCCAGCTCGATGAACCCGTCGGGGCTAGCGCGCGCGAGCGCCTCGATCGTGTCGGCCCACTCGCGCATCTGCGCTTCGGTGGTTTCCTCCTCGGCGATCCGCTGGTAGGTCAGCTCGCCGATCCGTCCACGTTTCGCCTTCGGTCGGGTTCCCGTCTTCAGGTGAACCGACAGCGTCTCCTCGTCGAAGTACTCCCGGATCGGGAGGTCGTCGACCTGGCGGACGACCGGTTCGACGTACTCGACCTGCAGGCCCTTCGCGCGGCCCACCTCGGCCTGGACGTAGTCGCTGGTGAGCAACACCGCGTCGTGGTCGGCGGCGACGTCCCTGATGAGGGCGTCGATCTCCCCCTCGCCGGCGACGCCGTGGGTGTCGGGACCGGGACGTTCACCGACGTACTCCACTTCGATCTCTCCGTCCTCGACGAGGTCGACGAGCCGCTGGAGTTCGGCGAGGCCCTCCCAGCCGGTGTCGAGCCCCTCGTTGGCCTGCGCCTCGAGTTCGCCCACCACCGCTTCCGGGACGACGACCGTCCATCCGGCGTAGCTTCCGTCCTCGATCCGCTCGGACACGCGGCCGTCGACGACCGCGCTCGTGTCCGGAACAACGTTCATACCTGAAGATCCGACCGCGAACGGTATAAGGGTGTTACCTCCGAACGCAACGCCACCTCGCCTGGCGTGCTCGTCGCGCCGCTTTCCGATCACTCGCGCCGTTTCGTTCCGTCCCGACGCCCCGGCCCGCCGCGGCTGCGGAGGAACTCCGGCAGCGAGAGACTCTCCGGGGGTCCGGTTTCAGTGCCGATATCGAGTGCTCTCACTCGGCCGAGGGCTCCCGGAAGCGCTTCCTCGAACGTCCCGGTCGTCGGAACGTCGCCATCGGATGTGTCGTCGCCGACGAGCTCCGACCAGACCCCCTCGGCGTCGTCCTCGCGCCGTGCGAGCTTCATTCCGCGCGTCCGCCCCTCGTCGTAGGCGAGGTCGATCAGGCTTCGGTCGTAGGTCGAGTCGCCGGTCTCCTTGAGCCGCCGAAGCGCGCGGTCGGTGTCGATCCCGGCCAGGGCTTCGATCCGGCCCCGCGTACTCCCGGACGTGCTGTGGACCTGCTCACACGCGTCGGCCACCCCCAGCTCGAACGCCCGCTCGGTCGCGTTCTCCCCGTCGAGATCGGAGAACTCCGACAGGAGCCGCTCTTCGTCGGTCCCATTTCCCCCGTTCGTGCCTGTACCGCCGTCGTTTCCGTACATTACTGTAAGTCCGTCACTGTTGGCTTCCCTGTGGTATCTTCCGCCGCTCGCCGATCCGGATGCCGTCGCTTTCGAACGAGAGCTCGTGGATGTCGGTGTCGATGTCGGTTCCCCGCATCTTCAGCACCTGGATCCCCCGCTGCATCTCCCCGTCCTCGAGGTAGTTGTGCAGGAAGACGACGCCGTGGGCAAGGAACTGCTCGGTCGCGTACGCGTCCGGTTCGGTGTTTTCCGCGACCAGAAGCGAGGTGGCGTCGGTCCGCTTGAGCGCCGACAGCACCTGAATGGTCGTCGCCTCGTCGTCGTCGAACAGGAACCCCAAAAGCATCGCCGAATCGATGACGACCCGGTCGATCCCCTGGGAGTTGATAAACGAGGTGAGTCGGTTTACGGCGTCGTTCTGCCGGCCGTTCGCGCCGGGGTTGCCGAAAAACCGGCTCCCGTTCGAGGAGAAGGCGTCGAGGAACTTGAGCCGCTCCGTCTCGATCGCGCGCTCGAACCCGAAGGAGAACCCGGACATGTCTTCCTTGATCCCCTCGCGGGTCTCGTGCATACTGATGTACAGACAGGTTTCGCCGTTCGCGACCCCCTCGGTGACGAACTGCGCGCCGAACGTCGTCTTGCCGCTGCCGGGCGGTCCCGTGACGACGCACAGCCGCCCCGCAGGCAACCCCCCATCGACGAGCCGGTCGAAGCCGTCGATGCCGCTTGACACCCTCATGGCTGTTGGGAATCGTGTTGGATGAAAAAAGCTTCCCGTCCGATTTTCACCGATGATACTCTCCGATAGGGCGCTCGAGAGAGCATGACGTCGTTTCGGCGGTTCGAATCCCATTGTGCGGCCTTTGACATCCTCCCCGCGCTACTCGCTTGTGCTTCCGATTGAGCATCCCAAGTACTGCGCTCCTTGAGCGCGGGCCCTCCGCCTCGTATTGGTGACGCCGATCGAATTTAAACATGGAAACAGCAAAGTCTAATTGCCTGGATGCTGAATCGACGAGTGATGCCTACCGTTGAATACCTGAACTACGAAGTGCTGGACGACCAGGGCTGGTCGATGGACGACGACGATCTGTTCGAGAAAGCCGCCGACGCCGGGCTCGGCGAAGAGGACTACGGCAGCCTCGAAGTCAACCAGGGCGAGTACGTCCTCGAGGCCGCCGAGGCGCAGGGGTATGACTGGCCGTTCTCCTGCCGCGCCGGCGCGTGTGCGAACTGCGCGGCGATCGCGGTGGAAGGCGACCTCGAGATGGACATGCAGCAGATCCTCTCCGACGAGGAAGTCGAAGAGAAGAACGTCCGGCTCACCTGCATCGGTAGCCCGACGACAGACGAAGTCAAGATCGTCTACAACGCAAAGCACCTCGATTACCTCCAGAACCGCGTCATTTAAGCGATACCGCTCGGTGTCGCCAGAACCCGCGGTGATTTTTTTGGCCGCCACTCCCGTAAGCTATGGCTCCAGCCTGCTACTCCGACCAGTCGTCCCCCACCCGGTCGTGACCCATCATCTGTGACCCGTCGTGTTCGGTGAAGACGACTTTCTGGTTCGACCGGGGGACGTCGAACCGCTCGGCGACCGTCTCGATGACCGCCAGGGCGAACTCGCGTTTCGTCTCGACCTCCCTGCCTGCCCGCACGTCGGCCTGTAGAATCACCCGACGCTCGCCGGTCGCCCGCCCGAGGTAGATGGTGTCGATCCTCCGGAGACTCACCGCGGTGTACTCGGTCGAGGCGTCCATCGTATCGGCGTACAACTCCGCGACGTCCGCGGTGAACTGTTCGGCTGCCGGGTCGTCGATCGAGAAGTCCACGTCGAACTGTAAGTGTGGCATCTGTGTTCGGTCTCCAGTGACGTACTCGGGTTCTGTGCAGGTACCGTTTCTGGGCCGCGTCCCGACTGTGCGTCGATCAGCGGGGAGGACGATCAGCGGGGGGTCGATCAGCGGGGAGGACGATCAGAGGGGAACGACCAGTACGAGCACCTTCGCGTAGATAACCATCGCCAGAAGTGCGAAGGGGTAGGTGTTCCCGTACCCTGCGGCGACCTCGTCGGAGTCAGTGGCGTCGATCGCTGCCGCCAACCCCTTGGTGTCGGTATGACCGCCGGTGATCCCGCCGGCAGCGTGGATCCAGTCCATCTTCCAGATCAGCCGGGTGAGCAGCAGGCCACCGACGATGGCGATGACGCTGTTGAGCGCCGACGCCGCCACAACCTGGGCGCCGTACTCCGCTATCGTCTCGACGAACCCCGCCCCGGCGTCGATCCCCACGACTGCCAGGAACATCGCCAGCGTGAACGCCCGGATCTCCGAGAGCACGGTCGTGTCCATCCGCGTCGGGATGGGGCCGACTCTGCCGACGTACCCCAGTGTTAGTGCGGCGATCAGTACACCGCCGGTGGTGCCCAGGGACGCCGCGCCGATCGGACCCATCGGGATCTCTATCGCCCCGATCACGGAGCCGACGACGATCACGAGCGCGAACCCCAGCACGCTGAACGTCACCTCGGCGACGGACGGACCGTCCTCCTCGGTCTGCCCGCTCACCTTCTCGAGGAACCGCTCCTTCTCGGAAGCGATGTCGAGTTTCCCCAGCACCGGGTACAGCTGCTGGAACATCACGATGATCAACACGCCGACGACGTAGCCGATCGAGTGGCCGATCTGGTAGTCCGCCCGGGCGGCTTCCGGAAGTGCCTCCATCGCGGATCCCAGCCCCGGGCTACTCGTCAACGCGCCCGAGAACGACCCCATGATCAGGGCCGTCGAGGCGTCGGCGAACACGAACTGCGTCCACACGTAGGTGAACGCCAGAGCGATGGTCGGCATCACGACCGCGATGACCACGAAGTTCAACCCGTAGGTCTTGATCGTCCCCTCGATCTCGTGGGCGGCGATCAGGCCGACGGCCGCCACGAACAGCGCCAGCGTTAGGCCGCTGAAGGAGCCTGGAACGGTAAACCCGAAGTGTCCCAGAACGAGCCCGGCGAACAGCGGCCCCGCGACTCCAAACTTGATCCCGCGTCCGAGGTTCACCCGCCCGAACGCCATCCCGATCAGCACCGCGAGGAACATCACGAATACGCCGCTGCTTACCAGCGCATCGACGGCCGTCACGACTGGATCCTCCTCTCGAAGCGACGGTCCCCTTCGACTTTCCACCCGGTTCCTCTTCGACTCTGCGCAGCAGGTCGTATCATTTTTTATATGATTTTTGGTTCTCTAGTGGCCGTTACTACTGTTTCATTTGATAGTTTTTCGACAGCGTTCATATATGTGGCGGAGATTTTACTCGGATGAGAATAAAAAAACTAGGACCGCCGGGCTATCCCTCATTAATGATCGGTCTATTCGAGATTATTCGACCGGACGATTTCGCCCGCCGCATGAACTACTTGATGAATTAGGAATTATTATAAGATTTCTTACTATTAATGATTGTCCTCTATTGTAGAAATTCACAACTTTAATATATGTTCTCCCGTTCGCGCGCACCCTCGATCGCGCGTAGACGACAGTCGATCGAACGCGACCTACCCCCTCACGCTCGAACGCGACCTACCCCCTCACGCTCGAACGCGACCCACCCCCTCACGCGGCGACTCGGCGACCTTTTTAGTTCCGTGAAACAATCTCCCTTCGATGTCCGCAAACCGGAAGGGAGATAGACGGGAGCGCGAACTCGTCAACGCGCTCGACGAGGCGGGATTCGCCGTAATGCGCGCGCCGGCGAGCGGCAGCGCGACCGACCGGGAACTCCCGGACGTGCTCGCCGGCAACGGCGAGGAATTCTACGCCATCGAGGCGAAGTCCAGCGCCGGCGATCCGATCTATCTCACCGGGGAGGAGGTCGAGGCGCTGGTGTACTTCGCGCGGAACTTCGGCGCCAAACCCCGGATCGGCGTCCGGTTCGACCGCGAAGACTGGTACTTCTTCCATCCAGGGGATCTCTACACCACCGACGCCGGAAGCTATCGGGTCAAAAAGGAAACCGCACTCGCGGAAGGAACTGACTTCGCGGAGTTCGTCGGCGAGTCGAAGCGGACGACCCTCGACGACCTGTGAGTCGGATCAAAACACCTGCGCGTTGCCGTCCTTTCGCGGCTCGGTCGCCGCAGACAACACCCCGTCGTCGTTTCGGACCGCCTGTGCCCCGCCGAACAGCAGCGGCTGGAGGAGCCGGACGTCGTGGCCCCGCCGGACGAGCTTTGCCGCCACGTCCGAGTCGAAGTGCGGTTCGACCGCGAGCTCACCCGACTCCCGGTAGCGCCACCGCGGTCGGTCCAGCGCCGCCTGCAGCGGCAGGTCGTAGTCGACGAGGTTCGACAGCACCTGGACGTGCCCCTGTGGCTGCATGTACCCGCCCATCACGCCGAAGCCGAGCCAGTCGTCCGGCCCCAGCCGCGCGACCGCCGGAATCAGGGTGTGGAACGGGCGTTTCCCCGGCTCCAGCCGGTTCGGGTGGTCGGGATCGAGCGAGAACGACGCACCGCGGTTCTGTAAGGCGATGCCGGTGTCGCCGGCCACGAGCCCGGAGCCGAACCCCGCAAAGCGGGAGTTGATGTACGAGACGACGTTGCCCGCCTCGTCGGCGACGGTGAGCAGCACGGTGTCGGCGTCCTCGGCGTTCGCTTCGGGCACGCCGAAAGTGACGTCGTCGCTCGCCTCCTCGCCCACCGTGTCGGCCCGCTTTTTCGCCCACGACTGCGACCCCAGCGGCGGGTGGTCCTCGTAGTCGGGATCAGTGATGTACCGGTGGCCGTCGTGGAACGCGCGCTTCATCGCCTCCGCGAAGTAGTGAACCCGCTCCGGCGAGTCGAGCGGGTGGTCGCCGGCACCCAGCTCGGCGGCGACGTTGAGCGCCTCCAGCGCGATCAGTCCCTGGTTGTTCGGCGGCAGTTCGTACACCTCGGCGCCGTTGTACGTCGTCGAGACCGGCTCGGGCCACTCCACTTCGAAGCCCGCGAGGTCCTCGACGGTCAGGAACCCCCCACGCGACTGCACCTCCCGTGCGATCGCCTCGCCGATTTCGCCCTCGTAGACGACGTCTGCGCCCTCCTCGGCGATTTTTTGCATCGATCGCCCGAGTTTCGGGAGCGTCACTACCTCGCCCGTCTCGGGTGCTCTGTCGTCGACCAGGTACGCCTCCCTGGCGTTGTCCGTCCGGAAGAGCGCGTCGGCGTGGCTCCAGGAGTCGGCGATCACCTCCGAGACCGGATACCCCTCGATCGCGTACTCGATCGCCGGTTCGAGCAGCTCCGAGAGCGGTTTCGTCCCCAGTTCCCGGGCCGTCGCCTCCCACCCTCTGGCGGTCCCGGGGACCGTCACCGTGTGGGGGCCGTGCATCGGCATCTCGACGTCGTCGGGATCGTCGGTTTCGGGCGCCCACGGGTAGTCGGTGTCGGCCGCGGGCTCCGCCTCGGCCAGCGCCGCTTTGACGCGCTCGATCGTCGCGCCCGCTGGGGCACCGCCACAGGCGCGCATTGCGCCCACCTCGCCGTCGGCGGTTCGGTACAGCGCGAACACGTCGCCGCCGAGGCCGGTCGAGGTCGGTTCGACGACGTTGAGCGCCGCCGCGGTCGCGACGGCGGCGTCGAACGCGTTGCCCCCCTCCCGGAGAGTCCGAATGCCCGCCTCCGCAGCCAGCGGCTGGCTGGTCGCGACGGCGCCGCGTCGTCCGTAGGCGGTCGAACGCCTCGAGGTAAACCGGTCGAGATCGGGTTCTGCCATGGGATCGTTTGCGCGGGGAGCCGCAAAAGCGTCAGGCTCCCGGGCCGGATTGCCAGCTTCGGGAACAAGCGCCTAAGTCGCTCCGTCCCGAACCGCGTCGCATGAAGTCGGCGGTCATCGTCGCCGGGGGGAGATCGACCCGATTCGGCAGCCAGGACAAGGCCGTCGCCGAACTTGCCGGGACGCCGATGATCCGCCGCGTCGCCGACCGGATCGCCGACGTCGTGGAGGCGGTCGTGGTGAACTGCCGAACGGAGCAGGTCCCGGCGATCCGCGAGGCGATGGCGGGGTATCCCCGCCGCGTCACGTTCGCCGTCGATCCCGAACCCGACCGGGGGCCGATGGCCGGCATCATGACCGGGCTCCGCGGGATCGAGTCGATCGCGGGGCCGGACGCACCGGCGTTCGTCGTCGCCTGCGACATGCCGTTCGTCGATCCCGGCTTCGTCGAGTACCTGTTCGATCGCGTCGACGGCTACGACGCGGCCGTCCCTCGACTCGACGACCAGTGGTTCCAGACGACACACGCCGTCTATCGCGCCGCACCGATGGCCGAGGCCTGCCAGGTCGCGCTCGACCGGGGCGACCGGAAGATCATCGAACCCCTGTTCGATCTGAACTACGTCGTCGTCGAGGAGGAGCACGCGCTGGAGTACACGACGAGGGCCGCCTTCGAGAACCTCAACACCCGCGAGGAGTTCCGCCGGGCCGAAGAACGGGTTCTCGAGCGGGAGGGTCGCTAACCGCGATCACTCCTCGAGCGCGCGGGCCGTCGCGACGGCGCCGGCGTCGGGATCGACGTCGGCCCCCTCGGCTTCGAGAATCGACCCGAACGCGGCAACGAAGTGGGTGACGTTCTCCGGTCGTGCGGAGTTGCCCATACATCCCACGCGGAAGATATCGCCCGACAGCGCGCCGAGCCCCCCGACGATTTCGATCCCGTGTTCGTCCATCAGGCGATCGATCACCCGGCCGTCGTCGACGCCGTCGGGCACCTGTACGGGGTTGAGCGTCGGCAGCCAGTGGTCGTCGTCCACGTTCAGGGGCAGTCCCATCGCCTCGACGCCGGCCTTGAGCGCGCCGGCGACACGCCGGTGACGCGCCCAGCGGTCATCGAGCCCCTCCTCGTCGACCATCCGGAGCGCCTCGCGGAGCGCGTACGTCGTCGCCGTCGGTCCGGTGTGGTGGTAGTTCCGTTCCTCGCCCCAGTACTCCCAGACGCCTTCCAGGTCGAGATACCACGACCGCACGGGCTCCTCCCGCGACTCGACCTTCTCGACTGCACGGTCGTTGAACGTGATCGGGCTCGATCCCGGCGGCGCCGAGAGACACTTCTGGGACCCCGAATACACCACGTCGACGTCCCACTCGTCGGTCCGGAACTCGACCCCGCCCAGCGACGCGACCGTGTCCGCGATCACGTACGCGTCGTGGTCGTGGGCGATCTGCGTGAGTTCGGGGATCGCCGTCTGTCGCGCTCCGGTGCTCGTCTCGCCGTGCACGAACCCGAACACCGTCGGGTCGTGGCGGTCGAACGCCGCGGCCACGTCGTCCGGATCGAGCGGTTCGCCCCAGGGCGCGTCGACGGTGACCACCTCGCCCCCCGCGCGCTCGGCGATCTGGCCCATGCGGTCGCCGAAGTAGCCGTTCGACGGCACGAGAACGGTCTCACCCGGTTCGACGAGGTTCGCGAACGCCGTCTCCATGGCCGCCGAGCCGGTGCCGCTGACCGCGAACGTACACTCGTTGTCGGTCCGAAACAGCATCCGGAGCAGTTCCTGGACGTCGTTCATCACCTCGACGTAGTAGTCGTCGAGGTAGCCGACGAACGGGGTGGCCATCGCCTTCAACACCCGTGGGTGGGCGTCGCTCGGCCCGGGGCCCAGTAGCGTCCGATCCGGCGGTACCAGCTCGTCGATCTCCGAGTTGCGCGCCATGCTCGCGGGTACACCCGACTCGCAGGTAAAACTACCCGCCGTTCGTGTCGTCGCAGAGCCCGTCGAACGCCCCGCCTGCGATCCCCGGCCCGTGTGGCACCCGGATCCGCCCGCCGTCGACGGGCGCGGGATCAGGCGCGAGATCGTCCGCGAGCATCCCTCCGGTCGCGAGCCCACATGGGGGGATTTCGGGAATCGCCGCGGCGACGTGGACGGCGGCAGTCCGGGCGACGACGGCGTCGATCGTGGTCGTGATCACGGGCTCGACGCCGGCCTCTTTGGCCGTCGACGCTGCCTCGAGTGTCCGATCCGGCCCACCGAGCGCCATCGGCTTCAACACGACGACGTCGGCCGCCCCCACCTCGACTGCGGTCCGGACCCGGTCGATGGCTCGCGTATCGCCGTTTCCCCCGGTCGCAAGCGACTCGTCGAGTGCGACGTCGACCCCCCGACCGCGGAGTCGAGCGTGTCCCTCGAGATCGTCGGCTGGAAGCGGCTGTTCGACGTAGTCGACGCCGAGCGCGCCGAGTTCGTCGAGCGCCAGATCGGCGGTTTTCCGATCCCATGCGCCGTTGGCGTCTGCCCGGAGCGTCACTGCCTCCCCGACAGCGTCCCGGACGGCACGCAGCCGGTCGAGATCCGCCGCGAGCGCCCGTTTTCCGACCTTTATCTTGAGGCAGCCGAAGCCGGCCTCGACAGCCTCGCGGCAGCGTTCGGCCGACTCCGCCGGCGATCCGTCGCCGACGGTAGCGTTGACTGGAACCGTGTCGGCCGCAGCGGCGCCGGTTCCGTAGCGGCCCGAGAGCTCTTCGGCGAGGGACACGTCTGCCCTCCGGGCGTCCCGGTCGAGCCGCGCCAGCGCGATGCCGTGGCGGGCCGCCGGCGTCCCGGGAGTTTCGACGTTGCCCGTCTCGTTCCCGCACGTGTCGACGGCCGACTCGAGTTCCTCGCGACAGCGGTCGTACGGCTCGGTCCATCCCGAGAGCGGTGTCGCCTCCCCTATTCCGTGGACCACCGGCTCCCCGTCCGTCGTGTCGCCGTCGGCGTCGGTCCCCACGAGAAACCCTCGCCGCCGTGAGATCTCCCCACGCGCGGTCGAAAGCGGCGAGTCGAGCGGCACTGAAAAGGGACGAATTCGCATCCGGATCACCCGACCGCGAGCCCGGCCGCAAACAGGATCGCGAACGCGGCCAGCAGTTTGCCCGCCGATTCGAGCGCGGGGTTGAGCGCGTCGCCAGACGTTTCCTCCCGTACGGTCTGTGCGATACGTCCGGCGTACGGCAGCGTCACGAGCGGTGCCAGAACCACGACAGACCATCCCTGGAGCAGGAACCAGAACGGGACCGCGTACGCCAGCGCGAGCATCGAGAGGAACTGAACGCGGGAAAACCGGTAGCCGAACCGCACCGCGAGCGTCCGCTTTCCGGTCTCGGCGTCCTCCTCGCGGTCGCGGACGTTGTTCACAACGAGAATGTTCGTCGAGAGGGCCGCGATCGGAAGGCTGGCCACCACTGCCGGGACGGTGACGGTCCCCGGCGGGAGCCAGAGCGGAAACGTGCCCGAAAGCAGCGCCGCCGCCTGGACGTAGTAGGTTCCAACCACCGCGACCACCCCGAAGAAGACGAACACGAACAGGTCGCCGAGCCCGTGATAACCGAGCGGATACGGGCCGCCGGTGTAGGCGATTCCGGTGGCGATCGACAGCAGGCCGACGACGAGGATCGGCACCCCACCGACGGACACCAGGTACGTGCCCACGAGCACCGCGGCGGCGAACGTGAGCCACATCGCCCGTTTTACGGACGGGGGGTCGATCAACCCGCCGGCGGTCACCCGCGTGAACCCCTCGCGCTGCTCGGTGTCGGCCCCCTGGACGGCGTCGTAGTAGTCGTTGGCGAAGTTGGTGCCGATCTGGATGAGCGAAGCCCCGACCAGCGCGGCAACTGCCGGCAGCGCCGCGAATACGCCGTCGTGAAGGGCGACCCCCACCCCGACGACGACCGGCGCGAGCGCCGCCGGTAGCGTCTGTGGCCGCGCGGCGATGAGCCAGGCCTTCCGACGCGAGACGTCCTGCGTAGCCATCACCCGTGATTCGGGCCACCCTGTCCTCAAAGTTGTTATCCGGAGCGGCGTGTTCCCGTCACACAGGTTCCCTCACTTCGTTCGGTCACGAGCGCGGATCACGCCGCTCGTTTTATGAGACGGGTCGCACAACAGGGAGTATGACCGAACTGGATGGAGTGCCCGTCGAGGATCTCCGGGAGTGGCTCGAACACGTTTCCGAAAAGGAGTCGGCACAGTTCCTGATGGTGGCGCTGGCGAACGCCGAGGAAGGACGAGACGTCGGCGAACTGGCCGACCTGTACGGGCTCGACTCCGGAGAGCTCGCCGACTGGATCGACACCGCAAACGAGGAGTCGATCGTCACCGCAGTCGCCCGGACCGAGGGCGTCGACGTCGAGGAACTCGCCGACACGTACGGCCTGTCGCCGCGGACGGTGCGCGACTGGTTCCGGAACCTCGAAGGGGAGCCGATCCCGGACGCGGCGGCGGTCATCGCGCGATACAGCCAGCGGGGATCCGCGCCGGTCGTTCGACAGACGCCAGCACGGGTGACCTACCTCGACTACGAGGCGATCGAGGCCAACGGCTGGTCGGTCGAGGACGACGACCTGTTCGAGAAAGCCTCCGCGGAGTACCGGCTCAACTCCGCGGAGTACGGCCGCATCCTGGTCGAACCCGGCGAGACGATCCTCGAGGCCGCCGAGAACCGCGGGCTGTCGTGGCCGTACGCCTGTCGCGGCGGCGCCTGTGCGAACTGTGCGGTGCTCGTAAAGGAGGGCGATGTCGCAATGCCCGGAAACCACGTGCTCACAGACGACCAGGTGAACGTGATGAACGCCCGACTCACCTGTGTCGGGGTTCCGGTGACGGACACGGTGAAGCTCGTGACGAACGTCCAGAAACTCGAGGATTTCGAGGACCTCCGCCTGCCGTCGCCGCTTGGCGAAAGCGACACGCCGCCGTCGGTGTGACGCTGTTGTGTGCGCCGCAGTACGTCCTCGACGGTCACTCGGCGACGAGCGGTTCTTCGGCCCGGTAGACGATCCGCATCGGGAGCCCACGCTCGTCGGTCGGCGGGTCTTCCGGCAGCGACCGGAGCGGGACCGGGGACGGTCGGGCGGTGTACCCCAGAACCACGGCGTCGAGCACCTCTTCGATCCGCACCTCCTGGCCCGCGGTCGCCTCCGCGGCCGCCTGCACCGTCGGCGCTCCGTCCCGGTCGAACGCCGCCAGTTTGCGCATCCGTTCGGCGTACCCTCCTGCAGTCTCCCGATCGTACTGCAGCGGCTCCCCGCCGATGGCACGAAAACAGACCGCCGGCCGCGATTCGAGTATCGTCGCTCTCGCCTCCGGGAGCTCCCCGACGAGTTCGTCGACTGCAGCGATCGCGGGGACCTGCTCGAAGGACATCTCCGGTAGTTGTTCGCCCGTCTTTCGCTCGTGAACTTTCGCGGCGGTCGAGTACCGACGCTTTCGGGTCGCCTCGCGTACCGGGGAAACGACCGACCGGTCGGAGTTTCCTCTCGATTCGTCGCCGTCTTCGTCGCGTTCCAGGACGCGTTCCGCGAGGACGTCACACCGGCGGCGGGGATCCCCCTCGTCGACCAGACCGATCGGCACGTCGAGGAGGATCCGATCGGCCTCCTCATAACGGAGCCACAGGTCGCCGATCTCGGGGAAGACTGCGGCGTGATCGAACTCCCTGCCGGCGAAGGCGACGGCGACCCACACGGCGTCACCCCGAACCGCGCCCACCGACAGTGACGCGTCACTCATCGTTCGATCGTTCAGCGGCCGGAACAAAAACGGTACGGTCGTCTATGCGGCTATTTCTCCTGCAGCTAGTTGCTCGGCGTCGCCTGGGACTATTTCGCTGGCGCGTACTTCCGGGCGTACGTTCCCGCGATCGGAACCGCGTACTCCGACCCCTGGTATGCCTTGTACATCAGGAACAGCCAGGCGACGAACGCGACCGGCGCCAGAAGTATGCTCGCGATACCGAGCACCGCGCCGGCGATCCAGCCGACGACCGGGATCGCAGCCAGCACCCCCAAAAGCACCGTCATGCCGATGCTGAGGACGAACAGTCCGCCGAAGACGATCGTGCTCTGGGCGCCGTGGAATCGGACGAACTCGTCGTCGTCCTCCACGAGATAAAAGAGGATGCCCGTGATCGGCCCGAGGAGATAGCTCAACGCCCCGGCGACGTTCGGCTCGAGGCCGGTCCCCGAGCCAGCTTCCGTCTCGCCGGCCCCTTCGACGATGTCGGAGTCGTGTTCGTCCTGCGTTCCCTCGCCCTGTTCGTTCGACGTGTTCTGTTTGCTCGACATAGTTGTGTCTCTCCGGGGATATGTGGACGCTCAAAGGGAAAAGGTATGCGTTGCCTACCACCCGGAACTCCGGACCCAGCGCCGAACGATGACGGATTGTTTTCCTCAACCCATCGCCGTTTCCCGCGAGTCAAGTCAACAGTTCTCTCACAACCCTTATGCCTCCCCTGCCCCTTTCACAACAGGCAATGGCAACTGGTACTGTTGATTTCTTCAACGACACAGGCGGCTACGGTTTCATCTCGACTGAGGACGCGGACGACGACGTGTTCTTCCACATGGAAGACGTTGGCGGCCCGGATCTCGAAGAGGGGCAGGAAGTCGAATTCGACATCGAGCAGGCCGACAAAGGCCCGCGCGCGAAAAACCTGCAGCGGCTGTAACTCGGTTTTCCCGACGTTCTAGCCCGGTATCGGCGATCGAAAGAAGCGGTCCGTGGTTTCTGCGGGCCGGAACTGACAGACGAGCGGCGCCTCTCCGCTGTCGTAGGACGTTTTCAACTCGGTGAACTGCTGCTACGCGTGGATGGTTTCGAAGTCGTCGACCGGCATCACGCTGTAATCGATCGTGAGTGTGTCCTGTGTCGCCCGGATCTTGCCCACGAACGTGGAAATCTCCTCGAGGTCGCCCTCGAGCACGAACAGTTCCATGCAGTAGTGGTTCCCGACGTGGCTGTGGAAGTTCGAGGCGACCAGTTCCTCGTGTTCGTGGCGGAGGTGCATCATCCGCTCTTCGACGGCCGTCGTCTCGTAGTTGAAAAGCACCGTCACGACTGCCATCAACTCGCGGCCCTCCAGCCGGCTGTCCTCGAACTCGTCGAGCAGGTTCCGGGAGGCCTCCCGGACGACCTCGCTTCGCCCCGTGTAGCCGTGATCCTCGGCGAACTCGTCGATCCGCTCGAGCAACTCTTCGGGCATCGAGACGCTCACTACCGTCATGTATTAACAGAGGCGCCTATTCCTGTTAATCCTTATTATCTTACGTTCCGTGCTGCCACGAGGAGAGGTACTCCTCCTGTTCGGCCGACAGGGAGTCGAATTCGACGCCCTCCGCCTCGAGCTTGATCTCGGCGATCTCGCGGTCGAGTTCGTCGGGGACATCGTGGACGCGCGGCTCGTAGTCGTCGCCGTGGCCGGCGAGTTCGCGCACGCAGACGGCCTGGACGCCGAACGACTGATCCATCACCTCGACGGGGTGGCCCAGCGCGATCGGTGCCGCGAGGTTGACGAGTCGCCCTTCCGCCAGCACGTTCAGCCGCCGACCGTCCTCGAGTTCGTACGCTTCGACGCCCTCTCGGGCCTCGTAGCGGTCGACCGCGAGGTCGTCGAGCGCCTCCAGGTCGATTTCGACGTCGAAGTGACCCGCGTTCGCCAGCAGGACGCCGTCTTGCATCTTCCGGAAGTGCTCCTCGACGATCACGTCGCGGTTGCCCGTCGTCGTGATGAAGACGTCGCCCACCTCGGCGGCCTCGGCCATCGGCATCACGTCGTACCCCTCCATGTGCGCCTCCAGTGCCTTCCGGGAGTCGACTTCTGCGACGATGACGTCCGCGTTCTGTCCGGCTGCCTTCTTGGCGACGCCCTTCCCGCAGTAGCCGAAGCCGGCGACGACGACGTCTTTGCCCGCAAACGAGAGGTTTGTCGTCATCGCGATCGTCGCGAGGGAGGACTCTCCGGTCCCGTGGACGTTGTCGAACAGCCGCTTCATCGGCGTGTCGTTCACCGCGAAGACGGGATACTCCAGCGCGCCGTCCTCGGCCATCGACCGCAGTCGGTGGACGCCGGTAGTCGTCTCCTCGCAACCGCCGACGATGGTGTCGATGAGTTCGGGGTAGTCCTCGTGGATCGCGAACACGAGGTCGCCGCCGTCGTCGACGGTGATCGTCGGATCGTGGCCGATGGTGGCCTCGATCGCCTCGTAATACTCCTCGTCGTCGACGCCCCGAACCGCATAGGAGGTGATCTTCTCGTGGGCGTCCAGCGCCGCGCTCACGTCGTCGTGGGTCGAAAGCGGGTTACAGCCGGTGATCGCCACCTCGGCACCGCCGTCGGCCAGCAGCTCGACGAGGTTGGCCGTCTTCGCCTCGACGTGCATCGCCATTGCCACTCGCTCTCCTTCGAGCGGTTTCTCCGCCCGAAACTCCTCGCGGAGCGCTTCCAGGATCGGCATGTGCTGTAGCGCCCACTCCATCTTCCGGCGACCCTCCTCGCGTGCCGACTCCGGCTCCGCGAGCTGTTCGGTCACCGGCGAGTATCCGGTTTGACTCATACATATCAGGTTCGGGAACGCCGGTGAAAACGCTACCGACACACCACGATACGCCCGCTGTGCGAGCTGTTCGGTCACCGCTGGCGGCCGTTCCGGCGGGGACGGGACCGTCCGGCGGGGACGGGACCGGGGACTCAACCTTTTTGTCGGCGAGGGTCGTCTCATCGGACATGAACTATCGGGAAGTCACGCCGACGCGAGAGTTCCTCGCACGGCTCGACACCGGGGCGGACTGGCGCGAGGAGATCGAATCGCTGGCGCGCGAGGAAGGGATCGAGTCGGCCTGGTTCAACGCGATGGGGGCGGTCCAGGACGCCGAAATCTGGTTTTACGACCAGGAGACCAAGGAGTACCAGCCGGTGACGTTCGAGGAGCCGCTGGAGGTCGCCGCCTGCGTGGGGAACATCGCGCTGCTCGAGGACGAGGTGTTCGCACACACCCACGCCGTGTTGTCTCGCCCGAGCGGGCAGACTCTCGCGGGACATCTCAACTCTGCGACCGTCTTCGCCGGCGAGGTCCATATGCGGGCGTTCGAGGAGCCGCTCGAACGGTCTCACGACGACGTGACCGATCTGGATCTCTGGCTGTGAACGGCGGGAGGGACGGGAGCGAACAACCGTGAGACCGGACGACGAGCGCTACTTCGAGCGGATCGAATCGCGACTCGAGGAGGCGTTCGACCGCGCGGAGGCCGCGAAAGCGCAGGGACGCGACCCCGAACCGGAGATCGAGATCCCGGTCGCACGCGACATGGCCGACCGGGTGGAGAACATCCTCGGGATCGACGGCGTGGCCGAACGCGTCCGCGAACTCGAAGGCGAGATGTCTCGCGAGGAGGCCGCCCTCGAGCTGGTGACCGACTTCGTCGAGGGCTCCGTGGGGGAGTTCGACTCCCGCGCAGGGAAGGTCGAGGGGGCGGTTCGGACCGCGGTAGCGCTGCTCACCGAAGGAGTCGTCGCCGCGCCCATCGAGGGGATCGATCGGGTCGAACTGTTGCAAAACGACGACGGGACCGAGTTCATCAACGTCTACTACGCCGGTCCAATACGATCGGCGGGGGGGACCGCCCAGGCGCTGTCGGTGCTTGTGGCCGACTACGCCCGGTCGCTTCTGGACATCGAGGAGTATCACGCCCGAAGCGACGAGATCGAGCGCTACGCGGAGGAGGTCTCCCTCTACGACAAGGAGACCGGTCTCCAGTACTCCCCGAAAGACAAGGAGACGAAGTTCATCGCCGAGCACCTGCCGATCATGCTCGACGGGGAAGCCACCGGCGACGAGGAGGTCTCCGGCTTCCGGGATCTCGACCGCGTCGACACCAACTCGGCCCGCGGCGGGATGTGTCTCGTGCTCGCGGAGGGGATCGCCCTCAAGGCGCCGAAGATCCAGCGATACACCCGCGAGCTCGAGGAGGTCGACTGGCCGTGGCTCCAGGACCTCATCGACGGCACGATCGGCGAGGAAAACGCTGCCGGTGACGGATCCAGCGAAGATACTGGACCGGGCGAGGCTGACGTCGAAGGCGAAGGGTCGAACGACGAGGATTCGGATGAAACGGGGGACGCCGCCGACGAACGTTCTTCGGGCGGCGACGGCACTCCCGGCCCGCCGCGACCCGAGCCTTCCGAGAAGTTCCTCCGTGACCTGATCGCCGGGCGGCCGGTGTTTTCCCATCCGTCGGAGCCGGGCGGCTTCCGACTCCGCTACGGTCGCGCCCGTAACCACGGCTTCGCGACCGGTGGGATCCATCCGGCGACGATGCACATCGTCGATGACTTCCTCGCGGCCGGCACCCAGATCAAGACCGAACGCCCCGGCAAGGCACACGGCATCGTGCCGGTCGACAGCATCGAAGGGCCGACCGTCCGGCTGGCAAACGGCGACGTCCGGCGGATCGACGACCCCGAGGAAGCACTGGAAGTGCACAACGGCGTCGAGGAGATCATCGACGCAGGGGAGTATCTCGTCAATTACGGTGAGTTCGTCGAGAACAACCACCCGCTGGCGCCCGCGTCGTACACGGTCGAGTGGTGGGTTCAGGAGTTCGACGCCGCCGGCGCGGACGTCCAGGCGCTCCGGGACGATCCCCACGTCGATCTCGCGGATCCGACCGTCGAGGAGGCGCTCTCGTGGGCCCGCGAGTACGACTGTCCGCTCCACCCGACGTACACCTACCTGTGGCACGACGTCGACGTCGAGACGTTCGAGGCGCTCGCGGAGGCCGTGGCCGACGGGGAAGTCGTCGACTCGACAGCTGATCACTCCTCCGACGCGGGCGTCGCGGACGGCGGTGTGATCGATCGAAAACCCTCGGAAATCGGTCCGGCTGCCGAGGAGGCTTCACTCGTCATCGAGCGCACGGAGACGACGCGACGGGCGCTCGAACTGTTGCTCGTCGAACACACACAGACGGACGAGACGCTCGAGATTCCCACCTGGCGACCCCTCGCTCGCTCGCTGGGGATCGACGACGACCTGCAGCGGACCTGGGAGTCGGCGGCGCTGTCGTCGGCTCGCGAGTACGCCGGCGGCGACAACGCCGTCGAGGCCGTCAACGCGGTCGCCCCCTTCGAGATCCGGGAGCGCGCCCCAACCCGGATCGGAAACCGGATGGGCCGTCCGGAAAAATCCGAGTCGCGGGAGCTCTCGCCGGCGGTCCACGCGCTGTTCCCGATCACGGAGGCCGGTGGGAGCCAGCGCGACATCGCCAAGGCCGCCAAGACGCTGGACGACCGGGGACGGCGAGGAATGCTCGACGTCGACATCAACGACCGCGTCTGCCCCGGCTGCGGCGACCACACCTACCACAACCGATGTCCCGACTGCGAGGTCCACACCGAACTGTACTACGAGTGCGGCGAGTGTGGAACCGAGTGTGAACCCGACGAGTCGGGGCGGGTGGTCTGTCCCCGGTGCGAGTGGGACGTGACGGCGGCGACGCGCCGGGAGATCGACCTCAACGAGCGGTTCCACGCGGCGATGGAGTCGGTCGCAGAGCGCGAGGCGGCCTTCGACGTCCTGAAAGGCGTCAAGGGGCTCTCCTCGGAGCACAAGGTCCCCGAACCGATCGAGAAGGGGATCCTCCGGGCGAAACACGGCGTCTCGTCGTTCAAGGACGGCACGGTCCGATACGACATGACCGACCTCCCGGTGACGGCCGTTCGGCCGGCCGAACTGGACGTCACCGCCGACCAGTTCCGCGAACTGGGGTATCACGCCGACATCGACGGGGAGCCGCTGCGCCACGACGACCAGCTGGTCGAGCTGAAGGTGCAGGACATCGTCCTCTCGGACGGCGCCGCCGAGCACATGATGAACACCGCCGACTTCGTCGACGAACTGCTGGAGGACTTCTACGACCTGCCGCCCTTCTACGAGCTCGAGGATCGGGAGGACCTGGTCGGCGAGCTGGTGTTCGGCATGGCCCCCCACACGAGTGCGGCGACGGTGGGGCGCGTCGTCGGCTTCACGTCGGCGGCGGTCGGCTACGCGCACCCGTACTTTCACGCGGCGAAGCGACGGAACTGCTTCCATCCGGAGACTCAGATCACGTTCGACGACGGCGACGGCTGGCGAACCACATCGATTCGGGACTTGGTGGAAGAACGGCTTCGGGATTCCGGTGAGGAAGACCTCGATGAGGACAACTTCGGGACGCTGACGCGAGAGCTGGACGGAACCGACGGCGAGCTTCGGGTGCGATCCGTCGACGCAGTCGGGACCCCGACGCCCAAGCCCGTCTCGGCGGTTTCGAAACATCCGAGCCAGGACCACCTCCTGTGGATTCGAACCTCCGGCGGGAACGAGATCCGGGTTACCCCCGATCACACGATGCTCCGGCTCGAGGACGGCACTCCGAGTCACGTTAGCGCGAGCGAACTCGCGGTCGGCGACGAGGTGCCTGCAGCGACGATGGACGAGGGAACGGCACCCGTCGGCGGAGCGACGGCGAGTGGGGGTGTCGATGCCCTCGTCTCCGAGTCCGGCGACGTCGAACACGACGAAGTCCTGGCTGTCGACGCCGATCAAATCGTGGCCATCGACGTCGTCGAAAGCGACGTCGAATACACGTACAACCTCACGGTCGAGGAGACTCACACCGTCGTCGCCGACGGAATCGCGGCCAAGCAGTGCGATGGCGACGAGGATTGCGTAATGCTGCTCATGGACGGGCTGTTGAACTTCAGCAGACAGTATTTGCCGGATAAACGGGGCGGGAGCGTCGCGGAAGATGCTCGACTCGTTGCAGTCGATCCCGACGATCGAGTTCAGTACCTCACTTTCGACGAACTCTGGCACGCACTCGACGCTCCCGTCGAGGTTGACGGGAAGTTCAGGAAACGAACCTGTGTGGAAGAAGGATGGCAGACGTACGCGTTCGATGCGAATCACGAAGCCAGCCTCAAGCCGATCGAGAAGGCAATCCGGTATCGTGCGGACGAAGACGACGAACTGCTACGGGTCGAAACGCAGTTCGGACGGTCTCTCGAAATTACTCCAAATCACAGTCTCTTTCGTTACGACGACGGTATCGAGGAGGTTGCCGGCGAGAACCTCGGAGCGGGTGACCTGATTGTCGCCCCGCAGTCTCTCGATATCGATCCGACAGGTTCTGTCATCGATGTTGCAGAGTGTGTTCCAGATCCGTACGTATTTATCGACGATCGGGTCGAAGAGTATCTCCGCCGGGTGTGGGAGAACGCCGATCACGGCAGCGAAACGAGAGCCGCATTTGACGGCGGACTTTCCTACCGGCTATCAAAAAAGAAGGTGTCCCTCGAAACGCTAGCGGAAATCGAAACGACGTCGGGGAAGTGGCGGGACGACTGGAACCCGAAAATCGGACTGAAGGGATCTTCGGAGGGGATTCAGCGGTACATTACTCTCGACGAAGACTTCGCCTGGCTACTCGGGATGTTCGCCGCGGAGGGATCCCTCTCCAGTACTCGTCCGACGATCCACAACGGCGAGGAAGAACTCGTGCGCCGCGTTGAGCGGACGACCGAGGACAGCCTCGGAACTGGTCCGACTGTTCGATGGTCGAACAAGGCCTACGAAGTCGCATTCCCTGCGGTATTCAGAGAGGTGCTCTTCGATCTCGGATTCGCGGACAAAGACTCATACAATTCGAGCGAGAAGGTCGTTCCCGACCCGATCCTTCGAAGCGAGAAGTCGGTCGTCAAAGCGTTCCTCCGTGGATTCATTGCCGGTGACGGAAGCGAGACGAGCAACGATAACCACACGACAATCGGCTTCCATACGACCAGTGAGGATCTCAAGGACGGAATCGTTTTCCTCCTGCATCGACTCGGGATCGTCGCCAACATTTCTCGAAAGGAACGAGACGAATCGCGCCAGCCGATTTACACCGTCTCTGTCTCGGGTGGGGCCGCCGACAACCCACTGAGGAAGATTCTCGACGATGAGGAGATGTATCAGCCGAAAAGTCTTGTCGTGACGGTTCCCGATGCGTTGATGGAGATCCGCGAGATGGATCTCACGGGGGTCAAACAGCTGATTCCGAAGTACCTGAAACGCCGCGAGAACATATCGTTAGAGAAGCTCGAGGAGATCGTAACTGAACTCGACGGTCGGGAACTTCCCTCGGCCGCCGCCGATAAATTGACTGAGATCCGCCCGTTGATCGACGGCGATCTGTCGTATCTTCGGATTACAGACATCGATCGCGTCGATTACGAAGGATACCTCTATGACCTCCAGGTCGGTGGAGAACCGATCTTTACTGCGAACTGGCTGTACGCACACAATTCTATGGACGCACCCCTGGTGATGTCCTCCCGGATCGACCCCTCCGAGATCGACGACGAGGCGCACAACATGGACATCGTTCGGGAGTACCCCCTGGAGTTTTACGAGGCGACCCGTCGGATGGCCGATCCCGGGGAGGTGGAGGAACTGATCCAGCTCGGGGAGGACACCCTCGGCACCGACGACGAGTATCGCGGGTTCGACCACACCCACGACACCACCGACATCGCGATGGGACCGGATCTTTCGGCGTACAAGACGCTGGGGTCGATGATGGACAAGATGGACGCCCAGTTGGAGCTGGCCCGGAAGCTCCGGGCGGTCGACGAGACCGACGTCGCCGAACGAGTGATCGAGTATCACTTCCTGCCGGACTTGATCGGCAACCTCCGGGCGTTCGCCCGCCAGGAGACCCGGTGTCTCGACTGCGAGACGAAGTACCGCAGGATGCCCTTGTCCGGCGAGTGTCGCAACTGCGGCGGCACCGTCAACCTCACGGTTCACGAGGGGTCGGTGAACAAGTACATGGACACCGCCATCGAGGTGGCCGACCGGTTCGACTGCCGGGAGTACACCAAACAGCGGCTGGAGATCCTCGACCAGTCGCTGGAGTCGATATTCGAGGACGACACCAACAAACAGTCGGGAATTGCCGACTTCATGTAACTCCTCGCCTGCGAGGGCACGCCGGGGGTCGCGGACGAACCAGCCGGTATAATAAGGCCGCGCGTTCGACCCGGGGTATGGGTCTCAGGAGCTTTCTGGAGGGGACGGAGCCAACCGTGCTCACCGAGCCGGTCGATCCCCGGTTCGAACTCCCGGCGCTTTCGACGCGCGAGGAGACGCGTCCGATCGTCTTCGAGGACGTGGCCGGTCATCCGAACGTGCGCGCGGTCGCCAACCTGGTGTCCACCCGGTCGCTGATCGGATCGGCGCTGGGCGTCGAGCCGTCGGCGATCATCGACGAGGTGAGTTCGGCGATGGACGATCCGACGCCGCTATCCCGGACGGAACCGCCGGCGTTCGAGCACGTCGCCGACGAGCCCGCGATCGCCGAGGAGTTGCCGGTGCCGATCTACTACGACGAACACGAGCGGCAGTACTTCGCCTCGACGATCGTGATCGCGAAGGACCCCGACACCGGCGTCCACAACCTCTCGTTCCATCGGATGATGGTCGAGGAGGGCAACCGGCTCGTGATGCGGATGGTCGAGCGCCACCTCCACGACATCTACACCCGATCGGGGGAAGAACTCGATGTCGCGATCGTCGTGGGCGTCCATCCGGCCGTCGAGATCGCCGCCGCGACGTCGTTTTCGCCGGACATGAGCGAACTGAAGCTCGCCAACCGGCTCCACGGCGGGGAGCTGGCGACGACGGAAGTGAAGGGGTTGCAGATCCCCAGCGAAGCCGAGGTCGTCATGTTCGCGACGATCACGGACGAGCTGGCCGAGGAAGGGCCGTTCGTCGACCTCTCGCGCACCTGGGACAAGGTCCGACAGCAGCCGGTCGTCGAAGTCAACGAACTGTGGACGCGGCCGGATCCGCTGGCGCGGGTGATCGTCCCCGGCAAGCGGGAGCACGCGCACCTGATGGGGATCCCCCAGGAGCCCCGGATCTACCGGATCGTCGAGAACACCGTCCCCACGGTACAGAACGTGGTGCTCACCCCCGGCGGCTGTTCGTGGCTCCACGGCGTCGTCCAGCTGGAGCCGCGGGCCGCGGGGGATCCGAAGAACGCCGGGATGGCGGCGCTTGCGGCCCACCCGTCGATGAAGAAGGTGACACTCGTGGATCCGGACGTCGACCCCGCCGATCCGGACGCCGTCGAGTGGGCCACCGCGACCCGGATGCAACCCGACGAGGACATCGTCACCATCGAGGGGGCGAAGGGGTCTTCGCTCGATCCCTCGCAGGACTACGACCGCGGCGTGACGAGCAAGTGGATCGTCGACGCGACGATGCCCCGCGATCGGGACCGGGAGGCGTTCCTGGAGGCGACCGTCCCCGGCGCCGATGACGTCACCCTCGAGGAGTATCGGTAGTCGACTGTCGTCGAATCGAGGCCGAACGCAACCGAACCCACAGGAGGAGACATAACATGCATCTCACACGCGAGGAAGAGGAACTGCTCGAATCGGACACTCCCGGCGAGCGAAAGGCGATGGAGCTGCTGGTGACGCTGGGAGACGTGTACGGCGCCGAGGAGATGGTCGAGATCGGTTCGGCACAGGCGTCCGGCATCTCTTATAAGTCGATCGGCGACCCGGGGGTGGAGTTCCTGGAAGGGTTCGCCGCGGAGGGTGCCGAGGTGTCGGTGCCGACGTTCGCCAACCCCGCCGGCATGGACATGCAGCAGTGGCGCGAGATGGGCGTCAGCGAGGAGTTCGCCGAGAAACAGGAGCGCATCCAGGACGCGCTGCGCGAGATGGGGATCACGCTGTCGTTCACCTGCACGCCGTACCTGGCGGGGAACCTGCCCCGTCGCGGCGAGCACGTCGCGTGGGCGGAGTCGTCGGCGGTGTCGTTCGTCAACTCCGTAGTCGGCGCGCGGACGAACCGCGAGGGGGGGCCGTCGGCGCTGGCGGCAGCGATCACCGGCCGGACGCCGAAACACGGCCTCCACCTCGAGGAGAACCGCCGGCCCGACTACCTGATCGAAGTCGACGCCGAGATCGACTCCCAGTCGGACTTCGCCGCGCTCGGCTCGTGGGCCGGCCGGATCGTCGAGGACGACATCCCGTACTTCACGGGAATCGACCACGGCAGGACGGACGAGTTGAAATCCCTGGGCGCCGCGATGGCCGCCTCCGGGGCCGTCGCGCTGTACTACGTCGAGGGGGTGACGACAGACGAGACACCCCCCGCGTCCGAAGCGGTCGAGACCCTCACGTTCGAGCCGTCGGACCTCCAGGCGGAGTACGATGAACTCACGACCGGCGAGAACCCCGAACTGGTCGTCTTCGGCTGTCCGCACGCCTCGATGGAGGAGATCGAGGAGATCGCCGCCACCGTCGAGGGGAAGACACTCACGAGCGACCTGTGGGTGTGCACGAGCGGTGCCGTCAAGACGTGGGCCGACCGCAACGGTCACACCGAGACGATCGAGGCCGCCGGCGGGATGGTGCTTGCCGACACCTGCAACGTCGTCTCCCCGATCGAGGAACTCGGCTACGAGACCAGCGCCACCGACTCGGCGAAGGCCGCGAACTACCTGCCCGGCTTCTGCAACCAGCAGGTGGTCTTCGAGGACAAGCGCGCGCTGCTCGAGGAGGTGGTCGAATGACGCAAGCGCCGATCGAGGGTCGCGCGATCACCGACGGCCGCGGCGAGGGCGAGGTGATCCGGTCGTCGGAGCCGGTGAGCTTCTACGGCGCGGTCGACCTGGACACCGGGGAGTTCATCGAGGAGGGACACGAACTCGAGGGGCACAACGTGGCCGGCAAAGTGCTCGTCTTCCCCCGCGGAAAGGGATCGACCGTCGGGTCGTACGTGCTCTACGGGCTCGCGAAGAACGGCGTCGCCCCGGCGGCGATCCTCAACGAGGAGACCGAGACGATCGTGGCGACGGGCGCGATCCTCGGTGAGATCCCCTGTATGGACTCGCTTTCGGCGCCGTTGTCGTCGCTTCCCGAGGGCGAACGGGTGGTCGTCGACGCCGACGCAGAACGGGTGCTCGTCGACGGCGACGTCGGGGAGGAACCGTGACCGACCGAGTGCCCGACAGACAGAATGGGAACACGGGGGACGACGGCCAGCCCAGGGTCGTGCTCGGAGTGACCGGCGCGTCGGGGATCCCGATCGCGCTCCGGACCGCGGAGGCGCTCGCGGCCCGGACGGAGCTGGTCACGGTCGTCTCCGAGGCGGCCCGAAAGACCGCCCGCCACGAGGTCGCCGATCCCGACGCCGCCCTCGAGCGGTTCGCGGAGCTGTCGACGGCGACGTACGACGAAGACGAGATCGCCGCCGCAGTGGCCTCGGGATCGGTGGCGTTCCGGGGGATGGCGATCGTGCCGGCGTCGATGAACACCGTCGCCGCGATCGCCTCGGGGCGGGCCGATTCGCTCATCACCCGGACTGCCGGCGTCTGTCTCAAGGAGCGACGGACGCTCGTGGTCGTCCCCCGGGAGACCCCGCTGAGCGAGATTCACCTGCGGAACCTGACCGACCTCGCGGGCATGGGTGTCGACGTCGTGCCGCCGGTGCTGGGCTTTTATTACGAGCCTGACGGGATCGACGACGTCGTCGACCACGTCGCAGGTCGCGTACTCGATCGGTTCGGGTTCGATCACGACCTCTACGAGTCGTGGGGCGACTTGGATTGAGAAGGGCAGCGAACGTGTCGGCTGTGGGATCTGTTCGTCGGCGGTACGTCCGTCGATTCTCGGCTGTGGACAACCGAGATAACAAGCCTTATTTATTCCCACCGGATACGGAGTAATGCGGCAAGCCCGGGTGGTGTAGTGGCCCATCATACGACCCTGTCACGGTCGTGACGCGGGTTCAAATCCCGCCTCGGGCGTTTTTGAAGCGGACACAGCGAACGAGGAGCGAAGCGACGAGTGAGCCGTCCGCTTTATAAACTCCACTCAAAGGGACTTGAATCCTACCAGACGCGCGCAGCGAACGGAGTGAGCGAGCACGTCTGGTTTTGGTTCAAATCCCGCCTCGGGCGTACTTTTCGGCGGACACAGCGAACGAGGAGCGAAGCGACGAGTGAGCCGTCCGCCGAAATACCCGTCTCAAAGGGATTTGAACCAGACGAGTCGCAGCCCGCGCAGCGAAGCGAGCAGGACCGTCTCGGCGAGGTTCACAATCCCGCCTCGGGCGCTTATAAACCGGACACACCAACGAGGAGCGGACCAACGACTGACCCCCCGATCCACACCAGTCCGTTTCAGAACGCCCCGCGAACGCGTCGCTTTTGTGCCCGCCTCGCCCACGGATAGCCATGAAAGCGGGCGTCATCGCGGTCCAGGGCGACGTAAGCGAGCACGCGGCGGCGATCCGCCGGGCCGGACAGGCCCACGGCGTCGACGTCGAGACTGTGTCGATCCGTCAGTCCGGGATCGTTCCCGACTGTGATCTGCTGGCGATACCGGGCGGCGAATCGACGACGATCTCGCGGCTGGTCCACGACGAGGGGATCGCCCCGGAGATCCGGGCACACGTCACGGCGGACAAGCCGGTGCTCGCGACCTGCGCCGGGCTGATCGTGCTCTCCCGGGACGCGAAGGACGACCGCGTGTCCACACTCGATCTCCTCGACGCCACCGTCGACCGGAACGCCTTCGGCAGACAGGCGGACAGCTTCCGGGCGCCGATCGACGTCACCGGACTCGAGGATCCGTTCCCCGGCGTGTTCATCCGGGCACCGGTCGTCGACGAGGTCGGCGACGGCGTCGAAACGCTTTCGACCTGGGGGAACCACGCAGTCGCCGTTCGAGAGGGACCGATCCTGGCGACTGCTTTCCACCCGGAGCTCACCGAGGACGTCCGGATCCACCGGCTCGCGTTCTTCGACGCCCACCTCGCCGTCGACGGCGACAATCCCGAAGACGATCGCGAGGGGGTGGCTGCCGAATGACAGCCCCGGACAGTGACGGAGGCGAAACGGACGAGGCGGAATCCGAACCGGCCGGGACGGAACCCGAACCGGACGTGGAGCTCGAGGCTGTCCTCGACGACCTCTTTGAAACGATCGAGGACAGACAGCGTGAGCTGCCGGAGGGGTCGTACACGGCGTCGCTTTTCACCCACGAGAAGGGGGAAAACGCCGTCCTGGAGAAACTCGGCGAAGAGGCGACCGAGATCCTGCTCGCGGCCAAAGACGACGACGTCGACGAACTGGCCCACGAGAGCGCCGACTTCGTCTATCACCTGCTCGTGCTGTTCGCGATGAAGGGGCTGGACGTCGACGACCTCCGCGCGGAGTTGCGCTCCCGATTCGGATAAGCGGTTTCCGGTTCGGCGAAGCGGCTCCCGGTTCGGATACGCGGTTTCCAGTTCGACTTCAGTTTTAAAGCACTCCTCAGGACCGCAACTCGGCTGCTGTCTCCCGGAACAACCCGTCGAGAATCTCCGGCGTCGTCGGATGGTACGCCCGGTCGGGGAGTTCGCGGACGTCCAGCCCGAGTTCGACGACGACCTGCATCGTCTTCGCCATCACGTCCGCGTGGTAGTGGAGCCCCTGGTAGCCAAGCACTGTCCCGTCGTCGGCGTCGACAACGAGCCGCGCCAGGCCGCCTGGAACGTCTTTCGTTTCGAACACGCCGTCGTCAGCGGCCCGTCGGGTCGCGACTGCGATCTCGTAGCCAGCGTCTCGTGCGCTTTCCTCGGTGTGTCCCACGCGGGCGAACGGGTAGACGCCTGCACCCGAGAACACAACGTGATGGTGGACGTTGCGATACGGTGCGAGCGGCTCCTCGCGGACGTGTGCGAGGATGTTCTCTGCGGTGTGGTACCCCTGCTCTTTGGCGACGTGGAGGATCGGCTCCCGTGCGTTTGCGTCGCCGACGACGAAGGTGTGCTCGGTGCCGGGTGGCCGCATCGTGGCGTCGATCCAGCCGTTCTCGGGGGTCAATGTCGTGTTACCAAGCCCCAGAGCGTCCAGGTTCGGCCGCCGACCGGTAAACAGGAACGCCGCCTCCGCCTCGACCGTCTCGCCGGTGTCCAGCCCGAGCCGGACACCCCCCTCGACCTGGTCGATCCGGTCCTCTGCGGCGTCGGTGACGATTCGGACGCCGAACTCCTCGCGATACAGTGAGAGCAAGGCGTCCCCGAACGCCGGATCAGCCTCGTCCAGGGGTCGGGCGTCGTGCTCGACGACGGTGAGGTCGACGCCCGCCTCCGCGAGATACGGGACCAGCTCCAGCCCGACGTAGCCGAACCCCATCACGACTCCCGACTCGGGGAGGTCAGTCGCGTCGAGCACGTCACCACTGGTGTACAACCGGGCCGGATCGACCGCCTCGAGGCCTGCAAGATCCGGTCGGTTCAGCACGGAGCCGGTGGCGATCACGACGTAGTCGGCGTCGATCACCGACTCGTCTCCGCCGTGTCCCTCGTCTCCGCCGGCGTGTCCAGATTCTCCGTCCGTGTCGTCGATCAGGATCGTCCGATCGTCGAGGAAGGCAGCGGTTCCCCGACGGAACTCGACCCCGTCGTTGTCGGCGAGGTCCCGGACTGCCTTCCGGCGGTGGCGTGCGAACGCGGCGACGTGGCCGTCCTTCCGGTCGACGACCGACGCGAGATCCATCCCCGGCGGCTCCTCGTCGAGGCGTTCGTCTGACCGCGCCTGATACCGGTGCTGGGCCGCCGAAAGCACCTCCTTCGACGGCATACACCCCCGGAGAATACACAGCCCACCACCGGGCTCGCCGTCGTCGACGAGCGTGAGCCGACCGATCTCCCGGCCGACGTGGGGAGCCAACCCCTCGGCCACGGCGACCCCGGCGCTCCCGTACGCCCCGATCACGACGACGTGGGGACGGTTTTCGCGTTCGTCCGCGTTCCTGGAACGTTCACTCATGTGGCGATCTTACGACCGCTATTTAAAAAGCGACGTGGAGGGTGGACGTCGGTCGCGCACACCTGTGCCGTGTCGAGTTCGAAGCGGTCCTTTCACCGGGAGATGTCGCCCCGTTCGTCGCCGAGAACGTCGACGAGTTCGCGATGGGTGAGCACCGCGACGTCGCCCGAGACCGTCCGCTTTAACGCTGCCGCCCCAGCGCCGTACGCGAGACACTCGTCGACGTCGCCGCCGTGAATCCGCCTGGAGAGAAATCCCCCGACGAACGCGTCGCCGGTACCGATCGCGTCGACAGTGTCGGCCGGCAGCGTCCCCTGCTGGTGGAGTTCGCCGCCGTGGAGGGCGAGCGATCCGGCTTCCCCGCGGGTGAGCACGACCGTCTCGAAGTCGTAGTCGGTGCCGATCCCGTGGGCGATCTCGACGGCGTTCCCCTCGTATCCGAACACCCGCGTGGCGTCCCGTTCGGGGGCGAACAGCACGTCGACGTGCTCGAACAGGGATTCGTAGGTCTCCCGCGCCTCCTCCGGGGACCACAGCTTCGACCGATAGTTCACGTCGAAACTGCAGGTCGTACCGGCCTCACCAGCCGTCTCCAGCAGTGCGCGTGTGGTCTCGGCGGTCGACGCCGAGAGCGCGGGCGTGATCCCGGTGGTGTGAAACACCGACGCCCCCTGAATCGCCTCAACGGGCAGCTCACCGGGCGATACTGTAGTGATCGCCGCGTCCGCCCGGTCGTAGACGACGTTCGTCCCGCGGGGGGCACCGCCGTATTCGAGGTAGTACGTTCCCAGGCGGCTTCCCTCGGTGTCGTCCCAGGTAACGCCCGTCCGTACCCCGTGACCCCGGAGTTCGCGGGCGACCCGCCGACCGAGCGGGGAGTCGGGGAGCTTCGAGAGCCACACCGCGTCGACGCCCAGCTGGGCCGCCGCGACGGCGACGTTGCTCTCGGCACCGCCGATCCCCGCGTCGAACTGGTCTGCGGTTTCGAGGCGCTCGCCTTTCGGCGGCGAGAGCCGGAGCATGGTCTCGCCGAACGTCACGAGCTGCGTCACCGTCGACCCCTCCAAGATCGGTCCCCACCTCGAGTTCCCCTCTCGGTACGATTGGAGCTGTCTCCGCGACTCAATCGATGCTGCATACTCGCCTGCTAACGCGGGGAGAATATAAGTCCCGGCTGTCGTCGAATCCGACACGCCGCTCGGTGTCGACTTCACCCGGAACCGCGACGGGGTCCCGGCCCCATAATGATTATTGTCACTCGTCGGTCGATTCCACTTCGTCTTCGACGTCGACAGCGGTCATTCGTGGGTCCTTGCGGATCCGAACCTTCAGCGTGCCCGCGTCAGTGAGCGTCGCCGTCGCGCCGGCGGGAGTGATGTCGGCGTCCTCGGGAAGCGTCGCGCTGCCGGTGAGGGTCAGCCCGCGGCCCGGGAACCGCATTTCGAACCCCTCGTGGAACGGGCGAAACCGTTCGAGGCGGACCTCGACCGTGTCGTCGATGAACTGGACCTGGACGTCCTCCTTCGCGACGCCCGGGGCGTCGAAGACGATCAGGTACTCTTCCTCCGATTCCAGCAGGTCGTGTTCGAGCGGACGCCGTTCCTGGTACCGGCCGATACCGCGGCCGACCCGTTCCAGCACGGTGCGGACCGCCGAGCTACCCAGTTCGGTGAGCCGATTCACGGCATCCACCTCGGGGAGCCATTGTGGTTGGACGGCGAGAACGGCCGACGCGAACCGATCGTGTCGTGGACGGAACCGACTCCGGTTTCGGGAGGCTGCATACGTCCGAAACAAGGGTCGCAGCGCATTTATAATCCTCGACAGGATTGGCCCGTAGCGCCCCGGGTGAAACGGAGGTGCCTCGGGAACTGAGCTACCCCGGGAACAGGGGTGTCTCGAGCGGGATCAACACTCTCCGACTGCCCCTACAGTTCGATCCGTTCGAGGCAGTCGGTCCCGCCACACACCGGACACGACATGTCGGCAACCGAGTGGTCCTCGGGAACGTCGTAGGTGTAGTGGTTCTCCCACATGTCCAGAAAGCAGTCCACATTTGTGCACTTGATCTCCTCGGTCGGCGGCATACCTGACGGTGGGAACCCCGACTAATCAACGTTGGCGTCGGGAGTCAGTCGTCACCGAACGGTCCGGGACCGCCGCCCCCTGGTCGCTCGTCTTTGCTCGCACACTCGCCGTTGCCGTTAATCTGGAGTCGACCCTGGAAGTTGCACGTTCTGCTCTGGTTGTACATACAACGGGTGCAGCCACATTCGACCGGGATCCGGTTGTTACGACGGGACATGGTTCGGGTTCGGAAACGACGGGCAATAATCCTTCGGCGGGACGAACTCGTGACCTGTTTTGATACTCGCGACGGAGCCGCCTGCATGACCAGAAAAGATATCTAGTTATCAATTCAAGAGTCGGATATGGTGCTCCACGCTCGGCGGCAACGCGGCCAGTGTTCTGCCTGTGGCTGGGCGACGTCTGCCGTTTCGAGGTGGCCGTAGATGCGCAGTCGGACGGTTTTGGCGCTCGTGGCGGTCGTCGTGGTCGGATCGCTGGCGGGGATAAGCGCGGTCCAGGCACAGGGACAGTACGTGAGCGGCGAACCGGCGCTTTCCGTGTTTGCCCCGAACCCGACCCTCGAGCCGGGCGAGACCACCCAACTCGACGTCCAGGTCGCCAACGACGGGACCCAGCGGTGGGGTCCCGGCGCACAGCGGGACGAAGTGACCACGGCCCGTAGCGTCCAGATCGAAGTCCGGGACGGCGGGACGCCGTTTGCGGTCGAAACCGAACGGCAGTCGATCGGATCGCTCCGGGACGGCGACGTACGCTCGGTCCCCATTGCGGTGCGCGTCCCGGAGGGCGTCGAACCGGGCACGTACTCGCTCGACGTCCGGCTGCGCTACTCGTACGTGGCCCAGTCGGATCCCGGAAGCGGCGTCATTCAGGAGCGAACGCGGCGGGTGACCCGGACGATCGACGTCAGGGTCGAGGATCGACCCCGGTTCCAGCTTCACGGGATCGAAAGCAACGTCCAGATCGGGGGAACCGGAACAGTCGCAGTCGAGGTCGAAAACACGGGCGAGGAGCCCGCAAGCGAACTCGCAGTCCCCCTCGAGTCGACCAGTCCGAACGTTGGATTCGGCGAGGCGCAACGCGACACCGCGCGTGTCGACCGACTCGAAGCGGGAGAATCGACGGTCCTCGAATACGACGTCGTCGTTCGCGAGGGAACCACGGTCCGGAACTACTCGCTCGACGGGTCGGTTCAGTTCACTGATCCCGACGGGATCCGTGGGGTCGAGGACGGTCTCTCGGTCGGCTTCACCCCGCTTGATCCACAGGGCTTCGCGTTCGAGATCGAGGAGTCGACCCTGCGGGTCGGCGAGGTGGGGACGATCACGGGAACGGTGCGAAACGACGGCCCGCTGCCGGTCGAGGGCGTCTCGATCGCGCCCGCGGAAGGGTCGCTGGAGGTACAGGGGGGTCCGTACGCAGTCGGCGATCTGGCCGTCGACGAATCGGCCACCTTCCGTCTGCGGGTCGCGGTTCCGGAGGCCGCCGACACCGCCCCACAGCGGATCGATCTGTCGACGACCTACCGGACCGACGGGGACCGTGACCGGGTGGCGACCGAGCCGGTGAGCGTCCCGATCGACGAGCAGGAGTTCGACGTGCGTCTCGAGGAGTCGACGCTACGGATCGGTGAAACCGGCGAAATCGTCGGCACTGTCCGGAACGACGGCCCCGTCGCAGTCGAGGGCGTGACGGTGACGCTCGGTGAGGGTACCGTCGAGCCGCGGAGTCGGAGCTACGCAGTCGGCGATCTCGAGGTCGACGAGGCGGCCGAATTCCGGTTCCGGGCGGTGGTGCCGGCGGGGACCGACGCCACGCCACAGCGGATCGACGTGACGACCACCTACCGCACCGCAGCGGGTCACGACCGGTCGGTGATTGACCCAGTGCGCGTCCCCGTCGCCGAGCGCCGGGACGCGGTTTCGGTGACGGCCCTCGACCCGACGTTCGTCGCCGGCGGGGAAGGAGCGCTCGCTCTCGAGGTGACAAACCAGCGGGACGTCGAGATACGCGACGTCCGGCTTCGCCTCGCCGTCGAGGACCCCCTCGAGAGCGACTTTACGACCACGATCGTCCCCTCCCTTGCGCCCGGGGAGACCGACCGGGTCGCGTTCGATCTCGAAGTCGACGGCGATGCGCCTCCCAGCCAGTACCCTGCCGTCATCGACGTCGAATATCTCGACCCCGACGACGAAACGCAGACTGTGAGACCACTCACCGTCTCCGTCTCGGTGACCGAGGACCCGGACGAGCCGGTGCTCGCGATAGAGATCATCGCATTCATCGCCGTGATGATCCTCGTCGTCGCGGCGTTCGTGTGGCTTTACCGGAGGTGACCCCCGTGAGTCAGCCTGCCATCCGCGTGACCGACCTCACCAAACGTTACGGGGACGTCCTCGCGAACGACGGCGTCTCCTTCGACATCGAACCCGGGGAGATCTTCGGCTATCTCGGCCCCAACGGCGCGGGCAAGACGACGACGATCCGGATGTTGCTCGGGCTCATCACCCCGACGTCCGGGACCGCGGAGGTTCTCGGCGCGGACATTCGAAACCGGAACGCGCTGACCGAGGTAAAGTCCGAGCTCGGCTATCTTCCCGACACGCTCGGGTTCGACGAGCAACTCACCGGTCGACAGGTGCTCGATTACTTCGCTCGGATGCGCGGGGACGAACGTCGGGGTGAGCTGCTGGAGCTTTTTCACCCGCCGCTGGACCAGCCGGTCGAGACCTATTCGGCGGGGAACCGCCGGATGCTCGGTATCGTTCAGGCGTTCATGCACGATCCGGAACTGGTGATCATGGACGAGCCGACCTCCGGGCTGGATCCGCTCAAGCAGGATCGGCTGCATCTCTTCATGGAGGAGGAGCGTCAGGCCGGAAAGACGCTGTTCGTCTCCTCGCACATTCTCAGCGAGGTCCAGCGCGTCTGTGATCGCGTCGGCATCATTCGGAACGGGGAGATCGTCGCGCTCGAGGACATCGACGCCCTGCTCCAACGGAGCGGCAAGGAGGTCCGAGTACACTTCGCCGAACCCGTCGACGAGGACGCGTTCGTCACCGACCGGATGATCGATGTCGACGTGGTCGACCGATCGGTGCATTTCACCTACACGGGTGAGCCGCAAGCGCTTCTGGAACATCTCGTGGGGTTCGAGATCGAGGACGCCAACATCGGGGATCCGCAGCTGGATACGATTTTCAAACACTATTACACGGACGAGGCGTCCCCCGGCGATTCGGCCGAGGGGGCTCCAAACGGGGACGACTCGATCGGTGAGGGCTCAAACGGGGACGACTCGATCGGTGAGGGCTCAAACGGGGACGACTCGACCTCGGAACTGCTATGACGGCCATCGTTCTCGACGAGTCCCGAAAGCTTCGTCGGGGATCGCTCATCCTGACCGGCGTGTTCGCGATGCTAACCGCGTTCATGCTCGCGATCTTTCCGGCGATGAAAGAGGAGGCGGAGCTGATCGAGGAGGTGTATCCGGAGTACATACTTGTCATGCTTGGGTTCGAGGAGATGCACACAATCGAGGGGTTCGCCGGAGGCTACGTCTATCCGTTCGTCTGGATCCTGTTCGGCGGGGTCTACTTCGCGTACGTCGGCGGGGGTCTAGTCGCCGGGGACATTCGGTCCCGGAAGATGGATCTCACACTCGCGAATCCGGTGTCTCGGGAGTCTGTACTGGTCCAGAAGGTCGCCGCGCTGTGGGTTCCGCTGGTCGCGCTGAACGCCGGCCTGCTGGCCGTGATGTTCGTCGGATCGCGACTGGTCGGCGAACCGCTTGCACTTTCCGACGTCGGACTCGTCCATCTGCTCAGCGTCCCGTATCTGCTGGTGTGTGCCGGGATCGGGGTGGTCTTCTCGGTCGTCTTCGATCGGGTCGGGCGGGCACAGGTCACCGCGCTGGGGTTGGTTTTCATGCTCTGGCTGGTGGACGGGATCTCGCTCATGCAACCGGACTACGAGTGGGTGGGCGACTTCACGCCGAGCCGATACTACGACCCGTCGGCGATTCTTCTCCACGCCGAGTACGCGTTCTTCGACGCCGCGGTTCTCCTCGTGGCGTTTCTGGCCCTGCTCGGCGTCGCCACAGTGATCTTCACGCGGAGGGACATCTGACGTGCCCGGGGGATTTTCTGACGTATCTGGGGGGATTTCGACGTGACGGCCATCCTTCGTTCCGAGTCCAGGCGGCTCCAGCGGAGTTCCGTCGTGCTGGTCGTCGTGTTCGCGCTGCTTTCGGTTCTGTACTTCTCGATGTTTCCCGAACTGGGTGGCGAGGAGGCGGAAGAGCTCTTCGAGGCGTTTCCGGAGGCGATGTTCGACCTGTTCGGGATCGAGGCGATCCACACGATCGAGGGGTTCATCGCCGCGGAGGTGTACTCCTTCTTTTGGGTGATCCTGCTCGGGATCTACTTCGCGTACGTCGGTGCCGGGATGATCGCGGGGGACATCGAGGACCGCAAGATGGACCTCACGCTTGCGAACCCGGTCTCCCGGGAATCGGTGCTGGTCCAGAAGATCGCCGCCTTCTGGGTCCCGCTGGTCGTGTTGAACACCGTCGTTCCGGTCATCGTCTACGTCGGGTCGCGTCTCATCGAGGAACCGATCGACGGCGTTGCGATCGCGATGGTTCACCTGCTCAGCGTCCCGTACCTGCTGGTGTGTGCCGGGATCGGGATCCTGCTGTCGGTCGTTATCGACCGCAAACGCACCGCTCAATCCACGGCGCTCGGGCTCGTGTTCGTTCTCTGGTTGATCGAGGGCACCTCCAACATGGCCTCGGATTACGAGTGGGTCGGCTACTTCACCCCGAGCCGGTATTACGACGAGACAGCGATCCTCGTCCGCGAGGAGTACGCGTTCCTCGACGCCGCAATCCTGCTCTCCGCGTTTCTTCTTCTGGTACTTCTCGCGGTCGGCATCTTCGTCCGTCGGGACATTTGACTCGAAATCCCACGGAGATTTGACTCATAACCGGTTCGTTTTTGAAGTCACGGACCGAGGAAACCGCATGCACGGGTTCAGCGACGAGGAGCGGACACGGATCGAGGACCGCCTCGTCGAGACCGGTCGGGAACTGCTCCGGGTGTATGGCCCCCACAAGACCAACGTGAAAGACGTCACGGAGCCGGTCGGGATCGCGAAGAGTTCGTTTTACCTCTTTTTCGACTCGAAAGCCGAACTGTACGTAGAGGTCGTCCAGCGGGAAAGCGACGAGTTCCTCGAAGAGGTCGAACGCGAACTGGAAGGGCTCACTGATCCACGGGGTGGGCTCGAACAGTTATTTCGGCTGTACGCTGAATTCGCCGAAACGAATCCGTTGATCCAGTACCGCGAGGAACTTCTCAACAGCATCTCCCCCGAGCTCCTCGAGGAACTGGGAACCGAACAACTGGCCGACTACGTGCCGATCGTCGAATCACTCCAGGAGCGAAGCGACGGGCGGTTTTCGGAGTACGAGCCGGAGACCGTTCTCGGTGTGATGGGGACGATCGGCTATCTCGCGGTACACAGAGATGAATTAGATGCCTACCGGGAGGGGTACTACGAAGAAGTCAGGGAACTCGCGATCGTCGCGCTTGCTCGGGGGTTGACGGCGCCCGAAGCGTGATCGGGTCCCGCGTTCGACCGCTCCGGTGGCTCTCCTGTCGTTCTGTGAGTGTCGATCGACTGTCCTCTCCCGCTTCGGATCGCGTCGAGAGCAGTCAGGTCACCACTTCCCGACCTTCCCGCAGTTCGGACATTTGATTTTGATCTTGTCGCCCCTGATGAGCCGATTCTTCTTTTTTACGTTCCCGATGTTTTTCAGACACTGCGAGTGATACGCTGCGCCGCAGTTCGGACATCGCCCTCCGAGATCCTTCGTCACTTCCGATCCACAGACCGTGCACGGAAACGAGTCGCTGCTAAACAGTCCCATGATCCGAGTATGACGTTTCACCTAATGTATTTAAATCCGGTTGTTAAGCTGACGTGTGTGATTATGATCATTTCTGTTATACAGGTATCGATAAAAGGCCGGAGTATTTCGATACGTGCCGAAAATATCGACAAAAGCACTTATTTACTACCGTAGAGTCGCTTCCGGCCCGAGACCCGCGCAAACGCAAGCGAGTGTCCAGTTACCCGCCAGAAAAGTCCGGACGGAGTCCCACGCGAACGCAAGTGAGCGTGGGGCACGTCCGGACGTGAACGTAACGAACGAAGTGAGTGAAGAGAACGTCCGGACGGAGATTTGAACTCCGGTCCCTGGCTCCGCAAGCCAAGAGGATAGTCCACTACCCTACCCGGACTCACTCCTACCTATCCGGGGTCGACTTAAGACGGTTACGGTCCGGGACGTGACCTGGATGTGGTCGGGTCGTAGTTTGGACGTCGGCGTCGACATCCACCGGACCGACGGGGAAACTGCGACTGTCGGACGCGAGGGTTCAAAAGTGATCCCGAACCAACCCGTCTCGATGCGACGATCGATCACGATACAACCGCGAGACTCCGGCGCCTCGACCGGCCAACGGCAACGCTTAAGCGGCGTCTCTTCCTGCCTGTGTGTACGACTATGGGTGTGATCGAGGACGTCTACGAGGAGCTGGAAACGGACGTCCCGCTCGAGGAGTTCCGGGCCGCCGTCGAGGAGAAAGTCGAGCAGATGGGCGGGCTCGCCGACGAGGAGACGGCGGCGATGCTGATCGCGCACGACCTCCGCGACGAGGAGGTGAGTGGCATCGCCGACATCGAGCCGGGGATGGACGAGGTGAAGTTCCTCGGCAAGGTCGTCTCGATCGGCGACGTCCGGACGTTCGAGCGTGACGGCGAGGACGAACCGGACGGGCGGGTCTGCAACGTCGAGGTCGCCGACGAGACGGGGCGAATCCGGATCTCGCTGTGGGACGAAGCCGCCGGTGCGGCCGAAGACCAGCTCGAGGTCGGCCAGGTGCTCCGGATCGCCGGCCGGCCGACCGACGGCTACGACGGGGTCGAGGTGAGCGTCGACAAGGTCGAACCCGACGAGGAGGCCGAGGTCGATGTCGAAGTCCTCGACACCTACCGGGTCGAGGACCTCGCGCTGGGGCGGTCGGACGTCGACCTCGTCGGCAAGGTGCTGGATACGGATTCTGTCCGGACGTTCGATCGGGACGACGGCTCGGAAGGAAAGGTCGCAAACCTCACGCTGGGGGACGAGACCGGCCGCGTGCGGGTGACGCTGTGGGACGAACAGGCCGACCTGGTCGAGGAGTTCGACCCGGGGGAAACCGTCGAGGTGGTCGACGGCTACGTTCGGGAGCGCGACGGCGACCTCGAACTCCACGTCGGCTCCCGGGGCGACGTCGAACGCGTCGACGAGGACGTCGAGTACGTCCCGGAGACGACCGACATCGCCGACCTCGAAATCGACCAGACCGCCGACATCGCCGGGGGCGTCGTCGAGACGGATCCCAAACGGACGTTCGACCGGGACGACGGCTCGCAGGGCCAGGTTCGCAACGTCCGAATCAAAGACGAGACTGGCGAGATCCGGGTCGCGCTGTGGGGCGAGAAGGCCGACGCCGACGTCGATCTCGCGGATCACCTCCTGGTGACCGACGCCGAGATCCAGGACGGCTGGCAGGACGATCTCGAGGCGTCCGCCAACTGGCGCTCGACCGTGACCGTCCTGAACGAAGAGCCGGCCGCCGGGGACGCGACCTCCGCTGGTTCTCCCACCAGCGAGGCGCAGGCGGTCGCCGGCGACGCCGGCGGAACTGGGGACGCGGCGGGGGGCCTCTCGGCGTTCGCCGACGAGGGATCCACGAAGGCGGGATCCACGAACGCAGGAACCACGGACGGGACGACCCAGACCGCACCCGACGCCGGGGCTGACGCCGGCGAGACAGTCGAGTTTACGGGAACCGTCGTTCAGGCGGGGAACCCGGTCGTCCTCGACGACGGGCGAACGACCCGAAACGTCGAGACGGACGCGACGCTCCGTCTCGGCGAGGAAGTGACGGTTCGCGGCGAGGAGCGGAACGGGAAGATCGACGCCGACGAAGTGTTCTGAGCCGAAGCGCCGGCACCCGTCGTCGATCCGGTTCGACCCACGAAGGGGCCCGACGGCGCAAACTTCGCCAACGGAAAGGATTATACCCGGGACGAACGGGTTTTGGTGTATGAGTGTCGAGTTGCCGTTCGCTCCCGTGGATACGGTCATCCGGCGCAACGCCGGTGACCTCCGCGTGAGCGCCGGCGCGGCCGAGGAGCTGGCCCGCCGGATACAGGACCACGGGGCCGCTCTCGCCGTCGACGCCGCAGAGGAGGCGACCGCAGACGGTCGCAAGACGTTGATGGCGTCGGACTTCGGCGTCGAGCAGGTGATCGACCGCGAGGACCTCACCCTTCCGATCGCTCCCGTGGACCGGATCGCTCGACTCCGGATCGACGACTCCTATCGGGTGTCGATGGACGCGCGGATCGCGCTCGCGGACGTTCTCGAGGACTACGCCGACAACGTCGCCGCCGCAGCCGCCACGCTCGCTCGCCACGCCGACAGACGGACGGTCCAGGCGGAAGACATCCGGACGTACTTCTCGCTATTCGAGTGATGCAATTCGGCTACAGCGAGACGTGTCTCGACCACGACACTGGCCCGCGTCATCCGGAGAACCCCGACCGGCTTCGCGCGATCCGGCGTCGGCTCGCGAAACGACACGGCGTCGTCTATCGGGAGGCCTCCCCGGCCGACAGGGAGTCTGTGGCTGCGGTTCACACCCCGGCATACGTCGACGAAGTCCAGGAGTTCGCCGATCGCGGCGGCGGCAACTGGGACGCCGACACCGTCGCCAGCGAGGCCACCTGGGAGGCCGCGCTCGCGTCGGCTGGACTCGCCCAGTGGGCTGTCAGGGAGGCGATGGACGGCGCCAACGGACGGGAGACCCCGTTCTCGCTCGGCCGGCCGCCGGGCCATCACGCGATCGAGGACGACGCGATGGGGTTCTGTTTCTTCAACAACGCCGCCATTGCCGCACAGACGGCGCTGGATTCGACGTCCGTCGAGCGTGTTGCGATCTTCGACTGGGACGTCCACCACGGCAACGGCACACAGGACCTCTTTTACGATCGTGGGGACGTCTTCTATGCTTCGATCCACGAGGACGGACTCTACCCCGGCACCGGGGAGATCGACGAAACCGGCACCGGTTCGGGCGCGGGATCAACGCTGAACGTCCCGTTCCCGGCCGGCGCCGACGACGCCGACTACGAGTATGCGATCACCGAGGCGGTCGTACCGGCTTTCGAGTCGTTCGATCCGGACCTCCTGATCGTCTCGGCGGGCTTCGACGCCCACAGACACGACCCGATCTCCCGGATGCGCGTCTCGACGGAGGGGTACGCGCTGTTCACACAGCTCCTCCGTCGGTTCGGGGATCGGACTTCCACACCGCTCGCGTTCGTTCTCGAGGGCGGCTACGGTCTGGAGACGCTGTCGGACGGCGTCGCCGCCGTCCACGAGACGTTCGACGGGCGGGACCCGACCGTCGGCGAGGGGGAGCCGTCCCCCGACGCGAAGACGATCGTCGATGGTCTCCTAGAGCGGATCGAGTGACCGGATCGAGGCCCGTCTCACCGACAGAACTCGTCGACGTCGCGTGCGGGATAGCCGACGACGACGTCGGCGCCGGCCGCCCGGAGCGCGTCGACGCGTTCCCGGACCGTCTCGGGCTCGCCGACGAGTGCGTAGTCCCGTACGGCGGCCGACAGCACCTCGCGTGCCCGGCCCGTCGCCGACGAGTCGCTCGAAGCACCGTCCGGGAGCGCCCGGGAGACGGGTTTTCGGCGGGCGGCGTACGCGCCGACGGCGTCGAGGACCTCGTCCTCGTTGTCGGTGAGCACAGTCGGCGCGTACACCGCGATCTCGCCGTCGAACCCCGCCGCACGGAGCGCCCGGAGGTCGCGTTCGGTCGACCGCGAGAGCAGTTCGTACTGGGTCCCGCCGGCCGCGAGTGCGAGCCGCTCGACGCCTTCGGTGCCGATCCACGCGTCTTGTGCGTCTTCCCTCGCCGCGGCGAACCGCGGTGCGACGGTGCGTCGTTTCTCTTCCTCGGAGAGGTACGCGGGATGTCCGGCCACGATCACGCGCCCGACGCCGGACGGGAGCGCAGCGACCCGACTGTCGTCGCCCAGGGGATCGTAGCCGTCGGCCCGTACCGGCGTCGTTTCTCGCACCTGTTTTTCGTTCGCGAGCGCCGAAAGCGTCGACGGATCGGGCGCCTCTTCGAGGCCCTCGTAGTCGATCATCACCCGCTCCAGCGGGACCGCCAGCGCTCGGCGGACGTCACACTCGGTGGGCTTGAGCGCCACGGCGTCGAGACCGGCGCGGATCACGGCCGGCGTCGACGACTGCTCCGGGGTGGACCTCACACCGGAACCGGCCGACGCCGCACCACCGTCGGGGACGGCCGTGTCCGCGGCCGTGTCCGCGGCCGTCTCGGATCCGTCATCTTTCGTCACTACACTCCTGTCGTCTGTCGCCTCCTCGCGGCGGCGCTGGTCGTCACTCATATAACTCGTCCTCCTGTAGTCGTCCTCTCCGACGCCGGCCGTCGCTTGCGGCCCGACGAACGCACGCTACACTGATCGAGAAAAGGTCGGTTCTACCGTCGCGGAACGCGATCAATCGCCTGTGAGGCCATGTGAACCCTCATTTGGAACAGAACCGGATAAACGTGTCGGGCGGGTCAGTATTGGCCACATCGGGGGCCGTGGCTGTCGATTGCTGGTATAACCCCCATAGACCGGGGTTTTCTATATCCGGGGCGTCGAAGCCGAGGGTGTGCGACTCGTTCAGGTCACGATCCCGTCGGGCAAACAGCAGGCGGTACTCGAGACGCTCGAGGAGGAGGGAATCGACTACGTGTTGACCGACGAGACGAGCGGCCGGGAGGCCACTTCGGTCGTAACGTTCCCGATCCCGAAGTCGGCAGTCGAACACGTCCTCGAACAGCTTCGCGAGGTCGGAATCGACGACTCGACGTACACGGTTATCGTCAGCGCCGAGACGGTCATCTCCCGACACTACGACGAGCTGTCCGAGAAGTACGCCGAGGAGAACGACCACAGCGACGAGCTGATCGCCCGCGAGGAGCTCACGACCAAGGCCGAAGAGCTGGCGCGCTCGACCCCGACGTACGTGATCATGACGGTCGTCTCGGCCGTGATCGCGACCGCCGGGCTGCTGCTCGATTCTCCGGCGACCGTCGTGGGGTCGATGGTGATTGCCCCCCTGATCGGCCCGGCGATGTCCGCGAGTGTCGGCACGGTCGTCGACGACAACGAACTGTTCCGCCAGGGCGTTCGCATGCAAGCGCTGGGGATCGGGCTCTCGATCGGTGCGAGCGCGCTGTTCGCCAGTTTTCTGCGGGCGGCCAACCTGGTTCCGCCGGGGCTGGATCTCCTCGAACTCTCCGAGGTCGCAGAGCGGGTCGCCCCGAACGTGCTCGCGCTGGCGGTCGCGCTGGGAGCCGGCGTCGCGGGGATCCTGTCGCTCACGACCGGCGTCTCCTCGGCGCTCGTGGGCGTGATGATCGCGGTCGCGCTCATCCCGCCTGCCGCAACCGCCGGGCTGGGGATCGCCTACATGGACCCGACGCTCGCGTTCGGATCCACGATCCTCGTGTTCGTGAACGTGCTGTCGATCAACTTCGCCGCCCTGCTGGTGCTGTGGTACGAGGGATACCGCCCCGAAAGCTGGTTCCGGGCCGATCGTGCCCGGTCGGCGATGCTCAAGCGGGCGGCCGTCCTCGCGGCGGCGATCGCGCTCCTGTCGATGTTCCTCGGCGGCGTCACCTACGACGGCTACGCCGCAGCCACGACCGAACAGGAGATCCGCGACGGGGTAGCCGACGAACTCGCCGCGGTCGACGAATCGCTGTCGCTCGTGGGGGTCGATGTCCGACGGACCGGGACGATCCCGCCGCTGGACACCGAACGCGTCGTCGTCACTGTCGGCTATCCACCAGGTGAACCCCCCGGGCCGCTGGCCGAACGGCTCGACACCCGCATCGAGGCGGTGACCGGAACGGACGTCACCGTCGAAGTGCGTTACGTCCAGCGAGAAACGACCTGACGTTCTGGTGCGGTCTTCGGGCGCCGGATGGGAACCGTCACTCCTGCCGGGACGGCGGGAGCTCTCCCTCGAACTCGACAGCGTCTGCGGCCATCTCGAGCACCCGTTCGACGTTCTCGCCGGTCTCGACGCTCATGTAGGCGTCCGCATCGACGTCGGTCGACCGGTCGCTTTTGTTACAGACGGTGATGAGCTCGATCCCGCGACGGGAGAACCGCTCTTCGAGTTCGTCTCGGAGCGCGAGCTGCGATTCGAGCGGATAGCCACACGACCCGCTCGCGTCGACGAGGAACACCACGACGTCGGCGAGATGTTCCAGCGCGCTGACTGCCTGCTGTTCGATCTCGTTTCGCTCCTCCTCGGGGCGGTCGAGCAACCCGGGGGTGTCGATGATCTGGTACCTGATGTGGCCCCGTGTGAAGTGGCCGAGCTGGACGCCCTTCGTGGTGAAGGGGTACCGCGCGATCTCGTTGGAGGCGCGCGTGACGTCGTTGACGAAGGAGGACTTGCCGACGTTCGGATAGCCGGCGACGACGATCGCGGGCTCGTCGGCCCGAACGTCCGGGAGGTTCTTCAACGCGTCGCGGGCCTCCCCGACCAGTTCGAGGTCGTCTTCGATCTGCCGGACCACGTCAGCCATCCGGGCGAACGCCTGCTTGCGCTGTTTCCGTGCGGTGTCGACGTCGGTCTTCCGGAGCTTCGACTGGTACTCGTTGCGGATCGAGCCCACCTGTCGGCTCGCCCAGGTGATCCGCGACAGCGACTGGCGGAGTTCGTCGACGCCGACGATCGCGTCGGCGAGTTCCCTGTAGAACGGATCGACCTCGTACTCGAAGTCGGGCCAGGCGGTGACGACGTTCTCGAGGTTGTCCGAGAGAATGTTGCCCGCCGTCGTGAGCATCGACTGCTGGGCCTCCAGGCCGCTCTTCGCGCGGCCGGACCGCGCCGCCCGGGAGAACGCTTTGTCGATGAGTTCCTCCGCTCGCGGCGTCGTCGGGAGGTCCTCGAATATCATTTCCCGTCTCTTCGCGGTCCGGCCGTATAAGACCGTCCGTTCGGCCCTCGGACGATGCCGCCCCGAGCACGGAAGTTTTTGTCCGAGGGGGCTGTCAGTCCCTCTATGACGGAACTGCAGACCGCGTTGCGGGAGACGTTCGAGACGAACGGCTACGACGTCGCCGAAGTGAGCGTCAATCGGGATCGCGTGCGGATCGTCGTGCTCGAGGGCGACGCGAGCGCCGACGACCTCGAGGCGCTCACCCACGAGGTGCTCGACCCCGAGGAGACGCTCGGGCTGAACGTGACCACAGAGACGATCGACGGGCAGGACGTCGTCGGGACGGTCGTTTCGTTCCGACGCCGTGCGTGATTGGCCCTCCCCGTCGAATTATCGTTCCCGAGAACGTCTGACAAACCTTTAAACTGTAAGCGTCAGTATCTCGACGAGAGGATGGGTGTGATCACGTAATGCCGGCACCGGGACCGGGTCCGGACGCGCGACCGGACCCCGAGACGGAAGGATCGACTGACCGACCTGATCGAACCGACGGCGGAGCTCCGACCCACCCGTCGTTCGATCAGGTCCAGGGTCTGGTCGTCGATCCGGACGACGTCCCCGTTCGAACGACTGCGGACGGGGCCGCCGGCGACAGCGCTACGGATCGGTATCGCACGGACGACGACGGGATCCGGACCGAATCCGGATCCGAAGAGACGTCACTCTCCCCGAGGGAGTACGCGGTTCGCGTCCACGAACTCGTGTATCGGGACCCCACCGCGGCGGGCGACAGGGTCGGCGACCTGCTCGTTCTGGCGTCGGAGGGCGACCCGGACGTCCGGGAGATGGCCGGCGAGACGCTGGCGTGGCTCGGCGAGCGTCGCCCCCGCGAGTTCGAGGTGTGGGCCGACGACCTCGCAGCCTTTGCGGACAGGCGGGAGCCGGAACTCTCGTATCTCGGGATCCGGGCACTCGCGCAGCTCGGCTCCTGCCACGAGGACGCGGCGGCAAAGGGTCTCGAACCGGCGATCCGCCGGCTGGGTTCCGACCACGAGGACCTGCGGGCGGCGTCGCTCGCGCTCGTCGCGGAGGTCGGTCACGTGAAGGCGGACGCGATCGGCGACGCCGACCGCCCCATCGCGGCGGCGATGGAGGCGGCGTCCGAACGGATCCGAACGGGCGCCGCGATCGCGGCCGGCAACCTGCTCGCGGCGACACCCCAGCGGTTCCCCCGGACGTCGATGGCGCTCGTGGATACCCTCTCGGACCCGGACGACGGCGTCAGGACGTACGCACACGTGGCGCTGGTCGCCTTCGCCAGGGAGCATCCGTCGGTGGTTCCCGACAAGGAGACTGCGCTGTCGGCGCTGGAGGCGACTGACGACGCGGAGCTCGGGCTCAAAGACGGGGCCGTCGCCGAGGCGGAGAACGCGCTGCTTCGCGAACTGGCCGGGTTCCGCTGATCTGTCGGTCTCCGGTCTGACCCCTGGACTCCGTCCGACGGTGACACACCCAGTTTTCAGTCGATCTCGACGAGATGTGCCCCGTCGGGGTCGAACCCGAAGGTCACCTCCCCCGAAAGCGGTTCCGCCGTCCTGAGCAGCAGCTCCCGCCCGCGCCACTCCAGGTGGATTCTGGTGGTTTCGCCCAGGAACTCCGTCCCGGTGACACGCGCGTCGAAGCGGTTTTCGGCCGCGTTCGGCTCCATCGCCTCCGGACGAACGCAGAACACGGCCCGTGACCCCGTCGCCGGCGGATCGATCGCCGGATCTCCGTCGGTCGCGATGGAAAACCGAGTGCCGTCGACGTCGACGTCCAGTTGCGCGCCGGTCGATCCCGCGCCGTCACCGGGATCGGCGACCGCCTCGCCGACGACCTCGCCGACGAAGACGTTGTTGTCGCCGACGAACTCCGCGACGAACCGGGTGTCGGGCCGGCGGTACACCGCCCGCGGCTCCCCGACCTGTTCGAGCCGGCCGTCCTGCATCACCGCCATTCGATCGGAGATCGACAGCGCCTCCTCCTGGTCGTGGGTAACGTAGACGGTGGTGATCCCCAGTTCGGTCTGGATCCGCTTTACCTGCAGTCGGAGCCGTTCGCGCAACCGGGCGTCGAGGGCGCTCATCGGCTCGTCGAGCAACAGCAGCTCCGGCCCCGGCGCCAGCGCCCGGGCGATCGCGACGCGCTGTTGTTGCCCGCCGGAAAGCGACTCCGGCTTTCGGTTCTGCAGTCCCGGGAGATCGACGAGTTCGAGCAGTTCAGCGACGCGTTCTCCCCTGGACTTTCCGTCGGGCGGATCCGCAAACCGAAGCCCGTAGCCGACGTTCTCCCCGACGGTCATGTGGGGAAACAACGCGTAGTTTTGAAACACGACGCCGATGTTCCGGGATTCGGGGGGGACGCCGGTCACGTCTGCCCCGCCGATCCGGATCGTCCCTGCGGTGGGCGACTCGAAGCCGGCGATCAAACGCAGCGTCGTGGTCTTCCCGCAGCCGGACGGTCCCACGAGGGTGAAAAACTCCCCCTCCCGGACCGAAAGCGAGACGTCACGGAGCGCGACGGTCTCGCCGTAGGTCCGGGTGACGCCGTCGAGTTCGACCGCCGTTGGGGCGTTCCCTTCCGGGTTCTTTCCGCTCCCGCGGGGCGTCCGTTCGCGAGTCATCAGTGTCGTACGTACCCCCCGAGCCGTTCGACGACGATGAAACTGGCGCTCGTCACCGCGAGCAGGACGACCCCCATCGCGGTCGCGGGACCGAGCCGCCGGCCGAGATACCGCTCGACGGCGACCGGCATCGTGTAGCTGTCGGTGCCGGTCGCGAGGACGATCGTGGAGTTGAACTCTCCGATGCTGATCGCGACCGCGAAGGCGGCGCCCGCGACGACGCCGGGCCACACGAGCGGCAGTTCGACGTCCACGAGTGCCCGGGCCCGGGAGGCCCCCAGCGCCCGCGCCGATTCGGTCAACGCCGGATCCAGCCCCTCGAGGCCGGGGGCGACGTTGCGCGTGACGAACGGATAGGCGCTCACCGCGTGGGCGGCGACGATGGCGACCGCGCCGGCGACGGTGATCCGCCAGCCGCCGATCTCGACGCCGAACACGAGTCCCCGGAGCAGCCCGAGTCCGACGATGATCCCCGACACCGCAAACGGGGCCATTGCCAGCGCGTCGACGACTTTCCGACCCCGATACCGGCGCGTGGTGGCGACCGCGACGACGAGCCCCATCGGCACCGCCACGCCCAGCGTCGCGACCGCGAACACGAGCGAGTTCCTGACCGCCGGCCACGGCTGCACCTGAAATGCCGCCCCCGTGGCCTGCCGCTCCAGGAGGAACCGGTAGTGGTCCAGCGTGAACCCTGCGGGGCCGGTGAGGCTCGCCCAGATCATGCTGGCGAGCGGCAACACGAACACCGCGACCGCGAGGAGGGCGTAGCCGGCGACAGCGAACCGCTCGAGGAGGGCAGTCGGCGTCCACGTCCGGGGAAACAGCTGCTTTCGCCGCCCCGGTGCCGACGCACCGCGGCGAACGGCGTTTGCCGCCTCGTACCGGAGATACGCGTAGGTGAGCGACAGCGAGATGACGAGTTCCAGGATCGCCAGGCCGGCTGCCTCCGCATAGTTGAGATCCCTGATCAGTCGGTAGATGAACACCTCGACGGTCGCCAGCTGGAACCCCCCCAGCGCGAGCACGATCGGGAACGACGCGAACGTGAACACGAACGTGAGCGTCGCGCCCATCAACACGGCGGGGTACAGCTGCGGGGCGACCACGTCGAGGAACGCCCGGTGTGGGGACGCCCCCAGCGACCGGGCGGTCTCGATGGCCCGGGCGTCGACGGCCTCCCAGGCGGCGGTGACGACCCGCGCCACCAGTGGTGCATTGTAAAAGGCGTGGGCGATCACGATCGCCTCCAGCGTGAACATCAGCTCGACGGGGCCGACACCGACGGTCCCCAGGATCGCGTTGAGCGTGCCGTTTCGCCCGAACGTCGCCACGAAGCCGACAGCGACCATGATCGACGGCAGCACGAACGGGAGGATCGTAAGCGACCGCAGGGTTTCCCGACCGCGGAACTCGAAGCGGGCGAGGATCCACGCCGCCGGCACGCCGAGCGCGACGCTTGCGACCGTCGACAGCGCCGCCTGGTACGCCGTGAAGCCGAGTATTCCGAGCTGGCGGTCCGGGCTCGCGATCCGCCGCAGCACTTCCCCTGGCGGCTCCCCCGACAGGAGCCGGCCAAGCTCCCCCATATAAAAGGGATCCGTCAGGATCGAGACGAATACAGAGCCGGTGAGCAGTCCTTCCGGGAAGAAGGCCTCGCGAAACACGGTGGCGACCGGATAATAAAAGACGGCGACGAGAACCAGCCCCGTCGCCGCGGCTCCGAGCCCGATCGCGTAGCGTTCGATCCCCGCGAACGCCCGCTGGGTCACCGTGTCGCTTCCTGCGTCGTCCGTCGGCGGCGCCGACGACTCCTCGGTCACGTCAGTACGACTCCCGTCGACCGACAAATCAGTTGCCCGCGAACTGACGCTCCCACCCGGAGATCCACCCCTCGAGCCCCTCGGCGAGTTCGTCGTAGCCGAACGTCACCGCCGTCGGGGGTTCGTGAGCGTACTGGGAGTACTCTTCGGGAAGCTCGGCGTCGTCGGTCGCCGGGAACTGGACGTTCCGCTGGGCGATCTCCCCCTGGACGTCGGCCCGAAGCATGAACGCGAGGAACTCCTGGGCGAGGTCGGGGGCGTTGGCGTCGGTAAAGCGGGCCATCCCCTCGGGGTTGGCGTACCCCTCGCCGTCGAGGAACCTGATCTGGTGTTCATCGAGGTCGGCCCCCTCCTGGCTGGCGAACACCTGGTCGGTGGAGTAGGAAACTACCATCGGCGCTTCCCCGCCCATCCACGCCGAGTACGCGTCGTTCCACGAACCGAGCACCCGGACGTCGTTCTCCTGGAGGTCCGCCCAGAAGTCGAGGTAGTCGTCGCCGTAGCGGTGGATCGTATGCAACAGGAACGCCCGTCCGGTCGTCGACTGGCCCGGGTTCTGGGCGATCAACTCGCCGCGGTGGTCCTCTTCGAGCAGGCCCTCGAACGTCTCCGGAGCCTCTGTCTCCGTGGAGTCGTACACCAGGCTGATGTAGCCGGTGTCGTACGGGACCGCCCGCCCCTCGGGGTCGAACTCCAGCCCGTCGCGGACCCGATCGCGCCGGGTGAGTTCGCCCGGATCGTCGAACAGCGGCTCCGAGACCGCGTCGTCGATCCGGACCAGATCGTCGGCGTTCAGCCCGACGTAAACGTCCGCGTCCGTCTCTACGCCGGCCTCGGCCCGTTCGATGTAGTAGTTCACGTCGTTCGGCGGCGTCTGCCAGACCAGCGTCGCGTCGAACTCCGACTCGAACGTCTCCTTGATCCACGCTCCGGGGCTCGTGCTCGGCGCGTCGACGAACGAGTCGTAGGTGCCGACCACGAGCGTGTCAGGCCCGTCCGACCCGGCGGTCGCACCCGGTTCCGTCTCGGTGCCGTCACCGGGATCGGTCGGCGTCTCGTCGCCGTTCGTCTGTTCGGCCGAACAGCCGGCCAGAAGCGCCGACGCGCCGGCCGCGCCGGCCGTCGCGAGAAACCGCCGGCGGGTCGATGGGTCGGTGATGTGTCCTGCGCCGTTTCTGGTCATCACTGAGTGGTTTCACCCGGTTGTACTTAAGCTCGGCGGGAGTGAAGCGTCCGGATGCGGCCGCACGGAGAGGGGATCTGTCTGGCCGGTCGGATCCGTCCTCAGTTCCCGAGACGGTTCCTGGCGAACGACGCCAGTAGGGGAACGTCCCGGAGGTGCAGCAGCTTCGCGATCGCGCGTTTGTCCCCTTTGTTGGCTCGCGCGAGCGTGTCGGGTTCCAGCTCGCCGAGATCTCGAAGGAGAGTGTCGTACCGTTCGTTGGGGGCGAAGTACATCAGTTCGGTCATCAACAGGCGGGCGTCCATCCGGGGGGCGACCTCGCGGTGCCAGAGTTCCTCGTACAGGGCGATGTTCTCCGCGGAGGTGTCCCGTTCCTCTGGGGTGAGACAGTGATCGACTGTCATCGCGGCCGCCCGCGCCGAACGCATCCCCTTGTGGATCCCCTCGCCCCACAGCGGGTCGATCGACGGGACCGTGTCGCCGATCGCCATGAAGTTATCCGTGCTCAGTTTTCCAGGCGGCTGGATGTGTGCCGAGCCCCGGTGCTGTTTCCCCTCGATGGGTTCGGCGTCCGCAAAGCGGGGGTCGGTGTCGATCCAGTGCTGGAGGTAGCCGTCGACGGTGCGGCGTTCGTCGGCGTACCGCTGGTAGCTCTCGTTTTGGATGTAACAGACGCCGACCTTGGCGGTGTCCTCGCCGGTGTGGAAGATCCACGAGTAGCCGCCTGGAGCGTACTCGTGATCGAGGCGGAGCATCATCGCGTCTTCGAGGTCGGCGTAGCCGTCGCGATCGAGTTCGATCCCCTCGAGTTCGTACTCGATGCCGATCGCCTGGTGGTCCCGCTGCAGGTCGCTGACCCCGAGCGCCTTCGCCAGCGGGGCGGACGGGCCGGTTGCATCGATCACGATGTCCCCGTACACCGTCTCGGTGCCGTTGTACTCGACGCCGACGATCTCGCCGTCCTCCACGACCGGGTTGGACACTCGGGCGTCGAACCGGTACTCGGCGCCGGCGTCCCGGCCGTCCTCGACGAGGAACCGCTTGAAGTCGGCGAACTCCAGCACCGCACCCGTTTGCTCTTGAACGAAGTGTTCGTTCGGGGATTCGATGACGACGGTGTCCGTGAACTGCATCACCACGTCATCGGGGATCCCGAACGCGGTCAACATCGAGGGGAACGTTCCCCCAGTTGACTTGTTGCTCTGTCGCGGGAACCCATCCTCCGGTTCGGCTTCCAGAACGACGACGTCGAAACCCCGGTTCGCGAGGTCGCGCGCACACTGTGTGCCGGCGGGACCAGCCCCGGCGATTACGACGTCGTACCCGTCGTGCATGAGGCGTGAGTACGTGAGGATCGTAAAATAACCCGGGGAAAACAGACGGGGAACCGTTCCGATCGTGTCACCCGACAGTCAGCTTCTCGCGTCCGGGTTCGATCAGCCGGTCGAGATACTCCGCGAGAGCGCCCTTCGCGTCGGCGGGGTGGAGCTCGCCGGACTCGAGGTGCGTCGCGAGCGCCTCGTACGCCTCGTAGGTGAGGTCGCCGCCGTACTTTTCGGGCCGCTCGACGACGACCGTCTCGAACCGGGGGAACACGTGGTACTGGAACAGTTCGAGGACAGGGTTTTCACGCTCGTTGCCGTCCTCGTCGGGATCGGGGTCGCGGGTGGGCGGGCAGAAGGCGTCGTTTACCTTCTGTTCGATCTCCTCGCGGGTGTCCTCCATCGAGATCGTCACGCCGGTCGAGGAGGACATCTTCCCGACGCCAGTACCGAGGTCGGCGATGATCGGCGTGTGCAGACAGGGTCGCGCCTCGTAACCCAGGTCCTCGATCTCCTCGCGGTGGAGCATGTGGACCTTCCGCTGGTCCATACCGCCGACCGCCAGATCGAGATCCAGGTACTCGATGTCCAGCGCCTGCATCAGCGGGTACACCACGTGGCTCACTTTTGCAGTCTCGCCGCTTTGCAGCTCGGCCATCGCCCGCTGGGCGCGGTTGAGCGTCGTCGACAGCTCGAGTTCGTGGAGGTCCAGCACGTACTCTTCGTCGAGCTGGAACTCGGATCCGTAGACGAACTCCGTCTCGTCGGGGTCGAGGCCGTACGCGAGAAACTGCTGGCGCATCCGCTGTGCGGTCTCGCGGATCTCCTCGAAGGTACCCTTCCCGTTGAGATAGGCGTGAACGTCCGCGAGCAGCACCACGACTTCCATCCCGACCTCCTGGAGGTCGATCAGCTTGTTGGCCGTCAGCATATGTCCCAGATGGAGGACGCCGGACGGCTCGTACCCGACGTACGCCCGCGCTCCGTCCGGATCCGCGGCCAGCGCTTCGACCTCGTCTTCGGTGATCACCTCGTCGGCGTTCCGGGTGAGCAGCTCGTAGGCGTCCATACTCCCGAATCCGCGGGCGGCGGGATATGACTTCTGGATGCCGGCGGCACCCGACCGTCCTTATTAGGAAGATACTTCCCGCTCGCTCCCGGATTCCGTGACATGGCTCAATTCGTCGTGAGCGGTCGGTTCCAGACGAGAGAAGACAAACAGCCGTTCGAACGAACGATCGACGCCGAAAACGAGTCGGTCGCCCGCGAACACGTGTTCTCGCAGTTCGGCAGCGAGCACGGGCTCAAGCGCACGCAGGTCGAAATCGAGGAGGTGGCTGCACAATGATGGGTGGCGGACAACAGCAGCTCCAGCAGCTCTCCCAGGAGCTCCAGATGATCGAAGAGGAGATCGAGGAGCTCGAAGGGGAGATCGAGGAGATCAACGGGGAGAAAGCCGACATCGACGACGCGATGGAGGCGATCGAGCTGCTCGAGACCGACGCGACGGTGCAGGTCCCCCTCGGCGGCGGCGCGTACGTCCGGGCGGAGATCCAGGACATCGACGAGATCATCGTCAAGATCGGCGCGGACTACGCGCTCGAACAGGACCAGGAGGACGCCGCGGACGCCCTGGAGCTGAAAAAGGAGTCGCTCGACGACCAGATCGAGGAGGTCCGCGAGCAGATCAGCGAACTCGAAAGCGAGAGCGAACGACTCGAAACGCAGGCCCAGCAGATGCAACAGCAGATGCAGCAACAGCAGATGCAGCAGATGCAGCAGATGCAGGAAGACGAGGACGAGTAGAGCCGTGTTCGACGGACTCAAAGAGAAGCTGAACGGGTTCCGCGAGGACGTCGAAGACTCGGCCGAAGTCGAAGAGGAAGCCGAACCGGAAGTCGAAGAGGAAGCCGAACCGGAAGTCGAAGAGGAAGCCGAACCGGAAGCTGCGGTCGACGCTGCAGCATCCGAAGACGAAACGTCGGTGGAATCTGCCGAGGGATCGGCCGACGAACCTGCCGAGGAGGACGGCCCCGGCACGTTCGCCCGAGCGAAGGCGTTCGCGACCGGCCGGATCATCATCGAGGAGGAGGACCTCGAGGAGCCGCTGTGGGAGCTGGAAATGGCGCTTCTGGAAAGCGACGTCGAGATGAGCGTCGCGGAACGGATCCTCGAGAACGTCCGCGAGAACATGCTCGGGGAGACCCGAAAGCAGGTCGAAACCACCGGAGAGCTCGTCGAATCGGCGCTGCAGGACGCCCTGCTCGACGTGATCTCCGTCGGCCAGTTCGACTTCGAGTCCCGAATCGAGGGGACCGAGTCGCCGGTGGTAATCGTCTTTACCGGCGTCAACGGCGTCGGCAAGACCACCAGCATCGCCAAACTGTCGGAGTGGCTCGCGGATCGGGGCTACTCGTCGGTGCTTGCAAACGGCGACACCTACCGGGCGGGCGCCAACGAGCAGATCTCCGAACACGCCGACCGACTCGGCCGGAAGCTGATCAGCCACGAACAGGGGGGCGACCCCGCCGCGGTCATCTACGACGGCGTGGAGTACGCGAAGGCCCACGACGTCGACGTCGTGTTGGGCGATACGGCGGGGCGGCTCCACACCAGCGACGACCTGATGGCCCAGCTGGAGAAGATCGATCGGGTCGTCGATCCGGACCTGACGCTGTTCGTCGACGAGGCGGTCGCCGGACAGGACGCGGTCCAGCGTGCGAAACAGTTCAACGAGGCCGCCGAGATCGACGGGGCGATCCTCACGAAAGCCGACGCCGACTCCTCGGGCGGGGCGGCGATCTCGATCGCGTACGTCACCGGCAAGCCGATCCTCTTTCTGGGCACCGGCCAGGGGTACGACGACCTCGAGCGATTCGATCCCGGGGAGCTCGTCGACCGGCTGCTCGGCGACTGATACTGATTATTGTAGCGATTTACCGGTCGATCGGCCATCCGGTGGGTCGATCGGCCACCCGGTGGGTCGATCGTCCGGTTACGGCCGAGAATAATCATTATGACACGGGACACCCGACGGTTCGATCGAAAACAGACCAGGGGCCTACCACGGGAAGCCTCGGGGCTTGACCCCGAGGCGTTTCACCGGGAGCCGAAGGCGCTCTTCCTTTTAAACCGGTTCAGTCCGCGGCACCGGGCGCGACCTGTCCACCGAGCATCTCCTGGAGGTCCGCCTGCGGCTCGCCGATCGGCTGGAGGCCGTACTCGGCGTTCAGCGCCTCCACCAGCTCCGGCGTGAGGAACTCCGGGATCGACGGGCCCAGCCGGATATCCTCGACGCCCAGCGACAGCAGCCCCAAAAGCACCGCGACCGCCTTCTGCTCGAACCACGACAGCACGATGCTCACCGGGAGGTCGTTGACGCCGCAGTCGAGTTCCTCCGCGAGGGCAGTGGCGATCCGCACCGTCGAATAGGAGTTGTTACACTGCCCCTGATCGAGGAACCGCGGGATCTCCGTCCCCGGGACCGTCCCGAACTCGAGGTCGTTGAACCGGAACTTCCCGCAGGAGGTCGTCATCACGATGCAGTCTTCGGGGATCGACTTCACGAGCTCGCGGTAGTAGTCACGACCGGGGGTGGGGGCGTCACACCCCGCGACGACGAAGACGTGCCGCAGTTTGCCCGCCTCGATCGCGTCGATGATCTCGTCGGCCAGCTCCAGGACCGGCTGGTGGTGGAAGCCCGTCGTCACTGTGCCGGTCGGCTCCCAGTCGACCGCCGGCAGCGACTTCGCTTTCTCGATCACGGGGGAGAAGTCGCCGTCCTCGATCGAGACGGCCTCCTCGAGCCCGGCGACGCCGGTGGTGAAAAAGCGGTCCTCGTACGCCTCGCGGGTGGGCTGGACACAGTTGCTCGTTCCGACGATCGCGCCCGGGAAGTCGACGAACAGGGTGCGCTGGTCGTGCCAGGCGCCGCCGACGTTCCCCTTCAGGTGGTCGTACTTCGCAAGCTCCGGGTACGCGTGAGCGGGCAGCATCTCCGAGTGGGTGTACACGGACACACCCTCGCCGTCCGACTGTTCGAGCAACTGCTTGAGGTCGTGGAGATCGTGACCCGTGACCAAAATCGCGTTGCCCTCGACGCCGTTCTGAGGAACTTCAGTGGGTTCGGGGACGCCGAGTTCGTTCGTGTGCGCTTCGTCGAGCAGTTCCATCGCGGAGACGGCCGCCTCGCCGACCTCCAGCGCCTGTTCGAGCGTCTCCTCGGGGTCGAAGTTCACGTTCGTCAGCGTCGAGTACAGCGCCTCGTGGACTGCGGCGTCGACCTCCGGATCACGGTAGCCCAGCCGGCGGGCGTGGGTGGCGTACGCCGAGACACCCTTGAGACCGTAGACAGTCAGATCCTGGATCCCCTGGATGTCGGGCTCTTTGCCACACACGCCGCGTGTCGTACAGCCGCCGTCGGGCGTCTGCTCGCACTGGTTACAGAACATCGTATTCGAAGGGAGGGGAGTCGACACCAAAACGTCGGCCGAGATTCCTACCGTCGGATACCGATTCCCGAACGCGTTCGGCTCGAGTATAAAAGTCCCGTGGGGCGGCGTGACACGATCGGCCGACGAAGTGGCAGCGTCGGGCGCGCATCGCTCCGACGAGAAGGGATCACCGGACGTCCGACTGTAACCCGATTGGGCCGGTCAGTTCTTCGACGAATGTCTCGATCACGGCCCCCTCTGCCCGCTGGAGTGTCTCGCTGCAGGTCGACTTCGCCAGGCCAACCTCCTCGGCGAGTTCCGTCAACGAACACTGTCGCGGCGTCTCGTAGTAGCCCTGTTCGACGGCGGTCAACAGCAGATCACGCTGCGTCTCCGTCAGCAACTCCTCCGGACGGGGATCATCGCGGATGTACTCGACCCGGTACTCGACCCCCGCCCGTTCGAACTCCTCGAACAACGCCGCCAGCCTGTCGGCGGCGCCACTCACCTCGAGGGTGACCTGCCCCTCGCTGATGCGCACCGGGAAGTCGATCAGCACGCCCGACGTCTGGGCCGACAAGACGAGCATCGGCGTCCTGGTTTCGATCTGGACTGTCACCTGTCCCGTTGATTCGTGGACCAGTTCCGCTTCGAGAATTCCAGGATGGGATTCGATCGCCGGGACGATTTCGTCCGGGTCGTCTGCGTAGACGGTGATCAGGGCGATCCCGGAGTCCTCCGCCGGGACGGCCGACAGCACGCAGACCGTCGCGTCCGGATGTTCCGCCGTCACTTCCGAGACCCACACTCCCTCGGGCATCTCCAGTACGATCCGCGCCCTGCTCATCGCTCTGGCGCCTCTTCGGGCTCTTCGCCTCGGGCGGCGGTTCCCCCGGAGTCGTCGTCGCCGTCGACGATCCGTGCTTGCCACTCCTGGACTTTCGCCATCAGTTCGACCGGCGGTGTTTCGTTGACGTCCGTCTCCGAGAGTTCATCCAGCACCTCGTCGGCCCCCGGCGGGAGGGCCGGACCGGCTTCCCGATCCGTCCCCTCGGCCCGTCCGTCAGGCTTCGGATCGTCGCCGGCTGGACCGTCGTCGCCGTCCGCCGACCGGAACGACCCCGACGAGAGGTCGAACACCGCCTGGACCGGTTCGCCGGCCCCCTTGCCGAACTCGTCGCCGGCCTCCACATCCCCGCCACCGGAGCCGCGCGCCTCGATGGCCTTCTCCTCGCGGAGCCGCCCGAGCACCTCGCCGGCCCGGGAGACGACCGGCTCCGGAACTCCAGCGAGGTCGGCCACGTGGATGCCGTAGGAGCGATCCGTGGGCCCCTCCCGGATCGTCCGGAGGAACGTCACGTCGCCGTCGCGTTCCTCGGCGGCGACGTGGATGTTCTCGACTCGGGGGAGATGCTCGGCGAGCGTCGTCAGTTCGTGGTAGTGGGTCGCAAACAGCGTCTTCGCGCCCACCTCGTTGTGGAGGTACTCGGTGGCCGCCCAGGCGATCGAAATCCCGTCGTAGGTGGCGGTCCCGCGGCCGACTTCGTCGAGTATCACGAGGGAGTCTTCGGTCGCCGAGTGGAGAATGTTCGACAGTTCCTGCATCTCCACCATGAACGTCGATCTACCCTCCGCGAGTTCGTCGAGCGCCCCGACGCGGGTGTAGATGCCGTCGACGACACCGACGGTCGCCTCGCGGGCGGGGACGAAGCTGCCCGCCTGCGCGAGCAACGCGATCAGCGCGGCCTGGCGCATATACGTCGACTTCCCGCTCATGTTCGGGCCGGTGACCAGCAGGAACCGCCGGCGGTCGTCCATCGCGAGGTCGTTCGGGACGAACTCGGTTGACTGCTCGACGACGGGGTGTCGGCCCGCCTCGATCGACAGCTCGTCGCCGTCGGTGACGGTCGGGCGCGTCCAGCCGTTGACGGCGGCGTGTTCCGCGAGCGCGGCGAGGACGTCAACCCTCGCAAGCGCCCGGCCGACGTCCTGCAGCAGCTCCGCCCGGTCGGCGACGCGTTCCCGGAGCTCGCAGAACAGCTCGTGTTCCAGTTCGCCGCGGGCCTCCTCCAGGCGGAGCACCTCCCGCTCCCGCTCTTCCAGCTCGTCGGTGGTGAACCGCTTGGAGTTCTTCAGCGTCTTCACCTCGCGGTAGTGCGCCGGCACCTGATCGGCGACGGACTTGCCGACCTGGATGTAGTAGCCGTCCGTCTTGTTCCGATCGACGGTGACGTGCGAGAGTCCGTGGCGTTCCCGCTCCCGGTCGGCCAGCCCGTCGAGCCACTCGCGGACCTCCTCGTGACGGTCGATGATTTCGTCGAGTTCCTCGTCGTACCCACGCTGGAACAGCCCGCCCTGCCTGACCGAGTCTGGAGGGTCTTCCGCGAGCGCCGAGGCGAGCTCTTCCCGCGTTCCGCGGACGGTTTCGAGATCGAGCCCGTGAAGCGTCTCGGCGATCGGCGACCCCTCGAGTTCGGTGCCGTCGATCGCCTCGAGCAGCCGGTCGGGAACCGCGAGCGTGTCCCGAACCGAAAGCAGATCGCGGGCGTCGGCGCTCCCGTTTGCCGTCCGGGAGCCGAGCCGCTCCAGGTCGCCAGCCTCGCCGAGGACGTCCCGGACCCGATCCCGCGCGAGCGCTGCCGAGGCGAACGCCTCCAGGGCGTCGAGTCGGCGGTCGATCTCCGCCCGATCACGTCGGGGGCGGGTGAGCCACTCCCGGAGCAGCCGGCGACCGGGGGTCGTCACCGTGTGATCCAGCGTCGCGAACAGCGATCCCTCCCGGCCCCCCTGCATCGTCTCGGTGAGTTCCAGGTTGCGCTGGGTGGTCGCGTCCAGTGCGACGTGGTCGCCGGACTCGTAGGCCTGGAGCCGGGTCATCGCGGCGGTCACACCGGCGCCGGTCGCCTCCGTGTAGCCGACGACGGCGCCGGCCGCCCGGATTGCGACCTCGGAGTCGAGCCCCACCGTCTCCGGCGTCGACGCCCCGAACTGCTCGCGGACGGCGTGTCGGGCCCGTCCCGTCGCGAACAGCTCGGCGTCCGGCAGCGACAGCGTCGCGTCGGTCTCCTCCCGGATCGCCGACAGCATCGGCTCGTCGGTCCGCACCGACGGCCCGGGAATCACCTCCGCCGGGGCGAACCGGTGCAGCTCCGCGCGGGCGGCGTCCCGATCCTCGACGGCGGTCGCGGTGAACCGACCAGTCGTCACGTCCGCGAACGCGAGCCCGTACGCCGTGTCCGTCCCGTCGTCGTGGTCGCCGGAGGCTGTGCCATCGCGGTCGGCGACGACCGCGGCGAGATACTGCGCGTCCGCGTCGTGGGTGCCGAGAAACGTCCCGGGGGTGACGACTTTCGTGATCTCCCGGGCGTGGCCGCCGCCGTCGGTGTCGTACTGGTCGGCGACGGCGACGCGGTACCCCTTCTCGACCAGCGCCTTCAGGTACGGCGAAAGCTCCGACAGTGGAACGCCCGCCATCGGGTACGACGACCCGTGGGAGGACTTCTGGGAGACCTTCAAGTCGAGCTCCCGACCGACGAGTTCGGCGTCCTCGGCGAAGAACTCGTAGAAGTCGCCACACTGCATCGCCAGCAGGTCCGCGTCGGTCTCCTCTTTCAGCGAGAGGAACTCGCCGACGATCCCGTCAGTCATACCCGTTTGTCGGGCGGGCGGGCGGTAAAACGCTGTGGGTCTGCCGTGGCGCTTCCCCTCGACCTGCCTCGCCGTCGGGAGCTGTCCCCATCTCCCACATTTATGCCCCGCCACGTCGACCCCACTGACATGGCTTTCCACGAGATGGACGTCGACACGATTTGGCTGAACGGAGAGTTCGTGGACTGGGAGGACGCCACGACCCACGTTCTCACCCACGCGCTCCACTACGGGACGGGCGTGTTCGAAGGGGTTCGCTGTTACGACACCGAAAACGGCCCGGCGATATTCCGGTGGGACGAACATCTCGATCGTCTCTACGACTCCGCGAAGCCGTACGAACTCGACATCGGTCACACTCACGAGGAGTTGACGGACGCGACGCTTGAACTCCTCCGTCGAGAGGGGCTCGAGAGCTGTTACATCCGGCCGATCGCGTACTACGGCTACCACTCGCTTGGCGTCTCGCCGGGCGACTGTCCCACCGACGTCGCGATCGCCGCCTGGCCGTGGGGGGCGTATCTCGGCGAGGAGGCGCTCGAAAACGGCGTCGACGTGATGGTCTCCTCCTGGCGGAAGCACGCCTCTTCACAGATTCCGACGAACGTGAAGACGACCGGGCTGTACGTCAACTCGATGCTCGCCGGCGAGGAGGCTCGGCGGAACGGCTACGTCGAGGCAATCGTGCTCAACAAGGAGGGCAACGTCGCCGAGGGTCCCGGAGAGAACCTCTTTATGGTGAACGACGGCGAGATCTACACCACTGGCCCGGCCCAGAGCATCCTCGAGGGGATCACCCGCGACACGGTGATCACGCTCGCCGAGGAGCGCGGCTACGCGGTCCACGACGAGGCGGTCATCTCCCGGGGACAGCTATACACCGCAGACGAACTGTTCTTCACCGGCTCCGCCGCGGAGGTCACCCCGATCCGGAAGGTTGACAACGTCGAGATCGGCGGCGGCACCCGGGGACCCGTCACCGAGGAGATCCAGCAGGCGTTCTTCGAACTCGTCGAGCGGAAGACCGACGCCCACGACGACTGGTTCACCTACGTCTAGAACACGCCGAACACGAACGCGAGCCCGACGAGTATCAGGACGACCGCAGTCAACGTCGGCAGATACGGCGTGTACTGCTCGATGCGCTCGCGGTGGGTCTGATACCCCGCGATCAAAAGCAGCGTCGGCGCGAGGATCGCCAGGATCACCGCAACCGAGTAGACCAGCATCAACTCGAGACAGAACTCGGTCCCCGCACAGATCGCGAGGATCTGGAGCGGCTCCTCGTGGGCGAACCCCAACAGGAGGGCGGTCATCCCGAGGGTTCGAAGGCCCCCTTCCGCGTGGCTCTCGTCGAAGTGGTCGTGGCTGCCGTTTCCGCCGGGGAGTCGAGCACGGATCCGGCCGAGCAGCCCGGGTTCGTCGTTCTCGTCGTGATCGTGATCGTGGTCGTGATCGTGATCGTGGTCGTGATCGTGATCGTGATCGTGGTCGTGGTGGCCGTGTCCCCCGCTCACGTATTCGTGGATCCCCAGCAGGATCAGCATCGCACCGGCGAGCGGTTTCATGTACGGCCCCTCCGCGAACGCGGCGAACCGGCTCACCGAAAAGTACGCGACCACGAGCGCCACGCTGCTTATCAGGTGGCCGACGCCGAGGACCATCCCGGCGATCGTCCCGCTGATCCACTTGCGCGGGCGATCGAGTGCGTAGGCCGCGGCGATCGGCCAGCCGTGATCCGGCAACACGCCGTGTATTACCCCGAGTGCGACGACGCCGACGACGAGCTCTACGTCCACGTCTGTTGATCACCGGCGACTGGTGAAATGGGTTGTTACTACGCGATTGCCGATCCCGTATTATCCGACGGTCCCGGCGCCGAACCGCGATGGCGAACAGTATATCCTCCTCCGGGACCCAGCCCTCGGACATGCGTACCAGTCTGACGGTTCCCGAGGACCTTCTCGCGGAGTTCGATGAAACCTGGCAGTCGGAGGGGATCGACTCCCGGTCTCGGGCGATTCGGCAGGCGATGTCCGAATACGTCCAGCGGCACCACACGCTGGAGGCTGCAGACGGACGAGTCACCGGCGCGATTGTCACCGACTACGACCACCACGCCGCCGTCGACCGGATGTACGACCTCCAGCACGAGTACGATGACGCCATCATTTCCATCAGTCACGCCCACCAGGGAGACTGGTGTCTGGAGACGCTGTTCGTCGACGGCGACGCCGCCCGGATCAGGGAACTGGTCTATCGACTCAAGAACTTCGACGGCGTTCGGCGCGTCCGAACGATGATGCTTTGAGTTCTCCGGGTTCGCTTTCGGTTGGCTACCGGTCGCCCGGCTCTCCGGATCGCGTTTCGCTTCTGTTGCCGTCGGTGGCGTCACGACCCAGATCGTCCCGCTGCCCGACATCGATCCTGGTCTGAGTTGATCCGTCGGTCGACTCGTCGAGGGCGTCCTCCTCGTCTTCGACGGGGATCTGGTGTGGCGACTCCGCGAAACCCGCAGAGAGGATCCGGGTGAGCGCTTCCTCGGTGGTCTCGCCGGTGTGGTCGATCCGTTCGGGCTCTACTTCGATCACGAATCCGGAGGTGATGTTCGGGGCGGTCGGCATGAACAGCACGACCTTTCCGTCGCGGGTCCGTTTTCCGGTTTTGAAGGCGGTCATCCGGATGCCGGCCCAGGTTTCGAGGTACACCGGCGCCTGGAGGTCCTCCGTTCCCGAGAGGGCGGTTTCCACGGCCAGCTTCGAGGCGTTGTAGACCACTCGCAGAGCGGGCAGCCGGTTCATGAAGTCGTCGATCTGCTCCTCGGCGACGCGACCGAGCGTGGTTCGCATGAAGTACCCCGCCGCGAGGACGACGGTCGTGAACACTGTGAGTGCGATGACGGTCCGCGCAATCGGGACGAGGCTCGCCGGAACGCCGAGGTCGACCAGTTCGATCGTCCCGATGAGGGGGACCGACGCGACGTATCTGTAGATCCACCTGAGCACCACGAGCACAACGAGCAGCGGAACCAGCAGAATCAGGCCGCTCGCGAAGTCGCGCTTCCAGGTGGACATCACCCCAGTTTCGGTTGCCCCGGCATAAGGTACTTTCGAGAGACGACACGTCGGCACGTCCGGCGGTCGCTTCCCGCGGCGTCGAACCGTCGGCGTGGAGTATATACCGCCGGATCGCCTACGGATGGCCGTGACTGTGCGGCCGACGGCACTCGATGGGCCGGTGTTCGGCGTCGACGTGCAAAGCGGCGACATCCGGGGGGATGCACCCTCCTATGCGCTCGTCGTCCTCGAGGAACGCGAGGTCGACGGGGAACGCGAAGAGCGGCTGGACCGCGACGTTGTTTCGTTCCGGAAGCTCTGCCGCCTCATCGATCAGCACGAGCCCACCCGGATCGCCACAGACAACGCCTACGAACTCGCCGAAGACAAGGACGCGCTGGTTCAGTTCCTCCAGTCGCTGCCGGCGGGGACGAAGCTGGTACAGGTGACCGGCGCCCAGCGCCCGGAACCGCTTTCGCGGGTCGCCGACCGCTACGGGGTCCCGTACGGCAAACAGCCGATGGAGGAGGCGGAGGCCGCCGCCCGCCTCGCGGCCGGAAACGTCGGCCACGAGGTGACCGCCTTCACCGACACCACCACCGTCAAGGTCGCCCGCGGTCGCTCGACGGGCAAAGGGGGCTGGAGCGAGGACCGGTACACCCGGCGGATCCACGGCAGCGTCAAAAAACGGGCCCGGGAGGTCGAGTCCGAACTCGAGGACGCCGGCCTGGAGTTCACCCGGGAGGTGACCGAAAAATACGGCGGTTTCTCGAACGCGATCTTCACCGTCGAGGCGCCCCCCGAGGAGATCCCGGTGTCCCGCTCGCGGTCGGGAGACACCCGCGTCGAGATCGAGCGCGAGCGCCGCGACGGTATCGAGTACGAACCGCTCGTCAAGCGCCGGGATCGGGTGATCGTCGGTATCGATCCCGGGACGACCACGGCGGCGGCGATCGTCGACCTGAACGGGGAGCCGCTTTCGGTGTACTCCTCCCGGACCGCCGACGCGGCGACGGTCACGGAGTGGATCGTCGAACGCGGTCGCCCGGCGCTGGTCGCGGCCGACGTGACGCCGATGCCCGAGACGGTCGAGAAGTTCCGCCGGTCGTTCGACGCCGCCGGCTGGACGCCCGACTCCGACCTCCCGATCGACGAGAAGCTCCACCGCACCCGGGAGGCCGCCTACGACAACGACCACGAGCGGGACGCCCTCGCGGCGGCGCTGTTCGCCTTCGACGCCCACGAAGCACAGTTCGAGCGCATCTCGCGGAAGGTTCCCGCCCGCGTCGACACGGACGAGGTGATCGCCCGCGTACTCGCCGAGGAGACGAGCGTCGAGATCGTCCTGGAGGACATGCTCGAAGCGGACGACGACGCCGACGCGGAGTCGGACGCGCCACAGGAACCCGAGCTCACGGAAGAACAACGGGAGATCCGCCGGCTCGAGCGCCAGGTCGAGCGTCTCGAGGACCACGTCGAGGACCTCAGGGAACAGCTCGATGAAAAAGACGAGACGATCGAGGAGTACGAAGAGAAGCTCTCGTCGGCGCGCCGAAAGGAGCGTCGGGAGGCGCGGCGCCACCGGGAGGTCACCCGGCTCGAGCGGAAGGCCGAGCGGCTCGAACGCGAACGCGACGAGGCCCGCGAGGAGGTCGAGGAGCTCGATCGGAAGCTCGATCGGGTCAAGACGCTGTGGAAACTGGACCACGACGACTTCTCCGACGTCGCCGAGGGGCGCGGGCTGGTGTCGGTGAAGGTGCTCGACCAGTTCACCAAAGGCGAGATCGACCGCGTCAAATCCGAGTACGGGCTGGTGCCCGACGACGTCGTCTACCTCCGGGACGCGTCGGGTGCGGGCCGGACGACTGCGGAGCTGCTCGCGGAGACGGAGCCGCGTGTCGTCCTCAAGGAGGGCGGGCTCTCGGAGATCGCCGACGCGATCCTTTTCGACCGGGAGATCCCCGTCGCGCCCGCCGACGACGTGACGATCCAGGAGGTCGACGAGCTGGCGGTCGCCCGCGAGCGGGACGTCGAAGATGCGATCGACGACTGGCACGAGCGGGCGACCGACCGGCGACGACGGCAGAAGGCGGAGATGGTCGACCGGCTCATCAGCGAACACCGCGCGGAAAACGGTGGCCCCTAGGTTTCGGTTCCCGAAATCGTCTTCCGAAGCTTAGCGTTCGGGTCCGGAGCCGTCCTCGGTTTCGTTTTGTGTCTCCTCGAGATGGCTCCGAATCTCCCTCACGAGATCGTACTGCGGGCTCACGCCGCCGAGCACGAACAGCGCGTAGTAGCGCAGATACGTCTGCACGGGCACCGCCACGAGAACGGTTCCGACGACCACGATCGCCAGCACGCCCACTGAAAAGAACCCGAACGCGAGCAGTTCGACGACCTGGACCGCGAGTACTTCGAACAGCACGAACCCGACCAGCAGGAACACCACGAGCAGGGGGATCCCAACGAGGATGGCGACCGCAAGATAGCCCACAGCGAGGACCACGCCAGCGAGCAAGCCGAGCACGATCCTCGCGAGCAGGTACAGCCCGTATTCGCGGAGTTCCCCCCGGAGTTCCGGCCAGAACTCCTTCCAGGCGTCGACGAGTCCACTGTCGCTCGCGATCATCACGGGGACGACGAAGTCGGTCGTGAGCCGGTTGGCGAGCCAGAGGACGACGCCGACGACGAACAGTGCCGGGAGGAACACAAGCAGGAGCAGGACGCCGGCGGTCCCGAACGCGGCGGGCAAAAGCGCCACGAACAGCGCGCTGGCGAGTGCGAACAGGCCGACGACCAGCCGGAAGGCGAAAAGCGAGACTCCCGGCGAGGCGGCCGGGGGGATCCGGCTCCACAGGCTGGCGTCTGCAGTCCGGAGTTGCTCGACGAAGACAAACTCGAACAGTGCCCCGAGATACAACGACACCAGCCCGCCGACCAGAATCACTGTCCCTACGACGACGAATTCCGGGGTCCCGAGCGCGGGGAGGAGCCCACCGGGGCCGACGATCGGCCCCGGGAGATCGACCCCTCCGGTGCCGACGTTGTAGTTGAGGTCGAACCCCGTGGTGCCGCCGACGAAGAACGCGGCCACAGCGAGGGCGAACCACCGGCGCAGCGAACGGGGCAACAGCAGGCGTTTTGTAGCGGCAAACGCGTCCCGGAGGGACTCGGTAACGTGGGACATGTGAGAGCGATTCGTCGCGTGCACCTATAAAAGTCGACTCGCAGCGAAGGACCGCACTCGATCCGTCGGTGGCCTCTCGTAGCGTTCAAACGCCTCCGGCGTCTACTCGCCCCCGATGGACGCGGCCGGGGTTCGGGATCGGGCCGGGGAGCTTCCGCGGGAGCCGGGGGTCTACCAGTTCCAGGCGGGCGACGCCGTCCTGTACGTGGGCAAGGCAGTCGACCTCCGGGATCGGGTCGCCTCCTACGCCGATCCCCGAAGCCGGCGGGTCCGCCGGATGGTCGAGTCCGCCGACGCGATCGACTTTGCCGTCACAGACACAGAGGCCCAGGCGCTGTTGCTCGAGGCGAACCTCATAAAGCGTCACGCCCCGCGGTACAACGTCCGCCTGAAGGACGACAAGTCCTACCCGCTGGTTCAGTTCACCGACCACCCCATCCCCCGGATCGAGATCACCCGCGATCCCGCGGATTCCGCGACCGTCTTCGGTCCGTTCACCGACAAGGGTGACGTCGAGACTGTCGTGAAGGCGATCCGAGAGACGTACGGCCTGCGCGGCTGCTCGGACCACAAGTACCGGGGGCGGGACCGACCGTGTCTCGACTACGAGATGGGGCTGTGTTCCGCGCCGTGTACCGGAGAGATCGACGCTGCGTCCTATCGGGAGGACGTCGAGAGCGCTGTGCGGTTTTTCGAGGGGGAGGCCGGCGTTCTCGCGGACCCGATCCGCCGGGAGATGGACGCCGCCGCCCAGGAGGCGGCCTTCGAGCGCGCCGCCCACCTCCGGGATCGGCTCTCCGTCGTCGAGGCGTTCCACGGCGGCGGGGGCGAGGCCGTCCAGTCGGGAACGGACGCCGGGGAACAGCACGTCGACGTGCTGGGAGTCGCCCTCGAGGGAACGACCGCGACGGTCGCCCGGCTCCACAGCGATCGCGGCCAGCTCGTCGACCGGTCACGTCACCGGCTGGACGTCCCCGAGTCGTCGGAGGGAGCGGAAGCGGGAGCGACCACCGACGGGGACCCGCCGGAGGCGAGCCGGAGCGCGGACGTGCTTGCGGCGTTTCTGACCCAGTATTACGCCGAGCGGGAGCTCCCCGACGCCGTGTTGCTTCCGGAGCGACCGTCGGATTCCGAGGTCCGGGAGTGGCTGGAGGCCGCCGGCGTCGCGGTCAGGGTCCCCGGCGCCGGTCGGGAGGCGAAGCTGATCGATCTCGCCTTGAAAAACGCCAGAAAAGGCCCCGAACGCGGCGACGAGCTCGGTATTCTGGCGGACGCGCTCGGAATCGACCGCCCCGAACGGATCGAGGGGTTCGACGTGAGCCACGCCGGGGGTCGTGCCGCCGTCGGCTCGAACGTCCGGTTCGTCGACGGGAGCGCAGAGAAGTCGGGCTACAGACGGAAGCGGCTCTCGGACCGCAACGACGACTACGCCAACATGCGCGAGCTGGTTTCCTGGCGGGCTACCCGGGCGCTCGAGGGGCGCGACGACCGGTCGGATCCGGACCTCCTTTTGATCGACGGCGGCGACGGCCAGCTCGGCGCCGCCCTCGACGCCCTCGAGGCGACCGGCTGGGAGGTCCCGGCGATCGCGCTCGCCAAGGAGTCCGAACTCGTAATCACCCCCGAGAGAACCTACGACTGGCCCGACGACGCTCCCCACCTGCACGTGCTCCAACGCGTGCGAGACGAGGCCCACCGGTTTGCGGTGCAGTATCATCAGACGCTCCGGGACGACGTCTCTACCGCACTCGACGGAGTGCCGGGGGTCGGCCCGGAGCGCAGAAAGCGGCTGTTGCGCCGATTCGGCAGCGTCGAGAACGTGCGTGCAGCCTCCCGGGACGATCTGCTCGACGTCCCCGGCGTCGGCGACCGGACGGCCGACGCGATCGAAGAACGGCTGTGATGCCCGAAGGAACTGCAGAGAAACCGTCCTCAGCGGTCCGTTTCAGGCGATCTCGGCGTACTGATCCGAGAGCTTCTCGGCGGCCTCGTCCATCAGCTCCCGCTCGTAGTCGTCGAGCTCCCACTCGATGACCTCCTCGACGCCGCCGGCACCCAACTTCGCCGGGACGCCGAAGGCGGTGTCCTCGTAGCCGAACTCGCCGTCGAGCACCATCGAGCACGGCAGCACCTCGCCGGTGTCTTCCAGAATCGCCTCGACGGTATGTGCGACGCCGGTTGCGGGCCCCCACTGCGTGGCGCCCTTGCGTTCGATGACGTCCATCGCAGACTCCTGGAGGTCCGCGAGGATCTCTTCTTTCTCGTCGGCGTCGAACGCGGGGTCGCGACCGTTCACTCGCACCTTCGAGAAGACCGGCACCTGCGCGTCGCCGTGTTCGCCGAGGATCGTCGCCTCGACGTTTCTCACGGGTGCATCGAACCGCTCGCCGAGCACGTACCGGAAGCGAGCGGAGTCGAGGCGACCGCCGAAGCCGATCACGGCCTGACGGTCGCGGTCGCCCGTCTCGTAGAGATGTCGGTTGAGCAGGTCCACCGGGTTCGACGTCGTGACGGTGACGAAGTCGTCGTTGTGCTCGGCGACCGAGGAGCCGATATCCTCCATGATCGGCGCGTTATCGCCCGCGAGGTCGATGCGGGTCTGGCCGGGCTGGCGCGGGATGCCCGCGGTGATGACGACGACGTCCGAGCCGGCGGTGTCCGAATAGTCCCCCTGTCGGACGCGCGTGTTGGAATCGTAGGCGATCCCGTGGTTCGTGTCGGCGGCCTGGCCGACTGTCTCCGGCTCCTTGTCCGGGATGTCGACGAACACGAGCTCGTCGGCGACGTCCCGCAGCGCGAGGTTGTATCCCGCGGCGGCTCCGACGGTTCCGGCGGCTCCGATGATGCTAACTTTCGTCATACCACGTAAAACGGCACCGGGGTGGCAGGTAATCGTTTCGGATACGACGCGAGAGATCCTCAGACGCCGAAAAGGAATTCGATATGTGTCGAAAAAGTCGTGTTTTCAGCGTCGGTCACGGCTGCGGTGGCTCCCCGTCGTAGGCGTCGTGGTCGGCGTAGAAGTTCAGCATCGCGAACTTGAGCTTCCCCGGCTGGAGGTCGAGCAGTTCTTCCCGTTCCTCGGGTGGGAACGTCCCGCGCACGGAGTACTTCCCCATGTCGGCGTCGGTGTACCGTTTGTCGATCAGTACCCGGACGCCGAAGTCGGCCGGCGATCGGATCACCCGCCCGATCGCCTGTCGGGTCTTTCGGATCGTCGGGATCTCGACGGCGTAGCGCCAGCCGGGGTCGTCGACGGCCGCGTCGGCGTACGCGTTGTCGTAGGCGTCCTGGACGGCCTCCATCCGCTCGGACAGCTGGGGATACGGAACCCCGACCACTACGACCGTTCGGGCGTCGCTGTCGTCGAAGCTCACCCCCTCGGTGAGCGTTCCCCACAGGGAGGTAAACAGGGCGGCGTCGCCGTTTTCGACGAACTCCTGCCGGAGCTGTTCTGTCGGCGTTCCCGCCTCGTCGAGTCGGAGGTCTCCCAGATCCCCGCCCGCGTACTGCCCGATCCCGTCGCCCCCGCCCAGCAGTTCGTAGTACCTGGTTGCCTCCCTGTAGGAGGGGAAAAACAACAGGGTGTTTCCGGGGGTAAACCGGATCGCGTCCCGGAGGGTTTCGGCGATCGTCTCCTGTGTCTCGGGGTCGTCGCGGGCCGAGGAGAACAGCGGCGGCGTCTCGACGGCGTAAGTTCGCCGGTTCTTTTCGGGATACGCCAGCCCGAACGACATCGTCGCCGGGTTCTCCAGGCCGAGCACGTCGCTCGTCACGCCGAACGGGCGCAGCGTCGCCGACAGCAACACGGAGGCGGCGACCTCCTCGAAGAGCCCGCCGGTCACCTGCCGCGGGATGCAGGTGTAAAGCTCCGCGCGGCCGTACACCTCGTCGGTGCCCGCGTCCCGGCGCACGCCGACGAGGGGGTACTGGCCCAGCTCGGAGCGCTCGTCCATCCACGCCGAGACGAACGTCGCCGCCTGGAGCGTCCCGGATTCCTTTCGGGTGGTCGCGTCCCCGCTTTTGTACGACTCCGCGTACTCCTCGTCGAGTCGTTTGCCGACCTGGACGGCGAGTTGTAGCTCTGCGTCGATGCCGCGTCCCTCGTAGCGGTCGAGAAACGACAGCGTGAGCTCGTCGGCGCGGTCGTCGTTGGCGATCGGAACGTCCTCCCAGTGGTCGCCGATCCGTTCGCGGTCGCCGAACCCCAGTTCCTCCTCGTATGTCTCGACCAGTGCGTCGTGGAACGCCGAGAGGACGTTCCGGGCCGCGTCCGCCCGCGGATCGTCCTCCAGCTCATCGAGCTCCTCCAGCGCACTGGCGAGAGTGTTCTCGGTGAGTGTCCGGGTGGCGTAATCCCGGGCGGCCGACTCGACGTTGTGCGCCTCGTCGAACACTGCGATCACCTCCTCGGGGTCGCGGCCGAGCCACCGGAAGAACTGCTCGCGGATCGTCGGATCCAGCAGGTGGTGGTAGTTACAGACGACCAGATCGACCTCCTCCATCCCTTCCTTCAGGAGTTCGTACCCACAGAGCCCGCGCTCGTCGGCGTACTCGTAGATCTCTTCGGGGCGGCGCACGTCGTCGAACAGCCACGCGAAGAACTCGTCGGTGTCGGCGGTGAGATTGTCGTAGTAGTACTCGCAGGTGTTCCCCTCCTGTAGCGACTCGACGCGGTCGTCCAGCGAGTCGATCCCCTCGACGACGTCCTCGCGCGCCTCCGCGGCCGCCGCGTCCCCGTCCTGGGCCCGATCGAGCAGCTCCCGCTGGCGGGCGGCGAGCTCGCTCCGGTCGCGTTCGGCGTCGACGAGCGACCGGGTCGTGTCCCGGAGGGTCTGGCACTCCTGGTAGTCGACGTCGATGTGACACATCGACGACTTCCCTTTGAATACGACCGCCCGTATCGGCTCCGTGGCTGTGATCGCGCGGGCGTCCTCGACGAACTGTCGCATCTGCTGGTGGACGTTCGTCGTGATGACGACCGTCCGGTCCTCCTCGCGGGCGTGCTCGAGAGCCGGAACCAGCGCCGACAGGGTCTTGCCGGTTCCGGGCGCTCCCTCGAAGAGGACGTCCTGGCCGCGGGCCAACGCGTTGGCGATCCGGTCCATCGCCTCCCGCTGGTTGGGATAGGGATCCTCGTACGGGAAGAACCGCAGGTATTCCGGCGCTGTCACTACTGGAGAGTCTCTCCTCACCCAAGTAAAACGTACGGGCGAAACGGGGGATCAGATGCCCTTCGACCGACTTAATATTTAAAACTATCTCCCGCGTGTGGTGGATCTGCCCCGCCGAGATACCGCTTTTCACCTTCAGGATGTCTTCGTACCCATGGCAACGGAAACAGCGACTGCGACCGGAACGAGTACCGATTACAGCACGTGGAAAACCGGAGTCGTCGGCGGCCTCGTCGGCGGCGTCGTCTTCGGAGCGATGATGTCGATGATGATGCCGGCCGTGATGGAGGGAGCGATCCCCGGCATGTACGGGCTCTCGGGCGGGCTGGCGGGATGGTTCATTCACATGAGTCACTCGGCGGTGCTGGGCGTGGTGTTCGCGGCGATTGCGGAGGCGAAGCCAACGATCGCAGCAAGCACCGGATCGAGCGTCGGGGCGGGCGTGGTCTACGGGATCGTCCTGTGGGCGGTGCTGGCCGTGATCGTGATGCCGATCTGGGTCGGTGCGGTGACTCCCGCGGAGCCGCCGTTCCCGAACCTGAACTTCCAGAGCCTCGTGGGTCACGTCGCCTACGGCGCATTGCTGGGCGGCGTTTACGCGGCACTGCGTGAGTGACGCCCTGCCGTTCGGGTCCATTTTTTTGGCGGATCGTTCCGATGACGGTTGTCTGACGCATCGGTGACGTTAATACCTCCGGAGTACCTAGGCGGGCTAACATGGAAGAGAGCATCTCGGGGTTCAAAGTGACCGGCGACTGGGGCGAAGTCGTCGAACACGGCGAGCGGATCACCCGCGCACTCCGGGAGAACGGTTGCGACGGACAGGCGTTCGAGGAGTGGGACGAGTGGCGCCCCAAGGTCCACGAGCGGCTCCGGGAGGACGTAAGCGAAAAGACCGCAGAGCAGGCCTCCATCGACGAGGGGGAAGGGGAAAAGGCCGGGAAGGCGGCCGGGGAAGACATCCAGACCGCCGGCGAGAAGCTCTCGGAGTCGTACGAACGGGTCGAGGAGGGTGACGACCAGGGGGCGATCGAGCGCTGGAGCGAGTCGATCGACTACGTCGCCCGTGCGGCCGACTCCGCCGGCCGGAAGGCGATCCGGACCGTCGAGGACACGGTGTATCAGAAGGTGATGACGCAGCTTGCACCGTACTACTTCGATAACGAACTCGTCTCGGCGAACATCCAGCGGACCACCCGCGGGAACGGCGAGAAGTTCGTCTTCGAGGTGAACGTCAACGACGACGAGCTCAAAGACGAGGTGAGCGAGAAGCTCTCGGAGTACGAAACCGAAATCGATCGGTGGCACGTCGCCACCGAAAAGGAGACGTCGGTCGCCGAGGCGGTCGAAGGCGTCGAACCGCCCGAGGAGTCCGAGGAGCCGGAGCCGACCACGAACTAGCGGTTCGGACATGCCCGTCGAACGCTCGCTGTTTTTTTCGCGGGTCAACACTCAAGGGACTGTCTTCCGAGCGGTAGGGTGTAATGTACCCACGACTAAAGTCATGGACTTTCTCCCGCGAGGGGTTTCGGCCCACAATTCGGCAACTCGTAGGCGGGCTACACGCCAGCAGTTCCCCGTGTGGAATTACTCTATTCCACGGGCGGGTACTCCCGAGCGGGGGTTTGTCTCCCGCCGAGGTACTGGGGTATGGAAGCCCACTCTCCAACGTGGAGGGGCTGGCTCACACCGCTTTAATTCTCGGTGGACTCGAACGCGGGTGTTTCGCGGGCGGGGTACCCCGCCTCGGAGGGACAACGACATCGTCCCCGAGTTTCGGCTCATCGCCGGGACGGTCTGTCCGGGGCCGCATTACGCCGGCCCGTACTGGGAGACACATTTGGCCTCCCAGCACTACTATGGCAGACGTTCACTCGGGCGATAAACGTAATGATTCGAAACCAGCCGACCGAAGCGCGGTGGTCGGCCGCGCCCCCGGCGCGCTCCTCCCACGACTGAAGTCGTGGGTTTCCGCGCTGTTCCAACTATGAACGACCTCCCCGACGAGGACGACGCGATCGTTCGGGTGGACGCCGGCGAGTTGACCGCCGACGAGATCATCGACGCGCTCGAGTCCGGCTCCCGCGTGATCGTGACGGTCGACCTGTTCGGCAGCACGACCGACATCGCCCTGCGACACGACGGCGAGGTGTATTACTGTGACACGCCCACCAGGCTCCACAAACACCGGCTGGAGTCGGAGATGCGCTCGTGTATCGAACGAATGGGGTACGGAAAAACGGACGACGGGTGACCGATCTGCGGCCGGCGCACCCGACGGTAAGCCTCTCCCCGACAAGGAAGCTTAACGTCTCCACGGCCACACTCTTGCGACATGAGTACTGACAGCGACGTCGATGCGACCCTGAGCCCGGGGGAAATCGACTTCCAGCACGTCCTGTCGTGCGTGTTCGGGATCCAGGACCACGAGAGCCGGACGTATCTCGTGTTGCGATCGAACCCGGGAAGCACCGTCTCGGAACTCGCGGACGCGCTGGAGCGCGACCGGAGCAACGTCAACCGGTCGCTGACCGCGCTGATGGAGAAAGGCTTCGTCGAACGCCAGCGTCGGCTGCTCGACTCCGGCGGGTACATCTACCAGTACACCGCGATCCCGCTTCCCGAGGCCAGAGCGTTGCTCCACGAGACGCTCGAGGAGTGGGTGAAGAAGGTTCACGACCGGATCGACGAGTTCGGAACGGAGGGTCGGCCGTGAGTCGGAACTCCGCCGACGACGAGGTGGATTCCACCGCCCTCGCGCTCGACGCGCCCGCGCCGGCGGTCCCCGACGACGCCGACGAGGGCGTCTGGCTCGGCTGCATCGACTGCGGGGAGACGTACCCGCCGTTCGAGTCGGTCCGGTACACCTGCGACTGCGGCGGCCTGCTCGAGGTCCGGTACGCCGAGCCCGCCGGGTTCGACGAGTTCGGTCCCGACGGCCACTCGGGCGCCCCCCAGCGGGGCGTCTGGCGGTACGCCGCGGCGCTGCCGTTCGCGGAGGGCGTCTCGCTGCCGGAGGGGGATACCCCGCTACACCGGGTTCCGAGGCTCGAGGACGACGTCGGGGTGGCGTCGCTGCGGATCAAACACGAGGGGATGAACCCGACCGGCTCGTTCAAGGACCGCGGGATGACCGTCGGCGTGATGGCCGCCCGGCGGCTCGGCGTCGGCCGTCTCGCCTGCGCCTCGACGGGCAACACCAGCGCCGCGCTCGCGGCGTACGGCGGGCGGGCGGGCATGGAGACGCTCGTCCTTCTGCCCGCCGGCAAGGTCGCCGCCGGAAAGGTCGCCCAGGCCGCCCTCCACGGCGCGCGGATCCTCGAGGTCGACGGCAACTTCGACGCCTGCCTCGACATCGTCCAGGAGCTGGCCGAACGCGGGGAGGCGTATCTGCTCAACTCGCTGAACCCGTTCCGGCTCGAGGGCCAGAAGACGATCGGCTTCGAGATCCTCGAAGCCCACCGCGAGGACTACGGGACGTTCCCCGACCGGATCGTGCTCCCGGTCGGAAACGCCGGCAACACCGCGGCGCTTTATAAGGCGTTCAGGGAGCTTGTCCGGGCAGGGGACCTGGAGCCCGAGGAGGTGCCCGCCCTGACGGGCGTCCAGGCTGCCGGCGCGGCGCCGATGGTCGAGGCGATCGAGCAGGGCGCCGATTCGATCCGGCGCTGGGAGGAGGTCGAGACGATCGCGACGGCGATCCGGATCGGCAACCCGGTCAACGCCCCCAAGGCGCTGCCGGGGATCCGCAACACGGGCGGCACTGCCGTCGCCGTCGCAGACGAGGAGATCACCGCCGCCCAGCGCGACCTCGCGGGGGAGGGCGTCGGCGTCGAACCCGCCTCCGCCGCGTCGGTTGCGGGGCTCCGGAAGCTCCGCGACCGCGGCGTCGTCGACGACGACGAACGCGTGGTGTGTCTCACTACCGGCCACCTGCTGAAGGATCCCGACGCGGCCTACGAAGCGGGGAACGACCCCGAACCGGTCCCCAACGACGCCGACGCGGTGCTTTCCCACCTGCGAGAGTGACGCCAACGCCGATTTGCGAGGTGAGTGTTACGTCGATCGGGGGCCCGATCAGCGGTCTTTATCGCGATTCGTGGGTCAACACGAGTAGTTCCCCGTCGGTCCTGGCCAGACAGATCGGCCCGTTCGGTGCGCTGTTGAACGTCACCGTCGGCTCGGCGCTCACGAACAGTCGATCGAAGGCCCGACCGCAGGCCGGACACGCGTACTCGTCGTCGGGGTTCGACAGGTGCCAGGAGTCGGCGCCCTGTTTCAGCAGTTTCAGGCCATCGCGGTGGGCGTGGACGTCGAAGCCGTCGTCGATGTCGAGCGGTTGCACGTCACGTGAGGGCGGGTTGCGCACCGACTTAAGGGTGGGAGATCAGGGTCTCGCTTCCGGCGCGGCGATCGCCGCGAACCCGCGTTCGAAGTCCGCCTTGAGGTCCCGGACGTCCTCGATGCCGACCGACACCCGGATCAGCGAGTCGGAGATCCCGACCTCGGCCCGGCGGTCGGGCCCCAGCGGCTCGTGTGTCATCGTCGCTGGATGTTCGATCAGCGTCTCGACCCCGCCGAGGCTCACTGCCAGCGTCATCGTCTCTACTGCCTCGAGGAACGCCTTCGCGTCCCACAGGTCGCCGTCGAGTTCGAACGACAGCACCCCGCCGTAGCCGTCCATCTGGCGGCTCGCGAGTTCGTGTTGGGGGTGACTCTCGAGGCCGGGGTAGTACACCTCCTGCACTCGCTCGTGCGCCTCGAGGTACTCCGCCAGGGCCAGCGCGTTCTCCTCGTGTTGTCGCATCCGGACGCCGAGCGTCTTGAGCCCGCGGGCGAGCAGGTAGCTGTCGAACGGCGCGAGGCCGTTCCCGAGTGCGACCTGCTGACGGAAGCCCAGTGCTTCTGCAACCTCGGGGTCGTCGGTGACGACGGCGCCGCCGATCCCGTCGCTGTGGCCGTTGAGGTACTTCGTCGTGCTGTGTGCGACCAGGTCGGCGCCCAGATCGAGGGGCCGCTGGAAGTACGGGCTCGCGAAGGTGTTGTCCACGCCGAAGACGGCCCCGTGTTCCGCTGCGATTTGGGCGATCGCTTCGACGTCACACAGGTGGATCAGCGGGTTCGTCGGCGTTTCCATCCACACCATCGCCGTGTCGTCGCCGACCGCGCTCTGAACCGTCTCGAGGTCGGTCGCGTCGACGAACTCGACGTCGACGTCGAGCTGGTCGTCGAACAGCGCCTCGAACATCCGGCGCGTCCCCGCATACAGGTCGTCGAACGCCACCAGGTGATCCCCCGGCTCGACGACCGAAAGCACCGCCGTGGCGATCGCGGCGGTCCCCGAGGAGAAGGCAAAGCCCATCTCACCGCCCTCGAGCGTGGCGAGCTGGTTCTCCACGGCGTGTCGCGTCGGGTTCGACAGCCGACCGTAGAGGAACTCCCCCGCCGACGGATCGACGTCCTCCAGGCGCAGCTCCGGATCGATCCCCGGCAGCTCGTAGGTCGACGACAGGTGGATCGGCGGCACCACGTCGCCGGCCGGCGACTCGGATCCGTCCAGCACGGCCCGGGTGTCGAATCGGGGTGTGGTATCCATACGCGAACGTTTGCCGCCCCGCCGCTAATACGTTTTCAATGCTTACTCATCTGAAATAAATGTATTATATCCAGGAGTAATCAGATGGGCGGGGAACTGCGGGGAGGCGGCGCGCGAACATGTATCTCAGGAAACGTTTATTCCTGTGGTGTGTGATTCATTCTACATGATCCCCGCGTTCACACTCCGGAGTCGTCAGGCACTAGTCATCCTGCTCGTTTTCGCGCTGCTACTCCCTGCCGGGGTCGGCACGGTCGCCGGGCAGTCATTTCAGGGAGCAGCCGGCACCGTGGTTGTCGAGGAGGGGACTACCTACGAGCAGGTCGACGGGGTCGCCGGCGCCATCGTCGTCCGGGGGACGGTTACCGGCGACGTCACCGGTGCGGCCGGGACGATCCACGTCACCGAGACCGGTGTCGTCGAGGGGAACCTCGAGGCCGCAGCCGGAACCGTCAGGATCGACGGCACGGTCGAGGGGAACGTCGACGTCGGCGCAGGGACAGTCGAGGTCGGAGAGACAGCTCGTATCGGCGGGAGCCTCCAGGCGGGTGCGGGATACATTTCGATCGACGGGGCGGTCGACGGCGACGTGCGCGCCGGCGCCGAGACGATCGCGGTCGGCCCGAACGCGGCCGTCGGCGGGGAGTTCCGGTACGACGCCGCGAACTTCGAGCGCCATCCCGACGCCACGATCGAGGGCGACGTGATCCGCGATCGGGGACTGAGCGGCGACTTCGGACCGGGATTCGGCGTGGGCTTCGACGGGTTCCAGGTCCCCACGTGGGCGAGCGTGACCTACGGGTTCCTCGCGAACCTCCTTTTGGGCGCGCTGCTTCTGTTCGCGTTCCCGCGGTTCTCGACGGGCGTCGCCGACCGCGTTGCGGATGAACCTCTCAAGTCCGGCGGCGTCGGCCTGCTGACGCTTGTGGCCGTTCCGATCGCGCTCGTGATCCTCCTGTTGACGGTCGTGGGGATCCCGCTGGCGATCGTCGGTGCGATCGCGTTCGCGTTTGCCATCTGGATCGGCGTCGTCTACGGACAGTACGCCGTGGGGGCCTGGCTCCTCGGGAATGCAGGGGTGGACAACCGGTGGCTCGCGCTCCTGGTGGGCCTTTTCGGGTTCGCCCTGCTGGGGGCGGTGCCGTACCTCGGCGGCCTGCTTTCGTTCGCGGCGTTCCTGCTGGGCTTCGGTGCCTTCGCGCTGGGGCTCCGTGGCTCGTATCGATCGCGCCGTGATGAAGGGGAGCCGGGCGGCCGCCAGGCAACTCTCGAGGAAGCCACGGGGGGTTCCTAACTTCCGGGATCGCTCCCGACGCTTTTTGACGGTTCCCGTCGACGCTCGGCGTGATGACCGAGTACTCCCTCCCGGAGCCCGGTTCCGACGGGCTCTCGGAACTCGAACGGACGATCGGCGCACGGAAGAGCAGGCGGTCGTTCGCGGACGAACCGATGGGCATCGAGACGGTGGCGACGCTGCTGTGGTCCGTCCAGGGGTTGACACACGAGCGCGACGGCGTCTCGATGCGGGCGTCGCCGAGCGCCGGCGCAACGTTTCCGATGGTGGCGTTCCTCTCGGTCGCGCCCGGTGGGTGTGACGAACTCGAGGCGGGGCTGTACCGGTACGTCCCCGACGAACACCGGCTTGATCCCGTTATCGAGGAGTCGATCCACGAGGAACTCACGGCGGCAGCGATGGACCAGGCAGTGGTTCGCGGCGCCCCCGTTGTGATCGCGCTGGCGGCCGACTACGACAGAACGATCCGACAGTATCCCGACCACGGCGAGCGGTACGTCCACATGGAGGCGGGCCACGCCGCCCAGAACGCCCTGCTCGTCTGCGAGTCGCGGGGGCTCAACGCCTGCCCGGTGGGCGCGTTCGACGATGACGAACTCGCGGCGGTGCTCGATCTGCCCGGCGATCTGGATCCGCTGTATCTGGTTCCAGTCGGTCGACGGACGACTGACAGATAGTGAACCGAGCGGGGGCTTTCCCCCGGAGGCGGCTTTTTGATCGAGATCTCTAGAGATTGGAGTTACTACTCCCGCCGTCGATCGGGATCGCGGCGCCGTTTATATATCCCGACCGCGGGGAGCAGAGGAACGCCACCGTGTTGCCGAGTTCGATCGGATCGCCGACGCGCTCTAACGGCACGTCGCTGCCCCAGTCGGCGAGCCCCTCCTCGTAGGAGTCGTACTCGCCGCGCTCGACGGCCTGTTCGACGAGTTCGCGGATCCGATCTGTCTCGTGGGCGCCCGGCAGCACCGCGTTACACCGGACCTCCGGGGCGAACTCTCGCGAGAGCGTCTTCTCCAGCCCGATGACCCCCATCCGCACCGAATTCGACAGCACGAGCGAGTCGATCGCCTCCTTCACGGACCGGGAGGTGATCGTCACGATCGTCCCGCCGCCGTCGGCACGGAGGTCGTCGGCTGCCGCCCGGACGAGGCGAACGACACTCATCACCAGCAGCTCGTATGCGTCCTCCCACTCCCGGTCGGTCGTCTCCAGGAACGGTCCCGACGGGGGACCACCGGCGGAGGTGACCAGGTGATCCAGCCGGCCGAACTCTCGGACGGTTTCCTCGACCAGCCGCTGGACGTCCGCAGCGTCCGTCAGGTCGCCCTGCATCGGCACCACCCTGGCGTCGCCGGCGGCCTCCTCGCGGAGCCGCTCGGCAGCCTCCCGCAGCCGGGTTTCGTTTCGGCCGTTGATGACGACGTGACAGCCCTCTCGGACGAGCGCCGTCGCGCTGGCGTACCCCAGGCCGGCGGACGATGCGGTCGTGAGCGCCACGTTGCCGTCGATGTCGAACTCCATACCGGTACGCCTATCGGCTGGACAATGAAACCGTGGGTCATGCGACGCGCACGACTGCTCACGCCGGACGGTCCCGTCGAGGGGCGCTACGAGGACGGGTACGTCGAGACCGAGGCCGGAACCTACGAGGTGGGGCGGGACGGACGCCTGCTTCCCCCCTGTGACCCGTCGGCGCTGTACTGCGTCGGGCGGAACTTTGCGGAAACGCTCGAACAGATGGAGTACGACAGACCCGAGGAGCCCGACTTCTTCATCAAACCCCCGACGTCGCTTTCCGCCCACGGGCAGCCGATCCCGTACCCCGAGTTCACCGACGAGCTGACGTACGCGGGGGAGCTCGTCGCCGTCATCGACGATCGGTGTCGCGATCTCGAACCCGATGAAGTGCCGGAGATCGTCAGGGGCTACACCATCATGAACGACGTCGACGCCCTGGATCAGCAGGGGCGAACCGCCCGGAAGGCGTTCGACGGCTCGGCCCCCCTCGGGCCGTGGCTCGAGACCGACCTCGATCCCCGGAACCTCGACATGCACACCGAGATCGACGGCGAAACGCACCAGGAAGCCACCACCGAACTGATGCTGTTCGACCCCTACGAGATCGTCGCGTACCTCTCCCGGCGGTTCACGTTCCGTCCGGGGGACGCCGTCGCGTTCGGCAGCCCGGCGAACCCGGGGCTAATCGAGCCCGGAAACCGGATCGAGATCACCTACGAGGGGGTCGGAACGCTCGCGAACGAGGTCGTCGACGCTTCCTCGAAGCAAAAGAGCTAATTCCCAGGATGTTGTGGCTTCGGAAAGTGATGTCCGCGCCGGGTGAGAACCGATGGAACTGATCGACGACGAGGGGAGGCTGTTCGGTACGGTCAACGTGATCGACGCGCTGGTCGTGCTCGTCGTGCTCGCGGTGGTCGTCGCCGGCGCCGCGCTGGTTTTCTCGGACGACCCCGAACCCGAGCCGGACCTCGAGACGACCCACGCCACGCTGGATCTCGGGACGCAGCCGGACTACATCGTCTCCGAGATCAACGAGGGCGACGCCTACAGTCCGGGCGGCGACGACCGGATCACGATCACGGACGTCCACCTGACGCCACAGGGGAACGAACAGCGCGTCGTCCTCCGGGTCGAACTGCGCGGCGAACGGGCCGGCGGCTCGCTCCAGTACGACGGCGCACCCCCGCGGCTGGGACGAACCCTCGATGTCGCCACCGACCGCTACCAGGTCGACGGACAGGTCCGGGCAGTCGGCGACGACGACGCGCTCGACCGCGAAGCGGCGACGGTCGTGCTCCGTGACACGCTCGACGCCGCCGACGCCCGGGAGATCGCGCCGGGCGACGAGATCCGTCTGGCCGACCGGACGGTCGCCACCGTCGAGGACGTCGCCGTCTACGCGGAGGGGAGCCCGACGCGGCGCGTGGTCGTCCTCGAGGCCACCCTCGACGCCCACCGTCAGGAGGGCGAACTCCGGTTCGGCGGGACGCCCGTCCGGCGCGGGCAGACAGTCGAACTACCGGCCGGCGACTACGACCTGTCGGGAACGATCGAGCGCGTCGGCGACGGGCTCGACCGCGGCGAGGCCGAGGTCCTGCTTTCGGACGTCGTCGACGTCGAGACGGCAGAGCGGATCGACGAGGGCGACGTGATCGAGGTCGGCGGCCACCGGACCGCCACCGTCGAGTCGGTGACCGCCTATGGGACGGCCAACCCGGACCGCAACCGCGTGTTCGTGGGAGTGTCGCTGGCCACGCTGGACCACCGGGAGCGGCCACAGTTCGGAGACACGTACGTCCAGCAGGGGTCGTCGATCTCCCTGTCGAGTGACGCCTACGACCTGTCGGGAACGATCGAACGAGTCGGCACCACCGAGGAGCGCGGCGCGCCGACCACGCGGACGGTCACGCTTCGGATGGAGGAGGTCCACGAGGACATGGCCGACGCGATCCGATCGGGGATGACCGAACGACGGAGCGGCGAGACGATCGCCCGCGTGACCGACGTCGACGTCGATCCGTCGGTGATCCTCATCCAGGGCGACGAGGGCAACCTGGGCGTGTACGATCACCCGACCGACCGGGACGTGACGATCACCGCCGAACTCGAGGTCCGCGAGACCACCTCCGGCGTCCGATTCAAAGGGGAGACGATCCGGCAGGGGTCGACGGTGACGCTGGATCTCGGCACCGTCACCGTCGATGCGACGGTGGTCTCCGTCGGCGGATAGGCCCGTTCACCCGATTGTCGCCGGCTTCGGGAGAGAACACAAAACACTTCGGTCCACGGTCCGATCCGACGGACAGATGACAGACGACTTTCCGGCGTACGTCGACGTCGACTACGCGGACGGCGAGGGCGAGACCCCCGCGGACTACCCCTCGATCCAGCACAAGATCGAGAAGGCCATCGAGGTCACCCGTCAGGGGCTCGAGGAGTACTGCAACCCCGCGGTGATGTGGACCGGCGGGAAGGACTCGACGCTCACGCTGTATTTCATCAACGAAGTGGCCGACGAGTTCGGCTACGAGAAGCCCACTGCCGTCTTCATCGACCACTTCCAGCACTTCGACGAGATCACTGACTTCGTCGAACACTGGGCCGACGAGTGGGAGATCGACCTCGTGTACGCCCGCAACGACGACGTCGGCGCCTACGTCGACGAACACGGTCTCGAGCCGGGCGACGACATCCCGGTCGACGCCCTCTCGGAGCACAACCGACATCACGTCCGGAACATCCTCGAGTACGAGGAGGAGACGTTCCCGTTCCTTCTGGACACCTACGTCGGCAACCACCTCCTGAAGACGGTGGCGCTCAACGACGCCCTGGAGGACCACGACATCGACGGCGTGATCTCGGGCGTCCGGTGGGACGAACAGGAGGCCCGCGCCGACGAGACGTTCTTCTCGCCGCGACACGACCCGGACATCTACCCGCCCCACGATCGGATCCAGCCGATCCTGCAGTTCACCGAGCGCGACGTCTGGGAGGCGTTCTGGCACTTCGTCGTTCCGGACACCGTCCAGGCGTTCCCCGACGACGGCTACGTCCCCGAGTCGGCCGAGGACCTCCCGGAGGGCGTCACCATGGAGGACGTTCCGATCTCGCCGAAATACTTCGCCGGCTTCCGGTCGCTGGGCAGTGAAGTCTCCACGGAGAAGACCACTCAGGAACCCGCGTGGCTCCAGGATCTGGAGAACACTGTCGAACGTGCCGGCCGCGCCCAGGACAAAGAGGACCTCATGAAGCGGCTCCGCGATCTCGGCTACATGTAGCGTTTTCGGGTTCCACGACGTTCGGGGCAACCTCGACAGTTTTGAATACTCCCCGGCAAAAGTTGCGCGCATGCAGACGTTGCTTCTGGACAGCGATGCGGTCGCAGCGAACGCGCCGATGGACCGCGTCGTTCCGGCGCTGGAGTCGGCGTTCGCCGCCTACGAGCGCGGCGACGCCCAGATGCCGGCGAAGTCGTACATCGAACTGCCCGAGTACAACGGCGACTTCCGATCGATGCCGGCGTACATGGACGCCGGCGACTGGGACGCCGCCGGCGTGAAGTGGGTGAACGTCCACCCCGACAACGAGGCGAAGTACGACCTGCCGACGGTGATGGGGACGATGATCTACTCCGACCCGGAGAACGCCTTCCCGCTTGCGATCATGGACGGCACCGAACTCACGACCCGGCGGACGGGCGCGGCGGCGGCGGTCGCGACCGATCATCTCGCCGTCGAGGACGCCACCTCACTGGGGATCGTCGGCGCCGGCGTGCAGGCGTACACGCAGCTTGAGGCGATTGCTGAGGTCCGCCCGATCGAGACGGTCGTCATTTCCGACGTGGACGAAGCGCGGGTCGCCGCGTTCGTCGAGGCGTTCGAGGATCGCTTCGAGGTCTGCGGCGGCTCGACTGCGGAGGCGGCCGAGTGTGACGTGCTCTCGACAGTGACGCCTGTCCGGGAGCCGATCATCTCCTCGGAGAACCTGGGCGAACACACCCACGTCAACGCGATGGGTGCCGACGCCGCCGGCAAACAGGAACTGGAGTCGGAGATCCTTCAGGAGGCAAAACTCGTCATCGACGACTACGACCAGTGCACACACTCCGGGGAGATCAACGTTCCCTGGAGCGAGGGGCTGCTCGAGGACGGAGACATCTACGGCGAGATCGGCGAGATCGTCGTCGGCAACAAACCAGGACGCACACCGGAGGACGGCGTCACCGTCTTCGATTCGACGGGGCTTGCGATCCAGGACGTCGCGACCGCTCACGTCGTCTACGAACACGCCGACGAGAACGACAACGGGACGCCCTTCGACCTGCTCGGTCTGGCGTAGCGAAGCAGCCTACAGATGCGCGGATAGCGGAGCGCCCTAGAGGTACGCGGGATCCCACTCCGTCGGGCTGTGTTTGTTTCCACAGTCGTTGCACACGAACTGTCCCATGGTGTCGATCGCGATCTCGAGGGTGCGACAGTTGCCACACATCCAGCCGTACTTCTCGTCGTCCTGATAGGCGGCGAAAAACGGCGCGTCGGTCCCGGTGGTCAACTCCTCCCAGTCGATTTCGACGTCGACCTCGGCCTCGACGGGTGCAGTTCCGACGATCGTCGTCCCGTCGCGCAACGAGAACGCGGAACACACCTCTCCGACGCGGATCGAGGTCTCCTTGTTCCACTCCACACAGAACGGAGTCCGATCCCAGTCGTCCCCGAAGTAGACGTGTTCACAGACGCCACAGTGAGGCGCCTCGGCTGTCGTCTGATCACCGTCGGTCGGTTGGTGCTTGCTGCTCATACACACACTCGGACGTATAGTGAGGTTAACTAACAACCAACAAATATTGGTTTATTATCTATTCCCGGCTGATCTCGGTTCCTCGGCAGTGGGGTGGATTCGAAGCGAACGCCGCTACAGGGTCGGCCCGACCGAATCCGATTCGCTCGTCGTCGGCGGATCGCGGTCGCTGTACCCCTTCCGTCCGACGGCATCGCCTTTCAGCCCGCCGAGGACCGCGAGTTTGGCATCGTCACAGCAGTCAAACACCTCGTCGTCGACCCGCTCGAACACCGACGAAAGGCGGTCTTTGCCGTCCACGAGGGTCAGTTTCGGATCGTCGAGTTCCTCCACCACGCGCTCGGTCGTCGTCGGGTACGACATCGTCTCGAGCCGGGCGAGTAGCTCGTTTATTTCCATAGTCGATTGTTACCTTTTGACGAGGATATACGCCCACGATTCATATCGTGGGACATTATATTAGGTCGTCCTTCGACGCCACGTTGTATAAAAATCAGTACGTTTCGATGGAAACTTGTTCAAACGTCCACTACTTCGGGAGTTCGGTTTAAGTTACCATTATATGTAGGAGCCAACGACATTCCCCGGGGATCGAAACTAGGTGTCATGGAACAGATTCGCATACACGGGCGCGGTGGGCAGGGGTCGGTAACCCTGGCCCACCTGATCGCCGAGGCCGCATTCGAGCAGGGAGACTGGGCGCAGGCGTTCCCCGCGTTCGGCGTCGAACGGAGGGGCGCTCCCGTCGAGGCATTCGCACGGATCGACGCGGAGAAAATCACCGATCGGAGCCAGGTGAACGAACCCACCTACGTGCTCGTTCAGGATCCGACGCTCGTCGACATCGTGGACGTCGCCGAGGGACTGATAGAGGACGGGACCGTCGTCGTCAACTCGACGGCGGAGCCGGCGGAACTGTCGATCCCCACCGACGAACGGATCGTGACCGTCGACGCCACCGGCATCGCCAGGGAGCATCTCGGACGACCGATCATGAACACGTCGCTTCTGGGAGCGTTCGCCGGCGCGACGGGTGTTCTCGAGATCGACAGCATCGAATCGGTGACAGTCTCGACGTTCGGCGGCGACATCGGACGGAAGAACGCTGCTGCCGCCGACGCCGCGTTCCGGGAGGTGGCCGCCGTATGACCGACGCCGGTCGATCCGAATCGGCGGGGGTCGAACGCCCCCCGGACTCCGGAGGGGACGCCGCAGAGCCCGCCGCCGAAACGGCGACAGCCGAGGATCAGGTCGCGGACCCCTACGAGGACCTGACGGTCCCGATGGGTGCGATCGCGGACCCGAAGACGAGCCTCGTCAACGAGACCGGCTCCTGGCGGGAGAGCCGTCCAGTTATCCACCACGAACCGTGCGTCGGCTGTGGGCTCTGTGTGACGTTCTGCCCCGATGGAGCCGTCCACCGCGTCGACGACTTCCAGGGATCGGGTCGGTCCATCCCCGGCGATCGGCGTCCCGTCCCGCGGGCGGCGAAACACGACGGTCACCAGCAGGTCGCCGTCGATTACCGGTACTGCAAGGGCTGTGGGATCTGTGAAACCGAGTGTCCGATCGACGCCATCGACATGATCCCGGAGGTGAAGTGAGATGGGCGACCGGACGATGCTGAAGGGTGATCAGGCAGTCGCGGCCGGCGTCAGGTCCGCCCAGCCGGACGTCGTCTCCGCGTACCCGATCACGCCACAGACCGGGATCGTCGAGACGCTCTCGAAGATGCACGCCGACGGCCAACTCGACGGGGAGTTTCTGAAGGTCGACTCGGAGTTCAACGCCGCCTCGTCGTGTATCGGCGCCAGCGCCGCCGGCGCACGCGTTTTCAGCGCGACCTGTTCGCAGGGGCTCAAACTCATGTCGGAGCCGCTGTTTACGGCGGCGGGTATGCGGTTGCCCGTCGTGATGGCCGTCGCGAACCGGAGCCTCTCGGCGCCGATTTCGATCTGGAACGACCACACCGACGCCTTCGCCGAGCGCGACGGGGGGATGATCCAGTTTTTCGCCAAGGACGTCCAGGAGGCCGTCGACACCGTGTTCGTGGCCTACCGGGTGGCGGAGGACCCGACGATCTCGCTTCCCGCGCTCGTGAACCTCGACGGATTCATCCTGACGCACGTCAAGGAACCGGTCGACGTTCCCGACGAGGCGGCGGTTTCCGCGTACCTTCCCGACCGGGAGCCGTTCGCGACGCTCGACCCGTCGGATCCCACGACCATGGGCGGGGTGGGGCGACCCGAACACTGGACGGAAGCGAGGTACGCCATCCAGGAGGCGATGCTCCGGTCCCGGGAAGTCATCGCCGACGCGACCGAAGCGTTCGGCGACCAGTTCGGCCGCGAGTACGGGCTCGAATACGACGGGATGCTCGAGACGATCGGCCCCGCCGACGCCGACCTCGCACTCGTGTGTCTGGGGTCGCTTTCGGGGACGGTCGAACACGTCATCGCCGATCACCCCGCGGACGTCAAACTGGTTCGGCCGCGCGTGATCCGGCCGTTCCCGGCAGAACAGCTCCGCGATGCACTCGCCGGCGTCGAGGCGGTAAGCGTCATGCAAAAGGAGAACTCCCCCGGTTACCAGGGCAGCCTGGCGAGCGAGCTCAAGTCGGCGCTCTACGGCGCAGACACGCAGCCGGCCGTCCGGAGTTACGTCCTCGGACTCGCCGGCCGCGACGTCTCCCACGACGACGTCGAGGCCGTCATCGAGGAGACGGCCGACGCGGCCGACGAAGGGCATCCACGTCGGTTCCTCGCCGAGGAACGCTGGCCCCAACTGAAGGGGGATCTGCTCGAAATGGAGGTGACGCAGGCATGAGTTCGCCGCCGGACCCGGACGCCGTCCTGTCGTACGACGATACACTGTTCACACCCGGTCACCGTGCCTGTGCCGGGTGTGCGCCGGCGCTCGCGATGCGGCACCTGACCGAAGCCACCGGAGAACACACCGTCATCTCGATGGCGACCGGCTGTATGGAGGTCATCTCCAGCCCGTTCCCGGAGAGTTCGTGGGGGGTGAGCTGGATCCACGACGTGTTCGCGAACGCGGCGGGAGTCGCCTCCGGCATCGAGGCGGCGTATCGCGCCTTCGATCGCACGGCGGCCGAGGAGTTCACCGATCACGACGACGTGAACTTCGTCGTCGTCGCCGGCGACGGCGCCACCTTCGACATCGGCATCCGCAGTCTCAGCGGCATGATGGACCGCGGCCACGACATCCTGTACGTCTGTTACGACAACGAGGCGTACATGAACACCGGGATCCAGCGATCGAGTGCGACGCCGCTTGGAGCGAGCACCAGCACGTCGCCCCCGGGCGCAGAGAGCCTCGGCGACGATACGTCCAAAAAGGACATGCCCGCAATCGCCGCCGCGCACGGCTGCTCGTACGTTGCCTCGGCGTCGATCGGCTACCCGCAGGACTTCAAACAGAAGATCGAGCGGGCGCTCGAACACGACGGGCCGAAATACGTCCAGGTGCAGGCGCCCTGCATGCTCGGGTGGGAGTTCGACCCGGCTGAGGCGATCACCGTCGCCCAGCTCGCGGTCGAAACCGGCCTCCAGCCGCTGTTCGAGGTCGTCGACGGCGAACTGGTGGACGTGATGCGGATCCGCGACCGCAAACCGGTTCGGGAGTACCTCGACTGTCAGGGGCGGTTCGACCACCTCTTCGAGTCGGGGGAGGGAGAGGAGGTGATCGAACAGCTCCAGGAATTCGTCGACGACCGGGCCGACGAACTCGGCCTGGATGCGTGACCCCCGTCGTTCTCTCGGAGCATGACGGCGAATCCGCGACCGAGTATAAATACACCTGAAGGATATCGGGCGATCATTAATGAGTGAGAATTGGAGCAAAGGTTTTCACGAGGAAAACCAAAAATATAAAGGGATGGCTTCGGGTATCCGCGCGGAACTGAAGATTCCGGCAGCGGTAGCCTGTCCGATGGCCCGGGTGTCAGCCGCCGAGGACGTGACTGCCTACTCGATGTCGAAAAGCGTCGATCCCCACGCCCCGAAACACGTCACCGAGGAGTTCAGTGTCCGCTCTTCGGACCCGTTGTCGACGGAGTTCGAGGATCTCGAGCTCGAAAAGACGTTTACCGATGGATCGAGTGCGATCTATCGGTTCGAACGCGTCAGCGACCGGAACTGTCCCTGCGAGTGCATCGAGCAACACGGGTCACCGGTGGTCGACGTCAGGGGCGAACGGGGAACGCTGTACGTCGTCTTCCACGCCGCCGACCGGGACGCCCTCACAGAGGTAATCGAGACGGTCGGGGAGTACCATCCGCAAATGGAGGTCAGGCGGCTCGTCCAGTCGCGGGCGACGGAGGAGAACGGATCCAAGTCGCTCGTGTTCTTCGACAAGAGCGTCCTCACCGATCGACAACAGCAGGTGCTGACGACGGCACACGAACTCGGCTACTTCGACCACCCGAAAGGGGCCAACGCGGGCGAGGTCGCCGACGAACTCGACATCGCGACTGCGACGTTCATCGAACACCTCTCTGCAGCACAGCGGAAACTCCTGAATTCGATCCTGGACACGGAGTAGCGTTGTGTCGGACGGGGGCTTTCGTACTGATTGATCGCGGCGTTTCCCCGCGATTACGCCGGAACCGTGCCGGCTAATAAAACCCCATCTATTGATGGGAAGATTCCCTTCGACGTAGGGGGCCGATTTCAAGTGAGTGATTAGTGTGAACGAGTCACAACTGGCAGATAGGTGGCCAGCGAATCGTGCCGGACGGTTCGAAGGTCTCGAACGATACGTCGAGCGCGCCCGACAGCGCCCCCGCGAGCCGATCGACGAGTCGTCGGTTCTGGTACCGGGTGGGGTCGTTCGGATACTGCCGGACCGCTGTAAGGAGTGCGGGTACTGCTGGGAGTACTGCCCACAGGACGTTCTCGAACGTGGTCAGGAAGCCAACCGGAAAGGGTATCGTCCCCCGACGGTGGCCGAGGACAAGGCCGACGACTGTGTGGACTGTGGGATGTGCGCGTGGATCTGCCCGGAGTTTTCGATTTACACCGTCGAGCAAACGGACGGGGAGGCCGAACCGACGCCGGCGGGGGGTGAGAGCTGATGGCCGTCTCCGAGGAGGAATCCGACGAAGGGTCGGCGGACGAACCGGAGATCCTCACCGGCGACCACTTCATGATGGGAGACACCGCCTGTGCGGAAGGGGCGATCGCCGCCGGCTGTCGATTCTTCGCTGGATATCCGATAACGCCCGCCAGCGAGGTCGCCGAACGCATCAGCCAGCGGTTCCCCGGTCTCCCCGGCGCCCAGTACATCCAGATGGAAGACGAGATCGCCAGCATGGCCGCCGTGGTCGGCGGGTCGAACGCCGGGAAAAAGAGCATGACCGCCACGAGCGGACCGGGGATTAGCCTCATGAACGAGAACCTCGGGCTGGCGGCGATGACGGAATCTCCCTGTGTGATCGTCAACGTGCAGCGCGGTGGGCCTTCGACAGGTATGCCGACGCTCCCCGGACAGGGTGACGTCATGCAGGCGCGATACGGGAGCCAGGGCGACTATCCGATGATCGCTTACGCCCCGAGCAGCCCACAGGAAATGTTCGATCTGACGGTCGAAGCGTTCAACGCCGCCGAACGGTACCGGACGCCGGTGATCGTCCTCGCCGACCAGACCGTCGGGCACATGACCGGGAAAGTGTCGATCCCAGACTCGGTCGAGACGGTCGACCGTCCGCGGCCGGACGACGAGATCGACCCCGAGACGTTCCGCCCGTACGACAACTCCGTCCAGGTGCCGCCGATGGCGGCCGCCGGGGACGGCGGTCGGGTGCACGTCACCGGCCTCACCCACGACGAGCGCGGCCATCCGGACATCGACGTGGAGACTCACGAGACGATGCTCGGGCGCATGATGGACAAGGTCGACGACAACCGCGAGGAGATCTGCCGAGTGGAACGATATCGGCTCGACGACGCCGACGTCGCACTGATTGCCTACGGCTCGATGAGCCGTTCGGCCCACGACGCAGTCGACCAACTCCGGGGTGAGGGTGTCGACGCAGGACTCCTGCGGGTCGTCACTCCCTGGCCGTTCCCGATCGACGAGATCGAGGGGCTCTCGACCGTGGTCGACCGGATCGTCGTCGCCGAGATGAACCTCGGTCAGTACGTCACCCCCGTCCGGGCCCACGCGGACTGCCCGGTCGACGCCCACACCCATCCCGGCGGGGCGATCCCGCGGCCGGACGACGTCGCCGACACCGTACGGGAGGTGATTCGATGAGCAAGACCACCCAGTCGCCGGCGGAGATCGTCGAGGACCACCCCGACGACAGGGTGCTTCGGGACCGGCGGATCCCCCACATCTGGTGTCCCGGCTGCGGGCTCGGGACGACGATCAAGGCGTTCGGCGAGGCGATCGAGCGCTCCCCGAAGGGGCTCGACGACCACGCGGTCGTCAGCGGGATCGGCTGTGCCGGCCGCGCCGCAGGCTACGTCAACACCGACTCGTATCACACCACGCACGGCCGGGCGATCCCCTTCGCGACCGGGCTGAAGGTCGCCAACCCCGAGATGGAGGTGTCGGTAGTCTCCGGCGACGGCGACCTGTTCAACATCGGCGGCAACCACTTCCTGCACGCCGCCCGGCGGAACCTCGATCTCACGATCGTCTGTTCGAACAACTTCAACTACGGCATGACCGGCGGACAGTTCGGCGGCACAACCCCGACGGGCAAGGTGACCGCGACGACACCGGAAGGCAACTACGAACGGCCGTTCAACCTCCCGCTTTTGGCGGACAGCCTCGACGTCCCGTTCGTCGCCCGGTGGACGGTCCTCCACCCGCGACGGCTCGCGGACGCGATCGAGGCCGCGATGGAAAAGCCGGGGCTGGGATTCGTGGAGGTGATCACTCCCTGTCCGGAGGGGTTCGGCAAGGCGAACGAATTCCCGGAGGGACTGGACATGATGCACTACTTCGAAGAGAACGCGGTGATCGACCACGACGCCGACCTGGATGAGGTCGGCATCGCACTGGAGGGAGAGGACCTCGTTTTGGGCAACTTCGTCGACGAGGAGAGCACGCCGTATCTCGAGGCCAAAGAGCGGTTGCTCGGCGGGGACGGAGGTGAGTCCGAATGAGCCGCACCGAGTTCCGGTTTTCGGGCTTCGGCGGGCAGGGCGTGATCACCATGGCCCACGTGCTGGGTCACGGCGCCAGCGTCCACGCCGACATGGACGCGACGATGACGGAGGCGTACGGCCCCGAGAAGACCGGCGGCTTCTCCCGGGGTGACGTCGTTGTCAGCGACGAGGAGATCGACTACCCGAACGTGGTGGATCCCGACATCGTGGTCGCCTTCTCCCAGGACGCGTTCGAACGCGACGCCGACACTGTCACGGAGGGCGGGCTCGTGCTCGTCGAACGGAGCCTGGTCGACCCCGAACCGCTGCTGGAACGGCGGCCGGACGCAACTGTGGCGTCGCTCCCGGCGGTCGATCTCGCCGAGGAACTGGGTCACAAGGTCGTCGCCAACGTCCTGACGCTCGGGGCGGTCGTCGAACTCGTCGGCACGCCGCCCGCGGAAGCGGTCGGGGCGGCGATCCGCGAGACCGTCCCCGACGGTACCGAGGACCTCAACGAGCGCGCCTTCGAGCGCGGCCAGGCTGTCGTCGCCGACGACGAACTCGACTACCTCGGCGAGGAGCCACGGGAGGTGGTACAATGAGCGTCGACCGGGTCGATCCGCTCGGCACCGGACGAACAGCGACAGAGCGCGTCGACGCCGACGTGCTGGTCGTGGGCGGCGGCATCGCAGGCATCCAGTCGAGCCTCGATCTCGCCGACTCCGGCGCCGAGGTCGTGCTCGTCGAGCGATCGCCGTCGATCGGCGGCAAGATGGCCGCCCTCGACAAGAACTTCCCGACCCTCGACTGCTCGATCTGCATCGAGGGGCCGGTGATGAGCGACGCGATCGAACACGACAACATCGAGGTGCTCACTCTCGCGGAACTGACGGATCTCTCGGGGGCGGCGGGCGATTTCACTGCCGACGTCTACCAGGCTCCCCGGTTCGTCGGCGACGAGTGCACCCGATGTGACGACTGCGTGGAGGCGTGCCCCGAGTACGCGCCCAACGAGTTCGACGAGGGGATGGGCTCTCGGACCGCGATCTTCACGCCGTTCGAGCAGGCAGAGCCCGGCCCGTACGTGGTCGATCTGGACACCTGCATGAACGACCCGCCGAACCGGATGCCCTGCGACCGGTGTCAGCGGGCCTGCGGCCCCGACTGCATCGACTTCGAGATGGCGCCAACGGAGTACGAGATCGACGTCTCCTCGGTGATCGTCGCCACCGGATTCGACCTGCTCAACCCCGAGGTGATCGACGAGTACGGCTACGGCGAGCATCCGGACGTGCTCACGAGCATGGAGTACGAGCGCATGCTCGACGCCGCCGGCCCGACCGAGGGACACATCGTGCGTCCGTCCGACGGGGAACACCCCGAGGACGTGCTGTTCGTCTACTGCGTGGGGAGCCGGGACCAGCGTCACTGCGAGTACTGCTCGCGGGTCTGCTGTATGTACTCCAACAAGCAGGCGATCCAGTCGGTCGACCACGGCGTCGACGACGTCACGGCGCTGTACATGGACATGCGGGCGTTCGGCAAGGGGTTCGACGACTTCTACGACCGGGCCCGCGAGGAGGCCGACGTCGACTACGTCCGGGGCCGCCCCGCCGCCGTCGACACCGACGGCGACTCGCCGGTCGTCCGGTACGAGGACGCCGACGCCGGCGAGGTCCGCGAGGAAGCGTACGACATGGTCGTGCTCGCGCCGGCGCTCATCCCGAGCGACGGCACGCCCGATCTCGCCGCCAGGCTCGGCGTCGAGGTCGACGACGACGGCTTCTTTGCGACCACCGAGGCCGGCGGCGACATGACCGAAACCACCCGCAACGGTGTGTACGCCGCCGGCGCCGCGACCGGGCCGAAGGACATCCCCGACAGCGTCGCCGAGGCGTCCGGGGCGGCCTCGCGGGCGCTTTCACACGTCGAGGAACGCACCTGGCCGGAGCCGGTCGACGTCGAGCCGATCGACGCCACCGGCGAGGAGCGGGTCGGCGTGTTCGTCTGTCACTGCGGGTCGAACATCGCCGGCACGATCGACGTCGAGGAGGTCGCCGACTGGGCCGAGGACCTGCCGAACGTCGAGTACACCGAGGACCTGCTGTTCGCCTGCGCGGGCAACACCCAGGAACACATCACCGAGACGGTGAAGGAACACGAACTCAACCGGGTGGTGGTCGCCTCCTGTTCGCCGAAGACTCACGGTCCCACCTTCGAGCGCGTAATCGCCGAGGCCGGTCTGAACAAGTACCTGCTCGAGATGGCGAACGTCCGGAACCACAACTCCTGGGTCCACGACGACGAGCGGAGCGCAACCGAGAAGGCGAAAGACATGGTGAAGATGGCCGTCGACAAGGCGGCGTTTCTCACCCCGCTCGAGGAGATCGAACAGCCGGTCGAGCAGACCGGCGTCGTGATCGGCGGCGGGATCGCCGGGATGTCGGCGGCGGTCTCGATGGCCGAGAGCGGCCACGAGGTCCACCTGATCGAGCGGGAGGCGGAACTCGGCGGGCAGCTCCGACACCTCGAGGAGCTTCATCCCGGGGGACGGGACGCCGATGAACTGCTCGAACGGCGGAAACGGCAGCTCGATGAGTCGGGCGTCGTCGTCCACACCGATACCGACGTCGAGGGTGTAAGCGGCCACATCGGTAACTTCGCGATCAACCTCGACTCCGGGGAGACGGTCGACGCGGGCGCGGTCGTGCTCGCGACCGGCGCCTCGCCGTACGAGCCCGAGGAGTTCGGCTACGACGACAACCTCGAGGTGATCACGAACCGCGAACTCGACGCGCGGCTCGCCGACGGCGGCGTCGACGCCGACCGGGTGACGTTCGTCGGCTGTGTCGGCTCCCGCGACGGCGACCGCGGCTGTTCGCGCTACTGCTGTTCCTCGATCGTCGGGCAGGCGAACCAGCTCGCCGCCGACGGCGCGACGGTCGACGTCGTCAACAAGGACGTCCGGACGTTCACCCGGGGGGGTGAGGAGGCCTACCGGGCGGCCCAAAAGCAGGGCGTCCGGTTCTTCCGGTACGATCAGGACACCCCGGCGGGCGAGGCGCTCTCGTACGACGCCGAGGCGGGCGAACTCTCCTTCCACGAACGGACGCTCGACCGCGAAGTCGTTCTCGAGCCGGACCTGATCGTTCTCGCGACGGGGCTGCGTTCGAACGGCGCCGACGAGGAGGGTGACGTGGCGAGCCAGCTCACCGTCACCCGCGACGAAGAGCAGTTCCTGCTGGAGAGTCACCCGAAGCTCGGTCCGGTCGAAGCCAGCGTCGGCGGCGTGTTCATGGCTGGCACCGCCCAGGGGCCGAAAGGCGTCCGCGACGCCGTCGACGGGGCGCTTGGAACGGCTGCCAAGGCGGACGCGCTGCTCTCGAAGGAGGAGATCACCCAGGAACCGCTCGCGGCGCAGATCGATCCCGAGACCTGCATCGGCTGCACACGGTGTGCGGAGGTGTGCCCGTACAACGCCGTCGAAGGCGAAGCCCAGAGCGTCCACAGCGTGATCGAGGCGGCCTGCATGGGCTGTGGCACCTGCGCGTCGGCGTGCCCGACCGACTCGATCACGATGCCCGGCTTCACCGACGAGCAGATCAAAGCCCAGATCAGCGCCGCGCTGGAGACCAACCCCGAGGAGAAGGTGCTCACCTTCGCGTGTAACTGGTGTTCCTACGCCGGCGCCGACCAGGCCGGCATCGAGAAGCGCAGCTATCCCGAGAGCATCCGGATCGTCCGAACCATGTGCTCGGGCCGGGTCGACGAGGAGTTCGTCGACCACGCCTTCGAGGAGGGCGCCGGCGCGGTGCTGGTGACCGGCTGTCACATCGGCGACTGCCACTACATCGACGCCAACACCTACACCGAAGAGCGCGTCAACCGCTGGCAGAACAAACTCGACGAGGAGGACGAGGGTCGGCTCCAGCTCGAGTGGATCAGCGCAGCCGAGGGCGAGCGATTCGCCGCCAAGGCGACCGAGATGGACGAAGTCGTCCGGGAGTTCGTCGCCGACCGCGTCCGGGCCGACGGCGGCTGTTGTGGCGACTGTGACGCTGACTCGACGCAGGGGGGTGACCGCCAATGAGCAAAGCCGACGAGGCGGCGCCCCTGTACGTCGACGACGACCGGTGGGACCGGATCGTCGAGGCGACCGACGGCGCCGCGAGCGTCTGCTACCAGTGTGGTACCTGCACCGCGAGCTGTCCGTACGACGCGATCGACGAGAAGCCGATCCGGGTGCGGGAGCTGATGCGCGGAAGCCAGCTCGGCGTCGACGGCGTCGGAGAGGAGCTCTACCGGTGTCTCACGTGCAAGGAGTGTGAGGCCAGCTGTCCACGCGGCGTCGACATCATGGACGCCATCGGCGGGCTCCGGGAGGTCGCCTTCGAGGAGGACGCCGCGCCCGGTCGGCTCGAGGGGGCGCTCTGGAGCGTCTACGAGGAGGACAACCCGTGGGAGCGCCCCGCGAGCGAGCGGGACGCCTGGCTCGAGGAGGTTCCGGACGACCTCGACGTGCCGGTCGGCGGGGAAGCCGAGGTGCTCTACTACGTCGGCTGTACGCCCTCCTACGACCCGTCGCTGCAGTCGGTGCCGGCGGCGATGGTGCAGTTGCTCGAGGCGGCCGGCGTCGATTACACCGTCCTCGGCGACGAGGAGGTCTGCTGTGGCGACGTGGTCAGACAGACGGGCGAGCCTGACTTCTTCCAGCAGCTCTCTGAGATGAACGCGGCGACTTTCGCCGAGACGGGCGCGGAGACGATCGTCACCACGAGCCCGCACTGCGCGGAAACGTTCGAGGACGGCGCAGATCTCGCCGCCGATGTCGTCCACTACACCGAGTATCTGGCGGACCTGGTCGAGGAGGGTCACCTCGAATTCGGCGATCTCGATCGGACGGTGACGTTCCACGATCCCTGTTACCTCGCCCGGGGGATGGCCGCCGTCGAGGCGCCCCGGCGGCTGCTTTCGGCGGCCGGCGTCGAGGTAGACGAACTCGCCGAGTCCGGGACGGACACGCTCTGCTGTGGTGGCGGCGGCGGCAACATGTGGCGCGAGGGCGACGGCGGGAAACGCTTTGCGGACGTCCGCGCGAAACAGGCCGACGACACCGAGGCGGAGGAGTTACTCACGGCCTGCCCCTACTGCGTGCAGACACTCGACGACGGCGTGAAGAAGGTCGGCGCCGAGGCGCCCGTCCGGGAGCTGGCGACGGTGTTGCTCGAGGCGTTCGAGGCCGGCGACGATACGGACGCGAACGATGGAGGTGACTGACATGACTGCCTACGACAACGACATCTGGGTGTACCTGGAAGCGGAAGACGGTGTGGTATCGAACGTCAGCTACGAGATCCTCGGGAAGGCCAGAGAGCTCGCAGAAGAGGTCGACACCGGGGTGACCGGCGTCCTGGTGGGCGCCGGAGACGACCTCGACGGGCTGGCGGAGGCGGCGATCGCCCGCGGTGCCGACGGGGTCGTGCAGATCGAACACGAACTGCTCGACGTCTACCGGCCCGAAACGTACGTCGACGCCGTCGAGGGGGCGCTCCTCGAGGGCGATCCCGCGATGTTCCTGTCGCCGGCGACCAACGACGGGATCGGGCTGGCCGGCAGGCTGGCGGTCCGGCTCCACGCCGGGCTCAACGCCGACGTCGTCAGGCTGGAGATCGACGACGACGGGAGCCTCGTCGGCGGCGTCCCCGCCTTCGCCGGCGGGATCCTCGCGATGGTGAAAGCGAAGGGCAGACCGCAGATGAGCACCGTCCGACCGGGGGTGTTCACCGCGCTCGAGCCCGACGACTCCCGGGAGGGTGACGTCGCGGTTCGCGAGCCCGACCTCGGCGAGGCGGACCTCCGCACGGAGATCCTGGACCGGGAGGTCGGCGAGACCGTCGACCTCCCCGGCGCGGACGTGGTCGTCTGTGCCGGTCGCGGGTTCGACGGGGATCTGGAGCTGGCGCGAGAACTCACTGGGGCGCTCGATGGGACGCTCGGGGTAACTCGGCCGCTGTGCGACGAGGGGCTCGTGTCCCGGGAGCGACAGATCGGCTCGACCGGCTACTCCCTGCAGGCGGACGTGGCGATCTGTGCCGGTATCAGCGGTTCGGTGTACTTCACCTCCGGCCTCGACGACGTCGACACCGTGATCGCGGTGAACACCGACCCCGAGGAGCCGATCTTCGATCACGCTGACTACTGTATCGAGGGCGACCTCTTCGAGGTGTTGCCGCCGCTGATCGACCGACTGGAGGCCGAGGGGGTGATCTCCGCATGACGCTCACCGTCGCCGTCGCGGTGAAGGTCGTCCCCAAACCCGAGGAGGTGAGCCTCGACGAGGAGACGATGACGATCGACCGGGAGGACGCCGACTCGCAGCTGGATCCCGCCGCCAAGAACGCCGTCGAGATGGCGCTCCAGCTGAAGGACGCGGCCCTGGAGGCCGGCGAGGACGCGGAAGTGATTGCGGTGTCGATGGGGCCGCCGTTCTTCGAGGAGCACCTCCAGGACGTGGTCGCGATGGGCGCCGACGACGCGGTGTTGCTCTCGGATCGAGCCTTCGCAGGCGCCGACACCTACCCGACGAGCCGGGTGCTCGCGGCCGGCGTCCGGAAGGTCGGCGACGTCGACCTGGTGCTGTGTGGCGAGGAGTCGTCGGACTCCTCGACCGGGCAGGTCCCGCCGGGGATCGCCGAGTGGCTCGACGCCGCCCAGGTGATGGCCGTAAGCGAGGCGGAAATCGAGGACGGGAGCCTGCGTGCGGTCCGGACGAAAGCCGGGGGCGAGGAGACCGTCCGGGTGCCGCTTCCGACCGTCGCGAGCGTGGAGTACGGCGTCAACGATCCCCGATTCCCCGACTTCAAGCGCAAGCGGTGGGCCGAAAACGAGTGGGAGCTCACCGTCTACGACGCCGGTGATCTCGACCTGCCGGAATCGGAACTCGGGCTGGACGGCTCCTACACCGAGGTGGCGGATCTGGAGGCGATCGAAGGCCCCGACCGCCTGGGCGAGTGGGTCGAGGGCGACCCCGAAACGCAGGCCGACGAGATCGCGTCGGTGCTCGCAGAGCGGCTCTAGCCCGGCTGTCGGCACCGCTCTCGATTGGTAGGTTCGCAAAAAACGAAAACGAAATTACGACGCGTCGAAAGACGACGCGTCCGTTCGAATCAGTTACTGCACGCGGACGACGTTCGTCGCGCGGGGGCCCTTGGGGGCCTGTTCGATGTCGAAGTCGATCTCGGTCCCTTCGGACAGATCCTCGCCGCCAACGTCCTCCATGTGGAAGAACACGTCGTCGTCGGAGTCGCCAGTCGAAATGAAACCGTAGCCGCCAGTGTCGTTGAAGAAATCAACAGTTCCGTTTGCCATTGCAATTACACGTGGGATAGTCACGCGGTTAAGGGTTCCTATCTGTCCACGAAACTCTGGATCTAGCATTCGAATATAACTTTTTTGCCCTCTGTTCCGGATATTCGTCCTCGAATCGGCAGTTCTCGCGAAAAAAGTGACTGGTTCGGTGAAACGACTGGAAGCTCCTCCGGGATCTTGGCTTTCGACGGGACGGCAACGCCTTCGGCCTCCCGCTTCGACGGTCTTTTCCGCGTCGCTCTCGTGTCACCCACGTGAATTCTACAGACGTTCGGCGCAGCTGGGCGGAGCGCTCGGGCGAGTACTCCCCGGCGTACTACGCCTACTACGGGCCGAACGAGACGAGCGAGCTCCTTCGAGGTCTCCTCGCGCGCACCGTCGGCACCGACGCGTCCGTCCTCGAGGTGGGGTGTAGCTCGGGCCGACACCTCTCGCATCTCCTGGACCACGAGTTTTCCGATCTGTCCGGTATCGAGGTCAACGAAGACGCTCTCGACGTGATGGCCGAGACCTATCCGGCCCTCGCCGCCGAAGGGACGTTCTACCTGGACGCGGTCGAGGACGTCGTCTGCGGCTTCGAGGACGACCGGTTCGATGCGATCTACTCGGTGCAGACGCTCCAGCACCTCCATCCGGACATCGAGTGGGTCTTCGACGAGCTGGTCAGGGTCGCGGGGGAGCTGCTCGTCACCGTCGAAAACGAACGCCAGGCAGTCGGCGACGGGCGAGATGACGCCGCGGATCCGTCGGGCGACCCGCCGGTGAGCCACGTCAACGACGAGTTCCCGCTGTACCACCGCAACTGGGGGAACGTGTTCACTGCCCGGGGATGTCGGGAGGCCGACGTCGGGGCCGAACTCGGGGTCGACGTCCCCGACGATCACAGGGAAACCGTCCGGGCGTTCCGACCGCCGTCGGAGGACGGGGGCCGGACGGGTCGCTAAGCCGGGTTTCGATACCGCACAAAAACATCGTTGGTGACGAACCGCGTCGGGGTCGGACGCTACTCCTCGATGTGAATCGCGGGCCGACCCGGCTCGGCCGTTCGGGCGACGTCGTCGTCGGCCTCCTCGGCTGGGAGCACCCGCACCGGCGCCTCGAACTCCCGTTCGATCAGCCAGGCGGCCTCCCGGAGCGCCTCGTACTCCCGCTCGGGCGGCAGCGTGAGCGTGAGCGCCTCGCGTTCGGCGTCGAGTTCCTTGCCGTAGTCGGCGGCGGCGTCCCCGTGCTCGCGGATCTCGGCGTCGCCCATCAGCTCGGAGATTAGGTTGTCCGCGTCGCTCTCGACGGCGATCTCGAGCGCCCGGAACTTCCAGCCGGGCGTCACGACGACATCGATCCGCTCGGGTTCGGAGATTCCGGCGACGTCGACGATCTGGCGGACGTCCTCGCGGGTGTTTTCCACGAGCTTCCGGCGCTCGTCTGCGCCCTCGACGTCGCCGACGGGTTCTGGCCAGTCGGCGTCGACGAGGAGCCCCTCGTCGACCCAGTCGCTTCCGCCGTCGGCGTCGCCGAGGGCGTCGTACAGCTCCTCACACAGGTGTGGTGACACCGGCGCCAGCAGTTTGACCGCGGCCACCAGCCCCCGCTCGACGGTCGACGCGTGGGGCTGTTCCCCGCGTTCTTCGGCGTGTTCGCGGTACTGACGGAGCGTCCGCACCAGCTTCTGGGCTTCCCGCAGCGCGGTGTTGAACGTCAGCGTCTCGTAGTCGGCTGTCGCGGCGTCGATCGTCGCGTCGATCTCGCTTTCGACGTAGTCAGCGACGGGCGTACGGTCGCCGTTCGGGCGGTCCGAGACGAACGCCTCCACCTCGTTTTTGAGCCGTGCCAGGAACCGGTAGGTCGACCGGACGCCCTCCTCGCTCCAGTCGAAGTCGCGTTCCGGCTGGGCGGCCTGCATCATGAACAGCCGGGCCGTATCGGCGCCGTACTCCTCGACGATGCGCTGGGGGGAGACGACGTTGCCCTTCGATTTGGACATCTTGCTCCCCTCGAGCTGGACCATTCCCTGTGCGAGCAGGTTGGTGAACGGTTCGCGGTGCTCGAGCCCCTCGTGGTCGGCCAGTACCTTGGTGAAAAACCGCGAATAGAGGAGGTGCATCACGGCGTGTTCGATCCCGCCGACGTACTGGTCGACCGGCATCCAGTCGTTTGCCCGCTCCAGGTCGAACGGCGCCTCCTCGAGGCCCGGCGAGACGTACCGCAGGAAGTACCACGAGGAGTCGACGAACGTGTCCATGGTGTCGGTCTCGCGGACGGCCTCGCCCCCGCACTCGGGACAGGTCGTCTCCTTCCACTCGTCGGCTTCGTCCAGCGGGTTGCCGGTGGTATTTATAAACTCCGGCAGCTCGACGGGCAGCTCCCCCTCGGACACCAGCACCGGGCCGCAGTCGTCACAGTGGACGACCGGGATCGGCGTCCCCCAGTAGCGCTGCCGGGAGATGCCCCAGTCGCGCAGCCGGTACTGGGTTGCCTCCTCGGCGCCGGGGGTGTCTTCAGTGATCCGCTCGCGGGCGGTCTCGCTGTCGAGCCCGGTGTAGTCGCCGGAGTTTACGAGCACGCCGTCGTCGGTGAACGCTCCCTCGCTGACGGCGGGCGCTTCGGGGGCGGTCTCCCCGTCCCAGTCGTCGGGTTCGGGGGCGATCACGGGATCGATGTCGATCCCCATCTTCGAGGCGAACTCGTGGTCGCGGTGGTCGTGGCCCGGAACGCCCATCAGCGCACCGGTGCCGACGTCCGACAGCACGAAGTCGGCGACGAAGACGGGAAGATCCTCGCCGGTGACGGGGTTTTTCGCCGTCAGGTCGGTCCGGACGCCGTTGGGTTCGTCGCCGTCGGGATCGGCTTCGTGATGGAGGAACTCGTGGACGGCGTCGTCGATCTCGATCAGCTTCTCGGTGATCGGGTGGTCTGGCGCAAGCGCGAAGAACGTCGCGCCGAAGACGGTGTCGGCCCGGGTGGTGAACGCATCGACGGTGCCGTACTCCCGGCCGTCCCCGTCCGCTCCCTCCGGTCCGGAGATCTCGAACGGGAGGGTCGTCCCGTACTGTCGACCGATCCAGTTGCGCTGCATCTGCCGGACGGAGTCGGGCCACCCCTCGAGTTCGTCGATGTACTCGACCAGTTCGTCGGCGTACTCGGTGATCTCCAGGAACCATTGGGACAGCTCCCGCGTCTCGACGGGCGTGTCACATCGCCAGCACAGCTCCGCGTCGCCCTCGACTTCGACCTGCTCGTCGGCGAGGACAGTTTCACAGGAGGGACACCAGTTGACGTCGGCGTCGCGTCGCTCGACGAGCCCCTCCTCGTAGAAGCGGCGGAACAGCCACTGGTTCCACCGGTAGTACTCCGGCGTACAGGTAGTGACTTCCCGGTCCCAGTCGTAGCCGAAGCCCATCGACTCCATCTGTCCTTTCATCGTCTCGATGCAGTCGAACGTCCAGTCCCGGGGGTTGGTGTCCCGTTCCTTGGCGGCGTTTTCGGCGGGGAGGCCGAACGCGTCCCACCCCATCGGGTGGAGCACCTCGTCGCCACGCATCCGTCGGTACCGGGCGTAGGCGTCGGTTATCGTGTAGTTCCGGACGTGCCCCATGTGGAGCTTCCCGGAGGGATATGGGTACATTCCCAGGACGTAGGTCGGATCCTCGGCGTCGTCCGGGATTCGGTACGCGTCGGCCTCGTCCCAGGCCTCCTGCCATCGTCGCTCGACTGCCGTGTGGTCGTAGCCCTGTTCGGACATGGTGATCGCTTGTACACACGTCCTTCCGTCTCCGTCCTATACCTTTCCATCGAACATCCCGTTTCGCAACCGATCTTCTGCTCCGAGGGAGAGTAACGCCGCCGTCAGTGGCTCAAACGGCCGTTTGTGCTATCGCTAATTTAAGTGTATATTCGCTCCCATGAACGGCTATGCGACGCAGAGAACTGCTTGCAGCAGGCGGTACCGTTGCGACAATTACCCTGGCTGGCTGTGCAGGTACCAGGGCCGACGACGGTCCGAACGACTCCGATGGAGCCGGCAACCCGTCGGTCGAGGACGTGGACGAAAGCGGCAACACTAGAACCGTGATCGTCACCAACACCGGCGAGGTCGCTGACGACCCCGATATGGCCGTGTTGCGGGCCGGCGTCGAGTCGCGGGCCGACACTGCACCCGAAGCACGCGACGAAATCGCGACCAGAGCCGAGGAGCTGGTCGACGCGCTCGTCGAGTACGGCATCGACGAGGACGACATCACCACTCGACGCTACTACATCCGCGACCGAATCGACCGACAGCGGATGGAAGCAGACGGCGTGCGTCCCGGAGATCCCGACGTGGACGAAGCGGAGTACACCTACTACCAGGGGAGTCACGACTTCGAGATCGAGATCCACGACGTCGACACCGTCGGCGAGGTAATCGACGTCGCAATCGACGCCGGTGCAGACGACGTCGGGCGGGTGACCTACACGTTGTCGGACGACAAACGCGAGGACCTCCGGGAGGACGCGCTCCGGCAGGCCATCGACGGTGCGCGCTCGGAGGCCGACACGATCGCCGCCGAGGTGGGTGCAGAGATCGTCGAGGCGACCGTCGTCGACGCATCCGAGGGGCGGATCTCCCCGGTCCGTCACGACGCGATGATGGTCGCCGAGGAGCCGCAGGCGACGCCCGCTCCCGACGATTCCCCGCAGACCGGGCTCGAAACCGGCGAAGTCACCGTCACCGCCGAGGTCAGGATCCAGTACGAGATGGCCTGAACGCCGCCTGGGTCCAACGTACCTAGAACTTCTCGAGCAGCCGTTCGTAGAACGTCGCGTCCGACTCGCCGGCGAGCTTTTCGACGATCAGCTCCGGGGTCGACCTCGCGAGGTGGTTTCGAACCGGCGACCGCTCGACGACGAGTTCGCCGTCTTCGAGCCCGACCGCCTCGATCCCGTCGACGGCGACCGAGAAATCAGCCGCCTCCCGGATCTCCCGGGCGAGGTGGGAGACGAAGACAGCAGTCGCGTCCTGTCTGTCGAGCTCCTCCAGGATGCCGGCGACGATCTTCGCGCTCGCGCCCGGTTCCGTGATCGACTCCAGTTCGTCGACCAGCACCAGCCTGTCGTCGGCGCCGTCGACGAGGTCACCGAACTCCCGGACGGTCGACTCGAACGCGCCCGCGTCCAGCGTCCCCTGGGATTTGGCGTAGTAGTGTAGTCCCGAAAACCGACGCAGCCGCGCCTCCTCGGCCGGTACCGGCAGCCCCATCGCCGAAAGCACCGCCACCAGTCCCAGCAGGTCCAGCGTCGAGGTCTTCCCTCCGGAGTTGACCCCCGAAAGCAACGTCACCCCCGAAACGCGGTAGTCGACCGGCTCGACCGCCTCGAAGTCGACGTCCAAAAGCGGGGATCGGCCGCCGACCACCTCGATCCCGGGTGCGTCCGCCGGATCGTCGTCCCACCCGTCGAGTTCGTCGTGGAGAACCGTCGGAATCGTGCAGTCGTACTCCCGGTAGAACCGGGATATTGCGAGCTCGACGTCCAGTTCGAGCGCGTCGGCGACGAGCGTTTCGACGGGCTCTCGAAGCACCGCCAGATCGGCTGCGAGCTCCGTTTTCAGTCGGGCTGCCCGCCGGTCCCGCGCCGCCGAAAGCTCCGTGCGGAGCCGCGAAACTGCTTCCTCGTTTCGCTCGACGGGGAACGTCGGCTCCCCGCCGAACACGCGTTCGGCGAGCTCTGTCTCGCCGTCGGACAGCGCCAGCGCGTCGACGAGCTGCTCCCGTGCCTTCCGGATCGCCTCCTCGTACTCTTCGTGGAGCTCCCGTGAGAGCAGCGAGTCCACCCGGGCGCCCTGTTCGACCAGCGAGAGGAAGTCCCGCCCCTCGATGGTGACGTCCCGTTCGCCGATGGCCGCCCGGAGGTGATCGTTGGCGACTGATTCTGCGGTCCCGACCGCCGCATCCAGGTCGTCGACCGCACGCGAGAGGCGGTCGAGTTCCCCGTCACCGACGACGGTCCCGTCCTCGTCGACCCGCGAGAGCGCCCCGCGAAGCCGTTCGGGATCTGTGGTCGGCTCCAGGTCAGCCGCCTCGTGGACTCGGACAGCCGCCCGCAGCGTCTCCCGGTTGTGGGCGAAGAAGGAAAGCAGCCGTTCGGGAACGATCTCTGCGGTCGTCTCGAGGTCCCCGCTCTGGCCGTCGGACTCGGAGGCGAGCTGGACGTCAGTCCGGACCTGCACGTCGCCAGCGACGTCCATCCCCGCGAACGCCTCGTCGAGCACGATCACCGTCGAGTAGGACCGGGCCAGCTCCGCGACGTCCTGTCGGTCCTCGATCACCTCGACGGACAGCTCCGGGAACCGTCGCTCCGCGGCGGCGTATCGCTCCGCGTCGGCGGTCGCGAGACACCGCTCGCGAACCCGGGTCGGCGAGGGCGTCTCCAGCGGCTCTACTCCTTCGAGTGCCGCCGAAATCGTCTGATCCGGCTCCCGTTCGATCGCCTGGCGGGTGAACTCTCGGGCCTCCGCGATCCGGGAGGTGGACGCGCTCGGATAGAACGTCTCCAGGCGCTTTTTTGCGTACTCGGTCTCTGCCCGCCGTTTGAGCAACCCGAGCGCGTCCCGGTAGATCTCCCGGGCGCGGTCGGTCACGAGAAAGCTCCCGTGGTCGCCGTGTCGTCGCCGGATCGCACCGCGGGCGATGACGGCGGCCCGCCCCTCCGAGATGCCGGGAGCGCGGGCGATCGCGGCGACGTCGCCCTCCCGGAGCGCTCGTTCGGGATCCTCGAGCTGTGAAAGCGCGGACGCGGTCTTCTCCCCGACGCCCGGCACGTCCTCGAGCTCCATCTATCCGCCCGTTACCGCGGGCACCCTCAAAAGGCTGCGGGTGGCCGGTCCGGAGCCCGCCCGGGCCAGTCGTGGCACAGCTTTTTGCCGACTCCCGCCGACTCACGACTGTGAACTGGGGGATCCTGCTCGCCGGTCTGGTCGCTGCCGCACTGCTCTCTGCGGTCGTCTACTACGACGCGCGCTCGGTACCCGTCCCTCGACCGCGTCTCCTCGCGTCGGTCGTCTTCCTGAGCCTCGGCGGCGCGGCTGCACTGGCCGCGATCTTTCCGGAGATCCCGCCGGCTGGGCTGCTGGTGGTCGCCATTATCGGTCCCGCTGTGTACCTTTTCGAGCGGGAGGATGCGCGCCGCGGGAAGGAAACCCTCGACCCTCACAGCCTCCCGAGCGGCGGCACCGACGAAGAGCGAAACGAGAAGTGACTTGCCGGATCAAAGCCCCGCGAGCAACTCGCGGGTGACTTCGGCGTGGGGCACGACGTCACCGCCGTAGTCGGCCGCGAACGCTTCCGCGTCGTCGCCGTCGGAAAACGTGATCACGGCGCTTCCCATCGCCCCTTCGACGTCGCTGCCGGCGACGAGGACGAGCCCGGAAGCGTCGGCGAACGCCTCTGGCTCGAGATGGGCGGTGATGACGAGCGAGTCCCCCTCGCCTTCGACGCCGTAGTCGACGGCGGAGTAGTCGGTCAGGTAGGTCACCTGCGGCGTCTCCCCCCGATCGTCCGCGTCGAACACGTAGTTGTAGCTGCATTTGCTGCTGCAGAACCACGCCGGACCGTCCCGACCCTCCGGGACGTCCCCCTCGAAGTACGTCTGTCCGGCCGGTCCGGGGTGCTCGCTGATCACCATCCCACATTGATCGCAGCTCTGGTCGCCGTCGAGCGCGACCGGCTCCGGGACCTCCGAGCCGAGACAGCCGGCGAGTCCGCCCACCGAAAGCGTGGCGGCCGCGGCCGCCCCCGACAGGAGTCGCCGACGGGTAACCACCGTCGCAGGACCGTATTCCCTCATGGAGTAGCGTTAGCGACGAACTTAAATAGACTGTCTGGTACGACCGACGAAACGGTTCGTCTCCGGCCCCCGAGATCACGCATCGATCGTCCGGGCGAACGCGTCGGGGAGACGCGCGTAAATCTCCGCGTTGGCCTGCAACGCCTCGAGGGTGGTGTACTCGTCGATGGCGTGGGCGGTGTCGGTGCCGAGTGCGAACTCGACGGTCGAGATCCCTGCGTTTCGCAGCTTCTTGGCGTCGCCACCGCCTGTCGCGCTCCGGCGATAGCTGTGCTCGCCGGTGACGTCGCCGGCGAGGGCCGCGATCGCCTCGACGAGCGGTGCGTCGATCGGCTCTGCAGTTCCGACCGACCAGCTCGCGTCGTCGATCGTCACGCCCTCGACGTCGTCGATACACTTCCGGACGTCCGCGAGGATCCGTGGCGTGGCGACCCCGGCGGTCAGCCTGATGTCGAGCCGGGCGCGTGCGGCCTGCGGCACGCTGTTTACGGCTTCGCCTCCCTCGATCGTTCCCAGGTTGACCGTCGGGCGGGTGAACAGTTCACGTGCGGCCTCTCTCCCCATCGCCGGGCCGTAGTAATCGACTGATTCCTCGACGATCGGCTCGATCGCGGGGTCGAGATCGAACGTTCGGGCGGGAAGCCGATCGCGGATGCGCTCGATCGCGGTCCACAGCCTGTCGATCGCGTTCTCCCCCAGCATCGGCCGGGAACCGTGGGCGGCCTCGCCGGTCGCCGAAAGTGAAAGCCAGATGCTCCCCCGGTCGGCGACTGCGACCGAGTGGTTGCCGCGCTCGCAGGTCGTCTCGCCGATCACGCAGGCGTCGGCGTCGAGCCGTCCCGACTCCAGCAGCGTCTTCAGGCCCGCACCGCCCGTCTCCTCGTCGCTGACGATCGCAAACGACAGCGTCACCGGCGGGGTCGTTTCCGTTTCCCCGAACGACCGGGCGGCGAGCAACATCGACGCGAGCGGCCCCTTCATGTCGGTTGCCCCCCGGCCGTACAGCCTGATTTCGGTGTCGCCGTTTTTCGAGACCTCGACGCGCTCACCCAGGGGGTCGTACGCCCACGCCTCGCGGTCGAACGGGACGGTATCGACGTGGCCGTTGAAACACAGCGTCCGATCGGTTTCCCCGGGAAGCGTCGCGATGAGGTTCGGTTTCGCCGAATCGACGGCGTACCGTTCCACTTCCAACCCCCACTCGAGGAACGAATCTTCTAGGCTGTCCACGAGCCCCCGGGTTTCCCCCGGCGGGTTCTGCGTGTCGACCGACAGGAGCTCCAGCGCGAGATCCGCGAGGCGCTCTTTGTTCTCGCGGGCGAACGCAAGCGGCTCCGAGGCGTGGGGCATGACTCTCGACCGAAACTACTCCGGGTTCGATTAAAAATGTGTGGTTAGTACAAAACTACGAAACCACGAAGTGACCTAATCGTCGGCGCTGGTCGGCGTCCCGACCGTGGCGCGCTGGCTCCGCCAGACGCCCTGGAGATACGCGCCGACGAACATGCCGGCGATCGCCCACACGATCGGCCAGTTGCCGATGCCGACGCTGGCGTAGGCGGCGCCGGGACAGATGCCCGACAGCCCCCAGCCGACGCCGAAGATCGATCCGCCGACGAGCACGCTCCGGTCGAACGGCTTGAGCCGTCGACCGTAGCCGTCGCCTGTCAGGGGCGCCCGATCGCGGAGCCGCGGCACCACCGCGAACGTCACGCCGGTGACGATCGCGGCGCCGAACATGACGAACAGCAGCCCGAAGTCGGTGAACTGCAGGAAGTCGAGGACGACTTCCGGTCGCGCCATGTGGCTGAATCCGAGGCCGAATCCGAACAGCAGCCCCCCGGCGAAGATCAGGGGCATGAACAGCGGGTGTCGGCCGGATCCGGACGATCCACTCATGGCGTCACCCCCAGCGCGGCGACGAGCTGGGCCGTTCCGATCGCGACGATCAGGAACGTCACGACGCCGACGAGCGAGGTTTTCGACCGCGAGCCGACGCCACAGACGCCGTGTCCGGAGGTACATCCCTTGCCGATGCGGGTGCCGATACCCACGAGGATCCCGCCGAAGAACAGCCGCCACGGCTGGACGTCGGTCGTCCACGCGCCGCCCTGATAAACGACCGCGTAGACGGCCGCCCCGAGCAGAATCCCCGCGGTGAAGACGACACGCCAGTCCCGGGAGGGGCGATACTGCTGGAACCGGGACTGGTCCGAGGCGTACGACAGCGTCGACTCGAGGAACGTGCTCGCGCCGGGGATCAGACCGGTGCCCAGATAGATCACCACGACGCCCAGCCCGACGAACAGGCCCCCGATGGCGTATCGGCTGATCCCGTGGGGGAACAGCGCCTCGTAGGAGGCGCCTCCGAGAAGCGCCCAGACCAGCGTTCCGAGCGGTTCGATTGCCATCACTGTCCTGCGATCAGTCCCCGGTCAGCGCGTCCTGGCTGGCCGCACAGTTGTTCGGTCCCAGCTCGAGGGTGAACGCCTCGTCGTCGTCGACGGACTGCTGCCCGAGGTTGGTGGCGATGATGTCCTCGTAGTTGGCCGGGCGCGGGGGCATGTCGGCGAGTACGATCTCGACGAACTCCTCCTCGTCGACCGAAAGCGCCTCCATGGTCTCGACCAGCTCGCCGATCGGCGCCGTGTAGGTGCCGTCAGCGGCGGGCTCGGCGGCGTCGCTGAAGTGGGCGCCGCCAACGAGGACGTCGTCGGACAGCGTCAACACGCGTTCCTGGAGCGACTCGTACAGCTGGCGGGCCGCGTCGGGGGCCCCCTCGTCGCCCTCCTCGAGGTCCGGGCGCGCGACGCTTTCGACGAACAGCCCGTCGCCGGTCGCGAGCAGGCTCCCGCCGATCAGGTAGGAGGTCATTCCCGTGGTGTGGCCGGGCGTAAACACCGTCTCGATCGTGGCGTCGCCGACCTGGAACTCGTCGCCGTCGGCCGCCTGCGTCAGTTCGTCGGCGTAGGTGACCCCGCGGTCGACTGCAGCCGCCGGGATGATGCCCTCGACACCCTCCTCGTCGAGGTTGCGGACGCCGGAGATGTGGTCCGCGTGAATGTGGGTGTCGATCGCGTACGTCAGTTCGACGCCGAGCTCGGCGGCGTCTTCGAGATATCGGTCGGTGAACGCCCGGAGCGGATCCACGATCGCGGCTTCACCGTCGTCGTACACCAAATACCCGAGACAACCGCTGGAGGGACGCTGGTACTGCAGGAGCGTCCCCGGGCCGTCGTAGCGTTCGACTTCGACGGCTTCGTAGATCGACGCCCAGCCGTTCATCCCTTCCTCGAGGTGGTTCACGTCGTAGCCCCGCTCGATGAGCGTGCCGGCCACGTACTCGCTCGCTCCGCCCTTCGCACAGAGGACGGTGATCTCCTCGTCGTCGGGAATCAGCTCGAGTACCGACTCGTCGATCTCGTCGTCCAGGAACTCGTAGTACGGTACGTTGATGCTTTCGACGGCGGGCCCGTCGATGCGCCACTCCTCGTAGTCGCTTTCCATCCGCGTATCGAGGAGGGTGACTGGTTCGCCCGCGTCGATCTGCTCTTTGAGTGCTTCGGGGGTTATCGACTCCACCGGAACGTCCGGAGTCGGGAAGTCCATCTCGTCCATGTACATCCCCTACTACCGGATGCACCTCCATAAAACTTTGTATAGTATTTCCTTTTTAGCACAATACTGATGAGCCGATCCCGGACGGTACTAGGACGCGATTGCCCATGCGACCCGCGCGATCTATAAGTTATATAAAAGTTATTTAAATATATGATCGGAGGTCGAACCTTCGGTCAGAGGCTTTTTAAGTGTACTTTTGACACCGCCCCATCCGATACCCTGTCCGGGGCGACACTCGCATCCTTTTAAGTTATCTACGAAAACGACCTCATTCGCGGACAACAGTATTGTATACACAACACAATCTTTTTAACAACCCAGCCTATATTGTGTGATAGACCCAACACGGGTAGACGAACGATGAGCACGGAATACACTGTCACGGAGACGCTCGACGTAAAAGGACTCAACTGCCCGATGCCTGTCGTGAAAGCGAAGCAGGCGACCGACGACCTCGACGCCGACGAGGTGCTCGAGATCGTCGCGACAGATTCGGGAAGCATGAGCGACATCGACGGCTGGGCCGGCGGCACCGACGGGGTCGAGCTGCTCGAACAGGAAGAACGCGAGGAGGGCGGTGAGACGTTGTACGTCCACTACGTCCGGAAAACCCAGTGAAATGAGTACCGACACGTCAGAATCGGAGGCCGACGACGCCGGCTCCTCCGGGGTCGCCGACGCGGAGCCGACCGTCGAGGGGATCGACCCGGCGGAGCTTCAGGCCCGTATCGAGGAGCTGGAAGAGGAGCTGTCGGCGGTGAAGTCGTCGACCGACGACGGACAGAAGTCGATGACGATCATCGCCACGAAGGGGAGCTTCGACATGGCGTATCCCCCGCTGATCCTCGCAAGTACCGCGGCCGCGTTCGGGTGGGACGTCGTCGTGTTCCACACCTTCTGGGGACTGGACATCCTCCACGAGGAGAAGTCCAGGGAGCTCAAACTGAGCGCCGTCGGCAACCCGAGTATGCCGATGCCGAACGCGCTGGCTGCGTTGCCCGGCATGGACTCGGTTGCGACCAAGCTGATGAAGCGCCGGATCGAGGAGAACGGCACCGCGACGATCGAAGAGCTGCTCGAACTCTCCCTGGACACCGGCGTAGATCTCCAGGCCTGCCAGATGACGATGGATCTGATGGGCTATGAAGCGGAGGACCTCCACGACGGCGTCACGACCGACGTCGGCGCTGCGACGGCGCTGGAACACATGGCCGACGCCGACGTGCAGCTGTTGATCTGATCTCTGCTGGCGGTTTCGAGCACCTCTCGCCACAGCACGAAACTCTTATGCGCGCGCCCTTGCAACCGCGAGACACATGTCCGTTCGACTTCTCGATTTCCACGCCGACTGGTGTGGCCCGTGCAAAACGCAGGACCCGATCCTCGAGGAGCTCTCCGAGGAGTGGGGCGACCGCTTCGAACTCGTCAAAGTCGACGTCGACGAAGAGCAGGACGTCGCAAACGAGTACCAGGTACGCTCGCTCCCGACCCTGATCGTGGAAAACGAAGACGGGATCGTCGACCGGTTCGTCGGCGTCACCCAGAAGGAGGACCTCGAGGTCGCCCTCGAGGACGCCGGCGCCTGAAACGGGCAGCTCCTGTCGGTCGTCGCTTCTCGCAACTGTTAACAACGCGCCGCCAGTACTACGACCATGGCCAAGTTCGAACCCGCAGAGCGCCGCACGCTGGACAAACTCATCTGTATGCGCTGTAACGCCCGGAACCCGACGCGGGCGGACAGTTGCCGCAAATGCGGCTACAGCCGTCTGCGTCCGAAAGCGAAGGAACGACGCAGCGCCTGATTCTGCTGTACGGCTGCAGATCGCACAGCTACAAAGCGATCCGCCGCAGAACGCACCACTGCTTTTCCGGGCGGAACTACCGAGCAGCGACTGCGATCGAAGCTGCGATATGCTGTGCCATTCGTCAACACACCACCCGAAACCGCCGGCAGGGCTTGCCGTAACTGACAGTTATAGAAGTCGTTGGCTGTATGCGTGTTATACATGACTCGTGGGTTTCGAACGGAGAGTCTCCACGCCGGGGCCGCCCCGGACCCGGCGACCGGAGCGCGTGCGACGCCGATCTATCGGACGACGTCCTACGAGTTCGGCGACGCCGACACCGCCGCCGACCTGTACGCGCTCCGCACTGACGGGGACGTCTACTCTCGCATCTCTAATCCGACGGTGCGGACGCTTGCATCCCGGCTAGCCACGCTGGAGGGGGGCGTGGGCTGTGTCGCCACAGCCTCCGGGATGGCTGCGATCGACTCGATCACGACCGTCCTCGCACGCACCGGGGACAACGTCGTCGCCGCCGCGGAGATGTACGGCGGAACGAGCACGTACTTCCGGACGATCGCGTCGCGTCGGGGGGTCGACGTGCGCCTGGTCGATCCCTGCTCGTACGACGAGTACGCGGCGGCGATCGACGACGACACCGCGTTCGTCCACGTGGAGACGATCGCGAACCCGTCGCTTCTCACCCCGGACCTCGAGCGGCTCGCCGACGTCGCCCACGAGCACGCTGTTCCGCTCGTCGTCGACAACACGTTCGCCACGCCGGCGCTGTGTCGGCCGCTCGAACACGGCGCCGACGTCGTCTGGGAGTCGACGACGAAGTGGCTCCACGGCGGCGGCACGACGGTCGGCGGCGTCGTCGTCGACGGGGGGACGTTCCCGTGGGACCACCCGGAGGCCGACTACCCCGAACTCTCCGGCGAGAACCCCGCTTTCGACGTCGACTTCGCGGAACGGTTCGGCGACGCGGCGCTGACGCACGTCCTCCGACACCGGGCGCTTCGGATCCTCGGTAACGGCCAGTCGCCCGACGACGCCTGGCAGACGCTCCAGGGAATCGAGACGCTGCCGTTGCGGATGGACCGCCACTGTGAGAACGCCGTGATCGTCGCCGAGGAACTGCAGGACGATCCCCGCGTCGACTGGGTGAGCTATCCGGGGCTGCCGGAGCATCCGACCCACGACAACGCAGAGCGATATCTTGACGGGTTCGGGGGAATGGTGACGTTCGGGCTCTCTGCGGGGCAGGCGGCGGCACGGCGGTTCTGCGAGTCGGTCGAACTTGCAAGCTTCCTCGCGAACGTGGGCGACTCGAAGACGCTCGTGATTCATCCCGCCAGCACCACTCACGCCCAGTTGACCCCGGACGAACAGCGCGAGGCGGGGGTGCCGCCGGACATGGTTCGGCTGTCGGTCGGCATCGAGGATCCGGCCGACATTCTCGGCGACATCGACGCGGGACTGCGGGAGGCGACAGAATGAGGGACAGGATGCGGAAGCAACCGACAACTGGGGACGACACGATGACAGCGCAACCGACGACAACGGACGCGACACGATGACAGAACCAACGACATCGGAAGGCGAGCCTGCGGCCGACGGCGGACGTCGCGAGGAGACCGCACACGAATCGGACGTGATCTCGGTCGGCGAGTTCACCTTCGAGTGCGGGGAGTCGATTCCGGACCTGGAGGTCGCATACGAGGCGTACGGCGAGTTCGACGGCGACAACGCTGTGCTGGTGTGTCACGCACTCACCGGGAGCCAGAACGTTGCCAGGACGCCGGAGGCAGACACCGGGCAGGCCGGCCAGGCGCGGGCCTGGTGGGGCGACGTCATCGGCGCGGGCAAGTACGTCGACACCACCGAGTACTACGTCGTCTGCGCCAACGTTCCGGGGTCGTGTTACGGGACGACCGGACCGTCGAGCGAGGGGCCGGACGGCGACCCCTGGGGATCTGACTTCCCGCCAGTGACGGTCGAAGACTGGGCCAGAGCCCAGCGCCGACTCCTGGACGAACTCGGCGTGGGGCGGCTGCACGCAGTGATCGGGGGAAGCGTCGGCGGGATGAACGTCCTCGAGTGGGCCAAACGGTATCCCGACGACGTCCGGCGGATCGTTCCGGTCGCGGCGGCGCCCAGGCTCGACGCGCAGTGTCTCGGACTCGACGCCGCCGCCAGGCGGGCGATCCGGGCGGATCCGAACTGGAACGGCGGCGACTACTACGGCGAGGCTCAGGAGCCGCCGAAGCGCGGGCTCGCGATCGCCCGGCAGATCGGCCACGTGATGTACCACTCGAAGGCGTCGATGGAGCGAAAGTTCGGCCGGCGGACAGCCGGTCGAGAAGCCGCAGCGAACGCCGGCACGGAGTTGTTCCCGCAGGATCACGCCGGTGCGTACTTCCCGTACCGGGAGGTGGAGTCGTACCTCGACTACCAGGCTGGCAAGTTCGTCGAGCGCTTCGACGCAAACACGTATCTGTATCTCACGCGGGCGATGGACGAGTACGACCTCGCGGCCGACTACGGCTCTGACGCGGCGGCGCTTGCGGCGTTCGAGGGGGAGGCGCTGGTGATCTCCTTTACGGGCGACTGGCATTTCACCGTCGAGCAGTCCGCCGAGGTGGCCCGGGCGTTCCGGGCCGGAGACACGCCGGTCGCCCACCACGTCGTCGAGTCGGATCACGGCCACGACGCGTTCCTGGTGGAACCCGAGAACGTCGGCCCGCCGATCCGGGACTTCCTCGCGGAGGGTGTCGAGGGCAAGTCGGTAACCGACACCAAAATCGACGAAGCGTAACCGACAGGTGGCCGCGATCGCGGCCCGTTTGTGGAAGTACTTTTCACCGAGGAGAGAGTTCAGGAGAGTAATGACGTTCTGGGGGGACCAGCGGGCGCAAGCGCTACAGGTCGGAGCCGTACTCCTGTTCGGCTTTCTGATCGTCGGGCTCGCGGTGTACCAGATCTCGGTGGTGCCCGAGCAGAACCGCCAGGTGGAGTTCGACGCCTACCAGGACGCCGCTCGCGACGTGGCCGACCTCAGGGGGGACGTGCTCGCGAGCGCCGGTCGGGACGTGACGTCGACGACGACGGTCAAAACCGGCGCGCGATACCCCCCGCGGGCGGTGTTCGTGAACCCGCCACCATCGACCGGGAGCCTCGGGCTCGGCGATCCGACGACCGTCCGGATCGAGAACGCACAGGCGGTCAGCTCCGAGGACGCCAACACGCAGGCGTACTGGGACGGCACCGCACGAGAGTTCGAGACGAAGCCGGCCCGGTTTGCCCCCGCCTACAGCGACTTCGAGGGGCTCCCGATCGTCGTGACCGGCGAGGCGTCGTTCCGGGACGCCGGCGACCGCCTCGTCCCGGCCGGCGGGCAGACGCTCCTGCAGGGCGACCGGCTCCAGTTGATCGCGATCGACGGCGACATGGACGCGAGCGGGCTGGAAACGCAGGTGACGACCGACCCGATAAGCGCCGCCGAGCGGACGGTCGTCGTCGAGGGCGAGGGCGACGAGGACATCACCGTCGAGATCGCGCCCGGGAGCGACCCGGCGGCCTGGAACGAGACGTTCGGCGACCGCCTGCTCGACCGCGAGGACGTCGTGGCGGTCGAGGCCCGGGACGAAACGGTCGCAGTCACGCTCGATGGCGACCGGAACTACCGGCTCAAACTGGGCAAGGTCGAACTCCGCGAACGCGGTGACGTCGTGAGCGCCGACGAACCCGGCGTCGCCTACGTCGTGGCGAAAAGCGACGAGGTGTCGACGATCGCACAGGGGGCGAGCAAGGTGCTTCGGGTGGAGGTTCGGGACGCGTTCAACAACCCGGCGGCCGGAGTCGACGTGGAGTTCGAAATAACGGAAGGGAGCGGGGAATTACTGTACGAAAACGTGAAGACGACCGAACGTGGAGAAGCGAGAACAATGTTTTATCCCGATTCCGATGAGTCTGAGATCACAGCAACAGTATCTGCTGCGGAGACTGGTGTTGATGAGAAGGTCTTCATAGTATATCGTATCGATCCAGATGACGGAGGGCCTGGAAACGGAGGGCCTGGAAACGGAGGGCCTGGAAACGGAGGGCCTCCGTGGACAAGGTAAAGGCTATCAGCATGAATTCGTCCGAGCAGGTACCAATGCTGTCGCGCGACTAGTCCACTTTATTCCTCGTCCACGACTTCCGGATCCGCAAGCGCCGACTGCAGCGAGTCGAGGCCGTTGATCCACTCGGAGACGAGCCCGTAGTCGATGTCTTCGGCGATCTGGACGTCGAGTTCCGTGCCGTCGATCACCAGCGTCCCCGCCTGGACGACGTAGCCCAGTGCGGCGTCGAGGTCCTCTTCGTGTTCAGCGTCGGCGGCGGCTCTGAGGTACTCTTCGACGGTGCCTTCCTCGACCGCCCCGCCGACGACGAACTCTTCGGCGGCGTAAAAGACGGGGACGAGGCTTGTCTGGACGCCGTCGATCAACATCAGCTTGTCCTCGTCGTCGAATTCCACCTCGGTGAGTACGATCTCCCGGACGTCGTTGATCTCCTCGACCGCGCGGTCGTCGTCGATCCGGCCCTCCTCGTAGGCGGTCAGAATCTTCGCGACCGCGATGGCGGCGTCGTCCTGGAGGTTCAAAAGCAGGCGCGCGGAGTCCTCCTCTTCGGGGTCCAGTTCCTCCTCACGGAGGCGTTCGATCCAGTTCTGCCAGCGTTCTTCCGAATAGAACGACTCGACGGGCTCGTCCTCGGTCATGTCCAAACCCTTCGTTGCTGCGTTCAAATGCCTTTCTTCTCCACGTTCGTGCGTGGATCCCTGGCGTGACCAGCGGAACCGCAGGACTGAACGATGGTTCTCGCTATTCCGCCGACTCGGCGGCCCCAAGCGTCGCCTCGGTGTCGACGTCGTACGCGAGCGCCGGCGTCTCGACGTGCGCGCGCCGAACGGCCTCCTCGTGGCCCTCCTCGAGCAGCCATCGGACCCGCCGTGGGACGGTTTTCGGCCCGAGCACCGCCCCCGGCCGGTCGGGGTCGTCGACGAAGTCGGTCTCCATCAGGAACGGCGCGTCGGACTTGGCCGCGACGCGGAGGCGCTCCGTTTCGCTCATCACGCTCGGGATCGGCCCCGCGAGGCGTCCACCGGCGTAGTGTTTGACCACCCGCGTCCGGTCGAGCCCCCTGTCTTCGGCCCACTCGGCGATCTCGGTGAGGTCCTCGGCGCCTTCGGTGTGGAGCTGGACCGCACAGTCGAGATCGGCTGCGAGTTCGAAGGCGCGTTTCATCACCTCGTTTGCGGCGTCCATGACTGCCGGCTCCGCCTCGTAGTGCGGTCGCCCGGACTTGAGGGCGAGCGCCCGGCCTTCCGCGACGTACTCGGCGGCGATCTCCAGTCCGCCGGCCATCAGGTCTGCTGCCTCCTCGGGCGTGAATCCCCGATCGTCGACGAGCCGACTGATCAGGGTCGGGTGTACGCCCAGGACGGGCCATGCCGTGCCGGGCAAAAGCGACGACGCCTCCGCGACGATCCCGATGGTGGTTTCGAACACCTGGCGGAACTGCTCGGGCTCGTCGGGTTCGACGTCGAGGTGCCAGGAGGGTTTGTTGACCACGAGGAGGTGGGTGCCGCCCAGCCGGACGAAGTCCCGGACGGCGTCCATACCGCGTCCGCGTTCGGGGTCGAGATGCAGATGGTTGTCCAGTACTGGCGTGTCGAGTTCGTCCATGAGGAATGGGTCGACCGCGGGATCCATAGGGGTTCTCGTTGACCTGTCGAATACAGCGTCCCCTCGACCCGGGTATGCATTCAGCATAAGATAGCGCGGAGCCCCCTTCCTCAACGAGCAGCGCAGAGAGACGCCTGTCTCTCAAGCAGCGCAGTAGGGAGGGGAGGAGCGCGTCACGCTCTCCACCAACACTGCTCTCTGCACTCGGCCAATTCCCCAATACCTAATAAAAGAATTTAACTGAATAGAAAACATTGAAACACGTATGGAAGTGCGTCGAACGTTGCCGGTCAAACTCCTCGTAACCGACAGCGACAGAGACGCACTTCTCGAAACCATCGACCAGTACAAACACTGTGCTAACGAAACCAGCGACCACTGCTGGGACGAGAACGACTACAAGAAAACAGCCAAGTACGCTGTCAAAGACGAGCTCTACCACGACCTGAAAACAGAGCACGACTTGACGGCGAATCTCGTCCAGCAAGCCATCTTCCAGGCCGGTGAAGCCGTCAAATCTGGCGTCGAACGCCTCGAAAAGAACGAAGACACCAGCCAACCCGAGTTTACCGCTGACACCGCTCGGTACGACAAACGCGCTGCAACCTTCCACACCGACCACGTCTCGTTGTCCACCGTGGACGGACGCATCGAGGCCGACTATGTTCTCCCAGCAGACGAGACAAACACACCGTTCGAAGAATACCTCAACGGCGACGAGTGGGAATTCCGTACCAGCACACTCCACTACAAGCCGTTCGACGACGAGTTCTGGCTGCACATCGGCTTCAAACGGGTCGAGGAAGACACCGACAGCACCCATACTGACGCCGCTGTCCCTGAGCACAATACAGTCCTTGGGATCGACCTCGGCGTCGAAAATCTTGCTGTCGCGTCAACCGGGCGGTTCTGGACGGGCGACGAACTTGACCACTGGCACCGCGAGTTCCAGCAACGCCGTGGAAACCTCCAGCAAGCAGGCTCACAGGAGGCCCACCGCACACTCCAGCGTGTCAGCAAGAAGGAAACGGCCTACTACAAGCAGTATCTCCACATCGTCGCCAACGAGATTGTCGAGGAGGCGGTCGAAAACGACTGTTCGGTGATCGCCTTCGAGGATTTAACTGACATCGAGCCTGTCATAGAATCCATCTCATAGCTTCTCACAGCCCGGATTGTTTCCTCGCTCGTAGTTGGTGATGGCCACGACGAGTCGGAGACACAGCGCAAGGAACACTTCTGTCCGTGCGTGGACGCGGCCTCGGGCGCAGACCTGCCCGAGGCCGCAGTCCTTGACTGCGTCGTTGGTTCGTTCGACTCCTGTCCGGTTGTTGTACGTCTCCTCCAAGATGGACTGTTTCAGCTGCACGTCCTCGCTGTGTTCCTCGATTCGGTCTTCGATCCTGTACTCGATGTCTTTCGGGTCGTCAGTGTTTCGCGGATTGTATGGAGCGATTGGCACGACCCCTGCGGCCAGCAGGTGGTCGTGCCAATCGAGGATGTCGTAGGCGCTGTCTCCCAGCATCCAGACCGGTGTATCGACGGCGAGCGCGTCACGCGTGACGCGCATCGCCGTCTCCTGATCCGCTTGTTTGGCCTGTGTGAACTCCGCTGCTATCGGGATCTTTGAACCGGTTGAAACGATCGTACAGCCGAAGCCGTAGTAGTATTCCTCAGCTGTTGGATCGTAATTCCACGAGGCAGCGTCGTTGTGTTGGATCGCTTCAACGTGGGTCGAATCGATGGAGTACGTGGAGTCGAGCAGGCCGCGGGCGGCGGCCTGCTCGACGAGTCTGTCGAAGACATCGTCAATAACGTGTTCGAGGTCGGTGAGAAAGCGATCAACCGTGTCTCTGGATGGCGGTTTGTCGAGTCCGCAGTAGTACCAGACAAGGCCGTTCTGAAGTTCTCGTGTCACCGGACGTGTGCCGTAGACATCCTCGTAGTAGCAGTGCAAAAAGCCGCGAAAGAGATCAGGTGGCTCGTGAACTCGTGTTCGCCCCCGGCGAGCGGGGGCGAACACGTCGTACTCCAGCAGAAACTCGAACTCAAGATGGTCGAACAGCGATACCGTCTCGGTAGCCGCGACATTCAAGAAGTCGTCTACCGAAGCTACGTCTTGCAGGGCTGTGCTGGTGTTGGACACACTTCGCGCACCCTGCCGCTTCGTACGTGACGCTTTCTATGACAGGCTCTGACATCCGCAAACGAGCACAGGGGGCGACGTGGCATCACCGCTGGCGGTTTAACCGCCTGTATGAGTACGTCGAGTACAAAGCGAAGGCCTACGGGATCGACGTTGAGGAGTTGGAGCGGAGTCCGCAGGCGAAGACGGTGCCAGCCTACTACACGTCCCAGCGATGCAGCAGTTGTGGGTTCACCCACGAGGACAACCGCCCCACGCAAGAGCACTTCGAGTGCCAGAAGTGTGGCTACGAGAATCACGCCGACTACAACGCCGCCAAGAACGTGGCAGTACGCTGCTGTCGGCGGCTACTCCGCCGCAACCAGACCGGGGGCGACGGAGGCGCACCCGTAAACGTTGCGCTGAATGGCGGGACGATGACCGTGACCGTGTAAGCACCGAAGCCCCTTGGACGGGGAGACGGGCCTCTCCGGGCCACCGGTCTTGGTGGCCGGAACGGGAGTCCACGTCAAAGCCCCACCCTCAACGAGCGAACCGCGTATGCGATGAGCGAAGTAGGGTGGGGTAGTTTACATACGGGAAGTTCTTTTGAGAGGGCATCTCGCCTCTCTCGTTGGGAACTGGTATTGGGGCTTTATTGTGTTCCCAGTGAAACCATTAGTATGGCGCTTGATGTCGAGGTTCCGGAATCACCAGACCTCTCGAACCGGGGGATGCCACGCGAGTTTGAGTGGCAGGAAGAGACGCTCGGATCGGAGGACTTCTACCGAGAGGATATCGAAGACCTGCTAGAGGAGGGTGCGTGGAAGGAGGGATTCAACGAGTGGGCCGCGTACACGAATCTCGACGAAGAGCAGGTCCGAATCGTTAGCGACCTCGGCCTGTTCCAGGCGTTCGACTTCTACTGGGACCCGACCGAAAATCGTCTTCGCTTCGACGCCCCGACGATTCCGGACGACTGGCGTAAGCGAGACGTGACCGAATCGCTCGATTCGGGCACGGTTTCGATGATCGACGGTGCGTTAGATAATCTCGGCCGGGCTGTACAGGAGGTACTGGAGAATTACCTCGAACGGAACGACGAAGCGTCCGACTTCGGTTGGGGTGAGGAGACGTACGGCAAACGCGGAGAGTGATCCCAGTGCGGTTTCTCGCCACCGCGAACCGGAGATACCAATCGCAGTCGCGTTGGGAACGAATGATCGTCCGTGCGAGGACTATCTCGGGATTCGGCACAACTGGAAAAATAGCAATCGTCTTTTTCTCTACACATAAGCAAGGCGAGTGCCTCGGGGTCGTACGGAAGACTTCGTCTTCCGTGATGACGAGAGACGAAGTCTCTCGAACCACTTGGCCCCGAGGCGGTTCACTAAGTGGTATGTGAGTCACCTGTATCGACTGGTTACTACGGGTTTCAAAGAGTACATGACTCAAATAAGGCGTTGTCGAGTAGTTGTTCCGGCGGCGAACGAAGTGAGCCGCCGGCCTTTTTGGTCTGCTCACGGAGCGAAGCTCCGTGGCATCCAGCAAATCCTTCGGATTTGCGTGACAGCTTTTTCAAGGCTCGCGAGACGCCCTCGGCGTCTCGCTGCCCCACGGGCGACGCACAGGTCGCCCGTGGAGAGCGGTGCTGAGCGAACGAAGTGAGCGAAGCACCCGTGAGGAACACCACGGAATAACGATTCACAAGAAATTGTTCCGGCGGCGAACGAAGTGAGCCGCCGGCCTTTTTGGTCCAGCTTTTTCAAGGAGCGGTGCTGAGCGAACGAAGTGAGCGAAGCACCCGACGCAGAAAAAGGTGGGAGTGTCTCATTCGTAATCGTGGGCCACGACGCCCCGACGACGCCGGACTTTTCGCTGTCGGATCTCCCGGGCGGCGCCGGCCGGCTCGACCTGCTCGCGCGGTGTGTCAACGCCGGACTGTTCCTCTCGCACGGGATCCGCGAGAACGTCCGCGTCCACCTCGTTTTGAGCGACACCTTCACCGTCAGCTTCGACGGCGGCACCGTCCGCAACCTCGCGCCCGACGAGCGCAACGTCGCCGCCCGGGTTCGCGGCGCACTTGCGGCAAGCGACGGAGCCATCGGTCACCAACCCGCCGAGCCGTCCCCCGGCGTCCGGCTCTACCGCATGGGGTTCGAGGAGACGCTCGAGTCCGTCGCCGGCGGCGGGCGACGCGTCTCGGGCCCGGGACAGGGCGGGCCACCCGATCCGACAGCCATCCAGCTCCACGAGGACGGAACGCCGCTGCCGGAGCTCGCGGTGCCCGACGCGCCCGTGTTCGTCCTCTCGGATCACCACGACTTCAGCGAGGAGGAGGCGGCGCTGGTTTCGACAGTCGCCGACGAACGCGTCCGGGTCGGCCCCGAGCGCATCCACGCCGACCACGCGATCGCCATTGCGCACAACTATCTCGACACTGACGGCTACCAACGGTACTGAAACGGCGCAGGAGACGGTATCGGATCTCGTGAGTCGGGTCTTTGGCTCGTTAAAATCAGCGTGCGAGGGCCAGTGTCCACCGGCACTGGCAGTGCGTGGTCACCGCTCTGCGGCCACTGCACGAGCAGCCACGACCACCAGTACCACCCCGAGGACGATCATTGTCCCCTGGGAAGCCACGGCGACGACGGACCCTACTTCACCGCCGGTCGCCACTGCGAGTATCTCGGGTACTGCACGCAGTGAGCCGAGCACAGCCAGCGCGCCCAGTGCTCCGATCCCGTAGACTGAAAGGCGCTCGCGGTCGGTCTCCCGGCCGACGGAAGCAAACCCCACGGCGAGAATACCGAAGAAAGCCGGAATGAGCGCCGTAATGCTGGCGAAATCGGTCAGAACCCAGGCGCCGACGCCGAGGACAACCAGCGCCACGCCGATGATGAGTCCACTGGTGAAGACGAACTGCGTGCTGTCAGCCATGGCAGTACCTTTGGCCACAAGACCGTAATAGGTTGGTTACGGAAAGACGAGGGGAAAGCCTCGCGGTTCACGTGGTGTCCGCGTCGATCCGGGGTCGAAAGCCCGATCGGTGAACCGCACTCCGGTGCCGAAACGACCGCGGTCGAGTTCACCCCATCGCTTCTAGAACGAGTTTGCGTTCTGCGGAGCTCAGTCGCTGTGAGATGGAGGATTTCGAGACGCCGAACTCGTCGGCGATCTCGTCGAGGCCGATCTCGCGGGGGCGTTCGTAGTACCCCTGTTCGATCGCCCAGTCGATGGTTTCGCGTTCGAGGTCGGTCAGCCGGGAGACGTTCACCGTCTCGAGTTCGTGGGGTCCCTCGAGCTTCGAGACCAGCGAGAGCTGCCGGACCGATACCTCGGCGATCTCCGAGACGTCCCGGACGACGTCCATCAGAGTGAGTCGGTCCGGTGGATACGTTTCGACGATCAACTCGCCCTGTTTCCGGTCGGTGATCACCGCGACGCACTGGTGTTCGGTGAAGGCGTTGCAGAAACACGACTCTTCGACGTCTGTACTGACGTACTGGACGGAGTCGACCGACTCCCGGCCGGTCGAGGCCTTCGTGATCAGGTGGCAGTCGCCGTTCAGGCTCGCCGTTTCGATCTCGGTCACGCAGGAACATGCGTCCGTGAGCGGACAGGGGTGATCGTCTGGGAGACGCACGGACAGTTCCGCGCGCAACTCCCGGGAATCACCGAGCAATTTTCCGATGGCGGTTCCCGATCCCATGTGAAAAAATTTCGTCCCGGCTGGCAATAATCTCCCGAGGCTTTTCCCGTAAAGATAACCGACGAAGTGTTTATTATCTCGACCGGTACGGAGGAATCGTTCGGGGCCCGTAGCCCGGCGTCTCCCGTCGATCCGGAAGTCTTAAACGACGAACGAGACTGTATCAACATGCGGGCCGGTGGGGTAGCTTGGTATCCTTCGGCCTTCGGGTGGCCGTAACCGCAGTTCGAATCTGCGCCGGCCCACTTCTCCCGCAGTCGATGTAGATATGAACTAAATCGCCGTATAGCTAGGGGTTCGCGTCCGAAATACCGGGTCGGGCGAACTAGATTTCAATTGCAGTGCAGTTGGAGCCGTCGATGTACGACGGTTTTCTGGATTCGTCTCTATCTCTCGGGGTGCGCCCGGACTTCTTGAAGTGCGAGGTCTGAATAATCATGGGGCCCGCGTAGACTTTAGCCTCACACTCTTTGCAGCTGTACCAGTATTGCTCGTCGGTCTTCGTGTAGTGTTGGTCTATCACCTCCTGCAAATTCTTGTTTACATACTGACATTTATTTTATTAGTGCATTGGTTTGGTGCAAATTGTTAACCTCTATAAGTCAGTTCCCGCTGTCAGAATCGACTGGATACCTGAAACGGGTGCGTCTCATTCGCCCGGTTGTGAGCGTAGGTGCGACGTTTGTTCCAACGCCACCCTGCGCGTCGAGGTGACCGGGAGCCATGAATGCGTAGAGCGAAACCGGGCGGTCCCAGAATAGACAGTTATCGGACCGCCGGGAGCGGTCTGAACGAGGGGAGGGGCCACCCCTGATTCCGACCACTACGACTGGTCTGAATGAGGGGCGTGGTCGGAGATTAGGTCATAGCTATTAAAATCGCAAATGGTTGGCTCGCCATTATGTTATAAGTTGGTTGGGGCTTCACCTCCAGAGTATGGGAAGCGATGCCGAGGCGTTCAAGGAGACACTGGACTCGTTCAAAGAATTCAATGACGGCAACGGCGGCCATTACCTAATAAGAGCGTGTCATAGAATAGTTCTCATGGCTCGCTGAATCAGCTCTAACGAATTGAAAGCGCCGTGCACTTGGTGCACGCTGTTCTTAGAGTGTTATAACTATGGCAAAAGAGAAGTTCGGAGTCGCTGTTGACGAGGAAATCGTGCAAGAAGTAGATGAACTGGTCGCTGAATGTGACGATCTCGGAGTCAGCCGCTCCGAGATCGTCGAAGCCATCCTCACAGCATTCGTTCAATCCGAGACGAACCACGTTGAACGGGTGCGAGAAATCATTATTCGGAAACGAAAGGGTACTCTTTGACTAGTTCTAAACCACGTGCACTCGGTGCACGGCCCTCTAAGCAGATAACGTGCTATAATGGTAACTAGGCTGACTAGAGTGTGTGAAGAGTTCTATGACACGCTCTAATAATGCAGTTTAATGACGACAGTGGCCTCGTGTTTGAAAAACAATCAAGCAACGGCAACCTCGCAATCACGGAACTTTCACCGTTATATCGAGGGTTGATGGATTCAATGAGGAGTATTGCAGAAGGCACCGACTTTGAAGTCAACGAGGACAGAAACACTCAGCAAAACCTACGGAGGTTGATGCAGGAATAGAAACCCTCCTTCTATGCTTTCCATTTCCTAGAAGGGGTTTCGGTAATATTCTCATCCGCTATCTGACCCATGAATTTAATAATTATATGAAGGAAAATCGCCGAACAGTAGGTACGGGGACTGTATGGTGTATTTGCAGGACACTATAACATCAGCCCCGGACTGTCCGGTGATTCCGGGGGTGAACGCGGGAGATGAACAAAGCAGACCCATTGGAAGATCTCGGAAACGGAGTCTAGGTCATCACCGGAGAGGGGAAGCAGTACAGTTCTTTGGCTTCTCTCGGGTCGATTGCTTCGAGTTTGGCAGGGTCGGACATGGTTATAGTCTGCCTGCCGGTGAAGTGGACCGATGTGTCCGGGGCTTCGTGCCGTAACCGCAGTCCTGCGCGAGCCCCTGGCGAGCGAAGGGACCAGCAAGTCGCAGCCCGCACAGCCCCTGAAAGGGGCGAGCAGGACCGTCTTGCGGGGTTCAGAATCTGCGCCGGCCCACTGTTCGGCACCTCACAACCGCGAGCGAAAGCCAGCGTTGTGTAGCGTCCCCACCCGGGAACAGCGGGACGTGCCAGAGGACCCAGACCCCTTTCCGTCCCAGTAAATAGTCACAACGCCGTCCCGCAGTAGTCACACGCGGTCAGATCCGGATCGTTCGGCGCACCACAGTCGGGGCAGTTTTGCCGCCGTCTCTCGGCACCGCCGCCAGCGTCGCCGTCGGTGGCGTCGGGCACCGGCGCCCCGCAGGAACTGCAGAAGTTGACACTGTATTCACGATGCTCGTCTTGGCCGTCCGAACTTTCACCATCCTTGCCATCGCCGTCCTCGCCGTCACCGTCCGCACCATCGCCGTCCTCGCCGTCACCGTCCTCGTCGACGGGTTCGAAAGCGAGTTCTGCCCCACAGTTGGCGCAAAACCGTGGCTCACTCTCGCTATCGCGGTCCGGGGCACGCTGCGTTCGATACACCTGGATCATTCCGATCAGGATCATCGTTCCGAACACGACCCAGGCGATGGGTCCCATCGCGAGGAACGCCACGAACAACACGTAGCCGACGACGAGGAGGCCGACGGCCAGGAGGGCAGTCCGCAGGGACATACGCCCTTCTACCGACGAGGAGACAATAATCCTTTTCGACAGGTCGATTTGTTTGAGGCGGAGCCTCCGTTCTCAAGGAGCAACGCAGCGATCATCGGGAAGGAGAGCGTTAGCGAGAGCAAACCTCTCGTTCGCAGATCAGAACACTTCGCCTTCTGAGGACGCAGTAGGGTGGGAGGAAGCCGAGTCACCGATTTTCAAATCGGCGCTACCGACGAAGGCGCCGTCACCGACGACCGGTGGCGAGACTCACGCGATCGCGTCGAGGTAGTTTTCGAAGACCGCGTGGACACGCTTCGCCTGCCGTTCGTTGGCTTCGGTCAGGGTCTTCCGGACCGCATCGAAGTCTGGCTCGGTTTCCGGATCGTCGGCGTCGGCTTCGACCGAGTCGACGAGATCCCTGCCGTACTCCAGCCCGATCTCGGGGTGAAACTGCACCGTAGCGTGATCGCCCACCCGCATTGCCTGCAGACAGACGCCGTTTGCGGCGACGATGTCGGCGCCGTCCGGCGGCTCGACCACACCGTCCCCGTGACTCTGGAAGCTCACGAACTGCCGAGGGACGCCATCGAACAGCGGATCCCCCCAGTGGACGGCGCCGCGATACCCCAGTTCACCGTCGGACAGCTCCTCGACGCGACCGCCGTAGGCGTCTGCGATCGCCTGATGGCCGAAACAGACGCCGAAACACGACAGGTCGACGTCGCGGATCCACGCTCGGAGCTCGTCGAGGTACGGCTCGTCGTCGTAGACGCTGTCTGCCGATCCCGAGATGATAGCTGCGTCGTACCCGCCGGGATCCGGGAACGTTCGCTCCTGGATTCGGTAGTCCGAAAGCGAACATCGGTATGAATCGAGCTCGCCGAGGATTCCGCGGAAGTTGTCGAACGTCCGATCGGGATTCGGCGAGGCGTTCAGCAGTGCGACTTTCATCACTCGTCGAGCCAGACGTTGTTGTAGTCGCTGACCAGCCGCGGGTTGCGCTGTTCGCGGGGATGGGCGACGAGGTCGTTCACGTGGTCCCGGATACCCAGCGACACGCTGAGGCTGTACGCCGGGATGTGCAACCGGTCTTCGAGGATCGTCTCGATGGCCGACTCGTACAGCGGACGGCGCTCCTCGATGCTTCCGCCGCGACGGGCCTGGAGGATCTCGTCCATCAGGTCGTCATCCCGGTAGTAAACTCCGTTCGTGACTCCCTCCTGACTTTCGTGAAAGAGGTTGTACACGTAGTTGTCGGGATCGGGGCCGCCGAGCCAACCCAGCGTGTACATGTTGCAGTCGTCCTCGTTTCCGGTGTTGTACGTGTCGGTGAACGTCCCCCAGTCGAGCCGCTGGACCTGGGCGCTGTAACCGATTTCCTCGAGCCCGTTCCCGACGCTCACCCCGATCTGCTCGCGGATGTCGTCCGGCGGCGTGAGGATGGTGAACTCGTAATCCTCCGACACCCCCGCGTCCTCGAGCAGTTCGGCTGCCCGATCCAGGTCGCGATCGTGGGGGATCTCGGCCCACTCGTCGATCGGGAACTCCCACGTCTCGGCCACCGGGACCGGGACCGGCCCGTAGTTTCGGACGCCGGCGGGTTCGACAAAGTTCTCGACGGCCTGGTCCATCGAGAACACGTAGTCGATCGCCTCCCTGACCTGCGGATCGGCAGCGGGCCCCTCGTTCGTGTTGAAGGCAAGATAAAAGTAGGAGATCCCCGGCGCCTCGTCGATTGTCGCCTGCTGGTTGTTCTCGACGGTCTCCCACAGCTGTGGCGGGATTCCACCGATAACGTCGACGTCACCGGTTTCCAGTACCGTCACGCGGGTGGTCTGTTCCTCGATCGGTTCGAACCGAAGCCGCTCGACGTTCGGGGATTCGTCCCAGTAGTCATCCCACCGCTGTAGCTCCACGAACTCCCCTTCGGTCCAGTCGACGAACTCGTAGGGACCCGAGCCGACCGGTGCCTCCTTGTTGAACGCCGTCCTGTCCTCGGTCCGGACGTCCATCGGGACGATGTTGCGGGTGAGAACCAACGTGAAGAAGGGCCCATAGCCGAACTCGAGGTCGATCTGCACCGTCTGCTCGTCGACGATGTCGATGGACTCGATCATGTCGACGTCGGCTGCGTTGGCTGTCTCCTCCTCGAGGGGTGCCTCCAGGGAGTGTTTCACGTCGGTCGCCGTCACCCGTTCGCCGTTGTGGAACCGCGGGCCATCCCGAAGTTCGACGATGTAGCGCTCGCCGTCGCGTTCGACGGTCGGCAATTCCGCTGCCATCTTTGGTACGGGCTCGGTTCCCGCGTCGAAGTCGTACAGTGGTTCGTACAGCTGTGAGGCGATCTGCTGGGAGTAGATGTCGTCGATCTCGATCGGATCGAGCTCCAGGGGCGTCTGCTGCTGGGCGAAAACGAGCTCTCCGCCGTCACGCCCGTCCCCGGTTGTATCCTCTTCCTCGCCCGTTTCTGGCTCTCCTTCGGTCGAGTCGTCACCTCCGAGACAGCCCGCGAGAGTGAGAGTAGTGATACCAACCCCCACATGCAGAACGTTACGCCGCCGCACCGTTTCCTCCTTTGTTCGAAACATTAACCCGCAAGAAGGCAGCGCTTCCGACATGTTGTCTCTATTGCATCACTCAAATATTACTGCTATCTCGAAGCTGTTCTCGACGACTCGTTCTCGAGGGCAACCCCTATTACGCCGGAACCGGAGCACCCGATATGGCTGCCGAGGGCGAGGACCCGGTCTACTACGTGATCAGCGATCTTCACATCGGCGGCGACGAACAGCTGGAGGAGATCGAGTTCTTCGATGAACTGTTGGACTTCCTGCAACGGCTGGCGAAAACCGACGAGGACGCCGAGCTGATAATCAACGGCGACGCGTTCGGCCTCTGGGAGTTCACCGGGATCGACGGCCCGGAGAAGTTCGACGTCCTCGAGGAGACGTATCCGGAGCTGTTCGAGCAGCTCCGGGACACCGGCGAGAACGTCCCGATCACGATGCTCCCCGGCAACCACGATCACGAACTCGCCGCCTACGAGGAGTACGTCGATCGGTTCGCAGCGTACAACGTCGAGGTCGTCCAGGACCGGTCGATCACCCGCCCGGTCGGCGACCGCGTGATCCACTTCGAGCACGGCCACCAGCAGGATCCGAACAACCGGATCGAAGACTGGGGGAACCCCCACATGACGCCGCTGGGCTACTTTTACAACACCCACGTCGTGAGCCGTGCCGGCCACCTCTCGGATCGCGGCCGGTTCAACTGGCTGAAGGACGTCCAGGCGGTGACCCCCACGGAGCGAATGCCGAACTGGCTGGTCTCGAAATACTTCTACCGGGAGATGAACCCCCTGTTGCGGTACGCCGCGGTCCCGTTTTTGTTCCTGTTCAACATCAGCCTCGTGCTCGCGGTGCTGGCGGGGCTGGACCTGGCGGGGATCTGGTCGATGCCGGTCGAGCGAACCGAGGCGTTCCTCGGCCAGTTCGGGATCGCCGGGGCGGCCGCCCATCTCCTGCTTACTGTGAACGTCGCGATCGCCGGCCTGCTGTTGCTCGTCGGGATCCCCGCCTACTTCTTCCTGCGTGACGCCCGGAAAACGATCGACCGTTTCGGCGTCTTCGAGACCGAGATCACGGTCGATCCGGAGCGACCGTACCGCAAGGCCGCACGCGAAGTGTTCTTGCAGAACCCCGAGACGGCGATCTTCTGTTACGGTCACACCCACCGTCCAAAGGTTCGGCAGGTCGACGGCGGGCTCCTGGTCAACACTGGCACCTGGCTGAAGCGACTCCACCGTCGAGAGGTCATCGCCGGCCGACTGCCGCCGGTCTTTTATCCTTCCTACCAGCTGTGTGCCGTCCGCATCGAGTCCGAGCCCGAGGGTGTGGCCGTCGAATACGAGGCGATCGAAAAGCCCAGCCCGGTCTCCGAGGAGCTCACGCTCACCGAACGACTCCTGACGCTCGGTCGCGAACCGAACCCGACGCTCCCCGACCGGACGGTCCTTTCGGACGGTGACGACTCTCGAACTGACGATACGCGCGAACGCGCGAGCACAGCAGACGTGACGACGGAATCAGCCCGCGGCTGACGGGGCCTCGTGGTTTTCGGGGCTACCCGTCGATACCGAGGTCTTCGGCCTGCGCGTCGATCTCGGCCTGGATCGCCTCGATCGTTTCCTCGCCCGCGTCGCCGCCAAACAGGTGGGAGAACCGGTCCTGCCGTTCGAGATACGCCTCGACTGGCTTGCGATCGCGAACGGTCTTCGCGCTCGTCACCTCGCCGTGTTCCATCTCGTAAATCGGATAAACGCCGGTCTCGACGGCGAGTTCGCCCATCTCGATCGTCTCGGAGCCGTCGAACCCCCAGCCAACCGGACACGGCGAGAGCACCTGCACGTAGGCGGGTCCGTCGACTTCGAGTCCCCGGGAGACCTTCTTCCGGAAGTCGATCGGATCGGAGATGCTCGCGGTCGCAACGTACTCCACGCCGTGGGCGGCCGCGATCGCCGGCATGTCCTTCTTCGGTGCGTCCTCGCCGGTACTGTACTCCCCAGAAGGCGTCGTGGTGGTGTGGGCTCCCGGCGGGGTGGAACCGCTGCGCTGGACGCCGGTGTTCATGTACGCCTCGTTGTCGTAACAGACGTACAGGACGTCGTGGCCGCGTTCGAACATACCGCTGAGGCTGCGCATCCCGATGTCGAACGTGGCTCCGTCGCCGGCGAAGACGATGAAGTTCACGTCCTCGTGATCCTCGAACTCCTCGCGACCCCGCCGGGAGAACGACCGATAGGCCGCCTCGACACCCGACGCGACGCCGGGGGCGTTGGCGAACACGTTGTGGATCCAGCTGACGCCCCAGGCGCTCTCGGGGAACGGGGAGGAGACAACCTCCATACAGCCGGTCGGGTTGACGACGATCGTGTTTTCGCCCGCCTCGTCGACGACGTGCCTCGCGACGATCGCCGGCCCGCACCCCGAACAGGCGCGGTGCCCCGGCGCGAAGCCAGCGTCGTCGTAATCGAACTCGAATTCGTCGGCATCGTCGAATTCGTCGGCAGCCTCGGTTTTGTCGGAATCGTCGAATTCGTCTGGTTCGTCCGATCCGTCTTCGAGTTGATCGGTGGCCATCAGTGAGACACCTCCTCGGGAAGGATATCCTCGCGGAGCTGAGGCCAGATCTCGCGGTCCTCGGTCGGGGCCTGGTGGGGAGGCACGTCGGCGTCAGCGTACAGCTCCGCGCTCATCTCCCGGACGTCCTCGACGGTGACGTCGCGGCCGGCCAGACCCAGCACGTAGTTGCGGACGAGCGGACGGTCCGGCAGGTCGTACAGCTCCGCCTTCAGTTCCATCGTCAGCGGCCCGCCGGATCCTGGCGAGATCGCCTTCTCCAGGACGCCGACGGCCTCGACGCCGCCGAGCGCCTCGCGAAGCGCCTCGCCCGGGAACGGACGGAACACCCGCGGCCGGACGACGCCGACGCGGATCCCGTCCTCGCGCGCCCGGTCGACGGCGTCCTTCGTGGTCCCTGCCAAACTCCCCAGCACGACGAGCGCGACGTCAGCGTCTCCGAGCCGGTAGGTGTCGAGCAGTCCTCCGGCGTCGCCGTACGACCGGCCGAAGACGTCCTCGAACTCCGCGGTGGCACGCTCGATCGCGTCGCCGGCCTGCAACAGCACCTCGTGTGGGACGTACGTCGTCTCCGTCCAGTGTTCCGGACGCGCGTACGCGCCCATCGTCTTCGGGTCCGAGGGATCGAGGGTGTGTTCGGGCTCGTACCGCGGCAGGAACTCCTCGATCGCTTCGGGTTCGGGGACGTCGACCGGCTCCTGGACGTGCGTGAGTACGAACCCGTCGAGGTTCGACATGACGGGCAGCTTCAGCTCCTCGGCGACGCGGAACGCGATCAGCGTGTTGTCGACTGCTTCCTGGACGTCCTCGGCGTACAGCTGGACCAACCCCGCATCGCGCTCGGCCATCGCGTCGGTGTGATCGTTCCAGATCGAAAGCGGCGCGGAGATGCTGCGGTTCGCGACCGCCAGCACGAGCGGCAGCCGCATTCCGGCGGCGGTAAACAGCGGTTCGCTCATCAACTTCAGCCCGTTGGAGGAGGTCGCGGTGAACGTCCGTGCGCCGGCGGCGCTGGCGCCGATCACCGACGAGGCGGCGTTGAACTCGCTGTCGATCCGCAGGAACTCCCCGTCGTAGGCGCCCTGCGCCGCCAGGTCGGCGATTCCCTCGACGATCCCCGTCTGGGGCGTGATCGGGTACGCCGAGACGACGTCCGGATCCGCGCTGACGACCGCCTTTGCGACGGCGTCGGTGCCTTTCATGATCTCGCGAGCCATCATTTCACCTCCGGGACCATCTCGATCGCGTCGACTGGACAGCGCTCGGCGCAGATCCCGCATCCCTTACAGTAAGTCAAGTCCACGTCGTACGCGCCGTTCTCGATTTCCTGTGCGACCCCGTCCGGGCAGAACCGTTCACACAGGCCACATCCAATGCAGGTGTCGTGATCGAACACCGGTCGCTGGGAGCGCCAGCTGCCGGTCTCGTTTGCGAGGCTCGTCCGGGGCTCTACGACCGCACCGAGGGTCAACTGCTCGTCGCTGCCGCTCATGCGGACACCTCCCGGACGGCCGCGTCGATGGCGGCGGCGTTCTTCTCGGCGATCTCGCCGTCGAACTTCTCGTAGACGACCGACTTCGCGTACTCCGGTTCGACCAGCCCGGTTGCGGCAGCGAATGCCCCCAGAAGCGACGTGTTCGCGATCGGCACGCCCAGATGTTCCCGGGCGATCGCGGTGGCGTCGACCGTCCTGACTTCCACGTCGATCCCCGCATCGAGTTCAAGCTCCTCGACGGCGTCAGTGCTGTTGACGAGCAACAGCCCGTCGTCGCTCATTCCGTCTGCCACGTCGACGATGTCCAGCAACGACGTGTCCTGGACGATGACGTAGTCGGGCGCGGTAACCTGGCTCCGGTCCCGGATCCGATCCTCGTCGAGCCGGACGTACGCCTCGACCGGCGCCCCGCGACGCTCCACGCCGAAGGCCGGGAACGCCTGCGCCCACCGGGAGCCCTCGAACGCGGCTCCCGCGATGAGCTGGGCCAGCGTCACCGACCCCTGTCCGCCGCGACCGTGAATTCTGATTTCCTGCATACGAGCGTTTCCCAGTAGTCTGTAGGAACACGGTCTCGGTCAACTTACTCCCGCTATGTTGGGGGACTATATCATATCAGTTCGCTGTAATGTTGATGAAAAATGATGGAGATATCCCAATACTATCTGTGGATTGTGTCCAACATCAGGGGTATGATATTTCATGCCATGTTTTCACGGTGCAGTAGTTCCCGGGTTTCGGATGGTCGTTCGCGGGAGCGTTTCTGTCAGGTCGGGATGCCGGGTGCTTATCTCTCCGGCCCGCTTGCCGCAGGTATGCTCACGTTCATCGGACTCGGGCTCTACGACGAGCGATCCATCACCGTCGAGGGACGGGAAACGCTCCGGTCGGCAGACCGGGTCTTCGCCGAGTTTTACACTAGCCGGCTGATCGGGACCGACGTCGAAACGCTGGAGGCGTATCACGACGTCGAGATCGAGGTTCGCGACCGGGAGGGTGTCGAACGGGATCCGGGGCCGATTCTGGAGGCGTCAGCCGAGGGGAATGTGGCGTTTCTCACGGCGGGCGACACGATGATTTCGACGACTCACGTCGACCTTCGCCTGCGGGCTCTCGAACGGGGGATCGACACCCGAGTGATCCACGGGGTGACCGCCGAGTCGGCCGCCGCGGGGCTCACCGGCCTGCAGAACTACCGGTTCGGGAAGGCGGTCACGCTCCCGTTCCCGTACGCGCACGGCGGCGAGGACGTCCCCGACAGCGTGATCGACACGATCGAGACCAACCGGGAGCGCGGGCTCCACACGCTGGTGTATCTCGACATCAAGGTCGGCACCGGCCCGCGGGGACCGGACCCGGAACACGAGGAGTACATGACGGCCGACGTCGCCGCCGACCTGCTCGCGTCGGCGTGGCACGACGAACTGGGTGTCGTGGTCGCGCGAGCGGGGAGTCCGGATCCGGTCGTCGCGGCCGACCGGCTGTCGAACCTTGCCGATCGATCGTTCGGCGAGCCGCTCCATCTGCTCGTTATTCCCGGCGACCTCCACCACATCGAGGCCGACGCGCTGGGTGGGCTGGCGGACGCGTCCGCGGAACTTCTCGGCGAGTGATCAGTCCATCGCGTCGGGGTCGCTCGATTCGCCCACCTCGCTCTCGGGGGCCTCCGTCGTTTCGGCACCGGATCCCTCCGACGCCTCGGAACCGGCCGCGTCCACGGACGCCGTCGCCGCGGATCGCCCGGCACCGTCGAGATTCGTCGGCTCTCGCGGGAGGTCGATCACCTCCTGGAGGTCGTGTTCTTCTCCGGTGAGGACGTAGAGAACGTCCTCGAGCACGATCAAAAGCTCCGGGAGCTGACGGACGACCAGGTAGGTAACGCCGATCAAGGCGACAACTGCCAGCACCTGGCTGATGATCCGATCGGAGACCAGAAACGAGACGCGGTAGGGGCTGGCCTCGCCGAACAGGAACAGCACGGCCTCGGGGAACCAGTGCATGTACTGGTTGCCCGTGACGATCGTGATGAACGAGGTGCGCAGCACGTTGAGCACGTAGATGATGCCGATCGCGATCGCGAGCGCACGGAGTTTGCGAACCAGCGGTGCCCGGACCGCAGCGATCAGGCCCGCGAAGATCGACATGCTCCCGATCCCGGTGCACGCGAGCACGACGCTGACGTGGATGATGTGTTCCTCGCCACCGTCGTCGTAGAGCCACCTGAACGTGGCGTCGTACCCCTCGCTGCTTTCGATCATCTCCGGCGTGTATCCGACCGCCTCCATCACGAGTGCAGTCATCACTGCGGTGTGTTCGATCAACACCTGCCTCGGGGCGGGAAGCGCGATCCCGGCGACAGACAGCGCGGGGATCGTCTCGAACGGAAGGTAGACGACGCCCATGACTGCCACCGCGCGCGTGAGGACGAACAGTGTGTCCCGCCCGGAGTAGACGAGCCAGCCGACGTACGCCGACGCCGGCACTGCGACGAGGCTCAAGAGCCCCTCGACGTACGACTGGTGGACGAACGCGAAGTGGGGGACCAGGTTGAGCCAGAACGCGGCGAACGTGAGCCACGCAGCGAACGCCACTACCCGGACGGGTTTCCCGATCGGGGCGTTCTCCGGTGAAGTGGCTCCCCCGACGCGCCGACGCTCCCGCCACTCGAGGAGGGCGGCAAGCACGAACAGGCCGATCGAGAGCCACGCCAGCCCGTCGGAAACGGGGCCGACCTCGAACAACCCGTCCGGGCCGACCTGGAGAACGCTGGTCGGCGCGGGGGCGGATCCGGGGACCGTGCCGTACATATCCGCGGTAAGGTGTTGGGCGAGTAAATCCCTTGTCACTCGACTTGCTGGGTCCGGTCGGTCGTCAGTCGTTTTTGTATCCAGTCGGTCGTCACTCGTCTTTCGGCGTTCCGTCGAACCGGTACTCCGCGGAGTTGTCCTGCGGATCGTACCCCAGCACCTCTCGGGCCCGATCGATCGAGTAGTACTTCCGGTCGTTGTCGGAGATACCGTAGACGATCTCGAAGCCGTAGTCGGCCCGGAGACACCGGTCGAACAGGTGGGCACAGTCCCGGTGGGAGAGCCACATCGCGTGGCCCCGTTCGTACTCCGGCGGCGGATGTTCCCCGGTCAGGTTGCCGATCCGAACACACACCACCGAAACCCCGTGCTCGTCGTGGTAATACCGGCCGAGGAACTCGCCGGTCGCCTTCGAGACGCCGTAGAGGTTCCCCGGACGGGGGAGTTCGGTGCCGTCCAGTCGAAACTCGTCGTCCGGGCGGTACATCCCGGGCGTCCGGTCGTCGGTCTCGTAGGCGCCGACGACGTGGTTTGAGGAGGCGAACGCGACCTTCTCCACGCCGGCTTCGACCGCCGCGTTCATCACGACCTGCGTGCCGTCAATGTTGTTGCGGAGGACGCTGTCCCACGGGGCTGTCTTCCGGGGGTCGCCGGCGAGGTGGATCACCGCTTTGCAGCCGTCGACCGCCTCCGCGACCGCCGACTCGTCGGTGACGTCCGCGACGACGACGTCCTCGTGGGTTACCCCGGGTGGACGCTTCTCTGGCGACAGCGGTTCGCGGTCGAGCAGGCGCCAGTCGTACGACTCGCCGATCCCGTTCAGGATGGCCTGTCCGACCCGGCCCCCTGCGCCCGTCAACAGGACTGGCTCGTCCATTCACGTGTCACTCCGACGAGCGAGGGGAAATATCGTGTGGTTCGCCTGTCCGGAAGTCGGGCTGGCCGTCGTTCGAATCCCCTCCAGGGACCGCCACACGCGGCGCTCGAAGAGTGAGCGCCGCGAGAAGACGCCGGGAGAGGGATTCGAACCCCCGATCCCGTGAGGGAACACGCTTTCCAGGCGTGCGCCTTTCCACTCGGCCATCCCGGCCCGTTCGACTCTACTCCGGTGAGACTGTTAAGTCCTTCTTTTCGTGTGACGACGGCGCAGGCTGTTTTCGACTGGTGTCGGCACGGACGATCGAACCTCTGTCTTTCGGGAAAGCTTATTACTGTGGGAATAGTTAGCACAGGTGACGATGCCAGATACGAAGACAGGCCGCGAACGGAAAGGTCGTAACAAGCGGAGACAGCTCGAGCGGCGCCTGGCGGAACGAGAGCTTCGTGCCGACGAGGAACCGCCGGCGATGCGGCTCGAGGAAATCGACTCGGAGTATCTGGTAGACCCGTCGGACCTCGAAGAGTTCGACGGGACCGACAGCTTCGACTGGATCGACGGCTGAGGGACGAGGTCCGAACACGTCGTTCTTTTTGTACTCCGACGCGAACAGGGAGTCGTGAGAGTCCGCGCCAACTACGCGACGATCTACGTCGGCGCACAGCTCGGGCCCGACGAGCGGAAGCTGGATCTCGACTGGACGACCGATGCGGGTGATCGCACCGACGCCCACGAGTTCGAGGTCCCGACGGCAGATCCCCGCGACGCGTACGTCGGCATCCAGGCGTTCGACGTCGACGCGTACGGCCACGAGATCATCGTCAACGGCGAGGCGATGTCCGGGTTCGACATCCCACCGAACGACGGCTGGCAGTACTGGGTCGACACCCTCACCGGAACGTCGCTCGTCGAGGGTACCAACACGCTGGAGATCGCCCGCGACACCGAAAGTGTGGACGCCTTCGCCGTCGGGACGGTAACCGTTCACTGGAAGGAACCGATCGAAGGGGCGGACGCCGAATAGGGGAAACAGTTGTCTCAGATAAACAGAATGTTGAATAGCAACCCTACTGTGATCCCGATTCCGACGACTGTGCCGGCGTAAATTGCCAGCAGCCGTCGTTCGAACAGCTTGTTCAGGAGCGTGTCATAGAACTCTTCACACACTCTAGTCAGCCTAGTTACCATTATAGCACGTTATCTGCTTAGAGGGCCGTGCACCGAGTGCACGTGGTTTAGAACTAGTCAAAGAGTACCCTTTCGTTTCCGAATAATGATTTCTCGCACCCGTTCAACGTGGTTCGTCTCGGATTGAACGAATGCTGTGAGGATGGCTTCGACGATCTCGGAGCGGCTGACTCCGAGATCGTCACATTCAGCGACCAGTTCATCTACTTCTTGCACGATTTCCTCGTCAACAGCGACTCCGAACTTCTCTTTTGCCATAGTTATAACACTCTAAGAACAGCGTGCACCAAGTGCACGGCGCTTTCAATTCGTTAGAGCTGATTCAGCGAGCCATGAGAACTATTCTATGACACGCTCTGTTCAGGAGAATCAGGTTCGGAATGCTGATCCCGGCACCGCCGACGACGAACGCGAGCACCGTTCCGATCGGAATCCCCTGATCGAAAAGCGCCGCCGCGATCGGAAGCATCCCGCTCATCCCGACGTAAATCGGCGCGCCCGCGACTGCGGCAAGCGGTGTGGCAAGCGGGTTCTCGGGGCCTGCGATCCAGTGGAGCACGTCCGTCGGTACTGCTCCGTGGATCAGTGCCCCGATCGCGATCCCGGCGATGAGGTACGGGAGGGTGCTCCAGAAAAACCTGAGGGCTCCGCGTCCGGCTGTAGCGAACCGTTTTCGGTGGGTGTCGTTCACGCCGGAACTGCAGCCACAGCCGCCGCCGGCAGCCGTCCTTGACGTTCCGTCGGCTGTTGGCTTCGGCGTTCCGCCGTCAGTCGTCGCCTCGACTGTCTCGCCTGGGGCGTCCGCCCCGGCTGTGGTCGTGACCTCACGCCCGCCCGCAGTGATCCGGACGTCCTTGACGTAGTTTGTCAGACCGAGACGACCGATGACGACACCGCCCACGATCGCCGCGGCCAGCGTCGTGACCACGTATGCGACTGTGATGAGCGGCCCGAACAGCCCGAACAGCAACACCACTGCGATCCAGTTGACCAACGGCGACGCGAGCAGGAACGAAAACGCCAGCCCGAGCGGAGCCCCCGCCCCGAGAAGTCCCGCGAGGATCGGAACCGTCGAACACGAACAGAAGGGCGTGACCGCGCCGAACCCCGCAGCTGCGACGTTTCCCGTCCCCTCGTCGTGTGATCGGAGGGTCGCCTCGACCCGCTCGGGCGGGAGATACTCCTTGGCGAGTCCGACCAGGAACGAGGCACCGATGAACAGTGGGCCGAGCCTGACTGCCAGGTAGACGAAATAGTCGGCTGACTCGGCCAGTGCGGCTTCGTATCCCGTCGGGATCATTCGTCCCGCTCCGTTTCCTCGTCGTTCCCGCCCATCGCGGCGGCGAGATCTAACAGCTGCAAGCTTGCAGTGTCTGCAATCCGGTAGTGGGTCCATTTGCCCTCCTTTCGGGTGTAGACGAGTCCCGCGTCCCGAAGCGTCGAGAGGTGAGACGCCACCGTCGATTGGGGCGCATCGAGAACTTCCTCGAGTTCGCAGGCGCAAAGCTCCCCGTCCCGCAGCGCCTCGAGGATCCTGATCCGATTTTCGTTTGCGAGCGCCTTGAACACCGAGAGCTGATCGGCGGTTGTCTCCCCGTCTGTACGTCTGGCGTCGAGTAGCGACTCGTCCCCGCAGCCACACTCGCCGAGGCGACCGAGGGTGTGACTAACTGACTCCGTACGTTCGTTTCCGCTCATCTGTGTTCCTCCTGCGTACTCATCCGTGTTCCTCCTCACTTGCCGTCCCGTTCGATGGAGTCAGATTCAATTTTCTCGATTTTCAAACCACAGGTACACCCGTCGTCGTCGCCCGGACCATTGCTTTTAAACACATTTGCCAGGCGACTGATGAGGGACGATTTTCTCATATATATCGAGTTTTCTCGATATGTGTATATAGTTTTCGTCTGTTCTCAGACGCACAGACTTCCGAGAAATGGGAGAACGGAGATCGAAGGCTGTGGGGTCTTCGTTCACAAATAGTCCGGAGAGCCTCTTTCGTCAGTTCAGGGCTCCGGGTCCTCACCGTTCCCTTTCACGCCTTCGACGCGCTCGGTCTCGCTATCGTCGTCGCTGTTCTCGTCATCGTCGGAGCCGTTACCCCGCAATTTCTCGACGAGGTGACTGACGAGTATTCCGTGTCCCATGTATCGAAGGTATCCGATCCGAATGGAAGGAGATTTCGGCCGTTCCTCGGTTTCCCCTCATAAACCGGGGACGTTACTCCTCAAAAGGGCGGCCTATTCGGAGTCATTATCCGTGTGAGTGGATACCATAAATCTCGACCATCCGGCTTTCTGTCCGGCGTTTTCTCTCCACTATGCACTCTCCGCCGATCGCCGGGCCTCGAATCGTTAGCAATACATTTATATAGAATCACAAACAACGAACCGCTGTACTATGAGCCAGCGAATGCAGGGACAGCCGATGATAATTCTCGGAGAGGACTCCCAGCGCGTCAAGGACAAGGACGCCCAGGAGTACAACATTTCGGCCGCGCGCGCTGTGGCGGAAGCCGTACGCTCGACGCTCGGGCCGAAAGGGATGGACAAGATGCTCGTCGACTCGCTCGGCGACGTCACCGTCACAAACGACGGAGTCACCATCCTGACCGAAATGGACATCGACAACCCGACCGCCGAAATGATCGTCGAGGTCGCCGAAACCCAGGAGGACGAGGCCGGCGACGGCACGACCACGGCGGTCGCGATCGCGGGTGAACTGCTCAAGAACGCAGAGGATCTCCTCGAGCAGGACATCCACCCGACCGCGATCATCCGCGGATTCAACCTCGCCAGCGAGCGCGCACGCGAAGAAGTCGACGCCGTCGCGTCCGAGGTCGACCCCGACGACGAGGAACTGTTGCAATCGGTCGCCGAAACGTCGATGACCGGCAAGGGCGCCGAACTCGAGAAGGAAGTGCTCGCGGATCTGGTCGTCCGGGCGGTCGGACAGGTCACCGTGGAGGCCGACGACGGCTCCCACGTCGTCGATCTGGAGAACCTCAAGATCGAGACCCAGACCGGCCGGTCGGCGGGCGAGTCCGAGCTGCTTACGGGTGCGGTCATCGACAAGGATCCGGTCCACGACGACATGCCCACCGACTTCGATGACGCCCGGATCCTGCTCGTGAACGAGCCGATCGAGGTCGAAGAGACCGATGTCGACACGCAGGTCAGCATCGAGTCGCCCGACCAGCTCCAGAAGTTCCTCGACAAGGAGGAACAGCAGCTCCGAGAGAAGGTCGACCAGATCAAGGAGACGGGCGCGAACGTTGTCTTCTGTCAGAAGGGGATCGACGACCTCGCACAGCACTACCTCGCGAAGGAGGGCATCCTCGCTGTCCGCCGCACGAAGAAGTCCGACCTGAAGTTCCTCAAGAACGTTCTCGGGACGACGATCGTCACCGACCTCGACTCCGCAAGCGAGGCGGACGTCGCGGATGGGTCGGTCCGGCGCGACGAGGAAGGCGACCTGTTCTACGTGGAAGGGCCCGACTCCCACGGCGTCACGCTCCTGCTGCGCGGCTCGACGGACCACGTCGTCGACGAGCTCGAGCGAGGGATCGAGGACGCGATCGACGTCGTCGCCACCACCGTCTCGGACGGCCGCGTGCTGCCGGGCGGCGGCGCGATCGAAGTCGAACTCGCCCGTCGGCTGCGCGATTACGCCGACTCCGTCTCCGGGCGCGAACAGCTCGCAGTCGAGTCGTTCGCCGACGCTCTCGAGCTGGTTCCCCGCGTGCTCGCGGAGAACGCCGGGCTCGACAGCATCGATCTGCTCGTGGACCTGCGTGCGGCCCACGAGGCGGGCGACGAATCCGCCGGTCTGAACGCCTTTACCGGCGACGTCGAGGACACCTTCGATGCGGGCGTCGTCGAGCCTGCACACGCCAAGGAGCAGGCGATCTCTTCGGCCGCCGAAGCCGCCAACCTCGTGTTGAAAATCGACGACATCATCGCCGCCGGTGACCTCTCCACCGAAGGCGAGGAAGACGAGGCTGGGCCCGGTGCCGGCGGCATGGGCGGTATGGGCGGCATGGGCGGTATGGGCGGCGCGATGTGAAGCCGGACACAGCCTGACCGCAACCGCCGTCGACCGCAACTGCCGACGAACGGTTCTGACTTTTCGACCGGACACCGAAACTCGATCGCGTCCCGAAACCCGTATCGGTGCTCGCACGTACCTGACGGTGATGGAGTGTTCGAAGTGTGACCGTGAGGCGGTGATGCACGCTGCCTACAGCGGATCGCACCTGTGTGAAGAACATTTCACCCGATCACTCGAGCGGCGGGTCCGGCGTCGGATCCGGGAGGACGGCCTCGTTCCCGATCACGCGACGCCCGCAGATCCCGACCGGTGGTTGATCGGGCTCTCGGGCGGCAAGGACAGCGTCGTGCTCACCCAGATCCTCGCGGAGACGTTCAGCGAGGATCCCCGGATCGAACTGCTGGCACTCACGATCCACGAGGGGATCGAAGAGTATCGCGACGAGTCGCTGTCGGCCTCCCTGGATCTCACCGAGGAACTCGGGATCCGCCACGAGGTCGTCCACTACGAGGAGGAGTTCGACGTCCGGATGGACGACGTCGCCGAGGCGGATCCGCTGGGGATGTCGCCGTGTGCCTACTGTGGCGTATTCCGCCGGGATCTGCTCGAGAAGTACGCTGCGGAGCTCGATGCGGACAAACTGCTCACCGGGCACAACCTCGACGACGAAGCACAGACGGCACTAATGAACGTCCTCGAAGGGGACGTCCGACAGATCGCCAAACACTTCGACGCCTCGCTGGGGCCGTTCGACGAGCGAACGATCCCGGCGGAGGACGGGTCCGATGACGACGCCGATCGCGGTACCGACGACTCCGGAGCCCGGCAGGAGACGTTCGTGCCCCGGGCGAAGCCGCTCCGGGACGTCCCCGAAAAGGAGGTCGCACTGTACGCCCACCTGCGGGAGCTTCCGGCTCACATTACCGAGTGTCCGCACGCGAGTGAAGCCTACCGCGGGGAGATCCAGTCGCTGCTCCAGGATCTCGAGGAGAACCATCCGGGTACCCGTCACTCGATCCTCTCGGGGTACGAGGAGCTCGCCTCGCTTGCAGCAAACCGGTACGACGGCGCCGGGGGCGACCGCGTGGAACTCTCCGCGTGCGAGCGATGCGGCTCCTCGACCAGCGGCGACGTCTGTCGGAAGTGCCGGCTGCTCGAGGCGGTCGAGGACGCCTGAAAAAACCGAAAGCGGACGGCTCGCGGGACGTTATCGGATGACGTCCAGGCCGTTGTTCGTTTCCTGGGGTTCGCGTCCGCCGTCGGACTCCCAGCTCGCGCGGTCGGCGGCGTCGAACGACTGGCCGTCGATGCTCGCGCGGGACTTGTCGGCCTGCTTTTGGGTGGACGGGCCGAGCACCTGCGCGCTCTGGACGCCCGTCATGATCGCCATCACGCGGACCTTGCCCTTGTACTCGTCCTGGATCCGGGCGCCCCAGATCACGTTGGCGCTCGCCTCGAGGCGTTCGGTGATGTTGTCGGCGATGCCCTCGGCCTCCTTCAGCGTGAGGTCGGGACCGCCCGTGATGTGGACGAGTCCGCCGGAGGCACCGCGATAGTCCACGTCCAGGAGTGGGTGGTTCATCGCGTCGTTGACGACCTCCTGGGTCTTGTTTTTGTCCTGGGTCTCGCCGACGAGCATCACCGCGACGCCGCCCTGATTCATGATAGTGGACATGTCCGCGTAGTCCAGGTTGATCAGGGACGGCTGGGTGATCGTCTCGGAGATCCCTTTGACCGTCTCGGCGATGATCTGGTCCATCACCGAGAAGGCCTTCCCGATCGGCAGGTTCGGCACGTAATCGAGGAGCCGATTGTTGTCGAGGACGATAATCGAGTCGGCCTCGCCGCGGAGCCGCTCGAGCCCCTCCTCGGCTTTCACCGTGCGGGCACGCTCGACGTTGAACGGCGTCGACACCATGCCGACGACGATTGCGCCCTGGTCTTTAGCGATCTTCGAGACGACCGGCGCGGCGCCGGTTCCGGTGCCGCCACCCATGCCGGCGGTGACGAACACCAGGTCCGCGTCGCCGAGCACCTCCTTGATCGTTCCCTGGGCCATCTCGGTCGCGCGCTCGCCCATGTCGGGGTCGCCGCCCGCGCCGAGCCCGGCCGTCAGGGATTTGCCGACGAGGATCTTCGTGTCGGCCTCGACCATTTTGAGATGCTGCTTGTCCGTGTTGATCGCCACGGTGTCGGCGCCGTCGACGCCGATGTTGTACAGTCGGTTGACCGTGTTGTTGCCGGCGCCGCCACAGCCGACGATCACGATCCGCGGATCGCCGAACTCCTCGTCGTCCATGGCGTCGTCCATCTCGCGCTGCTCGATCCGGGCGTTCTCCATCGCGTCTTTGACGATATCCTGCATCGTCTACACCTTCGCCCAGTTGTGGTTCCGGCGACGCGAGTCGGCTTCGCCGTCGTTTTCGTTTATCATCTCCCGGACCGCCGAACGGATCGCTTCCGAGCGGTTCGGGAACTGGCCGGTCTCGACCATCTGTTCGACCTCCTCGATCTGCTGTTTCGGGATGCGAAGTGTCACACGCTCCATATTTTTGTTCCCCCGGTAAGACGGCCGGCCACGCCGGATACCGTCTTACACGCAAAAACCGCCCGACGTGGGCGACCCACCCCGGAGCGGCGTCACGCTGTAAGACGGCCGTCTTACGCAATCGTATCCACCGATGGAATACACTTAAAAGTACCGGCTGTCGTAAGACATTTCGGTGAACTGGCCGTAAACGGGGCTAATTCGTTCGTTTTCGGCGTTTGCACGTTTTCTATCGCTGCCTATCTCGGGTCGAGGACGTCCGCAGCCGGCGTTCGACGACCGCAACTCGGACAGAACGACCAGTCGGAACGGAGCTCGTCGCCGCAGTCACAGAACACTCTACGGGACGACTTCTCGCCGCAATTCGGGCAGTAGACGTGTTCTTCCGGGACGTCTTCGCCACATTGCGCGCACGTCTTACGCTGTGTTTTCGTTTCGTCATCCGTGTTTTCGACTTCTGTCTTACGAACGTCCTCGTTCGCGTCACTCTCTGTTTCGTGTGTGGTGTTAGAATCTACACCTTCCGCGGTAGCACCCTCGAGACTGACGTTTACGGTCACTTCGGGCGATGACGGTGGTGTATACGACCCGAAACGGGCGTCGAGCCGTTCCGAAACGAGTTCGTCGACCCGCTGGGCGATCAGCCCGTCGATCCCGTCTTCCTCGAGGCCGTCCCCGGCCGTCGAGCTCCCCGGCGATGATTTCGAGGAAACTGCCCCTGTTCGGGTCACGTCCCCGCTTTCATTGCTGTCGGACGCGTCGAGAAACGCTCGAAGTGCCTCCCGCATGACCTCGCTTTTGGAGGCGTCGTACGCCTCCAGCCGCTCGACGAGGTCGTCGTCCGCGCGGAAGGTGATCTTGCTCATCGTTCCACAATTCGTTCCCCAGTATTTTAATCTTCCCACCCGTCGGACAGGTGTCTGTCACTCGTCAGTCAACTGTCAGTCGCTACCGTTTCTTCGAGAGCTGCCCGGCCGTGTGAGCGAGACTCGCGGAAGGGCTTTCAGTCTCCTCCCCGTCACTCGAGGCATGGATTACGAAGCGAGCCTGGATCGAGCGATCGATGCCATGCCGGAGCTCGGCGGGGAGGAGGCGCGGCTGCGAATACCGGACTCGGAGGCGGAACCGGACGGTGCGTTCACGCGCTTTACGAACATTTCGGCCGTGGCCGACGCGCTCTCGCGCGATCCGGAACACCTCCACAGTCACGTCCAGCAGGAACTGGGGACGGCCGGACAGTTCGAATCCGGACGCGCACGGTACAACGGAAACTTCAGCGGGGCTGACTTCGACGAGGCCGTCGAAGGGTACGTCTCCCGATACGTCACCTGCTCTGAGTGTGGCCTCCCGGACACCCGGCTCGTCACCGAGGACCGCACGGAAATGCTCCGGTGTGAAGCCTGTGGGGCGTTCCGTCCCGTCGCGAAAGGACACGTGAGCAAGCCCAACCGCCGGGAGCGGGAAACCGTAGAGAAGGGCAAGACGTACGAACTCGAGATCATAAGTACCGGCCGAAAGGGCGACGGCGTCGCCGAACGGGGCGAGTACACGATTTTCGTCTCCGGCGCGCGCGAGGGGGAGACCGTCCGGGCGTACGTCGAAAGCGTGAGCGGGACGCTGGCGTTCGCACGGAAGGCATAGGCCGACGATCTGGAAAAACGGAGCCACGACGATCCGGAACGCCGATCATCGAGCGGTCCCAGCTGGCCGCGTCCCGATAGTTTTTGCCGTCCGGGGCGTATTCCACGCGCATGGCGACCCGCGTTCCCCCCGAGGAGTTCCGCGCTCGACTGGCCGAGATCCGCGGCCGGCTGTCCGAGGCCGAGGCGGATGCTGCCGTCTGGTTCAACGCGACGAGCATCGAGTACGTCACCGGCTTTCATCACATCCAGACCGAACGCCCGGTCTGTCTGGCGGTGACGCCGGATCGCGTCGAAATCACGGTCCCACGGCTCGAAGTCGAGCGCGTCGAACCGAATCCCCGCATCGACGCGGTGCATCACTACTTCGACTATCCGGGCGGGAAACCCATCGAGACCGCAGTCGGGATGCTTCGGGAACTGGACGTCGACCACGTCGCGGCCGACTCCGACGGCGCCCCCGGCGTGATGGGATACGAGGGGCCGGCGCTGTCGGAGTTCCTCGAGGTCGACACCCAGGAGTGGATCCCCCGGATGCGGTGGGAGAAGACGGACGCGGAGGTCGATCTGGTCCGGGAGTCGGCCAAGTGGGCCAACCTCGGACACCGTTACCTCGCAGAGTACACCGAAGTCGGCGCACATCCAGCAACGGTGAGCCAGCGCGCCTCGATGGACGCCTCGCGGGCGATGTTGGACACCCTCGGCGATCGGTACGCCGTGCGGGTCCGCGGGAGCGGCCCCGTCCACGCCGGCTACATCTCCGGCGAGGAGACGGCACTTCCCCACGGCCACACCCCAAACGAACGGCTCTCCCGGGGTGACGTGCTCATCACCGGCGCCTCCGCGAACGTCGACGGCTACCACTCGGAACTGGAGCGGACGATGTTCGTCGGCGACTACACCGACGAGGACGCTCACTACTTCGAGCTGATGCTGGAGGCACAGACTATCGCAATCGAGGCGCTCTCCCCCGGCGTTCCCGTCGAGTACGTCGACAGACAGGTGTGGGAGTACTTCGAGGAACAGGGGGTGACGGAGCTGGCCCAGCATCACGTCGGCCACAACATCGGGATGGAAGGGCACGAGCCGCCGTACCTCGACCGCGGCTGGAGCGAGCGGTACGAGGGCAGTGCGACCGAACTCGCCCCCGGACAGATTTACACGATCGAGCCGGGGCTGTACACCGACGAGGCGGGGTACCGTCACTCCGACACCATCGCGATCACCGAGTCGGGGACCGAATGGCTGACCTACTATCCCCGCGATCTCGAGTCGAACGTCATCGATGGGTGAGGACACCGCCGGATACCGCATCGTCGACGGACACAACGACGTACTGTTACGCGTTTACGAGGGACTGCTCGACGGTTCGGTCGGCTCTCCGACGATCCCCGACGACGACGTCAAGTCGTTCCTCGAGGGCGATGACGACGTCAAGTCGTTCCTCGAGGGCGATGACGGCGTCGGATCGTTCCTCGAGGGTCGTGACGGACACGTCGATCTCCCGCGCGCGTTCGACGGCGGCTTGGCCGCCGGCTTCTTCGCCGCGTTCGTCTCGAACGACCTCGATCCGGAGTCGCCGGATCTGTCCGCGATCGACTTCGACGCCGGCGAGGTGCCGCCGCCGGTCGATCCATTGGTGGCGGCCCGCGCCACACACGACCAGCTCGCGTTGCTTTCCCGGTGGGCCGACGCACACGACCGGTTCCGGACCGTCGAGTCGATCGCGGATCTCGACGCGTGCCTCGTCGGCGACTGCCTGGGGGCGATCCCGCACGTCGAAGGCGCAGGCGGGATCGCGCCCGACCTGTCGAACCTCGAGGCTCTCGTCGACGCGGGGCTCCGGTCGGTCGGGCTCACCTGGAGCCGACCGAACGCGTTCGCCCACGGCGTGCCGTTCCTCCACGGATCGACTCCCGACCACGGTCCCGGCCTCACGGACGCCGGACGGTCGCTGGTCCGGGCGTGCAACGACCGGGGACTGGTCGTCGACTGTGCACATCTCAACGCGGCAGGCGTTCGTGACGTCCTCGCCGAAACGGAAGATCCACCGGTCGTAAGCCACACTGGAGTTCACGAAATCTGCCCTTCCTCGCGCAACCTGACCGACGAACAGCTGCGGGCGATCGCCGATGGCGACGGGATCGTCGGGCTCACGTTCGCGACCCGGTTCCTCCACCCGGACGGCGACGACGACCGGGAGCTCCCGCTTTCGGTCCTCCTCGATCACCTGGATCATGCCGTCGACGTCGCCGGCGTCGAACACGTCGCCCTCGGCTCCGACTTCGACGGCGCGACGGTGCTTTCGGCCGTCGATGACGTCGCCGGACTCCCCGGGCTGTTCGATGCGATCGAGGATCGGGGATACAGTCGCCGGGAGTGTGAACTGCTCGCCTACGGTAACTGGCGGCGGGTGCTGGCTGCGACCTGGGACGGATAGTCCTCCGGCTGGTTCGAAACGTCCGGGTCGATTCGGTCGTCGCAGGGGTCCGTTTTCATCGCAGCCGGAGTGCAGCCACCGCCACGGCAAGGGAACCGAGGAGCCAGGCGGAAAGCCCGGCGAGGCTCGCCGGGACCGAGGCCGTCTCCGGCCCCGCGCCGCCGGCGGCGGAGATCACGGTCTCGAACACCAGCCCGCGGAAGGCGCTCGCGGGGGACAGCGCCAGCGCGCCGTGGGTCGATTCACCGCCGAGGGCGCCGCTTGCGAGCCCGCCGACGATCGCCAGGTCGGCGACCAGTACGATCCCGACAACGGCCCCGACCGAAAGCGCGATTCCGACCCGGGCTGAGGTCGCCACCGCCGACACCGCGACGCCGACGGCAAGGGCGACCAACGCGTACAGCAGGGTCAACGCGGCGAGCCGGGCGAAGAGGATCGGGGAATCGGCCCCCGCGTGGGTCGCGAACACGGACGCCTCCGGCGCTGTCGACACCGACACCAGTCCGGCGACGGCCATGAACGGAACGAGTACGATCGCCGAAAGCGGGATCGCCCGTCCGAGATACGCGCCGAGGACGTGTTGCCAGGCGGCGACCGGATACGTCGACAGCACGTCCAGTTCGCCGCTTCGCGCGTCCGAACGCAGCGTCCGGTAGCCGAACGCCACCGCCACGACCGGTACCAACACCGAAAGCGCCGCGAGGAGGTCCGCGGTTGTCGCCAGATAGCTCGACTGATATCCCCCGCCGGCGTACGCCACGCCGACGATCGCGATCGTCAGCCCAGCGCCAAACAGGAGGCCGCCGGTGCTGCGCATCGCCGATCGGAGCTCGCGTGCGGCGACCGCCGCGATCGGTGCCGTTCGGCTCCGGCGACCTGTCGGCGGCGACTCGTCTCCCTGGCTCTGGAGACCGTCTTCAGCGTGGGTTTCTGCGGCCTCGTCGGTCATTGCTTTTCACCTTCCGATCCGCCGACGTACACGGTTCCGGCGGCGCCGGCGACGGCCGTGTCGTACACCTCGGCCAACGTTTCCGCCCCGAGTTCGTCCCGCAGTGCTGCGGGGGTTCCCGCGCGGACGACCTGTCCGCGGTCGAGCACCCCGATACGGTCGGCACGCCGATCGACCGCGTTCAGATCGTGGGTCGTCGCCACGACTGCAACCCCTCGCCCCGCGAGTTCTTCGATGGCGCCGAAGATCCGGGATCGCATCCCCGGATCTAGTCCGTGTGCGGGCTCGTCGAGGACGACCACCGGCGGATCCCCGACCACCGCCTGTGCGATCCCGAGAAGCTGACGCATCCCCCCCGAGAGTGCGCCGACGGGTCGGTCGGCGGCCGCCGAAAGCCCGACGCGTTCGAGATGCGCACGCGGCTTGGGCTCGGGAACACCGAGCACCGACTCGTAAAAACGAAGCGTCTCCGCGGCCGTAAACTCCGGCCGGAACGCCGGTCGCTGGGGGAGATAGCCGATCCGGCGCGGCCGATCCGGACCGTCGTAGCGTATCCGTCCACGTTCGGGAGGTTCAAGCCCCACGAGCAGCCGCAACAGGGTAGTTTTTCCCGCGCCGTTGGGGCCGATCAGGGCGGTGAATTCTCCCCTCCGAATTCCCAGCGAGACGCCGTCGAGGACGGCGACGTCGCCGTAGCTGTGAGTGAGATCTTCGGCGACCAGTGTCGGTTCGTCGATTGGTTCGACGGCCGGTTCATCGGTCGGACCACCGGCGGGTTCGTCGGTCCGACCACCGGTGGGTCCGTCGGTCAGATCGGGTTCCGATTCCGTCATCGTTCCTCCTCGGTTTCGTCTTCCGTTTCGTCCACGTCGCTGCCGGCTGTCGTCTCCGCGTTGTCGTGTTCCTCGAGCAGTCCCACGCGCTCCAGTAGCGCCGGGTTGGCAGGGGAGGCACGCGGAGCGACGTCGACGACGCCACCGGTTTTGAGGCCGGGAACGGCGTCGGAAAGCGATCGCAGCGCGGCCACAGCGGGGGACCGAGCAAGCGTCGCTGCCCCGGCGGTCCGCCCGAGCCGTTCGTCGACCGGATCCGTGGCGACGTACTCGCGTGACAGCGTCGCTCCGTCTCTGTGTTCGTCCGTCTCTCCAACGGCACCGAGCGCGCCGTCCCAGTAGTTCCCATTCCCGTCGTGGGTCCAGATCCGGAGGGGTCCGATCCCGCTCGCGTACACGTGTCGGTCGTTCCCGACGAAGTCGTTCGCGACGATCCGGTTCGTCGGAAGGATACTCGACACCCGCGCTCCCACGTCGTTGTTCGCCAGGACGTTGTGTTCGTACAGCGACGTCCGGGTCGCCGTCGACATCCCGCGATCGTTGTCGACGAGCACGTTTTCGGCCACGTAGACGTCGCTGCCGGAGGGAGAGATCCCCGTCGTGCTGTTTCGAACGTCGTTGCCGACGATCGCGTTCCCGGCGGGATCGGTCATGATCGTGATGCCGCCGAACGCGCCGCCACGAACGACGTTGTCGGCGATCAGCGCGTCGTCGGTGTGCATCAGGTGGACGCCGTACCGCATTCCGGCCATCGAGTTGTTCCGCACGACTGTCCCGTGAGAGCGGTGTGTGTACACCCCATCGCGGCCGCCGGCGAACGTCGAGTTCTCGACGACTGCGGGCGATCGCATCACCATCACTCCCATGAAGCCGTCGAGCCACTCGTCGGCGCCGCCGACGTCGGCGTTCCGGACGACTGCACCGGGGCTGTCCCGAAGGAGAATCCCGTTTGCGGGCGTGTCGACCTCGACGCCGGCGATCAGCACGTCCGCGGCGTCCACGGCGGCGATGCCGGCGTCCCCGTGGCCGTAGCCGAGTTCCACGTTGGCGTCCCAGGCGTCCGTCGGTACGGCGTCGGGATCCCGGGTTTCGTTGCCCACTCCCGAGACTGCCACGCCGGCGACGGCGACCCGGTCGGCGGCGATCTGAATCACCGTTCCGTTGCCGTCGCCTCGGACGTGAACTGGCTGTGTGGTCCCCGCCGTCTTCTCCGTGAGGTGTGTCGAATCTGCCCCCGTGGCGGTCCCCTCGACGCCGACGAGGGTGATCGGCCGGTCGATTTCGACGTGCTCCTCGTACGTTCCGGCCGGGACGACCACCGTCGTGTTCGGTTCGGCGACGTCCACGGCGGCCTGGATCGTGTCGGCGTCCTCGCCGACGACGACGGAGACGGGGCGAGTCTCCTCCTCGAGCAGTTCGGTCCGGGAGTCGACGTCGGCGTCGGCGTGTGCAGTGCGGTCGCTCACCGACTCGCGGACGCCATCGGCGCCGGTCTGTTCGTCGCTCCGTTCGAGCGCGGTTTCCCAGTCGACCACGTCGCCGCCGTAATCGTGGACGAACGCCGCTGCCTCGCCCCGGTTCGAGAACGGAAGGATCGTACCCCCGTCCGGGCTTCGAGCGTCGCTTTCGACGACGTAGACCGCCTCGTCTGCGGCGACCCATCCCGGCGTTCGCATGGGCGCAGGATAGCCGTCCTCGTCGAGACGGATCCCCGTCCCTGCATAATCGGTGACGTGGACGGCCATCGGGTAGCCGAACTGAGCGTCGTGTCCCGGCTGGCTACTCACGTCGGCGTACGTTCCGACACCGTAGTAGCCGGTGACGTACCGGTACTGCGAGTAAAACACCTGGACTTCGGGGAGGGAAACGTTTTCATCGAGGGTGGCGGTGGCTTCGCTCGTCAGTCCGACAGTGACTGTCTCGTCGAACGGAACCGGTTCGGTCTCCGCCGCGCCGGCGTCGACGACGAACAGTCCGAGTGCTCCGAGTCCGAAAAGCAGCGCCAGAACGATCCCGGCCACCGCGAGCGACCGGGAAGTACTCCACGACACACGTCCCTCTCGCGGAGCAGTGAGGTTAGCCCCTCTGGTACGGTTCTCGAACGCCCGGGTCGGAATCGACGTTGCCGTCTCGTCCCCCTGTGGCGTCTCGGTTCCTGTTTCCGCTCCCTGTTCGTTCCCCGTACTTCGTTTCGAACTCGTGTATCAGCCGACCCATCCGGGCGTACCAGTCGTTGAGCATCCGTCGGAGGTTCGAAGCGATGCGGTCGGGTTCGGCCGGCCTGTAGACGTGATAGTATCCGCCCTGGTCGTAGTTGATCTGCTCTTTGCTGAGGAACCCGGCGTCGTACAGCCGCTGGATGGAGCGATACACGGTCGATCGCTCCCGGTCGACCCGCTCGGCGACCTCGTCGACCGTAAGCGGCCCGTCGCTTTCGGCGATCGTCCGGAAACACCGCTCGTCCAGTGAGTTCAACCCGTGGAAACACTCGAGCAACCCCTCACACTCCAGCTCGTTTCTGAGGATCTCGGCCACGGAGTCGGACATGTCCATTCCGGTCTACGGCATCTGTTGTGAAAAGTATTGTGGATATAGAACAATACTATTTCGATCGTCGAACCGCGGGGGACACGGAACGAAACGTTTAGGCGGGCACGGACAGTAGCGATCCTTATGAGCGGCAATCAAGGCGGACTGATGTCGAGTGCCGGTCTCGTTCGGTACTTCGATGCCGAAGACCGGAACGCCATCACGATCGATCCGAAGACGCTGATCGCCTTCGCCCTCCTGTTCGGCGTCTTCGTGCAGGTCCTTTCCCTTACGGTCTGAACGACCCGTTTTCGCGTTTCTCTTTTCCGGCATCCCTCCGTCTCCTGTCCGGGTTCGACGATCGGCGTAACCCACATCGACACACCCTTATGGACGCTCGGTGAACCTTCGGACATGACAGCCGTCGGCATCGACGCCATCGAGATCTGGAGCGGCAACCTCAAACTCGACTTACCCGAGACGTTCGCGTCGGTGAAGGGGGAAGACCCCGACAAATATCGCAAGGGACTGGGCCTGGAAGCCTCCTCGTTCCCCGACGTGTACGAGGATATCGTCACGATGGGAGCGAACGCTTCGAAGCGATTGCTGGAGCGAAAGGGTCTAGAACCCGAGGACATCGGCCGGATCGACGTCGCGACCGAGTCGGCGTTCGACCACTCCAAACCGGTGTCGACGTACATCGCCGGCTGCCTCGAGCAGGTGTTTGAAGGCGACTTCAGGCACGCCAACAAGGGCGAGCGGAAGTTCGCGTGTGTCTCGGGCACACAGGCGATCGACGACGCGTACAACTGGATCCGGGCCGGTCGCAACCGGGACCGGGCCGCGCTCGTCGTTGCTACTGACACTGCGCTGTACGAACGGGGCGATCCCGGCGAGGCGACACAGGGGGCAGGCGCGGTCGCGATGCTCGTCGACGAGGATCCGGACGTCCTCGCGCTTTCGGACGAACAGGGGTTCGGCAGCATGGACGAGACCGACTTCCTGAAGCCGAACCAGCAGTTCCCGAGCGTCGACGGCAAGCGGTCGATCCAGGTGTACCTTTCCCGGATGCGGGAGGCGCTGGAGGACTACGAGTCCGTCGCCGGACGCGTCTACGAGGCGGACTTCGCCTACGCGCCGTTCCACACTCCGTTCCCGGGGATGGTTCGCAAGGCCGGCCTGCTGGCGTACCGTCACATCACTCGCGATACGGAGATCGAAGACCAACTCGCCGAGGAGATCGGTCGCCAACCCCGCGAGGACGAGTACGACTCCCGCGAGGAGTACGAGGAGGCCATTCGCGAGTACATGGACGCGCTGAAGGGCACCGAGCGATACCGGAGCTGGTACGCTGACGTCATCGAACCCACCCTCACGATCTCCTCGCAGGTGGGCAACTGGTACACCGGATCGGTTCACATCGCCCGTGCAAGCGCGCTGATGGCTGCCGCCGACGCGGACAGGGACTTCGAGGGCGAGCACCTGCTGATCGCTTCGTACGGCTCGGGCGCCCAGGCGGAGATCCACGCGGAGACCGTACAGTCCGGCTGGAAGGAGGAAGTCGAGGCGCTCGACATCGACCAGCAGCTCGAGAACCGCTACGACCTGACGTTCGAGGAGTACGAACAGATCCACAACGTCCACGACTTCGACAAGGACGTCGAGGTGGACGCGTTCACCCAGCCCGACGGCGAGTTCGCCTTCACCGGCTGGGGACGGATGAACGAGCGCAAGTACGAGTACGTCGAATAGTTCTCTCGGAATAGTTCTCTCCCGTCCCGGTGCAGCCTCGCACCGGTGCAGTCCCGCGTCGCCTTTTTATCTATGACTCGCCTACGTCGTCCATGACCGAAGACACGCCCTCTCGACCGATCGAGCTGCGAAACGGCGACGACATCGACGACCTCCTCGCGCGCGAGCCGCTCGTCCTGCTCGAGTTTTACACGAACAACTGCGGGATCTGTCAGTCGATCGAACCGGTTTTGGGACACGTCCACCGCGAGACGAACGTCACCGTCGGCGTTTGCAACCCGCAGACGGACATGGACCTCGTGGATCGGTTTTCGATCACGAGCGTTCCCACCCTCGTGCTGTTTTACGAGGGAGAGCAGCTGGCCACCCTGTCGGAGGGGTTCCAGGGGGCCGAGGCGATCCTCTCGTTCGTCCAGAGAAACCTGCCGGCGAACGCGACGCTCGAGGGGTCGATCGTCGGGTAGTCCGTTCGTCGATTTTCAAAGCTCCTCGAGGTTCTCGAGGATTTCCTCGATATCGCGCGTCGAGACGGCAAGCGAGAAGCCGTCGACACGCGCCAGATCGGGCGCGTACTCCCAGAGATCCTCCTCGTCGATCCCGTGAAGTACCACCGCGTTCGGGGTCGGATTCACGACTCGCATCGCCACGAGCGGCGACTCCCCGCGGGTGACCCCCGTGAACACGAGCGCCCGGTTCGTCGACTGGCCGTACAGCCGGTAGAACTCCTCGCTGGAGAGCCGCGTGATCGCCGCGATGCTGTTGATGACGGTGTGGCCGTTGACAGTGTCCTGGTCCCCACGGACGATTTCAGTCGCACCCATCGCCTCGTACAACGTCGACAGCGGCAGTGCCGTGGTGTACTCCCGGAGATCGTAGACGACGTCGCTTTCGAAGCCGGCTGAGATGACTCTGGCGTACTGGCGGATCCGTCCGCCGCCCCGTCGCTCGTCGATGTCGAGAAGCGCTTCGACCATCCGCGAGACGACCCCGATTCCGGGGGAACTTCGCCGCCCGCTCTCGTAGTCGGAGATGACCGACGACGAGACGTCGAGCTGGTTTGCCAGCGCGGTCTGGGAGACGTCGAAGTCGGTCCGCCACTTCCGGAGCGTCGCGCCGGGATCCTCACTCAGGGTGATCTCGCCGGCGATCCGGCGGGCCAGATCCGCCCGGGCCGCCTCCCGGTCTCCGTTGTCCATACACGAGACGTTGCAAGCCGGGCCGAAAAGCGTATCGAACCCCGGGTTCGTCGCCCGTCGAAAGTGATATATAGATGACTATTCGTTCCGACGCCGGTTGATTCTTTACACTCCGCCCAGAAGAGTCCGCAACGACGGTTCACACACCGTGGGGCGTCCACACCCGACCACGCCGGCGGGAAGTCCGAACGAGAATGAAAAAAGTACGATTTACTGACACGGATCGGGGGGTCGAAGCGGTCGACGACATCGAAGACCGTACCTTCGAGTTGCATCTCCCCGACGGAAGCGCGGTCGGGCCGGTCTCGGCGGACCGGTTCGCCTTTCCAGTAACTGCCGGAATCGAGGTAGAGGCGAGCCGGATCGTCGTGCCGGAGTACTTCGGGCTGTTCGTGTACGATCGGGACGAAGGGTCGTTCGTTCGAACGATCAAGCCGGCTACCGATGCATTCGTGTCGGAGGGTGCGTACGACGTCGACATCGGGGGCGCTCCACTGAAGATGTACCTCTCTTTCGAGGGCGCATTCGACGTCGTCCACCGTTCGGAGGGTGCGGAGCCGGGTACGGTACTCGAATTCGACGGAAATCGGTCTGTCCGGATCGGTGCGCGGTCACTTCACTCCAGTCCGGCCGGAACGATCACCACGACCGAATCAGTCGAGGACCTGATGACTGCGGTCTCCTCGTTCGGCTCTGCAATTAAAACGTTCTCGCCGGAGCGATCGTTTCCCACGCTCCGCGGTCACCCGCCGCGGCTCGAAGTCGGCGAGGAGTTCTCCGCTCCGCCGGGCATCGAACCGCCGGAGACCGGCGTCGAGATCGCAGTCCCACCCGACGTCAAGTCGGTGTACACGGTCGCTTCGCTTTCGTACTATCTCGGCGCGAAGATCGTTCCCGGTTCGGAGCCGGCGATCCTCGCGAACGGGGATCGGTTCCCGTTGACGGGCGAGAACGCCCCCCGGAACGCCCGGGCGCTGATGGACGGCGCCGCGGGGGCCCTGGAGCGGCAGTTCGCCCTCGACTGCGTGGTCCGGACGGCGGGGCTTTACGACGTGGATCTCAGGGAAACACAGCGATTGATCGAACGCATCGACGTCGATCTCCAGCATCTGTACGATCTTCCGCTTCCGGATCGGATCGGCGCGTACTTCGAGGTTCCCGGACACGTCGTCGACGACCTCCTCGAATGGCACTCGACTACTGACATCGTACCCTCGTACCGGTTCGCGAAGTTCCTCCCGTACGCAGTGGCGGAACTCTCGCAAATCCGGAGTTACGATCCGTCCAGGGCCGACGAGGAACTGACTGCCTCGAGCGCGAACACCGGGGACTTCTTCCGGACGACCGACCGAAACGTCACGGAATCGGACGCGGACGGGCCGCGACCGGCGCTCGGCATGGGATCTCGTTCGGCCGACACTTCCGAACGACGCAGACGGAACCCGAGCGAAGTAGTGTCGCCGCCGGAGGTCGATACGGATACACACGTGTGGATCGCCGACCAGTATCCGGTTCGGGCAGGGAAACCGACGCTGGAGTCACTGGAACGACGTTTCGAGTCGAAGCCCGAAAAGGAGGAACCGGAATGGATCCGGATCCTGGTCGTCTGTAACGATTCGGAGATGCGCGAGGAGAGCGAGGACCTGTACGGGTTCCGTGACTTCTTCGAGTTCGATATCGACGTTCGGTACGATCTCTCGACGGACGAACTCCGCGAGGCGTTGCACGAAGAATTCGACTTCTTTCACTACGTCGGTCATGTCGACGAGCAGGGGATGCGGTGTCACGACGGTTGGCTCGACCTCCACGACCTCGAGTACACCGGCGTGGAGTTGTTCTTCCTCAACGCCTGCACGTCGTTCTCTCAGGGTCGGGGGCTCGTCGATGCCGGCAGCCGCGGCGGCGTAATCACACTTGCGGAGGTGTACAACTCGCTTGCAACACGGTTCGGCAGGCGGCTCGCCCGATTGCTGGACGCCGGCTTCGACCTGTACGGGGCGTTGGCGGCGGGGCGAGACAGTGTCATCGGCGGCGGGATGTACGGCATCATCGGTGACGGTCGCGCGTCTCTGTGTTACAATACAGATGGGGTTCCGACGCTGTATCGGGTCGAACGGATGGGAGAAGACGACTTCGAGATCACGCCAATCTCGTATCCCACATCGAATTACAATGTTGGTACTATGCTGACTTTCATGTATGAGAAAAATGAGATAATGCACATCGGATCCGGTACGGGTGTGCCTTATACACTTCCGGGCCAGGAATTGTCAGAATTCTTGTCGGGGAAATCAATACCCGTAGAAGTGAACGGCAAACTATACTGGTCTAACGAACTCGGTCCCTCTGATATCTAGGGACCTGGCTGAGGAACTGCGCCACTGTTCGCCACGACGCTCCCGGCCTGCGTCAACAGCAGGGTAATCGTGAACAGGACGCCGATCATCTTGGGGTGCTGTGCCAGGTATTCGCTGATGCTTGCTTCCGACATACATGAACTCCTTTTTCGGGAAATATTAAAATAATATTTAAATAAATCTGATCAAAAATAAGTTGTATTAAAGTGTGTAAAAATGAATGAACTACTCGTTGGTATGTTCGACGATTCAACGGGAATTTACAAATAACTGTGGGGTGGTACGGACGATCGAGGGGTTCGCTTCCGGTGTCGACGCCTCGAACCGGCCGAAACCCGGATATCCCTGCGGCCGTATTCCCGGACATGCCGCCGACCACGGTACACGTGGCGATCGCGGGGCTGATCGCCTGTGCCCTGCTGCAACACCACTTCGACACGAAGGCGATCCTCCTCGTACTGGTCGCCAGCGCTGCCCTCGATCTCGATGCGTTGCTGGCCGTCTACTGGTCGGGGACACATCGGGCCGCATTGCACAACATCTGGCTCCCGCTCGGGGCGTTCGCGCTGCTCGCGTGGGATGTGAAGTTCCGGGCGGAGTCGTTCGTGCTCTCTCGATGGGGGGAATACGGCTGGCGAGTCGGCTGGGTGACGATCGTCGCGATCACGTTCGGTCACATCCTGCTGGACGCCTTCTACAACGGCGTCAACCTGTTCTGGCCGCTCCACGACCAGCTGTACGATTTCTCCGGGGAGCTACTCGTTTCCGACCAGCGAGGGTTCGTGCAGGACGTGATCGACCTCGGGGACGACGGCACCACCCAGCGCGGCGGCTCCGGCGACGTCCACTACACGACCGCCGTCGACCCGTCACCGGCGCCCAGTCCCGATGAGGACCCCGAACGCGTGGCGTATCTCGCAGAGACCGGAGAACACATCCTGCTTACTGTCGTCGGATTCGCGGTCGTCGCCTATCGGATCTGGGAGCACCGGCGCGGCGACGGCGTCTGATACTGATTATTGTAGCGATTTACCGGTCGATCGGCCATCCGGCCCGCCGATCGTCCGGGTACGGCCGAGAATACTCAGTATGAGCCGGGTTCGGGTTTCCGGAAGCTACCGATCCCACTCGTAGCGTATTGCCGGTGGCTCCGCCATCGCGTCGACTGCCTCGCGCCACTCGGGTTGACTGATCGAGTACGCGATCTGATCGTGGACGCTCCCGTCGGCGTAGCTGATAGCGTTTCGGATCCGCCCCTCCCGCCGACCACCGAAGCGGTCGACGTACCGTTCGACTGCCTTTTGGGAGTTCTCGTTGTCGGGGTGATGTGTCACCCGAACGACGTCCAGATCCAACTGTCCCAGTGCCAGGTCCAGTAGTGCGCCCGCACGTTCGCGGGAGTAACCGCGACCCCAGAAGCGTTTGCGGAGCCAGATCCCCATCTCCGCCCGGCGGAGTTCCCACTCGATCCTGAGCCCGGAAAAGCCGGCGAGTTCGCCCGCGCCGGGCTCCCCGTCCCGGGGGCGGATCGCGTAGTCGGCGACGGTTCCCTCCTCGCGGCCGTCGACCCCGCCCTCCAGGAAATCGAGGGACTCTTTCGGATGAGCGTGTGGCTCCCAGGTGACGTGCTCGGTCACCTCTTCGATCGCGTCGCCGTCTGAACAGTACTCGTACAGTTCGAGGTAGTCGACGTTCTCCGGCGTCCGGGACTCGAGCCCGAGGCGCTCGGTTTCGATCCGTTCGGGGAACATACCTCCCGGTCTCGTTCGAGTATAAAAAGGATTGCCGCGGTGTGAGACACGTTATCGACTGATTCAAGTACATTTGTACAAACCACAGGGTAATGGAGAGCTGGCACATGCCATGAACGGAATCGTCATCGGCGGGGCACGCTCCGGGGTCGGAAAGACGGTCGCGACGCTTTCTGTGATTCGGGCGCTGGAAAACGCCGGTCGTGCGGTTCAGCCCGCGAAGGCCGGTCCGGATTTCATCGATCCGAGCCACCACGAACGCGTGGCCGGCCGTCCCTCCCGGACGCTGGATCTGTGGATGCAAGGCGAGGACGGGCTCCGGCGCAACTACCACCGGGGTGAGGGGGACGTCTGCGTCGTCGAGGGCGTGATGGGACTGTACGACGGCGACGTCTCCAGTACGGCCGCGGTCGCGGAGGCGCTGTCTCTCCCGGTCGTTCTCGTCGTCAACGCGAGCGCCGGCATGGAGAGCGTCGCCGCGACCGCGCTCGGCTTCCGGGAGTACGCCGACCGGATCGGTCTCGAGATCGACGTCGCGGGCATCATCGCACAGCGTGCCCACGGCGGCCGTCACGAACGGGGGATCCGCGAGGCGCTTCCCGAGGAGATGGCGTACTTCGGTCGAATTCCGCCACAGGAGGACCTGGAGATCCCGGACCGCCATCTGGGGTTGCACATGGGCGAGGAGTCCCCACTCCCGCAGTCGGCACTCGATGCCGCGGCAGACCACCTCGAGGCGGATCGGCTCCTCGAGACCGCGCGGGAGCCACCCCGGCCCGACACAGCCTCCCCCGTCTCGTCTCGGCCGTCCGGGGACGGCCCCAGCGTCGCCGTCGCCCGCGACGCGGCGTTTCGGTTCGTCTATCCGGCCACGATCGAACGGCTCCGGGAGGCCGGAGTGCTCGTCACGTTTCAGCCAGTCGCGGGCGACGACGTGCCCGACTGTGACGGCGTGTATCTCCCTGGCGGGTATCCGGAACTCCACGCCGAGGCGCTGTCGGGAAGTCCGGCGGTCGACCAGCTCGCCGACCGAGCGGCCGACGGGCTCCCCATCTTCGGGGAGTGTGGCGGGCTGATGGCGCTTTCCGAGACGCTCACAACAGCCGAGGGGACCGAACACGACATGGCAGGGATCCTGCCGGCGGCGGTCCGGATGCACGACCGATATCGGGCGCTCGACCACGTCCAGTTGCGCGCCCGGACGGGAACTCTGACCGCCGCGCCCGGCGAGCGACTCCGTGGCCACGAGTTTCACTACTCCAGCGCCGACGTCGCGGGTGACGCTAGCTTCGCGTTCGAGGTCGAACGGGGTGACGGCATCGCGGACGGGCTCGACGGGCTCACCGAACACCGGACGCTGGGGACGTATGCCCACGTTCACCCCGAAAGCGGCGCGTTCGATTCGTTCCTCGATCGGCTGTAGGCGTTTCCGCTCGTCTTTTGAGCCCCGCGCTCGAACTCCCTTCAAGCCGCATGACAGACTGGACTGAATCGTATCGTCCCCGCACGCTCTCGGAGGTTCGGGGCAACGACAAGGCCCGAGAGAAGCTCCGCGAGTGGGCGGAAAACTGGGACGACCACCGGGAGGCAGTCGTCCTGTACGGCAGCCCCGGCGTCGGCAAGACCTCGGCGGCACACGCGCTCGCGAGCGACATGGGGTGGAAGACCGTCGAACTGAACGCCTCCGATCAGCGCACCGCCGACGTCATCGAGCGGTTCGCGGGACGGGCGGCGAAAAACGCAACCCTCGCGGGCAGCGCGGCCGGCGGGGGCGCCCGCGGCGGCGACACCGCCTCCAGACAACTGGTGATCCTCGACGAGGCGGACAACATCCACGGAAACTACGACCGCGGGGGCGCCCGGGCGATCACTCGGCTGGTGAAGGAGGCCAGCCAGCCGATCGTGCTGATCGCGAACGACTACTACGAGATGTCCCGTGGGCTGCGCAACGCATGCCGGGAGATCGAGTTCAGGGACGTCTCCCCTCGATCGATCGTGCCCGTGTTGCGGAACATCTGCCGCCAGGAGAGCGTCGAGTTCGAGCCCGACGCGCTCCAGCGGATCGCCGAACGCAACGCCGGCGATCTCCGAGGGGCGGTAAACGACCTCCAGGCGATCGCGGAGGGTCGCGATCGGATCACCCTCGAAGCGGTCGTTACGGGCGACCGGGACCGGACGATCGGAATCTTCCCGTTCCTCGATGCGGTGTTGAAAGAGGAGACGCCCGAAGAGGCGCTCCGGTCGGGCTACGACGTCGACGAGACGCCCGACGACCTCGCAAAGTGGGTCGAGGGGAACGTCCTGAAGGCGTACGACACGGACGAGGCGGCCCGCGCCTACGAGTTCCTCTCGAACGCCGACGTCTGGCTCGGCCGGGTTCGCGCGAGCCAGGACTACTCCTACTGGCGGTACGTCACCGACAACGTCGCCGCCGGCGTCGCCGCCTCGCGCAACGGAACCAAGGGCGGCTGGACGCGATGGGGACGCCCGCAGTTCTGGCGGTCCTCGGACGCGACCGCAGAGGAGGTCGTCCGGAAGATCGCGGCTGCGAACGGCTCGAGCATGGCGACGGCCCGCCGCGAGATCCTGCCGTACCTCTCGGCGGTAACGCACCACTGCAAGCCACGGGAGCTCACCGTCGCGATGGCGGCCGCCTACGAGTTCGAGGAGAAACACGTCTCCGTTGTCACCGGTTCCGGCGAATCGACGAACAAGGTCCAGTCGATCGTCGAGGACGCCGAGAGCTTGCGGGAAGAGCGGATGGAGGATCACGCCGGGGGCGCGTTCGAAACCCGCCCGAACGCCGGCGACGACGAATCCGACGGCGAACGCGACGGTAGCGGATCAGCGGAAGAGGCCGACGAAAGCGCCGGTTCCGGCGGCGAAAACGCGACGCTCGATGAGCTCTCTACTGCGGACGAGTCGGACGACGCAACTGGGGGCGGTGAAAACGGGGGCGACGAAAACACGGACGCCGAAAATACGGACGACGAAAACACGGACGACGAAGACGACGGACAGCTGAGCTTCGGCGATTTTACCTGACGGCTGTCGCGGTGATCAGACGGTCTGTTCTCCGTCGTCGTCGAACACCGCGATCGCATCGACAGGACACACGCGTGCGGCAAATTCCGCTTCGAACTCTTCGCCGTCGGGAACCTCCAGGACGAACACCCCCTCCTCGGTTTCCTCGGCGCCGGGAAGATCGGCTTTTCCGTCGTCGACGTTCTCTTCGAACCCGCCCCACTCGTCGACACACTGGAACATTCCGATACAGGTGTTGCGATCGAACTCGATTCGCATTGTACAGGTGAACTCCGATCCCTACCAAGTTAGTTTCGTCGGGGGCGCCGGCGTCGATCACCGGTGTCGACCGCCGGCTAACGCGGCTCGACGCGCCAGGTCGTCGCGCTCGTATAGGACCACTTCTCGATCGTCAGATCGGGAACGCCTCCCTCTAGTTGGGCCATCAGCGCGCCGATTTCCTTCGGGGAGAGATCGACGTCGTCGGCGATGAACTTGCTTTTGAAGTAGAGCTCCCCGCCGGTGTCGGCGACCTCTTCGCGGAGGTAGTTCGCGAGCTTCCGGGCTTTCGGGGAGTCGGGAAGAGAGCTCGAGGTTGAGACGTGGGCGCTCATCGGGACTCACCTCCCCCGAGCGGTGGGGACCGGTTGTGGGCTCGTCCGTGGCCGATCAGAATGCAGGCGACGTGCAACGCGAGCAGGAGCAAAAACAGGTCGACCCGCTGTCCGGCGACGGACTCGTGTAACGCGAGGACGTACGCCAGCGGGAGCAGAATCGCACCCCAGAACGCGAGGACGCGAACCGTTTCGCCGAGGCGGCTGGCTGCGCTTTCCGCCATCGTCCCCGCGCTTCCGGGGACGGGGAATCGATCAGTGGAGGGTTGTGTGCTGCCGGACATTGGAGTTCACCTTCGTCACTGGAGACACGGAACCACGTCCCCATATAAACCCCCGAGCGTTGTCGTCGATTCGCCCGGTTTGTCGCCGATCGAACTCGTTTTCACGACTGTTTCCGATCTGTTCCACGTTTTAGTTCACTTCGACGACCATTTATTGCCGTTCCAAATGGCCTTAGAAGTTTTATAAAACTATTTGAGTCTGTTTTTCCTGGATCGGGCAGTCGAGAACGAGCCGCTGTTTTCGATGGATGTGCGGGGCGTCAACTGCCGGATCGACCACGACTGCGCGTCGTGTGGTCTCTCGCGCACCGGGGGTACCGACTCATTCGAAGGCGGGGATCCCGGTGAGATCGTGTCCGAGGATGAGTGTGTGGATGTCGTGGGTTCCCTCGTAGGTGTACACCGTCTCCATGTTCTGCATATGTCGCATCGGCGGATAGTCGGTGGTGATCCCGTTGCCACCCAGCATTTCACGTGCGATTCGGGCCTGGTCACGGGCCATCCGGACGTTGTTCCGCTTGGCCATCGACACCTGCTGTGGGCGGAGGTCGCCCCGCTCTTTCAGTTCGGCGAGCCGATAGGCGAGCAACTGGCTCGTGGTGATCTCGGTCGCCATCTCCGCGAGTTTCTCCTGCTGGAGCTGGAATCGGGCGATCGGGCCGCCGAACTGTTCGCGGTCAATCGCGTACTCTCGGGCGGTTTCAAAACAGTCCCGCGCTGCGCCCACCGCCCCCCACGCGATCCCGTACCGCGCCTGGGTGAGACACGAGAGAGGTGCCTTCATGCCGTCGGCTTCCGGGAGCCGGTTCTCCGCGGGGATCTCGACGCCCTGGAGGCCGATTTCGCCGGTGATCGAGGCCCGCAGCGAGAGCTTCTCGTGGATCTCGTTGGTCGTCACCCCGTCGCGATCGGTCTCGACGAGGAATCCCCGAACCGGCGACCCCTCGGCGGTGGTCTCCCGGGCCCACACGACCGCAACGTCCGAAATCGGCGAGTTGGTGATCCACGTTTTGCTCCCGTCGAGCACGTAGCTGTCCCCCTCCTTTCTGGCGCGCGTCTCCATTCCCGACGGGTTCGAGCCGTGCTCCGGTTCAGTCAACCCGAAACAGCCGACCGCTTCCCCCGTTCCCAGCTTCGGCAGCCATTTCTCTTTCTGTGCCTCGCTGCCGAACGCGTAGATGGGATACATCACCAGCGCGCCCTGCACGCTCGCCATCGATCGCAACCCCGAGTCGCCGGCCTCCAGCTCCTGCATCAACAGCCCGTAGGCGGTCTCGCTGACGTTCGCCAGCCCGTATCCGTCGAGGTTCGGTGCGTAAAACCCCAACTCCCCCATCTCGAGGATCAGCTCCGTCGGGAACGTCCCCGCCTCGTAGTGCTCGCCGATCTCCGGCCGGACCTGTTCGTCGACGAACCGTCGCGCGGTGTCGCGGATCATCCGCTCTTCTTCCCCGAGGTCCGCCTCCAGGTCCACGTAATCGAGCATGACTGTGACTCCGTCCCACCCGGTAAAAAGCAGTTCGCAACGCCTTCGGCGAGCGGGATACGGTGGGGATCGGAGCTAGACGCCGTGGGTCGCTTCCTCGGGATCCTCGACTACTTCGAGTCCCCGGTTGTTGACCGCGTACGGGTCGATGTGGTTCTCTTCCAGGAACTGTTTGTAGATGCGTTCGCACGTCTCGGCGTCCTTCTGTTTGTCGCTGGCGCGGTCGCACAGCTCGATGAGGTCCTCCGGGACGTCGTTCGTGTAGACGATCCAGTGGTTTACCAGGTCCGAGAGGCGGCGGATCGGCGAGGTGAAGTGACCGTAGATGTCGAAGTTGAGCGCGTGATGCCCGCCGAACGGATCGTTCATGTACTTCGCGCGCGGCATCACCTTCAATACTGCCCGCTGGATCTTGTTGAGCTGGCGGTCGGGCGCTTCCTCGAGCGCGGCGTTGACGGCTTTTCGGGGATCGTCCCAGGAGCCCCCCGGGATCGAGACGCCCTCGAGTTCCTGGATCTCCTTGAGTGCGTCGTTCCACTGCTCGGGGGTCGGCTGCGGGTGAACTCGGTACATCGCCTCCACGCCGCGGTTCCACATCAGCTCGTGCGTGACGGCCTTGTTCGCCTTCAGCATGCACTCCTCGATGATCGTGTGTGCCCGGTCCCGACGGGGGTTCAACACCAGCGAGCCGTCCTCCTTGCGCTGCTCGTGCATCCGCTCGGCGAGTTCGTACGCCAGGGCGTTCTCCTCGTGGAGCGGTGCGTCGGGATCGTCGAGGCGGTTTTCACACTGGGTGTACGTCAGCCGTTCGTCGCTTCGGATCACCGACTTGTAGATGTCGATCGACTCGAAGGAGAGCGTCTCCCGATCCAGCACCATCTCGACGGTGTGGGCGAGGCGGTCCTCGTCGGGAACGAGCGAACAGACGGTCTCGGCGAGCACCGAGGGGAGCATGTGAATCGTGTACGCCGGAAGGTAGACGGTGTTGCTCCGCTGGACGGCTTCCTCCCACATCGTCGTCTCCGGAGTGACGTAGTGGGTGACGTCCGCGATGTGTACCCAGAGGTGGTAGGTCTCCTCGTTTTTCTCGATGCTGATGGCGTCGTCGAAGTCCTGTGCGTCGATCGGGTCGGTCGTCCACGTCGTGAGGTCCCGGAGATCCTGCCGATCGTCCAGTTCCGCTTCGATTTCGTCTTCGATGCCGTCGCTTCGCGCTTCCGCCTCCCGTTTCACCTCGATCGGAAAGCCGTCCCGGATCTCGAACTCCTCGAAGAGTTCCTCGCGTTTGTCCTCGAGCCGCTCTGCCATCTCCTCGGTGATCTTCACCGGGCCTTGCCCCTCCGCGGTGCCGGCGGCGGCCTGTTCGTCCGACATACCGGGTACAACGGTGACGGGGGTAAAAAGACGTGTCGTCGGGGACGGCCGACAGGTCCCGAACCGGAACCGGTTCAGGACCGCTCTTCGGCGTCCGCGGACCCGTATTCCTCCTCGACGGCGTCGTAATACCGCCGGAGGAACGCTTCCCGGGAGAGCCCGTCGGATTCGATCGACAAAAGCAGGGACTCGAGTTCGGTGCGGGGCTGGTGACACAGCCCGTCGTGACACTCCTTACAGAGGTGCTCGAACTCCTTTCCGTGGCGGTCCCACCGGTCCCCCTCCTTGTCGTACTCGCGGGCGTCCGTCCGGAGCAGCGACGTCCCGCACGCGATGCATACGACGGTTTTGCGGTCCCGGTTCGTCCGCGAACGCCACATACGAGTATCGAAGCTCCCCCGATACTTAGCGCTTGTCGTGACCCTGGTCGGCACGGCGGCGTCGTTTGCTGTTGTGGTGTCTCTCACCGTGGATGGTTGGCTCTCACCGATGCGTAGGTCCTCGCCGCTCCGTCGAATCACGCCGCGACGGAACAGTCGATTTATCGGTCGGGGCGCCGATCCAGCACGTATGGACGTCAAATCGCGACATCATCTCCGGAGCGACGAGGTCGACGCGATCCAGTCGAGCGTTCGGGACGCGCTCGGCGTCGAGATCGACCGGGAGAGCTTCGAACGCGTCTCCTTTACGGACGATCCGCGGGAGGTGGTGCTCGTCGACGGCGATCCGGCAGTCGTCTACGTCGACGACGAGCCGTTCCTCACGGTCCAGGGCGCGAACGCGTTCCCGCCGGAACGTCGGATCGTCACCGTCGACGCCGGCGCGGTGTCGTTCGTCTCGAACGGGGCCGACGTGATGCGCCCCGGGATCGTGGAGGCCGACGAAGCGATCGAAGAGGGGGACCTCGTCGTCATCGCCGAAGAGACCCACGGAAAGGTGCTCGCTGTCGGGCGCGCGCTCGTCGACGGCGCCGACATGCGCGGCGACTCCGGGAAGGTCGTTGAGTCGATCCACCACGTCGGCGACGAACTGTTCGAGTTCTCGGTTTGAGCCGTTCCGTCGTCGTCGCCGTCACTCGTTGTCGTCACTCGTTGTCGTCGTCGCCGTCACTCGTTGTCGTCACTCGTTGTCGTCGTCGTTGCCGTCATCGTACTTCTCGGCGGCGTCCTGCCATCCCTCGAGCGTCAACGCGTAGGTGTGACGGAGGTCTTCGACCGGCGTCTCACTCGCGTCCACTCGGAGGTCGATCGAGTCGGGTGAGGTCGGCTCGTCCTCGACGTCCGCGGTGGTCTCGACCAACAGCGCCGCCGACTGGACCGGGAGATCCGTCCGCTTGTCGCCGCCCGCTTCGTGGCCAGCCTCGAGTGCGTCGATCAGCCGAGCCGCGAGGGGGTCCTCGCCGAACGCGTTCGACTCGTAGGCTGCCGCAGTGGCGTCGATCACTTCCGGGCCGGTCAGGAGGTTCCCGGCGACGGTGTAGTTCTCGCCGGCTGTGTGGCCGTACCAATCCCGGCACTCCTCGCCGGAGAAGACGAACGTCCCGTCGGCGTCGACGCCGTGGAGCTGGCGCTGGGGCCGTCCCTCGTCGGCATTCAAAAGGGCTTCCAGGGCGTCTTCCACCGCGAGGCCGTCCGCGAGGTAGTCGATCCCTTTCCGGCCGAGCTCGACGTTGACCAGGCTCTGGGTCGCGACAGCGCCGTGTTCGGACGCGAACGGACACAGCGTTCCGACGCAGGGGAGTCGGGTGGTAACGGCGACGCCGAACCGGTGGTGTCTGGTTTCGTCCTCGTCAGTGTACGGTTCCCGAACGCAGATGCTGAACGTCACGTCGGAGGCTGCACGCCGGGGAGACAAAAACCTCGCCGTTCCCGAGGGGCGAACCGTCAGCCGTTTGTAGGCAGGCGGAGAAGGTCCGGCGATGAACGACGTGATCGATCAGGAGCTGTACGAGCGGACGAAGGCGCTCCTCGAGCCGGGGGAGATCGAACTCGTCGGCTGTATCGTCCACACCCATCTCGACGGGCAGGCGGACCTCGAGATGCAGGAGCTCACCGTCGACATCCACGACGCGATCTCCGACCACGCCGACAAGGGGGAGGCGTACATCTACGCCGGCAACGACGACCCCGATTTTTCATCGAACCAGTTTCAGGGTCTGACCCTCGAGGACGAGGAGTTCGTCTGGGAGTGTCAACAGCTCCTCCGGGAGGGATCGTTCGACCTCGTCTTTTATTACGAGGCAGGCGTGGACCAGGACGCACTCGCCGACGATCTCGCGGCACTGGAACACGTGGATCGCGTGACGCCGGTGCCGTGATCGGTGCCCTGGCGGAGGGGCGCGATACGGGAGACCGCTAGCCTTAAGAGTTCGAATCGGGTAGGTTCAGGTGCGCCAAGGTGGCAGAGTTCGGTCAGACGCAGCGGCCTGCAGAGCCGCCCAACGCCGGTTCAAATCCGGCCCTTGGCTTCCTGCGAGGAACGAAGGTGACGAGCGGAAGCCATCAGGCTGCGATTTGAACCCTGTCGTGGAGCGAGCGTACGCGAGCGAGACGACTCCGGTTCAAATCCGGCCCTTGGCTCTTACACGATACCCTAAAGCCCAAGACGACATTCTCTTGGCATATTTTTGCTTTTGAAAGCGGTATCTCGGGAATACGACAGAAGTTTCGGACGCACATCCGTCGAAGGTCCACAAGCGACGTTCACGGGTGTCTCGCAGTACCGCCGTAGGGACAGAATCTGCGCGTTGCGTCGTCCTATCGAGTATTTGGACCGATATCAAAAATAATCCTTCTCAGTAAACGGTCCGTTTTCACCTCGGCTGGGAAACGTCATCGTCGATCTTCGAGGGTGCCGAGCGCACGTCGGAACTGCTCCTCGTTGATTCGCGGTTCGGACATCGCCTGTGCTTCGAGTGCGCCGGCGAATCGTTCAAATTCGTTGTCGCTTGGGTCGGCCGCGAGCACACAGTCGACGTACCCTTCGAGCGCAGACCGCAAGGCCTTGGCGTAGTGATCGTATGCGGCGTCGATGCGGGTATGGTTGTCGTCGATTCCCTCGAACAGCGCACGGTAGACGGTCGCAGCCGCCCGGTAGCACTCGCGCTCGCGGTACTGCTCGGCCACTTCGAAGAAGTGAGAAAAGTCGATAGCTTCCGTGACGACTGGATAGTGCTGTGTGTGCTGGTCGAACAGCTCCTCGATCTCGTCACGGTACGCTTCGACCGACTTGCCGCCGTCGCCAAACCGTGCGAGGAACTGCTCGCGCAGGTCCGGATTTTCGGCGAGTGCATCGCGCACGAACGCACGTAGGTCGTCAGACGAGACATCTTCGATAACCCTTTCGACGTGTTCGCTCTCGTCTTGGGGCGGATCGGCGACGACGTCCAGCAGCACCGCGACGACGTGCTTGCACTCGCCCGCTCCTTCGTAAGGACACGTACACCGAGCATCGATGGTGGATTCGCCTAGATCGACGGTCACGTCGTACAGACTCGTCCCTCGAACCGCGGCTGTAACCACGTCGCCAAACCGTTCAATTCGCTGGATGTGTCCTTCGTCGCGGTAGTCCCGCCCGCGCTCGAACACCGCGTCAGCACAGGTCTCCCGAATTTTTGCGTTGTTGAGGTCCATAACTGGGGAGGACTCGTTGGTCCTGTTCTCGTCCGTTCGCGGCTCTATTCATCTAATAGTTCCGTGACGCTCTCGACGGGGGCGTAGTAGCCGCGTTCGTCCCGCCAGACCTCTAGCCATTCGTCCGCAGTTTCGCTGTCGATATGCTCGCGTTTGATGCCGAGGACGAGGAGGCCTATCGATCCAGTGACCGGCACATCCAGTTCCGTCGCAAGACGGCGTGCTGCGAGGTCATCAGTGGCAATCGTCCCGTCGCGTTCAACGGCTCCCCGCAATGCTTCCCTTTCTCCCGGATCAAGTCGCTCATGGAGGCTTACTCTTCCTATTTCGGGTGGAACGTCACTGACTGCCAGTCCGTTGTCGAACGCCTCGACGGCGCTGGTCAGATACTCGTGACCGTGTTCGACTCCCCGTTCAATTTCGTCACGGACTGCGGGTACTACGATTGGAGCTTCGAGTAGGTGAACGAGAAATTCGACCGAGCTCGTACTGGCGAAATTACTGATGGCCGTTGCGTCGAGGAAAACCGGTTGCGGGTATCCGTCCGGCATCTATTCGTCGAGATCGAGTGCAACGTCGATCTCCCGCTGTAACTGGTCGTCAGTTCGTGGCCCGTAGAGCGACGTGAAGCCAGCGTCTTCCAGCACTTCTTCGAACTCCCACCGGGACAGTCCGGCCGCTTCGGCAGCACGTCCGAGCGAGAGATCGCCGAGGACGTACCGACCCACCGCGGTCGCAAGTTCGTCGGAGGACTCACTACTGGAAGAGGCCATCGTACATAGTTATCGGATCCACGGACCTAATAATCTATCGTGGGAGGGGGGCACTCATCGACTCACCGGGTTGCCATCCACATAGCAATCTAAGACAACAACATTTCTTCATCCGCTATCTGGGGTGATTTGGCGATAATTCACTTGATGTGATGGCTTATACGTAAAATACTGCCTTAATTCGGGCCCTTGGCTCTTTTAGTAGTCGGCGGGAGTGCGATCAGTCGAGGCGATCCAGGGAGCCATAGAGCTCTTCGTTCTGAATGTGGGTACAGAACTGTGCACAGAGGCGACAGCAGTCGGCGGCATCGGTGAACGTCCGAACGCTGGCGTCCCAGCGGGCGTGGACGGCTCCAAGCATTGCACTTCGAACCGACGGTTCGGTCGCGATGATCTCACGGCCGCAGTCGACGTCGAGTCCCACAATTTCTACTATCACCCCGACGAGCTGGTCGATGTCGGACTGGTCGACAAGCGACAGCGGCGGACCGCCGATAGCTACGGTTTCTACACGTACTATCGCCCGACAGCGATGGGGCGCGGCATCCTCGAGCACGGCGTCGAGGAGCTGATGCGCCGCGAACGAGAGCTCGACGACGCGTATTCGTGACTCACCGCCGCAGGTTCTCGATCCGCTTTTCGGTGGGCGGATGCGTCGAGAAGATCCGCTGGAGGGTGCTCCGGTCGGCGTTGAAGATACACAGCGCGTTGACGCCGCTGTCGTCGATCCGGGACTCCCGGCCCTCGGCGCTGCGGGAGATCTTCTCGAGGGCGCGGGCGAGCGGATCTCCGGAGCCGATGTAGCGCCGGGCGGTGTCGTCGGCGACGTACTCGCGGTACCGGGAGATCGCCATCACGAAGATCATCACCAGGAAGTTCGCCAGGATGGAGGCGATCCAGGCGACGACGAAACTCCCCGGGTTGTCCTCGCCCAGCACCTGGACGAAGAAGAACACCGCGTAGCCGACGATCGTCGCGATCGACTGGCCGAGGGTCATCATCACGGTGTCGCGGTTCTTGAGGTGCGCGAGCTCGTGGGCGATCACCCCTTCGAGCTCGTCGTCTTCGAGCACCTGCATGAGCTCGGTCGAGACGACGACGATACCGGCCCCCTTGCGGCCGGTCGCGAAGGCGTTCGGGACGCCCATTTCGGCGACCATCAGCCGGGGCTTTTCCATGTCCATGTCCCGGCACAGCGACTCGGTCATCTGATGGACTTTCCGGAACTGGGGGTGATCCTCCGGCATGTCCTGGGCGCCGGCACTCCTGATCGCCAGCCACTTGCCGAGTTTGTACTGGCCGGCCGGCAGCAGCACGATGCTGAGGAGGACGACCAGCAGCAGGTCGACCCCGAAAAACAGGTGGAAGAACCACGCCGCGGCCAGGTACAGGCCGAACAGGACGCTTCCGACGACTGCCATCCGGAGTTGCAGTCCAGTCTGGTTCATGTGGATCTGGGTTGGAACTCGAGACGGTAAAAATTGGTTGACTCGAGGCAATCGAGGGAATCGACAGCGGTTCCGCCCCGTCCGTTGCTCGCGACAAACCCACACCGGACTGTCGTTCCCCTACTCTTCGGTCTGCCTGCTCTCGAGCAGTGCATACAGCGCGCCAGCAGAAAGCAGTGTCGCAGGAATACCGAATCCGGGGACGGTTTCGTCAGTTTTTGTCGGCGATTGCTCTGTGGGTTCCGTCGTTTCTGTGGGAGTAGGGTCGTCTTCGGTCGGCGTGGCGGTGGGTGTTTGTGTCTCTGCGACTCCCTCGATCAGGTCTTCGGCCTCGGTTGCCAATGACTGTGCGACCTCGAGGGCGTTGTACTGCAACACTCGTTCGGCTTTGTCGAGTTTAGCGCCCGCGCGAACAGCGAGTGGCTCCCTGTCGGTGTCCGTCGCCTCGATCACGGTTCGGATCTCCTCGATCTGTTCGCGTACCGTTTCTTCCGTCGTTTCTGGGGCTCTCTCGTCGAGGACGAGGATGCCCCACACTCGTACAGTTGGCACCTGGAGCGATATCCCATCGTCTGTCGGCTCTACGGAGAGATCGGTGACTCCCTGTGGTGTGTAGTACGTTGCCTCATCAGCAGCCTCGGACAGCGACACTGCGAGATCGTCGAGTCGATCCATCTCGTCGGTTTCGCGGTCGTATTCGTAGTTTACGAGGTGGACGATCGTGGTCCCTGCGTTCGTGAAGACGGACACGCCAACGTCGGTGTCTGTCTCGATCGAGACGTGGGGTGAATCATCGTCGAGTGCCTCTCGGAACCGGTCTGCGCTTTCCCCTGTTCCGTGCTGATTCGGCTCAGTATCCAGCACGGTCGCTCGGTCGGCTTCGTCCAGGTGGGCACGGAGGTCATCTCGTGGTTGGTACTCTTCGGATCGCACCGGTGGTGTTCCTGTAGCGATCACCGTTGTCCCTGTATCGAGTGCAGCAGTAATCGCCTCGGCGTGGCGATCGGAGACGCATTCGACGCCGGGAAGCACGAGGCGGTCGTACGACTGCAGTCGTTCTGTCTGTTCGGGGGCTTCCCAGAGGTCGGGCATATCGAGAATGACGACGTCGTAGGGAACGTGTTGGTTCCGGAGGACGTTTGCGACCTCACCCAGCGCAACCGAATGATCCGCCCGATACGTCCCCCATTCAGGTGTCCGTTGCCACAACAGCGTCGGTAGTGACACGGCAACGACCGTCTCGGAAGCCTCCGTGACGTCGGTGAGGTATGGCTCCATCGCACGAAGGAAATCGGCACACTGGTGGAGTTCATCCGGAATCGTTCCATCCGGCTGCATCCAACTGTTGACTGCTCGGTCCGCATGTGAATTCGGGAGACCAGTCATCGGAAGACTCCGCCTGACCCCGTTGCTGTACGCCTGTGCGACGTGAAACTGCATGAGCGTCGGGTACTGGTCACTGGTCTCCAGTCCGGCAGTCGTTGTGAAGTTCTCGAACATGCGTCCCCAGGCTCGGACTGGTTTTTCGAATCGGCCGGCTGCCCGACCGATTTTCATCGACATATCGTGGGGTCGTTCCGGCGGAACCGTGGGCTGTGTTTCGATCGAGATGACGTCTACGTGATCGGATTTGTAGATACTTGCCGGCGAGAGGTGATTCCATTGGAGACCGAAGCCGAGCCCGAAGACGGTGTATCCGGTGTCACGGGCCGGTGCGCGAGCCACCGCTTCGGAGAAGACGTCGTCGACAAATTCGCGTTGTTCGGTGTGTTGAAACATCGCGTATTCTCGAAAGACGGGATCCGCTGCGGGTGTCGAGGTCTCTGCTGGTGTGACCCCGGCAGCTTCGAAGTAGTCGAGGACGTCGAAGGACGCCGGATCGTCGATTCCGAGTTCCGAACGCCTGTGGTCCGGGAGTGCTGTGAGGTGCTCGCGGAACGCAGTCTGGGCCCACTCCGAGAAATCAAGTCCAGAATGAATCCCCTGGACCGGCGAATCGATCCAGAACTCGGTGGCCCCCCACGCGAGGATTTCTGCGCCCGTTCGTATCAGTCGATCGCGCGTTCCTTCCGCGAACGAGGAGGGATTGATCGTCTCCTGGTCCTCGCCGTGGGGCATCCGCGGCTGCCGGTCGAACGACTCGGCTGCCAGTGCATTCGGGTGCCATACTGTGGATCCATCGGGATACTCCCACCGTTCGTCTTCGGGAAGCTGCTCGTACCAATCCGGGTGGAGCTGGTCCGTATTGATGTAGGCATGCACTCCGAGTGAGAACGGCAGATCGTACGTGTTCGCGACAGATCGGATCTCCCGGTGCCGAGCTGCATACCCCCGACTGTCGGGGCCGTGCCATCCGGTCAAGTCGAGTTCGTTCAGGAGATCCGGGTCGAGTTGCAGGACCGCTCTGATCGCCCGTGTCCGATCCGCGTCGTCCCACCCTCGCTGCTCCTGGAGCGCATGGTTGAGGTGATTGACCATGAGGAAGGCGTCGGCAGTTCCCGTGTGTTGATCGGCTTCGTGGGTCCGGACGGTTTCGGCGGCACGTCCCCCTTCCACAGTCGCCATCGCACCGACCCCGAGTATCCCACAGAGCTGAAGATAATTCCGCCGCAGAATCGCGTCTCGAGACATACTCACCCGTCGATGCAGTGTGTCATAATCCCTTCGCCGAGGGTGGGGGAGCGTGGCCGCGAGTGGATCCAGTCCATTCCCGTCACCTGTCGACGGATTCGAGTTCGATCGACCGGTCCTCGGTTGCTTCCACGTCCAGGATCCGTTCGAGTTGCTCCTCGAACTCCGCCTCGGAGAGTTCATGGACTGTGGCGTCCAAACACTATTGCGTCGTTCCCTCCAACTCGGAGTATGACGAACACCAACCGTGAGTGGATTCTCGCCGAGCGGCCGGTCGGCGAGCCCGATACAGCGTGTTTTGACTTACAGGAAACCGACGTCCCCACACACGGGTCAGGGGAGCTGCTCGTCCGGACGCGATATCTCTCGGTCGATCCATACATGCGCGGCCGAATGCGCGATTCGAAATCCTATGCGGAGCCGTGGGACGTGGGTGACACACTTCGAGGCGGGATCGTCGGCGAGGTTGTCGAAAGTGAGAGTGACGACTACCACGAGGGCGATCTCGTTACCGGGGAAGGGACGTGGGGGGATTACTCCGTTCTCGATACGGAGGAGGTTGTCCCTGTCGATCCCTCGGTCGCGAACCCCGAAGCGTATCTCGGTGTCCTCGGAATGCCGGGTCGGACGGCGTACTTCGGCTTGCTGGAGGTTGGCGAACCCAAGCCCGGCGACACGGTCGTCGTTTCCGGTGCGGCCGGTGCGGTCGGATCAGTCGTCGGCCAGATCGCGAAACGAAACGGGTGTCAGGTGGTCGGATTCGCAGGTAGCGACGAGAAGACCGCATGGCTCACTGACGATCTCGGGTTCGATACTGCAATAAACTACAAAACGACTGACGACTACCGTGCTGCGCTCGAGGACGCCGCACCCGGCGGCGTGGACGTGTATTTCGACAACGTTGGCGGCCCGATCACGGATGCGGTTTTCACGAAACTCAATCTTGACGCTCGCGTCGCCGTCTGCGGGCAGATCGCCCATTATAATGACGAGGAGCCGCCGACAGGCCCGCGGAAGCTTCCACAACTGATCGCCCCGCGAGCGAAGGTTCAAGGGCTGCTCGTGAGTGATTTTTCCACCCGATTCGGCGAGGCGAACGAACGGATCTCCCGGTGGGTGGCAAGCGGGGAACTTGACCACCGGGAGACGATTGTCGAAGGGTTAGAGAACGCCCCCGATGCTTTTCTTGGCCTATTCGAGGGCGACAACATCGGCAAACAAGTGGTGCGAGTCTCGTCTCCAGCGGGAGACGATACTCGCTAGGAGTACACCTCTTCTGCAGGTCCTTTTAAAACCGGCGCGATCGCCGAGAACTCTCATCGAATTCGCTTAACAAGTACCATTACAAGTGTCGCGGGCGCTCCGTCAATTATGAGTGATGAGCGCCGGATGACCACGGACCGATTCTACGGCGGTGTCACGAACCGCCTCGAGAACCTCCGATCGATGCTCGAGTACGTCCGGGCTCACCATCCGCCCCGTGAACAACTCGTTGACTGGGTACTCTCAAATACTCCTGCAGGAAGTTCTGACGCCGTGGATCATCACCTGGCGTTTCTGGCGTCGATCGAACTGATCGACCTCACCGACGAGGAGTGTACACTAGCCGAGTACGGGGAGCAGTGGCTGCAAACCCAGGAACCAGAAACGCTATACAAGGCACTTTCAGAGGGTGTGAAAGGCTTCGAGACGATCCTTACTGCTCTCAGTCAGGGGTCGATGACTGACGAGGAAATCATGACGTTGCTGACCAGCAGGTTCGACGAAGCCGAAATGTCTACGCCCGGGCCAGCAATCCGACATCGGGAATGGTTGCAAGTACTGGGCTATCTCACACGTGAAGACGGGGTCAACCGAATCACGGACACAGGTGAAGCGCTCGTGGCTGAAAAGGGGGACCACAGCGATCTTTCTCCGTCAATATGGAGGCCACCGGACGGTGTGTCGGTGGGGGATACACTCACCCAGGACGAAATCGAAGCAGCGTTCGAGACGGGGTTTGGCTACCGTATTACTGGCATCAATCCACGTCGAGACGATCACGACCACCGCTACGTCCTCGTGTTTGCCAGGGAGGATGGTCCCTACGATGATTCCGTGCGAGACGGCCAATTCGAGTATATTGGTGAAGGGCTTTCCGGCGATCAAAGCGAAACGTCACCCGGAAATTCGACGCTCATCGACGCGACTTCATCGGATATTCCGGTGCATTTCTTCTACCAGAATACGACTGAAGACGGCTGGGAGTACCAGGGACTCGTTGACGTCTGCGACTACGAGTTCAAGAAACGAGATGGTCGTGAGGTTCTCGTTTTTACGATGGAACACCAGGATGTAGACGGAACTGATCGAACAGACTCCGGAGATCACACTCTCACGGCTGAACAGGAAATCCTCGAAGAGGTACTGGCGGAGGAATCGGACACACATTCGAGCGAGGAGTCGTATACTGAGGTGCGACAGCGGGTTCGAGATACTGTATTCCGGCGGCTCGTGCGACAAATCTACGACGGAACCTGTGCGATTTGCGGGCAGTGTCGGGAGACGCCCGACGGTATCCCTGAGGTGGAAGCCGCCCACATACGTCCGAAGGAAGACGGTGGTCCGGATACGGTCGCGAATGGACTTGCCCTTTGTAAGCTCCATCACTGGGCGTTCGACAACGGGTGGCTCGCTGTTAGCGATGACTACGAAATCCTCGTGAAGGAGGCCCCGGACCGCGACGGCTATTACGAATTCAAGCAACTCGAAGGAAAGCGTCTGGAGTTGCCTGACAACGACGCGGTACTGCCTGCATCGAAGTATTTGAAGAAGCACCGGGAGCTACAGGACTTCTGATAGGGGTTATCGCAGGGTAATAGATCCGAAAGAGGGAACCGAAAGCCGTGGCCGTGTCGAAGATTACTGGGATATACTGTCGGCTCTCACAGCACAGTCGTCAATATTCGTTTATCGAGCCTGTGTGGACACTCCCGTATCCATTACAATTACCACAAGTTCCGTGGTATCGGCCGTCACCTCCACAGGTTCGACACTTGATTCTAGGACTCTTGGCGACCACAACCCCTATTCCATCACAAATGCCGCAGGTTCCGTGGTATCGACCGTCACCTCCACAGGTTCGACATTTGTACAGGTCTCCTCCCGACACCTTCTTCCAAACTACTCCATCACCATCACAAATGCCGCAGGTTCCGTGGTATCGGCCGTCACCTCCACAGGTTGCACAGTCTAACAGAACTTTCTTAGATTCGCGCTTTATCACCAACTTGGTGTATTTCTCGAGCTTCGTCGCCATATGGTCGTGACTGGGATAGAGGGATAATACTTTTTCTGCATGAATATCTGGGAGTAACCACCATATTTGAGCAGGTCAACCATTCTGAGGGCCGCTTTGTCTGACGTACGGTAATGTCTCCTCCTCGAGGTGTGCGACATCGTCCGGCGAACGTCGTAATTTACTACAGAGCCCGACGCTGATTACTCCACCATTTCACTAAGACCGTGCTGACTACACGCTCTGTATCTTGCACTGTCTTCTCTAACTAGTTCTATTTCAACAGTTTGCCACTCCGATGCAACGCGATAAATCTGCTGTGAACGTTTCTATGACACGGTATGTGGTAATCGCTGCAATCTCGGCGGAGATCTTTTCTCGATAACCGATCCGGACTCTTCTCCCTGGCGATGGTCACACCGAGTGGATCCCCGGCCCGCCACACCCTGAAAAGAAACGAAGGTGAGCCAACGAGTCCGCACGGTCACAGCTGAGGGAATCGACTGGATGGATTTCCAGGGAGGAATCTCCGTCCGTTAGGGCGGAGAGAGGGTCAATCGTCGGACCCGCCCGCCTCGGCGTCCGGCTTCACCGGATCGTCGATCTCCTCTTGCGCGGCGTCGACCGCAACCGGCTCGACACCCTTGCGTCGGGCGTCCAGCTCCGAGAGCCCGTACACGAGCCCGACGAGCAGGAGCACGCCGACGGGCACCAGAACGAACGGCGTGATTCCGGTGAAGCCCCACACGAGCAACAGCACGATCGCGACGAGTCCCACCGTGACGGCGTAATACAGTTGCGTCCGGACGTGATCGATCAGGTCGGCGCCGGTAAAGGTCGAGGAGAGCACCGACGTATCGGAGATCGGGGATGTGTGGTCGCCGAAGATCGACCCGGAGAAGATCGTCCCGACGACCGCCGCGACCATGGTGTGATCGCCCGTGAGGCTCCAGGCGACCGGGATCGCGATCGGCGTCAGGATGGCCATCGTACCCCACGAAGTGCCCGTGGAGAAGGCGATAAACGCAGCCAGGATCAACACCAGCGCCGGCAGGATCCCCGCCACCAGATACGCGTCGGCAAACCCGGCGACGTATTCGCCGGTCTCCAGCGCCGAGACCACCTCGCCGATCCCCCACGCGAGCACCAGGATCGACACTGCGGTGAGCATGATCCCGAACCCTTCGATCGTCGTGTCGGTCGCCTCGCCGAAGCCGAAGATGTCGTAAACCTTCCCCAGCACGAACCCGGAGACGATCATCGCGAACGAGCCGTAGATCAACGCCGCCGCGTAGTCGGCGTCGATGATCATGTCCATCAGGGCCGCCCCCGGTTCGTAGCCCGTCCACAGGGCGGTGCCGAGCGTGACGACGACGAGAACGATCACGGGGACGAAGAAGTTCACCAGCCTGGGGTTGTCCCCGTGTGGCTCCCCGAGTTCGGCCTCGACGTCCTGCATCGGTCTTGCATCCTCGCGGTACACCTTCCCCGTCGACCACGACCGATGTTCCGCATCGAGCATCTCCCCGTAGTCCCGACGGGTACCGACGACGATTGCGACCATCGCGATCGCGAGCAGCGCGTACATGTTGTACGGGATCGAGTTGAGGAACACCTCGAAGGCGGAGGGATGCTCCGCCAGCCCGAGGTCGTCGTACGCGTCGGCGATCAATCCGAGCTGAAACGCCACCCACGAGGAGATCGCCAGCGTCGCCACCGGCGCCGCCGTCGAGTCGACGATGTACGACAGTTTCTCCCGGGAGATCCGGAGCTGGTCGGAGACGTCCTTCATCGAGCTGCCGACGATCGCGGTGTTGGCGTAGTCGTCGAAGAACATCACGAGCCCCAGCACCCACGCCGCAATCCCGGCCTTTCGCTGGGTGTCGAGCCGCTCGAGCGCCCAGTCCCGGACGGCATACGAGCCACCGAGGTTCCAGATCATCGCCACGCCGGAGCCCAGAAACAGCGTGAACACCAGAATCATCGCGTGGAAGTCGTCGGCGATGGCGGCGACGATCCAGTCGAACGTCGGGAAAAAGCCGAAGCCGGCGCTCGCGACGTCGCTCACCCATCCGGCCGGATCCGCCAGTGGATTCGGCCCGCCGGCGTACAGGATCCCCCCGGACCAGATTCCGAGGAACAGCGACAGCACCGCCTTCCGCGTGATGATCGCCAGTACGATCGCGAGCAGCGGCGGGATCAGTGACAGTATGCCAAATTCTGACATGCTCGGAGCACGACGGTCGATCTACTTAAAAATATAGTCGGCGGAGCGAACTGTGTACCGGTACCACGGCGAACGGATGTACCACCGCCAGGACCACTTTCACTCCGGTCTACGTAGTTTGATTATCCAGGCCGACAGTCACCAGACTGATGGGGGATCCGCACGGGCCGGACGCACGGATCGAGTCGTCACAGAACGGATCGGCGCAAAACGGATCGGCGCAAAACGGATCGGCGCAAAACGGAACGGCGCAAAACGGATCGGCGCAAAACGGAACGGCGCAAAACGGAACGGCGCAAAACGGATCTGCGCAAAACGGATCGGCGCAAAACGGATCGAAGACCGACCGTCCTCGGGCCGACGGGCGGGTCATCGCGATCTGTGGGGTTCCCGGTGTCGGAAAAACCACCACGGCCGAGTGGATCACCGACAACGTCGGCGGGCAACTCCTCCGGACGGACGTGATTCGAAAGGAACTGTTCCCTGATCCGTCGTACACGGCCGAGGAGCGCAGACGGACGTACGCCGAACTGTTCGACAGGGCGTTCGAGGTGGTCTCGACGGGTGAGGTGGCGGTGCTGGACGCCACGTTCGCGAGGCGACGCCACCGCGACTGGCTGCGGGAGCGCGCGGCCCAGGCGGACGTCGATATCGAGTTCGTCGAAGTGGAGTGTGCCGAACCGGTCGTTCGCGACCGCATCGCGGCCCGCGAGGGGGCAAGCGACGCCGACTTCGAGGTGTACCTCTACTACCGGTATCGCTTCGAACCCGTCCGCGGCGAACATCTCACCGTCGATAACTCCGACGGGCTCGCGGAGACGTACGCCCAACTCGAGCAGTACTTCGGCGGCGTCGAGGCTGTAGGCGTCGAACGATCGGCGGAGACCGAGGGTCCGACGGAGATCGAACAGTCGAGCGAGGCGGAGTGACTGAGGAAGGAATCCCTTTTGCCCCTCGATTCCGGAGGGGGTGACGTGCAACCGTCCCGGCTGTTCGAGGCGTTCCCGGCGCCCTCCTACCGCGGCAACCAGGAGTCGGCACTGTCGGCGATAGAAGACGCCTTCGAGGCCGGCAACGAGGTGGTGCTCGTGCGTGCGCCCACCGGCAGCGGGAAGTCGCTGCTCGCGCGGGCGATCATGGGCTGTGCGCGCCGGGCCGAAAACGCCGACCCCCACCAGGCAACGGGCGCGTATTACACAACGCCGCAGGTCTCACAGCTCGAGGATGTCGCCGAGGACGACCTGCTGTCGGACCTGAACGTCATCCGCGGCAAGTCCAACTACACCTGCATTCTCCAGGGGGAACGGGACACGCCGGTCGACCGGGCCCCCTGTGCCCGCCGGCAGGGGTTCGACTGCAGCGTCAAACACCGGTGTCCCTACTACGGCGACCGGGCGATCGCTTCCGCCCGCCGGTACGCCGCGACAACGCTGGCGTATTTCATGCAGACCGCCGGCTCGGAGGTGTTTCGCAAGCGGGACGTCGTGGTCATCGACGAGGCGCACGGGCTCGCCGAGTGGGCCGAGATGTACGCCACGATCGAACTCTCGCCCGACCGCGTTCCGGTGTGGGACGGCGTCGGCGTCCCGGACGTCCACGGCGACACCCGAGAGAATGAGGGCGCGCTCGATCGGACGGCCCGGTTCGCCGAGACGCTCGTGGGGGTCTGTGAGCGCGCGAAAGACGACCTGCTCTCGAAGCCGGAGCTCACCCCCGCCGAGGCTGCCCGGCGCGACCGGCTCCAGGAGTTGATCTCGGAGCTCGGCTGGTTCCTGGAGGCGTACCGCGATCCCGACAGCACGACCACGTGGGTCGTCGACCAACCCGACGGCGAGGGATCGTCCATCACGATCAAGCCGCTGGATCCGGCGCGGTATCTCAGACACACCGTCTGGGATCGGGGAAACCGGTTCGCGCTGCTGTCGGCGACGATCCTCTCGAAGGACGCGTTCTGCCGGAGCGTCGGGCTCGACCCCTCGACGGTCGCGCTCGTCGACGTCGAACACACGTTCCCGCTCGAGAACCGGATGCTGTACGACGTCACGCAGGGGAAGATGACGTTCGAGCACCGCGATTCGACGATCCCGAAGATCGCTCGATTGCTGGTCCGTCTCATGGCGGAACATTCCGACGAGAAGGGAATCGTCCACGCCCACTCGTATGCGATCGCCGGCCGCCTGTCGGACCGCCTCGCCGAAATGGGCGTCGCCGCCCGGGTGCGAACTCACGACCGGCACGACCGCGACGACGCCCTCGAGGCGTGGAAGGCGACCGACGACCCGGACGTCTTCGTCTCCGTCAAGATGGAGGAGGCGCTCGACCTCCGGGACGAGCTCGCCCGGTGGCAGGTGATCTGCAAGGCGCCGTACCTCAACACCGGCGACTCCCGGGTCGCCAGACGGCTCGAGGACGGGCAGTGGGCGTGGTACCACCGGGTCGCGCTGCGGACCGTGATCCAGGCGTGCGGTCGGATCGTCCGGGCACCCGACGACTTCGGGGCGACGTACCTCGCCGACTCGTCGCTTCTGGATCTGTTCGACCGCGCGGAGGCCGACGTCCCCCCGTGGTTCGCCGACGCGATCGACGCGATGGAACGCCCCGATCTCCCGGAGTTCGATCCGGCGGCGGCGCTGTCGGGGATCGACGCAGCGCCCGGCGGGACCGGGGGTCACCGGAGTCGTGGGTCGAACAGCTCTACTCGGGGAGGACCGAGCCGTCGAGACTCCGCCGGCAAGAGCGGTGGAGCGCCGGCGAACAGCGACGGGACGTCGGCGACTCGCGACGATGAGAGGCCGTCCTCCAGAAAAGACCACCCGCTCTCGGACGTCTGGGGCGAGTGACGTCGAGGCGCGGCGCCGGTGCCCCTACAGGAGCGTGACGCCCCACGCGACCATGGAAGTCACCATGAGGACGGCGAAAAACAGCGCGAACCATTTTTGGCGATCCATATACGTCGGTATGCTACTTTCTCAATAAAGTCTTTCGAGGGATGATGGCTGCCCGTGCCGGTTTCGAGAACGGATGGCCCTTTTCAGTAGAGCTCGGACTCGCCGTTTTCGGGAAGCACGTGCAGGCCGGCCCGACTTTTCAGTACCGCGACGGTTTCGGCGTCGTCGGGGACGTAGTCGGGTCGGGCGATGGTCTTCGCTTCGTACGTCTCGGGATCGAGAACCTGTATCGCGTGTTCGTCCTCGACCGCGACCACCGTCGTCTCCTGGGCGTCCTCGTGGTCGCCCAGCTTCCGGGCGTCCGGTGCGATTCCGTCCTCGTAGTCCGCCTCGTACTGTTCGCCGGTGGTGAGCCGGACGCCTTTCAGGTTCCCACGGACGCTCCGGACCAGCACCGGTCCTTCGTCGTCGAGGTCGATCACGTCGCCCGGTCGATACCGCGGCAGTCGGACCGCAAACGTGACCCGGTACACCTCGTTGCCGTCGCTGTCCTCGGTGACCAGCGTGGCGTGGTCCTCGACGGTCCCGCCGAGCTCCTCGATTATCCGGGCGGAGACGCCCCGGCCGAGCTGGTTCCTCGACAGCTTGATGTCGACGCCGTCGTCCGTCTCCGTCACCTCCGTGATGAACGCGTCCCGGCTGCCTGTCTCCTCCCGAGCGGCGACGTACGACTCGGCGATCTCGACGGCACGGGTGGTCTCTTCGCTCGTCGGGGCTCGGTTGTCGGCCCTGATCTGGATGACGCTCGCGTAGTATCCTCCCGCAATGCGACCACAACGTTTGCAGGTTCCAGAGCCGATCTTGACGGGGACAGTCACCGACTCCTGACGGAGCGTCCCCCGGACGATTCCGGAGAACTCACAGTGCATCCGGATCGTGGTGGCGTCGACCTGCTCGGGCTCGACGCCCCACTGGACGTCCCGGGCGTTCACGTGGACCCCGAGCCCCTCGGTGACGGCGTCGACCGCGACGTCGGTGTAATCGCGGGCGCCGACGTCGACCCACTGGTTGCCCCTGTGGACGGCGCCACAGCCCGAACAGACCTGAATTTCGATCCGGTCGGGAGCGTCGATGAGGTCGAAGTCTTCGAAGTAACAGTCGTCACACAGTTTCTCGTCCCGGTCGCGCGGCTGGCCCGGCAGCGGCTCCTCGCGCGCGTCGACCGCGCTGCCACACCGCGGACAGAACTCCCGGGACTCGCTCATGAAACCTGATAGCCGATTAGCGGATAAAAGGGACTCGGAGTTACGGCGGAATCACGGGGGAGTCACGGCGGAATCACGGGGGAGTCACGGCGGAATCACGGGGGAGTCACGGCGGAATCACGGCGGAGTATTATCAGTCTCTATCTCGAGACGTGGAACATGTCCACCGGCTTCAGCATCGTCGATCCCGAGGAGGTCCCGACAGCGCAGTTCGACACCTGTGAAACTCAGGTCAGAAAGCTAACCGAACCGCTCGGAGCGGTTGAATTGCGGGTGAATCAGGTGATCGTCGAGCCGGGCGAGGTGACCACGCCCCACACCCACGAGGGTCAGGAGGAGGTGTTCGTTGCGATGACCGACGGCCAGATTTCGATCGACGGGGAGGTTCACGAGGTTCCGGCGGGTGGCGTCGTCCGGGTGCATCCCGACACCGTCCGGAATCTCTGTAACCACACCGAGAACCATACCGAGGAGACGCACGTCTGGCTCGCGTTCGGCGCCCCGCCGGTGGGCAGCGTCGACGATTTCGGTGCCTACGTCGTCGTCGACGAGGACGAGTGATCGCCCCCGGGATCGCTCCTCGCAGACCATACGTTCCCCTCGAGTTCGGAGATCTCTCAGTCGAACAGTTCATCGAGGCGGAATCGTCTCTCGAACGGCTCGACTGCAAACTCGATGTCGGCCTTTCGGATCGTGACGTGGAGACTTCCGGTTTCCTCGCGAACGTCCCACTCGTAGCCACGCTGCCGATCGTCGGTGCTCACGTCCACCGAATACGTCACGCCGGTGTCCACGAGTATCCGTTCGCTCACCTCGGCCCCCTCGGTATCGCGTGGCGAGACTGCAACCGTTTCCGAGACGAAGGTGGCACCGATTTCGTTCGTGATCTGGACCTCGACAGTTCGCCCGGTGTCGGTCCGGTTTTGTATCCGGACAGTGCCTTCCTGTGGGAGCGCGGGGCGGATCCGGGTGTCGAGACAGCCCGACAGCAGGAGTACTCCCCCGGCGGACGTCGCCTTCAGGACCCCGCGACGATTCATGTCACTGCCCGTATGTCCCTCACAAATATAGGCGTTCGGCGGTTTTCCTCGTCTGTCGCTACACCGTTGGGCCGAAACGGAGATATTTAACCGCGTTCGAACCGTTGTCCCAACGTATGAACTGGAGTACCGACTGGGGGCTGAAAGGCCGGATGTTCTTTACGATGGCCCTGCTCGCAGTCCTGTACGTCGTCTTCATCGGCGCCCTCTCGGTGGTCTTCGAGGGACGGATCCTGCCGATAATCCTCGTGTTCGGGCTGTTCTCGTTCGCACAGTACTTCTACAGCGACAAACTCGCGCTGTACAGTATGGGTGCCCGGACGGTCGAACCCGACGAGGCGCCAGAACTCCACCGGATGGTCGAACGCCTCTCCCAGCAGGCGGACCTCCCGAAGCCGACGGTGGCGGTGGCCGATTCACAGGTGCCCAACGCCTTCGCGACCGGCCGGAACCAGCGCAACGCCACCGTCTGTGTCACTCAGGGATTGATGGGGACGCTGGACCAGGAGGAACTCGAGGGCGTCATCGCCCACGAACTCGCCCACATCAAGAACCGCGACGTGATGGTGATGACCATCGCGTCGTTCCTCTCGACGATCGCGTTCATCATCGTCCGGTGGGGGTGGCTGCTCGGCGGCAACAACCGGCAGGGCGGCGCCCCCGTCATCGTTGCGATCGCGGTGTCGCTTCTGGTGTGGATCATCTCGTTTTTCCTCATCAGGGCGCTCTCGCGGTACCGCGAGTACGTCGCCGACCGCGGCGCGGCGGCGATCACCGGGAACCCGGGCGCGCTCGCCTCGGCGCTGTTGACCATCAACGGACGGATGGACCGCGTGCCGAAGGAGGACCTCCGGGAGCAAGCGGAGATGAACGCCTTCTTCATCATCCCGATCCGCTCGGGCTTCATCGGCAAAATCGCCTCGACGCACCCCCCCACCGAGGAGCGGGTCGACCGGCTCCGGGAACTCGAACGCGAGATGGAGACCGCCTGATCGGCGGGAGACACGAGTATGGGATTTTTCGACACGATTCGCGCGGTGCTGGGAACGAGCGCCGAGACTGACGCCTCCCGGGACGCAGACCCGGAGGACCTGTTCGGCATGTCGACCGCCTACCTCACGATGGAGGCGGACCTGGGGTACGACAACGCCGGCGAGGCGGCGCTGTGTTTCTCGGGCGTCGACTCCACCGCCTTCGAGGCGGCCGTCGAAGAGGTGGAGGCGATCCTGGAGGCCGGCGAAATCGAGACCGGCACCGGCTTTCACCGGTACACCGACGACCACGGCTACGAGTGGTTCGTTCTCGAGGACGACGACCCGGAGGATCTGGTGACGAGCATCCACTTCGCGGCCGACGAGTTCATCGAACAGGGGTTCGGTTCGCGGCTGCTGGCGGCGGTGTTCGGCTTCCGGAAGGGCGACACCCGGGCGTACTGGATTTACTCGTTCCGACGAGGGGCGTATTACCCGTTCGTCCCCGACGGCGATCACGAACGTGATCAGCGGACGGAGTTCAAGCTCCAGTCGGTGCTCGACGGCGAACTCGCCGTCGAATCCGACGAGTCGTACTGGTATCCCCTCTGGCCCGACACGCCGGGGGGCCATCCCTGGGAGTGATCACGCCGACGGATCGGACGGGTCCTCGAATAGCGACAGCACGTCGTTGACAGACTCGAGGACGGCGTCGGCGCCGGCGTCGGCGAACTTCCCGCGTCCCGTCTCGCCGGAGAGGCCGCCGGTGAGCACGCCGATCCCGTAGTACACCCGGTCGGGATCGGCGGCGTCGGCGTTCCGGGCGGTTTTCACGTCGTCGAGGGTGTCGCCGACGAACGCGATCCGGTCGGCGTCGAACAGCTCGGCGAGGGTCAAAAGCGCCTTCGGGTGGGGCTTTCCCTCCGCCCAGTCGTCCATCGTGAAGACGTGCTCGGCCGGGAGGTCCAGCCCCGCACGGTCGAGTGCGATTTCGGCTTCCGCGGCCGGGCGCCCGGTCACTACGCCGACGTCGAACTGGTCGGTCAGCCACTCGAGGGTGGCCGACTCGACGATCACCGGCTCGTCGTGGATGTAGCCCGGCGCGTCGAAGGGTGGCTCGCCCCCCTCGAGTTCGCGATAGAGATCAGCGCCCAGATACAGTGCCTGGAAAACTGCTTTGAGGCGGTCCCGGTCCCACTTGTCGCGGACCCGCGCCTGCGGAACGTTCGGCATCTCGGCGACGATCTGCTGTGCCGCCTCGAGGCCGCCTCCGCGCTGGTGAATCTCGTCGGTGAACTCCTCGACGTCCCAGCGGAGCCCCTCGCGGAACGCAAGCACGTACAGCGCGAGTGCGTCCGTGAGCTCCCAGTCGTTGTTGAACCCGCCGGCGTCCTTGAACGACTGTACGGCCTCCCGGGGAATCGTCCGTCCGTGGACCCGGTCGACGGTCTCGACGATGGCCCGCCTGTAGGAGTCGGCGACGTCGACGAGCACCCCGTCGACGTCGAGCACGACCGCGTCGACCTGCATACGTCCGTGGGGGTCGCCGGGGAAAAAAAGCGTATCGGAGCCGGCTACTGTCGGACAACGTACACCACGCCCCCCTCGAGGTGATCGCGGTCGACCGGAATCACCGGTGCTTCGAACCCGAGCGTCGTAAACGAGAGGTCGGCGCCGACGCGTCGGGCCAGCTGTCGGCTCGGACGCTGGAGTTCGGCCGGCAGGTTTCGGGCGTAGACGGCGTCGACATCGTATTCGGGAGGGAGCTGCCGCCGATCGGCGAGGGAGACGACGTCGGCGTGAACCACCGTCACGCCCGTCGGGGTCTCGGCTCGGGTCTCGGCCACGACCTCCGGGTCGACGTCGACCGCGACGACTCGGCAGCCGGCGTCCGCGAGGGCGGCGGCGACTCCCGGACGGCGGCCGACGCCGACCTCGAGCAGGCTGTCGTAGCCGGCGAGCCGATCGGCGAGTTCGCGGTCGGGTGGGACTGTCACGGCGCAACACTTACGAACGGCCGAACCAAAGCGCTTGCCATGCGTTTCGACATCGTGCCCATCGGGGAACTCCCCGCCCAGGTGAAACGCGAGGCCTCCGCCGCGTTGCGGTCGGTGTACGACTGCGAGGTGACGGTCCACGACGAGCAGTCGGTTCCCGAGGGCGCGTTCGACCAGTCCCGGAGCCAGTACCGGGCCGAAGAGTTCATCGAGCTCGTCGGCCGGGTCGGAGCCGGCGAAAAGAACATCGGAATCACCGCCCGGGACCTCTACTACCGGCGCCGGAACTACGTGTTCGGGCTGGCGTATCTCAACGGCAACGGCTCCGTGATCTCTACGTATCGGCTCCAGACCTCCTCGGACGGCGGCATCTCCTCGAAACCTCACTCGGAGGTGTTCGCCGATCGCGTCCGCAAGGAGGTCGTCCACGAGATCGGCCACACGCTCGGGCTGGAACACTGCGACAACAACAAGTGCGTGATGTCGTTTTCGCCGACGGTCCGGGAAGTCGACGTCAAAGAGGAGAACCTCTGCGGAAGCTGCTCGCGGACGATCCGGTAGGTCTAGCCGGCGGCTCCTAGAGCGCTTCCTTGTACGCCTCTAGCGTTTTCTCGACGTCCTCGTCGGTGTGGGCGTAGCTAGTGAACTGACACTCGAACTGGTTTGCAGTGAGGAACACGCCCTGTTCGCGCATCTCCTGCCAGAAGACCCGCTCCCAGCGGTCGGTCTGTGCGCTCGCGACGTCGCTGCCGTTCTTCGGACACGTTCCGTATCGCGGACAGGACGATCGCTGTCGACAGCCGTTCGAACAGCTGTTCTCGAAGGACTCGGGTGCCTCGCGGGTAAACACCGTCTTGAACATCGAGCCGGTTCCGACGACGGTGTATTCGGGGGCCTGGTCCTCGCAGATCTCCGTGATCCCCTTCCGGAGCTTCTCTCCCAGCCGGTTTACGTGGTCGTAAACGTCGTTTTCGGCGGCGAACGTCAGCGACTCGTAGCCGGCGGCCATCGTCACCGGATGCCCGGAGAACGTCCCCGACTGGAACACCTCCCCTGCGGGGGTGAACGACTCGATGATCTCGGCTTTTCCGCCGATGGCGCCGACGGGGAAGCCGCCGCCGACGATCTTCCCGAAGGTGGTGACGTCTGGGGTGACGCCGAACTCGCCCTGGGCGCACTGGAGCCCGCCGACACGGAAGCCGGTGATCACCTCGTCGAAAATCAAAAGCGACCCGTGGTCGTCACACAGCTCCCGAAGCGTCTCGTGGTAGCCCTCCTCGGGCATCACGATCCCGGTGTTGCCGAGGATCGGCTCGGTGAGCACGGCGGCGATGTCGTCGCCGTACTCCTCGAACACCTCGTGGGCCGCCTCCTCGTCGTTGAACGGGATCGGCAATGTGTGGCGAGCGAACTCCTCGGGAACCCCCGGCGTCGACGGCCGGGCGTCGCCGGCGCTACCCTCCACGAGGGTGGTCTCCTGGGCGCCGTGGTAGCCGCCCTGCATGAGGACGATCTTGTCGCGCCCGGTGTACCCCCGTGCCAGTCGGACCGCCGACACGGTCGCCTCGGTGCCGGAGTTGACAAAGCGGATCGACTCGACGCTCGGGACGTGGCGGGCGACGAACTCCGCGAGCTCGATCTCGATCTCGGTGGGTGCGCCGTACATCGGCCCGGCGCTGGCGTGTGACTGGATCGCCGACTGGACCGGATCCGGGAGATCGTGGCCGTACAGGAGCGGGCCGTAGCCCATCACGTAGTCGATCAGCCGGTTGCCGTCGGCGTCGATCACGTGGCCGCCGTCGCCCCGCTCGATGAACAGGGGATACGGCATCGTCGCACGCACCGAGGAGTTGACGCCGCCGGGCATCACCGACAGCGCACGATCGTACAGTTCGCGTGAGCGGTCGTCTCGCATACTGGGCCGTTCACTCTCGGCCCGAAAGAAGATACTGGATTCCGGCAGCTTGCTCGGCTCCGGGCCTTATTCCGGCTTGAGCCCCTCGTTTTGGACCCGCATCACGGCCTCCCCGTCCGCCAGGTTCGGCGCGTCGACGAGCCGGACGATCCGCTTGTCTCCCTTCGATTTGCGGAGATAGATTCGGAACGTGGAGGTGTGGCCGAGGATGTTGCCGCCGATCGGTTGCGTCGGGTCGCCGAAGTAGGAGTCGGGGTTGGAGGCGACCTGGTTCGTCACCAAAATCGCGGTGTTGTAGAGGTCGCCGATCCGCATCAGGTCGTGGAGGTGTTTGTTGAGCTTCTGCTGGCGCTCGGCGAGCTCCCCCCGCCCGACGTACTCGGCCCGGAAGTGAGCGGTAAGCGAGTCGACGCTCACCAGCCGGACCGGCCAGTCGGACTCCTCGTGTTCTTGCGCGAGCTCTTTCGCCTTCTGGGAGAGCAGGATCTGGTGGTTGGAGTTGAACGCCTTCGCGACGTGGATCCGGTCGAGGAACGCCTCTGTGAGCTGTTCGAGGGCGTCGTCGTCGTCCGGGGTGCCGTCGATCTCGCGCCGCTCGAGTTCGACCTCGAGAATCTCGTCGTCGAGCCCGCGAACCATGTCGTCGATGCGTTCGGGACGGAACGTGTCCTCCGAGTCGATGAAGATCGCCGCGCCGTCGAGCCCGCCGTACTCTCGCGGGAGCTGGACGTTGACGGACATCTGGTGGGTGATCTGGGACTTGCCGGAGCCGAACTCGCCGTACACCTCGGTGATCGACTGCGTCTCCATCCCGCCCCCGAGCAGGTCGTCGACCTCCTCGATCTGCCAGGAGAGCTTGCCGATCTGTTCGCGGCGCTCGAGTACGGACGCGCCGGTCTCGAACCCGCCGACGTCGGCGGCCTCGCGGGCGCCCTGGATGATGTCCGAGGCGGTCGAGTCGCCGATGTCGGCGGTGTTGGACAGCTCGCCCGGACTGGCGACTGCGATGCTCTGGAAGCTGTCGAATCCCGCGTCGACGAGCTTGTCAGCGGTTGCCGGTCCCACGCCCGGAAGGCTCTCGAGGTCGTCTTCTGCCATCGTGTCTCCGGGTTGTTCGCACTCCGGTATAAAAGCTCGTTAACAGCGTCCCGGAAGTGAAACTCCGGATCGGTCGGCGAGAAGTCGGAGGTCGGTTCCCTCGCCGTACCACAACCGCTTTGCCGGGGGCGAATGACCACGAAAGTGAGCATGGCCACCGTCTGTCTCGTCGGCGATCCGGACGTGAACCTCCAGTACGAACTGCTCTCCCGGGAAACCTCCCGGGAGGCGCTCGCGACCTACGACATCGCCGAGCCGTTCGAGAACAGCCTCGCCGTCGAGACGGTGAGTCTGGGCGCCGCAGTCGCGTTGTGTAACGACCTGGACTGGTATCTCGTCCGGTTCGTCGAAGAGACGCTCGTTCGGGAACCCAGCATCAGCCGGGAGGAGTGGCTCTCCCGGGAGCTCGCCGGCCAGGTCAGAAACGGGGACCTTCCTCCCGAGGAGACCGACCGCCTGCTGAAGGTGTACGGCGTCGTCGACGGCGAACTCGTCGAGCCGATGTTCCTCACCCGCGTCGACGGCTCCGTCCCGGAGTACGACCTGCGCGAAGTGGACGACACCGTCGTCGTGCGCGTCTCGGAACGCGAGTTCGCCGAGTGACGGGGACGGTCACGGGACCGCCCGTCACTCGAACATCCCGGTCGACATGTACCGCTCGCCGGAGTCCCAGAACACAGTGACGACGAGGGGGTCCTCGACGTTCGCCGCCACGAGTTCCCCGGCGACCTCCCGGGCGATCAGGTTCGAGGCACCGCTGGACTGTCCGACCAGGATCCCCTCCTCCCGTGCGAGCCGACGGCATTCGGCCTCCGCGGCCTCGATGTCGACGGTGCGCACGTCGTCCAGCAGGTCGACGTCGAGGTTCGGCGAGACGAATCCGGGGCCCATCCCCTGGAAGCCGCCGTCGCCGAGCTCACCCTCCGAGAGGACTGCGTTCCCTTCCGGTTCGACGGCGACGATCTGCAGGTCGGGAAACGCCTCGCGGAGCCGACGTCCGGTGCCGCTGATCGTCCCGCCGGTGCCGACGCCGGCAACCAGCGCGTCGACGGTCCGGTCTTCCACCTGCTCGATGATCTCCGTCCCGGTCGTCTCGTAGTGCGCTCGGGGGTTGGCCTCGTTTTCGAACTGCCGGAGCTGGAGCATTCCCTCCTCTTCCAGTTCGTCTGCACGGTCCTTGGCGTCGGAGATGTCGCCCTCGACGAGTTCGATGTCGGCACCGTACGCGCGCATCAGCCGCCGGCGTTCCTTCGACTGCGAGGCCGGCATCACGAGCGTCACGTCGTACCCCTTCACGGCCCCGACCATCGCCAGCCCGATGCCGGTGTTGCCGGAGGTCGGCTCCACGAGGCTGTCGCCCGGCTCGATCTCGCCGGCTTCCTCGGCCGCCTCGATCATGTACAGGGCGGGGCGGTCCTTGGCCGACCCCGCCGGGTTTTTGGATTCGATCTTGGCTGCCACCGTCGCTCCCTCGGGTGAACTCACCCGCACCAGCGGCGAGCCGATGGTGTTCAGCACGCTCTCGTCCATGGACGCTCTACCGGACGAACACCTAAAAAGTCGCTAGTCGATGTGGCCTTCGCGGCGGAGCTGGTCGGCGTCCTCGCCGGTGTAGCGCCACTCGATGTTGGCCTTCTCGTCTTGCCAGTCCCACGGTTCGGCGACGACGACGTCGTCCACCTCGATCCACGTTCGATACTTCATCCGGCCGGGAATACGCCCGAGGCGCTCTTTCCCGTCGGCACATCGCAGCTGTACGTGGTTGCCGCCGAGGTGGTCCGTCACCACGGCGAAAACCTCATCCGAGTTGGGCATCCGGAGGTTCCGGCGCCCGTTTTCCTGAGTCACACCGGCAATAGGTCCGCTACACGTTTAAGTGGTCCGACTGATCCGACACGGTCCTTTATAGTTACCCGTTACCGAGGCACACGTCACTACAGATCTTAGAATTACCAATGGATAGCAATTGGATCAATGATGATCGATCTGCCCTCTAGAATGAAGTCTTCAGGTTGAATCTCGGGAAGTTTGAATTCACTCTCATTTTGTTCGTCCATAGAGTCTAGAACTTTTGCAACTAACTTCGCTCGGATGTCTGCGCTTTCACTGTCGGAGGAGACGGAATCTATCATCCGAAGAGCTTCGATCAAGTCCCAAATTGCTTCTTCATTGTTGATTTCTCTCACACGTCCGAAGATGATGTACTCATTTTGGCTCCGGAATTCCCGGTCCGGATCGACCCACATATTTTGAGTATCAATCGTTGTAGCTACACTCCATTGGCCAACTGGAGCATCTACTTCCAATCCTATCCACCCATGGTAAAGTAGTTGGTAAAATTGCTCTACTTGGCCAAGTTGGGATGTACTTTGTAGTAATTGTGCAAGGAATCCACTTCCCTGTGGCGCGTCAGAGGTAGCTTCAACAATATACTGGAGCGCACTCAGAAGCGGATAAAGTGGGTCCGGTTTGCATGAACCTTCAACTCTAACAAGTTCCCCTAACTTTACACTATTGACATTATTGTCACTATTCAGATCTGTGATTTCTGGTGGGGTCCTTTCGTCCTCAAAGGAATCAATAAGAATAGAATAACGATACTGGTCGTTCACCCGTTTACTAACTTCTGATAGTTCACGTTCTGTTGCGGAGGTTGAGCGAGCGTGGCTACCACCGATACTGAGTAAATTTCCGAGGTCAATTCCTGCTTTACCTTCCGATTCGGAACCTTCTTCTTCACTCTCTTCAGCAACTTCACGGACTGTTTCTGGAACGGTCATGAACATCGATGCTAGAAGTGAGTTAACTGCTCCTGAGTCAAGATAAACAAACTGACGGATATCGGGTTCCATAGCCAGAAAATCTATTCACCCACAAATAAATTTAATCCAGAAAAGGTCATTGGGAAGATATAGGACGTATTGGTCCTGCGTGATCGAAATAAAACTGTAGGTCGAGCATCCGCGAGCGAAGCGAGGCGTTTCACCGATAGCGAGGGCCGCAGGCCCGAGCTATCGGTTTTTTTGGTCTGCTCACGGAGCGGGGCTCCGTGGCATCCAGCAAATCCGTCGGATTTGCGCGAGAGCTTTTTTGGCGGGGGTCGAGGAGCGCGAGGTTCGACCGAATGCGAGAACCTCGGAGACGCGAACGGGGAGAGCGAGGTTCGAGCGAATGCGAGAACCTCGGAGACCCGTGAGCGAAGCGCCCGAGGCCCCGTTAAAAAAGGTCGTGGTTCAGTCCGCCTTGGCCTGCCAGTCCCGCACCGTGTCGGGCCCGACGCCGTCGACCTGGTTGGCCAGTTCGTCCGGCTCAGCCTCCTTCAGCGAGCCGACGTCCTCGACGCCGGCCTCCCGGAGTTTCTCGGCGGTCTTCTCGCCGATCCCGTCGATAACTTCGAGCTCCGACCCTTCCCTCCGGGCCTGGTACTCCCGGTAGTTGCAGATCGGACACCCCAACTCCCACGGCTCATCACCCGAGTGGACCCGGAGGTGGGGCAGATCGTGTTCGTCGCAGCGCTCGTCGGTCACCTCGATTTCGCCCCGGCGTGGCAGCGGCAGCGAGTAGTCGCAGTCCGGATACCGCGTGCAGCCGACCAGCCGAGAGCCGTTGCGGAGCTGCTTGATCGCCAGCTCTCCACCCTCGCTTTCGCCGCAGGCTGGACAGTTGCCGATCACCTCGTCGTCGGCCTCCTCGGCCGCGTCGGCCTTGCACTGCGGACAGCCGTGGACGAACGTCTTCCGCCCGGCGAGCATCTTCACGTGGTGGAGGTCGTGCTCCTCGCAGGTCTCCTCCAGGATCAGCGGCTTCCCCGTGGAGGGCAGTGGCAGCGTGTACTCGCAGTCGGGGTAGCCGTCGCAGCCGACGAAGTAGGAGCCGTATCTCGATTTTCGGACCAGCAGCTGGGAGTCACACTCCGGACATGGTCCCAGCGTCTTGTCGGCCTTCAGCGACTCCTGGAGGTGGTTCCCGATCTCCTCCCTGGAGTCTGCAAGCTCCTCGAAAATCCGCTCGAGTAGCTCCTTCGACTCGTCGGTCACCTCGTCGTACTCCTTCTCGCCGCCCGCGATCGCCGCCATGTCCCGTTCCAGCTGGGCGGTCATCCCCTCGCTGACGATCGGTTCGGCGAACTTCTCTGCCGCCTCGACGACCGCCTCCGCGAGCCGCGTCGGCCGGGGGGGATCGTTCTCGACGTAGCCGCGATCGTACAGCTTCTCGATCGTGTGGTGTCTCGTTGCCTTCGTCCCGATCCCGAGCTCCTCCATCTTCTCGATGAGCCGCGACTGGCCGTAGCGACGGGGCGGCTGGGTTTCCTTCGCCTCAAGCCGGCGTTCGCCGAGGTCGAGCCGTTCCCCCGCTTCGACGTCCGGCACGATCGTCTCGCTCGAGGACACGTACGGATACACCTCGTGATAGCCCGGTTCGAGCAGGCGCTTGCCGTTGGCCTTCAGACGGAGCCCGCCGTCAGCGAGGAGCTCCGGCATCCCCGTCGTGCCGTCGGGATCCCGCAGCGCCGCCCGGGGATCGGCCTCGCCGGCGATCCGGCTCGCCTCGCCGTCGGCGAGCGCGACGACCCGGAGGTGTTCCCAGGTCGCCGCCGGCGCACAGGTCGCGAAGAAGCGCCGAACGACCAGTTCGAAGATCTCCCACTCGTCGTCGGACAGCTCCGAGGCGTCCGGCAGCTCCCCGGTCGGGTGGATCGGCGGGTGGTCGGTCGTCTCCTCGTCGCCCTCGGTCGGCTCGATCGACTCCTGTGTGAGAAGCGATTCCGCGTCGTCGCCGAACCGCGTTCCACGGAACGCCTCGAGTAGTTCCCGGGGATCGAGGTCGTCGGGATAGACCGTGTTGTCCGTCCGGGGATAGCTGACGAACCCGGCGGTGTAGAGGTCCTCCGCCAGCGACATCGCGCGCTGTGCGGAGTACCCCAGCGATCCGGCCGCGCGGATGAACTGGGTGGTGTTGAACGGGGCCGGCGGGTCGTCTCTCCGGGTCCGGCGGTCGACGTCGTCCACCTCGGCGCCGTCGGCCGCCCGCAGCGCCGCCGCGACCGTCTCGGCGGTCGGACCGTCCCAGATCCGTTCGGCCTCGGTGCCGTCGACGTCCGCATAGAAGTACTGTGCCTCGAAGGCGCCGCCGGCACCGGCGTCCCGCTTGGACAGCTCCCCGAACAGCTCCCAGTAGGATTCGGGGTCGAACGCCTGGATCTCCCGTTCCCGGTCGACGAGCAGCTTGAGCGTCGGCCCCTGGACCCGACCCACCGAAATGAAATCGTCGCCGAGCTGGCGCGCCGAAAGCGACAGGAACCGGGTGAGCGCCGCGCCCCACACCAGGTCGATCGCCTGTCTGGCCTCGCCGGCGGCAGCCAGGTCGAAGTCGATCTCGTCGGGATCGTCGAAGGCGTCTTTCACTTCACGGTCGGTGATCGAGGAGAACCGCACCCGGTCGACCGGCGCCTCGTCGTTCACCTCGCGGACGAGCTCGTAGGCTTCCTTCCCGATGAGTTCGCCCTCCCGGTCGTAGTCGGTCGCGATGATCACGCGAGAGGCGTTGCGCGCCAGTCGGCGGAGCGCGGCGACGATGTTCTCCTGGGTCGGTTCGGTCACGATCGGCGCGTCGACCAGCTCGACCGGCTCGACGTCCCGCCAGTCGTTGTACTCCGGCGGGAAGTCGACGCCGACGACGTGGCCCGAGAGCCCGATGCAGCGCTTGCCGCCCCAGCGATAGACGTTGACGCCGTTGCGTCGCTCGGTTTCCGCGGAGCCGCCGCTGAGGATCTCGGCGATCCGGCGGGCGGCGTTTTCCTTCTCGGTGACGATCAGCTCGGGACCCCGACTCATCGCCCGCCCATAGGCCGGTTGCTCGCCTAAAGCTTTCGTGCTGGCTGGCGGACGGTCCGTACCGCGGAAACCCACCGATTGCGGTCAGATCACGTCGGCGAGCGGCAACCCGAGGCCGAGGAACCACGCCGCGAGTCCTGCCGCCAGGAACTGTTTGCCCCGCTCGTCCCCCATCGCGCTGCCGGCCGCGATGAGCGTCAACGCGAGCAGCAGCCCGATGCGGTGCAACACCAGCCGGATCGGGAGGAACGACACCGACACCATCCCGAAGTCGACGGCGAACGCCCCGCCGGCCCCGAGCAGGGCGAACGACGCCGCCGCCCACGGTTCGGTCCCACGAGCCAGGAGGAGTGCCGCTGCAGGCATCCCCAGCGCCAGGATCGGATACAGCACCGCAGCGATCGCCTTCGGGTGAAGTGCCGGCACTGCCGTTTCGACGCCGATTCCGATCACCCTGACCCCGAGGACGATCCCGGCGAGGGCCGTCGCGAGCGCGATCGCCCGACGCCGTCGGGAGATCTCTCCGACGACCGCCCGGCCGGCGCGTGCGAGGTCCCGTCGGGTCTCTGCGGCGAGGATCCCGGCGATGCCGACGATGCCCAGCAGTCCGAGTATCCACGCTACTCCGCCTCCGCCGAGCGGTTCGATCGCAGCCGAGTGCGGGTCGTCGTCGGCAGTCGCTTCGTTGTCGGATGCTTCGTCGGCAGTCGCTTCGTCTGTCGTCGCTTTGTCGGTGAGGCCGGTTTCCGGATCGTCGACGGCGTCGAGGTCGTCGGGCTCCTCGATTTCGGACTCGAGTTCGATCACGGAGATCCAGCCGTCGCTGTACCCGCCTTCGATCCCGTGATACTCCCGCCTGACTTCCTCCACGAATGGCGCCTCGAGGTAGTCGCTCTCTATCTCGAGGCCGGCCTCGTGGATGTCCGGAACGGTGTGTCGCAGCCGAAACCAGTCCCAGTAGTCGGTGTGCGCCTGGATCGCGGTCCAGTCCTCCTCGGGATGGGTGTAGGCCCGGACGTGGTATCGTTCGCCGAGATACGTCCCCGAGTGGAGCTGATACGCCTCGGTCAGCCAGACTGCGTCCCCGCCACGGGGTGACGCGTCCACGTACGAGTACCGGACGGCACCGTGGGCGTCGGCCCACTCGAGCCCCTCGTCGTCGACGACGACGCCGTGCTCGTCGGGCTCGTCTCCCGCTGGTTCCTCCTCCTCCTCGAACTCGAAGCTCGTCCGGTCGGTCAGGCTCCGACGGACCGCGTCGTCCGGACCGTGCACGAGGAGGTTGATCGCGAGCGTCCGCTCGCTTGTGGTCTCACCGCGGCTCGTGTACGGCCACAGGTAGCTCCCGTCCTCGACCGGCTGGACGAGGTCCTCCTCGGTGACCTGTTCGACCTCCGGCGGGTCGTGGGTCGTCGGTTCGAGCAGCGCCCCGACCCCGAAGACGACTGCGATAGCGAGGACGATCGCGATCGCGACCGTTCGCCGTCGAGGACGTCTAGACCGGGCCATACCCGATGTCTGGGGACTCTTCGATCATGTATGTTCGGCCGTCGAACGCATCCTCCCGGTCGACCGGAATCAAAAACTGTAGCACACTAGGAGTCGTCGGTCGACCGGGAAGCGTGACCGGAAACCAGGACGCGCGCGTCGACATGACCACAGGGGCGATAAGCCCGCGGCTTTTCCGGCTGGCGTGGCCGCTGGTCCTGGGGAACCTGCTGCAGACGCTGTACAACCTCGCGGACATGTTCTGGGTGGGGCGGGTGAGCCCGGAGGCCGTCGCCGCCGTGTCGCTCATGTTTCCGCTGTCGTGGATGTTCGTCTCGACGGCGATGGGGCTCACGGCGGCGACGATCGCGCTCGTGTCCCAGCACGTCGGCGCGGGCAACGACCGCCGGGCCGACAGGGTGGTCTCCCAGACGGTGCTTCTGGCGACGGTGGTGTCGATCGCGCTCGCGGCGGTCGGTCTGCTGTCCCGGCACTGGCTGTTGTACTGGATCGGCGCGCGCGACCAGGTGTACGTCGAGGCGCTGGCCTACATCGAGGTGATCTTTCTCACGCTGCCGCTGACGTTCCTGTTTTTCGCGTTCCGGTCGTCGTTGCAGGGCGCCGGCGACACGAAGACGGCGATGTGGCTGGTGGCCGTCTCGGCGGGGATCAACATCGTGATCGACCCGTTTCTCATCCTCGGGTGGGGGCCGTTCCCGGCGATGGGAACCCGCGGCGCCGCGGTCGCGACGTTCCTCTCGCGGCTCGTCGCCGCGGTCGTCGGGATCTACATCCTCGTGAAGGGGTCGTGGGGGATCCAGCTCCACGTCGGCGACCTGTGGCCCGACCGGGAGATCCTCGGCAAGCTCGTCGAGGTCGGCTATCCGGCCACCATCGACGGCTGGGCGCGGTCGTTCGCGGCGGTGGCGCTTGCGGCGCTGGTCGCCAGGTTCGGTCCGGCCGCGACGGCCGCCTACGGGATCGGCGTCAGGCTGATGTCCGTCTCATGGACCGTTTCGGGGGCCGTCGGACAGGCGACCGCGACCGGCGTCGGACAGAACCTCGGTGCCGGCACGCCGGACCGGGCGGTCGCGGTGACCCGCACGGCGACGCTCTCGACGATGGCGATCCTGTTTGCGGCAGGTGGGCTCGTCTGGGTCTTCCCCGAGATCGCGATCGCGATCTTCGTCGACGACGCCGCGGTGATCGACGAAGGGATCGTCTTCCTGCGCATCGTCGCGCTGGCGTGGGGCTTCTTCGGCGGACTGATGGTGATCCAGGGGGCGTTCCGCGGTGCGGGTCACACCAAGGTGGCGATGGCGCTGTCGATGCTCTCGCGGTGGATCTTCCGGATCCCGGCGGCGGTGTACCTCTCGTTCGCCTGGACGGTGACGATTCCGGGGACGACGATCACCGTTTCGGCGCTCGACTGGGGCGTCGAGGGGCTGTGGTGGGCGTTCGCGGCCTCGGCGACCGCCTCGTTCTTCGTCGGCGTGGCCTGGTTCGCCCGTGGCGGCTGGAAGGAGGGGGTCGTCGAGAGGGAGATCGAGACCACGACTGGCAGCGCCGAGGACGACCCGACCATGGACGATTGAGCTACCCACCGACGGACGCGTTCACTCGACCGGCTCGACTACCGCCTCGCCGCAGTGGGGACAGTGCTCGTAGTCCTCCGAGATCGGCTCCTCGCAGGACCGGCAGACGTACGCCGGCTCCCGGGCGTTCGTGAACGCCCGTTTCGTTTCCTCGAACTTCTCGCCGGCTTTTCTGAACAGGCTCATCGTTCGAGCAAGGCCGACCGGACGAATAAACGTTGGCCCGCGAGGGTTCCGTGACCGGGATCACGGGAGCGGTGGAGCAGTCGAGACGTGGGGCACGGCTTCAAGTGGATTCGGCCCGCATCGCCGACGATGACTGACGGGCCACCGACGGGTGCCGAGGGACCGGAGACGAACGCGGAGGGACCGGAGACGGACGCCGACGAACCGCCGACGATCCGACAGCTCGACGAGCGAACCGTCCAGCAGATCGCCGCCGGCGAGGTCGTCGAGCGTCCCGCCTCCGTCGTGAAGGAACTCGTGGAGAACAGCCTCGACGCCGGCGCCGACAGGATTTCGGTGTCGATCCGTGCGGGCGGAACCGAGGCGATCCGCGTGCGCGACGACGGCGTCGGAATCCCCCGCGAGCAGCTCCCCGAGGCGGTCGCCCAACATGCCACCTCCAAGATCGGCGACGTCGACGACCTCGCGGGTGGGGTCGCCACCCTCGGGTTTCGGGGGGAGGCGTTGCACGCGATCGGCGCCGTTTCGCGGCTCACCGTCCGGTCGCGACCCCTGGACGACGAGGTCGGTGCCGAACTGACCGTCGAGGGTGGCGACGCCGGTGAGGTCCGCCGGGTCGGCTGTCCAGGAGGGACGACAATCGAGGTGCGGGACCTGTTTTTCAACACCCCCGCACGGAAGAAGTTCCTCGCCACCGAGACGACCGAAACCGACCGCGTCGGGACAGTCGTCACCCAGTACGCCCTCGCGAACCCCGACGTCGCGGTTTCCTTCGAGGTGGACGACCGAGAGCGGTTCGCGACTCCGGGCGACGGAAACCTCCGGTCTGCGGTGCTGTCGATCTACGGCCGGGAGGTCGCCGAGGGGATGATCGCGGTGGAGTTCGATGCCGCCGCCACCGACCTCGACACGCCAGTCGATCGCGTCCACGGGCTCGTCTCCGAGCCCGAAGTGAACCGTGCGACCCGGGAGTATCTCGCGACGTTCGTCAACGACAGGTACGTGACCGTAAGCGAGCTCCGGAACGCGGTACTGTCCGCCTACGGTGGACAGCTCGCCCCCGAGCGATATCCCTTCGCCGTGCTGTTCGTCGAACTCCCGACCGGGGCGGTCGACGCGAACGTCCACCCCAGGAAGCTCGAGGTCCGGTTCGACGACCCGGAGGCGGTTCAATCGGCCGTCGAAACTGCCGTCAGCGACGCGCTTCTAGAGCACGGCATCCTCCGGTCGTCGGCGCCACGGGGACGGTCGTCCCCCGCGGAGACGCCGGTGTCGCCGGAGGAAACATCGGTGTCGCCGGAGGCCCCCGACGAAGTCGCGGAGTTCGACGAGGCTGCGGCCGATATCGACGAGGGGCCCGGAGACCTCTCGGGAGCGGGTGCCGAATCGACGACCGGAACGGACGTCGACGTCAGCGATGTCGTCGACGACACAGGTACGGGAGACGACACAGGTACGGGAGACGACACAGGTACGGGAGACGACACAGGTACGGGAGACGACACAGGTACGGGAGACGACACAGGTACGGGAGACGACACAGGCGCCACTGACGAGGTCGAAACCGGAGACACCCAAAGCGTCTCCCCGGCGGACGAGGACGGGTGGACCGTCGACGGGATCGATCGCTCCGGGGCGGCGGGGATCGCCGACCGGGGAAGCGACACCTCGATGGGCCCCGACGATGACGCGTCGATCGGTTCCGACGAGAACGCTCGACGGATTATCGACGGAACGTTCGACGCCTCGGAGCCGACGAGCCAGCGGACTCTCTCGGGGGAGACGACCGACGCCGAGCGAGCCTACGAGTCGCTCCCGCGGCTGTCGATCCTCGGCCAGCTGTTCGACACCTACGTGCTCGGCGAGGCCGACGACGGGCTCGTGTTGATCGACCAGCACGCCGCCGACGAGCGGATCAACTACGAGCGGCTCCGGGGAGCGTTCGCCGACGGTCCGCCGGCCCAGGCGCTCGCCGAGCCGGTCGAACTCGAACTCACCGCGCGGGAGGCGACGCTTTTCGACGCCGACGGGACGGCCGATCGCCTCGCCGAGTTCGGGTTCGAGGCCGACCGCGTCGACGACCGTACCGTGGAAGTGAGTGCGGTCCCGGCGGTGTTCGACGCCGCGCTCGAGCCGGAACTCCTCCGTGACGTGCTCGTCGGACTCGCACGCACCGACGCCAACGCGGGCGAGTCCGTCCTCGAAGCTGTCGACGACCTGCTGGCTGACCTGGCGTGTTACCCCTCAGTGACCGGAAACACCGGACTCACTGACGGTTCGGTCGTGGAACTGCTCTCAAAACTGGACGACTGTGAGAACCCATATGCGTGTCCGCACGGGCGGCCGACCGTCATCGAACTTTCTCGGGGGGAGATCGAGGACCGGTTCGAGCGGGACTATCCGGGACACGCCGGACGGCGCGCGGAGTGAGCGTCGCTGCTCGGGGCAAAACTCCCGGCACCGCTCCCGACCGCTTTCGACCCAAACGATAATGGGCCTCCCTGCGTCGACCCGAACATGGTCGAGATCGAAAAGCCCGAACTCGAGGGCGAGTCCGTCCGGTACCGCGACAACACTTGGGAGCTCACGGGAGCACTCGAGGTAAAGCGGAACGGGGAACTCATCCACGCGAAAGCCAGGAAATCGAGCCGAGTTCGGGGCAACTCGGGGACGTTTTCGTTCGCGCTACAGGACTCTCCGGCGTCGCTGAATCCGGGTAATCCGGGCGAGTTCGACGTCGAGCTAAAGCGGCTCGAGGACGCCTACTATCTCGTTGTGATCCGGAACCACGCGACGACCCACTACCGGCTCACGAATCTCAACTACGACTAGTGTCGGTCGCGTGGCCGGTCGGGTCCCGCCCCACACAAAAGGCCTATTCACCGGGGTCGCGTTGATCCGATCATGACTTCCGACACCGACGACGGCGGAGTCGCTTCCGGGGCGGCGACGTCCGAGGAAGGCGACGTCCCCGTCGACTTCGGCGAGGACGGCCTCGTCCCCGCGGTCGCCCAGGACACCGACTCGGGGGAGGTGCTCATGCTGGCGTACGTAACGCCGGAGGCGCTTGCACGCACCCGCGAGACCGGCTTTGCACACTACTACTCCCGATCGCGCGAGGAGCTGTGGAAGAAAGGTGCCAGTTCCGGCCACCTCCAGCGGATCGTCGAGGTCCGGGTCGACTGCGACGCCGACACCCTGCTGTATCTCGTCGAACAGGACGGCGGCGCGTGCCACACCGGCCATCGCTCGTGTTTCTACCGGACCATCGACGGCGAACACGTCGGCGAGCGCGTCTTCGACCCCGACGAGGTGTACTGAGGTGGCTGACGGAACCGACACTGTCGGCGGAGCGGACACCCCCGGGTCGGCCGCATCGATTCTCGCTCGGGCCGGCGAGGCGGCCGCCGAACTCCGGGAGCGCTACGACGAGCTCCGGGCGATCGAGCGTCGCATCGACGACCTCGGAACCCACCGCGTGGAGGCGGCCGCCGACGCCTACCGCCGTGCACATCGGGTGCTCGACAGCTACGAGGACGACGCCACCGGCACGGGGGATTTCGGGGCGTATCTCACGTTCGAAAGCAAGTTCTCGGCGGCCGTCGACGTCGCCGACGACGCGCTCGCCGTCGACGCCTTCGAGGCCGCACGGGAGGCCGTCGACAAGCGCCGGCTCTCGGCGTCGGACTTCGCGGCCGCTCGGGAGGCGCTCGAAACCCCTGGCGAGTACGTCGAACTGCTCGAGGAACGCGACGACGCCGTCGACGCCTACCGTCTCGCCCGGCGCAACGCCAACGAGGCGCTGTCGGCGCTGGACGAGCGGATCGAAACGCTGGAGCGGGTCGCCGACTTCGCAGACGTCGATCCCGACGCACCGGTCGATCGACTCCGGGAGCCGATCGAGGCGTACAACGACGCGGTCAACGAGGCGTTCGAGTCGTTCAAACGAGAGGCCAGTGCGCGGGCGCTGTTCGAGTTCATCGAGCGCACCGAGCGGTACCCGCTGGTCGAGGTCGACCAGCCGCCGCGGGAGCTCCAGGAGTACGTCGAGGACGCATCGGCCGGCGAGGAGCCGCTCCCGACGCTTTTGGAGTACGTCGACTACTCCCCCTCGAAACTGGAGCATTACGTCGACGATCCGGGGGCGCTCAGGACGACCGTCGCAGTCCATCGAACGTATCTCGACCGGATCGACGCGGCGCCGCTTTCGATCGAGTGGCCGCCCGCGGCGGCCGACGAACTGCAGTACCGGATCAAGGAGCTGATCCCGGTTGTCTCCAGGCTCGACGCCGAAGAGCCGGTGGTTCACCTCAGGGAGATCAGGTCGCTCACTCGCGAGGACGAGTACGCAACACTCCGCCGGACCGCCCGAGCCCGCGAGGAGCTGTCCGACGAGGGACTGGAGCTGCTCGCGAGCGGGGAGCTCGAGGACCGACTGTCGGAGGCGCGGGAGACGCGGGAGCTCGTGGCGGCGGTGCTTTCCGAGACGGACAGGTGACTGTCGGCGGACCCGAGGGCGGAACGGCGCATCGATCGCGGCGCGGGCGCGGAAGCCGACCGCTTCCGGCTTCCGAACGTTCTTCCCGTAGCCCACCGAGTCGGGGGTATGCAGCGGATTCAGGCGAACGACTACCACGACATCGCCAAACCGACAGATCCCCGACTCTCCCCCGACGGCGACCGCGTCGCGTTCGTCCGAACGATCCCCGACGACGAGGAGTCCGTCGAGGCGACGGTGTACGTCGTCCCGACCGACGGTTCCGGGCCCGCCCGGCGGTTCACGCTCGCGGAGGGCGTCGACGCCGAGCCGAGATGGAGCCCGGAGGGCGACCGGCTGGCGTTCACCTCCACCCGCGGAGCCGACGACGACAGACAGCAGCTGTGGGTACTGCCCGTCGACGGCGGCGAGGCCCGCCAGGTGACCGACGTCGTCGGCGGCGTGAGCTCGATCGACTGGTCGCCGGACGGAGGTCGGATTGCGTTCGTTCAGTCGATCTCCGAGGAGGATAGAGCGGATGGACGGGATCGAGGCGTCGACGAGGAGTACGAGCCAGACGAACCGGATCCCCGCGTGATCGACCGGACCGTCTACCGGTCGATGCAGCAGTACTTCGACGGACGGCGGTCACACGTGTACGTCGTCGACCTCGACGCCGAACGGCAGGAGGGAGACGACAACGACGAATCGGGAGAGGAGATCACGGCGATCTCCCCGACGATCGAGGGCGACGCCGACTTCAACGGGCCGGCGTGGGGCGACGAGTCGACGCTGTATTTCACGCAGTCGGTGGGCGAGGACCCGGACGACTCGCTGGAGTACGGAATCCTCGCGTACGACACCGACGCAGAGTCGGTCGAACGGCTCCACCGCACGACCGGCTGGGGGACCGGGCTCGCAGCGACGGCGGACGGGTCGGTTGCGTTCGTTCACGTCGAGGCCGAGCAGGCGTCGCTCCAGCAGGCCGACCTTCACGTGATCGACGCCGCCCAGGCGGCCGAGACGGAGGATCCGGCGGACGTTGAGGTCACGGACGTCACCGCCGGGCTGGACCGGACGCTCGGCTACGAGGCCGCCCCGCGGTGGGGACCCGCCGAGGAAACGCTGTACTTCACCACTCCGGACGAGGGGAAAACGTCGGTGTGGGCGGTGCCCGGTGACGGGAGCGACGATCCGTCGCGGCTGGTTCGCGAGGGGACTCTCGCGGGGATGGACGTCGGCGTTCCCGCCGACGGCGACGGGGAGGGGAGATCAGACGGGGACGGCTCCGGGGACGACGCCGACTCGGACGATGTCGCCGTCGCGGTCGCGATGTCCCAGTGGGATCACCCCGGCGACGTGTTCGTCTCGCCGGGTGGCGGCGCGGAGGACCTCAACCGGCTCACCACATTGAACGAGGCGTATCTCGACTCGGTCCACGTCGGCGAACCCGAACCCCTCGCGTTCGAGTCTACACAGGGTCTCGTCGAGGGCTGGGTGCTGGCGCCGCCCGGATTCGATCCCGAGGGTTCCTATCCCCTGGTCGTCGAGATCCACGGCGGCCCTCACGCGATGTGGTCGACCAGCGGGACGATGTGGCACGAGTTCCAGACGCTCGCGGCTCGGGGGTACGTCGTCTTCTGGTCGAACCCCCGCGGGTCGGCCGGCTACGGCGAGGAGTACATGAAGGCGATCGAGCGCGACTGGGGGGAGGCGACGCTCACCGACGTGATGGCCGGCGTCCGGGAGGTCGCCGACCGCGAGTACGTCGACGAGTCACACGTCTTTCTCACCGGCGGCTCCTTCGGCGGGTTCATGACCGGCTGGACGGTCGGCAACACCGACTACTTCCGGGCGGCGGTCTCCCAGCGCGGCGTCTATCACCTCACAGGCTTTTACGGGTCGACCGACGGGGCGTACAAGCTGGTCGAAGGCGACTTCGACACGACCCCCTGGGAGGAGCCGGAGTTCCTCTGGGAGCAGTCGCCAGCCGGCCACGCTCACGAGGTGGAGACGCCGACTCTTCTCATCCACAGCGAGGACGACTACCGGACGCCGATTTCGGACGCGGAACTGTTCTACCGAATCCTCCGGAAGAACGACGTCGAGACTCGGTTCGTCCGGTATCCCCGCGAGGGACACGAGCTCTCGCGGTCGGGCGAGCCGGGCCACGTCGTCGACCGGATCGAACGTATCGCGCGGTGGTTCGACGGCTATTCGGAGTACCACGACGTCCCGAAGGCGCTCGAACGGGGCGACGACGGACTCTCCGCGGCGGACGCCGGCGAGGAAGACGAAACGTAGCAGAGAGCAGCCAACCGGCACCTCACGAGGGGCTCGAACCCGTGATGGTTCCGTCGCCGAGCGTTGCGCCGCTCGGAGCGTGAAGGACCAGCACCCGGACCGGTGGATCGAACGGGGCAGCGGTTAGTTCCCGCCGGTCGCCCGGTCGGAACGTGGCGTCGTCGCCGGTGGCGTCCGCGAACTCGAGGCGCTGTCGGTCCTCGCCCTCGCCGACGAGCAGCACGACCTCGTCGGGAGACAGCGCGTCGCCCCCCTCGTGTACCACGACGAGGGTCAGTTCCTCGCCGTCGACGACGCCGTCGACGCCGACGCTCGCTGCTGGTTCGGCGGGGGCGAACGTGCCGATCGCCGCAAGGCCCGCAAGCCCGACCGTCGAGACGAGGATCACGACGAGCGCGAGAATGAGGACGCTCCCGATCGTCTCGGACTGGGCCCTGTCGGCCGACCCGGTAGCTCGGTTCGTTCCTCCGGTGTTCGCGTCGACTGTCGTCAATTCGATCCCTTTTCAGTGTGTCGTGCTGGTTCGGTCGTCGTAGGTTTCCACGGTTCCGTCCCGGATGTCCTCCCGACACCCCTCACAGTCCGGGTGATCGGGCTCGAAACACGCCGGCCGGCCCTTCCGGTCGACGGGAACCGGCCGTCGTTCGGCGTATCGACGGCAGACCAGCCGGGCGTTTCCGTCCTCGTCGGCCGGCAGGTCGTAGCGCTTTGCGCCCGAGCGGTCGCGCTCCCTCTCGGCGTCCTCCTTTCCCTCCCAGTAGGCGTGTCTGGCCTCCTCGTAGCGGCGGCCGAGCTCCCGGATGCGCTGCCGGAGGACGTGTTTCCACCGCTCGTCCATACGACGTCTTGCGGCTGGATGGACTTATAAGGGGTGATGAGCGACCGAAGAAAACGTCGCGTCGACGGTCGGAACCCGTCCGACTATTCGAGGCCGTAGTCGGCCAGGCTGTGGTAATGCTTCCAGTAGCCGGTCACCGACTCGGTGTCGAAGGTTAGCTGCCCGTCCGACAGTTCGAGGGTGACCTGGCTGCCGTCGAACGTCGTGTCGTGGATGTGCAGCTCGAGCGGGATCTCGAACTCCTCGACGTTGACCATCAGTTCGCCGCTCTCTTCGATCTTCGACTGGAGTGTTTCCGGATCCATAGGCGGTACATTCGATTCCGAACGGCTGTAAGATAAAGCTTTGTCGGCTTCTCAAGCGATGAAGCCGACTTATAAAGGCACCGACGCCGGCTCCGGTGCGATCACGGTCTCGCCGGCGCGAACCCGATCCCCCGTTCGAACCCGGATGTCCTCGCGATCGACGTCCGGCGGAAGCAACACGTCCGCACGCGAGCCGAACGAGACGTGGCCGACGCGCTCGCCCCGACGAAGCGGCTCGCCCGGCTCGACGTACGGGTGGATTCGCCGGGCGAACGCGCCCGCAATGAGGCTCGCCTCGTAGCGCCCGCAGTCGACGTCGACGCGCTCGTTGCGGTCGGAATCCTTCGAAAACGCGGGACGGTGTGCGCCGCCTCGGTGGTCGACGGTCTCGACGACGCCGTCCGCTGGCGCCCGGCAGACGTGGACGTCGGTGACGTTGAGGAACACCCCCACCCGAACCCGGTCGCCCTCGGTCCGGAGCACCGACACACGTCCGTCTGCCGGCGCCACGAACCCGCTCTCCGGCGGTGTCCGGGATGGATCGCGGTGGAACCACAGTACAGCGACGCCCCCCGCGAGTCCCGCAACTGCGAGCAACGGCGCGACCGGGAGCAGAAAGCCCACCGCAAAAAGCGGGGCGGCGTATCGCCACGCGCCGGGCGCGAGAGCCACGCGGGGAAGCTGTCCGAACGGCATTTTCACCCCTCGCCGTTGCCGATCGGCGGCGGATCCAGCGTCTCCCGGCCCTGCCCCCACGCCGCGAGCAGGTGGGTGAGATGCACCAGGTCGTCGGTCCCCGCGGCGAGGTCGCGGTCCGCGTCGCCGGCGAGTCGGTGGAGTCGGGCCAGTTCCCTGCCGCTGTAGTTCGACCCCGCCCTGGCGACGCCCAACAGTTCCCGGAGCAGTTCCTGCCCGCCGTAGCCTTCATCGAGCAGGTCGTCGAGTTCGGATCTGGCGGTCGAGAGGTCTCCCTCCTTCGCGGCAGACAGCGCCCCCCGGATCGCCTCGTCGTCGCCGACCTCCCCGAGCGTCTCGTAGGCGGCGGTCATCGTCACTTCCTCCTGTCCCACGGCGGTCGCCTGTGCGCTCAACACCGCCCGCCGGAGGTTCCCGCCGGCGGCGCTCGCGACGAACTCCAGGCCGTCGTCGTCGTACGGCACCTCCTCGGCCTCGCAGATCCGGGCGAGCACCGCCATCGTCTCCTCGGCCGTCGGCGCCCGAAGTCGGACCGGGAAACACCGCGACCGGATCGGCGGGATCAGCTTCGTGGGCTGGCGGGTGGTGATGACGAACTGTGTCGTTCGGTGGTGCTTTTCCATCACCCGGCGAAGCGCCTGCTGGAAGTCTTCGCGGATCTCTTCTGCGTTGTCCAGCGAGACCGTCTTGAACGACCCCGACACCGGCGCGTAGCCCGCCGACTCCTTGAGCACGTGGTTTATCATGTCCCGTTTCGCCATCCGGGACCGCCCCGCGAGGAAGGAGGCGAACCGCGGGTCCTCGCGGATCTCTTTTTTGCTCCGGGAGAAGAAGTCCGCGACGTTGATCTCGATCAGGTCGGCGTCCGGGTCCTCGTGTGTGCGCCGAGCCAGCGCCCGCACCGCTGCCGTCTTCCCGACCCCGCGTGGTCCCTGGACGATCAGGTTCATCGGCTCGTCGACCGCTCGAAGGAGCTTCTCGCGGGCCTCACTCTGGGGGAGTTCCTCGAGCGTCGGCGCGTGCCGTTCGGTCCACAGCGGGCCGTCCATCGAGTCGGGTTTGCCGACCGACGGATATCAATCGGTCGGTCCGGTTTTCGGCTGCTTGGAACCCGACCCCGCGTTGCGCGATCGATCGCGTTTCCGGTTTGCACTGTCGTGGGACAATTTATCCACATTATTGTTAATTTATCATAATCGTTAAGTTACTTGCTGCAGGAGGGCTAACTGGTTACGCATGACACGAGAAACAGAGACCGAAGACGAGCGGCACGTTTCAAGACGGCGGTACATCGCGCTGACCGGGGCGGTCGGCGTCGCGGGCGTCGCCGGCTGTGCCGGGGACGATCCCGAGGAGGACCTCGACCTCGACGAGAACGGCGAGGACGAGGATGACGACGAGGACGACGCGGAAACGGAGCCGGAACCGGCAGAAGAGGGTGATCTGGAGATCGTCCACTGGTGGACTGCCGGCGGCGAGGAGGAGGCGTACAATGCGCTCTTGGACGGGTTCCGCGAGCAGCATCCCGACGTCGAGATCGTCGACAACCCCGCACCGGGCGGCGCGGGGTCGGCGATCGACGCGGTGATCCAGAACCGCGTCCTCGACGGCAACCCGCCGAGTACGTTCCAGATCTGGCCGGGACAGGCGCTTACGCCGTATACGGACGCCGACCTGCTCGAGGACATCGGGGACACCGTCTGGAGCGACGAGATGCGCGATGCGTACCTGGACGACATCGTCGACCTCTCGCGGCCTGACGGCGACCTGGTTGCGGTCCCGATCAACATCCATCGGATGAACAACCTGTTTTACAACGTCGACGTGATCGAGGACGCCGGCGTCGACCCGGCCGCCATCGAGGATCCGGACGAGCTCCTCGACGTCCTCGGGACGGTCGCCGACGAGACCGGCGTCGCCGCGCTGGCTCACCAGACGCAGTCGCCGTGGTCGTCGCTGCAGCTGTGGGAGGATGTTTTCCTGGGACAACACGGCGTCGACGCGTACACCTCGTTCGTCGACGGCGACGTCGACGCGCTCGAAGACGAGATCCGGGAGTCGCTGTCGCTTTTGGCCGACTACGCCGATTACTACCCCGAGGACGCCGGCTCTATCTCCTGGGACCAGGGGAACAGTCAGCTCATCGCCGGCGACGCGGCGTTCATCCACCAGGGTGACTGGGCGGCCGGACAGTACCGCGCAGAGGACGGCTTCGAGTTCGGCGACAGCTGGGATATGGTGCCGTTCCCGGGGACGGATGGCGTGTACCACTCCGTAATCGACTCGTTCGTCTTCCCGACGAACAACCCCTCGCCCGACGCGACCGAGCAGTTCCTCCAGTACGCCGGCAGCGTCGACGCCCAGGAGCGATTCAATCCGATCAAGGGGTCGATCCCGCCGCGCACCGACGTGCCGACGGACGATCTCGGACCGTTCCTCACCAGGCAGTTCGAGGACTTCGGCGAGTCGACGGCCCAGCCGCCGACGATCGCCCACGGGACGGCGGCTCCGCCGGCGGTTCACTCCGAACTCGAGGAGGCGTTCGCCAACTTCAACGAGAACCTCGACGTCGATCAGGCGTTCGACGCGATCAGCAACGCCTTCTGACGCCCCATGGTGGGGCGGGTTTTGCGCCGGGCCGGCGCGGGAGATGACGACGTAGCGGGGGAGAGCACAGCGGAGAACGTCGCCGAAAGCGACGATAGCGTCGCCGCCAGCGACCGCTGTCTCCGGACCGACGGCGGCGTCGAACCGGCACACGGCGCCGGGACACCGGAGACGAGCCTCATCGATCGACTTCGCCGGAGCGAGTTCGTCGAGTCGCTTCCGTTTTGGGGCCCGCCGGGGCTGCTCGTGTTGATCTTCGTGTACGGCGCGGTGGCGTGGAACTTCGTCATCTCGCTGACGGGGTGGGAGGGACTCAGACAGCCGACGTACGACGAGTTCACCCTCGAGATGTATCGGACCCTGCTCACGGACGCGTCCTTTATCGCCGCGTTCCGGAACACGCTCGTGTTGCTCGTCGTGTTCACGGTGTTGTCGCTCGCGCTCGGCCTGGTGCTTGCGATCCTCGTGGATCGAGACATCCGGTTTGAAAACACCTTCAGGACGATCTACCTGCTCCCGATGAGCCTGTCGTTCGTGGTCACGGCGATCTTCTGGTCGTGGCTGTACAACCCGCGGATCGGGCTGATAAACGAGGCGTTGCGGGCGGTGCATCTCGACTTCCTCGCGCAGGCGTGGCTCGCGGATCCGCGATTCAAGCTCGCGGCGATCATCTTCGCGTTGATGTGGCAGTTCTCGGGCTACTGCATGGTGGTGTATCTCGCCGGCCTGCGCGCGATCCCGACCGACCAGTACGAGGCCGCCCGGATCGACGGTGCCAGCACGATCAGACTCTACTGGCGGGTGATCGTTCCGCAACTGCGGGCCTCGACGATGTCGGCAGCGGTTGTGCTGATGGTGTTCGCGCTCAAGGCGTTCGACTTCCTGTTCGTCCTGTTCGGGGTCAACCCCGGCCGTTCGGCGGACATCCTCGCGGTCATGATGTATCGGGTCGCGTTCGACCGACTCCAGTGGGCCTACGGTGCGGCGGTCGCGATGGTCCTGTTTGTGATGGCGCTGGGCGTCATCGGACCGTACCTCTACCTCCAGTACAGGCGGGGTGAACTATGAGCGAGGACCGTTCTGACGACAGCTTCTTCGGTGGACTCGGTGCGATCGACCGGAGCCGGATCGGCCTGTACGCGGTGTTGCTCGCGATGGTGGCGTTCTACCTCGCGCCACTGGAGTCCGGACTGGTGACGGCCTTCAAGACTCAGACGGGTTTCACGCAGACGACCCCGTTCGCGCCGCCGCCGCCCGGGGAGTTTACGACCGCCGCCTGGCAGGTGGCGTTCGACCGGCTGCGCGAGGGGCTCGTAAACAGCCTGCTGATGGCGGTGCCGGCGACGGTACTGTCTGCGCTTCTGGGCTCGCTTGCGGCGTACGGCCTCACCAACCTGAGCTGGCGGGGACAGCTCGGCGTACTGGTGCTGTTCGTTTCGGGGGTGTTCCTGCCGTACCAGTCGGTGCTGGTGCCGCTGACGCAGTTCTGGTCGTTCGTCGACCTCGCCGGTCGGATCCCGCTTGCGGTCGTCGACGACTACGATGGACTCATCCACCTGAGCATTACCCACGCTGCATACGGCGTGCCGATCTGTACGGTCCTGTTCCGGTCGTACTACGCGACGATCGACGACGAGATGCTGGAGGCGGCCCGGCTGGACGGCGCCTCCGCCGCGACGATCTACCGTCGGATCATTCTCCCGCTTTCGGTGCCGATCTTTGCGGTCACGCTGATCTATCAGTTCACGCAGATCTGGAACGACCTGCTGTTCGCGCTGGTGCTGATCTCGGATCCGGGCAACAATGTCGTGACGGTCGCGCTCAACCAGCTCCAGGGGTCGTTCGTCCAGCAGTACAACCTCCAGATGGCGGGGGCGTTTATCGCGGCACTGCCGACGCTCGTAGTGTACGTCCTCTTCGGCGAACAGTTCGCGAAAGGCGTTGCGGGGGAGACATAACTCATGGCACAACTCGAACTGGATGCGGTGACGAAGGTGTTCGGCGACGGCGACGAATCCGTCGTCGCCGTCGAAGACGTATCGGTCGACATCGCGGACGGGGAGTTCCTCGTCCTCGTTGGGCCGTCCGGCTGCGGGAAATCGACCACGCTCCGGATGGTCGCCGGGCTCGAGACGGTGACTGACGGCGAGATCCGGCTCGACGGGAGACGGATCAACGAGCGTCCTCCCGCAGAACGCGACATCGCGATGGTGTTCCAGTCGTACGCGCTGTACCCCCACATGACCGTTCGGGGGAACATGCGGTTCGGCCTTGAGGAGTCGACGGATCTCTCCGACGAGGAGATGGATCGGCGCGTCGAAGAGACCGCCGAACTGCTCGACATCCCGGAGCTGCTCGACCGCAAGCCGGGCGCTCTGTCGGGGGGACAGCAGCAACGCGTCGCGCTCGGGCGGGCGATCGTCCGCGACCCGGCGGTGTTTTTGATGGACGAGCCGCTGTCGAACCTCGACGCCAAGCTCCGCTCCCAGATGCGCACGGAGCTCCAGCAGCTCCAGGCTGATCTGGGAACGACGACGGTGTACGTCACCCACGACCAGACGGAGGCGATGACGATGGGCGACCGGATCGCGATCCTCGATTCGGGTCGGCTCCAGCAGGTGGCAACGCCACTGGAGGCGTACCACCGGCCGGCGAACCGGTTCGTCGCCGGCTTCATCGGCGAGCCGTCGATGAACTTCCTCGAGACGACTGTGGAGTCGGGGACGCTCGCCGTCGGGAAACTGCGATATCCGCTGTCGGGCGAGGCGGCTGACGCGGTCGTCGATGGACAGGCGATTACGCTCGGTATCCGACCCGAGGACATCCGCATCGGCCCCGGAATCGATGCTGCCGTCGACGGGGAGGCCGGCGATCCATCCGACGGCGAACTGGAGACGCCGACCGGCGTCGAGCCCGACCGGTGCTTCCGCGGCACCGTCGACGTCGTCGAACCGATGGGTAACGAAAACAGCGTCCACCTTTCGCTTGCGGACGGCCCCGAACTCACGGCTACGATCGAGGGACTCCGACGCATCGAGGCGGGATCGGCGGTTTCGATCGGGATCCCGCTGAACGCGATCCACCTCTTCGACGCCGAGTCCGGCGAGGCGGTTCACAATCGGTCGCTCGAGGACGCCGACATGGACGCCCCGAGGCTGTAGCTTCACCGCCGACCGGTCGCCGACCGTTCTCCCCACCCGGCCCGTTCTCACTACTCCGCTCGTTCTCCCCACCCGGCCCGTTCCCACGCGGAGCCGGCAGCCGAACCCACCAGTGCAGCGGCGGCGACCTCGATGACGAACGCGACAAAGAAGCCGAGCGCGACCGCGTTCAGGGGGGCGTACGCCGCCGCCGCGATAGCGAGCCCGGTCGCCGCGACGACAACGGCAAACAGGTATCCCCCGTCCCGCGTGGCGGTCCCGAGCAGCCGCCGGTCGAACGCCGCGCGGATCCGACGGCGACGGGCGTACGCAGCGAGCGCCGCCGGAAGCGGATAGACGGCCGCGAGGGAGACCAGCAACACGACCGTCGAGCCGACCAGGAACAAGAGCCCGTCGGCGCTCCCCGTCGGATCGACCTGTTCGAGCGGACCGCCGAGCGTGACGACCAGCAACGCGACGGGCACGGCCAGATACGCCAGACAGATCCCTGCGGCGACCACACCGTCCCGAAGCAGCGGACCGACGGGCCGCCAGCCGGGGCGACCTGCGTCCCGGAGTCGGGGCGCCTCGGCCGTCTCCTCGAGTACGCGGAGGAGGTATCCGGCCACCGCGAGGAACGGAACCACCGGTAGCCAGACCGCAAGCAGGTGGAGGCCGCCGCCGACGGCGACGGCGTCGAACCGACCGTCCCCCCGAAACGGATACGCGAGCGCGGTTCGCATCGTTCCGGGGTTCCGGCGGCGCGGAAAAGAACGCGTCGATCGCAACGGTCCGGCGGATCCGACACTGGTTTAAAAACCGCCGCCGGAGTCACGCCCATGTCTTTCCGCGTGACGTTTCTCGGCACTGGCGGGGCCGTTCCGACGACCGAGCGGGCCCCCAGCGCCCTCGTGGTCAACCGCGAGGGCGATCGGCTGCTGTTCGACTGCGGCGAGGGGACCCAGCGGCAGATGATGCGGTTCGGGACCGGTTTTTCAGTCTCGCACGTGTTTCTCACTCACCTCCACGGCGATCACGTTCTGGGGCTTCCCGGACTGGTCCAGACGTGGGACTTCAACGACCGGACGGAGCCGCTTTCGATCCACTGCCCGCCGAACACCCGGACTCACGTGAAGTCGCTGCTCCGGGCCGGCGGTCACGATCCCGACTTCCCGATCCGGATCAACGAAGTCTCCCCGGGAAACGTCGCGTTCCGGGCGGAAGAGTACGAGGTTCGCGTGTTCCGGACGAACCACCGCACCAGAGCACAGGGGTACGCGCTGATCGAGGACGATCGGCCGGGAAAGTTCAACCGGGAGAAGGCCGAAGAGGAGCTGGGAATCCCGCCCGGCCCGGCGTACGGCCGACTCCACGAAGGGGAAGCCGTCGAACTCGACGACGGGCGCGTCATCCACCCGGAACAGGTTGTCGGCGTGCCGCGCCCGGGCCGGCGGTTCGTCTACACCGGCGACACGCGACCCGTCGACGAGACCGTCGAGATCGCCGAAAACGCCGACCTGCTGGTACACGACGCGACGTTTGCGTCGGAGTACGCCGATCGCGCACGCGAGACGGCCCACTCGACGGCCAGAGAGGCCGCCCGGATCGCCGACCGGGCGGGTGCAAAGCGACTCGCACTCGTGCACATCTCCTCGCGGTACGCGGGCGACCCCTCCCCGATCGAACGGGAGGCACAGTCGATCTTCGGCGACGCGTTCGTCCCGGACGACGGAACGCGGATCGAGATCCCGTATCCCGACGCGTGACGCACTCCTTTTGACCGGCGGCAGCATACACTGGCTCGTGAGCGTGACGACCCTCCACGAGCCGGCCCACCGGGAGGCGCTGTGGGAGCTTTCGGCCGCCCTCGACCGGGACGACGTCGTGACCGTCTTCGGGCGGTGTACCGTCGAGTACGACGGCCGGGCGGAATCCAGCCTCGGCGCCGGCGATCGGCTGCTGATACTCAAGCCGGACGGATCGGCGCTCGTTCACACCGCGACCAAGCGCACGCCGGTGAACTGGCAGCCGCCGGGCAGCGAACACTACGCGGCGGTCCGGGACGGCCGTCTCCGGGTGCGCAGCGAGCGCACCAACCCCGACGAGCGGCTGGACGTCCGGTTCGAGGCGGTCCACCAGCTGTCGGCGATGGCGGTCACCGGCGGCGACGACCTCGAGGTGGCCGGCAGCGAGGCCGACCTCAAGGAGGCGATACTCGCGAACCCGTCGCTGATCGAGCCCGGGTTCGAGCCGAAAGCAACCGAGCGCGAGAGCAGTGCCGGCCCGATGGACGTGTTCGGCGTCGATAGTGAGGGGCGGCCGGTCGTCGTCGAGCTGAAGCGCCGGCGGGTCGGCCCCGCCGCCGCGGGCCAGCTCGGACGGTACGTCGACGCGCTCGAACGCGAACTCGGCGTCGACGGGTCCGTCGGCGACGCTGCCGACGGTACCGGCCGTGGCGACTGCGACGAATCCCGGGTGCGGGGGATCCTCGTTTCGCCCTCGATCACCGACCGCGCCGCCGAACTGCTCGCGGAGCGCGGCTTCGAACACGTCGCACTCGATCCGACTGGCGTCGACGTCGACGTGACCGACACCGGCGTGGACGACACCGGTGTGACCGACACCGGCCTGACCGACGGCTGATCCCGACGGTCGGACATCCTTGGCTCGGTGCCGGTGGCACGTCGTCACATCCTCGCTTCGGGCTTTCGAAGGGTTTATTCGCGCCACGAGCGATTTTCCGGGCAAGTAAGCATGTCAGACAAACCCGCCTCCATGTACCGGGAGATCAGCAAACCGGCGTACACCCGTCGGGAGTACGTCACTGGCATCCCGGGATCGAAGATCGCACAGCACAACATGGGCAATCTGCAGTCGGATCCGGACGACTATCCGGTCCACATCAGCCTCCGGGTCGAAGAGGAGGTCCAGCTCCGCCACGGCGCCCTCGAGGCGGCCCGCCTGTCGGCCAACCGCCACCTGCTGCAGGCGATCGGCCAGGAGAACTACAAGATGGTGCTCCGGAAGTTCCCCCACCACGTGATCCGGGAGAACAAGCAGGCGACCGGCGCGGGCGCGGACCGCGTCTCCGACGGGATGCGCCAGTCGTTCGGCAAGCCCGTCGGCACCGCCGCCCGGATCGGCGCCGACGAGCCGGTGTTTACCGCCTACTGTCGCGTCGAGGACGCCGACACCGTAAAGGAGGCGTTCCGCCGCGCGTACAACAAGATCTCTCCGCCCTGCCGGATCGTCGTCGAGAAGGGCGAGAAGCTGCTTGTCGCCTGATCGGCTTCGCCCGCGCTTCCCCGGTAGACAGTCGACGCGGTTTTCCTTCTTCCCGTTCTCTCGGGCGGTATGCTCCGGCTCGCAGTCGCCACGAAACGGGAGACGTTCGACCGGATCGGGGAGCCGCTCGGCGATCGCGGGATCGCCGTCGAGCACGTTCCCTGCGAGAGCCGCGTGTTCGACGTCTCCGAGGGTGATAGCCACCGCTTCGAGGGGTTCGATGTCGGTTTCGTTTATCCGTCGCGGCTGATGGAAGGGGGCGCAGTCGACGCGCTGCTTTCGGTTCCGTGGGTGAACGGACTCCGGGCGGTGGCCACCTCGCGAAACAAGGCCGCGGTGTACACTCGACTGGCGGGCGAGGGGATCCCGGTTCCGGAGACCCGATACGTCTCGAACCCGGTCGGGGAGTCGTCGGTCGTCGACGCCGCCCGCGAGATCGGGTTTCCGCTGGTGGTCAAGCCGAACTCGACGACCAGGGGCGTGGGCGTCACCCGGGTCGATGACCTCGACTCGCTGTCCGGCATCGTCGACTATCTGGATCTCGTCCACGACTTCGATGCGACCGGGGACCGTTCGTATCTGCTCCAGGAATTCCTCCCCGCCGCGCGCGACTACCGGGTGATGGTCGTCGACGGCGTCGCGGTCGGCGCAGTAGAACGGCGGCTCCCCGACGCGGCCCGCAGGGCGGGGAGATGGAAACACAACGTCCACCGCGGCGGCGAGGCGGTCGGGGTCGACCTCCCGGAGCGGGGGCGGACGCTCGCGGAACGGACGGCCCGAACGCTCGGGATCGAGTACCTCGGCGTCGACCTCCTCCGGACGGACGACCGGTGGCTCGTAAACGAGACGAACGCACGTCCGACCGTCGACGACGCCGACAAGTACGAGCCGGGTTTTTACGACCGACTCGCGGGGCTGATCCGGAGCCTCGCCGACGAGTAGCAGTGGGAGGAACGGACGAAAACGATCGCTCGCTAGTTCAGATCGATCGACGCGGAGTCGTCGGCACGGTCAAACTCGACTTCGAGCACGCCGTTGTTGAACCGGGCGCTCGCGGAGTGTTCGTCCACCCGAACCGGGAGTCGGATCCGCTCGTCGTACTCCCGGCGGGCGCTGACGGCGCTTATGGTGAGGATCTCCCCGTCACACTGGAGGTTGATGTCCTCCTTCGAGACGCCGGGGAGGTCCGCGACCAGCCGGACGCCGTCCTCCTCGGTGAACACGTCGACGTGCGTCTCCGTCCCGAAGCCCGGATCGTCTCCCCCGCCGGTCACCTCGTTCATCATCCGTTCGATCTCGTCGAAAATGTCGCCGAACGGGTCGTCGCGGTCGTCCCTTCTCATATCCTGGAGTAGGTCGGTTTCACCCATAAGGGTTCGCTTCTCGGCGGTACCGGCCGGACGCCGACGGGTCTCGAGACGGCGACCGCGCTCCGACAGGGAGAAAAGCGTCGCAGCCGTATCCGGGGTATGGTTTCGGTCGTGAGCCTGCTGCTGTTGGCCGTGGTGGTCGGTCTCCACACCCTCGGATCGGCGATCATGATGCGGTTCTTCCGCATCCGCCTGAAGACCACCGGAGGCTGGCTCGTCTACTCTGTGCTGGTGCCGCCGGTGCCGCTTTTCGTCTCGACGCTTTTGTTTACCGGGCCGCTCGGCATCGGCTTCGACATGGGATCGCCCGCGGTCGCGCTGTCGGTGATGATCGCGCTGCCGATGGCGCTCGGCTTCACCATCGACGTCCTCTACGTCCCTGCCCCCGAGGAGTACGAGCTTCCAGACACCGCCGAGTAGCTGCCCCGTTCTCGCAGCTCGTCACTCGAAGTACTCCGCGAGCCGCTGTGCGGCCTCGGTCGCCCGAGGTGTCACGAGCGCAAACCGGATCCAGTCCTCCCGCGTCGAGCCGAACGTCTCGCCGGGCATGCCGGCGACGCCTGCCTTGTCGATCAACTGCTGTACGTTCTCCATTGTCCCCGGGAAGCCGTCGAACCGGGCGAGCACGTAAAACGACCCCTCGGGCGTCGTGTACGTTGCGCCGGCGGCGTCGAGAGCGTCGGTAAACGCGTCGATCCGTTCGGAGAGCAGCTCCCGGGTTCGCTCGTAGTACTCGGGCTCCGTCTCCCGGAGCGCGCGCAACACCGCCGCCTGCGCCGGCCGGCTCGTCGCCACGTTCACCAGCATGTGGCGGGTCTTGGCACCGCCCACGAGCGTCTCCGGCAGGACGGCGTATCCGACCCGGAGTCCCGTGATCGCCATCGACTTCGAGAACGCGCTGGTGACGATCCGGTTTTCCGCGTCGATCGCGAGCGCGCTCTCGAACTCCCCCCCGAAGTCGAAGTGGTCGTACACCTCGTCGACGACGACCACCGCGTCGTGGTCGGCGGCGTGTTCGATCACCCGCCGGACGTTGTCGACGTCGTACACCGCGCCCGTCGGATTGTTCGGCGTGTTGAGCACCACGCAGGCCGTCTCGTCGTCGATTGCCTCGACCAACGCAGCGACGTCCAGCGAGCCGTCCCGCCGGGCCGGAACCAGCTCCGGCTCCCCGCCGAGCATCTGGGCTTTCCCCGGGTAGTACGGGTAGACGGGATCGACGAGTACGACGCCGTCGCCGGCGTCCCGGTCGAGGGCGCTCGCCATCCCGAGGTAGTTCGCCTCGCCGGCGCCGTTGGTGACGACCACCTGCGAGACGTCGACGTTGCGTCTCGCGGCGATCTCCTCGCGCAGTTCCCGCAGCCCCTCGCTGGGCGGATACTGGAACTCGTCGGGGGTGGCGTCGGCGTACTCCCGAAGCCCCTCCCGGAGCGCCGCCGGCGGCTCCCAGTCCGGGTTGCCCGACACCATGTCGATGACGTCGCCCTCCGCTCGCGAGGCGTACTGCATGACCGCGAAGAACTGCGGCTCCTGATACTCCATACTCCCGTTCCGATCGGGGGCCTGTTCCCTTTTTCGTCCCTACCTGCCCGTTTGGTCCCGGCTACTCCCTTCTCGTTCCCGACAGACCACGGGTACGGGTCCGTCAGTCGAGTACGTCCACCGCGTATCCTCGGCTGCGAAGCTTCGCGATCAACTCCTCGGCATGTTCGGTGTCGTGGGTTTCGATCTCCAGTTCCACCTCGGCGGCGTTGACCGCCGCCTTGCGCGAGGTCCGATCGTGGTGGATGGCGTAGATGTTCGCCCCGCTTTCGGCGATGATGTCCACGAGCGACTGCAGCGCCCCTGGGCGATCCTTCAGCACGGTCCTGATCTTCAGGTACCGGCCGAGCTGAACCAGCCCCCGCATCACCACCGTCGTGAGCTGATTGAGGTTGATGTTCCCGCCGCAAAGCGCCGGTACGATCGTCTCGCCGTCCTCGTAGTCGAACGCCTCCGACAGCACCGCCGCAAGCGACACCGCTCCTGCCCCTTCGACGAGCGCTTTCGTCCGCTCTAACAGGAGGGTCAACGCGAGTGCGATCTCCCGATCCGTGACGGTAACCACCTCGTCGACCCGTTCTTGCATCACCGCGAAGGGTTTGTCGCCGATCCGCCGGGTGGCGATCCCGTCGGCGATGGTGTCGACCTGGTCGCGCTCGTAAATCTCCCCACGTTCGAGCGACTCCTTTGCCGAGGACGCTCCCGCCGCCTGCACGCCGATCACCCGGACGTCATCGAGCTGTTCGGTCACGGCCGTCGCGATCCCCGCGATCAGCCCGCCACCCCCGATCGGGACGACGACGGTGTCGACCTCCGGGCAGTCTTCGACGATCTCGAGGCCGATCGTGCCCTGGCCGGCCATGACTTGTTCGTCATCGAACGCGTGAACGTACGTCCTGTCTTCGGTTGCGGCGAGTTCGCGTGCGTGCGCCTGTGCCGCGTCGTAGTCCTCACCGTGGAGGATCACCGTTCCGCCGTACCGACGGGTGGCTTTCACCTTCGAGATCGGCGCGAACTTCGGCATCACGATCGTGGAGTCGACGCCGGCGCGGGTCGCCGCAAGCGCCACCCCCTGTGCGTGGTTGCCCGCACTGGCGGTGATCACGCCCGCTTGCTTCCGGTCTGCGTCCAGCGTTTCGATCCGGTTCAACGCCCCCCGGATCTTGAACGCGCCGGTGCGCTGGAAGTTCTCCAGTTTCAACGCCACGTCCGCTCCCGTCTCCTCGGAGAAACTGTGGGAGCGCTCGAGCGGCGTCCACCGGACGACGTCCCGGATCCGGTCGTCGGCTTCGAGCACGTCCTCGAGGGTGAGCATACGAACCACAGCGAGGGCGGACGCTAATGGTTTTCGATGGAAACGATGCCCCGGCGGATCGTCGCCACGAGAACGGCGAGCCCGGGGCTGATCGATCGGTGTCCGAAACGAAAGGGTGGGGGAACTGAGTCTGCACGCGTGTGACGTGCAAGTGTGAGATGTACCCGAGAGTATATAAAGGTGTGGCAGGCGAGGTGAAAGTAAAACCGCAAGACCGGGGCGGGATATTCTGTCGTATGACGAGTGTCTGCCGAACGTCATAGTGAATGATTCCCACACAACCGTTGGTGAATTGACACCCGTTACGGTGGGTCTCGGCCGCGATCGTTCGGCGGGGTGGGGACGATCCGGACGTTCTCGGTTGTGAGGTACTCCTCGACCCGATCGCGGAACGGACCGGTCCCCGGCCAGGTGACGTCGGCGTCGAGTCGCTCGGGATCTCCGACGTAGACGGCGGCTTCTGCGATGCGTTCGTCTTCGACTGGAACCGAAACCCGGGCGTAGAGGCCGCGATCGACCCCTTCGTATCGGTCGAGCCGTTCGATTTCGTCGGTGCGGAGGAGTCGCCCGGCGACCCGCCCGCCCGGCGCGAGCGTCGGATACCTCCCCTCCACCGCGTGGAGCCCGTGGAGCGTCGCCGCCCCGACGAAGACGAACGAGTCGAGCAGTTCCCCGACGCGATCGGGCGCGGTGAGGGTTCCGTACACGAAGACGTCCATTCACGTCATCTCCGGCGGCGCTCGGCAAAAAGCCGGCGCGTCGGGCCGCCTCCGGTAGCGTCAAACCGTCGCCGTCCAAGCGGGACTGTAGATGCTCTCGCGTCTGCGGCGCGTCTGGCGTCGGGTGTTCGCGCTCGCCTGGCCCGTGATGGCCGAACAGACGTTCCGCACGGCGATGCGCACGACCGACGTGATCGTCACGGCGCTGTTCTCGCCGGCGGCGGTGGTCGCGATCGGGCTGGCGGACCTGTACGCCCGGTTCCCGCTGCGGATCGGGCTGGGACTGGGAAGCGGCGCGATCGCGCTCTCCTCGCAGGACACCGGCGCCGGCGCCACCGCCCGCCGCGACGAGGTGGTGACCCAGGCGCTGCTTTTGGGCCTGCTCGCGGGCGTCCCGTTCGTCGCGTTCGGCTACTTCCTCGGGGAGTTCGCGATCCGGATCTTCGGCGCGAGCGACCGAGTGGTGGCGCTGGGGGCGGTGTATCTCGCGATCATTTTTGCAACCGCACCCGCCCGCCACGTCGCGCTCGTGGGCGCCAGGGCGCTTCAGGGGACCGGCGACACGCGGACGCCGATGTACGTCAACGTGGCCGCCAACTCCCTGAACATCGCCGGTTCGGTCGTTCTCGGTCTCGGCCTGTTCGGGTTCCCTCGCCTCGAGATCGTCGGGGTGGGACTCGCGACCGCGACCGCGAACGTCCTCACGGCGACGCTTCTGTGCGCCGCGATCTACACCACCTGGACGCCGGCGAACTTCGCCCGTCCCCGCGATCTCACCATCGCCAAACAGTTGCTCCAGGTCGGCGCTCCACGGATGGCGGAGGGGTTCGGCTCGGAGCTCGCGGAGTTCCCGTTCAACGCCCTCCTTTTGGGGTTCGGGGAGGTCGTCAACGCGGGATTCCAGATCGGTCGTCGCGTCTACCAGCAGGTGACCGGGCCGCTCTCGCGGGGGTACAACGTGGCCGCGAGCGTACTCGTCGGCCAGGAACTCGGGGCGGGTAACCCTGCCGAGGCGCGGTTCAACGGCTGGGCGGTCGCCGGACTCGGGATTGCTACGGTCGGGACGATCGGTATCCTGCTTGCGGTCTTCGCCGAATCGGTCGTCACCCATCCGGCCGTCGTGGAGCTGTTCGGACGGGAGGATCCCGAAGCGCTCGCCTACGGTGCGGCGTTCGCCCAGGTGTACGGGCTCTCTGCGGTCGCGCTCGTGTCGTTTTCGTCGCTCTCGGGTTCGCTGCAGGGGGCAAGCGAGACCCGGATCCCGTTCGTCGCGCGGCTCAGCGGTATGTTCGTCTTCTTCCTCGGGCTGTCGTGGCTGCTCGGATCGACACTCGGCTACGGGCCCGTGGGCGCGTACGTCGGCGTCTTCGTGGCGTACGTCTGGATGGCGCTGGTGGTGGCGTACGGCTTCGGCTACGCCGGCTGGGCCGACCGTGCCGCCAGGCTGATGGACGAACGCAGCGACGAGGGGGCGTCCGACGCGGTCGAGGGCGACTCGGTTGGCGATCCCGACGTCGACTGATCGACGCCGAACCGGCCTGTCGTCGTTAATCCGGCTTAATTAGGGACAAGTCGGTCGGACGGTCTCCACGGTTCAAGTTCCTGCGGTCCCTCGGTGCTGTCACATGCGACGACGCGAACTCATCGCCGGAGCCGGGATCACGCTGGCGGCGACGTCGGCAGGCTGTACGAGCGTACTGAACGACGAGCCGGTCGCCTTCGAAGCCGCGCTCGCCCAGGTTCCCGAGTCGGTGGCTCGAGACGCGGGATACGAACTCGACGAATTCGACCAACAGGTGATCGAGCGGACCTTCGAAGCCGCCGGGCAGTCTCAGACCGTCCAGGTGACCAACCGGACTGCAGAGTACGAAAAAGCCGTCGAACTGGGGCCGCTCGGCGAGCTCCGCGCCGCCATCTTCACGGCGCTTTCGACCCCGAAAGTGGAGGTTCTCGGCCGGACGTTCAACCCCGTCGACGACCGCTCGAACGAGGAACTCGCAGAGATGATTCAGGACCAGTACGCCGACATCGGCGATCTCGAGGTTGAACACGAAGCGCCGGTGACCGTTCTGGGCACCGACACGACCCAGACGAAGTTCGCCGGCGAAATTCGCATGGAAGGTGGGGAAGAGATCGACATCTACCTCCACGTGAGCAGCGCGGTCGAGAGTGGCGACGACCTCGTGATCGGCGTCGGTGCCTATCCCCAACAGCTACCGGGCGAAGAGGACCGCGTCTTGACCATGATGGAAGCGATCGAACACGATACATAAGATTCTCCACACTCCGGGACGAACCCGCCGATAATGCGTATTGGTTCCCGCGTTCGCGACGCCGTCCGGACGCTCGTGTATCGCCCCCACGACGTTCTCCCGTGGTATCTCGTCGGTGCCGGCGTCCCCGCGGTGAGTCGCGTGATCAGCCTGCTCGCGTTCGCGCTGGCTGCCGGAGTGCTGTGGGCCCGAAGTGGGCTCGCGACGTTCCGCGAGCGCGCCCTCGAGATCGGACCGATCCCGGTCGACGATCCGGCCTTCGGGGAGGCGCAGGACCCGTTCGGGGATCCGGAGACGGTCGGACAACCGCCCGAACAGGAACTCGAGGAGCTCCTCGGCGCGACGCCCGAAGAACTCGCTGCGGTGTTCGAGCCGCTCGCGGATCCGCTTGCGGTTTCGATCGTCGTCGTCGGGCTCGTTCTCACCGGGATCGTCTCGGTGGGGCTCAACGCGGTCGCGTCGGCGGGCCGTCTCGGCGGCGTCTACGGTGCGCTTCGCGGTGCGGACGGCTCCCGGGCCGGCGTGGAGACGTTTCTCCGCGACTGGCGTTCGTTCCTCGCGCTTCTGATCGTCGAGCTCGTCGCGCTCGCAGTCGTCGTGCTCGTCGGACTCGGACTGCTTTCTACCGCCATGGCCGCCGGCGGCGCCGCCGGCGTCGGGCTCGGGCTCCTTGCAGTCCTCGGGACGGTCGTCGGCATCCTCCTGGTGCAGCTGCTATTGGCGTTCGTCGGCCCGGCGATCGTCGTCGACGGCCGGGGGTTTTTCCCGGGGCTGAAAAGCGGCCTCGGGTTCCTCGTCCGCGAACCGCTCGCGGTCGTCGCCTACGTGGTGCTGGGGCTTTCAGTCCTCGTCGGACTCGCCGTCGTCGGGGGCGTCTTCTCGCTTCTGGGTGCCGGAAGCGTCGTCGCCCTGCTCGGGCTGGTGGTGGCGACGCCGCTTTTGGAGACGACGAAGGTGAGCTTCTACGCCGCCTCGCGGGGCGAGGAGCTGTCGGCGCCGCCGCCGGATCTCCGGGAACACCGACCGCTTCGCTTCCGGGCCCGTGACGGCTTCGCCCGCGGCTGGCGGGAGCTTTTCGCGTTCGTCCGGGAGACGCCGGGGCTGCACGCGACGATCGTCGGTCTGTTCGCTGCCGGGATCGCGATCGGCTGGATCGTGATCGGTGGCGGACTCGTCGGGATCGTCGAGACCTCAATCGACGGGCGACTCGTGGGAACGAACCCGATCGGGCTCTTTTTCGACTTCGCGGCGAACAACTGGACGGTCGCGGTGCTCACCGCCACCGGCGGACTCGCGTTCGCGGTGCCGGCGGCGGTGTCGATCCTTTTTAACGGCCTCGCGTTCGGCGCGATCGCCCGCCTCGAGGTCGACCTCCTGGAGCTTTTCGCGTTCGTCGTCCCCCACGGGATCGTCGAGATCCCTGCAATCTTGATCGCCGGCGCGCTCGGCCTGTGGCTGGGGCTGATCGCGTTGCGGGGGGTCGTCGGACGCGCCGGTCGGGCGGATCTCGCCGACGGGATCCGGCGCGCCTACTGGGTGCTTGTCGGCATCGCGATCCTGATCCTGGTGGCGGCGGTGATCGAGGCGTTCGTCAGCCCGTACCTGCGATTGCTGGTGTAGTTTGACCGGGGCTCCTCAGTATGCCACGCCGACGGTTTCCTGGTAGCTGCCGTGCTGTGCTTCGAACACGTCCATGATCTCGCCCATCGTGGCGTACGCCTTCACCGCGTCGACGATCGCGGGCATCGCGTTGTCGCCGGCGGCGACGACCGCTTCGAGTTCGGAAAGGGCTGCCTCGACCGCCTCGTCGTCGCGCTCCCGCTTGACCGACTCGAGCCGGTCGCGCTGGCGCTTTTGTACTGTCTCGTCCACCTCCAGGATCTCCGGGCGGGTGTCCTCGTCGATCTCGTAGGCGTTGACGCCGACGACCGTCTCTTCGCCCGCCTCGACGCGCTCCTGGTACTCGTAGGCGGCGTCCTGGATCTCCCGGTGGAAGAAGCCGTTTTCGATCCCGGACAGGACGCCTTCGCGCACCGAGCCGTCACCCATTTCCCGGATCTCCTCGATGTACGCCATCGCTTCGGTTTCCACCTCGTCGGTGAGCGCCTCCACGGCGTAGGATCCCCCGAGAGGATCGACGATGTCGGCTGCGCCGGACTCCTCGGCGATGATCTGCTGGGTTCGCAGTGCGACACGGACCGCCTGTTCGCTGGGCAGCGCCAGCGCCTCGTCGTAGGAGTTGGTGTGTAGCGACTGGGTGCCGCCGAGCACGCCCGCGAGCGCCTGGATGGTCACCCGGACGACGTTGTTGAGCGGCTGCTGGGCGGTCAGCGACTGACCGGCCGTCTGGGTGTGGAACTTCAGCCGCTTCGAGGCCGGGTCAGCGGCGTCGTACCACTCGTCCATCACCCGGGCGTAGATCCGGCGGGCCGCGCGGAACTTCGCGACCTCCTCGAAGATGGAGTTGTGGGAGTTGAAAAAGAAGGACAGCTGCGGCGCGAACTCGTCGACGTCGAGCCCGCGGTCGATCCCGTCCTCGACGTAGGCGAACCCGTCCGCCAGCGTGAACGCCAGCTCCTGGACTGCTGTCGAGCCGGCCTCCCGGATGTGGTACCCCGACACCGAGATGGGATTGAACTTCGGCGTCTCCGCGGCGGCGTACTCGATTACGTCCGTGACCAGATCCAGCGACGGCTCCGGGGGCATCACCCACTCCTTCTGGGCGATGAACTCCTTGAGCATGTCGTTTTGTAGGGTTCCCCGGAGCTGTTCGCGGGGGACGTCCTGCTGGTCTGCGAGCGCGATGTACATCGCGAAGATCACCGGCGCGCTCGGGTTGATGGTAAACGACGTCGACACCTCGCCGACGTCGATGCCCTCGAAGAGGATCTCCATGTCCCGCAGCGTGTCGACAGCGACCCCCTCCTTGCCGACCTCGCCGTCGGCCATCGGGGCGTCCGAATCGATCCCCATCAGCGACGGCATGTCGAACGCCGTCGACAGCCCCGTCTGGCCGTTCTCGATGAGGTAGTGGAACCGCTCGTTGGTCTCCTCTGCGGTGCCGAAGCCGGCGAACTGACGCATCGTCCACGTCCGGCCGCGGTACATCGTCGGATACACTCCCCGGGTGAACGGCTCCTCGCCCGGGAGCCCCAGATCCTCGGTGTACTCGAGGTCGGCGACGTCCTCGGGGGTGTACAGCCGATCGACCTCGAGGTTCGACACGGTGGCGAATCGGTCGCTGCGCTCGCCGTGTCGCTCCAGTACCGGATCGAGTGTTTCCGCCTCCCACTCCTCGCGCGCCCGGCGGATCTCCTCGAGTTCCTCCTCGTCGAACATAGTTCCCAGTTCTCCCCGATCGTCCATTAAGGATTCGCCGATCGCCGTCGTCGATCGCCGTCGCCAATCCCCGTCGCCGATCGCCGTCGCCGGGGCGACTCTCGCCGACGATCAGCCGAAGTTTTCGACTTTCGCCCCGTCGAAGCTCCCACCAGCCGATTCGACCGCCTGCTTTGCGAGATCGACGAACGAGTCGAAGCCGAACACGAACAGCTGTTCGCCCGCCGCCCCGGAGAGGACCTCGGCGACGGGGGTGTCGAGCGGCGCGTCGGTGACCCGAACCGTCGCCCCCCGTTCTCGGAGCCGGGCGAGTCGCGTCCCGTGGGCCGGCGACCCCTCGTATCGGTACACGACAGCCGCCTCGTTGCCAGCTGCGAGCGCGCGTTCGGCGATCGCGACGGCCGGTCCCACCCCCGACCCGCCGGCGAGGACCACAGCGCGCGGCTCCCCTTCGTAATACTGATCGCCGAAAGGACCGGACATCTCGAGGGTCGTTCCGGGTGCAAGCGTCGCGAGGAACTCGCTGAACGGCCCGCTCTCCTCCGGGTCGATCCCGACGGTCACCTCGAAGGTGTCCGTCACGGACGGGGAGGACAAGGTGTAAAACCGGGCGTACTCCTCGCCGTCGATCGTGGCCGCAAGGCGGACGAACTGCCCCGGCTCCGCCGTAAACTCCGGCGGTGTCGAGATCGTCACGGCGACTGTGTCGGTTCCGACGTTCTCGGTTTCGACGACTTCGACTGTCGCGTCCATGGATGTGATTGTGTTTCATTACACACGGATATTCCTTCCGCGAGTCGCCTCACTCCTCGCTTTTGGCCTGCCCCTCGCTCGAACACGCGGGTCTCTCGAAATGAGTTTACAAACACAACCGAAAACCGTATCTATAATGGTTTTTATACTCGAAGAGACGATGTATTTCAGAAAAATCGAACGATTGTAAACTTCCTCGGCGTCATCCCAGTCAGAAGGCTTTTGATCGCTCCGAGGAAACCCCCGCCTTGTATGCCCGCGGACTTCAACTGGGCCATCGGCGGGGAAGCCGGCGATGGCATCGACTCGACCGGGAAGATCTTCGCACAGGCGCTCTCCCGGGCCGGTCGACACGTCTTCACCTCCAAGGACTTCGCGTCGCGTATCCGGGGCGGATACACGGCGTACAAGGTCAGGACGTCGGTCGACCAGGTGCAAAGCGTCGTCGACAGGCTCGACGTCCTCATCGCGCTCACTCCCCGAACCGTCGAGGAGAACCGCGAGGAACTTCACGACGAGTCCGTCGTGATCTACGACGGCTCTCGGACCACGATGCAGGGGCTGGATCTCCCCGAGGGTGTCGTCGGCCTCGACGTGCCGCTCAACGAGCTGGCCGAGGAGGCCGGCGGCGCGATCATGCGAAACGTCGTCGCCCTGGGTGCCGCCTGCGAGGTGAGCGGCTTCCCCATCGAGAACCTCGACTCGGCGCTGCAAAAGCGGTTCGGCGACAAGGGGACTGCGATCGTCGAGAACAACGAACGGGCCGCCCGGCTCGGCCGCGAATACGTCGCCGAGGAGTTCGACCACGAGTTCGACTACGAACTGGAGACGACCGACGCCGACTACGTTCTCCTCAACGGCGACGAGGCGATCGGCATGGGCGCGATCGCGGCCGGTTGCCGGTTTTACGCCGGCTATCCGATCACCCCTGCGACGGCCGTGATGGAGTATCTCACCGGTCGGATCGAGAAGTACGGCGGGCACGTGGTGCAGGCGGAGGACGAACTGGCGGCGATCAACCTGGCGCTGGGGGCCGCCCGCGCAGGCGCCCGATCGATGACGGCGACCTCCGGCCCGGGGATCGACCTGATGGCCGAGACGTTCGGCCTGGTTGCCACCTCCGAGACGCCGCTGGTGATCGCCAACGTGATGCGGTCGGGTCCCTCGACGGGAATGCCGACGAAACAGGAGCAGGGCGACCTGAACATGATGCTGTACGGGGGCCACGGCGAGGTGCCGCGGTTCGTCCTCGCGCCCACCACAGTTTCTGAGTGTTTCTGGAAGACGGTCGAGGCGTTCAACCTCGCCGAGAAGTACCAGCTCCCCGTCTATCTGGCTGCGGATCTCTCGCTTGCGGTCACCGAGCAGACGTTCCCGCCGGAGGCGTTCGACATGGACGAGGTGGAGATCGACCGCGGGTTCGTCGTCGACGAGGAGACGATCGACGACCACCGCACCGAGGGCGGGAAGTTCAAACCACACGAGATCACCGACGACGGGATCAGCCCGCGGGCGTTCCCGGGAACCGACGGCGGCGCACACATGTCCACGGGCCTGGAACACGACGAACTGGGTCGCCGCACCGAGGACACCGAGATGCGGAAAAAGCAGGTCGAAAAACGCAACCGGAAGGTCGAAACCGCAATCGAGCGCGAGGAGTTCGGCTACCGGGAGTTCGGCGACCCCGACGCCGACTCACTCGTGATCACGTGGGGGTCGACGGAGGGTGCACTCGTCGAGGCGCTTTCGTTCCTCGAAGAGGAGGGTATCGACGCGCGGGTGATCTCGGTGCCGTACATCTTCCCCCGTCCGGACCTCTCGGAGCCGGTCGAGGCGGCAGAGACGACGATCGTCGTCGAGTGCAACGAGCGCGGGCAGTTCGCGAACCTGGTGGAACACGACGTGCTCGAACGGGTCGAGCGGATCAACAAGTACGACGGCGTCCAGTTCAAGGCGGACGAACTCGCGGGCACGATCATGGACGTCCTCGAGGAATCAGCGGAGAAAGCGGAGGTGTCACAATGAGCTCAGACGTTCGATTCACCGACTTCAAGTCGGACAAACAGCCCACCTGGTGTCCCGGCTGCGGCGACTTCGGGACGATGAACGGCATGATGAAGGCATTGGCGAACACCGGGAACGATCCGGACAACACGTTCGTCGTCGCCGGCATCGGCTGTTCGGGCAAGATCGGTACCTACATGCACAGCTACTCGCTCCACGGCGTCCACGGCCGGGCGCTCCCGGTCGGGGCGGGCGTGAAGATCGCCAACCCCGACCTCGAGGTGATGGTCGCCGGCGGCGACGGCGACGGCTACTCGATCGGGGTAGGCCATTTCATCCACAACGTCCGCCGGAACGTCGACATGACCTACGTCGTGATGGACAACCGGATCTACGGGCTCACGAAGGGGCAGGCGTCGCCGACCTCGCGGGCGGACTTCGAGACGTCGACGACGCCGGAGGGCCCCCAGCAGTCGCCGGTGAATCCCCTGGCGCTGGCGCTTGCGGCCGGCGGGACGTTCATCGCCCAGTCGTTCTCCTCGGACGCGATGCGACACGCCGAGATCGTCCAGGAGGCGATCGAGCACGACGGCTTCGGCTTCGTCAACGTGTTCTCGCCGTGTGTCACCTTCAACGACGTCGACACCTACGATTACTTCCGGGATAACCTGGTCGACCTGGCGGACACCGATCACGACCCGACCGACGAGGACGAGGCGAAACGGAAGATCCTCGACAGCTCCAGGGAGTACCAGGGCGTGCTCTACCGGGATCCCGGGGCGAAGACCTACGAGGAGTCGAAGGGGCTCGACGAGCCGATGACAGAGATCCCAGACGGCGCCCCCGAGGACGCGATGGACCTGGTTCGGGAGTTTTACTGAACCACGACCGTTTTCTGCCTCGGGTGCGCTCCCTTCGGTCGCGCACCACTCGTTGAAAAAGCTCGAGCAAAAAGGCCGGCGGCGAACGCAGTGAGCCGCCGGTACAACGTCTCGAAAACACCGCGCCTCCCTTCGATCGGCGTCGGTACTCAGTCTTTGCGGAGTGATCCGTCCTCGATCGGGATTCGTCCGTCTGGTGAGATCGTGCTGGTCCATGTAGTCGGCTGCCTGGAACAGCACCGTCTCGTCTTCCGGGATCGACGCTATCTCGAGGGCGTAACTGAGCGCCGTCATCCGATCGAACTCGAACCGGTCGGAGATCAGCAGTAGCTCGAAAAGTGTGGCCCGCGAGGTGTATATTCGCCCCTCGTTCTCGACTGCGATCTCGGCGGCATTCTCCTGGAGCCAATCGTCGTCTTTCACCAACGCGATGAAGAGATCGGTGTCAGCGTAAATCATCGGCGTCCGATTCGGTGACGTCGTTGACTGCATCCGCGTACGCAGCCTCGCGTGCCTCCCGTTTTATATAAATGGATCACTATATTTTGAATAGAAACAAATTATAAGAGAGCCATCGTCGTACACCAATACAGGAGCTACATCATGGACTCGTGGACTGAGCGACTCAGTACCAGGGAACGCGTGCGAAAAATCGCGCTCTCGCTCACGCGACCCCGGTCAGTCAACTGGATCAAGAACGAAGCCGACGTCGCGTCGTGGGACACCACGAAGGACGAACTCGAGCGGCTCGTCGAGTACGGGCAGATCAAACGTGTCGAAGACGACAGCGGGAACGAGACGCGATACCGATACGGTCCCAACTATCGACGGCGCTATCTCGACCGCGTGGAAGAACTCGCGGCCGAACACACCAAAGACGAACTGCGGAACGAATTCGCAGAGATCCAAGAGCAGATCGAAGCGTGGCAGGACACCTACGGCGTGAACTCCCTGAGCGAACTGGGGGAGTCCGTGACTGACGCGGATCTGTCGAGCGACGAGATTCGGGAGCGAAACGCAGTCATCCGCCGATGGAAGCGTTCCCGGGAGACGAAACGTCTCGTCGATCACGCGCTCTCCCTGTACGACGATCTCGAAAGCGTCACCGATCCCGAAACCGACCCTCGGCCGGGCGAGGCGGCACAGTAATCGATGGCGTCGCTGTTCGTCTTTCTCGCTCACCGGAGTCTACTCGATCAGCACACCGCTCACGGCGAGATCCAAACGTGGCTACGCAACCAGGGCGGGTGTCGGGACGTCCGGTACGCGCCGAGTTCTATCCGGCGACACGAGGTCTGCGCGACGGTCGACCCCGAAATTCTGCTGGGAGAGCCGTATCCTTCGGAGACGGCCGACCTTCGTGTGGAGTTCGAGTTTCCGGACGACGCCGGGTACGATTACTACGAGATTCAGTGGGTCGACGGGGAGCGGAACTACTCGTTCGGGTGGCACCAGGACGAAACGCACCCGGACCTCGGGAAGTGTCACTTCCAGCTCGACCATCGTGACGAAACAGTCGCTCGAAACCCGGCCGTGTTCCACGACAGCCATCCGGTGAACGTCCTCGAGCAACGGCTCTCGCTCGTGCCGTCGATTCTCGAGTTGGTGACCTGGAAAAACGATCGGCCGGCCCTCTCTCGGTGGCCGCCTGAGGAGATGTGATCGAAGCGAGACGATTCGACGTTGTCATACGGCACGAACGACTACCAGTCGCTAATGGAGCTGCGATTTCTCGGCGGCGCCCGCGAGGTCGGCCGGAGCGCCGTCCTCGTAAACGACGCGCTCCTTTTGGATTTCGGCATGCTAGCGGACAACCCGCCCCGGTTTCCTGTCGAGACACCGGAGCCGGACGCCGTCGTCGTCTCCCACGGTCACCTCGATCACGTCGGCGCGATCCCGTCGCTCCTCTCCGGGAGGTCGCGGTCGCCGATCCACTGGACGCCGCCGACGTACGAACTGGCCTTGACGCTCGCCCGGGACACCCTGAAGCTCCACGGCGTCTCCGCGAGCGGAGCGAGGGGAGGCTCGAAGCGTCGAAGACGATTCGGCGGGACAGTGCAGTGTCCGTTCACCGAAACCGACGTCAAACGGATGACGGAGGTCTCTCGAACGCACGGCTACGGGGAGTCGTTCGAGGCGGCCGGCCACCGGGTCACCTTCTTCAACGCCGGCCACATCCCCGGCAGCGCGCACGTCCTCGTCGACGACGGCGACACCCGTTTACTGTACACCGGTGACTTCCACACCGACGACCAGCGTCTCGTCGCGGGCACCACCGCCCGGCCCGACGCCGACGTCGTCATCTGTGAAAGCACATACAGCGACGTCGAACACGACGACAGGTCAGCCGTCGAAGAGCGGTTCGCCGAGAGCGTGCAGACGACCCTCTGGGAGGGCGGGACCGTGATCGTCCCGGCGTTCGCGATCGGACGCACCCAGGAGATGATGCTGATCTGCGACGCGTACGACATCCCCTGTTACGTCGACGGAATGGGCACGGAGGTGACCGAGATGTTTCGCCGCCATCCCGAGTTCCTGCGCGACCCCGAAGCGCTTCGCCGGGCGAAGTCACACGCCCGCTTTGTCACCGGCCGGGACGGCCAGCGGAAACGTATCACCGAACAGAAAGCGGCGATCATCACCACGAGCGGGATGCTCTCGGGCGGCCCGGCGATGACGTACATCCCGGAGATCCGGTCGAACCCCGTGAACAAGATCACGATGACTGGCTACCAGGTCGAGGGGACCCCCGGCCGCGAACTGCTCGAGACCGGCACCGCAGCGATCGACGGCCGGGTGATGCCCGTCGCCGCGCAGGTGGAGGGATACGACTTCTCGGCGCACGCCGACCGGTCGGGGCTGGTGTCGTTTCTCGACTCCTACCGGGACGCCACCGTGCTCGTGAACCACGGCGACCGGTGTGAACGGTTCGCCGCGGAACTGTCGGCGGACGGCTACGACGCGAGCGCGCCGACGATCGGGGACGTCCGCCTGGTGTCGGCAGGGCGGAGTTAAACGGACAGGCGGACGGCCTCGTCCCGGTCGGTCACCGTTGCGTCTTCGAGTTCGCCGAAGGCGTCGTGGAGTCGGTCGTACGTCTCCGCGAGCCCCTCGACGATCACCTTCGTCTCCCCGATCACGGCCATGAAGTTTGTGTCGCCGCGAAACCGCGGCACGACGTGCGTGTGGACGTGGTCGTCGATCGACCCCCCAGCGGCGTCGCCGCCGAGGTTCATCCCGGCGTTGAACCCAGCCGGATCGAACGCCCGCCGCATCGCCTCGAAGGTTGCTGCCTTCAGCCGGGCGTGATCCAGCATGACCGACGACGACAGCTCGCCGTACTGGCCCTCGTGTGCGTACGGGATGACCATCACGTGCCCCGGGTTGTACGGGTAGTTGTTGAGCAGTACGAACGCGTGCTCGCTGCGGGCGACGATCCGGGACTCTCGGTCGGCGTCGCGTTCGGGGAGCACGCAGAACGGACAGCCCTCGATGGGATCTTCCTCGCGCTCGATCCACTCGATCCGCCACGGGGCGAACAGCTGATCCATACCGGCGCTTCGGCGGGCGGGCTCTTGGGCGTTTGGAGGTCGGGTCGTCGCCGTGGGGGAGGTCACTCACAAGACCGCCGCGGCGGCGAGAAACGACGCGACGTACACCACAGCGGCGATCGGGAGCGCGCGCCCGACACGGTAGCCGATGCTCGCGGGGTCGAGGCCGCGGTCGATCCCGGTAGCGAGTGCAGTGAGCAACGCGGCGAGCAGCAGCACGTACGCACCGATCACGAGCCCGAGGTCGGCGGTCGCGAACGCGGCCTCCCTCGCGGCTGCTTCCCCCTGTGTGGGAGCACCGCCGACTGTTCCCGTCCCGGCGGACGATCCCGATCCCCCACCTGCGACGTCGACAGCCCGGATCCGGTCGGAGAGCGCGACGGTCGCACCTCCGACGAGCGGTCCGAACACCGTCGCGGTGTTCGAGAGGGTTCCGGTCACGTCCGAGAGCCGTCCACGTGCCTCGGTTTCGATCCGATCGAGTTCCTCCAGGTGGGTCGCCAGATCCAGAATTACGTCCCCTGCCGGACGGCCGATCCGGGCGGCGACGCCAAGCAGTGCGGCCGCCCGACGGAACCGGGGACTGGGCACCGTCGCGAGCGCGCCATCTCTCGCCAGAAACGCCGTCCGAACGTCGACACGGAACGTCTTCCCGTACGCGACGGCGTCCTGGAACACCTCGCCTGTCGGTCCGGTTGCGTCCGCGGCCGCGTGCTCGAGTGCCGTCTCGACGGCGTCGCCCTCGGCGACCCGCTGTCCGATCCGCACCAGCGCGTCGGGCAGTCCGTCTTCGAGTTCGCGAACCCGCCTCCGGACCGATTCGACCGGGCGGAACCACGACAGGAGACCGCTTCCGACGCCGACGCCGACCGCCGCGATCGGTCGCGTCCAGCCGGGTGCGACGGCGCCGGCGACCAGCCACGCCGCCGTCGCACACCCTCCGGCGACCGCGACCGTCCGGGGAAGCGTCCCGGATGCGTCCGGGTGTGCGCTCCTCACCGGCGGCGGCGGAAACGCGACCGGACGACGCGCCAGGAGCCATGCCCCGGCAGCCACAAGCCCCGTGGGGAGGACGACGCCGTACGCGAGGGCGACGGCCGGCAGCGACACCGGAACGCCCGCCGCCGGTGCGGCCGGCAACACTCCTACAAGCGCAAGCGGGAGCAGGACCCCGAACGCGTAGATCGCCGTGACTGGACTCCGGAGTCCGGCAGCGTAGGCCGCCAGCTCCTCCCTGGTACCGTCGACGACCGCCTCCAGCGCCCGATCGAGCGCGCGTTCGCGTCGCCTCTCGGGCACCGTCGTCGCGGTCGCGAGCTGGGCGGCGGCCCGGTCGAGCGCGGGAAAGTACGGCCGCCAGTCGGCGGCGAACGCGGCGAGCCCCGACTCCGGACCGCCCCGGGAGCGGCGGACGTGCGCCTCGAGGGCACGAAAGAGCCGCCCGTCGTCGATTCGTACTGCAAACCGGACCGCCCGTTCCATCGACGGATCGAGCCGCACTCGAAGGACGAGCAGGCCGACCAGGGCGGTCGCGTCTCCGAGCGATCGGGTCCGACGGACGCGCGCGAGCCACCGGGGACCGTACTCGACTGCCGTCGACGCCAGCAGTCCCGCTGCTGACCCGCACAGGACTCCCGGAACGATCCCGAAGAACGCGAGCGTTGCCGCGCCGACGCCGACGCCGAACAGCACACCGGCGTAGTGTCCGGCACGAACGACGGTTTCCGGCGAGAGATCGCTCTCGAGGAAAGAAAGTCCACGCCGGAGCGGTTCGTGTTGCCCGCCGTTTTCGGTTTCCTGTCGGCTGCTATCGCGCGGGCTCACGGAGCCTGCCTCCCGGGATCGAGATCGGACGGCCGGTGGCGATCGGTCTCGGCCAGGCGTTCGAGGCGGTCGGATCGGCGCTGGACTGTGTCCCTGACGTCGGCGTAGCTCTCCCCCGACCGGGCGAGCGCGGACAGCAGGTGACTGTTCCCCCGGTCGCAGACTCCCGTCGACGAGTCGGCGTCAGCCCCCTCGAACAGCGGGACGCTCCGAACGTCGCCACCGCCGCCCCGGATCTCCTCGATGGCGGAGAGACGATACTCGCCATCCAGCGTGACGACGGCGTCGGTCGCCCCAAACGAGGACGCCGAGACGCCCAGGTCCGAGACCACCCGCTCGCGGACCGCCTCGGCGCCGTCGCCGTGGATGGTTCCGAGGATCGCCTCCCGCTGGGCGCCCACCCGCATCGCCTCGTACAGCGCCGCCGCCTCGGTTCCACGAACCTCGCCGACGACGAGCGCCCCGTCGCCGAGTCGGAGTGCGGTCCGAACCGCCTTCGTGGGGGAGATCCCGCCGCCGTGCTCTCCGAAAGCTGCCTCCTCCTGTGCGGTTCCGCCCTGGTCGGTGTGGAGCCGTTGGACGTCCCGGCCTCCCGACTGGAGCCGGTCGACGGGTAGTTCGGGCGTGTCCTCGACGACGAGCGTCCGAACTTCGGGCGAGAGCTCCCACAGCAGTGCCCCCAGAAGCGTCGTCTTCCCGCAGCCGCGACCGCCGGCGACGAGCAGCGCCGCGCCGCGTTGGACCGCCACCGACAACAGTCCCGCCGCCCGCGGGGGAAGCGTCCCGGCGTCGATCAACCGCGGGAGCGTCCAGGGCGTCCGATCGCGGCGCCGGAATGCAAACGCCAGCCCGTCGGTGACCGGTGCCGTCGTTGCAGCGACTCGAACTGGGTCACCGCCGATATCTAGGCTCGCGTCCAGCGTGGGGTCCGCCCGGGAGAAGCCGCGGCCGCTCTCCCGACGCAGCCTTGACGCCAGCGTGGCAGCCGCAGTCGGGGGGAACCGGACGTTCGTGACGAACCGCCGGCCGTCACGGAGGAGCCGAACCGGGTTCTCCTCGACGGGTGCAGAGACGAACGCGTCGGTCACGTCCGGGTCCGCAAACAGGTCCTCGAACACGCCGTTCCCGTGGGTGTGCTTTCGGAGGATCGTGGCGAGCCGTTCTACGGGAACGGTCGAGAGGCCGTTCTCGTCGTCCGGTTGCTCCGTCGCGGCGACCGCCGCGGCCACCGCACGATCCGCCGAGCGGTTGTCGTTTCCCCGTGACGAGCCTCGGAGCCGATTGCGGGCCACAACCAGCGTTTCGGCGTGCTTCCGGTCGAGCCGCAGCGACGGCGGTGTGAGACGATACAGGGGCGGCGCGTCAGGTCGGCCGTACGTCCGGACGACGGCACCGGTCTCGAGTTCTATTCGCTGCCGGAGCGTCGCCGCCGGTGGTGCGCGATCCTCGATCCGGGCCCGTGCGATCGGCACCCCGTCCGCCGACCGAAGCACCTCCTCGTACCCCTCGACGTCGGCTGCGACCTCCGCGAGCCCGGTTTCGGCCGCGATCCGGCTCACGGGTCCGGCCCGACCGGTCGCCTCCCTGACGGCGTCCAGCGGATCGGTCGCGGCCAGTCCGGCGAGTCGATCGTCGTGGTGGCCGACGCGTTCGTGAAACCTGCCCGCAGCGAGCAACAGCGCGTTCGCGCCGGGGCGGTAGCGACGCGTTCTCCCGCGGGTGCGGGTGACGACGACGTCGGCGTCCCGCCGGGAGAGCGCCCGAATGACCCGGGCTCGACACGCCGGGGACTGCTGGAGGTTGCCGTCGCCGGCACACGCTGTCGCGTCCACCTGCAGCTCGGTCAGCTCCCGGAGGCCGGTTCCGCTCGGCTCTTCGAACGTGGTTTCACAGCGACAGCCGTCGGCTACGTCGTCGTCGCGACCTCCGGGGAGCCGATCGAGCAGCGACATACGGCGCCTGGCTCGTGTTCGTATTTAAAAATCCTGCTCGGGATGGCTCCCGGGCGGGAAAACGACGGGGAGGAAGGGCGGTTCCGAGAGACTGCCCGGTACTGTTCACTCGACGACGCGTGCGTCCCAGTAGGAGACCGACGCGACGGCGTCGCCCAGCGGCGTTTTCCCCACGGCCTCGTCGACCGCGCGGAAGGGTTTCGCGACCGAACCCGGCAGGCTCCGGTAGAACCCGTACGGCAACACGAAGTCGTGGGATTCGTGAGCGAGTTCGAGCCCCGCGTCCGCGAGGAGACTCCGGACGTCCCGTTTCGAGTAGAGCCGCGATCCCATCGGCAGCGCCCAGTTGTACAGCACACGTGTGCTGGGTCGTCGGAAGGTATCGAAGAACACCTGCTCGCGTGCGACCCGCTTGAGCTCCCGGAGGAACGTCACTGGCGTGTCCGCCAGGTGGAAAAAGCGCATGGCGAAGACGGCGTCGAAGTGATCGTCGGGAAACGGCAGCCGCCCGGCGTCGCCGAGCATGAACGAGACGTTCTCCGAGACGCCGGCGGTGGCGGCCTTCTCCCGTCCCTGCGAGAGCATCGCCGAGGAGATGTCGAGTCCGACGACGTCGGCGCCCTGGTCGGCGAGCATGACCGTGAACCGTCCGGTTCCGCAGGCGACCTCCAGTACTTCCCGGCCCTCGACGGGCCCCAGCGCCGAGAGAACCGCCTGCTTTTCGCGGCGATCGATCAGGCGGCCGCCGCCGGAGAACCGCTTGTCGTCGTACTCCTGGGCGACGTCCTCCGCCTGGTACCACTCCTGTCCTTTCACGGGGGAACCTGTACGCCCGGGGACTAAAATCGTACTGATGACGATCGACGGGGTCACCCATCCCGTCTACCCACGTATATTTGCCACAAAACATAATTGTTTTACACACCCGTCTATAACGGTTTATCACGTAGTTCGGTTCGTCTTCGTTCGCATCCTCCGGTCGGGCCGCCGTCCGATACCGGCCTCGAATAGCTGTAACTCCACCTTATATCTCCTTATATAATCCGTATCCGTTTTCCCAATATGTAGCCAACCTTTACCACGGCAGATCAACTCGGGGGCTGTATGAGCACTAGTCCGGCAGAAATCAACGACCACGAAACGCTGACCGACACCGAATTCAGGGATCGCCTCCGGGAGCTTCCGCCGAGCGCGAAGCTCGTCGCGAAAGTACTGGAGGGGGACTCGCCGCTCTCGCAGGGGCAGCTCGCCGAGGAGTCGCTGTTGCCCGACCGGACGGTCCGGTACGCCCTCAACCGCCTCGAGGACGAGGGACTCGTCGATTCCCGGTACAGCTTCAAAGACGCCCGCAAACAGGTGTACTTCCTGACGAACTGACTGCGCCGGCTCCCGGCGACACGCACGGTTGCGGCGTTCGGACGGAGATCCGCCCTTTTAAGTCAGTACCGGCGTTTCGACGTGTATGGAGCTTTCGGTGGTCGTGCCCACCCTCAACGGGCGCGATCGGCTGGCGGCGTGTCTGGACGCGCTGGCGGCACACGCGCCGGACGCCGAGGTGATCGTCGCCAACGGGCCGTCGGCCGACGGGACTACGGGGATGGTTCGCGACCGTGACGACGTCGACGTCCTCGTGGAGATCTCCGACCGCTCGGTGAACGTCGCTCGCAATGCGGGGATCGAAGTGGCGCGCGGGGACGCCGTCGCCCTGGTCGACTTCGACCGTCGGGTGACGGACGGCTGGTTGGAGGCAGCCCTGGAGGGACTCGAGTCGGCACCGGTCGTCACCGGCCCGTCGCTTCCGGTCGCCGGCGAGGGGCGGACGCTCGAGGAACCTGAACACCGTCGGATAGCCGGCCGGGAGGTCCGTTACTTCACGAGCGGGAACGTCGCGTTCCGACGCGGTGTCCTCGAAGAACTGGACGGGTTCGACGAGTATCTGAGCGTCGGCGGCGCCCGCGACGCCGCCCACAGGCTGGCCGGCCTCGAGTACGGGGTCGTCTGGGACGAACGACTGTCGGTGGGTCACGAGCCGCTGGCCGAGGAGGGACACGATTGGCGGGAGAAGTACCGCGCGCTCGGCTACCGGCTCGCGAAGAACTACGGGCTCCGGCCGGGGGTTCCACGCACTCTCGTCGGACAGGCGCTGTGTGACGCGCGGTCGACCCTCGAGGACGTGGTCCGGGGCGAGGGGGCTCCCACCGCGTGGGTCGGGAACGGGTGGCGGGTCGTAACCGGTGCGGTCGACGGCGCCACTGACGGGCTCGTCGCCCGGGCCCGGGACCGATCGCCGACGCGGAACCCTCGCGGGATCTCGGTCCGCCGCGATCGTGCGGTCGCGCTGTACGATCGGCGCGATGGACGCGTCGAATCGTAGTCTCGCCATCGGTTGACGCTGGTTCCGGATTCAAACGGGATACTCGGCGTCCTCGTCGACGACGTGGTCCGGCTCGGGCGGAACGTTCCAGTCGGTCGTCAACTCGAGGAACTGCACCAGCATTCGAGCGGTGGCCCCCCAGACCGTGTACCCGTTCACGTGGAAAAAGTGGAGACAGACGTCGCCGTGGCGCGGATGTTCCCTGCGCTGTGACTCGTAGTTTCCGCGATCGGTGAGCCCCGCGACGGGAAGCGGGGCGATCTCGGCGACCTCGTATTCGTCGGGGTAGTACTCCCTGTCGGGGATCCTGGCGACGAACGGCCGGACGGCGTAGCCGCTCACCGTCTCGATGTCGTCGAGCCGGCCGACGACGGTCGGCTCCTCCGGCCGGAGGCCGATCTCCTCGCCGGCCTCCCGCAGGGCGGTCGCCCGAAGGCTCCCGTCGACGGGTTCGCGTCCGCCGCCGGGAAAGCTCATCTGGCCGGGATGCTCGCCGAGGTGTTCCGCCCGTTTGGTAAACAGGAGCCACGGCTCCCTGTCCCGACAGAACACCGGAACGAGAACGGCGGCCTCCCGTGCCGTCCCGTCGACTTCGACGGGCTCGTGACGGCTCACCTCCGCCAGATCCATACCCTCAGTTTGCGCCGGAATACAATAGCTCTGTGGGGCGTTCTCGTCCGGCGAAAGCCGACTGACACCGAACAGAGACCGAATCTCTGTCGGTCACTCCAGGGCGCGTTCGATGTCTGCGCGGACGTCGTCCGTGTCGACCCCGGCCCAGACGTCCACGTCGAAGCAGACGTCGAGCAGCGTTTCGAGCCGGTCGTCGTCGCCGTCGGCGGCTGCACGGGCGGCGTCCCGCCGGAGTCGCTCCTCGACTGCAGTGGCGACCGCTTCTCGGTCGATCGCTCGGTTCCCATCGATCTCGAGGATGTGTGGGAGGTCGGCGGCGCCGTCCGGGAGTCGCGGGAAGGCCGTCGGCCCGACTGCGAGACGCGACAGGCGGCGGTGTGGGTCCTGGTCGGCGCCGTTCGTCTGCTCGCGTTCGACAGAGACGAGGGCGAACTCCGAGATGGCGTCGTCTATCGCTCGCTCGACCGCGTCGCGGTCGATCGACTCCCCCCGCTTGAACGCGAGTTCGGCTGCTGCGTCCGCGAGTTCCTCCCGTCCCAGAACGGTGAACATGTCGACGACCCCCGCGAGGGCGTCCGGCTCGAGAAACGCCCGGTCGGCGTCGGTCGGTGCGCTGTCGTTGCTCACGTCCGGGCGGACGGCTGCCGCTGCCAAAACTGGTGCGGTCGCGAAAAGTGAAGATCGCCTCCGTCGCTTCAGCAGGTTCAGGGGAGTCGTCCGGCGCTTTCGAGCGCCGTCAGAACGATCAGGATCACCAGAAGCGCCGAGAGGAACCCACCGAAGACGGCGTCGTAGGTGAACCCTCGTTCCACGAGTGCGCCGACGACGGAGGCGCCGCCGGCCTGGGCCAGCATCATCGACGCCGAGTAGAACGCGTACGCGCTCGCCCGGGTGGCGTCCGGCAGCGTGTCGAGCAGATACGTGTCCATCGCGGGGAAAAGCGAGTGTATCACGAAGCCGACGACTGCGGAGACGGCGATGACGACGAACAGTCCGGACGTCATCGTCAACGCGAAGACGCTGACGAGAAACGCGGCGATGATACCCAGGATGTACGGCACGTGCGGCAGCCGATCGGCGAGCCGCCCGCTCACGAGGAACGCCGGAACGCCCGCGGCGAAAAGCACTGTGAGGAGGTTTCGCGCGACGGACTCCGGCAACCCCTTCGCGAGCATGTACTGCTCGTAGAAGTTGAACACGCCCTGCCAGACGAACCCGACCGTGCCCAGCATCGCGACGCCGGTGACGATGATCCGCCACTCCTGGCGGGCGGCACCGAAGAAGTCGCGATCCTTCGTTCCCGCTTCGGGGAGTTCGGTCCGCCGGGCGACCAGAAAGATCAGCGTCGTGATCGCCGCGGCGGCGATCCCCGTACCGTAGAAGACGAGCCGCCAGTCGTACACGACCGCGACGGAGACGATCGGTGCCGCGAGCACGGCGGCGAGTTGGCTCGCCATCCCGTGGATCCCCAGCACTCGTCCGACCCGATCGGGGAACAGCTCGGAGACGAACGGGTTCGCCGAGACGAAGTACGCGCCAGACGCCAGCCCCATCGCGAACGCACCGGCCATCAGTGCGGGGACGCTCGCGGCGCTCGCGATGAAAAACGACGCCGCCGTGAGCACCGTCCCCGCTCCCAGCACCACGTAGTGACGCGGCACCTTCGTCAGGAGGTAGCCGGTCGGGAGCCGGGGCGAGGCGCTGCCGACCCACGCCAGGGTGACGACGAGACCGATGGTGCCCTCCCTGACGCTGAAGACGTCCATGAACTCCCCGACCAGCGGCGCGAAGACGATCCGCGCGAAGTTGACGAGGAACACCAGGCCGCACAGCGTCCCGAACAGTCGAACGCGTGACACACCTGTCGTACCGTGCCGGTGGCTACAAACCTGTTGAATCCCGACAACCGAACAGGGTATTTAACAGCCCCGGCGTCGAAGCCCCCCACATGAAGTCGACGCGCAAAGGGCTCCGGGACGGGGAACTGTTCAAGGACAACTACGAACGGCTCAAGTGTGCAGACTGCGAGGAGGTGCTGGATCGGCGGGACGATCCCGACGAGCTGTTCGACGTCAGGACCTGTTCGGAGTGCGGGCGGGCCTGGAAGGACATTCGCTGAGCGCTCCGGTCCCCGACCGTCTCCCGTTTTCTCCGCCGTTTTCAGTCCGTCTCGGGTTCCGGATCCGTCCGGATCGTCCCGGTCGCCGCGTCGACGACGGCCGACGGCGACAGCGTCGTGTCCGTCCACGCCGGCAGGCGCGTGTCAGATCCCGGCGGACTGATGCTGTCGGCGTACGTTCGGCTCTGCTCGCGTTCGGCGTCGCGGTCGTACGATAGCCCGTTGAACCCGGCGTCGGCAGCGTACTGCTCGACGAGGCGATCGGCCGCATCGCGGTATGCCGACGCAAGCGTGGCGTAGTCGACGTCGACGCCGTGGTCCTCCAGGGTGCGAAACAGCGCCGTGCCCACCTCGCCTGCCATCGTCGACAGCCCGCGATCCCCGGTCACCGGATGGTGGTCGTGTCTGTGAAACCCCAGATCGACCTGAGCGCTGTGGCGCGTGCCGGCCGCGTCGAACACCTCGCCGAGCAGCCCGATTTCGAGTCCCCAGCGACGCTGGAGTCGCACCCGCCGGGCCAGGTCGGCGGTGAGGGCGACCTCGCCGGCGAGCGGATACCGGAACGCAGCGAGATATCGGACGAACGGGTGGTGGTGTCGCGTCTCGAGTGCCCTGATAAGGGGAGAGACGAACAGTCGGGTCAACCGTCCGTACAGCCGACCGTCCTCGACGCGTGCGTAGTAGCCTTTCGCGAACGCGTACCCTATCGAGAGCGGGAACAGAAGCCGGGGGACGTGTTCCCGGGTGTACGTCGTCGCGTCGGCGTCGTGGAGTACGACGTATTCGGCCCGGGAGGCCGCGACGCCGAGTCCGAGCCACACGTCCCGCCCCTTCCCGTGCTCCCCGTCGACACCGTGCTCTGCGAGCGTGGACTCGAGGGCGTCGGCGCCACACCACAGCACCGTCACCGACAGGTCGAACGACCGGACCCACGTCCGGAACCGCTCGACGACGCCGCCCGGCGCCCGCAACGGAACCACGACCTCGGCGGGGTCGATCGCCGACAGGGCCGCGAAGACGTGTTCGGGGGTCACCGACTCGATCCGGTCGCCGGCGATCGGGACGACGACGGCGGACTCTGCCACCGGCGCGTCGGGCGTCGAATCGGCGAGATCGTGCAGGGTTGTGACCCGTTCCTGTGTGTAGTCCATCAGTCGGTTCCTGCTCCCGGTTCTTCGAGTGCCGTGTTCGGATGCGTCCCCCCACCCGGATCGCGCTCCCCGAACTCGTGGCCGATCACCGCTGCGTCGCGGGTCTCGGCCACGTCGTGTGTTCGGACGACGTCCGCCCCCCGTTCGACGGCCATCGACGTCGCCGCCAGGCTCACCGGAAGCGCCTCCTCGGTCGATCGATCCGCGAGATGTCGGAGGAAGTTCTTGCGGTTGATCGACACCAGCATCGGTCGCTCGAGCCCCCGGAACTGTCGGAGACGGCGGAACGTCTCCCGGTCGTCCTCGATCGTCTTCTTCTCGCTCCAGCCGCCGAACGCGGGATCGACGATGGTCTTGTCGGTTAGCCCGTTCTGTTGTAACGCCTCGTACACCCGGTCGACGTAGTCGGCCTCTCTCGCCCACTCCGGCGACCGCGCACGCGCCCAGTCGACGTCGGTGACGGCCCCCGGACGGGCGAGGTCGGGGGGGCTCGCCATCTTGCAGACGGCGACGTCGTGTTCGCGACACACCGTCGGCATCTCCGGGTCGGCGAAGCCACAGACGTCGTTGACCATGTCGAACCCCCGATTCAGGGCGGCGTCGGCCACCTCGGCGTAGCGGGTCTCGATCGAGAAGACGGCGTCGCCGCTCACCGATTCGATCGCCTCGAGGGCGACGTCGAGCCGATCGAGTTCCTCCTTCGCCGTGAGAACGTCGAACCGCTTGTTCGCCGACTCGAGCCCCACGTCGACGATGTCGGCTCCCTCGTCGATCAGCTGTTCGTCCACGTACGTGGCCGCCTCCCCTGGATCGTCGTGAACGGAGGGGTCGTACGGCGACTCGTCGCTCACGTTCAACACGCCCATGATCCGCGGTGGATACCCGTCGCCGATCGGCAGTCCGGCCGCGTGGACCGTTCGCATGAGTGGTACGTGGTAACGAACGGATTAAGTGTTGACGATCCGGTGTATCCCGGCGGTCGGAAACACGCCGACGCGACCGGGGGTTTATCAGTGATGCCGAACCAGCCGGCCCCGGGTCATGTCGACACACGAAAACGGCTCGGGAAGCGTCGCCGAACGCGACCGGGCCGAGGCCGGGATCGACGAGTTGGCTGCCGAAATCGAGACACTGGAGTCCCGTGTGGCCGAACTCGAGGCGGCCACCGAGGCGCTTCGGGGGTACGCCGGGAGCGTTCGAAGCGTCAACCGGGCCGTCGAGCGCCGGGCGGATCGGGCCCTCGCGACCGTCGAACGGCTTCGACGCCGGCTCGACGGGGAACCGTCGGACGTCGACGTGGGAGCACCGACCGTCGCCGGCGAACCCGAGCCGATCGAGCGCCCCCGAACCGACCGAACCGACCGAACCGACCGAACCGACCGAACCGACCGAACCGACCGAACCGACCGAACCGACCGAACCGACCGAACCGGCGAGCCGTGATCCCGTGATCCGGCCCGCGGTTTCGATCGTGCTCGCGGTCGTGCTGGTAGGGGTCGCAACGGGGGCGCTTTCGGCCACGGAGACGGAACGCTCTGTGACGCACGTCGAGGGTGAGATCGACCGTCTCGAGCGCGCCGCCGCCGACCTCGTGGCGTCCTCGACGGCGGTAGCGGGGATCGACAGTGCCGGGCGAGTTCCGGTGACGGTGACAGTCCCGGACAGCGGGATCTCGAGCGCCCGGATCGACCGTGTTCGGCTCGGCTGTCCGGTTTCGGTTCCGTCCGAGGAGTGTCCGCCGTGGCAGGCGAGCTACCGCCTTCCGGACGGGACTGCCCGGCAGCTATCGGTCGACGGTCCTCGCCTCAGAACGGCCGATGGGCCGCTCGTGTTCGGTCCCGGAAAACACCGGCTGTCACTCGTGTACGTTCGGACCGAGGACGATCGGCCCGCCGTGATCGTCAGCCGTCGCGGCGCCTAGAGGTCCTCTTCGATGACCTCGCCGACCGCGAAGTTCGACTTCACCTCGGTCACTTCGATCTTGACGCGCTCGCCGACGTCGGCCCCGGGGACGATGATGACGTAGCCCCGTTCGACGCGGGCGATCCCGTCGCCTTGTTTGCCGAGATCCTCGATTTCGACGTACCGGATTTCGCCGGGTTCGACGGGCGGCTGCGGGCCGTCGTCGTGGTCGGCAGCCGCGGACTCGGACGGTTCGTCGGTTTCTGCCTGTCCGGCGATCAGCGCGACCCGGTAGGTCTCCCCCGCCGAGAGCGACCCGGTCTCGATCTCGCGACGGGGCACCTCGACGACGTAGCTGTCTCCCTTCTCGCGCAGTTCAGCACTGAACAGACAAAGCAGGTTATCGGAGATTTCCATAGCAGACCTCTACCGTTCGCGTGGGCATCGTTCCTAATAGTTGTACCGCCGCAAACCCGGGCGGGCGCCCCGGAAAAACCGGGCGGGCGCCCCGTTTTCCGGTCACGAATCGTCCGCGGATTCGAACCCGTCGAGACCGGCCAGGTGATCCTCACCCGTCAGGGCAGATTCGAGACGGACGACGCTCGGCTTTTCGGTTCGCTCGGGGTTCGCACGGACGCGGACCTCCTGGATCCCGATCGGAACGAACCCGAGCCCCAGTTCCGTCGCGGTCGCCCGGAGGCCGATCCCGACGTCGGCGTCGCCGGCGGCGACCGCACGGGCCGGGCTCTCGAACGCCCGCGATTCGAGGGTGAACCCGTCGATTTCGTCGATGGCCTCCTCGCTGTCGAACCCCCGCTCGCCGGCGAGGGTGTCGATCTCGGCCTCGAGAGCGGTTCGCAGTCCGGAGTCGCTCGTCCGGTTGCGGAACGCGAGGTCCCGATCGAGCAGGTCACCGAGCCCCCGTACATCGTCCGGGTTGTCCTGCGGGACGATCAGCCCCCACTCCCGCGTCCACCCGCCGAGCTCGACCGCGTCGACCGATCGGCGCACCGGGCCGGCGGTGACGACCACGTCCGGAAGCCCGTCCCGGAGCCGCCGGAGACCCTCCCGCGTGCCGACCGGGAGGTACCGCGGCCGGTCGAGCTCGTCGAGCAGCCGGTTGAGCGCGGGATCGTCCTCCCCGACGCCCAGAAGTGTCGGCGGGCGGACGTCCGGGGAGAACAGCTCTACCTCGACGCGCTCGCCGGCATCAAGGTAGTCGGTATCCGGGTCGATCGCGACCACGCCGTCGGCCTCGACGAGGCTCGTCGTCGCCCCCGAGCCCTTGTCGACCGGATAGACGAGCGGTTCACTCTCTTCGGCCGCGGGTTCTGTGGATCCCTCGACATCCAGAAGTCCGACCGGGAGGAACCGGAGCCGCCCCTCGCCGTGGCGCTGTTCGACGGCCATCCGGCCGGTGACGGTCGCGGTCTCGGGTTCCGGGATGCCGGCGGCCTCGCGCAGGGCCGGCGCGAGGAACGTCCGGAAGATGGTAAGCGCGGACACGGGGTAGCCCGGGAGGCCGACGTACGCGGATTCACCGCCGTCTTTGCGGTCCAGCCGCCCGACGAGCATCGGCTTGCCGGGCTTGACTGCGACGCCGTGCAACAGGAGTTCTCCCCGCCGTTCAATCACCCGATAGATGACGTCGACGGCACTCGCCGAGGTCGATCCCGAGGAAACGACGAGGTCACACTCGTCGGCCGCCTGCGAGAGCAACCGTTCCATCTCCTCGTCGTCGTCGCCGACGTTGGGGTATAGCTTTGCGGTCCCGCCCGCTTCCTCGACGGCCGTAGCGATCGTGTAGCTGTTGACGTCGTAAATCTCCCCCCGATCGTCGTTCAGCGGTTCGCCCGGCCGGACGAGCTCGTCGCCGGTCGAGACGATCCCGACGGTCGGCCGACCCCGGACAGGAACTTCCTCGACGCCCAGCGCCGACAGCAGGCCGATCTCCCGGGGGGTGAGCCGCGTCCCCGGGCCGAGCGCACGGGCGCCGGCGGCGATGTCCGCGCCAGCGAGCATCACGTGGTCGCCCGGTGCGACGGCGGTCCTGACCGCGATCCCGTCGCCGCCGTCCACCGGATCCGTGCGCTCGACCATCACGACGGCGTCGGCACCCGGGGGCATCACCGCCCCGGTGGAGATCTCGACGCAGGTTCCCGGATCGACGGTCGCGTCCGGCTCCTCGCCGGCGTGGATCTCGCCCACGAGATCGAGCACCGCCGGGGCCGCCTCGTCCGCGCCGAAGGTGTCGCGCGCTCGGACCGCGTAGCCGTCCATCGACGCCCGGTCGAACCCCGGGACGTCGCGTCCGGCGTCGATCCGTTCGGCGAGCACCCGTCCCCGGGCCTCCGTGAGGGGGACCGATTCCGGATCGCCCGTCAACTCGAGCGACGCGATCGCTTCCCTCGCCTCCTCCGGGGTGGCGAGATCGCGGAACTGCTTTCGGTCGCTCACTGTGATCCCTCCCACACCTCGACGGGGACGGTCTCGCCGGCGTCGAATCCCTCCAGCGGTTCCGGGACGACGACCCAGCCGTCGGCAAGGGCAACCGACGAGAGCACCCCCGACCCCGAGGCACGGGTGGGCGTCGCCACGAGCGAGGGTTTCTCGCCGTCAGCACCCTCGTCGTCGCCGGCGTTCGCGTCGTCCGACTCCAGTCGAACCCGGGCGAACGTCCGGGTGCCGGGTTCGCTGGGGATTTTGCGCGTCAGGCGCGCGGTTCGGGTCGGGTGTGGCGGTAGCGGCATCCCGCCGACGTCCTTGAGCACCGGTCGGAGGAACTGCACGGCGTTAACGATGCAGGCGACGGGGTAGCCGGGGAGCATCACGACCGGCGTGTCTTCGACCGCGCCCAGCGCGACCGGATGTCCCGGCTTGAGCGCGACGCCGTGGACCAGCAGCTCGCCGAGTCCGTCGACGACGTCGGGAACCAGGTCGCGTTCCCCCACCGACGAGCCGCCGGTGGTGACGACGATGTCGTGGTCCAGGTCGCGTTCGATCGCGTTTTCGAGGGCGTCCTCGTCGTCGGTGACGATCTCTCGATACGTGGCGTCACTACCCCACCGTTCGGCGAGCCGTGTGACCGTGAGACCGTTCGTCTCGATCACCTCGCCCGGTCCGGGGTCCGACTGCACGAGCTCTTCGCCGGTCGGGAGAACGGCGACGGTCGGGCGTTCGTAGACAGTGAGCTCCTCCAGCCCGACGGACTTGAGCAGGCCGAGATCGGACGGGCGGAGCCGGTGGCCCGGCTCGTAGAGGGTCTGTCCTTCTGCGACGTCTTCGCCGGCGTCGCCGACGTTTTCCCCCTCCGCGACGGCGTCGAACACCTCGAGTTCCTCGAGTTCGTCGTCGCTGCCGTCGATCTCCTCGACCTGTTCGATCATCACGACTGCGTCGGCGCCCGACGGGAGGTCGCTGCCGGTGTGAACTCGCGCGGCTTCCTCGGGACCGACCCGGCCGTCGGTCGGACGGAGGACGCTCGGAGAGCGTTCCGAGGCGCCGAAGGTGTCACGCGCCCGGACCGCGTAGCCGTCCATTGCTGCCCGGTCGTAGCCGGGGACGGGGTTGGGCGCCGCGATCGTCTCGGCGACGGTCCGTCCGTCGGCGTCGGCGACGGCGACGCGTTCCGTGCGGCCGTGTGGTTCCACAACCTCCCGGATCGAATAGAGAGCGTCTGCGACCCGGGTGCGATGTTTGAACCCGGACTCCTGTCGGTCGGTGGTCATACACGTGGGTTTGTCGCGGCCGGTATAAGGCTGGCCGGTTCGTGGCCTCTTTGGTCAGTGGTTTCCTTCGCCCCGTGGCTGGACCCGGATCGAGCTTCCGAAGTACTTGTGAAGCGTCTCCTCGACCGATTCGGCGTTGAACGTCTCGAGGTGCCGTCCGATCTCCGCCTCTAGCGCTTCGCGATACGCCGCGTCGCACTCGAACTCCCGGAAGCTCACGCTCTCCACTGGGAGGCCGAGCCAGTCACTCGCGAGCTCACGGGCGTATGCGTCGTCGTTCACCTCACCTCGCCACAGCGCGTTCCGGAAGAACAGCCAGCCGTTGGCGCCCGGCGGCTCCGCCGGCAGGCGAACGACCGTCTCGAACGTCTCCGGCTCCGTCCGCACCCGCCGGGCGTCGAGTCGAAACCGAACCCGGAAGACGTACTCGGCGTGCATCGCTCGTGGGGTTCAGTCACCGCCGTCGAACTCCGCTTCGAAGAGTTCGTCGAACGATGCTGCAAGCGTCATGTCCCGCTCTGTGATGCCGCCGGCGTCGTGGGTCGTAAACCGCACTTCGAGTTCCTTGTACCGGATCACCATCTCGGGGTGGTGGAACTCTTCCTCGGCGATCTCACCGGCATCGCCGGCGAACGCGACACCTGCGAGGTAGTCATCGAAGCCGTACTCGCGTACGATTTCGTCGCCGTCCCGCTCCCAGCCGTCCGGGAGCCGTCTCTCGATCTCCTCGTCGGAAAGCAGTTCGGGCATGGTAGTTCCACGTCGTGCGACTGGTTAACAGTTTTCCCGACCCGCCGATTTCGTTCCCGCCGACGCATCCCGTCGTCGGAGCGATTGGTTCCAGAAGGCACATATTCGGGGCGTCCGCAGGGGGGAACATGTTCCGCGGCCTCCGGCAGCGACTCGGAGGGGGACGTCTCTCCCGTTCGAACGTCCGAGAGCGGCTGGTAGGACCGTTCGAGCGGACGTACGAGCAGGCCTACGAGCGGCTGCTCCGCCGGGAGATCGACGAGGTGCCGGATCACGTGGCGGTAATCCAGGACGGAAATCGGCGGTACGCCCGAAAAAAAGGGGCAAAGGCACCGGAGGGCCACCGGGCGGGAGCGTCGACGACCGAACAGGTGCTGGAGTGGTGTGAGGAGCTCGGGATCGAGGAGCTCACGCTGTATGCGTTTTCTACGGAGAACTTCGAGCGCCCCGACGAGGAGCTGGAGCCGCTGTTCGACTTGGTCGCCGAGAAACTCCGGGAGTTCGCCGACGCCGAGCGGGTTCACGAGACGGGCGTTCGGATCCACGCGATCGGCGACGTCGACCGGCTCCCGACGCGGGTGCAGGAGGCCGTGGCGTACGCCGAGCGCCGGACCGCCGGCTACGAGGAGTTCCGGCTGAACGTCGCGCTCGCGTACGGCGGCCGCAACGAACTCACCAGGGCGGCCCGGGAGATCGCAGCGGAGGTCGACGACGGGACGCTCGACCCCGAGGCGGTCGACGTCGCGGAGATCGAACGGCGGCTCTACCGGGAGCCCGTGCGGGAGGTGGACCTGATCGTGCGGACCGGCGGCGACGAGCGCACCTCGAACTTCCTGCCGTGGTACGCGAACGGCAACGAGGCGGCCGTCTACTTCTGTGCGCCCTACTGGCCGGCGTTTTCGAAACCCGACTTCCTGCGAGGTATCCGGACCTACCAGGCGAGAGAACGCTCCTGGCGGCGCAACCGGGTCGAACGAGCGGCGACGCTGGTCCGGGCGATCGCGGCCGTCGAATTCGCGGAGGCGCGCTCGCTCGTCGGTCGGCTCCGGGACCAGTTCCCTCGCAGGGAGGCCGAGGAAATCGAGAACGTGCTCGGGGACACTGACGATCCCGACCTGGCAGACTGATCGACTGATCGGCCCGGGGCCTTTTTACCCCTGGTGCCGTTCGAACGGCCGTGAACTCGCTGGAAGCCGACCTCGAACGCGCTCGAGAACTCGACGTGGCGGCGATCGCGGACGCCGTCGAGTCGATCGGCTTCGAGTGCACGCGGTGTGGCGGCTGCTGTACGGCCGAGGAGTCGGACGCCGGCAGGGAACCACACACTGCAACCGTCTTTCCCGACGAAGTCAGGCGGCTTCAGGCGATCGGCGACCGCGTGTGGGACGCGGTCGCCAGACCGATGCCCTACGGGCTCGAGGACGCTGGCCCGAGCGGAGGGGCCTGCGGGTCGACGGAGGGAACTCGCGATCCGAGCGGGGAGACGTTCGAGTGGGCACTTGCAGTCGACGGCTGTGGCGACTGCGTCTTTTATACCGAAACCGAGGAGGGCGTCGGCGCGTGCACGGTCCACGAAGCGCGTCCGCTCGTGTGTCGGACGTACCCGTTCTCGCTGGACGTGCTGTCGGACCGGGGGGTGGAGGAAGCCGTCGTCGAACGCGACGAGGCGGTCCTGGCACACGAATGTGCGGGACTCGGACGCGACATCTCGCGGGCGAACGCCGAAGCGATGGCTGAGACGCTGAAACGGCGGGCGATCCGGGAGCTCGAGGAAGCCATCGCGGTCCGCGACAGCTACCGACCGACGGCCGTCGACGGGGTGGTCGTCCACGACTCCGAGGGACAAAAGCGACCGGACGGGAGGCGCCTCGGGGACGGGTCCGGATCGGACGGACCCAGGTAGATGCGCTTTTGGGGTTCGGGAACGCAGCAACGGACAGGCTCCAGCACATGACCTTCGTCACGAAACTCACCTTCCAGTCGGGCGACAGGGCGGTTCTCGAGGACACCGTCGAGGAAATCAAAGGGATGCTCGAACGCAAGGGAGTCGAGTGCAAGGGGCCACACTCCTCTCCCCCGGAGAAGCTCCGCGTGCCGCTGTCCCGCCGGCTCGACGCCGGCGACACGTTCGACCCGTGGACCTACACCGTCTACACTCGCCGGATGGAGATCCACGGCGCCGAACACATCGCCCGGGAGGTGGGTCACATGGACTTTCCCGACTCGCTTCACGTCGAAATCGAGGTCGGCCGGAAACGGCCGCTGGGCTACCGCCGGAACTGACGGCAAAACAGGCGAAACCAAAACAGGCGAAACCGGCGTGCGGACGGGTCTCCCGTGTCCGTGCGGCATCGTCACACGCCCGTCTGACGCACATTTATACAGCCGGAACGACCTGTTGTTCGTATGAGTAACCGGGTGGAGGACCTGGAACGCCAGGTGCAGGAGCTTCAGGCCGCAGTCAACGGACTGACCGAGGAGTTGGTGGAGACGAAAGCACGCCTCCAGGACCTCGAGGCGGCCGAACGGGAGGAACCTGAACCGCCGGCGGAGCCTTCGGAGGTTCCCGCGGAACGGACGACAAAAAGCGACGTCCACGCCGATGTCGTCGAGGCGAACCCCGAGGCGAAGCCTGCCGAGGAGTCCGACGCGGACGCGGCCGCCGACAGCGATGCAGCCGCCGAGGACGGCTCGGAGGAATCGGTCGAAGCAGCTAAATCCGAGGAGCCTGACGAATCGAGCGGAGATGGGGAGTCGGAGGAGAGCGACATAATCGTCGCGTAAGCTCGCGACTCCATCGCGAGCGACCCATGCACATCAAAGAGCTCGTACTGGACGATTTCAAGAGCTTCGGACGACCGACGCGTATCCCCTTTTACGAGGATTTCACGGTGATCACCGGGCCGAACGGCTCGGGCAAGTCGAACATCATCGACGCGGTGTTGTTCGCGCTGGGACTCGCCCGGACGCGGGGGATCCGTGCGAAGAAGCTGACGGACCTCATCTACAACCCCGGCCACGAGGACGACGCGAACTCTGCCGGGCCGAACGAGGCGTCGGTGACGGTGGTGTTGAACAACGAGGACCGCACCCTCTCGCGGGAGCAGGTGGTTACGGCCGCAGGCAGCGACCGGATCGGCGACGTCGACGAGATCACGATCAAGCGTCGGGTGAAGGAGACCGAGGACAACTACTACTCCTACTACTACCTCAACGAGCGCTCGGTGAACCTCTCGGACATCCGCGATCTGCTCTCGCAGGCGGGTATCACTCCGGAGGGGTACAACGTCGTGATGCAGGGCGACGTCACCGAGATCATCAACATGACTCCCTACCAGCGTCGGGGGATTATCGACGAGATCGCCGGCGTCGCGGAGTTCGACGCAAAAAAGGAGGACGCCTTCGAGGAGCTGGAGACCGTCGAGTCCCGGATCGGCGAGGCCGACCTCCGGATCGAGGAGAAGCAGGACCGGCTCGACCAGCTGGAGGACGAGCGGGAGGCCGCCCTCGAATACGAGTCGCTGCGCGAGGAGAAAGCGGAGTACGAGGGCTACCTCGAGGCGGCCGAACTCGAGGAAAAGCGGGGCACTCTCGAGGGAACCGAAAAGAAGATCGAGGCGAACGAACAGACCCGCGATGAGCTGCAGGCGGAACTCGACGAGCGCCAGACTCGGGTCGACGAACTCGAGGCGGAGCTCGAGGAGCTCAACCGCGAGGTCGAGCGGAAAGGCGAAGACGAGCAGCTCCGGATCAAAAGCGAGATCGAGGAGGTCAAAGGCGAGATCTCCCGGCTCGAAGGGAAGATCGAAACCGCAACCGAGCGGATCGAGGACGCAGAAACCGAGCGCAGGGAGGCGTTCGTCCAGATCGACCGCAAGGAGGAGCGGCTCGAGGAGCTGGAAGGGGAGATCCGCGAGCTGAAAGTCGAGAAGGCGTCCGTAAAGCGGGAGATCGGCGAAAAGCAGTCGGAACTCGCCGAGATCGAAGCCGAGATCGACTCGGAGGACACCGAGTTCGACGAGCTGAAGGCCGATCTGGCCGACCGCAAACAGCGGCTCGAGGAACTCAAAGACGAGGCGAACGACCTCCAGCGGGAGAAGGACCGCCTGCTCGACGACGCCAGACGGCGATCCAACGAGCTCGCGGAGGCGCGCGAGGAGCTCGAGACAGCCCACGAGAAGATCCCCGAACTGAAGGCCCGCAGGTCGGAGCTGCACGGCGAACTCGACACCGCAGAGCGGAACCTGCGGACGATCGAGGGGACGATCGAGGAGCTGCAGGCCGAGAAAGCGGAGCTGTCGGCGGAACTCGAGGAGGTCGAAGGCGAGCTCCGGGAGAAACAGACCGAGTACGCCGAACTCGAGGCGCGCGCGGACCGCGAGGGCGACAGCTCCTGGCCGCGGTCGGTCACGACGATCCTGAACGCGGACGTCTCCGGCGTCCACGGCGCGGTCGGCGACCTCGGCGCGGTCGACTCGGAGTACGCCGTCGCCTGCGAAACCGCTGCCGGCGGCCGACTCGCGAACGTCGTCGTCGACGACGACGGCGTCGGGGCGACCTGCATCGACTACCTCAAGTCGCGCAACGCGGGGCGGGCGACGTTCCTGCCGATCACGGAGATGGAAACCCGGAGTCTGCCCCGAGAGCCCTCCCATCCCGGCGTCGTCGACTTCGCGCGCAACCTCGTCGACTACGACGCCGAGTACGAGGGGATCTTCTCGTATGTGCTCGGCTCCACGCTGGTCGTCGAGGACATGGATACGGCCCGGGATCTGATGGGAGACTACCGGATGGTGACCCTCGAGGGCGACCTCGTCGAACGGTCGGGCGCGATGACCGGCGGGTCGGGCGGCGGCTCCAGATACTCCTTCAGCAAGTCCGGGAAGGGGAAGCTCGAACGGCTCGCAGAGGAGATTTCCGAGCTCGAGGATCGACGTCGGGACGTGGAGTCGGAGATCCGCGAAATCGAAGGCGACGTCGACGACGCCCGCGACCGGAAGACGGACGCCGCAGACCGGGTCCGAGCGGTCGAGGGCGACATCGAGGACGCCGAGGCGGAACTCGGCCGGCAGGACGACCGGATCGACGAGCTGGAAGGGCGGATCGACGAGCTGGAGGCCGAACGGGAGTCGGTCGACGAGCAGATGAACGAACTGGAGGCGGAGCTGTCCGACGTCCAGGACGAGCGGGCCGAGGTCGAAGGCGAGATCGCGGAGCTCGAGTCCGAACTCGCCGACTCGCGGATCCCGGAGCTCACCGACCGCGCAGACGAGGTGCGCGCCGAGATCGACGACCTCGAGTCGAAGATGGACGACCTCGACGGCCGGCTCAACGAAAGGACCGTCGAGGTCGAGTACGTCGAGGAGTCGATCGAGGAGCTGCAGGGGACCGTCGAGACCGCCCGAGAACGGAAGGCGGACGCCGAATCCGACATCGAGAGCTACGAGGAACGGATCGAGGAAAAGCAGGACACACTCGAGGAAAAGCGGGCGGCGATCGAGGAGCTCGAAGGGGAGCTCGTCGACCTGAAAGAGGAGCGCACCGATCTCCGGGAGGAGCTTCGGGGGGCGGAACGCGCCCGGAACGAACAGCGCGAACGCGTCTCGGAGATCGAGTCGACGCTGTCGGACTTGCGGGGGACCAAAGAGCGGCTCGAATGGGAGATCGAGGAGCTCGAGGCGGCCGTCGGCGACTACGACCCCGAGGAGATCCCCGATCACGACGAACTCGAGGCACGGATCGACCAGCTGGAAGAGGAAATGACGTCGCTGGAGCCGGTAAACATGCTCGCGATCGACGAGTACGACGAGGTGGAGTCGGAGCTGGAGACGATGACCGAGCGCCGGGACGTGCTAATCGAGGAGCGAGACGGCATCGAAGAGCGGATCGACCAGTACGAAACACAGAAAAAGCAGACGTTCATGGAGGCGTTCGATGCGATCGACGGCGAGTTCCAGAACGTCTTCTCCCGGCTGTCGGACGGCTCTGGCGAACTCGTCCTGGAGGATCCCGAGGACCCGTTCGAGGGCGGACTGACGATGAAGGCCCGCCCGGCGGACAAGCCGGTCCAGCGGCTCGACGCGATGTCCGGCGGCGAGAAGTCGCTGACGGCGCTGTCGTTCATCTTCGCGATTCAGCGACACAACCCCGCGCCGTTTTACGCACTCGACGAGATCGACGCGTTCCTCGACGCGGTCAACGCCGAACGCGTCGGGGAGATGGTCGACGATCTGGCCGGTGACGCCCAGTTCGTCGTCGTCTCGCACCGCTCGGCGCTGCTGGAACGCTCCGAACGCGCGATCGGCGTGACCATGCAACAGGACAACGTCAGCGCCGTCACCGGCCTGCAGTTCGGCGAGGAGTCCGGGGAGAGCGCCGAGGAGTCCGGGGAGGTGAGTGCCGGTGACTAGCAGCTTCGGACTCGACGTCGGAAGCGAGCCGGTGGTGGAGTCGACGCCGGCCGACGTCGACGACGACGAGGTCGAGCCGGTCGAACTCCTCGTCCAGCTCGCCGAGGAGGGCGAGATCGAGCCGTGGGACATCGACATCGTCACGGTCACCGACGCGTTCCTCGAGAAGCTCGATGCGACCGATCTGCGGACGTCGGGTCGAGCGCTGTTTTACGCCTCCGTCCTGCTGCGGATGAAAAGCGACGCGATGCTCGCCGAGGACGACGAGGAAGACGACGAGCCCGAACCGTGGGAGCTGGCGATGGAGGGTGGCACACAGGAGCGTTCGGATCCGGCGTTCGATCCGGTCGACGCGCTCGAGGCGGAGATGGACCGCCGGCTCGACAGAAAGAACACCCGTGGACAGCCGGAGACGCTCGAGGGGCTCGTCCGGGAGCTCCGCGAGGCGGAACGGGAATCGTGGTGGAAGCGTCGGCGGGAGTACGACACCAGCGACTCCCCGAGCGGCTACGACCGCGGGATGCAGACGCTGGATTACCACGCCGACGACGACGCCCGGCGGGACGGGGAGCCGACCGCGGGCGACGTGACCGCCCGGACCCACGACGAGGACATCGAAGAGGTGATCGAGGGGGTGACCGACGCGCTTCGGGAGCAGTACGCCGCCGGCCGGGGGGAAGTGCTGTTCGCGGAGGTGCGCACCGCCGGTGGACGCCCCTTTATGACGTATCTGTCGCTTCTGTTCATGGCCCACCGCGGCGCGGTCCGACTCCGGCAGGACGAGCTGTTTGGCGACCTGTGGATCCAGGATCACAACGTCACCGCCGTCGCCGAGGAGGCGGACGCTGTCGCGGATGACTAGCCACGACCTTTTTTAACGGGGGCCTCGGGCGCTCTTCGAGCGCCCTCGACCCCCGTCAAAAAAGCTCGGCCAAAAAAGCCGCCTCCGCGGGCTCCGCCCGCTCCGGCGGTGAACCGCTCGTTGCGCTCGCTCACGGGTCGCTTCGCTCCCCGTTCGCGTCTCCGAGGTTCTCGTATTCGCTCGAACCTCGCCCCGCTCCCCGTTCGCATCTCCGAGGTTCTCGTATTCGCTCGAACCTCGCTCTCCTCGCTCACGGGTCGCTTCGCTCCCCGTTCGCGTCTCCGAGGTTCTCGCATTCGCTCGAACCTCGCTCTCCTCGCTCACGGGTCGCTTCGCTCCCCGTTCGCGTCTCCGAGGTTCTCGCATTCGCTCGAACCTCGCTCTCCTCGCTCACGGGTCGCTTCGCTCCCCGTTCGCGTCTCCGAGGTTCTCGCATTCGCTCGAACCTCGCTCTCCTCGCTCACGGGTCGCTTCGCTCCCCGTTCGCGTCTCCGAGGTTCTCGCATTCGCTCGAACCTCGCTCTCCTCGCTCACGGGTCGCTTCGCTCCCCGTTCGCGTCTCCGAGGTTCTCGCATTCGCTCGAACCTCGCTCTCCTCGCTCACGGGTCGCTTCGCTCCCCGTTCGCGTCTCCGAGGTTCTCGCATTCGCTCGAACCTCGCTCTCCTCGCTCACGGGTCGCTTCGCTCCCCGTTCGCGTCTCCGAGGTTCTCGCATTCGCTCGAACCTCGCTCTCCTCGCTCACGGGTCGCTTCGCTCCCCGTTCGCGTCTCCGAGGTTCTCGCATTCGCTCGAACCTCGCTCTCCTCGCTCACGGGTCGCTTCGCTCCCCGTTCGCGTCTCCGAGGTTCTCGCATTCGCTCGAACCTCGCTCTCCTCGCTCACGGGTCGCTTCGCTCCCCGTTCGCGTCTCCGAGGTTCTCGCATTCGCTCGAACCTCGCTCTCCTCGCTCACGGGTCGCTTCGCTCCCCGTTCGCGTCTCCGAGGTTCTCGCATTCGCTCGAACCTCGCTCTCCTCGCTCACGGGTCGCTTCGCTCCCCGTTCGCGTCTCCGAGGTTCTCGCATTCGCTCGAACCTCGCTCTCCTCGCTCACGGGTCGCTTCGCTCCCCGTTCGCGTCTCCGAGGTTCTCGCATTCGCTCGAACCTCGCTCTCCTCGCTCACGGGTCGCTTCGCTCCCCGTTCGCGTCTCCGAGGTTCTCGCATTCGCTCGAACCTCGCTCCGCTCGAACCTCGCTCCGCTCGAACCTCGCTCCGCTCGCGGGTCGCCGTGACCACCGCCTGCCTTTCGGGGGTCCACACTCCTCACAGCCCGAGCAGCGACCGGAGCGATCGGGTTCGGGTGCCACACTCTCCGCTGTACTCACACCCCTCACACCGGGCGTCGTTGACCCGCGGCGGTGGGCCGTCGATGGCCCGGACGGTTCGGAGCGCCGAGCGGTACGCCGCCTTCGCGCGCGTCGTGAGTTCGACCGTCCGCACGACGCCGTGGGCCGGATACTCCACCAGCGCCCTCGGGACCGCCCGCTTTTGTTCCCACGCGAGCGCCTTGGCGGCGGCGACCGCACGCACCCGATGGTGGTTCCACGTTCCGTCCTCGGGGGGTGATCCGGGAGAAACGATCGTCGGCACTGCCGGATCACCGACGACCTTGTGGGCGATCCCCCGACAGTCCTTCCCCGACAGCAACACCCGGGTCCGGGACGGCGACGCCAGGTCGTCCCAGTCGTCGCGTGATTCGAGCCGGGCGAGGTTCCGACGGTAGTCATCCGGTTGGAGATCGATCGGGGCCTCCCGAAGCTCCCGGTCGGCGGCGCAACGCAGCGACGGATACCGGAAGGCGAGATCGATCCGGTCGGTCGCTTCCGGCGGTGGCTCCCTGTCGTCCGCCCGTCGGGCGTGATACAGCTGTCGTGGGCAGTAGGCCCCCCGCGAGAGATCGCCGAACGTCACTGTTTCGTCGGACCCGGTTCCGCTCACGCTGGGGAGTGGTCCCGGCATGGTATTTAAGTCCGGGTAACGGATGTGGAGACGAACATGGGGGATCGAGACGACGAAACAGAGGCCGCCGACTCTACGGGCGCCGAAGGCTCCGCGGTCGACGTCACGGTTTACACGCGGGAGGACTGCCACCTGTGTGAGGAGGCGATCGAGGCGATCCGGCAGGTCGCCGCCGACGTCGGCGTGGGTGTCGCGATCGACGAAATCGACGTCGAGGAAGACGAGGAGCTCGAAGCGGAGTACGGCGATCGGGTTCCGTACGTTCTCGTGGACGGCCAGCCCGCCTACAAGTACCGGGTGGACACCTTCGACCTCCGGCGACGGCTTCGCGACCGCACCACGAGCTGATGAGGGACGACTCCAACGCAAAACGGGCTTTTGAAGCACTCCCCTCCGATGTGACGATCAGGTGTGCCGACCCGACGGAGCTGCTGGGTGTCGTGCGCGTCCTCGACGGGGGCGCGCTCGAGACCGATCTCGAGGCGATTCGACGCCGGTTACGGGCCGATCCGCCCCTGGTGTTCGTCGCGGTCGCCGAAGCCGAGTCGTCGGAGTCGTCGATGGAACGCGTCGTGGGCGCGCTGGTTTTGAACCCACTTCAGACGTCGTCTCCCGGGGACTTCGAGATCGAGCAGGTCGCGGTCCGCCGCCGTCGGCGAGGACGGGGGATCGGCCGGGCGCTCGTCGAGGCCGCCTGTGGGTTCGCGAGGGAACAGGCGCCACCGGACGCGACGGTCACGGTGACAGCGAGCTTCGACCGGACTGTCCGGCCCTTTTATGAGGCGTGTGGGTTCGAGATCGTCGACGATCCGGACCTCGAGTCCGGCGACGGTTCCCCCGATACCGCTGAGGAACCTCTCGAGTCCGGCGACGGATCCCGAACGGATCGGCTCCGGGCCCGTCGGCGGACCGACATCCGGTAACCTCGCTGAACGCGTCTCCACTGGAGGCTCCGAGTTAGTTCTCCAGTTCTCGGAGCTTCTTTTGCACCTGTGTGTAGACTTTCGGGTGCAGGTTCATCCCCTCGTCAACGAGGTCGTACAGGACGTCAGTTGCCTCATCGCCCGTCACGTCACCGGTTTTCACACAGCTGAGCAACAGCGTCGTCACCCACCAGCACTCGACGCCGTGGCTCCTGGCGACCTCGATCAGCCCCTTGTCGTTGGCGAGAAGGATCTCCTCGTCGTCCTCCGATTGCAGGATCACCGAGGCGTCGGCCACCGCGATGCCCTCCATCGACGCCACCGCTTCGGCCCGCGCTGGCGTGTCGTGAATAGCTACGTCCGACAGAAACTCCTCGAGCACCGCAGTTCCACGTTTCCCCTCGGTGAGGACTTCCTCTCGAACCGCTGCAGTCGTCCGAACCTCGTCGAAGGCAGTCGGGACGAGATCGAGCCGGCCGACCCACGCGAGTGGAATCAGCGCGGAAGAGTCGACGACGACCATCTAGATGCGGTTGAGATCCCGTTCGAGGTCGTCGGTCGTGTACCCGACGTCGATCCCTTCCTCGGCGGCGAGCGTCAGCATCTCGACGTACGAGACGTCCGCGAGTTCCGCCGCCTTCCGGAGTGTGATGCGGTGCTCGCGGAGCTGGTCGAGTGCCCGCTGCGTGCGCCAATCGTCGAGGCCCTGTCGGATGAGTCGTCGAAGAACCTCCGACCGGTCGGCACTCATTTCCTCCTCGAGTTCGGCGAGTGCCTCCTCGTCGTCTTCCGGAATGCGCGTGGTGACCGTTTTCATCGTTACGATTCACTACGTTACGATACGCAATAGATGTAACGGGGTGGGTAGGCGTCACGCACCCAACAGTCGACGAATGGGTCCCGTAGTGGTCGCCAAGCTGGTGGGGACTGGCGTCGTCGGTCCCATCCGATGTACCTTTCCGGGGCGATAGCGTTTCCTCTTGTATGAACACAGAGTCGTCGGCGCTCTCGGAGTCGAACGGGGTAGGAAATACGGTGACGTGAGCATGGCAGGCAAGGATCACTACTACAACAAGGCCAAACAGGAGGGCTACCGGACCCGGGCCGCCTACAAACTCCTGCAGATCGACGAGACCGCCGATCTCTTTTCGGGCGGGGAGACGGTCGTGGACCTCGGGGCGGCGCCGGGCGGGTGGCTCCAGGTCGCCGCGGAACTCGTCGGCGACGCCGGGACCGTCGTCGGCGTCGACTTCCAGCGGATCCGGGAGTTCGACGACGAGGAACTGGAAAGCGAGGCCCGGATCGAGACGATCCGCGGGGACATGACCGACGAGCGGACCCGCGACCGGCTTCGGGACGCCGTCGGCGAGGGCGGCGCGGACGTCGTCGTCTCCGACATGGCGCCGAACATGACTGGCGAGTACTCGCTGGATCAGGCCCGGTCGGTTCACCTGGCCCGCCAGGCGTTCGAGACCGCCCTCGAACTGCTCGCGCCCGGCGGGGACCTCGTCGTCAAGGTGTTCGAGGGACGGGACCTCGAGGATCTCAAAGCGGATATCGACGCCGAGTTCGAGTACGTCCGGGTGGTCTCGCCGGACGCCTCCCGGGACTCCTCCTCGGAGGTGTATCTCGTGGCGAAAGGTCGGATCACCGCGCCCGTCGAGGCGGGGGATCGGCTCACAGTCGAAATCACCGACACTGGACGCGAGGGCGACGGTATTGCGAAGGTCGACGGCTACACGCTGTTCGTTCCCGGAGGGGAGCGCGGGGAAACCGTCGAGGTAGTCGTCGAGGACGTCAAGCCTCGGTTCGGGTTCGCCGAACGCGTCGACGGCTGACGGGCGTCGTCGCGACGGTTCACCTTTTCAAAACGGTCCCGCTCACGCCGGCGAAACCTCGTACCGACGTACCGCACCGACCACGAGATAGACGAGCGGCGTGTCCAGCACCGCGATCCCGAGCTTCAACAGGTACTGGCCGATCATCAGCGCGACGACGACGTCGCCCGGGAGCACCGGCCCGAGTCCGATCGCGCGGGGGAGCAGCCAGAACGCCACGCCGACGAAGATCACCGTGTCGATCGCCTGGCTCGTCCCGGTCGAGACGATGTTGCGCAGCCAGAGCCGCTCTCCGCTGGTCTGCTCTTTGATCCAGTGGAACACCACCACGTCGTAGTTCTGGCTCACCACGTACGCGAGCAGGCTGGCGGCGACGATGTTCGTCGAAGCGCCAAGTACCGTCTCGAACGCCGCCGGGTCGATGCTCGAGGGCGCCGCCGGCGCCAGGATCGTGCTCCACACAAGCGCGAGCACGAGGAAGTTCATCAGGAAGCCGACGTTCACGAGCACCTGCGCCGCCCGCTTGCCGTACAGCTCCGTGTAACAGTCCGACGCCAGGAACGTCAGGGCGTACGCCAGCGCCGCCCCCGGCAAGGCGAGCTCTGCGCCGGTCACCGGCAGCGCGAACGGGAGTTCGAACTGCAGCACCTTCGAGGCGGTCAACTGGGCGGTCACCAGCGACGCGACGAACAGCGCCGCCAGGGCGACTGCCCCGGCGGGCAGCGTCGGCTGGTCCTGCGTTACCGAGCGGACCGACACGTTACTCGTCCTCCTCCAGCCGGCCGTGCCGCTCGTCGATGTCGTCCAGCAGGTCCAGCGTCTTCCGGATCGACGCGCGGATCGCCTCGCTGCGGTTGACGAACTTCCCGTCCTCGCCGACGTGTTCGTCGAGATCGGAAAGCAGCTCTTCGGGCACCTCGACGCTTATCTTGGGCATACCCGAGTCATCTCTCGGGAGTATCCTTCAAGTGCTCGATTCCGGTTCGGGGGCCCGCTCGAAGTCGCTTCGATCCAGCGGTGGCTCGTACACCCCGGTCTCCGTGACGAGGTAGTCGACGAGCTCCATCGGCGTCGGATCGAACGCCGGATTGAACACCGGCACGTCCTCGGGGGCGTTCTGGCGCCCGTAGATCTCCCGCAGCTCTGCGGGATCCCGCTGTTCGATCTCGACGTCTGTGGCGCTCAGTTCGGTGTCGACCGTCGAGTGCGGCGCCGCCACCACGAACGGGATGTCGTGGCGATCCGCCAGGACCGCGTGTTTGTACGTCCCGATCTTGTTGAAGACTGCGCCCTGTGGCGATGTCTCGTCTGTCCCGGCGAGGAACGCTTCGCCGCCATCGAGCACCACCCGATCGGCGCCGACGACTACGGCGTCTACTAACCCTCGCTGCATGCACAACCCGCTTGCGTTGTCGGGGATCAGCGTCACTTCCACGTCCCGTTCCTGTAGTTCGACGGTGGTGATCCGGGAGCCCTGGTTGAGGGGTCGGGTCTCGTTTGCGATCACGTCGACGCTCTTGCCTGCCTCGTGGGCCGAGTACACCACACCCAGTGCGGTCCCCCAGTCGACGGTCGCCAGCGCGCCCGCGTTGCAGTGGGTCATCACGGTGTCGCCGTCCGCGAACAGTTCTGCCCCGTGTTTCCCGATCGTTCGGTTGCGCTCGACGTCGGCGTCGGCGACGTCCTTCGCCGCCGCCAGCGTCCGCCGTCGTGCCTCCGCGATCGACTCACAGCCGTGGAGTTCCCCGAGAACCGTCTCGACCTCCCGCGAGAGGTTGACGGCCGTCGGTCGAGCGCTGGCGATCGCGTCGGCGTCCTCGCGGACGGCCTGCTCGAACTCCTCGAGGGAGTCGGCGTCGGTGCGCCGGGCGGCAAGCGCCACCCCGAACGCCCCGGCGGCCCCCAGTGCGGGCGCACCCCTGACGCGAAGGATCTCGATGCTCTCGACCAGCTCCGGTACGGTCTCGGCGTGATCGGTCGTGTACTCGGTCGGAAGCTTCGTCTGATCGACCATCTCGATGCAGTCCCGGTCGTCGTCCCAGTCGATGGTGCGCATGGTCGGTCCCGTCCCTATCCATGTTTCGGGCCCCAGCCGTCAAGAACGCTCGGCTCGATCGACGGGCTCTCCCCGGACTACCCGCTACCTTCGTCGGGGCCGTACTCCTCGAACTTCTGTGCAGCCGCCTCGATGTCGTCCGACGACAGCACCTCTGGTTCGCCGATCGACCGCGCCCGACAGTACACCTCCGCGACCGATTCGACGGCCACGGCCGTCTCGACGGCGCCCGGGACGTCCTCGCCCGTCGCGACGAGCCCGTGGTTCGCGAGCAGGCAGGCGTCGCTTCCGGTGTTCTCCATCGCCTCGACCGCGTTGTCCGCGAGCTGTTCGGTCCCGTAGGTCGCGTACGGCGCAACCGGCACGGTCTCGCCGGCCAGCGCGATCATGTAGTGAACCGGCGGGAGCGGTTCTCCGAGCACCGCGAGGGTCGTCGCCCACGGCGAGTGGGTGTGGACGATCGCCCCGGGCTCGAACCGCTCGTAGATCCGCCGGTGCATCGGCGTCTCGCTCGAGGGTGCGATATCGCCCCACAGTACCTCTCCGTCGAGGGAGACGACCGGGACGTCACCAGTGTCGATCTCCCCGTACGGAACACCCGAGGGAGTGATCGCCATTCGGTCCTCGCGCCGGGCGCTGAGGTTCCCCGTGCGACCGGGAGTAAGCCCGGCCAGTCGGCGCGCGTGCTCGGCGACCGTTTCGCGTTCCGAGGCGAGCATCCTACGTCTCGACGACCTCCAGCGCCGTCGAGGTGGTGTCGACGATCTCGGCCGGCGGAGACAGGTTGCGTCTCCCGCCGAGCGTGACGAAAAACAGCACGAACAGGCCGATGCCGTAGGCGGCCATCAGCGGGATCGTCACCAGGAACATCGTGACGATGTCGGCGGGCGTGAAGACCGCGGCGAACGTGAGCATCGCGAGCAGCACCTCGCGCCACCGGTTGCGCATCGCCTGGTAGGGGATCCCCGCGTAGTTCAACAGCACCATCAACACCGGCACGTCCGCGAGGATGCCGATTCCGGCGGTCGTGAAGACGATCAGCCAGAAGAAGTCGTTGATCCGGTAGGAAATGATCATCCCCGCATCGAGCGCGTCGCCGACGAGATACGAGATCAGCCACGGGGCAAAGAAATAGTAGCCCAGCATGAACCCGCCGATCAGTCCGCCGACGAGCGCGCCGGTCCACAGGAAGACGACGTTCTGTCGCCCACGGACGAAGCCGAGTTCCCGCAGCGCCGGCCACGCGTAGTACGCGATGACGGGGAAGATCGCGAGCACGCCCACGAGCACCGAGAACTTCACGATGAAGATGAGCGCCTCCACCGGATGGAGGGTGATGACGTTCACGTTCTCGGCGACGACCTCGCTGGGAAGCCGGCCCAGGAAGTTGTCGAAGACGTTCCCCAGCCCGCCGAGGTACAGCCACGTGAACGTCGCCGCCATCACTGCGAGGAACGTCCCGACGATGATGAACGACCGCGACCGGACGCTGTCGAAGATGAACTTCAGGTCCTTGTAGTAGCCGCCGATGTCGTCCTCGTCGTCTTCGGTCAACTCCTCGAGGAACGTCGATCCCGCCCGGGTGCCCCGTTCCCCGAGTTCGCCGGCGATGTCTTCGGCCGCCTCGCCGGCGCTTGCGCCGCCAGCCGCCCCGGAAGCTCCTGCCGCTCCGTTCCCGTCGTCGCTTTCGGCGCGCTGTGCTTCCACCTCGTCGAACCGGTCGAGCAGTGCCTGAGCCTTTTCGGGGTCGTCGGCGTCGAGGGCAGCGCTGGCCAGTTGCATCACCTCATCTTCGCTCAGCTCTTCGAAGGCCTCAATCGGCGCCGCCCGGACGCCTCCCGCGTCGAGTTCTCCGAGGTCGATCGCCGTCGGATCGCCGTACAGCTCCGGTTCCTCCTCGGGGTCGAGGCCGGCGTACACGAGGTACATCAGTCCCAGGACCGCAAACAGGACACCCGTGAGGAGACCGTACAGCGCGATCGCGGTCGGCTCGGCGACGCCGAGTCCCTCACCGAGCGGGACGATCCGGTAGTCGCTGCCCATCCACGCGAGTAGATCGTTTGCCGCTTGTCGACCGCCGTAATCGTAAAAGCCGTATACAGCGGCGACCCCGACAACGAACAGTCCGGCGAGCACGTTCCACTTCCGGCGGATCGTCGTCGGCACGTCGATCGTCTCGCTTCGCCGGCGGGCGGTGACCGCGATCTTCGCGAGGTACAGGGAGACGCCGTACAGCGCGATCAACGGGACCGCCCACATGATCTGCGTGAACGGATCCGGCGGTGAGAACATCGCGCCGAAGACGAAGATGAGCACGACTGCGTATTTCCATTTGTCCCGGAACGTCTCGTACTGGACGATGCCGGCGTACGACAGCCCGGTGACGACCAGCGGCATCTGGGCGGCGAGGCCGAACGACAGCGACAAAAAGACGATGAACTCCGTCCACATCACGATCGAGTAGCTCGGCGCGAAGCCGGCCTCGAGACCGAAGCTCGCGAGGAACGCGAACATGAACGGGAAGAAAATGCTCTGGCCGTAGAAGACCCCGCCTGCGAAAAGTAGCGCCGCGAGGACGCCGATCGTGGCCATCTTCCACCGAGGGATCGGTGCGTCCGGCCACATGTCGCGCTCGCGAAGCGCCTCCCTGGAGAAGTAGATCAGCGGCGGGATGGCGGCGATGACGCCGACGATGAGGCCGATCTTCGCCTGCAAGAGAATCACGTCGAACGGCGTCAGAACGATGATCTCCAGCTGGGCCTCCACGTCGGGCGGCATCTGAGCTCGGGTGACGCCCTTGAGGTAGTCCCAGACCCACAGCCGAAGTGCGTAGAACGTCCCGAGAAAAACGAAGAGAAACACCATGAAGGCCTTCTGCAGGTCCTTCTGGGCCGAACGGAGCATCGCCCGAACGGCGTCGCTTCCCTCGGCCAGCGTCTGCTGGGTGTCCTCGTCGAGGGCGCTGGACATACCCACTACTCGGCCACTAATGCCTATCAACCTTTTCAACCGTGCGCGGCTTCTCGAACGGGCCGTCCGCGGAGCTATCAGAAAAGGCCTATAATGGCCGGGACTGAACGTCAGGTGAATGGGCGACCCGGACCGCGACGAGCCGTCGGAACCCGACGCCGAATCCGAACCGGAGAGCGACCGGTCCGAGGACGCGGATGCGGAACGCCGCAAGGACGACGCCGAACGCGGCGAGCAGGGGACGGACGAAGGAGAGTCGTCCGAACCGACGTCGTACGATCTCGACGACGAGGGGCTGTTCCCCGGACCGGAGAGCTTCGACTCGAACGAGGAGGACGGGAACGCTGACGACGGAGCCGACGGAGCCGCCGACGATAGCGAAGTCGATGACGATGGCGAAGTCGACGCGGAAGACGCTGCTGCGATCAACGAAGGGACGAGTCCCCGGCCGAACCGACGGCGTATGCGTCCCAAGCGGGAGGGCAAGGACGACGGTACAGACGACGAAGACGATGACGACGATGACGACGAAGACGATGACGACGAAGACGACCAAGACGATGACGATGAGGATGTTGAGGAGGTGGACGACGAGACAGTCTCGAACGGTGCCGGTGCGGTAGCCACCGAGCGCGACGACGACGAACCGCTCTTTGAAGGGCCGGAGTCCGACGAGGAGATGCCGCTTGCGGACCACATCGAGGAGATGATGCGGCGGCTCGGCGTCGTCTTCCTCGTGGCGGGGATCGCGACACTCATCGCCTACCCGTCCGCAGACATCGCCATCAACTACTTCTGGTCGAGTCACATCCCGGACCCGGGAGTGAACCGGCCGCGGGTGTACGGTCCCCTCGAGTTCATTCTCACGAAGCTCAAGGTCGCCGGACTCGCCGGCCTCGTGTTCGGGCTGCCGGTGTTCGTCTACGAGACGTATCTGTTCATGCGTCCCGGCCTGTATCCCCGGGAACGGCGGTATTACCTGGCGGCGATTCCCACGAGCCTGGTGCTCGCGACGATCGGGGGACTGTTCGCACACTTCGTCGTCCTGCCGGCCATCTTCGCGTACTTCACCGCCTACACCGAGGGGACCGCAGTGATCGCGTTCGGGCTGGCGGAGACGTTCAACCTCATCGTCGTCCTGATCGGGTACATGGCGGTCGTCTTCCAGATCCCGCTTTTGATCATGCTCGCGATCATGATGAACCTCGTCACGCGGGAGTGGCTGGAGGACAAGCGGCTCCTGTTCTGGGGTGGCTTCCTCGGCCTCTCGTGGCTCGTGACGCCGGACCCGACCGGGATGGCGCCGATCATCGTCACACTCACTATGATCGGACTCTACGAGGGGACGCTCGCGCTGCTCCGGTGGACCGGGAACTGATTGCGGCTCCGGAACGCAGAGACGTTTCGGGCTATCTGCGACGATCACCGTCGCGGTTGACGCGGGAGACGCCGCCCTTTATCAGTCGCAGCACGGTCATCCGGTCTGTGTCGACTGGTGCGTCCTCGGGCACCGGGGTCCCGTCGACGAGCACTGTCGCCTCCTGCGTGTTGTATCCGACCCCCCGAACGACGTCACCGTAGGTGGCGTCTACATCGAGCTCGAGAGTGCGTTCACCCTCCCCGACCACTTCGACTGTCACCTGCATGTCCCTGGAAGGAGGTTGCCGGCGTCGCCACTTGCCACTTTCTCTGGCAGGCGCTGTACGACAACCTCCGACTGTCGTCCTCAGTTTCGATTCGAAGGAAAGTTTCATCCGCACCGATCCGCTATCCGAGTGCAATGAGCGGCATCGACTGGGAGAAAGACGACCCGTTCGAAGAACAACGGGACAAGATAGAGAACCCGATGAAGCGGCTGTTCTCCGAGTACGGGAGCGACTACACCTTCCAGGCCGTGGTCGGGATCCTCGCCAGCGTCGTCGCCCGGGTGCTCGACCTGCTGCCGCCGCTGATGCTCGGAATCGCGGTCGACGTGATCTTCGTCACCCCGGCCGAACACCAGGGCGCGGAAGCGGCGGCGTTCGAGGAACAGATCCCGCTCGTGTTGCTGCCGGAGGCGTGGCTCCCGGCGACACAGACCGGACAGTTCTGGTTCACCGTCGCCGTCATCGCCGGCGCGTTCCTCGTCGGGGCGGGGTTCCACTGGACGCGCAACTGGGGGTTCAACTCCTACGCGCAGAACATCCAGCACGACATCCGGACGGACACCTACGACGAGATGCAGCGGTTGAACATGGATTTCTTCGCCGACAAACAGACCGGCGAGATGATGTCAATCCTCTCGAACGACGTCAACCGACTGGAGCGGTTCCTCAACGACGGGATGAACTCCCTGTTCCGGATGCTGGTGATGGTGGTCGCGATCGGCGTGTTGCTGTTCTGGATCAACTGGCAACTGGCGCTCGTGGCACTCCTGCCGGTCCCGCTCATCGCCGGCTTCACCTACCTGTTCATCAAGATCATCCAGCCGAAGTACGCGGAGGTCCGGTCGACGGTCGGGAACATGAACTCCCGGCTGGAGAACAACCTCGGCGGGATCCAGGTGATCAAGTCGTCCAACACCGAAGACTACGAATCCGATCGGGTCGACGACGTCTCGTTCGACTACTTCGACGCCAACTGGGACGCCATCGAGACGCGGATCAAGTTCTTCCCGGGGCTGCGTCTGCTCGCGGGAATCGGCTTTGCGGTGACGTTCATCGTCGGGGGGCTGTGGGTGTTCCAGGGGCCGCCGGGGCCGTTCACCGGCGAGCTCTCGGTTGGGATGTTCGTGGTGTTCATCCTCTACACCCAGCGGTTCATCTGGCCGATGGCGCAGTTCGGGCAGATCATCAACATGTATCAGCGCGCCCGGGCGTCGGCGGCGCGGATCTTCGGGCTGATGGACGAACCGTCCCGCCTGGCGGAGGATCCCAACGCGACCGAGCTGACCGTCACCGAGGGGCGGGTGGAGTACGACGACGTCACGTTCGGGTACGACGAGGAGGAAACGATCGTCGAGAACGTCGACTTCACCGTCGAGGGCGGCGAGACGCTCGCACTGGTCGGCCCGACCGGCGCCGGGAAGTCGACGGTCCTGAAACTGCTGTTGCGGATGTACGACGTCGACGAGGGATCGATCCGGATCGACGGCCAGGACGTCCGCGAGGTGACGCTGCCGAGCCTGCGCCGGTCGGTCGGCTACGTCGGCCAGACCACGTTCCTGTTTTACGGCACCGTCCGGGAGAACATCACCTATGGTACCTTCGACGCGACCGACAGCGAGGTGATCGAGGCAGCCAAGGCCGCCGAGGCTCACGAATTCATCCAGAACCTGCCCGACGGCTACGACACGATGGTCGGCGAGCGCGGGGTGAAGCTCTCGGGCGGACAGCGCCAGCGGGTCAGCATCGCCCGCGCGGTGTTGAAGGATCCAGACATCCTCATCCTCGACGAGGCGACCTCCGACGTCGACACCGAAACCGAGATGCTGATCCAGCGGTCGCTCGACCGACTCACCGAAGAGCGGACGACCTTCGCCATCGCCCACCGGCTGTCGACGATCAAGGACGCCGACACGATCGTCGTCCTCGAGGACGGTCGGATCGTCGAACGCGGCACTCACGGGGATCTGCTCGAAAACGACGGGCTGTACGCCCACCTGTGGGGCGTGCAGGCGGGCGAAATCGACGAACTTCCCCAGGAGTTCATCGAGCGGGCGGCCCGGCGGCGGGCCCGGACGGAAGTCAGTGGCGGGGACGACGACTGATACTGATTATTTATCAGTTGTTGGCAATGTGATTTACTTTAGTTAGCTCGGAACGCGTAAACTGGCGTTCCGAACTCGATTACCGCGGATTCGTATATAAACCTGAGTCATATTGCCAACTACTGTTATGGGCGGGACGTTGACGGCCATCGTCTCCAAAAACAGTGATCTTCCGGGTGAACGGGGGCGTTTATTGTGAACGGACGGCAGTTCTACACTAGGGACGGAGTGCCTCTGACAGCACGGGAGTGGTGAGTAATCCACGTTCTTTCCCGTCCCGCTACGGTTCTGACGTGCAACCCGCCATCCACGTTGCAGAGCGTCGAGGAGGAAGGCAAAAATCCCTCCCCCGTCCACTGGGTAGTATGCGACTGTCCGAATCGACCTGGAGCGAGGTTCGCGAGGCCGATCCGACGGTGGCGCTCGTTCCCGTCGGCAGCACCGAACAGCACGGGCCCCACGCGCCGCTGGGAACCGACACGCTCAACGCGGTTTCGGTCGCCGAGGCGGCCGCACAGCGGTACGAGGCAAACGACGATGAAGGCGGGGACCGATCGGCCGACGACCTCCTCGTCGCCCCGCCGATCCCGGTGGGGGTCGCCGAGGAACACCGCGCGTTCGACGGGACGCTGTGGGTGTCGCCCGACACGTTCCGTGCGTACGTCCGGGAGACGGCAGAGAGCCTGGCGCACCACGGGATCGAAGACGTCGTGTTCGTGAACGGCCACGGCGGGAACGTCGACGCGCTCTCGGAGACGGCGGCTCGACTCTCCCGGGACGGGACGGCCTACGCGCTGGCGTTCACCTGGTTCGACGCCGTCGGCGACCACTCCAGCCGGATGGGACACGGCGGCCCGTTGGAGACGGCGCTGTTGCGTTCGACTCACCCCGAACTCGTTCGCGACGACCGGATCGAGGAGGCCCGCGAGGGGGCGTCCGACCGGTGGGGCGAGTGGGTCGCCGGCGTCAACCTCGCACACGACTCGGCTGAGTTTACGGACAACGGCGTCGTCGGCGATCCGGGGGAGGCCACCGCCGATTTCGGCGACGAACTTCTCGAACTGTCCGCGGCGGCGCTCGTCGATCTGCTCGCGGCGATGGACACCAGACGCTGAGGGATTGACATCCGGCGCTGAGGCTCGATCCGGTCTTCCCCACTCCTCCGGGGACGGGTGGGTGGTGGCGCCGGACGACTGCGGGTTTTGGTGAGGGTTTTTTGGTATGGGTTGTCGTAACAGCGACCATGAACGTCATCGTAGTCGGCTACGGTCGAGTCGGAGCGCGGACCGCACGCGTCCTGAAAGAGGAGGGCCACGACGTCGTCGTGGTCGAAAACGACAGTGAGGTGGCGGAACGCGCGCGGAATCGCGGCTTCACCGTCGTCGTCGGCGACGGCTCCGAAGACGCGGTGCTCGAGGAGGCCGGCATCGAAACCGCCGACGCGATCGGCGGGTTCACGCGGAACGTCGACACGAACTACGCGGTGTGTATCCTGGGGACGAAACACGGCTGTCGGACGGTCATGCGGATCACCGAGGACTTCAGCAGCGACGTGTACGATCGGTACGCCGAGGCTGTCGACGACGTCGTCTACCCCGAACGCCTCGGCGCCGCCGGGGCGAAGACGGCGCTTCTGGGCGGGGACTTCAACGCGATCGCCGACCTCACCGAGGAGTTGCAGCTCACTACTGTCAGCGTGACCGACGACGCGCCGATCGTCGGCGCCCACGTAAACGAGATCGACCTGGGTGGCCGCGGCCGGATCTACGCGCACGGCCGCGACGAAGAACCGATGACGATTCCGCTCCCTGGAACGATCGTAGAGGCGGGCGATAGGCTCGCGCTGCTGGTCGATTCAGATCAGATAGACGTCGTTCGAACGGAACTACTCGGTTGAAAGGGGTTGAAAAGGCGCGGCGCAGTGCCACGCCGGATGGGGTGTCGGGTGTGCCGGGCGCGCGGGGTGGGAGGATGGGAACTGAGGCCGTTGCGCGCCCGTGCGGAGAGACAGGCGGATATCTTATAAAAGCCCGTCAGACGCCCGTCTGCCGTTCCGTTGTCGGCCGTGTCGTCGTCCGCGTCGACGTCGGAAGACGGATGTAGATCCCGACCACATCGCCGATATGGACTGGGCGACGCTTTTCAGGCAGGCTGGCGACGCCGTCGTCGAGGCGGACGACGTCAGTGGGGCCCTCGTACGCCATCGGGAACGGAGTGGGGAACGCCGGAACGAGACGGAACGCGACGACGAGACGGAGACGCCGCCGGAGCCGAGTCCCGCCCGGGTCGTCGCCGACGCCGACGTGCTCGCGGCGGATCTGCTGGTCGGTGACGCCTCGCGGGAGGCCCTCGAGAGGGTGTGGCGCCACTCCTGGATCGAACTCCTCGCCAGCGACCCGCTACTTTCTGACGCCGAGGCGACGATCGCCGAGCTTTCGACGCCGGAGCTGGCGGCCGACTGGCGGGAACTCGTCGAAGAGTGGCGGGAACCGGTCACGCATCCGGCGGGCGATCATTCGGGGTTGGCCTCGGCCTACCGGGGCGGTGCGATGCATCTGCTCAGTTTCGATCGCGTGCTCTCCAGCCCTCGGGCGGGGGCCGAACTCAGGGGCCGTGTCCCGCTCAGCGTTCGGGAACCCCGGGCGTTCACAACGGTGTTCGACGCGGAGAGCCTCTACCTCGAAGTCGTCGGCGGCGAGTATCCCGGCCCGGATCGGCCGTCGAGAGTCTGACGGGACGGCGAGGCCGGGCGGAATCCACTCGACGGACGGGGCTCACTCGACCCGATCGCGTCGGGCCTGGAACCACTCGGCGAACTTCGCGAGCGCACGGCCGCGGTGCGAGAGGGCGTTCTTCTCGGCGGCGTCCATCTCGGCGAACGTCGTCCCGCCGTGTTCGAAGATTGGATCGTACCCGAACCCGCCGTCGCCTCGCGGCTCGACGATACGCCCCGGAACGTACCCCTCGAACAGCTTCACGGGGAGCGTCTCGCTTTCGGCGCCTTCGGTTCCCGCTGACGATCCGTTCGGGGAGGATCCGCCCGGATCCGATCCCCCTGGGCTGGAGGCGGCGGCGACGGCCCGGTCGTCTCTGGCGACGGTGTCCGGCGCCGCCTCGAACGGGCCGCCGTCACAGTACGCCAGCACGCACCGGAACGACGCGCGGGTGTCCTCCTCGGCCAGCGCGATGCGGGCGACCCGCTCGATCCCGAGGGTGTCCTCCACGAACGAGGAGTAGGTGCCGGGGAAGCCGTTCAACGCGTCGACGAACAGGCCGGCGTCGTCAGTGATCACGGGCTCGCCGCAGGCCCGGTACGCCTCCCGTGCGCCGTGGGCCGCGATCGTTCCGGGGTCGTCCGACTGAATCTCGACGTAGTCGTAGTCGAACTGTTCGACGGCGCCGTCTCCGAGGTAGTCGGCCGCCTCGCGCATCTTCCCCTCGTTGGTCGTCACGTACCGCAGCATGGGGAGGCCTCCGGGGGGATGACTGATAGGCGCATCGATGCCGACGAGAGGGCCCAGATAAATTCCGGGAGCCGAGCACTCAAACCAACCCCGGTCCAACGGGGTGATATGCCAGGCCCTGACGATGCCGCTGACGTCGACGTCCTCGAGGAGCTCGCCAACCTGCCGACGCTCGCGCACCCGACCGCCGCACCCGACGGCCGAGAAGTGGCGGTGTACTACGACATTTCCGGCCGGAACGAACTCCACGTGCTCGACGTCGAATCCGGCGAACTCCGTCAATGGAGCGACGGGGAGGTGCCGCGAAACGCCAGGTGGTTCATCGAGTGGGGCGCCGACTGCGACCGGGTGTACTTCCACAACGACGAGGGGGGCAACGAACAGAACGACGTGTACGCGATGACCCGCGAGGGCTCGGTCGAGTCGGTCGTCGAGATGGGCGGCCAGATCGCGATCGGCGACGTCGGTGACGACGGTCGCACGCTGCTTTTCGCCGCCAGCCGCGACGGACAGATGAACGCCTACCGTCACGATCTGGAGACGGGAGAGACGACGAAGCTCACGGAGTACGACCGGGCCGTCGGCGGGCTGACGCTGTCGCCCGACTGCGAGCGGTTCGCCTACGCCACGAACGAGGCGGACGACTACAACAACCGAGACGTGTACGTCGCCGACATCGACGGCTCGAACCCCCGAAACCTGGAGATCGGCGACGTCGGCGCCGAAGCCGCCCCCAGCGACTGGGGTCCCGACGGGGATCGCCTGCTCGTCTCCGACAACACGCCCGACCTCGGGCGGATCGGGGTGTACGACTTGGCCGCCGACGAGGTGACGTGGCTCGGCGACGGCGAGTACGAGGAGCAGCCGGCTGCGTTCCTGCCCGACGGGCGGCGGGTGATCGGCACACGGATGCGGGAGGCGGTCACCGTTCCGATCGTCTACGACCTCGAAACCGGCGAGGGTCGCGAGTTCGACCTCCCGGAGGGGGTCGCTGGCTTCGGTATGGGCGGGAGCCCTGTGCTGGACGACGACCGGGTACTCCTCACCCACACGACGCCGACGACGCGGTCGGAGCTCCTCGCGTACGACCTCTCGACGGACGAGGCGGAGACGCTTATCGAGGCCGAGTACGGCCCGTTCGAGCCCGACGACTTCGCCGACGCGGAGTACCTCACTGTCGACTCGGACGGCGTTCCAGCGACGCGACAGGCGGCGGTCGAACACGACCCCTCCGAGGAACTGGAGATCGGCGCGCTGTTTTACGACGCCGGAGTCCGACCGTCGCCGCTGATCGTCAACCCGCACGGCGGCCCCCGACACCGCGACAGCAAGCGGTTCGACCTGTACACGCAGGTGCTCGTCTCCCGTGGCTTTTCGGTGCTGCAGGTGAACTACCGCGGTTCGACCGGCCGGGGGCGGTCGTTCGTCCGGGCGCTGCACGACGACTGGGGCGGCGCCGAACAGGGCGACGTCGCGACTGCCGCCGAGCACGTCATCGGAACGCACGACTGGATCGACGACGACCGCGTGGTCGTCTTCGGCGGCTCCTACGGCGGCTACTCTGCCTACTGGCAGCTTGTCCAGTATCCCGACCTGTACGACGCGGGGATCGCCTGGATCGGGCTGACGGATCTCGACGACATGTTCGAGAACACGATGCCCCACTTCCGGACGGAACTGATGGAGAAATACCTCGGGACGCCCGGGGAGAATCCCGACCTGTACCGCGAGCGGTCGCCGGTCACCCACGTCGAGAACCTGAACGCGCCGCTTTTGATCGTCCACGGGGTCAACGACCGGCGGGTGCCGGTCTCACAGGCCCGGATCTTCCGGGAGGCGCTCGCCGAGTCCGGCTTCCAGGAGGGCCCCGACGGCGACTTCGAGTACCGCGAGCTCGGCGAGGAGGGGCACGCCTCCTCCGACCGCCAACAGAAGCTTCGCACGTTCCGGTTGCTCGACGAATTCCTCGAGCGCCGCATCGGTACGGATGCCGAGGAGTCGCGGATCGAGGTCGGCGACTGAGGGTCGGGACGCGAGTCCGGTGGCGTCGCTCCTCACCGACTGTTCGACGGCCAACAGTTATCCGCCCGGTGTCCGAAGCAGTCGACGATGTACGACGACGTGTTGATCCCGACGGACGGAAGCGAGACGGTCCCGGAGGCGCTCGAACACGCGCTTCCGATTGCGACCGACAACGACGCCACGGTACACGCGCTGTACGTCGTGGACTCCCGGATCACGGCCGCGGCCGACAGGGAGACTCGCGAGGAGGTCGAGGCGTCGCTCGAACGGGAGGGAACGGCGGCCATCGAGGCGGTCGCGGAGGCTGCGACCGACGCCGGACTCGATTCGACGACCGCGATCCGGAAAGCGACCCCGTGGCGGGGGATTCTCGACTACGCGGACGATGCGGGCGTCGACCTGATCGTCATCGGGAGCCACGGGAAAACACCCCGAGAGAAGATCACGTCGCTGGGCAGCGTCTCCGAACGGGTCGTCGACGACGCCGAGATCCCGGTGCTTGTCGTCCGGAGTCCCGACGGCGGCTGACCGCGACGCCGTCCGGTGTCCCGACGGCGGCTGATCGCGACGCCGTCCGGTGCCCCGACGGCGGCTGATCGCGAGGCCGTCCGGTGTCCCGACGGCGGCTGACCCACGGGGTCATCCATCGCAGTCTGTCGATTCGGACGCCCCCTGTCCGACACCACTCATAAATACCAGGGGTTCATACCTCACTATGGGATCACCGGACTGCCGGATCGTCAGACACCCCATCCGGGACGTACGTCGCGTTTCCCCTTTCCCCCCACGCGAGTACGATCCTGTTTCCGGCACGGGATCCCGTTTTTCCGGACGTCGACGCGTCGGAGCCGAAAAACGAAGTCGCACTCCTCGAAAAGCGGTGCGGCCGTGGAGCGACTGGATCAGTCGTCGATTGGATCAGTCGTCGACGGGGGCGACGCTCACGCCGGAGTGTTTGTACTCGGGGATCTTTGCGACCGGATCGAGCGCGTCGCCGGTCAGCGCGTTCGTCAGCGGATCCGCGTAGTGGAACGTGAGGAACACCGCGCCCTCGCGGACCGCCGGCGTCACCGCCGCCTCGACCTCGACGTCACCCCGTTCGTTCTCGACGCGGACCAGGTCGCCGTCCTCGATTCCCCGCGGTTCGGCGTCGGCGGGGTGGATCTGGAGGACGTCCTCGCCGCGCATCCGCATCAGCGTCTCCGAACGCCGGCTGAGCGCCCCGCTGTTGAAGTGCTGGAGCACGCGACCGGTCGTCAGCGCCAGTTCGTCCTCTTCGAGTTCGTCTGCGGGCGGGACGTGTTCCAGCGGCACCAGCGGTGCGGTCTTCTCCCCGGTGGAAAACTCCTCGCGGTGGAGCACAGCGGTACCGGAGCCGTCTTCGGGGGAGAAGGGCCACCGCTGACTCGACTCGCCGATCCCGTCGTAGCTCATCCCGTCGTAGATCGGACTGACCTCCGTGATCTCGTCGAACACCTCTCCGGGGCCGTCGTAGTCGAACGCCTCCGGGCGGTCGGTGAGGCGCGCGCCGATCTCCGAGATGATCTCGAGGTCGAGCCGGGCATCGCCGGGGAGGTCGGCGTTGGGGCGCATCCGGATGACCTGCCGGTCGGTGTTGGTGACGGTTCCGGACTTTTCGGCCCACGAGCTCCCGGGCAGGAGGACGTCGGCGTGTTCGGCGGTTTCGGTCTCGAAGAGGTCCAGTACCACGAGGAAGTCCAGCTCCTGGAACTCCTCTTCGACGCGTCCGGAGTGAGGCTCCGTGACGGCGGGATTCTCCCCGAAGACGAACGCGCCCTTGACGCCGTCGCCGAACTCGTGGGTGAACTCGACTTCGGTGAGTCCCGGCGTCGCCGGGGGCTCGACGCCCCATACCTCGGCGACGCGTTCGCGCGCCTCATCGTCCTCGACGGGTTCATACCCCGGCAGGATGTTCGGCAGGGCACCCACGTCGCCGGCGCCCTGGACGTTGTTCTGGCCGCGCAGCGGGTTGACGCCGGTGCCGCGCCGGCCGACGTTGCCCGTGAGCAGCGAGAGGTTCAAAAGCGAGTGGACGTTGTCCGTCCCGCAGTGGTGCTGGCTCATCCCCATGCCGGTGAAGATGGCTGCGCGGTCGGCCTCGGCGTACGTCCGGGCCGCCTCGCGCAGTTCCTCGGGGTCGACGCCGGCGAGTTTCGCGTTCTCCTCGACGTCGATCCGCTCGATGTGCGCTTTGAACTCCTCGACGTTGGAGACGCGCTCTGCGAGGAACTCCTCGTCTTCGAGCCCCTCCTCGAGGATCGCGGCCGCCATCGCGTTGAAAAGCGGGATGTCGTAGCCCGGCCGGACCGGCAGGTGGATCCCCGCCGCGTCGGTCGTCGAGTTCTCTCGCGGGTCGACGTGGATCATCTCGCCGCCGTCGCGGATCGCCGGCAGGAAGTACGACCGGAACGCGACCGGGTGCTGTTCGGCGGGATTGGCCCCGGCGACGAGGTAGACGTCGGCCTCGGTGAGGTCATCGAGGGTGTTCGTCATCGCTCCGGCGCCGAACCGCTCGCTCATCGCCGCCACCGTCGAGGAGTGACACAATCGCGCGCAGTTGTCGACGTTGTTCGTCCCCAGCATCCGGGCGAGCTTCTGGTAGACGTAGTTCTCCTCGTTGGTCGCGTTCGAGGAGGCGAAAAAGCCGATCGCGTCGGCACCGTACTCGTCGACGATCCCGCCGAGTTCGGACTCGACGCGACCGAGCGCCTCCTCCCAGCTTGCGGGCACCAGTTCGCCGTCTTCGCGCACGAGCGGCTGGGTGAGCCGGTCCTCGTGGTCGACGAAGTCGAACGCCGCCGCACCCTTCGGACACATCTCCCCTTTCGTGTTCACGGGGCCCTTCCACCCGGTGCCTTTCCCACTCTTTTCGCTGTACTCGACGCCACAGCCGACGCCACAGAACGGACAGACGCTCTTTTGCGCCCTGAAATTTCGGTCGGTGCTCATAGTGATGTCAGTACGCGACGGTTGAGTAGTCTCCCCCAAATGTATACCGATCGAACGTGACGAACGTGTCGCGTCACCGTATCTCGTCCCTGTAGTATTTTGGCACTGGAGGCTGTGTCTCCGATATGAACCTTCGAACCGCGGTCGTGCTCGCGGGCGGCGAGGGCGACCGCCTGCGGCCACTGACCAGAAACCGGCCGAAACCGATGTTGCCGGCGGGCAACCGGCCGATCCTCGAGTACGTCTTCGACAGCCTCATCGACTCCGGGATCGAGCAACTGCACGTCGTCGTCGGCTACAAAGGGACCAGAGTGCAGGATCACTTCGGCCCGACGTACCGCGGCGTTCCCCTGGCGTATCACCGACAGGAGAAACAGCTCGGCAGCGGCCACGCCCTCCTGCAGGTTCGGGGTGCGATCGACGAGCCATTCCTCGCGGTCAACGGCGACCAGATCGCCGACCCGTCGATCGTCGCGGACGTCGCCGCCGCCCACATGGAGGGGGGCGCCGTCGCGACGCTGAGCGTCGTCGAGAGCCGGGAGGCGTCCCGGTACGGCTCCGTCCGCCTCGACGGCGACGAGATCGTCGAACTGGTCGAGCGCCCGGAAAGCGGCGACTACCGCCTGCTCAACGCCGGCGTCTACGGTTTCGACCCGGCCTTCCTCGGGGCGCTCGCCGCGACGCCGCGGGTGGCGGGGAGCCTCCCGCTTCCGGCCGCCGTCTCTCGGCTCGTCGCCGACGAGGACCACCGCGTTCGGGGCGTTCGAACCGAAGGCTTCTGGACGGACGCGACGTATCCGTGGGATCTGCTCACTGCGGCCCGCCAGGTGTTCGACATGGGATGGGTCGAACTCCCAGAACGCGATCCTGATGTCTGGATCGCCGACAGCGCGACGGTCCATCCGGACGCGACGCTTCAGCCGCCCGTGGCGGTCTCGGCGGACTGCGAGATCGGCGCGGGCGCTGTCGTCGGGCCGACCGCGTCGCTCGGGACGAACGTCACCGTCGACGCGAGCGCCGTGGTTCGCGACTCGGTGGTCGGCGACGACTCCCGGATCGGGGCGAACGCGACGGTCGTGGACGCCGTCTTCGGCCAGGACGTCAGGCTCGGTCCGGGATCGGTCATTCCCGGCGGTGACGCCGACGTTCGAGTGAACGACCGGATCCACGAAGGTGAGCGACTCGGCGCGGTCCTCGCCGATCGGGTCGACGCCGAGGCGGGCGTCGTCTTCTCGCCGGGCGTCCTGGTCGGGCCGAACGCGTCGATCGACGTCGGCGTCCGGCTGGTTCGGAACGTCTCCGCCGGGGCAGAGGTGACCCGCTGATGTGTGGGATCATCGGCTACGTCGGGCGGCGGGACGCGCTCGACGTGCTCGTCGGCGGGCTCAATCAGCTCGAATACCGCGGCTACGACTCCGCGGGGGTCGCGCTCGCGAACGGCGCAGACGAGGGCGCCGGTAGCGACGCGGACAGCGCCGCAACTGTGGACGTCGACGTCGTCAAGCGCGCCGGCGAACTGTCGGCGCTGGAGGCGGCGCTGGAGGAGCGACGACCCTCGGGCACGACTGGAATCGGCCACACACGATGGAGTACACACGGCCCGCCGACCGACGCGAACGCACACCCTCACACCGACGAGGACGGGCGGGTCGCGGTGGTACACAACGGGATCATCGAGAACTACGACAGATTGAAAGACGAGCTCCGCGCGGACGGCCACCAGTTCGATAGCGACACCGACACGGAGGTGGTGCCCCACCTGATCGAACGGGAACTCGAGGCTGGATCCTCTCCGGAGACTGCGGTCAGACGGGCTGTCGACCAGCTCTCCGGTAGCTACGCCATCGCCGCCGTCGTCGCCGGTACCGACGCCGTCTACGCCGCCAGGAACGACTCGCCGCTCGTGCTCGGGGTCGGCGAGGACGGCTACTACCTCGGCAGCGACGTCCCCGCGTTCCTCGAACACACCGCTCGGGTGGTCTACCTCGAGGACGGCGAATTCGTGCGACTCACCCCCGACAGCTGGACCGTCACCTCCCCCGACGGGAACCCGGTCGAAAAACAGATCGACACCGTCGACTGGGATCTCGAGGACACCGGGAAGAGCGGCTACGACCACTACATGCTCAAGGAGATCAACGAGCAGCCGCACGCGCTCCGACAGTGTCTCTCTGGGCGCGTCGACGAACTCGAGGGGCGCGTCGAACTGGCGGAACTGGACGCGCTCCTCCAGGACCCCCCGGAAGCGGTGCAGTTCGTCGCCTGCGGGACCTCATATCACGCTGCGCTGTACGGGGCCCGCCGCTTCCGCGATCGGGGGATCCCGGCGCAGGCGTTTGTCGCCAGCGAGTACGCAACGGAGGCGCCGCCAACGGGCGATCGGCTGGTGATCGGGGTTACCCAGAGCGGTGAGACGGCGGACACCCTTTCTGCGCTCCGGGAGGCACAGAGCCGGGGGGTCGAGACGCTCGCGGTGACGAACGTCGTCGGATCGACGGCGGCCCGGGAGTGCGATCACGCGATGTACATCCGGGCGGGTCCGGAGATCGGCGTCGCCGCCACCAAGACGTTCTCTTCACAGCTCGTCGCGTTGAACCTCCTCGTCGAGGCGGTCGCGAACGGCTCCCGATCGGGTGACCGGGCACAAAGCGATCGAGTCAGGGAGCGACTCGCCGCACTCCGGGAGCTCCCCGGGCAGGTCCAGCAGATCCTCGACGAATCGAACGCCGTAGACGTAGCCCGCACGTATCTGGATTCGTCGGGGTACTTCTTCATCGGGCGGGGGTACAACTATCCGGTCGCGCTGGAGGGGGCGCTCAAGTTCAAGGAGATCACCTACGAACACGCCGAGGGATTCCCCGCCGGCGAGTTGAAACACGGGACGCTCGCGCTCGTCACCGCCGACACCCCCGTGATCGCCGTGGTCACCGGCGACGACGAAATCGCCCGCAAGACCGTCGGGAACGTAAAGGAGGTCGAGGCGCGCGATGCGCCGGTGATCGCCGTCACGGACGGCCGCTCGGACGTGGAGCGGTACGCCGACGAGGTGCTCGAGATTCCCGAGGCGCATCCGGTGACGATGCCGTTGCTGGCGAACACGCAGCTCCAGCTCGTCGCCTACCACGTCGCAAACGAACTGGGGCGTTCGATCGACAAGCCCCGGAACCTGGCGAAAAGCGTCACCGTGGAGTGAGGTACTCGAGGATCGCCTCGATATCCACGTCGTCTGCGGTCTCCGCTGTGGCGATCACCCGGCTGTGGCCCTCCCGTTCGGAGTCGTCCGGATCAGTCGTCCCCAGCACTACGGCCGGCACCGCAGCCGCGGAGAACCCCTCGACGAGCGCAATCTCGTAGCCGTCGCATTCGAGCTCTGCGAGAACCGACTCGAGTGCAGCCACGTCGTCGTCACCCTTGCCGCCGCGTGCGATCCGGAACGTCAGCGACGGCGTGACGCCGATCGCCGCATCGGCGCCGGCGGTTCGGTGACGGTGGGTGTCCCGCCCGGGTGTGTCCGGTTCGACGTCGTGATGGATCGCCTTCACCGTCGCAACCCGGCCGTCCGTTCGCTCGCCGAGGCGTTCGACGAGTCGCTCGAGGAGCGTGGTCTTCCCGGAGTCGCTCGGGCCGACGACCTGCAGGACCGAAAGCGACCCCCGGTTCGGCTCGTCGGGGGTCACCGTTTCGCTCCCGTCCCTGCGGGCGGTGTTTCCGCCTCGATCGTCTGTGTGATCTCGCGGAGATCTGTGGGGGTGTTGACGTTCCGGAACGACGCTTCCCCGCCGGGGAGCTGATCGGCGGGAACTGCCCGTACGGAGAGTGGATCGAACGCCGAAAGCACCGCCCGGTTGCGGACTTGCTCGAGCGACGTCACGCCCGACCGGAGTGCGTCCGTCCGGCAGGCCGCACACAGCGGCTGGAGCCGGCTGCCGACGGATGGCAGGGCGGCATCGGCGGGCGGTCCTTCGCCGAACTCGCCTCCCAGCGCTGTCAACAGCGTCTCGAACGCGGCCGTTTTAACGAGCGGGAAGTCGCCGCCGAACACGAGCGTGGCGTCCGTGTCATCGCCGATCTCGTCTATCGCCGACGCGAGCCCGGCGAGGGGCCCCCCGTCAGGTCTGTCGTCGAACGCGAACGAGACCGGGACGTCGCGATCGGGGCCGTCGGTCGTCCCAAGCGCGGCCGCCAGCCCGTCGCGTTGCTCCCGGCGGCAGCTCGCGACGATCCGGCGCGAGAGCGGTTCGACCGTCCGCACGACCCGTCGGATCATGGGCTCGCCCGCGACGTCCGCGGTGAGTTTCTCCCGATCGCCGAACCGTCGCGAGAACCCGCCGGCAAGGATGATCGATTCGACGACGGCGTCTCCCGGTGACACCCCGTCACAGTTCCGATCCATACACGATGTAGACGGCAGGGAATCATATGTACCCGAGGGCGTTCTCACGGTTCGGGAGTCGACTGATCGTCGAGCTGGTCGGTTGCGTCCGAGAGCAGTTCCCGAGCGATCCGGGCCAGTTCGTCGCGGCGATCCGTAGTGGTCGCTTCGGCGGTGATCCGGACGAGCGGCTGGGTTCCGCTGGCGCGCACGAGGAACCAGCCGTCCTCGGCGTCGACCCGGATCCCGTCGATCGTCGTGAGCTCGGTCTCGCCGTCCGACTCCGGGCCGAACCGATCGCGGGCGAGGTCGGTCGCAACGTCCATCAGCTCCCGCTTGCGGTCCGTCTCCACCTGGTCGCGGACGATCGGGTACGGTTCGAACGCCGACAGGAGGCTGCTCAGTCCCTCGCTCCCGGCGGCCACGTCCTCGGCGACGATCGCCGCAAGCGCCACCGCAGCAAGCGGGCCGTCGGGGCACCGGGTTCGGTCGGGGCGAATCCACGCCCCGCTGGGTTCGCCGCCGAAGACGACGTCCTCCGTTCGGGTCGCCTCCGCGACGTGGACGTCTCCTACCTCGGTGTACTCCACGTCGGCGCCGAGGTCCCCGAGCGCGTCGGCGACCAGCTGACTCGTGTCGACAGGGACGGCCACGCGTTCGCCGGGCCCTGCAGCACGCGTGGCAAACAGCGCGAGCAGTTCGTCTCCCGGAACGAACCGTCCCGTTTCGTCCACGGCCAGCAGCCGATCGGCGTCGCCGTCGTGGGCGAGCCCGAGGTCGGCGCCGATCGCCTCCACCGTCGCCGCGAGCGTGTCGCAGGTTTCGGCTGTCGGTTCGCTCGGTCGCCCGGGGAACCGGCCGTCGGGCTGGGCGTTGAGCGTTTCGACCCCGACGCCCAGTTCCGCGAGCGCGTCTGCAGTCACCCGCCCGGCGCCGTTGCCGAGATCGAGCACAACCGAAAGCTCCGCGAGCGCCTCATCGGAGGCGTTCTCGCGCCCGTGGTCCACCAGCGCCTGTCGGTGTGTCTCGATCGCCGCCGTCGAGTCGGTTTCCTCGCCCAGTCCGTTTGCGCCGACCAGTTCGAACGATTCCTCCCGGATCCGGCGCTCGATCCGCCGGCGCTGTTTCGGCCGGTACGCTCCGCCGTCCGGATTCCAGAGCTTGAACCCGTTGTCCGAGGGGGGGTTGTGCGAAGCGGTTACGGCAATGCCGACGTCGGCGTCGTGGACGGCGACGCCGCGGGCGATCGTCGGGGTCGACGCCTCCCCGATCCGGACCACATCGGCCCCGGTCTCGCGGAGCCCGGCCGACAGGGCGTCCGACAGCACCCGGCCGCTCTCGCGGGGATCCCGGCCGATCACCGCGGTTTCGATCGCGTCGCCGTCCGGTCGGCGCTCGCTCCCGATCGCCCGCCCGAGAGAGACCGCGAGCGCGGCCGTCACCTCCGACCCCACAGCTCCTCGAATGCCACTCGTTCCAAACACGTTTCGTTGCCTCGCCCTACGGAGTAAAAACAGTTCGCCCAGTCGGGAACGGTGGCGCTCCCCGTCCCCGATCTTCGACTACTTCTGCCGGAGTTCGTCGATCGCCACCAGCAGATACACGAGTCCCACGAACCGCGCCAGCGTGTACACCGCCGACCGCCACTCACACTCTTCGGGGTTCCGATACGCCAGCCGGGTGCCGTAATCGACGAACTGTTCGGGGTACGCCAGCGCGAACAGCCCGACACCCCCGAAGAACTTCTTCAGTGCGGCGTAGGAACCGCCGCCGCGCCAGGCGATCAACACGTACAGCGCCCCCTCGATCCGGATCGCCGGAACGACCCACGACCGGAGTTCGGGGACGCCGGGCGTCTCCGTGGCCCACCGCTCGGTCGCTTTCGCGAGCCGATCGGGTGCGAGCACCCACAGCAATCCCAACACGCCGAGGAGTTTCCGGAACATGGTCGAACGGACGCGCGACTCCGGCAAAAGTGTATCTCTGCCAATACTTGGTCCCCTCGTGCAGCCGAGCTGATCGACTCTCCAGTTCCACAACAGTTAGGCGGAACGTGTTCCAACAACGGGTATGAAGGAGCTGTTTCTCCGCGCCGCCCGCGGGGAGTGGACCGAACGCCCTCCCGTCTGGATGATGCGTCAGGCGGGGCGGTACCTCCCGGAGTATCGCGAGCTCCGCGAGGAGTACACCTTTCTGGAGGCGATTTCGACGCCCGACGTCGCAGCCGAGATCACCCTCCAGCCGTGGCGCCGGTTCCGTCCCGACGGAGTAGTGATGTACTCGGACATCCTCACCGTGCTCGAACCGCTGGGATTCGATTACCACCTCGAATCGGGTGTCGGACCGGTGGTCGAGAACCCCGTCGAGAACGCCGAAGACACCCGCCGGGAGCAGGGCGACGTCCGAGAGGACCTGTGGTACGTCGGTGAACTGCTCGACCGATTGACCGACGAACTCGGCGAGGAGGCAGCCGTTCTCGGGTTCGCCGGCGGGCCGTTTACCCTCTCGGCGTACGTCTGTGAGGGGACTCCGTCCCGATCGTTCACGGCGGTCCGTCGCTTGCGGGCCGAAGATCCCGAGGCGTTTCGCCGTCTCCTCCGGGCGTTCACCGACGTCCTCGTCGATTACGTCACCTATCAGGAACGGCGGGGTGCCGACGCGATCCAGCTGTTCGACACCTACGCCGGGTTGTTGACGCCGGCGGACTACAGGGAGTTCCTGCTTCCCTTGCACCGGGAGGTGCTCGAGGCGGTCGACGTGCCGACCATCGTCTACGTACGGAACGTAAGCGGGAATCTGAACCTGCTCGCCGACAGCGGGGCCGACGTCGTCGGGCTCGACTGGACGGTCGAGATGGCCGAGGCGAGAGCGCAACTCGGTGATCAACCGGTGCAGGGGAACCTGGATCCGGCGACGCTGTTTGCTGACCCGGCGACGATCCGGAAGCGCACCCACGAGGTAATCGACGCCGCCGGGGACTCCGGACATATCCTCAATCTCGGACACGGGCTCGACCGGAACACGCCCGTCGAGGGGGTCGAGGCGTTCTTCGAGGCGGCGAAGTCGATCGAGCGGTAGCCCGGTGGAACGTTCTCCGACTTGACGCTCACTCGGGGCGCGGCGCGTTCAGACAGAACGTCCCCGGCGCGTCGCGGCACTCGCACTGCCGGTACTGGTAGTACGAGGGTTCGAAGCCGGAGAGGAACGGCTCCAGCAGGTCGGCGAACTGTTCGGCCAGACGGGGATCGTCGTGGGGGACGGGAACGCGGTGGAGATCGAGGCCGACCTCCTCGGCGTCCTCCCGGAGGTCGATATCGAGCTCGACGAGCGTCTCGGATTGCTCGTGGATGAAGCTCATCGGCTCGACGACGACGCGTTCGGCCTCGCCCTCGAGCCCTTCGATGACGTCCTCGATTTCGGGTTCGGTCCACGGGATGTCGCGGTTCGAGTGGTTCTGGAACCCGAGTTCGTACTCCTCGACGCCGACCATTCGGGCGATCGTTTCGGCGTGCTCATCGACGTAGGTGTCGTAGCGGTTTCCTCCCTCGAGGTAGTGGATCGGCGTTCCGTGCGCCGAGAAGACGAACGCCGTGTCGGGGGCGTTCGGGTCGAGGTCGTTCTCCTGGAGGAACCTCCCGATCGCCTCTGCCCGGATCCGGTTGTACGTCGGCGCCCGGTGCCAGCCGGTGATGCCGGCGAACTCGGGATCGTAGCCGTCGATCTCGCCGATCGCGTCCTCGAGTTCGTTCAGGGCGGCGACGTTCGTGGAGTGGCCACACAGCGGATAGATCGGCAGCGCGACGACCTCCTCGATCCCCGCCTCGGCCAACTGCTCGGCGACGTCCGGGATCAGCGGCTCCATGAACTGCATCCCGTGGAACAGTTCGACCTCGTGGCCACGCTCTTTCAGCTCCGCCGACAGTGCCTCCAGCTGGGCCGTCGCCTGTTCGTTCAGCGGGGAGCCGCCGATCTCCTCGTACTCTTCTATCAGGCTCGGTGCGCGGCGCCGTGCCAGCTCTCGGGACCGTTCCCAGGCTTCCGCTTCGGTGTCGGCCTGCTCGAGTGAGGCATTGTTGTAGAAGATACGTGTGAGATACTCGATTACGACGTCCCGATCCGGACGCGACGGTTCTCCGAAGTTCAAAAGGGCCACACCGGTTTTCATGCAACCGATGTACGGGAACGACGTGTAAAGGTGCTTCGAGCGAATTCACTCGACGGCGACCGTCGCGCCCTCCTCGACGTCGGCTTCCGACACCGTCACTGTCCCGCCGCCGTCGTCGCCGGTGTCCCCGCCGACATCTTCGGTGCCGCCGTCGTATTCGCCCCCGATGTCGTACTCGCCGGGATACGCGACCGTCACCCGGGCGGTGCCGTTCTCGTCGGCGGTCGCCGTCCGCCGGTAGTCGATCGTCTCGCCGGAGACGGTCGCGGTCGTCTCGACGTCGATCTCTGCGCCGGGTTCCCCCTCTATTTCGATCGTCGCACCGGGGACGACCGCGAATGCGGCGACGTCCTCCTCGAGCAGGAGTGCCCGGTAATGAGCGAGCCCGTCTCCGTCCCCTCCGCCGGCTCCGCGCTCCTCGAGCAGCTGGATCTGGGTGGTGTCCGCGGGGAGGTCGGCGTCGACGTCGGTGACGACGACGTAGCCGACCCGATCCTCGAACTCCCCGTACCAGCCGTCTGGATCGTCACCGAACCGGAAGTCGTCGTAGTTCGCCATGGCGTAGCCGTAGCCCCGGGATTCCCCGTTGACGAAGTAGTTGTACATCCGGTTGTCGCCCCACCGGCTCAACACGAAGTCGTCGGGATACTCCCGATCTGCCGCCTCCGCGTGCGCGTCGATCCCCTGGACTGCCGCGTACTGGCCGTCGGTGTAGGTCGTCTGGGCGGTCAGGCTCGGAACGTACAGCAGGCTGAAACTACACAGGAGCAGCCCGACAGCCAACAGATACGCCGCCATTCTCGGGTCCGGCAGTTCGAAGGCGCGGTCGTCCCCGTCGTCCTCGCGCCAGGAATTCGATCCCTCGTTGCGCGGAGAGCCCCCCGTGCCACCCTGGAACGGGCGCGGGACCCGGGCGAGATCGACCGCCGACAGCGCGTACACGAAGCCGACCCCGCCGAGCACCGACAGCGGAACCACCAGCTGTGCGGCGAACCTGATCTGGACCGCCGCGAGCACGATGAAGTAGCCAGTGTACACCGAAAGCAACAGCCACCCGGGCTCGTACCGGCGCCAGGTGAGCCAGGTCGCCCACCCGAGGACGCCGACCGCGAGATAGAAGCCGACGCCGATCTGGACGAGCGGCCCGAAGAGCACGGCGTAATCGGGGGTGAAAAGCGAGACGGATTCGGTGTACCCTTCCCGGAGGAAGAGGTCCTCCATTCGCCCCTGCGCTTCGACCCAGTCTTCGGGACGGAGGCGCCGGAACGCAAACAGGCCGGCGGCGGCCACGGCAGCCTGGAGCCCGACGAACAGGCCGGGGTGGAGCTGTTTGCGCCGCCACAGCTCGCCGATTCCGAACACGACGATCGCGCCGCCCAGCACGAGCACCGGCGTGTACGCGACGAAGCTGGAGTGCCAGCCCCAGCTTTCGTGGACCCCGACCGACAGGAGACTCCCGACTCCGAGCGCGAGCAGGACCGGGAGGTTCGCGAGCGTCGGGGACAGCCCTGTCCGCGCGTCGAGGACGGCACGGAGGCCGACGTAGCCCGCGAGGGGGACGAACACGAGCGGGGAGCCGCCCCACAGGTGGATCGAGACTCCGAGGGCGATCCCGAGTCCGCCGCCGACGAGCCACGACGCCGGCGATCGGAGATGGGCCCGGACGGCGTCGTCTGTCCCCTCGAGTTCGACCCGGCGGGCGAGATCGACTGCGAGCCACGCGAGCCCGAGCAGTGTCACCCCGAGCCAGAAGTACTGGTGGAGTCGATGTTCGAGGAATCCAACGCCCGTGTAGACCGCGTGGACCGGCGCGATCGCGAACAGGAGCACCGACGCCAGCCCGACCCGGACGTCCCGGGTCACGACGAGCGCGATCGCGTACACCACGATCCCGAGCCCGACCATCGCGGCGACCGGGAGCCAGGCGGCCACCGCGTCGACGGCCGCTTGATCGCCCCCGAGGAGGGCGGTGAACCACCAGTTCACTGCGTGAGAAAGCGGGCGCCGGCCCGTCGCCCCGCCGGGCATCTCGGCGAGGATCCCGAGGTTGGTCGGGTCGGCCGACAGTTCGAGCAACTGTTCGATCCAGTATCGATAGAAGTACGGATCGTTTCCGGGCGAGACCACCCGACCCTCGCGGAACACCGATCCGTACTGGGTGAGCCGCATCGCCGCGACCACGAACAGCACCCCGAGAAGCCCCACGAGTGCTCGTGGCTGTGTCCACGGTCGGTCGACGAGCCGTCGCCAGTCGGGGGTGCCGTCCGGCAGCATCCCCGGTGGGGAGGGTCGTTCGTCGGCGGTCGTCTCGGCGGAGTCGCCCGCGAGCACCGCACCCACCGCGTCGACGTCCGACACGCGGTAGTCGCCGTCGACCTTCTCGACGACCCCGCGGGAGACCAACTCGCCGAACGCACCCGAGTCGACATCTACGTCGTGAAACGACCAGGGACCGTCGGTTGTCTCTTCGGTTTCCACGACCGCTCGAACCGCGTCTTCGAGCTCCGGCCGCTCGTCGAGGAGCTCCCGGGTCGCCTCGCCGGCGCCTGTCATTGGCGAGTGTGGAGCCCCGGCGTGCAAAAATCTCCCGTTGTCAGACGTCGCCCGCCATCGCGGAGAACATCCGATCGACCAGCCCGTCGCGATACTGCACGCTGGGGGTGTCGCCGTCGGTGACCGGTTCGGGCGGGATCTGTCCGCCGCCCATCCTGGCGTGGCCGCCGGCACTGGCGTTCGGGATCTCCTCGAGCGCCATCTGGAGGGTCTGGCCCATGTGAACCCGATCGTCCCGCGACCGTCCCGACAGATGGAGCGTGCCGTCGCGTTCTCCCCAGACGACGACTGCGGTGATCCCTTCAAGCAGGATGAGTTCGTCGGCTGCCTGTGCGATCGCGTCGGCGTTGGTGATCGCGCCGACGTCTGCGACCGCAAACGAGCCGTTCACCTGCCGGCCGGCGATCGCGCGCGCCTTGACGTCGAGCACTTCGGCGTCGACGGCGGGGTTGGCGATCCGATCGAGCAGGTCCTCGTCGACTCCGGGGCGCAGGTAACCGGCGGCCTCGAAGTCGGCGGTGGAGGCACCGACGGTCAGGTGGCTCGTATCCGCGAGGATCCCGTACAGCAGCCCCGTCGACGTTTCCGTCGAGACGGTGCGTCTCGTTCCCGCCTCGCTTGCGTGCTGGTCCGGCGGCACCGGGGTCGCGTTCACGTCCTGGAAGTACTCCGCGACCATGCTCGAACACGCCCCGTAGTCGGTTCGGACGTCGGTGAACTCGGCGCCGACCCCCTCGCCTGGATGGTGGTCGACGACCGCGAGCGGCAACACGCCGTCGGCCCCCTGGAACCCACGGGGCTTGTTGTGGTCGACCAGTACCACTTCCTCGGTCGCGAGGTCGGTCACGTGCTCGACCCGCTCGAGGTTCACGTCGAGCACCGTCTGGAACGCGCGGTTCTCCTGGTGACGGATCTGTCCGGTGTACTGGATCGTCGGCTCGGTGTCGACCTGGTTTGCAAGCAGCGCCACGCCCATCGCCGACGCCATCGCGTCGGGATCGGGATTCGGATGTGTCAGTACGGTGATCTCCTCACACTCCCCCAGAACCTCCTGGAACTTTTTCCCCGCTGGCCGTCGCCGGCGATAGAACAGTACGAGCACCGCAACGACCAGAATCCCGCCGGCCACCAGTGCGAAAAGCTCCGGTTGCGAGCGAAGAGTCTCCTCGAGCGCCTGGCGTTGGCTCCCGTCGACGAGCCCTTCGAGCTGTGTGAGGTCCGAGATCGCTGACAGACCCACCCAACGATACCCCATACCTGGTCCGTAACGACGAACCACTATCAACGTTCCCGCTTTTTTCCTACCTATCGGGGATACATACTAGGATGCGTTCCGGTTTTAAAACGTGAAATAATCCCTGTCAGGAACGATACGCCGCTAGGGCCGGACGATACCCCTCGCGGAACGTCGGATAGTCGAACTCGTATCCGAAGCCACGAAGCCTGTCGTTCGAGCAGCGTTTGTTCGCCCTGATTCGTCGCCGCCGGGACGCCGAGAGTTCCTCCCCCGCGAGTCGCTCCTCGACGGTGCGTTTTGCGGGTGGATCGACGCCACACTCGCCCGCGAGCCAGTCGGCGAACGTCCAGCGATCGACGGGTTCGTCGTCGACGACGGTGACGACGTGGCCGCCTGCGAGAGCCTCCGTCAGGAGGAACGCGACCGCCCCGGCGGCGTCGTCCCGGTGGACCATATTCAAATACCCCTCGGTGACGGGACCCTCGAGATAGCGTTCGAGCCGGTAACGGCCGGGACCGTACAGGCCGGCAAACCTGGCGACTGTCCCGTCGATCCCGTGTTCGGCTGTCGTCTCCAGGGCGATCCGTTCCGCCGCCACGAGAACTCGTCCCCGTTCGCTTTCCGGCTCCAGGGGCGTCGTCTCGTCGACCCACTCGCCGCCGTGATCGCCGTACACACCCGTCGACGAGGTGTACACCAGCCGGTCCGGAGTCGACTCTCGACTGGCGTACTCCTCGATCGTGGCCTCGACCCCCTCGACGTACACCCGACGGGCAGCGTCCGCGCCCCGTCCACCGCTGGAGGCGGCGAACACGACCGCATCGGCGTCGGGAAGTGCTTTCAGACTCTCCGGATCGGTGACGTCCGCACGTATCGGCTCCAGTCCCGCATTCGAGACGGCTTCCAGGCCCTCGGGGCTCCGGCGCACGCCGGCGACGGAGAATCCCTCATCCAGAAGCCGCTGTCCCAGTTCGATCCCGACGTAGCCACAGCCGACGATCGCGACGTCGACAAGTTCTGGCGCTGTTCGGTTCGACACGTCGATCACGTCCGCCGTTCGATGGCCGCCTGTATCTGCGCGAGCTGTTCGAGCGTGAATCGGGTTCGACCTTCCAGCGCCTGCTGGACCTCCTGTCCGGTGAGATCCGCCTCGATGTCGTCGGCGAGAGTGTCGACGTCCAGCACCGCCGACGACATCCCCATCAGGAGATGGTCCCGGAGCTCGAAGACGACCGCGTCGGCGCCGGGGAACCGGTCGGCCGTTGCCAGGATCGCGGCCGCCTCTTCGACCGAAAGGTCCGCGGGTTCGTCGTCCCGTAGCGCCTCGAGTGTCGCCCGGTCGACGCCCGACTCGGCGGCGACGGCCTCGACCCCGACGGCGTCGACGACGGACGCGAGTTCCCGCCGGTAGGCGGCGAGTAGCTCACCTGGTGTGCGATCGGAGGGGTCATCGACGGCGTCGTACAACATACCGTCTTTCGGGGAACGACGATGAAAACGGTTGCGGGCGACGGGTCGTGTTTCTGCTGAGGTCACTCTTCGGGCTCCCACCCCGGCGATCGTTCGTCCGCGACGCCGTCGACGTCGCCGACGCCGCCCGCTTTCGGAGGGACGGCGATCGCGATGGCGGTCTCCGTCTCGAAGGTGACGGGTTCCGTCTCCCCGAGCGTCACCGGCTCGTCGTCGACGTCGACGGTGACAGTTCCGGATTCGCGGACGTACTCGATCGGTTCCTCGTGGGCAGTCCCGCCGGAGGCCCGGACCGAGAACCGGGGATACGTTCCGCGGACCTGAACCCGCCAGACGTTCGTCGTGGCGTACCAGTAGCCGGGAACGGGCGCGATCGGGAGACCGGCCGGCGTCGCCGCGACGACGTCGTTGCCCCAGTGTTCGCGGGCCCGGTCGGAGCCCTCCTCGATCCCGTCTTCGAGGGCGTCGGACAACGAGTCGCGTGCGATCGCCCGGGCGCGAGTCGCGGCGTCGGTCACAGGTTCGTCTGGAACCGCGGCGGTCTCGCGATCCGCCGCCCGCTGTGTGGCGACCCGGAGACGGACGGCGAGTTCGTCGGGGCCGGACTGCTGTCGACCGGCTCGCACTCGGTCGGCGTCGATGGTCCGATCGTAGGCGGCCGCCGCAAGTGTCTCGGCATACGAGCCGTTTCCGACCGCCGTCGCCCGTTCCCCGAGCCCATCGTATCGTCGATCCGCAGCTTCGATCGCCTCCCGTCGCTCTCGAGCGGAAAGGTCGGTTTCCTCCCGGAGTACACTGTCTGCCTCGCGGTGGACCTCGGTCATCCCCTCTTTGACCTCGGCGGCGAGTTCATCACGCAGCTTCCGGAGTTCCGGATCGGACGCGTGTTCGAGGGTCGCGTTCGTCGCCGAAAGCGTCCGGCCGGCCCGGTCCAGGTCGACCGTTCGTCCGGTTCCGAGCACCCGATCGACGATCCCGTCCGCGAGTTCCCCGTGCGGCAGCGTGAAGTAGTTCACGTTCCGGGTCGCAAGCGGCGTCCGGGACTCCGTTCGTCCCACCCCGTCCTCGTCGGCTCCGAACGGACGGGTGTGTGAGGCGTCGACCGGCGTCCGAGGGAGGTAGCCAGGGGAGCCGACCGGCTCGAACGCGACGGCGCCGCCGGGACCGTCTTCCCCTGTAGACTCGGGCACGCGATCGATGGTTGCGGTTCGTGCCTCGCGGATCCCCTCGAGCCGATCGGTCCCCGGCGCGCCGGCGTCCTCGAGTACATCTGCGAGCGCCCCGCGGGTCTCCGCCTCGCGATCGGCGCGCCGATCGAGCTCTCGCTGGAGCTCTTCGAGGAAGACGGCCCGGACGGCGACACGGGCGCGGTCGTCGACGTCGGCGTATCGGTCCGGAGCGCCCACGAACGACTGTCGTCGGTCGTCGACGCGTTCTGCCAGCGCCGACTCCGGGCTCTCGGCGCCGGTCGCGATCCCGCCCCGTTCGGCCTCGACGTCGACCGATCGAACGTCTTCACGGAGGGTGCGCACGTCGTCGTACACCCGATCTCGCAAGCCCGCCGGGGGATCAGCGTGGACGACGACCCGGTTTTGACCGAGCTGCTCCCCGTCGTCTCCGCCGTCGAGCCGGCTCACTTCCCGGAGTGCGATCGATTCGAACCCGTCGTCGTCGTCCACGAGCCGGTCGACGGCGCGTTCGCTGGCGTCCCGGAGCGCCGGATCTTCGAGCGGGTCGGACAGTGTTCGATCGGGCGCCACGTCGGTCGGCGCGTGAGCGACGGACACGTCGACGAATGCCCGAAACGTCCGTGTTCCGGTCGCGGTCGTCTCCCGGGTTTCGTTCCCGCCAACCCAGGTTCGACTTACCGTCGTCTGCCGTTCGACCGTCAGCGTCGCGCTCGCGTCGGTCGCCGTGCGTCGGTCGGTCTCCACGACGACTGCATGCTCGACTTCGCGGTCTTCGTTCGCCAGGGACCAACCCGCCGGCGTCGACGTGGACCCGTTCCCCTCCGCTGTCGCGTTCGCTGGTTCGTCCGGCGGAACCGCCGTCGACACCGGCGTGGCGTCGATCTCGGTGATTCGGACGACTCGTTCGCCTTCGACTCGATACGTACGCCGGAACTGTTCGTCCATCCGGTCGAGTGCCTCCAGAAAGGCGACGTCGGCCGTGTGGCCGACCTCGATCGAGGTCGTTTCGTTCGGCGACGGGTTCGCTGTGTCCGTGGCCGCCTCCGACGGGAGTGTGCTGTCGTTGTCGTTCTGGAGGGGATCGACGTCCGTCGCCGCTTTTGACGATTCTGCCGGTTCCTGGTCCGCCTCCGGGATCGTCGCCTCGGCGTCGTCGCCACCAGCGTCGAGGACCACGTCACTCCACCGCTCCCCGTCCAGTTCCGTCGGCGCAAGGAGGTCCTCGAGTCCGGTTCTTGCGGCCGCGATTCGGACGCCTTCCCGACCGCGGTGGTCGTCCGTCCCGAACGTCGACCGCTGGACAGACCGGATCCCGGTGTTGGTCGACAGTTCGACGTGGCGATTCGCGAGCACGTTTTGGATGGGTGTGCCGGCGTACTGGCCGTATCCGCGGGCCCAGACGACCGGATACAGACGCGCGGTGAGCTGTCGCCCGAGTCCGGACCCCTCGATCGGGCCGCGATTGAGCCGGGTTTCGAACTGTTCGGTCCGTTCGTGGGCCGCAAGCACTGGCGTCGCAACCGTTACGGTGGCCTCGCGGCTCTCGCGTGCCACGACCTCCCCGTCGCGCTCGGCGACGACGGTCACGTCGTCGATCGTGACCTCGAGGGCGGTCCCGTTGGCGACTCCCTCGATCCGGACCCGTTCCCGAACCCGGGTCAGATCCTCGACGGTGGGCTCGTTCCCGATCCCGAGTTCCGGTGTGGCAACGACGTCGTCGACCGTCGCGCTCGCACCCGGGAGGCGTTCGGCGGCGGCGAGGCCAATCCGGATCCTGAGCGCGTCCCGGAACGGCGAGTTCGGCCTGACGGCGTCGGTGCCCGTTTCGGTCGCTCGTGTGACTGGTTCGCGTGCGGCGTCGGCGGCGGCCGATCGCACCGCATCGCGCACGGCCGCGTCGGCGTCGCCGTCCGCCCGATCCATCGCCCGTTCGACCGACCGATCGACTTCGGTCGGTCCCTGCGTTGCGATCCCCGCGCCGTACGCCACGCTGCTCGTCAAAAGCAGGACGCCAAGCAGCGCGAACGGGATCCTCGCGCGTCGGTCCGACGGGAGGTCGAACTCGGGCACGCTACCACCGCCGGACGACGATCCGGACTGACGCACCGTCCCGGTCGGTACCGTTCGATCGCGTCGACGACCGAGTTGTCGTGTTCGGACCGTCTGTGAGCCTCCCTGCGAGCCCGCCTGCGATCGCCGCGTTCGCCTCCGCGGGCGTTGCACCTTCGAGTGCAGTGTTGTCGCCGAGCGTCAGGGCCGCCGCCTGTCGGTACCGGAGCTCCGCATGGGCAGCCGCCGCGTCGTCGCCCCGGAGGGAGGCACGCAGCGACTCGACCGGGAACCGGTCGTCGACGAACGCCGACGCGAACGACCGGACATCGTCGGGGTCATCGACGTCTGCCGGATGGAACGGCGTCGGAACCGACACGACGGTCGCGTGGACGGCCGTATCCGTCGGCGGCGTCCGCCCGGCACGCAGCTCCCCGCGGAACTCGCTTCCGTCGACGGGTTTCCAGCTGGCGATCACTTGCGTGCGCCCGTCCAGGCGGGCGTCGAGTTCGCGTTCGACCGCCCGGCGGAACGCGACGCCGTCCGGATCGAGGGCGGTGCCGTCGATCCCGGCACCCGCGACGGTTCCCCTCGCGATCAGCTCCCGGAGCGAGCCGTGCACCCGACGCTCGTCTTCCGGGGTCGTCCCGGTTTCGACGTCGGGCGTCCGGGGATCGAACGCCACCGTCGCGGTGGTAGCGAGCACGTCGGTGCCGGCTCCGGCCGCGGGCGACGACGCGAACGGGCCGGTCGGTTCCAGCGCGGAACCGAGCGCCAGCACGCTCGCGCTCACCAGCAGGAGGAACACCCCCGCGTCGATCGCGGTGCTGGTCATTGCCACACCCGCACCCGGAGGGTTCCACGCCTGATTTCGCCCGGCCCGATCCGGACGGCGACCGTCCGATCCGCCCGATGGACGGGGCGGTCGGGTGGGGCCGGCCCAGCGGTCCAGCCCGCGTCACCGCCGACAGCGAGGGTCACGTTCGACTCGAACCCGGTCGGCATCACGTCGCCGTCGGTGGCGGCGTCCTGGAGTCGCTCGGGATCGACTACGTCGCCGTCGCTGGCGGCCGATCGGAGGGTGTCGAGGGTGGTTTCGGCCGTCCGGTCGGTTCCGGTCCGGTCACCCCCGGCGACGGCAGCCACGTCGGCGAGGACGCCGGCGTAAACCGCGACCCCGGCGATCACGGCCAGCAGCGCGACGAGTGCGGCGACGGGCGAGGCCTGTGCACGACTGGAGAGTGCGGAACGATCGCGTTCCAGACCGGCCGCCGGAAGCGGGCAGTCAGCCGACGAGTGTGACACGGACGGACCCCCAGTGGACCTGTCGGACGCGGACCGTACCGTCGGTCGCGTGCCAATCCAGCTCGTCTGCGTCTGTGCCGAGTCCGAGGCCGACTCCGACGTCAGCGTCCGATCCCGTGCCAGCGTCCGATCCCGCGTCGGCGTCCGATCCCGCGTCGGCGCCCGATCCCGCGTCGGCGCCCGATCCCGCCCCGACGTCCGATCCAGTGCCGGCACCCGATCCAGTGCCGGCGTCGATCGCCGCCTGCTGGAACGCCGCCGGGCTCTCGAAGGTGTCCGTCGGTGGTTTCCCCTCGAGCACGCTCCGGAGGGGCCCCTCCGTCGCGGGTGTAACCGGCCCGAACGCGAACGTCGCGGTCGTTTCTCCACCCTCCCCGGCCAACCGGAGGCCGTTCGGATGGACGGCGATCCGGTCGGCCTCGACGGCGTGGGTGGCGCTTCCGGGGGTGGATCCGGCGGCGACCTCGTCGACGGTTTCGGCGACGCCGGAAGCGTCCGGCGGCGGCGCGGTCGGAAACGTCGACGCGAGACCGAAGACGACGACGCTCGCGGCGGCCACGCCGATCCAGACGTACCAGGCGTCGATCGGGAGTTCGAACATGGGAGGGCGTGGTCCCGGTTTCGCACTTAAACGCTCGGGGGAGCGACGGACGCGGAGCAGGAAAAACCCCGTAGCTATTTGGGGAGGCGGGCGTACGAACGACCGAAAACGATGATGCTCAGCGACGTGATGGAGGACTATCTCAAGGCGATCTACGTTCTCGAACGGGAGGGGGGAACACCGGTCTCGACCTCCGCGATCGCTGAGCATCTCGACAAGACGCCCCCGACGGTGACGAGCATGCTCGAGAAGCTGGCAGAGCGGGGGCTGGTCGAGCGGGAGAAGTACAAGGGGGTGGAGCTGACCGACGAGGGCCGGACGGTCGCGCTGGAGGTGATCCGTCACCACCGGTTGCTGGAGACGTACCTCACCGAACACCTCGATTACGACTGGAGCGACGTGCACGACGAGGCCGACCGGCTGGAGCATCACATCTCCGAGGAGTTCGAGCGCCGGGTGGCGGAGCTGCTCGACGAGCCCACGGTCGATCCGCACGGCGATCCGATCCCCGGCGTCGACCTCGAACCCGTCCCCGACGACGAGTCGGTGAGCCTCTCGGAGCTCGAGACGGGTGAGACGGGCGTCGTGAGTCGCGTCAGCGACAGGAACGACGAGGAGCTTTCGTATCTCGCCGAGGCCGGGATCAAACCCGGAACCGAGCTGACGGTCGTCGACGTCGCCCCGTTCGGGATGGTTACGGTCCGGACGGATCAGGGCGAGCAGTCGCTACCGGAGGAAGTGGCCCGATCGATCCGGGTGCGGCGTCGCGACGGCGGATGAGATAACAAGGCTCGGAACGAAGCGACGAACACCTTAAAAAGGAGGGGGAGAGCGACGAGTCGAAGTGTCACACCGATGGCGAGGGCCCAAACGGTGCAAGACGACCCGTATCGAACCGATGGCGAGGGCCGAAGCGGTGTAAGACGACCCGTATCGAACCGATGGCGAGGGCCGAAGCGGTGTAAGACGACCCGTATCGAACCGATGGCGAGGGCCGAAGCGGTGTAAGACGGCCCGTATCGAACCGATGGCGAGGGCCGAAGGCCCGAGCCATCGGCTTTTTTGGTCCAGCTTTTTTAAGGAGTGGTGTGCGACCGGAGGGAGCACACCCGACGCAAAAAAAGGTGGGTCGTAACGACTAAGAACGAAACACGCTTTCATGTCGGTAATGAACGAAAACGTCTCGCCATTTCGGGAGGTGATACTGTGGGCGTCGAAATAAAGGAGTCAGGGGTCTCCGAGGAGGAGTTCGCGCGGATGAAGCGGTTCGTCCGCGATTATCTCACCGCAAGCGTCGAAAGCGAGGACGACGGCGGTCGGATGCGGTGGTACCCCTGGCACTCCGCCGAATACCGGTTCAACCACATCCTGAACGTGGTCGAACTGGGCGCGCAGATCGCCAGCAAGGAGGGCGCCGACGTCGACACCGTTCGCGTGGCGGCGCTGTTTCACGACATCTCCAAACTGGAGGCCGACCAGGACGAACACGCCGAGGAGGGGGCCCGCGTCGCCCGGGAGTACCTCACCGCGCACGGGGAGTTCCCCGAGTCGTTCGTCGAATCGGTCTGTCAGGCCGTCGAGGACCACTCCTACCAGGGTCCCCTGTCGGACGTCTCCCTCGAGACGCAGTGTCTCATCGAGGCGGACATCCTCGACAAGGTGGGCGCCAACGGCACCGCCCTGATGCTGTTGCGGATGGGCTACGAGGCCCGGTCGCACATGGACGCGGCGACGATGGTCGAGCGCGTGCTCGAACGCGGCCGGGAACACACCGCCCGCCTCGAGTCGGACACCGCCCGATCGATGGCCCACCAGCGCCTCAAGCGGGTGAAGTGGTTCCGCGAGTGGCTCGAAGCCGAAGTCACCGAGATGACCGCCGAAGACTCGATGCTGTGATCGGTCGACGCTCGGGAGAACGGCACTCACCCAATTCAAGGCGGAGGTCCCATCCTCAACGAGCGCAGGGGTTGCGATGGTCAATCGGAAGCACAAGCGAGTAGCGCGGGGAGGATGTCAACGCTACCAAACAATCGCCTACCAAGAGCGTACTTGAGTGAGAGCCAGCTCTGGACATGAGTAGTACTTATACTACAGTAATACATATAATACGCTATGGGAACTGTCAGTTTCCGTGTCCCCGACGAGGTAAAAGAACGCATGGAAGAACACGACGAGGTAAACTGGAGTGCAGTACTCCGTGACCACATCGAGGAGGAACTACACAGTCTGGAATCGCGGAACATCGCCCACGCAGTTGCGACCAGCGAGCGACTGAGCAGTGCCATCGACGCCGACGAGGTGGCGACGGCGAACACGGCAGAACAGATTCGTGAGTTCCGTGATGCGCGATATGGCGAGGGGCAACCCTGATGGCTGACGTCGTCGTCGACACCAGCACTGTTGTCAAGTGGTACATTCCAGAGCAGCATCACGAACAGGCCCGGGCACTTCGTGACGATTTCCTCAACGGCAAACACGACCTGTGCACACCGGCTCTCATGCCCTTCGAGGCGGTCAATGCACTCACTTACAGCGGCCACTACGATGGCGAGCGACTCCACGAGGCCGCAAACTCTCTCGACAACTACGGTATCGAACTCGTCTCGTTCGGGTCAGTCGGCCCCATCGCGGAGATCACGAACACTGTTGACATCACGGCCTACGACGCTGCCTACGTGGCACTCGCCGTCGAACGGGATGCGATAGCCTACACCGCCGATGGAAACCTGTTGCAGGATTTAGACGGGAGCGAGTATGCGGACACGGTTGCCCACATCCAGACCTACTGAGCAATGAGTTGTGCTTATCACATCGTCTCCAGCACGCCTAGCACGCGCTCTTCGGCATCGCGTCCGGGGTCGTGTTCGCTGCCGTCCCGGTCGGAGTCGCGGTGCTCTTCGACGGTGCGTTCCATCGCCTCCCGGAGCGGCGTCGACTCCCAGCCCAGGGCCGCCAGCTTGCAGGTGTCGAGCACGTGGGGGTACTCCCGGTAGAGCACGTAGTCGTCGGGCTCGAGGTCGCCGGCGGCGAGTTCGCGGCCGTCGGCGGCGACGATCTCGATCTCCCGGTCCATGACGTCGGCGATCAGCTCGACCATCTCCCGGAGGGTGACCAGCCGGCGGTCGCCGACGTTGTACGCCTCGCCGGGGTCGCCACGTTCGGCGACGAGTCGGAGCGCGCGGGCGACGTCCTCGACGTAGGCCCGGTGCCAGACGTTGTCGCCGTCGCCCGGGAGCAACACCCGGTCGTAGGTCGCCACGCGGTCGAGCCAGAAGTCGAGCCGTTCGGTGTAGTCGTACGGGCCGTAGACGATACAGGGCCGGACCGACATCGCGTTGACCCCCCGCTTTGCGGCCTCGAAGACGATCCGGTCGCCCTCGGCCTTTCGGTTGCCGTACGTCTCGGCCGACCCGTCGGTGGCCTGTTCGTCGCTGCAGGGACACAGCGGCGTCTCGCCCTCGCGTTTCGGGATCTCTTCGCGTCCGTAGGCGGAGCCCGAGGAGATGTAGACGTAGCCGTCCACGTCCGCGAAGACCTCGACGGCCGCCTCGACGTCGGCGGGGTAGTAGGCGACGCAGTCGACGACGACGTCCGGGTCGGCGGCGTCCCTGGCGTCCCGGAGGGCGTCCCGGTCGGTTCGATCGCCCGTGACGTGGGTGACGTCATCGGCGTCGGCAAACGGGTTCTCGTGGGTCCCGCGGTTGAGCATGTACACCTCGTAGCCGGCCTCGCGGAACTCCGTGACCGTGTGGCGGCCGATAAAGCGCGTGCCGCCGATGACGAGTGCAGTCGGTGTCCGTGTCATACATCGACCTCGCGTGCGGGAAGAAAAGATCCGGCGGTTCGGCGCCGGGATCACTACTAGCCACGCTGGAGCCGACGACGTTCTGACCAAGGTACGAAGTCGGCGTACTTCTCTGCTGTGTCGAGAACGGTGCTGCTCGACGACGAACTATCGGGGTGTAGCACCATCGACAGCGTCGAGATCGGGCTCGTCGAACTCGAGTGCGTCCGCGACGGCATCCGGAAGCTTCGGACGGGGTGCCGATTCGTGGCGCTCGATTTTTTCAGTTTTGCGCGTGTTTTCGTAGAGAGCGCGTGCGACCGGAAGTCCACGGAGATACTTGTAGTCGTGGAGGACCTCGATGCCCCGCTCCGTGAATCCGTAGAACTGGGAGGGGAGATCACGTTTCCCCTCACTTGGGTCGTACGTGTAGCGTGCGAGGAGTCCGGCGTCGATCAGCGTCTCCAACTGGTCTTTGATGGCCGCCTGACTCTTCCCCGTCATATACTCGAGTTCGGCGAGCGACATCAGATGGGCGGGGTGGCCCAGCAGCTCCTGGATGATGAGATGACGCGTATCCTGGGACAGCAGCTTGAACAGCCGCTGCTGTTCCGCGAACGGCCCTGCATCGGCCGCGCCAGTGTCGGTTTCGCTCATACGTGCTGGTACGAGGGAGGGCGCTATAACAGTTAGGGTTGTCCAAGTTGGTTAAATAAGGAAAAACCAAAGTGATTCAGAAGGGATAAGGTGGTGTGGTTTGAATCGGCAGCTAATGACCGACCCAGGCTCGCCGCCGAAAGCTGGAGAGATTATGGCCGTTGTTCACGAGGCCGTCGGGGGCATCGAACTTGACCCTGCAGAGAAACGGGAAATCTGGCGGTTCACCCAACGTGAATTGCCGTATCTCTGGAGTCAGCGGACATCGTATTTCATCCTGGGGAGCTATCGCGACCCCTATCTCCGCCGGCTTCGCGCCGTCCAAAACGAACTCACGAAGCAGCTCGGTGCCTATCCGTTCATCATGGGTGATCTCCTCGAACTCCCGACTGACCGGCTCAATACGTTCGATATCACGTTTTCGTTGCTCGCGACATACAGCGACTACATCGTCGGCGTCTTCGAGAAGGAGAGTGGTGGGGAGGCGCCCGAGTTGGGCGAGATCGATGACCCCCCGTATTTCGGCAAGTCGTACGTGTTCCCGCGTGATTACGCGTGGGTGACTGACGCGAACCTTGACTCGAAACAGCACGTCATTCAGGCCGCTCTCGAGATCGCGTTCGCAGACGATTTGTCGGCGGATGAAGTCCAAGCAAACGTCGAGTCGCTCATTGATCGCGCACAGGAGAGCGGTCTTACTATCGACGAACAGGAAGTCTGGGGTGTGATCGACGACCGGACAACTGAGGGCGAAGAGCCAGCAACGTACAGCTGGGTCCATCTCAACAAATTCCGCAAATTCGAACTCCACGATCGGTGCTTCCCGTGGACGACAGAGGACGAACTTCGAACTGTGGTTGAGGAACTCCCGTCCCCGACACCGCGTCCGGAGTGGGAAGAGAGAGAGGAACAGTGAATTTCGTCGGCGAGAAACGACAGACTCACGGAGAGACCGTTTCGGGGGGATCGATCGCCCTCTCGGCGACTCGGTCCATCGCATTGCGGTGTCGGTCCCCCACTGCGGCCATCTCGACGATCTGGCGCACAGGGATGCGTTCCGGTCGTCTCGTCCCCCGTGTTTTTGCCCCATCGAGAGCCAACCATCTCGTCGAGAATCATCGGTTGTCCGCCTACGATATCGCGACCGGAATCCTGTCGGCTATCGAGGCCGTTCCGGACCGATCCTCCCTTGATTGGGAACGACGCTATTGGTTTGCCCACCAATAGACTTATTCTATTGGTCTGTGTACCAATGGTGAGGATGGCTTCGCTGACCGAGGACGACCTCGATGGCGTGAGCGAAGGGAGGAAGTACCCCGACGGAACTGTCATACGCGTGTTCTGTATGCGGACGGACCGTGACGCGTACCCGTCTGGATGGGCCTACAAGCTCCACTACGGCGCGACGGAGCCGGACCCACCTCGCACGCTCGACGATGGGACGATTCGTCGCTATGACAATTCGCACGAAGACACCAACGGGCACGAACTGCACGTCGCACCGGATCCCGACCCGGACACCATCACGTTTCCCGGGATGGTCGAACTCTGGGAACGGTTCTGGAACGAGATCCCGAAATCCGAGTTCGAGGTCGAGTGAGGCCATCACACCACGGTGATACCCATGAACGACACCACGCCGCCGCTGCACCCGATGGAGCGCGAACAGCTTCGGGCCGAATCGACCCTGGTCGTGACCGTGAAGTCGTCCAGTGAGTTCCACGACGACGTCACCGACGGCATCGAGGCGCTCGAACGGGACGACGCGGGGGATACCACGCCGACGCTCTCGTTTACTAGCTACGACGACCTCATGAAGACGCTGACGCCGCGCGTCCTCGATCTCATCGAAGCCATCCGTCGGGAGGAGCCATCCAGCATCAACGAGACCGCACGGGTCGTCGACCGGGACGTGAAAAACGTCCACGGGGAACTCGATCGGCTCGCCCAGCTGGGCATCGTCTTCTTCGAGGAGGACGGCCCGCGCAAGCGCCCGGTCGTCTGGTTCGACGAACTCGTCATCACCCTTCCGTTCGATCCGGAGGCTGGCGACACGGCCGCTGCTGCGCCATGAAACTCGAGTTCCACAGATCTCGTGATCTTCGGTGTGAATGTGTTACCGGAGTAACCGGATAATGGATCCGCTGATGAGTTGCGGTTCGATTTGGAGGAGTGTAGCTGCGTCTTCGAATACTGGGTCGTCTACCGCGTTTGCAAATTGCTCAACGTCGGAGTTAGAGACGTATTCCAGTGCGCCGGTCTTCATAGAGATTGCGAGGTGGATACCCCGAGGCTTGACCTCGGGGAAGGAAGCCGACACTCGATGACACAAACCACGCACGATGGCAAGGCTGACTCCCCCACGCTTGCACAAATATTTTCAAGTATCTACAATTATGCTAATGAAGTATGGAGGTCGTCCGTAACATTCAGCTAAAGCTCGACGTTCCCGAGGACGCTCCCAGCGTTCTCGATGAGACGTTCGAGCAATTCCGCCAAGCGGCCCAACACGTCGCTGATGCTGGGTGGAGTGACGATCCCACGCAGATCGAGGACACCAAAAACACGCTCCACGACCAATCCTACGCGGACGTTCGGGAACAGACCAGTCTGCAAGCCAGTCTCGTCCAATCCGCCCGCAACCTCGCCGCCGACGCACTCGGCAACTGCAAAGACCGCATCCTCGACGACGGCAAGAAGGCAAGCAAGCCCGAGTTCCGAGGAAGCGTCGTCGTGTACAATGGGCGCACCATCACCTATAACGAGGACCACGTCACCCTCGCCACGGTTGACGACCGTGTGACAGCCGAGTTCGTCAAGCCCGAAGGCAACGGGGGAACACCGTTTGCGGAGTATTGGACGGGCGACTGGGAACGCAAGGAAGCCACGCTCCACAAGCGTGACGGGACGTATTACCTCCACGTCGCAGTCGAGAAAGAAGTGGAACCCGCTGATTCTGGCGACGATTCGACCGAGAACGGAGTGGTTCTCGGCGTCGATCTGAACGTGGATGGCTACCTCGCCGTCACCTCGACGGGAGCGTTCCTCGGTAATGCAGACTGCCTTAACCACAAGCGCGACGAATACGAGCGTCGGCGCGGCAACCTCCAACAGGCGGGTACTCGCTCTGCCCATCTTACTATCAAGAGCATCGGTAGTCGTTTCGCTCGGTGGAGTGTGGACTATCTCCACCGTGTGTCGAAGGCCATCGTTCAGGAAGCTATTGAGAATGACTGCACGGCGATTGCGTTCGAGAACTTGAAACACATTCGTGAGCGCATCTCGAACGCTTCAAAGTTCCAGCAGTGGGCGTTCCGCGAACTCCAACGCCACGTCGAATACAAGGCCGAAGAGCACGGTATCGAGGTGGACACGGTGCAGCCAGCGTACACGAGTCAGCGGTGCAGTCACGGCGAGTGCGGGTTCACGCACGAGGACAACCGTGATGGTGACGAGTTCGGGTGCTTGAAGTGCGGGAAGGAACTGCACGCCGACTACAACGCCGCTCGGAACATCGGGTGGCGTCTTGTCCAGCACTGGCTCAAGTCTGGTGCTGGACGGGCCACCAGTCAACTGGCCCTGAAGTCAGGGACGCTGAACGCGAACGGCGATTATACGCCTTCCGCTTTGCGCGGATAGAGCGGGAGTCTACTGACAAGCCTCGGGGTCGTTCGGAAGATCTTAGATCTTCCGTGATGACGAGACGCGCCGCGTCTCGAACCACTTGACCCCGAGGCAGTTGACGTCCGTGTAGTCTGTGACGTACCAGAGGAGAGCATAGAGATCAGCGACATCCTTCACTCGTTTATCTGCGGTACGTAGTACTGTCTCACCACTGTTGGTCACCATGATACGAGTCGATGAGTTTCTTCGCCGCTTCCTCACACGGTCCGCCCTCCGCAAGCAAATCCAGAATGAGTTGCGGGATAGACACAGTCGAGAAGCCATCGACCGCCTGCTGATTGTAGAAGACGTGGTCGTCAAGAACTCTGATACGAGTATTTCCACCGCCCAGCAATCCGTTCTCCTCGACGACTGTAAGCCACATATTGATCTCCTTTGGAGCAATGTAGAAGTCAGTGGTCGAGGTGAAGAGAAAGCCCTGATTCAGATTCTCTGCCTGGTATGTCGTTAACGCGTACTGCAAGTCAGTCTCTGCTAGCAGATCCATCGGCTGCTGGAGAGATACCTCTAATTGATTCGGCTCGATCCGCTGATCCAACCACGCCTGGTACAGTCCCACTGGTGCCACGACCTCAGTCCCCTCGACCAACCCCTGCTCTTCAAGCTTTTCAGTGTACTGCCGCGTCCACGGCTCAGACGCCCCCGACAACTGTGCTAACCGGTACTTCGTCAAATCGTCTCCTGTGTGATTCAACAGGACGCGGATGATCCGCTCCTTGTTGAACCCGCGTTCCCGATCCGGCTGCTCCAATAGTGCCATGATACGTTGGTTACTTCGAAAACTTATATACCTAACCACTGCATTGGCTGATTTGATTACTTAAATACCGAACCACACAACGGAGAGAACCACTGGCATTCACTATCTCCCCAGCGACACGCCCTCGATTGCTGATGGCGCGGGAGATCGACCGCCACGACACCGACGTCGAACTCGACAAGGACCGTCGGTATGCCAGGCGATGAGGCCGTCGTGTTGCAGTTGTCCGTTGAAGCCCAGATTGATCAGGGGCGGTCCCCGAACATGATCCGACTCTCTCCCCGATCCGGAGTCTGAACCTCCAACGATCCGCCCGAAGAACTGCGTCGCCGGGCCGAAACCGGGAAGAAACACCCGTCTCCCTCACGAAACCCGCCACATGGCCCTTATAAACCCCTGCTCGAACCACCCCGTTGTCAGACTGTCGTCAGACGCTCGATCGAGCCTACACACCCCGGGAATCGACCCACCCCCGCCCACAGCCAATCCCCGAAAAGCCCCGGACGGGAGCACGTCGACAGCGACCCACGCCCGGACCGGCGAGGCCCCCGGGACCGCAATCGCACCGCGTCTCCGGTGGCAGAAAGTATTTATGCACCCATTAATCCGCGAGAAGCGCTCTACCGCCCGAAATCGGGTGTGTCAACGATTGGCGCGCCTGACGCGTCACCACAAAGCATTTAATACAAGCGGCAGTTGTTGTGACCGTACCCCTACCCATGGTGGCAGTACCGAGTATCCCAGGTCGAGTCCGGATGTCGGCGACGACGACGACGGCGGGTGAGGACGGCCGGACGATCGAGACCGGGAGAAAGTGACTGACGCCGGAAGTACAACAACAACACAAAACATGACAAGAGAAACTACATATCGCGAAAAGGGACGCGCAGTGTTCCTGGCAGCGATTATGGTCGTCTCCATGCTCGCCATCGGTGGCGCCGGTCTTGCCGGTACCGCCGCGGCGACCAATGATGCGACCTTCGACGACGATGATTACGATAGATCGATTGAGGAAGGATCGACCGTTTACCAGGGACAGTTAGCGCTGGTAAACGTAACGAATGACTTGAACCAGCCCGCCTATGATGAGCTTGATGACGACGAGGTTGAACTCCGTCGATACGATGACGGAGATGTTGGAACACTGGTTTCAACCCCGAGCCTTGAGCGGAACGATGATGGGGACGCTATCGTCATTCTCGATACGACGAATCGAGATACTGATCGGTACGTCCTGACTACAAACAGCACCGGCGACGAGATTGGTGCTGACGATCTCACGTTCGAGGTCGTTATCCAGGACCTTGGCGTTGAGTTCGATGAAGATACCGTCGACAACGCTGGTGACACTGAGGTCGAATTCGAAATTGAATCCGACATCCGCAACAGCTACGTTGTGGAAGTCACCGCTGATGGTCTTGACTACGAGGACCTTGAAGACATCTTCACTGGAGCTGACGACGCAACTTGGGAGAACGAAATAGATCTCCCTAACCGGAGTGTCGTTCACGATGACCGCGGCAATTCCAGTTATTATGCCCTCGACGATGATGACGACATCATCTACCTGTTCGATGCTGAGGGCGTCCACGACCTCGACTTCGACGGCATTGATGACGACGAATATGACTTCGAGGTAGAGGTCTTCGACACGACTGGTGCCGACTCCGACGAGATCGAAGTCGCTGATGTCGACGACGGTGAACTTGACCTCGACGAGCAGATCATCACTGAAGAGCAGGGTGACGTCGCAAACATCACGGTGACCTTCGAAGGTGCTGCAGAGAGCGGTTGGATCGTCATCGGTGACGAGGACGACGTTGGCTACCAGGCGAACATTTCGGTTGAAGCCGAAGGTGAAGACGAGGTCTCTATCCTCTTCAACACTTACGCAGCCGGTAGCGAAGACAACGGCACTGTCGTTCAGAACGCAGATGACGACTCCGATGCAGAGGTCACTTTCGACTCTGCTAACGACCAGACGCTGATCGCCGACATCCTTGACACGGGTGACTATGACATCTCTGTGTCCTCAGAGGCAACGAACGCTTCCGAGACTATCGATGATCCGCAGACTCTCGGAACGCTCGTGATTGAGGACCGTGAGACTGTTGATCAGACTATCTGGACTGCCTCCGAAAGCGTTGCCAGCGATCTTGAAGACGTTGAAGACATCGAAGACGCGATCGACGGCGAGAACGTGACTATGGCGGATACGATCGCTGAGGGCGACTCCGTCATTCACGAAATTGAGGCCTCCGGTCTATCCGGACTCCTCGACTCGACTGGAGAAGACGATCTTGTTGACGCTCTCGGTGCCCTGACCATCAACGACAAGGGTATTGATGAGGATGCGTCTCTCAACGTTCGTGTCCGTCAGACCGAAGGAACCACCGCGGCAAACGAACCGCGGACGGTTCTCGATGTCCTTGATGCTAATACGGAAGTGATTGAAGATGAGGACAACGATGTCCTGTACCTCATCTACGATCTCGACCAGACGGATGCTGAGGATGGCGACGAGTACGACGCACGCTTCCGCGTGCAGGACGAACGTCTCCTTGACCCCGATGAGGACGACCTTGAAGAGCTCACCACCTCCGAAGTGCGTAGTCAGTACTACCAGGCTGTCTTCGCGTCCTTCGGCGTCGAAGAACGTGAGTTCGAATTCGACCAGGATCCGTACAACGTGACGGCTGACGAGGGTCAGCTGATCGAGGGCACGTCCAACGTTGCCCCCGGTACGGAAGTGAACATCCGCGTGCGCTCGGCCAGCGGCACGTCCCCGTCGTTCATCAAGACGAACGAGGACGTCCGCGTTAACTCCGACGCCACCTGGGCAACTGAATTCGACTTCAGCGACCAGGACGTCGGCGACGAGTACACGATCACTGTCCGCCAGAGCGGACTGGCCACCAACCCCTCGGTTGATGGCACGGTCGTCGAAGAAGACGTCGACCCGGCCTTCTTCGAGGTGTCTGACCTCGACGCCCCAGCCGAGATCGACGTCGGTGACGAGGTGACCGTCTCCGCGACGATCACCAACACTGGCGAAGAGGAAGCGACCCAGGAAGTCGAATGGCAGCTCGAAGGTGACGTCGTCGCCAGCGAAGAGGTAACCCTCGACGCTGACGAGGACACCACCGTCGAGTTCTCCGCGACGCCTGACCTCGACGCCGGTGACTACGACCACGGTGTCTACACCGACGACGACAGCCAGACGGCAACGCTGACTGTCGTCGACGACGAACCGACGCCGACTCCGACCGAGGAGCCGACGCCGACTCCGACCGAGGAGCCGGATGACCCGACGCCGACTCCGACCGAGGAGCCGACGCCGACTGAGGAAGAGGAGACGCCCGGCTTCGGTGCCATCGCGGCACTGATCGCGCTCATCGCGGCCGGCCTGCTGGCGTACCGTCGCCGGTAAGCCGTCCACGATGACGTGAGGTGAGCTTCCGCTCGCCTCGCTGGACGTCGACTCCAACTCGGATCACAACCACCGGCCCTCGCGGGCCGGCCCCCTTTTCATTCTTTCACGCTCGCCAGCGACAGCATTGGCGCGTTCGGGACACTGGGTCCGGATTCTTGGCGCGTGTTCCCAGATGATTCGGCGGCGCTCTCGGAACGCGAAAATCGCCACATGTTTTAATTAGTTTAAGGAATTTACTCACACCTGGGCGAGCTGTTGCCCAATCCCCCCAACCCCCCGGATGCGAGGCACCTTATCGCCCACTTTTACGGGACGAACCGCGGTAGTCTCGGTCGTGACTCCGACGAACGCGAACGCCGGCGAAGACGGTCCTGCCGGCGGGTTCGACTCGTGGGCCGCGCTCCAGAAGGCCACCGACGAGACGCGAGCGAGCCTGATCGCCGACGTCGTCGGCCACCCGAAGGGTGCCCCCAGTGTGCCGGAACTCGACTACATGAATCCGAGCCTCGAGGCGGACGCCATCCGTCGCCACCTCGGCATCCTGCAGGACGTGGGCGTCCTCGAGGACCTCGTCGTCGAGCCCGGCAACCGCATCCGGGGCTACCCGTACAAGTTCTACCGGCTGACCGACGAGGCCCGGGAGCTGTTCGACCGGAACGACCTGTTCCCCGAGGCGGCGTGGCGACGCCAGTACGACCGGGTGCAACGCACGGGGGAGATCCGGGAACTGGAGGAAATGCCCCGGCCGGACTGATCGAGGACAGACGGACGCTGGAGACGGAGGTCTCTGTCACTTCGTCGCCGTACATTCATACGAGTCGCCACGAGTGGGATTTTTGTATCCATCCCCACCGTATTCGGTCATGGCCCTCCGCCACTCGCTTCCGCCCTGGATCGCCCTCCTCGCGACCGTTCCCGTCGCGACCGCTGCCACTCCCGCACAGACTGCCACCCTTGCGCCCGCACAAACCGCCACCCTTGCGCCCGCACAAACCGCCACACCCGCACCCGCGCCGACCGCCGGAATCGCCGAACTCGCGGTGCTGGGGCTGGTCGTCTACGGCGCCTCCGTCGCCTTCTCGATCGTGATCGGCCTCCTGGTGCTCGCGGTCTCGGAGTTCGTCTACGCGGAGTCGTACGTCAGGGCGATCGAACAGCGGATCTCCGACCGGCCGATCCAGGCTGGCGCGCTCGGCGTCGCGTCGATCGTCGCCGGCGTCGCCGCACTGCTCGTGCTGCTGGTGGTTCTCGCGGTGCTGCTCGCGGTCGGCCTCCCCGAACCCGTGGGGCTGCTCGCTGCGATCCCGCTGTTCGGTGGGCTGGCGTTCCTCTACGTGGGGGCGACGGTCGGGACGATCGTCCTCGGGGCGTTCCTGCTCCGACCGGTCCGCGGCGACCGGGCGAACCTCTGGCTCGCGCTCGTGGTGGGTGCGCTGGTCGTCAACCTCCCGCTTTTGAACTTCCTGCTCGCGTTTCTCGTGCTGTTTCTGGGCACCGGCGCGATGGTCGACCGGTGGTGGGCGAACCGACGCGGGGGCGGATCCACCGCGTCACCGTCGACTGTGGACGGGTGAGGTCCTCCCGCAGGCTAGGATTCGGATGCACTCACACAGAGATATTCCAGCCCGCCGATCGCGTCCGGATCGATCACCGAGATCGATTCCGCCCCCAGGGGCTGTCGCTCCAGCTCGCCCACGTGTTCGCGCACCGTCTCGAGCGACGAGGCTTCGAGCACGAACGCACACGGGCTGTCCCCGATGGTGTCGAGACGCTCCGAGAGTGGCCCGCCGGCGGTCGGCTCCACGAGATGGACCGGGAGATCCGGGAAGGACGCGACGGAACCCGCGAACGGACCCGACGAAACGGACCGGGAGGTGGGGTCGGCCCCCTCGAACGCCGTCCGGAACGTCGACACCGACGTCTCGAGATCCGCGACGGCGATCACCACGCTGTCGATTCCGACGACCCCGGCTGCCGCGGCGGAGGGTGTCGGCTGCACCCGCCGTTCGAGTGGTGTCTCGTCCTCGATCAGGAACGGCAACACCGAGCCGGGCTCCCCCGCGCCGAGAAACGCGAGTTTCCACCGGCAGAGCTGCCCGTCGGGACGCTCGCGGCTGTAGTCGTCCGGCCCGTCGACCGGCACTCCAGCCGCGTCGAGCCGCGAGGCGTCCCGGGCGATGTCCGACGACCGGGCGGCCCACGCACACGGGCCCGCGTTCGACTCTATCGCGTCGTTCCAGAGGGGCGCGGTTCCGACCTCGTCTTTCGCGATGAGTTCGATGTAGGTGGTGTCGTCGAACCCGACGATGGACATGTGTGTCGGCATCTCGTCGTGGGAGCCGCCGTAGTCCGGGTCGATGCCGACGCTCTCGAAGGCTGCCTCGAGTCGATCGAGATCCGAGCCGGCGATCGTCACGTGGTCGATCTGCACCTCGTCGCTGGCTGTGTCCGTCCTCTCTGCGTCCATAGCCTGGAGTTCGGGCGGACGATATTGGGTATTCGGGTAGGGGACGTACGGAAACGTCTCCGTTATCAGTTGTTGGCAATGTGATTTACTTTAGTTAGCTCGGAACGCGTAAACTGGCGTTCCGAACTCGATTACCGCGGATTCGTATATAAACCTGAGTCATATTGCCAACTACTGTTATGGCAAGCAAACACGCCGGCTCTTTCTCGACAGAACGGTTAGTCGAGGTCTCTCGGGTCGAGGCTCTCCACTTCGGGGATTCTCGGATAGAGCGTGTCCGTGGAGACGATAGGCTCACCAAGTGTCTGGGCGGTTCCGAGGTGGATACCGTCAAAGACGTTCAACGAGTCGTACTGCGACCGTAGTTCTGCCGCGGCGTCTACCGCATCTGTACCGAGTGGCATCATCTCAATCCCCCGGTTGGCGATCTCCTGGTGAGCGCACACGACCCGGTCGCGCGGCCATTCGTCTTCCATCACGTACTGGAGTTCGATGCCTGTGGCGACGGATGTCCTCGGGGGGTCCATCGCCTCCAGATCGACTTCGCTTGCGAGCCAGTCGTCCTCCTTCAGTTCAGCGAGAATGACGTCCAGATCAAGATACACGTTTGCGTTCCAGACGCTCTTTGACAGCTTCGTGGGCGCGCTCTGCAGTCTGTTCGTGGATGCGCTCCAGGCGTTCCTCTCGAACAACCAGCCGAGCACCGTACCGCAGCGCTTCGGACCGGGAGCCGAAGACGCCGTCCTCGACGAGAGCGTCGAGGCGATTCACCAGCTCCGATGGAAGCGACACTGGCACAGATTTTCTCTCGCTACTCATACCTATACATACTTTATACGATTGTATAAACTCATCGTGTCGGTGTGGAATGTCGACTTCTTTTAACGGGTGTTCGGGGATGGAGGGAGTGTACCCCTCGCCAGTGAGTTTCGCTCGCGGCTACGCTGCTCGCTCCACTTACTGGTTCAAATCCCCCCGACCGGACAGCGATACAGCCGGCGCTCGAAAGTGAGCGCCGGCAGAATGATGGGGACGGAGGGATTGTGAACCTCAGTCGTTTCGCTCGCGGCTACGCCGCTCGCTCCACTCCCTGGTTCAAATCCTTCCGACCGGACAGCGATGCAGCCGGCGCTCGAAGTTGAGCGCCGGCAGAATAGTGGGGACGGAGGGATTTGAACCCCCGATCGACTGATATCTCCGGTGTGCCTCGGTACTCCAGAGGGTCGTCAACGCGGCCGATGATCAGTCGGCCGCTCGGAATATCAGTCTGGAGTTCGTCACCTGGCGTTGCCTCTGGAGTCAGTCGCCCTCCCTGGCTGGGCCACGTCCCCTCGCATGTGTCATTCGTTCGTTCCCGACTAAAGGGATTTCGATCGACGCCACGCCGGCGCCCACCTGTCGGCCCTCGCCGACTGACTGTCACTTCCGTTGGGGGAAACGGCTCACTCCCGATCGTCGTCGCTCCACGCGCAGTCCTGACACTTGTAACCGACCACGAACTCCGTGATGCTGGGCATGTATCCGACCTGCAGGACGTTCCCCCCGCAGTCGGGACACTCCCTGTCGGCGTCCTCGATCGCTTCCGCCTCCATCGGTCGCTCGCCCTCGATCAACTCCGCCAGTCGGCCGGCGTTCACCATCCGTCCTTCGACGACCCGATTGCTCATACCGTTTCTTGGGGTCTGTCTCCTAAGCGCTTGCGCACGTCGGGCCGGAACCGGTCACATCCAGGGCGCGCGCGAGTCGTCCTCGCCGGGGACGGCCGTGTAATCGTCGTCCTCCTCGCCGTCGGCCTGCCCGTCACCGTCGGCCTGCCCGTCACCGTCGGCCTCCCTCTCGTCTGCATCGATCTCCGTTTCCTCCCGGTCGGCGGACGCGGTGTCGCCAGCCTCGCCGTCGCCACCCTCGTCCTCGCCCGTAGCGTGGACGATCCCGCCGTTGGAAACCGGGCCGGGGGCGTGGCCGCCGGGTCGACTGTTCACGCCGGGATGTCCCTCGGCGACCGCGCCGCGGGCGGCGATCTCCCGGTCCGCCGGGGTCGCATCGGAGCCGAGCCCCAAAGACGAGGCGGTGACCGACCGCGCCGTCGCGCCGAGCGATCCGGCGGTTCCGCGATCGGCGGTCGTCCCCGAGACGATACCGGCGTCCGGGTCGTCGCCGTCGTCGTCCGAACGGAGCGTCGGAGTCGGCGTCGATTCGGGGTCGTACGCCAGCAGGGCGGCGACACACAGCGTCGCCAGCGCGATCGGCGCGTCCGTATCGAGCACGCCCAGGATCGGCAACGCGAGCACGCCGAGCGCGATCGCCGAGCCGAACCGGAACCGGTCGAGGTCGACCCGCCCGCGGAGGTGCGGGCCGAGCAGGGCGACCGCGAGCGCGAACCCGACGCCGACGCCCGCCGCCGCGGCGCCCCGAAGCACGACGCCGACGTCGTTCGTGAGCTGCAGTGCCGCTCCGTTGAGGTCGATGCTCGCGACCAGCCCCAGCGCGATGATCACGCCCGCGTTCGGGAGGTACTCGTCGAGCTTCGAACTCGCTGTCTTGGCGGCGATGGCCAGGATCACGAGCCCCGCAAAGCGGGTGAAGATTTCGAGGTTCAGCAGGCTGTCGAAGGTGACCGCAAGCGCTGCCTGCGCGGCCGCGACGGGGATCAACACCGCCCCGATGAGGAGAATGGAGACGGCCTGCTCTCTGGGCGTGCCGTCCATCTCCGCCAGGATGACCGCCATCGTGGCGGAGCCACCGAAGATGAGCAGTCCCGTCTCGAGGACGCCAAACGGCGTCGCGAGCGCGCCGGCGATCACCAGCGCGGGGAAGATCCCGTCGATCAGCGGCAGCGCCATGACGGTGGCGAGCAGCCGGGTTGCCCCGCCCACGCGCCGTTCGATCCGTAGTGCGATCGGATGTTGTGAGACGCTCATTCAGGCACGATAACGGCCGTCACCGGAGTCGGCCACCCGGCGATGTACGCGCGACGCGATCGAACCCGAAGCGACCGCTTCGGTGCGGGGGGTTCCGCTGGGCTCCCGGAGATTACCGAAACGGTTGCCGAACGTGGGTGCGTCTACGCCGGGGTGCTCCGATTTGCGTGTTCCACGCATCGCTGTAAACCCGAAGTTCGTGCCGGAGTCGACGCTCGGCTGGCCGGCAGTACGCGATGGAATGGAACACTCGGAGTCCATACTCGTAATAATTGCCGATTTAGTATTAAACGTTGTGTGTGAATAGGGAACAAACTCCGGAATACTCCGGCTTCATTTATAAAGCCACACTACGTATCTTTGCGTTGTCGTCGGTTTTCCTGACGTTTTTGAACTTCTTCCGGCCGAAATCCGGCTCGCCGATCCGACCCGTCCGGCCGGAAGGTGGAGGATACTTATTTCCCTTGCCGGTCGAACTCCGGACGATGTACGATCGAATCCTGTATCCGACGGACGGAAGCGAAGGTGCGCAAGCGGCGCTCGAACACGCGATCGACCACGCGCTCCAGTACGACGCGTCGCTGCACGTCCTGTACGTCGTCGAGGAGACGCTCCCGGCGATGGAGGCGGGCGCGCCCGACGTGCTGGAGGCGCTCGAGGGACACGGACAGGAGGTCATCGAGGAGGCTCGAGAACGAGCGGTCGACGCCGGCGTCGGCTCGGTTCAGGCGTCAGTCGCCGCCGGCTCGCCGTATCGACGGATTCTCAAATACGTCGAGGAGTCGGAGATCGACCTGATCGTGATGGGTACCCACGGACGTCGGGGAATCGACCGGTATCTGCTGGGCAGTGTCGCCGAGAAGGTCGTCCGGACTGCCGATTGTCCGGTGCTCACGGTTCGGGCCGAAAACGAAAAACAGGAGTAGTCGTCCGTACCGGTGCAGTGTCGATCAGCTCTGTAACTCTACGTTCTCGATGACCTCGACCGAGACCGCGTCGACGCCGATCCGGGCGAACTGGGTTTCGACGTGTTCCTTCGCCGCCTCGATCGCGTCCTCGCGGGTGTCGAACCCCCGCGGCATCGGCGACTCGAACGCGATCCGGATCTCCTCGCCGTCGACGCGCTGGACGCTCCCCCCGCTTTCGACCTCGTAGAACTCGTCGCAGATCCACACGTACGGCGCTCCCTCGTCGGGGCTCCCCTTGAACGTCGGCGGCGTCTCGCCGCGCTCGTAGATCGTCCCCGTGAGTTCGGTCCCTCCCCCACGGCCGCGTACCAGCAACATACTGCCGATACGCGACCGGCGGGTAAAAGTCGTGGGATCGCCGGAACGGCGGCGGGTTCGTCCGAACCCGACAGGGCTTTGTACGTTCCGGCCCGACCATGACAGTATATGACACGATTGGATCCCTGTGGCGTGTCCGGAGGACGCGAAGCCTCCGGACCGTGCGAGCCGCTCGGGAGGCGCGGGCCGCCCGACGGCGGCACAGTCCGAACGGTTCAGAGCCTGTCGTCCCGGAACAAAGCACTTATTCGGCGACTGCAACGACTCTCGAACGCGAACGGTGCGAAGAGAACCGACGCGACGAGGACCGACGCAACAACGAACGGAACCCAACTCGAAGCATGAACGAAGTTCAACTCGAAGTGGCGAAGGCGTACCCGAACGACTCGGGGCGTGGCATCGCCCGTCTCGACCCAGACACGCTTTTGCATCTCAAACTCTCCCCCGGCGACATCATCGAAATCGAAGGGGGTGAAACGACCGCAGCGAAGGTGTGGCGCGCGGACCGGCAGGACTGGAACACCGACACGGTCCGCGTCGACGGCTTCACACGCCAGAACGCCAATGTCGGCATCGGCGAGCGCGTGACGATCCGGAAGGCAGACGCCGAGAAGGCCGACAAACTCGTGCTCGCACCCCCCGAGGAGGCGTCAGTGCAGTTCGGCTCCGACGCCGCCGGCATGGTGAAACGCCAGATCCTCAAGCGGCCGGTCGTCGAGCGCGACATCGTCCCGGTGATGTCGAGCACGAACCACCCGTTCATGCGCTCGCCCGGACAGGCGATCCCGCTGATCGCCGTCTCCACAGAGCCCGAGGGCGTCTGTCTCATCACCGAGGACACCGAGGTCGAACTCCGCGAGGAGCCGATCTCCGGCTTCGAAAAGACCGGCGGTGGGATCACTTACGAGGACATCGGCGGCCTGCAAAACGAGATCCAGCGCGTCCGGGAGATGGTCGAGCTGCCGATGAAACACCCCCAGATCTTCAAGAAACTGGGGATCGAGCCGCCCCAGGGGGTGTTGCTCCACGGCCCGCCCGGGACCGGCAAGACGCTGCTTGCGAAAGCGGTCGCCAACGAGACCTCAGCGTCCTTCTTCTCCATTGCGGGGCCGGAGATCATCTCCAAATACTACGGCGAGAGCGAACAACAGCTCCGCGAGATCTTCGAAGACGCCAAAGAGGAGTCGCCGTCGATCATTTTCATCGACGAACTCGACTCCATCGCGCCCAAACGCGAGGACGTCACCGGCGAGGTCGAACGCCGTGTCGTCGCCCAGCTGCTCACGATGATGGACGGCCTCGAGACCCGGGGGCAGGTGATCGTCATCGCGGCGACGAACCGCGTCGACTCCGTCGATCCCGCCCTGCGCCGTCCGGGTCGGTTCGACCGCGAGATCGAGATCGGCGTCCCCGACGAGGCTGGCCGCAAGGAGATCATGCAGATCCACACGCGCGGGATGCCGCTGTCGGACGACGTGAGTCTGGACCGGCTCGCCGACGAGACCCACGGCTTCGTCGGCGCCGACATCGAGAGCCTCACCAAGGAGGCGGCGATGAAGGCGCTGCGGCGCTACCTCCCGGAGATCGACCTCGACGAGGAGGACATCCCCCCGAGCCTCATCGACCGGATGATCGTCAAGCGCACCGACTTCGACGGGGCACTCACGGAGGTCGAGCCCTCCGCGATGCGGGAGGTGCTCGTCGAACTGCCGAAGATCACCTGGGACGACGTCGGCGGGCTCGAGGGCGCGAAACAGCAGGTCAAAGAGAGCGTCGAGTGGCCCCTCTCGAAGCCCGAGAAGTTCGAGCGGATGGGGATCCAGGCGCCCAAGGGCGTGCTGCTGTACGGGCCGCCCGGGACCGGCAAGACGCTGATGGCGAAAGCGGTCGCCAACGAGACCAACGCCAACTTCATCTCGGTGCGGGGCCCGCAGCTGCTCTCGAAGTGGGTCGGCGAATCCGAGAAGGCGATCAGACAGACGTTCCGGAAGGCCCGACAGGTGAGTCCGACGATCATCTTCTTCGACGAGCTGGACTCGCTTGCCCCCGCCCGGGGGCAGGACGCCGGCAACAACGTCTCCGAGCGGGTCGTAAACCAGCTGTTGACCGAACTCGACGGCCTCGAGGAGATGGGCGAGGTGATGGTGATCGGCGCGACCAACCGTCCGGACATGATCGATCCGGCGCTGATCCGGTCTGGCCGGTTCGACCGGCTGGTGATGGTTGGCTCCCCCGACGAGGAGGGTCGCGAACAGATCCTCAAGATCCACACCCGCGAATCGCCGCTCTCGCCGGACGTGAGTCTGCGCGAGATCGCCGAGATAACCGACGGCTACGTCGGCTCCGACCTCGAGTCGATCGCCCGCGAGGCCGCCATCGAGGCGCTTCGGGAGGACGACGACGCCGAGGTGGTCGAGATGCGACACTTCCGGCAGGCGATGGATTCGGTCCGCCCGACGATCACCGACGAGATCCTCAGCTATTACGAGGAAATCGAAGACCAGTTCCGGGGCGGCGGCGCGGACGCGATGCGGGAGCGCGGCGGCCGGATCGGCTTCCAGTAACGCGACCGATCGCCGGATCTTCCGGTGGAATCGGTTCGGTAGATCCACTTCGGTGGGGGAAAGTTGAAGTCCGACAGTCACAACCACCGAACATGAAGTGTGCCCTCGTCGGAGTCGGCCAGGCCGGCGGCAAGGTGACGACCGCCCTCGCGAACTTCGACACCCGCATGGAGTTCGGCGCCATTCGCTCGGCGCTGGCGGTCAACACCGCCACGGCCGACCTGCAGCCCCTCCCTCTCGACACCGTACTGATCGGCCAGGACCGCGTCAACGGCCACGGCGTCGGCGGCGACAACGAACTCGGCGCCGAAGTGATGGAGTCGGATCTCCCGGAGGTAATGGACGCGCTCGACGACAAGATCACCTCCGAGACGGAGGCGGTGTTCGTGATCGCCGGGCTGGGCGGCGGCACCGGGTCGGGCGGCGCGCCGGTGCTCGTTCGCCGGCTCAAGCGGATCTACAACGTGCCCATCTACGCGATCGGGATCCTTCCCGGTCAAGACGAGGGTGCGCTGTACCAGGCGAACGCCGGGCGATCGCTCAAGACGGTCACACGGGAGGCCGACTCGCTGCTTCTGGTCGACAACGACGCCTGGCGCGACAGCGGCGAGAGCGTCCAGGAGGGGTTCGACGCGATAAACAACCACATCGCCCAGCGGCTCGGGCTCCTGCTTGCGGCCGGGGAGGCCGTCGAGGGCGTCGGCGAGAGCGTCGTCGACTCCAGTGAGGTGATAAACACGCTCGCGACCGGCGGTATCTCCGCGCTGGGATACGGCGCCGCAGCCAGCGGCGAGACGGCCGAAGACAACATCAACACGGTGACGAGCACGACCCGCAGCGCGATGTTCACCGGGATGAGCCTCCCCGGAGCGAGCAAGGCCGACACGGCGCTTCTGGTCGTCGCCGGGCGTCCGGAGGCGATCCCTCGCAAGGGCGTCGAGCGCGCACGCCGGTGGCTCGAGGAGGAGACCGGCAGTATGGAGGTGCGCGGCGGCGACTTCCCGCTGTCTACGGATCGGCTCGCGTCGCTGATCCTCCTCGGCGGGATCGAACAGTCCGACCGGCTCGAACGGTTCATCGAGCGCGCCCGCGAGGCCGTCGAGATCGCCGACGAGGAGCGCGCCGACCCCGCAAAAGCGTTCGACAACGAGGCGATCGAGGACCTGTTTTGATCGGTCAGGCGTCCTCGCCGTCTGACGTCCGATCCTCGCTGCCGTCCGGATCCTCGCTGTCGTCCCACCCGTTCCGGTAGCGTTCCTTTGCGGACTCGAAGGACAGCTCCTCCAGCTCGCGCCCCCGGCGGGTTTCTCGTTCGGCGATCGCCTCCGGATCCGGGTTGACGTCGTCGTCGATCCGGGCGAACGAGCCGTGGACTTTCGCGTGACACCAGCGACACAGGCCGACGGTGAGTTCGTGGGACGTCCCGTCCGTGGCCCTGTCGGCGTCTCCAGCGCGGGAGCCCGGATTCGAGCCGCCGTACGAGAGGTGATGTTCCTCGATCAGCGGCCGGACGCTCTCGCCGGCGAGCCGGCGCTCCTCGAGGCCACACCGGATGCACTGTTTCCCGTCGGTGGTCCACCGGTACTTCGGACACGCCTGCCAGTTTCCCGCCTCGCCGACGTGACACTGGTAGTCGTCGCTGCGCCGTGCGTCGGCGAACTCGGGGTCGTCGCCGGCGCGTTCGAGCGCGAACCGGCACCGCCCGTCGTCTGTGAGGTGATCACAGATCCCCGCGATCGCGTACGGGTCGTCGACGCCGACCGGCGTGCCGGTGGGTGTTCGTTTCATGGGTCGATCGCTCCGTCGCCGCGTCCATCGCCCAGTTCGAAACGGCGTCATTTATACCGTGCGGCCATGAACCGACGTGTATGCAAGATCGGACCTACGCGGCCGACGCCGAGCCCGGGAGTCGGGCGACGGTGGCCGGCTGGGTTCACGAGATCAGAGACCTCGGCGGGATCGCGTTCCTCATTCTCCGGGACACGACCGGCCGAATCCAGGTGAAGTTCGAGAAAGACGAGATGGACGACGAGCTCGTCGAGACGGGGCTGTCCGTCTCCCGGGAGTCGGTCGTCGCGGTCACCGGCGGCGTCGAGGAGGAGTCCCGGGCGCCGACCGGCGTGGAGGTCGTCCCCGACTCGATCGAGGTGATCGCACCCGCGGACACCGACCTCCCGCTGGACCCGTCGGGCAAGGTCGACGCCGAACTCTCGACCCGGCTGGACAACCGGACGCTGGACCTTCGCAAACCCGACGTGAAGGCGATCTTCGAGGTGCGCGCGGAGATCCTCCGGGCCGCCCGCGAGGAGCTGCGCTCGGTCGGCTGTACCGAGATCAACACACCGAAGATCGTCGCCACCGGCACCGAGGGCGGCACGGAGCTGTTCCCGATCACCTACTTCGGCGAGGAGGCGTTTATGAACCAGTCGCCCCAGCTGTTCAAGCAGTTGATGGTCGGCTCCGGGCTCGAGCGCGTCTTCGAGATCGGTCCGATCTTCCGGGCCGAAGAGCACAACACGCCACGGCACCTCAACGAGGCGACTTCGATCGACTTCGAGGGCGCCTTCTGTGACCACTCGGACGCGATGGACGTCTGCGAGTCGGTCGTTACGGGCGTCTACGAGTCGGTCGCGGAGAACTGCACCGAGCAGCTGGAGGCGCTCGGGATCGCCGACGAGTTCTCGGTTCCAGACGGGGAGTTCCCCCGGCTGACCTACGAGGAGGCGATCGAGCGGATCAACGCCACCGGCGCGCTCGACGAGCAACTCGTGTGGGGCGACGACCTGCCGACGGAAGGCGAGCACGCGCTCGGCGAGGAGGTCGGCGGCCACTACTTCATCACGGACTGGCCCTCCGAGATCAAGCCGTTCTACATCAAAGACTACGACGACGACGAGACCGTCTCGACGGGCTTCGACCTGATGCACCCGCGGATGGAGCTCGTCTCGGGCGGGCAGCGCGAACACCGCCACGACCGTCTCATCGAAGGGTTCCAGCAGCAGGGGCTCGACCCCGAGGAGTTCGAATACTACACGAAGATGTTCAAGTATGGGATGCCCCCGCACGCCGGCTGGGGACTGGGCGGCGAGCGTCTGGTGATGACCCTCCTGGATCTGGACAACATCCGCGAGGCCGTCATCTTCCCGCGCGACCGACAGCGCCTCTCGCCGTGAGAGGGGACGGCAGTGAGACGACGAAGCGATGACGAGACCGACGGCCTCGACGGCGTTCGCCCCGGGACACGTTACTGCGTTTTTTAGCATTCACCGGGGCGAATCACCGTCTGCGTCCGGCTCGCGGGGCGCGGGCCTTGCACTTTCCGAAGGGGTCACCGCGACCGTGCGCCCGGCAGCGGATAAAAACGAGAGGAAAACTCAGATCCGCCTGAACGGAACGCGGGTGACGATCGAGGCGGTCGAACACGTCCTCGCGGAGCTCGGCGTCACGGCCCGAGTTCGACTCGAGACGCCGCTGCCGCCGGGGGCCGGCTTCGGCGTTTCGGGCGCCGCGGCGCTCGCGACGGCGCTTTCGGCGAACCACGAGTTCGGCTGCGGGCGGACCGAAAACGAGCTCGTCGGAATCGCCCACGCCGCCGACGTCGAAGCGGGGACCGGCCTGGGGGACGTGGTCGCACAGGCTCGCGGCGGGATTCCGATCCGGGTGGAGCCCGGCGCTCCCGGCTACGGCAGCCTCGACGGGATCCCGGACTGCCGACGCGTCGAGTACGTCACCTTCGGCGAGCTGTCGACGCCGGACGTGCTCTCGGGGGAGACGGAGGCGCTGTCTGCGGCCGGCGAGTGCGCACTCACTGGGCTGTTGGACGATCCAACCGTCGAGACACTGCTGGCGGAGGGGCGCCGCTTCACTCGCGAGATCGGCGTCGCGGCCCCCGAGGTCGCGGAGGCGATCGACGCGGTCGACGACGCCGGGGGGGAGGCGTCGATGGCGATGCTGGGTCGGAGCGTCTTCGCGCTCGGGACGGGGTTGACCGACGCCGGCTACGATCCGACGATCTGTCGGACGCATTCGGCGGGCGCGACACTCGAGCCCGAGTAGCAACCTCCCGTGTCCGCTGTCCGACCGCCGGAGGACTACGCCCCGTCGTCGGCGAACGATCCGGTTCTGATCGTCCGTTCGGCCGCCTCGAGCGCGTCTTCGGGGTCGAACTCCCGGACGATCGCCTCGAGTTCCTCCCGCGGTCGGTCCCGCAACGCCCGCGCGTGCCGGGTCACATTCGGCACCGCCCGGAGGACGTTGTCGACGATCGGAACGTCGGCGACCCGGGCGGATCGGGAGCCGGGGTTCAGGTCGATCACGATCTCCGTTTTGCTCAGGTCCGAAAGCGCGGCGGCCCGGTCGCCGTCCTCCAGCGGGACGAGGACGACGTCGGCGGCGGCGATGCCGTCGGCGTCGACTTTCGCCCGTTCGTGTGCAAGTCCCGGAATCCGAGCGTCCGCCGCGAGGCCCTTCACCTCCGTCGCACCGTGTTCCCGGAGGTAGTCGGCGATCGCCTGCATGCGCTCGGCCGTCCGGTTGAACAGGTTCACCTCGAGGTCGGCGTCGACGACGTCGGCGAGTTCGACGATTTCGCCGGGGACCAGGGCTGCGACGTTTCCGTTGACCGAAAGCACCGGCCGGTCGGCGAGAAGCAGGTGGGCGGCGGCCGCCCGGGCGGCCAGATCGGCACTCTCGATCGTGCGTTCGCCAAGCAGGTAGTCGAACGCCTCGCCGCGGCCCTGGGCGATGAGCCCCTGGCGACTCGTGATCCCCCGCTCGACGCCCCCCTCGATCCGGTGACGGGTCACGAGCGACTCGTATCTGGGGTGGTCCTCGGGGATTTCTACGTCTGTCACGGCGGAACGTTTGCCCCCGACGTACAAGGGGTTTGCTGGACGGCGCGAACGACTCCGGCTCGCGGTTCCAGCCGGTAGTGTGCGGTTTTCATCGCTTCGACGGACGGTTTTTATTGTGGTGCCCGATATGCCACCAGTATGTACGAACGAGCGTCCGCCGTGGACGTGTACCGGCAAGCGCTTCCAGTGATCGTCGTCAGCCTCGTTGCCGGACTGTTCGCAGGGACGATACTCGGGAGCGAACCGATGCGCGCCGGAATCGAAAGCGTCCCCGGGATCCTCGTTTTGCTCCCTGCGTTTCTGGCGACCCGGGGCGGCGTCTACGGCTCGCTGGGCGCACGACTCTCCAGCGGTCTCCATCAGGGGGTCATCGAACCACGGTTTACCTTCGACCGGCGTCTCTCGAACGCCGTCGTCGCTTCCTTTATCAACGGGATGGTCGTCTCCGTGTTCATCGCGGTCGTGGCGTTTCTCGTCCTCTGGATCGCCGGCGGGGGTGGAAACTTGTTGCAGCTGGTCGGAATCATGATCGTCGCGGGCTTTCTGTCCGCGGTTCTCATGCTGTCTACGCTCGTTACGGTCGTCTTCGTCGGCTACCGGCGAGGCCTCGATCCTGACAACATCGTGGGACCGCTGGTCACGACGCTCGGCGACGTGTTCGGCGTCGTCTTCCTTTTGGTCGCCATCTATCTCGTGGGGCTGTTCCTATGAGCGACGACTATGCGGGCGACGACCTCACGGGGCTGAGTGACTCGCTGGGGGAACTCTACGAGAAGTTCTCCGAGGAGGACCACCCGGCCGACCAGCTCGCCCCGAAACCGATCGACCACGACTGGCAGATCAAACCGATGGTGCTGACGATGGTGCCGCTGCTCGCCGGGCTGTCCGTCCTCCAGATGGTTTCGGGCTCCGTTCTCGAATCGTTCGAGGAGGTCCTGCTCGCGAACCCGGCGCTTTTGATCCTGGTTCCCGTCCAGATCGGAACCGCCGGCAACCTCGGATCGATCATGTGTTCCCGGCTGTCGACACAGTTGCATCTGGGAACCTTCGAGTTCGCGGTCGACAACCCGTCGATCCGGTCGAACTCAGGAGCGATCATCGGGCTGGGGGTCACCGTTTTCGCGCTTGTCGGCGTCGCCGCCTGGGCGATCGGTCGCGCTCTCGGAGGGACGCTCGGGCTCGTGGAGGTGCTCACGATCTCTCTGGTCAGCGGAACGCTCCTTGCCGTCTTCGTCGTCGTCGTGAGCCTGATCGCCGTCTCGACGTCCTATCGACTGGGGTACAACCCCGACGACACGACGATCCCGGTCGTGACGAACGTCTGTGACATCACGGGGGTTCTGATCCTCTTTGCGGTCATTACGGTCGTCCTTTGATATCCTGCCTGTCAACTGCGGCGCCGTCACTGCTGACTCTCGCAGTCGGCTCCGCGTCGGTCCGCCGTAGCACTCACTCTTAACCGGTCGCGGACGAACTACGCGACATGGAAGAGATCGCCTACCGCTCCCGGAACGTCAGGGAGACACTCGTCGAGCTGAAGAACATCTCGGAGCTGTCGGTCGATCTGGGGTATGCAGCTGCTCTCTACGACTATCCGCTGTTGGCAGAGGAGGTCCTCGAGCTGGAGGCCCGTGCCGACTCCCTGCAGTATCCCGCGAAGATCGCGTTGATGCTGGCGGCAAAACGCTCTTCGGACGCCGAGCAGCTGGTCGGGATCGTCCAGGTCGTCGAGGCCGCGGTCGGGATCACGAACGCGGCGGCCGACATCGCTGCGATCGTGACAAACGACATCGGTCTCCCGACGGAGGTCCGGGGATCCCTCCCGACTGCAGACGAAGTTCTCCTGAAAGCGACGGTCGGCGCGGACAGCGAGGCGGCCGGACGAACGCTCGGGGACCTGTCGTTCGAGACGGAGGCGGGTGTAAGCGCGATCGCGATCCGTCGCGGGAACGGGTGGAATATCGATCCGAACGAGGAGGCGATCCTCGAGGTCGGGGACGTCGTCATCGGACGTGGTCCGGAGGCGGGCGTGCGGACAGTCCGAGAGATGCTAACCGGCGATCCCGACGCCACCGGGGATCGACACAGTGACGACGTCGACGAGCTCGGCCGCGCCGCCGACATGCTCGTCGATCTGAAGGACATCTCCGAGCTTGCGGTCGGGCTCGCCTACGCAGCGGTGCTTTTCGACGACGACCAGCTCGCCGCGGAGGTGCGCGACCTGGAACGCCAGTCGGACGCGCTGAAAAACGAGGTCGAAACGCTGGTGATCGAGGCGGGCGACCGGGTGAGCGAACCCGCCAGCCTCCGGGGACTGCTCCATCTTGCGACGGCCTCGGAAGCGATCTGTGACGCGGCGATCCGGATCGCAGACATCGTGTTGCGGGACGGCAGTGTCCACCCGGTGTTCGGCCAGGCGATCGGGGACAGCGACGAACTCATCACGACGACGGCGGTCGAACCGGGGAGCACGCTCGCGGGGGAGACCCTCGGCGGAGTCGAACTGGAAGAGGCGACCGGGGTGGCGATCATGGCGATCCACCGGGGAAACAACTGGATCCTGGCACCGACCGGCGAGACGCAGCTTTTCGCCGACGACGTGCTCATCGCCCGCGGGCCCGAAGACGGCGCAAACACCGTTCGCGAGTGGGCCCGAGAGTGAACGCTGGCGGAGCCCGGGAGCGGTCCTTCGGGGGACGTAGCGCCGGTGGGTTTGATATGTCCCCGCCGGGAACGAGCATCTAATGCCGGAAATACGGATCACTGAGCCTCAGGAACTGCGGTTCGACTCGCTACGGGAAGAACTCGAGGAGGCGCACGTCGACCAGTACGGAACGGTCCGGGACTGTGACGTCGTCTCGTACCTGTTGGATCTCGCCGACGCGGTCGAGGACCCCGATCGGGCGGCCGCGGCTGGAACGCAGATCGACGGCGACGAAGCAGAGATCGAACAACCGGAGGACGCCGAAGAATCGGACACTGAAACGGACGCGGAAGCGACAGACGACGGCGTAGAAGAAGATGACGGCGATAACAACGACGGCGACGACGAATCGCGGCTGAACGCGATGATGAGCCTGCTGGACACCCACGAGGACAAGTGGCGGGAAGGCGACGGGGAGGCGCGATACGAAGTCGATCTGCCTGACGGGGAGACGGCGACTGCCCAGACCAAAGACGACGTGCGCGCGCTGCTTTTCAAGAACTACTGACGGATGAGTGTCCTCGATACGATCCGGTCGTGGGTCCGATCCCTGTTCGGCGGCGAGTCACCCGAGCCTGCAGACGGGGAGTCGGCGGAGACGACGGATCCGGAATCCGAACGCGAACCGGGGCTCGATCCCGACGGCGTCACTGAAGTACGAGTCGAGCGCGACGACGATCCGATCGATCGGCTCCGGGAAGTGAAGCAACAACGTGCCGAAGAATCCGCCGAAGGCGATCATGGCGACCGAGAGCAAGACGAACCCGATCGGGACGAAGACGGTTCGGGCGAAGGCGACCTGGACGCCCCGTAGACGTTTTTAAGTGGATTTCTCAGGGATTCTGCCGTTCCAGTCCCTCAGATCCCGCGTTTCGAGAGCTCGAGAACGCTCCCCGCGAGCACGTCGATCCCGATCTGGATCGACTCCTCGTCGACGTCGAACCTGCTCGTGTGGTGGCCGCCCGGGTGGTCGGTACCGACGCCGACGTACGTCGCGTAGCCGCCGTTGTCCTGGACGCGTTGCATGAGGTAGGTCGCGTCCTCGCTGCCGCCGAGCTCGTCGCGCTCCAGCAGGTTCGTCACTCCCGAAACGTCCCGGGCGATCTCGGCGACGACGTCGACCAGCTCCTGATCGCTTTCGGCGCTGGGCGCCTCGCCGCGGGTCTCGACGTCGACCTCGCACTCGTGCATGGTTGCGGCGCTTTCGAGTACGCGTTCTGCCTTCTCGTAGGCGTAGTCGGCGAGGTCAGTTGTTTCGCCCCGCACCTCTCCTTCGATAAACGACTCCTCGGGGATGATGTTCGTGGCGGTGCCGCCGCCGACGATCCCGGCGTTCACCCGCGTCGCGCCGTCGGCGTGCCGCGGGATCGCATACAGGTTCTGGACCGCGGTCGCCAGCGCCTGGACGGTGTTTTTCCCCTGTTCGGGGTGACCGCCGGCGTGGGACGGCTCCCCCGAAAACTCCGCGAAGAAATGCCTGACAGCCAGGAAGCCGTCGATACCAGCGATCACCTCGCCCGTGGGATGATCCAGTCCGATGTGGACGGCAAGCAGGTAGTCGACGTCGTCGAGGTGACCGGACTCGGCCATCGGTTTCCCGCCGACGATCAGCTCCTCGCCCGGCTGGAAGAACACCTTCAGTGTACCCGAGAAATCGGATGCGAGGATCTCGTCGATCACGCCGAGCCCGAACGTCGCGTGGGCGTCGTGGCCGCAGGCGTGCATGTAGCCGTCGTGTTTCGACCGGAACCCCTCGTCTGCAGGGACGTGACCCGCCTCGCCCGACTCTGCGATCGGGAGTCCGTCGATGTCGACCCGGAGGCCGATCGTCGGGCCCTCCCCCCGTTCGATCACGGCGACTGCGCCGGTGAACCCACCCTGCAGCGTCTCCAGGATCTCGGGATCCGCGCCCGCAGAAAGCGCCCGGTCGTACCACTCGGCCAGCTCCGCCTCGTCGGGGACGTTCATCCGGGCCTCCGCGCGGTGGACATCTCGACCGTAGTGGATCTCGTCGACGTCGCGCTCGCGTAACGCCTCGACGATCCGCGCTGTCGTGTAAAACTCCCGCCAGGCCGGTTCCGGCCGTTCGTGCAGATCGCGCCTGAAGGCGATCAGGTCGTCGGTCTTGGGTGTCGAAGCCATACAGGAGGATCGGGCCACGCCGGTATAAACGCGGGTGAACCGGCACTGTCCGGGCTGCATGACTGTCTTCAAAATTTATACGAACGACTATGATGGTATCTGAGAAACGTAAGATATGGGACAACACGTCCTCGTTCCGATCGACGGGTCCGAGACCGCCTGGAAAGCCCTCGACGTTGCACTCGAGCTGTTTCCCGAGGGTGAGCTGTCGGTGTTGCACGTGATCGGCCCGGCGGGCATCGCTACCGACGCCGACGGCGGCGTCCTCGACAGCAAAGCGTACGACCGGGCCAAAGCGGAGGCCGAAGAGCTGAACGCGGAAGCGAACGACCGGATCGACGCCGCCGACCCCCCTGTGCCGGCGCTCCGGGCGGTGGCGCTCGAAGTCGGAGATCCCGCACGTGAAATCCTCGACTACGCCGAGGCGAACGACGTCGACCACGTTGTGATGGGGAGCCGCGGCCGGTCGAGCATCGAGCGGTTGCTTCTGGGGAGCGTCTCCGAGACGGTTCTGCGTCGCGCGCCGATGTCGGTAACAGTCGTTCGGTGAGGCGGTGGAGCGCCCGCGCCCGGGGTGTCGTCCGGACTGTCGCCGACAGCTTATATACGAAGCCGAACCAGACGGCCCGTGACCGACGGATGCCTCCACTGCGGGAAACCACTCGGGAACAGGACGGCGCTGTGTTACGCCTGCGAATCCGACGGCATCGCCGTCGAGGACGTCGTCGACGTGGACGAGGACGTCTACGATCGGCTCGAACGGTACTTCGTCCTCGCGTCGGTGCGGTGCTCGAACTGTGGCGACGTCCACGGCGTCGTCACCGTCGACGGCGACACCTACACTGCAGCCGACTTCGGCATCGAGACGGAAACGGAGTGGCGACAGCGGATGGACGAGGCGGAGGCGTGGATCGAGGAACACCGCGAGGCGGTCGAGCCCGCGTTGCGGCTGCTCGAACGCGACTGGCCCAGGTCGGTCGAGGCCGTCCGGAGCCACGTGCTTTGAGCCGACAGCGATGAGCGTTCACCGACACCGTTTTTCCGTCCGGGGCGCTGCATCGACCGTGAACCTCCGCGGCGTCATCCTCGAGGTCGGCGAGGTCCGAACGGTTTCGACGCGGTACGGAGACCGGGATCTGGTCGAGTTCGGCGTGCGACCGGTCGGCCCCCGCGAGAGCGATCCCGACGAGGCGTACCTCGCGGGTACTGGCGGCGACGCCGACGTCGGTGACGAGGTTCGGGTAACGTTGTGGGGCAAGTGGACACACACTGCCGAGATCGCCGACCCGGGAATGGAGCTTCTGGTCACCGACGTCCAGACCGACGAGTATCGCGGCGAGACGACGTACGCGACCGGCGGCGACTCCGCGGTCGTCCTCCAGCCGGACTTCCTGGTCGACGTCACCGACGTCCGGTCGTGGGTGCAGTGTCCCCGGCTGTACTATTTAAACAAGCTCTCGGGGATCCCGCTGAACTATCCGGTGGTCAAAGGGACGATCGTCCACGAGGTGTTCGGCGACCTGTTGCGCGGTGGCGACCTCGAGGAGGCCGTCGCCGACCGCGTCGAAGAGGCGGGGCTGGAGCTGGGGCTGCTCGGCCGCGACCGGCGTGAAGTGATCGACGAGGTGCGGCGCAATGCCGCGGCGATCGACGGCTGGCTCGCCCAGGGCACCCTCGACGGCGGCGACGACTGGCGGTCGGAACACACGCTCGTCTCGCCGACCTACGGGATGAAGGGTCGGGCGGACGCGCTCCGACGGGGGATGCCCGTCGAACTCAAGACGGGGAAAAACACCAACCGCGAGCCGCGGTTCCAGGACAAGATCCAGGCGGCCTGTTACGCGCTGATGCTCGAAGAGCGCGGCGTCCCGGTCGACACGGGGACGCTTCTGTACACCAAAAACACCGCGCTGGACCGGAGCGAAGCCCAGGGCGACCTCTCGCCGGCGAAGGACTTCTCGATCGGCGACGGCCTGCTGGAGTTCGTGATCCGGACGCGAAACGAGATCGCCGCAATGGAGTACGCCGTCCTGGCGGACGACGACCCGAACGCGGGCGTCCCGACGGGCTACGAGGCCGACGCGACCTGCGAGTACTGCTTCGAACAGGACACCTGTCTTGTGGTCTCGGGCCGGCTGAACCAGGAGTCGAAGGCAGGCACGCTCGGTGCGCCCGTTCCCGAGGAAGAGCAGGAGTACTTCGACCGGTTCTACCGACTCATCGAGGCGGAGCGCCGGGAGGTACACGCCGCCTACCGGAAACTGTGGGAGAAAACCCCCGGAGAGCGGGCAGCTTCCGACCGCGCGCTGGTGGACCTGGAGCCGATCAGCCGGGAGGAGCGTCCCGACGGTCGGTGGGAGCTGCGGGCGCGAAAGCCCGACGGCGTCGTCTCGAAGCTCCGGGAGGGTGACGTCGCGCTCGCCAGCGACGGCGATCCGGTCGCCGGCCACGCCGAGCTGTGCCGGATCCGGGAGCTCGGCGAGACGGTCGTCGTGACGGCCGACGAACCGGTCGAACTGCGGCGGCTCGACGTCTATCCCTCCGAGCTGACGGTCGACCGGTATCTGACGGCATTGCACGACGCGGTGTTGACGGGCGACCCCGACCGGAAGGACGTGCTGTTCGGCCGGCGCGAGCCGGGGTTTTCCGGCCCGCAGCGGACGTACGTCGACAACAACGAGGCACAGAACGAGGCGGTGAACCTCGCGGTGCACGCCGACGACTGTGCGCTGATTCACGGCCCACCCGGCACCGGAAAGACGTACACGATCGCCGAGATCGTTCACGCGCTGGTCGAGGACGGACAGCGCGTGTTGCTCTCGGCGTTCACGAACCGGGCGGTCGACAACGCCCTCGAGACGCTCCGTGAGCGGTCGGCAGAACGGGCGGCAATCGATGGGGCGAGCACCCTCGAGGACGAGATCGTGAGGGTCGGCACGAAAACGGGCGTCCGGGGGGACATGCAGGACCTCCGGCTCGTCCGGCGGGGCGATCCCGACGACCGGGCGGCCACCCTCCGGGAGGCGTCCGTGGTCGCGGCTACGACCGCCGCCTGCGGCTCCCGTGCGCTCCGGGAAGAGTCGTTCGACGTCGCCATCGTCGACGAGGCGTCACAGCTCACCGAACCGGGGACGCTCGCGGCGATCAACCGCGCCGACCGGTTCGTGCTGGTTGGCGATCACCAGCAGCTGCCGCCGGTCGTCCGGGCGGAAAACGGCCTGCGGACCTCGCTTTTCGAGCGTCTCGTCGAGGCGTACCCCGACGCGTCGGTCATGCTCGACCGGCAGTACCGGATGGCACAGCGGATCCAGGCGTTCTCCTCGATGGAGTTTTACGACAATGCGTTGCGGCCCGCGAACGGGAGCGTCGCCTCCCAGACGATCGGGGACCTGGGCGTCGACCCCGCCGACCTTCCGACGGAGCTCCGGGGCGTCGTGAACTTCGTCGACCCCGACGGCAGACAGGAGGGGAACGCGAACCCGCAGGAGGCGAAGCGGGTCGCCGAGATCGTCCGCGCCTACCGGGAGGCTGGCGTCGAGGCCGCCGATATCGGCGTCATCGCCCCGTTCCGCGCGCAGGTGGCCGAGATCGATCGGCGGGTCGACGTCACCGTCGACACGGTCGATCGGTTCCAGGGCTCCAGCGAGGAGGTGATCGTCGTCTCGCTGGTCGCCACCGGTGCGCTCGATGGGCCGCTGTTCGAAGACCACAGGCGGATCAACGTGGCGCTCACCCGCGCCCGGAAGGCGCTCACGCTGGTGGGCGACCCGAACGCGCTCGCCACGGAGCCGTTCTACCGGCGGCTGCTCGACTGGGCGGATCGAAAGCGCGGATCGCGGATCGAAACCTCGAGTCAGCAGAAAAACCCAACGATCGATCGGGACCGATAAAGTCAGGTGGCCAGTCCCGGAACGTTCCCCAAGAATGTTCGAGAAGGTGCTGATCGCCAACCGTGGCGAGATCGCGGTGCGCGTGATGCGTGCCTGCGAGGAGCTCGGCGTCGACACCGTCGCGATCTACAGCGACGCGGACAAACACGCCGGTCACGTGCGCTACGCAGACGAGGCGTACAACGTCGGCCCGGCGCGGGCTGCCGACTCGTATCTCGACGGCGACGCGGTGATCGAGGCGGCCCGGACGGCCGGGGCCGACGCGATCCACCCGGGCTACGGCTTCCTCGCGGAGAACGCACGCTTTGCCGCCGCGGTGGAGGAGACCGACGGGCTCACCTGGGTCGGTCCCGAAAGCGACGCGATGGAGCGGCTCGGCGAGAAAACCCGCGCACGCCAGGTGATGGAGGCCGCGGGCGTCCCGATCGTGCCGGGGACGACCGAACCGATCGAGACGGCCGACGCCGTGCGCGAGTTCGGCGACGAGCACGGCTATCCGGTCGCCATCAAGGCGGAGGGCGGGGGCGGCGGTCGCGGCATGAAGATCGTCGAGGGACCCGACGAAGCCGACGAGAAACTCGCGTCTGCGCAACGCGAGGGGGAGGCGTACTTCGACAACGACTCGGTGTACCTGGAACGCTACCTCGAGCGTCCGCGCCACATCGAGGTGCAGATCATCGCCGACGAGGCGGGCAACGTCCGCCACCTCGGGGAACGGGACTGCTCGCTGCAGCGACGACACCAGAAGATCATCGAGGAGGCGCCCTCACCAGCGATCGACGACGAGCTCAGAGAGAAGCTCGGCGAGGCCGCCCGGCAGGGGGTTCGCGAGGCGGGATACACGAACGCCGGCACCGTCGAGTTCCTCGTCGAGGAGGGCGAGTTCTACTTCCTCGAGGTCAACACCCGGATCCAGGTCGAACACACTGTGACCGAGCAACTCACCGGAATCGACATCGTGAAAGAGCAGCTCCGGGTCGCCGCCGGCGAGGAGCTGGGCTTCACCCAGGGGGACGTCGAGCTCAGGGGCCACGCCATGGAGTTCCGGATCAACGCAGAGAACCCGGCCGCGGAGTTCGCGCCGGCGACCGGAACGCTGGAGACGTACGATCCGCCGGGCGGGATCGGGATTCGGCTCGACGACGCGGTCCGGCAGGGAGACGAAATCGCCGGCGAGTACGACTCGATGTTCGCGAAACTGATCGTCGAAGGGCGCGACCGGACGGAGTGTCTCGACCGATCCCAACGTGCGCTTTCGGAGTTCGAGATCGAGGGACTCCACACGGTGATCCCGTTCCACCGGCTCATGCTCGAAGACGACGCGTTCGTCGCCGGCGAGCACACGACGAACTATCTCGATTCGGTGCTCGACCCCGAGCGGATCCGCGAGGCGGTCGAACGATGGGGAACCGCCGGCGACGACGAGGAGACGACGGACGCCGACGCCGACGAAGAGACGACCGAACGGGAGTTCACCGTCGAGGTGAACGGCAAGCGCTTCGAGGTGAGCCTCGAAGAACGTGGCGCGCCCGCGATCCCGAACCCGTCCGGTGGCGGCGGAAGCGCCCGCCAACGCCCGCCGCAGGCGACCGGGGACGACGAGGACGAGGGGCCGGTCGTCACCGGCGAGGGGGAGACCGTCACGGCGGAGATGCAGGGAACCGTCCTCTCGGTGGACGTCGACGAGGGCCAAGAGGTCGGCCCGGGCGACGTCGTGCTGGTGCTCGAGGCGATGAAGATGGAAAACGACGTGGTCGTCGAGCGCGGCGGCACCGTGACGCAGGTGCTCGTCGAGGAGGGGGAAAGCGTCGACATGGGCGATCCCCTGATCGTCCTGGAGTGAGCACCCGGACGTCCCTCGGTACCGACCCTCGCTCGTCTTTTTGCCGTACCAGTCACAGGTGGTAGTGTGTCACAACGTAGTACGGACCATGATCCGTACGGTCGCGCGATTCGCGATCATTACCTGGGAGTCCGCGAGGAACCGCTCCTCGACCGTGACGGGCCCGAAACGCGCGAACACAGGATCGAGGAGTGGTACTTCGGCGAGCACGACCCGGACGCCTGGCGCGACCAGTGGCTCGAGGGACCGCTGCTGGACATGGGGGCCGGCGCCGGTCGGGACGCACTATTTCACCAGCGGCGGTTCGAAACCGTCGCGATCGACGTGAGCGAACAGCTCGTCGAAACTATGCGCGACCGCGGCGTCGACGACGCTCGGGTGGGGGAGATGTTCTCGCTTCCGGCGCAGTTCGAACGCGACCGGTTCCGGTCGGCACAGGCGATCGGGACCCAGGTCGGCCTCGCGGGTTCGATGGCCGGCGTTCGAGCGTTTCTGGGCGATCTCGCCACCGTTACAACAGCCGACGCGACGGCGGTGATCGACAACTACGCGCCCGAGTTGGACGCCACGACCGACGTCTTCGCGTATCGTGAGGATCCCGCCCCCGGCCTCGCATACCGGGCGTTCCACTGCGAGTACGAGGGTGACGTCGGACGGACGCTGTTGTTTCGTCTCTTCGACGTTGATCGCCTCCGGACAGCGACAGTCGGAACCCCGTGGGAGGTCGCCGGGGTCGAGTACGGGGCGACGCAGTGGCGGGCGGCCCTGAAAAAGGGATGAGGGAATCGCCGATCTCGATTTTTGGGTAACGGGCTCGCCTCGTCCGTTCACCCCATCGCCATGTACGTCTGGGTGTCCTCGACGCCGGCGATCTCCTGGAGTGCAGTCGTCGAGACGGACTTCACGTCGCCGGGGGATTCGGCGTCGACCTTGACGATGAAGTCGACGTCGCCGGCGACGATGTGGACGTCGACGACGCCCTCCAGCGCCTCCAGTTCCGATTTGATTCGGTCGGCCTCGCCGGTGTTGACCTTCACCATGATGTATGCGACGACCATGCTCAGTCACCCCCCACGGCAAGCGGTTCGACGTCTTCACCGATGAACAGTTGCCGGACCTCCGAGAGCGCCTCGAACTCCGCGAGCACGGCGACCCTGTCGCCGGGTTCCAGCGAGTAATCTCCCAGCGGGATGCCCAGCGACTCGCCCTCCTTCCCGAACGCGAGGATCCGGGCCTCCGCCGGGAGTTCGGTCTCGTCGAGGCTGTAGCCGTACAAAGGGGACGACTCGGGGATCGTGATCAAAAGGACCTGGAGGTTGGAGGCGATGTCGGCGATCGCCTGAATGTTCCCGCCCAAAAGCGCGTTCTTCGCGCCGATCGCGCCCAGCCGTTCGGGATAGACCACCTCGTCGACCTCGTCGGCGTACTCCCTGTAGATGTCTTCCCTGTAATCCTCGTCGATCCGCATCACAGTCCGGCAGCCGTGGTGTTTGGCGATCATACAGGCGGCAAAGTTGGCGTTCAGGTCGCTCGTCAGCGCGCCGACCGCGTCCGCGGTCTCGAGTTCGGCCTCCTCGAGCACCGTCTCCCGGGAGCCGTCGCCCTCGACGACCTCGAAGCCTGCCTCACGGACTCGATCCGCGGTTTCCGGATCGCGTTCGACGACCACGATCTCGTGGCCCTCCTCGGCGAGTACGCGGGCCGTCCGCAGTCCGACCCGCCCACCACCAATGATAACGTAACGCATACCCGTGACATGAACCCCCGTGGAAATAACCGTTGCCCCGAAGGCATCTCGTCGTTCCCCCCGAGTCGCCACACCGGGGGAAGGCTTTTGCGATATCGTGTCGTTCGGTAACATATGGTACACGCATTCGTCATGGTGAAAGCTGACGTCGGGGAGGCAGCGACGATGCTCGATCGGATGGACTCGGTCGAGGGTGTTACGGAGGCGCACGTCGTGGCCGGCGACTACGATCTGATCCTCGAACTCGAGGCACCGGAGGTGTACGACGTGTTGCAGGTGACTGCAAACGAGGTGCAGGCCCTGTCCGGGATCACGGACACGAAGACGTACGTCTCGATGGAGGATTGACGTCCCAATGGAGGATTGGTCTGCCCGTTCGTAGCCCGAACGAACTGGAAACGGCGTGTTCTCCTCAGTCCAACTCGAGTTCCTGTGGATCGTGCTCCTCGAGGAGCGCCTCGAGTTCGGACCGCTGTTTCTCCTGGGTCGGCGTCGGGTCCGCGTACACGTGATCGAACAGGTCGTCGGGATCCGGGAGGCCGGCGTCCTCGGCGGTCTCGATCGCCGCCGCGATCTCCTCGTTCGCCTCCTCGCGGAACCGCTCGACCGTCTCGTCGTCGAGGACGTCCTCCTCGCGAAGGAACGCCTCGAATCGCTCGAGCGGGTCCCGCAACCGCCAGTCGGGGTGATCCGGCTCCTCGTCCCGGTACCGGGAGGGATCGTCCGCAGTGGTGTGGGCTCCCCGCCGGTAGGTGAGCGCCTCCACGAGTACAGGGTTTCCGTCCCGGGCAGACGCCAGCGCGTCCGCAACCGTCTCCCGAACGGCCAGGGGGTCGTTACCGTCGACTCGGACGCCGTCGATCCCGTAGGCGTCGGCCTTGGCCGCGATCGATTCGCTTGCAGTCTGGCGATCCGCCGGCAGCGAGATCGCCCAGCCGTTGTTCTCGCAGAAAAACACCGTCGGTGCGTCGAAGACGCCGGCGAAGTTCACGCCCTCGTGGAAATCCCCCTCCGAGGTCGCGCCGTCGCCGAAACAGACGAGCGACGCCCACTCCTCCTCGAGGTAGTTCGCGGCCATTCCCGCACCGGCGGCGTGAGGAATCTGGGAAGCGATCGGGATGGCCTGTGGGAAGACGGGGACGTCGTGATCCGAGTGGTACTCCGCACGCCCGCGGCGGAACAGGAGAATGTCACTCATCGGAACGCCCCGGGCGATCTGCAGTGCGTTCGAGCGGTACGTCGGGAACAGCCGGTCTTCCGCAGCCATCGCGTGGGCGGCGCCGACCTGTGCGGCCTCCTGTCCCGCGAACGGCGGGTAGCCGGACATCCACCCCCGCCGCTGGAGCGCGACGGCGCGCTCGTCGAACCGTCGGGCCCGGACCATGTCGCGGTAGAGATCCCTCGCCGCCGCGGCGTCGTACCGGCTGTCCGACAGCGACCCCTCACCGTCGCCGACGACGGTGTGGAACTCGTCGGTGAAAGCGTCCATACCCCCGGATTGCGAGGAGTGGTGTTAAAAGAGGTGGTCCGCGACCCCCTCGACGTCGTGCGCCGGCACGGATTCTGACGGATGACGGGCGATTTTAAGTGCTCGACAGCCTACCACTCACATATGAGTGAAAAATCGTACCTGTGCGGGGGCGAGGACGCGGACGACGTCGTTCGGGTTGGACTGAACGGTTTCGGCCGGATCGGGCGCAACGTCTTCCGCGCGCTGCTTTCGGATCCCCGGATCGAACTCGTCGGCATCAACGACGTGATGGACGCCGAGGACATGGCGTATCTCGGAAAATACGACTCGGTGATGGGACGGCTCGACGGGCTCGAGCTCGAAGACGACGCCCTGTCGATCGGCGGCACGAGCGTCCCGATTTTCGACGTTCAGAGCCCTGCGGAACTCCCGTGGGACGAACTCGACGTCGACGTCGCTTTGGAGTGTACCGGCGTGTTCCGGACGTACGATGACGCGTACGGCCACGTCGAAGGCGGTGCCGACACCGCGATCATCTCCGCGCCGCCGAAGGGCGACAAACCTGTCAAACAGCTCGTCTACGGCGTCAATCACGAAGAGTACGACGGCGAGGACGTCGTCTCGAACGCCTCCTGTACGACGAACAGCGTCACGCCGGTCGCGACGGTGCTCCACGAGGAGTTCGGCATCCGGTCGGGGACGCTGACGACGGTCCACGCCTACACCGGCTCACAGAACCTCATCGACGGTCCGATGGCCAAAACCAGGCGGGGGCGGGCCGCCGCGGAGAACATCGTCCCGACCAGTACCGGCGCCGCACAGGCCGCAACCGAGATACTGCCGGAACTCGAGGGGAAACTCGACGGGATGGCGATCCGGGTGCCGGTCCCGAACGGCTCGATCACGGAGGTCGTCGTCGACCTGGAGTCGTCGCCGGACGCCGCAGAGATCAACGAGGCGTTCCGCGCGGCGGCCGACTCGGGTCCGCTGGCGGGCGTGCTCGGTTACACCGACGAGGAGGTCGTCTCCCGGGACATCACGGGCCTGCCGTTCTCCACGTACGTCGACCTGCCGTCGACGAACGTCGTCGGTGAGGACGGGCTCGCGAAGATCCTCACCTGGTACGACAACGAGTACGGCTTCTCGAACCGGATGCTCGACATGGCGGCGTTCCTCGCCGCCTACTGAACCGCCTCCGGACTGTATCGACCGCCGACTGACCCGACGAGTTAATTCGGTTCCAACGAAACCAGCCGACTACCCATGTTCAGGACCATCGACGATCTGCCTACCGAACAGCGCCTGCTCGTCAGGCTCGATTTGAACTCGCCCGTCGAAGACGGCGAGGTACAGGACAACCGCCGGTTCTCCCGACACGCCCGCACGGTTCGGGAACTCGCGGAGGCCGGCCACCGGGTGGTCTGTCTGGCCCACCAGGGGCGACCCGGACGCGACACGTTCGTCTCGCTGTCCCAACACGCCGACGTTTTGAGCGAGCACGTGGGTCGCGAGGTCGGGTTCGTCGCCGACACGTACGGCGAGGAGGCGCAGGCCGCGATCGAGGAGCTCGGGCCGGGCGAGATCCTCCTTCTGGAGAACGTCCGGATGTGCGTGGACGAACTCCCGGAAAAAGACCCGGAAACCCACGCGAAAAGCGAGTTCGTCGAGACGCTTGCGCCGCTTTTCGACGCCTACGTGAACGACGCCTACTCGGCGGCCCACCGGAAGCACGCCTCGCTCGTTGGATTTCCCGTCGTCTTGCCGGCGTACGCCGGCCGAGTGATGGAAACGGAGTACGAGGCCAACACCGCGATCGCGACCCGGGAGTTCGACGGACCGGTGACGATGGTCGTCGGCGGGACCAAGGCGACCGACGTGATCGGGGTGATGGACGCGCTCGAGGACCGCGTCGATCGGTTCTGTCTCGGCGGCGTCGCGGGCGAGCTCTTCTTGCGCGCGGCGGGTCACGACGTCGGCTACGACCTCGGCGACGGCGATCTCTACGACGACCAGTGGGCGGACAACCGGGAGACGATCGAGCGCGTCCTCGAAGAGAAGGGCGATCAGCTCACACTCGCGGTCGATTTGGCGTACGCCGACGCCGACGGAGAGCGGGCGGAAGTGACTCTCGAGGAGATCGACGAGAAAACCGAGGACTATCTCGACGTCGGCACCGAAACCGTCGACGTCTACGGGGAGTTGATCCGCGAATCCGACGCAGTCTTCGTGAAAGGGGCGCTCGGCGTCTTCGAGGACGAGCGGTTCGCCGACGGGACGGTCGGCGTGCTCCGGGCGATCGCCGACACCGACTGCTTTTCGGTCGTCGGCGGCGGTGACACCTCCCGGGCGATCGGGATGTACGGCCTCGACGAGGACGACTTCTCGCACGTCTCGATCGCTGGCGGGGCGTACATCCGGGCGCTGACCGGCGAACCCCTGCCGGCAGTGGAGCTGTTGCAGACCGCAGACGACAGAGAGTAGTCGAGACGGTACCCCCGGCAGCGTACGTTTTTGCCCGTCGCGTCCACACTGTCGGGTATGCTGCTCGGAATCGTTTCGGACACCCACGACGACCTGGACGCCGTCGAGGCGGCGGTGACGTTCTTCGAACGCGACGGGGTCGACGCAGTCGTCCACTGTGGCGACTTCGTCGCACCCTTCTCGGCGACCCCGTTCGACGCCGGCTTCGACTTCTATGCGGTCCGGGGGAACAACGACGGCGAGTGGAACCTCCAGTCGGTGGTCGACGGCTTCGGAACCTATCTCGGCGAGGCGGGCGCGCTGTCGCTCGACGGTCGCGATATCGCCGTGTATCACGGCACCAGCGACGTGCTCGTCGACGGTTTGGTCGACGCCGGAACGTACGACTACGTCCTCCACGGCCACACCCACGCCCACGGGATCGAGGAGCGCGGCGGGACGGTTCGGATCAATCCCGGCGGGCTACCGATTCCCGTCGAGGGGGCGGACGACGTCTTCAGAGTCGCCACGATCGATCTCGCCGCGGGCCCGGGAGCGGACGCGGTCGACCACCACGTGCTGGACCGGCCGTAGGAATCACCGTCGATTGCGTTAGTTTTCGGGGTGGTTCTCGACCCAGTCAGGACGGTCGACGGAGACGTTTTCGGTCCGGTACTCGTAGGTGAGTTCCTGGCTGACAGTCGCGTCGCGGTTGAGCAGGTAGTGAAGGTACGTTTCCGTCCCCCGGGTGAGTTCCCACCGTACGTCCGCGGCCACCAATACGGACGTCTCGGGATCGATCTCGACTGTCCCCTCGGCGTCGGAAATGCGGTACGACTGTTCGCCGGCGTACCAGCCGGATTCGGGCCGGAGCGTTCGTATCTCCGGACTGTCGTCGTTTCCGGCAACTGCGTCGTGGTCGACCGTGTCGTACTGCACGAGGCGAAGCTGTGCGGCGACGACCGAGGCGGCCCCCGCGAGCCTGTCACCGCCGTCGGTGCTGGGGTCGGCGTCCACGGTCGTTATCGTCACCGATTCGCCGTTGCCTCGGTGTGTGAGGACCTCCAGATCCTCGTCGTCGTCGAACTGCTGCATGCGGGCGTCCGCCTCCGATTCGTCGACGACGTACCGGGCGTATTCGGCCCCGGAGGTGCCGTTCGGCTGGTATCGCTCGACGACCGTCTCTCCCTGGACGGTCCGGACGTACCGCTCCCCGGACGCCGCCACTGCGCCGTCGATCTCCAGTGTCGATTCGCCGTCGGTCACGATGGTCGCGAGGAGGTGGTACTCGTCGGAGACGGGGGACTCGAACGCCTCCACGGCGGGACGCGGCTCGGCTTCGGAGACCGGATACGCGACGCTCGCTACGAGCAGGACGTTTCCCACGACGAGAGCCACGACGACCAGCACGGGGAAACGTGGGCGGTTCATTCCGTCTGGGATTCGTCCGGTATCACTTAAGTACTGACGCCGTCGCTGCCCGTCACCCGAAGTCGGTTCAACCGCCAGGTATACGTTCGACAGCCCCAAACCGAGCGATATGACACGCTGTCGTCTGCACGTGTTCCCGCCGGGGGACGACGACGTTCCCGCCGAGCCCGACGAGATCGAGGAGCGTCGACGAGAGCTCGAGTCGGTGTTCGACGACCTGTTCACTCGGACGGACGCGACCCCGATACAGGACACCTCTCCGGAGTGGGTCTCGGCCGTCTTCGAAGAGGAGGACGGGGTCGACCGCGTCGACGAGTTCGAGGAGGAGTCGCTCCGGATCTACCCCGAGGCGGACGTGCTTCGGAGCCGTCAGAGCCGCAACGTGATCGACGGCCGGGGGGAGCAGGAGGGATACGACGAGGCGATCATCCTCCAGGTGACGTACGCGATCTCTTGATCCGCCTCTCGGAACGTCGATCCCCCGGGACGTACCGTTTGAAAGTAAAAACGCGATATATTTCACCCGAAAGATTAGCCACTGCGAGTGAAACTATCGCGTACTCCTCCGTTCGGAGGAGCGCCACATACCTGCGGTCACACTCTTTGTTCACTCCCCGTACCGGGCGGCCACGTCGTCGATCGAAGGGGAGATCGACTCGATCTCACCGCCGGCTTCGAGTGCGGCTTCCGCGTCTTTCAGTCCGTGACCGGTCACGACCGCAACCACCGAGTCACCTGGATCGACGATGCCCAGCCCGCGAGCCTTCCGGATCCCTGCGATCGGCGCTGCGCCCGCCGGCTCGGCGTAGATCCCCTCGACACTCCCCAGGAGCTTCTCGGCGGCGAGGATCTCCTCGTCGCTCACGAGGACGGCCGTGCCGTCGCTTTTCTCCAGGGCCCTGCAGGCTTTGACCGTGTTCCGTGGGCGCCCGACGGCGATGCTGTCGGCGACGGTCTCCGCGACCGCCGCGGTGTCGTCGTGGCCGTGAAACGCGTCGTGGATCGCGCTTGCTCCCTCGGCCTGGACGCCGAGCAGTCGGGGCTCCTCGTCGACGAATCCGAGCTCGCAAAACTCGTGAAAGCCCTTCCAGCCGCCGGCGACGGTGCAGCCGTCACCCATCGCGAAGACGACCCAGTCGGGAACGTTGCCGCGGGTCTGCTCTGCGAGTTCGTGGCCGACCGTGCGTTTCCCCTCGACCTGAAACGGATTGACGGCGGCGTTCCGGTTGTACCAGCCGTAGCGGTCGGTGACGGCCATGCTCAGGTCGTACGCCTCGTCGTAGCTCCCCTCGACTGCGAGCACGTCGGCGCCGTACACGAGTGCCTGGGCGAGTTTCTCCTCCGGTGTGTCCCCGGGGACGAAGATCCGGCACTCGGCGCCCGACCGTGCGGCGTATCCCGAAAGCGAGGCGGCGGCGTTGCCGGTCGACGCACAGGTGACCACGTCCCGTCCCGCCGTTCGGGCTCTGGTGACTGCGACGCTCGAGGCCCGGTCCTTCAGAACGCCCGTGGGATTCCGGCCGTCGTCCTTGATGTGGATCTCGACCCCGAGTTCCTCGCCGAGTCGGGGCGCTTCGAGCAGCGGGGTTCCCCCCTCGCCGAGCGTCACCGGGCTGACGTCTGGATCGACCGGGAGGAACGCACGGTATTTCCACTGGCTCGGGATGTTGCCGTCGAGGTCGGCGTCGAACAGCTCTCGGATCCGCGCGTAGTCGTACCGGACCTCGAGAATACCCCGGACGCCGTCGTGTTCCGGACACGTGTAGATGACCTGGTCCGGCTCGTAGCGCGCGCCACACAGGGTACACTCGAGCGTCCGAACGTGTGGGAGGCCCATACCGCTACCAGACAGCCTCGAATAATAAGCTCGGTCCACGTCCTCGTCGGCTCGGCTCGCGGAAGAAACGACGGATGGCCGGGGCGGGCTCCGAACCCGCGATCTCCGCATGGCCCAGGTACGAGGCTCGGCAGGCCCCAGGGGCGCACGGAGGCTTCCAAGGCGAACCGCACCGAATCTCGAAACCCTATGAGTGCGGCGCTATGTCCAGCTAAGCCACCCGGCCTCGCTTTCACGTACTGCGATGAAGGCCTTTAAGCTTCTCATCTCGACCGGCCGACGCCGGGAGGATCTGCTCGAACGGCATCCGAAACGGGGAAAGCCACCGAGTCCCGAACGGGAGCCAATGGAGTCGGGAACGATCGGCCTCGCCGCGGTGGACGGCCCGTTCGACCTGCAGGCGACCCTCGAGAGCGGGCAAAGCTACCTCTGGGATCGATCCGACGGCCGGATGTACGACAGCGGCGACGCCACGCCCAGGAGCGGAGACGCGTGGTACGAGACGGTCGTTCCACCGATCGAGGGCCTCACCGACGACCGAGTTCCTCTCCGGGTGCGGCAGGTCGGCGGCGTCCGCGACGGAACCCTCGAGTGGGAGTCAACCGTCGACGCGGTGCCCCTTCTGACGCACCTGCTGCGACTGGACGACGACCTCGATGCGATCCGGGCTGCAGCCCCCGACGTTCCGCTGTTCGACCGGGCGTTCGACGCCTACGAAGGGATGCGGCTGGTTCGGGATCCTGCGTTCCCGTGTCTGATCTCGTTTATCTGCTCGGCCCAGATGCGCGTGTCGCGGATCCACCGGATGCAACGATCGCTCGCGGAGACGTACGGCGATGCGGTCCAGTTCGACGGCCGGACGCTTCACGCGTTTCCAACGCCCGACCAGCTCGCCGCCCGAACCGAAGCCGAACTTCGGGAGCTGTCGCTGGGCTACCGGGCGCCGTACGTCCGGAAAACCGCGGGGATGGTCGCCGACGGCGAGGCGGATCCCCGCGAGGCCGCCGACCTCCCCTACGAACAGGCCCGCGAGTCGCTCACCCGGTTCGTCGGCGTCGGCGACAAGGTCGCAGACTGCATCCTGCTGTTCTCGCTGGGCTACCTCGAGGCGATCCCGCTGGACACCTGGATCCGGACCGCTGTCGCCGACCACTTCCCCGACTGCGACCGGGGAACCTACGCCGACACCGCGCGGGCGCTGCGCGACCGGTTCGGCGGCGAGTACGCCGGCTACGTCCAGACGTACGTGTTCGCACACCTCCGCGGCGGCGGGAAGTGAATGGGGAACACGAGTCGTCGATAGCGCTCACTTGCCGACGGATTCGAGGAAGTCCAGCCAGCGTTTGTGGTCCGCGATGGAGGATTTCGTCGCCTGCTCCCCGTACGTGGGTCGCCGGAGGTTCTCGAGGGCGTTGATCGCGCGGTCGAGCCCGATTATCTCCTCGGCGATCCGGTCGGCCTCAGCCCGCGTCAGCGACTCCGTTTCGAGCCGGCCGTGGAGCTGTTTGCGCCGCTTCGAGAGCTCGGTGGTCGCCTCCTTGACGAGGTCCCTGGCGTCCGGCGGCACTCCCTCGACCTTCCGGGTTTCGATGAGGAACTCCCTGAGGTGAAACTCCTCGCCGCCGACGGCGACCGTCTCGGGGGTCCGCGCGCCGACGGTCGCCCCCTGGCGGTTGACGCGACGCAACAGCTCCTCGCGCTTCTGTTGGTCCAACGTTTCGTCTTCCTCCCCGTCCATACGCGAACAGAGACGACCCGTACAAAAGAGCTTCAGGTTCTCGTCGTCGCGTTACTCCTCGTCGTCCTCGTCGCTGTCGTCGACGTCCTCGAAGTCAGCGTCGACGAACTCGTCGCCTTCGGCGGCGTCACCGGCGCCCGCACCTGCGGCACCGCCCATGCCGCCGGGTCCTGCGCCGGCCGCGCCGCCCATGCCGCCCGGACCGGCACCTGCGGCGCCGCCCATGCCGCCCGGACCCGCGCCGGCCTCGCCGGCACCGGCCTGGGCCTGTTGCTGGTACATCTGCTTGCCGATCTCCTGCAGCTCGGTCGACAGTGCCTCGGTGGCGTCCTCGATCTCCTCGGTGGTTGCGTCGTCGTCTTCGAGGGTGTCCTCGACGTCGGCGATGGCGTCCTCGATCGACGCGCGCAGGTCGTCGTCGACGGCTTCCTCGTTTTCTTCCAGCAGGGTCTCGGCACGCTGGACGGCGCTTTCCGCCTCGTTGCGCGCTTCGATGCGCTGGCGCCGCTTTTCGTCCTCCTCGGCGTGTTTTTCGGCCTCTTCCTGCATCTGTTCGATCTCCTCGTCCGAGAGGCCGGCGCCACCTTCGATCGTGATCGACTCTGCGTTGCCCGACCCCTTGTCTTCGGCGGAGACGTTGACGATGCCGTTCTCGTCGATGCTGAAGGTCACCTCGATCTGCGGGGTGCCGGCCGGCGCCGGCGGAATGCCGGTGAGCTGGAATGCGCCCAGGAGTTCGTTCTCCTCGGCGATCTCGCGTTCGCCCTGGAAGACGCGCACGTTGACCGAGGTCTGGTTGTCGGCGGCGGTGGTGAAAACCTTCGACTCCTCGGTCGGGATCGTGGTGTTCTTCTCGATGAGCCGCTCGAACAGGCCACCCTTGACCTCGATCCCCAACGAGAGCGGCGTCACGTCCAGCAGGACGATGTCGTCGACTTCGCCGCCGAGCACGCCGCCCTGGATCGCCGCACCCAGCGCGACGGCCTCGTCCGGGTTGACGTTCTTTTTGGGCTCCCGGCCGGTCAACTCCTCGACTTTCTCCTGGACCATCGGCATCCGGGTCGATCCACCGACGAGGAGTACTTCGTCGATGTCGTCCTTGTCGTAGCCGGCGTCTGCAAGCGCCTGTTCGGTCGGCCCGACGGTTCGCTCGATCAGGTCCGTCGTGAGCGACTCGAACTTCGCCCGGGTGAGGCTCTCCTCGAGGTGGACCGGCCCGGAGTCGGTCGCCGTAATAAAGGGCAGGTTGATCGTCGTCTCCTTGCGGCTCGACAGTTCGACCTTCGCCTCTTCTGCGGCCTCGGTGAGCCGCTGGAGCGCCTGTCTGTCCTCCCGGAGATCGATCCCGTGATCGTTTTCGAACTCGTCTGCGACGTAGTCGATGATCGCCTCGTCCCAGTCGTCGCCCCCGAGGTCGTTGTCCCCGTTGGTCGCGACGACCTCGTAGACGCCGCCGCCGAGTTCGAGGATCGAGACGTCGAAGGTGCCGCCGCCGAGGTCGTACACGAGCACGGTCTGATCGGACTCGTCGTCGAGGCCGTACGCCATCGACGCCGCGGTCGGCTCGTTGACGATCCGTTCGACCTCGAAGCCGGCGATCTCGCCGGCGTTCTTCGTCGCCTGCCGCTGCCGGTCGTTGAAGTAGGCAGGGACCGTGATCACTGCCTTCTCGATCTCGTCGCCGAGATACTCCTCGGCGTCGCGTTTGATCTTCTGGAGGATCATCGCCGAGATCTGCTCGGGGGTGTACTCCTCCCCCTCGATCTCGACGGTGTACTCTTCATCGCCCATGTGCCGCTTGATCGACTGGATCGTCTTGTCGGGGTTCTGGACTGCCTGGTTCTTCGCGGGTTTGCCGACGAGACGTTCGCCGTCGTCGGTGAACGCGACCACGGAGGCGGTGGTTCGGTCCCCCTCGGCGTTGACGATGATTTCGGGCTCGCCACCCTCCATCACCGCGAACGCGCTGTTGGTGGTACCGAGATCGATACCGAGAATCTTGTTGCTCGCCATCTTGGTCTCACGTATCGGCTCCCGGCCGTTAAAGGTTACTAGATAGCGATCGTCGGGAGCACAGACGAAGACGGCTTCCTCTTGCGATTCCGTCTTCCGGCACGTGGCGATATCCGTTTCATTTATATTGAACCTGTAGACTGCCGGCGTCGGCTGTGGCTCCGTTCGACTGGTGTATTCCCCCGGGGAGACTGACAAGAGTTACGTCGGCCCGCTATCTACCGCGAGTATGGACCAGCGGACGCGAGTTCTCGTCGTCGGCGGTGCGGTGCTGCTTCTCGTCGTCGCCCTCGGCGTGCAGGCGGTCGCGATCGACCGGGGGACAGTGGTTGAGCAGGACGCGGAGGCCGGCGAGCCGTATCCCGGAAATACGCTCGTGGGCGTCCACTCCTGGGATAACGACGGTCGACTCGTCGAGATCACTCCCGACGGGGAAATCGCCTGGGAGTATGCGATCGACGACTCCCGGTTCTTCGGAATCGATCCGTTACGCGAAGGCGAGGCGGCGCCCGGGATCGAACCCCAGGAGGACGGCAACGTGGTGCTGTTTGCGCTCGGGGAAGTGATCCCGGCCGAGAACTGCGACGAGGAACATCTCTCATACGAAGCGACGTTCTCACACGGGCTGGATCCCCACGAACACTGCGTGAAAAACCGGGTGATCCTGATGGATCGCTCGAACGAGGAGATCGTCTGGGAGTACAACTGGCACGACGAGATGATCCACTGGCACGAGGTTCACGACGCCGTCGTCACCGAGGACGGCGAGGTGGCGATCATCGACATGGGCAAGAACCGCGTGTTCACCGTAAACGAGGCTGGCGAGATCACCTGGGAGTGGTACGCCGCCGATCACATCGATCAGGGGACCGAGTTCTTCGAGGAACACGTCGAAGCCAGCCCGCACGTCGACGATCCCGACGACTACGCGAAGTCCAGCGAGGTCGACGACTGGATCCACTGGAACGACATCGTCGAGACCGAAGAGGGGAACTTCCATCTGTCAGTGCGCAACTACGACATGCTCATCGAGGTGGACCCCGAGACCGACGAGATCGTCGACACGATCGGCCAGCCCGGCAACCACTCGGTGATGCAACATCAGCACAACCCCCAGCATCTCGAAGAGCACGGCACCGTCCTCATCGCCGACAGCGAGAACAACCGTGCCGTCGAGATCGACGCCGACACCGAGGAAGTCGTCTGGGAGTACACCGGACCCGAGGGTGATCCCCTCCAGTGGCCTCGGGACGCCGATCGCCTTCCCAACGGAAACACGATTATCACCGACTCCCGGAACAACCGGATCCTCGAGGTCAGCCCGAGTGGCGAGGTCGTCTGGCAGTTCGAGGACCCCGACGGGGCGGTGATCCCACTGCCGTACGTCGCCGACAGGCTCCCGGTGGGTGAGACCGCCGGCGGACCGCCGGGCTACGAACTCGACGAGCGGACTGCCGCGGATCACGGCGTGACAGAGCAGGTACGCGAGGCTGAAACGCTCGCCCGGTGGGTGCTCCCCGGCTGGATGCATCTCCCGCAGCTTTTGAACCTGCTTGCGATCGTCTTGGGGTCCGCGTGGCTCCTGGGTGAAGGGGCGTTGTACGGGTGGCGGCGTTACCGGGCTCGCTGACGACGGCTTCCATTCCGCACTACAGGTTCACAGGAGTTCACGGCTCACAGCAGTTCACGAACCACTCGCGCCGCCGCCGGCGCGTCCGCAGCGAACACGTAGATGATCGGCTCGACGCCGACCTCTGCGGTGTGATAACAGACAAACGGAGGGTCCGGCTCAGCGCGTTCGAGGACATTCCGAACCGCCTCGGGTGTGTCCGTCCCCGTCTCGAGTTCGACGACCTGATATCCCGAGCTGGACAGCGCCTCCAACAGCTCTTCGTCGTAGCGGATGTTGACCGCGCCGCGAACGTCCGCCCCCGACTCGCGGGCGGCCAACAGTACGGACGCGAGGTGATCGCTCACGCCGAACTCCACCTCGCCGGGAACCGTCGCTCTCCCTTTCACGTCGACCAGCCGACCGGGCACGGCAGCGACGTCGTCGACGCCGGCAGCACCCGGCAGACACTCGACCACGTTGGAGCCGACCGCCGGGATCAGCCCGGCGAAGCCGGAGGCGTTCGTCAGCGTCCGCAGCCCCCGCCGCACCGACGAGAGCACCTGTTCGGTCGTCCGCAGCGCGCCATCCGGGTCGTGGATCGCGTACTCGACGTCGACCTCGGCAAGCTCCGGCATCGCCGCCTCGTGGAGCTCCGCGAGCAGGTCGCCGTCCTCGAGCCGCCGGATCAGCACCTCCGCCTCCACGAGCGCCTGGACGCTGGTCACGTCGCCGGTCGAGAGCCCCTCGCCGATCCGTTCGACGAGCGACCGCACCCTGTCGTCGGCCATGATCCGGTCGTTCGTTGCGACGTCGCCGTGGGCGTACTTCGAGACGGCCGACTGGCTCACCCCGAGCGCGTCGGCGACTTCGTGCTGGGTGAACCCACGGTCGCGGAGCTCTTCGGCCAGCATAGACCGGAACGTTGGCAGGAATTCCTCGACGACGATCTCCTCGATGAACTTCATCGTCCCGATCCCTCGTCGTCGGCTCTCGGGTCGGGTTCCGCCCGGTCTGCGGGGGTGAACTCCGGATCGTTGCCGATCCGGGACGCCTGTGGGCCGCGCTGGCCCTGGTACTTGGAACCGCGCTCCTCGCCGTAGGGGCGGTCGGCAGGCGATTTCAGTTCGGTGAACGTGAGCTGGGAGATGCGCATTCCGGGCGTGAGTGCGACCGGCGCGCTGCCGAGGTTCGACAGTTCGAGGGTGATCTGGCCCCGGTACCCAGGATCACACAGGCCGGCGGTGGCGTGAACGACCACGGCGAGGCGCCCCAGCGACGACCGTCCCTCCACGTGGGCGATCAGATCGGACGGGATCTCCACGCGCTCTTTGGTGGTCCCGAGCACGAAATCGCCGGGATGGAGAATGAAGTCCTCCCCTTCGGGAACGCGGGTCTCGGTGACGTACTCCTCTACCTCCTCTTCGGCGTTCGGGTGGATGCAGGGAATGTTCGTCCGCTGAAACTCGAGGAACTCCTCCCCGAGTCTGAGGTCGACGCTTGCCGGCTGGATCTGGGTGTCGTAGTCGTCGATCGGCTCGATCACGAGGTCGCCGTCCTCAAGCCGAGCCAGAATGTCGCCGTCGGAAAGGATCATACTCCCCTGGCCGTTCCGCCGGGAATAAAAACCTCCGGCTTGCGGGCTGTCGCATCCTCCCGGACACGACGACATGCGCAGGTGATTTATCCCGCTGCCGTCTCCCCACGACTATGGAACCGCCCGGGGCCGACACCGTCCTCGTCCGATACGGCGAGATTACTACCAAGAGCCCACGCGTCCGTGGGTGGATGGAACGGGAACTCCGGGAGAACCTCTCGGCGCTGTTGTCGGACCGCGGGATCGAAGCGACAATCGAGCCCCGCTATCGGTCGCGGCCGCTGATCCACACGACCGAGGCCGACGTCTCGGCTGCGACCCGGACGGCGGCCGACACGTTCGGCGTGACCTCCGCGAGCGCGGCGCTCCGGACGGCGCCGACCACGGAGGTGATCACCGACGCACTAGCACGGACCGCCACAGCTGAGTACGACGGGGGAACATTCGCGGTCCGGGCGCGGTGTGCGGGCGAGGACCATCCGTTTTCGAGCGAGGAACTCGGCGAGATCGGCGGCGACGCGGTGTGGGACGCAGTAGAGGACGACTTCGAGCCGGCCGTCGATCTCGACGATCCGGACTGGTCGGTCTCCGTCGAGTGCCGGTCCGAGGACGCGTTCGTCTTCCTCGACAGGGAGGATGGGCCCGGGGGACTCCCGCTCGGGAGCCAGGAGCCACTCGTCGCACTGGTCAGCGGCGGGATCGACTCCCCGGTGGCCGCATACGAGGCGATGCGCCGCGGCTCGCCGGTCGTTCCACTGTACGTCGATCTGGGTCGCTTCGGGGGGATCGACCACCGTGCCCGGGCGGCCGAGACCGTCGCGACGCTCTCGGAGTACGTTCCCGGCGAGGACCTCCGGCTCCGGATCGCGCCCGGCGGGGAGGCGGTCGAGACGCTGATCGAGGGGATGGATCAGGGACGGATGCTCGCCTGGCGTCGGTTCACGTTCATGGTGGCCGAGGCGGTCGCAAACCGGGAGGACGCTGTCGGGATCGTCACCGGGGAGGCGATCGGCCAGAAGTCGAGCCAGACCGCGAGCAACCTCGCGGTGACGGCCGCCGCCACGTCGCTGCCGATCCACCGGCCGCTGTTGACGGCGGACAAAAACGACATCGCAGCGCGGGCCCGCGAGATCGGGACGTTTCCGGATTCGACGATCTCGGTCGGCTGCAATCAACTGGTTCCGGAACAGCCGGAAACTCGGGGCGAACTCTCGGAGATCGAGGCGATGGAGCCCGACGAGCTGGCGGAACTTGCGGCGAAGGCGGCTCGCGACCTCGACCTCGTCGATCCCGACTGACGGAGGCACCGCCCCACCGCCGTTCGACTATCCCTCACGTCAGCGCCAGGAGCCCCCACCCCGCCAGTGGAATCCCGACGGCGAACGCTGCGGCCGGCCACTCCAGGTCGTGGACTTCGCCGATTCCAGCAGCGAGGAGATACCACTGCCACAAAAGCGTCAGGACCGAGGCGACGAGCAGGGGTGTCTCGAGTGGCGCGAGAACGGCCGCGAGCTGGTCGGGAAACGACTGGACGGGGCCGGTGAACGTCGTGGTGCCGAGCACGTACCGAAGCCCCGCAAGGCCGACGAACAGTCGGACGAACTCGGGGACAGCGCCCCAGGCCGCGACTCCCAGGGTGGGGAGCAACCCCCCGTCACCGCCCGCGATCCGGGCGAAGGCGAACAGCGCGACCCCGGCGACTGGCCACAGCAGCAAGCTGAAAACGAAGACGGGGAAGACGTACTCGCCGGCAGCCTCCCGGATCAGCGAGCCGGCGTCGCGTTCCACCGTCGCCGGTTCGTCGCAACCGTCGCCGAGCGCCGAGTCGGGATCGTCGCCGTGGGCGTCACACACCCACTCCGGGGGGCGGTCCGGATTGTCCATCGTCACCGTGGCGTCGGTGCTCGCCGCGAGCAAGCTACCGAGATACCAGACGCTTCCCGACAGGACGATCGCGAGCGCGAGCACGATCGCGAACCCGGCGGCTGCGCTCGTGGCGAACTGCCGTTCGCGGAAGAACTCCCGCGGGGAGCGGAGGAACTGTTCGACCTGGCGGCGAAACTCCTGGAGGGCCATACTCCCCTGTCTGTTCCCCGACCGTCAAATGTTTTCGTGCCGCCGGCGTGGACGGTCAGCCCTTTAACGGCTGCCCGCCAGGTTCGCGTATGAAGCAGGCAATCGTCGCCCGAACCGACCTCGGTATGGGCCAGGGGAAACTCGCCGCGCAGGTGGCCCACGCGTCGCTTTCGGCCTACGAGGAGGCCGACCGACGGACGCGGCGGGCCTGGAAAGGAGAGGGGCAAAAGAAGGTCGTCCTCAAAGCCGCAGGGGAAGCCCAGCTGTTCGAACTCGCGGACGTCGCAGAACGCGAGGGACTGCCGTACGCGATCGTCCGCGACGCGGGCCACACCCAGCTCGATCCCGGAACCGTGACCACGCTCGCGGTCGGCCCGGGGAACGACGAGGTCGTCGACCGGGTCACCGGGGAGCTTTCGCTGTACTGATGCGCCCGGCACACCCCAGAGAACAGGTCGTCGGGATCGACTACTACGTGAGCGACGCCGAGCCGATCGGCGGCCGGCTCCGGGACCGCCCGGCAGACTTTCGCGTCCGCGAGATCGAGGCGTTCGACGTCGAACCCGCCGACGCCGATCCGGGCGCGTATCCGGACGTCGTCTGTCGAGTCACGCTCCGGGCGTGGGATACGAACGACTTCGCGGCCCGGCTGTCGGACGTGCTGGGGATGAGCCGCGAACGGATCTCCTGGGCCGGCACCAAGGACAAACACGCCGTCACCACGCAGCTGTTCTCCGTCCGGGGCGTCGCTCCGGAACGGATCGCGGCGATCGACGGCGACGGTGACAGTGACGGATCGGGAATCGACGGCGCCGAGATCGACGTCGTCGGTCGCGCCGGTCGGCCGATCTCCTTCGGCGACCTGGCCGGAAACGCCTTCGAGATCGTCGTTCGCGACCCCGACCGACCCGAACTCGCAGACGACGTCACCGCCCAGCTCCGGTCGTTCGCCACCGGCGGAGACGAAGAATCGTCCGATGGTCCCGGTCCCGAGATCGGCGTCCCGAACGTCTTCGGCCACCAGCGGTTCGGCAGCCGGCGGCCGATTACCCACGAGGTCGGGCTCGCGATCGTCAGGGGCGACTGGCGGACGGCAGTCAGGACCTACGTCGCCAGCCCGTTCGAGGCGGAGCCCGACGACACAAGGAGAGCACGCGCTTTCGTCGACGACCAGTTCGAGTCGGCGTCGCCGGACTGGCAGGCGTGCCTGGATGCAGTCCCCCGCAAGCTCGGCTTCGAGCGCGCGATGCTGCACGGCCTCGTCGACGCCGAGGCCAGCGATCCGGGCTCGACCGCGCCCGACGCTCCCGTCCCCGATGACGGCGGCGTCTGGCGGGCGGCGCTCGAGGCGGTGCCGAGCAACCTCCAGCGGCTGTTCGTCCACGCCGCACAGTCGTATCTGTTCAACCGGATCTTGAGCCGACGCCTCGACGCCGGACTCCCGTTTCACCGGCCGGTCGCCGGCGACGTCTGCTGTTTCGCCGACGCCGACGCGCCACCGGAGATCCAGAAACCGGACCCCGACCGGCTCCAGCGGGCGGACGACTCCCGGGTCCAGATTCTTTCGCGCCACTGCGAGCGCGGCCGGGCGTTCGTCACCGCGCCGCTCGTGGGCACCGAAACCGAGCTGGCGGACGGCGAGCCCGGCGAGATCGAACGCGAGGTGCTTTCCGACGCCGGAGTGCAGCCTGCAGACTTCACACTCCCCGGGGAGTTCGACTCGACGGGTACCCGGCGGGCGATCCTCCTCCGGACCGACGTGACTGTCGAGGCCGATCCGCTGACGCTCTCGTTTGCGCTTCAAAGCGGGAGCTACGCGACCGCAGTGTTGCGGGAATATCTGAAGGTCGATCCGCTGTCGCTTTGAGACTAGTCTCCCGATCGATGCGCGGGATTTCGCTTCCGTTAACCCGCGCCGTTTCCAACCTCGGGGTGTGAGACGGTTCGACGCGGCGTACCTGGACCGAACGCGACGGGGGATGTGGGCGGAGGACCGTACGGCCCTCGCCGACCTCGACCTCGGGAGCCGACGCCGGATCCTCGACGTCGGCTGTGGGACCGGCGAACTCACCCGCGTGCTCGCCGAGGAGGCCGTCGACGGTCGCCGGCAGGACAGAGCGACCCCCGAGCTCGTCGGCGTCGACGCCGATCCGTCGCTTCTGTCTGTCGCCCGCGACCGATGGGTCGCCGGAGACCTCCCGGCGCCCGCGTCGTTCCTCAGGGGGGACGCGACCCGGCTGCCGTTCGGCGACGGCGCGTTCGACCTGGTCGTCTGTCAGGCGCTTTTGGCCAATCTCCCGGAGCCGGAGGCCGGCGTCGACGAGTTCGTCCGCGTTTCCTCACAGCTGGTCGCGGCGATCGAACCCGACAACGACGCCGTCGCCGTCTCCTCGACGGTGGACGCCGAGGAGACGCTCGAACCCCGTGTCAGGGAGGCGTACATCGACGGCGTCGGGACCGACGTCGCGATCGGCGACCGGGTCAAGGCCCTCTTTGCGGACGCCGGGCTCTCGGACGTCCGGGTTCGCCGCTACCTCCACGAGAAGCGCGTCGAACCCCCCTACTCCGAGCTCGCCCTCGAAAGCGCCGCCAGGAAGGCGTCGGGCGGGGGGCTCGCAGACCATGCTCGGGAGTTGCGACGTGCACTGGGGTCGGAGGGATACGACGACCTCCGCGGGCGGTGGCGCCGGATGGGCCGGAGCGTCGTCGAGCAGATGCGCGCCGGGGAGTACGAGCGCGTCGAGGTCGTTCCGTTTTACGTCACCGTCGGTAGACTGTAGCCGTCGGTGGCACAGGACGTCGGCAGTCCGGGCCGACGGCGGTCCGGGCCGACGGTGGCCCGTCAGTCAGACTGATTAACCACTACGACAGTTGTAAACTATGGCGGCAGACTATTCACCGGCTGCGCTGCTCGAGGCCGAAACGGACCGACTGTGTGGTCGGTGTCTCGACGCCGTCGACGCCGAGGACGACCGGTTCGAGGCGGCGAAGACGATCGCCCCGATGCTGGGGGCTCACTGGCGGGACGACCACGCTACGTTCGGCTTCTGGACACCACAACTCCTCGAGTCGGGCGTCCCGCCGGAGGACGTCTCCCTGGAGCTTATCACGCCGACCGAGCCGGTGGACCTCTCGGGCGAGCCCTCGACAGTGTCGGTGCGTCACGAACGCGTCCCGACGCGCCGGACCGGCGAGTTCACCTGGGCGGCGGTTTCGGGCGTCCGCCCCGGTACCCGCGACCGGCTGGGCACCCTGTACCGGCTCGTGTACCCCGACGACGACGGGGGGACGGAGACGATCGGCGATCCCCTCGCCTACTCGCTCCCGTTCGGGGCGTACGCGCCGCCGGAGCTGTACGACGTCGACCGGCTCGACCGCGAGCGCGACGACCGGGCGTACTTCGAGGCGCTTGGCACCGACGGTGAACGGATCGAGACGATCGACCACGACGGCCTCCCCCGGGTCGAGCCGGCGACGAACCTGCTCGAGATCCATCCGGGAACCGCAACCGAGTCGGGGACGCTGGCCGGGCTGACACGCCGGTTCCGCGAAATCGGCCGCAAGAAGCGGGCAGGGGAACCGCTCACCCCTGCCGAACGGAACTTCGACGGTTACGACGGTGTCCAGCTGATGCCGATCGCACCGATTACGGAGGGCGACTACCAGCCGGACGGGTTCCGGATCGAGGAGACGACCCCGGACGCGGGCCGGGCGACGGTGACGCTGTGCCGCCCGGAGCTTATAAACTGGGGCTACGACGTCGTCGTCTACGGCTTCGGCGCGATCAACCCGGCGATCCTCGGGACCGGCCGCCCCGACGAACTGGTCGATTTCATCGCCACGCTCCACACGCTTCCCGAGCCGATGCGCGTGGTGTTCGACGTCGCCTTGGGCCACGCCGACACCGGGGCGGTTCCCCTCCTCTCCGACGAGTACTTCCAGGGGCCGGGGATGTACGGGCAGGAACTCGAGTACACCCAGCCGACCGTCCGGGCGATCCTGCTCGAACTCCAGCGACGGAAGATGGACTGGGGTGCCGACGGGATCCGCGTCGACGGCGCCCAGGACTTCACCAACTGGGATCCCGAGACGGAGTCGGAGTGGCACGACGACGAGTTCCTCGCGGAGATGGACGCCGTCACCCAGACCGTCGCGGGGACGGAGTACCGGCCGTGGATGATCTTCGAGGACGGCCGGCCCTGGCCCGAAGAGGACTGGGAGCTCGCCTCAACCTACCGAGAACTGATCCGGGAGCACCCGCACGCCTTCCAGTGGGGACCGGTGACGTTCGCCCACAACACGCCGGCGATTCTCACCTTCTGGGCCCGCAAGTGGTGGCGGGTCCGGGAAGTCGCCGAGATGGGGGGTCAGTGGATCTCCGGGGTCGCCAACCACGACACGCTCCGGCGGGGGGCGCAAGTCGAGGTGGGCGAGGAGTGGAACGCCACCCAGGAGAACCCGTACCTCGCGGAGACGCTGCCGGAAACGATCGAGTCCGCCTATAACAACCCCGCCGCGAACGTGCTGTTTTACGCCTTCCTGCCGGGGGTTCCAATGGAGTTTCTCAACGCCACCATGCGGGCGCCGTGGGACTTCGTCCGCGACACCGACGACACCTGGAACGTGAAAGTCGTCGGCGAGGCGGCCTACTTCGTCGACTGGCGCGTCCCCGCAGATCGGTTCGACGACCCGGCCCACTTCACGCGACTGAAGGATCTCGGCTTCGAAACCCGCGAGGACCTTCAGGAGTTCGTCCACGCGCTCGCCTCGACGGTCGAGTTGACCGACTACGACCTCGATCGGATGGCCGAGATCCTCTCGACGCTCTCCCCGCCGATCGCGGACGGGGAGCCCACGGCGGCCGACCTCGAGGCGTTCGCGCTCGCGTGGATGCGCGACGTCGCCGACTACTGCAACCTCTCGAACTGGACCGACGAACAGGATTCCGACCGGACGGCGTTCGACCGACGGGTTCGGCAGTTCCGCCACGACCGACCGTGGCTCCGGCACGACCTCCGCGAGGACGACGTCTTCGGGCGGCGTCATCCCGCCGACGGGACCGTCCTGTATTACGGCCTGCGGCGCGCACCGGACGGGAGCGAGGACCTCCTGTTCGTCGCCAACATGGAGGGCCAGCCCGCGACGGTGACGCCGACGGAACTCCTCGACGCGACAGTCGGCGGCTGGAAGCGGGCGCTTTCGACGCCCGGCCTCGAGGAGCCGATCGCCGAACTCCCGGTCGAGCTCGCCGACAGCGAGGCGGTCGTGTTCTCGCGACGGCGGCAATAGCTCCGGTTTTCGACCACCCGCTTTTTGTCCGTCGCCGCCGACGCGCCGGTATGACAAGCGACGACGACCGCGTTGCCGTCGTGACGGCGGCCGGACGCGGGATCGGCGCGGCGTGTGCACGGACACTGGCCGACGGGGGGTACACCCCGGTACTGCTGTCGAAATCCGGCGCGGCAGTCGACGTCGCCGAGGAGCTGGGCGGCGTCGGGTTCGAGGGGTCGGTGACGGAGTCGGCCGACCTCGGCGCGCTGGTCGAGGCCGCCACCGACCGGTACGGGCGGATCGACGCGGTCGTGAACAACACCGGCCATCCGGCGACGGGGCCGCTGTTGGAGATCGACGACGAGGCCTGGCACGAGGGGCTGGATCTCGTGCTGTTGAACGTCGTCCGGATGGCCCGGCTCGTCACGCCGATCATGCGCGAGGCCGGCGGCGGCTCGATCGTCAACGTCTCCACGTTTTCGGCGTTCGAACCTTCACCCGACTTCCCGGTGTCGTCGGTGATCCGTGCGGGGTTGGGTAGCTTCACCAAACTCTACGCCGACCAGTACGCCGCGGACGGCATCCGAATGAACTCCGTGCTCCCCGGATTCGTGGACAGCTACGAGGTCGACGAGGAGACGCGCGCGGAGATCCCGATGGGCCGGCCCGCCGGCACCGACGAGATCGCCGACGTGGTGGCGTTCCTCTGCTCGCCGGAAGCGAGCTACCTGACGGGACAGAACGTCCGTGTCGACGGCGGGCTCACTGACTCCATCTGAGATGCCCGACAGCCGTCGTCCCGGTCGAACCGCGAGCCAAAACTGTCCCAGTCACTCGTCGAAGAAGCCTTCGACCCCGCCCAGTTCGAGGACGAACTCCGGCCCGAACGCGGTCGCCGGCGTCTGGAAACCGGCAGCCGGACCCTCCCCGCCGTCGCCGGGGGCGGAATCGAGCAGCCGTTGTGCCGCCGTCGTCGCGGCGTCGACGGTGAACGCGTACGTCTCCGGGGTTTTCAGGCGGGAGGTAACCGTCCGGTCGCCGTCCGTCGCTTCGCCCCAGACGTAGCAAGCACCCGTCTCCCGCTGGGTTTTCGACGGGCCGGTGACGGTCGCCCGCACGAGCCGCTGGAGCCCCCGTTTCACTGGCTCCGCGCCGAGTATCGGCGACAGGAACCGTCCGAAACGGAGAGCGATCCCGACTGATCTCGGCAGCGCCAGATACACCGCCACGTTCTCGATCCCGGTCGATCGGTACGCCGTCGAAAGGTCGCCCATGGGGGCCAGCACAGCGTTGCGCTCCCCGCGGCCGAAGTCGATTCGTCGGCGTCCCCTGCCGACCGGGACGTCGACGATCTCGCCGTCGCGGCGCCGTTTCCCGCCCGCTTCGAACTGCTCGATCGCCGTCGCGAGCGTCCCACGGGAGACAGTTCCCGACGGGTCGAACCCGAGGCGGAGCCGCGTCGCGGTCGGTAACCGGTCGTACAGATGGCGGGCCAGACAGTCCGTTGGCACGACGTCGAACCCCACGCCGGGGAGCAGACAGACGCCGGCAGCCGCTGCCTCCGCGTCCCGGGCGGCGATCGCCTCGAACACCGGAATCTCGCCGGTGACGTCGAGGTAGTGCGTGCCGGTCCGGAGACACGCCTCGACCAGCGGCCGGTAGGTGTCCACGAACGGCCCGGCACAGTTCAACACGGCGTCGACGCCCTCGAGGTTCGGCACGATGGAGTCGGCAGCGTCGCCAGCCAGCCCGGAGTCGAGTCCGAACACCGCCCCGTCACAGTCGATACGGTCCGCGAGTGCGGCGACGTGCTGTCTGTCCCGCCCGGCCACGACGACGTCTACGTCCCGGGAGACGGCTTCCGCCGCAACTAGCTCGCCCGTGTATCCGTAGGCACCGTATATCAGTAGCGTCACGAACTGTTCACGACGGTCGATAGGCGTTCGATTCCCCTGGAACTATCGGCGTTTCGACGGATGGAACTGCACGTCGCCTGACGAAACACGTACCTCTTTCAGGCTCCTCCACGAAGGGAGAACGTAATGGCAGACGAAGTAGTTTCACTGCTCAAAGAGGCGTACAACGACGAGATGGAGACGGTCATGAACTACATGGCCAACGCGATCCTGCTCGAGACGATCCGCGGCGAGGAGGTCGCCGAGTCGCTCAAGGAGGACATCGAGGAGGAGCTGGGCCACGCCGAGGAGCTCGGCTACCGGCTGCGCTACTACGGCGAGCGCCCCCCCGCGTCGATGGGGTTCTCCGCGGCACAGGAGTCCCTCCAGCCGCCCGAGGACACCGCGGACGTCCTCTCGGTGATCGACGGCGTCCTCGAGGCCGAATCCGACGCGATCGAAACCTACGAGGAACTCGTCGAGGCCGCTGCAGAGGCGGGCGATTACGTGACGGAGGACCTCGCCGTCGAGCTGCTCGCCGACGAGCAGGCCCACAAGGCGGAGTTCCTCAGCTTCAAACGCGAGTACGAGTAGCGCTAGTTCTCCGGCAGCCGGCCGGTTCGCCCGGTCAATTCACGCAGCCGTTCGGCGGGGAACTCCGCGAGCAGTGCCGACGGACACCGCCACTCCCAGTTTCCCGCGAGGGTACCGGGCGTGTTGAACCGGGCGTCGCTTCCCAGTCCGAACAGATCCTGTAGCGGCGCAATCGCGAACACGGAGTCGCTTTCCCACGCCGCCTCGATGAACTCCCAGTGGATCTCGCTCCCGTCGGTTGCCATGTAGTAGTGCAAACAATCCCGGTGTCCCCCCTCGAGTGACTCGTAGTAGCCGCGGACGGTGTCGGTGTCGTGCGTCGACGGATACGCCACGCTGTCCGCGTCGTACGTGTGTGGCTGGTAGCCGTGGTCGTCGGTACACCAGTCGGCGTACTGCATGACGTTCATTCCCGGGGCGGCGAGCTCCCGGCGGAGTGTTTCCGCCTCGTCGGTGACGTGACCCAGGTTCTCGGCGATTGCCGGCAGCCCCTCCTTGACCGGATCCGCCGCCCGCTCGATCGTCTCGAACAGGTCCCGTCCGGGCCCCGGTCGCCACTCCCCCTCGCGTGCGGGTGCGTCGGCGGGGATCGCCCAGAAGCTCTCGAACCCCCGGAAGTGATCGAGCCGGACGACGTCGACGAGATCCAGGGTCCACGCCAGTCGGTCGACCCACCAGGCGTAGCCGGTCGTCGACAGCGCGTCCCAGTCGTACACCGGGTTCCCCCACTTCTGGCCGTCGTCGTCGATCCCGGGTGGAACGCCGGCGACGACGGCGGGTTCCCCGTCGGCGTCCAGTTCGAACAGCTCCCTGTGGGCCCACACGTCGGCGCTGTCGTGTGCGACGTAGATCGGCACGTCGCCGACGACGTCGATCCCGAGATCCGTCGCGTACTCGTGGAGCCGATACCACTGGTCGTGGGCGACCGCCTGCAGGAAGATCCGATAGCCGATCTCGTCGTCCAGCTCGTCGCGGGCACGCTCGAGTACGTCGTGCTCCCGACGGCGGAACTCAGCCGGCCAGTCGGTCCAGGACCGATCGCCAAACCGTTCCTTCAGTGCCCTGTAGAGGGCGTAATCCCCGAGCCACTCTGCCCGCGAGTCGAACGCCTCGACAGTTTCGACGAGGTCGGACGGTCCTTGCTCCCGGTAGCTCCGGTACGCCTCCCGAAGCAGGGGTCGTTTGTATTCCCGGACGGCGTCGTAGTCGACGCAGTCGTCGGACAGCTTCGGAGACCCGTCGCGCTCGGTTTCGACACGGTCTGCAGAGAGCAGCCCCCGATCGACCAGCTCATCGACGTCGATCAACAACGGGTCGATTGCGAACGCCGAACACGTCTGGTACGGCGAATTGCCGTAGATTCCGACGGTCGGCCCGAGCGGACACAGCTGCCACAGTGACTGGCCAGCCTCAGCGATCCGGTCGAGGAAGCGTCGAGCGGGCGCGCCGATCGTCCCGATCCCGCCCGGGGCGGGAAGCGCGGTGGGATGGCAGAACACCCCCGATCGCCGCTCGAAGTCGGTCATTGCTCCCCGTGAACGTCCCCGAGATCGACCGGCGCCATCGTCGTCCCGACGTCGACCAGCTCCGTCGCGTCGCTCGCGGCGATCACGCGGATCTCGTCTGCACCGGGTTCGACCTCGAGGGCGGTCTCGAAGGTGCCGTCGTCGACCGGAACCGAAATCGTCTCGTTTGGCGCCCAGACGACGACCTCGTCGCCGTCGGTTTCGCCCGACACCGCGACGACTGTCGACCCGTCGTCGTTCGTTTCGACAGCGGGTTCGGCGATCGATAGCGACGGTCCCTCGGGGGCGTCACCTTCCCGGTACCGTTCGGCCAGGAACCGGGGGGTCTCGACGGGTTCGCCGGCGTCGATGCCGTGGGCCAGCCGAACGAACCCGGCCATGCTCCAGGCCAGCGGGGTCGCCGCACCGGTTCCCTCGCCGAACTCCCAGCCGTACTCGGTCGGGTATTCGCGATCCCACACCTGTTCTGGCAACATCCGTCCGTCGTTTCCGAATCCCGCCATCGTCTCGAGCAACGCGCTGGGATCGAGCTCGCCGCCGTCGGTGCCCCGCTGGAGCTCGTACTCGCCGCGCTCGCCGGTGAAGATCGGCCACAGCCGGCCGCTCCCGTTCCGGTTCGTTCCCCAGGGGGCCCCCTCGTCGGGTTCCGTGTCGCCGATCTCCCCGTAGCCGTCGCCGTTGTACCGGTACCACGCCGGGCCGTGGGGGGTCTCCGTCCGGATCGCGTCGTCGACGACCGCCACGGAGTTTTCGATCGGCGGATCGTCCGGATCCCGGATCCCCAACCTGACGAGCTCGAGGAAGCCGGCGTCGACGATCTCCCGCTCGTCGAGGGTCGGTCCGTTGTTCGCCAGTTCGCGGCGGACGCCGCTGTCGGGGTTTCCGTTGCGGGTGACCCGCACGTAGTAGGGCGCCGGCTCGAACCGTCCGGTGCCCGCGGTGGCACACCAGTCGTCGACGCGAGCGCGCCAGTCGTCGGCGTGAGCCAGATACGAAAGCGCGTCGGCGCGTTCCCCCTCCCCGTCGGCCAGTGACGCCCCGCAGCCGAGTCCCGCGATTTCGGCGGCGATCGTCGACGGGGAGTAGCCGGCTTCCTCCTCCCACCGCTCCTGGCCGGATCTGGGGCCCGACCGGAGGAGATACTCCAGGGAGCCGCGGACGTTGCCGTAGTCGTAGCTCACGTCCTCGAAGCCGATCCCGTGATGGTCCGCGAGCTGGTAGGCCATCACCGACGGGAACGAGATGTTGTCGAGCTGTTCGCCGCCCCAGCGCGTCCGGCCGTCGAGGTAGGTGTTTTGCGGCAGGAAGCCGTTGACGCGCTGCTGGTACTCGTAAATGTATTCGAGGGAGTCGACGGCGCTTTCGACGTCGCCGATCGCCCGCAGCGCAGAAAACACCTGATAGAGGTCGCGGGCCCACGCGAAGTTGTAGCCGAAGTCGCGGGGATCGGTCGCGTCGACTGCCTCGCCCCACGGAACCGACGGGCTCGCGATCCCGGCGCCGGTGAACGTCTTGTCCTCGACTGCTTTCAGCACCGCGATCGCCGCGCGGTACTGCCGGCGGAGGTCCGGATCCCCGGCGACGCTTTCGGGCGGCTCGAACCGGTCGAGGTACGACCGCCACCCGTCGAGGTACGCCTCCCGGACGGACACGTAGCCCGCATCGAGCGTCCGTTTGGCTTCCATCATTGCGTCGTCGACGTCGGCCTCCTCGGCGAACCCGACGGAGACGAGGTCCGCGAGCGAGCCGACGTCAGTCCCGAGCCGACCGACGAGCACGGCGTGTCCCGGCTCGGTCTCCCCCCGGGGTTCGGGGAGGGTGCCGTCGGCAAACAGGCCGACGAGACCGTCGCTTCCCGACCGGTCGACGGTCGCCCACTCGAACTGGCGCCGCGAGGCGATCGCGGCGGCGACCCGGTAGGGCTCGCCGTCGGTGTCGACGATCGCGGGGTCCTCGGCGGCACCGGTCTCACTGGCTGCCAGCGCGTAGCCGTCGCCGTCTGCGACCGTACGGGCTTCGGTTCCTCGCATGTACCCCGAAAGCGCCGCGTTTCCGACGACGTACACGTCGTAGCCGTTCCCGTCGCGGGCGGTGAAGCTCACGTCCAGCAGGATCGACTCGCTTCCCGGGTCTGTCACGTACTCGACGACCAGTTCCCACTCGTGGCCGTCGCGGCCGGTCTCTGCGATCGTCTGTCTGTACACCGGCCCCTCGGTGCCGACCATCTCGGTGGATCGGGAAATCGTCTCGGCGTCGTCGTCGGTCCGCGTTTCGTTGTGCGTTCGGGCGGTGTACGACGACTCGGCGTCGGCGTCGACGACGAGGAAGTCGATCGTGCGGAAGTTCATCAGATCGACGCGGGGGAACCGGGGCTCCGTCAGGGCTCCCTCCGTCAGCGTGAACCACACGCGGGAGGGATCCGACGCGTTGTGATCGCAGGCGGTCCCGACGCCGTACGTCTCGCCTGTGGTCCACGTCGAATGCCCCGCCGGGCCGGTCACTTGCGTCGGTTCGGCCTCGACGCCGACGGCGTCGGCCGCCGCGAGTCGGGCGACGGTCCCGGCCCGGAGCGCGTGAGCCCACGCGAACGGGACGGCGCTGTCGGGCGAGCCGTCGTCGAAGGTCTGTTCTGGAAGCGAACCCCCTGGCCCCGAAAGCGGCCCGTCCGGGGCCAGAAGCGAGAGCAGATCCCGCGACCGCTCGAACGCGGAGGCGGACGCGTCGTCCTCGCCGGCCGATGCCAAGAGCACACCCAGGTCGGCGCTGGCTTCCCCAGCCCACGCGACCGAAAGCGGCCAGATCTTCTCGCCGGCGTCGGACGGCCGACGCCAGTCGTCGCCCTGGTAGCGTGCCATCCCGGAGACGCCGCCCCCCCCGCCACGGCGGAGCCCATCGATCGTGGACTCGACGTGGGTTTCGAGCCGGTCGAGCCGGTCGGCGTCGATCCCGTCGCGGAGCGTGGCGTACTCCCGGTGGGCGCTCGCGAGCGCGAGCGTGGCGGCGTCGAACCGTTCGTCCCCGGGCTTGCGGAGGTAGCGGTCGCCGTCCCACCGGTCGTCCAGCCGCTCGTAGATCGCGTCGGCCCGCCGTCGCGCTTCCGCTTTCAGCTCCTCGTCGACCGGCGCGCGGGCGACCCCGGAAAACGCCTCCAGGAACGCCGCGGCCGTGTGGGTAAAGCGGCCGATCTCGGTCTCCCAGACCCCCTGGCAGTTCCCGGGGAGCCCGTCCGCGTCGAGATCGTCGACAAGCGCCTCGAACGCGCGTTCGATCGTTCCCTCGATCGACCCAGCGCGCTCCGGGGCGTCGGTTGCTGTCCGAAGGTACGTCGCGAGGTATGTGAGGACGCTTGCGGTCCCGTCCGGCTGGTGGATCCGACCCTCACCGGAGACGCGGTCGTTCGCCCATCCCGGCGCGAGCGATCCGTTGTGGGCCCACACCCGCTGTGGCCAGCTCCCGTCCGGTAGCTGTGTTCGGCGATAAAAGTCACAGGCGTCCGCATGGCGGTCGCCCAGGTCGAGATCGAACGTCCTCTCGAGATCGAGCAGCCGTCGCGAGACGGCGGCGTCGTCGCGGAACCAGGCGTAGCCGTAGCCGCCGGAGTGAACGTGGGAGGGGTCGTATTCGGGGCCTTTGATCCGGGCCCCCGTCGGTGCCGTCAACAGTGAGATCGCCCGGAAGTCCGTCCGGATCGCCTCGCGGTACGGGACGCCGGCAACGTCGGGATCGACCGCCGCGATCGCGCGGTTGCGGATCTGCCGGTCGGTCTGGTAGTGATCGGCAAAGGCCCTGACGCGGGCCAGTGCGTCCTCGCGTTCGGTCTCGCGGTTGTCGGCAAGCAGCGTGACGAGCGTCGTCTGCAGGAAGTCGCCGTCGTCCGAGAGCGGCACCTCGAGGAGGACGGTGTCCGAAAGCGGGTGATGGACGCCGTTCTCCTCGCGGGCGTACTCGAGATCCGTGTCGTCGGTGTCCTCCTTGCCGTTGCTCTCCCCGTCGTCGGCAGCGCCGCCTGCAGGGTCAGCCGCTCCCGTCGTCGACAACGATTCGAACCACTCGCGGGGACGGCCGATCGCCCTGTCGAGCCCGGTCGAAGCGGTCACGTAGTCGTGTTCGGCGTCGTGAAACACCTCGAGGACGTCCTCGTGGCGGAGCAGTCCGGTGCTCCGGCGCTGGCCGTCCGGCCTGAACTGCACTGCCGCGACGATCCGCGCCCGGTCGGGCACCTCCCCGTGGAGTTCGAAGTGGGTCAGGTGCGCCCCGTCGAGCGTGTAATCGTACTGCCTGATCGTGTACGATCCAGCGTCGTGCTCGGTCACGACCACCGTCGTCTCCCCGTCGTAGGCCTGTCTGCTCGTCTCCAGCTCGTCGAACCAGTTCGTCCCTTCGCGGGAGCGGACGCCCAGCCGCGAGCGTTCGATCCCGTGTAATCCGAGCGTCGCCGCCGAGTAATCCCGCAGCGACCCGTTCCGATCGACGTACACCAGCCGTCCCGCGTCGCCACTGAAAAGGCCCTCCGTCGATCGGCGTTCTCCCGGGTACCACTCCTCTGCTCCCCTGTCGCGTTCGTGTTCGGGTATCGCTGTGCGCATCGTGTATCTCGTTCGTGTTCCGATCGCAGTGATTTCTCGTCCCGGTTCCCCCGCGACGAGACCGACACCGTCTCGCCGTTCTCGACTCCGATCGCGCGTCCGTATTCTTCAAATAAGTACTACGCACGTAGTAACCATTTCGGTCGTCCTATCGCCGTGACGTCCGGCCCATCGTCGTTGCGCGAACACGTTTTCGTTTCCTCGGCTCGCCGGGACTCGGTCGTTTCGTCGTCGACAGGGAAAGATATGTTACCACTCGACGTGATAGTTAATCGCATGTCAGATCAGATCGACGATCCGGAGGAGCTGCCCGCCTCGGCCGGCGAATTCGCGACAGAGCACCGCGACGTGTGGGACGCCTACGCCGACCTCGGAGAGGCGTGCGCTGCGGCAGGCCCGATCGACGACGAGACCAAGCGGCTGGTCAAACTCGCGCTCGCGATCGCCGCTGAGTCGGAGGGGGCGGTCCACTCGCACGTCCGGCGGGGGCTCGAAGAAGGGGTCGACCCGGAGACGCTCGAACACGCGGCGATCCTGGCTATCCCCACGATCGGGTTCCCGAAGGCGATCGCCGGGCTGACCTGGATCCGGGACGTAACGGAGTGAGGCTATTTTCCCGGGAGAGGGCCACTCCGTGGGTCGTTTTCGGGTAATATCCTGCCATTCGATCTCACAGAACGTTTATTCTTCTTCGGCTGAATGTATATACAGACACCGAGATCGCCAGGTCACGTACAGATCTCTCCGTTGAGCAGTCGGATAGAGTTTGGGTACACGGGCCGAGGTTCTGCGGTTCACTATCATGACTCACGATACATTCGAGGACAATATGCAGTCGGGGACCCGCGGCGGTTCGCTTCCCGAAAGCAACAGACGAGCGGACGATACCGAACGGACCGAAAACGAGTCGACGAAGCGAGACTCTATCGCACACGATACGTTCGACGCCGCGTACTTCCGTCGAGCCGTCGAGCAGTCCGCCTCGGCGGTGTTTTTCACCGACACCGACGGTACCATCGAGTACGTCAATCCGGCCTTCGAAGAACTCACCGGCTACGACGCAGCGGAGGCGATCGGACGCAACCCGCGAATCCTCAAGTCGGGACAACTCCCCGAGGAGTACTACGAGCGGATGTGGGGAGCCATCCTCGCGGGCGAGGTGTGGCGCGAGGAGGTCCCGAACCACCGTGCCGACGGGGAGCTGTACTACGCAAACCAGACGATCGCACCGATCAGGAACGGAACCGGCGAGATCACGGAGTTCGTCGCGATCCAGAACGAAATCACCGAGTACAAACGGCTTTCTCGCGACCTCGAAGTGTACGAGACGATCGTGCAGCAGCTCGAAGATCCGGTGATGCTGCAGGATCTCGACGGGAACTTCGTGGTGGCAAACGAGGCCGTAAGCGAGCACACCGGCGTCCCCACCGACGAACTCGTCGGCCGCGACGAGTTCGCGTTCATGGACGCGGAGTCGGCCGCGTTTGTCGCCGACCGGAAGCGCGAGGTGCTCGAACGCGAGGAATCGGTCTCCTATGAGGTTTCCCCGTCGTTTCCCGGCACCGAGGAGGAACGATCGTTCAACACTCTCCGGTACCCCTTCTACGACGAGAGCGACGAACTGGCCGGAACGATCGCGATCTGTCGAGACTTCACCGAGCTGAAACGGCGGGAGGAGCAGCTCGTCCAGTACAAATGTGCAGTCGAAGGCGCCTACGACCTGATCGCGGCGTGTGACGCCGACGAACGCCTCGTGTTTGCGAACGGGCCGTACTGTCGGTTCCACGGTATCGATCCCGATTCGGTCGACGGGCTCACGGTGAGAGACGTTGTCGACGAGGAGACCTACGACGCGGCGAGCGACCGGATCCAGCGTGCGCTCGCGGGCGACTCCGTCAAATACCGGATGCGGCGGACCCACGACCAGCAGGGGGATCGCATTCTCGACGTCCGGTACTATCCGATCGGGAGCGACGGCATTGCCGACTGCGCCGGCCCTACGGACGCCTCCAGCGACGGCGCCGATGCAGTACGAGGAGCGGTCGCGATCATGCGGGACGTCACCGACGACGCCGAGCGGGAGCAACACCTCGCAGTCGTCGATCGACTGCTCAGACACAACATCCGCAACGAACTGAACGTCGTCCACGGCCGGGCAGCGCAGATCCGCGAGGAAACGAACGGGGAGACCGTAAAATTGGCCGACGGGATCCTCACCCCGGTCGAACGACTGCTCGAGACTGCGGAGAAATCCAGGGCAGTCACCGAGATCCTCAGGAAGCGAACCGACAGGGAAACGATGGACGTGGCGGCCGGCTGTCGGGCGGCTGCAAGGTGGATCGAAAACCGTCACCCGAACGCCAGCGTCGACGTCGTGGCGCCCGCGTCGGCGGTCGCCACCGCCTCGCCGAACCTCGGGGATGCGATCGACGAGCTCCTCGAAAACGCAGTCGAACACGCCGACGTGGAACGGCCGTCCGCCGAGATCCGCATTACCGAAGCGACAGAGTCGGTCCACGTCTCGATCAGGGACCAAAACCCCGCGATATCGGAGATGGACCGGGCAGTCCTCGAGAACGGTCGACCGCCGAACCAGCTTTCACACGGCAGCGGATTGGGGCTGTGGCTGGTCTACTGGATCGTCGCCCGATCCGGCGGAACGATCACCGTACGCGAGGTCGAACCGCGGGGGAACCTCGTCACGATCGAACTCCCGCGCGGGACGCCGACGGACGGGGACCGACTCGAGGACGGTCCGGGCTGACTGCGCCCGCGTTCGCGCTCAGGCAGCCAGAAGTGTCACGGCGCTTGCTTCCACGTCCTCGACGAACGCGCCTGGTCCGCCGACGGTTACCACTGTCCCGTCGTCCGTCTCCAGCGTGAGCGCGTGTTCGACCGGGAACTCGTTGTTCGCGGGCGTTATCAGCCCCTGCGTGACGTCGACGACGCGGCCCTCGATGGCGACGGGTTCGTCGTCCTCCGTCGCGCGTCCCTCGACGCTCGCCCGCAGGTCGGTCCCCGCCCGGAGGTGGCGGGTTGCCTGGAGCACCGCATGGCGGAAGTCGGCGAACTCCCGGGGGAGCGGCGCCGGATCGGCGACCGCGACCTCCTCGGCGACGGGCCAGTAGTTGCCCAGGAAGGACCCGACGATCACCGGCCCCAGCTGCTCCTGGGTGAAGACGATTGCCTGGCGATCGGAGTTGGACCGTACCAGCATCTCCATCGGCGCCAGGACGCCGATCCGGCTGTCGACCGCGAGGATCGTCGGCATCGGCTCGCTCCAGGTACGGGTGACGCTTGCGATTCCGTTGAGTTCCGGCAGCGTCTCCGACAGCTCCGTCTGGTCGTCGACGCCGGCGACGATCAGCAACACCAGCACCCCACGGTCCACCGCGGCGGCCAGTTCCTCGCGCACGTCCGGGAGGTGGTCGATCGGCAGCGACAAAACGAGCTCCGTCTCCGCCTCGCGGATGAGGGCCCGGATCCGCTTGAGGACGGTCACCCGCGATTTGACGACCTCGAACTGGTCGGCCGTCGGTTCGACCTCGGCGTACCGCTGTTTTAGCCCCGGCAACATTGCGTCGACGTCCCGTTGCAGGCTCTCGATCACCTGCTCGGGCGGGTTCGCGCGGATCACTGTCGGCACGACGTGGTCGTTGACCTCTGCAAACCCCCGTTTCTCCAGCGTCTCGCTGACGCTGTAGACGTACCGCTTGGAGACCCCCGCCGCGTCGGCGATCTGGCTCGCGGTCGCCTCGCCGTGGGCGAGCAGCGTGAGATACGTGTCGATCTCCTTGTCGGAAAAGCCGAACCGACCGAGGAGGTCGACCAGCGTGGACTCGTCCATACGTCTACACTACCCACCGTTCACTTAGATGGGTCGGAACGCTCCACTGGCCAAACGTATGAACTAAAATTACACCAAAGATTAAAATCGGGTGGGTCCTTCTGCACGAACGATGAGTGATCGCGACCCGCCGGTCGGCGAAGAACGAGAGGGAGAGACTCCCCCCCGGTTTCCCGGAGAGCGTCCCACGACGACCGGACTGTTCTCGGGCGGCGGCGATCGGCTGGTTCACGTTCGCCCGGACGGTTGTCTCCGGGACTTCGGCTATCCGCTTTCGGGGCTGTCCGGGATCGATCGGGCCCGGTTTGCGCTCCGGTTCGACGACGAGGTAGTCCGGTTCGCTGGCTGTGACACGACACAGCGTTACGTCGACGAGAGTTCGCTCGTGGAAACCGTCCACCCAACGCCTGCGGGTCCGGTTCGTCGCCTGGATCTAAACGAGGGCCGGGCCCACCTGACCCGGTTCGACCTCTCGGACCTGTCGGCGAGTGCGGAATCGGCCGACGATGCCGGCACGTCCGACCTCGCACTGCTCGTCTCGCTGGCGTTCTCGCCGGACGGCCGAACCGACCGCGTCGGCCAGCTCCGCTATCCCGACTCGATCGAAGTGTATCACACACGGGAGAGTGATTTCCTCGCGGCCGATCCCGGCTTCGAGTCGGTCCGGGCCGGCACCCCAGCCCACGGGTTCGAGTGGGCCCGATCATTCGATGGCAGCGGTGCCACCGACGGGCAACGATACGAGGAGGAGCGCCTCTCGCGGTGGATCGGCGCCGAGATCGTTCCGGACGGCAGGACGGTTACGCTGGTGTCGTTGTTGACGAACCGAGCCGACACGCCGCGCGATCGCGCACGAGACCGACTCGAGGAACTGCTCGATCGGTTCGAGGATCGCCCGGCGTTCGAGCGGGCAGCCGCGGCGGCCGGCGTCGGGGTTACCGACGCCCCCGTGACTGTTCCGTCCTCCGTGCCCGGTCGGGACGGTGCCGTCGAAGACCTCCGCGTCGTTTCGATGCTTTCCGGGTCGACCGGGCTCCGGATCGCGGGCCCCGACTTCGATCCGGCGTATCGACACTCGGGCGGCTACGGCTACACGTGGTTCCGTGACGACGCGGAGATCGCGGGGTTCCTACTGACTGCCGACCGTGTGTTCGACCTGGATCTCGGCGCCTGGCACCGCCGATCCGCCGAGATGTACTGCCGAACCCAGCTTCCGGACGGCACCTGGCCCCATCGCGTCTGGCCCGTCGACGGCTCGCTCGCCCCCGGCTGGGCGAACAGCCGCCTCGAGACGGGCGAGAACGGGGAGTACCAGGCGGACCAGACCGCAAGCGTCGTGACGTTTCTCGCGCGGGTCCGGGACCGGCTCGATTCCGACGCGGACGGGGACCTTCCCGCCCAAGTGGACGAGGCCCTGGCGGCCGGGCTCGACGGACTCGACGCGACGCTTGCAGCCGACGGGCGTCCCGAGGTGTGTCAGAACGCCTGGGAGGACGCCGCGGGTCGGTTTTCCCACACGGCTGCGACGTTCCTCGAGGCGTACGCTGGGGTTGCGGCTGCAACATCGGTCGATTCTGATCTCCGAGCGCACGCACGTGAGCAGGCCCATCGGGTGTCCGCCGGGATCGACGACTTCTGGATGGACGACCGGGGGGCCTTCGCGATGCGGGAGACGCCCGACGGGGAACTGGACCGACGTTTCGACTCCGCGTCGTTCGCGCTCGTGGGCGCCCACCGGTCGTACGACCGGGTGTCCGGCGTCGACGACGATCGTCTCGACCGGCTCGTTTCACACGTCGACTCGCTCGTCGAGGGGCTCTCTCGGAACCCCGAGGACGGACCCATCGAAGGGCTCGTCAGGTACGAAGGCGACGAGTGGCGCCGGGAAGAGCAGACGGAACCCAAGGTGTGGACGGTCTCCACGGCGTGGGGGGCTAATGCGGCCACGGAACTGTCCGTGCTCTTGTCAGAGCGGGACGATCCTCGGGCGCCCGACTGGACCCGCCGGGCCCGCGAACTGCTCGCACTGGTCGAGCCCGGCGGCCCGCTCGCGGCACAGACCGGTTACCTTCCCGAACAGTTCTTCGACGACGGCACCCCCGACAGCGCCACGCCGCTTGGATGGCCCCACGCGATCCGGCTGTCGACCCGCGCCCTGCTTTCCGAACGTGGAGTGCTGCGGATGGACGACGAGCCGGTCGCGACCGACTGATCGGGGACGGCGGCGGTTTAACTGCCGCTCAAAAGGGGGAGTTCTTCTGAGGACACCTCGATCGAGGGCACTTTTGAGGACACCCTGATCGAGGGCACTTTTGAAAACATCCGGATTGGGAATCTGCCGTCCTACGTAGAGGAGGTGCTCCTCGACGCCGCCGCCGTCCGGGTCGGATCGACCCCGTCCGTGCGAACCGCAGTTCCGTCGTCGCCGAACAGGTGGAGGTCGCTCTCGTCGAACGACACGTGGACTCTCTCGCCCATCGACGGCTCGACTGCGGCGTCGACGCGCGCGATGAAGTTGTGGCCAAGATCCAGATAGACGTAATTGTCCGAGCCGACGGGTTCGACCACCTCGACGGTCGTTTCGAGGCCGTTATCGGTGATGAAGACGTCCTCGGGTCGGATCCCGGCGGTGTAGCTTGTCCCGCCTGAGACCAGCTCCGACAGCTGGCCGTTCAACGCGACGTCGAAGTTCCCGTCGGGATCGACGAGCCGGAGTTCGCCCCCCGTATTGTGTGCCTCCACCTCGAGGAAGTTCATGCTCGGCGAACCGACGAAGCTGCCGACGAACTCGTTTGCGGGGTTGCGGTACACTTCCTTCGGTTCCCCGACCTGCTGGAGAACGCCGTTTTCCAGGATCGCCATCCGGTCGCCCATCGTCATCGCCTCCTCCTGGTCGTGGGTCACGTACAGCGCGGTGATATCCAGTTCGTCTTGCAGCCGCTGGATCTCCGTGCGCATCTCCACCCGGAGCTTGGCGTCGAGGTTCGACAGCGGCTCGTCGAACAGGAACACGTCCGGCTCCCGGACGATCGCACGCCCCAGCGCGACGCGCTGTTTCTGACCACCCGAAAGCTCGTCGGGTTGCTGTTCGAGCAGCTCGCCGATTCCCATCATGTCGGCGGCCCATTCGACCTTCTCCCGGCGTTCTGCCTTCGTGAGGTCGGTGGACATCCGGAGCCCGAACTCCATGTTCTGGAAGACGGTCTTGTGGGGGTACAGCGCGTAGTTTTGAAACACCATCGCGACGTCCCGCTTGCGTGCGTGCCGGTCGGTGACGTCCCTGTCGCCGATGTACACCCGGCCGTCGGTGGGCCGCTCCAGTCCCGCAACCATCCGCAACGTCGTCGACTTCCCGCAGCCAGACGGCCCGACGACGGTGAGGAACTCCCCGTCATTCACCGTCAGGTCGACGTCGTCGACGGCGACGATGTCGCCCGCGTCGAACTCCTTTCGCAGTGATTCGAGCCGTACGGTTGCCATTGTCACGAATCAGGTATGACAGGCAATAACTCTTTCCCAAATTTTCGAAAGTGTGAGGTAAAATTTCGTATTAATTCTCACCCGATCGTTTCACGTCCAGATTGCCCCGGATCGCTCCCCGAGTGTGAGTTGATCTCCGTCCTCTCCCCGGTCTGGTTGCTGCTCCACTGACCCTGTGGCAAACAGCACGTCGCCACCTTCGCCCACCAGTGGCACGTCGACGGCTCCGGGGCCGCGGTTGATCGCGACGGTGACGGGCCGTCCGTGCGTTGCCTGATCCGACCCGTGGGCCGCAGGGATGCTCCGGGTGAACACCAGGGTGTCCTCGCTCGACCGCTCGCGGTCGAACCGCACCTGGCCGCGCCGGAGTACTGTCCGGGTCGTCCGGAGGTCGATCAGCTCCCGGACGTCTTCCCGAAGCGCCGAATTCTGTTCGGACTCGTCCCACGTCATCGGTCGCCGGCAGTCGGGATCGTCGCCGCCGGTCATCCCGACCTCGTCGCCGTAGTACAAGCACGGCGTCCCCCGATAGGTGAAAAGCAGGAGAAACGCCAGTCGAAGGATCTGCTCGTCACCGCCACACCGGTGGAGCAGTCGCGGCGTGTCGTGGCTCCCGAGCAGATTGAAAAGCACGCCGTTCGTCGGGTCCGGGTGGCGCATGCGGTGGCGCGTCATCTTGTCGATGAACCCGACGGCGTCGATCTCGGGATCCGCGAGGAAGTCGTAGACGGCATACGAGAACGGGTAGTTCATCGCGGCGTCGAACTGGTCGCCCTCCAGCCAGGGGCGCGCGTCGTGCCAGATCTCCCCGAGGATGTACGTCTCCGGGTCGATCGACTTGACTTCCCGGCGAAGGTCCCGCCAGAACCGGTGATCGACCTCGTTTGCGACGTCGAGACGCCAGCCGTCGATCCCGAACTCCTCCACCCAGTAGGTGGCGACGTCGAACAGGTACTCCCGGACCGCCGGATTCGCGGTGTTCAGTTTGGGCATCTCCGGGACGAACGCGAACGCGTCGTAGCTGGGTCGGGGGTCGAACTCGATTGGGAACTCGTGGACGTGAAACCAGTCTGCGTACTCCGAGTCGGCGCCGTTCTCGACGACGTCCTGGAACGGCTCGAACGTCCACCCACAGTGGTTGAACACCGCGTCGAGCATCACACGGATCCCCCGGCCGTGGGCCCGATCGACGAGTCGCGTCAGGGTCTCTTCGTCCCCGAACTGCGGGTCGATCCGCATGTAATCGGTGGTGTCGTACTTGTGATTCGACGGCGCCTCGAAGATCGGAGTGAGATACAGCGCCGTGACGCCCAGTTCCTCGAGGTAGTCCAGGTTGTCGATGATCCCCTCGAGGTCGCCGCCGTAGAAACTGTCACGATCGGGGCGTCCGCCCCACGCTTCGACATCGTCGGGATCCCGGCTCGGATCCCCGTTAGCGAACCGTTCCGGAAAGATCTGATAGAAGACGGCGTCGGCGACCCACTCCGGCGGGTCGACGACCCCATCCGGGTGGAGGTACGGATACTCGAAGTAGTGGAGGGGGCGTTCTGCTCCCATCGTGGGTAGCTCGTTGATCGATCCCTCCTCGAACCCCCACTCGGTGAACCAGAGCTCCTCGTCGTCTGTCGAGAGGTGAAACGCATAACAGAGGCGCCCGTGAGCCGGTTCCACGGCGGCCTGCCAGTAGTCGAACCGGTCGTCCGCCCCGATTGACCGCATCGATGTACGCTTCGCGCTTTCGGGCCAATCGTACTTGTCGCCGTGGACGATTCGACACTTCCCGACGTCCTGTCGCTCCGTTCGGAGCCTGACGTGGACCGTCTCCTTGTCGGGTGCGTACGCGTACTCGCTCTTCGGGCGGTGATGCACCGCCTCCCGCGTGATGGCCATGGCCGCTTTCGTGGCGGTAGCCGTAAAACCGTTCGGCACTCTTCGAGAAGAGTGATGTATAATTTCGTAGCACGTTTTTTAAACCCGAATATTCGCGATATAGGCCTCAAAAACCGCCTTTGCGGCATTGTTGCACTCTCTGGAACGTGAATCCTTCCCAAATCTTTAAAACATTGAATTCATTATTCATCATAGATTCAGCCATGAGAACGAATCGCAGAAAGCTGCTCGGCGCACTGGCGGGAACGGGCTTCGTGGGCGTTGCAGGCTGTGTCGGCGTCGAAGAGGACGACCCCGACGACGGCGCGGGCGGTGGGGGCGGCGACGGGGACGGCGACGGAAACGGGGGCGGCGACGACGGCGAGGAGGAGACCGTCGCCGGCGAGGCGGAGTTCTGGTACGCGCTCTCGGAGGGCGAACTCGAAATCGTCGAAGACGCGGTCGGGACGTTCAACGACGAGACGGACTACCTGCTGGACGGTGCCGACATCGCCGAACTCGAGGACCGACTCGTGAGCGCGATCCCCGCCGGCGAGGGGCCGGAGATCTTCATGTGGGCACACGACTGGGTCGGTGACTTCGCGGACTCGCAGTTCATCGTCGATCAGAGTGAGGATCTCGACGTCGACCTCGATCAGTTCACCGACGCGGGCCGCAACGCGATCCAGTACCAGGGCGGCGTGTACGGGCTGCCGGTCTCGGCGGAGACGGTCGCGTTGATCTACAACGAGGAGATGGTCGACGAGCCGCCGGAGACGATCGACGAAATGCAGGAGATCATGGAGGAGTACCACGATCCGGCGAACAACCAGTTCGGGCTGTCGTATCCGATGGACCCGTACTTCTACTCGGCGTACGCCCACGCGTTCGGCGGCTACTACTTCGACGACGCCGACGAGAGCCTCGGGCTCACAATGGACGAGACGATCCGCGGCTTCGAGGTCGTCCTCGAGGAACTGGACCCGTACTCCCCGAACGACCCCGAATACGATCCCCAGGCGGCCGCCTTCGTCGAGGGGAACGCTCCCCTCGCGATCAACGGTCCGTGGTTCCTCGGCGACGTGGAGTTCGAGGCGAGCGTCGCGGCGCTTCCGGCGCCCGACGGCGGCGAACCCGCGCCGTACTCCGGCGTGAGTATGATCTACTTCGCGGACGCGATCACCGACGAAGCGGACCGTGGCGACGCGGCACGCACGTTCGCGGAGTGGTACACCACGAACACGGACGTGCTCACGCGTCTCGCGGAGGACCAGGGATACATTCCGGTCCACGAGGATCTCGCGGGAAGCGACGACCTCCCGGACGCAGTGCAGGGCTTCTCGGAATCGGCTGCCACCGGCGTTCCGATGCCGACAAACGCCAAGATGAACCAGGTGTGGGGTCCCCTCGAGGACGCGTTCATGAACGCTTACACCGGCGATCAGTCCCTCGAGGACGCGATGGTCGACGCCGAAGACCGGATCCGCGATAACTGGGACTGACTGATGAGCACGGTCGATGTCGCACAGCGTGCCCGGGAATTCGAGGTCCCGTTCGACCTCAGAGACAACCTCGCACTGTTGCTCGTCTTGCCCGGACTGTTCTTTTTCCTCTCGTTCGTGGCGATCCCGCTGGCGTATCTCGTCGTGCTGTCGTTCACCGACGCGACGCTTTCGACGATGTTCAGGGACGCCCCCGGACTGTGGGGGTCGTGGTTCGGGGAGGCCGAATTCATCGGCTTCGAGAACTACGTCGAGTTGCTCACGGACACACAGTTCTGGCGCTCCTTCGGAATCACCTGGCTGTTCGTCGCCACGAGTGTCGTGTTGAAGGTGTTTCTCGGCGTCGGAATCGCGCTCGTGTTGACCCACGAGTGGGTTCGCGGCAAGCGGTTCATGCGGGCGCTGGTGATCCTGCCGATGGGGCTGCCGGCGATTTTCACGATCACGGTGTGGCGGGGTGTCTTCTCCTCGGCGCAGTTCGGGCTCGCAAACCAGCTGTTGCTCGCGCTCGGCTTCGACCCGGTGGCGTGGCTCTCGCGTCGATGGATGGCGTTTATCTCCTACAATATCACGGAGATGTGGCTGGCGTACCCGTTCATGGTGATCATCACCGTCAGCGCGCTCCAGAACGTCTCGACGGAGCTCCACGAAGCGGCGATGGTCGACGGCGCCGGATTCCTGAGCCGGTTCGTCCACGTCACCCTCCCGTCGATCAAGCGGCCGGTGATGTTCGCGTCGATCCTGACGGCGGCGGCGTCGTTCCAGCAGTTCCTCATCCCCTTTGTGTTCAACCGCGGGGGACCCGCGCGGGCGAACGAACTCATCATCCTGTACGGCTATCGGGAGGCGTTCGAGTTCCGGGCGTTCGGTGAAGGGGCCGCGATCATGCTGACTGCCGTCTTCTTCATCGGGATCTTCATGCTGATTGCCGCAACCAAAGGCCGGCTCGCGGAGGGGGCCCACGAATGACGCTGCTCGACGCAATCGGTCGGAAGCTCAAATCGGACCTCAGGTCCATTCCGATGGCGGTCGTCGGCTGGGTCAGGAACTCCCGGTACAAACTCGACCTCTATCGTCGTGGGAAGATCGGGCTGTTCGAACTGCTCGCGCCCGTCGGTGCGTCGGTGTTCGGCCTCGTGCTGGTGGCGGCGTTGCTGTTCCCCATCTACTGGATCGCGATGGCCGCGCTTTCCGGGACCGGCGCGTCGCTGTATTCCGCGGAAGGATTCCGGCTCTTCCCCGAAGATCCGACTCTACAGGCGTTCGTCTGGGTGATCGGCGACGTCGTGATCCCCAGCCTTCGCATCTCCATCCCCTTTGCGGGCGTTAGCCTCGTCACCTCCGAAATCGTGCTGCTGGACGCGGCGGCACACGGTGTTGACAGTCCCTCGGACTTCCCGCGATACGCCTGGAACTCCCTTACAGTCGCAATTCCGACGGTGATCATGGCGATGGCGGTCATCGTTCCGGGGGCGTACGCGCTGTCCCGACGGGAGTTCCTCATGCGCAAGAAGGTCCTGTACGGCTACATCCTGTTCACACAGGTCGGCGGCGGGCTCGGGATCGCCATGCTCGTCGCGCTGTACGCCATCTTCGTCAGCATCGGCGTCACGAACAGCAAGCTGGCGCTTGCCACCTACTACGCCGCGATGGCGGTGCCGTTCAACACCTGGCTGTTGAAGACGTTCATGGACTCGATCCCCCCGTCCTACGAGGAGGCGGCCGCCGTCGACGGCGCACCGCCGTGGCGCATCGTCTGGGAAGTGATCCTCCCGCTGTCGAAGGCGGGCCTCGCGGCCGTGTTCATCTTCGTGTTCCTCGCGGGCTGGATGGAGTTCATCGTTGCCCAGACGGTGCTCCGGCCCGAAAACTACACGCTCCCGGTCGGCCTGTTCGCGCTGATCGACGAGTACTCGGTGCCGTGGGCGCGTTTCTCCGCGTTCGCGCTGTCGTTCGCCGCGCCGATCATGTTCATCTACCTGTTCGCACAGCGGTACATCGAGTCGGGGCTCTCCTTCGGCGGCATGGAGGGGTAACCGCGACTCGGTTCGCCTGACGAATTACGATCCGTTTTCGACACCACCAACAATGACTGACAATAGCACGCGACACACGAAGCGGACGCACGGCATTCACAGACGGACACTCCTCGGCGGCGTCGCCGGTCTCGGCTTGCTGTCGGCCGTTCCCGGGGCGGCAGCGTCCGACGAACTGTCGACCCACTCGGTCGACCTCGACGATGCCGACGGCACGGGATCGTACCATCCGGGCGAGCCATTGTTCGTCCCGGTCGGCGAGAAGCGCTGGAACACGGCGTGGGTCGGCCCGGAGTACATCGGCGATCGGGACAACCTCGCGCCGGGGTCGCCACAGCCGTCCGCCGATCCCGACAACTACGCCGCCGACGACTTCGCCTGGTCGATCCTCGACCGACCGGCGGAAAGCGACGCCGAACTCACGTTTGCCTCCTCGCTGTTCGAGGATCGGCCACGCTACGACGAGGGGCGGGACAACGTCGCGGAGTTCGAGGCCGACGTAGCCGGCACGTACACGCTCGAACTCGATGCGCCGGACGGAACCCACGAGCTTACGATCCGCGCGCTGCCGGACGACGAGAATGCGCCAGCCGGCCCGCCCCGGCTGGAACTGGACGCCGACTACGATCCGGACGCCGACGCGTTCGAGATCGACACGAACGCTGCGCTCGCACCCGACAGCCGCGCGGATCCCGACGACCTCGAGGCGTTCGTTCTCGCCGACGATCGTGATCCCTTGCAGACGGACGCGATCGCTGTCGACGGGCTAACGGCGACGGTCCCGAGAGACGCCCTCGAGGACGAGCCGGGTCGGGTGTACGTCGTCGTCCACGACGGCGATCGGACGAGCGTCACCGACAGCGTCGAACTCCGACCGGACGGCGACGTCTACCTGCCGAACCGGGCGCCCGAGTGGATGCACGACGGGGTGCTGTACCAGATTTTCACCCGGTCGTGGGCCGGCGAGCGCGACGCGACCACCTTCGACACCCTGATCGAGGGCGACGACGTCGCCCGCGGGGTCGATTACCTCGATGAGCTCGGAATCGACGCCGTCTGGCTCACGCCGATCCACCCGGCCGTGAGCGCCGAGCGGGACCTCCCGGGCGGTGGCCCCCACGGGTACGACATCACCGACTACTTCGGCGTCGCAGACGACCTCACCCCGGAGGGCAAAACGCCCCTCGAGGCGTACCGCGAGTTCGTCGACGCCTGCCACGACCGCGACATCAAGGTCGTACTGGATCTCGTCGTCAACCACGGGGGTCGGACGCTCCCGGAGTTTCAGGACACGATCGAAAGCCAGACCGAGGCCCCGGAGTACTGGCCGATCGTCGAGGAGTGGGACCGCGACTCTCCGTACTTCGACTGGTTCGACCGGATCGACGCTCCCCGCGAGTACGAGGGACAGCAGCTCGAGCCGGCGCCGTTCGCCACCGGGTTCTGGAACCTCCAGCTCCACCCGAACTTCAACTTCGACAACGTCGCGCTCCGGGAGTACATGCTCGCAGTCGCGGAGTTCTGGTCGGGCACGGTCGGCGTCGACGGCTTCCGGTGTGACATCGCCTGGGGGGTCCCTCACAGCTTCTGGAAGGACGTCCGGGAGGTCGTTCGCGCGAACGATTCCGAGTTCCTGCTGCTCGAGGAGGCAATCCCGAACGATCCGGCGTTCTCCGAAAACGAGTTCGACATGCATTTCGACACAGAGGGGTTCACCGTTCCGGCGCACGCTGTCGCCCGCGGTGAGGCGGCCGGCGCCGACCTGTTCGACCGGGTCCGGGACCGCAGGCGTCAGGGCTTCCCCGAGTACTCGATGATCTTGAACGCCGTCGAGAACCACGACGAGTACCGGGTCCTCAACGAGGCGCTGGACGGCTCCCGCGAGGACCCGGAGAAGGCCCAGCGGGCGGTGTGGGCCGCCGGCGTCGCACTTCCCGGGGTGCCGCACATCTACTACGGGATGGAACGTGCGATCTCCGTCTACGGCGAGGGCCGACACAGGGGCGAGGGCGACCACCGCGACGGCGACGTCCACCCCGGCGGCAAACAGCGCGCGTTCATGAACTGGGAGTCGTACGACGAGGACCACCTCTCGTTCTACAGGACGCTCGTGTCGGCCTACCACGATCTCGACGTTTTGAAGCCGGACGCGGCGCTGTCGGGTGCGTGGTACAACTCCGCCAACGACGTCCTCGTGTTCGGGCGGGACGCGAGCGACCTGTCTGCCGTCGAGGGGCCCGAACGGGTCGTCGTCGTGATCAACTTCGACGCCCGGCCCGCTGAGGTGTTCCTCCGCCCCGGCGTCGGCGCGATCGATCACGTTTCCGGCGATGACGTGAGCGTGGAGACGCTCAGCGACGCCCGCGCCGTGGAGGTCGACACGATTGCGGTGCTCGAGACGCCGGACCTGCTGGAGATCGGGAGCCCGATCTCCGAGCCCGACGTCGAGTTGGGAACCGACTACGGCGACGGCGAGTACGTCTATCCGACGGGCGCGGAGTACGTCGAGGGGGCGTTCGACCTCGAGGCCGTCGGCGTCCACGAGACGCCCGACGCCTACCAGTTCCGGGTGGAGATCGCAGGCGACCTGACGAACCCGTGGGAGCTTCCGGGCGGGTTCTCGCTGCAACACCTGCAGGTGTACGTCCGGAACCCGGAACGCGACGACGGCGCGACGGTCGCCCGCGACGGCGTCAACGCCGAACTCGCAGCGACCTACCAGTACCGGGTCGTCGTCGACGGGGAGAACGGCACCCGTGTCGAGTCGTCCGACGGGACGCTGCTCGCAGACGGGGAAGTACGGACGAACGAGGTCACGGGCGCGATCGTCGCCGAGGTCCCGAAGTGGGCGTTCGACGCCGACATCGAGCGCCTCTCGGTCGCGCCGCTTCTTCTCGGATACGACCCGGACGCGCCCGGATCTGTCCGCCAGGTGGCGGCCGACCCGACCCCGGAGGTCTTCGGCGGGGGTCGCGACGACGAGGCCAACCCGAACGTGATCGACCTCGTCGTGGACGTCGACGTCGACCGCGAGACGGCCCTTGCATACGACGCGGACACCCCCGCGGAGATCGGGTACGTTCCGCTGGTCACCCCGTTCGAGGAGGTTGCGACGTTCGACGTCGAGACGGGAACGGGCGACGGCCCCGGGACGTACGTAGTGCCGACCGGCAACGACTACTACGAGGGGGCGTGGGATCTGGACCGACTGGAGATCCACGAATCGCGCGACAGGGTCCGATTCGACTATCGGTTCACCGAGCCGCTTGAAAACCCCTGGCAGTTCGACGTGGGATTCAGCCACCAGCTCCCGCAGGTGTACGTGTTCGATCCCGACACGGACGCTCCAGCCACGACGGAGGGGAGAACCGGGACTAACGTCGCCTTCGAGGCGCCGTACAATTACCGGGTGAACGTCAACCCGGAGGCGGGTGCGGGCGTCGAGGACGCCGCCGGCGAGGGCGTCACCCGGGACGTGACCGTCGACTCCGACGAGCACACGATCCGGTTCGACGTTCCGAAGGACGCGATCGGCTGGGACCGCGACCGTGGGGTGGCGATCGCCGCCGTCGTCTGTCCGTTCGACGGCTTCGGCGAGGGCGGCCTCCGGGCGATCGCATCGGAGCCCGAAACGCACGTCATCGGCGGGGGCGAGGACGGCGTGCCGGATCCGAAAGTGATGGATCTGGTCACGCCCGAGGACGTCGACCGATCCGAGGCGTTCGGGGAGTACGGCGCCGACTCGCCGCCCGTCTTACCGTACGTCACCCTCGGGGACCTGACGCGGGAGGAACTGCTCGAGGTGGCCGGTGAGGCTGACGACGAGGACGGCGAGGCCCGAGACGACGAGACCGACGACCAGTCCGACGAGACGGACGGCGAGAAGGACGACGAGACGGACGAGCCCGAAACGCCGACCGAACCGGCGGAGGCCGACGCCGAGACGCCCGGATTCGGGATCGGGGCGGGCGCCGCGGCGCTCGGCGCGGCGGGGTGGGCGGCGAAATCGCTCGCGGATCGACGCGATGGCGAGGAGGACGACCGGGAGTAAACTCAGCTCCGTCCGGCTTCCCGGACGGTGTTGAGCCCCACCACGGTTCCCCCGACGACGACCGGGAGCCAGTAGACGAACCCGCGGAAGACGATCACGCCCGCAAGCGCCGCCGCCGCAGTCACCTCGACGGGGGCGGCCACGAGCAGCGCGACGAGCGCCCCCTCGATCCCGCCGGCGCCGCCCGGAAGCGGGAGGCCGCCCGCGACCGCTCCCAGCGGGACCACGAGCGCTGCGACGGCGATCGGGATCGGCGCACCGACCGCCCATAAGGCGAGCCACAGCGCGAGCACCTGACACGCCCAGCCGATTGTCGACCACGAGACGGTAACCGCGAGCCGCCGGCGGTCGGTTCCGACGCGCCGAATCGCCCCGAGGAAGCCGTCGATCCGCCGGCGGATCCCGTCGGTCGTCGGCGCCGACATGCTGGGTATCACGCCCGCAAGCCGCGAGAGCCCGCCGGCGATCCGGGGCGCGATCGCATCGGCGAGGCGGGTTCGAAACCGCCAGGCGAGTGTAGCGAGGATCAAAAGCGTGACGCCGGCCACGGCGGCCGCGACCGCCGCCAGCAGGACGTCCCCGCCCACCGTCGCCGTGGCGCCGAGCCAGAGCACTGCCACGAGGGCAAACGCCGTCGACGGCAGGAGGTTTACGGTGTCGACGCTCGCGATCGCCGCGAGGCCGCGTTCGTACTCGAGTTTCGTCGTTCGGGAGAGATACAACGCCGTCACCGGCTCGCCGCCCGCCTGGCCGAACGGTGTGACGTTGTTTGCGAAGGCGGCGACGCCGTACAGCAGAAACCCTCGAACCCGCGAGACGGGACTGTCCAGGCTCGAAAGCACCGATCGAAGCGCCATCCCCCACGCGAGGAACCACCCGAGTGTGACGACCCCGACGACGCCCACGAGCGCGAGGTTGGCCGCGACCAGCGCCGACAAAAACTCCTCGACCCCGACCAGTACTGCGAGCGCCGCAACGATCGCGACCGCTGCAGTAAACCCCAGAAGCGTCCGGAGGCGATCGCGACGCGACATACGGGACGTTGCGTCCGTCGCTTTTAAACAACCGTCGACTGCCTCTCGCCCCGTGGATCACCTGGCCGCACCGGTCCCTGTCCCCGTTTCACTCCCCGGACGACCGGGTGCAAACTCCTTTTAAGCGATCCTGCCGACACACGCACGTGAACGAACGCGACGCGCTCCGGCTGCTCGCCGCCGACCTGCCGCACGCGGGCGACGACTGCGCGGTCGTCGACGGGCTGGTCCTCACGACCGACATGCTCCACGCGTCGACGGACTTCCCAGCGGGGACGACCTCCTACACGGTGGGGTGGCGCTCGGTCGGCGTCTCCCTGTCCGACGTCGCCGCGATGGGGGCGGAACCACTCGGAGCGGTGGCCGCCTACGCACCGACGGCGCTCGAGGAGGAACCGCTCGTGGACTTCCTCGAGGGAGCCCGGGACGTCTGTGATCGTGTCGGCACTGACTACGTCGGCGGCGACCTGGACACCCACCGGGAGCTGACGGTGACGTCGACTGCCGTCGGGCGGACCGACGACCCGGTCCCGCGATCGGGAACGTCGCCAGGGGATGCCGTCTGTGTCACCGGCGAGTGGGGCCGGACGGCGGCCGCCCTCGACCTGTTCGACGCCGGCGACGTCGAGAGAGCGAACGAGCTGTTCCGGTTCGAACCCCGCATCGAGGCCGGTCGGGCGCTCGCCGCCACGGCGACGGCGATGATGGACTCGAGCGACGGGCTCGCCCGGTCGCTCCACCAGCTTGCTGCGGCGAGCGACTGCGGCTTCCGGATCGACGCCGACGCGCTCCCGGTGCACCCGGAGCTCGAAAACCTGTCTACAGACCCCGAAACACGGTTCGAGCGAGCCGTCCACGTCGGCGAGGACTTCGAACTCGTCTGTACGCTGCCGAACTCCGCGGTCGCAGCCGCGAGGGAGGACTGTCCGGTGCCACTCACGCTGGTAGGGCGGGTCACCGACCCGGGGGAGGGAGTGACGGTCGTCGGCGGGCCGGGGGAGGCTGACTCGCGGCCGTTGCCGGACCGTGGATACACCCACGAGTGATCAGGAACTCCGGAACTCCTTCGTGCCGGGCACCTCGCCCGGATGGCAACTTACTCAAGCCGGGCTGTCGTTTCCCCGGGTATGACGACCCACCGGGAACCGCTCGGTTCCGTGCTGGAGACGGTCGGCGAGACGCCGCTGGTTCGCGTTCGGGCGTCCTCCGAGGAGGTGCCGGTTTACGCGAAGCTGGAGTCGTTCAACCCCGGCGCATCGATCAAAGATCGCATCGGGAAGTACATGCTCGAACGCATGCTCGAACGGGGCGATCTCGACCCCGGCGGAACGGTGATCGAACCCACCGCCGGAAACACCGGGATCGGGCTGGCAGTCGCGGCCGGACAGCTCGACTTAGAGGCGGTCTTCGTCGTGCCGGAGGGGTTCGCCGTCGAGAAGCAACAACTAATGCGTGCACTCGGCGCCGAGGTAATCAACACGCCCACCGAGGACGGGATGGGGTATGCCATCCAGCGGGCACACGACCTCGCCGAGGAACTCGACAACGCGGTGGTCCCCCAGCAGTTCAAAAACCCCCTGAACGCCGAGGCGCACTACGAGACCACCGGCCCGGAGTGTTACGAGGCGCTCGACGGCCGGGTCGGCGCCGTCGTGGCCGGCTGTGGCACCGGCGGCACCCTGATGGGAATGGGCCGGTACGCCCGCGAGCAGCACCCCGACACGCTCGTGATCGCGGTCGAACCCGAGGGGTCGATCTTCCGGGAGTTCCTCGGTCGGGACGTCGAAGAGGGGGAGTACAAGACCGAGGGGATCGGCACGCACGACACCTCGACCAACGAGCTGTTCGATCCGGAACTCGTCGACGACGTGTACGCGATCTCCGACCGGGACGTCCACGCGGAGATGCAGCGGCTCGCCGCAGAGGAAGGACAGCTGATCGCCTCCTCGGCGGCCGCAAACAGCGTCGCCGCACGACGGGTCGCCCGGCAGATCCGCGACGGGGAGCTGGACGCTCCCCACGACGCCGTCGTCACCGTCTTCCCCGACTCGAGCGAACGGTACCTCTCGAAGGGCGTGTACGGCAGCTTCGAGGAGTGGACCGGATGAGCCGGTCACGATCCTCCGGGAGCCGATGAGTTCCTCCGGCGGCGAGTTCGCGTTCGAACTCAGGGTGTGCCGCTGGGCGGAGCTCGCCTGGGCCCCGGCGGGCTCGAACGCGGCGTCCGACGTTCCCCGGGTCGCCGTCGTCGCCCGACAGCTGGGCACTCGAAAGCGGCGGTGGGACACGGTGATCGTCGAGGCGGATCCCGCCGGCCTGCGCGAGCGTGCGGCGTTCGGCTCCCGCGAACTCGACTCGGATCTCCTGTTCGTCCTCCGGAACGCCCCCGCCGACTGGATGTGGTATCGCGACGCTCTTCCGGATCCCGGCTACCCGTGGCGGTACGTCCGGGAGACGATTCACCGGGCCAGCGCCCGTGATCTCCTCGAGACCCGACGAAACGGCAACCGGATCCGGATCAAACGGATCGCCCCGTATCCGGACTGGGTCCGGCGGCTCGTCGCGATCGAGAACAAGCCGGACCTCGACGCCTCTGCGGCCCGGGCGCTTGCGGGCCAGCTCCAGCACGACGTCGACCGTGGACTCGCCGACGAGGTGTGGCTCGCGACCGCCACGACCGGCGGCCGGGTCGAGCGGGCGCTTCTCGCCGACTTCCCGGTCGAGGCGGGCGTCCTCGCGTTCGACTTCTCGGCGGGCGTCCGACCGGAAGCCGCCAGCGTGGAGTGGCTTCCGAGCCGGCTCGACGCGGGTAATCCGTCCGAAAACGGCGACCGCCCAGAGGATCGCAAGCGCAGACGGCTCGAGCTCGCCGAACGGGCTTTCGGCCGGGGGTGGCGCTCCTACCACCGGACGATGCGTCCCGACTGTCGGGCGTTCGAACTCCGCCGGGACGGCCGGCTGCTGTCCCCGTGGTGTACGGCGAAGGAGAGAAAACAGACGGCTGCGGAATGTTCCGGCAACTGTCAGGCGTTCTCGCCGGAGCCGCCGGCCTGGCGCACCCGCGGGTGGCCGATCGACGGGGGCCCAGGGAAGGGGATAACGCGGCTGCTCCAGAAGCGTCGCGAACGGGCCAGGTCGGGAGGCCGGGACGGGACGTGATCGCCCGACCGTTTCCGGCCGATGGGGACCGAATTCCGTTCACTCTGCCGTCTCGACGGTGATCGAATCGCGCTCGACGGCGAGTTTGAACGTCGGCACGGTGCGGTAGACGACCTCGACGACGCCTTTCCGTTCGAGGCTCCGGAGCCCCTTTCTGACTTCGTCGACGTCGGGGTCGACGTCGAACTCCGCTCTGAGCTTGTGGAGCACGCTCACAACGCTCTCGGAGCGATCTTCGGGACCGGCCACGACCGCGAAGATTCGCGTTTGCAGTTCCGGAACCCGGATCACGTCTGGGACTCCCTCGCCGTCCCCGCTTCCGACGGTTCCGTTGCCGTCCCCGGGGGCGGTCCCCGACTCGACGCCGGGTTCGACGTCGACCAGCTCCGCGGCCTCGTCGGTCGCCCGGATCAGGCTGTTCTCGTCGCGGTAGTAATACTCGTTCAGGTGGTCCTCCAGGTAGCGGTGCACCTCGCTTCCCGACTCGAGTCCCCACCGATCGCCGAGTTCGCTGTTCTTCGTCGGCTGCAGCGCCACGACGTCGGCCAGACGCGTTCGTTCCTCCTCGGTGAGGGCCATGCGCCGTCGTTCGTGGGTCGCTTATAAGGGGATTCCGGAACCGGTCGGCAGGGAGGGTCACGGGCTCCCGATAGCGGTAACTTTCGACTCGATCCGGGAGCGGTGGCGAGCGTCACCAGCAACGGGTCGGCTTTCAAGCGCTGGTCGTTCGTGCACGTATGGAACGACGCGACTCGGAACGGACCGGCCAGTGCGGCGAGGTTTTGAAGGGCTCCGGCGACGTCTCTCGACGGCGCACCCTGAAAGGGATCGGCGGAGCGGTCGCAGCCGGGGCGGGACTGCCGGCGCTGGCGGGCTGTCTCGGCGGCGCGTTCGGGGGCTCGGAGACGATCACCGTCGACTATCACCCGTACTACAGCGAGGCGTTCTCGGCGCTGGTGATCCGGCACGGCGAACTGTGGCGAAAGCACCTCCCGGACGGATACGAGGTCGACTGGCACGCAGTCCTGCAGGGTGCGCCGACGGTCAATCGACTCATCTCCGAACAGACTGATCTCGGCTACATGGGCGACAACCCAGCGATCATCGCGGCGGCGAACGACGACACGCCGATCCGGGTCGTCGGCCTGAGTGGCTACTCGATGGGCCAGCAGGGGAATCTCTGTGTCGTCCGGAACGGGGTGGATATCGACTCCGTCGAAGATCTGGACGGCAGAGAGGTCAACGTCACGCAGGGGACGCTGTCTCACCGGTTCCTGCTCACCGTTCTCGCGGCCGAGGACATCGACGTCACGATCCGCGATCAGGACATCAACACCGTCGTGACGAACCTGCGGGAGGGATCGATCGACGTGGCCTTCGGGTGGGAGCCGTCGATGGCCCGCGTGGTTCGGCAGGCCGACGCCGCCCGGTACCTGTTTACCGGCGCGAAGTACGACGAGCCGGACCTGGGGGCGCTGGTGATGCCCGACTCGTTGATCGAGGAGAACCGTGAGGTGGCGAAAGGCTGGCTCAAGACCGAACTCGAGGCGAAACACCTGCTCGCCACGGATCCGGACCGTGCGCTGGATCTGGGTCTCGAGGAGGCGGAACTGAGCCGGGATCTCGATCGCGACACCGTCAGATCCACCCTCTACGAGAACCTCGACGTCAATCCCGACGTCGAACGCCAGCTGTTTTACACCGACTTCTCGTCGGTCGACCCCGCCCGGGAGCTGCTGACAGAAACGGGACCTGCGTTCCTGCGTGAGGAGGCCGGGGTGATCGACAACGAGCCGGATTCCGGTCGGTTCGACGCCGATTTGCTCGCCGAGGCGACCGACGAACTGGACGACGAGGTGGACTGGGATCCACACCCCGCGGGTGAGCGTCCGTGAGCGTCGACTTCGAACGGTGGCGCCGGCTCGGCCTCAAGCGGTGGCGCCCCTGGAAGGGAGAATCCGGACGGAGCCGACTGGCGGGGTCGATCGAAACCGGGACTGCCGGGATCGAATCGATCCCGCGACCCGTCCGACGCGGCGTCTCAGTTGTCGCACTGTTTGCGGCGTGGTGGGCGTTCGTCCGGCTGGGTGTACTGGGGTTCGGGGTGTTCGTCTCGCCGGCCGAAACCGCCGTGGCGGTCGGATCGCATCTCGCCGGGGAACCGGTCGCCGACGGCGCGACGATCTACGTCCACGCGGCGTACACTGCGGGACGAGTCGTTGGCGGGGTCGCCCTGGCGGTCGCGATCGCCGTTCCGCTGGGGCTGTTGATCGGGACGCGACGGCGGTTCGAACGCTACCTGTTTCCCTCCCTCGAGTTCCTCCGGCCGATCCCGCCGATCGCGTGGGTGCCGCTGGTGCTCGTGATCTTTCCCACCGTCCGAAGCGGGGTTCTGTTCGTGGTGTTCCTGGGAGCGTTTTTCCCCACGCTCGTCAACACCATCCGGGGGGTCGAGTCGGTCGACGACGAGTACAGCCGCGCTGCCGAAAGTCTCGGGGCCAGCGACCGGCAGACGCTCCGACACGTCGTGTTGCCGGCCGCACTGCCGTCGATACTCACGGGTGTGACGGTCGGCGTGGGTCTCGGCTGGATCACGGTCGTCGCCGCAGAGATGATCACCGGCGAGTACGGCCTCGGTCACGTGGTGTTCCAGGCGTACCGGCTGGTGGACGTCCAGTCGGTGGTCGTTGGCATGATCGCGGTGGGGTTCCTCGGTGCGGTCTCGACGGCGATCGTCTCGCGGGCGGCGACGACACTCGGCCCGTGGCTCGAGGAGGATACTTCGGGGGTGGGACAGTGACGACCGATTCCGGCGGCCGCGTCGAAATCGAGGGGCTGACCAAGGTGTACGGCGGGGACGAGGAACGCGTCGTCGCCGTCGACGAACTGGACCTCGAGATCGAACCCGGGGAGTTCCTCACCGTGCTCGGGCCGTCCGGCTGTGGCAAGAGCACACTTCTGGACTGCGTCGCCGGCCACGTCGAACCGACCTCCGGACGGGTCCTGGTGGACGGCGACCCAGTGTCGGGCCCCGACCCAGAGCGCGGGGTGGTGTTCCAGGAGAACCGGCTGTTCCCCTGGAAGACCGTCCGCCAGAACGTCGCGTTCGGACCAAAGATGCGGGACCGGCCGACGGATCACGTTGCGGATCTCCTCGATCGAATGGGCCTCTCGGAGTTCGCCGACTCGTATCCCAACCAGCTTTCCGGCGGCATGGCCCAGCGGGCAGAACTGGCACGGTTGCTCGCAAACGAGCCGTCGATCATGCTGATGGACGAGCCGTTCAGCGCGCTGGACGCCATGACCAAAGGCCGGATGCAGATCGAACTGCTTTCGGCCTGGCGGGAGACGGACGCGACGGCGCTTTTCGTCACTCACGACGTCGAGGAAGCGATCCTGCTTGCCGACCGTGTGGTCGTGATGACCGCTCGTCCGGGAACCGTCAAAACAGTCGTCGACGTCCCGCTGTCCCGCCCTCGGGATCACGACTCCCGGACAACCGAGACGTTCACCGAACTGAAGCGAGAACTGCTCGCGTCGATCCACGGCGAGGCCGGCGCGGAGTTCGACGGGGACGACCGGTCAGCTACGGAGACCAGCTCCGCCGAAAGCGACGGGATCGCCGGAGGGACGTCGAGATGACAGCCGACCGCCTCCCGTCGCTTCGCTCGACCGACGGAGTGCTCCCGGACGTTCCGATCGACCGACTCGCCCCGGTCGTTTCGCTTTCGGGACTCGTGTTCGTCTGGTGGGTGGTTGGTTCGACGGTCGCCCAGGGGCTCCCGACGCCGCCCGTCGTCGCCGGCGCTTTCGCGACCGCCGTCGTGGACCCGTCGTTTCACTCGTCTGCGCTCACGAGCGCGGTCCGGGTGTACGTCCCGTTCCTGCTTGCGGCCGCGATCGCGGTGCCGATCGGGCTGCTCGCGGGGTGGCACCAGCCCTTTGGGGACCTGACGCTACCGGCGCTGGAGCTCGTCCGGCCGATCCCGCCGATCGCCTGGATCCCGGCGCTGATCCTGCTCATCCCCGGAACCGAGCCGGGGATCATGTTCATCACCTTTCTCGGGGCGTTCTATCCGGTTTTGCTCAACGCAGTCGAGGGCGGGCGAAGCGTCGACCAGGAGTACGCGAAGGCGGCTCGGTCGCTGGGTGCAGACGCGGTCGGCATCGTGCGGCACGTCGTGCTGCCGGGTGCGCTGCCGTCGATCACCACCGGGCTGTACGTCGGAATGGGGCTCGCGTGGCTCAATCTCGTGGCCGCGGAGATGCTCGCCGGTGGGAGCGGCCTCGGATATCTGACGTGGTCGGCGTACACCGGCGGTTCGTACCCGTACATCGTCGTCGGGATGCTCTCGATCGGCGGGCTCGGGGTGGCCTCCACGGCGGCGGTCGGCCGCCTCAATGGATGGCTGCTACCGTGGCTGGAGACCGATGCCGGCCATACAGTCTGAGACGGACGGATTTCCGTCGATTTAAGTGCTCGACGGCGCTTGTGCCGGGCATGAAATTCTGCGATGAGTGCGGCTCGATGATGCGGGCCGGCGAGGAGAGCGACGTCTGGGAGTGTACCTCCTGCGGCTACGTCGAGGGACGGGACGCCGAGGAGGACGCAGCGATGACAACCACCCAGGGGCAACAGAAGTCGGAGATCGTCGACGTGAGCGACGCCGAGGATCAGGGGCTCCCGACGACGAGCGCCCGCTGTCCGGAGTGTGGCAACGACCGGGCCCACTGGTACATGCAGCAGATCCGGTCGGCCGACGAGTCCGAGACGCGATTCTTCATCTGTACGGAATGCGAGTACAAGTGGCGCGAGGACGACCACTGACCTGACGCCGGTTTTGCCGTCGGTCTGTCTGCTTCAGTGTTCGACGACTTCCATCAGTCCGAGCTGCGTTTCACGTTCGTCGAACGCCTGGGGATGCACGCCCAAAAGCACGATCACGTCCCCCTCGTGTTCGACGGTCGCCAGGTGGAACGCGATCGGCACGTCGCCCTCGTCGGTCTCCATGACGCCTTCGTAACTCCGGACCGACGACTCCTGGTTGAGAATCGTCCGCTCCTCGACTGCGACTTCCTCGACGTCGCGCAGTTCCCCGTCTTCGTCGCCACTCGCCTCCAGCGCCCGCGAGATCAGCTCGGTTCCGGACAGCCGGGCCAGCGGGTTTACGGACTGGCCCGCGACCGTCGCGTCGGGCGTGCTCACGACCAGAAAGAGCCCGTCGCCTGCGCTTCGTTCGTAGCCGGCGACCCACGAACGGAGCTCGATTTCGACGCCCTGGTCGGCGACCTCGAACTGTTCGTGGATCTCGATCGCCTCCGGCTCTGCGTGTTCGTAGCCGGCGTCCGACAGGTCATCCCCGTCGATCGAGGCCGGTTCGGCGGCAAACGAGTACGATCCCCCCGCACAGCCGGCCAGCACGACCACGAGCGCCACCGCGACGAGCAGCCGCCCGACAGACGTGTTCCCCGGTATCGCACCTGTGTCCATACCACTGTTGAGCCGACCGACCGGTTTTTACTTTTCGGGCAGGTACGAAATTTGAAACCGTCTTCGTGTTCTGTAGTGACCAATATCGCTCGCTGCGGACCGGAAAATCACAGACGGGACACGATCCGCTGAAAGAAGACTTTTGTCACCGCCGGAATGACTTCCGATATGCCGACCCACGATATCGTCGTCGTCGGCGGGGGAACCGCCGGCGCGTTCGCCGCCGCGACCGCCGCCAGCGACGGGGTTTCCGTGGTGGTTCTCGAGCGGAAGCCGGCGGCGGAGGCCGGTCGGATCGCTTGCGGCGACGCGATTAAAGGAGCGGCCGCGTTTCCGGACGTGATCGATCTGTCGTATCTAAAACAGGAGTCGTTCACCAACGGGGAGATCAGCCGGGGGATCTTCCGGAACCCGAAAACCGGCGAGGACGTCGAAATCGAGTTCGATGAGACCGGTGTCGTGCTCGACCGAAAGCGGTACGGCGAGGTGATCCTCGAGGAAGCCGAGCGTCTCGGCGCGGAGATCCGGTACGGGACCGTCGTAAACGACGTCCGACAGGACGACGACGGCCGGGTGACTGGGGTCAGGGCGGTGCGAAACGGCGCGGTCGAAACCTACGAGGCTGCGGTCGTGATCGACGCCGCCGGCGCGCTGTCGATCCTCCAGGACGCCGTTGACTTCTCAGGGGCGACATTCGACACGAACGTCTCGTACACCCAGTACTGTTCCGCCTATCGAGAGCTTCTAGAGCTCCCCGAGCCGGTCGAGTGGGACGATGCCATCGTGTTCGCGCCGACCGACCAGCTCGGCTACCTGTGGTATTTCCCGCGATCGGCCACCCGGATCAACGCCGGCGTCGGGTTCCAGATGAGCGAGGAGGCGATGAATCTGGTCGACGCCCTGGCCCGACACGTCGCCAGCGACCCGGAGCTCCGGAACGCCACCGTCGTCGACAAACTCGGCGCCGCCCTGCCGACCAGACGCCCGTACGACTCGGCGGTCGCTCCCGGGTTCCTGGCGGCCGGCGACGCGGCCGGCCACGTCAACCCGACGACCGGGGGCGGAATCTCCGGCGCGGCGAAGGCGGGCCACTGGGCCGCACGGGAGGCGGTCCGGGCGATCTCTGCGGGCGACGTGAGCGAGGCGTCGCTGTGGGGATACAACCGCGAGGTGATGACCGGCTTCGGCAAGCGGTTTGCCGCCGCCGACCTGTACAACATCTGGGGCACCTCCCACGACGTCGACGAACTCACTGACATCGTCTCGTCGGTCCCGGGACAACAGCTCGTCGACGCGCTTTCCGGCGGGACGCTGTCGCTCGGCCCGGCGACGGCCCTCAGGACGCTCCTGAACACCGTCGGTCACTGGGGAACCCTTCTGGAGCTGTACCGGATCAGAAACCGGGCGGACGCGCTGATCGAACAGTACGAGGTGTATCCGAGCGACCCCGCCAACTTCCCCGCCTGGCAGCGTCGGCGGGACGAGATTCTCCAGGACGTCTACGAGATCTGTGGTGCGGAGCCGAAATACTAACGTCGAAGTCGCCAGCTACTGTGGAGTAGACTCCGTTTCGGCGTCCGCCTCGCCGGTTCCGGTGCCTGATTCGAGCTCGTAGTCCCACGCACGGTACCCGCCCTTCATGCTGGTCACTCTCGCGTCGTCGTCGACGCCCTCGAAACTCGAGACCAGCTTCGCCGCCTGGATCGACGACTGCCCGATCGGACAGACGCAGACGATCTCTTCCTCCCAGTCGACCTGGTCGACTGCCCGCGGGAGGTCGCTCATCGGAACGTTCACCGCTCCCGGGACGTGCCCCTCCTCGAACGCCCGTTCGTCGCGGATGTCGATCACCTGTATCTCGCCCGCGTCCACCTTGGCTTTCACTTCATCGGGCGTGAGTTCCTCGACCATGTCCGTCCGTTCGGGGTGGGGACTTTTGAATCGTTCTGTCCGAGGCCGACGCCTTGTGGTTCCAGTGACGTGCGGGCTATCGGTCCCGCTCGTCGGCAACGATCCGGACCAGCTGCTGTTCGAAATCGTCACCGTTCCACAGCCAGGAGCCGATGTACGGTTCCCCGCCGAGCGCGACGATCACGTACGACGCCCCGGGCCATGTCGCCGCCCCGACGTCCGTCTCGCTGGGTACCGGAGGTCCACGGGGGTGGGAGTGATAGAAGCCGACGAGCGTCTCCCCGCGGTCCTCCAGCGTTTCGATCGCCTCGAGTTGCCCTTCCGGATCGAGTTCATACCGGGTGCGCGGCGCGTCGGCCACGTTGTCGACCGGATACACCGAACCGACGACCGGTTCAGACAGCCCAGTCGTCGGCCTCCCGCCGAGCACGCCACAGACTTCCCTGTCGCCGCCCCGCCTTGCGCGGGAGATGAGCTCGTCGTACGCGTTTCGCGTGAACGCCGGCATTGGCTGGGCTTTGGGCCCGTCGAGTAAAACGCTCCCGGAGCGCGAGGCGCCGGGACGTCTCCGTCGAGCGCAAGCTTCAGGTAGAGTGAGGATACACTCACAGTCGATGGAGGCTCGTCGTTCGTCCGGACTGGGGGACGCGATCCGTATCGACCTCGTGCGGCTCCACGAGACGTGGATGGAGCTCGCGTTTCCGCGGCAGCTCGACCCCGGGAGCGTCCTCGGCAAGTGGAAACCAGAGACCACCGTACAGGAGATCGCCTACTACGGGTGGGCGACGGTCGGCGTCCCGCTCGTGGCGATCGGCTACCCGCTGTTGCTCGTGGGGGTGGCGGTGCGGTACAACGCGAGCAAGCTCGACAGCGCGGCAACGAGGCTCGGCATCGTCGGGGCCGTGCTGCTGGCGGCCGTCGTCTGGGGGGCGCTGTCGGTTGCGGCCCACTTCCAGCTCCCCTGGGAGGAGTTCCTCGCGGTCGTCGCCGCCAGCGTCGTCGCCGTCGTCTCGGCGGGCGCGGCCGTATTCTTCTCCCGGATCGGCGGCCGGGGAACCAGCGTCGTCTTCGCGTATCCGTTCGCGCTCACGGCGATCTTCCTGCCACCGGTGGTGGCGGCGCTTTTCGTCCCGGCGCTGCAGGCGCTGATCTTCGATCCAAGCGAGGAGCTTGCGATCTGGATCCTCGACACCGTGCTCGTGGTGGGCGGGTTCTCGGAGTGGCTCCGGGCGACGTTCTCGCTGCGCGCGCAGTACCTCTTCGTCGAGGGGGAGGGCTTCGCGCTGATGTGGTTCGCGCTCGCGGTCCCGACCGGATGGCTGCTCGGGCTGCTCGCGGCGCTTGCGGATCTCATTCGGCCTCGGCCGGAGTGACTCCGTCGGCACGAACTGACCGGAGTGAACCGGTCACCCTCCGCGAGAACGGGTGACGGGTATTCGCTTGCGGGGGAGAGTTTTTATCGCCGGGCGCGTTCGGTTCGCACGTGACGACGCTCGTGTGCTGTGTGGATCGGTCGAACGACATCGGCCGGAACACCGGCGTCCGGATGCCGGTGTCGGGATGGGAGGCGGTTCGATCGCTCGTGACCGAGATCGGCCTCGTGGATCCCGAGGACTCGACGGTGAACTGTCTGCTCGAAGGGTTGCGTATTGCTCGGGATCTCCGGGACGAACAGGAAGACTCCGTCGTCGCCGTCGTCTCTGGCGGCGGGGACTCGATGGTGAATGCGGATCGATCGATCGCCGCACAGTTGGAGGAGTTGATCGAGCGGTACGATCCCGACGCCGCGATCGTCGTCGTCGACAGCGCACAGGACGAGCGGATCATCCCGATCGTCGAGAGTCGGATCCCGGTCGACGGGGTGTCGCGTGTCGTGGTCAGACAGAGCCGGGACATCGAATCGACCTACTACCTCCTCAAGCAGTTCCTCGCCGACGAGGAGCTCCGTTCGACCGTGCTGGTGCCGCTTGGGATCGCGCTGCTTCTGTTGCCGGTGTTGCTGTTGCAGTTTTCGCCGGCGGTCGCGCTTGCGGGACTCGCGGGACTGCTCGGCGCGGCGCTTTTGTACAAAGGGATGGCGATCGACGAGCACGTCTCCCACGCTCCGGACCGTGCCCGCGAGGCGCTGTACGCCGGCCAGGTGTCGATCGTCACCTACGTGGTCGCCGCCGGGCTCGCGCTCGTCGGTGCCTTTTTCGGGGCGCTGTCGGCCTCGGAGCTTTCGGGTGAAGCCCGGACGATCGTCCCGGTGATGCAGTTTGCCTACAGCAGCGTCCCGTGGCTCGCGACCGCCGCGTTGACCGCGAGCACCGGGCGGCTCCTCGATGAAGCGATCCGCGAGGAGGGGATTCGGACGCCGTATCTCAACCTCCCGTTCGTGGTAGTGGCGCTGGGGCTCGTCGTCCGCGGGTTCGCCGGCTACTTCCTCGAACAGGAGGCGATCCTCGCTTCGTTCGAACTGCTCGGCGTGACGATCCCGGCGCTCCAGCGGCTCGCGGCGTTTATTATCGCCGGCCTAATCGTGAGCCTGCTCGGCGTCAAAATCGCCGCCGACGTCGGCTCAGACGCGTTCGACGACGTGTTAGAACCGGACGGCGAGGAACGGGATTCTGGATAAGTTCGTAGGTCCGTCCTATCTTGAAACGGTCAGCCGGTCCATCAATTGTATACGAAATTACATTCGCGGGCGGCCGGTGAGATAATTTGGCAATACGACTGTTGATAATATGTGTGATAGGTATTTTATAAATAATTTACTGGGAATCTACTTTCTGATCTTTTCTAAAACAAAATACGGGGAAAGTACTGTACGTAATTGACCTTATTTCTGTAATGTGGGATATGTTAGGTGTTGTTAATGTATATGTAAACCGACAAAATGCCTATAACGGTGGGCTGTGCAATTGATGGTGATCGCTCCGTCCGATCGTCCTCCGAATCCGTATGGTTCAACAACAGCCGATCGTCGACGACGCAGCCGAACACGACCAGCGTGAGTGGCCGCACAACGACGAGAAGGGGTCGAACGAAGACCAGAGATGGCCGAGCCACAATCCGAACCCGTCGGACGAGGGCCCGTACGTTAAGTACAGGGGTGATTCCGGGGTTACGATCGGGGAGAAGTTCCTCGCGACGGTGCGGTACAGTTCGCTGTATCTGGCTTTCATCGCCTCGCTACAGGCACTGATTTCGATCTGGATACTGTCCGTTCCGCTCAACCTTGCTCCGGCCGTGATCGGGCTGGTTACCTTCGCCGTCTACTCGACCGACAGAATCGCCGACGCCGAAAGCGACGTCGTGGCGAAACCTCGACAGGCCGAGTTCGCACGGCGCCACGCCGACGTGTTGTACCTCGTAGCCGCTCTGGCGTACAGCGTGGCAGTTGCGCTGTCGATTCTCGGCGGGCCACTGGCGCTTTTGATTACATTGCTTCCAGGCCTGTTCTGGCTCCTGTACGCGTCCGACTGGATTCCCGAGTCAACAACCGGGTTCAGACGCCTGAAGGACGTCCTGTTCGTGAACACGGCGGTCGTGGCGCTTGCGTGGGCGTTTACGCTCACGTTTCTCCCACTGGCGTTCGCGAACGCCCAGTTCACTCCGGCGGCCGGGTTCGCGTTCGCGTACTTCTTTTTGGGTGTTGTCGTCAGTACGGAGATACCGAACGTTCGCGACGTCCGCGAGGACACTGAGATCGGCGTGTCGACAGTCCCCGTCGTCTTCGGGGTGCGCCGAACCCGACACCTGCTCTGTGGCGTCGGTGTCGTTCTGCTACTGCTTGTCGGGCTGGCTGTGCAGTACGGTCTCATCGGCGTGCCGTTGGGAATCGGTCTCGCCGTAGGTACGGCGTACTCGCTCGTGTTGTCCGGAGCCGTGGGACACACCGACCGGTACAATCGTCTCACTGTCGCCGTCGAATCACAGTACGTCGTCGCCGCCGTCATCGCAGTCGTCGCAACGATCCTTTGACATCCTCCACACGGCTGAAGCCGTGGGATTCACACGTTGGGATATTAGAGAAGGTGTAGCCGGCGGCATAACGCGACTCTTTCATGTTCCTGCCTTTCGAGAGATGCACACGGTTGTACTGGGTGTCGAGCTTGAAGCCCTGATTTTTCCACGTCACCGTCGAGCGTAGGTGGTCGTCGCCGTGTTTGCGGTAGCCGGGCGGGTTCGCGTCTGGATTGTCCTGTTCGTCCCACGAGACGAACGCTTCACCGAGTTCCTGAAGAACTCGTTGACTGATTGTGAGTGGAAATCCCCATACCGCTCGTGGGTTTTGATGTACGAACAGAGCTCGTCGGCGTCTGGAATGTGGCCGATAGCGTCCTAGACACGCGAAATCGTCCATCGCCCGACGTTCCACAATTTCGACGCGGCAAAGCCATGCGAATCGAGGTCGTCACAGACAAACGCCGCTCGATCGAGCGGCGACGATCTGCGAGGACCGCTCGTTCTTATTGGATTCCTAACTAGTTTTTTCTACCTTCTATCCGTCTTCATATATTTATCCGCCTTCTGGTTATCAATAGTGATTACGGCGGCCGAAGCTTCATTAGGGGATCCGGACAATCATCCGTGTACTAGTGTTTAGCTTTCCCGTCATACCGCTGCTGTTTGCTTCGGTCATCGTCGGGATGACCGCGGCGCTTTTGGCCTGGCGCGAGCGGTACGAACCGGGATCGATTCCGTTGTTCGTGCTGCTCGTCGGCCAGATCTGGTGGTCTGTCTCGCTTCTCTTTCAGTTGCAGGCAACGACGGTGTCGGCGAAAGCGTTCTGGGTGAATATGTCGTGGGTCGGCGTCGTCGCGATTCCCGTCGCGTGGCTGTTTTTCGCCCTCGAATACACCGGACGGGACCAGTACGTTCGCACGCGTTACGTCGGATTGGTGTCCGTCGTACCGCTCGCGACGGTCTGGCTGGCCATGACCAGTCAGTTCCACGATCTCCTGTATCTGGAGATGACACTCGTCGAATCGGCGGGAACAGTGCGGATCAACTACGTCGCCGGGCCCTGGTACTGGATAATTGCGGGCTACACGTACTTTCTGGGCGTGCTCGGGAGCATCCCCCTCCTCGAACTCGTCTGGAGCGAAACGACCGAGTTCCGCGGACAGAGTAGTGCCGTGCTGATCGGGACCGTGGTTCCATGGCTGACTAGCGTCCTGTACGTGGCCGGCGTTCTCCCGACCGGCGGCGTCGATCCGACGCCGATTGCCTTCGCCGTCTCCGGGGTAGCGTATCTCGGCGGACTCACTCGGTTCCGGTTGTTCGGAACCAACCCGTCGCCGAACCGCCACGCGCCGGAGTTGCTGTTCGAGGAAATGTCACAGGGTGCCGTCGTCGTCGACAGCAACGATTACGTCGTGGAGCTCAACGAGGAGGCTGCACGGATTCTCGGAGTGGAGCGATCGGCGGCGGCTGGGGGGTCGGGAACCGAGATCGTCCCGGAGTATCACAGGCTACCGGAGGACGGAGAGCTGTCAGGATATCTGACCATCGAACGTGACGACGGGACTCGGAAGTACGACGTCACAGTAAGCGAGATAACCAACGCCTACGATCGAGTCATCGGTCGGGTGATCTCGCTGCACGACGTCACCGACTACCTCCGCCAGCAGCAGCGGCTGGAGGTACTCAACCGCGTGTTGCGCCACAACATCCGGACGGAGACGAACGTCATCGCCGGCTACGCCGGCCTGCTCACCGACGAACACGATTCCAAGGAAGCACGAGTCATTGAACGGCGCGCTGATCGACTCGAGGAAATCGGCGAGAAGGGTCGGGAGATCCTGGAACTGTTCGAGAACGGCGAAAAGGCGGATCCGGTGCCGGTGGAGGGCCTCCTCGAGGAGTGTCTGGCCGAGGTGAGGGAGGCACATCCGCACGTCACTATCGAGGTCGACGGATCGGCAGACGGTGCCTTCGTCTCGGGCGTCCTGGAGGTCGTCTGTAAGAACCTCCTCGAGAACGCCGCGGAGCACAACCTCAGCGACGATCCGTGGGCAGAAATCACCGTCGGGCGTGACGGCGACCACGTCATGGTCACGGTCGCGGATAACGGTCCCGGGATCGACGAGTACGAACGCAAGGTGCTCGAGCGGGGAACCGAAACCAAACTGGAGCACGGCAGTGGTCTCGGCCTGTGGCTGGTCAAGTGGGGGACCGAGATCGCCGGGGGCCGCGTCGAGTTCGCGGAGAACGAGCCTACCGGGGCGATCGTGACCGTCGAAGTCCCCGCCGAACCGGCGCCGGAACCGGATCGCCTCTCCCGGTTCCCGGCCCGAGCGCTGGAGGGGACCGCTGCCTCCGGGATCACCTCGACACAGTCGCTTTTCGGCTCCGCAAGCGGTCGGAGGCGGTCGACCCGATCGCGGAATTCCTGAAAAGGAGAGGTCCGTACGATCGGGTGCAGCGATCAAGCGCTCGATCGATCCCGAGCGATTGAAACCGCCTCTCGGCCAACGGAGCGTATGGACGACGACGACACCCGCGAACACGTCGTGCCCGGGTCCGACGAGGAACCCGACACGCCGGACGTTCGCGGTTACGACTTCCGCGGCGAGTTCGACCTCGGGGCACTGCTCGACGCGTACGCCACGACGGGCTTCCAGGCGACCCATCTGGCGGAGGCAGTCGACATCGCAGAACGGATGCAGGAGGTAGACGCGACCGTCTACCTCACGTTCACCTCCAACATCGTCTCCTCGGGCCTCCGGGAGACGGTGGCAGCGCTGGTCCGCGAGGGGTACGTCGACGTGATCATCACTACCTCTGGATCGCTCGCCGAGGACGTCATCAAGACCGCGAAACCGTTCAAGATGGGCGAGTGGGACGCAGACGAGGCGGCGCTTCGGGAACGGGGAATCAACCGGCTCGGGAACATCTACGTTCCCTCGGACCGGTACGTCTGGCTCGAGGAGTATCTCTACGACTTCTTCGACGACTTCTTCGCCGAGGAATCGACCAGGACGCCGACGGCGTTCGCCCGCGAGCTCGGGGAGACGCTCGACGACGAGGATTCGGTGCTCAAGCAGGCTGCCGCCAACGACGTCCCGGTGTACTGTCCGGCCCTCACCGACTCGGAGATCGGGAACTTCCTGTACTACTATCGACAGGGGCACGAGGACGACGTCGACATCGCGATCATGGACGACTACGACTCCCTGATCGAGGACGGAATGCTCGCGGACACGACGGGCCTGATCGCGGTAGGCGGCGGCGTCCCGAAACACCACGCGATCATGACCAACCTGTTCCGGGGTGGGGCCGACTACGTCGTTTACATCTCGACGGGGATGGAGGGAGACGGTTCGCTTTCGGGTGCGACGCCCGAGGAGGCGGTCTCGTGGGGGAAGATCAAGGAAAACGAGACCAACTACACGCAGGTTGAGGCGGAGGCGACGCTCGTGTTCCCGCTTCTGGTTGCCGCCGCCTTCGAGATGTAAAATTCCACAATATTTTTTACGAATCGCAACCATACCACCAGTTGACTTCGGAGGTGACTGAAACATGGCACTTCCGACCAACGCACCCAGTTCCTGGCTGCAAGGTACCGACTTCCCGAGTAGACTGTTCGAGACCGGCAGCGACGACTACGAACTGTACGAGGAGGACGGCGAGTTCGTGTTGACCGTCGAGATGCCCGGGTTCGACCCCGAGGAGATCACCGCCTCGTGGGACGACGGGATGTTGAACATCTCCGCCGAACACGAGGACGACGATCGCGGTCGCCGGAAGACCTATCACCGACGGTTCCGGTTCCCGAAGACCGTCCAGGACGAGGAGATCCACGCCAGCTACAACAACGGCATCCTCGAGGTGCGTCTTCCTGTCGAAACCGGCGCGACGGTCCAGGGCCGGGAGATCGAGATCGAGAGCTGACGGACGCACAGCCCCGGAATCTCCATTTTCGAACCGGTTGTAACTCACAACAGCAGCGCCGCCAGCGCCGCCGCCGTAAGCAGCGTGAGGAAGATCACGCTCCGGCCGATGTCGGCCCGCAGGTAGACGTCCTCGCCCTCGGAAATCCCGGCGACGCGCCGGACTGCCGCCTCCGGATGCGTGCCGACCTGCTTCAGCGTCGCAGCCGCGTCCATCACCAGTCGGTCGACGGCCGCCCACAGTTCGGTGACGCCCCAGACGAAGCCCCGGCCGGTGTAAAACACCGCCGGATTGATCACTCGCTCCATGTCCGGCAGGTGCGAGATCCGGGCGAGCGGCCCCTTCAGCGTGAAGAAGCCGACGAAGCCGGCCACGAGCAGCGCGAACCCTTCGATCAGGTGGCCCGTGCTGTACGGCGAGGTGTCCCAGGTCTCGGCGAACGGCAGCAGCTCGAACAGCGAGCCGTAGAAGATCCCGAAGTAGACACACAGGCCGGCGACTGCAACCATCCCGACTGTCTGGCCGACAGTCGAATCCTTCGGACGGATCTCCGGCGCGTTGTGGAAGAAGATGTACCAGCCGAGCTTGATGAAGGACATGAACGTGCCGACGCCGCCGACGATCAGCAGCCACCACAGCAGGTCCTCACCCAGGAACAGCGGTACGTTGCTCACCTCGTGGGCGGCGTCGATCACCATCCCTTTCGAAATAAAGCCAGTGAATCCGGGGACTGCGGTAATCGATGCGGCCCCGATCACGTAGACGACGAAGGTGACGGGCATCACCTTCCAGAGCCCGCCGAGCTTCCGGATGTCGTTGATCCCGGTCCGGTAGATCACGACGCCGACGGCCATGAACAGCAGGCTCTTGTACAGCACGTTGTTGAACGCGTGTGCCATCCCGCCGGCGACCGCGAAGTTGCCGAGATCGCCGCCGAGCGACGCGAGGCCGATTCCCGCGAGCATGTACCCAACCTGGGCCTGGATGTGATACGAGAGCAGCCGCCGGGGGTCGTACTGCAGCAGCGCGAAGAAGACCCCGTAGACGGCCATCGCACCGCCGAGATACGCAAGCCAGAGGCCGCCCTCCGGGAACGCCCGGTACATGGCGTAGACGGCGGTCTTGGTGGTGAACACCGACAGGAACACCGACGCCGCGACGTGGGGCCGCGGATAGGTGTCGGGCAGCCAGGTGTGCAGCCCGATGAACGCGCAGTTGACGCCGATCCCCAGCGCCGCCAAAAGCGTCGGCAGCGCCGCGACCGACGGCAGCGTCCCGAGGCTCCCCGCGATTCCGGTGCTGGCCTCGAAGAGGAACGACCCCACCCGGGCGTAATGGAGCGTCACCGCGCCCAGGAGGAGCGTGCCGCCGATCCCGTGGGCGATGGCGTAGCGGTAACCCGCCCGGACGGCCTCGCCGCCGTAGTGCCACACCAGAAGCGTCGACGTGACGGCCATCAGTTCCCAGAAGAACACCAGGGTGAGCCAGTCGCCGGCGAACACCATCCCCAGTGTACTGGAGACGTACGCGAGTGCAAAGCCTGTCTGGACGCGCGCGGCGTCGCTGCCCCACGAGTACGCGACGGCGGCAGCCGCGAGGAAGCCGATCACCACCCCGTACAGCCGCGTGAACTGGTCGACGAAGATCGGTACCGTTTCGAAGCCCAGGAACTGCACGGTCGCAGGGGTCGTCGCCGGCATCACGAGCGACTGTCCGAGCACGAACAGCGCGGCGAGCATTCCGACCGCGTGGCCGGCGTGACGCGGCAACACGACCGCAAGCACGGCGGCGATCGCGACCGGAAGGAACGGCGGGATCGCGGCGAGTAGCTCGTTCATGGCATCACCCCCGCGTTCTCGACGATGAGTTCGATGAGCCCGAGGAACACCATCCGGTAGGGGACGATCCCGAGCAGCACCGCACCCAGCGCGGCCGCCAGGATCGGCCCGAGCATGAACCAGGTCGTCTCACGACCCGCAAGCGCCTCGCGGGCCGAGAGCCGCCGCCAGCCGCCCGTCGGCGGGCCGCCGTGGTGGTGATCGTCGTGGTCCTCTGTGTCGTGGTGATCGTCGTGATCGATTCCACGTTCGTCGTGATCGTCTTCGAGGTGATCGCTCGGATACTGGTCGACGGCATAGTCGCCGGTGTCGACGGTTGGGGCGGGCTCCGAGTAGTCCCGGTCGCCCGGCGAGAAGTCCGGCTGGATCACGCCGTCGTCCCCTTCGGCGTCGGGAATGTCGACGTCGTCGTCCTCGGCGGTCCCCTCGCCGTCCTCCGGGGGACGGCCGCCGTCGGTCGCCGCCAGTAGGGAGCGACGCTCGCCGCCCATGGGGGCATCGACCAGCGGTTTTGCGTCGTGGTCGTCCTCCGCCTCGAAGAAGGCGGTGTAGACGACCGGCCAGAAGTAGACGACGTTGAGCACGCCGGAGACGAGCAGGGCGCCCGCAAGGTACAGGAACACCCCGCCGAGTTCCGCCGCGCCGATGAGCATGTAGTACTTCGAGACGAAGCCGGCCAAAAGCGGCATCCCCGCCATCCCCGCAGCCGTCACCGCGAAGGCTCCAAGCGTCACCGGCATCCGCTTCCCGATGCCGGCCATCTGGGAGATGTAATCCGTGTGGGTCTCGACGTGGATCGCCCCCGCACAGAAGAACAGGGTGAGTTTCATGAACGCGTGGGCGGGGATGTGCAACAGCGCGCCGATCAGCCCGTACCAGCCGAACAGCCCCAGCCCGAGCACGATGTACGACAGCTGTGACACCGTCGAGTAGGCGAGCCGCTGTTTGAGGTGGTCCTTCCGGATCGCGATCAGCGACGCCGCCGTCAGCGTGAACGCCGCCAGCACCGACAGCGCCAGTCCCATCCCGAGATCGAACGCAAGCTCCGGGCCGAAGACGTCCAGCGTCACGCGTGCGACGCCGAACGCGCCGGATTTGACGACCGCCACCGCGTGCAACAGCCCCGACACCGGAGTCGGCGCGACCATCGCCTCGGGAAGCCACTGGTGGAGCGGCATCAGGCCGGCCTTCACGCCGAACCCGACCGCCAGCAGCACGAACGTCAGCTTCGCGAGCCACGGATCGGCGGCGGCGACCTCCGCGAGCATCGGGATCCCGCCGGCGGTGAAGTCGGTCGTGCCGGTGAGCCAGAACGTCAGCACCGTCCCGGCGAGCACGAGTACGCCCCCGCCGAAGAACGTGTAGGCGATGTACTTCCGACCGGCCGACCGGGCGCGGTCGTCCTCGTCGTGGGCGACCAGCGGGTACGTCGCCACCGACAGCAGTTCGTAGAAGACGAAGATCGTCACGAGGTTCGACGCGAACGCGATCCCCATCGTCGCCGACAGCGAGACGGCGAACGAGGCGAAGTACCGCGTCTGTCCGTGTTCGTCGAGCCCGCGCATGTAGCCGATGCTGTACAGCGACGTGATGATCCACAGGCCGCTGGCGAGGAACGCGAACAGCATCCCCAGCGGATCCGCACGGAGCGCGAACTCGACGCCGGGGACGAACGTCCCGAACGACCAGACGAACGTCGTGCCCGCGAGGACGGCCGGCAGCATGCTCGCGACGATGCCGAACTTCGCGAGCGCCGTGAGCATCGTCGCACCCTCGCGGTAGTTCGGTCGGCGGTGCAGCGCCACGATGGCGGCCGTGCCGACGAGCGAGACCAGAACCGCAGCCAGTGGTCGGTAGTCGAATACCTCCATTACAGAACCCTCCCGACGAACGGGTCGATCAGCGACTCGAAGACGCTACTCCCGAAGCCGAGCGCGACAACCCCGACCGCGGCCAGGACGACAAGCAGGACCATCACGGCGGAGACGCCAGCGCGCCGGCTCACCGGGACCGGAACCGCCGGCGGGACGTGCTCGTCGTGTCCGCCCTCGGGGGCGGGATCCGAACCGTCCCCTTCGGCGTGGGAACCGCCGTCGGTCGCCGGCCTCCCCGACCCGATCGGGTCGACCCCGCCGAGGTGTTCGACGCCGGCCGGGGTGAAGTAGAACTTCTCGAGCAGCCGGGCGACGTACGCCAGGGTCAAAAGCGTCGACAGGAAGACGACGCCGGCAACGAGCCAGTGTCCCCCCTTGATCGCCCCCAGTGCGATGTACCACTTGCCGAGGAAGCCGATCGACGGCGGGATCCCCACGAGCGCAAGCCCCAGCACGGAGATCGCCCCGGCCGTGTACGGGGCCCTGGCGGAGAGGCCTGCGTACTCGCGAAGGGTCCGGACGCCGTAGGCCGCCGCGAGCACGCCGGCACCCATGAACAGCGCCCCCTTCATCAGGCCGTGGCCCACGAGGTGGATGATCGCCCCCGTGAGGGCGGTGTCGTTCGCGATCAGCACCGCAGCGGCGATCATCCCGAACTGGGCGACCGACGAGTACGCGAGCATCCGTTTGATCTCGGACTGGGAGACCGCAAGCACCGACCCTGCGAGAATGCTCACTGTCGCCAGGAACAACACGCCGTCGGTGATCGCGGGGTTGGCCGCGAGGAAGTCGACGGTGAACACCGTGTACACGACCCGGATCAAAGCGTAGGCGGCGACCGTCGACACCAGCGCCGAGATCAGCGCGCTCACGCTGTCTGGGGCGTGCTGGTAGGCGTCCGGCTGCCAGGTGTGGACCGGGAACAGCGCGATCTTGATCGCGAAACCCGCGACGATGAACCCGAACGCCGCCTGCACCAGCGTGTCGGTGTAGCCGACGTCGGCAAGCGCCGTCTGCAGGTCGATCATGTTCAGCGTCCCGGTCGCGAGGAAGGCGTAGCCGACGCCGATGAGGTACAGCGACGCGCCGACCGTCCCGATGAACAGGTACTTGAGCGCGGCGTAGGCGGCCTCGCCCGAACGGTCGGCTGCGACGAGCGCGTACGTCGTCAGCCCGACAATTTCTAGGAACACGAACATGTTGAACAGGTCGCCCGTCAGCGAGACGCCCATCAGGCCGCCGACCAGGAGGAGGTAGCCGCTGTAGAACGGGTTCCCCCGCGGGCCGGCGGTTCGGGCGTACAGCACGACCGCGAACGACACCAGCGCGACGAGGAGTACGACCAGCGTCGACAGTTCGTCGCCGACGAGTTCGATCCCGATCGGCCGAGGGAACCCGCCGAGTTCGTGGTACAGCGGACCGTCGGTGAACACCTCGCGGGCAGCACCGCCGGCGACGACGAGAACGACGAGCGTCGTTGCTGCAGCGACCGGCCAGCCGACGTTCTCGAACCGGAGGCCGAACGCGAGCGGGAGCACCGCGGCCAGGATCGGGATCGCGACCAGCAGTGGGAGCAACACGTCAGTCATCGTTCACCTCTCCGTTCTCGCGGACGATTTCCCTGAGTACGTCCATCCGGAGCGTTCCGAACTCCGAGTACACCCGAATGCTGAGCGCGAGCCCGACCGCGGTGAGGCTCACTCCCACGACGATGGCGGTGAGCACGATCACGTGCGGCAGCGGACTAACGTACGTCTCGGGTGCGCCGGCGGGGATCACCGGCGAGGTGCCGCCCTGGACGTACGCGGCGACGACGAAAAGCAGGAACACCGCCGTCTGGAACAGGTTCAGCCCGATCAGCTTCTTGACGATGTTCGGGCTCGCGATCATCATGTACAGTCCGATACAGACCAGCAGTACGAACGCAATGTAGGCGTGTCTCGTCGTGAGCAGTTCGATCATTCTGCCACCTCCTCGGAGTCGGCAGTTTCTTCGGGGAGTCGTCCCGCGTCGAGTGCGACCGCCGAAAAGCCCGCAGCGAGCGCAAAGAAGAGGCCGACGAGTACCGACGCGACGATCAGCGCGATTCCGCCGATCTCGACGGTTTCCATCCCCCACTTCGTCATCTCGTTGGGCGGAAGCGCTACGAGTGGTTCGAGGAGGGGGGCGAGCATCGGGTAATCGAGGAAGTTGCCGCCCAGGGCGACCGTGAGGACGCCGACGCCGCCGAAGATCACGACGCCGACAGCCGCGAGCCCGACGATGACCGCGTTTTCGAGCCACCGCCTCGTGGCCTCGATGCCGAACGCGAACGCGATCATGTAAACGACAGCCGCCATGATCGCGCCGCCCTGGAACCCCCCGCCGGGGGACCCGGCGCCGTGGAACGTCACGAACAGCCCGTAGGTGAACACGAACAGTGCGACCACGCGCACGGTCGACATGATCACCTGGCTCTCCGTATACGGCTGCTGTCTGACTTCGTCGAGGTCGGTCATGTGAACACCTCCCTGTTGAGGGCGATCAGAACCGCGATCCCGGCCGCGAACACGACGACCGCCTCGCCGAAGGTGTCGAACGCACGGTAGCCGGCGAGGACGGCCATTACGGCGTTTTCGACGCCGGTTTCGGGATACGCGTTCTGGATGTAGTAGCCAGTCACCTCGGGATTGGCCCACGCCGGTGCGTCGGGATCCCCAACCGGATAGATCGACGGGACTGTCGCGAGCATGAGCGCGCCGAGGAACCCGACGACGCCGACTGCCGGCCACGAAATCGGTTCGAAGGTTCGCTCGTGGTCCAGCCGGACCGTCTTCGCGATCGTCAAAAGCAGCAGAATCGTCGTCACGCCCGCACCGATCGCCGCCTCGGTGAGCGCGACGTCGGGCGCGCGGTAGAACGTGTACAGCACCGCCATTCCGAGGCTGTAGGCGCCGAACACGACGATCGACGCCAGCACGTCGCGGAACAACGCCGTCGCGATCGCCGTCGCGATCACGAACACGATCAGGGTGGCTTCGATCGGCGTCACGGCTGTTCACCCCCCTCCTCGTCGAGTTCGGTCCACGGTTCGATCCCTTCCTCGAAGGCGGCACGGGCGATCGCGTGTGCCGCCGTCGGATTGGTCAGGAAGATGAAAAACAAAAGGAAGACGGTTTTCACCGTGGTCGGCTCCCAGCCGAGTGTGATCGCGACGGCCGCGAGCGCAAAGCCCGCCCCGAGCGTGTCGGCCTGAGAGGCCGTGTGGGCGCGGGCGTACACGTCGGGCAGCCGGATCACGCCGGTCGCGGACACGAGGGTGAAAAACAGCCCCGTGATTGCGAGTAGGAGGACGAGCACCACGCGAACCAGCTCGAGGTCGCTCATATGACTCCCCCCTGTTCGACGGTGAACTTCGAGATCGCGACCGACATCAGGAAGTTCAACAGCGCGTACACCAGCGCGATGTCCAGGAACCACGGCTCGTTGAGCGCCGCACCCAGAAGTGCGAGGATGACGACGGTGTTGGTTCCGAGGACGTTCACCGCAAGCACCCGGTCCTGGATCGTCGGACCGTCGATCGCGCGGTACAGCATCGCGATCGCGAGCGCAACGAACAGCGCCGCGATCGCGATCAGTATTTCACCGAGCGAGAAGCCGGCCACGACGGTGGTCTCGACGAAACTCATTCGTCGTTCACCTCCCGTTCTTCGTCGGAGCCGTCGTCGTCGGGATCGGCGTCCGGAGGCCCGTCCTCGATAACTGCGTCGGCTTCAGGTCCCTGGAGGATCTCCGTGTCGCCTCGCTCTTCCGGGCTCGCGATCCGTGCGGCCTCCCGACCGTAGAAGACGAACCGGACCCACCGCTCCAGCGAGCCGGCGAACAGCCCGTCCCGGGCCGACGGCACCAGCGAGTGAACGTAGAGGTCCTGATCCCGTGCCCGCACGGTGAGCGTTCCGGGCGTCAGCGTGATGCTGTTCGCGAGCGTCGTGAGCTGGACGCCCGGACCAACGTACACCCGCACCCGGGTGAGTCGCGGTTTGATCGGCATCGACGGACGGAGGATCACCGACGCGATGATCAGGTTGGACTTGACGATCTCGACGAACAGGTACGGGACGTAGACGGCCAGCCGGAGCAGGCGGAGCGGTGTCTCCGGGAACGAGGGGTCGCGATCGATCGTAATCGTCGAGAGCACTCCCGCGACGATCGCGGCGCTGACCGCACCGGTAACGACGTCGAACAGTCCGGAAAATCCGCCCAAAACGAGATAAAACAGATAGGAAACGCCGAACACGAACAGGAACCGTCCGGCAGAAAGCTCGCGGGCGAGCCGCTGTCGCCTGGAGGGCCGCTCGACCGGGGCCTCCTCGACGGTCAATCCGCGCGCTTCGAGTTCGAAATCCAGTGGTTGATGCAGCGTCGACCGCCCGACGAGACTGTATTCTGGATCCATCAGAACTGTCTCGATCCCGTGTTCGTCGGTGTATTCGAAGAGCAGTTCCGCGTAGTCGTCCGCTCCGAAGAGGTACTCTCCGTGTCCGAGGACCGCCGTGTGGACCGTTTCGTCCGTGATCGTCCCCTCGTAGCCCGCCTCCTCTGCGTCGTATCGACACCACACCTCGATCCGGTCGAGGAGATCCGTCGCCTCCGCGTATCGCCCGGACGATCCGGGGTCGTCGTCCCGCCAGGTCGCGAGATAGACGAAGTGGAGTTCGGGCTCGCCGTCCGCGGCGGCGATCTGCTCGACTGCGTGCGCGACTGTTTTGCGAACCGTTGCGGTGTTCTTCACCGGTACCAGTAGCCGTCCACGCTCAGCCGGCACCGAACCACCTCCTGTCGGGTTCGTCCGCGAGTCTCATCACCAACAAGGTCCGACTACCCGCTCAAAACTCTACTTATCTCGACCGAGGAGAGGGACCGGTCGTCTCCGAGATTGGACTGCTCTCAGGTTCAAAAGCCCTTGCCGAGCAGTTCCCGTGCGATGATGTTCTTCTGGATCTCGCTGGTCCCTTCGTAGATCTGGGTGATCTTCGCGTCGCGGAAGAGTCGCTCTACGTCGTGGTCGTTGACGTACCCCGCGCCGCCGTGGATCTGCACCGCCTCGTCGGTGACGTCGCGGGCTACCCTCGAGGCGAATTCCTTGGCCATCGACGCCAGCATCGTGAGGTCGTCGCCGCCGTTGTCGACGCTCCAGGCCGACTTGTACGTCAGCTGCCGGGCGGCCTCCGTGCGGGTGTGCATGTCGGCGAGTTTGTGCTGGATCGACTGGAACTCGCTGATCGACCGGCCGAACTGCTCGCGCTCCTGTGCGTACTCCAGGGCGCGCTCGGCGGCGCCTTTCGCGATCCCGACGCCCTGGGCGGCGACGGCGGTCCGCGTCTCGTCGAAGAACTGCATCAGCTGCAGGAACCCCATCCCGCGGGTTCCGATGAGGTTCTCCTCGGGGACGCGGACGTCGTCGAAGATCAGCTCGGCGGTGTCGCTGGCACGGATTCCCAGCTTTCCGGTGATCTTGTCAGCGGAGAAGCCGTCACGGTCCGCCTCGACGAGGATCTGGGAGTACCCCGAATAGCGGTCTTCGACCTCGGGATCCGTCTCGCACACCACCACGAAGTAGTCGGCGACGGTCCCGTTGGTGATCCACATCTTGTTCCCGTTTATCACCCACTCGTCGCCGTCCTTTTCCGCCCGGGTGCTGATCGAGGTGACGTCCGATCCCGCCTGCGGCTCGCTGATCGCCGATCCCATCACGGCCTCGCCCTCCGCGAGCGGCGGGAGAACCTCCTGTTTCTGTTCTTCGGTGCCGAACTCCATGATCGCCTCGGCGCCGAACCCGGCGCTGGTGATGCACAGTCCGATCCCGGGATCTGCAGCGAACAACTCCTCGGTCAGGATGCACATTTCGACCGACGAGTACCCAACCCCCCCGTAGTCGATCGGGATGTGCGGCGCGAGAAGGCCCATTTCGGCGGCTTTGTCCATCACCTCGTGGGGATACTCCTCGTTGACGTCGTACTCGGTCGCGACCGGCCGGATCTCGTTTTCCGCGAACCGTCGCACTTCCTCGCGGAGTGCCCTTTGCTCGTCGGTTAGTTCGAAGTCCATACTCGAGTATGCACACCGCGGTATGATACACGTTTCCAAACATCAGTAAACAAATTTAGAGTTCACAGCACGTTCGAACGTCCACCATGGCCCACAGGAGCGGAGCTTTTCAGCCCCCGGTACCAAGGGCAGATATGTCCGCCCGCGACGACGAGGAACTCCGCGAGCTGCTCGGGGAGCTGGAGTCGACCCTGGAGGAGCTCAGAACCCAACTGCGAGCCGAGGGGCGGAGTCGAGGGTTGCCGCGACCACCGACCCCGGGAGAACTCCTTCGGTTCACCGACCGGTACACGATTCCGACCGTGATCGCGATGCTCGAGGCGACGATCCGGTCGCTGGAGCTGTTGCAGGCGGTTCTCAGACTCGCGGACCCGAACCGCTCCGGGATCGAGGCCGCCGGGGCCGGCCACGAGACACGGGACCGGCTGTCCGGCGCCAGAACCGAAGCGTCGAACCAGCTCTCTTCGGCGCTTTCACAGCTGCGAACCGCGCTGTCGGAGGCGAACGAAAACCTGCCCGACGAGCCCGAGGCGCGGTCGGTGATCGAGGACGCGAGGGAACTGAGCCGCGAAATCGAACGGAAACTCGATGGAGAAGAGCAGCGGGAGGGGACCGGTGCAGGGCGAGACAGTGGCGCGAGCGGCCCAGAGACGAACGATACGAGCCCCTCGGGAGCGGTCACGATCGACGTGACCGGGGAGTCCGATGAGAGATCCGACTCGGCGGATGCACAAAACGAGGAAACCGAGCCGGACGAGCTCGAGGGACCGGACGGGGACGAAGAGTCTAACGGAGATGAAGAGCCGGAAGTCGACGTCGACGCGGAACTCGAATCGATCAAACGCGAACTCGGTGACGGAGAGAGCCGAAACTCGGACTCGGATCAGTCTTCGGATGCAGACGGAGAGGATCCGGACGATACCCCCGCCGACAACTAACCTCCAGCGCGTGTCATCCCGCTACCGGACGGTCGTGGCGTCGTCGGGCGCTGGAACGGCGTCGGAGTCGGTGCTGGCACCGACGGCTGCGCTCGGCGGGAGCTCCTCGCGGACGTCGGCGCGGCCCTCCTGTTCGATCACGCTGGCGTAGGCGTCGGGGAAGACACGGACGAAGTCGTCGACGACGCCCGGCCACGAGTCGAGCAGTTCGTCGGCCCTGGCAGATCCCGTCAGGGCAGCGTGGTTCTCGACCAGTCGCCTGATCATCCGTTCGTCGCGTTTCGACAGCTCCCGGGAGAGGCTCACCATGCCGGTGTTGACCGTCCGTTCGAACGTTCCCTCGGGATCGTACACGTACGCGACGCCGCCAGACATCCCGGCGGCGAAGTTCCGTCCCGTCTCGCCGAGCACGACCACGACGCCGCCGGTCATGTACTCACAGCCGTGGTCGCCCAGCCTCTCCACGACCGCCTTCGCTCCGGAGTTTCTCACGCCGAACCGCTCGCCTGCGGCGCCGTTGACGTAACACTCCCCATCAGTCGCGCCGTAGAGGGCGACGTTGCCGACGACCACGTTTTCGGCGGGATCGTACGCGGCCTCGGTTGGGGTCTCGACGACGACCCGTCCGCCGGAGAGTCCCTTCCCGAGGTAGTCGTTGGCCGCCCCCTCGAGTTCGAAGGCGACGCCGGAGGCCAGGAAGGCACCGAAGCTCTGTCCGGCGACCCCCGAGAAGTCGACGGAGATCGTCTCCGGCGGGAGCCCGGACGCCCCGTGAGCGGCCGACACCCGGTTCGACAGGGTCGCACCGACTGCCCGATCGACATTGGAAATCTCCGCCGAGAGCGACACCGACTCCCCGTCGTCGATGGCCGCGTCGGCGGCGTCGATGAGTTTCCAGTCGAGCTGGTCGTCGATGTCGACGTGGGACTGTGGCCGGGTTTTGGTCCGCCGGTCGCCCGCCTGTTCGGCGACGACCGATGAAAGGTCAAGCGCCTTCGCTCGCGGGTGGTCAGTCTCCCGCTGGACGAGCAGTGACGGCCGGCCGATCATCCCTTCCAGCGACCTGAAGCCGAGCTCGGCCATGATCTCCCGCAGTTCGCGGGCGATGAACGTCATGTAGTTGATGACGTGGTCGGGCTGTCCCGGGAAACGATTGCGCAGTTCTTCACGCTGAGTCGCGACGCCGACCGGACAGGTGTTTTCGTGACACTGACGGGCCATCACGCAGCCGGAGGTGACAAGCGAGGCGGTGCCGAAGACGTACTCCTCGGCACCCAACAGTGCTGCCACGGCGACGTCGCGCCCCGTCTGGAGGCCGCCGTCGGTCGACACCCTGATCCGGTCGCGGAGTCCGGTTGTCCGCAACATCTGGGTGGTCTCTGCGAGCCCGAGCTCCCAGGGTACGCCGGCGTTTTTGATGCTCGTCTTCGGCGAGGCGCCGGTGCCTCCCGAGTGGCCGGAGACGTGGACGACGTCGGCGTTCGCCTTCGCGACGCCGGCGGCGATCGTTCCGATCCCCGCCTCCGCGACGAGCTTCACGTTGACGTCGGCCTCCGGGTTCGCGGCCTTCAGGTCGTGGATCAGCTGTTTGAGGTCCTCGATGGAGTAGATATCGTGCTGGGGCGGCGGGGAGATGAGCCCGACGCCGGGGGTCGAGTGACGGACGTGGGCGATCATCTCGTTTACCTTCTTGCCGGGGAGATGGCCCCCTTCCCCGGGTTTGGATCCCTGGGCCATCTTGATCTGGAGCTCGTCGGCCGACTGGAGATACCGGCTGGTGACACCGAACCGTCCCGAGGCCACCTGCTTTACGTTGCACTCTTTTTCCGTGTCGAAGCGTTCGGGAGGCTCCCCACCCTCCCCGGTGTTGGATTTCCCGCCGATCCGGTTCATCGCAATCGAGTTGTTCTCGTGGGCTTCCGGCGAGAGGCTCCCGAGGCTCATCGCGGCCGTCGAGAAGCGCTGGACGATCTCTTCGACCGGCTCGACTTCCTCGAGCGGAACCGGAGACCTGTCGGAGTCGAACTCGAGGAGCCCCCGCAGCGTGTGGAGGGTTTCGGTTTCGTCGTTGACGAGATTCGCGAACTCCTGGTAGGTCTCGTAGTCCCCCGACCGGACCGCCTGCTGGAGCGTGCCGACGGTCTGTGGGTTCCAGCTGTGATGGAGCCCCGACGAGCGGTTCTCGTACTCCCCGTGGGTCTCGAGTTCGGGATCGCTGCCGAAGCCGACCGCGTGTCGCTTCCGGACGTCGAGTTCGATCCGCGCGAGATCGATCCCCTCGGTCCGGATCTCGGTTCCTTCGAAGTACTCCGCGACGAGCCCGGAGTCGAGTCCGACCGCCTCGAAGATCTGGGCGCCCTGGTAGGATTCGACCGTCGAGATCCCCATCTTGGCCATCGTCTTGAGCAGTCCGTCCTCCAGCGCCGTCCGGTAGGCGGCGACCGCCTCGTCGGGATCTGCGCCGTCGGGGCCAGCGACGAGGTCCTCGATCGATCGGTACGCGAGGTAGGGGTTGACTGCGCCGGCGCCGTAGCCGACGAGCGTTGCGAGGTGGTGAACCTCGCGGGGGTCCCCGGACTCGACGACCAGCCCGGCGTGGTTGCGTAGTCCCTCCCGGACGAGGTCGTGATGGACCGCACCCGTCGCGAGGAGGCTCGGGATCGGGAGCCGCTCGGGGCCGATCTCGCGGTCGGACAGCACCAGCAGGTCGGCGCCGGATTCGATCGCCTCGCGGGCGTCCGCCCGGGCCCGCTCGATCGCGTCCTCGAGGCCCTCTTCGGGGGCGAACGTGACGTCGATCACGGCGGAGTCGAACCGGTCGTCGTCGCCCTCGCCGAACCGCGTTATCGCCGCCGTCTCGGCGTCGGTGAGCACCGGCGTCTCGCAGACGAGCTGGCGGGCGTGTTCCGGCGACTCCGAAAGCAGGTTGCGCTGGTGGCCCAGACGCGACTCGAGTGAGGTGATCAGCTCCTCCCTGATGTAGTCGATCGGCGGGTTCGACACCTGCGCGAACAGCTGCTTGAAGTACGTGAAAAGCGGGCGGTCGAACTCCGACAGCACGGAAAGCGGAGTGTCGTCCCCCATCGATCCGACCGGATCCTTCCCGTCGCGGGCCATCGGCTCGAGCAAGTGATCGAGCTGGTCGGTCGTGTAGCCGAACGCGGTCTGGTGGGCGCGGAGCGATTCGACGGGGGAATCACCGTTCGCTCCCCGGTTCGTCCCGGTGGTGACCTCCTCGAGGGTCTGCTGTTCTCCGTCGACCCACCTGCCGTACTTCTCGTCGACGAGGTCTTCGAACACTTCGTCGTCCGGGATCACCCGGCCTTCCTCGGGATCTGCGACGAACAGCTGTCCCGGTTGGAGTCGACCACGGGTTTCGATTTCGGCGGGGTCGGTCTCGAGTGCGCCGGCCTCGCTGGCCATCACGAGCCGGTTGTCGGTCGTGACGTCGTACCGGCACGGTCGGAGCCCGTTGCGATCGAGCACGCCGGCGACCCGCTCGCCGTCGAAGCCGACCACGAGCGCCGGGCCGTCCCACGGTTCCACGAGCGAGGCGTGGAAGTCGTACCAGCTCTTGCGGTCCTCGTCCATCAGCGAGTCTCCGCGGAACGCCTCGGGAACGAGCATCCGCAAGGCGTGCGGGAGCTCGCGACCCCCCTGCAGTAACAGCTCCAGGGCGTTGTCGACGGAGGCGGTGTCGGACTGTTCGGGGTCGTCGATCACCGGCCGGATCGTGTCGAGATGTTCGCTCAGCTTTGGGTGTTCCAGATCCGTCTCGCGGGCCCGCATCCAGTTTATGTTTCCCCGGATCGTGTTGAACTCGCCGTTGTGGATGATTGTCCGGTACGGATGCGCGAGGTGCCACGCTCCCAGCGTGTTCGTCGAGAACCGCGCGTGGACGAGGACGACACCGCTTTCGACGCGTTCGTCCCTGAGGTCGGGGTAGTAGCTCGACAGCTGCGTCCCTTTCAGCAGTCCTTTATAAACTACCCGGCGACGATCGAGCGACGGCACGTGGAACCGTTCGGCGCCGTCGACGTCGGCCGCCCGAGACTCGATCGCTTTCCGTGCGACGTACAGCGATCGATCAAAGGCGTCGATGGCGACATCGCTTTCGGCCGGGACACAGAACGCCTGCCAGACGTCGGGTTCCGACTCGCGAGCCGTGGCACCCAGGTCCGCGCTGTCGGTCGGCACGTCCCGCCAGGCGAGGACCTCGATGTCGTACTCCGCAAGCGCGTCCTCGACGAGCTCCTGGAGCCGCCGACGAACTGTCGGATCCTGTGGCATGAAAAAGCTGCCGACGCCGTACTCTTCGGGCAGGTCGGCGTCGACTATCGCCCTGAAAAATCGGTCGGGTCGCTGGAACATGATCCCGGCGCCGTCGCCGGTGTTCGGCTCCGCGCCGGTTGTCCCGCGATGTTCGAGGTTCGCGAGCAGTTCCAGCGCGTCCGAGACGTTGTCGTGGTCGACGCCGCCGTCGAGGTCGACGATCACGCCGACGCCGCAGTTCGACCGGTCGTCGTCGGGCGCGGCGAGCCCCGCCCGCGAGCCGGGTGTGTCACTACGTGGCTCGGTCATACACCGGCCTCTGGAACCGTCCTATAAAGGGTCTCTCATAAATGAAATAGGGGCACTAACCCACACATTAGGTAATATAAGGTCATTGTTCTTCCTTATCCGACATGGATGTTCATGGGGGCACCCGACGCGGGGCTACAGCTCCGACGGTTCGAACGTCCCTTCGTCGGTGATCACCCGATCGACGAGAGACAGCGGGGTGGCGTCGTAGGTCGGGTTTTCGATCCTCACGCCCTCGACGGGTTCGAGCATCACCTCGCTTCCGGGCCGGAACTCGTTTTCGAAGACGAACTCCTCGCCGACGACTTTGGCCCCCGAGCCGACGACGACCACCGGCACGTCGAGCTGGCGTGCGGTCGCCGCGATCGGGAACGTTCCCACGCGGTTGTAGTAGGTGTCGTCGGCGATGCAGGTCATGCCCAGCACCACGCGGTCACAGTTCCGGAGGAGGTGGCCCATCGCGGAGTCGACCGCGAGCGTCGGTTCGACGCGGTCGATTCCCGCGAGCGTCCGTGCGGTTTTCCGGCCGAGGTACCGCGGACGCGCCTCGGTGACGTACGCCTCGAGGTGGCGACCGGAGGCAGCCGCGGCCTCGACGGCCTCCAGGACGGTCGTCGAGAAGTCGTGTGTGAGGATCGTCTCGCCGTTCGCGAACGTGTCGGCGGCGTTCTCTGCCGCCCTGCGTTTGCCGGATTCGACGTCGTCGATCACGCGATCGATCGTCTTCCGGAGCAGTTCCTTCGCCGACGTCACGTCGTCGGCGTTCCCGACGACCGCGTCCTCCAGCTCCCGGACGGCGTTGTGGAGGGTTGCGTGTGAGGGGTTTGCCCGGCGGAGCACCCCGGCGTTCTGTTCGACGTCACGTTCGAAGGGGGTAAGCGACGTGTACTCCCGATCGAGCAGCTCCTCGAACGCCCGGGCCGCTTTGACCGCGACCGTCGAGGAGCTGTGTGTGCGCATCTCCTCGATCTCGGCGACCGTCTCGTCGATCATGTCCGACCGGTCGCTCGCTGGAGATGAATAGCTTGTGGGCTCACGCCACTAGACCGGACTGCGCTCCGGCTCGTCCGTTCGTTCGGTCCCGGAATTCTTATCCCCCGCCTCACTGACCGTTGGGGCAATGAGGCGGAGTGATCCCGGATGACGACCGACGACCGCATCGAGGAGCTCCGTCGCCGACGCGAAAACGCGGAGAAAGGCGGCGGAAAAGCGCGGATCGAGGCCCAGCACGATCGGGGGAAGATGACCGCCAGGGAGCGGATCGACTACTTCCTCGACGACGGGACGTTCCACGAGTTCGATCAGTTCCGGACTCACCGGACCCACAAGTTCGGGATGGAGGAAAAGCAGATCCCGGGCGACGGCGTCGTCACCGGCTACGGCGAGGTCAACGGGCGGACTGTGTTCGTGTTCGCCCACGACTTCACAGTTTTCGGCGGGTCCCTGGGGGAAGTGTTCGCCGAGAAGGTCTGCAAGGTGATGGACAAGGCGATGGACGTGGGCGCGCCGGTGGTCGGGCTCAACGACTCGGCCGGCGCACGCATCCAGGAGGGCGTGGCCTCGCTTGCGGGCTATGCGGAGATTTTCCGGCGCAACACCGAGGCCTCGGGTGTGGTGCCCCAGATCTCGGCGATCATGGGGCCGTGTGCCGGCGGAGCGGTGTACTCGCCGGCGATCACGGACTTCACGTTCATGGTGAAAGACACCAGCCACATGTTCATCACCGGCCCGGACGTGATCGAGACGGTGACCGGAGAGCAGGTTTCCTTCGAGGAACTGGGCGGTGCGGTCACCCACTCCTCGACGTCTGGGGTTGCCCACTTCGCGGCCGACTCGGAGGAGGACGCGCTCGACGACATCGCCCGGTTGCTGTCGTATCTGCCCCAGAACAACGTCGAGGACCCGCCACGCGTGGAGCCGTGGGACGATCCCGAACGCACTCCCGAGGAGCTGTCGGAGCTGGTGCCGAACGAGCCCCGGAAGCCGTACGACATGGTCGCGGTGATCGAGGCGGTCGTCGACGAGGGGTCGTTTTTCGAGGTCCACGAGAACTTCGCGAAGAACATCGTCGTCGGCTTCGCGCGCCTCGACGGCTACAGCGTCGGCGTGGTCGCAAACCAGCCCCGGGTCAACGCCGGCACGCTCGACATCGAGGCGTCCCAGAAGGGCGCGCGGTTCGTCCGCTTTTGTGACGCGTTCAACATCCCAATCGTCACCTTCGAGGACGTCCCCGGATTCATGCCGGGCACCGACCAGGAGCACAACGGGATCATCCGCCACGGCGCGAAGCTGCTGTACGCATTCTCGGAGGCGACGGTGCCACTGTTGACGGTCATCACCCGGAAGGCGTACGGCGGGGCCTACTGCGTGATGTCCTCGAAACACATCGGCGGCGACGTCAACTACGCGTGGCCCACCGCCGAGATCGCGGTCATGGGGCCGAAGGGTGCTGTCAACATCCTCTACTCGGACGAGCTCGAGGCCGCAAGCGACACCGAGGCCCGGCGCGAGGAGCTCATCGAGGAGTATCGCGAGGAGTTCGCCAACCCGTACACTGCGGCGGATCGCGGCTTCGTCGACGACGTGATCGAGCCGCCGGACACGCGCAAACGGCTCGTCGACGACCTGGAGATGCTGCTGTCCAAGCGGGAGAGCCTCCCGGAAAAGAAACACGGCAACATCCCGATCTGAGGCAGCGACGATGCAACTTCACATCCCCGAGGACGCGTCCGACGAGGAGGCGGCGGCCATCGCCGCGGCGATCGGTGCCCACCTGCGGGATCGGGCCGCAGCCGCAGCCGACGCCGGGGCCGAGCCGAACTGGGACGGCAAGCGATGGGCGTTCGCAGGTCGCCTCGAGGGGCTCGGAACGCGCGGCGCTCGCGATTTCCGACTTCGCGACGGGACGCCGACTGATCCCTGGACTGCCAGCGGGCGTCGGAACCGGTTTTAAAAGCCTCGGGTCACTCCGCCCGAGGCTGTTTCCCCCGACGTTTTACAGGCTGTCGAGGAGAATGCCCCGGGGCTTGACCCCGGGGCGATTCACCTGCTACTTTTCAGAATAATTTCACGATAGCGAGGTTCGAGCGAATGCGAGAACCTCGGAGACCCGTGAGCGAGCGAAGCGAGCCGTGAGCGAGCAGAGCGAGGTTCGAGCGAAGAGAGACCTCATAACAACGGTGGGGGCGAAAAGAATTTGCGACCGCCGGAAGGAGTGACCGTCATGAAAGTACACGTCGGGTCGGGTGCGACGGACGAGGAGGCGGAAGCGATCGCCGCCGCCCTCTCGGAGCATCTCGCCGTCGAGATCGAAGTCCACGTCGGTGACGAGGGAGCACCAACGGCCACGGCGACCCCACCGGAAACGGAGTACCCTCTCGAGGACGACCTCGGTCCGACAGAGCGGGAGGCCGCCCTGCGCGAGGAGATCGAAGACATCCTCGAGGGCGGCCCGGAGAAGTACCGGGACCGACTCCCCGAACAGGGCAAACTGTTCGTCCGCGATCGGCTGGAACTGTGGTTCGGCGAGGAGGACAGACCAGTCGACCCCGACCCCGGCCAGGGGGGTGACGGCGAGGCGCCGACCGGCCTGCGGTTCGAGGACGGCAAGTTCGCGCACTTCGACGCGTGGCATCCGAACAGCCCGGAGGTCGAGGAGTACGAGGAGGGGAACAGAGTCCCCGCAGACGGGCTCATCACCGGTGCGGCGACGTTCGAGGGGCGGGACCTCCACTTCATGGCCAACGACTTCACCGTCAAGGCCGGTTCGATGGCAGCCCACGGCGTCGAGAAGTTCCTCCGGATGCAACAGCGGGCGCTCAAGACCGGCAAACCCGTGCTGTATCTGATGGACTCCTCGGGCGGGCGGATCGACCAACAGACCGGCTTTTTCGCCAACCGCGAGGGCATCGGGAAATACTACTACAACCACTCGATGCTCTCCGGCCGGGTCCCCCAGATCTGCGTGCTGTACGGCCCCTGTATCGCGGGAGCCGCTTACACACCCGTGTTCGCCGACTTCACGATCATGGTCGAGGGGATGTCCGCGATGGCGATCGCCTCCCCGCGGATGGTGAAGATGGTGACCGGCGAGGAGATCGACCTCGAGGAGCTGGGCGGCCCCGCGGTCCACGCCCGCCACTCCGGTTCGGCGGACCTCATCGCCCGCGACGAGGCCCACGCCCGACAACTGGTCGCGGAACTCATTTCCTATCTCCCCGACAAGGCCGGCGACGCGCCGCCGCGATCGGAGCCGAAGCCGCCACGATACAGTCCCGACGGCATCGACGAACTGGTTCCGGAAGAGCCCAACCGGCCGTACGACGTCCACGATCTGATCGAGCGGGTTGTCGACGCCGAATCCGTCCTGGAGCTGCGGCCCGACTACGGCACCGAGATCGTCACCGCCCTCGCCAGGATCGACGGCCGCCCGGTCGGGGTCGTCGCAAACCAGCCCACCCAGCGCTCGGGGGCGATCTTCCCCGACTCCGCGAGCAAGGCCGCGGAGTTCATCTGGACGTGTGACGCCTACGAGATCCCCCTGCTGTACCTGTGTGACACGCCGGGATTCATGGCCGGCTCGCAGGTGGAAAAGGACGGGATCCTCGAGGAGGGCAAGAAGTTCATCTACGCCACGTCCGCGGCGTCGGTTCCCCAGCAGACCGTGATCGTCCGGAAGGCGTACGGTGCGGGGATCTACGCAATGGGCGGACCGGCGTACGACCCCGAGAGCGTGATCGGCCTCCCGTCGGGCGAGATCGCCATCATGGGGCCCGAGGCAGCGATCAACGCGGTGTACGCCCGGAAGCTCGGGGAGATCGACGACCCGGAGGAACGCGAGCGCCGCGAACGGGAGCTCAGAGCGGAGTACCGGGAGGACATCGACGTCCATCGGATGGCCAGCGAGGTCGTCATCGACGAGATCGTCTCTCCCTCGGCGCTCAGGGACGAACTCGTCGCCCGGTTCGACTTCTATGCGGACCTCGAGAAAGGCGTCCCGGACAAGAAACACGGGACGATCCTTTGAGTGCAGGCTTCAACCGTCTGCACCGCCGGTACGTTTCGCGACCTCGTCGGTGCGCTCGGCGATGTCCACCAGCCGGGTCCAGCTGTTGATCCCGGCACGCAGCGCGACCAGGTCGCTCGCATCGACTGTCACCTCGACAGTTCGATCCCGCAACGCGACGGCGGCGCCGGCCCGGTCGTCGTCGAGTTCGCCCTGCTCGACCGCAACGGCGGCGGCGACGGTGCTCGCGCTCGCCTCGTCGGGGTAGATAAACGACAGCGTCGCAGAATGGGTGTCGGTCACGCGGCTCACGTCCGGGTTCGAAGAGGCAGATCCGACGTTACTCGACCTCGACTTCCTTGATGCCGCCGCCGCGCTCCTTCAACAGCACGCGGTGGCCGCAGTACGGACAGCGGACGCCGCCGTACTCGTCGAGTTCGACGTCGCGTTTGCAGCGGGAACACTTGTACGCCATCGTTACTCGTCGTCGTCGCCGGACAGCGCGGCGCGGATCGAGCGTTTGACCTGCGTTCCACCCGGCGTCTCGGGGCGGTACGCCCCGCCAGTGAACGTCTCGCCTGTCTCCTCGTCGACCCAGATGCCTGTGCCGATCCGTTTCACGTCGTTGCCGTCGACGGTCGCAGAGCGCATCTCGTCTTCGATGTCGCGAACGCGAACGCGGGAGACGCGCCCGTATCGCGCGCCGAAGCGCCCGGCGCTACCGACCGATCGGGCCTTCTGTTTAGCCATACAGTCCGGTATCGCCAGCGCGCGTAAAAACTTGTTGAGTCGAACGGAGCGTGTCACCGACTGGCGAGCGGCGCCGGAGGGGATGTATTCGCGCCTCGGAACGGTGGTTTTAACCCGAGAACCGAGGGACCACGAGTATGGTCGAAGCCATCGCCGTCGCGAGCGGGAAAGGGGGGACGGGAAAGACCACGAGCACCCTCGCGCTCGGGATGGCACTTGCAGCCGACTACGAGGTGACGGTCGTCGACGCCGACACCGGGATGGCGAACCTGCTGTTTCACGCCGGTCTGGACGACGTCGAGGTGACGCTTCACGATCTGCTCGTCGAGGGGACCGGCACGGCCGTCTCGGAGGCGACCTACGATCGGTTCGGCATGCGGGTCGTCCCCTGTGGGACGAGCCTCGCGGCGTTCGAACGCGCGGATCCGGCCCGCCTCCGGGACGTCGTCGCAGAACTCGCGGGCGAAACCGACGTGCTCCTCCTGGACTCGCCGGCGGCGCTCGGCTCGAAGTCGGCGGTGCTTCCGCTGGTGCTCGCCGACCGGATCGTCGTCGTGCTCCAGCCGACTGTTCCGTCGCTTTCGGACGGGCTCAAGGCCCAGGAGTACGCCCGGTCGTACGGGACGGAGACTGCCGGCATCCTCTTCAACAGGGTCCGGGGGGAACTCGGCGATGTCGCCGACAGGGCCGAACGCTACTTCGGCGGCACGACGCTCGCGGCGGTGCCCGAAAGCGACGCGATCAGGCAGGGTCGCCGGGCCGGAAAACCCCTTCTCGCGCACGCACCGGACTCCGCCGCCGCGGACGCCTATCGGGAGGCCGCAAGCGCACTCGAACCGCGGACCGGACGGGCCGACGACGTCGCTGCCAGATTCAAAAGTGCCGTCGTCCCGGAGACCCACTGACGGCCAGCCGACCGGACCGCCATGACGATCAGACCGCCATGACGATCAGACCGATATGACTGCCCTGACCCTCGATGACTCGCGCGGACTCTCCGTTCCACAGGGGGAACTGCGCAGCTCCCGAGTGGTTGCCGACCTCGGATCCGCGCTCCGAGGGGCGCTCGAAGCGGAACTCACCGGGTATCTCCTCTTGGAACCCCAGGAGACGCTGCTGCTCGACGGGGACGTCCGGGGTGTGCTCACGTTCGAGGAGGGCATCCCGACGCTCGCGTACGACGTCGCCGGGGACGAACGGGGTTCGCGGGCACTCGCCCGGATCGCCGATCCGGGCCCGTATCGAGTCGAACGCTACGCGACCGATCCGGAGGCGATCAGATCCCTCCACGCGCCCGACGCCGCAGACCCCTTTCGCGTCCCGCCGGGTGCGGCGGCCGAACAGCTGGCCAGGGACGCCGAGCTCGCGGCGGCGGCCCGACGGCAGGCACCCGACGTCGGCGACTCCGGGGAGGACGAGGATCCACTCGAGGCGTTCCTGGCCGACGAGGAGCGCGTCGAGGCGATCCAGGAACAGGCGCGGGAGGAGGCGAAGCGGCGTGCCGACGAGTGGGGGTTCACGGAGGAGGTCGCAGGCGACCGGTAGTTCGGCCGCCTCACGCGAAAACGACCACGACCACCTCGACGGTCGCCTCATCGTCCGGCGTGGCGAGCCGCAGTTCGAATCCGGCCGCGAGCAGCGCGGTCTCGTCGGCTCGTTCCTGGACGACGACGTTGTCGATCCGCTCGCAGGGACCGAACGAGCGCATCGGACCGGACGGACACGTCTCCGCCTGCCACGCCGACGCCGGCTCCGCCGCGCTGGCGATCTCGATCACCACGCCCTCGGTGTGGCCCAGCCGTTCGATCGTGTCGAGGTCGTCCTCGAGCAGGTCTCGGAACCCCTCGACTGCAGCCTCCCGTCGGTTCCAACTGTACTCGCCGTCGATCTCCCCGCTCGCGTGCTCGACCGCCCGTTCCAGCGATCGTTCGGTGTCACCGAGTTCGGTTTCGGCTTCGACATCGGCGCCCACGTCGCCGTGATACCCGAGCTGTAGGTACGCGAACGCCATCGGAACCAGCGCCAGCGCGAGCACGGCCGCTGCGACGAGCACGAGCTGTCCGCGTTCGTCGAACTGGCCCGCTGTGAGTCGGCACTCGCCGGTCATCCGTACCACACCCACAGTTCGACCTCCCCGTGTCTGGTGGTCACGGCCGCGTATCCGACGGGCACGCCGCGTGGCCGTTGCTGTCCGACCGCGCCGTACGGCCCGTCCGGTCCCGACACTTCCACCCGGTAGAACACGTTGTCCGGAAGGATCAGCCCGACGCGCCGCTCGAGGGCGTCCCGTTCGCGGTCGAAGCCGGACGCCGACCGAGTGAGTTCGGTGAGCCGGGTTTCGCCGACGTGGCGCGGCGGCTCGTTTTCCAGTACGGTCACGGTGTCCGATGCGTACCGGTCCAGCTGTGCGGTGTCGGCTCCCGCGGCGGGCACGCCGATCCCGAACGTGACGGCGACACCGAACACGAACACGACCCCGACGATCGCCTCGATCAGCGTGATCGACAGCTGTCCGCGGCGAGAAGCACCTTCGGTCCGTCGATCAGTCCGAATTTGCGTCCGGTCATCCCCCGGCACCGACGGTCACCTCCAGCCGGGCTTTCGCCGTGGTCTCCGGCGTCGCAGTGATCGCGACGACGCCGTCGGTCCCCTCCGCGTCGACGGTCACTCGGAGCGTCGCGGTCCAGGGCACCGACGCGGTTGCGGTCCCCTCGAGCCCACCCGGATCGTGGAGGAGGACGCGATCGTTGATCCGGATCGTCGACACCATGGTGTCGTTTTCGGGAGCGATCGTGACCCGGAGTTCGTCGGTCCGGCGTGGCACCGTCACGGCGTCGTCTTCTTCGAGGTCGAGCCGGTAGGTCCGTTCGTCGTCCGTGGCGAAGACGACGAGCCGTTCGACGCTCGTTCCCCCCGACGGATCACCCCGTTCGAGCAGCGTCCGACCGTCGATCCGGATCCGGAACGGACGGTCTTCGATCCCGGGTGAAAGCGACTCCACGTCGTCGACCGAGAGCGCCTCGGTTTCGCTTCGATCGAGCACGTTCTCCCGGCGAACGTGATCGACGTCCGGCGAGACGAGCCGGTCGGCGAGATCAGTCGCCACGTTCCGCTCGGCGGGGTCGCGCTCGGCGGCAGCGAGCGATCCGTGTGCGATCGCGATCGCAGATCCGGCGGCACCCACGAGCAAAAGCAGCGCGACCGCGAGGCTCACCATGTTGGCCTGCCCTCGGATCGGTCCGGTTTGCCGTCGTCCGACGTCGGTTCCCTGCGTCATCGGTTCTCCAGGCGGATCGTCGCGTCGATCGTTCCCCCATCCTCCTCGGCGGGCCCATCGCTCTGTCCGGCCTCGATCACTAGCACCGTTTCCGCTCCACTTCGCCAGGTTCCGGTGACGTCAGTCACCGACGCCGGAATCGCAAGTTCCGTCCTCGCTTCGATCTCCGTCTCGGGATGTTCGAGTCGGAGGATGGTGCCCTCCGCGATCACCCTGTACTGCCCGGACGCGATTCGGGGTGGGAGGTCCACCCGCCGTTCCAGCTCGACCCCGTAGCGTTCGGTGCCGTGGCGCTCGGGCGGGGCTGCCCGTTCGATCTCCTCGCTTGCGGCCACGAGAACCCTATCGGCGATCTCCTCGCCGGCCGCGCGCTCGTAGGCGGGGGCGATCCCGGCGTGCAGCGTCGTCGTGAGCAGGCCGATGAAAAGGACCACGAGCGCCGTCTCGAGCGTTTTCCCGACGACTGCAGTCGTCGCCCGGTCGGTTCCGCCGAGAAAACTGCGGGCTTTTCTCCTCGAGACAGGATCAGCCATGGTACACCTCGAGTTCGACGTCGTGTACCACGACGTAGCCGGTTCGCTCGTCGTCGAACCGTGCCACGACGCTCGGCTCGTCGTCTCCGTTAAACGTTTCGACCGACGTGGACGCCCCCTGACGTTCGAGTTCCCGCTCCCAGGCGTCGGTCGTCCTCGTCTCGACAGCGACGGCGTACTCGCCGTCGCCGAGTTCGGTGCGGTCGTGCGAGACGGTCGTCCGGAGCGTGAGCGTCGAAGCTCCGGTTCCCCCGTACGACACCGGGTCTACTGGATCGAGATCGACGACGCCGACGAGGAGCACTCCTTCGGATGCGGCCACCGGTGGCCCCTCGTGAACTCGTGAATACCCACCCCGAGACTCGACGACTGCACCGCCGAGAGAAATCACGCGATGGCCGTCGGTTTCGTACACGACCGCGCCGATCTCCCACGTCGAGATCGGCTGGCCGTCCTCGAGGACGCGGATCGTCCGTTCGGTGGTTCGAAGCGTTCCGTCAGTAAACGACAGCGTCGATTCGCGGGTGCCCGTCGCCGTGACCGGTTCGATCCCCTGCTCGAGGCCGGTGGCGACTGCGTTCGCGTCCGCGGTGGCGGCGTTCTCCTCGAGAGTGACGCCAATCGTGAGCGTGAGCGCCCCGAGGCTGAGTACGGCGATCCCGAGCAACAGCGCGACGCCGACGACCTCCGACTGGGCGCGAGCGGACGAACCGACCCCGACCGGTCGTCGGTTCATATCGCACCCACCCCCGCGAAGACGAGATAACAGATACAGACGAGCACGCCGGAGTGTAACAGTGCCTCGTATCTGTTCCGGGAGGCGATCCCGGCGAACCAACCGGAGGCGAGCATCGTCGCCTGAGTGACGACGTAAAACCGGAAGCCGTCGCGCTCGGGGTCGATCGTCGCCGGATCGAGCGCGAAGCCTGCCGTCCCCGGCGTCGACGACAGCTGCGTGAATCCGTCGACGATGTACTGGTTGACAGCGACGACGATGCCGACGATGAGGATCGCCGTGGTCCACCCGACGACCGCGTACACGAGCATCGCCGACCGCAGCGACTGCTTTTCGTGGTACAGCCGGCCGATCTCCGACTGCAAGTTCTCGAAGACGGTTTCGGTGTCGCTGCCGGCCTCGAGGGCGCCGGTGACGAGCCCGACGGTTTGTTCCCCCAGCGGCGTTCCCACACGCTCGACGAACCGATCCAGCGCGGCGGTTCGCCTGTCGGAGGTGCCCTGGAGCGTCCCACCGGCGGCGACGTTTCGTTCCCGGACGCCTTCGGGTGCGGAGGTGAGTCCGAGGTTGAACCCCAGATCGGCGACGTCGTCGTCGAGCGGCCCGAGATCGACCTCCCTTGCGACGACCCGGACTGCTTCGGGGAACGGCCGTCCGAGCGAAACGTGTCCGGAAACGGCGTGAACGAAGTCGCGGATCTCCCTGTCCTTGGCATCGTCGAGCCGTGCTCGCCGCAGAGCGACGACACCGACGGGTAGCCCGTACCCGACGTACCCGGCGAGGATCGCGTTCACCGGCCCTGTGCCGGACTGCGTGGTGGCAATCGCGACGGCTACGCCGAGCGGCACACAGACGACCGCAGCGCTTGCGGGGTTGCTCCGTGCAGTTTTGAGAGTTGCCACCGGGCCGTCCGGACGGACGTAACTCGTGTGTTGATCGTCCGGGCGGACGCTTTCTACGACCAGCACCGCAGCGACGCCGACGAGCAGGATGAACCCGGCGCTCCCATAGACGGCGAGCGCCCGCATGCTGACAGGTCCGGCAGGCGTCGACACCGGCTCGGCCAGGCCGGGCGCGAGCACGCTCATGACCGTGAGAACGATAACGAACAGTGCGGGCAACACGAGCAACACGACGAACAGCTCGGCGAGGAGTTCGAGATAGCCGGATGCCCGGGTGCGGGCCCGTTCCTGGCGGTGGCTCAACATCCGACTCTCCATGCGGAGATAGCTCTCCAGCGCGTCTTCGCCCTGCATCGCGTGTTCGCGGAACTTCAGCAGAAACGGCGCGAGCAACTCCCTGGACGGCGTGTCCCGCGCGACCCGTCTCAGTCCAGCATCGAGGCTCCCGGTGAGCTCTGCGGTGTTGAGCGTCTTCCTGAAGGCGACTGCCGACTCGCCGTAGGCGTCGTTTCGGGCGGTCCGCCGGAGCATCTCGCGGGCGTCGTCGCTCCCGGAGGAAAGCGAGTGGAGATACCGGACTGCACCCGGGAGCGTCCGTTCGATGTCGTTTCGACGGGCGGTGGCCATCCACCGGAGATACAGCCCACCGGTCCGGATCGTCGCCGCCTTGACCGTAACCGCGAGAACGGCGGCGCATCCGACGGCGATAGAGAGACGGGAGACGGCAGTGAACGGTTGGACGCTCGCGATCCGCAGCAGGACTGCGTCGACCCCCGCGAGGGTTCGGTCCGGCACCGCAAGGAGGAGGCCGACGCCGAGGACGCAGGCGAACGACGAAAGCAGCCACGACAGGGCATACAGCCGGGACAGGAACACGTCGAAACTGACTCGCAGATCTGTCGCCCGATACCGACGACGGGCCGTGGCGTGTTTCGTCCCGTCCGCGTGGCGGGCGAACAGTGCGTACAGCGCACGATCCAGAAGCGACAGTCGCTTGTCGTCGGCGTCGACGCTCATCTGTCGCCCCCAGCCTGGGGTCGCCCGTTTGGAGACTCCGTCTCCGCGCGTCCGCGGCTCACGCGTTCGACGGTCGCCGCTTCGTCGGCGGTCAGGTCCGCGAGGAAGGAGAACAGTTCGTCGACGTCTGTGATCCCTTCCTGGACCAGGTACGCGACGTAACGGTGTTTCCGATGGAACTCCCGTTCGACTGCCGACACCGGGCGATCGGTTCGTTCGGCCAGCCGGTGGAAGAACCGGAACCCGAAGCGTTCGTTGTCGAGAGCGTTCGGGCCGCGTTCCGTTCGGCCGCCATCCCCGACCGTCGATTTTTCACTTCTGTCCGCTCCCCCGAGGTTCGGATGGTCGTACGCGAACCGGAATTCCCCGTCCGTCGTCCTCCAGGCGACCGTATTCCAGTAGATCTCGCTGCTTCCCTTCGAGACGACGCCGGCCCGATCGGTTCGGTCGACCCGGTCGTCCGGGGCCGTTTCCCATGCGTCGGTCGGCAGATCCTCGTACTCCCCCGCCGAGAGAAATTCGACGATCCGGCCGACGTACCGGTCGCCGTCGACATGACGGGGGAACACGACAAGATCGATCTCGCGGAGCAGATACGACGGAACCCCCTGCTCGATCAGCCGGTTGACCAGCGTCTCGACGTCGTCGGCGTGTAGTGTGCCCAAAAGCCCGTGGCCGGTGTTTAGCGTCTCTGCGAAGGTTTCGAACGACGCCGGCGTGTTGATCTCCGCGATGACCTCGATGTCGGGATTGAGGTAGTTCGTCTCGGTCATCAACTCGGCCATCGTGACTCGCTTGTACTCGTTTTCGTGTTCGCGGGTCGTCAGCGAGATCCCTGTCTCGTGGGGAAACACGACCTCCCGCGACCCTTCGTCGATGCTGATCGGTCGGTCGTCGAACCCGACGAACGGCATGTGGGCGTTCAGCAACGTCGTCTTTCCCGCCCCGGTCGGGCCGCAGAACAGTCCGACACCGTGGTGTTCGTACAGCAGCCACAGCAGCGTGACCAGTTCCGTCGAGAGAGTGTCGTTTTCCACCAGATCCACGGGCGTGAGGACGTCCGTCGCCTGTTTCCGGATCGAGACGTGGGGACCTCCCTCGCTGATTACGGGCAGCGCGACCGCACACCGGACGGTTTGTTCGACGCCGTCGAGGTCGAGGTTGACCTTCGCGCTGGGCGTCGCGGCGTTGAGCTCGGTGCCGTCGTGGGCCGCGAGCTGGGTGACGACGTTGACGAACCGGGTCTCCTCGTCGAACCGGAGGTTCGTCGGCACCCGGTCGCCGCCGACGCCGGCAGACGGGAGCGTCCCCGTCCTCGGGATCACCTTCACCCGCTCGCCGATCCGGTTGGCCTCGACGTCCTCGAGATGTGGATCCCGGATCGGCACGGTGAGGATGTCCTGACCGACGAGATCTCGCAGCACGTAGTACACCAGATCGTCGAGGCGATCGGGCGCGAACCGGGAGTCGACCGGCGGCACCGCCAGATCGTACGCCGAAAGCGCCGACCGGAGGCGGTACCGGGTGGCGTCGAGCCACGCCCGGGTGTTCCGGGCGGTGAGCCGCCGAGAGAGGAACTGCCTGGCTCGCGTTTCGACGAACGATCGACGGTCCTCCAGCACGCGAGTGACGTTCGTCTCCCAGATCCGCGCTTTACACTCCCGGATGAGCTGCTCGTCGCCCGGCAGTAGATCCGGCTCCAGGACGGCGTATTTCGTCGTGAACTGGTCCGAGCCGAGGAGGTGTTCCCGATATATCACGACGTCGACCTCGAACCCGGCGAACTCGACGCTGTAGGTGCCGAGTCGCTCCCCGGCGACGCGTTCGGCAAATCTGGCGTCGCCCGCGTAGCCCGTGTGAACCGGCGCGAACCGATCGGTGTGGACGACGAGTTCGGCGTCGTCCCCGACGTCGGCGACCTCGACCCGCCCATCGAGCGCGACGGGAGTGAGATCGTCGAACAGCCGCAACGCAGAGAGGGCGTGGTAGTCGATTCGGCGTCGGGCGGCCGGGGAGGCGTCGAGCAGGCGATCGAGCGCCCGTTCGTATTTCGGGGCGAACCCGCGTCGGGCGCGCTCGATGGCTCCCTCCCGGGTCAGCGGTCGGCGGTGGCTTCCCCCCGAGAAATACTCCCGGACGGTTCGGAGCCCGTCGCGGTCGCCCGCTGCGAGCCCCGGTTCGCGGACGTCGTACCTGAACTCGCCGTCGACTTCCTGAATCGTCGCGACAACGTCTTCGATCACCTCGTACTGGGCACGCACCTCCGGCGCGTACCACGCATCGGGACTGTCAGGCGGTTCCGGCGGCGGAACAGTCGGCGTTCCTCCGTGGGTTTCGTTCCATCTGCCACTCGACGACGATCCCTCGTTTGTGCCCTCCGGTCGGGCTGGCGTCCCATCCATCGACAGACCGCTCCGTGTATATTCCGAGTTGTCCTGTACTGGTATTTAAGGGTTAGTATCTAGAAAAAGAGGAGGAAATTAACAAAACCGAGGGATGTAATAGGTGCAGTCGATGGCCACCGAATGCAGTCGGCGTATCACTCGTGACCGCTGATCGGCACGGGCTCGTACGGCTCCTCCAGGTATTCGACGTCACTGTCGCGGAGGTCGATATCGAGCGCCTCGATGGCGTCCTCCAGGTGTTCGATACTCGAGGTGCCCACGATCGGCGCGTCGACCACGCCCGTGTGGAACTGCCAGGCCAGCGCGATCTGGGCCATCTTGACGCCCTTCTCGTCGGCCAGTTCCGCGACGCGGCGGTTGATCTCCTCGCCGCCACCCTCCCGATACGGTCGATCCAGCGACGACTCGTGTTCGCCCCGGGTGGTCGCGTCGTCCTCCTCGTAGGGGCGCGCCAGGTAGCCCGCCGCGATGGGGCTCCACGGGATCACGCCGACGCCCTCTTTTTCACACAGCGGCAGCATCTCGCGTTCCTCCTCCCGGTAGACCAGGTTGTAGAGGTTCTGCATGGTGGCGAACCGCTCGAGGCCCAGCCGGTCGCTCGTGTACAGCGCGTCGGCGAACTGGTGGGCCCACATCGAGGAGGCGCCGACGTACCTGGTCTGTCCCCGCCGTACAGCGTCGTCGAGCGCCCGGAGCGTCTCCTCGATCGGCGTGTCGTCGTCCCACCGGTGGATCTGGTAGAGATCGACCGTGTCCATACCGAGCCGGTCCAGCGACGCGTCGAGTTCCTGCTCGATCGTCTTCCGGGAGAGACCGCCGGAGTTGGAGTTCGACTCGTCCATCTCGCCGTACACCTTGGTCGCGACGACCATCCGGTCGCGGTCGTAGTCGGCGAGAACGTCTCCGAGGATCTCCTCGCTCTCGCCGGTCGAGTAGACGTTCGCGGTGTCGAAGAACGTCACCCCGAGTTCGATCGCCCGCTCGATTAGCTCCCGGCTCTCCTCCCGGTCGAGCATCCAGTCGTGTCCGCTGCCGAAGCTCATGCAGCCGAGACAGATCTTCGAGACGGTCATCCCGGTGTCGCCCAAGGTAGTGTACTCCATGTCTCGGGATGGGAGCGGGATGACCTTATAAGTGGGCTGGGTCGTCGGTTCGCTCACCCGTGTTCCACGAACTCCACGAGGACACCACCTGTCGAGCCGGGATGCAGGAAGGCGACCTCGTGACCCCACGCGCCCGGGCGGGGCTCGTCGTCGACGAGTTCGATCCCCATCCCGCGTGCGGTCTCGAGGGCGTCGGCGACGTCGTCGGTCGCGAACGCGAGGTGGTGGACCCCCGGCCCGTGCCGTTCGAGGTACCGGCTGATGGTTCCGCCCTCCTGGGGTTCGAGCAGTTCGAGGTAGCCGTTCCCCAGATCGAGGAAGATCACGTCCATGCCGTTGAACCGCTCCCGGTGGGCGACGGGCGCCTCCAGCAGCTCATTGAAAAGGGCCTCGAGTTCGTCGGCCTCGCGGGTCGCAATGCCGGCGTGATCGAACGCCATCTCCGGAACGTCCATGTCCGGGTGGCCGCAGGGAGCCCTCAAAAGACCACTGGCTGCAAAGAGCCCAGCGCGCGGGGGCCCTTAAGTAGGATCCCGTCGATGGGAGCGTATGCAGCTCTCCAACACCGATTCGATTGCAGGCAGGGACGTCGCCGAAACGCTCGGAGTCGTCCGAGGTAACACAGTCCGTGCCAGGAACGTCGGCCGCGATTTTACCCAGAGTCTCCGCAACATCGCCGGCGGAGAGATGAAAGGCTACACCGAACTTTTGACCGACGCCCGCGAGGAGGCGCTCTCGCGGATGCAACAGGAAGCCGAGGAGCTCGGCGCCGACGCGGTCGTCAACGTCCGGTTCACGACCTCCGGCATCGCCGACACGGGGGCGGAGATCCTCGCGTACGGCACCGCGGTGCGGCTCGAGTGATTGCCCGAGTGCGGTCCTATCGTAGTGCGTCGAGTTCGAACTCGAAGGCGGCAACCGGGAGTTCGAGATCGTGTTCGACCAGCACCTCCGGGTGTAGTTCGCCGATCACGCCCACACTCTCGCCGTCGATCACGACAGACGCCGCCCGTCCGGGGAGGAACGTCGGATGTTCGGTCGGGGGGGTCTCCAGATCGACGCCGAAATCGCGGGCGATCGCCGCGAGGCGGCTCTTCGCGTCCTCGTAGGTGGCGTCGTGGCGCGCGAGCACGCCGGCGACGTGGTGGCTTTCGGCCACGGAGGTGTTTTCACGCTCGTCGTACTCGGCGACGAAGCCGACCTCCGCGAGGTCCTGGGGATACGATCGGTGGGTGTTGTTCTCCAGCACCATCACGAGCGACGGGAGCGCCCAGGTCCGCAGCTGGGTGTAATCCTCGCTGTACGGCTCGGTGATGGTGGCGGGTTCGCCGGCACCGAACACCGGCGCGCCGGTTCCGTCGTCGCTGTCAGCTCCCATGCCGGGTTCGATCCGCATCCGGTCGTGGTTCTCCTCCCCGGAGATCATATGGAAGTTCAGCATGTCCTCGAAGCCGAGTCCGACAAGCTGCGTCCGGACGGCGTCCTCGAGCCGGGCGCGGTCGTGTCGCCCACCGACGGTCGCGACGTCGGGGTACCGCGGCTCCAGATCGTTGAACCCGTACGCCCGGCCCACGTCGTCGACGAGGTCCAGCGGGTGGAGCACGTCGACACGGTAGGGCGGAATCTCCACCTCGTAGGTGACCGACTCGCCGAGGGTGTAGGTCGCATCGAGGCCGGAGCGCTCGAAGAGGTCGACCACCTCTTCGGGCTCGAACTCGACCCCCAGCACCGTCTCGATGCGGTCGTGGCTGACCGACTTCGTGTCGACGCTGAAGTCCGGGCGACGGAGGGTTCTCCCCTCTGTGGAGACGGCGTCGTCGGGAGCGTCCTCGGAATACCGAACCTCGACGTCCTCGATCGTTGCCCCCCGCGCCGACAGCGCATAGCAGACGATGTTGAGCATGTGATCGATCGTCCACTGGTCTGTGCCGGTCATCTCGACGAACAGCTCCCGGGAGCTGGTCGACACCTCGGTCCGGCGGCCGTTGATCACCGGCGGGAACGAGAACAGCCCGATCTCGTCGTAGATGGCGGGCATCCGGTCGTAGTCGGCCACCAGGTCGGCGTACTCCCGACCGGTCGGGTGCTCCTCGAGCACCTCGCCCGGGGTCACCTCGGCGTCGAAATCCAACGGGACGAACGTGTCGCCGTCGGGGTCGACGCCCCGATACGTGATCGAGTTGTTCGCGCCCTCGACGGTGGCCCGCCCCTTCAACATCGCCAGGTCGTGGATCCCGATCGCGCCCTTCGCCCGCTTGCGGCCCATCGTGGCGTGGAGCTTCTCCTGGAGCTGGATCAGCGAGTCCAGCGCGTCGTCGTCGAGGTCGATTCCCCGGACGATCGCTCCCGTGACGTACGGGCGCTGGTCCGGAGTCGACGCCTCGACCTCGATCGTCCAGTCGGCGTCGTTCGTGTCGGGAACGTGGACGCCCCGGTCGTCGCCGTACTGGTACCGCAAGGATCGGGCGACGCCCTCGACAGAGAGCCGGTCGAGACGGTCCGGCGCGAACTCCAGCTGGAACGCTCCATCCTCGGTCTCGCCTTCGAATTCCAGTCCGAGATCGAACAGGTCCCGCTTCAGTTCGTCGTCACTCTTCTCGGCCTGGCCGGTGAGCGTCCGCAGCTCGTCTGGGTCGACGTCGACGACGGGCATCAGTAGCTCACCTCCGCGTTCCGGAGGAACTCGACGTCAGTCAGGGTCCCGTGGAGGTCGCGGATGTCCTCGGCGCCGGTGGTGAGCATCGCGAGCCGCTCTAAGGCGAGCCCCCAAGCCATCACGTCGCAGTCGACGCCCAGCGGTTCGAGCACCTCCCGGCGGAACATCCCGCTGTTGCCGATCTCGATCAGTTCGTCGGTGACGGGGTGTCGACCGAACAGCTCGAAGGACGGCTCCGTGTAGGGGTTGTAGTGGGGCTTGAACTGGATGTCGGTGATGCCGAACTGGCGGTAGAACTCCTCGAAGGTTCCCATCAGGTCCCGCACCGAGAGGTCCTCGGCCATCACCCACCCCTCGATCTGGAAGAACTCCAGCAGATGTGTCGCATCGAGGGTGTCGTTGCGGTACACCTTCTCGACGGAGAAGTACCGCTGTGGCGGTTCGAAATCGACGCGCTGCGGTTCCCTCTCGCCGCCGAAGGTGGCGTCGGCGTACCCGGAGAGATACCGCATCGAAAGCGACGTGGTGTGACCCCGGAGGTCGACCTCGCGGGCCACCTCCTCGGTCCAGGGTGAATGGTAGCCGTCGCCGTCCTCGTCGACGCCCTCGAGGTGGGCCGCCTTCACGTCAGCGACCAGTTCTTCGGGCAGTTCCTGGATCGGGGGCACGTCCAGCGCGAACTGGTCCCAGTGCGTCCGGGCGGGGTGGTCCTGGGGCATGAACAGACAGTCGTTGATCCAGAACTCCGCGTCGGCGTGGGGGCCTTCCATCTCCTGAAAGCCCATCCCCACGAGGGTCTCCTTCACGCGCTCTGCGGTGCGCCGGAGGACGTGTTTTCTGCCACCGTGGATCTCCGGGGCGTCGGCCTCGACGTTGTACTCGGCGAACTCGACGTCGTGCCACTCCCCGCTCGAGAGCATCTCGGGGGTGAGCCGATCGACCGTCTCGGCGGCCTCGATCCCCTCCATCATGGCGGTGACGCCCTCGTCTGTGAGCGTCACCGTCCGGACGGTGTGCTCGATTCGATCGATCAGGTTCCGCTCCTCGAGCCGGTCGAGCACTGCGGGATCGACGTGGACGTCCACGCCGGCGCCGTCACCCGACTCGGCCAGCGTCGCGAGGGCGTCAGCCTCGCTGTCGGCGTCGGGGTCGGCGTCGGAATCGGCGCTGATCTGGCCGTTTTCGACCGTCCCGTACCCCTTCCGAGCGTAGTTGGCCAGCGCGATGTCGACTTCTCCCCCTTCGAGCCCGCTTTCGCCGATGGCCTTCCCCATCGACACGGGTTCGTCTGTCCCGCCAGCGCCGGCGGCGGCTCGGTAGAGCCGAACTTCCGGGAGGCCAGTCTCGACGTAGTCGGCCCCCTCCTCGGTGAGCGTGATCCGTTCGTCAGTTCGTTCGACGACCTCGAGCAGTCCGGTCTCCTCGAGTTCGAACGCCGCGCCGGTGACCGTCTCGGGTTTCAGACCCGTCTCCTCGCTTATCGCGTCGATGCTCCGTTCGTCGGTCGCGCTCGCCGCCTCCAGGACGGCGAGCTGTCGTTCCGGGAGTTGCATTCGTGTCGTGTGTGTCGTGTCGGTATCGTCAGTTATCCGTTCCGAATCTCCGAGCGGGTTCCATGGGAACCCGGCGTGCCTGGGCCGCGCTCGTCGGGCGACCGCGCCGACCGGTTTCACCGCCCCGACCGCGGGGGCGGATCCGCCGGCCGATCAGGCGAAAACAAAGCCGAACCCGTCGGCTGGCGCTTCGCGAGCGAGCACGTCGATGGCGGGTTCGGATGCCATGAGGGAACGAAGCACGCGGACCGTTATAGGGGTTTTCGTTCGAGACAGTGGGTGAACTACATTCAGCTTAATCGGGTTTTGCACCCGGCTTAACTGGATTTGCAGATTCATTACAATGGCTTCTCGGGAGAGCTACATCCCCATGTACGGCAGCAAGGTGTTCCTCTTCTGGATCTGTGCGATGGTACTCGCATCGAGCCTCGCAGCCGGGGGCGTCGCCTTCGTTGCCGGAGCCGACGCCGCAGTGAACGACGCCGAATTCGAGGTGACGGATACGACGCTCTCGGAATCGACGATCACCGAGGGCGAATCGGTAACCGTGAGTGCGACGGTCGAGAACGACGGGGATCGGGCAGGGACGTTTACAGCCGAACTCCAGATTGACGGGGATGTAGTGGAGAGAGAGGACGTCACCGTCGGGCCAGGCGAGAGTAACGCGGTCACGTTCGGCTGGACTGCCAACGAGGCAGACGACTACGAGATCGCCGTCAGCGGCGAGTCAGCCGGGACACTCGTCGTGCTCGAACCGGCCGACATCGAAGTGGACGACGTGGAGTTGTCGGAAGACGAGATACTCGAGGGGGAAACCGTCGAGGTAACGGCCGAACTCAAGAACGACGGCGAGGCGGAAGGAAGCTTCACAGCCGAGCTCCAGATAGATGGGGAGACTGTCGACGAGAAAGAGGTCACAGTCGCACCCGACACAACTGAAGCTGTTACGTTCACTCGACAGTTCGACGAACCGGGAGCATACGAGATTGCCGTCAGCGGGGAATCCGGGGACACGCTCGAAGTCAAGGCCGCGACTGCAGAGTTCGAGGTGGACGACGTGGAGTTGTCTGCTGATGAAATATTTGAAGGGGAGACCGTTGAGGTAACCGCCGAGATAGCGAACGACGGCGAGGCGGAAGGCAGCTTCACTGCCGAACTCCAGATCGACGGCGAGATGGAAGATACTGCGGACGTCACCGTCGACGGTGGTGGTGTCGAAACGGTTTCCTTTAGTCAGCAATTCGATGAGGCAGGAGAATACGAGATCGCCGTCAGCGGGCAGTCTGCAGGCCAACTCACGGTGAAGCCGGAACCCGAACCCGATCTTTCCGTGACTCGTGCGACGCTCTCGGAATCGACGATCACCGAGGGCGAATCGGTAACCGTGAGTGCGACGGTCGAAAACGACGGCGACGCTCCCGGCTCTCTCGAACTGGAACTATTCGTCAACGAGACCGTCGAGGACGACGCGAACGTGTCAGTCAACCCCGGCGAAGAAGAGATTGTCACGTTCGACTTCCTCCCGGAGGAGGCCGGAGAGTACGCCATCACAGTGAACGACGAACACGCAGGCACCCTTTCCGTCAAGACGCCGGCGGATCTGGAGCTGACGGACGCGAACGTGGACACTGACGCGATTCTGGTGGGTAGCTCGACCGAGGTGACAGCCGAGATCGCAAACCACGGCGACCGGGACGGTGACATGGTCGTCGACCTCGAGGTCGACGGAAACATCAGTAAATCCCGAACAGTCACAGTCACCGGGGGCGCCTCGAAGACCGTTTCGTTTCTCGAACAGTTTGACGACCCCGGCGAGTATGACGTCTCGGTAAACAGCGTCAACGCCGGAACTGTCACGGTGGAAACGTCGGCGAACCTGACCGTCACGAACGCGAGTCTCGAACCCCATGCCGTCGTCGAAGGCGAGTCGGTCACCGTGAGTGCGACGGTCGAGAACGACGGGGATCGGGAGGGTGATCTCCGCACGGAACTGGTGGTCGACGGGGAGGTCGAGAACAGCACGACCGTCTCCCTCGGAGGACACGAAACAGAAACGATCACCTTCACGTACACGCCCGGGGACGCAGACGAGGACGGACACGAGATCGCGGTGAACGACGCCTCGGCTGGATTCCTCGACGTGCTCGAACCCGCCGATATTTCGGTCGTCAACGCGTCACTCGACTCCGAGTCGATCGAGGAAGGCGAATCGGTCCAGGTCACTGCCGACATCGAGAACGTCGGAGAGGTAGCGGGGACGACGACAGTGCGGCTCCAGGTGGACGACGAGACTGTCGAGAGTTCGAACGTCACTGTCGACTCTAACGCGACCGAAACGGAGACGTTCACCCGAACGTTCGACGAACCGGGTGAATACAATCTCTCGGTCGAAAGCATTGACGTCGGTGTGGTGACCGTCGAGGAGTCGAGTTCTGGATCGCCGTCGGGCCCGGTATCTACCACCCCGATAACCACTCCGGATCCGCCGTCCGACGATCCCCAGGGGGACGAACCGGGTCCCTCCGACGATCCCCAGGGGGACGAACCGGAGTCCTCCGAACCGACGGACGAAGGTGACGAGGAGCCGATCGATGTCGAGCCGACGATCAATCGGACCGAGACGAGCGACGCAGTCACGGTCCGGATCGAAAACGCGACCGACGACAGCGTCGTTGTCCCGGTCGACCTGGCCGGACCGGAGACGGTGCAGCCGTCGCTGTCGCTGTCCTCCCTCGAAATCGATCCTGCCGGCGATCGGGAAGCGTTCGCGGTGACTGTGTCACAGCCAGTGGTCGATCCTGGTGACCGGCCTGCAGTCCCCCGCGGCGATGTTCTCGCGTACGTCGATCTCGACACGGATCTCGACGCGAACGCAACCACCGACGCGACGCTGCGGTTCGAACTGGATCGGACTGCGATCCCGGACGGACTCACCCCCGAGAACGTCGCGGTACTGCGCTACGCCGACGGGGAGTGGACAGCCGATGGGGTCGCACACGACGTCGTGGAGTCCGGGAACACCGAGGATGTCCACCGCGTGAGACTCCCCGAACTGTCTCCCGTCACCGTTGTCGCGCTCGAACCCGGGACCGTCGAGGTCCTCGACGCGGACGTTCCGGCCGACTGGGTTCGGGCCGGTCACGAAACCGAACTGCATGTGACAGCCCGGAACCCGGGTGATCTACCGGCCACGCGTACCCTCGTTCTCGAAGCGGACGGCAACCCCGTCGAAGAATGGGACGTGTCGCTCGACGCCGGTGAGACCACGACCGTCGAATTCACGTTTACACCGACTCGCGGCGGAACGCTCACGCTGGAGGGAACCGACGCCGGCACGCTCGCTGTCGGAGACGGGGACGATGAGGTCGCTGCCGACCGAGACGCAACCTCCACCGATATCCCCGGATTCGGTCCAATCGTGGCTGTCTTTGCACTCCTGATCGCGGCGCTCGCCGTCCACGTTCGGCGGTCGCACTGATCCGGTTCGACCCAGGATTGACGAACTAGTTTATCGGGGCGTCGGTCGGCGGGCCGTTGCGGTCATCTTGCTTTCCGACACGGACCAGCGTCTCGGGGGTCGGATCGGAGACACGGTCGTCGTCTCGACCTGAGCGGAACCTGGAGTGCCCGGCGTTATCGCGTCGGCTCGACGAGGAACCGCTCGAGAACCTCGCCGTCCGGCGTCACCAGCCGGCCCGAAAGCCCGTTACAGGTCACCTCGAGTTCGGCGTGGGCCGCCCGGTTCCCCCGCGGCTGGGCGTGGCTCCCGGGATTTAACAGATACACCGGCCCGCCGGCGTCGAACGTCGGCCGGTGAGTGTGCCCGAAGACGACGACGTCGGCGTCGCGTTCCCGCCCGAACAGCGCGAGTGCAGTCTCGCCTCCCCGACGGGTGTGGGTGACTGCAAACCGGATCCCGGCGTACTCGACTGTCCGTTCGGCCGGCAGGCGTTCCCTGATCGCGGCGTCGTCGGTGTTGCCGTACACCCCCCGGAGGTCGGTCGCCTCGCGCTCGAACGCGTCCAGCACCGGCCCCCGGTTGAAGTCCCCGGCGTGGATCACGAGTTCCGCCTCCCGGACCGCCGCAAGCGTCCGGTCACGGAGCCCGTGCCCGTCCGTCCTGTGGGTGTCGGAGAGGATCGTCAACATCGGTCTTGTCTCGGCTCCCTTTACTTACCGCTCATCGTCTGCGTGCAGTGCCAGCGACGCCAGCAGCGACTCCAGCTGGACCTTCTCGTTCGCCCCTTCGGCGATGCGATAGTCCGTCTCGCCGATGCGTTCCATCAGCCGAACGGTCTCGCGATCAGAGAGGTCGAACTCCCAGACCGACCGGTGGAGCTGATCGATCACGTCGCCGCCGGCCATCCCGGTCTCGGTGAGCAGCGTGTCCAGGGTCGCCCGGGCTTTCGTGAAGTCGCCGGCCAGCGCGTCGGTCACCATCGACTCGATCACTTCGGGTCGGGCGGTAGCGGTGATCGCGTACACCGCCTGCTCGTCGACGACGTCGCCGGTGGTGGCGGCCGCCTGCAGGGAGTTTATGGCCCGTCGCATGTCGCCGTCTGCGGCGTACACCAGGGCGTCGACCCCGTCGGCTGTGATCTCGATCTCTTCGGCGTCGGCAATCTCTCTCACCTGCGCCGCGATCGCCTCGTCCGAGAGGGGCGAAAAGCGGAACACCGCACACCGCGACTGGATCGGGTCGATGATCTTCGAGGAGTAGTTACACGAGAGAATGAATCGGGTGTTGTCCGAGAACTGCTCCATCGTCCGGCGGAGCGCTGACTGGGCGTCCGAGGTATTGTGGGTCAACACTCCGTTAGCCAGCATGAAGTTCGGTGTCCTCTCCATACTGATGTTGTAGGCTTTTCCACGGTGGCTGTATTCGATCCGACTGACACCTACTGTTTGAACTCCCCGTAGACCACCATCGGTGACGAGCGTTGGCTCGAATTCTTCTCGCTCGTAGTGTTCGTGGTGGGGAAGATCGCCATCGCCCACAACGACGAACGTGTATTCGTCACCGTATGTTTCTAGGAACTCTTCTACTTTCTCCGTCTGCCCCCATAGTGCGGCAACTCCTTTGACCTCGATTACCGTATCGTCGATCAAGAAGTCCGGATGATAGACCGACTCGGACAGTTCGAACGCCGGTTCGTACTCGTATTCGATACCAGCGTCCTGTAACGCTTTCCCCACTTCGTACTCCCAGTCGGACCGGACCAAGTGACCGAGTTCCTCACTGTGTCTGATGTTGCCTCCTGTCGGCTCGTGGCCCTTCAGCGCTTCCGAAACCTTCTGTGCAATCTCGGGATCGCGCATTGGATTGTTGTCACCGCTGATGTCACAGACGGGATAGTCACAATTTTCGACGCTCTTTTGAATGACTGCCTCCCTTTCGTCGTCATCGAGATTTTCCCACCATTCGGCCGAGGCCTCCCCGATATTTTCTTTTACTTTATCGGGATCGGCGTCAACGACCCATTCCTCCCACGGGGTTCCGGATCGCATTTCGCTGATCGTTTCGCGGAATCGTTCGACCGTCTCCTCGTCCATATCGAGGACGTGGACACCGTGGAATTCTCCTCCGTAGTTCGGATTGTTTTCGCCTGCAAACCGACCGTCTGATAACTTCTCGACGATTATTTTTCGACGTTCGTCCGACCAGGTTGTCCCATACATGGGATTCTTCTCTCCACTCATCTCGCGACTGTGCCCCTCGTTCTTGCAGTCGAGGGAACAGAACCGGCCTGCAGTCCAGGTTCCGCAGACGTCACACCGTGACACGCCGATGTCGTCTTTGAAATCCGCGATCTCGTCACCTGGTGACAACTCACGTAATTCTTTTTCGACCAGCCTTCCGTCCTCGTCGACCACGAAGAACGGATGGCTCAAACTCGCAAGTATCGTCCGCCCATCCTCCAGTTCGATTTCGAAGAAATCTGCGACACCGGAATCTACGAGTTTACCTTTGTCAGATTGTATCTCGTTCGTCTCGAAATCGACGGACGGAATCGGCTCGCTGTCGACACTCACCTCTTCTATCGGCTTTACTTCTGGGCTCGACGGATAGCCGGTTAATACTTCAGTGCCTGGCGGTACGCACAACGAGTCTGCCTCGTCGAGGAATATCAGTCTGTGGTCGTATCCACCGAACGACGAGCGCGCGAAGTTCTTGATCCGATCCCGGACTACGTCGATGCCGCGCTCGTCGGAGGCGTTGAGTTCGAGGAAGTTCCCCCGCCAGTCGTCACCGTAGATTTCGCGGGCTATTGAAGTGGCTGCTGTCGTGTTGTGCACGACGGTCGGTACGTCGCCGGCGACGTAATTTCGCGTCGCTGGGACGGTGAGGTCGTAGACTCGCTCTTCTGCCTCCACTCGTTCGACCGAGTCGATCCGGTCGTAGTACAGTTCCGCGTTCCCGATCCGTGCCGACCGGTCGATCAGTTCGATCGTTTCCAGCGAGATGCGGTCGGCGGCGATTTCCCGGAGCCGTTCGGCCACCGTTTCGAACCGCGTCAGCGACTCGATCTGGTGATCCTCCGAACGGAGCAGGTTCGTGAGCTCGGACGCCCCGAACGGCAGCCCGTCGGCAATTTCGCCGTACTCGGCGCCGATCAGATCGACGCATTCCCGAAGCTCCGCCTGGACGTGATCCAATTTGGCGCCCTCCACCGATCGATCGATTTCCGCAAGCACCGCAAGCGAACGACTCGCGTACGGCGTCCGGCGTCCGTCCGCGTATTCGAGGAGACGATCCTGACGCACACCGACGGCCTCGGAGAGTTCGTTTCTCACGTCGATCGGTTCGAGTTCCGATCGGGCGTCGATCCACCTCGCCGGAACCCCTGCGGTCGCGGCGAGTTCGGGCTCGAGGTCGTCGAGCCGTTCCAGGGCCCGCTGGACGTTCTCCACACGGGTTGTGGCCTCGTCGACCACGTCGTCGAGCACCTCACAGTATCGTTCCCGTCCGGGCGAGTCGGGATTCAGCGTCTTCGGCAAGTGGTCAGTCACCGGGATGTCCAATCGACGGCAGAGTTCACGAAGAACGGTCTGTGCAGGGATGGTGTCGTAGTTCGGATTCGACTTCTTTTCCGCATGCTCGGCCAGCCGCGCCGCCTTCTCTTCGACCGTGAAGCCGACGCGATCGCGGAACGTCGATAGCGCCGACGCTCCCGAGATATACAGCGTGTGGTACGTCCGTTCGTCTCCGGACCCGTTCGTCGCGGATTTCCGCACCCGCTTTCGCCGCGACGGGATTCCGAACGTCGAGAGCAGATACGACACGAGGGTGATATGTTCAGGGATACGCTGTGTGAGTTCGATTCCGCCCTGTTTGTCGACGTGTGCCTCGGCGTCGAACATCGCTCGCAGGAACGCGGCCCGAGAGGCGTCGTCCGCCGCGAGGATCGCCGAGCCGATTCCGGAGTCGCCGGCGGCTCGCGCGAAGACGTCGAAGGTCGATTCGAGGAAGTGGGTGAGCGTGCGGGAGCCGATCCGGACGTACGGCACCCCCTTCTGGACGCCCCGCGTCGTCTCCACCTCGAAGAGGTCCCGCGCAGTGGCCTCGAACGCGGACAGCAGTTCCTCGTCCGTGTTGTAGAACTTGATCTTCCCACCGTCGATATTCGCCTCGCTGATGGCGAGAGCGACGAAACGTGCAAGTTCTGGTGTGATTTCGGTCGGCGGGACGATCGGTCGGGAGCGGTGACCGCGGACGTTGACGTACTCGATCTGCTCGACTGCCGGCAGCCACTCGCCGGAATCGACGTCTGCGGCGTGAAGCTCCGCGAGTGACACCGTCTCGGGAAAGTCGTACCGATCCGCATCCGAGGCGGAAAGTGTGACTTCGATCCGATCCAGGTCCATCTCCTCGTGCCACTGGATCTCCCCGTCACCCTCGGGCGTCGGCAGCGACAGTGGGCGGGCAATCCTGTCGTCCGGCGACAGTTCGGCGGCCGGAACCCACTCGAACCCGTGGTGGTTCAGGACGCGAAATCGGTGCTCGGGCGTCACGCGGAACTCGCCGCCGTCGCGCGTCCGGACCCGGACGAGTTCGTCGACGTCCTGCGCGAACACGTGTGAGGGTTCGACGTACTCGAACTCGTTGCGGTCGGTCATTGTCGCGACTGTCGTGCCCTCGTCGGGTTCGTCGAAGCCGTCACCTCCGTCGTCTACGTCGCCGACGACGTCCTCGATACGTCGAACGCCATCTCCAGTCACCACCGGCGTCTCGCCGGTAACACACTTCCCGACGCCCGCAGGACCTGAAAAAAGCATGTGCGGTACGTCGTCCTCCTCGATATAGCTCTTTAGCCGCTCGACAATCTCTTCCTGACCGTGAATCTCCGACAGCGTCTGTGGCCGGTACTTCTCGATCCAGATCTCCCGGCCCGGCGCGGCCTCGCCCTCGCTCATACTCGATGGTAGTCCGGCGGTCACATAAACGAACCGAGACGGGGCCAAAGGATCGAGGAACCCGGGTTCCGTCCGCTTCGAGTCGTCCCCGGGTCGTCCGCGAGTCGACGCGATCGAATGCGTCCGAATCCTCTCTTTTCTCACCGCCTGGCCTCCAAGTTCACACCGCCTCCCACCGCACACCGCCTCCCCTCACACCTCCCCAACCGATTCGCTCGCTGCGCTCGCTCATCCCTCGCGCGCTGGCTGGCGGGACACGAACGTCCCGCCAGCGCGCGCCATTTATAAGATCTATCGGTCGCAGTTAGTGGCCCCTTATGTATCAATTGAGTCGTCAGTTATTCGGAAACACGTCAGGGTGACGTCACTCGCGCACCCGATCGACCACCTCGCCGGCGACCCGATCCAGCACTGCCCCCTGCCGCTTCCGCTCGATGAAGGCTTTCCGCGTCCGGTCGGCCGCCTCCGGGTCGACCTGGAACTCGACGTCCTGATACTCGACCGTTCGGAGCAGCAGCGGCTCCGGCGGCGCCGGGCCGATCCCGTCGGGCCCCGAGAGCGATTCGCTCCCCAGCACCCGGTCGATCCGTTCGAACGACGACGCCCCCGTCGCGACTGACCGAACGAGTGTGGCCAGCCGGCGCACGAACTCGCGGGGAAACCCGCCTGCCGTCGCGTCGATGAGAAAAAACCGGCCCGCACGAGTGCCGGACAGCCGGAGGTCGCGCTCGGTCCCGTCGTCGTCGGGCGTGAGATTGCAAAAATCGTGCCGGCCCGTGAGCCGGGAGAGCGCTCGCCGGGCGCGGTCGTCGTCGAAGCCGGTCGTGTCCGGGTCGATCGCGTCCGGGTCGATCGCGTCGGCTCCCCCGGTCGGCGCGTACAGGAAGTACCGGTACGACCGCGAGTTGGCGTCGTGGGTGGCGTGAAAGTCGTCGCCGACGTCGGCGGCCGCCCAGGCCCGGACGCTCCCCGGGAGTTCGCTGTTGAGCGCCCGTGGAGTCAGCCAGCCCGGGGCCTCGAAGGCGACGGTCTGTGCGACGGCGGAGACGCCGGCGTCCGTCCTTCCCGCGGCCGCGTATCCGGGCGGCTTGTCGGCGTCGGCGGCGAGGACGGACAACGCCCGGAGGGCGTCGAAGAGGACGTCCTCGACAGTGGGGACGTTCGGCTGGCGCTGGAATCCGTGAAACGGTCGGCCGTCGTAGGCGATCCGGAACGCGCGCATTGGTGACTGGTACCCCTCGCGGGTCGCCGTCTACTCGTAGTCCTCGTAGGTCGGTCGCCCGGATTCGGGCGGGAAGTCGTCGAGGGGAACCTGCGTCTGGTCGCCGCGTTCCATGTCCTTGATCGTCACCGCGTCGTCCGCGAGGTCCTGCTCGCCGACGATGACGACCGTCTCGGCGTTGATGGAGTCGGCGTACTCCAGTTGCGCGCCGAAACTCCGCCCCGCGACGTCGGTCTCGACGACGTGACCCAGCGACCGGAGCTCGCGGGTGATCTGGGCCGCCTCGGATTGGGTGTCGCCCACCTGGAGGACGTAGTAGTCCGTCGAAGGAGCCTCTTCGGGCCAGACACCGGCGCGCTCACACAGCAGCTGCAGGGGGGCGTGTCCCGGCGCCACGCCCACCGCCGGCGTGGGCTGGCCGCCGAACGACTCGATGAGATCGTCGTATCGGCCGCCGCCGAACACCGCCCGAGAGATGTCGCCCGTCGAGTCGAAACACTCGAAGACGACGCCGGTGTAGTAGTCCAGTCCACGGGCGGTCGTAAGCGAGATTTCACAGTACTCCCGGGCGCCGAGGTCCTCGACCGCCGCGAGTACGTCCTGCAGATTCTCCACCGCCGCCGCCACTTTCTCGCCGCCGGCCGCGGCGACCGCATCGAGGTCCCCGTCGGCGATCAGATCGTCGAACTCGCGGGCGGTCGACTCGGCGAGTCCGGCGTCGACGAGGAGGCCGAGATACTCCGCCTGCTCGACTTTCGCGCGCTTGTCGACCGCGCGGATCGCCGCCCGGGTGTCGACGCCGTCCGGATCCGCGGCCAGTTCGCGAACCAGCCCACCGAGGATGTCCCGGTGGGAGACGCGGAACTCGAAATCCTCGCCGGTCAGGCCGAGCGCGGTCAAGGCGTCGGCGGCGTACGCGAGGATCTCTGCGTCCGCCCGGGGATCCGAGGAGCCGAAGATGTCCACGTTGGTCTGGTAGAACTCCCGGAACCGGCCCTGCTGGACCTGCTCGTACCGCCAGAACGGCCGCGTGGAGAACCACTTGATCGGCTTGGACAGCTCCTGTCCCTTCGCGACGACCATGCGGGCGACCGTCGGCGTCAGTTCGGGCGTGAGCGCCACGTCGCGGCCGCCCTTGTCCTCGAACGCGTACAGTTCCTCGACGATCTCCTCGCCGGACTTGTCGACGTACATCTGGGTTCGCTCGAGGGCGGGCGTTCCAACCTCGCGGAAACCGTACTGCCTTGCCTCCTCCTCGAGCGTGTCGAACACCTCCCGCCGAGCGCCCATCTCGTCGGGATAGAAGTCGCGAAAGCCTTTCAGGCGGTCGTACATGCACCGGGGTTCGTGGGTCGGCGGCTTGAAACCTGCTTTCCTCGGTCGCCGGCACCGAGACCGGGTGCTCTCTTTGCCCGGCGGGGTCTCACTCCCGGAAGCCGTGCACGTACGTCTGGTCGTGATCCGGGAACACTTCGGCGACGGCATCGGCGCCGTGCTCCTCGGCGAGCAACCGTCGGAGCTCGCCCTCGTAGTCGGCTTTCGGGACGTCCTCGCTGGGGCCTGTCTGGACGTCGAACGTCGCCTCGACCAAGCGGTCGACCGCGTGCCGACCGAACCCCGAGAGGGGCGCGATGTAGTCGACGTCGTGACGATCCTCGAGCGACTGGGCCTGTGCACGCGATACTGTCGGCACCCGGTCATCCCGACGGGTGCCGTCGGCGACGGCGTCGACGTCGCGCTCGGCGACAGCCTCCAGCGCCCGTTCGTGGACGTACTGGATCCCACGACGGGGATAGCCGTCCTCGCGCATCCGAGCGATGGCCTCCTCGGCCACTTCCGTCTCGAGGACGATCGTCTCGAACGGGAAGCCAATCGCCTCGGCGGCGGTTTCGGCGTGCTGCCAGTCGTCGGTGACGTCGAAGTGGGCCGTGACCAGCTGCACGTCGTAAAACGAATCCACGAGGAGCGCGGCGAGCGAGGAGTCCTTCCCGCCGCTGTACAGGAGTGCGAGATCCATCGGCTACCGGCGTCGGATGTCGAAGCTCTTCGAGTCGGGCTGCAGTTCCTTCAGCAGGTCCCGCATCTGGTCTTCGTCGATGCGGTCCTGGAGCCGGCCGCTTTGCGCCAGCGCGACCACCTGCTGTTTCACCTGTTTCGCGAACTGCGGCTTCGACATCTCCACGGCGTTGAGCCGCTGTCGAGCCCCGTCAGTGAGGTACTGCCGGAGCACTGCTTCCTGCTGGGCGTCTGCACGTTCCTGTGCTGCGTCCTGGGCCTCGGCGGCGTCGCCCTCCTGGGCGCGATCCTGGAGCTCCTGGAGCTTCTCTTCTCGAAGCTCTTCGAGCCGTTCGTCGTCGGGGTTGCCACTCATACCTATTCGTTCCGTTGCCGGCAGGAAAACGATTTCGGACCCGAATCCGGTGGAACCGGCCGTCCGGCGAGGTTCACCGATCGGTCAGGCGTAGCGTTCGAGGTCCGGCCGGTCGAGCGATTCGAAGACGTCCGCGGCGGCGTCGTCGAGGAACGCCCGCCCTTCGTCGGTGATGCGTCGTCCCTCGCCCTGTGCGGTCTCGACGAGGTCTTCCTCCTCGAGCGTCTGGAGCGCCGCCCGGATGAGCTTCCGGGAGCCGCCGGCGTGGCTGCCGGGCGCGACGCTGTATCGGTTCGATCCGCGCTTTTTCCCGCCGTACTCGGTGGCGAGCCGCTCGACGCCGATCGGGCCGTTCATCGCGACCTTCCGGAGCAGGCTGGCCGTCCGGACGTACCAGAAGTCGTCCTGTTCGGGGGGAAGTTCGTTGTGAGCACCGCCCTTGACGAGGCCGGCCCACGCCGGCTCCTCGATCCGATCTGCGAGCCGGTCGGCGACCTCCTCGATGAGGTCCTCCGCCGGGACGTCGTAGAGAGTTACCATGGGAATCCGTTCTGCCGGGCGCTGTTTAAGGGTTACGAGACGGAAGCGGCACACTCCCGACGAACGGCCGTGTGAGGCAGTGACGCGGCGGTCGTCGGCGCAGACAGTGGATCGAACGTAGCTTGATGGTTCCGCACGTTCAAGCGTCGTCCATGGCCACGCTTTCGGAGGGTGGTATCCTCCTGGTTCCGATATCGAACCCCGACACGCGAGACAGGCTCATGGACACGGCGATCGATATCGCCCGAGAGCGCTCGATGCGGATCGTGGTGCTTCACGTCGTCGAGGTGCCGGCACAGATTCCGTTGTCCGAGGGCAGTGCGGTGCTCTCGGAAGACGACGCGGAGCGGCAACTGCTCTCCTCCGCCGCTGAACAGGCGAGGGAGGCAGGCGTCGAGGTCGACACCAGGCTCCGGTACGCCCGGGACGTCGCGACCGGCATCGTCGGCGCGGTCGAGGAGTACGGCGCCGACGGACTGTTCGCCGGCTGGCACGGCCGTCCACGGCGACGGGACATCGTGCTCGGGAGCTTCCTGGACCGACTCCTCGCGGAGGCGGCCTGCGACGTGTTCGTCAAACGGATCCGTGCCCCGTCGGCGGAGATCGAATCGGTCCTCGTCCCGGCGGCCGGCGGTCCACACGGGGAACTCGCGGTCGAACTGGCCGGGGCGATCGCAACACAGCACGGCGCGAGAGTCCATCTGCTGCACGTCAACTCCCCCGACGCATCGGACCCGGACCGCGAGGAGACGACAGCGCTGTTTGCCGACTACGAGTCGCTGCTCGAACCGTTCGGCGTCGAAGTGACGACCGCGATCGTCGAACACGACCACGTCGCCGGTGCGATCACCGACGAGACGCAACATCACGATCTCACAGTTCTCGGTGCGAGTCAGGAGCCGTTCATCAAGCGCAAGCTGGTCGGATCGGTCGCGGAAGGTGTCGGACGGACCGCCGAAAGCTCGGTGATCATGGTCCGTGGAGGGCCTCGAGAGGAGAGCTGATCCGGAATCCAGGGGGCTAGTCCGTCACCGATGGTCGACGTCCCGCCGGGAGATCCGGAGGGTGAACCCGTCCGGAGAGACAGAGAGTTTCACGTCGTCGACGAGACGCTCGTATTCGGAGGTGTGATTGCCCGAGGTGGAGAGTCGAACGCCCTGAGACACGATCCCGGCGTCGGCCAGCAGTTCGAGTTTCCGGTAGGCCGTCGACAGCGGGAGGTCACACACCTCGGCGATCTCGCGGGCCGAAAGCGACTCCTCGTCGATCGCGTCGAGGATCGCGAGACAGTCGGGATCGTCGAGCGGCTCCAGCACGCGCTGGATGACCTCGTCGTCCTGGAACGTCTCATGGCGGGGATCCTCCCGAGACCCTTGTCGGAAGCGCTGCGGTGACGTCGGATCCATACCCGTGTTTAGTATCCGAAACGGCAGGTAGCTCAAGCCACGCTATCCGGGGAGGTTCAAGTACCGTCCTCGAAGACGTCCGCGAGGAGTTTCGTCTGGGCGGCCACGAGATGCTCCGAGAACGTCGACTGGTTTATCCCGAGTTCCGCGGCGAGTTCTGTCGCGTTCGTACTCCGTGGGCGGTCGAAGTAGCCCTTCTCGTAGGCGATCCGGAGTACCTCGAGCTGTCGGTCGGTGAGCTTGCCGCGGTCGACGAAGACGGTGTCGCTTTTCTCGTCCCCGGACGGTGACCGGACCAGTCGCCGGATGTCCGTTCCGGGAAACCGCTCGCGGAGCTCCCCGATAACTGCCTGGAGCTGTTCGTAGTCGGCAGCGTGGAATACGATCTCGAGTGTTCCGCGGCGGGCTACGTATCGGTGTGGGGGACAGCCGAACTCTCCGAGACATTCACAGGGACAGCCGACGGTTCCGTCGTGGACGAGCCGATAGAGATGTTTGTCACCGTAGGAAAACACCAGCTCTGCGGGGAGATCCTCCGGAGGTGACGCCGTGTCGACGACGAACTCCGTGACGCTTCCGGTGACGCGGTTCGGATTTCCGGTAACGGGGTTCGAATCGTCGTCTCCGGGGTCGGTGTCGGAGCCGGAGGTGGTATCGGGCACCGAGGAGGTGTCGGAGCTGGAACAGGAGGCGACGCTCGCGGAGACGTTGTCGATTACCGTGTCCGTGATAGCCGAGATCCGCGAGATCGGACAGACGTCGGGGGTGGAGAACACGACGGTTGCGCGGATTCCGGAAGACATCAGAACGGTACTGGCTTGGACACAGGCGTATTTGAGCTTGGGGGTCCGAGCCGGGTTCTCTCCGGGTTGCTCACTCGCCGACCGGATCGTCTTCGCGCTCCTCCAGGTCGATCCGTCGACCGCCGATCGATTCGATGTCGAGCTGGTACAGCTGGATGTCCAGCTCGCGTTTCGACTTCCCCCAGATCTCGAACAGCGGTCGCTTGGCGCCGCCGTACTGGACGACGTGTTCGACGCTCATTTCGTCGGGGTCGATGCGCTCGAGGGTGCCGTCGGCGACGACGCTTCGGTACGTCGGTTCGAGTTCCTCGTAGACGACTATCCGAGCGCGCGGCGACGAAGTGAGGAACGCCCGTTTTTCGCTTTCCGGAGTCGAGACGAGACGGAAGTAAAACCGGTTCGAGTCGGGGTCGTATCCGTACGATATCGGGATCGCGTACGGCTCGTCCGCGTTCGCCAGCGACAGCACGGCTGTCTCGTGGCGACCGAGCAGCTCCTCGATCTCGTCGGGAGCCATCTCCGTCTGTTGATCCAAAGCCATCGTGTGTTACCTACACGTACGGCTGCACCGACTAATCACTGTTGTGAAGTGGCTTTGTCCTGCCTGTTGTGCTTGTACCCGCCCCCGACAGCGCGGATGCCGGGTACCGTCACGCGGTTTCGAACGCGTCCCTGGTGACGCTCGAACCGCAGATCACACATCCGTGGCTCAAAACTGCTTCCAGCATCCGCTCGTCGAGAGAGATCGATTCCGCACACGCCGGACAGACGAACACGTAGTCGTCCGTTTCGGCCGTCCCGTCGATCCCGTGGCTCATCACGATTGATGCTATAGTATAAATTTATAAATATTTCCCAGGGATTCCAGCCTATCGAGAACGTTGTACACTCGCCGTCACTGGCGTGCCACAACGGCGTGCAAAGGGAGTGAAGCGGTCACGACTGTGCGATCGACGTGAACTCCTCGTCGCAGACTGACGCACCGCACACCGGACAGCCGTGGGTCAAAAGCGCCTCCCGCATCCCGGAGTTGACCTCGAACTCCTCGCCGCAGTCGGAACACTCGAACGCGTAGTCGTCGGTGGGGGATTCGCTCATCGTAGGTTGTCTGATCGTCGTCATCGACTTTCCGGGTCGGACTCCCGGCCGTCACCGTCGGCGGCGACCTGGCGGAAGTCGACCGACAGTTCGTCGCCGGCTCGAAGCGAGACGGCGAGGGTGTCGAACGTCGTCGAGAACTCGGTGGGATGGTTGTTCCGGGAGCGGATGCGGCGGCCCTCTTCGAGGAGCCCGGCGTCGCCGAGCAGTTCGAGCTTCCGGTACACCGTCGACAGCGGGAGGTCACACGCGTCGGCACACTCCTGTGCGGTTCTGGGACGCTCCTCGCAGGCGGACAGCAGCTGCCGGCAGTCGGGATCGCCCAGTGCCGAAAGGACCTCGGCCGGATCCGCCTCGGGCTCGCCGACGGAAACGCTCGGATGTCGGTCCGGAACGTCGCGTCGAGCCTGGGTTAGGGAGGCGTTCATATCTCTACACACGAACTCTCCCCGCAGGTATCCGGTTCCACGATATCAGGGGTGGTTTAAGTGTCGTCGGCATCGACGCCGCGATCGTGAGGCTGGGAGACGAACCACGGCTTCTCGTCGGGATCGTACTCGTCGATCGCCCCGCCGTGGCTCCGAGTCTCCGGGGCGAGTACGCCGACGTGTTTCAGTTGCTGGACGAAGTTGAACAGGACGTTGTTGCGGACCACGTCCGTCCAGACGCCACGATCCTGGTAGAGTCGTTCGCTCTCGCCCCGCTCGATCAGTTCCCTCGCCTGCTCGCGCCCTCCGGTGGTACAGAACGCGCTCAAAAAGACGTTCGGATACTCCCGGACCAGCCGTTCGAGCAGTTCCGGGAAGTACACCACCTCGCCTTCCTTCCGGAGCGCCTCCAGCAGGAGCCCGAACGCGGGATGACGACTGAAGGAGTTGCGCAAGAGGATCGCAATCGGGTGGTGGATTTCGACGACGGTACTCCCCCGGGTATTCTCTTTCGCGAGCCGGAGGTCATCGAGAGTCTCGATCCCGTAGCCCCGCAGGACGGTCGCGGCAAGTTCCCCCTGATCGGTGAGTGTGATGGGGCGGGACGAAGCGAGGAGACCGAGCGTCTCGGCGCCGGCCAGTGCTTCGCTTCCGGCTTGGAAACTGTACTCGTCTTCGATGGTCTCGAGGAGCGCTTCCCGCCCGAGCGGACCACGTCGGTCGACGGCCACGACGGGGGCGAGGTAGTTCAGCGGCTGGGTCAAAGACAGCGTCGTGACGTCCCCGCCGAACTCGGCCCCCTGGAGATGAAGCGACAGCTGTCCCTCGACGTCGGCCACCTGCCGAGCTGACTCGGCGGCCGGCGGCGACCGAACGAAGGAGACGCCCTCGTCGCCGACGCCGATAGCACCGACACCCTTCGCTCCCAGCAGGTCGCCGTGGGAGGCGACTGCCGACTCCTCGGCGGCGAGATACGAGACGTGAGCGCCATACTGATACGTCAACGCCTGTCCGATCCCCCGTAGGATCCCGCTCGAGCCTTTTACCTCGACGGCGAAGACCCGGTTCGCGTCCGTAAACCCGAGAACGTCCGGATACCGGCCGCGGATCGAAATTTCGTGGCGGCGACACCGGTCCAGGACGTCGGCGTACGTATCGGCGTGAGCCTCCGGAACGTGCACGAGCGGCTCGTACTCCCGGTCCCGGAGCTCGGTGACGACGCGATCGAAAGCCGTCGCCTCCTCCATACTCCGCCGGTCGACGCGCCGGCGCAAGAAACTACCGCCAGTAGGCTCTCACCCGGTTCGATGAACTGCTCTTCCCCGGCCCGTTGAGCGAAGCTTATCAGTCTCAATCCACTATAGGGTGACGACTGAATGGTGACCCCGTCCGAGGTGTTGAACGTCGACGACGACGCCGACGAAGCCGAGATCCGACGTGCGTACCGCGAGCGGATCAAGGAGGCCCATCCCGATCAGGGCGGCAGCATGGAGGAGTTCCAGCTCGTCAGGCGCGCCTATCGGCTGCTGAAAAAGCGTGCGCGGAACGGGGCCGACGTCGACGCGGACGTCGACCTCACGGACGACGCCGACGCGACGGTTGAGGTCGGGCCCGCAACCGTCGAGTATCTCGATTACGAAGTCGTCGCGGATCGCGGCTGGGACCTGTACGACGACGACGTGTTCGGGAAAGCGGCGATCGCGGACCTTCCGCCGGAGGCGTACGGCCGGCTACTCGTCGAGCCCGAGGAGACGCTGCTAGAGGCGGCCGAAAATCGGGGGTTCGTCTGGCCGTTCTCCTGTCGGGGCGGCGCCTGCGCGAACTGTGCGGTGTATCTCGTCGAGGGCGAACTCTCCCAGCCCGTCAACCACATCATGCCCGACGAGCTTTCCGACACCGGCTTCCGGCTCTCGTGTAACGGCTATCCCGCCAGCACCGAGCTGAAGGTGGTCTTCAACGTGAAACACCTCCCCGAACTCGACGACCTGATACTGCCCCCGGGCCCGTTCGCCTGGGCGCATTCGGAATGAACTCGGATGAGGATCTTTCGTGACGAAGGCCGAGGACTGATTTCGATGCGGATCCAACGTGAGCCACGGACCCTCACCGCCGATGTTTGAAGCGATCGTCGACGCCGTGTTCGCCCTCCTCTTGTACGTCGGGCTCCCCGCCCTGTTCGTCTTTTTCGTCCTGAAGGGGGCGTTCGTCGCCAAGCCGATTCCCACGACGGTGGTTCTTCCGGGTTACGTGCTGGCGATCTCCGCGACCCGGGAAGAGATGATCCTCGTCGTCCTCGTCTCGGCGACCGGCAACGTCATCGGTCAGATGTCAATCTACTATCTGGCGCGACGGGAGGGGCTGACGTACGTCCAGTCCTCAGAACGGTTCTCGATTCCGTCCGAACGGATCGAACAGGCCGAACGGTGGCTGGATCGGTACGGCGGCATCGGCGTGTTCGTTACGAATTTCGTTCCGTATCTCCGTGGGCTGATCTTCATTCCGGCCGGGATCGCCCGCTACCCCGTCCCGCCGCTCGTATTCTTCGCCTTCTCGTCGACGCTGATATATCACGCCGCCATCGTCGCGATTGCTGTCGGTCTCGTCAGGGCGATCTTTTGACCCGCGGCCACCGTGCCGGCGCGTTCGGATCGCTCCGTCCGGATCGCTCTGTCCGAATCGCTCCGGTCTGGACGGCGTACTCGGAAACCCGGAAGCTCCCTCCCGTCGCTTATGCATTCTCCTGCCGACCCGTGTCAACATGATCGGTTCACGTCCGGGCAGACACACTACCCCGGAGCTTCCGAGCCTCGAACCGGGAACCCAGCTGCTCGACGTCGATTCGGAGGCGTCCCGGGCCGTTCACGCGTTGACTGTCGATCACGTCCTGCTGTCGTCGGGGGACGCCTGCTGGATCGATCCCGGGCCGCACGCACGTTCGGCACCGTTCGTCGAACTCGCGCCGTCCGACAGGATCCTCGACCGCATCCGCCTCGCACGCGGGTTTACGCCGTTCCAGCACCTGGCCCTGATCGAGTCGGCGCCCGAGCTGCTGTCCGACCGCACCGAGCTGGTCGTCGTCCCCGAGATCGACGGGCGCTACCGGGACGACGATCTCCTCGCCGGGGAGGGTCGGGAGCTGCTCCTGTCGGCACTCGCGGCTCTCGCCCGGATCGCCCGCGAGCACGAGATCCCCGTCCTGGTCACGCGGGTGGCGGACGACGAGTTCGGCCGGCCGATCGCGCACGCGGCATCTCGGGAGCTCCACTGTCGCTCGACGCCGTTCGGCCCCCGGTTCCTGACAGGTGACGGAGACGGGGAAACGCTCGTGTATCCGGTCGACGGCGGGGCGAGCGTACAGACGACACTCGCGTTCTGGAAGCGCGTGCTCGCCGCCCGGACGCCGCTGTACGACGGCCCCGGGCTCCATCAGGAGGTGACACACCGTGGGTCGAACTAACCCCACCTACCGGGATCGGCTCGCGTCGATCGAACGGGAGTGGCAGTCATACCGCCGCGGGTTGCGGGCCGTCGACCAGCCGCGGTTCGATCGGCTGTTCGAACACGGGCGAGGGTACGCCCACGCGGCGAGCAATCTCAACCACCCGACGCCGGAGCTTCCGTTGCTCGTCTCGGCGCTTCTGGCCCACCAGCGGCGACTCGACGAACGCGAGCAGCGGCTCGACGCTCTCGAGCAACGACTCGACGAACGCGAGCAGCGGCTCGACGCTCTCGAGCAGCGGTTCGACGAACTCGCGGATCGACGTTCCGGTGGAGATGCCGTTCTCGATTGAGTACGCTGACGGGGCGGTACTGGAATGGTACGCCACCGATGACGGCGCTCGCGTTCGGCGCGTCTCGGACTACGAACCGACGATATACGTCGCGTCGCAGTCCGCAGACGACTTGTCGTCGCTCGTGGCCGCTCTGCACGACCGGACTGACGTCAGCCGGACCTCGCGGGAACGCTGGCGCACCGCGTTCCGAAACGATCCGGAGCCGGTGCTCCGGATCGACGTCGCCTCGATCGACCGGGTTCGGCCGCTCGCCGGCTGGATTCGCCGCCGGGACCGTCCCGGCACGTACCGGCTGTTCAACGTCGACCTGTCCCCGGAATTCCGGTACTGTCTCGAACGCGACGTTACACCGGTTCCCGATCGGGAGCTCCGAACGCTGAAGCTGGGCGATCCCACGTCCGGGACGCCGGACGATCCGGTCACTGCCGTCGAATTCGGTGGCGAGTCGGCCGAACGCGAACAGATCGAGGGCGATCCGACCCACGTCCTCGGGACGCTTTCAGACCGCCTGGAACGGGTCGATCCGGACGTTCTCGTCTGTTCGTCGGCGGAACTGGTCCCTGCGCTGTTCGAGACCGCACGCGCCCACGACTGTGACTTCCAGCTCGGGCGCCGCCCCGGGTACGAACAGCTGGCGGGCGCGTCGACGAGCCCAGATCGAAGCGCACGGTCCGGAAGTACCTCCGGAAACTGGAGCAGTACAACCTCGTCGAAAGCGAAGGCCGCGGTCCGAGTCGCAGATACGACATCGTACAGAAGTAATCGGGCGGTCGGCGGGCGGTCGGCGGGCGGTCGGCTGTGTTTCGATTCGAGTTCCTCCGCCCTGCGTCGACGCGCTCGAACCCGGAAACCCGGAACCCCGGCGAGAACCCTCATTCCGCTATCGGAAGTAGAAACGGGCAGCCATGGGAACGAAACTGACGCCGGTCGCGTTCGACATCGAAACCACGGGATTCGAAAGCGACGCCACCGTCACCGTCCTCGGTCTCGTCGTCCCGCGGGGGTGTCGCGTGTTCCTCAATACAGGTGGAAGATCGGCCGATCGGGAACACCTCCAGCGGGACCTGGAAACGGCGTTCGACGCGGTCGTCCGTGTGAGTTGTCACCGGAACGAACGGAAACTCCTGGCGGCGGTTGCGGAATTCGTCGCGGAATCGATCGCTGACGACGACTACATGCTGGTCGCGTACAACGGCGAACTGTATCGCGGCGGGTTCGACCTTCCGTTTCTGCGTACGCGGTGTGCGCTGCTTGACTGCCGGTGGCCGTTTGACGGCGTCCCCTACGCGGATCTGCTTCCGATATTCAGGGCCCGGTTCAACACGACCGTCGGCGAGGAACAGGTGAACGATCTCGTGGGCGCTTATAAGGCGCTGATCGGCGACGGAATGACCGCCCTGGACCCGTTCGAGGAGAGTCTGGAAGCCGTCACGGCGTTCGAGCGCGGCGAGTTCCGGCCCCTGCTGGCGCACAACATCGCGGACATCCTCCGGACGGACGCGCTCGCGGGGCTCGCCCAGCGATACTGCGGGACTTCCGAGTTCGATCTCAAGTCGCTCACGCCGACGCTTCGCGATCCGGCGTTGACCGACGGCTAGCAACCACCGACGGTGGTCACAACGCGGCTGGGGAAAATTGAATTCGGAGGCTACCGATCCGTCAGACGCCGGGGACGCCGAACGCGCTGATGCCGAGACCGAGCACGCTGTTCAGTAGTGCGATAATGAGCAGCGCGGCCACCCACGCCACCAGCCCCATGATCGCGGCGTCCTTCCAGCCGCCGGGATATCGCCACTTGATGACCCAGATCCAGGCGATCAGCGCGACCAGCGACCCGATCAGCGGAATCAACGACCCGATCGCCCAGGCGATGGCACCGATCAGTGCCGTAATCACCGCGTGCGAGTAATCGTCGACGCCCGTGACGACGCGACCACTGATGTAAATTGCCAGTCCACCGATCAGGAGCGCAACGACGAAAGAGACGAGTGTTCCAAGGACCATACCTGACGCATTGGCTGCCAGTCGTATATATTGTGGGGTAATTATATCAGATAAATTATCTAGTTTGTCAGACGCAAGTCAGACGTTTCGACATTTAATTGATCAAAAATGTATATGTTTTTCAGGTTATATTAACTAACCACCGTCACAACATTGTCTCGTGACCTACTACCGTACGACACGTCGCTTCGTACGGTTCGTCTCGGCGATGCGATGGAGATCTTCGCGGTGGTCGTTCCACGTGGCGTACTTCGATATCGGCGTCGTTCCTACTGGTGTTCTGCTCTTCACTGCCATTTTGGTTCCTCGATAGTATATTACGCCTTACGAGGTAATAACATCTTTTCACAATCACCGTGAATACTTCTCGTTACGATAACGTTTAGCAGACTAATTCCCCCAGTTTTCGTATTGACAATTTCTGTCACCGAAGGACTGGCGTCCCGCCGTCGTAGCCCCCAGAACGGACCGTTTGTGCGTCCAGCCCTCCTCAAAAAACCCGGTTTGCCGGCCCGTCGCCGGCCCGGATCCGGCGGACGCTCTCGCGTACGATCGTCGCAATGTGGCGGTAGTAGTCCCGCGTGAACGCGCCGCAGTGCGGGGAGACGATCACCTCTTTTAGTTCCCAGAGTGGTGAGGCCTCGGGCAGCGGTTCGGTTTCGAAGACGTCGAGTGCGGCTCCGGCAATCTCCTCCCCTTCGAGTGCGTCCACCAGCGCCGACTGATCGACGACGCCGCCCCGGGCGACGTTGACCAGGTAGGCGTCCTCCCGCATCGCCGACAGCGCCTCGCCGTCGATCAGGTGACGTGTCTCCTCGACGAGCGGCACCGCGAGAACGACGAACCGGGCGTCGGCGATCGCTTCGTGCAGCTCCGACGGCGGATAGACGCGGTCGACTCCCGGTTCCGGCGTCGGGGTTCGCCGGACGCCGACGACGTCGAGCCCGAGCCCGGTCAGGCGATCGACGATCCCGCGTCCGAGCCCACCGACGCCGACGACGCACGCCTGCTCGCCCGCTACCGTCCAGGCCTCGTCCCACTCGGGCTGGGACCACTCTCGCTGTCGCTGGTTGGCCACGTGGACGTGGAACCGACGGGCGAGCATGAGCACCTGGACGGCGACGGTCTCGCCGATGGCATCGCCGTGGATCCCGCTGCTGTTCGAGAGCACGACGCCGGCTTCCTCGAACTGGTCCCGGTCGAACCGGTCGACGCCAGCCTGGATCGAGTGGACCCACTCGAGGTCGAGAAACGACTCGCGGTTCACGAACGTGATCACGGCCTGGCAGTCGGACAGCGAGTCCGGGCTTCCATCGACCTGTTCGACGTCGACCGGGAGGTCCGAGAGCGCTTCGACCAGCTTTTCCGGCGGAAACACCGTCGACACCGATTCGTCGACGCCGAGACGTTCGACGTGCATGCAATCTGCTCGCCCGTTCGGCTGGTAAGGTTTTCGGCGAAATGGCCGAACAGATCGGCCCGTCTCCGCCCGCTCACTTTCGGCGTCGTGGGGGGTTCCGACCGCCGCCCGTGTTTCCGCCACTCCTCCCGCCCGTGTTTCCGCCACTCCTCCCGCCCGTGTTCTCCCTTTTTCTACTCCCGGAGCGACCAGTCCGGCGCCTCCGACGATCGCTCGATCGTCGTTTCCTGGATCGATCACTGCCTCCTCCGTCTCCTCCGCCGGTTGCATCGTCGCGATGGTCTCGCTGGCGAGCGTCGGCGTCGTGTCTGTCCCCGATTTTCCGCCGAAGTTCGTCGGCGATCCGGTCGCGGTAGACGCGGTGTCCCTTTCGGTTGGGGTGCATCATTCCCTTGAAGTTCCGCTGGTCGTTCCAGGTCTCGGAGGCCGTGACGAAGTATCGGTGTTTCTTCGAGCGGCAGTAGCCCCGCCCTTCGAATCCGTCAGCGATACCGTCGACGTACGTCCAGCCGTGTCGCCGTGCCGCCTCTTCGACGGCTTCGTTGAGTCGCGTTCCGAGCCGCTTGATCGCCCTCGCGTCGCGTTTCGAGATGCTCGGGAGCACTTCTGAGACGAACTCCCCGATCGGTCCGGGCACGATCGCGTCGAGCGGAAGCGGATTGAAGGTCCCACAACCCCCGCCGACCGACCCGTTTGCTCTGTCGAACAGTCCTGTCGGGTAGCCGGTCACGAACACCTCGCGTACCTCGGGCTCGAGGGCGTCGATCCGTTCGGCGAGCCGATCGTACTTCGCCCGCTGGGTCCGGCCGTTCGCGTCGGTGTGTCGCTCGAGGAGGCGATCGATCGCTTCCTCCGTTTCCCGAACCGTCGCGGAACGCGTCCTGTGAACCCGGTACAGCAGATCCTTCAATCCGTCGGCGAACCCGACGTCGTTGCCGCCGATCGAGATAACCAGTGCGTCGATCGTTCGGTTTCCGACGGTTCGTTCGATCTCGTCCAGCTGGCCGCCGTTCTGCCAGGCGTTCTGCGGCCCCAGGAGCCCCTCGTCGATCGTCGCGCCCGTGCTCGCGACCGTGAGGAAGGTCGCGAGGTTCCCGTCGAACCGGCTCTCGAATTCCGCGGCCGCGAGCGCCGGCCCGCCCTGGAGCGATCGGTGGGCCTCCGGCTCCAGCCAGACGGGCCCGGTACTGCCGCCGTCGGGCGCGGACCGGCGCGGTTCGTCGGGATTGCCCTCCCCGGAAGCGTACGAATCGCCGACAGAGACGATCAGGCGATCGTTCCGGAGTTCGAACGACGTCGCGGCGGTTTCCTCGCCGTCCGCCAGCTCCAGGCGGAGCCTCGCCGTGTAGCGTCCGAGGTCGGGCGCGGTGAGGGTGGCACCACAGGCGTCCGGACCGAGGTTCGCCCGACGGCGGGTCCGGCTCACCACTTTGCCGTCGACGTCTTCGAGGGTCCAGTGCCACGCCACGAAGTCGTCCGGGACCTCTAGCCGTCCGCCGACGTTTTTCGTCGGCGGCTCCCTCCCGGGCATGGAGCTGCCGTCGCCCGGCCGGGGGTTCCGCCGGCGTTCGCGTTCGAACTCGTCGATGATCTTTTCGGCGTCCTCACCCGAGATCGGGCTCGTCAAACCGCCACAGGCGCTGACGCCGATCCTGTACCCGCTGGTTGCCTGGACGTACGACTCCCTCCAGGCGTGGGCGGTGCGGTCGTAGTCGTCGAGCGTTGGGAACCGACTGTACGGCCGGATACTGATCTTCGACCGATCGGAGTCAGCGCGATCGTTACCCCAGGTGTCGACGGCCTCGCGTCCGCGCCTCGCGTTGACGCGGGTTCGTTCCCGCGAGTCGTTCGAACGACGGTCGCGTCGATGTTGTTTTCCTCCGCGCCTCGCGTCGACGCGGGTCCGCTTTCGGGGTCGCTCTCGGTGTTTGCGCTCGTCCCGATCCCTGTCGCGTCGTCGTGGACTCATCGTCGGCTCACCTCGAGCAGCCGTCCGGCCGGTGTGTGTCGCTTCTCGATCTGTACCCCGTTTCGGTTCTGGATTCTCTCCTCGTTTGTCATCACGTGACCTCCCCACAGTTACAGAAGCACCTCCCGTTTCTCCGGGACCTTGCAGATCGACGTAGAGGCGGGCTCCATCGACTGTGGTATGAGATAACAATACATGAGTTTCGGCGTACGTATCAACGCATCCCCTGACGCATCCGCAGTGGGTGACAGTTTCTCAGGGGGTGGGCAGTCGATTCCACGGAGTAGGTAGTCGACGTCGTGAGGGGTCGCGTTCGGACCGTCACCGCCACCTCGACTGTGCCGCCGGTAGCGCGATGGTGATGAGGTTCCCCGCCGGATCGTTTTCCGCGAACGTCACCGTCCCGCCGGATCGGGTCACCACCCAGTGGACGAACCAGAGCCCGAGCCCCGCCGAATGGAACGTGGGGCTGCCTGCCTCGTCGTGTTGCTTGGTCCGGTATTCGATCTCCGGAATGCGGGGGCCGTCGTCCCGGACGTGTATCTCGACCTCCGTCTCCCCCGGTTCGACGGCGAGTTCGACCGTGGGTTGCCGGGAGTCGTTGTGTTCGAGGGCGTTCTCGACCAGTTCCTGGAGCGCCTGCTCGAGGGCGGGAACCGTCGAGACGAGCGCCGCCTCCGGGAGTTCGTACTCGACGCACGCGTCCGGGTATTCGTCGTCGAATTGCTCTCCGATCGACGCGACGAGTTCGACGGCGTCGATCGCCTCCGTGTAGTGTCTCTCGGTGAGCAGTTCCACGATCCGGTGGTGGTTGTCGAAGATGGAGAGGAGTCGATCCGTCGCGTCGGTGATGCGTTCGATCTCCCGGCGGTCCGCCCCGTCGAGACCTTCCCCGAGTCCCATCGCCGCCCCCTGCACGATGTTGAGCTGGTTCCGCATGTTGTGCTGGAGCACGCGATCGGCGATGCGGAGGTGTCGCTCCCGTTCCTGTCGCGCGGAGACGTCCCGGCCGATCCCGACGAGTCCGGCGACCTCGCCGTCCTGGAGGAGCCGCCGTTTTCGGAATTCGAACGGAACGGTCGCACCCCGCTTCGTCAGAAGAGTCGCGGTGAGAGTGTCTTCCCCCTCCGCGAACGCGGTGGTGATCGATCGCGAAACGCGGTCGGTGTGCTCCTCGATGAAGAAGTCTTCGACGTCCAGGTCCTCGATCTCGGACTCGTCGTATCCCGTCACCTCGAGGAGCGTGTCGTTCCACCGCTGGAGATGCCCGCTCGGGTCGATGACGTAAAACACGTCCTGGAGAGTGTCGAGGGCTGTTTCCACGAACTGCCGTTCCGCGACGAGGCTCTCCCGGAGCTCCTCGAGTTCGGTGATGTCGACGACGACGGCCTGCCCGATGTCCCGCCCGTGGTACCGTCCGGGGGCGGTAGAAACCCGGATGGTTCGCGTGTCGCCGTCGGGCCGGTGTAACTGCATCGTGGTTGGCCCGGTCGCCCGCTTCTCCTCGACGACTTCGGCGAGTTCCTGTTGTGCCGTGTACTCGTCCTCGGGGTGGATGAAATCGAAGATCGACCGCCCCACGAGTTCCTCGCGGATCTCGAGACCCAGGAGATCCAGCACAGCGTCGTTGCCCCAGATGATTTCCCCGGACGCGTCGAAGAGGTTGATGGGTGCGGGGGAGGTTTCGATCAACCGTCGGTATCGCCGTTCGCTCTCTTCGCGCTCGCCGTTGTCCATTGTGGAATCAGCTCACGTATATCCGCTGTGTGATCGTCTGTCCCTGTTCCAGCGGCGAGGCTTCACGAATACACGGTGTTCCGACAGGGTTAAGCTTTTGTACTGTTCGGGTCGCGCCGGTGAGACGGTGGCGGAACCGGGTCGAATTCTGCTGAGGTTCCTGCGAGTCGTCCCGAGAACTTAGAAATGGGTTGAGACGGATTCTCACCGAGTGGAGACGTTCCGGGATGCTCGCTGCGCTGCGCTTCCGGGCTGCGACTCCCCGGGTTCGAATCCTTCGACAACCACACAGACGACACGGACCGCACGCGGTTGCGGTGTCGTCAAAAATGGGTTGGGGCGGACTAACCCACGGGAAATCAAATCGGTCAGTACAGACTATACACTGACGGAACTTTTCGCTCAAATGCCGAGGCTATTTTTGATTGCCGAGTCGATTTTCATCATGTCTGATGACAGGACAGATCCAATGTTCTTTTTGACACGTTCGTCGATGTCGATAACCCGGATTTGACTTAGATCTGCCACTGAATCGTGATCGAGGGCAGTATCCGAAGCCAGTACTTCCACCTCGAACGGGTACGTGTCTCCAGACGTGTACTGCTTTGTGAATGGAGCGATGATGGTTGTCGGTGAGTACTGATTCCCAACATCGTTCTGGATGACAACACAGGGCCGGCTCTTTCCTTGCTGCTCACTCCCTTTCGTGGGATTCAGTTCAACGATGACAATGTCGCCGCGGCGTACCTGCACACTTGACTCCAGAATTCACTCGCTCCAGCCCGGTGCGTCACCAAGATGCCCGGTTGCTTCTGAGGATGCTTCTTCCATTTCTTCAGCCAGCTCACGAGACCGCTCGGCTCTCTTTCGATATCCTTCAGCAAGCCGTTCCTCATCTGTCGGCGGTTTGATTATGATCTCGTCATTCACTTCGACGAATTCAACTTCGTCACCGCCTTTGATGCCACGACGGTCCCGAAGTTCCTTCGGAATCGTCACCTGTCCCCGATCTCCGACTTTCCGTTTGTGTTCGGGCATACCCATTCATACTTTTTTCATACTGATATAGATGTCGGTGGCATGGTCATTCAATTCGCACATGTAGTTAGCAGGTGATTCGCCGCTTTCGGCGTGAAACTAACGGAGTTGTCGTGCTGCATTGATCCTCTATATCTTGCACTGGTCCTCCTGCCAATACGTGAGGAGGTACCGCTGTTTCGCTGTGTTCGGTAAGAGCCAGCGTGAACTCCGTAGGGGTTGTGTAACTGTTGCGAGATTCAGTACTATTGAGTCGTAATTGGTAGTGATTCTGTTTTACTTTCGCTGTGGATGGCGCACGTTTTTCTTGGTGGCGGCGGGAACTTATCCTGTCACGATGACTGTAACCATCGGCCTATATGGACGCTCTGGGCAGTCAACGTGGCAGCTAGCACAATCACACGCTTGCTGGCCGTTCCGCAGGCGTGCGTGCCTCGATGACCGACCAGCCGCTCCGCTGGTGCCGGGAACGTCACCTGAAGGGCCACTGAGCCGCCCGGTGAGCCGACCGAGAGCCACGAAAATCGATGGTGGTCAATTCGAGAGCGTGGCCCAGCCGCTCGCAGTACCGATTACATCCAATTGGTACCACAGACTACTGAAAATTGGAACGGTTCCGGGATTGCGACAGTCGCGTCCGGAGTCCCGACTGACTCGCAGCGACGGGGAGGAGACGGCGTCGGTCGTGTTGTGAGTCTCCTCTTTCCGACTGTTGTCACGCTTGTTTTGTTGTTCTGGTCCCGGTGATTGGTAACATCAGCGGCGGTATGTTCCTGCCGAGAGTCTCCCATCTCGTCTCTCCTCGTGATTGTTTTGTCGTCTGCAGGTGGTGTTCCTGCGGGCACCGAGCAGTGGTGTGTGGTTCTGAAGGAGGACGATCGGAGGGTGGACCTGCTGCGATTCCTGTTGCCTGCGGCCGGTGGTTACTTGAGTCCTTCAACCGATGTCGGGGACGTGTCCGGGGTGCTTGCGCGGGCGCTACGTGGCTGCATGGATTCAAACGCGGTTGGAGGTTCGAGTGTGATAAAATGACGGGTAAAGCTGCTTATACTGGCGATTCTTGTCCTTCAAGAACGCGTAAGAGAGACATGGGTTGGGGCGGATTCGAACCGGAGCCAGACGTGCTCGCTTCCTTCGGTCGCTGCGCGCGACTGGCAGGGCTCGAATCCTTCACGGACTCATTTCGCCGACACGGACCGCTCACTTCGTTCGCGGTTGCGTGTCGACAGAAATGGGTTGGGGCGGATTCGAACCGGAGCCAGACGTGCTCGCTTCCTTCGGTCGCTGCGCGCGACTGGCAGGGCTCGAATCCTTCAAGAACTCATTTCGCCGACACGGACCGCTCACTCCGTTCGCGGTTGCGGTGTCGGCAGAAATGGGTTGGGGCGGATTCGAACCGGAGCCAGACGTGCTCGCTTCCTTCGGTCGCTGCGCGCGACTGGCAGGGCTCGAATCCTTCAAGAACTCATTTCGCCGACACGGACCGCTCACTCCGTTCGCGGTTGCGGTGTCGGCAGAAATGGGTTGGGGCGGATTCGAACCGCCGGCCTGCTCCGTGTGAAGGAGCCGTCATAACCTGGCTAGACCACCAACCCGCGAACCAATCTACCCGACGTCCGAACTTAAGCATTGCTTTGTCTTTCGTCTCCGCCGATGCGCGACACCTCTCCACCATCTCCCGGCACAAAACACTCGTATCCCGACCCCGAACACCGACTATGCGCCGCCGTGCCCTCCTGTCCAGTGTCGCTGCCGTGTCGACCGCAGGCCTCGCCGGCTGTCTCTCCGTCGGTGGCGGCTGCTCCCAGGGTCGAACCGTCATCTTCTCTCCAGTCGATGCCGAGGACGTTGCCGACCGCGAGGCCGCCCCCGCGACGGCGGACCGCCCCGAACTGTTCGAGACGCTCCTCGATCGAGTGCTCGACGGCGACGACGTCGAAATCGAGACGATACACCGCGATCCGCTGGGGTGGGTGACCTACTACCGAACCGGCGACGACTACTACGAGTTCTCCTCGACGGTCGTCTCCGAGGGGGACGTGACGGGCCCACAGTATCGCCTCCGCAGAGACGAGGACGTTCCCGCGGAGCCGGAGCCGGCTGACACGCTGTCGTACGCGGAGCTCCCGTTCCAGGATCGGCTCCGCGTCGGCGAGGCTGTCGACTACCAGCCGGAACTGTTCGCGTCCCGGGAGCGCGACCGCGACTTCGAATCCCGACCGTTCGTCGTCGCGTATTTCGACCCCGACGACCAGGAGGATTCACACCTGGCGGCGGGAATCGAGGAATCGTATCTCGGGGCCGGCGGGGGACACTTCGCGATCGACGACCTCGGCGAGGGAACGTCGTCTGCACGCCGGCTCGCCTACGCCGCCGACCACGTCGCTGGCGACACGGCGGCGTTCGCCGACCTGATCTTTGCCGAACGGGGGACGACGATCGATTCACCGCCCGAGGAGGTCGAACAGCTCCTCCTGACTGCTCGCGAAGAGGACGGCCGACTGGAGGTGTGTGACGACGACCCGGGCGAGGAGGGTGAGGCGGATCCGAATCAGGGGGCTGCAAACGCCCTCCAGGACTACCTCTCCGAGCTGGAATCCGAGGTCCCCGGCGACCTCGAGTACGGTCGATACGAGGGAGAGTGGCACCGAATCGGGATCTCCGGATGGGACGTCTGACCAATCCGGTGGATTGTGACTGACTGGGCCGCATTTTACAGGTCGCGAGAGGTATCCAGGGACAGTCAGAGACCGGACAACGGGAATCGACGAAACGTATTTGACACGTTTCTGTGAACTAACACGTATGTGCGGGGTTCACACGGCACCGGTTCGTCAGCGGATGGGGGACGCGTGGCCGGCCGTCTCCGAAACGCCGAGGTGACTGCTGTGAACGTATCCAGTGACGTCCTTCTCCCAGTGTCGCAGTCGCCAACGTTGCCGGCGGTGATCGACGCCGCAGTCGAGCGGGCTGGCGACCAGGCTGTCGAATCGGACGCTCCGGTCACGCTGCATCTGATCCGTGTGTTGCCCCACGTTCGCGACGACGTCGAGGTGGCCACCGACCGCCAACTGAACCGGGCCGAAGAGCGCGCACGGGAAACGGCTCCCTCGTCGGTTTCCGTCACGACCGCGCTCGTCGCGCCGGATCGGTATCTCGCCGATCCCACCGACCACGCCGAGGAGATCCACCGGTACGTCGACGAGCACGGGATCGGACTCGTCGTCCTGGATCCGAACTACGCGATCGACGCGACCGATCCCGACCTCCACTCGATCGGTGCCGCGCTCGAAGACGAGGGCGTTCCGTACGACCGACCCGCGGTCACTGCCGAACGGCGGCTCCCCTCGCGGGCGGAGGTCGTCCGGTTCGGCGGCGTGTTCCTCCTCTCGTTCGGGTTCTACCTCGCCGTCGCGGGCGAGCGGTATCTCTACGCGACGGTGACGGGTGCGCTGACGGCACTCGTCGTCGCCGGACTCCTCAGGAACGTGGTTTTCGAAACCACGCCCAGGGCAGCGCGGGGTCCCCACGTCGTGGTTCGGGGCATCGCGTACGTTCCGTACCTCCTGTGGGAGATTCTCAAGGCAAACGTCGTGATCGCGTACGTGGTGTTGCATCCGTCGCTCCCTCTCGAAACCTATCTGGATCGGATCGACACGCCGCTTTCGGGTGGGCTTCCGGTGACGGGGTTCGCGAACAGCCTCACCCTTACCCCGGGAACGCTCACGGTGGACGCCGACGGTAACGATCTGCTGGTGCATTCAATGACCGCCGGCACTCGTCGCGATCTCCTCGAGGGAGGCCGGGAGCGGGCGATCCAGTTCGTCTTTCGGGGCCGATCAGCTTTGGACCTCCCGGGGCCGATCGAGCGGGACGCAGTCGTCGAACTCGTCGGTTCGGTCCCGATCGATCCCGCAAAGGAGCCCGAGGACATCCCGACGCCGGAAGCCGACGCCGGCGCGCAGGCCACGGAGGGTCCCGCGGATGAGTGAACTCGCCGGAACCGTGATGCTCGGTGCAGCCGGGCTCGTCATTCTCATGGCCGTCGTGGTGTCCTACCGGGTCGCGACCGGGCCGACCACCCAGGATCGGCTCATCGGTGTGAACGTCATCGGCACCTCGACGGTGATCGTCATCGTGTTCCTCGCTGCCGGCCTCGACCGCCCGGAGTACGTCGACATCGCGCTGGTGTACGCGCTGTTGAATTTCCTTTTGAGCCTCGCGATCGCCAGGTTCACATACCACGAAGGGAGGGTCGAGTGAGCATGACGATCCAGACTGCCGTCGTGATCGGGCTCACCGCCGCCGCCGTCTTCTTCACCTTCGTGGGCGCGGTCGGACTCCTCCGTCTCCCCGACATTTACACCCGGGCACACGCCGCATCGAAGGCCGACACTCTCGGGGCTGGCTTCGCCGTCGCTGCGGTGGCGATCCACTTCGGTGTCCAGATCGTGGTGGTCAAGATGCTGCTTTTGCTCGTGTTTATCTACATCACCAATCCGACGGCAAGCCACGCCATCTCCCGGGCGGCGTATCTCCAGGACGCGGCGGTCTGGATCAGGACCGAAGACGGGTCGGGGGAACTGGTCTCGCCGCGGTCGGACGTGGATGAATCACACCTCGAGGAGCAGTTTGCGGAAGGAGAGGGGAAGGAGCCGTGATTTTGGTCGAATTCGTTCTGGTGGCGTTCGTGGTCCTGATGGCAGTTCTCGTGGCGCTCCTCGAGGACATCGTGGGAGCGATTGCCACCTTCGCGGTGTTCAGTCTGGGGCTCGGACTGGTCTGGATCCTGCTTGCGGCGCCCGACGTCGCCCTGGCGGAGGCGGCGGTCGGGGGTGGTATCCTGTCTGTGCTGTACGTTCTCGCGGTGATTCTGACGAGCCGAGGGGTGCCCGACGCCGACCCCGAGGAAGAAGGACTGTTCCGGTCGATAAACCTCCGCGCACTCGCCGTGGTCGTTGCGCTGGCGGTTCCGCTGTTGTTCGCCATCACTGGGCTCCCGGACGTTGGCGACCCAACAGCACCGGCGGTAAGCGAGACGTATCCCGACGGATCGTTGACTCCGTACGGCTTCTACGTGGGACACACGCTCGAGGAGACAGGACTGTCGAACGCAGTCGCGGCGGTGCTCGTCGTTTTTCGGGGGCTCGACACCCTCGGTGAGGCCGTGGTCGTCTTCACCGCCGCTGTCGGCGTCCTGATCGTCCTCGAACGGGAGGTGCTGACGTGACAGCTCCCGCAACCGGGTCCGATTCCGATTTCGATTCCGATTCCGTCCCCGGTCGGAACTCATCCTCGCCCCCAGGTTCGAGAGGACCGAGTCATCCCCCGTACGTTCGGAGTCCGGTTATCACGACGGCGGCCCGGACGACAGCCCCGTTCGTGATGACGTACGGCTGGTATCTCGTTCTCTACGGCGCTCACGTTCCAGGCGGCGGGTTCCAGGGCGGTGTCGTTATCGGGGCGACGGTCGTGCTCCTCGGACTCGCGTTCGGACTCCAGCCGACTCGCGAGTGGCTCGACGACCGCGTCGTGACCGGCGGTGCCTTCGTGGGGTTCGGGCTGTTCGGCGCCCTCGGTGCGGGATCGATCGCCGCGGGCGGGGCGACCCTGGAGGTCTTCGTCTTCCCGATTCCGGTGACCATCGTCGTCGAGATCGTCGAGGTCGCGATCGGGCTCATCGTGGGCGGGATGGTCTCGGGTCTGTTTCTCGTCATCGGAGCCGGAGTTCGGGAGCCCGTTCGGGAGAGCGGTGATCGTGCGTGATCGACCCTGTCGTTCCAGATGTCCACCACTACTACCTGATGTTTCTCGCGGTCTTCATAATCGGTCTGTACACGCTGATCGACGACCCACACCTCGTGAAGAAGGTCATCGGGCTCGGTCTGATGCAGATCTCGGTGTTCATGCTGTTCGTCTCGATCGGCTACATCGAGGGTGCCAATCCGCCGCTGGTCGACGAACCGGGTCCGCACGCCAATCCCCTCCCTCACGTCATCGTGTTGACCGCGATCGTGATCGCGGTGTCGCTCAGTGCGCTCGCGCTGGCGATCGTGATCCGCCTGTACGCAGAGTTCGGCACGACCGACGTGAGAGAGATCGAGGAGGCGCTCGCCGATGAATGAGATCCTCCCTCTTTCGGCCGCCGTCGAGGTCACCTCCTGGCGTCCGTTCGCTGCCGTCCTCGTGACCGGAATCGCGGCGTTGTTCATCATGGGACTCGGTCGGTGGCCGAACGTCAGGGACGGGGTAACCGTCGTCGTTGCCCTCCTCAAGTTCGGCCTCGTCGCGAGTCTGGCCCCGGCTGTTCTCGCCGGACGACGCCCGACGACGGACCTCGGGACGCTCGTCCCCGGCGTCGAGTTCGCCTTCCAGGCCGAGCCGCTCGGGATGGTGTTCGCGCTCGTCGCCAGTGGACTATACGTCGTCACCGCCGTCTACAGTATCGGCTACATGCGGGGCCTGTCTGCGGACGAACAGACGCGCTTTTTCGCCGGACTCGCGGCGAGCCTGAGTGCGACGCTGGGTGTTGCGTTCGCCACGAACCTGCTCGTGTTGATCGTCTTTTATGAACTGTTGACGGTCGCCACCTATCCACTGGTCGCACACGACGAATCGAAAAGCGCCAGGGAGGCCGGTTACAAGTATCTCGTCTACGCGTTCAGCGGCGGTGTCGTCGCGCTCGCCGGGACGCTGGTCGTGTTCTGGGCGGCCGGGACGGTGACGTTCGATCCCGGTGGAATCGCCGGCCTCGCCGCGACGGATCCCTCGATCGCCCGGACGGCGTTCGCGCTGCTGGTCGTGGGGTTCGGAGTCAAGGCGGCGGTGATGCCGCTGCACTCCTGGCTTCCCAGCGCGATGGTGGCGCCGACGCCGATCTCGGGGCTGCTGCACGCCGTCGCCGTCGTGAAGTCCGGGGTCTTCGGCATCGCCCGGACTGTCCTCGAGGTGTTCGGTCCCGCTACAGCCGAGGCACTCGGGTTGGCCGTCCTGCTTGCGGTCGCAGCCGGTGCGACCATCCTCCTCGCCAGCCTGCTCGCACTCCGGCAGGACAACATCAAACGGCTGCTCGCGTACTCGACGATCGCACAGCTGTCGTACATCGTCCTCGGCATCGCCTTGCTTACGCCGGCTGCGATCACCGGTGCGCTACTGCATCTGCCGGCACACGCGTTCGCCAAGCTGACGCTGTTTTTCTGTGCCGGCGCGTTACACGTCGAACTTCACCTCGACGACGTGAGCGATGCGGTCGGAGCCGGAGCACGGATGCCGGTGACGATGGGAGCGTTCGCGCTTGCGAGCGCCAGTATGGCGGGCATCCCGCTTTTCGCCGGCTTCACGAGCAAGTGGCACCTCCTCCAGGGCGGGTTCGAGGCCGGCGAGATCGTCGTCGGGCTGTTCGTCGTCTCGGGGGTTCTCAACGTTGCATACTTCTGGCCGGTCGTCTCCGCCGCCTTCTTCGAGACGCAGGAGACCGCCGATCCGAAGCCGCTCATCGACGGGCCGTTCGGGGGCGGCGAGAGGGGCACTGACGCAGAGCAGTTCCAGCGGGTGGAGTCGTGGACTGACGAAACGTCGCTTCTCATGCTCGGGCCGATTCTCGCAACACTGGCGCTCGTCGTCGTCTTCGGGATCGTCCCGTGGGCGACCGGGCTGTACGACCTCGTCGGCCTCGCCGTCGAGTGGTCCACTGGGGGTGATGTTCCGTGACTGCTCCGACAGCCCTCTTCGCGGGGACGATTCCGACCGACGTACTGGCGTATCCACCTGCCGCAATGGTCCTCGTCGCTGCCGTGCTCGTCCTCGTACTTCCCCGACGACCGGCCCACTGGACGGCTTCGCTCGTCCTGCTCGGGGTTCTCGGCTGGATCGCACTGCTCCCGGACGGAACCGGGACGACGGTCCGGTTCCTCGAGTACGACCTGGTCGTCGTTGCGGTCGACGACGTCTCGCGGCTGGTCGGGCTGTCGTTTGCAGGCTTTGGCGCCCTCGCGGTCCTGTACGCCGACGCCGCGGGGTTCGACCGGTGGCATCTCTCGGCGGCGCTGGGCTACGTCGGCGCAGCGCTGTGGGCCGTTTTCGCGGGGGACTGGCTCGGGCTGTTGATCGGCTGGGAGATCATGGCGCTTTCGAGCACGCTCCTGGTGTGGCTTCACGGGGGGGACGCGGTCCGGGCGGGCTACCGGTACGCGCTCTGGCACGGCCTGGGGGGCGGCCTCTTTGCAGCCGGGGTCGCCGCACACGCCGTGGCTGGCGGTACGTTCACGGCGGCTGCACTCCAGTTCGACGGGACGGGGATCGCGCCGGGACTCCCGACGCTGCTGGTGGGGACTGCGATCGCGATTAACGCGGGGGTGATCGGGTTGCACGCGTGGCTACCCGACACCTACCCGCGACCGCACGTCGCCACCTCGGTGTTTCTCTGCGTCTACACGACGAAAACCGCTGTCTACGCCGCCTATCGAGCGTTCCCGGACGGACAGCTCCTCCTCGCGTACCTCGGAGGCGTGATGACGGTTTATGGGGCGGGATACGCGCTGGCACAGAAAGACATGCGCCGGCTGCTGTCGTATCACATTCAGGCGCAGGTGGGATACATGCTTGCGGGCATCGGAATCGGGTCGGCGCTCGGTGTCGCTGGCGGGTTCGCCCACCTGTTCAACAACGTCCTTTACAAGGGTCTGCTGTTCATGGTCGCGGGGATCCTGGTTCTCCGGACCGGGAGGAACCGCCTCGACGAGTTCGGAGCTGTCGGTACCACTGCTCCGGTTCTTCTCGTCGTGTTTCTGATCGCCGCACTGTCGATTTCGGCCGTACCGGGGTTCAACGGGTTCGTGAGCAAGGGGATGATAATCGACGCGAGCGTGGCGGCGGACCGTCCGGCGCTGCGGTGGCTGTTGATCGCCGGCGGGGTTGGGACGGTGATGTCGTTTGCCAAGTTCGGCTACTACGCGTTCCTCCAAGGAACCGGCGAGAGACTCGGGAACACGACCGGGAGGGGGCTCGGGGAGACGTCACTCCAACACGCGGCTGTCGGCGTCGCGATCGCGGTCGCCTGTGTCTTCTTCGGGCTCAATTACGGGGCGCTGTTCTCCCTGTTGCCGGCGACTGACGCCTGGGCTACGGATCCGTACTCGACGTCCCACCTTCTGGACGGGTTCGCGATCGTCGCAGCCGGTCTCGTCGGATTCGTGGTGGCCAAAGGTGTCCTCGATCGACTCCACGGTGGCGTTGACGTCGGCGTTCTCCAGGATCGAATGGCGTTTTACGGGACACGATGGTTCGTCGGAGCCATCAGCGCGACGTATCGCACAGTCGACGACCGGGCAAGCGCCACTGGCTGGGAGGTGGCGCGTGCCGTCCGCGATCCCGTCGAGACGATCGCCGGGCTGCTCCCCTCGAAATACGAGGACCGTTACCGTCGACGCGCCCGGCGTACGCCGGGTGAAACGGGGACGAAGTTCAGCTTCCGTTCGTGCCTGTACCTGACTGCACTGGTCATCGCGTTCGCACTCGGGGTGGCGCTCACATGAGCGAACTCGCCTGGCTGGCCAGCGTCATCGTCCTCGTCCCGCTTTTATCCGCCGTCATCCCGGTGGTCGCTAGCCTCCGATATGATCGCGTCGGCTGGTGGGTCGCCGCGGCCTCACTCGGTATCACGTTCGCCCTCACAGTGGTCCTCGCTGTGGAGATTTTAGCCACCGGCACGATCCGCTACGAAATGGGTGGAATTCCCGCACCCTTCGGCGTCGAACTGTACGCCGATGCCTTCTCGGGGACAGTGCTTCTCCTGGACATTCTCATGGCGCTGGGCGTGCTCGCGTACACCCGGACCGCCGGCCCGCGGGGGAACGCCTTTTATAGCGGCTATCTGCTGCTCACCGGCGGGATGATGGGAATCATCCTCACTGGCGACCTGTTCAACCTGTACATCTTCCTCGAGATGATGGGGATCGCGGCGTACGCGCTGGTCGCCTCCGCGGAGTCCCGATGGTCGACGTACGCCGCGTTCAAGTACCTGATCCTCGGGACTATCGGCGCGATGTTGTATCTCCTCGGGGTCGCGTTTGCCTTCGCGGCGACGGGAACGTTGAACATGGCGGATCTGTCGATCCGGCTGGCCGAAGTCGGCTACTCTGATCCGGTCGTCGTGGCGAGCTTCGCGTTGATGACGATCGGTCTCGCGATCAAAATTGCGCTGTTCCCCCTCCACACCTGGTTGGCCGACGCCCACGCGGCCGCCCCCAGCGCGATCAGTGCACTGATCTCGGGACTGTTACCGGCGGTCGCCGTCTACGCGTTCGTCCGGGTTATTTACACGGTCTTTACAACCGAGTTCCTCGCGGCCAATCCGATTATCGCTGAGGGATTGATATATGGAACGATCCTCAGTCTCCTGATCGGAAACGTCTTCGCGATCCTCCAGCGGCAGATTAAACTCATGCTGGCGTACTCGACAATCTCCCAGTTCGGACTTATCGTGGTTGGACTGATGATCGCAAACGAGACAGCGCTGTTCGGATCGATCCTGCAGATGTTCGGTCACGGGATCATCAAGGGCGGGCTGTTCATCCTGGCGGGGATGTTCGCGCTCCGGTTCGACGCGTACACGCTCGAAGAGTACGCCGGGCTGGCTAAGCGAGCGCCGATCCTGGGAGGGACGTTCGTTGCGCTTTCGATTACGATGATCGGGCTTCCCCCCTCCGTCGGATTCATGGGGAAGTGGTACATTGCGCTGGGGGCCATCGAGGAGGGGCTGTGGTTGATCGCGGTTCTCGTCGTCGTGAGCACGGTGATGACGCTGGCGTACACGGTGCCGTTCATCAACCGGCTGTACTTCAAACCGTTCGACGACGACCGACCGGACCGACCGAACGTCACGACCGGCATGGTGATCGCGGTCGTCCTCGCAGCGGCAGTCGGGCTCACGCTCGGGCTGGCGTCGGCGTGGATCGAGGCCGCCTTGCGCGAGGTCATCGCGACCCTGGTACAATGAACATCCCCGTAGACTTGAGACGATGATACTCACCGGACTGACGCTCCCGATTGCAGTTGCGCTTCCGTACGCGGGAGCCGTCCTCGCGCTTTACATGGGGCGTTCCGTCCGTCGCACAGGGTGGCCGATTGCCGCTGTGACGCTGAGTTCCACGCTGGCTGTCGTGGCCCTCATTACTGTACAGGTCGCCGCCTCCGGCGTCATCTACTGGGAGTACGTTTACGTCCCGGACGTTCGGACGGTTCCCTTCCAGGCCGACGGGCTGTCGGCGACGTTGCTCTTCGTCGGTGCGTCGATGACCGCCGGAGCACTCGCGTACACCCGGTCTGCAGGTCCTCGGGGGAATCGATTTTACGCCGGCTATCTCGTTCTCGCCGGGAGCATCAACGGGCTGGCGGTTACTGGAAATCTGTTTTATGTGATCGTGTTTCTCGAACTCACGTCGCTTTCGATCATCACGCTGGTCGCTGCAAGCGACAAGGAGGGGGCGACGTTTGCGGCGATCAAGTACCTGTTCCTGGCTGCATCCGGCGGCGTCGTCGCTCTCATGGGGGTCGGCGTCGTCTATACCCGGACCGGTACGCTGCTGCTTTCCGAGCTTCCCGATGCGATCGCGGCAGTCGGGTACGCCGATCCCGGATTCCGGATCGCGTTCGCCCTGATCGTCGTCGGCCTCTCGATGAAAGTCGGGCTGTTCCCCCTCCACGGCTGGCTGGCGGACGCCCACGCGGCGGCGCCGGACGCGGTCAGCGCCCTTATTTCCGGGGCGGTCCCTGCCCTCGCCGTCTTCACGTTCGTCCGGATCGTCGTCTCCGCGTTCACGCCGGATTTCCTGGCGGTCGTACCCACGCTCGAGGCGGTGTTCCTTTACGGCATGGTTGCCATCATGCTCGTCGGAAACGTGCTGGCTCTGTATCAGCGCCACGTAAAGCTCATGCTGGCGTACTCGACGATTGCTCAGTTCGGTCTCGTGGCGATCGGTGTGGCGCTGGCAAACGACACGGCCACGTTCGGGGCGATTGTCCAGATGGCGGGCCACGGGTTCGCGAAAGGGGGGCTGTTCATCCTGTCGGGGATGCTCTCTCTTCGGTTCGGAGCCCGGACGATCGAGGAGTACGCCGGCCTGGCCGATCGTGCACCACTTCTGGGTGGGACGTTCGTCGTGCTGGCTATCTCGATGATCGGCCTGCCACCGACCGTCGGATTCGTCGGCAAGTGGTATATCGCACTGGGTGCGATCCAGGAGGGCGCCGTACTCGTCGCCGCCCTGGTCGTCGTGAGCACCCTGTTGACGCTCGGATATACTGTGCCGTTCATCAACGCACTTTACTTCAAACCGTTCGATGAGGAACGATCCGACCGCCGCGACCGCCCCGCCGTTACGCGGGGCATGACCGCCGTCGTCGTCCTTGCTGCCGTGGTCGGCATCCTGCTCGGATTGACGTCGAACTGGATGCTCGAGGTGATGGTCGTCACATGATCGGGCTCGAACTCGTTCCGGCGATCCCGGTCGCAATCGCCGCCCTGCTTGCACTCGTCCTCCCGGACCGGATCAGCTACACGTTTGCCGGCGTCGTCCTGGCGGGGATCTCGATCTGGACCCTCCTCGTCCCCGCCGGTACGGGCCCTGCGGTCGGATTTCTGGGGTTCGACGTGATCCTCGTCGAAGTCGATGAGATCACGCGGCTCGTCGGGGTCGTCTTCGCCGGGTTCGGAACCGCTGCAGTCGGATACGGTGCGATCACGGACGCCGACCGGCGGCATCTCGCCGTCGCTCTCGGTTACGCCGCGGCCGCGTTCCTCGCTGTTTTCGCGGGGGACTGGCTCGGGCTGTTGATCGGCTGGGAGATCATGGCGCTTTTGAGCACGCTTCTGGTGTGGCTTCACGGGAGGGACGCGATCCGTGCGGGCTACCGGTACGCGCTCTGGCACGGGCTCGGCGGCGGGCTCTTTGCCGCCGGGATCGCTGCTCACGCGATTGCAGGAGGCGGGACAACGGCTACCGCGCTCCAGTTCGACGGGACGGGGATCACTCCGGGGCTGCCGACGCTGCTGGTCGGGACGGCGGTCGCGATAAACGCGGGCGTGATCGGGTTGCACGCGTGGCTTCCGGACACCTATCCCCGACCGCACGTGATGGCTTCGGTGTTTCTCTGTGTGTACACGACGAAGACCGCCGTCTACGCCGCCTACCGGGTGTTTCCGGAGGGGAACTTCGTTCTCGCATATGTCGGGGGCGTGATGACGATCTACGGGGCAGGATACGCACTGGCACAGAAAGACATGCGCCGACTGCTGTCGTATCACATTCAAGCGCAGGTGGGGTACATGCTCGCGGGGATCGGAATTGGATCTGCGCTCGGGATCGCCGGCGGATTTGCCCACCTGTTCAACAACGTCCTTTACAAGGGACTGCTGTTTATGATCGCCGGTGCGATCGTGGTCCGGACCGGACGGAACCGCCTCGACGAGTTCGGGGCGCTTGGGACCGCCAGTCCCGTACTCCTTGTCGTGTTTCTGATCGCCGCACTCTCGATTTCGGCGGTGCCGGGGTTCAACGGATTCGTAAGCAAGGGGATGGTGATCGACGCGAGCGTGGCGGCGAACCGGCCCGTGCTGCGGTGGCTGTTGATCGCCGGCGGGGTGGGGACGGTGATGTCGTTCGCCAAATTCGGCTATTACGCGTTCTTCGAAGGGGAGCCCGTATCGGTGCCGAAGACGGTCCGCGGGGAGTGGATCGTTTACGGCGGGATCGCAGCGGCGTGTGTCGTTTTCGGGCTCGCTTACGAACTTCTCTTCGGGCTCCTTCCGGCGAGGGACGCCTGGGGGACAGATCCGTATTCGACGTCACACCTCCTCGAGGGTGTCGCCATCGTCGCGACCGGCCTCGTCGGGTTCGTCCTCTCGAAGAAAATCCTCGATCGACTCCATGGCGGCGTCGACGTCGATCGAGTCGTAGATCCGCTGGCCTTTCGGGGGACGCGAGCGGTCTCACGTGCGATTGCGAGCGTCGCCGCAGGGGCCAACAGAACGACGGCCGACGCCGGCTGGTGGATTCTCGGGACGGTCCGCGATCGTGGAGGGCGGACGATCGGCGACGAGACCGCCGACACGGTGATTTACGCTGCGATCGACGTCGTTCGGGCTCCCCGGAATCGGATCGTTTCTGCCCTTTCACCGCGTCTCCTCGAGCGATATCACCGTCACCAGCAACGAACCCCATTCAGCGAAACGGGATTCAAACTGAGCGTGGAGACCAGTGTCCTCGTTCTCGCTTTCGTCCTCGCGCTGGTCATCGCACTTGCGCTGTACTTTTGAATGTCTCCCTAGTCGACTGCCGGGGATCCGTGCCAAGGTGCAACCCGGTCGTCAACGAGCCGGGCATACGCTGAAGCCGATCGAACCTAATGTGAACACATGACGCACGAACTCCGGTTCTTCGAGCGGATTCGACAGCACGTCGCCTCGCTGTTGCACGCCCCGATTTCGATTCTGGGGCTGTACGCAGAGCGGACGACGCCCCACGACCAGTACGCGCTCACGATTCGACAGCCTTACGAACTGTTCGAGGCTGAACTCCATCGACTGGGGTTTATCAGGAACCTCGTCTCCTCGCTCAAGCGACGGGAGTATGCCGCCCCCGCGGAGGTGACCGTCGCCAGCTGGGTGTGCTATCCCCGGGGAGCATTGCGGAGCCACTATCAGCTCCATCTCGGGCTTTATGTCGGCCCGGACGAGGAGTCGACCGACGTGTATGCCCACTGGGAGCCCTCCTGGATCCGGCATCCGATCCGACACTACCGTGCCCGGGAGGTCGACGCCGAAACGGGGGTACAGAAGATCAGGGACCTGCTGTCCGAGGCGGGGGTGGAGTACGTCGTGAAACCGGTCGAGGACCGCTATCCCCCCGCAGAGACGGCGTAGCACAGTCGGTTTCGGGGGAGGTGGTCCCTCGGAGCCGAGACGGGCGGGTATTTATCCCGGGCGATGGAACGGGCGAACGATGCCACTGTTCGGCGAGCTGGCGATCGTTTTCGTCGCGGGGCTCCTCACCGGGCTCGCGACGGGACTCGGTGTGCTCCCATTTTTCCTCACCGAGCAGATCACCGGACGGTGGCTGGTCGCCCTGTGGGGGATTGCCGCCGGCGTGTTGTTGTCGGCGGCGTCGGTCGGGCTGCTGATCGAGGGTGCCACAGACGGAGAGTTTGCCCACGTTGCGGCAGGCTGTCTCGCCGGTATCGGATTCGTCTACGGCGTCGATCGATTGCTCGCCGACTACGACCTGGTTACGGGTACCGACATCTCCCCCGACCGACGGACGATTATCCTGGTGGTCGGCGTGCTCACGCTTCACAGCCTGCCCGAAGGGGTTGCTGTCGGCGTCGCGTTCGCGGACGTCGATCCAGACGTCGCTTTCACCATCGGCGAGTTCGGGGTGTCGACGCTCGCGGTTTCGATGCTGGTTGCGATCTCGATCATCAACGTACCGGAGGGGCTGGCGATCGCAATTCCACTCGTCGCGTCGGGGATGGGACGGTGGCGGGTCGTCGGCTGGGCGGTGTTTTCCGGACTCCCACAGCCGATCGGGGCGGTCGGCGCGTACGTGTTGACCGCGAGCCTTCAGCAACTGCTTCCCGTGAGCTTCGGTTTCGCCGCCGGGGCGCTGCTGTATCTCGTCGTTGCCGAGTTCCTTCCCGCGGGAGTTAGCGCCGGCGAGGCGCTACCCGGTGGCGGCCGCACTGAACTCGCCGTCGGAACCGTCGTCGGGTTTTTGGGGATGTTGGGGCTGTTGACGCTGCTTTGACGGCAGTCTGCTGTCAGTATCGGGAAAAAACGAGACGACGATCCGAAAAACCCGGGATCGTCGGTCGTCAGCCGATCACAGCAGGTCGATCGCCTCGATCGTCTCGGGGAGTGTTTCGATCAGCCCCTGCACGCTGAGAACCAGCGTGATGCCGATGACGACCAGGATAATCGTCCGGACGTGCCACAGCCACGCGCCAGGCAGCCAGTCTGCCGAGACGCCCTTGCTCACCTCGTCGAGCGCCTCGTCGTAGAACCAGCCCACGAACAGTACGAGCAGGAACACCGTAAGCGGGAGGAACAGCTCCGCAGTCACCTGGTCGTACAGCTCCAGGACGGCCAAATCCAGTGCCGTCGGGATTCCTAGCACGAAGATTCCGCCGGCGACGATCCCCGTGGCGACGGGCCGGTCGAGTCCGAACCGGTCGATGAGGAACGAGACGGTCACTTCGGTGAGGCTGATCGCCGACGACAGCGCCGCCACGAGCACCGTACCGAAGAACAGCACGCCGATGATCCGGCTGCCGGGCAATCCAGCTATGGCGCCCCCGACGCCGATGAACAGCTCGCCCGCCCCGCCGGCGCCGGGCTCGACGCCGATAGTGAACAGCACGGGGAAGATCATCAGGCCGGCCATGATCGCGATCGCGGTGTCCAGGCCGACGATCCAGGCGCCGTCACCCACGAGACTCCGGTCGTCGTCGATGTAGGAGGCGTAGGTGATCATGATCCCCATCCCCAACGAGAGGGTGAAGAACGCCTGTCCCGCCGCCGCCGGCAGGATCGACGTCCAGTTGGCCGCGACCGCTCCCGGCTCCGGCGAGAGGTAGTAGGCGTACCCCTGTACGGCGCCGTCGAGCGTGAACCCGTAGACGATCAGCACGATCATCAGGGCAACCAACGCCGGAACAAGCGCCTTCACCGCCATCTCGATCCCGCGCTGGATCCCGAGGCCCACGATGATCGCAGTGATGCCCATGAACAGGAGGTGGAACAACAGCGCGTCGGTTCCTGCGGCAATATCCACGAAGTACTCGGCCGGTTCGGCGAAGTACGCCCCCGTCGCGCTCGCCAGCGTGTATCGGGTCACCCACCCGGCGACCACCGAGTAGAAGGACATGATGATGAATCCACCCATCACGCCCAATACGCCGGCGGCTGTCCACGCCCGATAGCCCAGTCGATCGAACGCGTCGATCGGGTTCCGTTCGGACCGGCGACCGATCACGAACTCGACGAGGATCGCCGGCAGGCCGATGAGGAGGATAAATGCGAGGTACACCACGAGGAAGGCGGCACCGCCCTCCTGTCCGACCTGGAACGGGAACCGCCAGATGTTTCCGAGTCCCACGGCGCTGCCGACCGCCGCGAGGATGAACCCGATACGCGTCGCCCATTGTTCTCTGTCAGTGGATGACATCCCAAGGTGTCTGTGCATCACTGTTCATTAAAAAACCACTGCATGATCTCGCCCGGAGAAGCGGCCTCTGGTGTGGATCGAGCAGGATCTCCCTCAGTATATAGGGCCGTTCGACGTGGACGTCATCCGGGCCCGACGACCGTAAACACGTCATCCGGGCCCGACGACCGTAAACTCCTCTGCGAGCGCTCCCTCGGGGATGCCCCAGTAGACGAACCTGTACGATCCAGTCCCGAGGGACGGACAGACTGACAACGACGTGGAGGCTCCAGATTCGTCGACGTCGACGAGATCGGGCTCCTCGAGGGTTAGATCCCAGACGAACCCCTCGCTGGGACCGTGGACGGTTCCCGACTCGCCGCGTTCTCCGTCGAGCCATTTGTCGACGGATTCGTCGGTCGTCCCCCGGACGTCCTGCCAGCCGGCCTCGGTGGCCCGCTGGAGGCTGAACGCCGTTCTCGGGCCGGTCTCCCGGGGTTCGTCCGTCCGGTTTCGGAGGGCGACTCGGACCGTGCTCCCGTAGGCGATCGTCCGCCCGTCCAGCGCCAGTTCGAACAGTGGCTCGCCGTCCCCAACGAACGTCGTGTACGACACCTCGTCCTCCTCGAACGGCGGTTCGAGGCGGCGAAAGCCTTCGTCCTCGCAGACCAGATCCGCCGGCGTTCCCTCGGGCCCTTCAGGCTCCCTCCCGGCGCCTCCGAGACAGCCTGCCGATCCGACTGCAGTTGCTGCACCGAGGGCCGAAAGCACTCCCCGTCGGGTGACTCGCATGCAGCAGCCGAAGGACCGCAGCTAAAAGAGCCTGTTCGAACGCGCCGAGATCGTCTGTCTAGCTGCCGGGATCGGCTGTCGTGGACGCTAGAATCCGTCCTCGAAGACGAACGTCCCGTCCCGCTGGATCGTTTCCCCGTCGACTTCGATGGTCGAGTCTTCGCTCATGTCGACGATCATGTCGACGTGTTCGGCCGACTCGTTGCGCTCGTTTCCGTCACCGACCGTGTCGGGGTAGGCCGATCCGACGGCCATGTGAACGGTGTCGCCCATCTTCTCGTCGAACAGCATGTTGTAGGTGAACCGATCGATCGCCCGGTTCATCCCGATACCGAGTTCACCGACGTAGCGGGACCCCTCGTCGGTGTCGAGGATGCTCTCGAGCAGGTCTTCGTTGCGACCGGCGCTGTGGCTCACGACGCTCCCGTCCTCGAACCGCAGCCGGACGTCCTCGATCTCCCTGCCGTATCGATACAGCGGCATGTCGAAGTGAACGGTTCCCTCGAGGCTCTCCCGGACCGGGGCGGTGAACACCTCTCCGCCCGGCAGGTTCGCCTCCCCGTAGTCGTTGAGCGCGGTGTTTCCCGCGATCGACATCGTGAGGTCGGTTTCCTCGCCCGACTGAATCCGCACCTGTTCGCCCTCGTCGAGGATCTCCTCGAGGTTCGCCTGTCGCTCCCGCTGGGCGTCCCAGTCCAGCGAGACGGCGTCCCACACGAAGTTCTCGTAGGCCTCGGTACTCATGCCGGCCAGCTGGGCGTGACCGGAGGTCGGGTACTGTGTGAGACACCAGGTCTTCGAGAGGCGCTCTGTTTTGACCGGCTCCATCGCCCGGTTGTAGTCGGCCGTCGTCTCCGGGTCGACGTCGCTTTTTTCGGTGACGTTCTTCCCGCCGCGGGCGATGACGAAGACGTCGGTCTCCTCGTACAGTGCGAGCCGATGCTCGGGGAGTTCGAAGTCGTCGCTCGATCGCTGAAACGCGCGGTCTGCGCGCTCGGAGTGGCTGAGATACACAGGGTTCGCTCCGCGATCGCCACACAGTTCGTGCAACGCGACGGCGAGGTCCTCGGCCTCCGGCGGCATCTGAATGACGACGTCGTCGCCGGCCCCAATGCCGGTCGAGTGATCGACGATGATCTCGGCGTGTTCGCGAACGCGCGGGTCCATACGCCTTCGGTTCGGCGGCGGGGACATACGCCTTGCGAAACGGGTCACTGCGGGTCGGTAGTTGTCGGAGTGCTCGCACCGACGCCGTTTTGAGGGGTAACTGTGAAATACCAGGCGTGAGCGAGGGGGACGACTGGCGAACGGCACTCTCTGAGGCGGGTGAACTCACCCCCGAGATAGCCGACGCTATCGTCTCTGCACACGGCGATCGCGGCCAGCGGGCGATATCCGCCGTCGGGGAGGGGCGAGTGAAGCAGTACCGGGATTTCACCGTCGTCGTCGGTCTCTCCGAGGAGTACATCGTCGAAAACGGGGACTGCCACTGCAAGGACAGCGAGTACAACCTCGACTCGACGGACCCGGAACAGCGGTGCTGGCACGCGCTGGCGGTCGACGTCGCGGAGGCGCTCGACGCCGTCGACTACCACGATATGTGGTACTCGGAAGTACGGGAGTTCCTGTAGTTGAGCGAGGCTCGGTGCGGCGAACCTCCCCGAGATCACTCCGAAGAGAGTCCGGAGATCACTCCCGGAAGTACTCCGGATCCTCGAACGGCTCTTCTTCGCCTTCCACCGCCAGGACGTCGAGTGCAGTCACCGTCGCTTCGACGCCCAGCAACCCTGCAAGGCTCGGTTCCGTCCGCCCTTCGTCTCCGGAGATCAGCTCCTTTATGTACAGACCACCCTCACCGTCGATCTCGACGGTCGCCCGTCGCGGTCCATCCAGCGTGGCCTCGATGTCGTACACCGTTCGCTCCCGGGTCTTGCTCGCGCGCCGGTGGTCCACGCGGTTGGGAGTGTACTGCTCGACGGTCACACCCTCGAGCGACTCGACTGCCTCCGAGAGCATCTCCTCGTCGACGTCCTCGTCGAACGTCACCGTCGCGCGGTAGCGCTTCGAGGCTGGCAGCCGTTTGACGCGCTCGACCATCTCGTAGGTCGCCAGCCGGAGCCCCTCGACTTCGATAGCTCCGTCGGCGAACGCGTTGACGTCCTCCTCCAGCCGCTCGACGTCGACGCGCCGTCGCGTCGGCTCCGAGACCTCGATCACGAACGGTCGCCCCGTCCCGAGCATCTTCGCGTCGACGTCCTCGCGCCCTGCGCCGTGAAAGGTCGCGTCTGTGCCGTCCATCACGTCCCTGACGATCGGGGCGGTGAGCTCCTCGACGCTTCTGTCGTACAGGTAGCCGGTCCCGCCGCAGTGGTCACACTCCAGTTTCCCCTGGCGCCCCGATCCGTGACACTCCCTGCAGGGCCACTCTGTCTGCGGGATGTCCCGCTCTATTTTCCGGTATCGCCCGTAGACGAACGCGCTGTTTATCTGACGCTCGACTCGGTCGTCGGCGACGTCGATGGTGAACTGGACGTCCGGCCGCTCGAAGGACACTTCCGTGTCGGTCAGTCGGCCGACCCGCTTTCCGACTTCCCTGTTTACCTCCGACTTGAGCGGTTCGCCGGCGTCGTCCTCGAGGCCGGCATCCTCCCTGAGAAGCTGTTCGTTCTCCGCGAGCAGCGGCGGGACGCGGGTTCCGACCTGATACGTCTCGAACTCGACGTCTTCGATCGTCTCGACGCAGCGACGTGCCCACTCGTCGAACCGTCCGCACAGCCCTTCACACACCCAGCAATCGTCGGGTTCGACGTCGTCTGGCTCCTCGTCGGAACGCAGCGCGAGCGCGACCCGGAGCGATCGGCCCCGCTGTTCGTTCGTGAGGCCGTAGCTTCGGTCCGCAAACGGGCGTCCGAGACACGCGTCGCACACGGGTCCTCCTGCCGTGATCCGGGCAGCGACGTCGAGTAAGTCGTCCATACAGTGAATCACAGTCGTGGCGGTAAACCGTCTTGTGGTTCCGTTTTCGCCCCGGAGCCGTCGTTCGTCCGGTGGACGGTCGACGCCGGTCGGGTTCCGTCCCCTCTCAGGCAACGGCCCGGTGTGCGACGGCGCCGACCGCCATCGCGCCGAGGTAGCCGACGACCGCGGGGAACGCGGCGGCGACGACCGCGACGGCCAGCGCCGCAAAGAAGCCGGCCACGAGCGCGGGGTTCTGTGACGCGTTCGCGGGGCGTGCACTGTGCTGTTCGTAGGGCGATTGGTTGGGGTCTAACATTGTCGTCTCCTGTCTTGTCGCAGTGCGTTTCGCACCCGGGAGACCCTGGAGGGCGTGTCGAGGTGCGATCGATTCGGCGTCAGCGGGGACCGTCTCGTTCGTCGGCGGAGTCAGCGGGGGCCATCCTCGGGGGAAGCCGGCGAGACGCCGACGAGTTCCGCGAGTTCACCGCGCAGGGCATCCGGCGAAGCCGAGGTTCGGAACTGTGCGGTCGCGTCCACGCTGAGATCGTTGAGACGCGGCCGGAGTTCGTGTACCTCGAATCCGACGAGCCGGTCGACCGCCGACGGCCTGGCGAGTTTTGTCTCGACCCCCTCCCGGAGGTCGCCACCGCAGTCGCGAGGAACCTCCACGCGAACGCGAACTTCGATCCGGGCCTGATCGTCGGCCTCGTGGCTGTCGGGGACTGTCCGCCTGTCGTGTCGTGCTGCTGCCATTGGATTCGGGGCTGGGTGGTGTGACGTTTGAAGGCCGAAACGGAGTCGGGGGCGACGGCGACACCTCGCCGGTCGGCACGCGGAGAAAGTGCAGCCGTCGCCGGAAACGTGCGTTACGCGGCGACGGCCGGGAGTCCGACCACGTCACCGCGAGCGAGACGCACGGACCACTTGGGGATAGTGGTCGACGGGTTCGCGGTTGGGTACGTGGTCATGGGTTGATCGACCCGGGGATCCGGGACAGACAGACCGTAGGATGGAGGGATATTAATTTTTGTTTGTGTATGGTACACACTGTCGGATCGTCGAACGACCGGTTTTTCTTCCGTTTTCACGACGTGACTGTAGCCACGTCGTTTATACGGGTTCGGGACCAGAGAACGTGTAATGAGTTCGGACCCGACGGTAACCCGGCTGTTCGGCGGCCCGGGGAGCGGAAAGACGACTGCACTTCTCGATCGGGTCGAGGAGCTGCTGGAGGAAGAGGACGACGTCACCTTTCGGGACGTCCTCGTCGTCTCGTACACCCGGGCGGCGGCAGCCGAGGTCCGGGAACGCCTCGCCGAGCGTCTCGACGTTTCCCCTCGATCGCTGCAGGGGAACGTCTGTACGATGCACGCGAAGGCGTACGAGCTGTTGAACCTCTCGCGTGGGGACGTCGTGGGCGAAGACGACAAAAAGGAGTTCTGTGAGGACTACGGCATCGACTTCGAGGACGAGCACAGCGGCGCCGGACGTCGGACTGCCCGGTCGACGACGATCGGCAACAAGATCATCGCCACCTCCCAGTGGCTCCAGCGAACCCAGCGTGACGTCGCCGACTGGTACGACGTCCCGTTCCAGTGGGACCTAGAGGAGGTCCGTCTCCCGCCGGAGATCGATCCGAACGCTCAGGAGGGCAACAAGTACACCCCGACGTGGCCGTCCTCGGACGACCGCATCGACGTTCCCCAGACGATCCGCGCGTGGCGGGCTTACAAGGGCGAACACGGGCTCGTCGGCTTCGCCGACATGCTCGAACGCGTCGCACAGCGATCACTGTTACCCAACGTGGACTACCTGGTGATCGACGAGTTCCAGGACATCACGACCCTCCAGTACGAGGTGTATCGGGAGTGGCGCCCCCACATGCGGAAGGTGCTGATCGCCGGCGACGACGACCAGGTCGTGTACGCCTGGCAGGGTGCCGACCCCGACCTCCTCCTCGATACCCCGGTCGACGAGGACGTCGTGTTGCCGAACTCCTATCGGCTTCCCTCGCGGATCCTCGACGCCGTCAACGCCGAAGTCAGACACATCGACAAGCGGCAGGAGAAAGACCTCAAACCCCGCAAGGAGGGCGGGCTCGTCGAGGCCCAACAGAACCCCTCGATGCTCGAGGTCGCCCGGAACGTCCGGTACACCGTCGAAAACGACGACGAGGAGACGATCATGGTGCTGTTTCGGGCCCGATATCAACTGTTCCAGTTCATCGACGAGTTCATCGACACCGGGATCCCCTTCAGCGCGCTCACCGACCAGCGAATGTGGACGGATCGACTCACCGACTACGTGCGGGCCATCGAAGCGATCGACGCCGACGAGCCGGTCACCGGCCTGCAGGCGCGCCGACTCGCCGACATGCTGCAGGCGTCAGCGTTCGGCACGAACGACCGCGAGGAGTTTTACGACTTGCTCGAGGAGATCGAAGAGGCGGCCGACGTCGACGACATCGCCAAGATCGACGTCGATCCCGACCGGATCCGCGATCGAGTCCCGTTCATGCCCGGCCCCGCAAGCGCCGGCGACATGCTCCGGAAAGTAACGAGCTTCCAGCGCAACTCCGTGAAGGCGTACTTCGCGGGCGACTACCACGGGATGGATCCCAATCGGGTGCGGGTCGGAACGATCCACTCCGCGAAGGGTCGCGAGGCGGATCACGTGTTCGTCGGCACCGATCTCACGGAGAAGGTGGTCGAACAGATGGCGGCTTCGGTGGACGATCCCGGAGACGTTCCGGGGATCGACGGAGAGTTCACCAAGACGACGAGCCCGGTGCCGATCGTGACCGACAACGAGCGCCGGGTGTTCTACGTCGGGATGTCCCGAGCCCGCGAGCGTCTCGTCCTGCTGGAGAACGTCATCAAGGGCGCGCCGACGCTCCCGATCAGCGTCCTCCTGTGTGGGGAGTCACGCGCCGAACCGATCGACGAACTGCTCGAGGAACTCGGAATCGCGCCGTCGGTAGAAGCAGAGACGGCGACCTAGTCCTGCGGTTCTGTCCCCTCGTCGCCGCCGTCGGTGACGCTTTCGTCGCTGTCGTCCACGCTCCGGAAGCGCCGCGGGAGCAATCCGGAGACGAGTGCTTTCACGATCCGCCCCGGATCGAAGAAGAACTGGGGCAACACGACCATCGCGACGGCGACGGCGACGAGCCCCGCCCCGAACAGCGTCTCCCCGCCCAGGATCCGGAGCACGCCGACGTTGGCAAGCGGGATGGCGAACACGAGCGTCGTCGCCAGCCCGATCATGTCGAACAGTCCGAAACGCATCACAGAGGCTACGCCTCTCGACGATAAAAGTTCCTCGTCCTCCGGATCGGTCACCCGAACAGGCGCGAACAACGGTCGGCCTCGCGGTCGTAACAGTCTGGACACTCATCGGGGAGGTCGACGAACCGGTCGAGCGCGCGGGCCACGTCGTCGCTCATCGCGTGTTCGAGCCGGCACGCCTCCTCGTGGAACCCCGTGGTCTTGCCCAGTTGTTCGACGAGGAACCGTTCGATCCGACAGTGTTTCCGCAGGACGCGTTCGGCTTCGCGCGTCCCGGTTTCGGTGAGCCGCGTCCCCCGGTGTTTCTCGTGGGTTGCGAGCCCCTGTTCGGCAAGCCGATCGACCATCTCGGTTACGCTCGGTGGGGACACTCCCAGCGAGTCGGCCAGCAGTCCAGTTTTGGCCGGCTCACCGTCCCGGGAGAGCAGATATATCTCCTTCAGGTACATCTCGACGCTTTCGCTGTACTGTTTTTCGGGTTCGTGGCTCATGACTCGTTTTCGACTCCCGTGGGTCGTCGTCCGGTGCGGCCGCGGACACGTCGAAGTTGTATCCTCCCGGTCAAGAGGTTTCCCGTTGTGACACTCGCGATTGCGGTGGGTTGTCGGGTGGTCCGGCTCTCAAAAACGGTAACTACACCGAACAGTATTTGAAGGGGTGGTAATAGCTGTGACATATGGTGCGTGATCTGGGGCGGACTCTCGTCGTGGGGTTTCTCGGTGTCGTGCTGTTGCTCTCGCTTCTGGGGGCCAACCTCGTCGTCGGGGTCGACAGGACTGCCCTCGAGGGCGACTTCGTGAAAGAGAGCCTCGAGGAGGAGGACGGGTACGCGGTTCTGCTCGAGGAGATGCAAGCGGGGATCACAAAACAGCAGGAACCGGCCGACGGTACTGCCGAGGGCGAGCCGGATCCCGAGGAACTGCTCGGCGAAGTGCTCACCGAGGAGTATGTCCAGGAACAGACTGACGCGAACGTCGACCGTCTGTACGCGTATCTGCACGGCGAGCGCGAGGAACTGTATCTCGCATTCGAGACGGCACCACTGAAGGACGACCTCGCGGCGAAAATCGCGGAGTCACTCGTGGACGTCGAGGAGATCGCCGAGACGGATCCGCGGTTCGCTGCGCTGCGGGAAAGCGAAACGGAGTTCGAAGCCACGAGAGCGGAGTTCGAGGAGGAACAGAAACAGCGCATTCAGGAGGAAACCACGCCGTACCTCACCGACGAGGAGCTCGAGGAGGCGTACGACGAATCGCGCGAGGAGATCCGCGAGGAGGCGATCGCCGAACTCGAAGCCGATCTCGCACAGGAAGAGTACCCGCCGGCGGTCGAACGCGCTGCACTCGAACTGGGGACGGTGTACGTCGACGGGTTGATCGAGGCGGACCTCACCTACGGGGAGTTCATCGAACGCGTCGAGAACGCCGAGGCGACTCTCCTCGAGGCGGCGGAAACGGCGGCACACAACCAACTCGACGAGGAACTTCCCGACACCGTCGAATTGACCGAAGGGCTGACCGACGAGGACAGACAGGAGCTGGAGACGGTCCGTGACGGCGTGTCGGTTCTGAGTCTCCTCGCCATCGTGCTGCCGGTGATTGCCTTCGTCGTCTCGGCGCTCGTCGGCTGGGTCGCCGTCACCCGATCGACGAGCCTTCTCGTCGTCGGATCGGCGTCCGCACTCGCCGGAGCCGTCCCCCTCGCGGGCCTGACCGTGTTGCAGGACGTCGTCGTCGAGGAGCTGGAATCCGCCGCAGGCCACGGGGAAATCCAGCCAGAATTCGTGGAACTGTCGCTCGGTCTGCTCGATCGAACCCTGGCGGTGTTCTTCGCTCAATCGTGGGTGCTCGTCGGCCTCGGGCTGGTGCTGGTGGTCGGCGGTATCGCGATTCGCACCGGGATCGTTCCCGTCTCGGATCGGCCGACATCGGGCTCCGACGTCGCAACTGTGGACAGAGACGATGAATCGGTGGAAACCGACGACGGAACGGAGGACGACGAGTCCGGGCAGATGGACGAGAATCGGGAGGGAACTGAAGGGGAGTCGGATCCCGGCGGTGACGACAACTCCGACGACGACCCGACCGTCGGGTGACGTTCCAAAACGTTGATACAGGTGGACGGTACGTCTATCGTAATGGTGCTGTCGACTTCGTCGATTGATCCGCTCTTTCTCGGATACGTTCTGCTTTTCGCTGTTGCCGCGGCCGGGTCCTTCGCGAGTCTGGCGAAGGTCGACGCAGTCGACGACGAGGACACCCAGTGGGGACTGTACACGCTGCTGCTCGCGAGCGGTGCCTGGGCGACGACACACGTCGGCTATCTGCTCGCACCCGCCCCGTCGTTCCAGTACGGCTTTTATGTCGCCGGCCTGGTCGTCGGATTTGCCGCGGTCGGCCCGTGGTTGTATTTCTGTTCGGCGTACACCGGGCGATCGTTACACCGGGACGCCACCATCCGACGGCTCGCGCTCGGAGTGTATCTCGCCGTCGTCGCAGTCAAACTCACCAATCCGTTGCACGGTCAGTACTTTACGACCGAACTCGCGACGGTGCCGTTCTCCCACCTCGCGGTGCTTCACCAGCCGCTCCACTGGCTCGTCATGGGGCTGGCGTACTCGCTTGCGGTGGTCGGGTTCTTCATGCTGTACGAGCTGTTCTTTCAGGTCGGCGGCGACACCAAACCGCTCGCAGTTCTCGTGGCGCTCACCGGACTTCCGGTCGTGTTCGACGTTCTCGGGGCCGTTTCGCCGGTCGTCCTCCAGTTCACCTACTCGCCGATCGGTGTCGCCGCCTTCGCGATCGGGGTGCTTTTTGTCTTCCTCGATCGGTTCCAGCGGGTGCAACTGGCCGGCGCCAGAGACGACCCGGTCGTCGTCCTCGACGACGACGGAGAGCTGTGGGACTACAACCGTCCGGCCCTGCAGCTGTTCCCCGCGCTCGGCGGCGCTATCGGGAAGCGACTCGAGGCGGTCGTTCCACATTTTGCCGACCACGTCGCTGCAGGGGAGGAGCTCATCGAGATCGACCGCGAGGGAGACGTCCGCTACTACCAGCTCTCAACGAACCCGTTCACGACCGGCCACACCCGACTGGGCCGGGCGATTACGCTCACCGACGTCACCCACCGGGAGCGATATCGACAGGAGCTCGAGCGACAAAACGAGCGTCTCGAGGAGTTCGCGGGAATGATCTCACACGACCTCCGGAACCCGCTCAACGTCGCGACCGGCCGGATCGAACTGGCCCGCGAGGAACACGACAGCGAGCATCTCGAGGCTGCACGTGACGCACTCGAGAGGATGGAAGCGCTGATCGAGGACGTCCTCGCGGTGGCGAGACAGGGACAGCCGATCGACGACCCCGAACCCGTCGAACTGTCGACGGTCGTCCGGAACTCCTGGGGCATGGTCGAAAGCGAGGGCGCGGAGATACGGATTACAACCGACCACCGGGTACAGGCGGATCCGGATCGGCTGCAACAGCTGCTCGAGAACCTCTTTCGCAACGCGGTGGAGCACGGCGGTAAGGAAGTGACGGTGACGGTCGGTACCTCGCCGGACGGTTTTTACGTCGAAGACGACGGTCCGGGAATTCCGGAGGAAGAACGCGGGCGCGTCTTCGAGTCCGGAGTCACCACCAATCAGGAAGGGACGGGGTTCGGCCTCGCGATCGTGAACGGGATCGCCAATGCCCACGGCTGGACGGTCGAGATCGTCGACGGCGACTCCGGCGGTGCCCGATTCGAGTTCGGGAACGTGACCGTCCTCGGCGACTGAAAACGGTGGCTGTTGCGCTCGAGCGCTACGCTTCCTCGATCGGCGTCACCATCACCGAACACGGGGCTTCCCGAACCACGCGTTCGGTGACGCTGCCGATCAGGACGCGCCCGAGACCTTCCCGACCGTGGGTCCCCATCGTGATCACGTCGACGTCGTTCTCCTCGGCGTATTCGACGATGTACTTCTCGGCGTGGCCCTCCTCGATCACTGTCGTCACGTCCACGCCGTCGGGCGCGTTCTCCGCGATCTCCGCGAGCAACTCCTCCGCTCGCCGCCGGTGTGCTTCCCTGATCGGTTCACTGTCGAGATTCGCGAACGTCGGCAGCGCTTCCACCTCGATGACGTACAACGCGTGCAGTTCGGCGTCGAACTTCTCGGCGAGTTCGTACGCCCGCTCGATCGCGTTCTCGGCCGCCTCGCTCCCGTCCGTCGGTAGTAGTATCCGTTCGATCATGGTGGACTCCCGACGCCGCCGATCGGCGTCAATCGAAAGTTATCTCTGGATTACAAAAACTGTGCCGGAATCCGACTGTATGTTTAGTTGTCTGCTTTTTCCCTCGCTAGTTAAGATGATAAATTGGTCTCTGCTTGTGGTTTGGGCACCAATTTTGCTAATTCGAACTGGACGGAACTAGACGGGGCCGCTCACTCCCCGAATCTGTCCGAGGTGACCGGTGCGTGTCGGTTCGTCGGGAACCATGTCCACGAGCTTCCGCTGTTCGTTTGTAGTGTTTTCCCGCCGATCCCGTGCGAGCGTATATTACCTCCGGTGACGAACGGTCTCTATGGAAGATGTCAACTACGTGTACACTGCGGGGATGGACGAGGAGGACGTCGACTACCATCTGCAGTCCGGGGAACACGGCGTCCTCGGGTTGGCAGACGGCGACGACGCGTATGCGATCCCCCTGAGTTACCACTACGACGGCGACCGGTTTCTCCTTCGGGTGGGGGAATCCGGCTCGGCGGAGTTCGAGGAGGGCGAGAAGATGCGATTCCTCGAGACGACCGACACCGCGACGTTCGTGTGTTACGATGCCACCTCCGAGGAATCCTGGAGTATTCTCGTTCGAGGCACCCTCCACGAGTGGCAGACGGAACTGGACGACGCGACACTCAACGAGTGGTTCCAGCCGTTCCGGCTGTTCGACGAGGCGATTGAGGACATTCAGTTTACCGTCTACGAACTCCGGATGGTGGAAGTTGTCGGCAGAATGACCATCGAATAATTCGAGACTTCGAACGAACTCAACCTGGACCGTGCACGGACGTCTCACACGCGAGCGCATCGGGCTGCTCTTCGGACCGCTCGCGTTCCTCTCGATTTACTTTTTGAACCCGTTCGGGATGCCTCCCGAGGCAGCTGCAGTGCTCGCGGGGACGCTGTGGATCGCCATCTGGTGGGTGTCCGAAGCGGTCCCGATCGCCGTGGCGGCGTTGCTCCCTGTCGTGTTGTTTCCGGTGACCGACGTGGTTTCGATCGCGGAGGCAACGGCGCCGTATGCGGATCCGATCGTCTTTCTCCTTCTGGGCGGGTTTCTCCTGGCGCTGTCGATCGAACGGTGGGAGTTACACGAGCGTCTCGCATTGCAGGTTATACGTACGGTGGGATTCAGCTCCCGCCGGCTGGTTCTCGGGTTCATGGTTGCGACCGGCGGGCTCTCGATGTGGATCTCCAACACCGCGACCGCGATGATGATGGTCCCGATCGGCGGCGCCGTCATCCTCAAGTTCGCCGCGCTGTCGGATTCACCGGCGGAACGCGGGATGGAACTCCCACAGGAACCGGTCGAGCAGATCGTCTTCGACGCCGATCGGGATCCGGACACGCTCCCGAAGACGAACTTCGGGCTGGCGCTGATGCTCGGGATCGCCTACGGCGCCTCCATCGGCGGTGCGACGACCCTGATCGGGAGCCCGCCGAACGCGATCTTCGCCGGCGTCGCCGAAAGCTCCCTGGGGATCACCGTCGGGTTCCTCGACTGGATGCTGTTCACCGCGCCGGTGTCTGCCACCTTCATGTTGCTCGCGTGGCTGTTTCTGGTGTACACCCTCCCTCCGGAAACCGAGACGATCGAGGGCGGCGGCGAGGTAATCGAGCGGAGCCTGGATGAACTGGGGCGGATGAGCCGCGGCGAGCGGCGGACGCTTCTGGTGTTCGGGCTGGTCGTGGTCGGCTGGATCTCCCGTCCGTTCCTGATCGAGCCGATCGCCCCTGCGGTTTCGGACACCGTCATCGCGATCGTCGGCGGAATCTTGCTTTTCGTCGTTCCGGCCGATCGCACCGACGGGACGTTCCTGCTCGACTGGTCGTCGACCCGGCGGCTCCCGTGGGGAGTGCTCGTGCTCATCGGGGCCGGGTTTTCGATCGCGCACGCGTTCCAGGCGAGTGGCCTGGATCGATGGATCGCCGACCTGATCGGCGCCCTTCCCGAGATGAGTTTCCTGCTGGTTCTCGTCACCGTCGCGGTCGTCGTCGTGTTCTTGACGGAGGTGAACTCGAACACGGCAACAGCGTCGGTGTTCGTCCCGCTGATGATCGGGATCAGCTACGCGCTGGGCGTTCCCTCGATCTCGCTTATGGCCATCACCGCACTCGTGGCGTCGTACGCGTTCATGCTCCCGGTCGCAACGCCCCCGAACGCGATCGTGTTCGGGAGCGGCTACATGACGGTCCCGGAGATGGCCCGGGTCGGGTTCTGGCTCAACCTCTTCGGGGTCGTCCTGGCGACGGCGGCGACATACCTGTGGCTCCCGTTCGTGCTGGGATGACGGGGGCACATCGGGTCGCGAGTTTCGGAGGGAAACGACACGGACGGCCGACCCCTTCAGTAGAACTCCTCGTGGACGCGTCTCCCTTCGGATTCGAGGACGGGCCCGTCGACAGTTGTCTCCCCGCCCTTGCGTTCGATCACTTCCTCGCAGGTGATGCCACTTTTCGTCTTGCCCTGGACGCTCGCCAGCGTCGCACCGGCGACGCTGTAGACGACCCGGTCAAGCCCCGCATAATAAATCGCAGCCGCACACATCTCGCAGGGCTCTGTGCTCGTGTACATGGTGCACGCTGCGAGTTCGTCGTCGTCGAGTTCGCGGGCTGCCCACCGGGCGAGTTTGAGTTCGGGGTGGGCAGTGACGTCGTTTTCGCTCACCGTGGTGTTTTTCGACCGTTCGACGACTGTCCCGTCGACGACGAGCAGCGATCCGAACGGAGTGTTCCCGTCCGAAACCGCCTCCCGTGCCAGTTCGATCGCTTCCCGGATGTACTCCTCGTCGTTTCTCATACTCGCTTTTTTAGCGACGATTGCGTAATTAGCTCTGCCGTTCCCATTTCTTCTCATCCGGTATAAGTGGGTTATACCTATAAGCTACAGAGCAATGCGGTTGCGTGCCTTCTACTCTGTTATATGGGACAGGGAAACCATGTCGAAGATCGAGACGGAGCTACTGTATCAACATTCTACTATTGCGCTGAATCACTGAAATAGATCCCAATGTCCGGAAACCCGAACCACCCCAGTGTCGACCAATCGGATCGTACCGTTCCCAGAAACCTTCGACAAACAGGCGACGCAGACGTCGACCTCCTGATCTCTACCCGGATTCGGAAGTCACCGTTTTGGCACCTCTCCGTCGAGGAGGGATGCTGGCAGGCGACCGTCTACAACGATATGTACCACCCTCGGGCGTACATCGACCCCGAAGAGGGGGGACTGGAAGCCGAGTACGAACTGCTGGTCAACCACGTAGCGCTGTTCGACGTCGCCGTCGAGCGTCAGATCCGCGTTAAGGGGACTGATGCCGAGGCGTTCGTCAACTACGTCATCACCCGAGACGCGACTGAAATCGAGACAATGCGTGGCAAGTACGCCATCTGCTGCAACCAGGACGGCGGGATCCTCAACGACTTCGTCCTGTTGCGACCCGACGACGACGAGTTCTGGTTCTCCATCGCCGACTCCGATCTGATGCAGTGGTTGCAAGGGGTCGCAGTCGGAACCGACTTCGAGGTCGACATCGACGAGATCGACGTCTCGCCGATGCAGATTCAGGGCCCGAAATCACTCGACGTGATGAAGTCGCTCATCGGTGACGACGCCGAAGGCGTTCCCTACTACGGACTGTTTGAAGCGACGATCAACGACGTTCCGGTGATGGTGAGCCAGACGGGCTTTTCCGGAGAAGAAGGGTTCGAAATCTACGTCCGCGAGGCGACGGAAAACGCCGAAGCGGTGTGGAATCCAGTACTCGAGACGGTCAAAGACCACGGCGGTGGCGTGACAGCAGTCTCCCATCACCGACGTGTCGCTGCCGGTATCCTGTCGTTGGGTCAGGACATGGACTCCGAGACGTCGCCGTTCCAGGTCAACCTCGGCTATCAGGTTCCCGACGACAAGGACGCAGACTACGTCGGCAAAGCCGAACTGGAACGCCAGAAGGAAGCGATCGAAAACGGGGAGTTCCCGTTCGCTCACAAACTGGTCGGGCTGAAAATAGCGGGCGAACCGATCCGGGAGTGGGCTCCGGACTTCTGGCTCATCTCGGACCCGGAGACGGGTGAGGAATGTGGCTACCTGACGTCGGCGTGGTGGAATCCGGAACTCGAGACGAACATCGGCCTCGGATACGTGCCGGCGGAGAAACTGCAGGAGGCGACGGACGTCCCCCTCGACGACTCGATATATGACGTCGACGCCGACGTCGAGTTCGGAGTGCACCTCCCGGACGAGTACGCCGAGGTGCCCGATGAACCCGTCTATGCGACGCTGGCGAAGGTTCCGTTCAAAGAGTCAGCCAATCCCAGTGCCCGCGAACAGGCCAAGATTCACGACAGGAACGACGTAGACGAGTAGAAGTCGGTTCTCCGAAGACGAGCTGTGACGGGGTCTGCGGATTCCTACTCCAAGACACGACTCGCATTCAGAAACTGTGATCGCAAATACTCATATGTTGAAAACTTCTACCCCACAGCAATGGCCGACAGTAAAGCGGTCGTCCGGGTCGAACATCCTGACATCGTGCTCACAGAGACCGTTACTCACGACCCGAGTTCGAAAGTCAGGTCGGTGTCGGAGGCAGGAACTGACCCGACGTCGGGAAAATTCTTCTATCACATAACGTCGTCCGATTTCCGCCAGTTCGAAGAGGGATTACGGAACGATCGCACGATTGGTGAATTCGAACGGGTCATCGAAACCGGAGACGAGGAGGCGATCTATAGCTTCGTGTATACAGACGAGGCGAAGATCGTCTCGCCAGTGATTTCGGCTGCGAATGGCGTCATCCTCGACATGGAAAACGACGGGAGCGCCTGGATCCTCACAGTGTGGATGCCCGAGCGAACGGGTCTGGCTTCTCTCTGGGACTATGCACAACAGAACGACATTAGCATCGAGTTACTGCGCGTGAACGAATACGCTAGTTTGGGCAATACGAACGCCGGCTTGACCGATAGCCAACGGGAAGCGCTCCTCGTCGCCGTCGAATCGGGCTACTTCGAAGAACCACGGAACGCAACTCTCAGCGAGGTCGCTGCCGATCTGGATATCTCTCAACCTGCAGCCAGTGGGCTCCTCCGACGTGGAATCAAGCGACTCATCATATCGTCACTGATGGACGACAGCGAAGAGCCAGAGTGACCGACGGGTACCCGCGGAGGACTCTTCGCCTTCAGGCTGGAGCGGAACTCGATCGGGGCTGTGACGACGATGACTTCTGTGCTCAGCTCACGATCTCATTCATCGAATTCGTCGTCGTACTGCTCGTAGGTAATCGTCAGCTTCCCCGGTGTTGGATGTTTCCCTGCGTCTCGAAGTGATTCGAACTCCTGCAGTAGTTCGGCACCGTCGTCGGTGCCCTCTCGGACGCTCCGTGACTCTTCGCGGATTGTGTCGTACACTTGCTCCAATATTCGTCGCACGGCGTGTGAATCCGTTTTTTCGTTGATCTCGAAGGTGGCCTCGTATCGCGCCATATTCGTGTTTCGTGTTATTCTCGGATAAGACCCTTCGCTGTCGATTAACAGTTCGGGAAACTGTCTGGAAGGCCAACACGCCAACACACCCCCCGGCTAACGAGGATCGCAGTACGTCGTGGACGTGTGGAATACCCTGTTCCGGTTCAAACCGCGAGACCGATCTCTCTCGGGGGTAGAATGCCGAAATTGGGTGGCTGGGGAGTTCCCGGCCCCAATCTCTCCCGGCCGAAAACGGCCAGGATGTCAGGTGGGCCAACGCGGATTTGAACCGCGGACCTCCCGGTTATCAGCCGAGCGCTCAACCTGACTGAGCTATTGGCCCAGGTGAGCGCAATAGGTCGTTGCGCGGGTAACTGTTTAAGATTTTCCTTTCGATATCGCGTTTACGTCCGTCGATTTCCGGTGCTGAAACCGTCGTTCGGCGAGGCGATTGCCCCCGAGAGAACAGCCTCCTACCGGCGCGGGACGTCGCGAGCGTCCTCGTCTTCGTCGTCGTCCCGCTCGACCTCGAAGTCGACGTCGACGACGTCGTTGCCGTCGCCTTTCTCCGGCCCGGTCCTGGTGTCGTCCCCGCCGAACTCCTGGTCTTCGTCGAACCGCTCGCGGCCGAACCCGACGCCGGCGCCCGGCCCACCTGGGCCGTCGGCGCCGTCGAATCGTCCCCTCCCGAACTGACTCCCCTCGAACTCGTCGGGGTCCGGGAAGCCGTGGGTCCAGACGCCCCCGGTGACGAAGCCGTCCATCTCGCGGTCGAGGTACGGCACCACGACGTACCGTTTGAGAACCTCCCGGATCGGATACCGCGTGATCGGGATCGAGATGAGGATCCCGATCGCGTCCGTGACCAGCCCCGGCGTGAGCAGGAACGCGCCGGCGGCGATCAACAGCGCACCGTCCATGAGCTCGTCGGTCGGCGGCTCCCCGCGGGCGGCCTTGCGCTGGAGCCGACGCAGGGTGTGTCTCCCCTCGGCGCGCACGAGCAGCATCCCGACGAGCGCGGTGAGCACCACCAGCGCGATCGTCGCGGCCGCGCCGATGTACCCCGCGACCACGACCAAAAGCAGGGCGTCGGCCAGCGGGATCAAAAGCAGCAGGCCGAGGACGTACCGGAGTCGCATACCCGCCCTTCGAGCCCCGACGGTAAAAACTGCGGCGGAGTCCGTCCGACCCGTTTTCGATCCTCCCTCACAGCCCGATGCCGAACCCGAACCGCAACAGCCACAGCGCGCCCATCCCGGCGGCGATCGTCAAAAACAGGTTCTCCGTGCGCCAGGCGACTCCGCCCGCGACCAGCCCCGCCGCGAGACGTTCGTCCATCAGTGAGGCAGCGAGCCCGACGTCGGGGTCGATCGTCACAAGTGCCGGCGCGACCAGCGCGGCCAGCACCGCCGGCGGAACGAACCTGAGTGCCCGCCGAACGCGAGGGGGCACCTCGTCGACGCGGCCGAACAGGTAGATGAACGAAAACCGCAGCGCGAACGTCGCCACGCCGATGACGAGGATCGCGAGCCACACCGTCCAGTAGCCGTATTCGGTCACACGTTCTCACCTGCCTCGACCGCGAGGGCGACAACGATTCCAGTGACGGCGGCGATCAGAAGTCCCAGGTTGTACGGGACGCCGGCGGCTCCGACCGCGACGACGGCCGCCACGACGCCGGCTGCGGTCGTGGGACGGTCCTTCATCGCCGGCACCAGAAGCGCCAGGAACACGAGCGGCACCGCAAACGAGAGCCCCAGCTCCGGCGGAACGCCCGTACCGAGCAACACGCCCGCGACCGTGCCCACCTGCCAGACCAGCCAGATCGATCCAGCCACGCCCAGATAGTACGACAGCCGGTCGGTGTCTCCCTCGCGAGAGAACCGCGCTACCGACAGCGCGTACGCCTGGTCGGTGAGCACGTACGACAGCGGCGCCTGGATCCGACGCCGGAACGACCGGAAGTGTGGCGCGATCGACGCGGAGTACATTACCAGCCGGAGGTTGATGATCACGGCCGTCGCAACGACGACCGAAAGCGGGGCCGTCTCGCCGAGCAGCTCCAGCGCGGCGAGCTGTGCAGCGCCCGCGAAGACGATCACGGACGTCGCCACCGCCTGCACCGGGGTCAGTCCGGCCTCGACGGCGGCGATGCCGGCGACCAGCGCGAATGGGACGATACCCAGAAACAGCGGCGACGCGTCCCTGACTCCGGCTCGAAGGTCCTCCCCGTCCACACGGCAACGTGACGACCGGCAGGCAAACGCCTGTCGATTTCTCCGACGGAGTCCGGGAGTGGGCGCCGTTCACTCTCGACCGATGACGACCGCCTCGCGGATCTCGAGGGCGGCGTCGAACTCCTCGCGACGTTTGGATTCGGCGCCGACGCGCCAGAGCTGTCGTTCGTGTGCCCGTCGGAGCGCGTCCGCCTCTCTGTCGGTAACACCCAGCTCCCTGCCGAGTTCCTCCCAGTGTCCTGTCGGCACCAGGAAGACCGACCGGTCGGAGCCCTCCCGGACACACTCGTACTGTCGTCGATACGTCCCGATCCGCCCGGACAGCAACTCCTGTCCGTCGACGAGCAGCTCCGGCAGCCGGTTGGGCGCGACGCTCGCGGTGGCGGCGGCGTACAGCAACACCGGGCCGTCGAACGGCAGGTGCTGTTCGAACGGCTCTTCTTCCGACATCAGCCACCCGCCCGCATCGCCTTCCGTTTGAAGTCTTCGATCAGTCGGTCCAGGATCGCCGGTTCACCCTCGAACGTCACGGTTACCTCGGTGAGCGTTAGCGAGCGACCGATCTCGACGGTGTCCGTCGCGAGGGCCGCCCGCCAGCCGTTCCCTTCGATCTCGGTTGCCGATTCCGGCTCGGCGGCGTCGACGAACTCCCCGCCCAGGTTGCGGAGATATCTGGCGGCGAGCCGGCGAGATATCCCGCGGAAGGACCGTTCACGACGGTCCCACCCGTCGGGATCGATGCTGTCGACCACGGCTCACCCGCCGGCGACCGGGGGAAAGATCGACAGCGTGTCGCCATCCACCAGTTCCGTCTCCAGTCCGTCCATGTGCAACACCTCGCGTCCGTTCTTGAGCACGTTTATGTGTGAGGCCAGCTCCCCCTGGTCGAGCAGCCGCCCCTCGAGATCCGCGTACTCGGATTCGAGCGCCTCGAGGACGTCGCCGACGACGGCGTCGTCGGGGAACTCCCGCGTCGTCGTCTTCGTTCCGACGGTCTCGCGGAACGTCGCGAAGAATCGCAGCTCTAGTTCCATACGGGTAGGCTACGGTCCGCGAGGTTAAAATGTACGTCGGCACCGGCGGTCCTGGATACTCGGCCCGCTCGATCAGGGAAGGTATCGAACCGCGATCACGCCCGGCTCCGATCGGATTTCGACCCGAGAGACGCCCAGCCGGGCGGCCCGCGAGAGCGTCGCCTCCCTGTCCTCGAGAACGTCGGCGACTGCCGCCTCCGTCTCTGACTCCTCGACGGTTATGACGTGAATCTCCCCGACTCCGGCGCGTGTTTCCCGGGTGAGCTCGCCGACCGGTTGTGCCGTGGCGAGTTCCCGTTCGTGTGCGGTCGGCGGCTCGTCGCTCTCCTCGAGCGTGAGGCTGCGCTGCCCTTCGAACTCGACGAGCCGCCAGACAACGCCGAGCGACGAATCCGAGGAGACGACACCGTCCACCGCTTCGTCCTTTGACAGCCCCGGATTCGACTCCAGCGTGTGTACCTGTCCGTCCGCGACGTCTTTCAGTACGGCAGACTCCTCGTCGGCGTGTGTGACGAGAAACGTGCTCTCTTTCGTATCGTCGTCGGTCATCGACGGATGGTATCCGCCGGAGGGGTTTCCCCGTTTCGTCATCCCTCGACAACTGCGTGTACTCCCCTCCCGATCACCGAAAGAGCCGGTGGAACACGCCGATGAGGAGCGCCGCAACGAGGGGGAAAACCGGCGAGAGGAGCTGTGGAACCGCATACAGTGTGGCGACGACGGGAGCGGTCAGTCCCTCGGGAGGCGGCCGACACACCGTCTCGCCGTCGAGGAGGAAACACTCCGGCATCGAGGCAACTCCGCCGGCGTACACGGCCAGAAGAAACAGATAGCCGCTCGCCGCCATCGCGGCGTCGTACCGCCGGTCGTGGCCGGTGCCGCGACGGTGTCTGCGAGCCACCAGAAGCGTCGGCGCAAGCAGCGGTGCCACCAGCAGCACGCCGACCAGGAGTACGAAGCTTCGGGAAAACGAGAGCGTGCCGGCCCGCCCACCAGTCTGTCCGAGCAGGACGATCACCCCAAGGACGAACAGCGTCCCGATAAACGCGGCGACGAGCGTCCCGACGACGGCGTAGCTTTTGAACAGATACGAGTCGCTTTGTCCGAACGCGAACGGGATCGCGCCGACGACGCCGCGGTAGCCGTCTTCCATCCGGTCGAGCGTACGCCCCGTGGCCGATTAAATCCGCCGAATACGGCTGCGTCTGTTCGACTCTTCGGATCTCTCGTGTCGGTCGTTTCGTACCGCCACAACAGCCGTTCGATCGGCGTCGCTCCCCTGTTTATTTTTGTCATGTTAGTGTGTGGCATGAACTCGCGGATAACCCTCTCGGCGGCGATGCCGGGGGTCTCGTCGGGAGCCGGATCACCGTTCCGACTCTTCGACGAACTCCTCGTAAAACTCGGGAGAGAGCTGTTCGCGTTGCCAGGCACGCCGACGGTCCTCGTCGAGGGCCGCCGCCCACACCGCGAGCAGCGACGCGAAAAAGACGGCACCGGGGAGAATCAACGCGGCGGCGGAAACCAGCACTTCCACCGGGAACAATACGAACCCGAACCGGTCGAGCAGGCCGCCGATTTCGGGACCGAACACAGCCCACCGAACCGCGACCGGCAACACCGCGACGATAGGGACAGGGTAGACGACCGCGTTCAAGACCGGGCCGCCGCGCCCCCGGACGAATCCGACCGCAAACACCCCCCAGCAACCGAGGGATCCGAAGGCGCCGGCTATCAGGCTGGGTCCCCGTGGAGCTCCCGGCCCGAACGTCTCGAGTCCTTCGAAAAACAGCACTGCGCACCCGAGATATCCCGCCACGAACCCGGCCGCACCGACGATAACCAAAAGCGCGTGTCCGAGGCGAGTTTCCCCGGTAAACGCCGACAGCCCAACCGGGAGCTGTCTCTCTTCCGGTCGGGTCATTGACCGAACTGGCGTCGGAGAGTGGTTGAAACTTCCGACCTGGGCTTTTCCCAGTCGCACCGGTGTCGGTCCTGCCTGCTTCGTTCAGGAAAGCTTTCCGAGTGCTTCGAAGAAGTCCGAGGCGGGGCCGGCCAGCCTGACGGGGGGATCGCACCGTTCGATCGTCAGTTCGACGGGAACGGAAAGCTCGTGTGGGTTCCGGCCGTCGCTTACCACGACTACGCGCTCGGCGCCGGTGACGCGAACGGTCACCTCGGCGTCGCCGTCGACGACCAGCGGTGGCATCCCGCCGGATGCACACATCTCGTTGACGACGAACCCGCCGATCGATGGATGGACGAGCGGACCGCTCTCCGACAGGTTGTACGCAGTGGAGCCGGTCTGTGTCGCTACCAGCACTCCGTCGGCGTGGCCGCCGGAGTACAGCGAGCCGTCGACCCGCAGGTCGTAGTCGATGCCGCCCCCGTGTCCCCGGCGACCCCCTTGAACGACGATCTCGTTGACGGCAGGCCCCGACGTCCAGCTGTTCGTTCGTGCGCTCACCCGTGGTACCTCGCGCACCTCCTGTTTCCCCCGCCGGTACGCCGTCACCTCCGCACTGATCACCTCGACTGCCTCGGAGGGGGACACCGCGTTGAGGAAGCCGACCTCACCGAGATTGACGCCGAGAACCGGTGTCCCTCCGGCTCCCCTGGCGGCAAACAGGAACGTTCCGTCGCCGCCGATCGAGACGACGAGATCGCACTCGTGAAACGTCTCGACCGGGCGACCGATCAGGTCGGCCGGTTCCCCTCCGTCGACGGCTGCGAGCCGGTCTGCCGTCGCCTCGTCGAGACGGACGGCGACGTCGAGTTCGAGAAGTCGCTCGCGGATCTCGGACGCGAGCCTGGCGGCCCGGACGTTTCCCCGCTGTGCGACGATGCCTACCTCCATGCGACGCGGTTCGACACCCCTCGACAAAAGCACCACGGGTGCGATCCGACGGGCAAAGTTCATCACGCGGGGACTCGATTGTTCGGACAGCCGACACCGGCCATGGGGTCCCGACGAGTATGACCGACAACGACGACTGGTTCGAACGGGCGCTTCGTGAACTCGAAACGGACAGCGAACCGTCCGGCCGGCACGCGCGTCGATCCGACGCGAACGAAGACGCCGACACCGACGAGTTCGGGTTCGAACGGTTCGAGGAGGGGCCGGAATCCGCCCCGGACGATTTCGGTTTCGCCGACTTCGGCGATTCCGACGGATCGGCCGGCGATCCATTCGGCGGGGCAGCACCCGGCGAGACTCCCGGTGGATTCGACGCCGATCTCGAGGAGATGGAACTGGACTCCGACGTCGAGCGAGTCCAGATCGGAATCGACGGCCTCGACAGCATGATCCTCGGTGGTATCCCGAAGCGGTCCCTCGTCTCGGTGATCGGAAGCGCCGGAACCGGAAAGACGACGTTCGCCCTGCAGTTCCTCCAGCACGGACTCGAGGCGGATGAACGAGCTGTCTACCTCACACTCGAGGAGAGCAGGGAGGCGATCCTCTCGACAGCCGAGGAGAAGGGCTGGCCGTTCCGAACGTACGTCGACGACGACAAACTGGCTGTCGTCTCGATGGATCCCATCGAGATGGCGAACAGCCTCTCCAGCATCAGATCGGACCTCTCGCGGCTGGTTGCCGACTACGAAGCCGACAGGCTGGTCCTGGACTCGGTGTCGCTTCTGGAGATGATGTACGACCACCCGGCGAAGCGACGCTCGCAGGTGTTCGAGTTCACTCGGTCGCTCAAGGAGGTCGGAGTGACGACGCTTCTCACCTCGGAGGCGAGCGAGGAGAGCGCGTACACCTCGCGGTACGGGATCGTGGAGTATCTCACCGACGCAGTGTTCGTCCTCCGGTACGTTCGGACCTCGAACTTCCAGGAGACGCGTCTGGCCGTCGAGATCCAGAAGATCAGGGACGCGAACCACTCTCGGGAGACGAAGCCCTACGAGATCACCAACGAAGGAATCAACGTCTACCAGCAGGCGAACCTTTTTTGATTCAAGTCGACGATTGACACCGGTTCTCCACCCGCGCGTCGACGATCAGTTCGCCGTCGACGACGAGATCGTAGTCCTCGCCGGCGATAAACGCTCTGCAGTCGTCCAGTGAATCGAAGCTGAACTCGATCCGTACGCGTCGCTCGCCCGGGTGTCGGGTGAATGCAATGTCTCGGGGTGGACCCCACTCGACCATCCAGGAGATGACCTGGAGTAGCCACCACTCTCGATCGTCAGGGAGGTCTTCACCCATCTCGTAGACGATCTGGCAGTTGTACTCGCCGTCGCCGGAAAAAACGCAACCGGTTCGGTCGGCAGTATCGGGACCCGTCGATCCCGCTCCAAAAGCGATGAACGTCATTTAGCAGATTGTACACCCCAGCTCTACGAATCCGTACTGCTGTATATTATCTGTTTATTTAGGGAATTGTTTATCATGATGAATCCTGCTGTTGATCCGTATCGAGAACTGCCGTCGACTCCGCGGTCGTGAACTAGCTAAACCTGTGGGCTCCCTCGACAGTCACGTCGTCGAACCGGCCGCCGTACGCGACGTGGGTCGGGTGTGTCGGTTCGGTCCCCGAGAGGAACACGCGGTCGAACTTCTCGTAGCTGTTCTCCCAGAACAGGTGTGCGTACTCTTTGAGCCCCTGGAGACGGTGTCCGGCGCCGCTGTGCCGCAACACTCGTCGGGGTGTCCCGTCGCGGAGTGCCTCGACGAGGTTAGTTTCCGAGTGGATCTCGGCGTCGAACTGCGTCCACACTTCGCCGACAGTTCTTCGGAGGTGAGCGTACGACGATCCGAACACCGGGAGCCCAGTTTCCCCCGCGATCTCGCGGGCCTTGCCGTTCTGATAGGGAAACAGTTTCGCGTTGTAGGTCTCGATGCCGTCGAGGCGACGGAGGTTCGAGTGGATCTCTGGCCCGGTGAGGCTCACCGTCGCGAACGCGGGATGGGGAACGAGCACGACTGCGTTCTGGCGCTCGAACTCCTGCATCGCGCCCTCGAACGTGATGAAGTCGGGAACTGGCTTGGAGAGCCCGACTGCAAGGAGATGGCGGCGCGAGTGCCAGTCGCCCGTGAACACCTCTCGGGCCGGGACGACCAGCAGTTCCTCGTCGCTGAAGCGTTCGGCCCGCCGTCTGATCTCCGGCAGCCGGGTGAAGTGTGGCGCGTACACGAGGACGTCTATTCCGCGATCCTTCGCACGCCTCGCGACCGACTCGTCGAGCACCTTCACGTGCATGTCGACCCGCGTCTCGGCGCCGCCGGCCGACGTGTTCGCCGCCATACACGGGGATTCGGATCCGCGAGTAAATCGGTTTCCTCTTCGGATTCCGAGGGAGCAGCCAACCGGATGGGGCCCCTCCAGACGGGAAAACGGTTAACCACTGCGGGGGCGTCGTGTCGGTATGGTCCGCTGGAACTGCGGTATCGACGGCTGTGACGCCGGGTTCGACACCGTCGAGGACGCGATCGTTCATCAAACGACTGAACACCAACGACACGAGTGTAACGTCTGTGGGACGATCGTCCCGGAGGGGTACTTTGCGATCCGGCACGCGTTCGAGGAGCACACCCGTGCCGAATACGTCAGGGCATACGACGCCGACTCCACTGCGGTTCGACTGCGGGAACAGGTGAAAGAACAGATCGAATCGGAAGCCGACCTCCAGCAGGTGGTCGAGCGCCTCGATGACGTCCGTGGCGGGGAAACGCCGCCGTCCGAGGGATCGGCCGACGGTTCGGCCGACGGTTCGATCGAGTCGTCGTGACCGGGACGCCCGCCGCTACCGTTCGTCGGAGTCGAGCACCCGGATCTGATCGCCGCGAACGGTGACCGGGATCGGAACGGTCGCCTCGTACAGTTCGACTGTGACCTGGTCTTTGCCCTCGTCGATCCGCTGTACCCGCGCCTTCTCGCCTTTGAACGGCCCCGCGATGAGTTCGACGATGTCTCCCTCGGCGATCCCTTCGACGTCCGGCGTCGGCGAGAGGAAATGCTCGACCTCGGCCATCGACGACTCCCCGGGGATGATGCTGCGCGCGTGGGGGATCTCGTCCATGATCCGCTCGATGACCGCGATGTTGTCCGACTCCACCATCACGTAACTCGTCAACGAGTCCGGAGCCAGCACCGCGTGGATCTCGTCTTCTTCCCTGTTTGCGATCATGTCGGCGACGGTCATCTCCTGGCTGGCCGTCGTCTTGACGGCGAACAGGGGCATCAGACACCCACCCCTGGGAGGAGGCTCATGATCGCGAAGATGAGGAATCCGATGAAGCCGACCAGAAGGATCCCCGCTCCTGCGATCTTCGACACCTGGATGAACTCCCCCCAGGTCGGGGTGCTGGCGAGTTTTAACACCCGAATGTAGCTGTTGAGGTCGTACGGGACGTCCATATCAAGCGCGGCTACGGTTTCGGAGGTTTTCTATCTGTTGATGGGAAGGCGGTCCGGGTCAATCGCGGATCGGCGGTCGTCGCCGATCACGGACGACCGGAGATCACTCGACGTAGTCGATGTCTTCGGTTCCCTGGATGGATTCGGCCGGGGGCTGACCGTCGGTTCCGCCGTAGATCTGCGGTGACTGGACGCCGGTGACGACGATCATCGTCCGCATCTGTCCGTCGAGTTCCTCGTCGATCGACGTGCCCCAGATGATGCGTGCGTCGGGGTCGATCCGGTCGTAGATCTCCTCGACGACGCCCTCCGCCTCCTCGATGCTCATGTCGGAGCCGCCGGTGACGTTCACCAGCGCGGAGTTCGCACCGGAGATGTCGACGTCCAGAAGCGGCGAGCGAAGCGCGGACTTCACCGAGTCCTGTGCCTTCGACTCCGAGTCCGACTCCCCGAGGCCGATCATCGCCACGCCACCCTTCTCCATCACTGTGCGGACGTCCGCGAAGTCGAGGTTGACGAGGCCGGGCATCGTGATCAGTTCGGTGATCCCTTTGACGGACCGCATCAGCACCTCGTCGGACACTTTGAACGCCTGACGGACCGGGAGTTTGCCGACCGCATCGAGCAGCCGGTCGTTCGGCACGACGATCACCGTGTCGGAGACGTCACGGAGTCGTTCGAGCCCCGCCTCGGCGTTCGTCCGGCGGACCTCCCCTTCGGCGGTGAAGGGCGTGGTGACGATCGAGATGGTGAGCGCGCCGGTCTCCCGGGCGGCCTTGGCGACGACGGGGGCAGACCCCGTTCCGGTGCCGCCGCCGAGTCCGGCGGTGACGAACACCATGTCCGACCCTTCGATTGCGTCGTAGATCTCTTCTTGGGATTCCAGGGCCGCCTCCTCGCCGACCTGCGGGAGCGATCCCGCCCCGCGACCCTGCGTCTTCTGTTGTCCCATCAGGATCTTGGTGTCGGAATCGACGTTCACCAGGTGCTGGACGTCGGTGTTGGCGGCGACCAGCTTCGCCCCGTGGATCCCCTCCTCGGACATCCGGTTTACGGTGTTGCCGCCGGCGCCGCCACAGCCTACGACGGTGATGTTTGTCTGGAGGTCCTGCAAGACGTCGCGGAGCTCGTCGTCGGACATCGTCCCGGTCGGCGTGGCGTCGCGGTTCGCCTCGCCGCCGAACTCCCCTTCGGGCGGATCCTCCCCCGGTTCCTCGGCCTCGTCAATCGCATCCTCGACGATGGAGTCCATACTCTTGCCCACGGGTTGTGTACCGAGCCTATTTACCTTTCCCATTCGTCAGACGCCCGTCTGACACCGGATATCGGCTGAATACGGGGGATCAGACGAGTTCTCCGTCGAGCCCGAGGTGGACGAGACAGCCGAGAAAGAAGCCGGCGACGACGACGACCGCCGCGATCTGGTAGGCCGGCTCGAACTCTCGGACCAGAAGCCAGATCCCGGCGGCGAAAAGCACCGTCAAAACGAAGTTGATCGGAACGCTGTGGGTCCAGTCCCTGTGTTGTCTGGTCACGACCCCGATGAGCGGATCCACGAGCGCGGCGCTCCCCAGCGCGAGCATCGCGATCCCGCCGCTCGCCACCATCTCCGTGGGTACGACGCCCTCCGAGAGCAGTTCCTCGACCGGAACCGCCGCGGCGAATTCGACCAGTCGTTCCCAGTGTAACAGGCCCAGTGAGACGACGCCGAACACAGCGAAGCCTCGGAAGATTCGGGTCGCCTTCCGTCGGGGGATCGAATTGTGGTGGTCGACGTCCGGATAGATCGAGCCGACGAACGTCGTCGCCGCCGCGCCGACCGCGGCGACGACGGCCAGGATCGGGAGCTCGAACGTTCCGTAGATTCCCACACCCACCGACAGAGCGACCACGACCGCCGCGCGACGACCCCATCGTGCGTGGGTCCGATAGTTCGGCATACTTCTCAGTATCACATCCCACAGTATACATCTCTCGACTCGGCTGTAGTTTTCCTGGCACGCGGTACAGATTCACCGACCGATCGCGCCGACGATGCGACGCTTGACCGCCGGCCGCTCGACCAGCTGCCAGCCTCCAGCGGCCCCGATCGTTCCGGCGGTCGCGAGCAGCGCCCGGGTTTCGCCGCCGCTTGCGGCCGTCGCGAAAAGCGCCACGCCGATCGCGACGGCGAACGCCCGCCGCGGGCGGAGCTGGGTTACGTACGCGATCCCGACGAGATACCCCACGCCGAACCCGACCGAGGCGATCACGTCGACGAGGTAGTGAACCCCGAGCGCTAGCCTGGAGGCACCGACAAGCAGTATCGCCGAGGCTGCCACTCCGAACCTGAGGTGGCGTCGCCCGAGAGTCGTCCACAGCGCCAGCGCTCCCCAGAAGACGGTCGCCGCCATCGTGTGTCCGCTGGGGAACCCGTGCTCGCTCGGGGTAATCGCGTGTAGTTCGGCCGGCGGACGAGGGAGCGCGAACGTCGCTTTCAACAGGACGATCAGCGCAAGTCCACCGAAGACGGTCGCGACGATGAACGCGGTGCGATCGGAGCAGAGCGCTTCCTCGCCGGCACGACCGTCGCTTTGACGCAGGCTCTCGGCGACGTCGACCAGATACAGGACGCCGAGGACCGGAACGATAACCGTGAGATCTCCGAGCACAGAAACCGCGGCGAACAGGATGGTTGCCCACTCGGGGAGGAACTCCCGCAGGGCGACGGTTACACCGAGTCCACGGCTCATGGCGGTACGACGCCGTTCGAGCGACTAAACCGTCCCGGTTCGGAATCGGCGGAGTCGGTCGAGCGGATCGAGTCGGTCGAGCGGATCGAGTCGGTCGAGTCGGTCGACCCGACTGCGTTTCGGCTTCCCGTGTCGAACGTCTCGCGTCCTCAAGCGGAGACCAGCCGTTCCGCGATCCGATGAGCACCCTCCGCGGCCGCGAGATCCGGGCGGTCGGCGGTCACGACTGAAACCTCGCGGTCGAGTTCCGCCGACAGACGGCGCTTCCACTCCTCGGCGATCCCCGGAATACAGGCCATGCCGCCGGTGAGCGCGATCGGTTTCCCGAGTGCGATCTGGTACGGTTTCATGTAGCCGGAGGCGAGCTCCGGGAGGAACTCGTTTGCGACGACGTCGACCGCCTCGTCGACGTACCGGTCCAGCGGCTCCATTACCCCCCGCTCGACGGTGAACTCGTGGCTCCCGCCCCCGGGCTGCTGGACGACATCGGTGAACGGTTCGAACGACTCGAAGTCGGCGTGTTCCTCCTTGTATTCGCGGGCCGTCGTCCGGTCGACGTTGACTCGTCCCTGGGTCTCCTCCTCGATCGCGTTCGCGATCCAGCGGTCGGCCTCGTTGCCGGTGACCGCGCCGGTCGTGAACGGAGCGAGCTGTTCGCCGCGCCGGTAGGCACACGCCTCGAGGTTCGTCGACCCCATGTTGATCGCGACGAACACCTCCTCGATCGCCTCGAGGCCGTCGCCGTATGCGGGAATTGCTCCGCAAAGCGATTCGGGATACGAGCGGACGAGGTCGCCACCGATCGGGGCGTCCTCGATGACGTCCCGCAGATTGGAAAGCCCCTCCTCGTTGTCGATCGTCGGTACCGCATACACGACGGCGCTGTCCTCGGGCACTCCTTCGGCGCCGACCAGTTCATCGAAGTACCGCCTCGCCGTAGCCACGCGGTCGCCGTCTTCGGGGAGTCCAGAGCGGAGCATGAACTCCACCCGATCGGGGTATTCCTGGGCGGCGCGTTCGCCGTACAACACGCGTTCCTCCCCGGTCAGCGGATCGTCGTAGGTCGCCAGACACGTCAGCGTCCGGGAGCGGTGCAGGTCGCCGGTCCCGTTTCGGAACTCCACGACCGTCCGGGTGCTCCCGAGCTTCACGCCGACCGGCGTCGGACGATTCGTCTCCGCGAACTCTCCGCCGTTTCGTTGTTCTCCAGTCGCTTCTGACTCCTCTGCCGGTTCGTCGCTCGATTCTCCGTCCGTTTCGTCGGATGCGTCGTCACTCATGATCGTAGTCGTCCTTGGGTCCGTCTGTCGGCCTCGTGGCGTGGTCCTCCTTCGAGTCGGCCAATGACTCCGCCGTTGCCGCCCCACGCCCCGGGGCTGTCCCTCGATCCTCCGTTCGGGTGGCTTCGACCGCGGCGATCCGCCGCAGACAACACAGCGAGATCCGATGGTCCGCCGGCTCGTACGGTCGCCGATGTCGCGGCGACCGGAGTCCCGGGAGGCGTCTCTCCAGCGCCGACCGGGCCTCGGGGGCGATCCAGCCGATCCGTTCGTAGTATGAAAGCGCCTCGCTGGCGCCCTCCTGGCCCCCGATTTCGACCAGATACGAGAGCCAGTCGCCGACCAGACGCTCGGCAGAGACGCCTGTCGGTACAGTCTGCAGATACGGCCGCCCGGACGCTGTCGACCGCCCACGGGAGCCGAGCACCAGTTCGACGAACTGGGCGGTGTAGGCCCGCGCCTCGCTTTGATTTCGCGCCGGCGACGTCGACGATTCTCTGTCCGGAGCCTGTTCGACTCCGGCCGCTGGTGCTTCGTCCGGATGCGTTCCCGCGAGGGTACGCAGCTCCCGTACGTCGTAGTTCCGGGGGTCGTTCATCTGTCGGTTGGACGGTCATGTGTCGGAATGGGCCGGTGGACTCCGACCGCGGTCGATGCCGCTGTCTCTCTGTGCACAGGGGGCGGGTTTCAAGATTGTCCACCAGTTATCAGTCCCGAGAACCGACCGACGGGACGGCCGAGGCGATCGTCGCCGGCGACCGCCCCAACACTGTGACTCCTCCCCATCCCTTCGGTCCGTTTAAGTTCCACAACCGAGACGGATACGGTAATGAGCGAACCGACAACCGAGCAGGAACTCGGCATCACCAAAAGCAAGGAACACGAGACCGGCGAGTGGTACGCCGAAGTCGTCCGGAAAGCGAAGCTCGCGAGCTACGGCCCCGAGGGAATGAGCGGCTTCATCATCACCCGGCCCCGCGGCTACGCGCTGTGGGAGGCGATCCGGGACGACCTCGATGAGCAGTTCAAGTCGACGGGTGTCCGCAACGCGTACTTCCCCGTTTTCATCCCCGAGTCGTATCTCCAGCGGGAGAAGGACATCATCGAGGGGTTCGACCCCGAGGTGGCGTGGGTCACCCACGGCGGCCACGAGGAGCTCGAAGAGCGACTTGCCGTCCGGCCCACGAGCGAGTCGATCATCACGCCGTACATGAGCCAGTGGATCCGCAGCCACCGCGATCTCCCGCTGCGCGTGAACCAGTGGTGCGGCGTGGTGCGCTGGGAGGCCACCGAGACGAAGCCGTTCTTCCGGACCAAGGAGTTCCTCTGGCAGGAGGGCCACACAGCCCACCGGTCCCGCGAGGACGCTCTCGAGGAGACGTTCCTCCGGCTCGACCAGTACGAGTCGACCTACGAGGACCTGCTGGCGATGCCCGTCCTCAAGGGCGAAAAGCCCGAACACGACAAGTTCCCCGGAGCGGACACGACCACGACGATCGAAGCGCTGATGCCCGACGGCAAGTCCGTCCAGGGGTCGACGAGTCACTACCTCGGGACGTCGTTCGCGGAGGCGTTCGACATCACCTACGCCGACGAAGACGAAGAGCAGAACCTCGCACACACCACTTCCTGGGGGATCTCCTGGCGGGCGATCGGCGCGCTGATCATGACCCACTCGGACGATCAGGGGCTCGTGCTTCCCCCGACAGTCGCGCCCGAACAGGTCGTCGTCGTCCCGATCTGGCAGTCCGACACCAAAGACGACGTGCTCGCGTACGCCGAGGACCTGACCGAGGAGCTCGAGGAAGCTGGCGTGCGAGTAAAACTCGACGACCGCGAGGGACGCAACCCCGGCTTCAAGTTCAACGAGTGGGAGCTGAAGGGCGTCCCCCTCCGGATCGAGATCGGCCCCAACGAGGTCGACGACGACGAGCTCACGCTGGTGCACCGCTCCGACGGCGAGTCAGTCGTCGAGGACCGTGAGGGCGCAGACGAGACGGTGCAGGGCCACCTCGACGAGGTGTACGCGAAGCTGTACGCCAGCGCCGAAGAGGTCCTCGAGAACGGCGTCCGAGACGCCGACTCCCGCGACGAGATCCTCGGAACCATCGGCCAGCACGGCGGCTACGTGAAGGCGCCCTGGTGCGGCGAGGAGGACTGTGAAACCGAGGTCAAAGACCAGATCGCCGCCGAGATCGTCATGGTCCCCTTCGAGGAAGAGGACGACCTCGCGGACGGCGACCACGACGAGACGTGTGCGGTCTGTGGCGACGACGCCGAACGGACCGCGTACTTCGCGAAGTCCTACTGAACGACCTTTTTTGACGGGGGCCTCGCTCACTGTGTTCGCTCACGGGTGGCTTCGCTCCCCGTTCGCGTCTTCGAGGCGCTCTCTTCGCTCGCGCCTCGCTCTGCGCGCTCACGGGTGGCTTCGCTCCCCGTTCGCGTCTTCGAGGCGCTCTCTTCGCTCGCGCCTCGCTCTGCGCGCTCACGGGTGGCTTCGCTCCCCGTTCGCGTCTTCGAGGCGCTCTCTTCGCTCGCGCCTCGCTCTGCGCGCTCACGGGTGGCTTCGCTCCCCGTTCGCGTCTTCGAGGCGCTCTCTTCGCTCGCGCCTCGCTCTGCGCGCTCACGGGTGGCTTCGCTCCCCGTTCGCGTCTTCGAGGCGCTCTCTTCGCTCGCGCCTCGCTCTGCGCGCTCACGGGTGGCTTCGCTCCCCGTTCGCGTCTTCGAGGCGCTCTCTTCGCTCGCGCCTCGCTCTGCGCGCTCACGGGTGGCTTCGCTCCCCGTTCGCGTCTTCGAGGCGCTCTCTTCGCTCGCGCCTCGCTCTGCTCGACCCCCGTCAAAAAAGCTCGACCAAAAAAGCCGATAGCTCGGGCCTCGGCCCTCGCTATCGGTGAGGTACTTCTTCCCCTTATATGGGTTGTCGGGCCTGTCCACGTTCGTTTAAATAGGTTGTCGGGCCTGTCCACGTTCGTTTAAATAACCCCTTTCGATGGCTGGCTCCTCCACGACGGCAGGAGGGCGTCGCGACGAACGGCGACGGCTGCTTCTCGCCGAAGTCAGTGGGCGACGGCGAGGATGGCGACGCCGAGGGTGATGCTCGCGTTCCGGACCTCGTGTTCGCCCCCGCTTCGAGTGGGCGAACACGTCGTACTCCAGCAGAAAAAAGAAATTGAAGTGTTCAAACAGCGGCACTGTCTCGGTAGCCGCGACGTTCAAGAAGTCGCCCACTGAAGCTATGTCTTGCAGGGTTGCGCTGGTGTTGGACACACTTCCCGCACCCTGCCGCTTCCTCCGTGGCGCTTTCTATGACACTCTCGTAGTGGTCAAACCCCACCGCCGCGATGATGGAGGTCACCTTCTCGAGGTGATGACCCGGAGACGAATACGACGACCGAAGTGACGATCAGCAGTATTCCGATCGACATGAGAGCGATCGACCACATCTCGACTGGCCCGAAGACGAGCGAGGAGGCGACCACGGCGAGTCCGATCAGCGAACCTATGACTCCAGAAATCTGATTGCTCGTGAGTGTATTCTCCATAGATTGACGGGCGTCTCTACTGACTTATAGGCACTGGCGATGTCGACTGCTGTTTCGCGGTCTGACGAAACGTGGTGAACTACCTTCTGTTACCCGGTATCGTCCCCGTTCTGGCCGCCGGGTGGGTCCGACACCGCACAACTGAAGAGATTTTCAGTAACGCCGCTTACAGAAATATCATTCAGATTATAGTTAAGTCGGTGGATCCCCTGTCTCTATTCACGATGCAACACTCGTCTCACACCCTGCAATGCGAGAGATCGACCGAATCGTCGAACAGAAACACCTGGTCGTTCGGCGGGTTGATCGGCTACCTGGCGGCGCTTTTGGCGCTGCCGCTGATGGTCGCCGAACCCGCGTTCGCCGGCGGGACCCTCTTCGGCGCGGTCATGCTGACGTTCCTGGAGCGAACAGGCGGTGGGTGACCGCCGCGCCGGAGTCGGCGACGTCTCCCGCCGGAACGATTTATGTCGGTGGAGTCATACGAGGGTTCCATGACCGGTCCGGAGTTCGTCGAAACCAGCGACACCGAGGCGGCGTTCACGGCACTCGCGGACGAGACCCGGATCGAAATCATCCGCACGTTGTGGGCGGCCGACGGCCACGAGGCGCGATTTTCCGAACTCCGCGAGGCGGTCGGCGTCCGGGATTCCGGGCGGTTCAACTACCACCTCGAAGAACTTCTGGGTCAGTTCGTCGCCAAAACCGACGACGGGTACGAACTCGCCGAAGCCGGCATCTGGGCCAACGGGGCGATCGAACGGGGGGCGTACACGATGGAAGGCACCCTCGAACCCGTGACGCTCGAGGAGCCGTGTCGAACCTGTGGGGAACCGCGAACGCTGTACTACGAGGGCGAGACGGTCCGGATCGAATGTGAGTCCTGTCCCGTCAAAAGCGAATTCACCGTCCCGCCGAGCGTCTTCGTCGACGTCGATCGAGAGCAGGTTCCCGACACTGCCGGGCGGTATCTCCGATCGATGTTCCAGCACCTCGGCAACGGCTTCTGCTGGTACTGCGACGGCCGGATTCGACGGCGAGTCGGGCCGGCAGCCGATCCCGACGAGGAAATCCCGGAGGACGCGTCCGTCGAACTGTTCGAACAGCTACTCGAGTTCCCGCTGGTCGAATACGACTGTCGCCGATGTGGGGCGACGTCCTCCACGGGGATCGGCCACGCCCTGCTCGATCATCCGGCGGTCGTGGGGTTGTTCAACGAACACGACGTCGGCGTCGACGGGCGTTCTGTCTGGCGGTTCGCGGCGCTCGACACCGACCGCGCGCGGATCCTCGAGCGCGATCCGTTCCGTGCGGCGGTGACCTACGAAGCCGAGACAGAATCGCTTACCCTGACCGTCGACGGGAACTGTGACGTCCTCGAGATCGACGATTCCGACGCGTGAGTGCGGGGCGTCGACGTCGACTCCCGGACTGTGACGCCCCATTCGGGATGCTCTCGCTGTCGACTCCCGGACTGTGACGCCCCCGTCGGCGTGCTCCTGCTGCCGACAGTCTTATATTGATGAGCAGACTTGTACATTACAAGACGAACTCATACATTGGTGCAATAATATGGCTATCGAAACGTACCTCGAACGGGTAACGGATGGGGACGATCTGAGCCTGGCGGAGGCGCGGGAGGCCGCCTCGTTGGTGTTCGAGGAGGCGACGGAGGCACAGATTGGGGCGTTGCTGGCGGCGCTCCGGGCGAAAGGCGAGACCGACGCGGAGATCGCCGGCTTCGCCCAGGGGATGCGGGAGGCGTCCCGGACGATCGAGCCCGACCGTGCGCCGCTTGTGGACACCTGCGGCACCGGCGGGGACGACTACGACACCATCAACGTCTCCACGACCAGCGCGATCGTCGCCGCCGGCGCGGGGGCGGCAGTCGCCAAACACGGCAACTACTCGGTCTCCTCCTCCTCGGGCAGCGCCGACGTCCTCGAGGTGGCGGGCGTCGAGATCGACGCCGAACCGCCGGCAGTCGAGCGAATGATCGAGTCCGACGGGATCGGCTTCATGCTCGCGCCGGTGTTTCATCCGGCGATGAAGGCGGTGATCGGTCCCCGGAAGGAACTGTCGATGCGGACCGTGTTTAACGTCCTCGGCCCGCTGACGAACCCTGCGGGCGCGGAGGCGCAGGTGTTGGGCGTGTACGACTCGGACCTCGTTTCACGGATCGCCGGAGCGCTCACCAGGATGCCCGTCGAGCGCGCGCTGGTGGTCCACGGCGACGGCATCGACGAGATCGGCCTCCACGGTCCGACGACCGTCGCCGAGGTCGACGGCGACCAGGTAACCGAGTACACACTGACGCCCGAGGATCTCGGGCTGGATTCTGCGCCCATCGGCGCAGTCGCCGGGGGAACCCCCCAGGAGAACGCCGCCGAACTCGAGGCGATCGCGACCGGCGATCGCCAGGGGGCAAAGCGGGACATCGTGCTCGCCAACGCCGGCGCCGCCGTCTACGTCTCCGGGCTGGCAGACGATCTGCGAGACGGTGTCGAGCTGGCGGCACAGGCCATCGACACCGGGGCCGCCGCTGAGACGCTCGAAATCATGCGAGGCTCCTGATGGCCCGCGTGAAGATCTGCGGCATCACCCGCAGCGAGGATCTCCGCGCCGCGGTGGAGGCCGGTGCGGACGCCGTCGGCGTGATCGCCGACGTCACGGTCGACACGCCGCGGGAGGTCGATCTCGCGGAGGCGGCGGAACTCGTCGCCGAGGCGCCGCCGTTCGTCACCACCACGCTCGTTACGATGCCCGAGTCACCGTCGGACGCGGTCGACGCCGTCCGGACGGTCCAGCCAGACGTAATCCAGCTCCACGGGGAGTTCGATGCCGACGAACTTGGCTACCTGCGGAGCGAAACCGGAAGGAAGCTCGTCGTCGCGGTCGACTCGGGGGAGGCCGACCGTGCCCGGGAACTCGACTCCGCAGTGGACGCGCTGCTGGTCGACTCCACCACCGACGAGGGCGCCGGCGGAACGGGGCAGACACACGACTGGGAGGCGACCCGGGAACTCGCCCGGCAGCTCCGATCGCCGGTGGTGTTGGCCGGCGGGCTCACGCCGGAGAACGTGACTGAGGCAGTCCGGATCGCCGAACCGTACGCCGTCGACGTCGCGAGCGGCGTCGAACTCACCGGGGGCGTCAAAGATCACACGGCGCTCGCGACGTTCGTCCGAAACGCCGAGCGGTCGCCGGAGGTGGTGCAGTGACGGCGACGGATGTCGACGCCGGAAGCGCGTTCGAACTCGACCGTACCCGCGAGGAGTTTTGTGATCTCGCGGCGGGAGCCTCCGGTCCGGCGGTCGTTCGGCTGTCGGCGACTCTCGACGTCGACACCTCGCCGCTTTCGGCGTACGCGGCGCTTACCGCCGACAACGGCGACTACACCTTCCTCCTGGAGAGCGCACGAAAGGTCGCCTCCAGCGACCCGGACGGTGCGTTCGCCCCTGGATCGGACGTCGAACGTCACGCCCGATACTCCTTCGTCGGTTACGATCCGGACGCGGTGATTTCGGTGTATCCGGATCGGACGGACGTGGAGTCGTTCGGTCCGGCGGCCGAGGCGATCGAGGTCGACGACGCCGGTGACACGCTCGACCGCCTTCGGGCGTCGATGCCGACCGTCGAACCCGTCGGCTTTCCCGAGACGGATCGCCAGCAGCTGTCGGGGGGGCTGGTCGGCTTTCTCGCGTACGATTCCGTCTACGACATCTGGCTCGAGGAGGTGGGCGTCGACCGCCCCGAGCCGATTGTCCCGGACGCCCAGTTTTGCCTGACGACGCGGACGCTCGTCTTCGACGACGTCGAGGGGACCGTCGAACTGGTGTTGACGCCGTTTCTGCAGCCGGAGGACGATCCGGGCGACCGGTACGACGCGCTCGTCACCGAGGCACAGGAGGTCGCCGAAACGCTGTCTGCGGCGGCGAAGGAACCGGTCGCCACCGGGGACGGGATCACGATCGAGACCGAGCGCGCCGGCCCACGGGAGGAGTACGAGGACGCAGTTCGGCGTGCGAAGCGACACGTGCTCGACGGCGACATCTATCAGGGCGTCATCTCGCGAACGCGGGAGTTCGACGGGGAGGTCGACCCGCTGGCGCTGTACGCGGCACTCAGGGACGTGAACCCGTCGCCGTACATGTACCTCCTCTCGTACGGGGACCGATCGATCGTCGGCGCCAGCCCGGAAACGCTCGTCTCCGTTCAGGGGCGCCGGCTCGTGTCGAACCCGATCGCCGGCACCGGTCCCCGGGGTGACAGCCCCGCGGAGGACCGCAGGCTCGCCGGCGAGATGCTCGCCGACGACAAGGAACGGGCCGAACACACGATGCTCGTGGATCTTGCCAGAAACGACGTCAGACGGGTGTCCACGCCCGGCTCGGTTCGGGTCGAGGAGTTCATGAACGTCCTCAAGTACAGCCACGTCCAGCACATCGAGTCGACGGTCACCGGTCGTCTCGCCGCCGACGCCGACGCGTTCGATGCGACCCGCGCGACGTTCCCGGCGGGGACGCTCACCGGCGCGCCGAAGATCAGAGCAATGGAGATCATCGACGACCTGGAGACCACACCACGTGGGGTCTACGGCGGTGGGGTCGGATATTACTCCTGGACTGGCGATGCGGACATGGCGATCGTGATCCGGACGGCGACGATCGACCACGAGGAAACGGTCGACCGGCTCACCGTCCGGGCCGGCGCTGGTCTCGTCGCCGACAGCGAGCCGACAGCCGAGTACGACGAAACCGAACACAAGATGGACGGCGTTCTCGCTGCCGTCGACCGGATCGACTCGACGACCGACCTGGGGGCGTCACGATGAAGGTGCTCGTGATCGACAACTTCGACTCGTTCACCTACAACCTGGTCGAGTATCTCTCCGAACAGCAGGTCAGCGGCGCAACCGGGGACGATCACGAGGCTGTCGACGTCGAGGTGTACAAAAACACGGCGTCGCTCGCCGACGTCTCGGCGGTCGATCCGGACGCCGTCGTGATCAGCCCCGGCCCGGGACATCCGAAAAACGACCGCGACGTCGGCATCACCCGCGAGGTCCTCCGAGAAACGAGCAGCACCGTCCCCACGTTCGGGGTCTGTCTCGGGCTCGAGGCTGCCGTTTACGAGTACGGCGGTGAGGTCGGTCACGCACCCGCACCGATCCACGGGAAGGCCTCGCGGATCGACCACGACGGGCGGGGCGTGTTCAGTGGACTCCCGGACGGGTTCAGCGCAGCCCGGTATCACTCGCTGGTCGCACGGACGGTTCCGGACTGTTTCGAGGTGTCAGCCACCACCGAACACGGCGACGAGACGCTCGTGATGGGGATCCGCCACCGGGAGTATCCCATCGAGTGCGTCCAGTTTCATCCCGAGAGCGTGCTCACCGGGGTCGGCCACGAGGTGGTTTACAACTTCCTCGAGCAGTACGTCACCGCGTCGCCGACTTCCACGTCCTGAGGTCGATCCGTTCGCCGTCGAGGCTTTCCGGATCGGCCTCGACGGCCGCCCACACGAACATCGGGGCGACGTCCGCCGGGTCCCGGGCCCGATCTGCGCCCGTGAGATCGGTCGCCACGAGGCCGGGATCGACGACTCCGACCGCCTGTTCGAGGTCGGCGGAAAACGCCCGGGCGACCGCCTCGGCCCCGGCTTTCGACACCGCGTACGCACCCACACCGGACTTCGTCTCGTGGGCGACGCCACCCGACGGGACGAGCACCCGCGCGTCGGGCTGGAGGTGGGGCAGCGCCTCGCGGATCGTCGCGAACACTCCCCGGACGTTGGTCCGGAGCGTGTCGTCGAACGTCGCGTACTGCTCGGAATCGATCGGCGTCTGTCCCGGCGTGCCGTGAGCGACGCCGGCGTTCGCGACGACGACGTCGATCCCGTCGGCCACACCAGCGCGGGCGGCGTGTTCCATCAACCGTTCGACGTCGAATTCGTCGCGGACGTCGGTTCGGAGGCCGGACGCCGACCCCTCGAGCGCAGACAGCTCGGCTACCGTTTCCTCGATAGCCTCCTCTCCTCGCGAAGCGACGACGACGTGGTCGCCACGCTCGACGAACGCGCGGGCGACGCCGCGCCCGATCCCGCGCGTCCCGCCGGTGACGACGACCGTCAGAACCATACTCTCTCTTCGCTCGGCACAGCCTTAGTTGTTCAGCTCGTGGACGCTCTCTTGCCGGGGCAAGATTGACACTCGTGTCCGACCTATCAGGATGCATGGATTCGCCTCCGGATCTCGGTTCGCTCGCCGGTGAGTCCGTCGTCGTGATCGGCGGCGGGTTCGGCGGGCTCTCGACCGCCTGTTATCTCGCCGATGCTGGCGCCGACGTGACCCTCCTCGAGAAGAACGAACAGCTCGGCGGCCGTGCGAGCAGGCTGGAAGTCGACGGGTTCGAGTTCGATATGGGCCCCTCGTGGTATCTGATGCCCGACGTGTTCGAGCGGTTCTTCGGTCACTTCGGCCGGGAGCCGTCCGAGTACTACTCGCTGTCCAGACTCGATCCACACTACCGGATCTTCTTCAAGGACGGGGACCGTGTCGATCTGGTTCCGGATCTCGAAGAGAACAGACGGCTGTTCGAGTCCTACGAGCCTGGCGCCGGCGAGGCGCTCGCTCGGTACCTCGAGACGTCGAAACGGAACTACGAGCTCGGAATGCGGGAGTTCGTCTACGAGGACCGCCCTCGTCTCAGGGATTACGTCGATCTCGAGGTGCTGCGACACTCTCGGCACCTTTCGCTTCTGGGAACGATGCAGGGCCACGTCGAGGAGTACTTCTCGCACCCGAAGCTCCAGCAGATCATGCAGTACACGCTGGTGTTCCTGGGCGGATCGCCGCACAACACGCCCGCGCTGTACAATCTCATGAGTCACGTCGACTTCAACATGGGCGTCTACTACCCGGACGGCGGAATCGGCGCCGTCGTCGACGGGATCGTCGAGCTCGGGGACGAACTCGGCGTCGCGTTTCACACTGGCCAGCCGGTCCGAAAGATCGCCGGCAGACGCGGCGGGTTCGCAGTCAGAACCGAAGCAGACGGGGAGTTCCTCGCGGATCTGGTGGTTTCCGACGCCGACTACGCCCACACCGAACAGGAGCTGCTCCCCCCAAAAAAGCGGCAGTATCCCGCCGAGTACTGGGAGAGCCGGACGTACGCACCGTCGGCGTATCTCGTATATCTGGGGGTCGAAGGCGACGTCGAACCGCTCGCGCACCACACGCTGGTGCTTCCGACCGACTGGGACGACCACTTCGAGGAGATCTTCGAGGAACCCGCTTGGCCCGAGAACCCGGCGTACTACCTGTGTGTCCCCTCCGAAACCGACGACTCGGTCTCCCCGGACGGGCACAGCAACCTGTTTGCGCTGGTACCGATCGCGCCCGGGCTCGAGGACACGCCCGAGCGCCGGGCGGCGTTTCGAGAACAGTTGTTCGACGATATCGAGGCGAACACGGGCGTCGATCTCCGGGATCGGATCGTCGTAGAGGAGACCTTCTGTGTGGACGACTTCGCCGACCGATACAACGCGTACGCCGGCTCCGCGCTCGGACTCGCACATACGCTGTCACAGACGGCGCTGCTTCGCCCGAACCGAACGTCGACTGCGGTTGACGGGCTCTACTTTACGGGATCGTACACCACTCCCGGAATCGGCGTCCCGATGTGTCTCATCAGCGGCCAGCTGACTGCAGAACGGATGGCGGAGACGAGTGGGGAGAACTGACGAGCGATCGATCATGGGCTGGGATCGACTGTCGTATCTCATCACGCTGTCTCGCCCCCGGTTCTGGCTGTATCTCGCCGGCCCGGTGGTCGTCGCCGTCGCGTTCGGAGCGACTACTGTCTCGGAGCTTTTCACAGTCGAAACGGTTCTGCTCGCGGTGTACTTCCTCGTCCCGGCGAACGTGCTCCTCTACGGCGTAAACGACGTCTTCGACGCCGAGATCGACGCTGTCAACCCCAAAAAGGAGGCTCGGGAGGCCCGGTGGACGGGCGACTGGTTCGTTCTCCTCGTGGTGATCGCGTCCGGCCTCCTCGGGGTCGGCCTCTTTGCGATCACCCCGACGGGTGCCTGGCCATGGCTCGCTGGGTTCTTCCTGCTCGCGGTGGGGTACAGCGTACCCCCGGCCCGGTTCAAAACCACGCCGTTTCTGGATTCACTCTCCAACGGGCTGTACGTTCTCCCGGGGATCGCCGCCTACGTGACCGTCGCCGGGGGACAGCCGCCGGTGGCGGGGGTCGTCGGCGCGTGGCTGTGGACGATGGGGATGCACACGTTCTCGGCGATCCCCGACATCGAACCCGACCGCGCGGCGGGAATCCAGACGACGGCGACTGTCCTCGGCGAAACGCGGACGTTCGGCTACTGTGGCGGCGTCTGGCTGCTGTCCGCGGTCGGGTTCGGTCTCGTCGACCTCCGTCTCGGTGCGCTTCTGCTGGTGTATCCCGCGGCGGTGCTTGTCGTCTATCGCTCCGACGTTGACGTCGCCCGAGCATACTGGTGGTATCCGACACTCAACACGCTCGTCGGCACCGTTCTAACGCTCGGGGCGCTGTGGCGGATCGTTCCGCTCACGGAGGTGATCGCGTGAGCGGACGTACCGTCCCCGAATGGGTCTCTATCGGAGCGGTCCGCGACCGACTGCCGAACACGCGACGGGAGTTCGAACGGGCACTCGACCGCACGGTCGACGAGAACCGATTCACGATCGCGGTCCTCTTCCCGACGGTCGGCGGGCTGCTCCTGGTCGCCAGTGCGGAGGGGCTGCTTCCGGAACCTCTCGCCTTCAACCCCTGGTTACTCCTGGTCGGCGTCGCAGTGATGCGGTCGCCGCTCGTGGCCGGCGTGGCACCTCTGGTCGACCGGCGGGCCGGTGCGTGGCTCGGGTTGCTCGTCGCGTACACCTATGTGATCGAACACGTCGGTGTCCGGACGGGCTGGCCGTACGGCCACTTCGAGTACGGAATCAGCCTCGGCCCGATGGTGGGGGGCGTTCCCCTCGCGTTGCCGCTGTTTTTCATTCCCCTCGTGGCGAACGCGTACCTGCTTTGCCTACTTTTGCTGGGGTCGCGGGCGAACTCGACCCCGATCCGGCTCGCGACCGTCATCGGGTTCGTCATCGCGATGGACGCCGTCCTCGATCCCGGTGCAGTCGCACTCGGATTCTGGGAGTACGACGGCGGTGGGATCTTCTATGAAGTCCCACTGTCGAACTACGCAGGATGGGTGCTGTCTGCGACGGTCGCGGTCGTCTCGCTCGATCGGGCGTTCGACCGTACTGGATTGCGTTCGCGCCTTCGTTCGACGCCGTTCATGCTCGACGACATGGTGAGTTTCGTGATCCTGTGGGGCGGCATCAACGTCTGGTTTGGCAACCCGATCCCCGCGCTGCTTGCGGCGGCGATGGCTGCGGGTCTGATCGCGACTGATCGCTTCGACTCGGAACTGCTGTGGCCGTGGCGCGACTGACGGACTTCGTGTGTCACCACGACCGGTGTCTCGGCGCGAAAACGTCTTGTCCGTGCTCTCCCCTGTGTAATTCGTGACAGCGAACCCGACTGGTGGCGGCCGACCGTGCCCGCTCTGTGGCCGCCCCATGGCCCGTCGCCACTGCAAGTATGTCTGTCCCAGTCACGGCGTCGTCTACGACTGTTCGGATACGTTCTGGTACTGACATACTCCCGCCGAACGACGGGTATTTATGTTATCTCTGTGGTCTGTGGATCCGGGTTCGCACGAACTGTTATATGATTGGCACCCCTACTACGAAGGTGTAAAATGCGCCCCCGGAATAACACCTCGATAGCGACCCTGCCCGCCTCCAGAGATGATCGATGACGAACAGATCGCCCGAAGCAAGGCGATCCAACAGCGGACCGGGAAGACGTTTCACGTCGCCACGCGACTCCTTCCCGAGCGCGTCCGCGAGGCGACGTACGTTCTGTATGCGTTCTTTCGTGTTGCAGACGAAGTCGTCGACGATCCCGGTGGCAAGGGGCCCGCCGAACAGCGGGCGGAGCTCGAGCGGATCCGTCGGGCTGCACTCGGGGAGGAGTCGACGGACGATCCCGTCCTGTCGGCGTTTTCGGAGCTTCGCGTCGAGTACGGGATCGACGACCGGGACGTGAACGTCTTCGTCGACGCGATGGTAGCCGACATCGACACCTCCAGATACGAGACCTACGAGGAGCTGGAGGTGTACATGGACGGCTCCGCCGCCGCGGTCGGCCGGATGATGACCGCCGTAATGGATCCAGACTCGCCGGAAGATGCGCTCTCTCACGCGACTGCGCTGGGGGAAGCGTTTCAGCTCACGAACTTCCTCCGGGACGTTCGGGAGGACGTACTCGAGCGCGATCGGATCTACCTCCCGAAGTCGACGCTTTCCGACCACGGAGTCACCGAAGAGCAGATCGAACGCCTCCGGATGGACGAGGGGTTCGCTGCGGCGATGCGGACGGAGCTCGCCCGCGCGGAACGCCTCTACCGGGACGGTGTCGCCGGGATCAAGTATTTGCCGAAGGATTGCCAACTGGCAGTCCTGCTCGCTGCGGTACTGTACGCCGACCACCACCGACTCATCCGCAAGCGGAACTACGACGTCCTCTCGGAGACGCCCCAACTGTCGCTTTCCCGAAAACTGTATCTGCTGGCGAAAACCCGCTGGAAGTGGTCCTGGAACAAGGATCCGGAAGCCGTCTTTCGCGACGTCGCCGCGGGATTCGGGGAAGAACGGCCGAGTCCCGGACGCGGGCCGCACGATCCGCCGGCCGTGGGAACGGATTAACCGCCTTCACCGCCCGAAGGGAGTACTGGCGTTATCTCAACACTCCGACCAGCCACAGGACTCGCAGGTCTTACAGCCCTCCGAGTAGTACAGCGACATCGAGCCACACTCGGGACACTCGGGCGACTCTCCGGCGTCGATGAGCGCCTGGGTCGCGTCGACGCCGTCGTCCCTCCCGGCATCGGTACCGGCCCCGTTCTCGGCGAGTGAAGAGCCCCCGTCGGTTTCCTCGTCGCTGTCGACGTCGTGGACGTCGTTGTCGCCGACGGCCGCGGACATCCCGCCGGCGGCCTCTTCGAGACGCTGTTGCTGTGGGTAGCCCTTTTCGATTTCGTCGTCCAGGTACCGCCGCATCGCGGTGCCGATCGCGTCCGGGATGGACTGTATCTGTTCGCCTTTGTCCCAGGCGACTTTCGGCGACCGGGTCCCCTGGAGTTCGTCGACGATCTCGTGGGGGTCGACGCCCGACCGCAGCGCCGTCGAGATCACCTTCGCCAGCGCCTCCGTAAAGGAGTTGGTGAACCCGCCCGAGTGGCCGATGTTCGCGAACAGCTCGAACGGTTCGCCGTTCTCGTCCTCGTTGACGGTCACGTACATCTTCCCGTAGCCGGTGTCGATCCGCTGGGTGACACCGGTGAGCGAGTCGGGTCGGGCCCGACGCTCGGTGTACTTGGACCCGTCGTCGACCGACTCCAGCAACGCTTCGATCTCCGCGTCGAGCGCCTCCCGGACGTCGTCGTTCTCGAGGAACGACTCGAGCCCGCCGAACACCTCCTGGATCTGCTCGGTGATCGCCTCGGCGGCCTCGCTCTCGTCGGCGAAGTCGGTGTTCTTCGCCCGCGTGGTCAACACCTGCTTCGAGCGAGTGCCGTCCCGGTAGACTGTGACGCCCTTTCCGCCGTGATCGTAGATGTACCGGTACACCTCGTCCATGTCCTCGACGGTCGCCTCGTTCGGGAAGTTGCAGGTCTTGGAGATCGCAGAGTCGACACCTTCCTGACAGGCACACTGCACCGAGGCATGTTGCTTTCCAGATAGGTCTTCGGTGATGACGAACAGCTCTCCGATGGAGTCTGGCACCGTCGACAGCCCTTCGACGCCGTCAAACTCGTTTGCGGCCATCTGCTCTTGTGCCTCCTTTTTCACCGATGAGACGTCGATATCGTTTGCCTCGAGCACCCTAAGGAAGTAGTCGTCGAACTCGACGAGCATCTCGTCTCCCTGCACGTCGTCGGTGACGTTTTTGTAGTACGCGACGTTATATATCGGCTCGCAGCCACCTGTCGTATTTCCGAGCATCGAGGTGGTGTTGTGGGTGACGAACCCGTTCGCGACGTAGGTGTTGTTCGACGGGACGCTGATGTCCTTGGTGTAGGCCTTCTCCTCGGAGACGGTCTCGACGGTCGCCGCGTAGAAGTCCGTGAGACACCGTCCGTCCAGGTGTACCGTCTCGCCCGTCTCGGCTTCTACGTCCCGCACCAGCTTCCGAGAGACAGAACCGTTCCTCGGCGACTGGTTGACCCGGTGTTTCACCGAGCTGCTCACCGCGTCGTAGCCGTCGACGTCCCGCAGCGCCTCGACGATCGCCGGCGGATACGTGTCGTTCTTGTACGACTGGGCCGTGAGTTCGATCTCGGTCGACTTCGTGACGAAGCCGACCTCCTCGAGGAACCGCTTGTCCTCGCGCCTGTTCGCTCCCCGCAGACAGTGGCGCGGGTGGTCGCCGTAGTGGTCCTCCCTGGCGTCCATCTCCAGAACGTCGCGGACGAACACGACGCCGAGCGAGAGCAGGAGCGTCTGGACCTGATCCGCCAGCGTCTCCGAGACGGTCGAAAGCTCGACCTTCCGCGAGGCGGTCCCGTCGGCCTCGAACAGCCCGCGGAGGAACGCCTTCGCGACCGCTTCGTCGCTCGCGAGCACCTCCTCGGGGACGAACGCGCTTGCGGCACCCTCGCCGGTGTTCCCGTCGGCCTTCTTCCAGCCGTTGTCTTCGAAGTACCGCGGGAGGTGACGACCGCCGAAGACGAGCACGTGTCGCGTGTCCCGGTCCTCCACTGTTGGCTCGACGCCGAACAGGGATTCTCCGAGTTCACGGAGGTACGTGTCCAGCTCCTCGGCGTCGGACTCGACGACGAGCTTGATCCCGACGTCGTCGTGGACGTAGCCGTCGCCCATGAAGTACCCGAGGAACTCTGCGAGTTCGGGCGTCATCTCTTCCGGGAGTGTCAGGTTCTCGTCGGAGTTCCAGTGGCGGTTCCCCTTCTCGCTGGTATCCAGTGACGTCCGCGGGCCGTTCTGGAACGTTCCCCGCTGCAGCATGACGGTGTCGCCCGGCTCGAAGTCGTCGGCCTCCTTCCAGGCGTACTCGCCGTCGTCCGTGAGCGTCCGGAACCGGTGGTTCGGGGTGGCGGCGACGCTGAAGCCGCCCTCGGTTTCGATCCGGCGCACGTCGGCGAAGCCGTTGTCGTACACGGCGGTCGCGGTCTTCGTCCCGCCGTCGGTCGAGACGCCGACCTCGATCTCGTCCCACTGCTCGAACTCGGCGGTCGTCTCGTCGAGGTTCTTGATCGGCTGCAGCCCCTCGTCGGTCGAGATCAGCGAGTCCTCGTCGACGCAGCCGGTCGGTGCGATAGTCGTGGTGTTGTGGTTCCGGATCGGGAACCCGTCTTCCCACTCGTCGGCGTCGAGTCCGGTGTGGTGCTCGAACCACTCGGCGTACTCGGTCGGGTTCGCGTACTTCGAGTCTTCCCAGTCGGCGAATGCGCCGCGATCCTCTGCCAGCTCGTGGGACGTCCACTTCGAGGTGTGGTTGATGTGGGTCATGAGCTGGCGGGCGATCTCGTTGCCGGTCTCGGAGCCGTACCGGACGCCCAGCTGGACGTACAGCTGCGCCAGCCCCATGATCCCGAGGCCGATCTTGCGCATCTCCCGGACCTTCTGTTCGATCTTCTCGACCGGGAAGTCCGACATCGTGACGACGTTCTCGAGGAACCGAGTGCCGCGATCGATCCGGTAGTCGAACTCCTCGAAGTCGATCGCCTCCTCCAGGAACGCCTCGACCGCCTCGGCCTGGCTGTCGTACTCGTCTTCGTGCTCGGCACTCCAGGCACGCCAGTCGGGTGCGTCGAGGGCCGCAAGCGTCGAGAGGTTGATGTGACCCAGGTTGCAGGCCTCGTATTCTTCAAGCGGCTGCTCACCACAGTTATGAACTACTATCCCATTTCCGATGAACGAATGTGTGTCTGTTTCCGTTAAATCAAACACTTCTTCAGTTCCGTCTTCGAAAACGGATTCCACAGTCGCCGTATACGTTTCACTGTACGGCCCGTGCGTGTAGGAGTCGATATGTGCCTCGAGTTTCGACTGCTTGTCTTCCCGGAGGAAGCCGATTTCGTCCCGGAACCGAACGAGATTATCCTTCGAAATGACGAGATCGTGGAATCCCTGGGTTTCGTACTCTTTAGTTCCTCCATTTCCGTCAGGAAGTTCTCGTTTTCCGGAGGATTTGCGCCCCTCGTATATCGTGCTCGCGATCCCGAAGTTCAAAAGGAGTTGCTGAACTTGAGCGAGAAGGTCGACATCTACACTCGCGAGTCTGACTGTTCGGCCGTTTTCCTTGGTCCCCTGTACGCTTCCATCCGCTGTAAACAGCGACTGTAGGAAGCCACGAACCATCTCTTCGCTTCCCTTGAAAACAGCCTCTGGAACCTGTAACTTGTCGGCTTCGAGGCCGAGGTCGGCTGCGAGTTCGTAAAGACGCTCTGATCGAACCCGCTCTTCTCTTCCGGCCTCGGAACGGTGACTCTCACGGCGCTGAATCTGTGTTACGCCGACCCCGTAGTCCGCATTTCCGATGGGGTTGCGGACGATTTCGTTTACGTATCCAGCAAACTCCTCGGAGAGTTCCGTGTCTCGATCGTAGAAGTGGAGAACGGCCCGTTCTTCCGAAGATTTCATCTGGCCGTCGCCGACCAGCCAGCCGAGCACGCGTCCCTCGGCGGCGGATCCGTGCCGGCCGAATTCGCCTTTCCGGTTCTGGACGTGGACCGTGTCGCCGGCGTCCAGGTCGGCGGCCTCGACCCAGCCGTCGTCGGTCATCACGCGGTGGTCGGCGGTCAGGCGGAGTTCGTACCCCTCCTCCGTGGTGAGTTTATATACCTCTTTCTCGCCGGTCCGGTAGACGCTGCTGGCTTCCTTGACTCGATCCTCGCTGAGCCGCCCGTCGACGACGACGTCGCGAGCGACGCCCTGCTCGTACAGCTCCTCGGCCGGGATCAGCCCGCTTTCGGTGCTGATGAGCGTGTCGCCGGTGACGCACGGATTCGTGGCGAGTATGCGATGATCCGGATGGTCCTCCACGTCGAACGAATGCTCCTTGTTCACCCGCTCGAGGTAGATCACGCCGGGCTCGCCGTTCTCGTGGGCGCCCTCGACGATGTCCTGCCAGATTTCGGCCGCCGGTACCGACAGCACCTCGCCGACCTCGACGTACTCGCCGAGGCCGAACATGTCGTACAGTTCCTTCGTCTCCGGGGTCGCGACGTGGGGCTCGCCGGTTCGCGGGTTGGTGAAGGTGAACTCCTCGTCGTTGTACAGCGCTTCCATGAAGTCGTCCGTGACGCCCACGGAGATGTTGAAGTTAGAGAGGTGTCCCTCGACGGCGTTCCGGAGATGTTTGGGGACTCGGCCCTCGTCGTCGATGAGTTCCCGTGCCTCCTCGAGCGCCTCCTTGAAGGAGTTGTGCGTGTAGTCGTCCGGATCGTTCAGCCGCAGCGAGTGAGCCAGCGAGACGTCCTTGTTCTTCGCGTGGATGAACTGGATGACGTCCGGGTGAGAGACGCGCATCACCCCCATCTGCGCGCCACGGCGGGCACCTCCCTGTGCGATAGTCTCGCAGTTGTGAACGACAACGTCCTCGGCGACGTATGTGTGGGTACCCGCGACTTCGGCGTTGTAGACCGGTCCACTGTAGTGCGTCCGTTCGATCGAATCGATCGCAACGACTTCTCGACCGTTCGCCTGCTTTGTCCGATCCCGTGGAGCGAACCCGTCGGGAACCTCCTCGAAGAGGCATTCGAGTGGGGTTCCGAGTGCAGTACTCACGCTCGCACTGACCGAGTACGTCGGCTGCCGGTCCTCCGGGGTCCTATCGTGGCGAGAGAACTGGACGCCACAGCGGACTCCGACCTGGAAGACGAAGTCGACGATCTCCTCGTTGGCCAGCTTGAGCTGTACGCGCTGACTCTTTCCACGCTTTTCGAGCCGTCCGTCGCCCTCGAACAGCGTCTCCAGCACGCGTGCCTGAACGGAAACGGGTGCGTTCCAGAGGAAACGGGGGACCGACTTCTCCGACGCGCCGGTGCCGAACGTTCCTTCGATGAAACCCGCGAAGCTGGTATGTTCCGCGTGAACGTGGAGCGTGTTCCGGTCTTCGACTTCGCGGATCCGCGAGTCGACCCCGAAGGAGTTGAGCGCTTCCCGGATCTCTTCGGCCGCCGCCCGCTCGTCGTTGTTCAGCGTAAACGTTACTGTTGAAGGGATCCTCCGCTGGTAGCGGATACTTCCTTCCGCGAGATACCAGCCGGCGACCGTTGCGAAATCCTCCGTCGGGACCTCGGATTCGAACGCCGCCGGGGGCGTCCCCTTCGAGACGCCGTAATGCTCCCGGTTGATTACGACCCCTCCGTCGGTGAAGACGAGGGGGCCGGAAGCCAACCCGGTGAGATCTATCGTCCCGTCGATAGCGATGTCGTTTTCGTCGCTCCAGTGTCCCAAGACGAGATGGTCTCCTTCCTCCAGATCGCCGGCATCGATCCACTCGAATCCGTCGTCACGGACGACTTTGAACGGGTGTTCTTCGGTTACGCGAAGCGGCTTGTTGATCCGCTTCGGCGTGATTTCGACGATCTCCTCGTCGACGAATCGCTCCATCGTCTCAGTGACCGGCTGTGCGTCCCCGTTCTCGTCGATTACCAGTTGACCCTCGTCCAGTTCTTCGATCGATGTCGTCCCGCCGGGAGTGAGGATTTTCGTTTCAGGGACGAAACACATCTGGTCATAAGTCCTCATAAATGTGATAGGCCCGGAGGCGATCCCGCCGGTCGAGCCAACCGCGTCGCCGTAGGGACGGAGCTTCCAGAACGCGTATCCCATACCACCGCCGCTGTTGTGAGAGACCACCGAGCTCGCGACGTACTCGGGCTCCTCCTCGACGGTCACGTCGTAGACGACGTCGGTGCCGGCCGCCTCGACGCGTTCGACCGGGACCTCCCACGTCGAGCCGTCGATCGTTCCGAACGTCGTCCCCGCGTGATCGATCTCGGCCAGTTCCGATCGCATCTCCTCCGTTCGGCCGTCCACGAAGCCGACCAGGTCGGCGAACCGCTCGAGGCCGACCTCCCCGGTCGGACCGACGTTGTCGTAATCGCGATCCGTGGAGTCGTGCTCCCACGTCGCCGCCGGAATTCCGAGACCGACGAAGAGCTGCTGGACGTCGTCGATCAGTTCCGCGGAGGCGCTCCACAGCCGGGGATACGCTCCCTTCTGCAGGCTGCCGTCGGTGGAGTACAGCCCCCGGAGGAATCCAGCGATGACGTCGCGGTCCGCGCGCCGGACGGGCCCGGGTACGGACGCGGTCGTCGACTCGGGGTTCGCGTCGCCGAAGTTCTCGAGCCAGAAGCGCCTGATCTCGTGGCTGTGCAACACCGCGTCGTAGCAGTCGTCGGCCCACTGCCAGTCGAGCCCCTCGTCGAACAGCTCCCGGCACAGCCGGTCGGCGTGCTCGAGCGTCTCCTCGCGGCGCAGATGGAACCGAATCCCGTCCTCGTGTGTCGACCCGTCGCCGACCCACATACCCACAAGTTCGGCGAGGTCGGCGGTGAGCGTCGTCGGTTGGGTGACGGCCTTCGCCGGGCGACCGTTCGGCTCCAGCGACTGCTGCTCCCGGTACCGGGCGACCGACCGCGGCGAGAGGCGGGTCTCGGCGGCCAGTTCGCCGTCGGTGGGTGTCGAGATCGACTCCCGTACGCCGCTTTCGACGGACGCGAGTTCGACCTCCTCGCCGATGTCGGGAATCCAGCCCAGCCGAACGGAGAGCGCGTCGCCGGGCTCGATCTCGTCGATCCGGGTCCAGTCGCCGTCCACGAAGAGTTCGTGGTTCGGCGTGCCCGTGAGCTCGATTCCCGCCTCCGTGACGACCCGGAAGACGGGTGCGTCGTCGTACGCATGGGTTTCCTCGACCCGTCGCGTGCGGTGTCCTTCCCCGTCGCGTCCTCGAATCTCGTCGCCCGGCTCGACGTCCGCGATCGAGACGAGCCCCTTGTCCTCGACGAAGACGGTGGTGTCCTCGGTGAGACACTGGAACACCTCCGCCGCCTCCTTCATCGTCTGGTGGATGTCGGTGATGTCGTCCTCGGGAGAGTCGACGAAACAGGCGGAGAGCTGCTGGAGTTCGTCGCCGGCGTTCATTATTGTGGGGCTGTTGTGGCTCACGAACCCCTCGACGACGTACGTGTTCCGGCGGGGAACCTGCATGTCTTCGACCGCCATCGTACCGAGTTCCGTGATCGAGACGACCGGCTCGTAAAACTGGTCACGTTCGACGTGTTCTGCGACTGGTGACTCCCATAGTTCGGGGTACGTTTCTGCGTACGTTTCGAACAGTTCCTCGCCGATTTCCTGATGATACTCCGACGTCGGATCGATAAGGAACTGCGAGAGGTCTTTGTAGGCGTCGTGGTCGAGGTCGCTTTCTCGATACCACTCGAGGAGCCGTTCGGTCTGGTTCGGGATCTTCAGCGATGTGGCACTGTCCGCGACCGTTTCGAACCGTTTTGCGTGACTTCTCTTTCGGTCACTTATGAATCCGACCTGCTCGACGAAGCGCTTTCCACACCGGTTCTTTCGAATACTGACCCGATAGCCGTCACGTTTCTCCCGGATCGTCGAGCGGATCCCGAGTCCCAAAAGGAGTTTCTGTGCCTGTGAGGCGAGGGCTTCGCTGTGGGTATACAGCTCGATCGACCGCTCTCCGACTGTGCCGTCGGCTTCGAACAGCCCCCGCAAGAACCGTGCTACGGCTGTTCGCCCGGACCGGAGTACGGTGTCCGGAACCGTCGCAGTTTTGGAACTGTCCTTCAATAGGTCGTTCCCTTCCAGGAAATCGTACAGTTCGCGTCGACTTGCGCGTCCGATAATACACGCTGCCTCTCCGTGAGGTCCGGCAGTCGGTTCGAATCCGAAGACCTTCTCTGTCAGGGAGCTCCAGTGCTCGACGAGATCTTCGTCGGCGTCGTCGAACGCCATTCTGACCCCGCTTTCGCGGGCGGTTCCGTCTCCGATGTACAGGCCGAGCCACTCGGCGAAATCGGGTGTAACCGTCTCGGGTGTTTCGATCGAAAGCCGGTCCCGTCCCAGCGAGGGGAGACTGGCGGACGTCCCTCCGTCAGTGGCGTGTGTTTCTGTTCGGAGTACGGGCTGTTCCCCGTCGTCGTCCAGGAAGTTCCGCTGGAGGGCGATCGTGTCTCTCGGTTCGAGTTCTTTCAACTGGCGCCACGCGTACTCCCCACGTTCGTCGATTACGCGGAAGTAGTGCTCCGGTGTTGCCCGTACTGTATATCCGGAATCCGTTTCGATCTCCAGAACTGGTTTCTCCCCGTTCTGATACTTCTCTTCGACGTTGGCGTTTCCATCCACGTCGTCGTACACGCGTTCCCCGGGTTCGACATCGGTGAGCGGTTTCATTCCACCGCCTGCAGCGACCAGCGAATCCGGCGGAACGCAGTTCGGAACGAAAGAAAGGTCCTCCATGATCTTCCGGAACTCTTCGGCCTTCTCCTGGACTACTGCGGCGATTTCCGGCGGGAGTTCCGGAACGATCGTCTCGTAGGCGAATTTGTTGACGTTGTAGACAGAAAGCGTGGTTTCCGCGTCGTCCTCGGAAGTGACGCCTTTTCCGAACACCTCCTCGGCGAGTTCGTCCCGCCGGGGATGGTCGGGCTTGAGCTGGTCCGGCGTCACCGTGACCTCGACGCCGCGCTTTTCGGCCTCGAACACCGCCTCGGCGAGCGCGATGTTCTCCGCGATCCGGACGAACAGTTCCTCCTGTGTTTCGATCAGTTCTCCGTCGGCATTTTTTCGGAGATATCGGGCCGGCAGGATGTTCTCGTAGGCGTTGTCGGTGAGGCGCTCTTTCAGCGTCTCGCCTTCGGTGCGTTTGATCGGCAGATCGATCTCCTCTACCGTCCGTTCGGCGTCGCTCATTGCGTCATCACTCCACGATGCGTGCGAGGCGGCTCTCGATTGCTGTGTGAATTCCCGGTATCCATGGGTTGTTCTCTCGGTGAGTGGGCCCCTTCATGTTTGCGTTTCCCGGGCCCGATGGGTCGGTACCTCTCCAGGTTCTGATCAGTTCTCCCCCCGCGACAGTTACGGCGTCGCGTACACACCACCAATACAACGGAGCGTTGCATATAACGGTATCTAGAGCGGAGTGAAAGTAGTATTAGAGACTAAAAATCGCAGTACTGAGCTGGTGTACACAGTAGAAGTGAGGGGGTTTTTCGGCTGGTCGTTCGAGAGGCAATTCACCACCGAGACGGCCGTTCCGTAACGGCTACCGCTGTCAATCACTTCCAGTTTCTCCCTTTTATATAATATCTTTTATATTAGGACGTTACCTCATCACATGGGTCCTCGTGACGCAGGTCCTGCAGGCGTCAAGCGGGCGCCCAAAGCTTATTCCCTCGTCCGCGCAACGGAGGGTATGGCACTCTCATCCGACGCGGCCGTTTTGGGGATCCTTGCGATCCTCCAGGGCGCCCCGGTTCTCCAGGCTGGACTCTTCGCGACCCCGATCGGGCAACTCCTGGTCGTGCTCGTGGGTATTGCGATAGTCATCCTGATCGGCCGGCTCGTGTTGCGGATCGCCTGGCGGCTGGTCACTATCGCCGCGGTGATCGTCGGGATCGCGCTCGTGCTCTCGATGATCGGCCTGTTGTGATCGACACGCCGTTCACTCCGCCGATCAGTCGTCGGCGCCTCTCGCCCGTTCGACGAGTTCGACGCTGCCGGTGAGCTCGCGGTGGACGTAGGGGATGTCGATCCCCTCCTCGTCGAACCGCTCTTTTACCGCCTGAACGTACTCCGAGCGAACCCGCATGAAGTCGGCGCGGTCGGGCTCTTCGATCCAGATCCGAGCCTGGAGCCCGACGTCGGAGTCGCCCAGATCCACCAGCCGAACCGACGGCGCCGGATCGGCGAGGATCTCCGGATGGTCTTTTGCAGCCTCGATGATGTAATCGGTTGCTTCGTCGATATCGTCGTCGTAGCCGATCCCGAAGACGAACTTCTGGCGGAGTGTCTCGTAGGCGACGGGGTTTTTCACTGCGTTGTTGGCGAGATCGCCGTTCGGGACGGTAATTCGTTCGTTGTCGAACGTCCGAACCCGCGAGACGCGGAGGTCGATGTCCTCGACCCGGCCGCTTTTACCGTCCCACTCGATCCAGTCGCCGACCTCGAACGGCTTGTCCTTGAGGATGAACACGCCGGCGACGAAGTTGCCCAGAAGATCCTGTGCGGCGAACCCGATCGCCAGCGCGAACGCGCCCCCGAAGACGGCGAACGCCGAGAGGAACGCGCCGTAGCCGGCGACGGTGAAGGCGACGGCGATTGCTGCGAGCCACACGACTGCGTTCGCGACGCTGGTTCCGAGGCTCTGGACCGCCTCGTCGAACCCTCGCGTCCCGAGGGCTCTCCGAACGACTGGCACGAACGCGATCTTGCCCAGCAGGAAGACGACGACGAACCCGACGACGAACGCGACGAGCCCGGTCGCGACCGCGCCGACGTCGATGGCCTCCCACACCGACTGGAGCTGCAACACTGACATGTTCCGTCACGAACGACGGTTCCTACTTAAAAGAAGGTGTTGACTTCCCGATCGTCCGCTGGGGCGAACTCGCCTGCATCGACCCGTCGGCGGATCCGTCTGCTCGACCAGCCGTCCCGGAGATATCTATCGTACACAGGGAGCCGCTCGACGAGCGGGACACCGGCGACATCGGCGATTTCGCGCAACTCCGACAGGGCGGGCCACTCGTACTCCGGATTGACGTAGTCGTCGGTCACGGGGGAGACGCCGCCGAGGTCGTCGACGCCGCAGTCGAGCAACGTGCGGGTCGGCGAGAGGTTCGGCGGCACCTGCACCGACACTGACGCCGGCAGCGCCGCACGCGCCATGGCGACGGTCCGACGCATGGTCTCTCCGTCGGGCCGTTCGAACTCCGATCGGTCGTTCGGGACGACGTTCTGGACGATCACCTCTTGAACGTGGCCGTACCGTTCGTGTAGCTCCCGAATCGCCAGTACCGACTCCGCCCGGTCCCGCGCTGTTTCCCCGATTCCAACGAGGATCCCCGTAGTGAACGGTACGCGTGCACGTCCTGCGTCCCGTATCGTTGCGAGCCGCTGTCCGGGTAGCTTTCGGCGGTTTCCCGCGTGGGCCTGCACGTCGGCGGTCGTCTCTAACATCACGCCCATCGACGCGTTCACCTCCCGGAGTCTGCAAAACGCCGACTCGTCCAGGTCGCCGGGGTTCGAGTGCGGTAACAGCCCTTCCTCTAGAGCAATTTCACACGCTCGATACAGATACTCGAGAACGTCGTCGTACCCCCATTCTGCCAACTGCTCGTGGATCCGCTCGTACCGCGCGTCGGGATCGTCGCCGAAGGTGAAAAGCGCCTCCGTACAACCGGCGTCGGCCCCTCGACGGCACTCTCTGCGGATCTCGTCCGGGCTCATGAGCGACGCCTCGCCCGGTGGATCGTAGAACGTACAGTACGTGCAGGTGTACCGGCATGCGGTTGTCAGCGGCAGGAAGACGTTCCGGGAGAACGTGAGTGCTTCGGCGCTCTCCACGTCGTCGGGCGTGACTTCGAGAAGTGCATCAACCTCCCGTCGGTCGACCGTCACGTCGACGCCGTACTCTTCGCTGCCGGGAAACACGCTGGCGTCTCCGGCGCGGACACACAAAAACCTCACTCCCGCAGGAGATCACTCCCGTCGGACGCCGACCCGTCCGTCGGTGGCGTCGAGTTCGAACCCGGCGCGTTCGAGCCACGCACGGGCGAGCCCATCCGACAGCGACAGTACCTCCACGAGATCCGCAGGCTCGTCGACGTCCGTCGACAGTCGGTGGGAATCGAACTCGCGGACGCTCGCCCCGATCCCCTGGGCGATCCGGAGGTGATCCAGATACGACGTGCCGTGGTAGTCGACGGAAAAGTCGGCGTCGCGCACGACGAGCGCGTTCGTCCCGCCGCCGCGCCCGGGTGCGATGGCGACGTCGCCGTCGACCTCGAGGAACCGGCGGAGTACGGTGGGGGTAACGAGCGGGAGGTCGCTCATCACCACGGCGATCGGGACCTCGTCCAACCTGGCGTTGACCGCATCCGTCAGCGGTCGATCGTCGACGATCGTCCGGGCGTCGGAAAGTACCGTCTGCAGTTTGTCGGTCGGATCCTCGGGCGGCGCCGTCGAGAGCACGACCGGTTCGTGTCCGGCTGCGAAAATCGCTTCGAGAACGTCACAAAGCATTGCGGAGGCGAACGCGGACCGCTCTGCAGAGGAAAGGACAGGGTCGAGTCTCGTCTTCGGTCGATCGGCTGCGAACGGAACGAGTACGTGCACGTTCCTCGAATCGGTGGCCGCGGAGGTTAGAACAGCGATTCCAGCTCGTCGGCGTCGTCGTTGATGAGACTCGAGAGGTTCTCCTCGCTTTCCTCCCGGATCTCGTCGAGGTTGTCCTGCGCCTCGATCGCCACCTGCTGGAGCTCCTTGATGCGCGGGACGTTCGTGACGCCCGACAGGAGGATGACGCTGGCGACGAAGTCGCTGCCGCGTACGGGGTAGTCACCACCCCGGACCTCCATGCTCCCGGTCTGCTCTTCGATCCACTTGCGTCCCCGTTCGATCCCTTTCCGGTTGAGGTACCGCGGCGGACCGGCCATCACGAGGAGAGCGCGCTCGGCCCCCTCGATCTCGCAGGGGAGAGTCAGGCGTCCGAGCGCCGCCTTCCGAACGAGACTCGTGATCCGGTTCGTCGTGTGCGCCGTATCGAGCTCGTCGTCGCTGTCGTCGCCCCGAAGCCGGGAGAGCAGTCCGCCCGACTCCCGCGGTTCGACGTCCTCGCTAGCGTAGCCGACCGTCGAGACTCCGCCGCCCGACAGCGTGTTGATGATCTCCGAGGAGTCGACGACGCTCTCGGCCACCTCCTGGCCTTCGGCCACTTCGCCGGCGCCAAAGAGGATGCCGAACCGGCGAACGATCTCCTCGTTGATCTGATTGTACCCCCCAGAGACCGACTCGCCGGTCTGGCGCCACGCGTCGTTGTCGAACACGAGGAGGTTGTCGACCTCGCGGACGAACGTCTGGAACGACCGTGCGGCGTTCAGCGTGTAGATCCCTCCCTCGTCGGAGCCCGGAAGGATCCCCAGTCCGTAGACGGGCTCCGTGTAGATCCGCTTGAGGTGCTTTGCGAGTACCGGAGCGCCGCCGGAACCGGTCCCCCCGCCGAGCCCGGCGACGATGAGGAACGCGTCCACCTCGTGGACGGGAATCGAGTCGATCGCTCCCTGGATCTCGTCGATGTCCTCCTCGGCGATCTCGGCGCCGAGTTCGTTGTCTGCGCCGACGCCGTGGCCCTTCACGCGGGCCTGTCCGATGAGCACCCGCTTGTCCTGTGGGACGTGTTTCAATCCCATCAGGTCCGCCTTCGCGGTGTTCACCGCGATCGCGGACCGAACGATCTCGGAGCCGTGTCTTTCGTCGTACTCGATGAACTTGTCGACGATCTTTCCCCCTGCCTGCCCGAAGCCGATCATTGCGAGCTTCATTCCTTATTCCCCGTCCTCATTGCTGGATTCAAACACGATTGCGGATATAAGCCTTGTGATGGCTGTACCCGCCGTTTCGATCCGCCGTATTGCTGACCCCGTCGTCGTCCGTTATTGGTGATCATTCGTTGTCGTTATCTTTTCCGTTCGTCCGACGGTGCGCCTTCCTGACACGTTCCGATGTCGTGCCCGGACATATTAGCGTTCGTATCAAATTATCACCCGTGATATATCCTGTGAAAGTGTGACGATCCGACGATCTGGTGTCTCTTGCCAGTCAAACCCCCAGATACTCCCGAAACGTCAGTAATTCCTCCTGGTCGACGTCGAACGCACCGATGTCGTTTTCGGCGGTCGTGTTTTCGAATTTGAGCGAGCGATACTGGTCGGGCCCCATCGGGAACCCCGGTACGACGTCGAGAACGGTCAATCCGATTCCGGCAAGTCCCATCGGGAGCGAAACGATGGTGACGTTTTTCCCCTCCGACTCGTAGACGAGATCCGTGATCTCCCGGAGCGTGAGCGGTTCGGGTCCGCCGATCTCGTACGTCTGCTCGGCGTGTTCGTCCGACTCGACGGCGTCGGCGAGCATCGGCACGAGGTCGCCGACGTAGATCGGCTGGAATCGCGTCTTCCCGCCACCGGGAAGCGGATAGACTGGAACGCCGGGCGCGAACATCTTTTTGAGCCGTTTGGTAAAGGAGACGAACTCACCTCCCTCACCGAAGATCACCGAGGGACGGAAGATCACCCACGAGAGATCCGATTTCCGAACGGCGGTTTCCGCCCGGCCCTTCGCTCGAATGTAGGCGGTGTCTCCGTCGGGATCCGCGCCGAGTGCGCTCATCTGTACGAACCGGTCGACGCCTGCCTGTTCGGCAGCCGTGACCAGGTTCTCGGTACCGCGCCGGTGGACCAGGTCGTGCATCTCGTTTCCGCCCTTCGGAACCGACAGCGGTGACAGGGACACCAGATTCACTACGACGTCCTGGTCGGCGACGGCGGGCTCGAGCGAGTCGATCGCCGTGACGTCGCCGGCGACGGCCTCGACGCCGTCTGGGAGCCGCTCCTCGTCCGGCGTCCGAGCCAGAACGGTCACCTCGTGACCGCGATCGACGAGTTCCCGACAGAGGTGAGTTCCGACAAAACCGTTTCCGCCCGCCACGAGCACTCTCATATCGTCAGTTTACGGACTCTCGAGACCTAAAACTACCGCGGCGTCAGACGTGTGACAGACGGCCCACTGATCCGCCCAACCGACGGAGCCTTAAACGCTCCACCGGCACGTTCGGGTATGCTCGTCACCCTGGAGGGACTCGACGGAACAGGGAAAACCACCGTTTGGGAGGCGTTGCAACCTCGATACCCCGAGGCAGTCTTCACTCACGAACCGACCGACTCCTGGTACGGCGACGCGGTGAACCGATCGATAGCCGACGACGACGCCGACTCGCTTGCGGAGCTGTTCCTCTACACGGCCGATCACGCCGACCACCTCTCGAGAGTCGTCCGTCCGGCCCTTTCGGCGGGGACCCTGGTCATCTCTGACCGCTACTCCGATTCCCGATTCGCGTATCAGGGCGCGACGCTGGCTGCCGAGACTGATCTGGAACGGCCGATGGAGTACGTTCGCGGCGTTCATTCGGCGTTCTCCAGGAAACCCGACCTCACGCTCTACTTCGATCTCGATCCGAAAACCGCAGCCGAGCGGGCCGGCGCGACGAACAAGTTCGAACAGGTGGAGTATCTGACTGCGGTCCGGGAGAACTACGAGCGGCTGGTCAGTTCAGAGCCCGAACGGTTCGTCCGGATCGACGCCTCGAGATCCCCGGAAACCGTGATCGAGCGGTGTGAACGCGTTCTCGCCGAGCGGATCGACGGCTGATTGCAACTGGCCCGAAGGCCGGCTGACTACAGGCGACCGTCATCTGACGCTAGACGCCGGCGGCAAGCAGCCCGGCGGTGACGAGCAGGAGGATCGCGAACAGTGCTGCCGCCTGAAACAGTCGGCGCGCGTTCCGGGCGGGCTCTCTGAGTTTCCGCTGGCTCAGTCCCGACTGGACCCGGCGGGAACCGACCTCGACGAGGCCAGTAACGACGAGCCACAGGAAAAACATCGTGAGCACCGTGTGTCCGCTCGGTGTGGCGACGAGTGCACCGAACTCCGGCGGAATCCCCGTGTAGCGAGTCCCGACCAGGTGGGCGCCGGTGACGAGAAATATCACCGCGCTCACGCGGGTGAGCAACTGTAGCTTCGAGAGAAACTCCTCCAGGGGATCGACGTCGATTTCACCCCGGTACGCCGGCGGCATCACCACGCCGGCGACGAACAGAACGCTTCCGGTCCACACTCCCGCAAAAACGACGTGGAGAACCCACATCGCCGTGTCGACGACCATATCTCTCTGTCGGGTGGCCTCCCCTTTGATGTGTCGCTCCGTGGCCCGCTTGACACTGGGAGTCTGGTGCCTCCGGTCTCGGAAACTGTTTTCCTGCTGTAGCCCCAGATTCGGTCGATGGAACGCGACGCCGCCCTCGAATGGATCGAATCGATGCTCGACGTGCTCGACGACGAGGTGATGCCGGTTCCCGTCCGCGAGGTGTGGGTGTACGGCGACGTGGCAATCGGGCTGGATCCGATCGATCGCCTCGACGTGTATCTCACCAAGGACATTCTCATGCGGGGCGACGACGAAGCGGCCGCCGAATTCGAGGAATCACACGGGGTGAAAGGCGTCGGACGAACTGTCAGGGCCGAGTGGGCCCACGAGCATCCGGGGTACGTCGCGACGAACGACAACGGATACGTCGCACCGGAACGGTGCCTGGCGACACACCTTCTGGATGCGACAGTACGGACTACACTACAGTCGACGGACGAACAGACGACCGGGCGGCCCCCAGTTCACTTCGAGGTGTGTAACGCCAGTTTCGATGCGAACGTTACGCAGCGACTGAAGGGGGCGTTGCCCCGTGAGGCGTACGACGAACTACTCGACCCTCGGGGGGTCTGTCTGTGGGTCGATGGTCACCGCGACGAGGACGCGCTCGAACGCTTGCGCGAAGGATCCTTCGTGATGCCCACGCTGTCGGACGCGCTGGAGATGATCGGTGCGGACGGGGAAAGAGCCGACGTGGCGGCACGGACGATCCGCGAGCGCCGCCGAGAACAGTCGGGATCCAGCGTCCGTGGCGACGTCGTCTAGCTTGCATTCGGTCGTGCGTCCGGCCGGGGATCGCCGTCGAACGGCTCCCACCCGAGCGCCTCGTGGACCAGGAATTCGAGGACGTTGACCACGTAATGAGCTACGATCACGAGAAGCAGGCTCCCGGACGCGATGAACAGCGCCGCGAGGAGGAACCCGAGCACTCCAGTTACTACGATCCCCAGTTTCCCCTGGGCGCCGTGACCGAAGCCGAAGGCGACCGAGGAGACGACTGCGAGCAACCACGGGGAGACGTCGAACCCCGCTGCTGCCACGCCGATCAGTGCGCCGCGAAAGAGCACCTCCTCGAAGACGGCGATCAGCGGCAGCACGACGAAGAGTAACGCGAACCACCCCACGACAGTATCGGGTGCAAGGCGGCGACGGAGTTCTTCCGAGCCCGTAAACCCGTGTCGCTTGCCGATCGCTGCCGCCGCTTCGTTTCCGAGGTACAGGAGGACGCCGGCGACGAGGCCCAACCCCACGAGATCGACGCCCACTGTGGCTTCGTCAACGCCGAACGCCCACGCCGGAACTCCGAACAGCCAGGCGCCCAGACCGATCAGGAGCAGAAACGCACCCTGTGAGACGGCGACGTTGGCAAGCAGCGCGGTCGTCGTAAGCTCCGGCTCTGCGGTCGTCATCGTCGACTCCGCACTCGTCGTCGCCGACTCCGTGCTCGCCGGTACGTCACCGGGGGCGGCGGCCCGCCCGTCGTTTCCCGGCTGTCCGCTGTCGTCGGCGTCGGTCTGGCTTTCCGGTTGATCGGTCCGGGCGAGCATCGACTGGGAGGCACGAGCGAGAAGCAACACGAGCACAGTCGTCACGGCTGCAAACGCCGTGAACGTCGTCCAGTCCGGCATTCGTGTGTGGTGATGGAAAATCGGAGTCGGGCTTCGGTCGGCCCGCCGTGACTGTGCTATTGTGGGCTCGGACTCGATGGTCCGGACACGCTTGCCCCCTCGTTCAGCGCCGAGCCGGTGATGCTCTTGAGGCGGTCGACCAGCGAATCCTTCTCGGGTTCGCCCTCCAGGGCGACGTCGAGCACTTCGCTGATGTGCGAGACCGGGATGATTTCGATCATCTCCTCGTATTCGTCTTCGATCATCACGTCCTGCTCGTTCGCTTTGGGGATGATCACGCGTTCACAGCCGGACTTTGCGGCCGCCTCGATCTTGTGGGTGACCCCGCCGACGGGGAGCACGTCACCCCGGACGGACAGCGATCCGGTCATCGCGAGGCTCTGATCGACGCCGACGTCCTCCAGTGCGGAGATCACCGCCGTCGCGACCGTGATCGACGCCGAGTCGCCGTCGACACCCTGCTGGCCCGCCTGGATGAACTGGATGTGGATGTCTTTCTCCGAGATGTTGACGTCCGAGAACTTCTTGATGATGGCGGAGACGTTCGAGACGGACTCCTGGGCCATTTCCTTGAGTTTGCCGGTAGCGATCACTTCGCCGGGGCCCTGGGAAGGGGTGACTTCTGCCATGACTGGTAGCATGATCCCGGAGTCTTCTCCCATCACCGCGAGCCCGTTGACGCGACCGACGACGAACCCTTCAGAGACCTGCATCTCGTAATCCTTCCGACGCTCGATGTAGTCGTCGGCGAGCTGCTGTTCGATCGACCGGGAGCGGTCCTTCGCGGAGAGCACGTGCTGTCGGGTGGTCATCTCCGCGTCCTCGCCGCGGGCGATGTCGCCGGCGACGCGGACGAGCCCGCCCAGCGTCCGGAAGTGAAGCGTCAGGTGGTTCTTCCGCCCGGCACGCCGTTTCGCTTCCAGGATGAGCTCCCGAATCGCGTCGTCGGTGAACTCCGGGAGCCGGCCGTCCTTGGCGACCTCTTGGGCTACGAAGCGTGCGTACTTGCGCCGCATTTCTGGAGTGTCCTCGATGGTGTCCTCCATGTACACCTCGTAGCCGTATCCCTTGATCCGGTTCCGCAGCGCGGGGTGCATGTTCTCCATCGCGTCGAGGTTCCCCGCGGCGATCATGATGAAGTCCGTCGGGACCGGTTCCGTCTGGACCATCGCACCCGAGGAGCGTTCGGACTGGCCGGTGATGCCGAACTCGCCCTCCTGGATCGCGGTCATCAGGTGCTGCTGGCTGCGGATGTCCAGCGTGTTGATCTCGTCGACGAACAGCACGCCCTTGTTCGCCTTGTGGATGGCGCCGGCTTCGACACGGTCGTGACTCGGCGTCTCCATGCCGCCGGACTGGAACGGGTCGTGGCGGACGTCCCCCAGCAGTGCACCGGCGTGGGCGCCGGTGGCGTCGCGGAACGGCGCCGTTTTCGTGTCGGCGTTGTTCACCAGCAGGTTCGGCACCATCGCGTCGGAGCCTCGGGACGCGTACTTGAAGGCGATGTAGATGATACCTGCCGCGAGGATACCCAGCAGGATCTGTCCCGCGATGATGAGCGCGTACCCGAGCACCACGATGATGATGATCCACATCAAAAACGAGCGCATCTGGTTGCGCTTGCGGGCCTCCTCCTTGTGGGCCTGGACGATCTGTTCGCCCTTGCCCGCCGGCACCGTCCGAACTTTGGGCTTGTTGCCGTCGTCGGGATTGTGGTAGACGAGGACGTCCTGAAGCTCCTCTTTCGGGAGGAGTTCGGACATCGCCTTCGCCAGCATCGACTTCCCGGTTCCCGGGGAGCCGATCATCATCACGTGGCGCCGCTGTTTGGCAGCCTTGATGATTACGTCACGGGCGTGTTCCTGGCCGATAACCTGATCGACCAGCCGTTCGGGGATGTTGATCTCCTCGGTCGAGTCGATCTTCAGCCCACCGAGTAGGTCCTCGGGGTCGGGATCCTCTTCGATCTCTGCGTCGATCTCGACGTCGCTACCGAGGTCGTCGATCGACGGTGCTTGCTCCTCCCCGTCGGCCGACTGCTCGTCGGCCCCTTCCTCGAACGTCTCTCCCGGTGATTCGCCGTTTCCGGCGAGCGTTTCTTCGATCGCCGATCCGGGGGTTTGCCACGGATCGTCGTCGTCCTGTTTGTTCCCGTCGATCGGATCGACTGAATCGCCGACTTCCTCGGAATCACCGACTTCCTCGGAATCACCGACTTCCTCGGAGCCGTCGGACTCCTCGACGTCTTCCGATTTCTCGGGGATTGTCCGTTCCTCGCGGTCGGACGACGCGTCCTCGGCGGGCTCTTCCCCGTCGGAACGTCGCCGATCGCGGGAACCGTTGTTGTCGTCGTTACTCATAGAACCGATTGGTTACCCGAAAAGTAGTCCTCGCGATTGATATACTTTCTCCCCCTGGGCGATCCGTGTGCACCGAGTTAATCACCAGATAGAGGGCGTATACCTCCGTTATTCTGCGTTTCGATCGGACCCGCGGACTTTATAAATGTACTCGAGAAAGAACGGTGTATGCGGGGGTTCTACATCGGCCGCTTCCAGCCGTACCACAACGGCCATCAGTACATGGTCGAGGAAATCGCCGAGGAGGTCGACGAGCTCGTCCTCGGAATCGGGTCGGCGGGTGACTCTCACACCGAGAAGAACCCCTTTACTGCGGGGGAACGCGTCATGATGCTCACGAAGGCAGTGCAGCCGTACGACCTCACCGCGTACGTAGTTCCGATCGAGGACCTCGATCGCAACTCCGTCTGGGTGAGCCACGTCCAGTCGATGTCGCCGGCGTTCGAGGTGGCCTACTCGAACAATCCCCTGGTCATTCAGCTGTTCGAGGAAGCGGGCGTCGAAGTACGGCAGTCGCCGATGTTCAATCGGGACGTCCTGGAGGGTTCAGAACTCCGACAGCGGATGATACACGGCGAGCCCTGGAAACATCTCGTTCCCGAACCTGTCGTCGAGGTGATCGACGAGGTCGATGGCGTCGAGCGACTCCAGCGGGTCAGCGAGACGGACTCGACCGACGACGAGTACGGCGTCGACGATCCCGATATCGGATCGTTCGACGAATCGGAGACGGAAACCGACGCGAAATGATCACGCTCAGTTCGGACTTCGGATCGCCGTATCCTGCCGCGATGAAGGGGGTACTTCTCCGACGCACGGACGCCCGAATCGTCGATGTGGCCCACGACCTTCCCAGACAGGACGTCCGCGCGGCCGGTTTCTGGCTTCGGTTCGTTCTCCCGGAGTTTCCACCTGGAGTTCACTGTGCGGTGGTCGATCCTGGTGTCGGGACCGACCGGGATGCGATCGTCATCCGAGCCGGCGACCACGCGCTCGTGGGTCCGGACAACGGGTCGCTCGTTCCGGCTGCCCGAGCGTTCGTTGACGAAGGCTCGCCCGGTCGCGGGTCCAGTGGAGACGAGTCGGGAGGCGACTCGGGGGGCGATCGCTTCGAGGTGTTCGTCTATCGTCCCGACGATCCCGCCTCGTCGACGTTTCACGGCCGGGACGTCTTCGCGCCGCTTGCCGCGGACGTCCACGAAGCGGGGATATCGTCGATCGAGGATATCGACGGGGTGGAACCGACCGGGTCGTTCGTCGATCTCCGATTTCCCGAACCGGTGCCGATCGACGACCCAGAAGCGGTAGGCAGGGACGTTGACACTGTCGACGGGATCGCGGGGGAAGTACTCGTGGTCGACGGGTTCGGTAACGCCATCACAAACGTTCCTGGTGCTGTCGCGGAAGGCCACGACCGGGCCGCAGTGAACGGGACATGGCTGCCGGTCGTGGACACGTTCGCAGACGTCGATCCGGGAGATCGCCTCCTCACGGTCGGAAGTCACGGCTATCTCGAGTGTGACGTCCGGGAAGGCCGAGGGGACGAAGCGTTCGATCTCGAACCGGGAGATCGAGTCGTGTTCGGGTTTCCCACGGCGGCCGATGGCTCCGGAGACGTTTCGGAGAGACTCCGCAACGGTTAGGGGCCGAGCAGCCGGACTGGAGCGTATGAGCGAGTCAGACTGGGGAACGTGGCTGCCGGACGCGATCGCAGACGCCGAACCGGAAACCGTCGCCGTGTGGTATCTGGGCTGCAACGGCTTCGTTTTCAAGGGATGTGCGGGAACGACGGTGTGGATCGACCCGTACGTCGGCCTCGGTGATCCACCACGGACGGTTCGGATGATCCCCGTGCCGTTCGACCCGGAGGACGTCGAGGAAGCCGATGCGGTTCTCGCGACTCACGAACATACCGACCACGTTCACGGGCCTTCACAGGCACCGATCCTGGCAACCACTGGGGCGACGTATTACGCACCCGACGACTCGCTGGCCGTCGCCCGGGACGAGGAATTCTGGACGGAGCACTGGGGCGTCGAGGAGAGTCAGTTCGCCGAGGTCTCCGAGGGTGATACCGTCGAGATCGGGGAGTTCGAGATCGACGTCGTCGAGGTGTTCGATCCGGACGCGACTCACCCGGTCGGTTACGTCATCGAACACGACGCGGGGACCGTCTTCCACGGCGGCGACACCAAACCGTCGGACGACTTCTCGCAACTCGGGCAAGAGTACGACATCGATCTCGGAATCCTGGCGTTCGGGAGCGTCGGGAGGATACCGGACAAAGAGACCCGCGAGCCAGTTCGGACGAAGTGGTACAGCGACGAAAACGAGATCGTCGAGGCGGCGAGCGATCTCCAGTTCGATCGGCTGGTCCCGTCTCACTGGGATATGTGGAAGGGACTCACTGCGGACCCGACTGTCCTCCACGATCACGTCCGGAGCTTCGAGTACCCCCGCCGACTGGAGGTCGTCGAGATCGGGGATCGGATCGATCTCTGAACCGAGTCGTAAGTTCCCCAAAAGGGCACCCGTGCGTTTATGTCATCTCCCAGACGAACTTCGGGTATGCGCCACGCGCTTGCGGTCGTCTCGTCGACGGAGGGATCGAAGGAGCTGGTTCGAGAGGCGGGAACGCTCGCGGCAGGTGTCGACGCCCGGCTCACGCTGTTGCACGTCACGACGGAGGAGAAGTACAACGATACGTATCGGGAGCTACAGTCGATCTCCAGCTACGGCGGAGAGTACGGGGTTTATCAGGCGGAACAGGGTGCGGCGAACTACGCGGAGGACATCGCACGGGAAGTGCTTTCGGACGTCGACATCGAGTACGACGCCGTCGGGGCGCTGGGCGATCCCGTAGAGACGGTGCTCGCTCACGCCGAAAGCGAGGGGTGTGACCACGTTTTCGTCAGCGGCCGGACGCGGTCCCCGACCGGCAAGGCGCTGTTCGGCGACGACACCCAGCAGATCATCCTCGAGTTCGACGGCCCGGTCACGGTGTTGACGACCTGAACCGCTAGGGTTGCGTTCCCAGTATCAACCGCGACAATCGGCCCATACCATTTACAAGCCCGTCTGCTGAACGGCTATCCATGAGTCCCAGCGACGGCGCCATTACCGCTTCGAACGGCGAGTTGAAGGTGAGAAAGACCTTCAGCACTGACGAATTCCCGGTGCCGGCGGTTTCGTTTCTGGTCCATTCGACCCACGAAGGGCCGGTCACCGTCCGCCTCGTCGATCAGATCCCGGAGTCGTTCCCGATGGACCGGATCGGGTTCCATCCCGATTACGGCAGCGAAAACTGGACCGCCTACCGCGACAACAGAGTCGAGTTCCGAACCACCCTGGAGCCTGGAGAAAGCGTCACGACGGTGTACGGTGTGCGGACCGACGACCCGTCGGACCTGGAGGCGTTCCGAACCGAGCCGCAGGTCGAGGAGGTGACGGAGGAGGATCCGGAGCCGGAATCGATCGAGGACGTTCTCGGCTCGGACAACAGTCAGGCGATCCGGGAAGTGCTTGCGGGGGAACGATCGACGCTACCCGGGCTCGACGAGGAAAACGACGGCGAAACGGACGACGAGGAGCCAGATCCGCTGGCGGACCCCGGGGAGGAGGACCCGCTGGCGGAACCCGGGGAAGCCGATCCCCTGGCGGATCCCGAAGAGTCCAAACCTGCAGCCGAAGTGGACGATGCTCCGGACGAGGAGCCGATCGTCCTCGGCGAGCCGGAGGAACCTGCTGAAGCGGACGAGTCGGCGAACGCCGAAGACGGCGAAGAGGACGAAGAGGAACCTCTCGACTTGGAAGATCCTGTCTCGGTGGAGGAGTCCGAGGCGGAAGGTGAGTTGGAGCTGGACGAGGAGTCGGAGGCGGAAGATGAGTTGGAGTTGGACGAGGAGTCGGAGACGGAAGATGAGTTGGAGTTGGACGAGGAGTCGGAGACGGAAGATGAGTTGGAGTTGGACGAGGAGTCGGAGACGGAAGATGAGTTGGAGTTGGACGAGGAGTCCGAAGAGGAGACGAGTCCGGAGCCGGACGCAATACCGGAAGAGACCCCCCCGGCGATCACGCTACACGAGGATGACGAGGATCTCGAGGCGGAATCCGCTGTCGACGAAGCGGAACGGAACGTCGGGAGGGTCGAGACTCCATCGGAGGGGATCGCCGCTGCGTTGGCACGGGAGATCCGAGAAGACGAGGTTTCCGACGACGACCTCGAACTGCTCCGGGAAGAACTCGACGTCGGCGTTCCAAACAGCGTCGACGTGCGGTTGAGCCGCCTCCAGTCGCGGGTGGCGGATCTCGACGCCTACACGGACGCACTCGAGGAGTTCATCGACGAGAACGGAACTGCAGACGAGCTGCTCGCGGAACTCCAGTCGGAGGTCGAGGGCGTCACCGACACCGTCTCCGAGATCGAATCGGACGTCCGACGGCTCGAAGGGGATGTCGAAGTCGGCGCACGGGAACGCCACGTACTCCGGAAGAACGCGTCGGCGCTCGAAACCGAAACCGAAGAAATCGCCGACTGGACCGGCGAGCTCGCGGAACGGACCGACGCCGTGGAGGCGAAGGCTGCCGATCTCGACGACATCACGGCGGATCTCGACGACACCACCGTCGAACTCGCGGACCGTGTCGAGGACGTAGCCGGTCGAGTCGAGGACGTGGACGAACGGACTGCCGCAAACGAGGAGCGCACTGAAGCGCTCGAGGAGACCACGGAAACGATGGAAACGTCGATCGAATCGGTCGAAGACACGCTCGGCGAACTCGACTCTCGGGTCGGGGAGGTATCCACAACCGTCGAGGAACTCGAAACCAGCGTCGGAGAGGTCGAGGCCGAACTCACCGCGGTCGCGAGCGACGCCGAGGAAGCGACCGAGTCGATCGAAACGCTCTCTGCGGACGTGGCGTCGCTTCGTGAACACGCCGACGAACTGTTCACGTTCAGGCGTGACGTCGACGAGAGCCTCGAATCGATCGAAGCGCAGGTGGAGGAACTGGAAACGCTCGACGACCGGGTCGATTCGATTCGCACGGATCTCGAGGAACTCGATGCACAGATCGGGGATGCGGACGACGAAATCGCAGACAGCGTCGAGTCACTTCGGGAAGACGTCGCGGAGATCCACGACCGCCTCGAGACGTTCGACGAGTTCCGGAAGCGCCTCAGCAGCGCATTCGGCGACGTGTGAGCTACGGGAGAGAACCTTTCGCCCTGCAGCGAAGAGGATAGTCGACACCGAAACGCAACCGGTTTACTTCGCTGTGCCGTGTTTTCGCGCAATGAACGAGTCGGTTGCGGTCGCGGTTCCCCGGAAGGGACGGCCGCTGGAAACGATTCTCGAGCGGCTAGCGAATCTGGCCGACGCGGCGACGCTCGCAGACGAGGTGAGTTCGACGCTGCGGTACGAGAAGGCGATCACGAAAGGCCAGATTCAGCCGGAGAGAGACGTCTACGAACGTCTCGCCGGCTACAGCGAGCCGGACGCACCGGACGGTCCCGAATACACGCTGTACCGCGACGACCGCCCCGGGTTCCCGCGACGGATCGTGTTCGATTCCGCGCGGATCGACGTCGGTGGGTTGGACCTCCGGCTGATCGGCCGGGAGGAACCGTTCCGTGCGTTGCGGACCCACGAGTTCGCGTTGGGGTTCGACAGCGCGGATCTCGTACTCGAAGAGGCCGTGACGCTGCACGAACGAGGGATCGACTCTATCGCCGAGGTGAACGAACGGATCGATCCCCGGGATACCGACGTCCGTGTCGTCACCGGACTCGGAGACACGGTCTATCACACGTTGTTGGCCTCCCCCGATTCGGTTCCGGCGGGAGAATCACTCGATCGGTCGTTCCTGCACGACTATCAGGGGGAACTGTGTATCTCGCCTCGGTACGAACGTCTCGTGGCAGCGGTGCTCGGTACGGAGGTAATCGAGGACGTCGAATTCGTGTTCGCGAACGGCGACCGGGAGGAGGAACGAGCGATCGCCGACGCCGGGGTCGGTGTGTATCTCACGGTGACTGGTAGTACCGCACGGGACCACGGGCTCTTGCTCGGGGAACAGCTGTTCCCGAGCGAAACAGTGCTTTTGAGAAACGTCGCCGAACGAACCCCCGCCGTCGAGCGCGTCGAGCGTCTGTTTTCCGGGCTGGATCTCGAGACCCAACTCCGGGTTTGACCTGGGGACCCCTGCGTCTGTACTGTCTCGAACGTCGATACTGATCCGGGAACGCAGAGTGTGGCGTCACGTCCGCTGGAAAATTGTTAGGCTTCACACCGGCATTGGGTACATTACCATTGGTAATTGTTCGAACAAGTAGAGGAAAGCAGCAGACTAACTATGTCATAGTCTCACAATACGTTTTGTAGCTCGGTGAGTAAAACGCGGTCGTGGTGGGAATTAGCGCATGTATTCGAAACTACGCACATTCTACGAGATGTGGCGGAGGGATGGGCTCAAACAAGCTGCCCGTGAGGTGCTTATCTATTTTAATCTTCTAAACGTCCTTCGATTCAGAGAACCGAGATTGCGGCTTGCATGTGATATTGAACATACTCAGTTGCCAATTTCGACATTCATTCCCCATCCTGTCGGTATTACAATTGCCAGTTGTGCAGAGATCGGACACGACGTACGGATAGGCCAAAACGTAACAATCGGTATGAAGGATGGGGGCTGTCCAACAATCTGTGACGGTGCTGAAATACATACTGGAGCAGTGGTAATCGGCGGTGTGCGGGTTGGAGAAGAGGCAGTAGTAGGGGCAAATGCTGTGGTCTTGGATGATGTGCCCGATGGGGTCACCGTTGTGGGAGTGCCTGCGAGGAAAATTGAAAAACGAGGTGAAATCGACGAGTAACACTATGAGATGGGTATCCTCACTTTGTGCGATCAGTTCAACTGGTTTGTGATCAAAGGACCGAACCGGATCCAGGGTGCACGAACTAGTATCATATTGAACTGCGGTATACATATGGAAGATGTCGCTGAGGGTATACTGTAATCAGTTAGTGCAAGCTGGCTGGGAAACCGGTCAGGATTGTCGTCCCCTCAAGCTCGCCGAGCGCACCGAGGGAGCTGGCCTGGCAGGGGTCGTTTCAGTCCCGGACCGGGACGTTCTGGAGGCGGGGATTGACAGCTGTCTCGGGGCATGATCAAGGGTCATGGGTAATACTCTGACGGTCATGCTCTCGGCGGCTTTCAGGACGACGCGCTGATGACCGAAGCGACTGTCTGTCATCTCTTAGGGGTGGCAGCTTCCGTCGGCGTCGATTGCACCGCCTCGATACGGATAAGACGTGACTACTGAAACTGTCGGAATTTGTTTTCAGTACTAATGGACCTTCGATCCCTCGCGATATCGTTCAACGAGCGAACGGCCCTCACCACGCGTGCGCCGCAGTCTTCCCCTGTAGTCTTGGCGTATCACTCCATCGGCGTCGATGGAGGGTTTGACAACATATCGGTCTCGGATTTCAGGACACAGATCGAGTGGCTCGATAACTACTACGACATCGTCCCGCTTTCCGATGTCGTGGCGGGGGAGAAACTCGATAACAGACACGTTGCCGTCACCTTTGATGACGGGCTGGCATCGTTCTACCGGAACGCTCTCCCAGTACTCGCCGAACACTCCGTTCCAGCGACCGTCTTCGTCCTCGCATCGGTAATCGAACCACACGAGTCGATCGATTTAGACCGAATCGTCACCGATCGCCTCGAAACGCCGGAGAAACTGATGACGCGTGACACGCTCGACGAACTCGTGGACGATCCCTTGATCGAAATCGGCGGCCACACGTGGACACATCCAGAACTCCCCGAGATCGACGATCCTGACCGACTCGAAGAAGAACTCGTCGAGTCCAAACGAATCCTCGAGTCGGAATTTGGAGTGGCTATCGACCAGTTCGCTTATCCGTACTACGCCTGGGACAACCGAACGCAGGAGATCATTGAACGCACGTACAGTATTGGCGTTCGGGGCGACGGTCTTGACGAACCGATCGGGCGAACCACGGATCCACACCTCATCCCGAGAATCAGCGGCGGCGTCGAACCGTCGCGATTGAAATTTCGTGTGTCGTCGATCGGTCGGATGTTGCTGCGGATCGGAAAACGTTGGTATTGCTGATAAATGAACTGAATTTTCAGGCTACGTCGTCGAGTGACGAATGCCCGGAAAGGACCCATTCTGCTTTTTCATCTCTCATTTCTGTACCAGATGAACGCAGAAACGAGATTATATCAGATAACTATTACTTTATGAATATATAGTAAAATGGTGACCTCGTATCGCAGAGCTTAACTCCTGTTGTCCGTTCGTGTATTTAAAGAGATATGATTTCGCAGACGCCTGGCAGTATCCCATCCAAACCGGCCGAACAGGGAGGCAACAGCCTGTCCGCCACATCTGAGTTTATTGTCGTCGGAGTAATAGGTGGCTTTGAGGAAACAAAGAAACGCGTTCAGTGACCATCGATACTTCCGTATTCTGGCCTGTCCTTCCTTTTCATACAGTTCAGCGAGGACTGCCCGTCGAATCCCTGGATACTGGTCATAAATATCGCTTTGGTGGCGAATGATCCGTTTTGTTTCCTCGAATTTTTTTAGCGAAACCCACTTGGAACTTGTTTCTCTCCGGTAAAATGCTAGACACTCGTCGACGTAATCGAATTTCGTCCGCTGGGCAAGTTCAATCATCAAATCGAGGTCGTCCCCGTAGGTCGCCAATGGCAACGTATCCAGGAGCACTTCTCGTTCAATCAACATCGTGATTGTACAGCAGGGGAACATTTTGAACCGTAACGCTCGTTCTAACACGTCTCCTGACACTTCAGGATCCGGGAACCTGGGTTCTCGAACGTCCATATCCAGTCCACAGTACGCGACACCAATCTCCGGATCATTGTCCAACAACTCTGCCGTTTTCGACAACTTCCCTTCCAAGAGATAGTCGTCGTCGTCTAGCAACTGAATATACTCGCCAGTTGAGGCTTTGATCCCTGTAGTATACGCACCCCCCCAGCCTCTGTTTTCCTTCCCAATGATGGCCTTGACCTGGTCGTATTTGTCTAACACTGTTTTTGCGTGTCCCGTGCCGGAATCATCGACGACAATCAGTTCGATCGGATCGTAATCCTGCTGGAGGACGCTTTCGATGGCCTCGCAAACCAAATCATTTCGATAATACGTCGGTATAATTACCGATATCTTCAGCCCCACGATTGATCAGTTGCGGTCGGCCATCAAAGTTAATTTTGAGTTACTTCTGAATAGTCTGTATTCGATAACTATGAGCCTGTCATAGAAAGCGTCACGTACGAAGCGGCAGGGTGCGCGAAGTGTGTCCAACACCAGCACAGCCCTGCAAGACGTAGCTTCGGTAGACGACTTCTTGAATGTCGCGGCTACCGAGACGGTATCGCTGTTCGACCATCTTGAGTTCGAGTTTCTGCTGGAGTACGACGTGTTCGCCCCCGCTCGCCGGGGGCGAACACGAGTTCACGAGCCACCTGATCTCTTTCGCGGCTTTTTGCACTGCTACTACGAGGATGTCTACGGCACACGTCCGGTGACACGAGAACTTCAGAACGGCCTTGTCTGGTACTACTGCGGACTCGACAAACCGCCATCCAGAGACACGGTTGATCGCTTTCTCACCGACCTCGAACACGTTATTGACGATGTCTTCGACAGACTCGTCGAGCAGGCCGCCGCCCGCGGCCTGCTCGACTCCACGTACTCCATCGATTCGACCCACGTTGAAGCGATCCAACACAACGACGCTGCCTCGTGGAATTACGATCCAACAGCTGAGGAATACTACTACGGCTTCGGCTGTACGATCGTTTCAACCGGTTCAAAGATCCCGATAGCAGCGGAGTTCACACAGGCCAAACAAGCGGATCAGGAGACGGCGATGCGCGTCACGCGTGACGCGCTCGCCGTCGATACACCGGTCTGGATGCTGGGAGACAGCGCCTACGACATCCTCGATTGGCACGACCACCTGCTGGCCGCAGGGGTCGTGCCAATCGCTCCATACAATCCGCGAAACACTGACGACCCGAAAGACATCGAGTACAGGATCGAAGACCGAATCGAGGAACACAGCGAGGACGTGCAGCTGATAGTGTTTAGTTCGAATCTTTACCGGTAAGATACGGCCAGATGTTCGGTTCGGTGATCGCGCTCAGTCCTCGCGGAATGTAGTCTTTCAGCGTCAAGAGATCTGGCATAAGGCGGTACTTGAACCACTCCTGCAGTTGGTCCCAGCACCCTTCGACAGCGTTCAATTCGGGGAGTTTCGATGGGAAGTACCACACTTCGAGATCGTCACCGCGCACGCACGAGACCGAACTGTCTCCGACAGTTTCGGTCTCGCGCTTTCCGCTCACGTGTTCCCAGAGATCCCTCGCGTAGAAGTAGCCCGCTCGATCCAGAAACACCACTAACTCCTCGCCAAACTTGTCTTTCAATGCCTCTAACAACCGAATCCCGTGGAATCTGGTCAAGTTCTCCTCTGTCCAGCAGTAGAAGCTGTCACCGTCGTCGGTGACAGCGCCCAGCACTGTCACCGACTCCCAGGACGTTGACGTCTCTATCGTCGGATCTGAACCGATTGGGTACCAGCCACGCCGCTGGACAGTTCCGACGTGTTTGGTGAATTGATCGACGACAACGACGGTTTTCTCGCTCAGTTCGGGCCGTTTTTTTCGACTGTCTCCTGGAACTCGGCCTTCTCCTCGGGGTCAGCCTCGTGGTGTTGAGGCCGTGCTGTCCGCAAGGACAGCCCGGCCTCTCTCAACAACTCGTAGGCGTAGTTCTCGTGGTATTCGACGTCATACTCCTCTTTGACGTGATGAAGCAAGAGCTTCGCTGACCACGCTTGTTGGTCGTAGCCGAGTTCGGTTGGCGGCTGTTGCAACTGTTCGAACAGCTGTTGGCGTTCTTCTCCCTCGATCTTTGCTGGACCCCCCGGTCGAGGAGCGTCGTAGGGAGCTTGCTCGATCGGTTCTTCCTCGAACCGATCGAGCCAGTTGCGGATCGTTTTCTCAACGACGCCATGCCGCTCAGCCAACGTATCGAGTTGGTCGCCCTGCTTGCGCCCGATCGCCGCGAGAACACGTTCTCGCGGCTTTCCCTGATCAATCTCCTCTTTGAGTTCGTAGAGTTCCTCAAGCGAAACCTCGTCGAGCCGACCCATTACCCACTCTACTACGTCTATCGGTAAATATCTTCCTTAAACACTATGAAACAGTCCATCTTGGAGGAGACGTACAACAACCGGACAGGAGTCGAACGAACCAACGACGCAGTCAAGGACTGCGGCCTCGGGCAGGTCTGCGCCCGAGGCCGCGTCCACGCACGGACAGAAGTGTTCCTTGCGCTGTGTCTCCGACTCGTCGTGGCCATCACCAACTACGAGCGAGGAAACAATCCGGGCTGTGAGAAGCTATGAGATGGATTCTATGACAGGCTCTAACTATTGCTATTTATGGGTGTTTTAAACGGGTTTGTTCACGTAATCAGGGATTTCGCCACGCTACTATTATAATCGAGTAACTAGTTTGATTGAAGGAGATAACGCCGGTCCGACAGCGATTGCATACGCAAACAGAGTGCTCGAGAACCGGATTTTCCGGGAAGTGAATCTGATAATATGCGCTATGATGCGTTTAACTATGATTTTCTAATACTTTAAATCGATTGATATGCAAACTGGAAACGTCAAGCGAGCTTTCGAACTCCTCCTGGATGGGGGGTTTGTTGAACTTGCAACAGCGTCAAACAGGTTTGTGTCTCACTGGATCCGTGATTCTTTATTATCAGTGGAAAAATATTACCTCCAGAGGAAATGGGGGGAGAGTTATCCGGACCCATATCGTCTTATATACGCGAACCCGAAAGATGTGGAATATTATTTGTTGAATAGTGATAACACAGACTTCCATCTCGGCGAAGAGTTGGAGGATGACATAAAAGAGTTCCATCAGACTGAACAGGCCCGATTTAGCGGGCGGTTTAACCTCGGGAAAATTGTTGGTGGGGACTGGGATCGGCACAAGCGGGAGTGGGAAAACCATGACCTGTTCCGTTCCCTTCGGTCGGTGTATGAACACGGTGAAGACTGGGAAAATACAGAATTCATACAGTTGTGCTTGAACCGTATTGAAAGGGGATACAAAACGTACGGTTACAGTACCAAAGACGGCTTTCTTGAAAATCGAACAGATTATATCGATTTTCTATATCAAGATATAAAAGAAAACGGATATAAGACCCAGGATGAAGCGAGAGATGACCATCGGAATGAAGACATCTTCCATGAGGTCACTGTAAATATCGGTCGGCATGGTGAGCTAATATTCAATAACGAATCGGGCCAACACCGTCTTTGTCTTGCAAAAATATTGGATGTCTCCAAAATCCCACTGTTAGTTATCGTCCGACATGAGCAGTGGCAAAAACTTCGGTACGACATCTTCAAGAACGGACTCCCCGAGACGCATGCACATCTTCGTGACCACCCCGACCTCCAGGACATACTCGAGTAACTCCGTTCTCGTCATGCTACTACCGTACCGTGTCGTTTGCTTTGCATCAGCCACTGGAGAGTATTTCCAGTCGTGGTTAGGATGATTTGTTATCGCACTATGTGGTTTATTAAGCCACGGTTTTTAAAGCAGTAACAACCAGGCCGTCGACGATAGCTTCACAGACTCCGTCGGTTTAGAGCAAATCGGGGTTTCGTTTCTCGGATACTTCCGTCGGACGGACCCGATACCGCGCTCGGCATGTGTGTCGATCAGAATGACCGTAGTCCCAGACGGTCGAGCCGGCCTCTCAGTACAGTTTCCTCGTCGGCAGCTATCACGCCGGAGCCCCGATTTACTATCGCATTATGTGGTTTATTCAGCTGCGAATTCTCGCACACTCGAAAACGATCCGTCGGCGATAGCGTCACAGAGACCGTCGATTTCGAGGGAATCGGGGACGTCTCGGGGATACTTCCGGCGGAAGTAGCCGATCACGTTCTTTGCGTCCCTGAGGAGTAGTTCGCGCGCGTTGTCGTGGTCAGTCGACACCGCCTGGGGCCAGTCGAAGATGACAATCCCGGATTCGGAGATCGCCACGTTGTATTCGCTCATGTCGGCGTGGATGAACCCCAGTTCGTAGGCGGTCGTCAGCTCTTCAAAAACGAGATCGATCACTCCGAGGACCTGATCCGACGGGAGTTTCGATCGAGGAAGCTCGACGCCCTCGAACTTCCCCATTACGATCGCATGCCGGTTCTGATCGATCGGCCGTGGGACCGAGACGTCCGGATAGAGGGATTCGAGCACTTCGTACTCCCGCTCGGCGGCCTTCCGTGCGGTATACAGCCAGGAGACGTGATTTCGGTCGGCGGTGTACTCCCGTTCTTTTCTGACCGCCCGGAAGTTGGTGTACCCCTCGCGGTGGAATTTTAGCGCTAGCGGTTCGAACGAACGTGCCTCGTAGACGTCCGACTCCTTGCCGACGCCGAGCGGGGCGCCGACGTCTGTGACTGTCTCGCGTTCGGCGAACGTCCGGAGCGCAAGCGCGTCGTACCCTTCGAATTTCAGTCGATACCCCTCGTACTGGATGGTCTTCCGTTCGATCAGCTCTCGCCGCATGCATCGATCCAGACGGTACTCGACTTCCTCGGGCGTCAGGTCGGCATACTCCGGGAGCTTGTCGCGCCGTACCCATTCGGAAAACCGCATCCCCTGCTCGATACCGGAAAGGAGATAGAAGTCCTCCGTCTCGAGCTCCGGCATCAGCCCGGCGACGTTCTGTACCATGTGTTGGGATGCGTGCGCCGCGGATAAAAGCCCGCCGCGTCGGGGTGATAAACGAATAACCGCTATACAAAATTGCAGCCCCCCCGTGATGGCCTCAGCGCTCGTCGGTCTCCAGACGGCTTTTAAGATCCTCCAGCGTCGTCTGTAGTTCGCGTTCGTTGTACCGGCGAACGAACGGCTCAGCAACCGACGAGAGAACCCGCCCGGGAATCTCGTAGGTCCCGGCGTAGGTCACCCGCGTACCCCCTCCCGTCTTCGCGAGTTCCAGATCGATTTCCCTGTCGAGTTTGCCTCGCATGTCGAACCGCAACCGCCTCGGGGGGTCGTGGACGGTCTGAACGAGTTCGCCGTCGATTCCGATCCCGGCCATTCAATAGGTGAACTCGAGTCGTTTGCCCCCGGTTTCCAGGGGTTCCACGTTCCGCACCGACGAGAGGCTCGGCGTCACCTCGGCGTGGTTGTGGGGATCATCGAGGTACTCGAACACCTGTTCGATCGGAGCCTCGATCTCGATCGATTCGCTCGCGGTCACCATACTCGAAAACAGTAACTCCAGGGAAAAATCGGTCAAGCGCGAGCACGACCGATGCGAATTGCCTCTCGTTTTCATGATGTAAGAACCGGTGACTCCTTTTATGTTTAGGGTGGCCTAAATCATACGTATGGGCCGGCTCGGGAACACTGTCGCGAGGCTGGAGAAGTCGTGTTCGGTCGCTCCGCGGCTGTTTGATCTCTACACTCGTCTGTACCGTTCGGTCGTCGACCGGGAGATCGAACTAGCGGAAATCGACGAGGACGATGTAGTTCTCAATGTCGGTTGTGGTGCGATGCCATTTACGGCTGCACTACTCGCGAAACGGTCCGGGGCGACCGTGTACGCGCTCGATCACGACCAGAGCGTGGTTCGGGAGGCGCGCCGAAACCTCGCACGTGCCGGCGTCGCCGACGACGTCGAGGTCGTCGTGGGGGACGGCAGGGAGGTCGTCGGTGACGGCACCCAGCTTCCGGAACCCTGTTCGGTGGCTATTGTCGCCTTGCAGGCGGAACCGAAAGACGATATCGTCGATCGGTACCGACGGACGCAGGGCACCCCGAGCCGAGTAGTCGTCCGTCAGCCGCGGCCCGCGTTCTCGGCCGATTACGATCCGGTGACCACGGAATCGCGAGACGTCGCGTGCGACGGTGGCTGCTCGTCGACGTTCATCGCTCCTTCGAGAGACACCTCACCGTCGCCGGCTGACGCTGTTTCACACTGGATGGTAACGTTCGATCGATCGCTCCTGTTCCGGACGGAATGAAGCGGAAGATCGCGCTGTGGGTGATCGGATTTGCGACCCTGATCGGGTTGCTGTGGATCGCAGGATGGTCGGAGGTCCGGACTGTACTGGGCAGGTTCTCTCCCGGGATGCTTCTCGGGCTCCTCGCGTTGCAACTCGTCACACTCGGGCTCATCGCCTACCAGTGGCACTACGTGCTCCGGCGCGCGGAGATCCCGCTTCCGTTTTCCGAGGTCCTCGCCGTGAACCTCGCTGGGGGGTTCGTCGAGAGCGTTACTCCCTCCTCGAAACTCGGCGGCGAAGCCGCGAAAGTGTACCTGTTCCGTCGGCTGACCGGCGCCGGATACGACGAGGTTTCCTCGGCGTTGGTGGTGCACAAGTACGTCTCACTGGTTCCGTTCTTCCTGTTGTGTGTGGGGATTGCCGGTTTCGCCGGGATACGGACGGACGTGACGGTTTCTACGACCGCCTCGCTGGGACTGCTGGTCGTTGCGTTGTCGGCGACGGTGTTGACTGTCGCCCTCCATCGAGGATCGACGGCCGATCTGCCGGTCGGACGTTCGCCACTGTCTGGATCGCGGGTCAGGTCGACCGTGGGAACGATGGAACGTCTGCTCCCTCGGCGGATACGGCGATCGATCGATGGAGCGACGGGATTTCTTCGGCGGGCCCTTTCGAATGCCGGATCCCTGCTGACCGCTGCCGATCGTCGGTGGCTGTTTCTGGTCTCGTTTTTCGTCTGGGGACTGTACCCAGTCAAAATACATCTGGTGGCGCTGATGCTGGGGATCGACGTCGGGTTCGAGGTCGCGGCAGTTGGGACGATTCTCGCGTATCTCGTCAGTATCGCACCGCTTTCTCCCGGTGGGACCGGAACGTTCGAAGGGACACTGGCGGTGATCTTTCTGGCTGGGGGTGCCACGTTTTCGGAAGGGTTCACAGTCGCGATACTCTCGCGTGTCGTCGTGTTCTGGTTTCCGCTTTTGTTGTCTGCAGCGGCGGCGGCGTGGCTGGTGTCCTCGGATCACCGGCTCTCACCGGATGGACTGGAACTTCCGGTCGGTACCGCTCGTTTTCGGGAGTGAACTCCGGTCGATCGTCGCTGTTTTCACGCAGTGGGAACCCGCTCCCGCATTTAATTTAGGAGGGCCTAAAGATACGGATACAGGTCGATCCTCCGTGACGAATACAGACGGACAACGAGAGCGCGACGACGCAGCGACTGGGGGCGTCGAGTCCGGTTCCAGTGCGGTAGCCGCGAGTGCGGGCGTGTTGAAACGTCTCGAACGGCTGGACCGGGTGTCGTGTACGTTCGGAAACCTCTACCGTCGGCTATTCTACCAGGACGTCATCGAGCGGGAACTGGGCCTCGTCGGGCCCGACGACGACGCGTCGGTGCTCCAGGTCGGCTGTGGCCCGTTGCCGATGACCGCGATGGCGTTGGCCGAACACGGCTACGACGTCCTCGCGATTGACAACGACCCCGACGCGATCGACGCCGCCCGCCGGGCGGTCGAGAGCCGGGGACTCTCCGAAAAGATCGACCTCGCTGTGGGCGACGGCCGGACGCTCGAGACTGTCTCCTTCGACGTGATCTGGATGGCGTTTCACGTCCACCCGAAGGCGGAGATCGTCACCGAAACCATGTCACAGCTCCATGCGGGACAGACGCTCGTCTATCGCCGGCCGCGGGACTGGGCCAGTACGTTGTTTCCAGACGCCGAGGCGCCGTCGGGAGACGTCTCCTCGGAGACGATTACCCACCGGTTCGGCAAGGAAAGCGTGGTCGTCTGCAACGACCCCACCGACTGTGTCGGCTGTTCGGACGCGCCGGACTGTCCGGCGTCGCAACCGACCGCGGATACGGAGGCGTCTCCGGCAGCTGCTGCCGACGGGGGAACTGTTGCTCGCGGCGGATCGGCCGGCGGATCGTCCGGCGGATCGGCCGACACCCCGACGGCGCCGGAGGGCCCCACACTCGAGTCGCTGGACGACGGGGAACACGCCGTCGTCAGCGGCGTTCCGGATCACGACCTGTTGTCGCCGCTCGGCGTCCGACCCGGGAATTCGGTCCGGGTTCGAGGACGACAGCTGTTCGGGGGGCCGTTGATCGTGGAAGCAGACGGCCGCCGGGTCGCGATCGACCGAACACTCGCCGACAACATCCGGGTCGAACGCGAGGAGACGGACCACGATTCGAACCCGAATCTCGATGTCCCGTCGTGAGGGGACGGTCGAGGAAACGGCCGACTCCGCATCCACCCGCGTCGCGCTGATCGGCCCACCGAACGTCGGAAAGAGCGTCCTGTTCAATGCGCTGACCGGGCTCGACGCGGGGATCGCGAACTATCCCGGTACGACTGTCGAGTACAAGCGGGGGACAGCCACGTTCAGAGGCGAGGAGGCGACCCTGATCGACGTCCCGGGGACGTACTCGCTCGCGGCGACCAACGAGGCCGAACAGCTGGCCGTCGACATCCTTGAGGGCGGCTGTGACGCCGTCGTCTGCGTGCTCGATGCGGCAAATCTCGAGAGTAGCTTACATCTCCTGTTGCAGGTGCTCGAACACGACGTGCCGACCGTCGTTGCGGTCAACCGCGTCGACCTGCTGGAGGAAGGGAGAACGCTCAGGCCGGAGGTGCTCGCTCGAGAGCTGTCGGTTCCCGTGATCCCCACAGTCGCGACGATCGGAAAAGGGTTCGAAGAACTCGTCGACGCCGTGGCCGGCACGCTCCGGAACCCGACCGCTCCCGGAACGGACGAGGCAACCTGGGATCGTGCCGAGACACTCGCGGAGAGTGCGATCGTCGACGAATCGTCCGGTGAACCCCTCCCCGAAGGGCGGTTACAGCGGTGGGGTGACAGGCTCGTCGAACCGTGGCCGGGCCTGCCCGTTGCGCTCCTGGTGCTCGTGGGAACGTTCGCGATTGTCGTCGGGGTCGGGATGGGAATGCGTCAGTATCTCCTCGTCCCGTTTTTCGAGAGACTGGTGTTTCCGGTGATCGAACGCGCGGTGCGATCGGTCACGGAACCGGGGATGTTCAGATCTGTACTGATCGGCGAATACGGCTTTCTGATAAAGGGGATCGAGTGGCCGTTCGCGCTCGTGATGCCGTACGTGATCTCGTTTTACATCGCATTGAGCCTGCTGGAGGACAGCGGTTACCTCCCACGGCTTGCGGTGCTGCTCGACGGATTGTTTGCCCGGATCGGATTGACGGGGAGCAACGTGGTCCCTCTGCTTTTGGGCTACGGCTGTGCGATCCCCGGGATCACCGGTACCCGGGCGGCCGAGACGTACAAACAGCGGCTCTCGATCACGCTCATGATCTGTCTCGCGGTGCCCTGCGTGGCCCAGACCGGGGCGTTCATCGCGTTGCTCGCCGAGGCAACGATCTTCCTCGTGATTGCGGTGTTTTTCGTGTCGTTTCTCGCGCTCGCCACGGCCGGAGTCGTCCTCGATCGGGTTCTCGAAGGGGACCGGAGTCCGACGGTCGCCGACGTCCCGCCGCTTTTGATCCCGAAGGCCCACATCACGATGAAGAAGGTCTGGATGCGGCTGAAACACTACCTGTTCGGCGGCGCGATCCACATGATCTACGCGATCGGGGCGGCGTCGCTTTTGTACGAGCTGGGCGTCCTGGAACTCATTGGCGAGTATCTTCGTCCACTCGTCGTCGGCTGGCTCCTCTTGCCGGAGGAGGCGGCGACGCCGCTGATGTTGGGCATCGTCAGGCGCGAACTGACGGTGTTGCCGTTGCTCGAGATGGATCTCTCGACGGGACAGCTGTTCGTCGGCGCGATCGTCGGCCTGTTTTACGTCCCCTGCATCGCGGTGTTCGCCACCGTCGCAGAGGAGTTCGACATCCGGATCGCCGCCGTCGTCCTCGTGTTGACGATGGGGGTTTCCTTCCTTCTCGGCGGGCTGATCGCACAGACGCTCGCACTCTTTTAAGCCCTCAGTTACGTTGCCAGCGCCGCCGGACACCGGCGCAGATCGGTCACACGTCGGATTCGATGGTTCCGGCCGACATGCGGACGAATCCACCGAACGCTCGCCGGCTCACCACGCCCTCACAGCGCTCGTGTAGCGTCCGGTGACCCGCCAGAACGCGCTCGTCGAGCAACTGTGCGGCGCACCGGGTTCGTCCCTGTCCGCCCGGCGGTGAACTCGCACGTACCAGCGCAGCGAAAGCCGGATTGCCGAGTCGACCTAGCGGGGTCGTGCTCCGGGCGAGGTTGCACAGCCCCAGTCGGCCGCCTTCGCCGGCGAGCTTTGCCCACGCTTCGACTGCGCCTCCCGGATCGGGAAGCATTCCGACGACGAACGTCGCGAGCACGACGTCGACTTCTCCGACCCCGAGTCCGAGTGACTCGGAGGGAACCGCCGTCGACTCCCCGACGAACGGTGGGCGGGTCGCGTCGCCCCGAACCACGTGGACGTTCTCCCAGCCGTGTCGACGAATCCGGTCGTGCGCCCGCTCGAGAACTCCTTCCGAGAGGTCGACGCCGACGACGGTTCCCTCCCGGCCGACACGGTCCCGGAGCCACGGGAAGTTCGCCCCGGTACCACAGCCCATCTCGACGACCACGTCCCCGCGGGACGGCGAGAGGAGGTCGAGGAACGTCGACCGCATCCGGACGACGCCGGGGGCGTCGCTGGCGATCCGGTCGTAGACGCCGGCCCATCGGGTGTAAAACGATCCCGGGGTGGAGCGATCACTCACGGTTGTCGTCGAGACACTTCTCGATCGGTGCGACGATCCGTTCGGCCACCGCGTACGGGTCGGTCTCCCGCCGGGCCACCCGCTCGGCGAGTCGGTCGATCCCTCCGTGGCGATCCAGCTCCCGTTCGACGAGCGCCGCGACGTCGTTGCGGAGCAGCGTCCTGATCCCCTTCGCGTACCTGTTTTCGATCTTCTCTTCGAGCTCTCCTGACGCCTCGAGGTGCGCGTAGTGGGCATCGATCAGTTCGAGCAGTTCTTCGATCCCGTCGCCGGTCGTCGCGACGGTTTCGACGACCGAGGGGTTCCACTCTGGCTCTTTCCCGTCGGTCGGTTCCTCGCCGTCGACCGACTCGATCCTCTCCGTCGGGCCGTCTCTGCTCGCGTCTCCGTCTCCGGCCTCGATCGACTGGAAGCCGTGGTGGCCGGTGTTCAGTCCGGCGGTGGGGCTGTCCCGCATGTGGAGCATCTCCTCGAGTTCGGCGACGGTCCTGTCTGCACCCTCCATGTCGGCCTTGTTGACGACGAACACGTCGCCGATTTCGAGGATTCCCGCCTTGAGCATCTGTACGTCGTCGCCCGACCCGGGCTGGACGAGGACCGCGACGGTGTCGGCGGTCTCGACGACGTCGACCTCGTTTTGCCCGGCGCCGACCGTCTCGATTACGATGCGGTCCTTCCCGAACGCGTCCAGCGCCGTCACTGCGTCGGCGGTCGCCATCGAGAGCCCACCCAGCTGCCCCCTGGCGCTCATCGACCGGAAGAATACGTCCATGTCGCCGACTGTCGAGGCCATCCTGATCCGGTCGCCGAGCACCGCGCCGCCGGTGTACGGAGAGGAGGGGTCGACCGCGATCACGCCGACCGTCTCCCCGCGATCGCGGTAGCGTTTCGCCAGCTTGTCGACCAGCGTCGACTTCCCTGCTCCGGGAGAGCCGGTGACGCCCACGATCTGTGCGTTTCCGGCGTGTGTGTGAAGCCGGGAGACCAGCTGTCTGTACCCCGGCCGCCTGTTTTCGATCTTCGAGATGACCCGCGCGAGCGCCCGATGGTCGCCATCGAGCAACTCGTCGACGAGGTCGGTCTCGGTACCCCGACTCATGCGGCTACCGCTCCGGGACGTTCTCCCTGACGAACGAGATCGTCTCCTCCATCGGCGTTCCCGGACCGAACACCTCCGAGACGCCGAGTTCCTTCAACTCCTCCTCGTCGTCGTCGGGGACGATCCCTCCGACGAGCACGAGGGTGTCCTCGAGGGCGCCGTACTCCGCGAGGCCGTCGAGCACCTTCGGGACGAGCGTGTTGTGTGCCCCCGACAGGATGGAGATTCCCAGCACGTCGACGTCCTCCTGGACGGCCGCCTGCACGATCTCGTCGGGCGACCGGTGAAGCCCCGAGTAGATCACCTCGAACCCGGCGTCCCGGAACGCCCGGGCGATGACGTGTGCCCCCCGGTCGTGGCCGTCCAACCCTACCTTCGCCACGAGACACCGGACGGTCCGCTGTTCCTGGTCGACGCTCATGGGCTCACGTTCGCGAGGAGTCGGTTTGACTTTAACGGACGATCGGGAAGGATCGGCGGCGCCGACATCCTTTTGTCCGGACGGTCGTCATCCCCGAGGTGATGGACACCGGCGGACGATCGGCGAACTCTCACGGACGTTTCGGGGCGGTGACCGGACGGATCGGAGAGCTGTTCTCGCGTTCTGACCTGCGTCGCGACGTCATGGTGATCGGCGGGCTGCTGGCGATCCAGTTGGCGTTCGTCGCGGTGTACTTTCTGGCCACCGATGCGGAGGCGACACAGCCGCGGTATCTGCTGTATCCGCTGGCGTGGGTCGCCGTCGGGCTGTGGGCACCGTTCCGTGTCGGGCCGAAAACCGGTAGCACCCGTGCCAGGATAGTCGGTGCGGCGGTCGCGGTCGGTTACTTCCTGCTGGTCGTGTGGATCGCCGGCCTGATCGGCACGCACGGCGATCACGCTCACCACGTGCAGACGGGACTCGACGTGGCGCTCGCGTCGCCGGGCTGGGGCCCCCGGGTAAGCTACGTGACCGCGGTCGGACACGTGACGGTGATCCCGTATCTCGTTGTCGGCTACGCGACGCTGTCGTATCTGGTGTACGCGGCGATCGCCGATGCGACATCCGCCGCGGCCTCCGGCGTGCTCGGCCTGTTCGCTTGCGTCGGCTGTAGCTTCTCGCTGCTCGCCTCCGTCGTCGCCGGCGCCGCCGGTGGATCCTCGGGGCTCGCTACGGCGGTGTACTCGCTGTCGATCGACCTCTCGACGCTGGTATTCCTGTTCGCGGTCGGGCTGTTGCTGTGGCGGCCCGGTTTCCGGGACTGACCGCGGGCGTTCCGACTGGCGAGCGAGGAGGTCGCTACCGAACGGAGGCGACTGCGAAAAACGAATCCTGCGGCGTTATTCGTCGCCGAGTTCGTCGTCGGCGATTCCTTCGAGTTCCTCGCCGAGCTCCTCGTCCAGGTCCTCGTCGATCTCGTCGCCGAGTTCGGCGGCGAGTTCGTCGGGATCCAGTTCGACGTCGCCGGCGCCGCCGGCGCCGCCCATCATGCCGCCGAGGCCGCCCATCATCCCGCCCTCGATGACCTCCTCGATGACGACCCGGTCGAGGTCTAGCCGGCCCATCAGATCCTGGGCGATCTGCTGTTTCGAGAAGAGCCACTGCTGGTTCATCGACATCGCGGGGGTGGCCTCGATGTAGAGGACCTCCTTGTCGACCTCCTGGAGCTCCGTTTCGGGTTCTGCTGGCTCGTCGTCTTCTTCGTCGTCCTCTCCCTCGCTATCTCCTTCGTCCTCGTCGGATTCCTCCGCTTCCTCGTCGGGTTCGACGACGACTTCCTCCTCTTCGGTGACCGTTTCGATGCGGACGTCGGGCGTCTGCTGGAGGTACATCCCCAGCAGGCCGGCAGCCTGCTCCTCGCGGTCGTCGACGACCTCGACGATCTCGTAGTCGTACTCGAGGTCCTCGCCCGCGAGCGGGTGGTTGAAGTCGACCCGGGCGCGGCCGCCGATGATCGTCTCGAGGTGCCCCTGGTCGCCGTCGATGGTCACGGGCGCGCCGGGGTACCGGTCGTCCTCGGGGATCTTGTCTGCGGCGACGGTCCGGACCTGATCGGGATCGTATTCGCCGAAGGCTTCCGTCGCGTCGACCACGACCGAGCCCTCGTCGCCGGCTTCGGCGCCGGAGAGTTCCTCCTCGACGCTGTCGAAGACGTGACCCGCACCCACGACGATCGTCCGGGGGCCGAACTCGTAGTCTTCGTCGTCGATACCGGCTTCTTCGGCGATCTCCTCGTCCGTGGTGTCGACGACGGTCCCGTCGTCGACCGTCCGGATCGTGTAGGCGATGCGTACGAAGTCTCCGTCGCCGATCCCGGCGGATTCGGCTTCCGTTTCCGCTTCGGTCTCGGACTCCTCGGCGTCGACGGCGTCGTCCGCGTCTGCCTGCGGTTCGTCACTCATGCTATGAAAATCTCCCGTTGGACCCTTAAGGAGCACGATTCGACGCCGCGTCGGACCGACACCTCGGCGTCCGTCACGAACCGCGTTCGAAGTCGATCACGCGTCGTGACCGTCGTACGATTCGATCCGTTTCCGGAGGCTCGGATCGATCGCCGGCGGCTCGTACCGGTCCAGCAACGTCTCGACGCGAGCCTGCGCGCGTTCGACGGCCGACCTCCCGCTCACGTTCGGGCTATCGCCGGCATCCCGAACCGCGAGATCTGGACGGAACAGTGACTTGCGGGCGTGTTTGACGGTGTGGCGAGCGCTCAAGAAATCCCCGTCCGGGGAGGTTTCAGCCAGCAGCGCTCCGGCGATCGTCTCCCCTGTGACGTCGATCCCCTGCCGGATCCGCCGGATCGCTCGGATCCGTTCACAGTCCAGCAGAAACTTCTCCGGGGATACCGCCCGGTAGGAATCGAGGATTCCGACCGCGTGCAAGGTGAAGTCGATTCCGGCGTCGATACCTGCCAGCAGGCCGAGCATCGATTCGGAGCCCGCCTGGTCGTCGAGCCGCTTTGCGTCGGTCACCCCGCCGCCGCCCCGGCTCGGCAGGTTGTACGATCTCGCCAGCTGGGCGGTCGCGGCCGCTCCGAGCGCCGCCTCGGGGGCCGCCGCAGCGATCGATGTCGTTTCCATATCGAGGGCGGTGAGCGCAGATCCGTACACGACGGGTGTCCCAGGGTTTTCCAGCTGTGCGAGGACAATCCCCGAGAGGATCTCGGCGTTTGCCAGAATCACCGCGCCCGCGAGCGTCGCCGGGGCGGAGGCGCCCGCGAGCGGCTGGGACATCACGATCACCGGCTGTCCACGCGCGGCGTACGTGAGCAGCCCTGCAGCCATCGCCTCGGGCCAGCGGCGCGGCGAGACGGGCGACACCTGGCCGAGCACGCGCGGCCGGGTGAGATCCGGGTCGTCGGCCGCGATCCCGGCCAGTTCGAGACATTCCTGGGACCGACGGCGCCCGTACGCTGATCCGACGACGGGAAGGTCGGTCGTCAGCAGGGTCCGCTTCATCGATTCGCGGGCACGCTGCGGCTCCGGCACGTCCACCGGTTCACAGACGTTGTATCCGGCACAGTCGACAACGTCCTCCTCGTGAGCGAGCCTGGCGAACGTCTCGACGTCGGCAAGTGTCGCTTCCCGGAACCCGTCCCCTTCGGTGTACAGTTCGGTCGGTCCGAACGCCGGGGCGAACACCGGTTCCCCCTTGCCGACGACCACCGCGTCGCCGTTGCGAGTGTGCAGTGTGAACGACTCCGGTGCCCGATCGATCGACTGTTCGAGCACCGGTTCGGGGATCCGAACTGTCGTCCCCGACACCTCACAACCGCCTGCCGAGTATCGGTCTCTGGCTGTTTCGTCGGCGACGTCGACGCCCTGGTTCGACAGCAGTTTCACCGACTCCTCGTGAATTCGGGAGAGCTCGGTTTCGTCGAGTGGTGCAAAAAGCGTCATCGGTGTTCAGTCGGTCGTCCGGTTCTCTCGTGGTCACGTTGATTCTTGTGATTTCACTCTCGACACGTGTTCACGTCCGCTCTGTCACGAATGCCGGATTTCGCCTAAAAAGAACCTTTTTGTGGCATATGATCGGGTCATATGTTAACCAAGTAACTATTTTATTACCGTGGGAGGAGTAGGTTCGGTTGCGATGATAGATTTCAGTAACCGCGTCGCGATCGTGACGGGAGCAGGACGTGGAATCGGGGAAGCGACGGCGACGTTGCTGGCCGAACAGGGTGCCGATGTCGTCGTGACCGACGTCATCCCCGAACGCGAAGCGGTAGGCGAGGCCGTCGAGGAACGCGGGGGAACTGCGCTCGTCCGCGAACTCGACGTCACTGACTACGAACAGGCACAGGAAGTCGTCGAGGACACACTCGAGGAGTTCGGCGGCGTCGATATCCTGGTGAACAACGCGGGGATCTTCCCGACGGCCACTCTCGAGGAGATGACTCCCGAGGACTGGCAGCGGGTGATCGACATCAACCTGACCGGCGTGTTCAACTGTACGAAAGCCGTTCTCCCGGCGATGCGCGGGCAGGGCTACGGCCGGATCGTCAACGTCTCCTCGGCGTCCGGCGGGCACATCGGCTGGTCCGGCGACCTCTCACACTACGCCGCGAGCAAGGGTGGCGTCGTCGGCTTTACCCGGAGCGCTGCGATCGGTCTCGGTCCGCAGGGGATCACGATGAACGCCATCGTTCCCGGCATGATCGACACGGGTGCAGCCGAGGAGGTCGCCACGGAGGAAGAGATCGGGGCGGCCGTGAATATGACGCCAGTCGGCCGACAGGGCGATCCCGTAGAACTGGCGAGTTCGATCGCCTATCTCGCTTCCGAGCCCGCGGCGTTTATTACCGGCGCGACGCTGGTGGTCGACGGCGGCCTCACACTCGTCTAGAAGGGTCAGAGTCGGACGGCCCCCGCGAAATCCCCGTGTTCGCCACACGCCTGTTTTCACTGCTCGCTATCGCTCGCAGGAAAACGCGCGTGACGGGATCCCCGCGAGCGAAGCGAGGTGCGACCGTAGGGAGCACCTCGAAAAGCGAACGGCGAAGCCGTGAGCGAGCGGGGGTAAGTCACGCCCGTGACCGAACGAACTGAGGGAACGTGCGTGACGGGATTCGAACCGAGTGGAGACGGTCCGGGCCTGCGGCCTCGCTTCGCTCGGCCGTTCCGGGCTGCGACTCCCCGGGTTCGAATCCCTTTTTGCCGTACCGGTGGCTCACTACGTTCGCCACACGGTACGGGCGTGACGGGATTCGAACCGAAACCAGACGTGCTCGCTCACAGTCGTTCGCTGCGCGCGACTGGTAGGATTCGAATCCCTTTTGGCCGTTTTCACTGCTCGCTATCGCTCGCAGGAAAACGGGCGTGACGGGATTCGAACCGAAACCAGACGTGCTCGCTCACAGTCGTTCGCTGCGCGCGACTGGTAGGATTCGAATCCCTTTTGGCCGTTTTCACTGCTCGCTATCGCTCGCAGGAAAACGGGCGTGACGGGATCCCCGCGATCGATGCGAGGTGCGACCGAAGGGAGCACCTCGAGAAGCGAACGGCGAAGCCGTGAGCGAAGCGAGCGGGGGTAAGTCGCGCCCGTGACCGAACGAAGTGAGGGAACGGGCGTGACGGGATTCGAACCGAAACCAGACGTGCTCGCTCACAGTCGTTCGCTGCGCGCGACTGGTAGGATTCGAATCCCTTTTGGCCGTTTTCACTGCTCGCTATCGCTCGCAGGAAAACGGGCGTGACGGGATTCGAACCGAGTGGAGACGGTCCGGGCCTGCGGCCTCGCTTCGCTCGGCCGTTCCGGGCTGCGACTCCCCGGGTTCGAATCCCTTTTTGCCGTACCGGTGGCTCACTACGTTCGCCACACGGTACGGGCGTGACGGGATTCGAACCCGCGATCCCGAGGTTAGGAACCTCGTGCCGTATCCGCTTGGCCACACGCCCAGGAAGGAAGAGTTCGGCGAGCCCGAAGGCGGTTTTAGACTTCCTCTGCGGACCGATCGACTTCGGTTTCCTCGTCTTCTACCGAGGAGACCGTCTCGTCGTCTTCGACGTCTTCGACGTCCTCGACGTCGGACTTCAGCGTGTCATCTTGCATCTCCTTGAGTTCCTCTTCGACCTCTTCGCGACCCTTCTTGAATTCGCCCATGGCCTGGCCGGTCGACCGCGCGAGTTTGGGGATCTTGTTTGCCCCGAACAGCAGCACGAGCACCAACAGCACGATCAGGAGTTCGGGCCCGCCGGGAATGCCGGGAAACAGTGGAATCGTGGATACCATCTCTACCCGCTTTTTGCCTTGTGCTGATTATAGGCTTTTTGCCTTGTGCGGGAGGTCACGGGGACGGATGATCGCTATTCCGACGACGATCGCACCACAGCGGAGGGTCGTTCCGGCCTCCTCCGCGGCCGCCCTCAGATCTCCGTTCCCTGGAGGTGGAACCGCTCGGCGGCGGTCTCCATGTCCTTGTCCCCGCGGCCAGAGAGATTGACGAGGAGGGTGTTGTGCTCGTCGGCGAGCTCCTTTGCAAGCGCGATCGCGTGGCTGGATTCCAGCGCGGGGATGATGCCGTCCGCCTCCGAGAGGTCGCGAAACGCTGCGAGAGCCGCGTCGTCGTCGACGCCACGGTAGTCGACGCGTCCGGCCTTCCGGAACATCGCGTGTTCGGGCCCCACGCCCGGATAGTCGAGCCCGGCGGAGATCGAGTGGACCTCCACGTCCTCGCCGATGACGCGGGTTTTCATTCCGTGGAGGACGTCGTCGCGTCCCGACGCGAGCGGTGCGGCGTGACGGGGCGAATCGGCGCCCTCGCCGCCGCCTTCGGCGCCGTACAGCGCGACCTCGTCGTCCCGGAACGCGTGAAACAGCCCGATCGCGTTCGACCCGCCGCCGACGCAGGCGACGGCCGCATCCGGCAACTCGCCCGTCCGGTCGTGGAACTGCTCGCGCGCCTCCTCGCCGATCACCGACTGGAACTCCCGGACCATCCGCGGGAACGGGTCCGGCCCGACGGCAGAGCCGACGAGGTAGTGGGTGTCCTCGACGTTGTGGGCGAAATCCTCCAGCGCGGCGTCGACCGCGTCCGCGAGGCCGGCACCGCCCTCGGTCACCTCGTTTACCTCCGCGCCCATCAGGCGCATCCGGAAGACGTTCATCCGCTGGCGATTGGCGTCCTTTCGACCCATGTAGATCTCGGTGTCCAGATCGAACAGCGCTCCGACCATCGCGGTTGCCACGCCGTGCTGGCCGGCGCCCGTCTCCGCGATCAGCCGCTTTTTGTCGGCTTCGACCGCCAGAAGCGCTTGTCCGACCGCGTTGTTGATCTTGTGGGCGCCGCCGTGGAGCAGATCCTCCCGCTTGAGGTAGATGTCCGCCCCGTATCGCTCGGAGAGCCCCGGCGCGTACGTGATCGGTGTCGGCCTGCCAGCGTACTCCTCGAGGGTGTCCCTGAATCGGGCCTGGAACTCCGGCGTCTTCACGATCGAATCGAACGCTTCGGTCAACCGATCGAGCGGCTCCCCCATCACGTCGGGCACGTATCGACCGCCGTAACCGTCGAAGTCGCCCGGTTCGCCGCTTCCGCCCACCGATTCCGTCTCCTCCGTTTCGCGACTGCTCATACGTCCTCCTCCGAAGCCAATGTACATATATGTTCGGTATTGTCCAAAGGTGTTCAAAGGAGGGCAAACTGCCGGTGCTGGGGCCGGCCGTAGCGGCTACCAGGCGGACCAGGCGTCAGTCGTCTCGTCGCGTGCGTACACGCGCTTTACGTCTTTGGCGAACACGCTGTCGCCCTCGTGGCCGAACTTCTCGAACCGGTAGCCGTCGGCGTCCGAGCGGATCTGGATCCCTTCGATCTCGAACTGTTCGTCGCCGAACGTCTCCGATTTCCCGACGGTGAGCTCGTAATCCCCCGGAACGTTGATCGTGAGACTCCGGCTCTGATCGCGGTTCCCGTCGCCCGGATGGAGGGTGACGCTTACCGAGACGTTGTCGACAGCGCGGGTCCAGATCGTGTCGACCTCCTCGACGGTCGCTTCCTCCACCCGGTCGCCGTCGCCGCGTTCGAGTGCGGTGATCCGCGCGGTCAACAGCGCCTCTTTGCTGTCCACGACGAACTCGTCGCCGACCGACAGGCTGTCCGAGGGGGACATCTCGATCGTGGTGGTGAACGATTCGCCCGACTGGGAGACGACCACGGTCCGTTCGACGTCGGATTCGATTTCGACGCGTTCCTTGTGGACGTGGCTACACTCGGTACACCGAACGGTAACCTGGCCCCCGGGCTTGAGCACCTCGTGGACCACCTCGGCGTCGGGAGAACAAGAGGGACACGCGACCGCGATCCGGTCGCCGGCTTCGATATCGGTCATTGGCGAGAATTGACGACTGGAGCGTATAAAAGCGCGCATCTCCGCCAACGGCGGTTGGCGTCAGCAGTCGGCGGACGTCGGGAGATCGATCTCCTCGCCGTCGGCGTACACCGTCGGCTCCCGCAAGATTCCGTCCAGGTGGACGGGGGCGTCGGTGTCGCCGCCGATGCCGGCGTCGTCGCCGATCGCGAGATGTACCGTCCCCCCTGCCTTCTCGTCGAGCAGCACCGACCCCACAAGCTCGGTCACGCCGACGTTGGTCCCGATCCCGAGTTCCGCGAGGTTGTACGCGTCCCGGCCGACCGATTCCGCGGCAGCTTCGAGCTGCGCTCCGATCTCCTCGTCCGAAACCGACGTAACGAACCCGTCCTCGACCTCGAACTCCAGGGTTCGCCCCTCGAGTAACCCGTGGGGCATCATCGTGCCGTCCACGACGTACCGTCCCTCGGCGGTCTCCGGCGAGACGAACACTTCGCCGGCCGGAAGGTTCGAGAACGCGCCCGGCTCCTGGATCTGTCCGGTGTCCGAGAGCCACTCCCGATCGCCGGATTCGACGGTGAGGTCGGTCCCCTGCGGGGAGGTGATCCGGATCTCGTCTGCATCCGCGACCCGATCGTGAACCGCCTCGCAGGCGTCCGCGATCGCGTCGTAGTCGGCGTCGAGGCCGGCGACGAACACTTCTTCGGTTATCCCCGGGAGTGTCGCCCCGCGGGCGCCGGCCTCGCAGGCGTCCCCGCGAGCTCTGGTGTGGCTCAGGCTCTTCGTCGTCGGAGCGAGGAACGCGTCGGCGCCCTTCATCGCGGCTGCAACCGGGACCGGCGGCTCACTCCCGTGCTGTTTCCCCGAGGGATACTCCAGCAGTACCGCCTCGTCTGTGACCTCGCGTGCTACCTCGTACAACGCTTCGCCGATCGGCCGGCGCTTCTCGTCGGTGACGACCGCACACGACTCACCGGATCCGAGCGACAAACACTGCAGCACCGCAGTCTCGGCGGGTTTCCGTAGTCGTTCGACCATACTGTCCGTATTTGCTGCTGCTTCCCTGAGTCTTGTCCTTCCGGTCGTTCCGTCGCCCGTCCCCCCGTGGCCACTCCGATATCGTTACTCGCAAGGAAGTTAATTCCCTGGGACGAACACTCGAAACGATTATACGGAACCGGAAGCGAGGCTTCGGTAATGATACGTGTGGGCATAAACGGGTACGGCACCATCGGCAAGCGCGTCGCCGACGCGGTGACGGCCCAGCCCGACATGGAACTCGTGGGCGTCGCGAAAACCCGGCCGAACTTCGAGGCCGACACGGCGGTGCGAAAAGGGTATCCGCTGTATGCGGCGATCCCGGAACGGGCGGGCGCGTTCGACGCCGCCGGGATCCGTATCGCCGGCGAGGTGACCGAACTGGTCGGCGCGAGCGACGTCGTCGTCGACACCTGTCCCTCCGGAATCGGCGCACAAAACCGTGCGATGTACGAGGCGTATCAGACGCCAGCGATCTTCCAGGGTGGGGAAGACGCCGACGTGGCAGACGGGAGCTTCGTCGCCCGTGCCAACTACGATGCCGTGCGGGATCTCGACTACGTTCGTGTGGTCTCGTGTAACACGACGGGGCTCTCGCGGCTGCTCGCACCGCTCCGGGAGGAGTACGGCGTCCGGAAGACCCGGGCGACGCTGGTGCGGCGGGGCGGCGATCCCGGCCAATCCGATCGGGGGCCGATAAACGACATCCTTCCGGACCCCGTCGAGATTCCGTCCCATCACGGCCCGGACGTGAAGACGATCTTCCCCGAACTGGACATCGACACGATGGGGATGAAGGTGCCGGCGACGATGATGCACATGCACGGCGTCAACGTCACTCTCGACGCTACCCCTCCCGCAGAGGAGATCCGGCAACTGCTCGACGCGGAGTCCCGACTCTTTTTGATCCCCGAGGAGGCGGACATCGACGGCGCGGGAAAGCTCAAGGAATACGCGCTCGACGCCGGTCGGCCGCGGGGTGATCTGTGGGAGAACTGTATCTGGGGTCGCTCGATCTCGACGAAAGGACGGGACCTGTATCTCTTCCAGGCGATCCACCAGGAAAGCGACGTCGTCCCCGAGAACGTCGACGCGATCCGGGCGGTCTGTTCGGACGTCGACGCCGGCGAGAGCGTTGCCCGCACCGACGAGTCGCTGGGCATCGGATTCGAGAGCCGGTTCTAGCCGGCGGCGGCGCCATCGAAGAAACCCTTTTATATATAAACCGTTTACCTGATGTATATGGACTCCGCGGTACTCCTGGATCTGCTCGGCAACGAGAACCGCCGACGGATCCTCCGTCTCCTCTCGCAGAAACCCTGCTACGTCACGGAGATCAGCGAGTATCTCGGCGTCAGTCCGAAAGCGGTGATCGACCACCTCCGGAAGCTGGAGGAGGCCGGTCTCATCGAATCGGTTACCGACCAGAAGCGCCGGAAGTATTTTCACATCTCCCGGAGCGTGAGGCTCGAGGTGAGTCTCTCCCCGTACAGCTTCGACGCCAAGAGCGCCTACCCGGCGAACCTCGATCTCGACATGAACGGCCGGTGTCCCCACCTGTCGGTCGAGATCCCGGAGAGTGACGGTCCAGCCGACGTCGAGGAACTGGCCGCCGAGTACGAGGACCTCCGGGACCTCACCCGGGAGCTGTCGATCGCACAGCGGTGGGTTCACGGCCGACTGACGGAAGTACTCGATCAGTTCAGCGACTATCTCGGCACCGAGGCGGACTCCCAGTTTTACGCCGAGGTGCTTGCGGCGGTCGCGGCGACCGACGGAACGCCCTCGGCGGTCGCAGCCGAGATGAACGCCCGGCGGGAGACGGTCGAGGAGGCACTCGTGGTGCTCGGAAACCGCGGGCTGCTCGCCCGCCGCGGGAACCGGTTCGAGATACCCTGACTTCCGTTCCGGGAACTCACTCCAGGTCCCGGGAGAGCCCGTCCCGGAGATCCCGGCCCAGGTAGTGTCCGACAACCGCCAGGACCAGTCCGACCGCGGCGGCGACAATCGCGAAGCTCACGCCGTAATCCTGGAGCACTTGCAGGCTCACCGGAAGGAACGCGCCCCCGAGAAACCCCGACAGGACGGTGACGGTCGCGGCGCCGGCGCCGACGAGTCCCGTCTCGAGGTAGCGCCGTTCGGAAAGCACCAGTCCCACGAGGAACGCTGCCAGAAACAATCCGACGAACCGGCCGATTCCCCCGATAAGCGGTATCGCCCCGCCGAGGAACATGCCGATCCCGGTCAGGAGGATCGCGAGAAGCGTCGCCTTCCCCGAGAACAGTCGCCCGTTCGTCCCAACGAGCGGGGGTTTGCCGTCGGTTGTCTCGGCCGCGTCCGGAGCCGATTCGGGGGCTTCCGTCACGCCGGTCTCCCGGGATGACCCTCCGGCGTGTGGACCGTCCTCGAGGAGGTCGTCGTCGAGAAGGCTCTCGTCGATGATGTCCTCGACGGACTCGCCCGCTCCGGCATCGGTCTCCTCGCGCTCCCTGGAGGGTTGCATACTCTCCGTTTGGTATCGACGCTCAAAGGACTTTAGGTCACAACGAGGCAGCAAAATCAGACACTCCAATCGACGCGACGACTGGAGAGAATGTGGCAGGCGGTGCCGGACAGGAGGCCGGCGGCTCCGCGAGGTGACTTTCCGACCCCGTCAACCACCCCACTCCCCGCGCATGTCGTCGGCGACGTTGTTTCGCCACTGTTCGAATCCGCGTTCGCAGGTCGGATTCTCCCGCAGGTGCTCCATGAATCCCGCTCCCGGATCCGCAAGGGCCGCCTCACAGAAGGGACACTGCGAGGGAGCGACCCAATCGGGTGCCGGGGGCGGCGGTGTGGTTTTCGTTGACATCACAGCCATTCTCAGGGGAGTAACCTACTTATAATTATCCTAGTAGAGGAATTTCTTCGAGATATCTGGAATTCTCGCGCAAATATTCCCGATCTATCTGGACGTTCGTATGGATATATTCGATAATACACCTTATATGCTGGTGGATGATGATCGGTGGATCGGCGGCAGAGCGGTTAACCGAATTCGGGCCCTATCCCGGAACATGCCCACCTACAGGCGCGAGACGCGGATCGCCGCCCCACTCGAGGACGTCTGGGAGTTTCACTCCCGGCCCGATGGACTGGAGGCGCTGACGCCCGACTGGATGGGAATGTCCGTCGAGTCGGTTCGCGGTCCGGACGGCGAGCGGAACCCACCGATACTCGAACAGGGGGCACAGCTCCGGCTCTCGATGCGCCCGTTCGGTGTCGGTCCTCGGTTTTCCTTTACCGCCCGGATCGTCGAACGCTGCCGCGAGGAGGGTCGCGCGTGGTTCCGGGACGACATGGTCGGCGGGCCGTTCCGGAAGTGGGAGCACACCCACTCGTTTTTCGGCGACGCGGACGAGACGGTGATGGTCGACACCGTCGAGTACGAGCTCCCGGGCGGCCGGCTGAACGTCCTCGCGTCACCGGTTTCGTCCCTCGGATTCGACGGCATGTTTCGACGGCGGCACGCGAAGACGCGGGAGCTGCTTTCCGGCCAGGACGCCGATTGATCGCTGTCAGGGCAGATCGATCCGCTCCACCTCGAACGTGGCGACGTCGCCGCCTGTGGCTCCCGCGTCCACGACGGCGACAGTCACGTCTGCCGGTCCGTGGTCTCGCTCGTCGGGAAGCACGACCGTCGCGCCGACAGTGATCGGGGCGAGCACGCCCGCCGCGAGGACGCGCGGATCCGTCGGTAAGCCGTAGACGGCGACCCTGTCGTCGGCAGAGAGGTCCATTCCGGAAGCGGCGACGGCTGCCGCCCCGAGTGCGGCTGCGTGAGTGACGACAGGTCCCGCCCCGGAGACGTCGGCGTCGACCTCGAGCAACACGTCGTCGGGCGCGACGTCGTACGGCGGAACGCCGGGATTTTCGCTCCAGGCCTCCTTTTCCCAGTGGGTCGTCCGGGGGTCGTCGGGCCCCCCACCGTACACTGCGAGTTTGCTTCCGGGTGGGAGGTCGAACTCGCGCTCGCGTCGGGCGGGAACGACCGTGGCCGCGGGAGCGCTGTCCGGCTTCGGGGCAGTTTGCGGGGCAAACGACACCGGCGCGCCCAGCATTGCGGCACCGAGGAAGGTAAACAGGGGTTTGGGCGCGAGTTCCGGTTCGATCTGGACCCGGGATCCGCCTGTCGTCCCGAGATACCTGAGGACGTTACACGCCCTGTAGGAGGTCGTGATGAGGTCGTGATAGCTGAACTCGCGGTCCGAGCCGGCGTCGTAGAGTGCGGGATCGGCGCTCCGGCGCTCCCGCGAGAGCAGGTCGCCGACTACTGTTGTGTTCCCGCCGTCGACCACCGCGTCGCGAGGTGGATCCATACGGGCAGTAGACGCTCCCCTGATAAAGGGGTTGTCGAGTTCGGAGATGGGTGGCGGTAGAGTGCCGGGAATGTGCCTCGTTGACGCGAGCCGAGAATGGACGGTTTTAAGCGACTATCGGACGCGGATACGGACGTATGAAACTGCACGAACACCAGGCGAAGGAAATCTTCGCGGACGCGGGAATTCCAGTACCGGAGTCGAGGCTCGCCTCGAGCGTGTCGGAGGTTCTGGACGCGGTCGACGAGATCGGCTTCCCCGCGGCAATCAAGGCCCAGGTTCACGTGGGCGGTCGGGGGAAAGCCGGCGGGATCAAGATCGCAGGCGACCGCGAGGAGGCGGAAACGTACGCCGAGGAGATTCTCGGGATGGATCTCAAGGGATACACCGTCGAGAAAGTGCTCGTCGAGGCAGGGGTCGACTTCGTCGACGAACTGTACGTCGGCGTGACGATGGACCGCGGGAAGGGACGGCCCGTGGCGATGGTCTCGACGGAGGGCGGTGTCGACATCGAACAGGTCGCCGAGGAGACGCCCGAGGCGATCGCCCGCGAACACGTCGATCCCTCCTTCGGCATGCAGCCGTACCAGGCTCGCAAGGCCGTCTACGACGCGGGCGTCCCCCGTGAGTTCGCGCGCGACGTCTCCGGGATCCTCTCGACGCTGTATGACCTCTTCGAAGAGCGGGACGCCTCCGAGATCGAGGTCAACCCCGTGATGATCACCAGCGACGACGAGGTCGTCGCCGCCGACGCCGTGATGAACATCGACGAGGACGCGCTGTTCCGCCAGCCCGAACTCGCCGAACTCGAGGAGGAGGCCTACGAGGACGACCTCGAGCGGAAGGCCGGCGAGTACGACCTCGATTACGTCCGGCTCTCGGGTAACGTCGGTATCATCGGCAACGGCGCGGGCCTGGTGATGACGACGCTCGACCTGGTGGACTACTACGGCGGCGACCCCGCGAACTTCCTGGACATCGGCGGCGGCGCGAAGGCCGAACGCGTCATGAACGCGCTGGATCTGGTGTTTTCGGATCCGAACGTCGAGTCGGTCGTGTTCAACATCTTCGGCGGGATCACCCGCGGCGACGAGGTCGCTCGGGGGATCAACGAGGCGCTGTCGGCGTTCGAGACGGTTCCCAAGCCGGTCGTCGTTCGGCTGGCAGGCACGAACGCCGAGGAGGGAATGGAGATCCTCGATACGGATCTCGTCGACGTCGAACCGACGCTGGAGGAAGCCGTCCAGCGTGCGATCGCGAACACCGAGGAGGTGACCGAAGAATGAGTATCTTCGTCGACGACGACACGCGAGTGGTGGTACAGGGCATCACCGGCGGCGAGGGTCGGTTCCACGCCGAACAGATGATCGACTACGGGACGAACGTCGTGGCCGGTGCCGTCCCCGGAAAGGGCGGCGAGTCGGTCCACGACGTCCCCGTCTACGACACCGTCGATCGGGCGGTCGAGGCCGAGAACGCGAACGCGTCGGTCGTGTTCGTTCCGCCGGCGTTTGCGGCCGACGCGATCTTCGAGGCGCTGGACACGGATCTGGATCTGGTGGTCGCCATCACCGAGGGGATTCCGACCCAGGACATGGCACGGGTCAAAAAGCGGCTTTCGGAGGTCGACACCCGGCTCATCGGACCGAACTGTCCGGGGATCATCACGCCGGGCGAGGCCAAACTCGGCATCCTGCCGGGCAACATTTTCGCGGAGGGGAACGTCGGACTCGTCTCTCGGTCGGGAACGCTCACCTACCAGGTGGTGGACAACCTCACCCAGCGGGGGATCGGTCAGACTACCGCCGTCGGCATCGGCGGGGATCCGATCATCGGGACGTCGTTTATCGACGCGCTCGAAGCCTTCGAGGCCGACACCGACACCGACGCCGTCGTCATGTGTGGCGAGATCGGCGGGGAGGACGAGGAACGGGCGGCGGCGTTCATCGCCGAGCACATGGACACTCCGGTCGCGGGCTTTATCGCCGGCCGGACCGCCCCGCCGGGCAAGCGGATGGGTCACGCCGGCGCCATCGTCTCCGGCTCCGGCACCGGCACCGCCGAATCCAAGATCGAGGCGCTCAACGAGGCGGGCGTCCCCGTCGGCGACACGCCCGAGGAAGTCGCAGACCACGTCGAAGACTTCCTCTAGCCGCCGAGTTCGATCGCAGTGCGGTCCGTTTTTTGCCGGGAAGACACGACAGTTTAGGGGGTGGAGTGCGTGCGATCGATAGGGATGGAGTCGAAACACGCCGTCGGGCTCCGGGATCTCGATCGCGAGTTCGGCGAGACGGCGCTCGGCGTCGAGGGGGAACTTCCCGACTGGCTGGCGGGCACGCTGCTGTGTAACGGTCCGGGTCGGTTTACGATCGCGGACGGGCGCTCGGTGAACCACTGGTTCGACGGTCTCGCACTGTTGCGCCGGTTTCGTCTCGACGGCGCGTCGAACTACGTTTCCTTTGCCGCACGGTTTCTCCGATCCGAGGAGTTCGAGTCGGTCGACACGGAGGGTCGCCTCGCGCGCGACCAGTTCGGCACCGACCCGTACGCCGACGTCTTCGAGCGGCTGGGTCGGGTGCTTTCGCCCGCACCGACCGACAACGCCTCCGTCGGGTTCGAGGTCGTCGACGGCTCGATCCGTGCGGTGACCGAGACGCCGCGGGGGGTCGTCGTCGATCTGGAGACGCTCGATTCGGGACCGACTGTCGATCGGATTGTCGACACCGACGCGACGATGCTGCTCGCGCACGTCCATCGGGATCACCGACGCGGCGAGGCGATCGCGGTCGGCACCAGGTTTGGATGGACCAGCGAGTATCTGCTCTGCCGTCGCGAGCTCGGAGAGAAGACGTTCGAGACGTTCGGGCGCCTCGAACGCGAGCGACCCGCCTACCTCCATTCGTTCGGTCTGACGGACGGCCACGTGGTTTTGCTGGAGTCACCGTTCCGGATCGAGCCCCTCGACCTGCTCGATGAGGGGCCGATCAGTGAGGCGTTCGAGTGGACCGACGACGACGCGAACCTGCTCGTGTTCGACCGCGAGACGGGCGAGCACGTCGCGATTGCGCCCCTCGATCCGTGTTTTGCGTTCCACCACGTCAACGCCTTCGAGCATCCGGTGGGGGACGGCGGGAACGGGACGGACGACGGAACGGGCCTCGTCGTGGATCTGGTCGCCTACGACGATGCCGAGATCGTCCGATCGCTCTCGCTTTCCACCCTGCGGAACTCGGAGGCGACGCTGCCGGGCGGACAGCTCCGGCGACACGAACTGTCGATCCCGACAGCGCGAAACGGCGTCGCCGAACGTTCGGCGACGACGGAGTCGCTTTACGACGCTCCCGTCGAGTTCCCGACCGTCAACTACAGCCGGATGAACGGACGTCCCTATCGGTACGTTTACGCCGCAGGTAACGGTGATCGACCGGCGCGAACCCTTCCCGACCGGCTCTGCAAGATCGATCTCGAGGCGCGAACGACTCGGGTGTGGCGGGAGGACGACTGTTACCCGGGAGAGCCGGTGTTCGTCCCGCGCACGCTCGCAACACGGGATGCCGACCACGGAGACGGTGGGAGAGATGGAGACGGTGAGGGAGACGGAGACGAGGACGACGAAGATGAGGACGACGGCGTCGTCCTCTCGGTCGTTCTCGACGCCGATCACCCGGCGCCAGTCGACGAGTCCGGGGCCCGGTCGTTCCTGCTCGTGCTGGACGCCGGATCGTTCGCGGAACTCGCCAGGGCGCCGCTTCCCTGCGTGTTGCCGTTCGGCTTCCACGGACAGTTCTTCGGAAAACAGTTTCTCGAAAATCGCGGCGAGTTCGTGCGGTCGATGGCGTGACCGGATGGCTGATCTCGGCTACCGATCCCGATCGAGGGTACCCCGCTCTTTGATCCGCATGATGTTGCGGACGTTCCGGTAGATGTCTTCGGGGGTAGTCTCCTCGTCGGGATCGTACAGGTCCGACACCCGGTAGAGGAACGCGGCGACCTGTTCGCTTTCGGAGCTTCCGCCGCGGACGTCCTCGGCCACCTCACGGAGCATTCGGGCGCGTTCGGGGTCGTCTTCGCCACTCATGAGCGGTACTGACGTCGATCAGGAGTTCTGCTGGCTCGCGTCGCGACGCCGGACGATGCCGACGTTGTTGGCAACGTTCTCCGTGAGCGTGCGGAACGCCTCGCCGGTCTCGCTGTCCTCGTCCATCACGACCGGCTTCCCCTCGTCGCCGCCCGAGCGGACGGCCGGATCCAGCGGGATCCCGCCGAGGAACGGCAGGTTGTTCTCCGCGGCGAACTCCTCTCCTCCGCCCGAGCCGAAGATCTCGTGGAAGCTGCCACAGTCGGGACAGCGGAACCCGGACATGTTCTCGGTGATTCCCAACACGTTGGTGCCGTGTTCGCCGAACATCCGCAGTCCCTTGCGTGCGTCGTCGACCGCGACGCCCTGCGGGGTGGTGACGATGACGGCGCCCGTGAGCGGTAGCGTCTGGAGGATGGTGAGCTGGGTGTCGCCGGTTCCGGGCGGCATGTCGAGCACGAGGTAGTCGAGTTCGCCCCACTCGACGTCCTCGATCAACTGGGTGAGCACCTTGTGGACCATCGCACCCCGCCAGATGACCGGCTCCTCCTCGCCGACGAGAAAGCCCATGCTCATCAGCTTCATGCCGTGTTTCTCCGGCGGGAGGATCGTCTCCCGCTCGGTCGCCTGGGCGTGCTGGTCGGCGTCGAGCATCCGCGGGACGTTCGGCCCGTACACGTCGGTGTCGAACAGCCCGACGCGGGCGCCGAGCTGGGAGAGCCCGGCCGCGATGTTGACCGAAACCGTCGACTTCCCGACGCCGCCCTTCCCCGAGGCGACGGCGATGATGTTTTTGATGTTCGGTAACACCTGCTCCTCCTCGGACAGCTGGGAGGGAACTGCCGCGGAGATGTCGACCTCGAGCCCCTCTGCAGAGAGTACCTCACGGACGTCGTTTGCGATCTGACTCTCGTGTGGGGCGTACGGTGCCCCGAGGGCAAGCGAGACGCGGACCGTCTCCTCTTCGATTTCGATGGCGTTTACGAGCCCCAGGGAGACGATGTCGTCCCCGAGATCCGGATCCTCGACGGCTTCGAGCAACTCGCGCACTTCCGATTCGTCCATAGGGAAAATCCGGAGTTGTCGGGGTTAAGAGTTGTGGGATCGTCGTCGGAGAGAACGTCGTCTTTGGGTCACATCATCCTTCTGTGTGGCGTTTCTTCCTCCCAGGGGACCAGATAGCGCTGGATCCGCTCGAGGCCGTAGGTGATCGCGATCCCGAACGCGCCGATGACGACCACCGAAGCGTACAGTTCCCCGAGCTGATAGGTGTTCCACGAGACCCACATGAAGTAGCCGAGCCCGTCGTTGGCGGCGATCAGCTCCACCGAGATCACAATCAAAAACGACGTGCTCAACCCCAGGCGAAGTCCCGTGAACACGACCGGGAGTGAGCCCGGAAGCAGCACCTCCCTGAACAAGGCGTACGTCGACGTTGCGCCGTTGTCGCGGGCGACGTCGAAGTACACTGACTCGATTCCCCCGGCGGCGCTCATGGCGTTCCACGCCACGAGGAAGAACCCGCCGAACGCGGCGGCGAATATCAACGCGCCGTCACCCCGGCCGAAGATCAGGATCAAAAGCGGCAACAGCGCAACGACCGGAAGCGGGTACAGTGCCGAGAAGATCGGGCCCAACAGCGACCGGATCGTGTCGCTGTACCCCATCGCCAGCCCGATCACGATCCCGAACCCGGCCGCGAACGCCGACGCGATCACCGTGCGTCGGAGCGTCGACCCGACGTGGGCGAGAAAGCCCGCGTCGGTCGCGAGCGTCGCCGTCGTGACTGCGATTGCCGTCGGCGCCGGCAACACAGACGGGTTGATTAGGCCGACAACGTCGACGGAGAGCTGCCAGAGTACCAGGACGGCCACGGCGGAGCCGATCTGGGCGGCGTATTCGCGGTTTCTCATAGCCCCACCCCCGAGTGCAGTGATCCAGTCATGCTCCCTCCCAGGGCGTCAGGTATTCGCCCAGCTCCTCGATACCGTAAACGAACACGACCCCGAGCACGTTGATGACGAAAAGCGCGACGTACATTCGGGTGATCGTGAACAGCTGCCAGGAGTTCCAGATCACGTAGCCGAGCCCGGAGTTCGCGCCGACCATCTCGATGACGACGATCAGCACGAACCCGATCCCGAACCCGAGGCTGAGTCCGGTCGTGATCTGCGGTAATGCTCCGGGGACGATGACCTCCCGATACAGCGCTAGCGTCCCTGCCCCGTTGTCGATGGCGACGTCGACGTAGACGTCGTCGATCTGCCTGACGCCCGCCATCGTGTTGACTGCCACCAGCAGGAACACCGCAAGGCCCATGGTGAGGATCCGCGCGAGTTCCGTGACGCCGAACAACGAGAACGCGATCGGCAACAGCGTGATCTTCGGGACGGGATACAGTATCGCGACGTGGGGGTTCACCAGCAGCCGGATCTCGCGTGACCACCCCATCACCAGCCCAACTGCGATCCCGCCTGTGGCGCCAACCAGGAATGCAAGCAGGATCCGCCGGAGGCTGACCCCCAGGTGATACAGCAGTTCCCCGTGGAGAAACTCCTCGACGGTCGCCACAAGCACCGTCGTCGGCGCCGGGAAGAACACCGGATGAATCAGGGCGGCACGGGAGGCAACCTCCCACAGCAGCAGCACCGAAAGTATCGGAAGGAGGTTCAATCGGAGCCGGGCGCCGACTGTCGAACGGGACTGCATGACCGATCAGGGGGTCCGCCCACTCGATCGTTCGACCGACCGCTCGACCTCGTCGCTCAGGCTGGTCCACACCGTTTCCTGGATCTCCTCGAACCGGCCAACCGGAATGTTGTCGCGGGTTCGGGGCCGATCGAGATCTACGTCGACGACAGTCTTTATCCGCCCCGGTCTGGCAGACATGACGCCGATCCGGTCCCCGAGGTGGATCGCCTCCTCGATGTCGTGTGTGACGTATACGACGGTCTTTTTCGACTCGTTCCACAGGGAGAGCAACTCCTCGAGGAGGTACTGTTTCGTCTGTGCGTCGAGCGCTCCGAACGGCTCGTCCATGAGGAAGATCTCGGGATCGTTCGCGAACGCTCGCGCGATGCTCACTCGCTGTTTCATCCCGCCGGACAGCTGGTGTGGATACGACTCCTCGAAGCCGTCCAGGTTCACCTTCTCGATGTACCGCCGGGCGATCTCGTGGCGGCGGGGTTTGGGGACGCCACGCATCTTGAGGCCGAAGGCGACGTTCTCCACGACGGACTTCCAGGGGAAGATCCCGTACTCCTGGAAGACCATACTGGTCGTCGGCCCGTCCTCGGGCTCGGGTTTCAGGATCTCGATATCGCCGGAGTCACACTCGAGTAGCCCGCCCAGAAGCCGAAGGAACGTCGACTTGCCGCAGCCGGAGGGGCCGACCAGACAGAAGAACTCCCGGTCGTACACCTCGAGGTTTACGTCTTCGAGTGCCGAGACGTCCCCGGAGGGTGAGCGGTACACCTTGTTGACCGCAGTCGCTCGGAGGCAGGGATCGCTTCGTCCGGATGGCGTCCCCGACCCCGTGCCGTCGGGTAACTCGCTACCGGCTGACCCGTCGCCGACACCGGCCTCGCCCGGGGCGGAAGCGTCCCGCATTGGGTGCTGGTTGGGGCTGGAGCTACTGGAACGTTTCCGTTCGGAGACGTTCGACCACGACCGCGATCCGAACTCTGGAGATCCCAGCGTCACAGGGTATCACTCGCAGATCCGTTCCCCGGGGAATCCCTCCGGAACGGTGATCTCTCCGACCGGGGCGTACGGAGCCGGCGCCGTCTCGCTCCACTCGTGGATCGTGTCCACCGAGGGAGTCGCTTCCGCCTCGTCCAGCCGCCCGACCTCCTCGAGGGCAGCGTCCAGCAGGGTTTCGTCGACGATTTCGTCGGCGGAAACCGTCTCGTCGAGATAGCCGCGACACGCGTGAAACTCCTGTTGCCGCATCAAGCTGTCGACGTTCATCCGGCCGTTCTTGTGGACGAGCGACGGGATCGACGCCTGGATCGCGGGGACGGGAACGTCGATCTCCTCGCTGATGATCGAGGCGACCTCCTCGTTCGGGAATCCGCCCATATCGTAGTACTCGCGGACGCCGAGGAGATACGCCTCCAGCCACCGTCTGGCGACGTCGGGTCGGTTCTCCATGAACGGCTCCCCGAAGAAATACGTCGCGATCTGCATCCGGGGGGCGAGCTGGGAGCCGTACAGCAACTGGCCCGCGCCGGTTTCCTGGGCGACCTGCAGCCCGAGCGGATCGGGGATCGTACAGGCGTCGATCTCCCCCGAGCCCATCGCCGAGATCATGTCCGGGAACGGCATCTCCGTTACCGTCAGGTCGTTCCAACCCATGTCGTTGAGCTGGAGCAGCCGCCCCAGAAGGTAGTCCATCGACGTCGCCTCCCCGTTGATCGCCACTGTCGGGTTCTCCGGGAGGTCAGCAAAGGACATCCCTTCCTGGTACAGCTCCGCTCGAATCCAGAACCTGTTACCTGATGGCTGGTCGTCCCAGTACTGCGTCTGGTCTGCCACCGCCCGAACGGGGACGTCCTGGGCGATCGAGTTGAACACGCCCGCCCCGATCGAACCGCTCGCGACGTCGAGATCCCCGGATGCGAGCTGGGGAACCGCCTGGGAGGCGCCGGTGATTCGTTCGGTCTCGATCTCGATGTCCCGATCCGCGAAAAAGCCCCGGTTCTTGGCGACGAACACCTCCGCAACTGCGGCGATCGGCAGCGTTCCGAACGTGACGGTGTCCGTCGTTTCTCCGACGTCGCCGAGACAGCCACCGAGAGACGTCGCCACGGTGGCGCCACCGAAGGCTAGAAATCTCCGCCTCGACGTCCGTCCCCTTCTTTGAACCGACCGTCGATTACTCATTATCAGTTATTGGTTTTCTGTAATGTACTATAAGGATTGTGGTCAGTCCCGCCGGCACGGAACGGAGTTTCCGTGGGAGACCGGGCAAAAGCGGCGGACTCCGGAGAGAGGACGATCGAAAACTATCGGAGGGACGATCGAAAACTCTGGGCCAAACGCCGTAGCTCCCGGGTGGCCGGGACTACTCCGGCGACGAGAGGGTTGTGGGTGCGATCGCCGGATCGTCGGGGAACTTCCAGTCGATCCCGTCCTTTTCGGTTTCCCGTTTCAGGACCGCCGCGATGTGGCCCTGGATCATCCGTGCGTCTGCGGGACTCATGTGTTCGAACAGCTGGTCGAGGCTGGTTTCGTCGGTGTCGGGATCGTCGAGGATCACGAGTACGCCGGTGATCGCCTCGAGCAGGATCGTGTAGTTGTTCCGATCCAGGAACATCTGGACGTCGTCGGACTGTACCCCGCGTCCCAGCACGCCGATGAGCGTACTGTGGATGTTAAACTGGGGACCGATCCCCTTCGGGTGCTCCGAGACGAAGATCTGCATCCTGGAGGGCTTGTAAATCGTGGCCCGGGTGTCGGCCGACCCCGACGGGTAGAGGCTTCCTTCCTCGACCATCTCCTTGGTGAGATTGTACAGCGTGCTCTGCGGGATCGACGTTACCTCGGTCAGCCCTTTGATGTCGAGCCCCTCGTGGAGCCAGACCTCGTGCCAGATCTTGCATTTCCGTGGGGACGCGAGCAACTGACCCGCGGCGACGACGGTGTCTACCGTGGTCCGGATCTCGTCCCGGGGAAACGAGGGAACGGCGTCGTCCCGGTCGGACGAAGCGTTGTCGGCCATCTCGGTTATCTATTTCCTGGAATACGCAATAAGGCTGCTGGTTCTCGGTGTGTGTCGGAAGGTGGAGGAGTCCCGGCCGCCTCGCCCGTGTCAGCCAACCAGTTCGTCGAGCTTCTCGAGGTACGCCTCCCGCGGGAGCTGGTACGCCTCGCGATAATCGATGTCGCCGTCGGCGAACTCCTCGGCCAGCGAGATGGCCCCGTCGAGTGCGTCGCTTTGATCGTCGTATCTCCGGTGTTCGAGTTCGATCTCCGGTTCCAGGAACAGCACCACCTGCCAGCCGTCGGTCTCTCGGCGGGCGGCTGCCGGGCGCGAGTCCTGCGGCCCGTCACTCACGTAGATCGTCGGCAAACAGGGAGCAGGAAACGCCTGAGAGTCGAACACGTCCGGCCGATACGTGAGAACGACCTGCCCGTTCGATCCGTCGTTCCAGACCGTCCACCCGTCCGGCAGCGTCGGCAGCTCCATGTCCCTATTGTGAGCTACAGCCGGAAAGCGATCCCGCTTCGGTGAGGGTTTCTCGGTATAGTACTTAAAGACGGCTCTTTTTTCACATGATATCACTCCGCATGGCTCCTCTCTGTCTTTGGCTTTTCTTTCTGCGATAACTGGGGCTCACGATACACTTAAATATCTCTAATCCTCATAACCATAGTAGTCCCGGTACCGGATCGGGAATACCGACCACTCCCGTCCGCTGGTCCCCGAACGATGTGTCGTCGGCTTCGACGCCCGGTCGCCGCGGAGGTGTGGTAAATGAGCACACACAACAATGACCTCGCCCAACGCGTTCCGGGCGGACGGCGCGCCCTGGAAACGAACCTGCACCGAACACGAACGCACCGAACACGAACGCACCGAACACGAACGCATTCTCGAAGAGAGCGCACGCACGGTCCTCGGTAAAACGAGACCTGTGTCGACGCCCGGGAGCAAACGATGACGCCCGGACGGACGCTCGAGGAAATCAGCCGGAAGTACCGCGAGTCAGTGCCGTCGGATCTTCGCGAGGCGAAGTCGTTCGAGTGGTATCTCGAGGCGCTGTACGAGGATCCCCACGTCGCACGCAACGCTCACCAGCGGGTCGCCGACATGTTCGACCACTACGGCACCACCTACGACGAAGATCGTGGCGTCGTCGAGTATCGGCTCGCCGCGGAGGATCCGCTACACGACGGCGAACACGTCTTTTATGGCCGGGAGATCCACGAGGCGATCCACGAGTTCGTCAACAAGGTGAAGTCGGGCGCCCGGGGGCTCGGCCCCGAAAAACGGATCAAGCTCTTGCTCGGACCGGTCGGCTCCGGGAAGTCGCACTTCGACTGGCTGGTGCGGCGCTACTTCGAGGCGTACACCCTCGAGGACGCCGGTCGGATGTACACGTTCCGGTGGACGAACCTGTGTGACGTCATTCGCGATCAGGATCCGGCCGACGACGAGGTCCGATCGCCGATGAACCAGGACCCGCTCGTGTTGCTCCCGGCCGGACAGCGCGACGAGATCCTCGAGGACCTCAACGACCGGTTGGACGCGCCGTACACCATCCGGAACGACCAGTCGCTGGATCCGGCAAGCGAGTTCTACATGGACACGTTGCTCTCCCACTACGGCGACGACCTCGAGGCAGTCATGGACACCCACGTCGAGATCCTCCGACTGACAGCAAGCGAGAACAAGCGCCAGTGTATCGAGACGTTCGAGCCGAAGGACAAGAAAAACCAGGACGAGACCGAACTCACCGGCGACGTCAACTACTCGAAGCTCGCGGTCTACGGCGAGTCGGATCCGCGAGCGTTCGACTACGCCGGGGCGTTCTGCAACGCCAACCGCGGACTCTTCTCGGGGGAGGAGCTGCTCAAACTCCAGCGGGAGTTCCTCTACGACTTCCTGCACGCCACTCAAGAGCGGACGATCAAACCGAAGAACAACCCCCGAATCGACATCGACCAGGTGATCGTCGGCCGGACGAACATGCCCGAATACCGCGAGAAGACGGGTGACGAGAAGATGGAGGCGTTCAACGACCGGACGAAACGCATCGACTACCCGTACGTCCTCGAGTACGAGTCGGAGGCGAACATCTACCGGAAGATGCTGCGGAACGCGGACGTCCCCGACGTCAACGTCGAGCCCCACACCCTGGAGATGGCGGGACTGTTCGGCGTGTTGACCCGGATCGAGGAGCCGTCCGACGAGTCGGTGTCGCTGTTGCAGAAGGCGAAGGCGTACAACGGGGAACTCGACGAGGTCGACGCCGTCGACGTGAAGAAGCTCCGGGAGGACGGCGACGAGCGCGCCGAGATCGCGGAAGGGATGTCCGGCGTCTCGGCCCGGTTCATCGGCGACGAGATCGCCGAGGCAATCATGGACGCGACCCACCGTGAGCGCGGATACCTTTCGCCGCTTTCGACGTTCCGTCACTTCGAGGCGAACCTCGAGAGCCACGGCTCGATCGACGCCGACAACCTCAAGCGCTACGAGCGGCTGCTCGAACTGGTCCGCGAGGAGTACAAAGAGCGCGCAATAGAGGACGTCCGGCACGCGCTGGCGTACGACGTCGAGGAACTGCGACGCCAGGGCGAAAAGTACGTGGATCACGTGATGGCGTACATCGACGACACCACTGTCGAGGACGAACTCACCGGCCGCGAGGGGGATCCCGACGAGACGTTCCTGCGTGCGGTCGAAGAGCGGCTCGACATCCCGGCGGATCGCAAGGACGACTTCCGACAGGAGATCTCCAACTGGATCTCCCGGCGGGCCCGGGAGGGAACCTCCTTCGACCCTCACGAGAACGATCGACTGCGACGGGCGCTGGAGCGGAAGCTCTGGGACGACAAAAAGCACAACATCAACTTCTCCGCGCTCGTGTCCGCAAGCGAGACGGACGACGACGATCGGGCTGCCTGGATCGACGCCCTGAGAGAGCAGGGCTACTCGGCGGCGGGCGCCCGTGAGGTGCTCGAGTTCGCCGGCGCCGAGGTCGCCAAAAACGAACTCGAGGAAGATGTCTGACGGAAGCCGGCCGGCGGACGCAGACGCCTACCGCCGGGCTGCAGACGAGGCGCTCTCGGAGGCGTTCGAGCCCCCGATGAGTCTGAGCGAGTACGTCGACGCAGCGTTCCACGATCCCCAGATCGCGGCGGGGGCGGCACGGTATCTCCTCGCCGGAATCGAGTCCGTGGGCACCCGGACCGTCTTCGAAGGGGGCGAGCGTCTGACCCGCTACCGGTTCTTCGACGACCCGTACGGCGACGGCGAACACGCGGTTCTGGGCAACACCGCGACGCTCAACGCATTCGTCGACGATCTGCGGGCGATCGTCGCCGGGCGAGGGAAAGCCGAGAAGATCATCTGGTTCGACGGTCCGACCGCCACCGGGAAATCGGAGCTGAAACGGTGTCTCGTCAACGGGCTCCGGGGCTACTCCCGAACGCCGGAGGGACGCCGATACACCCTCGAGTGGAACGTCGCCGGCGCCACACAGGATCGGAGCCTCGGCTACGGGGACGGCTACGCCGACGAGGAAGACTGGCACGAGAGTCCGGTGCAAGTCCACCCACTTTCAGTGTTTCCGCGGGAGGTCCGCGAAGAGATCGTCGAGGACCTCTCGGAACTGGTCGACGGCGAGATCTCGGTTCCGGGCGAACTCGACCCGTTCAGCCGCGAGGCGTACGACTTCCTCGAAGAGCAGTACCGGCGGTCCGGCCGGAACGATCTCTTCTCGGCGGTGACCGACGGCGAACACTGTCGGGTGATAAACTACCACGTCGACGTCGGTCGGGGGATCGGGATCCTCCATGCGGAAGACGACGGCACACCCAAAGAGCGACTCGTCGGCTCGTGGATGCCCGGGATGCTCCGGGAGCTCGACTCCCGCGGGCGGAAGAATCCGCAGGCGTTCTCCTACGACGGCGTGCTCTCACAGGGAAACGGTCTGCTTTCGATCGTCGAGGACGCGAGCCAGCACGCCGACCTGCTGCGGAAGCTGCTCAACGTTCCCGACGAGGGGCACGTCAAGCTCGACAAGGGGATCGGGATGGATATCGACACCCAGCTGATCGTCATCTCGAACCCGGATCTCGACGTGGAGTTGGACCAGTACGCCGACCGGGACGGAACTGATCCGCTGAAGGCGCTCAAACGACGTCTGGATCGCCACGAGTTCCGGTATCTCACCGATCGGCGGCTCGAGGCGGAGCTCATCCGCCGCGAGCTGACGGGGGAAACCGAAGTGTGGGCGACTGCAGAGGGGATCGATCCCGACGATCGCGTCCGGGAGTCCGTCCACGTACCGATCCACGACGGGAGCGGGGTGGTTCGGGAGCTTGCCCCGCACGCGGTCGCCGCGGCAGCGACGTACGACGTCGTGACCCGGCTCGATCCAGACCGGCTCCCCGCGGATCTCGGAACCGTCGAGAAAGCGAGCCTGCTCGAGCAGGGGTACGTCCAGATCGGCGACGAGCGGCGCGAGATCGGGGAGTTCGACTTCGGCGGCGAAGGGACCCGAGACGCCAGTCGAGACGGCGGCAAGACGGTCGGTCGAGGCGGCGGTAGAAACCACAGCAACGACGGTCGCAGTGGGATTCCCGTGACCTACACCCGCGACGTGATCGCCGAACTATTGGAGGAGCCACGGGACCGGTCGCATCCGGAGCTTGCAGTCGAGAACGTGATCATGCCCGACGACGTGCTCGACGCGATGGCGAACGGGCTGGCTGCCGCCCCCGTGTTTTCCCGGGCGGAAACCACGGAGTTCGAAAGCCGGGTCGCGGCGGTGAAGTCCCACGTTCGGGACCGCCAGGAGGCGGACGTCCTCGGCGCGATACTCTCGGAGGTGGGGGTCGACGAGGCGACAGTCACCGAGTACGTCGAGCACGTGTACGCCTGGGACACCGGCGGAACCGTTGCCACGTCCCAGGGCGAGGTGGAGCCGGATCCGCTGGTCATGAAGCTGTTCGAAACCGAGCAGCTCGGCCGGTTCGACGACGCCGAGTACGATGGTTCCTCGGCGGGCGACGATGTGGCCGAATTCCGGCGAACGAAGGTAATCGCGGCGCTGAACAGGTACGCGTGGGAGCATCGTGACGAGGACTTCTCCGTCGAGGGAGTCGATCTCCGGGAAGTCCCGATCATCCGGACGGTGCTCGAGGCTGACAGCTGGGAAGACGTCAGGCGACTGTTTCCGGACTTCGACCCCGGCCAGTGGGCGGACCCCCCGGGGGACACCGAGACCGCCACGGTGAAGCGTCGAACGATCGACCGGCTGTGCGAACGCGGTTATTCCACCGCGTCGGCCGAACTGACGACCGGACGCGTCCTCCGGGAGGTGGCACACGAATGGGACTGAGAGACGATCTCGACCGGTTCGAAGCCGTCGGGGAACAGCGCAGGCAGGACCTCTCGGAGTTCATCACGCACGGCGATTTGACCGGATCGTCACCGGATCGGGTCCGAGTCCCCGTCAAGATCGTCGACCTACCGTCCTTCGAGTACGATCGCCGGTCGATGGGTGGGGTCGGACAAGGGGAGGGCGCAGAGCCGGGACAGCCGGTTTCGGTTCCCGGAGAAGACGACGGCGACGGCGAGGAGGACGGGGGGCCGGGCGAGGAAAGCGGTGACCACGAGTACTACGAGATGGACCCCGAGGAGTTCGCCCAGGAGCTCGACGAGGAGCTCGGCCTGGATCTCGAACCGAAGGGGAAACGCGTCCTCGAGGAGATCGAAGGGGAGTTCACCGACGTCACCCGCAGCGGCCCGGACTCGACGCTGGATTTCGAGGAGCTGTTCAAGCGCGGCCTCAAACGGAAACTCGCGACGGACTTCGACGGGGAGTACGTCCGGGAAGGACTGCGCGTCGCGGGTGCCGACGTCGACGACGTCTACCGGTGGGCTCGCAGCAGGCGGATCCCGGTCTCGCGGGCGTGGATCGCCGACGCCGCGGCCGACCTGACCGGAGAGATCGACCGCTGGGAGAGTTTCGAAGAACTGGAGGAGAACGTCGAACGCGAGCCGGTTTCGGTTCGGCTCCGCCGGGAAGGGATCCGGGAGATACCGTTCCGACGGGAGGACGAACGCTACCGCTACCCGGAGATCATCGAGCGGCGACAGAAGAACGTCGTCGTCGTCAACATCCGTGACGTGTCGGGGTCGATGCGCGAACGCAAACGCGAACTCGTCGAGCGGGTGCTGACGCCGCTCGACTGGTATCTCACCGGTAAATACGACGAGGCGGAGTTCCGGTACGTCGCTCACGACGCCGAGGCGTGGGAAGTCGAACGCGGGGAGTTTTTCGGCATCCAGTCTGGTGGCGGAACGCGGATCTCCGCAGCCTACGAACTGGCCGCCGAGATCTTAGAGGAGTATCCGTTCGACGAGTGGAACCGGTACGTCTTCGCCGCGGGCGACAGCGAGAACTCCGCGAACGACACCCGCGAGCGCGTGATCCCGCTGATGCGGGAGATCGACGCGAACCTCCACGCGTACGTCGAGACTCAGCCCGGCGGCGGTGCGGTAAACGCCACCCACGCCGACGAGCTGCTGGAGCTGTTCGGAGACGCAGACGACGTCGCCGTCGCGCGGGTGTCGGACGCCGACGACGTGACCGACGCGATTTACGAAATCCTGAGCACGGAGAGTGATACCGAATGACCGACGCCGACGGGAGTGACGACGAATGAGCAACGCATACCGGGACGACCGACTGCTCGCAAAGCGGGAGGCGACGGAGCTTCTGGGTCCGGTTCGGGAAGCCCGAAACCTGGCCCGGAAGCTCGGGCTCGACCCGTATCCGGTGAACTACTGGATCGTCGACCACGAGGAGATGAACCACCTGATCGCGTACGACGGCTTCCAGCGACGATATCCCCACTGGCGGTGGGGTATGAAGTACGATCGCCAGCGGAAGCGCGACCAGCACGGGCTCGGGAAGGCGTTCGAAATCGTCAACAACGACGAGCCAGCGAACGCGTTCCTCCAGGAGTCGAACTCGCTCGCCGATCAGAAGGCGGTCATCACCCACGTCGAGGCCCATGCGGACTTCTTCCGGAACAACGAGTGGTATCGGCTGTACGCGGACCGGGGGGCAGACGGGCCCGCCGCCGCGGCGATGCTGTCCCGTCACGCCGACGCGATCGAGGAGTACATGGAAGATCCCGAAATCGCTCGAGACGACGTCGAGCAGTTCATAGACGCGGTCAGCTGTCTGGAGGATACGATCGATCAGTATCGGCCGGTGGCTGCCGACCTCGACGGCGATCCCGGCAGCGAGAACTCGACCAGCGGCGAGGATCCCGACGGGGCGGAGGACGGACGCCGCGAGGTATTTGCAGATCTCGAACTGTCCTCGGAGGTTCGGGAGGCGGTCTTTGACGACGAGTGGCTGGAGGGGGAGTCCGAGGGAACGCCATCGGAGCCGCAGCGTGACGTACTCGGGTTCCTTCTCGCATACGGCAAACGGTACGACGAAGAGGAGCGGAAGGCCGTCGATCGTCCGGAGTGGCAGACGGACGTGCTCTCGATGCTTCGGGAGGAGGCGTACTACTTCGCCCCCCAGAAGATGACCAAGGTGACAAACGAGGGGTGGGCGAGTTACTGGGAGTCGTTGATGATGGCAGACGAGCAGTTCGCCGGCACGGACGAGTTCGTCACTTACGCCGACCACATGTCGCGGGTTCTCGCCTCCCCCGGATTGAATCCCTACAAACTCGGCAGGGCGCTGTGGGAGTACGTCGAAAACCGCGCCAACCGGCGCGAGGTCATAGAGCGGCTGCTCCGGGTCGACGGCGTCACCTGGCGGAACTTCGAGGACACGGTCGACCTCGAGTACGTCCGGGAACTGCTCGAACCCGACGAGACGGTCGCGAACGTCGGTATCGAGTCGCTCGATCGACTGGATCCCGACGACCCGCGGGTGGACGCGTCGGCGCTTGCAGCCGCCAGACGGACCCGCGACGGGGAGATCCCTCCCGACGACGAGAGAGCCGTCGACGCCGATCGGCATCCCTGGAAACTGCTGACCTACGAAGGGCTCGCAGAGCGTCACTACTCCCTGGTCAAACCGCACAACTACGGCGTCCTGGCACGGGTAACTCGGTCGCAACTCGAGCGGCGTGCTCGGTATCTCTTCGACGACGAGCGGTACCGGAGCGTCGAGGAGGCGATCGCGGACGTCCCCTACACCGCCGGCTGGGATCGCCTGTTCGAGGTGCGGGAGAGTCACAACGACGTGACGTTCATCGACGAGTTTCTCACTCAGGAGTTCGTAGACGAGTACGACTACTTCACCTACGAGTACTCCCGAGCGGCCCAGGAGTATCGGGTCGCCTCGACCGACGCCGCCGACGTGAAAAAGAAGCTGCTGTTGCGGTTCACCAACTTCGGGAAGCCGACGATCGTCGTCTACGACGGCAACTTCGACAACGCGGGCGAACTGCTGTTGGGCCACCAGTACAACGGGGTTGCGATCGACGAGCGACAGGCGCGGGCGACACTCGAGCGCGTCTTCCAGCTGTGGGGCCGGCCGGTCAACCTCGCGACGATCCGGGTCGAGTACGACGATCGAGAGATCGAACTCGCCCGGCGGCGCTCGCGGGAACCCGAAGGGGCCGAGATCGGCGTTCGGATTCGGTACGACGGCGACGGCTTCGAAGAGCACGACCTCGATGACGGGCTGTTCGATCGGCTGGCGGCGAACGATGTCGATTACGACACGAAGCCGGACGACTGGCTCGCGTGAGTCGCCGCCGGCCGCGGCCGTCGAGGACAGCGCAGGATTGATAGCAGCAGCGTGACGACACTTGCGTATGACATCGGGGGGTGCCGAAGCGTCGGGCGAGGACAGGACGGCAGCATCGGGGGAAACGTCGTCGTCCGAATCGACCGAGGAGAGGGACGACGTGGGCGATCTCGCGGAGACCGAGATCCACGACGTACTTCGAAACGAGCGACGCCGCCTCGCGCTCGAACGGCTCTCGGAGCGATCGGGTCCAGCGAGCGTGAGCGACCTGGCGGAGCACGTCGCGGCGCTGGAGGCGGGCGAGCGCCCGCCACCGAACAATCTCCGGCAAAGCGTGTACGTCTCCTTGCACCAGACGCATCTCCCGAAGCTGGACGAACTCGGAATCGTCGAGTACGACACTGACGAAAAGACCGTCGAACTCACGGACCGGGCCGGACAGGTGACCGTCTACCTCGAGGTGGTGCCCCGGTACGGCATCTCCCGGAACGAACTGTATCTTGGGCTCGCGGTTCTCGGGATCCTCCTGACGCTCGCCGCTGCGCTCGGCGTTCCCGGGTTCGCCGCTGTCGCACCGGGCACCTGGGCGCTGGTCGCGCTCGCGTTGATCGCGACCGCAGCGACGTTTTACACCGCAAAACAGGGAGAGACTGTGTTCGATCGGCTCTAGCTCGAGTGCGTTCCCGGTCGGTGACGTTCCGACGTTTTTCACCTGTCGACCGTGTCGTCTTCGAGTCGCATCCGACGACCGGAAGCGACGTGCACGACCGCCGAAACGAACAGCACGAGGCTCACGACGGCAGCCAGCGTCGTTCCAGTGACGATCCCTGCCGGAAGGGCTCCGAGGGCGAGAGCGACGGTCGTCGCAAGCGAGACGACACCGAGCCCGAGGTAGTATTCGCTCCAGGGAAGTTCGTGTTTCCCGACCGTCTCGAGATAGACGTCCAGTTCGGCTGCGGCGGGCGTCAGCGCGACGCGGCCCCTGTGAGGTTCGTACTCGATGAATCCGCCCGCTGCCAGTTTCGGGAGATGCGTCTGGTGGAGCGACGTGTACACCCGTTTCCGCTGTCGGTAGGTCACCTCGGAGACGTCGACGTCGTTCTCCCAGGCGGCGATCCGCCCGGAAAGTGTTCGGACGCTCGTCTCGCCCGGGTTCCCCTTCAGGTACCGGAGCACGTCGCGCCGCCGTCGGTTGCTCAACGTCGCGAACGTCGCGTCCAGGGAGAGTTCCGTCCCTGCAGACGTCACGGACGTCGCTGACGGTCCGACGGCCCGTGGCTGCCGTCGGGAGGGAACCGGCGTCGTCGAAAGCTGCAGATCCAGCTGTGGCTGTTGCCCCGGGTTCATTTGGAATACACATATAATATATTATATTTCAAGATATTAACTGTATCGGCGAAAAGAACGTTATCGGCACCGTTCCCGTCGGCGTAGTCGGGTAGGCCGGTTATCGGCACCGTTCCCGTCGGCGTAGTCGGGTAGGCCGGCACCTTTTATACTGCTTCGGGCGAACTCGGATCGAGATGCGCTTTACCGTCGATACCGACACCGGGACTGCGGTTCACGACGTGACCGAGCAGGTGGCGGACGCTCTCCCGCCGTCCGGGGACGGTGTCGCCACCGTGTTCGTTCGCCACACCACTGCCGGCCTCGTCGTCAACGAACCTGAAGCGCGACTGCTCGGCGACGTGGAGACGTTCCTCTCGGAGCTCGTTCCCGACGAGGGGTGGGAACACGACCAGATCGACGACAACGCCGACTCACATCTCCGGGCGCTCCTTTTGGGTGAAAGTGTCACCGTCCCGGTTCGGAACGGGGAGCCGGATCTGGGGACGTGGCAGGCGATCCTGCTCGTGGAGTGTGACGGGCCACGGTCCCGGACGGTTGAGGTGATCGTTCACTGAAAAGGGGACGTCGGTACTTTGGATGGCCGCTCTTGTGAAGCAGATTGTTGATAGCGAGAGCTGCAGCTGAAAGTCGAAGAGGACAAGGGCACCGCGGCAGCGGTGCCCGATATGTTCCCAATGCACCGCTTTGTGTCGGAATCCGCCGCAGCGGACCTGTTGCAGCAGGTTCGCTGGTGTAACGGTGTCGAATGTCCCCGCTGCCGTTCTGACCGCACGGTCAGAAACGGCAGCTATCGGGTCTATCAACGGTATCTCTGTAAGAATTGCGGTCGTTCGTTCAACGACAAGACCGGCACGATCTTCGCTCACTCCAAGCTGAAACTCAAAGAGTGGTACTTCACGATCTACACGTTCTTACGGTTTAACACGAGTATTCGCCAAATTGAGGCTGAACTCGATGTGTCGTACCGAACGCTGAGAGAGCGCGTCGATCAGTTCGCCAGAACGCTCGACGCGCCCTCGATCACACTTACTGGACCAGTCGAAATTGACGAAGTCTATGTTTCTGCTGGGCTCAAAGGCCGCGAGCGCGACCAAGAGCCGCGCCCACGCGTGGGCGCGGCTCGTACGCGGGTGACAACCCACCCGTGTTCACGCTCGTTGATCGTGGCTCGGACAACCGCTACGTGATCCCTGCGAAATCCGCCGACGAATCGACTGTGCGACTCCTGCTCGACAACCACGAGCAGGAGTCGCTCACCGTCTATACTGACGGATTTCGGGCCTACGAGCCACTCGAAGACGACGACACCTTCGACCGCGAATACGTCGTCCACAGCGACGGTGAATACGCTGATGAAGACGTTCACATCAATACCTGCGAGAGCCACGGTTCGCTGGTGCGGCCGTGGCTCTCGCCCCATCGAGGTATCTCAAAAGACAAGCTAACGCCGTATTTTAGAGCCTTTCAACTCCGCAGAGAACTCTACAGAAAGCCGGGAGACGAAGCTCTCAGACATGCCATCGACGCTGTCCTCTGAAATCAACAATGTACTTCCGAAGAGCGGGATGGGAAAATGTCACCGTTCTGGTACTGACTACAACCTCTATATTCAGCAGTGGAGAGATAACGTGTCTAGATATCGTTAGATTGTGGGTGCTGAATACAGTGCGCGAATGTCACACAAGTCAGGGTGTAACCGATCCGAAGAATTGAACACTCAGTGCAGCGGTTGGTCGTATTCGTGATGATTCTTACTGGTGATCACTCTGAATACAGGAAGTAATTACAGCGTCAATTATTTTGCACCCGGATTCAATAGGCCGAATAAGACGAATGTCTGAGTCGCCACCGGCGGATGATGACCTCGGTGACTTCGGGCCGCCGGAGTATCTTCTGTATCGGGTGGCTGCGGAACGTCACGAGCAGGACAGCCGTGAGACGGGGCGGACCCGTATCCACAAACTTTGCTGTTTAGCTGATCGGCTGTTAGCGCAGGAATACGACCGAGAAGTCGGTCTGCCGAAGTACTGGTACAAGTATGGCCGTACTATCTCCGAAGCTCATCTAAATTCAGCGGTTACGTACAGGCCCAACGCGAATCACTTTGGTGGACAGGCGTACTATCCGGCCGACCAAGTTAGCGAATCCGACTTCGACCACCTGTCTGAAGATCTCAAAGACGACATCTACAACGCGGTTCAGTACGTAGTTACTAAACACGGCGACAAAACAGCTGAGGAACTGGAAGAGTACCAGTACCAGAACTTTGCGCCCGACGATTTCGTTATCGCATATGCTGATTTGCGGTGGTACTTAAACACGATTTCGCAAGACGAAGGTCAGCATAGGCTGAGCCAATTCGTTGCCCCCGATGAGAAGACCCACATCGAAGAACTTCTGGATGAGATGCTGGCGAACTTCGACGAGGAGCGTTACTCGGAAATTTACGATATCTACCTTGATTGGGACGACACGATGCGCCTGTTGGTCGATATCGGGCGAAGCCCGAGAGAACTCCATGACTTCACAGAGATCTTCATTGAGGGGGCCGCAAGAATCATTCTCCGCTTTGAGGAGCATTCAAATATTGATCCGGAGACGCTTGAAGACTGGTGCGAAGAGAAGGAAAAAGTGCGCAGAGATCTCCAGAGCCGGGTAACACAGAAGCGGAAGGAAGCCCTCTCAGAAAGACAGTCCACCTCGGCTTTAGACAGCGTCGCTGATTCGTACAATACGGCTATCTCTGAGGAGCTAGACGACCTATAGAATGGCAGACAACGCCTTTCTCGACAAGGGAGTCATCCTCGGATTCTGTTTCTTTACTGACCCTCACCACCGAGAATGTAGGAGGTACTTGTTTAGTGACGAAACAGAGTATTTCGCTACGGAACAGGTTGAGAACATCTTCCGAAATGCCAAGGACTCAATTATCGAGGAGCACCGGAGGGGCATTCTCCGGAACCTCCAACAGGTGAAGGTCAATTACGAGGGGGAGCTAACTGAGAGTGATATCGAGGAGATTCAATCAGAAATTGATCGGGATGAAAATTCGGCATGGAGGTATTTAGAGGATTTTTACGAGGATAAAGCCGGAAGAGGTGTCTACGAGGTCACTGATGAATTGCGGGAGGTAATCCGTGAGATCGAACAACGAGCCGAGGCGCGAAAGGAGACGCTCTACTCAACGTTCCAAGGCTGGCTGAGGATTAGTTCGCACGAATCGGTACAGGACGAATTGACTCAACTCCGGGCTCAAGACGAGGAAGATTTCTGGATTGTGATCGATGCTCACGATGTCGCCGCAAACGTGCCGGGAGAAACAGAACTAGCGACAACGAATCCTGCAGAGTTTGCAGATGACCAAATAAAAGAGGAAGTTTTGGGAGCAACAGCCATCGATAGTATCCAGTTAGTGTTTGTTTCGAGGGACTATTCACCATTAGCACTCAGGAACAATCCCAGTGATGGCAGCGTCCCGACGGACGTTTCTGGGGACAATACCTGACCACTTCAAACACCAAGTCCGTAACGCGTTCCCTCGCTGAATTTCGGTTAAGGGAGCGACCTAAGTGCGCACGTATAGTGAGTATATATTCACTAATTCCGGCATGAAACAAGCTCACCTGTCTTGCTGCATTGCTATATCTTGCATACGAAGAATCGAATTGTCTCGTTCGATTACTATCTTGTCCGAACTTCTTCCCCCTCTACCAAGTTCGGCACTCGTGAGCGGTGATCCGTTCTGGTAACCCAACCCGCCCACAGACCGGACACTCCACCAGCGGCCTCACCGGAAGTTCCTCGGCGGCCTCCAGCGCCGCCTCGACGTGCGCCCTGGCATCCGGATCCTCGACCCGCGTGGCCGCCTGGGCGAGATGCATCCGCAACTCCTCCGCTGCCGTTCGGCCGTCGGTCATCGCCGCGCGCTCCGTTCGCGGTGTTCCCACGCTTCCCGTGCTTCCACGGGATCGCGCCGCCCGACCTTACGGAGCCCCCGCGCTTCCCGCGACGGAGTGTCACCCAGCGGCGCCACGCCCGTGAGCACGCCGATCCACTGGTTATGCTGGTTGGTGAGCGCGATCGTGGTCCCGCGGGGCGTCTCCGGGCGTCCCTGCCGGACGGGGATCTCCTCGGCCGGGTCGAGCGTGTCGGGATCGCCTCAAGGGTGCTGTTCTCACGCGTGACGATCCAACTTGCGGAGGCCGACGTGATCGAGACCGAACGAGTGCCGATCGATATCGGTAAGCCACGGAACCGGTTGTAGCTGGCGGACGACGTTGTGACATAAGCTCCGACGTTCGAATCGGTGATCGGTGCGCTTTAATATAAGTCGGCAACCGTCGACTAAATACGCCACACGTTTTCCAGCGAAAACTGACAGGCGTAACGAGAGAGCAAGAAGGCCCGATTCAACCAGGTCAGGCGTCCTCTGTTTCCGAGACCTCGACTAGAGCTGCAGAAAGCAGTTTTGTGGCATCTGCTCCGTCCTCGGCCTCGTCCTCCTCGGCTTCGAAGAATTTCGTCAATATATACTCATAATTGACATCGACAACAAGGAACGTTCCGAGCTCTTCAGTCCGTTCTCCGGCCCTCTCCGTGTCACTATCTGGTTCGGGATCATATATGAGCAACTCCGAGAGTGTTATTTCACTTCCCTCGCGAGGGACCATCATTTCCTCATCGTGGAGTGAAGCAATCGGATCGTCCGGATCCCCATCGTGGAAAATGATGAACTCCGTTGGCGGTAGCGATTGCGATTCGGGGTCCCGATCTAATAATAAATCAGCCATGTCTGTCTCACCTATCTGGGGAGGACAGCTTTCTGGGCCGCCCTGTCGTACGAGCGTTCACGTTCGGATTGCTCCGATTCAGTTGGCCCAGATGCAGCGTCGCCCGACACATCATTACGTTCTGTCTCAAGCCGGTTCCCGAGTGCGTCGCGGATCTGCTCGATATCCCTGTGCAGCAGCCACCCCGGCTTGTACACCTCCGTCTGTTCGGCGATTACAGGTGCGTGTGCCTGCAGTTTGGTGTGGGTGTCGTGAAGGATCTCGACGAACTCGTTCTCCTTGTTCAGTCGATAATATTCCGTCTGACCCTTGACGCGGGTTTGTTCGATAATGCCGAGATTGAGGAGTTCCTTCTTGTTTTTGTGGAACGTAGCCTTGTCGATGCCGCCGAGATCAGCGACCTCTGCGGCCGAAAGCTCGGTGTAGTGCTTTCGCAAAAAGACATCGTAGATTCGAACATGTGCCGGTTTCTCCAATAGCCGAACGAACGGCGAACGGTCACTGTACTCCGATCGCTTGATCCGGCTATCTTTCTCCATCATAGTGGAAGGTACTGTGCATACACATTAAAGGTATTGCATCTATGCAACAGACCGATGCTAAAATGCAATGGTGGGGGAAAGGGGGTGCAACGAGAAGATTCTTTAGCTGAATGCAGGCGCTAAGCCCCCTCCCTCAAGGAGCACCGCAGTCCGCGCCAGCGGACAAGGAGCGCAGTAGGGAGGGGATACAGCGTCCCCAGAAATCTCCGATTTCTGGTGTGCGAACGAATCGCTCCGCGATTCGTCCACGCCCTCATCGTCTTTCATGCACTGTTCTATTTCTGGCCCACACCCCCACGCAGTCGTAACTTCTTTCTACTAGGTTCTACAAATATTGACTGAACCCAATGAAGTACGACCTCGATACGGGAGCGCACTCGGTGTATTCACTCCACTACCACCTGATACTCACCACCAAGTATCGGCGTGGTGTACTCACCGAGGAGCGAACCCAATTCATTCGCGGGGTCATCGAGGGGTTCGCGGACAAGTACGGTGTCACACTGACCCATCTCGACGGTGAAGACGACCACGTTCATATCCTGTTCCGGGCTGAACCAACCACAGACCTCGTGAAGTTCATCAACACCGTCAAAGGCGCAACTGCTCGACGCATCCGCAACGAGTACGAGGATGAACTCAAAACTGACCTGTGGGGCGACTCCTTCTGGAACGACTCGTACTGTCTCATTTCGACAGGACAAGTCTCACTGGATGTGTTGAAAGAGTACGTCGAGGACCAACGAGCATGAACTACAACTACAGGTATCGCCTCAAGCCGACCGAAAGCCAGCGTGAGACGTTGGACTACCACCGCGATACGTGTAGACAGCTCTACAACCACGCCCTGTACGGCTTCAACCAGATTCCCGAAGATGAGGGCACCGTCAAACAGCGTGTCCGGAAAATCCGGGACGAGCTTCCCGACCTCAAAGACTGGTGGGACGCACTCACCGACATCTACTCGAAAGTGCTTCAGCCCACCGTTATGCAGATTGCGAAGAATATCAACCGCCTCGGACAACTCAAAGAGCAGGGCTACAAGGTTGGTGAACTCCGGTGGAAATCACCACGCGAGTTTCGCAGTTTCACCTACAACCAGTCTGGCTTCGAACTCGACAAAAAGAGTGGTCAGACCGTGTTGTCGCTGTCGAAACTCGCAGATATTCCTATCGAACTTCACCGACCGCTGCCTGACGATGCCACAGTCAAAGAAGTCACGCTCAAAAAAGAGAAAACCGGCGAGTGGTTTGCTATCTTCGGCATCGAGATGGACACAGAACCGCCAGCCAAGCCACCGCTAGCGGAGATTGACACTGATGAGATGGTCGGCATCGACGTGGGTATTCTGAAGTATTCCCACGATACAGACGGCACAGCGGTCGAATCACTCGACCTCTCAGAGGAACGCGAAAGGCTCGAACGAGAGCAGCGGAAACTCTCACGCAAAGAGTACGAGTCGAACAACTGGCAGAAGCAACGTCGGCGTGTCGCCGAGTGCCATCTCGACATCAAGCGCAAGCGGCGTGACTTCCTGCACAAACTCTCGACCTATTACGCTCGGGAGTACGAGCTAGTCGCGGTCGAAAACCTCGACGTAAAAGGGATGCTCGAATCGCCACGCAACAGCCGCAACACGGCGTCAGCGGCGTGGAGCACCTTTACCGATATGCTCGAAACGAAGTGTGAACGCGAAGGCACGCACTTCGTGGAGGTTGATCCAGATGGCACCACCAAAGAGTGTGCCAACTGTGGTGTCGAAACCGAGAAACCGCTGTGGGTTCGTGAGCACTCCTGTCCTGCCTGTCGCTTCGAGGCCGACAGAGACGCAAACGCGGCGTGGAATGTTCTTTCTCGCGGACTCACCAAACTAGGAGTGGGACACTCCGAATTACCGCCTGTGGAGACTGCGCTCCCTGCGGGAACTGCGGTTGTTCCTGCAAAGCGCGTCTTGGAAGCAGGAAGCCCCTGCCTCAAGGAACGAGCGGCGACGCCGCGAGTGAGTAGGCAGGGGTAGTTCACCGATGCCACCGCTCCGTCGAATAATGAGCAACTCGGCGAAGAAGAAAGCAGTTATGTCTGATATTCTTCGCATCCTCATCAACAACCATACGCCGGGTGGACGGAGGCGTATCGAAACGGGAGTCAGTATTGACAAACTATGTGACTACCATTTCCAGGCCGACGGAACGGATGACGAGTTCGTCGAGGCCGCAATTGACGAACTCGTAACTGGCGACTTCGGGGTGGATTCTTGGGGGCGAAGCGGTGAGATGATCTATCTCGAAGATTGTGACACGGCGATCGACAAGCAGCAGGAACTCGAAGACGAGGCGTGGTGAGTGTGTTGCATCAACCTCCAAGGAGCCAAGCCTCGGTGGGATCCCGTCTTGCCAAGGAATCGACGACGCTGTCATCCTCGTCTGAATCGATATTCGTCGCTCGAGAGGGGATATCTTCGGAGGATCGGATGCGCTCGCGGAGATTGTTGATCTGTTCCTGACCGGAGTGGATAGTCACTCCAACAATCCGGGAGAAATCGAAGATCGAATGCGATGCTCACAATTTGTTCGCAGCAAACTGCTCGCTAGGGGGCCGTGAACCGAATGGAGACGGTCCGGGATGCTCGCTTCGCTCGCGGCTTCGCCGCTCGCGTTGTTCGAGACACTCACTCCGTTCGTGTCTCGCTTCGCTGCGCGTCCGGGCTGCGACTCCCCGGGTTCAAATCCCTCGCTGCGCTCCTCTCTCGTCACTTCGTTCCTCGAGAAGTGCTCGCTAGGGGATTTGAACCCCTGTCATCGGCTCGAAAGGCCGATATGATTGGCCGGGCTACACCAAGCGAGCGTGCAACCGCACGTATTGCTGCCTTCGATTTAACTCTTCTCAACTACGGCCAGTGTGTGGGCCGCCGGCACACCTTTAAATCGGGATGTAGATGTTCGGAATATGACGGAATCGAACGGCCTCGAGCCGGGCACGAAAAAAGGGGCAGGATCGGAAAACGCGGGCCCTGAGGACCCGAACATCGGCGACCTGATTGCGAAACTCGAGCGACTGGAGTCGACGGTCGACGAGGGACACGAGCGACAGAAGGTACGACAGACGATCGCCCTCGTCGAACGGATGCCGGGAAGTCGGGCGTTCACCCAGCGCGTGAGCAAGTACACGACCCGGGACATGGCGGAGGCGTTCGTCGGGGCGGTGCTGTTTTCGTTACCGCTTCTGGTCGAAGACGGCGTCTTCGAGATCGCCGACTACCTCACGTCCGTCACGGTCGGCGCCATCCCGGCGTTCTTCCTCGCGAACGTGACGTTTGTCGTCGTTCTCACCGCCGGGATGCTGTACTACACCGACTTCCGTGACGTCCAGATCCACCGTCCCCTGTTCGGCATCGTCCCTCGACGGCTGGTCGGCGTGCTCGTGATTTCGCTTCTGACCGCGACGATAATGATGTACATGTGGGGACGCCTCGCCGCCGAGGATCCGACTTCCTTCGAGACCGTCGGCCGGATAACGGTCATCTGGGCGGCGGCAGCCTTCGGCGCGGCGCTGGGCGACATCCTTCCCGGCGAGTCGACCGGGACGGACGTCAGTGAACTCCTCGACCGTCCCGGCTCCGAGAGGTAGCCGGGACTTTTTCGCCGGCGGTCCGCGTACGGTTCCGTCGATGACCGACGAACCCGATCCCAGGGCGGACGATCCGGGGGGACGGCCGCGCACCCATTCCGAGGCTGTCGGAGGGCAGAATAAACCCGACATCGACCGGGAGAACCCGGACGTGTCGGATCTCCTCACGGAGCTTGCCGCACTCGAAGACGCCGTCGACGAGGATCACGAGCAACAGAAAGTACGACAGACGATCGCCCTCGTCGAGCGGATGCCCAGTAGCCGGGCGTTCACCCGGCGCGTGAGCAAGTACACGACGCGGGACATCGCGGAGTCGTTCGTCGGCAGCATCCTGATCTCGCTGCCACTTCTCGTCGAGGACGGCGTCTACGACATCGGCGACCACTTCCTCGCAGTGACCGTCGTCGGCGTCCCGATGTTCCTCCTCGCCAACGTGGCGTTCATCGTCTTCCTGTCGGCCGGACTGATGTACTACGCGGATTTTCGGGACGTCGACGTACAGCGCATCCTCGGTATCGTTCCCCGTCGGCTCCTCGGCGTCCTCGTCGTATCACTCGTCACGGCGACAACGCTCATGACGATGTGGGGTCGCGTCGAGGGGTGGGAGGACCCCTGGGTCGCGTTCGCCCGGATCTCGGTCATCTGGACGGCTGCCGCGTTCGGCGCGGCGCTGGGTGACATTCTTCCCGGCGAGTCGGAGGGGCCGGACATCCGCGAGCGGATCGACTCCTTTACCGACGCAGTCGGTGGCGACGACTAGGCGACGCCCGGGTGCTCAATACGCTTCGGTCCCTACATCGATCATGGAACGAAGCGAAGATCTCGCCGCGCTGGCCAGCGACCTTCGTGAGGCCGACACCGCGATCGCGCTCACCGGGGCGGGTCTGTCGGCCGCCTCGGGGATCCCGACGTTCCGGGGTGAAGACGGGATCTGGGGCGAGGAGTTCTCCGAGGCGGATTTTCATATCAGTCGCTTCGAGCGTGATCCCGCGGGGTTCTGGGAGGACCGCCTCGAGTTGAACGGGTTACTCCGGCCCGACGGAATCGAACCGAACACGGCACACGAGGCGCTCGCCGACCTCGAGAACGCCGGAACCCTCGACGCCGTGGTTACTCAGAACACGGACGGGTTACACGACGCCGCCGGTACCGGAACGGTTCTGGAGCTGCACGGTAACGCCGACCGAGTGGTCTGTCACAGATGCGGGCGAACGAAACCGGCCACCGAGATCCACGACCGGATCCGGTCCGGGGAGAACCCGCCGACGTGTGGCGACTGCAACGGCGTTTACAAGCCGGACGTCGTGCTGTTCGGCGAATTACTTTCCAGGGAGGTCCTCAAACGTACCCGTCGGCTTGCGGAAGACAGCGACGTGATCGTCGCCGCCGGCTCCTCGCTGCAGGTGGACCCGGCCGCATCGTTGCCCAGCTACCAGCGGGACGGCGTGCTGGCGATCGTCAATTTCGAGGAGACTCGGTACGCCTCGCGGGCGACGTACACGTTTCGCGAAGACGTCACCGAACTGCTGCCCGCTCTCGCAACGCGAGTGTTGAAGTGCGATCCGGAGTGAACACCGACTATGGCCATCCGAGCGTTCGCACCCGGTAGTGTCACCGGACTGTTTGCTCCGGCCCCGGCAGAGGGCGGTGCCTCCAGGGGGGCCAGTTTCGCGATCCGTGACGGGGTCGTCGTCGAACTCGAGCCGGCCGCCGAACGCGTCGTCACCGTCGACGGGGAGCCGGCCCCGTTCGACCCCGTCGAACGCGTCCTCTCGGAGCTCGGCGTCGACGCCGCGGTCGACGTGATGCCCGACGTGCCGCTCGGTCACGGGTTCGGCGCGAGCGGCGCTGCGACGCTCGCGACTGCGATCGCCGCGAACGACGCGTTCGATCTAGGACAGGCCCGCCCGGAACTGGTCGACGCCGCCCATCGAGCGGAGATGGCTGCCGGAACGGGACAGGGCGACGTGTTCATTCAGGATCGGGGCGGTCTGCTGTGGACCGTCGGCGATGGCGTCCGGCGGACGGTCCCCACCGAACCAGTTGAGTACGCCACCGCCGGCGGAATCGCGACCGGATCGATGCTCGCAGACGACGCGTTCATGGAGGCGGCACGTCGGGTCGGCTCCCGTGGACTGGATGCGCTCAAGTCGGAGCCGACCCTGCAGGCGCTCGCAGAACGCTCCAGTGAGTACGTCGACGCAACCGACGTCGCGACGCCGTTCGTCGAGCGAGAGATCGACCGGGTCGAGGAAGCCGGCGGCACGGCGGGGATGGCACTGTTCGGCGAGACTGTCTTCGCGGTCGGGGTCGATGGTGTCCTCCCGAACCGGACGCGGGTGGCCAGAGAGGGGGCGAAACTGCTGGCTGTAGACTAGCTCTCTCTTCGGGGTTTTCCCCCCACTGCGCTCACTCCAGATACTCCTCTTCCCGTTCGTCTTCCTCGACTGCGTCGTCGACCCGCTTTCGCACGTCGACCCGGTAATGCTGGAGGATGTCGCGCCCGAGCAACAGCGGGTACTCCATGTGTGAGCGGTCCTCCACGCTCGCGGTGACGGTGTGCTGGTTGCCGCCGATCCCGATCACGAGGTCGACAACGGGCCTGGCTGTGCCGGTCTTCATGCTCCCCGACTTCACGCGGGTCATGCTCTTTATCGGTCCGGCGCCGATCTCGGCGGCGAGCTGGGTGTCGATGCTCGTCCGCGTCGCGCCGGTGTCGGACTTGGCGTGGGCCTGTTTCGAGCCGCTCGTTCCGATGACCAGCACTTCCTCGATGTAGCCGATGAGCGGCGTTTCTCCGAGACCGGTCCGGCTCGGTCTCGGTGCCGAGGCCGGCCGTGAGTCGTCCAGCGTCGTCGAAAGCCCCTCGACGCGGTCCTCGTCGACCTCGCCGCCGACTGTCTCGATCGCGTGTTTCGCGATGTGCGGGGCGGGCGAGACGCCGGTCGCCTCGAACAGTCCCTTGAATCCCGCCGTCGGGTTCACCTCCAGCACGTACCAGCCGTCGTACCCCTCGACGAGGTCGACGCCTGCGTAGTCGAGGCCGATGACCTCGGTCGCGTACAGCGCGGTTTCGGCGGCCTCCTCGGGCATGTCGGTCGCGTCCTCGACGGCGCCCCCGAGCGCGACGTTCGTCCGCCAGTCGCCTTCGGGGGCGTACCGGTACATCGCGCCGACGATCTTCTCGCCCACGACGTACACGCGCAGGTCTCGATGCTTCTCGCCGTCCCTGTCTATCAACTCCTGGAGGAACGCCTGCCGGTTTCCGACCTTCGGGTTCACCGGTTCGGTGAGATCGACCTTCCAGGTACCGCCGCCGTGAGTTCCGATCGCGGTTTTGTAGACGCCGACGTCGCCGAAGCGTTCGCGGTCCTGGTTGAGCCGTTCGTTCGACAGCGCGAGCAGGGCGTCCGGGACGCGGATGTTCCAGTCGGCCAACGTTGCGGCGGTCGCGAACTTGTGGATCGCCGTGAGAACGGCGCCGGGCTCGTTGAGCATCGGACGGATGCGATTGAACGTCGTCGCGAGCCCGAGCGCTTCGGCTGGCTCTTCGGTGTTCGAGAGCAACAGCCGGTTCGCGATAACGTCGACGTCGGGTTCGACGCTCACGTCGCCGTCCTCGATCGAGACCGCAGCGTTCTCTCGTCGGAGCCAGATCCCCTCGTGTCCCAGGTCGTCGATCGCGTTGCAGATCGCTTTCGTCTCCTTGCTGTTGTGCAGCGACAGTACGCCCACTCGGACTGGCTCCTCTGACATGGAACCCTGTATTTGGGGCGCGTCAATATGTTTGCCGGTTTTTCCCCTGTTCGGGTTTCCCATCGCCCGAACGACCGCTCCGCTGTCAGACCATTTAAGACCCCACGCGCCCGATCCCGGCTCATGGCCGAATCCGGGGACGTTTTCACGTACAACGGCGGCAGGGTCGAACCCGGGGAGCGGCAGAACCTCCGGTATCGGATCAGCGAGACGTATCTGGGTGATCCAGTCCGCATCCCGGTGACGATCGTCAACGGCAAGCGTCCCGGTCCGACCGCGTTTCTCTCCGCAGCATCTCACGGCGACGAACTCAACGGGATCGAGGTGGTTCGGGAGGTCGCCCACGAGTGGGAACTGTCCGATCTCGCCGGAACGCTGGTCTGTCTGCCCGTCCTCAACGTGCCCGGATTCATTACCCAGCAGCGCTATTTACCGATCTACGATCGCGACCTCAACCGGTCGTTCCCGGGTGATCCCGAGTCGACGAGTTCGAAACGGATGGCCCACCGCATCTTCACGAACTTCCTCGAGCCGTGTGACGTCGGGATCGACTTTCACACCTCGACTCGAGGACGAACGAACATGCTTCACGTCCGGGGGGACATGACCGACCGGGAGGTCCACCGTCTCGCGATGGCGTTCGGCTCGAAGGTGGTTATCGACAGCGAACCGCCCGAAGGGACGCTCAGAGGGGAGGCGACGAGAGCCGGGACGCCGACGATCACCGTCGAGATGGGGGAGGCACACCGGTTCCAGCGGGATCTCATCGACGACGCGCTCGCCGGCGTCGAGTCGGTCTTCGCGGAGTACGGGCTGTTGGAAACTGCGGCGGTTAGGTGGCCGGGATGGCGGACGATCGTCGCCGGCGGGGCAGAGAAGACGTGGATACGCGCGGACGCGGGCGGCATCGTCGATATGCACGCTTCGCGGGGCGAACTCGTTCGCGAGGGCGACGTGATCGCGACGATCACGAACCCGTTCAAGGCCGACGACGTCGCCATCGAAGCGCCGTTCACTGGGGTGTTGGTCGGCGTACTCGAAAATCCGGTCGTCTACCCCGGGAACCCCCTGTGTCACCTCGTCGAGCTCGAGCCGGAGGTTCGGCGAGTGCTCGAATCCGGAGCGTGAGTGTCCGTCGCCGTCGGTTCGTATTTTCCCCTCCGAGTTTCCGTTCCCTGCCGCCGACTACGTAACTACTATACCCCCCCGCGACGGACTGCCAAACGTTATGAGTCAGTCGTACAACAGGGGCGTGATCGAGGACTTCAGCCGCTGGCGGGAGTTCTCGGCGGGGATGTGGGCCTGGATCTTCCACAAGTTCACCGGCTGGGTGCTCGTGGGATACCTGTTTACCCACATTGCCGTGCTCAGTACGGCGATTCCCGCGGCGAGTCAGGATCCGTCGGTGATCGCAGCCGGAAACGACATCTACACGCAGACGATCGTGACGCTCGAAGAGTTGTTACTCGTGCGCGTGCTCGAGGTCGGGTTGCTCGCAGTCGCCGTGTTCCACATCCTCAACGGGACGCGGCTGCTGTTCATCGATCTGGGGATCGGCCTGGAGTCACAGGATAAGAGCTTCTACGCGTCGTTGATACTGACTGGTGCAATCACCGTCGCATCCGTTCCGACGTTCATCGCGGGGGCGTTCTGAGATGGCACAGCAGTACTCCTCCTTTAGACACGGCGGGACGATGTGGCTGCTCCAGCGGATCACGGCGGCGTTTTTGATCGTCGTGCTGGCGTTCCACTTCTTTTTGCTGCACTTCGTCCATCACGCCGACGAGGTGTCGTTCCTCGCGACGGCGGGACGGATGGAACAGTGGAGCTACTACTCGCTCATGGTGTTGTTTTTGATCACGGCGACGTTCCATGGGGTAAACGGCGTGTACAATGCGCTAATAAATCAGGGACTCTCGGGGACCAAGCGCACCGCGGTGAAGTGGATCCTCGTCGTCGCCAGCCTTGTCGTGATCGTCCAGGGGATCCGGACCGCCAACGCCTGGGCAGGAATCGGGGTGTTTTGAACCATGAGTACTGACGCAACTGAAACTACGGACGCGGAGACGGCAGCCGAAACGGAGACGGAAACCGACGCGACGGCAGACTCCGAGGTGGCGACCGACGCGAAACCGGAGGCTCCCTCGCCGGGCGAACAGAGACGACAGGCGAAACAAGAGCGTGCAGCCGACCGCGAGGCGGCAGCCGACCGCGAGGCCGAGGACATCGCAGCGTCGGCCGACAACACTGTTCACCTGCGCGTGTTCAGGTACGACCCCGATGTCGAGGGGAAGACGGAACCGTACTTCGACGATTTTCACGTCCCGTTCACGAAGGGGATGACCGTCCTGGACGCGCTGATCTGGGCACGCGACAACTACGACCCCTCCCTCACCTTCCGGCACTCCTGCCGGCAGGCGATCTGTGGGTCGGACGCGCTGTTCGTCAACGGGAGACAGCGGCTCGCCTGCAAGACGCAGATCAGCGACATGAGCGAACCCGTCATGGTCGAGCCGCTCCCGCACTCGGAGGTCGAAAAGGATCTGGTCGTCGACATGGAGCACTTCTACGACCAGATGGAGGCGGTCGAGCCGTACTTCCAGACGAACGAACTCCCCGAGGACGAACTCGAAGAGCAGCGACAGTCCCGGGAGAACCGCGAGACGATCAAGATGTCCACCCGGTGTATCTGGTGTAGTGCGTGTATGTCCTCGTGCAACATCGCCGCCGGGAACAACGAGTATCTCGGACCGGCCGCGCTCAACAAGGCGTATCGGTTCGCCATGGACGAGCGGGAGGGCGAGGACATGAAACAGCACCGGCTGGAGATCATCGAAGAGGAGAACGGCGTCTGGCGGTGTCAGACCCAGTTCTCCTGTACGGAGGTGTGTCCGAAGGACATCCCGCTCACCGAGCACATCCAGGCGCTCAAGCGCGAAGCGGTGAAACACAACCTGAAGTTCTGGTGACCCCAGACGCGAGAAGACATTCAGATCCAATCCATGTACGAATACGACGTTATCGTGGTCGGCGCGGGCGGTGCCGGTCTCCGCGCGGCGATCGCGGCACAGGAGGCAGGGGCCGACGTGGCCATCGTCACGAAGCTCCATCCGGTCCGGTCTCACACCGGTGCGGCGGAAGGCGGCGTCAACGCCGCCCTCCATCCGGACGACTCGGTGGAGGATCACGCCTACGAGACGATGAAGGGATCGGACTACCTCGCCGATGCCCCCGCGGTCGAAACCTTCGCCGAGAACATCCCGCGGGAGGTGGTCCAGCTCGAACGGTGGGGAATGGCCTTTTCCCGCGAGGAGGACGGTCGGATCTCCCAGCGACCGTTCGGCGGAATGGCGTTCCCGCGGACCGCCTACGCCGGGGCGGAAACCGGCCACCACCTGCTCCACACGATGTACGAGCAGGTCGTGAAACGCGGCATCACGGTCTTCGACGAGTGGTACGTAACCAAGCTCGTCGTGACCGACGAGGACGATCCTGCCGATCGGACGTGTCACGGCGCGGTCGCGATCGACATCGCGACCGGCGAGATCGCGGGCTTTCACGCCCGGAACGGTGTGATACTGGCGACCGGGGGCGCCGGACAGGTGTTCGAACACACCACGAACGCGATCTCCAACTCGGCTGACGGGATGGCAATGGCGTACCGTGCGGGGGTGCCGCTGGAGGACATGGAGTTCATCCAGTTCCACCCGACGACGCTCCCCTCGACGGGTGTCCTCATCACGGAGGGCGTTCGGGGGGAAGGCGGAATCCTCTACAATGCGGAGGGGGAGCGGTTCATGTTCGAGCACGGCTACGCGAACAACGCCGGGGAGTTGGCCTCCCGGGACGTGGTCTCGCGGGCGGAGCTCACCGAAGTGAACGAGGGACGGGGGATCGAAGACGAGTACGTCCATCTCGACATGCGCCACCTCGGCGAGGAGCGGATCATCGATCGACTGGAGAACATCGTTCACCTCGCGGAGGACTTCGAGGGCGTCGACGCGCTCGAAGAGCCCATGCCCGTAAAGCCGGGCTGTCACTACACGATGGGCGGGATCGAGACCGACGAAAACGGCCAGACCAGAGTCGATGGGCTGTACGCCGCCGGCGAGTGCGCCTGCGTCTCGATGCACGGCGCGAATCGCCTCGGCGGGAACTCGCTCGCGGAACTACTCGTGTTCGGGGAGCGTGCCGGTCGAGACGCGGCCGGCGACGAGATCGAGGAGCCGGAGATCCCGACCGGCTGGACCGACAACGCCGAGGAGGCCGACTTCGTGCCGCCGGTCGAACTCGGGGCCGCCGGCGTCGAGCCCGCCGCGGTCGCGGACGGCGGCGCGATGGCCGCCTCGCCGGTCGAACTCGTCGAGAACGCGGTGGAGTCAGAACGCGCGTGGGTCGATCAGTTGCTCGAACGCGACGACGGCGTCAATCACGCCCAGATCCGGGCGAGAGTCCAGGATACGATGGGCCAGCACGTCAACGTGTTCCGCGAGGAGAAGGGACTCGAGCAGGCGGTTCGTGACGTCCAGGAGGCACGGAAGCTGTATCGGGAGGTGCACGTGGAGGACCCCTCGCGGACGTTCAACACCGACCTGATCCAGGCGCTGGAGACGCGCAACGTCATCGACGTTGCGGAAACGATCGCAGTCGGTGCGCTGGCGCGCGAGGAGTTCCGGGGGGCCCACTGGCGCGAGAAGCACCAGCGGCGCAAGGACGACGAGTGGCTCAAACACACGTTCGTCTCGTGGAACGACGGGGAGCCGCAGCTGTGGTACCGGCCGGTACTCCTCGAGGGCGAGATGCAAAACTACGAGCCGAAAGAGCGAAGCTACTGAACTGTCGCCGGCGGTTGTGAGTTCTCGCGGTTGCCGTTTTCTCGTGTTCGATTGGATCGAGCAGTACAATTAGGTCGCTGTAGTTCCAATACGGAGAGGAGATAAATGTACGAGTACGACGTCATCGTGGTCGGCGCGGGCGGCGCCGGCCTCAGAGCGGCGATCGCGGCACAGGAGGCAGGGGCCGACGTGGCCATCGTCACGAAGCTCCATCCGGTCCGGTCCCACACCGGCGCGGCGGAGGGCGGCATCAACGCCGCACTCAGGGAGGGCGACTCTTGGGAGGATCACGCCTACGACACGATGAAAGGCTCCGACTACCTCGGCGACGCCCCGGCCATCGAGACGCTGTGTAAGGACAGTCCAGAGGAGACCGTCCAGCTGGAACACTGGGGAATGGCGTTCTCCCGCGACGACGACGGTCGGATGAGCCAACGGCCGTTCGGCGGGCTGTCGTTCCCACGGACCACCTACGCCGGTGCGGAAACCGGCCACCAGCTGCTTCACACGCTGTACGAGCAGCTCGTGAAGCGCGGCGTCGAGGTGTACGACGAGTGGCACGCCACGCGGCTCGCGGTTTCCGACGAGGAACAGCCGGAGGATCGGACGTGTCACGGCGTCGTCGCCTACGACGTCAAAACCGGAGAGATCTCGGGGTTCAAGGCGAACGACGGCGTGATACTGGCGACCGGTGGTCCCGGCCAGGTGTACGATCACACCACGAACGCGGTCGCCTGCACCGGTGACGGCACCGCAATGGCGTACCGTGCGGGGGTTCCGCTGGAGGACATGGAGTTCATCCAGTTCCACCCGACGACGCTCCCCTCGACGGGTGTCCTCATCACGGAGGGCGTTCGGGGGGAAGGCGGAATCCTCTACAATGCGGAGGGGGAGCGGTTCATGTTCGAGCACGGCTACGCGAACAACGCCGGGGAGTTGGCCTCCCGGGACGTGGTCTCGCGGGCGGAACTCACCGAAGTGAACGAAGGGCGAGGAATCGAAGACGAGTACGTCCATCTCGACATGCGCCACCTCGGCGAGGACCGGATCATCGACCGCCTGGAGAACATCGTTCACCTCGCGGAGGACTTCGAAGGCGTCGATCCTCTCGAGGAGCCGATGCCCGTAAAGCCCGGACAACACTTCGCGATGGGCGGGATCGAGACCGACGAGAACGGCCAGACGTGCATCGAGGGCCTGTACGCGGCCGGCGAGTGTGCGTGTGCGTCGGTTCACGGCGCCAACCGTCTGGGCGGGAACGCGCTGCCTGAGTTGACCGTCTTCGGCAAGCGGGCGGGCCACCACGCTGGAGGCAAAGAAATCGAGGAGGCGAAAATCGAGACGGGCAAACGCGGCGAGTACGAATCCGGTGGGATAGAAACGCCCGTAGAACTCGGCGAGGTCGACAGCTCCGGCGAACCTGTCGCTTCCGACGGTGGAACATCGGAAGACGGCAGTGGTGCGGAGGGGGGAGAGATCGTCGAACGCGCGGTCGAAGACGAACGAGAGCACGTCGAGATGCTGCTGGATCGCGACGACGGCGTCCACCACGCGGAGATACGGTCCGAACTCCAGGAGTCGATGACCCAGTACGTCAACGTGTTCCGCGAGGAGGGGGGGCTCGAACAGGCACTCCGGGACATCCGACGCGCACGCGAGCGGTACCAGGACGTCGCCGTGGCGGATCCCTCGCGGACGTTCAACACCGACCTGCTTCAGACGATCGAAACCCGGAACCTACTGGATCTGGCGGAGGCAATCACCATCGGTGCGCTGGCGCGCGAGGAGTTCCGGGGGGCCCACTGGCGGAAGGAACACCAACGGCGAAAGGACGACGAGTGGCTCAAACACACCATGCTCTCGTGGAACGACGGCGATCCGGAGCTGTGGTTCCGGCCGGTCGTTCTCGAGGGTGAAGAGAAGACCTACGAACCGAAGACGCGCAGCTACTGATCCGCGTTTCGGTCGTAGTTCCGCCCGCGGACGCGACCTCCCGCAAGCAACGTTTTCGGGAAGCAGGGGATTCATAACGATCGTTTTGTGGTAATTCATAGCAAGCCCTTTTACCTCGCCCTTGTAAGTTCAGGATACTCGGCCCGAACGGGCCGCGGCCAAAACTATGACTGAAAGTGAACTCATCTGGCGGATTTCCGGCGGTTCGGGGGACGGTATCGCCTCGACTAGCCAGAACTTCGCCAAGGCGTTGATGCGTTCGGGACTGCACGTGTTTACGCACCGCCACTACCCCTCGCGGATCCGCGGTGGCCACACGTACACGGAGATCCGGGCGTCGGACGAACCCGTCAAGTCACGGGGTGACGGGTACAACTTCCTGCTCGCGCTGGGGGACTCCTTCGCCCGGAACCCACAGGAGGACGCCTACTACGGCAACGAGGAGCTCAAACCGCTCTCGGAGAACCTCGATGAACTCCGAGAGGGGGGCGTGATCGTCTACGATTCGGGGCTGCTCGACGCAGACGAGATCGAGGGCTTCGACCGACGAGTCGAGGAGAACGACTGGCACGTCTATCCGATCGACCTCCGCGGGATGGCTCGCGAGCAGGGGCGTGAGGTCATGCGGAACACGGCCGGCGTCGGTGTGACGTGTGCGCTGATCGGGATGGATCTGGAGTACATCCAGGACCTCATGCGCGAGGCGATGCCCGACAAGATCCTGGAGCCGAATCTCGAGATCCTCCAGACGGCGTACGAGCAGGTCCAGGAGGAGCACGATCCGGACGCCCACGACGTTCGGATCCCGTCCGGGGAACACGACGAACCGCAGCTCCTGATGTCGGGATCGGACGCGATCTCCTACGGCGCGATCGACGAAGGCTGCCGGTTCATCTCGGGGTATCCGATGACGCCGTGGACGGAGGTGTTCACCATTATGACACAGGCCCTGTCGGGGCTCGGAGGAATCTCCGAGCAGGTCGAAGACGAGATCGCGGCGGCGGCGCTGGCGCTCGGGGCGTCCCACGCCGGCGTCAAGGCGATGTCCGGCTCCTCCGGCGGCGGATTCGCGTTGATGTCCGAGCCGCTCGGGCTGGCGGAGATGACCGAGACGCCCGTGGTGTTCGTCGAGGCGATGCGTGCCGGTCCGTCCACAGGAATGCCGACGAAGACCGAACAGGGCGACCTCGAACACGTCCTGTACACTTCTCAGGGTGACACCCACCGGGTGGTGTTCGCTCCGGGAACCGTCGAGGAGGCGTACGACCAGACCCGCACGGCGTTCCGGATCGCCTACGAGTACCAGATTCCGGCGATCGTCCTGTACGACCAGAAGCTCGGCGGGGAGCTGATAAGCGTCCCCGAGAGCACGTTCGACCGGGAGCCGAACCCGGACCTGGGATCGGTGCTCACGGAAGAAGAGCTCGTGGACGCGCCGCACAACGCCGCCGGCAAGTACGAGCGGTTCCAGCACGACGTCGAGGACGGCGTGAGCCCGCGCTCGTTGCCCGGCCAGAAGGGTGGTCGATTCCTCGCGACGGGCAACGAACACGAGCCGTCGGGGCACATAAGCGAGAGTCCCGAAAACCGGGTTGCGCAGGTCGACCGGCGGAGCCAGAAGGTCGAGGCGATCCGGGCGGAGCTCGACGACGAGGGCAACCAGACGCCGCACGGGCCCGAGGACGCCGAGTACGGCATCCTCACGTGGGGCAGCCAGCAGGGAACTGTCGAGGAGGCGGTCGACGAACTGAACGCTGCCGGCCATTCGGTGAAGTCGCTCGGAGTCTCCGACCTCACGCCGTATCCGGTCGCGGAGGTCGAGGCGTTCGTCGAAAGCGTCGAGGAAGTGCTCGTCGTGGAGATGAACGCGTCGGCACAGTTCCGCGGGCTCACCCAGAAGGAGCTGGGTCGCTACGGGGAGAAGCTGTCGAGCCTGCTGAAGTACAACGGCAACCCGTTCGAGCCGGCCGACATCGTCGAGGGGTTCGAGTCGACGATGATCGACGGCAACGACGACGTGCCGGGCATTGAAACCACGTTCGTACCAGCGGCGGGTGATTAACTATGAGTGCATTCAACGCGATCGGCGAGGAACGCGAGATCGATCGAGAGGAGTTCACGCCCGGAATCGAACCGCAGCCGACATGGTGTCCCGGCTGTGGCGACTTCGGCGTACTGAAGGCGCTGAAACAGGCGCTTCCCGAGGTCGGGCGGACGCCCGAGGAGACGCTTCTGGTGACTGGAATCGGCTGTTCGGGCAAGCTCAACAGCTATCTCGACAGCTACGGCTTCCACACCATCCACGGTCGGTCGCTGCCGGTCGCCCGCGCAGCGAAGCTTGCAAACCCCGGACTCGAGGTCATCGCTGCCGGCGGCGACGGCGACGGCTACGGGATCGGCGGGAACCACTTCATGCACACCGCCCGGGAGAACCACGACATGACCTACGTCGTGTTCAACAACGAGATCTTCGGCCTCACGAAGGGGCAGACGTCCCCGACGAGCCCGAAGGGACACAAGTCCAAAACACAGCCCCACGGCAGTGCGAAGGATCCCATCCGACCGCTGTCGCTGGCGTTGACCTCCGGGGCGTCGTACGTCGCCCGGACCGCCGCAGTGAACCCGAACCAGGCGAAGGAAATCCTCACGGAGGCGATTCAGCACGACGGCTTCGCTCACGTCGATTTCCTCACGCAGTGTCCGACCTGGAACAAGGACGCTCGCCAGTACGTCCCGTACACGGACGTGCAGGACTCCGACGACTACGACTTCGACGTCCACGATCGCGTCGAGGCCCAGGAGGCGATGCGCACCGCCGAGGAAGCGCTGTACGAGGGGGAAGTGCTCACTGGTCGGTTCTACGTCGACGAGGGGCGCCCCTCCTACCAGGAGGAGAAACAGCGCATCGGCGAGATGCCCGAGACGCCGCTTGCAGAGCGGTACTTCGACGACGACTACGAGTGGGAACGCGCCTACGACGAGTTCATCGACAAACACCGGTAGGCTGACCGCCGCCGGACGAACCGACCTGCGGCCGCCGTTCTCTCTTTTCGACGGTATAAATCACAGACTGGGGCGCCTTTTTCGGCCGACCAAATTCTGTGTTGGCGGAGAGGAAGGGTGTGATCAACTGTTCGACAAACGATTTTGTAATTCGGAAGGTATTTTTTCTATCCGGCCAAAACACGTGACATGAGCGCTGCCCCGACGGAGGATCGGATCCTCGAAGCTCTCGAGGAGGACGCCCAGGCGTCGTACGCGGAGATCGCACAGCAGGCCGGGGTTTCGAAACCCACCGTCCGGAAGTACATCCGCAAGCTGGAGGAGGAGGGGGTCATCGTCGGTTACTCCGCAGAGGTCGACCCGAAGAAGCTCTCCTCGCAGTCGATCGCGATGGTCGGAATGGACGTCGACAGCGGGCGGTACGTCGAGGCCACCCGGAAGCTCAAGCAGCTCGACGCCGTCGAATCGCTGTACACGTCCTCCGGGGACCACATGCTGATGGCGGAGGTCCGGGCCGGAAACGGCGACGAGCTCGGGGACGTCATCGCCGAGGAGATACTGGGGATCGAGGGAATCACGGCGGCCCATCCCTCGTTCCTCCAGGAGCGGCTGAAGTGAGCCACTGTCGGTTCGAACGGGGGCCAACTGTCGGTTCCACCGATTCCATCGATTCCATCAGTTCCTTTTTTCGGCTTCACCGACAGGTTAGGCGGAGCAATTACTAAGGCCGATGGGCAGAGACATTGCAACTATGGGGGGTGTCGACACGGGGACGCGGATAGCGTTCACTGCCGATGGAGAGACGCTTCGCGTCCGAGATCTCATCGAGGGAAAGGAAATGGTCGTCGAAGCCGACCGGGAGATCGATCCAGTCCCGGCGCTTACCGACCTGTTCGTCTTTCCGGTCGACCGGGCAGTTTCATTCGAGACGGAATCGATTCATCTGCCATCACACTCGATGGTTCGAGTCCGCGATGGAGGCGGGGAATTCCTCGGAAACCTTTTGGAAACAGCGGAATACCCGACTGAAGATTATCTGTTCGATGTGACCGGGAACGTACGGACGTACATTCGTGTGGAGGATATAGCGTTTTCAGCTTCTGGGAGAAACGAGGACGACTCATTAACTGTCGAGTTTGAGGACCTGATAACGGTGACTGTCGGATCCCGCTCACTTCACACCCAACCGGAGGCAACACTCGTCGTGCCCGACGATCCGGCAGCGGCGATGGAGGCGATTTCACATCTCGGTTCGTCGATCAAGGAGTTTTCCGCCGAGCGATCCTGGCCGACGCTTCGGGGGCACCCACCGCGGTTCCGGCGCGGTGACACTCTCGAAATTCCTGACTCGATCCACCGGCCCGATACGGGAATCAGAATCGAGATTCCGCCGACGTTTTCGGACGTCTACCGAATCGCACCGCTTGCGTTTTACCTGGGGGCGACCGTCGAACCCGGCGATGATGCCGCACTTCACCTAGAGAACGGGTATACCGAACCGCTTCGATCCTCCGGGCGGACGCTTTCGGAGACGGTCGAAGAGCTACTGAAGCGATGTTTCCTCCTCGACTCGATCGTTCGAACCGAGGGTTACATTCCGTCATGTCGCTACGAATACGAGGAGCTGGGGCCGGATCTTTCGTTTTATCCACCAAACCTCTACGACGCCACGCTGTCGACGCAGTTGATCGAATATCTGGAGGTGGAGCGATCGGTACTGGAACCGTACTACCCCACGTGGAGCACGACAGCCGTCCTGCGGCCAGATCCGTCTGACGTCGAACTGCTCCCGTATCTGGCACACACGCTCTCGCCGATACGCGTGAGCGAGCACTTTGCCGACGGCAGCGACGAGGAGGGGAACGGCAGAACCGTCCCGTACGGTTGGCCCGGCGGACAAGTTCCAAATTTCACGGACGGGGAAACCGTTCCGTCACTGACGCCGGAAATGCTTCCTTCAACTGCTGCCATCTTGAACGTTCAGACGTACGAGAACGCGTTCGAGCTACCCCCAGCGACCCCCGGGGACGGTGCCGTCGCCCTCGTCACAGACTCACCGGACCGGAGTCAGCGCTGGCGAGAGCAATTGAGCTCCCTGACCGAAGGTACTGTCGGTCTCGGGAAAATTGACATCCTCCTTCGGCCAGAACGTGACAGCTTGCGAACGCTGTTTTCCGGGAGGTACGACGGGGTATACGTCGCACTCCCCTTGGAGGAAGACGAAATCGTCTGCGCTAACGGCGGTGTTAGCCTCGACCGGATTCGGGACGTCGATGCAAGATTCGTTGCCTTCGAAGCAGGCTCAATGGAAAACGCTCAGTCGGTGGTCCGGAACGGTGCCGTCGCCGCTACCGTTGTCGACGGTCCCGTTTCTGGCGATCGGTTACGCGAGTTCCTGGAACTCCTGGGTATCGGCCTTTCAATAGGAAAGAGCACCGAACTCGCGTTCTCAGAAGAGCCTATCCAGGTTCGGTTTGTCGGTGACCCAGGCCACCAGATGTCGGTCAACAAGGATGGGACTCCACCACACGTCGTCGAACTCGACCCCGTCGAAATCGATCACCATCGAGTGACCACACACAGTTTCCTCTCAGTTCGCCACCGAGCAGGTGAAGAGTTGAAATTCCATGCGGAGTATTTGGGCGAACGGAGTCAACTACTCGGTGTTCGTTGCAGCGATTACCGGTCGAAGTCCGCGGAGGAGGTTCTGGAACTTGCAGCCTTCGGTGATTCGATTCTCGAAACCTTGGGAAAGACCGTCGTTGACCCCGAGCGCTTCACCGAGAAGGACATCAGACGAGCGGTCCGGCGTTCCCGGTGGAAGGAATCGGACCGTGAAATCCCCGAAACCTAGCGATCGGCCGCGGTCGAACGCACTCTCGACCCCGACGCGCCGCTTATAAGTTCCGACGGCACCCAGTCCCGGACATGATCGGATTCATCGGCGGTAGCGGCATCTACGAGGCACTTCCCCTCGAGAACGTCCAAAAAAAGGAGTATGCGACCCCGTACGGGGAGCCGAGCGCGCCGGTCACGATCGGCGAGTTCGGCGACACCGGTCGCGAGGTGGCGTTTCTGCCCCGCCACGGCCCGAACCACGGCAAGTCGCCGACCGACCTGCCGTATCGTGCGAACATGTACGCCCTGAAGCTCGCGGGGGTCACACACGTCTTCGCGTCGAACGCGGTCGGCAGCCTCAGGGAGGAGCTCCCGCCGGGGACGCTCGTGATCCCGGACAACATCTACGACCGGACGAAACACCGGGAGCTGTCCTTTTACGGCGACGGGATCGTGGTCCACCAGCCGTTCGCGGAGCCGTACAGCCCGGAGCTGGTCGATCACCTCACCGAGTCGGCCCGGACGGCCGTGTCGGATCGCGGGATGGACGCCGACGTGGTGAAGGGGGGGACGTACGTCTGCATCGAGGGACCGCAGTTCTCCACGAAGGCGGAAAGCGAGTTCTACCGGTCGCAGGGGTGGGACCTGGTCGGGATGACCACGATCCCGGAAGCGAAACTGGCCCGCGAGGCCGAGATCGCTTACGCGACGATCTGTGGCGTCACCGACTACGACGTCTGGAAGGAGGACAGCCAGGTGACCCTGGAGGAAGTGCTCGAGAACGCCGAACGGAACCAGCGCGCAATAAAAGCGACCGTCGAGGAGGCGATTCGGACCCTGCCCGAAGGCCACACCTGCGAGGCGCATTCGGCGCTCGAGGGCACCGTGAACACGCCGACAGAGTCGATTCCCGAGGAAGTCCGCGATCGGGTGGAACCGCTCGTGGGTGAATACCTGTAACAGCGTACCGGAGGCGATCGGGGCGTTACTCCTCGTTTTCGTCTTTGATTTCCGCCAGTCGGTCGACGAGGTCGTCAGTCGACGCGTCCGACTCGAACTTGACTTCCCCCTCGTGGTCGTTTTCGTGGACGTTGACGCCCTTGCTCTCGTCCGCGTCGACTTCCTGATCCTGTTGTTCGGACTCGTCGTAGCTTCCAAAACCCATACACGTCCCTAACCCCGTCTCGGATTAAAACAACCGATCCGGGCCCGCAGTCGGGCCGATCGGACGGCACGTTTCGAGGGCCACTCCGACAGTCGAGGCGACCGTACCGACTACTCTGCGTCGGTGTTGGCGTCGCCGTCGACCTGGGTCTCGCCGTCGGGGTTTTCGACCTCGACGTCGAAGCTGTCCGAGAGCGTCACCGTATCGTCCTCGTTCTGGTTGCCGTCGGCGTCGACGGTCAACTCGAGTTCCACCGTCGTCGTCTTCGAGTCCCCCGCCTCGAGCGAACTGTCGCTGAAGTCGTCCTCGGTGATGTCGGTGCCGACGCCGGTGATGTCGTGTTGGATGAATGTGATTTCAAAAGTCCCCTCTTTTTCAGAAAATTCACTAGTACCCCCTTTGACTTCGTCAACAGAGTCACTACTGTCGTCTTCTGTTCCTTCAAGGGTTACATCGTATACTAGGTCTGTCTGTTCGCCCACACTCGCCTCGAGCGTTACCGAGACCACGTCGACGCCGTCGGCGAAGTTTTCCCAATCGATCTCGATCTGCGGTGCGACGTACACCGCCGACACTTCGCCGTCGTTGTTCTCGACGGTCGGCGTGTCGGCGGCGGTGAACTCCGAGGCGTCGGCGTCGACGGCGGCCGTCGAGCCGGCGAGATGATTCGCGATCCCGGCCGCCAGCAGGGTGGTGCCGGCGGTGGTCCCCAGTCCCCGGAGGAGTCCTCTTCGTGTGCGGTTCGCCTGTCCGTGTGAATCGACTTGCTCGTCAGTCATCGTTGTGTAGCGATCGGTCGCTACCCCACTGGCTCGATCCCTCTCGGGACGCTCCGACGCTCCGTCTCCGTGAGTCATCGCCGAACGCGACGCATCGTGCCGCGTGTCATCCCCCGACGGCGATTCCCTGCCTGTTGTCTTTCCTTCCTTCCTTGTATTCTCGAGATTCCGTAGAGTATTTAGTAGTTTTTATTGTGTAAAAAATACCTCAGTTGAAACGTTCGCGGAGAGTCAGCTGTCGTCGACGTGATCGGTTCAGGCCCGGCTGGGCCTGGTCGTCGATGCCTCGTTCCTCCCCAGCCGCAGCCGTGTCGCCGTCGCGAGCGGTGAAACCGCGAGCCGGACGACACGGCTGCCCTCCGCGCGTTTCTCGCGCGCGCGCCGAATTTAAAGGGGATCCGCGATGCTGTCCGGTGGTACTTACACTTATCCGACCGTCGGGTTCGCTACCCGTTCGAACCCCAGACCGGGTTCGAAACCGTACGGTCGCCGATCGTGACCTTGATGATCTGGCCTCCGCCGTCACGGAGGGAAACCTTCTGATTTTCGGGTATCTCGATCTCTTTCTCGGTGGAAGTCGGTTCACCCTGGCCCTTTTTGTACGTCACCGTCACGGTGTAGTTTCCGGGATCTCCAGAGACGAACACGTTTCCGGTCCCTTTGAACTCCACGGTGAGATCCCCTTCGTCGCCGTCGACAGTGCTCACGTTCTCCAGTGTCACGGTCTCCGTTCCGGTAGTCGGCCCGCAATCGACCTCGACTGTCCGAGTGATCTCGAAGCTCGCGCCGCCCGCCCCGCCTTCGATGTCGAGTTCGACCACGCCAGTTCTTTCGACCGCTGTACACTCGGCTGTTGCGGCCGTCCCTTCGCCGACACCGATCGCCGTCGATTCGAGTTCTACTGTGTCGGCGTCGATCACGTCGTTCCCGTCGGCCACCGTGACGTCCAATTCGTCCATCCCGCTCGCGAACTGGTTCGTGATCGTCAACAGGTGGATTCGGTCCTCTTCGGACAGTTCGTCGCCTACCGTTTCGATTCCGACGTACGCCTCGTCGTCAGGAACGACGCTCACGTCGACGCCCCGATCGGCGGTCATCGCCGAGAAGCCGCCGGTCCCGGCGACTAAAAATAGGATTCCCAGCACCGCGAACGCGACGCTCACTCGCGTGAGTGGGCTCACCGCTGATCACCTCCCGTGTTCGCACTCGACCCCGTGTGATCGTCCGTCATATCTCCCCCAGGTTCACGTTCCGTGTCAGTTTCGCCAGTGGCTGTCGTGGGTGACTGCCGCGTCGATCCGCTTCTCAGGACGACTCCCGTTCCATCTCCGGCGGCACGTCGCCGGCTCCCAGCCGCATCTCGGAGGTGTAGTAGCGGTGCGCGAGCGCCGACACCAGGAACGCGACCACGATGAACACCCCCCACGAGAGGTCCGGCAACAGCGTGAACGGGTACACCCCCAGCCAGACGGCGGCGTACAGCGCCGCCGACACCAGCGAGAGGCCGAGGTAGTACTCGCTCCAGGGAATCTCGTTGCCGTGGATGACGTCCATGTAGATCTCGACGTCCTCCATCGCTGGCGTAGGCTCGACCACCCCGCGGTCCTTGTTGAACGAGACGATCCCCGCCTCGTCCATCTTCGGCAGGTGCGACTGCTGTAAGGCGGTGTACACCCGCTTGCGCTCGTCGTAGGACACCTCCCCGAGATCCACCTCGTTCTCCCAGGCGGCGACCTGCTCGGCCAGCGTCCCCAGATCGACCTGCTCGTCTGCGCCCTCCGCGTCGCGTTTGAGCGCGTGCAACGCGTACCGCCGGCGCCGGTTGGCTAACACCTCGAACAACTCGTTTTCGCTTACGTGGCCGGTCCCCCCGCGGCCTGTGGCTGACGCGACACCCATCTCGGTTCACATGTTGCTCGGAATACTATTAAAGATAAACGACTGTTTTACTTTCTCCCCCGTTCAGGCGGGGCTTGAGAATCACTGACAGAGAATGCCTTCCCGACCGGGCTCGCGTGCGTTGCGCTATCTCCACTGACATTTCCGTTTAATCGCCGATTAGCTGGCGATTGGATCCCCCGAATATCGGATTCAGCTCCGACGCGCCGCCCGAGTGGGTATTTCAACCGCGTATACACCGGTGGTGTGTCGCACTCCGGAGTCGTTCGGCAACCGGTCGGTTCGGGACGCTCTCGTGTCGACGGGTCGGTGGGCATAAAACGTCTCAAGGTCACCCTGAGCGACACCGAACGAAAAAACCGTTCCGGAGCTCTCGTTCAAACGGATCAATACCTTATATGTTGGACGGATAGGTCGAACCGAACGCGAACCCGAGGACTCGGTAGCACACGATGGACCGGACGCATTTCGTCCTCCTTGCGGCTGCGCTCGCAAGCGGCCTCGTGGTAGTGGCGACTGCCGGAGCGCCGATCGACGCGCTCGCGTCCGGGGACCGAATCGACGTGATCGGGCCGGACGACGGGGGGGACGCGACCGGGCATCTGGAGCTCGAACCACATGACGGACCGAACGGCAAGTACGCGTTCGTAAACGACGACGACGAGATCGAGATCGCCATCGACGCTTCCAATCCGAACATCGACGGGGAGCGCGGCGTCAACGTCGAAGCGGGGACGACGATACACGACGTGTTCACGGTGACGTACAACGCATCGACGACCGAAAACGACACGCCGGTGACGGTGTGGATCGAACACGGCGACGATCCGGACACCGACGTCGCGGAAAGCGAACTACTCACCTTCACCAGCGACGGCAAATCGATCGAAGGCGAGAACGCGAACCTCACCCTGTCCCCGAACGAGACGGCGTCGATCGGCCTGCACGTCGACTCGACCGGCGCAGATCCGGGCCTGGTGACGAGTAACTTCACGATTCGCGCCCAGTTCCCCACGGAACCGGAGACGGACGACCGGGCGGTGACGACGACCCGGACGAGTTTCTCCTTCACCTCGCCGGCGCCGACCCTGTGTGAGGGGACGGTGTACAACGCCAGGGGCGGCGAGACGACGCGCGTCGACGCCTGTTCCGTGGAGATCGTCGACGGTGTTACGCTCGAGTCGGCGGCGTTCACGACGTCATCCGACGACACTGTCGACGTCCGCCTCGAAGGGAGCCCAACGCAGCTCTCCGACCGGCCTGCGCTCGATCCGGCCGGGACCGGTGCCGCCCCGCTCGGTTACTTCACCGCCGAGTTCGAGCCCCACGCCGGAGACGCGACGTCGGTGACGGACGTCAGTTACGACGTCTTCGTGTCGTCGGAACGACTCGCGACGCCCGGTATCGAGACGCCCGGAACGGTACGCAACCCCGATCCGATCGACGAACTCGATCCGGCGTCGATTCGACTGTACGGCTTCGATCCGGTCAACGAGAGCTGGATATCCCTCGAAACGGAAGTCGTGGAAACGACCGACGAAGGCGTGCTCCTCCGAACCGACGCGGGTCGGTTCCCGGTGTACGCTGTCGGCGTCGACGCCCCGGTCCTGCGCGTCGAGGAGACGAGTCTCGATCCGTCGACCGTCGCGGTCGACGAACCGGCGACGGTCACTGTGACGCTCGCAAACGATGGTCTCGCCGGAGGGGACGCCAACCTCACTCTGCGGGCGAACGAAACGGTGATCGCGACGACAACGGTCGCAGTTCCGGCAGGAAACCGGACGGTCGCCACCGTCGAGGCAGTGTTCGACGAGCCGGGTGTCTACGAGATAACCGTCGACGGCGAGGCTGTCGGGGAGCTCACCGTCGAGGCGCCGCCGATCGGGGATCCGCCGGAAACCGAGGAGCCGTCGGTCACGACGCCGGGGGCGGCGGATTCGACCCCCTCCACCCCGGACGATCCCGAGGTGACGCCCGAACCAGAGGACACCCCGGCCGAGATCGACGAACCGTTCGACGGGATCGAGGAGCCCGCCGGGATCGATCTCGAGCGGACGGTCGGACTCGTTTCGTTGCTCGTCATCGTCCTGGCAACGACGTATCTCGTCAGGCGGATGCCGCGGAGATGAGGCAATAATTCATGAACGGTGCACGCGATACGGGAACCCGAGCCCTGAATGACGGCGAACTGCCGCCGTTTTCTGCGGTGCTCTGGCGGCTCGTCTCACTCCGGGACAGTGCGCTGCTCGCAGTTTTCCCCCTCGTGCTCGTGGGAACCGCTCTGCTCCCGGCGGAAACGAAGCGCACACTCGTGTTTGCGTACACCGACCCGACGGTGATCACTGCGTACGCCTCCCACTTCGTTCATTTCCACGTCGATCATCTCCTCGCGAACCTGCTCGGATACCTGCTCGTGGTGCCGACGACGTATCTCCTTTCGATCTTTGCAGATCGTCGCCGACTGTTCTGGACCATGTTCGCCACCGTACTGCTGGCGGGGCCGTTCGTCCTCTCGGGGCTGAACCTCGCGGTCCCCCGGGACGCGATCGGGTACGGGAGCTCGGGTGTCATCATGGCGTTTTTCGGCATCCTTCCGGTCGCGCTGTACAACTACGCTCGTCCGTTTTTCGTCTCCGACCTGCGAGCCCGTGATCTGCCCGTGCTGTTTTTCCTCGTGGTCGGGATCATCAGCGGAATCGTCCTCCCGCGGTCGGACGCGACGGTGGCGATAGCGGTCGTCTCCGGACTCCTCGCCGCCGGCTACGGTGGATTTATTCTCGTCCGGGAACGTCGTGCCCGGAACAGATTGGGATCCCCGTCACGTCCGGTACGACCGTTCGGATACGTCGAACTCCCCCTCGTCGGCGGGGTGTTGCTCGTCGGCTATCCCCTCGTCGGATTCCCGTCGGAACTCGTCGCTGCTAACCGCGTCGTCAACCTCTACGTGCACTTCCTGGGTTTTGCGATCGCGTTCGTCGCCGCGTACGTCGGGGAAGTAACTCACGTACTGGCAGAGACGACCGGAGCGGACGCGGAGTGAGTTCGCGACCGGCCGAAGCTATAAGACGACGACCGGCAAACGGTGAAAAGTAACAACAATGTCACGTCGTCGGGGCATGCGGGGGGACAGAGCCGTGAACGAACGGACACTCCGGGTTCGCGCGTTCGTCGACTCGAACTGGGGCGTCCTGCTTGCGGTGTTTCTGCTGGTGGCGCTCGCGGGGGGCTGGTTCGCCTACGGCGCGTACGTCGATCCTCCGGAGGAGACGACGACCGAAACGGTCTCCTCCTGGAGCGTCGACGCGGAGTGGAGCCACAGTGCGACCGTCACGGAGGACAACACCGTGTTCCCGGTCGGCACCGAACTCGACGACCGGACTACCTACTTCGGCGCGATCGCGCCGACCCTCTCGGGAGCGTTCGAAGTCGGCTACACCGCGACGGACGCCTCGGACGTCTCGATCGACACGGAGAGCACGCTCGTCGCGCAGTCGGTAGACGAAGAGACGGAGACGGTTTACTGGTCGGAAACTGACGTGCTGGATTCGGCGTCGGCCGACGGGCTCGATCCGGACGGGACCGTCGAGACGACGTTCTCGATCAACACCACCGCCCTCGACGAGCGGATCGGGCAGATCCGCGAGGAAATCGGTGCCGATCCCGGCACGCTCGAACTGTTCGTCGAGACGACAGTAACGATCGAGGGCACGTTCGACGGCGACCGGGAGACGGCGGAACTGACCTACGAGCTGCCGCTCGACCTGGACGGAACGACATACCGCGTCGACGATCCCGGTTTCCTGACCGAGGAGTTCGAGCGGACCGAACCCGTCTCCGAGCCGGCAGACCCCGGGCTTTTGGGTGGCGTCCTCGCGCCGATTCTCCTTTTCGTCGGTCTGGTGGGCGGGGCAGGCGTCGCCGCCGGGCGTCACACCGGCCGGTTCGCGGTCGACGACGCCGAACGCGACTGGCTCGCGTTCCGCGACGACAGGTCCGAGTTCGACGAGTGGGTGACCCGGATCTCGCTGCCCGGTGATGCGCTCGAACGCCCGACTGCTCGCGCCGCATCGCTACAGGATCTGGTCGACTTCGCGATCGACAACTCCGCCGGAGTCATCGAGGACCCCGAACGGAACACGTTCTACGTGATCACCGACGAGTACGTCTACACGTACGAACCGCCCGCGGTTCCCACCCCTGGTCGGGATCGTGACGGCAGCGACGAGGAGCTCCTGCAGCCCAAAAGCGAGAATACACCGATGTCCGACGGCGTGTTCGAGTCCGAGGAGATCGTCTCCGCGTCCGTCCCGAAAACCGGGACAGCGGAGGACGACGTTTCGGCTGGGGATGAGGAGAACGGAACCGGGGCGGCCGACGGACAGCCCTCCGGCTCCGTCGACGGAAACGGTGGCTCGGATAACAACCGACGTTCGGACGGCGGCTCCTAGCCGCTATCCCGCGTCTCCGTCGGCCCGGAGACGTGCAAACCCGCCGGTCGTTCGCCGAACCGACCACACGTGGATCACGGCCGATCCCAGGAATCCGACGACGACGCCCGCGACCCAGGCTTCGACCGGGAGCAGCGTAAACGGGTACAGTTCGAGCGAGACCAGCACGAACACCGCGAGTGTAACCAGCGACAGCCCGAGGTAGTAGCCGCTCCAGGAGATTTCCTCCGCGCCGACGACGTCGAGGTAGACGTCGTACGTCTCGATCCCCGGCGACGGGTCGACGACCCCCTGGTCCTCGTCGAACCGGACGAGATCGGCCTCGTCGAGCCGGGGGAGGTGAACCTGCTGTAGGGACGTGTACACCCGATGACGCTCGCGTTCGGTTATCTGCTCGACGGTGGTGTCGTGTTCCCACGCGGCCACTCGATCCGCGAGATCCCCGACCGACACGGGCCCGTCGGCGACGGACAACGCGTGGAGGGCGTACCTGCGTCGTTCGTTGCGAAGGAGCTCGTAGACGTCCTGTGTGTCCTGGCGCTGACGCTTATCCCGCTGCAGTAGCTGTCCCCCCGTCGCTTCACTCGACGACCCACGCACTACCACATACTGGGTGGTTACTCGGACATAAGTGTTCTGTCGACGACACGATCCGCGGTTGCCGCCCCGGCTAGTCGGGGCTTCTCATTCGATCCGGGCGAGTAGATTCATCACGAACGCGGTGCGTAAAAGCGAGGCAGACTGCCCCTTCTCGAACACCAGATCGTCGGTATCCATCACGTGTTCGAGCACGTCCGTGGAGGCGTGTGCGGGTGCTGCCGCGACCCCGGTGTCGTGTTCCTCGGCCCACCGCATCACTCGGAGGTCCGACTTGCTGTCGCCCATCACCAGCACGAACGGGTCCTCGATTTCGAGCACGTCGAGGGCGGCTTCGACCCCGGCGACCTTGTTGAGTTCCAGCGAACCGATCTCGGCGGCGTCGGCGTGGTAGTAGGCGACGTCGATCCGCTCGAAGAGCGCCCGGACGGGGTCGGGGACGTCGTCGACCCCGATCGAGGACGTCTCCCGTTCGGTTTCCAGCACCTCGCGGACCTCCGGATCCGCGTCGGCGTAGAACGCCCGGGCCCACGCCGGACCCGGATCGAGGCCGCCGTCCTCGGTGTGATGTTCCGGGAACTCCTCGCCAGCGCCGTCCACGTGTGTGGCGACAGCCTCCCCGAGTAGATCGAGCAGATACACCACCCCCGAGTCGATCACGGCCTCGGCGCGGTCGCTTCCGGTCTCGAAGTTCGGCTTCAGCGTGACGTTGAACTCGTTGCCCTGGAGGTGACAGCCCCGGCGGATCTCCTCTGGAGCGTCCGGCAGCACCCGCGAGCGGATCTCGTCGAAGACGGATCGGACGCCCTCGTCGAGATCTTCATACAGGAGCTGTTTCGTCCGGGAGCCGTGGCCGGGCGTGAACACGCCGGTTCCCGCCTCGTAGACGATACTCATCTTCCCCGAGTGGACGATCTCGTTTCCCAGCCCCTGGATCATAAAGCCCTTGACGTTCTCGAGGGTCTGGCCGGTGCAGATGACGATCGGAACGCCCGCCTCGTGGAACTCGGTCAACACGTGGAGCGTGTCCCGAGGGATCTCGTTGTCGGTACCCCCTGCGGATCGAAGCGTCTCGTCGACGTCGAGCACGAGCGCATTCAGAGCCCGGTCGTAGGATGTGAGCAGATCCAGCGCAGTGAACGCCGACTCCCGGTCGGCTCGGGCGGCAACCTCGGCGAACACCCCGCCGGACGGGAAGGCGGTCCGGATCTCTTCTTTCCGGCGGTCGAGTTCGTCGTTCGCGTCCTGCCAGTGGTCGAGTGCGACCCGGGAGTCGACGGGCGGGAACAGGTCGACAAAGTCCTGGTACTCGCGGAGCGTCTCGGTGTCGAACTCGTCGTAGAGCCTGTAGAGGAGATCGTACCGTTCCATTTTCGGCGAGTTCGCCGTCCAGCCAGTTAAGTGCGTCCCGGCTGGCAGCTATTTCCTCTCGTCCCTCGTCTCGAACCAGTCGAGCGCGTCGGAAATCGAGTGATTCGGCGGTGAGCAACTGAACTCCCGACAGGCGTACACCGTCGGTTCGCCGTCGACGGCGTTCCTGTCCGCCCAGACCGGCGGTGCCGCAGACAGCCCGAGCGTCTCGAGCCACCCGTCGAGACCGTCGTCAGTCGGTGGCCGATGTGCGAGGATCGATCCCGGAAGGTACCGTTTCGAGAGAGACTCTCGCCACGGTTCGGGGAACTCGTCGGCAGCGACCGTCAGTTCGAATGATCCGCGCCGGCGGCGCTCTGCGGCCCTGACGAGAGAGACGTGCTCGATCGGGCTCGCCCGGATCCGGTCGGCGTGAGTCCCGAGGATGCGGTCGGCGCGGTCGCCGAACTCCTCTTCCGGCGCGAACGCGTCGAGTTGGATCAGTAGCTCCGCCGCGACACCGAGGCTCGACGGCGTGGACCCGTCGGTGAACTCCTGGGGACGGACCTGGAGCGTTTCCCCCGATTCGGGAGTGTAGTACAGCGTTTCGTCCACTTCCTCCCAGAACTCCGCGATCGCGGCTCTGGAAAGCGAGAGTGCAACAGAGAGGGGTTCGACGTCCCCGGTGGCCTGATACAGGTCGAACGCGCCCCGCGCGAGGAACGCGTAATCGTCGAGATAGCCCGGCCCCGCCACGTCGTCGTCGAGCCACCGGCGGTCGAGCCGTCCCGCCTCCCCGGCGTCGGGATCCCACAGCCGATCGCGAAGGAACGCAAGCGCTTCCCGGGCGGTGTCCGCGAGGCTGTCGTCCCCCAGCACCAGCGCGCCCCGGGCAAACGCCGAGATCGCGAGCCCGTTCCACGCCGCGATCACTTTCCCGTCGCGATCGGGACGCGGTCGATCTTCCCGAGCGGCGAACAGCGACTCGCGGCCCTCTTCGATCGCCTCCTCGACCGCGTCGACGGCCATCTCGTGATCGTCGGCGATCTCCTCGACCCGCTTCGAGATCGTCGGCACGGTGGTTCCCCCTTCGAAGTTCCCGCCGTCGGTGATCCCGTACCGCTCGCACACCAGGGTCGCGGTCGGCTCCGCCAGGACGTCGTGCACCTCCCCGGGGGTCCAGACGTAAAAGGCGCCTTCGGTCGGGCCGCCGTCGCGGCCGACCGGCGGCTCGCTTTCGGCGTCGAGCGTGGCGGCGAAGCCACCGTGGTCCTCCTGGAACTCCCGTTTCAGGAACTCGAAGGTCTCCGTCGCGATCCGGGCGTACGATTCGGTTCCCGTGATCCGATACGCGTCCAGATACACCGGGGGTAACAGCGCGTTGTCGTACAGCATCTTCTCGAAGTGCGGGACCGTCCACTCTCGGTCGACCGCGTATCTGTGGAACCCGCCGCCGACGTGGTCGTACATTCCACCGGCTGCCATCGCGTCGAGCGTCCGCGTTGCAGCCGACAGCGCTGCGTCCCGTCCTCCTGCCGTGGCGCCGTACAAAAGTAGATCCAGCCGCCCGGGCTGGGGGAACTGCGGGCCCTCGGAGCCGAACCCGCCGTGGTCGGCGTCCGCGCTCCGCAGCGCGGCATTCGTCGCCGACGCGAGCAGGTCGCTGCCCGTCTCGTCGTCCAGACCCAGGGGATCGACGACGCCGTCTGCCGTATTCGATGCCTCGGAGGATTCCCCGGTCGATTCCAGGTGACTTCGGGCCGCCTGGATCCACTGGTCGGCGCGCGATTCCATCTCCGTACGCTGCTTTGGATCCGCCCAGGAATCGGCGATCCGTCGGCACAGTTCTTCGAATCCCGGTCGACCGCGTTGCGACTCCGGCGGGAAGTACGTCCCCACGTAGAACGGCTTTCCATCCGGCGTGAGCCACGCCGAAAGCGGCCAGCCGCCACCCCCGGTGACGAGCTGACACACCGTCATGTAGAGGCTGTCGACGTCGGGTCGGTCCTCGCGGTCGACCTTGATCGGGACGAACTCCTCGTTTATCACCGCCGCAATCGACTCGTCGGCGAACGACTCCGACTCCATCACGTGACACCAGTGACACGCCGAGTAGCCGATCGAAAGAAAGATCGGGCGGTCGCGCTTGCGGGCGGCCGAAAGCGCCGTTTCGTCCCACGGCTGCCAGTTGACCGGGTTGTCGGCGTGCTGCCGGAGATACGGGCTGGCCTCCTCGTCGAGGCGGTTCCTGGATAGCGGGTCAGACATGCCAGTAGCTTGGAGCCCAGACCGAAAAGCGTGTATCCCGCGGGAGAGCCGCCCGCGAAACGTCCCCCCGGTCGCCGAGAATTCGGGACGGCTTTCGGGTCAGACGTAGCTTTCCTGCTCTTCGAGCAGGGAGTCGAGATACTCGTGTGCCTCCTCGAGTATCTCCCGGGGGCCGTCCTGAGTGATGGTGTTTATCGCCTGTTCGTAGTCGCGCCACTGGAGGTCGCGGTGCTCCTTCGACAGCTCCGCGCTCGCCTCGAACGAGTGGGCGATGAACAGGTGGACCGTCTTGTGGATCGTTTTGCCGTTCGCTTCGAAGACGTAATCGTAGTCTTCGCGGAAGCCGTCGATCAGCCGGAACTCCTCGATCCCGGCCTCCTCTTCGACCTCCCGTATCGCCGTCTGCTGGAGCTCCTCGTCGCCTTCGACCCCGCCTTTGGGGAACTCCCAGTCCCCCGGTCGGCTCTTCAGGAGGAGATACTCCCTCCGATCGCGGGTGTCGCGGAAGAGGATGGCTCCAGCGCTGGTCGCTTGGACCGCCATTGACGAGAGGTAAGCTATCGGCGGTTAAATGGGTGTCGGAGGAACGGCCATCCCGGTTCCGCTGCCGTGTTTCGCCACGTGGGTCCCGATCCAGCCCGTTCGACCGTCGATCCCGCGGATTTATATCGCATGGGGGACACGTCGGAGGTGATGAGTCTGCCCGAGACACTCGCGACACGTCTGGACGACGAGGAGGCCGTCGCGACGGTCCCGCTGGGCGGCGACGACCGGCTCGTCGTGACGCCGTCTCGGACCCTCGTTTACCGTGCGGAGGGGTTGCTCTCCGACGAATCAGTCGAGGAGTATCCCCACGGGGCGGAACGTCTCACGGTCTCGCAGGGGCGACGGAAAGCGAAGCTCACCTTCGATTACGGGCTCGACGGCGAACGGACCGTCTCGATTCCGGCAAAACGGCTCGAGGACGCGCTTCACCCGGTGCTCGCGGGGACGCTCAGCGCGGCTGGAATCACGGATCCGGGGGAATCCGCGCTTCGCACCTTCCGGTTCAGCGAACTGACGCTGATAATCACCAGCGACCGGGTCGTCAAACACGTCGGCACCGCCGTGTGGGACGACGACTACGAGGAGTTCCACTACGACGACGTCACCGACCTGGGGTTCGAGGAAGGATCGGTCGCGACGTCGGTCGTCTTGACCGTCGATGGCCGACAGCAGCGGTTCAAGGCGCCCAACGAGCAGGCGCGGGCCGTCCAGGAGACGCTCGTGGACGCGCTGTGTGATCACTACGATGTCGCCAGCCTCGAGGAGTTCCGACTCGCGGTCGAACCGGAGGAGGAAGGCGGGAAGGAGACGACCGATCCGACAGACTTCGGCGAAGGTCCGGATCCCCTCTCGGCGGAACCGGCCGAAGTCGACGCTGCCGACGACGCAACGACCGTCTCGGAGGGGGCCACGGCGGCGGACGCGGTCTCCTCGGGTTCCGACGCGACGGGCACCGGCCCGGAGTCGAGGGGAGACGGTCCCTCTGGCACCGAACACGCCGCCGCTGTCGACGACGCGATCGACGACGTCCTCTCCGCCGCCGAATCCGGTGAGTCGGCGTCGAAGCCCGGGGACAGAGAACACGCCGGAACCGGTGCAGCGCCGGACGCGACGGCTGCCTCCGGGACAGATTCCGAAAGCGATAATGGGTTCGAAGGAACCTTCGAGCCCGCACGCGCCGCCGACGGCGATTTCCAACAGCTCATCGAGGAGGTCGAAACGCTGCGGGAGACCGTCGAACGGCAGGGCGAGCGCCTCGATCGACAGTCACAACTCATCGAGCAGTTGATCGAAGAACTCCGCCGCGGACGGTAGTGCACTGCTGTCGTGTCAATCGCGTCTCGTCGCCTCCCGTCGGATCGATCGCGTCCCATCGCGTCTCGTTTGCGTTTCATTCGCGTCCCAGCACTTTTCTGACACAGGAGGAGCCGAACGGGCCGAGCTCTCCGGCGTCGAACCGGACGAAGTGACCGTTCGTGATCGAGGCCCCACACCGTCTGCACTCGAACTCCCCGTCCCGCTGGATCACCTGGCTTTCGAACCTGACGAACGTCCCGCCGCGTCGGACCCGGATCCGTCCGTCCTCGCGGTCGATCAGTCCGCGCCGATCGGCGGTGTCGAGGATCTCTCGAGTGAGCGACGGGCTCGTCGTGATCGTCTCGATCCGGTCGACGACCGCCGACATCGGGAGGTCCTCGTCCTCGAGGCTGGCAAGTAGCTCGAGACCGAGTTCCCGTTTGCGCTCGCGCTCGCTCACGTCGCCACGTTGTCCGGGGGGCACAATAACGGTTTCCGCAACCGTCCGTTCGCGGCCGGTCGTCCCCGTTTCGATCCGCGGGCGATCACAAAGCGTTTGTCCGGAAGGCCGGGAACAACGGTCGAGAACGGATCGTGAACCGTCGTCGGATCGCACTCGGAACTGCCGTGCTCGTCGTCGTCCTCGTGGGAGCGTGGACCACCTCCCCGGAGCGTGCGCTGTCGGCGCTCGTCTGGCTCGCCGACCGTCCGATCGCGTTCGGCACCCTCCTGCTTGTGGTCGCGGTCGTCCGACCGTTTCTCGCGTGGCCGACCACGCCGCTTGCGATCGCTGCGGGATACGGTTACGGCCTGTGGGGAGTTCCGATCGGCGTCGGGCTGCTCACGCTGACGGCAGTACCGCCGTACCTCCTCGCGATCCGGACGGTTCCCGACGGACGGTTCTCGGCGGCCGGGGCTCGCCTCGTCGACGCGGGCGGCGGGATCCGGACCGTGACTGCCAGCCGACTGCTCCCGGCGCCTTCCGACGTGATCACAGTCGCGTGTGGCGCCGCCCGGGTCCCGCCGCGTCCGTTCCTCGTGGGGACGGCCGCCGGAGAACTTCCCTGGGTGATCGCCGGCGTCCTGATCGGGGTCTCCGCGGAGTCGCTGCTGGCCGACGGGCTGGTTCTCGACTGGCGGTTCGTCGCCGGTCTCGCGCTCCTGGGCGTCCTGTTGCTCGCGGGACCGGTGTATCGGACGTATCGTGGCGACCCCTCACCGGCGGGGAGTTCCGAAGGGTAGCCCGAAATCGCCGAGATGCTGCGCTCGCGACCCACTTCCGTGGCCGCTACTCGCGGGCGACCCGCGTGAACGCGTCGAGGTGGTCCCGGATCTCGTCGGCGACGGCGACCGGCTCCTCGTGGTGGACCCAGTGGGTCGCGTCCTCGTGGGTTTTCAATCGCCCGTCAGCACAGTATTCGAGGCTCTCTCTGGCCATTTCGCGTTCCAGATACTGGTCCCGGGCGCCCCAGATTACGAGCGTCTCCGGTTCGACGCGTGCGGTCTCCGGCCGGGGACGGTCGCGCCCGACCGCCCGGTACCAGTTCACCATCGCGGTGAACGCTCCCGGGCGACTCCAGGCTCGCCGATACCGACGAAAATCGACCGGAGAGAACGTCCCGGGGAGGCTGCTCTTTTGCATCCCCCGCACGATGAGCCGCCAGTTTCCGGCGCGGGCGACCGCTTCCGGGACTCGGGGAACCTGAAACCCGAGGATGTACCAGCTTCGGAGCCGCTGGCTCCAGCTTTCCCCGAGCCTTCGATACATGACTGAGGGATGTGGGGCGTTGACGGCCACGAGCGAGGAGACACGCTCGGGTCGGTGCATCGCGAGCCACCAGCCGACCGCCGCGCCCCAGTCGTGACCGACGATCCCCGCGGATTCACAGCCGTGCGCCTCGACGATGTCGGCCACGTCGGCGGCGAGTTCGTCGATGTGGTACGGCCACACGCCGGACGGTTTTTCGCTTCTGTTGTATCCCCGCTGGTCCGGGACGACGACCCGGTACCCCGCGTTCGCGAGCGGCGCGATCGCCTCGCGCCATCCGTACCAGAACTCCGGAAAGCCGTGTAACAACACGACGAGTGGGCCCTCCGACGGCCCGGCGCGAACGGCGTGCAGCTTCGCCCCGCTCGTTCGGATCCGGACCGACTCTCCGGGTACCTCCGGCGGGATCTCCGGGAGGTCGTCCCCGCTCGCTGTCCCGTCTCCGGACATGGCCGAATCTACGTCCGCCCCGGATTTATATATCCTGCCGGCAGGAGTCCGGCCGTCCGTTTTCGATTCGAAAGCCAATCCGGGGAAATCTTACGGAAACAAAACTTTCCGGTCCACGATAGCCTCGACCGACCAACGAAAAGGGGGAAAAAACCCGACAGCGTATCTGTATCCATGAGCGACAACGGTTTGCTACGAACGCTGCTTCTGGTGGGGGTGGTGCTTCTTTTCGCCCCCCTTCTGCTCGGCTGGTTGTTCACGTTCGGCGGATCGACGATGATGGGTGGTGGGATGATGGCGTTCGGGGCACCGATGTTCGGCGGGTGGCTGCTGTTTGTCGCGCTGGTGCTCGGTGCCGGGTACCTCCTTTTGAGCGGCCGGGAAACGGGAGCAGAGGAGCCGGCGGATCGGACTGCTCGGACGCGAGATCGCGAGAACACAGACGACGAGGCGCTCGCGACGCTCCGGGACCGATACGCACGCGGCGACCTCGGCGACGAGGAGTTCGAACGAAAGGTTGAGGCACTGTTGGAGACGGAGTCGCCCGAAGACGCCCGCGATCGGATCCGGGATCGGGAGCGGTGAACCGCCCCGGGGTCGGCGTCGCGTGGGCGTCGTATCGAGCCAGGTGCAAAGCGTACAAATCCGGTCCCTGCGTCCGTCGAATTGATGCCGGATACCGGAAAGGTCGACCGCGAGTTCTTCGAGACGCAGATCGAACCGAAGCTGGGCGCAACGCGGGACGACGTTGCACTCGGGCCGAAACACGGTGTCGATTTCGGGGTCGTTACCGTCGAGGACACTGCCGTCGTGACGGCGACTGACCCGGTGTCGATCCTCCCCCAACTCGGCTTTCGGCGCGCCGGCCGGTTCGCGGTTCGGATCGTCCTCTCGGACGTCGCCGTCTCGGGACTGCCTCCTTCGCATCTCTCGATCGCGTTCACGCTTCCCCCGTCGATGACCGACGGGGAGTTCGCGCAGGTCTGGGACGCCGTCCACGAGGAGTGCAGCGATCTGGGCGTAAGCGTCGTCACCGGACACACGGCCAGATACGAGGGATGTTCGTACCCCTGGGTCGGCGGCGCGACCGCGATGGCGGTCGGAGATCCCGAAGGGATCGTTCGTCCCGACGGCGCACGCCCCGGGGACGACCTTCTCGTCACCCGCGGACCGGCGGTCGAGGCAGCCGGCCTGCTGTCGTCGCTGTTTCCCGACGAGGTCGACGTCGACGAGTCGACGCTTGCAACCGTTCAGTCCGGGCTGGACGATCTGGACGCGGTTCGGGACGCGGCGACGGCGGCCGCCGCCGGTCGGGTGACAGCGATGCACGACGTCACCGAGGGAGGGCTCGTCGGTGCACTCCACGAGATCACCGAAAGCGGCGACGTCCGAATCGCATTCGACACCGACGCGGTGCCCACACAGTCACCTGTTCTGAAAACGTGTGAGGCGCTCGGGATGGATCCGTGGCGTGCGACGAGTGCGGGGACGCTCCTGATCGCGGTCGATCCGGAGGACACCGACCGCGTGGTCGAGGCGCTCCGGGAACGGGACACCCCGGTCGGGGTCGCTGGGCGGGTGGAAGCCGGCAGCGGCGTCGTTATCGACGGCGAGGAGATCCCCCCGCCGGATGGTGACGCGTCGTGGCCGGTGTACGAGCGACTTCTCGAGGGGTAGGGATCCCCGAATCGTGTCGTTGTCGACTATTTATCTTTCTTTGACTTTCGGAAAAAAGCGTCATTCCTTTCAGTTTCCGGGCCCTACCTTCCGGTGCCGGACGGTTCACGCCGTTCCACGCGCCGCCCGACATGCGTGGTCGCCCACCTTTCGCTCGGACGCTTCCCCAGCGTCCGGCGACATCCCCCACGCGCGGATCATCCCCCCGACGCCGCGCACCCTGCCACCGTCCACGCCTCGATTTTCCCGGCGCGGCGGCGCCGGACCGCTCCGGTCGTTTTTCGGACGCGTCGGATACTCGCTCCCGAGCTTCGAATCGGCAGACGGAGCCGCGGAACATATATGTGGAACGCGCCCTACGTGCTGATAGTGACCCGTTTCCCTTCGATTTCCCTTCCCGGACTGCTGGCCGCGACAGCGATGGGCGTATATCTCTTGCTGGTCGCCGGCGCGGTTACGGCAGTGACGGATGCGGCGTCGGCGTGTATGGCGTGGCCGGCCTGTGGGGACGGGTTGAGCCTTCCGACGACGACCGACGGTTGGGTCGCGGTCGGTCACCGACTGGCGGCGGTCGTCGTCGGGATCGTTCTGTCGTTCACGACGGTTCTCGCGTGGCGACGCGGCGTCGAACGCCGCGTCATGGCAGCACTCGGGGTCGCACTCGCGTTGTACCCGATCCAGGCCGGGATCGGCGCAGTCGTGGCGGTCGCCGGCGCGAACGCTCCCCTGTCCGTGATCCACCTCGTAGTCGGCGTCCTCATTTTTGCGAGTACGCTCGCAGCACTTGCGTGGCGGCTCGAGATCCTGACCGGTCACGACGAGGACACCGACACGGGTGGAGTCGACACGCCCGGACTCGTCTCGACGGACGGTTCGGGGGCTCCCCCGGCAGACGGTGGGGGTATGAAAGCGTCGAAGCGACCGGAGCTACCGACCTCGTCGATCGTCCGCGTGAAACTCACCGTGCGGGCGTACTACAGCCTGATGAAGCCCCGGCTGATGTGGTTGCTGTGTCTGGTCGCCGCCGCCGCGATGGCGCTTGCAGGTGGCCCCGGCTTCACGCCGAGCACCGTCGTGGCGACGCTCGGCGGTGGCGCGCTCGCGATCGGCGCCTCGGGAACGTTCAATCACGTTCTCGAGCGGGACGTCGACAGACGGATGCAGCGAACGAGCGACAGGCCGCTCGCGATCGACCTGATTCCGATCCGCAACGCGGTGGCGTTCGGGCTCGTTCTGGCGACAGCCTCGCTCGTGCTGTTCGCGTGGGTAAACCTGCTCGCGGCGGCGCTTGGACTCGTCGCGATCCTGTTTTACAGCGTGATCTACACGCTGGTGTTGAAGCCCAACACGGTCCAGAACACGGTCATCGGTGGCGCCGCCGGGGCACTGCCGGCGCTCATCGGCTGGGCGGCGGTCACCGGCGAGATCGGTCTCGGCGGGGTGCTGCTCGCGACGTTGATCTTCGCGTGGACGCCCGCCCACTTCTACAATCTCGCGCTGGCGTACAAGGAGGACTACGCCCGCGGCGGCTTCCCGATGATGCCGGTGGTTCGCGGCGAGACGGCCACGCGGAGACACATCGTCTGGTATCTGGGCGCCACGCTCGTGGTGGCGGCCGTCCTGGCGGCGTGGACCGACCTGGGGTGGCTGTTCGCTGCGACGACTGTCGGCGTCGGGGGCGTGTTCCTGTGGGCCGTGATCCGGCTCCACTTCGAACGCACCGAAAAAGCCGCGTTCCGTGCGTTTCACGCCTCGAACGCGTATCTGGGGCTCGCGTTGCTCGCAGTGCTTTTCGACGCGACCCTGTTTTGACCGACGTTCGCATGCGAGGCTCGATCCCCGGATCGAAAAGGAACGCTTAGGGCCGTCGCTGGCTTTCGGAGGGTATGGACGCGGCGCTCGTCGCCGAGGACGTACGCAAGCGGTACGGCGAGACCACGGCGCTTTCGGGGGTCTCCCTGTCGGTCGACGGAGGCGAGGTGTTCGGGCTCATCGGCCCGAACGGCGCGGGAAAGACGACGCTCGTGCGGGCGCTTTCGGGAACGATCCGGTACGACGGTTCGATAACCGTCCTCGGCGACCGCCCCACCGAAGTCAGCCGCCAGCGGATCGGGCTCCTCCCGCAGTCGTTTTCTCCACCCGCCCGACTCACGGCCCGCGAGTTGATCGGCTACTACGCGGGGCTCTACAAAAGTCCACGGCAGGTGGGGGAGGTCCTCGCCGACGTCGGACTCGAAGACGCCGCCGACACCTGGTACGAGAACCTCTCGGGGGGACAGCGTCGCCGAACCTGTGTCGGGACCGCGCTGGTGAACGATCCGGACGTGCTGTTCCTCGACGAGCCGACGACGTCGATCGATCCCGCCGGCCGTCGGTCGCTGTGGAGCCTGATCGACAGGCTCGCGGAAGGCGGGACCACTGTCTTCCTCACGAGTCACTCGATGGCGGAGGTCGAGCGGCTCGCCGACAGGGTCGGGATGCTTCGGGACGGCGAACTCGTGGCTGCCGGTACGCCGGCGTCGCTGATCGCCGAGTACGGCGGCCGGAGCCGGCTGGTCGTCCGTGGCACTGTGGCACCGAGCGACATCACCGACGCTCTCGCCGACGCGACCGGCTTCGAGGTTACGGCCGCCGGCGGGAACGTCGTGTTCTCCGGCGTGACGCCGGCCGACATCCCGGCTGCAGTCGACGCCCTGGAGTCGGCGGGCGCGAGCTACGAGTCGTTGACCTGGACGGAACCTTCCCTCGAAGACGTGTATCTCTCCTTGACTGGGGAATCGTTCGAGGGACGGCGGGCCCCTGGCGCGGGAATCGCCGTCGACGGTTCGGCGACGGCGACACCGGAGATTGAACCGACCGTCTCCGCCGACGGGGGGGACGAATGACCGATCGACCCGGGCGCGTCGGGAGTCGAGTTCGACGCGTCCGAGCCGAGTCGCTCGCCGCCTGGCGCTCGTTTTTCCGGCGGCGCACCGCGGTGTTTTTTACGTTCCTCTTTCCGGCACTTCTGGTGTTGATCTTCGGGGCGCTCATCCAGACGCAGTCGGCCGACGGCGGGCTGTTCGCGGAGCCTGCGGGCTTTTACGTTCCGGGGTACGTCGTCACGGTGGTCCTGTTTACCCCACTTTCGCGCATCGGTAGCGAGGTCGCCCGCCACCGCGAGGACAACCGGTTCGAGAAACTCGCGACGACGCCGCTGTCCCGGGCGGAGTGGCTGTTTTCTCACACCATGGTCAACGTGTTGATCATCGTCGCGGCGAGCCTCCTCATCCTGGTTCTGGTCGTCGGACTTACCGGTGCGGCGATCCCACTATCCGGGCAGCTTGTGGTTTTGCTCCCCTTCGTCGCGTTCGCGTCTGCGCTGTTCTGTGGGGTCGGCGCTGTCCTCGGCCGAATCACCGACTCGCGCGACGGCGCGATCGCCGCCTCGAACGGCATCGCGTTCCCACTTTTGTTCCTCTCGGAGGCGTTCGTGAGCGGCGAGATGTTCCCCGCCTGGATCCTCCCGATCGTCGAGCACTCGCCGGTCACCTACTTCGCCCGGGGCGTGCGGGCGATCACGTTCGATCCGACGATGTCCTGGAAGCCGGAGCTCGCGGTCGTGATCGGGCTCGCGGTCGTCGCCTTCGCTGTCGGGGCGTACGCGATCCCCCGCACCGACTGATACTTTTATTCCGGTGCTCGCCCGACACCGGGACATGGCTCACGAGACCGACGAATCGCTGGGGACGTTCGAAGCGCTGCGGGAAAGCGGCGTCGTGGCGGTCATGCGCGGCGGGGATCCGGACACGGTGATCGACACCGTCGACGCGCTGGTGGCCGGCGGGGTGACCGCCATCGAGATCACCGCCGACACCGACGGCGCGAGCGACCTCATCGCGGAGGTGAACGCGAGCGTTCCGGAGGCGGTCGTCGGCGCGGGGACGGTTCTCGATTCGGAGACTGCCCGGGCCTGCCTGCTTGCCGGTGCGGAGTTCGTCGTCTCACCGTCGCTGCATGCCGATGTGATCGAGACGGCGAACCGCTACGGCGCGCTGGTCGCGCCCGGGATCATGACGCCGACGGAGGCGATCCGCGGCTACGAGGCCGGCGCCGACCTGGTGAAGGTGTTCCCGGCGTCGACGCTCGGCCCGGGGCACCTGTCGTCGATGAAGGGCCCGCTCGGACAGATCCCGATGATGCCCACCGGCGGAGTCGATCTCGACAACGTCGCCGACTTCGTCGAGGCCGGGGCGGTCTGCGTCGGGGCCGGAAGCTCGCTCGTGGACTACGACGCAGTCGAACGGGGCGACCCGGAGTCGATCACGGAGACGGCCCGGGAGTTCCGCGAGCGGATCGAGGCGGCACGGGAGTAGGCTCCGGAAAATATCCGTCGTGAGTAGTTTCCGTCAACTACAATACCTGGCAACCACGTGCTGTCGTAGCATGGTAGAGAAGGACGCCGTTCGTCGCGGATACGACGAGGTGGCCGAGGCGTTCGCCGCCTGGCGCTCGTTCGACGACGAGGAACGGGAGATATTCGAGGAGTTCCTCGACTCGCTTCCGCCGGGCTCGTCGGTACTCGACGCCGGCTGTGGCCAGGGGACGCCGATCTTGCGAGCGCTCGCGGAGCGGACGTCCGAGTCGCCGCCGATCGGACTCGATGTCTCGGCCGTACAGTTGGATCTGGCGTCCGAACGGGTCCCCGAGGCGACCCTGATACAGGGCGATTTCACCCAGCTTCCCCTCCCGGAGTCGTCGGTCGACGGGCTGGTCGCCTTCCACTCGCTGATTCACGTCCCGGCGGACCAGCACCGGCGGGCCATCGAGGAGTTCGCACGCGTCGTCCGTCCGGGCGGTCGAGTACTCCTCTCGGAGGGCACCGAACCGTGGCGTGGAAAAAACCCCGACTGGCTCGAGACGGGCGCGGAGATGCAGTGGCACATCGCCGGCGCACGGACGACCAGAGAGCAGCTCCGGGATGTGGGACTCGCGATCGAGAACGAATGGACGACCGGCGACGTCCTGGTGGAGGGCGAGTCGTGGACCTTCTTCGAGGCCGTGCTGCCGGAGTGACGCCACATCCGCTGGAGGTGAAACTGTCCCTGGAACACTTACCGGGGAGACGGGATCCCGTCGGCGACTTTTTAAGTAGGATCCGGGTGGTATAGAAGGGTTAGTCGTGCTCGACGAACACGGCGAGGGATCCGTGAAGGGGGCGAGACGGGTTTCGTGGAGTCGCAGCCGTCACCGACCCTGCCCACTAGAGATCCAACTGCGTCCCGACCAGCTTACTCAAAAGCAACGCGGCGGGCTCGGGCGCGAGCGGTTCGTTCGCGTTGCCGCAGTGGGGCGACTGCACGCACGCGGGACAGCCGTCCTCGCAGCCGCAGCCGTCGATCAGGCGCGCGGTTCGCTCGAATAGCGATTCGGCGACGTCGAACCCCCGCCGGGTGAGGCCGACACCGCCGGGGTACCCGTCGTAGACGAACACTGTCGCACGGTCGGTGTGGGGGTGACACGGCGTCGAGAGCCCGCCGACGTCCGCCCGGTCACAGAGAAACGCAAGCGGGAAAAGCGAGATCACGCCGTGTTCGGCGGCGTGGATCCCGCCCGCGAGCGCCCACTCGCCGTTCGTCCCGCCCGCGTCGCCGGCGTCTCCGGTACCGAATGCACGCATATCTTGCTCCACGTCCGGCGGCACCGTCACGTACAGCCCGGTCGTCGACAGCGTCGTCTCCGGCAGGTCGAGGTCGACCCGCCCCAACGGCTCCCCGGTGGAGCCGTCCCGGCGCTCGTAGCCGGTCACCCGCTCGGTGACGGTGAGATCCGCAAATCGGACGGTCGTCTCCGGCCGGGCCGGGAGGGGTCGTCGTTTCCGGTCCTCGTCGACGACGATCGTCTTGTCCGTGAGCACCCGGGTGTAGTAGTCCGCCCACGTCGGGGTGAGCTCGGCGACGTCGCGATCGAGATCCAGCTCCGCCACCTCGTAGGTCTCCCCCTGGTGGTGGTAGATCGCGCCGGGATGGGCGTCACGGAGCGCGTCCGAAAACCCCAGTGAGGCGATGACCTCCCCGTCCCGCCGATCGAGCAGGTCCACCTCCCGGTCGTCGATCGTCCGGAGGCTCATCCCGTGCTGGGGGCTTCCGTCCCCGTCGAAGAGCCACCGGAGCCCGGCGTCGGTCTCCCGCCGCGAGAGCGTTCCCGCCGCTTCCAGGTCGCTGACGACGTCCGGGAACGATTCCCCGAAATACGCCTCGTCGTCGGGCGACAGCCAGTTCTCGGTTGCGGCACAGGGAACGTGATTCCGGAGCAGTCGCCCGTTCTCGGGATCCGTGATCGCCTCCTCCGGATCGCCGTCGAACAGCTCGTTCGGCTGACCCATCAGGTACTGGTCGAGCTGATCCTCGCCGGCGACCATGACGACTGCCGCCGGCTCCGATCCCCTGCCGGCACGGCCGGCTCGCTGGAACGTCTCCATCCGGGTTCCGGGGTACCCATCGAGGATCACCGCGTCGAGCCCGCCGACGTCGACGCCGAGTTCGAGCGCGTTCGTCGACCAGACGCCCCGGATCTCGCCAGCGTCGAGCTGCCGTTCGATCGATCTGCGACGGTCGCCCCGCACCGACCCCTGATACGCCTGGACCGCCCCCGCCAGGTCGTGGTGTCCTCGCTCTCGCAGCTCCCGTGTGCTCTCCTGGGCGTACCGTTCGGCGGTCTGGCGCGCCCGGGTAAACGACAGCGTCTGGTGGCCGCGGACGAGCAGGTCGACGAACAGCCGCATCGACTCGACGTGGCTCGACCGCCTGCGGCCGCTGTCTCCGGGTGTCCGGTCACTCCAGTCTGCGTCGTACTCCGGCGGGTTCCAGAGGATCCAGTGGCGTGGACCCCGACCGGAGGCGTCGGTGTCGACCAGCCGGAACCCCTCGGCCGGTCGGCCAGTCACCCGCGAGGCGTGTTCGACCGGGTTGCCGATCGTCGCCGAACAGCAGACGAACTGCGGGTCCGAACCGAACCGTTCACACAGCCGCCGGAGCCGTCGGAGCGTCAACGCCATCTGGGAACCGAACACGCCCCGGTAGCTGTGGACTTCGTCGACGACGACCAGCTCCAGCGAGGAGAACAGCCACTCCCACAGCCGGTGGGCGTGGGGCAACAGCGCGTAGTGGACCATATCGGGGTTCGAAAGCAGCACCGTCGGCCGCCGATCGCGAACCTCGCGCTTTTCGGTTTTCGAGAGGCGTCCGGTGTACTGGTCGACGGAGACTCGGGAGCCGAACCCCAGCCCACGGGCCAGTTCCGACAGCGTCTCCAGCTGATCGGCGATCAGGGCGTTCTGTGGGCCGAGATACAGCGTCCGCCCGCCGTGATCCATCGCGCGCTCGAACGCCGGCACCGTGTACGCGAGCGACTTCCCGCTCGCCGTCTCGGTCGCGAGCACGACGTCGTACCCCTTTCGGATCTCCTCGATAGCGTCCGCCTGGTGGGCGTACAGCGAAGCGATCCCTCGCTCCGCGAGGGCGCTCTCGAGCCGTGGCTCCAGGTCGAGGTCGGAAAACTGCGGGTCGCGTGCCGGGCGCCGCTCGTGGGCGACGATCTGTCCCTCGTAGTACGGTCGGTCCCGGAGCCAGGAAAGGAGATCGTCCACGGTACTCGTCGGCGTTGCCGGCGCCTAACAGTTGTGGTCGGTGGTAGACGGAAACGTGTCCGGCCGAAAAGCGGCGTCGACGCGGTTGGTGCGGTTCAGTCGCCGCCGTCGGTCAGTGCCCGCCGGTCGAGCACGTCCTTCGCGAGGGCGTTCGCCTCGTCGGCTGTCGGCCGCCGTCCGTCGCTGATTCGGGCGCCGAGTTCGCCGGCGACGGTCGCGATGTCCCGTCCAGTGCCGTGCTCGGCGACGCGCTCGAACGTCTGCCCGTACATCGGGGCACAGCGACCGCCGACCGCGTCGGTCTTCGCGTCGAAGACGTACTCGAGTTGTTTCACCGCGTCGCTGGGGTCCATATGCGTCTTATACTGCCGAATCCTTATAAGTGTACTCGAATACGGAACTGAGTAAATTTCGGTCGAACGGCGGCTCACATCTCACCGGTTCGATCGACCGTCCGGCGGTGGACGACGGCGGCCAGTTCGCCGGCGGCGTCGGGCTCGAACCGGAGGACGCGGCGCCACCACGGTCCCCGCCCGGAGTCGTTTGACAGCCGGGTTACCAGTTCGTTCGCTTCGCTTCCGGCCTCTGGGGTCGAAAGCGGAACTGCGCGGTCGTACAGCCTGGAGTCGTCGGTTCCGAGCACGAACACCTCGGCGTCGACCGTCGATCGCTTCACGTGGGCGTTGTTCGCGAACGGTCGGCGTCCGTCGCGGGACAGTTCTGCGTACTCCTCCCCGGTGAGGCTCCGTTCCACCTCGAAGTGACCGATGAGAAACGCGCCCCACTCCGGCGGGATCCAGTCGTTCCCGCCGTGGCTGTCCGCCACTCCGACGGATTCGACAGTCGACAGGGTGGCATAAAAGTACAGCCGGTCGCCGGGGTCGAGCCTGGAGAGCGGTCCAGCTTTCACGCCGTGCTCGTCGCCGTACGTGTACCGTTCACAACACGGATAGCCCGCGAACTCGGGATCGAGGTGGACTTCCCGGTCGAACAGATCCTCGGGAATCGGCGTCGTGAGGGATGCCGCGAGGTCGCCGTACGTCGGAACCGACGCCTCGGGATCGGTCGGTTCCCGTTCCGGGATGGGGACGTACTCGAAGCTCCCGTCGGGATAAATCGGCCCTCGAAAGCCGGGAAGTGCGGTGTTCGCGCCGACGTTGATCGCCACGGCGCGGTGAAGTGATGGCGACATCGACGCCGCGGGCTTCGAACTACGGCTCCAAAGTGGTTGCGTCCCGCTGGGTCGGCCTGCTGGCACCGATCGGAGGGTCGCGACGAGAGGCCGTACAGTTTTCACGGCCCCGCCCGGTTCATCACGTATGAAGGCGGTGCAATTCACCGAGCACGGGGACCGGAACGTCATCGCCTACGACGACTATCCGGAGCCCGAGGTCGGCCGGAACGAGGTGCTGATCGACGTGAAGGCCGGTGCGCTCAATCATCTGGACGTCTGGACCCGTCGGGGGCTGCCGGGGATCGATCCCGAAATGCCACACGTGCCCGGTAGCGACGCCGCCGGCGTCGTGCTCGAGACGGGTACGGACGTCTCGAGGTTCCACGAGGGGGATCGGGTCGCGGTCTCGGCGGGCGTCGGCTGTGGGCGCTGTGAGTTCTGCCGGGACGGCGACGAGTCGATGTGCGTCCGGTACCGTATTATCGGTGAGCATCTACCGGGGGTCCACGCCGAGCGCGCTGCGGTCCCCGAGGACAACCTGATCCCCGTCCCGGAGGGAGTCGACTGGGCGGTCGCCGGCTCCGCGACGCTGGTGTTTCAGACCGCCTGGCGGATGCTCGTCGATCGGGCGGATCTCGAGGCCGGGGAGGCGGTACTCGTTTTGGGTGCCTCCGGCGGCGTCGGCCACGCGGCCGTCCAGATCGCAGCCCACACCGGGGCCGAAGTGTTCGCGACCGCGTCGACCGACGAAAAACTGCAGTATGCGGCCGACTGCGGTGCGGATCACCTGATCAACTACGAGACGCAGAACTTCGCGGCGGCGATCCGGGAGCTCACCGGGAAACGCGGCGTCGACGTCGTGGTCGATCACATCGGGGAAGCGACGTACGACGACTCGCTGAAGTCGCTCGCGAAGGGCGGTCGGCTGGTCACCTGTGGTGCGACTACGGGCCCGAACCCGCCGGCCGGTCTCAACCGGATCTTCTGGAACCAGCTGTCCGTGATCGGATCGACGATGGCGACGCCGGGTCAGGCGGACGACGTGCTCTCGCTCGTCTGGGACGGGACGTTCGAACCCCGGATCCGGGAGGTGCTGCCGATGAGCCGCACCGCGCGGGCCCACGAACTGCTGGAGAACCGTGAGGGCTTTGGCAAGGTGGTCGTAAAACCCGACAGTGAACTCTGATCGACGCGACGGGACGGTGGACGGCGAAGCGACGGGGACGGCCGCCGAGTCTCTGGGATCCGCCGAGTCTCTGGGATCCGCCGAGTCTCTGGGATCCGCCGAGTCTCTGGGATCCGCCGAGTCAGCGGAACGCGAGGAAGGGCTCGGCAGCGTCGGGTGGCTGCTCGTCGGCGTCGTGTTCGTGGCGTTTCTGCTCGTGCCGGGCGTGATCTATCTGTATCCACTTGCCGTCGGCGCGTTCGGCCTGTCGTTTTTCGCGACGTATCTCGTGTTACCGCTGATTCCGGCGATCGGACTCGGGCTGCTCGGTGTGTGGCTGCTGAAACGGGGCGACGGGAACGCCTGAGGGCCGCAATCGTGGCCGGTCGACTCCACGGAGGAGTTCACCGACGTGGGACGGGATCGGCGACGAGATACGTGCGTCCACCCCGCCGTTCGAGAGACAGTTCCGCGCCACGAACGCGGTACTCCCGGCTCCGCCGGAACAGTTCCTCGGCCGTCCAGTCGGTGACGTCCACCTCGACGCCGGCTCCGAATCGGGGTGTCGGTGCGGTTTTCGCGTCCATATAGGCGACTCCGCGGCCGTCCCCCTTGTACGTCCTCCACGGGCGGAGTGAAAGTGAAAGTGATGGCTCCGGCGGACGGTTTATGACCCTCGGTCCGAAACGTCCGACAACGGCGATGACGACCGACGAGGAACTCCGACACGTTGCCGACGCGGTCGAGTCGTCGCTTTCGGTCGTCGGCTGTGGCGCTCTCGGAACTGCTGCAGTCGAGGGGTTCCGTGGGGACTGTTCGCTCGTCCCCGGAAGCGGCGACGCGGGACAGTCGGTACACCGGCAGGCAACCGTCGTCGCGGTCGGCGTCGGCGACGTCGACATGGAGCGTTCCGACGCCGCAACCCGGAAGGTCGCCCCCGAGACCGGGGAAACGCTGCCGTCCGTCGAGTCGGCATGTCGAGGTGACGACTCGTTTTCGATCGTCGTCGTCGGGATCCCCTCGCGGTTCGGGGTGAGCGAACGGGCGGCGATCGACCGACTTCAGGGGATCGCCGACGCAGTCGTACTCGTCCGGAACGAATGGCTCTCCGGTGCGATCTCGCAGCTAGTCGCGCTGATCGAGGAAGCCGGAGTCGTGAACCTCGATCTGGCCGACGTTCGGACGCTGTTGTCGTCCGACGGGCTGGGGGTACTCTCCAGTGGCTCCGGTCCGGAGTCGGCGCCGGAGACCGCCGTCACCGCCGCGATCGGGAGGGTTGTTTCCGACGTCGACGTGGCGGCCGCAACCGGTGCGATCGTCGACGTGTCTGGGACTCCTGATCTGAGCGTCGACGGTGCTGCGTCTCTGGTTGGACGTGTTCGGGATCGCATCGACGGGGAAGCCCACGTCATCTGGGGAACCGCAGTCGAAGAGGAGCCGTCCGGATCGACGCAGTCGCGGGACAACAGCGTTCGCGTCCGGCTGCTCCTTTCGGGGATCGAGCCGCCGGAACCGACGCGTTCCCCCGGCGACAGGTGTCCCCGGTGTGACGGGACGCTTTCGGGCTACTCGATGGGCGACCGCACGACGATCGCCTGTGACGACTGCGGTTACGCCGGCGTCTCGAGGCGATGAGCTCTCTCCGCTCGGTCGACGACTTTTAAGCCGCCGCCGTTCGTTTCCGACGGTATGACACACGTGGTAGCTGTCTCCGGAAGCCTCCGGGACGCGAGCCGGACCCGTCGCTCGCTGCGGGTCGTACTGGACGGGGTGACCGACGCCGGCGGAGAGGGTGAACTGCTCGACCTCCGGGAGTACGCGCTTCCGCTGCTGAATCCGGAAGACGATTTCGGTGACGACGTCGAGGCGTTCACGGAGTCGCTGCGAGCGGCCGACGCGATCGTGCTCGGAACGCCGATGTACCACGGCTCGTATTCGGGCGTGTTGAAGAACGCGATCGACCACTGCGGCTTCGACGAGTTCGAGGGAAAGACGGTCGGGCTGCTCGCGGTCGCCGGCGGCTCCTTTCCCGTCACTGCGCTGGATCACCTCCGGTCGGTGTGTCGGTCGCTGAACGCCTGGGTGCTCCCACACCAGGCGGCCGTTCCCCGGGCCGGAAGCGCCTTCGAGGGGGAACAGGTCGTCGACGACGGGCTCCAGGAACGCCTCGAGACGCTCGGCCGCCGGACGGTGACGTACGCGAACATCGAACCCGACCCGGCGACGTTCGAGAGCGACCACAACGAGGGGGCCTGAGCGTGGACGAGAACGATTCCACAGGGGGCGAACTGGCCTGGGAGACGATCGACTCCGAGATCGACTACACGTGTCCGGGGTTCGACGTCCGTCGGGACGACGTGACGCTCCCCGACGGAACCGACACCGACTACCACTACGTCGAGGAATCCCCCGCAGTCGTCGTGTTGCCGTTCACCCCCGAAGGGGACGTTGTCGTGATCGAGGAGTGGAGACAGGCGGTCGGTCGGGTGAACCGCGGGCTCCCGGCCGGAAGCGTCGACGAGAAAGATCCCGACCTGCAGGCCACAGCCCGGCGGGAGCTCGCCGAAGAGACCGGCTACGAGGCCGCGTCGCTCGAGCGGCTCACCACGGTCGAGCCGACCAACGGGATCGCCAACTCGGTGCATCACCACTTCCTCGCCCGGGGATGTGAGCCGACGGCCGACCGCGATCTCGACTTCAACGAGACGATCCGTGTCGACACTACAGACTACGACGACCTGCTTTCCGGCGTCGTCGACGGGCGACTCCGGGACGGGAGAACTGCAATGGCAGTATTACAGTACGAGTTGACGCGCCGATGAGATCGAACGTGACCGTCGTTTTCCGGTGTCCGAGTGCGGAACCGTTTTCGGTGTGAATTCCCTACTGGGGGGCATGTCTACCTCCACTGCCGGCCCGTCGGGATTCGTCAGGCCGGCGTTCGCCATCGTCAGCGGTACACTGATCGGTGCGTTCGGCCTCGCGCTCGGTACGGTCCTCACGCTGTTCGTCGCGACCCTGCTTTTCGGTTTCGGCGTCGAACTCACTGCCGCGTCGTTGCTCGTTCTCGGATTGATATTCACTCAGGGCGTTGGCTGTGCCGGCGTCGCGCTGGCGTATCCCCGACTGCGTCCACGGGTCGCGGCGTTTCTCCGCGAGCGAGTGCCGGCGTTCGAGGACGCCCGGGAAGATTTCAGTCTGCCCGCGTCCGTCCCCTCCGTGCGCGAGGTTTTCCTCGTCGTCGGTGGTTACGTGGCGGCGCTCGGGTTGGCATTTGGCGGGGCGTTCCTGTTGACCCTCCTGGAGACGGATGCAGGAACGAACCAGGCGGCAGAGATCGGGATGCAGAACCCGGAGGTGCTGTTGTTTTTGATCCCGGCGTCGTTTTTGATCATCGGACCGGGGGAGGAACTGCTGTTCCGGGGCGTCGTCCAGGGGCGGTTCCGGGAGGTACTCGGTCCCGTTGCCGGAATCGCGCTCGCGAGCGCCATCTTCGCCGGAATCCACATCTTCGCGCTCACAGGTGGCACGCTAACCGGGAACCTCCTCGCGCTCGGCGTGTTGTTCTTCCCGAGCCTCGTCTTCGGGGTCGCCTACGAACTGACCGACAACCTCGTCGTTCCCTCGCTGATCCACGGGGCGTACAACGCCACGCTGTTTTCGATCCTCTACGTCGTCGTCCGGTTCGGGCCGGAAATGGAGGAGATGGCGGCGGCGACGCTGTGATAATGATCATTGTAGTGATTTACCGGTCGATCGGTCACCCGTCCCGTCGATCGTCCGGTTACGGCCGAGAATAATCAGTATGAGATAGCTTCCTCGAACCGAATCGTCCCGGTCGGACGGCTTTTGAACGGTCGAACCGTATCCCTGTGTATGAGTGACACGGACACTGCCGCCGCCGAGCTCGTCGTACTGTCCTACCCGGACGAACTGAGCGAGTGGGGGCGCGATCAGATCGAGTCGGACAGATACCGGGGCTACTTCCGGCGGACGCTCGGCACCGTCTCCGTCGGCGAGATCCGCGAGGAGTTCGTCGACGTGGGCTGTTGTGGCGACAGCCTCGACGTGCCGTTCCGGATCGAACGGATCGACGGCGGGGATCGGGTCGACTCGGGGACCGAAATCGAGTTCGTCGAGAGAGACGAATCCATGGCTGGCGGCTGGCTGGTCCAGAGCGCAGCCGGCCCGGAAGGTGCCGACCCGGGGGGTTCGTGTGATCCCCTCTCAAAAATAGAATAGCCGGGGGTACCGTCGATCAGCGCAGTCGGGCGGCGATCAGTTCTCGGAGGTCCTCGCGGAACGCGTCGACTTCGATCTCCTCGAGCACCGGGACGAAAAAGCCCTCGACGAGCATGTTCCGAGCGGTCGTCGCGTCGAGCGCCCGGGAGGTCATGTAGAACAGCTCCTCGGCGTCGACCTGGCCGACCGTCGCCGAGTGGCTCGCCTCGGTGTCGTGGTTGTGGATGATCAGCTTCGGGGACGCGTCCGCCTCGGACTCGTCCGAGAGCATCAGCGTGTTCTCCCGCTGGTAGGAGGAGGTGTTCCAGGCGTCGCGACCGACGTCCTGGACGCCCTCGTACACCGAGCGCGATTCGTCGTCGAGGACGCCCCGCGTGACGAGGTCGGCGGTGGTGTGCTCCGCCTTGTGCCACACGCGGGCATTGACGTCGAAGTGCTGATCCTCGTGGCCGAAGAAGGCGCCGACGATCTTCGTCTCGGAGCCGTCGCCGTTGAGTTCGGTCTCGACGTCCGAACGGGTGAGCCTGGAGCCGACGTTGCCCTCGATCCAGTTTACCGTGGCGTAGGTGTCGGCGTCGCCACGCTTGAGCGTGTAGGTGTACGTCTCCTCGTCGACGTTCTGAAGCGAGCCGTACTGGACGTAGCTGTTCTCGCCAGCGACGACCTCCACCAGATTGCTGAAGTAGCGGTGGCCGTCGAGGGCGGCGTCGCCGGTCTCGATGCTCTCGAGGATCGTGACGGAGGACGACTGCTCGGTGATGACGAGCGTCTGGCTGAACAGCGACCGGGAGTTCATCTCCGCCCGGATGGTCACGTCCCCGGCGTCGACGCCTTCGGGAACGTAGACGACGGTCCCAGTCGTGAACAGCGCAGTCGACAGGGCCGTCAGGTAGTTCTCCTGGGGGTCCACGACGGTGCCGAACTGCTCGCGGACGAGCGCTTCGTGTTCCTCGATCGCCTCGAGGAACGTGAGTACCTCCGCGTCGCCCTCGACCTCGCGAACCGTCTCGTCGGACTGATTCAGCGGATCGACCAGCGTCTCGAAGTCGAGCGCCTCGAGGTTCGTCCACCGTCGGCCCGGCGTCTGGATGACATCCGGGAGGTCGAGCTCCTCGAGGGCGGCAAGCGACTCGAGCCGCACGTTCAAAAGCCAATCCGGTTCGTCTCGTTTCTCGGAGAGCTGTCGGACGACGTCCTCCGAGAGATTTGCTGTGACCTGTGTACTCATGTTGACTCCGGGGGTTACCCGAGGCTACCCTCCATCTCCAGTTCGACGAGCCGGTTGAGCTCGACGGCGTACTCGATGGGCAGTTCCTCCGTGATCGGCTCGATGAATCCCGAGACGATCATTTGTTTCGCGTCGTCGTCGTCGAGGCCGCGCGACTGGAGATAGAAGACGTCCTCGTCGCCGATCTTCCCGACGGTCGCCTCGTGGGCGACGTCGACCTTCGACTCGTTGATCTCCATGTACGGCATCGTGTCCGACGTCGACTCGTTGTCGAACATCAGCGCGTCACACTCGACGGCTGTCGAAGAGTTTTCGGCGCCATCGGCGATGTGGACCAGGCCGCGGTAGTTCGTGCGGCCGCCGTCCTTGGCGACGGACTTCGACTCGATCGTCGACTTCGTCTCGGGGGCGTTGTGGTACACCTTTGCACCGGTGTCGATGTCCTGCCCCTCGCCGGCGAACGCGATCGTGATGTGGTTGTCGCTTGCGCCCCGTCCCTTCAGGATCGACGCGGGGTACAGCATCGTCGCCTTCGATCCCATCGAGCCGGAGATCCACTCCATGCGGCCGCCCTTCTCGACGAGTGCGCGCTTGGTGTTGAGGTTGTAGGTGTTCTTCGACCAGTTCTGGACGGTCGAGTACTGGACGTGGGCGTCCTCCCCGACGAACACCTCGACGCCGCCGGAGTGGAGGTTAAACGCCGAGTACTGCGGCGCGGAACAGCCCTCGATGTAGTGGACTTCAGAGCCCTCCTCGGCGATGATGAGCGTGTGCTCGAACTGTCCCATCCCCTCGGAGTTCATCCGGAAGTACGCCTGGACGGGCATCTCGACGGTGACGCCCTCCGGAACGTACACGAACGAGCCGCCAGACCAGATGGCGCCGTGGAGCGCGGCGAACTTGTTGTCGCTCGGTGGGACGCACTTCGTCATGAAGTGCTCGCGCACGAGGTCCTCGTGCTCCTGGACGGCCTCGTCCATGTTGCAGAAGATGACCCCCTTCTCCTCCCACTGTTCTTGCATGTTCTGGTAGACGATCTCCGACTCGTACTGCGCGCCGACGCCCGAGAGGGCGTTCTTTTCGGCTTCCGGAATGCCGAGCTTGTCGAAGGTGTCCTTGATCTCGTCGGGCAGATCGCGCCAGTCGTCGACGCCGCCTCTGACCTCGACGTCCGGGCGGATGTACGGGACGATCTTGTCGACGTCGACCTCCGAGAGGTCCGGCTGGCCGGGCCAGTCGGTCGGCATCGGCATCTTCTTGAACTGTTCCAGTGCACGGAGGCGACGCTGCAGCATCCACTCGGGCTCGTCTTTGTCCTCCGAGATGACGCGGATCGTCTCCTCGGTGAGCCCCTTCTCGGCTGCGAAGGCCGCCTTCTCCTCTTTTTTGAACTCGAAGCGGGCCTCTGTGTCCGTCTCCTTGAGATGTTCTTCTGAACTCATGGTCGTAATTACGTTTGGTTAGTTATGTAGGCTTTGGATAACCATATGTGGTTACGCAGCGCCCTGGAGTTCCTCGCGGACCCAGTCGTACCCTTCGTCTTCGAGCTCGTGGGCCAGCTCCGCCCCGCCGCTTTTGGCGATCTTCCCGTCGAGCATGACGTGGACGTAGTCGGGTTCGACGTACTCGAGGATGCGCTGGTAGTGGGTGATCTGGAGGATCCCGCTGCCCTGTTCGTCCCGCAGCGCGTTGATCCCGTTCGAGACGTCCTGGAGTCGGTCGATGTCGAGCCCGGAGTCGATCTCGTCGAGCACCGCGATCGCCGGTTCCAGGAGTGCCGCCTGCAGCACCTCGTTTTGCTTCTTCTCGCCGCCCGAGAAGCCGGCGTTGAGGTACCGCTGAGCGAACTTCGAGTCCATGTCCAGAAGCTCCATTTTCTCCTGGAGCAACTGCTGGAACTCGGCGACGCTGACGTCACCGTCGTCGGCAGGCCCTTCCATCGGGGAGGTGTCGTAGCCCGTCTCGTCTTCTGTGTCCTCTTCTTCGTCGTCTTCACCTTCGAACAGCTCCTCGCGCTCCTCGAGTTTGGCGTTGAGTGCCTGCCGGAGGAAGTTCGTCATCGTGACGCCCTCGATCTCGACGGGGTACTGGAACCCGAGGAAGATCCCGAGTGCTGCTCGTTCGTTGGGTTCCAGGTCGAGCAGTTCCCAGGTGTAGTCGTCCTCGTCGAGCTCCGCCTCGATGTCCGAGAGGTCCTCGTCAGTCAGTTCGAGGGCGATCGATCCCTCGGTTACTTCGTAGGCAGGATGGCCGGCGATGACCTTCGCCAGCGTCGACTTCCCGGAGCCGTTCGGCCCCATCAGCGCGTGGATCTCCCCGGAACTGACTTCCAGATCGACGCCCCGGAGGATTTTCTCACCCTCTTCCTGTGCGACTTCGGCGTGGAGGTTCGAAATAGTAAGCGTTGCCATCGTAGTGTGTCTCACCGACGAAAAGGGCGATACACGCATAATGGTTACGGATTCTCTTGGCGTAGTTTCTTCATTAGAAAGAAATATTTTATAATAGCCAAGTTCCCGTTCACGACTCGGTGGATTTGAGACCCCGTATCGGAGAAATTCTTCGCGTGTATTGGTGCCAATTACCGTTGTGAATCGCCTCGGGGTCAAGCCCCGGGGCATTCTCCTTGCACTCTGTAAAAGCCGGTCGCCGCTGTGAAAACCGCTCACATGAAGTTGCCGAGTCCAGTCTGTTGTTGCCCGGTCTTGATCTCCTCCCAGGACATTCCCAGGGCTTCGATCACGCGCTCGATGGGTCCTTTGAGGGTCTTATCGAGCATCTTCTCCCAGTCGATTTCGAACTCCTCGGGGATCTGATCCGCGTACTCGAAGCAGATTACGTCGGGATCCCGCTTGAACTCGCCGTACAGCGGATCCGCTTGCGGGTCGAGCCCGAGTTCGTCCTCCATGCGCTGCCAGAAGTCGGGGTGGACCTTCTCCAGGTACAGCCGCTTTGGCTTCGAGCCGCGATCGAAGTTCGTCCCGAGCATGAGGTTGGCGTACTTCGCCCCACGGACCTGTGCGGTGTCGGTCTCGTAGGCGTCGAGTCGCTTGCCGATCCCACCCGGGATGGCGACCTCGTCGGGGGAGAGCTCGCCCGCCAGGACGTCGTCGATCACCTCGCTGAGGTACGTCTTCACCCCCTCCAGGTCGGCCTCGAGGTCGTCGCCGGTGACGATTCGCTCGATGACCTCTCGCTGTACCTCCTTCGTGATCGGCGCGATGTCCGATCGTTTGTACTCGAAGCCGGTGATGTCGACGTCGTCGACGTCCTTGCCCTCCTTCCAGACGATATGGCCCGCGTATCGCTTCTTCTTGCCCGCCTGGAAGAACCGGCGATACAGTTTCTCGAACTCGATCTGGAACCGGTGGGACTCGGCGTTTAGCTCCTCTCTCGCGAAGTCGTCGTATCGCCCGTTGATGTGGTTCTCGATCTCGAAGGAGACGTCGATGGCTTCCGACTTGGAAACGTCCTGTCCGAGTTCTAACATGACGCTGTCGGTGTTGTGAAGCACTATCCCACCGACGGCGTCCACGAAGTTTTCGTTCTCGGCGACGCTGAGGTCGTACACGTACCCGTCGTGGTCGACCTCCGAGACGACCGGATCCCGCCCCTGTCGGTAGAAGTCACACGTCCGGATCGTGTAGCTTCCCTTGTTCTGTCGGTACTTCAGCGAGTGTTTCTCGCCGCGCTGCGTGAGGAGCGTCGAGAGGCCAGCTGCCAGTTCGCGACTCGTCGTCTCGAAGTCGAAGTTGCGCTCGGCGTACTCCTCGCTGTACCGTGGGAACGACCGCGAACCGTCCCCCTCGACGAGGACCTCGAGGAACAACTCCTGGAGGTCGGCCGGGAGATTGAACACGAATCCAGGGAGCTGTTTGCCACGGGACCGCTGTCCTGCGAACTCTCTGAAGAAGACTGCCGAGAGTTCGTTCATCATCTGGAGCTTGTACGTCGCGTCGTCGTACGTGACGGTCTGTTGCCCTGTATCGGTATCGTACTCGATCGTCCGTTCGTCGGTGGAGTCCGACGCGACGATTCCCGCAGTCGCACCGTCGAACAGCCGTTCGTAGTCCCGTTTGAGTCCCTCCAGCCACTCGCGTCTCGATTCGGCGATACTCGCCCCGAACTTCGAATCGGTGGTTTCGATCGTCGAGGCGCTACCCTCGGTGACGTAAGCTGCGAGCAGTCGGATCAGCGCCTTCCCGTCGGGAGAGTCGAGATCGACGTACCGCTGTACGGTGATCGCCCTGTCGATGTCGGGGTGGTGTTTGTGTCCGAACCAGACCGTCTCATCGTCGGCGTGAACGCGTTTGACCTTCGTTTCGGCGTTCTCGCTGCCGACGCTCCGACCGTCCTCGTACTCCCGCGTGTACCCGTTCAACACTTCGTAAACGTCGATCGTCTCGACTGTTTCGATGTCGGGGAGTCCGGGAATCCGGAGCGGTTCCTCGACTTCCTCGGGCGTTGCTTCGACGAGTTCCCCGCCCTCGTCGACGACGAAAGAGTGGTCCCGTGTCGTCGTCGATTCGCCGAACTTGTGCTGGAGGTTGACGACGGGTTTGTCGGCTTCGTGTCGGATCACCTGCCGGATCGTCTGCCACTCGGGTTCCATCTCCGCCGACAGCGACAGCGCCTCCCACCCCTCGAGAGGGCGCCTGTCCTTTCCGGCCGCGTTCGAGGCGACGACGCCGCCGTCGGCGGTGACGACGACGTCCGCCGCTTCCGTTTCGATGGCGTTCGCGAACAGCTCTTCGATCCGGAGTATCCGAACGATCCCGTCCGGATCCCGCACCACGACCGGGCGATCGCCCGTCACGCTGTCGCCGTAGGTGACTTCTCTGTCGAGTTCGGCGGCGGCCTCCTCGGTGAAGGATATGACCTCGCGCCCTGTTGCGGTTACGGCAGCAGCGCCCTCCTTGTCGTAGAGGCGAAAACGGTCCCACCCCGTAACTCCATAGAGCGATTGCCCAACGAACTGGAACTTCCCGTTCCGACCTGCAAGCAACGTGTGGTTGTCCGCGACGGTGACGCAGTAGACGCCGTCTTCGGCCTCGGTTCGTTCGGAACTGCGGTGCATCCGGAGGGTGTTCTTCGCCCTCTCGTTCGCGTAAATCCGCCAGACGTTCCCGTCGTGGCGGTAATTCGCCGTGATTCCCAGGTGTGCACACAGCCGAAGTACGTCATCGCGCAGCTGCTCGCTCGCGGTGGTATACCGCCAACTCTCGACCTGTCGGTCTCCATCACCGTCGATCAGAGTCTCGAGGAAGCGCCGCTTCTGGTCCGTCGACGCCCCGAAGACGAACTCCGGCACCCGCTTGTCGGCGCTCCCGTCTCCACAGTGCTCCCGAAGCCACTCACCGAGGAGCTTCGACGTGAACTGGTAGGACCGATCGTTCACGTAGTAGTCGATCTTCATGCGATCGAGCAGTCGACCGATGGTCGCGTGCGTCGACCCGTCGATGAGCGTTCCGTCGTCGTCGCCGACGTCGAGCGTTCCGCCGTCTGCGACGGCGTCCTGGGCGATTTTTACGGTGGTCGCGGATCCCCGGACAGCGTCGTCGAAGACCTTCTCCGTACTGGTGTACACGTTCCCCTCGGAGACGTACCACGCGAGCAGTTCGAGGAAGTCGTCGCCGTCGTACGTCCGCGGGATCCACTTCCGCCCGGATTCGGCGTGGACGTAACTGTACTCGCAGATCGACTCGACGTACTCGCGGTCGGCCTCGAATTCGTCGGCGTCGAATACGTATCCCGTCTCGCCGACGTCAGCTTTCGGGACCCGCCGGGGCGTCCAGCCGAGTTCGTCGGTGAACGTCTGGCCGTGAACTTCCGGCCGGACCCATACCTCGTGCTCCCCGTCGACGAGTTCCGTGAGGTCCACCCGTTCGATGCGTTCCCCGTCCGGTCCGGACCAGTCGTGGGGGAGTTCGTAGTTCGTGGCGCGATCGAGGTCACCGGCCTCGACGAATCGGTATCTCTCCTCGGAGATCCCGTTTGTCTCGTTCTTCCGAACGAGCATTCGGTGGTTCGGCGTCACCCGGCAGTCGATTTTCTCGGTCTCGATATCGACGAGTTCTCCCCGATAGTCGGGGTACTCGTGGGTCTCCTCGACCTCCTTGACCTCCATCTCGAGCGTCTCGGGATCGAGCGAGTACACCTCGTCGCCGACGTCGAGATCGGTGATCCCCTGGATCCCCGCGGGCGTCAGGACCTCCGTGTCCGGCGTGAAGCAGTTCATAATAACCTTGACAGCTCCCTGCTGCCGGTCGTACTGCTCGTAGGCGTTGCTTCCCGGATCGTGTTCGTTGCGCAGCGCCTTCTTCTCCTCGCGCTCTTCGAGCAGCTCGTCGATCATCTCGCGCATCATCCCGTCTGGCTCCTTCCGGAAGTGGGTCCCGTTGGGGGCGACGTACGTCTCACCCCCGTAGGCGTCGGGATCGACCTTCGTCTCCGGCCCCGCGTTAATTGTTGTCATGCACATCGGATAGAGGCTTTTGAGGTCTAGCACAGTTACCATTTCTCTGACACCAGTAACTGGCTCGAAGACGGCCCCGCCCTCGAAGTCCTCGGACTCCTGTTGTCCCTTCGAGGGGAGCGCGAACGTCCCGTGGGCCTTGTGGAGCACGTACATGTCGACCGCATCGCCGGGGGTAGGGGCGTCCTCCAGCTTGCAGCCGACGACCTTTCGCGCCTCCTCCCAGAAGGCGATCACGTCCTGCTTGCGGTCGATCTCGACGCACAACTCGACGTCCCGGAGGTTGTACTCCAGCAGGCGTTCGGGATCCTGCTCCCAGAGGTCGCCGATGTCGCCGGGATATCGCTCCTTGCCGACGTCGAGTTCGAGTTCGCCGACAGCGTCGAGCCGGTACGACTCCAGCTCCGTAAACTGCGTGCGCTTGTAGGCGTACAGCAGGTCGAAGACGACCCGTCCCTTGACGTCCGGGCCACCCCACCCGGAGCGCCACACCTCGCCGATCCGCGAGAGCCGCTCGATCGAGAGATCGAGGTCGGTGTTCGGATCGAGCCGCTCGAGGCGGTCGAGGAGGTATGCGGCGTCGAAGTCCTCGACGTTCCACCCCGAGATGAGGTCTGCGTCGGTTTCGGAGACGTACGTCAGATAGGCGTCGAGCATCGACTCCTCCTCGTCGAACGTTTCCACCCGGACGTCAACCTCGTCGCGGAGGGGCTCGTAGCCGTCAAGCGTCGTCGGTAGCGGGGCGTCGCCGTCGGGCGCGTCGAACAGCCAGGCGACGTACTCGTCGCGGTAGGAGTCGTGGCTCGTGAGACAGACGATCGGCTCCTCGCCGTCCTCGGGGAATCCCGACCGGTCGTCGACCTCGATGTCCATCATGTGTACCCGGAGGTCGGCGTCGACCTCGGTCGGTTCGAGGTGTCCCTCGTGGACCTGTAGCCGGCCGTCCTCGAGCCGGCGCTCCTCCACCCGGATCCCGCCGGAGATCCCGTTGTCGATCAGGAACCTGTTGGGAAACAGGATGTCCGCCTCGAACGTCGTCTCGAAGTCGTCCCGGATGTTGCCGACGTCCCGGGGCGTCCGAGTGATGACTTTCGTCAGCTTCTCCCCCCGGATGCTCTCGAACGGCTCCCCCTCGCGGTCGGTTTCGCGGGTCGTCACGACGACGTCGTACGATTCCGTGAGATCCTCCTCCAGGTCGGCGGTTGGGACGTAGAAGTACGGCTCGATGCCGAGCACCCGGACGTGTTCGGCCTCGTTGTCTTCGGTCCGGCCGAAGACGTGGACGACTGGATACTCTTCACGGCCGTTCCGTTCGACGGTGTAGTCGATCTGGGTAACGAGCAGCTCGAGGACGCCCTCCGAATCCGGAAAACGCGCCTCTTCGAGGTCGACGACATCGCTCACGTGTGTGACGTCGCCCGCGACGGCGATCGCCTCCGCGTCGGGTCGCCCATCCTCGGTCGCCGAATCGGGCGCCGAGTCGTCCGCCGAATCGGTGGATGCCCCCTCGGCGTCCGGAGAGAAGTCGGAAAGCCCCGTCTGATCCATGGGAGGGGTTCGGCGGTACTGGGTAAAAAGTCCAGCCTTCGATCCGTTGCCTTCCCTGGAAGCCTTTTGTGTCGTGGGACCGTATCGATGGAAGAATGAACCGACTCGTCGACGGGGAGTGGCGGACCGACTATCGACTGACGGACGAGGGGGGCACGTTCCAGCGCGGGGAGACGACGTTTCGCGACTGGGTCGCCGGCAGCGACGTGCCCGCTCACGTCGACGCGGAGCCCGACGACAGGTTCCAGCCCGAAGCGGGCCGGTATCACCTGTACGTCTCCTACGCCTGTCCCTGGGCCCACCGGACGCTCCTGGCCCGGTCGCTTCTGGGGCTCGAGGACGTCATTGACGTGTCGGTCGTCGACCCCTGGCGCGGCGAGGGCGGCTGGCAGTTCACCCCCGAAAAGGACGGCTGTACCGAGGACAAATTGTACGGCTCGTCGTTCCTCCGGGAGCTGTACGTCGAAGCCGACCCCGACGTGACGTGTCGAGTGACGGTGCCAGTGCTGTGGGACACGGTGGAGGAGACAATCGTCAACAACGAGTCCAGGGAGATCCTCCGCCAGCTCACGACCGCGTTCGCGGATCTGGGAAACGGGGCTGACCTCGCTCCCACCCCTCGCCGCGAAGAGATCGACCGGATCATCACCGAGATCTACGAGCCGATCAACAACGGCGTCTACCGCGCGGGGTTCGCAGGCGAGCAGGAGCCGTACGACGAGGCGATCGACGAGCTGTTCGGCGCGCTCGATCACTGGGACGATCAGCTCGCGGATCGTCGCTACCTCGCGGGCGACCGCCTCACCGAGGCGGACCTCTGCATGTTCACGACGCTCGTTCGGTTCGATCAGGTGTATCACACGCACTTTATGTGCAACGTGCGGCACGTCCACGAATACGAGAACCTCTGGCCGTACCTCCGTGACGTGTATCAAACCGCGGGGGTTGCCGAGACCGTCCGGATGGATCACATCAAGGAACACTACTACACCACCCACCCGGACGTAACTCCCTCGGGAATCGTCGCCCGCGGACCGGACCTGGATTTCACCGCGCCGCACGGCCGGGAGGAACTGCCCGGCCGCCCGCCGGAGCCGATCGCCGCGGACTGAGCCGAACGCGGGGACGCGGACACCCGACCGGCAACTCGTCTACTCCCGGTCGACCGGGAACCGCTCGACGCGCTCTGTGGTGACCTCGCCGGGCTCGATCGTTTCCCCGTCGACAGTGACCGACTGGCCGGCGGACAGTTTCCCGAAGGCGGGGCCCTCCGGGACGCCGAGTTCCGCGGCCCGTTCGGGATCGAACCCCTCGGTTCGGGCGACGACCTCGCCGGCCTCGCGAGTGACGTCGTCGTACTGTCGACGCAGGACGTCCGCGAGCGCGTCGACGAGTGCGTCCCGATCGGAGGATTCCGCGAACGCGGCCCGTCCGGCCGCCCGGGTTCCAGCCTGTTCGGTCTCGAAGCCGACTGTGTGTGACTCGACCGCCTCGCGGGCGGCGTCTGCGTCGATCCCCTGTGCTTCGGCGGTCAGCGCTGCAGGCAGAGATTCGACTTCGACGTCGTCGGCTCCGTCGTCCGGTCTGACGGCCCCGAACCGGAGACCTTCCTCGACGGTCGAAAGCTCCGTTTCGAGCCGATCGACCGTCGCGAGCGGTCGCTCCCCGACCTCGCGGACCCAGGTTTCGGTGACGACCCGGTAGCCGAGCTGTTCGATGGTTTCGGTCAACTGTGGTTTCGTCCCCTCGATCACCGCGTGTTCGGCCCGGCTCGCGTCGAAGGCCCCCTCCAGTACCGTCCCGTTTTCGGCGGGTGGGCCCAGTTCTTCGAGCTGCCAGTCGGAGCCGACGTGGCCGACGGCCCAGTCGGTCTCGCGGACGATCCGTTCGAACCGCGGTGCGTAGTGTCCCCCGCCGAAGCCGACGACGTGACGAGGGTGCCCGTCCTCGCCGAGGCGGTCGGGGCCCGTCGGCGTCCCCTGGTCGTCGACCAGCTCCAATACCGACCGGGCGACTGCAGCGGCGCCGTCCGGGTCGTTCCACTCCGCCTCGCCGCTTCCCAGTTCGACGAACAGCGAGGGGAGATCGATCGCGGTCGGCCCGTGATGGGTGCATTCGATGCCGACGTCGTAGCCGTCGGGGGCGTGTTCGTCGAACGCCCGCACCAGCCGCTTTTGAATCGCCGGCGCAGCCCGGGCAAGGTCGCCGTCCTCGCCGCCGAACTCCGCGGCCCCCAAGTTGCCGGTGAAGTGGGCAGTCAACAGGGGTCCCGTCTCCCCGGAGTGCCGGGAGACGAACGCGATTGCCTCCGCCGACCGATCGTCCGTCTCGAACGCCGGAGCGGGATCGGTCATGTCGATGTGCAACTCGTCGAACGTGCGCAGCTCGAACCCCGGGCGACGGTAGTAGGTTCCGCCCCCGTCGGCGTCGGGGCGGGAGCCGTCGGTTCTGCGCTCCCAGTCGGCGAGTTCGAGCAGCTGGTCGCCGATGTGCACAGAGGCGCGGTCGGCGCGGCTGACGACGATTCCGATCACGGGCAACACTGCGGGATCCGTCGTTGAATACCCGTCGTTTGCGACAGACGTCGGCGTTCCGTCACGGGGAGCAAGCCGCCAATCTGTTTCTCACGGCAGCAACAGCCAGATGAACGCCACGTAGCCGACCAAAAGAACTGCCCCGTCGAGTCGCGAGAGCCGGTCGCCGTGCCACATCATCGCAACAAGCGCCAGCGTAAACGCGACAAGCGCGGGGAACTCGAAGGTCAGAACGCCCGGCGAGATATGGATCGGCGTGACGACCGCGAGGATACCGATCACTGCAAGGACGTTGTAGATGTTCGATCCCACGACGTTGCCGACGCTGAATCCGGCCTCGTCACGGTACGCCGACACAATCGACGCGGCGAGTTCCGGCAGCGAGGTTCCGATCGCGAGCACGGTCAGCCCCACGAACAGGTCGCTAAAGCCCATCGCAGTCAGGATCCCCCGCCCGCCGTCGATGAGCCACCGCGAGCCGAGCACGAGCAGGACCAGCCCGAGTGCGATCACCGCCCAGTCGCGAATCGTCGGGTCCGGCTGGTTCGGCAACGCGTTCGGCGAGAACGCGGCCCCTGCCTGCACCCGCCGGACAATGTAATAAGAAAACCCAGCGAGGACAGTAAGCAGTACGATCCCGTCCAGTCGCCCGATCCGGCCGTTCGCTCCCAAAACTACGAGCAACAGCGCTGCGAGAACCATGAACGGAACGTGACGGCGGAACACGGTTTCGGAGATCGGCAGCGGTCGAATGAGCGCAGCCAGCCCCAGTACGAGCCCGATGTTGGCGACGTTCGACCCGATCACCGCACCCAGGCCGATGTCGGTCGTGGCAGTGACCGTCCCCACGACGGCGACGAACAGCTCCGGGGCGGTCGTCGCGAACGCGACGACGGTGACGCCGACGGTCGCCCGGCGGAGGCCGAACCCGAGCGCGACAGTCCCGGCGCCGGTGACGAGCAGATCCGCTCCCTTCCACAGGAGGAGTACGCCGGCGACGAGAAACAGCGTCTCGATCGACACCAGGGCTCCGTATGACACGTGAGATGACTGTCTCGGGAAACTCTTAAAGCCCGCCGATGTGACGGCTCACCGCTCGGAACCCGTCGGGTACGCGATGCCAGTCGTAGCCGGGGTCCTCGAACGCGTGAATCCCGTCCTCGGTCGCGAAGACGACGACGCCGAGCCCGCCGACGGTCGCCGTGACGACGCCGTCGGCGCGTTTCACCTCCACGGTCACTCCCCCGCGTTCCCGGTGTCGTGATCGGCGAGGACGAACTGGATCCGCTCTTCGTTGCTCCCTTTCGTCTCCCTGCCGTCGACGACGATTTCGCCGATTTCGGCGGTGTTTTTCATGTGGGTTCCCGCACAGGCGGTCCGGTCGTACGGTGGTACTCGATCGGCGTCTGCGGGCGGTCCGTCGATCGCGCCGCCGCCGGCCCGGGCCCGCTCCCCGCCGATTTCGACGATCCGCAGCTCCTGGATCGAGTCGGGCAGCAGATCGATCCGGGTACGATCCGTATCGAGCGTCTCTTCTGCCCGATCGCGGTCCATCGTGTACCACCGTACCGGTCGCTCCTCGTCGACGAGTTCGTTCAACCGACGCTCGATCGAGGAAAGCTCTGCGCCGTCGAACCGGTCGTATTCGCAGTCGAGATGCGCGTGATCGTGATACAGCTGGTTGCCGGTCGTGGGGGCGTCGAACTCCTCGAGCAACAGGGCTGACAGCAGGTGCTGTGCGGTGTGGTACCGCATGTGTGCGTCGCGTCGGTCCCAGTCGAGGTGGCCGGTGACGGTTGTCCCCGCTGTCGGCGTCGAGGCTGCAGTTCCGTCGACCGGTTCGAGACGGTGGTAGATCGCGTCTTTCTTCTCGACGTCGACGACCCGCCAGCTGTCGCCGTCGACTCCGATCCGTCCGGTGTCGTGGGGCTGGCCGCCGCCGGTCGGATAGAAGTGGGTCCCGTCGAGGACGATTCGGTCGTCGAGAGCACGTTCGACGGTCGCTTCGAACGTCCGGACGGTGGCGTCCTCCAGGTAGCGTTGGTCGGTCACGAGCGAACGGACGCATTCGAGCTACATATGCCCTCTCCACGGACGCGGGCGATCACGCGAGGCGGGCCAGCGCCCCGGCGAGCACCGCTGCCCCGGCGGCACAGTCGTCCCAGTCGGTCCACTCCCGTGGGCTGTGGGAGATCCCGTTCCGGGAGGGGGCGAAAAGCAGCGCCGCGTCGGTCGCGCGGGCGACCATCATCGCGTCGTGGGCCGCCCCCGACGGCAGATCCAGCGTCTCGATTTCGGCGTCCGTTCCCGCCCGATCGGCCGCCTCCCGCAACCGGTCGCTCATCGGCGTCGGCGAAACGTCGAGAGTGCGTTCCATCGACGTTTCGACGCCTCGTTCCGTCTCGATCCGGGCGAGACTCTCCTCCGCGTCGGCGAGGATCCGCCGCGTCGACTCCGCCTCGACGTCCCGCACGTCCACGCCGAGGGTTGCCCGTCCCGGAACGACGTTCGTCGCGTTCGGCTCGACGTCGATCGAGCCGACTGTCCCCACCGCCGTCTCCGAGTAGCCGTCCGCGAGTTCGCGTGCACTCTCTTCGACGTCGAGGACGAACTCGGCGGCGGCAGCGAGGGCGTCGAGCCGTTCTTCCATCCCGGTCGCGCCGGCGTGGTTCGCCTCGCCGACCAGCTCCGCCGTCACGTGGGTGATCCCCGTGATCGTCGTGACGACGCCAACCGGACCCGGCCCGTCTCTCTCCGACTCGACTGCTGCCTGCTCCAGGACGGTGTCCTGTTCGACGTGGAGTTCGAGGAACGCGTGCCACTCGCCGACGTCGAGGCGTCCCTCCCCGTCGTAACCGATCTCCGCCAGGGCTTCGCCGAGCGTCGTTTCCTCGCCGGTCACGGCCCCGCCATCGGAGAGCGAGCGTGCCTCCGCAACGGAACGGTCTCCTGCGGCGACCGACGAGCCCAGCAGCCCCTCGCCGAACCGCTGTCCCTCCTCTTCAGTGAAGCTCACGACCCCGACTGGACGGTCCGGTTCGACGTCTCCTGCCTGCATTGCCCGGATGGCCTCCAGTGCAGCGTACACACCGAGTGGTCCGTCGAAGATTCCACCTCCCGGAACCGAATCGAGGTGGCTTCCGGCCACGACCGGCGCTGCGTCGGGATCCGCCGACGGTGGGGTCCACGTTCCCAGCACGTTCCCCACCGCGTCGACGGTCACCTCGAATCCGGCGTCGCCGAGTCGCCCACACAGTCGGTCGCGGGCCGCCTTGTTGGCGGACGTTCCCGCGAGCACCGTTCTCCCCCCACCGCCGTGGCGGATCTCGCTCAGTTGTTCCGAACTCGCCGTTTTCCTCGAGATCCAGCCGGAGCCGCTCGGCGTCGATCTCGACGGTCGGTGTGGCCGTCATACCCGGCGATCGATTCCCCGCGGACAAGGCTTTTGCCGTCGGGGGTCGCTGTCGAGGTCAGCAGTTTCGGGATCGCTCCAGCTATCAAATGCGATTGACGCGGGGCAATCCCTTTAAGTGGGGGAGTCCTCGCTTGAGTTAAATGGCCCCACTGGATGGTTTTCTGGAGGATCTGGTCGCCGGAATCGACGCCGCGATGCTGTTCTCGCCGGGCGGCTCTCTTTACGAGTCGTTTGTGGATGCCGATCCCGAGTACGAGGTCGTCGTCGTTTCCGGAGAAAACGCCGTCGGCGCCGAATCGTTCCTCGAGTTACCACTCGAGTTCGAGAACGTTCGCGACCGCATCCACTATGCGATCGAGGGGGCGATGGAACAGGACTACCTGGAGGAGGGGGACGTCGTTGCGTGTGTGGCCAACGTCTTCGACTCCGATCCGGACGCGGTGTTTCGCGTCCGTGTCGAGGAGTCCGTCCGGGGAGGTGTCTACGACCTGTTCGTCAACAGCAGGGCCGAACCGAGCGTGATCCGCAACGTCTTCGAGGTCGCGATCGAGTTGGGGAAGAAAGGACAGAAGGGAAAGCCCGTCGGCGCCCTGTTCGTCGTCGGCGACGCCGGGAAGGTGATGAACAAGTCCCGACCGCTGTCGTACAACCCCTTCGAGAAGTCTCACGTCCACGTGGGGGACCCTATCGTCGACGTAATGTTGAAAGAATTCTCCCGGCTCGATGGCGCATTCGTCATCTCCGACTCGGGAAAGATCGTGAGCGCGTACCGGTATCTCGAACCGGCCGCCGAGGGCGTCGACATTCCCAAAGGGCTGGGGGCCCGCCACATGGCGGCGGGTGCGATCACCAGAGACACGAACGCGACGGCGATCGTGCTCTCGGAGTCGGACGGGCTGGTCAGAGCGTTTAAAGGGGGCCGTCTCGTCATGGAGATCGATCCGGAGGACTACTGATGTCGGTCGGCCAGACGCCGCTCCAGTGGGAGGTCGTTTCTACCGTTCCGACGCGGCTGTGGGTCGCTGCCGGCGTGTTGTTGCTCGGTCTCGTGCTCGCGATCCTGGCCGGACGGCTCAACCGTCGGTTACTGGTACGGGCGGGGGTCCCCGAGACGATAGAGGGAACCGCCTTCGAGCGCACTGCACGGGAGTTCGGGACTTCGACGGTCGACCTCGTCGCGAAACTCACCTTCTACTTCATCGCGGCCATCGCACTTCTGGCTGCGCTGACGGTTGCAGAACTCCAGTATGTCGACATCTTCTGGTCCGGTGTTGCGGTCCTGCTCCCGCAGTTCTTCGTTGCGGTGTTCATCCTTCTCGTGGGGATCGTCATCGGCGACAAGGTGGAACTGCTCATCGCCGAACGGCTCAAAGGGGTCAAACTCCCCGAGATCAACGTCGTCCCGGTCGTCGCCAACTACTCGATCGTGTTCGTCGCGATCCTGCTCGCGCTCGCGCAGGTGGGCGTGGCGACGCTGGTCCTCGTCGTCTTGATGGGGATGTACGCGTTCGCACTGATCGTCTTCACCGCGATTGCGACCAAGGACCTGCTGGCGTCGGGCGCTGCCGGCGTGTACCTGCTTCTCGCCCAGCCGTACAGCATCGGCGACGAGGTGAAGGTCGGCGGACAGCGCGGCATCGTCCAGGAAGTGAACCTGCTCGTCACGCACATCGAAACCGACGGCGAGGAGCACATCGTCCCGAATCACTCGGTCTTCAGGGACGGAATCGTCCGGATCCGACGCTGAACGCGGCGTTTCAGGTCAGTTTTCTCGATCGCTCGGTTCGTCGTCTCGGTTCGCGTGATCCTCTTTTGGGCCGTTCGAGACGATCTCCGCCGGGACGCCGGCGACGGTTACGTTCGGAGGGACGTCCTCGGTCACGAGGGAGTTTGCGGCCACCTGTGCACCCTCCCCGATCTCGACGCCCGGGAGGAGGATCGCCCCCGCGCCGACCATCGCCCGTTCGCCGACGACGACGTCGCCGAGCCGGTACTCGTCCTGGAGGAACTCGTGACAGAGGATCGTCGCGTCGTAGCCGATGATGGCGTGGTCTTCGACGGTGATGCGCTCGGGCCAGAACACGTCCGGCGTGGACTCGAGCCCCCACGAGACGCCCGTGCCGACAGTCACGCCGATCCGGCGCAACAGCCAGTTTTTGAGTCGGAGGCTCGGGGCGATCCGTGCGAGCACGATCACGACGTAGTTTCGCACGACTGCAAGTGGGGACTTCGCCGACGGCCACGACCACAGGGAGTTTCGCGTCCCCGGCGTCGGGTGACGTTCGAGCCGGGACCGCCGCGTTCGATCGTCGTCGTTCGGACTCGTCACGGTTCGGGATTCGCTCCGCGACAGTTAAAAGGGGACGGCTCCGCCGAGACAAAAGTCGGGAGGCCCCTCGTCGTCGGACTCGGACGGCCCTACCGACGCAACTCGTCCATGTGATCGATCCGGCGCTGGACGAGATCCGGCTTCCCGACGTCGTGTCGCACTCGAAGCCCATCGCCTGCGGCCGAAAGCCCCGCTTCGGCGTTCCGTTCGGCCTCGGCGATCGACTCCCCGAGTCCGACGACTGCGAACGACCGAGAGGTCGTGGTGTACAGGCCGTCCTCGCGCTCGTCGACGCTGGCGTAAAACAGCAGGGCGTTCCCGACGGTCGACTCGTCGACCTCGATCCGGGCGCCCGCCGAGGGGTCGGTCGGATAGCCGTCGGGTACCGCGTACTTGCAGACGGTCGCCTCGCCGGTCGTCGACACTGCCGGCAGCGGCTCCCCGTCGCGCGCGGCCGTAAGAACCTCGAACAGCGGCGTCTCCAGCACCGGCAGGGTGTTCATCGCCTCGGGATCGCCGAACCGGGCGTTGAACTCCACCACTTTGGGGCCGTCGGCGGTGAGCATGAACTGCCCGTACAGCACGCCTTTGTACCCGGGGAGCGCCTCGATTACCTCCTCGAGGATCGACACCGCGTCGTCGTAGCCCTCCCGCGTCATGAACGGCAGCTCGGGTGTGGTGTCGCTGTAGCTTCCCATCCCGCCAGTGTTGGGGCCTTCGTCGCCCTCGTAGGCGCGCTTGTGGTCCTGGATCGCCGGTGTCGGCCGGACGTCGCCGTTGGCGACGAACGCCTGGACCGTGAACTCCTCCCCGACGAGTCGCTCCTCGAGCACGACTCGATCGTAGCTCGACTCGCGGAGATACTGCTTTGCCTCCTCGCGGGTGACCTGATCGCCGATCACTTTCACGCCCTTGCCGCCGGTGAGCCCTGCGGGCTTTACGGCGAGGTCGTGCTCGACCGCGTCGATGTACGCGCAGGCGGCGTCCACGTCGTCGAACGTCTCGAATTCGGGACAGCCGGTGATCCCGTGCTCCTGCATGAACTGTCGCTGAAACGCCTTGTCGGTCTCGATGCGGGCGGCCTCCGCCCGTGGACCGAACGTGTAGACGCCCGCGTCGTCGAGCGCGTCCGCCACTCCCGCCTCCAGGGCCGCCTCCGGGCCGATCACCGCCAGGTCGGCGTCGATCTCGGTCGCGAACTCGACGATCGCGTCGATGTCGGTCCCGGACAGCGTCTCGAACCGTGAAGCGAGCTCCGTGATTCCGGGGTTCCTGTTGCTCGCACACGCACACAGCGTACAGTCGTCGGCGAGCGCCCTGGCGATCGCGTGTTCCCGCCCGCCACCCCCGACGAGGAGTACGGTCTCGGTCATACTGGACATCGAACCACATGAGAGTGTAAATCTTTCCCTGAACAGTCGGATACATATACACAATTGTGTACAACAGGAGGGCGTCTGCGGGAGTGGCTGCCCGGAGTGACTCTCGTCGCCGGCGGGACGATCCCGTCGTCCACGTGGGGGTACTGACGACACGGATACGGACGGGATGTTGTCGTATATACCAACTTCATTATCAATCTATAGTGTGTACCGTGTCAAAGCTTACATGGCCTTTTAGGCTGTAATACGCGCGATCGTATCAATATATATGGTAACACTTCTCAATTCCTATCTATAATCTGAAGATTTAAGATGACGGAGGTCGTATCTCGAAACGAAATACCATGACCCTGCAACACGGAGCCCCGCTTGCCGCCGAACGGCACGTCCCTCCATCCGGATGGCCGTCGCTGGTGAGCCTCCTCGCTGTGCCGGTGGTCCTGCTCTCGCTCATGTGGGCGATGAACTATCCGCTGCTCGCGGTGGCTTCGCTGTCGGTCGTGATCGCGGGCGTCGTTCTCCTGCGACGCGGTGGACGGCGACTCCTCCGACGACTGTACGACCGGACACGCCGACTCACGATCCCCGGCGTCGGAACCGTCGAATACCGGATCACGTCGCCCTGATCCCCGGTCGGGTCTGGTACGGTCGGGTCTAGTAGTGCCAGGGGTACGCTCGGAAGTTCGGCTCCCGCTTTTCTAAAAACGCGTCCCGCCCTTCCTGTGCTTCCTCGGTCATGTACGCCAGCCGCGTCGCCTCCCCGGCGAACACCTGCTGGCCGACCATCCCGTCGTCGGCGAGGTTGAAGGCGTATTTGAGCATCCGCATCGCGGTCGGGGACTTCTTCGTCATTTCGTCGGCCCACTCCAGCGCCACCGCCTCCAGTTTTTCGTGGGGTACCGCCTCGTTGACCATCCCCATCTCTGCTGCCTCCGTTGCCGAGTAGGTCTTTCCGCGGAAGAACACCTCCCGTGCTTTCTTCTGACCGATCTGTCTGGCGAGATACGCCGAACCGAAGCCGCCGTCGAAGGAGGCGACGTCCGGGTCCGTCTGGAGGAACTTCGCGTGCTCCTCGCTGGCGAGCGTGAGATCACACACCACGTGCAGCGAGTGGCCGCCGCCGACCGCCCAGCCGGGGACGACGGCGACGACCGGTTTCGGCATAAACCGGATCAACCGCTGGACTTCCAGCACGTGGAGCCGGCCGGCTTTCGCCTCCCGGACGAGCGGGTCGTCCGTCTCGCCGGCCTCGTCGTCGTCGCGATACTCGTAGCCGGAGCCACCCCGGACTGACTGATCTCCGCCCGCCGAAAAGGCCCAGCCGCCGTCCTTCGGAGAGGGACCGTTTCCCGTCAGGAGGACACAGCCGACGTCGGCCTGCTTTCGGGCGTGATCGAGCGCGGCGTACAGTTCGTCGACGGTTCCGGGCCGGAACGCGTTTCGCACTTCCGGCCGGTCGAACGCGATCCGGACGGCGGGAACCTCGCTCGCCCGGTGGTAGGTGACGTCCTCGAACTCCTCGGTGACGGGCTCCCACCGATCCGGATCGAAGATCTCCGAGACCATACCGGATCGACGGCCGAGTCCCGTATAAAAGCGTTCGACTTACCGTCCGGGACGCCGCAAACGCGAGCGGCACGCTGCCCGCAAAGCGGGTCGACTGGCCGGCTCCCGGACATTCACGGTTCGGGACTGTGTGGGGCAAACATGGACACGCTCATCGAGAACGCGCTGCTCGTGACGATGGATCCGCAGGTCCGGGGTGCGACCGGCGAGCTCGGCATCGTCGAGAACGGTGCGGTCGGGATCGCGGACGGGCGAATCGAGTACGTCGGCCCGGTGGCGGACGTCGACGACGCGGTCGCACGTCCCCGTGCGGGAGCTGTCGTCGACGCCGAGGGAGCAATCGTGTGCCCCGGGTTCGTCAACGCCCACGCGCACACTCGACACACGATCGTCCGCGGGGCGGCACAGGACCTCCCCGAAATCGAGTGGATGAATCGCGGGCTCGGCCCGATCAGCGCCCACGCGACCCGGGAGGACGGCGTCGTCGGCGCGAAGTTGGGCGTCATCGAGGCACTCGCGTCGGGAACGACGACCGTCTGCGAGTACGGGACCCGGGTGGGGGAACTCGTCGAGGAGGTGTACGAGCCCTTTTCCGTGCGATGTGTGGCGACCGAGACGATCAACGAGGTGCCCGACGACCGGGCCGACCTGGGGCCCGAGGAGCTGTACCCGTTCGACAGGGGGAACGGCGACGCTGCGCTCGAACGCACGGAGGCGCTGTTCGACGACTACGGCGCCGAGACGGAATCTCTCGTGGAACCGGCGTACGGCCCGCAGGCGCTGGACATGATCTCGCTTCCGTTGCTCGAGGAGATCGATCGCCGGGCGGAAGAATCCGGCCGTCGGATTCACATGCACGTCGCGCAGGGGGAGCGTGAGGCGATCCAGATCCGGGAGCGATACGGCGAGGGCGGCCCGAACCCGATTCCCGACGCCGGCGAGGAGCCTACCACGGTGTCGGTCCTCGACGCGGCGGGGCTGCTCTCCGACCGGCTGATCGCCACCCACCTCCACGGCGCGACGCCCGACGAACGCGCCCGTCTCGCCGACGCCGGCGTCTCGATGGTGGGCTGTCCCTCCTCGATCGCTGCCATCGACGGCATCGTTCCGCCCCTCGTGGAGTACCGGGAGCACGGCGGCGTGGTCGGCATTGGCACCGACCAGGCGCCCGGGCCAGGCGGACACAACGCCGTGCGCGAACTCCGGACGGCGGCCCTGCTGTCGAAAACCGACCGCGATGACCCGACCGCGATGCCCGCATGGGCAACGCTCGAGATCGCCACGATCGGCGGGGCACGGGCGCTGGGAATCGACGATCGAGTCGGCACGCTGACGGAGGGGAAGCGCGCGGACGTCGCGGTGTTCGACCTCGAGACGTCCGGAATCGCGCCGACCGTCGACGAGCCGTTCCACACCGCGGTCCCGAACCTCGTGTACGGCGGAACCGGCACCGAGGCGACCGACGTCTTTGTCGACGGGCGACGCCTCCTCCGCGAGGGGGAGGTTGCAATCGAAGGGCTCGACGCCGATGAACTGATCGCCGAGGCGAACCGCCGGGCAGAACGGATATTCGCCGACGCCGAGGAGGACTGGCGAAACGCCGGATCGAAACTGGTCGCGGACGTCGACGCCGGACGACTGTAGCCCCCGCTATCCACGAGGAGCGGCTCAAACGATCCGAATCGACGTCGACGCCTCCGGCCGTTCCCCGCCCGTGGTCGTGGCCAGAAACGCGGTAATCACGTGATCGCCCTTCGAGGCGGGCCGGGAGACGTCCATGCCGTCCTCGCCAGCCTCCCGGAAGTGTCCGTTCCATTCGACGCTGAAGCGTTTCCGTTCCCCCGCGCGGAACTGGAACGTCGACGGCGTGTCCGAGGTGTATCGGCGCTCGTCGGTCGCCTCGACCACCCCGTCCACCTCCCAGCCCCATCTGCGCTGTCTGGGCGTGGGGACCCGGACCGGAACGGGAAGTCTGTTTTTGAACTCCACTCGGATCGTCACCGTCTCGCCGACCTCGTAGGCCTTCTTGCCCGTCGAGACGTCGACGGCGATCGCGCGGCGAGCGACGGCGTTCGGCACGAACTTCGCCACCGCGTCGCTCACGTAGTTTCTGGTTTCGTCGAAGCCGAGCCGATCCGCGTCGGTTCCGTCGTATCGTTTGCGTACCATCGTCCTCTCCGGTCGGTCAGGTCAGCAGCTGGGGGCCGAACAGCATTACCAGCAGTGCGAGAAGCATCGTGAGCCCGATGCTGGTGGTTATCGCCCGGGTCAGCTGTGGCTTCGATTCGATCGGCAGCCGGGAGACTACCGCCTCCGTGGACGCACGGAGGATGTGGCCGCCGTCGAGCGGAAACGCGGGGATGCAGTTGAAGAACGCGAGGTTGAGGTTGATCCAGCCGGTCCAGAAGATCACGTTCACGAGCAGGAACGCGATCGGCTCGCCGGCGACGCCGAAGAGGCCCGAGACCTCATAGAAGTTCGTGTTCGCCGAGACGAAGCCGGCGAAGTTGAACTCCACGCCCGCCCCGAAGAGGCTGAAAAGCGGCAACACGAGCAGGAAGAAGGCGCCGAGGAACGGCGAGTCGACGAACCCACCAGTGAGCACCGAGAGGAAGGTATCGGCCGGATACGCCCGCACGCCGAAGCTGTCGACGGCGACGCCGCTGAAGCCGCGAGCACTGGAGACGCCGAGGAATGCACCGCCACGGTCGGGGTTCTCGCCGAGAGTGACGGTGAACGTCTCCTCGTCCGATTCGTCCCACGAACCGTCCTCTCCGGGGACGTACGCCTCGACTTCGACGGTGTCGCCGGGCTCGTACGGCTGCAGCGCCCGGTTCACGTCGCGGTGGTCGTACACCCGCGTGTCGCCGATTTCCGCGACGACGAACCGTCGGTCGGTGGGTGCGTCCGCATCGGCGAGGGGACCGTCGTCCGTCGTGGCCACGAGCGCGCCGACCGGTCCGGTTGCGGTCTCACCGTCGGCAGTTTCGAACGTCGCGACGTGGTCGACGCCAACGGTGTCCCTGAGTTCGGCTTCCGTCCGGACCTCGGTTCCGTCGACGGCGGTCACGGTGTCGTTGATCGACAGGCCGGCGCGATCGCCCCGGGACGCGAACGGCGAGTCGGCCACCAGCGTCGTCACGAGCAGCGACCGCTCGACGGTCGTTTCTGTCCGCTCGTCGCCGTCGGCGAGCGTCACGCTGACGGATCGCTCCTCGAGGTCGTCGAGCACTGCAAAGAGGTCGTCGTTCGAGCCCACCTCGACGCCGTCGACGGCGACGATCCGGTCGCCAGCCTCGATTCCCGCTTCGTCGGCTGCCGAGCCCGGGTACACGCCACCGACCGCAGCGCCCGGGGAGACCGCAACCGCGCCGGCGATCGGGCCGAACAGCAGCCCGAACGCGATGATCGTGACGATGATGTTGTTGGTCACGCCGGCGGCGAACATCCGCGAGCGAGCCCCACGTGAGGCCGCCTGCGCGCTCTCTTCGTCCGGCTGGACGAACGCGCCCAGCGGAATGAACGCCAGTAGCACCACACCCATCGACTCGATGTCGATGTCTTCCACGCGACACAGCAGTCCGTGGCCTCCTTCGTGGACGACGAGCCCGACCAGCAGGCCGATGACGATCTCCGGGGCCACCTCCAGCGGGAGGAACTCGTTGACGCCGGGGATCACGAGCACGTTCTGCGGGCCGCCGGCGATCGCGCTGTCCGGCGGCGATTCGAGGATAAAAAGCGCCTGCCCGACGAGCATCAGGAACGCGCCCGCCATCGCGACTAAGGCGAGGCCGAGTCCGAGGTTCGAGACCGCCCGCCAGAACCGCTTCGGACGGGAGAGACGCGTGAGAAACTCCCGTCCGCGTTTCGTGTGGACCGTCATGAGCGGCCCGGAGACGCGGACAGAGTCCGGGAGATACCCGCGGTTCCGCAGCGCCATCGCCGCGAACGTGTACGCGAGGATCCCCGCTAGGACCCAAAGCAGCGTATTCATCGTGGGTACCTGGGGCTTCAGCGGGCAAAGGAGTTCGGATTCGGCGGACGTCGTACTGACTGGCGACGGGCGATCGGGAGCATCAACGTACAAATACCCACCCGTTCAAGCCTCCAGTATGTACACGCCCGCCGAACTCGTCATCGAACTGGTCGCCAACCTCTGGGAGATGATCGTCATCATTGCGACGGAAGTCGCACTGGCAGATCCGTTGAGCACCGTCGCGGTCGCTGGCGGCGCCGCGTTCATCACGGTTGCCGTCGTCGTGTTCCTCTATGCGGCGATCGGTGCGGTCCTGGCCGAAGTCGGAATTAGGCTCCCCCGAATCGGCGACGGACAGTCGTCTTGACTTTCTCTCCGCCCTGAAGCGCGAAGATTCCTCCGTGGGTAAGGGGTACCCGAAGCCGGTCAGGCATCGACAGCCCAATCCCGAAGCGCCTGCCGAACGAAGTCGCTCTCGATCTCGCGGAACAGTTCTTCTGAACCGTCGTGGTCGCCGAATTCGAACCCCCGGATCACGACGACCGGCGTCCCGTCGTCGCCCTCGCCCGCGAGCAGGTTCGCCGCCGCGGCGAGTTCGTCGACGACGTTCTGGACGGTGACTCCCAGCTCGCGTCCCGTTCGATCTCGCTCGCCCCGCCAGTCCCGGCTCGCCGGAAGGCCGGTCCAGCCGATCGCGACGCCCCGCTGCCCGTGTCGGAACGGTCGCCCGCAGGTGTCGGTGACGATCACACGGTCGGTCGAGAGCCCGTCGGCGATCGATCGTGCGCTCGCGCTGGGGCGGCGGGGGAGCAACAGCAGATCGTGGCCTGGAACGTTCGACCGGTCGATCCCGGCGTTTACTGTGATGTGGCCGAACCGGGTTTCGGTGAGCAGAAACGGGGATTCCATCAGCAGTTCGACGCTTTCCTCGAGTACTGCCTGAGCAAATCGGGGGTCTTTCGGCTCGCCGGTGGCCGACTCGAGGGTCGTCGCGAGCTCCCGAGCCCGGGGACCCGCCGGAAACGACGACAGATCCGCGAGCCGGCCCTCGGCCTTCGAGACGATCGTCGAGGCGATACAGACGACGTCCGTCGGCTGCAGGTCGGTCCGCTCTTCGACCAACGCTGCGATGTCGTCACCCGGTTCGATCTCCGGTAGCCCCGGGACGGCGAACAGCTCCATGTCCGGAGGTAGTGAGGGTCGGGAAAAAGTCCGCCGGTGTGCTTCTGTCGGTACTTCCTGCCCATCGCCGTTCGGAGTCTGTCGCAGGTCGCCCAGTCGAAAGTACCGTATCCCGGGGACGCAACCGTTCGGTATGGACCACGCCGTCACGACATTCCTCAGAAACCGCGGGCAGATCCTCCTCGTCCGCCGGCCGTCGGCTGTCGACGTGTATCCGAACCGCTGGTCGGGGATCGCCGACTACCTCCAGTCGGAACCCGACGATCCGCTCGCCGAGGCCGAGCGGCACCTCCGTGAGACGATCGGTTCCGGCAGAGTAGATCTCGTTCGGTCCGGCGCGCCGATCACGGTTCCGGATGAGGATCGCACGTGGCTCGTCCATCCGTTCCTGTTCGACGTGGAAACCCGACAGATCCCCTCGGACGGGAGCATCGAGGGTGCCGAATGGGTTCACTCGACGGCGATCCGCGACCGGGACACCGTTCCGATGCTGTGGGAGACGTACCGTCGGGTCGCGCCGACCGTCGAGACGATCCGTACTGACGAAGTTCACGGGGCGTCGTGGCTCTCGGTTCGCGCGCTCGAGGTGCTCCGCGACGAAGCCGCAAGCGTCGACGAGTGGGACGGAGTCGTAGGTCTCGCACGGGAACTCGTGGACGTCCGTCCAGGGATGGTCACGATCGGAAACCGGGTGAATCGGGTAATGGCGGACGTCGTCGACGGGGTGAATCTCGTCGACGGGGATGATGCTGTCGCCGACGCGCCGTCACCGGCGTTCGTTCACGACCGATCGATCGGGGCGATCGATCGGGCGGTCGAAGCCGACGGAACAGCAGCCCGGTCCGTCGCAGAGCTCCTCGAATCCGGCAACCGCTTTCGCCGACGCGGCGGACCGATCGTCACGCTTTCCCGTTCCGAGACAGTGGTCGACGCGCTTCTCGAACTGTGTTCCCGGACGGAGCCGGCGGGTCGATCGGAGTCGGCGGATCGTTCGGAGCCGCCGGCGGATATTCGGGTGCTCGTCGGGGAATCCCGCCCCGACAGGGAGGGAGTGGGCGTGGCCGAGACGCTATCCGACTCCGGCATCGAGGTCATGCTCGCTGCGGATTCGGCGCTTCCTTGGCTCCTCGAGTGCGGCGACGCCGGCTGTGTGCTCGTCGGGGCCGACACGGTCGATCCCAGCGGGGGCGTGTACAACAAGGCAGGGACCTACGGGCTCGCACTCGCCGCCGACCGGGCCGGCGTTCCGGTGGTCGTCGTGGCGTCCTCTTCGAAGATCGCCCCGACCGCGGGGTTCGAGCAGGAACGGTCGGATCCCGCGGCAGTGTACGGCGGAAGCTCCGGGATCGAGGTGGCGACGCCCCGGTTCGACCGGACGCCCCCGGGGCTGGTGACGGCGATCGTCACCGAACATGGGACGCTCTCGACGGCAGACGTCCGGTCGATCGCGGCCGAACACCGGACGAATGCGGCGTGGTCACGGCGTGCAGTCGGGACGGACGACGTTTGAGGCAGCGTCTTTCCCCGTGCAACTTTTGAGGCAGGACGTCCTATCCACGTTCGGTGGCGATGACGACGGTTACCCCCACTGAGCCCCGTGTGATGATGGGTTCGACCGAGCCACTCCTTTGATTCAGTGACCCGCAACCAGCGCGAGCACGTGGGCCGCGAGCAGTGCGAGACCGAGCGCGGGGGTGATGGGGCCGATTCCGCCGGCGAACAGCACGGGGACGTACACCGCGGGCAGGGCGACGGCGGCGACGAATGCGACGGTTCGCAGGAGGGCGAGGAGTCGATCGCCGCCGAAACTTCCGTTCCACGGTTTCGATCGGGCGACGGAGCCGCTCATATCTCGAGACACGGTTCACGACTGCAATAACGTACTGTAAACACAAACGGGCGCTTGAGTTATGCTCCTTCGATCGTGTCGGAGGACATTTTTGTCTCCCATCCCTGGGTTCGGGGGATGAACCGCTACGGTCCGCTGTGGGACGCGAGCGTAAACGCGTCGTTTCGGGAAGCGCTGGGACCGATCGTACCGGTACTGGAATCGCTGACTCATCTCGGCGACGGCGCGTTGCTGCTCGTCCTCGGCGTGTTGCTCTACTGGTTTGGCGCCCGGGGCGCGCGCCGGGAACGGGCGTTCGTCATCGCGGTCGGCGTCGCGGTGTTTGCGCTTTCGGTCGGCCTGAAGGGGATCGTCCAGCTCCCTCGGCCGGACCTGGCGTTTACTCCCGCGGGGTATCCCGGCTACTCGTTCCCGAGCGCCCACGCGATGGGCAGCGCGGGGTTTTACGGCGCGCTGGCGGCGAGCATGACTCGCGGCCGTCCGCTGTGGCGGTATTTCGCTGCCGGTGTCGTCGTGGCGGTGGTCGCCGTCTCGCGGGTCGTGATGGGCGTTCACTACGTCGGCGATGTACTCGTGGGCGTGGTGTTGGGGTTCGGAATCGTCGCGTTCGGCATCTACTACCGGGACAACTGGACGTTCGATCCCGGGCCGCTGTTCGTCGCCGCGACGGCGATCGCGCTGCTTGCCGGGCTCTTGGGCTCGCGCGTGTTTCTCAGCTTCTCGCTCGGTGCAGCGCTGGGCGGGACGATCGGCTGGTACTACGTCGCCGAGCGCCCGACGACCTCCGTGGGTGCGGCCGTCCTGGTTCTCGGCGTAATGGGCCTGGTCGGTATCCTGGTGGTGCGTGTCGCAACGGTGTGGCTGGGGATCACGGCGCTCGTGAACGTCCATCCGGTCTCGGCGCTGGTCGCCGAGGTGATCGCGTATGCCGCGCTCACCGGATTCGTGTTGGTCGTCCCCTGGCTCGCGGTTCGGATCGAGACGCATCCGGTGGTGGTATCGCTCCAGACGAACCTCCCGTTCCGCGGTCGCGTCGTCGAACCCGAACTGCAGGCGGAGGGGGGCGACCCGAGCGACGACTGACACTGATTGTGAGCCGGCGGATCACTTCCCGCGTGTCGGGGTTGGATCCCGGAGCGTCATCGCCAGCGCAGTCGTTCCGCCGACCAGAATCGTGAACCAGTACGTGGACAGCCGCCACAGCAACGCGATCGCGGTTGCAGTTGCGAAGCCGACTGGCCAGAGCAGATACAGAGCCGCCGCCATCGACGCCTCGACGCCGCCGACGCCGCCGGGAGTCGGAACGAGGAAGCCGACCTTGCTCACGGCGACGGAGAGAAACGCGATTCCCAGCGGTATCGGGAGGCCGACCGCGTGTGCGGTCGCGAACAGTGCGACGGCGAGCCCGGCCCACCCGAGGTGGGCGAAGACGACCGCGCCCAGAATCGCCCGGCGGTCCCGACCGACCAGATCTAGCGTCGTGTAAAACCCCTCGAACCGGCGTTCGACGTTCTCCCGCCTGAGGAACCTGACGTTGCGACCGGTCAGGTGGCGGACGACCCCTCGTAGACGGGCAGTAAGGGCGGTTATCCCCCGGACCACGAGTCTCCGACGTTGCCAGCCGATCCAGAGCACGATCGCGACGATCGCGACGAGCGCGACGACCGGGAGCGCGTGGGTTCCGATGTCAATCGGGAGCGGATGGGTAACCAGGACGTAGACGGCGCCGACGCCGCCGAGCGTGTAGTAGGGGACGTAGTTGAGGAAGTCGGCGCTCACGACCGCCGCCAGTCCCTCCTCGTAGACGGCGTCGTAGTACCGGCTGACCACCGCGGCGACGCCGACGCCGGAGGTGACCTGACCGTATGGGACGGCGTATTTCGCGAACATCGCGGTGAGGAAGACGCCACTCACGAGCCAGTAGGGTCTGGGCTCGTCTACGACCGAAAGCACCTGGTGCCAGACGAGACTCCGGAAGAACAGACAGCCGATCATCGCGAGAAACGCCGTCGCGTACATCGACGGTGATGTCCGGGACACCGCAGCCAAGACGTCGTTCCATCCGATCGCGTACACGAACAACACGAGCAGCCCGACCGCGATGGCGAACGCCACGACGGCTCGTCGTTTCATCCCGGTCGGTCCGTTTCTCTCCGCGGATATAAAATCCGCTTTCGTTCGTCCACCCGTCGACTGGTGTCTGCCCTGAGTTCTTGGACCGCTCGTCCCCGGAATTGAATACAGTGGCAATGGTGGGGGGACGTATGGACATCGACACGGAGGAGCTGATTACGTCACTGACGCCACGCACGGAGAACCCGGCGATCAAGTCCTACCAGAACACGGTGTCGGTCGCGTGTCCGGCCTGCGGGATGCCGTTCGACGACCTCGTGGTCTGCAAGCAGAACCCGACCAGCCTGAATCTCTCCAAGCAGTTGAATTTCTGTGTCGGCGTCGAGGACGGGCAGGCGTTTATCTTCACCCACAAGCGGTGATCCGCGTCGCTGGGGTGCCGCTTAAGAGGTGCCTGGTTATCCCGGCGAGTTCCCGAACGAAGTGGGGAAAATGCGTTCACGTCTTCGAGGCCTCACTTCGTTCGGACTTGCTATGCACCGTCCGGGAAGTGGGGTGGCGCACGACCGTCGGGAGTGCGCCGTCCGGGAATTGAACTACGCCGAGACGTTCTTGCTCGCTCACTCTGTTCGCTGCGCGAGCTGCGACTCGTCTACTTCAATTCCCTGTGGCGATTTCGTCGCTCGCTGCGCTCGCGACAGAAATGCGCCGTCCGGGAATTGAACCGGAATCAGACGTGCTCGCTCACTCCGTTCGCTGCGCGCGACTGATAGGGTTACAATTCCCGGGTGGCGATGATGTCTCTCACTTTCGTTCGAGACAATCATGCGCCGTCCGGGAATTGAACCCGGGCTAGTGGCTTGGGAAGCCACTGTCCTACCACTGGACCAACGGCGCGCACGTCGAGATACCGTATCGGAACACTTGAACGTAGCGCTTGCCGACCAGAGATCCGGTTTCGTCTCAACTTTCGGTATTCTTATAAACGAACGTTTGATTGTCCTCTCATTTATCATCCGTTCAGTCATATTTTGACCGCTACAGATGGCTATTAGTCATTCGGGAACGAACCCGGGATCGATGAGCGAATCCGACGATGGGCGATCGATATTTCTCCGGGAGGAACCGCCGCTCGACCTCACGTTCTCGGAACCCGAACTCGAAGAGGTCCGCGACCACATCACCGACTTCATCGCCGCCACCGTCGACGCGGCCGGCGCGGAGGGCGCTGTCCTCGGGCTCTCGGGGGGGATCGACTCGACGACGACTGCCTATCTGGCGGTCGAGGCGCTGGGCCCCGACGGCGTTCACGGCCTACTCATGCCAAGCGAAGTGAACGATCCCGAGACGATGTCCGACGCCGAGCGCGTCGCCGAAGCCCTGGGTATCGAGTACGACGTAATCGAGATCCAGCCGATCGCCGAGACGTTCTTCGATCAGTATTCCGACGCGGCCGACGATCGGATGGCGGCCGGAAACGTCTACGTCCGGACACGGGCGGTGTTGAACTACTTCGTCGCGAACCACGAAAACCGGATCGTTCTCGGGACGGGCAACCGCTCGGAGGCGATGACCGGCTACTTCACGAAGTACGGCGATCAGGCGGTCGACTGCAACCCGATCGGCAACCTCTACAAGATGCAGGTGCGTCAGCTTGCAGCTCACCTTGGCGTCCCCCACGATCTGGTGATGCAGACGCCCACCGCGGGGATGTGGGTCGGGCAGACCGACGAGGAGGAGATGGGCGTCGACTACGACACCCTCGATGGAATCCTGGCGCTGCACGTCGACGGTCCGCTGTCGGCCGACGCCACCGTCCGGGCGCTGGACGTGACTGCAGAGCAGGTCGATCGAGTGGTGGAACTCGTCGAGACCAGCGAACACAAACGATCGATGCCGCCGGCGCCTCCCCTGGAGTGACCTTCGACCGGCTGGGATCCGGTCGACGTCACTCGTCCACCCCCGGTCGCCGTCACCTGTCGATGTCTTCCCCAAATCGACCGTAGAGCCGGGCGAACAGTTCCGCCTCGGCGCGTTCTTGAGCGTCGACGTCGCTCCGGTCACGGATCCGTCGCGTTATGCCCCGGAGGGCCGCTGGCGGATTCGCGGCGAGTTCCACCGCCACCTCGAAGGGATCGTCGGTGATCCGGGAGACGAGTCCGATCCGGCGTGCCTCCTCGGCGTCGATGGTCCGGCCGGACAGGGAAAGATCGAGGGCGTTGCCCTCTCCGACGATCCGGGGCAACCGGGCGGTGCCACCCCAGGCGCCGAACAGTCCGAGCCGGACGCCCGACTCCGCGAACGTCGCTTCCGGCGTGGCAATTCGGAGATCACACGCGAGCGCGAGTTCGACCCCACCGCCGCGTGCTGGCCCGTCGATTCCGGCGACGACGACCGGATCACACTCCGCTATCAGTCGGGCGACCCTCGCCCCGTGTCGGGCGAACGCCGCAGGATCCGACAGCGACGCAACAGCATCCAGGTCAGCCCCTGCACAGAACGCGTCACCCACTCCCGTGAGATAGACAACCGGATCCCCTACTCGTTCGGCGTGCCGGAGTGCATATTCCAGGCGGGTCAGGTCGGCGGGAGAGACGGCGTTGCGTCGAGCAGGAGTCGCGAATTCGACCGTTCGAATCTCATCGCGCGTCCGCGTCCGAACAGTCACGGTTGATTCCCCCATCGACGCGACGTAGTCGTGCGGTTTTGTCGACTGTTGTGACGGATGTGCACACCTCGAATCCGGCGGGATTTTCCAAAGGTCTTTGCCTTTCGCTCCCCAACCTCGTGTTGATGGACGACGCCGTGCGGGCTCGCAACGCCGCGCGCGAGGCGCTCTCGGATATCGAACCGGTGCGGCTCCGTGAGGTTCTCGATGACCGGATCGCCGACGCCTCGATGACCCCCGGAGTTTTGACGCTTTTGAGCGCGCGCGCGCTCTCGCCCGACGTCGATCTCGACGGGCTACACGGGTGTGCTGCCGGTGTGCAGCTCATCTACGAGGGGCTCCGTCTCACTCGAGCGCTCGCACACGAGGAACCGTGGGCCGACGTCGCCGACACCGAGACGGACATCGACGCCGACCTCGACGTCGTCGCTGCCGACGTGCTCGTGGCGAGGGGATTTTATCTGTTGGCACGCACTGAAGCCGGCGACCGAGCCGTCCAGGTCGTCCGGTCGTTCGGCCGCGACCAGACGCTCCGGGAAGCCGAGGGGGCCGATGTCGAAACGCTGGATCGGAACCTCGAGGCCGACGTGTTCGAACTCGCCGTGCTTGCGGGCACGACCGCCGTCGGCGAGGATCCGCCGGACGAACTGCTTTCCTACGCCTGCGAACTCGCCAGGGAGTACGAGGGCGACATGCCCCCGGCCCGGCAGGCGCTCCCGGAGACGACCACCGACCACATCGCTACGCTGACTGGCGGGCGGGTGCCGTCGACGACGGATTCCTGAGGCGAATCGAAAGCCCTAAAGACGAATCCAGCCAACCCACTGTTGCGCGCCTGGGTAGCTTAGCGGTAAAGCGCGTCCTTGGTAAGGACGAGACCGCGGGTTCAATTCCCGCCTCAGGCTTGCTTTCCCTGTTTCTTCCGGTAGTTACCGTGTTCTCCGTCGGTGAAACAAAGATGGGTTTGAAAGGACGCGAGGGTGCCCTTCTCGGGAGCGCCTTGACGCTGTCACGCGTTTTTCAGGTACAGTCAAGCATACTAGATGAATATAAACCCGGGCGAATACTAGCTCTAGCGTTTGGACGGGAGGTGCGATGAGAATGAAGCACGGAGACGAGAACAAGGTAGACGGTATCGTCCTCGTAACAGAGGACGCCGCAGAATACCTGAATCCTCGGCAGGAACTCTCTTACCGGGAACACCGCAGAGAGTTAGCGGAGTGGATGCTCAGCCTCGGAAAAGACCCGGGGAAGGCAGAGGGCTACAGCCATACTACTGCGAAGAACAGGATGAACCGGCTCGACCTCTTCTACCGGTACACCTGGGATCAGGAAGGCCGATACGTCCAGGATCTCTCGACTGATCACGCCGATTCTTGGATGCGTTGGCTCGCACGGAAAGACTACAAGGAGTCGACGAAGTGCCACTACCAGAAGGCCGTCCACACCTTGTTCAAATGGCAGAACTGGGAACGCGACCGGAACATCGACTGGGAACCTGTGATCGAGTACAGCGATCCCTCCACCAACTACACCCCGAGAGACTACCTGACAAGGGACGACCGTAGAAAACTCCGGGAAGCTGCGATGGAGTACGGATCCGTACCTCACTACAATTCTTTAATGCCGGAGGAGCGGGACCGCTGGAGGAAGCACCTCGCACAGCGGCTCCAGAAACCCGCTGAAAAGGTAGGGAAGGAGGACTGGATCAAGGCGAACTCCTTCAAGTACACCTCAATGATCTACACCGCTTTGGACGCGGGACTACGGCCATGTGAGGTCGAACGCGCCAACCTTCGATGGGTGGACACGGACAACCAGGTACTACGGATTCCCAGGGAGGACGCATCGAAGAACCGTGAGAACTGGATCATCGCACTGAAACCCGAGACCGCATCCATACTGGAACGCTGGATCGAGGAACGAAAAACACGTGAGAAGTACGACAACCGGGAGGCGTTGTGGCTTACCAAGTACGGCAACAGGTACAACAAGGACTCCTTCAGGACCGTCTTCCGGAACATCGCCCAGGAGGCAGGGCTCGACCTCGAGAACCGTGACCTGACTCCTTACAGCATCCGGCACTCCACCGCTACATACATCGCCGAGGAACAAGGGTTAGCGGTCGCTGCCGCACAGTGCCGCCACAAGTCCAAACGGACTACGGAGAAGTACGAGCATAGTTCAGTTAGTCGTCAATCCGACGCGGTCAACAGCATAGACTGAACTTCGGTCAAATCGATACACGGCGTATAGTCGCCGTGTTTTCAAACCTGATTCAGACCTGTTTTCCCATGCTGCCAGGAACCGTTCTAACCTGATTCAAGGCTGATTCAGAACCGGTGAATAGTAGGAGGCTTAAGAGACTTGAGTACGAAATTCTGTTTAGTATATGAGTGGTGCCCTGCCTTATGTTGATACTGAGGAATGTGTAGTAGCCGCTCTGGAGGCTTTTGAATCCTGGCTTGAGAACTATTTAGAACAAGACCAGGTAAGCTGGAAGATCGTTTTCGATCAATATAGCACGATCTTCATCGATGATCCTTCCTCTGATCTGATCGACATTTCTATCACTGGACGCCTTTCAGAACAGATACCTGAGGAATATGCTAATGATTCAGGAGAAATACGCACGCCTGTTTTTCCAGCTGGTGCTCAAGGATTCCCAGACAACATCAAGGTTAATGAATCAGTGGGGCATGAAGAGTTATTCTCTGAGATTGTTGTCGAACTTCAGGAACTCGAAGAAGGTTCTGCTTCTGAGGACATTGTTCTAGAAGATGTTATTGAACGTCATAATGATCATGGGATTGTGGATGCCTTCGGCAGCGTCTGGGGTGAACGTGATTCTCTATTAGCGGTGAAAGCGGCTGAGCGCTCTCTATCCGAAGAGGACCCTGATATCGTTGTCAGCTTTGATGTTCTCCAGAGAATGGCTCCTCCTTTCCAATATGCAGATTATCTGAAGTATGAACAGCATGAGGATGGCGAGCTGCTGAGCCAGCATAAAGTCAGTTTCAATAAGATCGTAGAGTCAGAGTCTCTCTCGTCCGAGGAACTTCCTGAAGCCGAGAAAGTGTATGTTCATCAGGATAAGAGGGTTGCAGCATCAGATCATGATATCTCTTCCCAGGATATCGCTCAAGCCATTCAGGGAAATGTACTACGTAAGAACAGTTTTTGTACACTTTCTGACCCTACTGATAGAGGTTTAAGAGCCCGTGTTGGATCCATAGAGAAAGTAGTGCTTGAAGAAGATGAAGAGACTTACCGCGGCTTTGTCCGTATCTCACCTAGCGTTGATGTCTCTCTTGTATACGATTTCTATGCAGCGCTCCGTGTACCTGAAGCTCCCTATCTGACCCATGATTTGGCTCAGGAAACCGTAGACTGGGATAGAGACCACAATCGGTTTTCGGGTTGGAGTGCGGCAGGCGACGGTTTTGCCTACCATAGCATTGATCGGAGGAGAGACATTCAACGTCGGTTGCTCGCACATAAGTACTGGGTCATACACGGTGAGAAGTACCGCAGAAAGGCCGATTTCGAAGACGATGTTGAAGCCCTTATTGAGATGATGGAGTCGGAACTGAACTGCGAGGTCTCTTGGCGCAAGTTTGAGGGAACCCGTATTCAGAAGACGCCTATCCGCCAGTCAGATGTATTGGAACAGATTAGGAACGATGTCCGTACGCCACCTGACAGAAGCACCTTGCTCGAGGCCATAGATCCATTCACAAACAGCAGCGAGGATGTCGAAGATATTGATGAACCGCTGTTTCCCAGCGATCTATCCGAATTCGTTGCCGATACAAGCATAATCGATGCCCAGGTAATCACGAGACTTGTATCAGAGGGTGATCTATACAGATCAACCGTACTGATCCCGGATGTAGTACTGGAAGAGATTCACCGACAGGTCGAAAAAGGAGCTTCACGAGGCGACTCCGGCCTTGAGGAGCTAACCGCATTAAGAGAGCTCACGGAAAAGGATATCATCAACCTTGAAACAGTTACTACAGAAAAATCTGTAGATACTGAGGACAACGTCGCAGTCGATCAATCACTAATTCAAGTCGCAAAGAAACACGACGTCCCACTCTGTTCTGCAGACGAGACACTTCTGAAGTTCGCGGAGGCAGCTGGTGTCACTGCATACCCCTTAGAACAGGAACTTTCCCACTGGAGCCAGACGATCAAAAATTCGCTGAGACAAAGCGGTGAGCTTCCGATTACTGACTTGGTTAGGAAAGTCTACCAGAAAGTCGATGAGAAGAAGTTTTCAGAAGAATCGGTGCATCAAGCCCTCTTCAGAAGTCCTGGACGGATACCATCTCAAGATATAGCTATGGAGATGGCTATACGGGAAGAAATCAACCGTCTTGTACGCCGCGGAGAACTGTACCAACAAGGTGGACAGGTAGGTCTCAAACAGGAAGTCACAGTGGTACCTTCGCTAGGTGCGATTAAAGACAGGACACTTTTTGAGAAGATAGATAACGGTGAACTTTCCGACAGAATCGAAATCCCTCCCCACAAAATCCAGTTCAAAGTCCTTCTACCAGATACCTTCAAGCACTGGGCTTCACTCCAAGGCAAGCAGGAATACCTTTTAGCACTCGACAAGCTAGAAGATCTGGATAGTCAGGCCGAAATCCGGATTGAATGGAGGGAAGTCCTACCATCAGAAACAGGGTTAGCATTGCTGGACGAGGAACAGTTCTCCAATCTCTTCCAAGGCCTTCAAAGGAAGACCGCCGTGGAACTCAACACTGTAATCGGCACGGGTTCCAGCTCTATCCTGATAAATCATTAATTCCGAATCCCGGTATGAAAACCATCGAAATTGCACCTAAGCCAGTGTTTTTCGATTTTCTTAGCAGTTCGGCCACTTCGGCAGGAAAGCAGAACTCCAACCCTCATTAGCGAGGGAGTTCGGGGACTTCGGCATATCGGAAAAGGGTAGCTCTGTTGACCTCGCTCACCCAGTCCAGGGTGAAGCCATCTGAGGAAAAGCGGCCGAACAAACGAAACGATGCTTGCGTGTTCTTGATCAAGTGAAGAGAGGAGGACACCCGTCTCGTCGAAAGGTTCGCTCGTCAACAGAGCTCATAGATCACGATTGAGGTTGCCGATTAAGTGTCACTGTCAAGTGATTATTTATGTTTTGGCTGAATATGTTTTCACAGATATGGGAAGCGCCTCCACTGGTTCCTCAGGAGCATCAAGCATAGGATATACAGATGCAAAGAAAGGGATGAATCAAGCTTTAGAATCAGATAAAACACAGATGGCGGTTGATATCGCAGTTACTGGCGCTTTAGCCGTACAGCCGAACGGTCCAGCGAAAGTAACCACTTATGCTTATCTAAAGCACACAAACACCTTTATTCAAACAACAAGCCAGGAAGGTATTGAGGCAGGAATCCAAGCGACCGGTAAAAGCATGGTAAAAGGAGAAATAGCTAATCAGGTTTCCGGAGGAATCGTTCATACATCACAACAAGCAGTTTCAGCTGCCTCCGAAAACGAAACAGTGGCAAGAGGTGTTGACGAGGTAAACAACAACTTCGGAACACCTTCGGAAGAGGCCGCAAAGGCGACTCTTGGAAGCGTTATCTCCAATGGTGCGGACGCCATGATGACTGGAGGTTCGAAAGACGATGAGTGACGATCCATTCGTAGATGAAGAAGAGGCAGAACAGAATATTGAGGAGTTTATTGAGGAACACGGGACAGAAGGTCTCTTCGTCGTATACTTTCGTCAGTTCATCTTTAGCTTCATAATGCAGGAGCTGAAGTCCAGTGACGAAGAAGTAGAGGACATCGGAACCCAGCTTCACCTTGACCCGGACGGAGACCAGCCTCTCAAAAATCAACGCGAACAAATGCTGGAACGGTGCGAACACTGGGCTCGAGACCTCGTCGATCACCTAAAAGAAGATGAAGTCGTCTCCGAAGTCATCGAATCAGGCGATCTTTCACGGCTTGAAGACGAAGATGTCGAGGAACGAGTCGAACAGGCTATTGACGAGAAGTTTGGTGAATGGAAAAATCTTCTTGAGGACTTTCTTGAGGGACTGGAATGACAACGGAGAAATATTATGTTCTACGTCATCCTGAGTTCCAGAGACGGACGGAATCGAAACTTCGAAAGAAAGATGAAACGGACTATGATAATATCATAGCAGTTGTTCCATACAAAAAGGACGAATTTCCTTACGAAGTAGACTATAGCAGGAGGAAACCGCTAGAGGCGGACGAAGTCGTCAAGTACGATCACTCCATCACCCATAATCTGTTTCAGGATAGAGTTCCCGACATCGTATTAGATATTCTGGAAATTGCTGTGGCTACATTCGCGGCAGACAAAGCAGTAGATCGCGGTGTTAAGATTAATGATGAGGACTTTGATGAAAGCCGACTCAACACCAGGAATATCAAGCTCCAGGTTCCAGTACTATCGCCTGAGATAGCGACTGAAGAGATGGAACGGCTCTACTCGGAGATGGTGTCCCACATGACTCGGGATGTTGTAGAGTACGACTTCCAGCTCGTCGGCAAAACTGAGTCAATAGATAGATACACGGGCCAATGTGGCGATAACACAGTAAGCCTCCTTTCAGATGGTCTGGATAGTACTGCCGGTATCTACCATAACAAGTCCCAAGGAACGGAATCAGAGTACGTCACGGTCAATTATGGAAGCGGTGTTAGACCGAAAGTAGAAGAAATCGCAGAAGAAGCAGAGATTGACCCTCAAATCTTCAAAACTCGTTACGAAGGTAGCGGCGAATCTACTCAGTTCTCCCGAGGACTTCTCCATCTCAGCTTTGCAGCTGCTGCCGGTTCCGCCTTCGGCGCCAACGAAATACGATGTTTCGAGAATGGAATCATGGCCCGGTTCCTCATACTTTCCGAAGGCTGGATGACCACAAGAACCGTTTCACCACTCTTCTTAACCTACTTCAACAAGATACTGGATAGCCTTTCAAAGCCAATCACGGTCAAAAACCCGTTTGTCAACCACACCAAAACAGAGATCATAAGCAAGATTCCTAGCACCGAAACAGTACAAAAAGCCATCTCTTGTCCACATAAAGCCTGGTTCGGAAACCAGAACTGCGGACTCTGTGTACCCTGCCTCATACGGAACATCGGCATAATTCAGAGCAGTCATGAAGTCGCATTAGAAGACCTCTCCAAGTATAACCCGTTGCTCTCAGCGAACTTCGAAAATCAGACTTTCGACGTAGAAATAAAAGAGAATTTGAACGACAATGCAAACTCTCAAGATGTTTTCTTCAAAGCTGTAGCAGAGATAGCATACTTCTGCCGCCGCATCCTGAAAGAGAATCCTCGGGACCTCGCAATAGAGTATCCGGAATTGCTAAACAGGCCAATCTATAGACAACATCATCTATTTGCAGAAAACTTCGTGGAATCCATGCACACAGCTTCAGAGAAAAACCCTACCCTCTCTTATCTAGTGAGAGAATCGTCAAACAATTAGAAAAACAGCGGGAGAAAAACTGAGGAAAGATAAAGGATTCCTGAGTAGAATACGAATAAAACGGAAAATGCAGTGAAGGCCGGAACAGCTAACTCACGTAGATGATGTAAAGAAAGTCGGCTGTACGAGGTGCGGCGGACTTCTGGATCAATATCATTTGGTAAATGATCCAAAATACCCTCAACATGGCTATCGCCTACTACAGCCACAACTCGATTACTGTCTTCAGCTGCTTCAACAATTTTATCTGCCATAATCTGATCTCGGTTATTATCCTCAGATGAACGCTCCATATTGTATATCCGTATAAGCAAAATCGGTAACAGTACACCAATTAGGAGAAGAAATGCACCTCCTACAGTATTTCCTGTGGAGAGACCGAAAAGGATGCTAAACGATACTAAGAGGTAGAACAAAATAGCGCCCATCCACTGCATCCATCGAGAAGTGTTGTCCAATAATTCTGAATCCGATTCCCTAGTGTACACTACGTCAGCATCCTGTATCTCCGCCAAATCAATCAGAATATCTTTGCCGACATACAGATTGTTCATAATCAGCCCAAAAATATCGAGCGATGTCGAGAACCAGCTTTCTTTCCAGCCATAATCAGGTTCAGACTCTGCGCCTTCTAAGACTAGGGTGTCGATCCCCTCTTTCACTAACTCACATTCTTCTTCCAAGTCCCCCGAACTTGTATGCAACTCTCCCTTCAAAACGACCTCTGTCATCCCTTGTCAATCAACATAGTATATAGATATATTATACTTTTCGGCGAAATCTCCAGGCGCCAGATGCCAGATGCACTTAGGGGTACAACGGAAATTGGATAGTTGGGGTTAAATTTTAGTTATTTAACCATAGATTTGTTTTTGAATGCCTAGGTTCGAACACGGGATTGAAAGAGGTGTTGGAATGGTTATAGAGGCAATTATTGTCGCCATCCTATTCTCTGCCTTTGTTGAAGCCGGCCTCATTCCAAGATTGTACTTTATTTTGTTCAATATGGCCTCGATCGTTGGTCTCGTGTTTTTAATAGATAAGTCTAGGTACTGGTCCTATGGCTACCTTTTAGGATGGGTTTTTGGAATAGTACTGACTGCAGGAACGTTGATTCAGACCGAACTTTTCGGATGGTTTGACCTGCTGTTATACGGCGCAACGGCTTCGGCAGCAGTGTATCTCAGGCTAAAAATCCGTCTCTAAACCTTATCGATTACTGTCAACCGAACTGTTGCGTTCCACTATCTAGATAGTATATAAAGAATACTGGCTAGGTTTCTCTTGAAAACTCAAAAGAAGGAAGGAGAAGGAAAAATAGAGGTATCGAACACCTCTAAACGGTTTAGAGCTTGGGGTGGGAGCCCAGTTTACAAACGATGTAATGGGGTCCAAAAGTAACGGCGGGCAAGAGAAGCCGGGCACCGGTTCCACCGGAACCCAACCGACGAACGGTGTAGAGCATTCACACCCCATTGAATCCAAGCGAAGCTGCGTCTCTCCCCGGTCTCCTTCCATCTCGAGGAGAACGAAACTCTATGTCTACCACCGAACACGTCAACGTAGAACGAAGCCTTCAAAATCTCGAGGAGGAGGTCCACCCGGAGAACGCGGAAGCAGTACGCCGCTTTATCGATCACCAGGCCGCGGAAGGGATCAGCGAGGTACAGCAGGACCGCCAGGTACAGTCGTTCAAAGCGCTTCTGACTAAGTTCGCTCCCGACGGCTTCCGGCTGCAAGGTGCGTCCGAAGACGAGCTCAAAACGTTGCTCGCCCGTTTGAACAGGAGTGACTACGCGGAGTCGACCAAGATCAAGTTCAAGGGAGCGGTCAAGAAGTTCTACAAGGTGGAGAACGGTGGCCACGAACACCCTTCGAAAGTAGGTTTCTTCTCCGTTAACAAGAAGAAGGCCACTCCCGTTACGCGGGACGACCTGTTTACCGATGAGGAGCGGAAACGTTTGTTCCGCAGCTTCACCAATACAAGGGATCGGGCGTTCACCATGGTTCTATACGAAAGTGCGGCACGTCCAGGTGAACTCCTCAACTGCAACATAAACGACTTCTCAACAGGGAAAGGCGACTTCATCTTCCTCGAAGGATCGAAAGGGACGCCCGACAGGAACAACCAGCTCGTGCGATCGGGAAGGACGTTACGTGAATGGATCTCGCAGCACCCTTTAGGCGGTGAGATCGGCGACATCGAGGATTCATCCGCACCTCTCTGGGTCAAAAACGAGCAACAAAGTTGCGAACACTGCGGTGAGATCCCGCGTTTCCACGATGATGGTTGTAGTTACGAGCCGGATCTACGTGACAGGATGAACTACAACGGCTTCCTCAACCGTTTCAAGGATGCCTGTGAACGCGCAGACATCCCTGAGAACAAACAGCGGCCGTACAATCTGCGTCATACCCGTTTGACCGAGGTCGCGACCTTCATGGGCTACGAACAGCTCAACAAGTTCGCCGGCTGGGTCCCAGGAAGTAATAGAGCGAAGGTATACGTCCACCTCAACAGCGACGACGTCAACAAAGCGATACGGGAAGAGTACGGTCTCGACAACGGTGAGGAAGAGGACGGGTCGATCAACTGCTCCTTCTGCGGAACCGAGAACCAGTCCCAGTATTCTGAGTGTCGTAACTGTGGACGACCACTAAGCCTTGAAGAAAAATCGAGCAAAGAGGAGAAGCGGAAGATCCTGGAACGGTTGGCAGAGCTTGAGGAACAAGGAGTATTAGAAAATATTTTTACTGATAAATAGTTTGGCACGGAATTATCCATCACAACGCACGTGTTCTTCCATTCCCGGGCGAGGATTAATAATGACTGAAAATGAGAGGACAGCTACTGAATCAGAAAACATGGATGCTTCCGCTAGTACCAGACGGATGGCTGGAGCTGCCAGAGGTTATACCTTCCAAGATGTTATAGCGGGCGCATGCATTCTGTCAGTCTTTTTTGAGGAGTCTCAGGCTATTACTATTGAATCGAAGCTCAACGAAGGAGACAAATTTGATGACATTATTCTGGAACAGGATGGTGACATAATCTGTATACAGGTGAAAAATGGTCCAGATCATACACTTTCATCCAGTGACCTTACCGGCTCAAGCGGCAGAGGGCTAGATCTTAGCAATCTATCCGAATCTGCAGAAGCTCGAGTCCAAGCAGGAGAAGGCACACGTTTCATAGCGCTAACCTCGTTTGGAAGTGAGACTGGCCCAGATATCGAATTTTTAGATGACTCTGAAAACATAACTCTGTTCGGCGAATTAAGCTTTGAAACGGACATATTAGCGGATGGTAGGAACGAGGTTGACGGAGAAATCGTTGATATTGAATTCGTTCTTGGAGTACCGGGAATAGGAACAGCTACTGATGAAAAGGTAGAATCGCTTCGCAATACGGAACTTTTCGAAAGAATAGTTGAAAGTGTTACCTCACGTCTAAATATCCGAGAGAATCCAGAAATCGATGATCCATATTCGCTAACGGAGAGGGCAGTTAACTTAGCGAGATGGGCGCGGAACCAGCCGGTCGATGTTCAAAGATTGGACCGAGAGGAGATAATCCACCGGTTAAAGTTGTTTCCATCTAAACAGTTCGCACAACAATTTGAACTTCCAGAGAAATACATCCGACCCAGATGGACCGAGGAACTAGAGGAAGCATTTGATGATTCAGACAACCGAGTCTTAGTAGAAGGCAGCCCCGGAAGCGGGAAATCCGTAGGTATTGAACTCTTTCATCGGAGTTGGGAAGATTCGGATGATTATCGAACTCTTCGATTCTACCTCTATGTGCCGGAAGATGCTGATTCACTAGAAAAGAGGCGAGGCGACCCAGAATGGTTCAGGCACCAGCTTGCTGCTCAGATATATGATACATTTCCAGAAGCGTTTGGAGAAGGTACTCCAGCTCCGGTATGGACGGGAACTGAAGACCTACAACAGTATATTGATAAGGTTGCCCAATGGGCAGAACAAGAGGAACAACAAATTCTATTTATCATTGATGGTCTTGATCATGCACTACGACAGTTTGGAGGTACTTCCGCCACAGAATCCGCTGAAGGCACCGTCCTTGAGGAACTGGGATCGCTTGACTTCCCTAATCCGCTAGGTCTCTTGATGATCAGTCGTGAGATAACGGAGGCTCACGATATTTTACGAGTTGATAATCAAATTGAGGTTCCACGATGGAGTGTGGAGGAGATCAAAGAATATCTTGAGAGAAAGAACATACCTCCCGAGGACGAGTTCGTCAGAAGAGTTGCAGAAATTTCTGGCGGACTCCCTGTCATCATCTCGCATCTCATACGAAAGGCTGAAACTCAGGGAGAAGAAGTAATTGAGGGTCTTCAATCAGCAATCGAGGATGCATCGCACGTTGATGGTGAACTTGAACAGTATTACGATACGATTTGGGAGCCTTTAGAACCGTATGAGCGAGACGTGGTCTCTTTATTCGCATTGAACCCTACAGGGTTACGAGAAGAGACAATTAAATCAGTAGTCGATTTTCCCTACATACAGGAAAGCACGAGGCTTGAAGGTGCACCACTCGCCCATATTTTAGAGTCTACGGCAGATGGACGATTCCGAGTATTCCATGATAGCTTCAGAAAGTTCGTAGAAGACCAGCTGGATCAAGAAGAAATTACACAAGGCCACGAACGCCTCTACGAGTATCTGTTTGACCAGTGTATCAAGTTTCCACAAAACTTGGAGAGTCTAAAGTACCACGCAGAAAATGGACCTGGACGTAGTGCTCTCAAGGAGTTGGCAACTCTTGAGAATCTCCTGTGTTGGTGGCAAGAAGGGATTCATCTCGACCATCTCTCTAAAACGTTAGACTTGGCCTTTGATGTTTCACTTCGAGATGAAGACTATTTCACGGCTGTGGACTGTATCCTTCTTGGAGGTGTTGCCCGAAATATGCTCGATATTTACATGGAAGATAACTCTCGTCTCAGATATTTTGCCGCCCAGTCAGACCTAGGTAGGGCTCTACGCTTAGTAGATCAAATTCGGGGTTACGAAGGCGGCAGCAAGGAAGCCATCGAAGCGATGCAAATCGTGGCTCGGAACTGGGAAGATGAATTGGAGCGAGATTGGCTTGCTGCTTGGGAAGAAGACTATCAAAGAGCTGAGCAGCCGAGCTGGGATCCGGAAGCGTACTTTGAGGTCGCATCTGAAATATTGGAGCCGCAGGAGTTTTGGAAAGCCGCGGGAGAAATTAGGCGAGAGGACAACGGACAACACTTTCCGCGAGAAGTCCTTGCTGCTGTCCAGAATAAACCCGAACTATTGGAGGGCCAACCCGAGCCGCCGGAGTGGTTATTTGAGAATGAATCAGTGGCATTGGAAGCGTGTGAAGACCTAATCCATGATCTTCCGGAGCCATGGCGTGAAGAACTTAAAGAGAATGCCCCGGATTACTCAGACTTATCTTTAGCAGCACTACATACTTTACTCAGATGTGGTGGAGCAGAAGACGAAATCCGAGAGGTTATTGAAAACACCGAACTTGGCGAGCCGATAGATGATTGGGGTCAAGGAGGTTCCCGGTTCTATGAAGTCTACTATACCGGTTCAATAGTTGCAAGTCTTGACGAGTCTCCCGAGGAGCTTCTTGAAACCATAGACCGGATAGCTATCGAGCAACCGCGGTTTCAGAAGCTTCTTGCCATGATGGGGGCGGCCACGACTAGAGACTCTTCGACTCAGAGCCAGCGGTGGGTCGATGCTACCCTTGAGTTCCTTTGTAGAATCTTTGAAGAAGGCCATTTAGTTGATTCAGATGTTCGATATGTAGACCAGTTTCGATATCAGCAAGCAGTTTCTGATATTGCAGGCGCCTTTAGAAAGGTAGTTAAACAGGGTTCAGAGGACCAATTAAGTGAAGCAATCCAACTGAATAAAGAAGCGGACTTTGAAGATCGAACCTTGGAAACGGTTTCCCGATATCTTACTGAAGCATGGGAGGAAGTCAACACGGAAGCTCTCCCGGATGGTATAGATGAGCGTTATGAGAACATATTGAAAAGACCCCCTAGTGAAGAGCCGCCGTCGAGAGAGCTCATGGATTTAGCTGTACGAGCGGCCAAAGAGGGATATGATTCTCGCGCTGAAAATTACGTAGAAGTCGCGGTTGAGCGCTGTTTCCGATATGGTTATCGGAAGGATATTTTCCTTAACGATGTTTGGAAAGGACTTGAAGATGTCGCAGACGGGCAATGGGATCGACATCTCGGCACTGCTATCCAGCTGATTAATTGGGCGAATCTTCTTCATGACCTTACAGACGGGAAAGAGACTCGTCACTTTGAGGGAGTATTCTTAAAATCTCTTCTTGATGCTGATGCCGTTGACTATCATACGGCAGAAAAATATGCTGAACATAACACAACTCAAAGGAAACTCTGGAACTGGCGCTTGGAGAATCCAGATGGAATGACTGCAGAGGAACTGAGAAGTCTCATTTATGTGAAAGAAACGCGGATTCGAAGTCGACGTCATTCAAATAGAGAGCTCCCCTTCTTTTCAAAAGCTGCTGAAGTGGCTGATAATTTCGGTTGGGATGAACTGGTTGTTAAAGCACTACATGCGTTAAATAGGGGAGACTATGTCCGAGACGGTATCAACTCCGATCGAGAACAGAGACTTCGGGACTTGGCATCACAATATGATATAGAGATACCCAGCGACCTGGATTCAGATAATGGTTCCAGTGAATTCGAAGGAGAATCTGTAGAAACAGAATCAGAAGATGACCGCATACATGAAATTCTTTCTCAACATTCAGAAGAGGATCCGGTTTCGGTGGAGAGTGTGGAAGAACTTACGTCAGAGGAACTTTTGAATGCTGGCGAATTGCTCCAAAAGGATATGGTAGGATCACCAAGGTACAATCCGGCTGCAGCAGCTCCAATTTCGCGTGTTTTAGCGGATAGGGGTAATGTGGATGACGCGATTGAGTTGTTGGAGAATGTGATTGCAGAGCGTGATCTTATAAATTCGTGGTTGGGAGGCGGACGTGGCCGCTTTGAGATGGTCGCTGAAGCTTTGCTCGACATAAATGAAGAAAGAGCTCTCCAGAGTGTGCTTAATGGTTGGAGAATGAGCCGCCTTGACACTCAAAGCTATCTTTCGATACTTCCTCAACTATTGTGGATAGTAAAACAGACTGAGGGAGAAATAGCCGCTGAAGAACTATTTTCGCACATGATGAAGTGGATGAGAAGACTTGTATGGCCATACGAAAATCACGTCCAGAAGTGGGGTGTTCTCGAATCAGATGAACATTCGACGAGATAGTTCGCACTGCTACAGGAAGACAGAGTAGCAATCTCAGAGTTAGTGTTATGATGCATGCCCAAAGCATGCTTGCCCGGTGTTTTATCGTGGTGCGCGATAACACTACTCTTGACGGAGACAAAGCGTAAAACCGGGAAGTCAGGGACGGAGCCGAGGTCCGAAAGATCCGCGTCAATCCTGTTGAAGTGATGGGGTCAGAAACCGGGTTGTTGGGCCACGGGTTATGTCACCGTCTTGGTAAGGACGAGAGCCCGGGTTCAAATCCCGGCCTAGGCTTATAACATTTCCTTCAAATCCTACAACGACATTCAGTTAGTGGCTTCCCCGCTATTGGTTTCTAACCTCTCTCGTTATATACTATTTCTGTCTAATTTGGAGGCGTCATCTGTAGAGTAATGTGAGTCCGAGTGAGTAGCTCGATGTGCAAGCTGTGTGCAGTCAGCGAAACCGTTATGCACCCATGTGCAAGATATGCACATAGGATGAGTGCAAGCGATGACCCGCGGCGAGTCCACTTCCAGTCCCCGGAGTACCTCGTTGACCGTCTCGACGCGATCGCCGATCTCTTCGATAAGGATCGGACGGATCTGCTCGTCGAGGCGATCCGTGAATACATCGAAGATACTGCCGACAGCGAGACGTTTCAGGAACTCGTCGCAACAAAATACTACGACGACCAACTCGACTTCGAGACCGTCAAGCAACTGGTCGGTGCTGAGAGTGCCCAGCGTCTCCGCTTGCTCAAAGGAGATCTCGAAGACGAACCACTCGATCTCGCGGCACCCGACGATGTCGATATCTACGATGGCGAGACGGCGACAGTCGACGCGGATGACGAGCGATGAGCAGTTACCGACTGCGAACAGCCGTCGCCGACACCAGTGCGCTCATCAGTCTCGCCGTCCCCCGTGCCGACGCAGCCTTCGATACCGAGACGAATCCCGATCCACTCCAGTATCTCCTCACCTCCTGTGATGTGTTCGTGCCACCGGAAGTCCTGAGGGAACTCCGAGAGATAAGACAGTATCAGGACATCCACGCCGCCGCCGCAAGCAATGTCCTCGCAGCTCGCACCCACTATACGGTCGAGGATCCGTACGGGTATGACGCCACGCCAGATTCGCGGCCAACGTTCGGCCTCGACGACGGCGAAACCGACGGCATCGTCCTCGCGAACGCCCTCTCTGCCGATGGGTTTCTCACCGATGAGTTCGGTGGGACGAACTTCCCGCTCATCCATGCGGTTCTCCAAGGACCCCGTATCGTGCCGACACCGCGGCTCATCTGTGACTACGCCCGGAACGGTCACATGACTCACGAGGAAGCGAAAGCGTTGATCACGATGATTAGCCCACATCGAAGCTGGAAGAACAGTCCCTACGTTGGACAGTTACTCCAGTACCTTGAGGAGTAGGCATACTATGGGCGGTCAGCCTGGGCTTCTGAGCGGTGCCTTATTTAGGACTGACACGCTATGCTGACGCTTCGAGATACGTGATGAGTGCTGCTTTACTGATCCGGATTAGCTCGTCGTAGGCGTCCCACTCGGAGTGATCGAGAAATAGTTGCTTCAACAGCGCCTTGTATTTGTCTGCCTCCCGATCACGGTAAAGATCGACGGCGAGCCAGCGCAGGTCAGTCGTTGAACGGAATGTGTCAATTCCGTGTTCGACGACCTCAAGTGCACGCCCTTCGTCGTCTTGTTCGATCAGCCGCTCGGCGTACGCCTTACAGAACCGCTTGTCTTCAAGGTAGATCTCTTCGTACAGCGTATCCAGAACATCTTCCTCGCCAAGTTCCTCCAGCACGTACACGTACGTCGAGAGGACACGTCGTTTCTGGAACTTCGAAGCAAGATCTGACTCGGAAGCACTGGATTCGGGCGATTCGATTTCAGCAGTGTGCCGTTCGACGGTTGTTGGAGCGTCCACGCGGAGCTCGTCAAACGCATCGCCGACGAAGTATCCGATCTCTAGTGGTCCGACTGCTAAATGCTCGACATCAAGCGTTCCGCCAGTAAAGTCGTCCGTAGAGAGCGGCCCGGTCGCGAAATCCGAAGTATAGAGGACACTGTCGGTCCGCCCGTTTTCGACAGTTGTGTCTGTCTCGTCTTCCGACTGCGCGTTCGAACCGTCTGTCGGTTGGCTTGATGAGATGTCTTCTTGAACGTCGTCCTGAGTCGTCTCCGTCGAAGAGCCGACCGATGCTTCGAGGGCCTCTGGCTCGAGGTCGACACCCGAAACGTGTGCATCCAACAGCTCGAGCCAGTATTCGAGGTCCGCCCTCGTTGTGCAGATCGTCCGTAATGCTTCGGCGTAGTCCTCGGTGGCAAACCCGTAATCCGCATCGATGAATTCCCCGAAGAGATATTCGATGTGCGGTCGCTTTTCTGGGTGTCCATACCCTTGTTCGGTGATCGTCTCAGCGTACTCCTCAATAGCACGGTTCAATTCGCGACCGTAGTGCCCGCTACTGTCGTCGATTCGATTCATGTTTTCGCGGATTGCCTCCGCCAGCGCACGGTAGATATCGGTCGCTGTGCCAATGTTTCCACGGCCTCGGTGCATTTCCGCCAGGTCATGATACTGGGAGAAGTCAATACGAGTATCGTATTCGATCATGCCACCACGACCGGCTGCATCCTCGAACAGACGGTCGATTTCTTGTTTGTAATCGTAGACGGTCTTACCTGGCTCTTCGCCAGCAAATGCGACGAAGCGATCACGGATATCACGGTCGTCCGCGATGATGTCGAGGAGAAACGTTCGAAGCTCGTCTTCGGGCGTCTGATCGATCAGGGCTTCAATATTGACGGTCTCGGGGCTGTCTGATGAAGTGGTTGTCTCGGACGTTGACTCGGATGAGCGATCTTCGACGGCTAAGAGTACAGCGACGATGTGCTTGCAATCTCCAGCATAGTCGTAGGGGCAACTACAGACGGTCCGAATCGTGTTGTCGTCGATATCGATTGAGATGTCGTAATCCCGGGATCCGCGAACGATTGCAGTAATGTCTCCGCCCTCGACCTCCAGTTTCTGAATCCTATCCTCCTCGTAGTACTTGACCCCCCGTTCGAAGGACTGTTCCGTACAGAGGGCTCTATTGAATCACTAGACTGCGCCGGGGTGAGTCGGTAAATCAAAGGAGTTGAAGCGGGTGAGTGACGATTTGGATGAACCTCACCACCCGCTTCACTGAGGAAATGGTGTCGCTGGCCAAAAGTTATTGCGACGATCCCGACGAAGCTGCCGCCCCGGAAGGCGGCGGCAGCTTCGCGGAGTACGCGATGATTTCCCTCCACGGGCTGCGGATTTTCCTTGATGAGACCTACGAAATGATCATCGACCGGCTAGAGGTGATGCCGCCAATTTTGGAGATCAGCGGCCTTGAGCCCGATGATCTCCCGCATCCTTCGACGTTGAATAAGTGGCTTGATAGGATCGTGATGCAGGTCTGGCGAGTGCTGCTGCGCCACTCAGCGCAGCTGCACGATCCCTCGCCTCACGTTGCTGTTGACGCCACCTACTACGAGCGGTCACCGGCGAGCAAACACTACTGTGACCGCACGAGCTACCGGGTTCAGACGGTCGAAGCGACGAAGCTCGTCGACACAGAGACGCAAGCAATCTTAGACGTGCATTGTACGACCACGCGAGAAGGAAGCGATGCAGACGTCTGCGCGCAACTCGCCCGCCGGTACACGGGCGAGTTGCAGACCCTTGCCGCCGACAAAGGCTATGACAGCCAGCCATTACGTGAGACACTCCGTGAAATGGGCATACGTCCTCTCGTGAAACATCGCGTCTTCGCACCCTACGATCACGCACACAACGCGCGCATTGAAGACGATCTCTACAACCAGCGCTCAATGACCGAGACAGTCAACTCCTCGGTCAAGCGCTCGTACGGCTCTGCCGTCCGAGCGCGTGAATGGTACCGTGAGTTCCGCGAAATCGTCCTGATGTGTCTCGTCTACAACATCAAACAGTACGTAACCCGCTGATTCCAACGCCCTATGGCGATTCAATAGAGCCGGTTATTCACGTATTAATGGGTGGGAGAGAGCTGACAACCTACTCTGCTTTTCACTACCCTACGAGGATTTAAAACTCGGTGAAGATGTTGCCAGTCAGCCAGCGATTCCCACTATCTCGAATATCTTTCGCCCGATTTCGGGTACCTGACCGTCTCCGATCGTTCTCGAGAATGACTGAAAAAGAGAGCGTATTGGCCCGCTTATGTAACTGCCGTTCATGCAGTGCAGACAGGAATACCCGTTTACGATGGCGAAACTTCGCTACTATCGCCGGCAGCTTCCCGGCCCACGGATTCTCGTGGGCCCCGGGTTATTCTCCGGTCGAGCCAGGATCGAAAGGTGTTGGTGGAGGACGCCCACTGGAGGAGTAGCCAATGTCATTTGTTGCCTTTGAGCTGTCTACCCCAACGAATACTAATCAAGGTGGAGGAGTGTGAACTGTGGATTGCTCAAAACGAACGAAATGGATTCCCAACAGACAGAGAAACGTCTTCTTGGCCGCAAATCTGATCCTTACGAACGGCGACACCACAGTCACTTCGCCCCGACGATTGCGAACTGATGATTCTCGGATCCACAGCCCCCGAAACCACGAAAAGAGATCCTACTCAATGGTCTCCCTGTGGTGTAGACCGTGACGTAAACTTTTGCAATCTCCCTGTTAGGAGGTCTGTAGTAATGTATCAACATACCCCACAGAATCGTATTAATGGTAGACGACATCGAGAACGTTTCTCGACGCGAGAAACTGAATGCCCTCCTGGACGTGGCCAGGTTTGATCCGAAGTTCACTCTAGTGATCGTGTCACTCGGTCTATTGGCTGCAGCCCTTGAAGGCGTGGGGTTGAGTTTCATCCTGCCGATCATCGAGATCGTGCAACTTGAAGATCCCGTCGCGGAGGCCGACGGGTTTCTGGAGTATTTTGTCCTGGTCTATCAGACGCTCGGAATCCCGTTTACTCTCGGCTATGTCGTGGTCGGAGTAACGGGAGTAATGATCGTTCGATACACGACGACCTTTCTCGTCGGCTGGTTTCAGGCGGCGCTGACAAACTATTACATCCGCGATCTTCAAAACCGGGCGTACGGAAGCGCACTGAATGCCCACGTCGCATATTTTGACGAAGAAGGATCTGATGACATTTTGAACGCGATCATCACAGAAACGAGATACGGAGCCCGCGTCATCCGACACACCGTTCGATTCATGGAACGGTTGTTCTTGTCGCTGGTGTATCTGTTAATCGCACTCATCATTTCACCGTTACTCACGTTGATGGCGATCGGTATTCTGGGCTTTCTGACAGTCTTCCTTCGATGGGTCGTCGAGCCCGGTTACGAACTCGGGGATATCGTCGCTGACGCGAACGAACGACGCCAGGAGGCCGCACAAGCTGGGACGCAAGGGGTTCGCGACGTCCGAATTTTCAACCTCACCCAGGAACTGTTCGAGGATTTCACGAATGCTGTCGATCGGTATACGAGAAACAAAATCAAACTCCGGCGAAACGAGGCAGCAATCAGTAGCTTCTACAATCTCGGAGTTGCAGTCTCGGTTTTCGTGTTGATCTATCTGGCGCTTACGCTTGCGAATCTGTCTATTGGTGCCCTCGGTGTATTTTTGTTCGCCATGTATCAACTCGGCCCCAAAGTGAGTTCATTGAATAAACTGTACTACAAAATCGAAAACAATTTGCCTCATCTCATCCGGACGCAGACGTTCATCAAAGAGTTGAACCAACGAGAAGAGGTGAACAACGCAGAAACTTCGGTCCCGAACGCGATTCGACACGTCGAATTCGACGACGTGTGGTTTTCGTATGACGATGAGGAATCAGTACTCAAAGGTGTCGACTTTGAGGTCGAGAAGGGTGAATTCGTCGCGTTCGTCGGCCAGTCGGGAGCCGGAAAGTCGACCATCGTATCGTTGTTGGCTCGATTGTACCGGCTGGACCACGGTGTGATTCGAGCCAACGGGATCCCGATCGACGAGATGGACATCAACGAGTGGCGCGAACGAATCGCGGTGGTTCGGCAGAGCCCGTTCATTTTCAATGACACGCTCGAGTACAACCTCACGATCGGCAACAGGACGGCGACACGCAACGAGCTCGATCGAGCCTGTCGAATTGCGAAAGTAGACGAGTTCTTCGAGGAGTTACCGAACGGGTACGATTCCCAGCTTGGCGACGACGGGGTTCGTCTCTCGGGAGGACAGAAACAACGTGTCGCCCTGGCCCGTGCGCTGTTGACGGATGCGGACCTGTTGTTGCTGGACGAGGCGACGAGCGATCTGGATTCGCACCTGGAGCAGAAAGTACAGCGGGCGATCGAAGCGATGGATCGGGATTATGCGATGATTGCGATTGCCCACCGGTTGTCGACCGTAGAGAACGCGGACCGCATATATACAATGGAAGATGGCGAAATTACGGAGGTCGGCACCCATCAAGAATTGATTAATCAGAATGGTCGCTACGCAAACTTGTACGCAATTCAGTCGTAGCGTTGTGTCCGAAACGGCGTTGTGAGGCAGAGACCGATTCACAGGGCGTCGTCCAGGAGCTAACGTTTCTCTTCGACGTCCGGAGTGACGGTGCGAACAGGCTGATAGTCCACCCGCTCGATGGACGGGTGGATCATAGCGAAACCATCTGTCGAGACAAACTCTGCACGGGTCAGCAATACCTCAGCTTGTCTCTTGTGGGCGCCCTGGAGATGGGGATGAGCAGTTCGCGATCTCCCGCGGTGTTTGTCCCGTGAGGGAAAGCAGAAAGACTGGACTGGCGACGGCCCACTGGACGTCGTCGGGAAATCCGGCTACACGGATTACCACGTCGACGACGTGTCTTAACTGCGGGAATAGACCGATCTCTTACCCAGATTCGTAGACTGAGACGGTACCGTCCGCGCGTATGTGGATCACGCGACCGGCGTACGGGAAGGTTACGGCACCTCGAATCTCGTTTCGCTGAACTCCGACGCAGTCTCCCGCAAAAAACAGACGCTGTACCGCAGTGGCGTCGATAGCGTCGTAAATTGGAGGCAGCTTTTCGACCGCTTCGATGTCGAGGGGGTCGACGCCCATCACCTTCGCAACTGATACGGTCAGATACGTCGCGAGTTCTCCGTCTTTCGTCGGGTCGTACCTGTCCCGATAGATCGGTGTTTGATCCTCGAATCCAGGTGGCGACTCAACGGAACCTGCGACGGAGACATCCTCGACGTCACTCATGAGCGTGGTCGTCATCGTCAAGAATGCAGTCAGTTCGTTTCACTGTCGTCGCTCGAGGGGTCTCTGTGTCTTCGTCTGGAACCCCGCCTGCCTCGAGGATAACGTTCCATTGATCGTGTGCCAGCTTGCGTGCCATGCAGTCGTTAGGTTGACCATAATATAAATAATTCTTTCTATTCCTGATTTAGTTACATATTCGTGACTGTAAAGATATGAAATCAGAAATTCCAAGAATAAAAACTTCATTTACCTACTTGACTGCCTTTCAGTGGTTGGATATTTTCTCCTTAACATCGGGGTTATTATATGTCTATCAAAAGTAGTTATCGTTCTATAACGTGTACTTAAACAATGTTAACGCCCCACGAGCAAGACAGTCACCCGTGTCTGGAGACATCCAGTGCGGCCTGCACGAGTGAACCGAAGCCGTCAATGACAGTGCGAACTCCCGGGTAGCCGTCGACTCTCCACAGGAGCAGGCCACAGACGAGGGAGCCGAGCTGTAACGCGACCACTGGCGTTACTTCGAGCGCGACGAGTCCTTGCACGTACATGGTCAGATGATACGCGACGCCGTCTGTGAGCCCGTAGTGGGTGCGTGTGGGATCTACGACGACAACTGGCCACAGGACGTGGTCGACGTACAGCTCTCCTCGACGAAGAGATATCGGAAGCACGTCGCCGACGATGTGGAGGAAATATCCGACTGCGAACGCGCCCCCCTCGCGGGCACGGTCACGACGCCGAGCCAGCAGGTAGATTCCGAACAGGAGGGGAACCGTCACCAAAATCGAATGACCGACGGTGTAGCCCGATTCGACGATTCCGAACTGCCAGGCGAGCGGTTTGTCGATCAGATCCGGGAGGACCGACCCGAACGCGAGGGCGACCGTCGCAGGTCCCGACGGGGAGTCCCCGTATTTGAGGTGTCGATAAATCGAATAGAAGACGTACGCAAAAAACACGTGCTCCCAGGGCCACATCGGAACGGGCTATGCCCCGGTGCAGCTTATTTAACGGCAAAATAATATCCACGCCGTGCAACTGGCAGGTACCTTCTCTACGACGTCACGGTCAACGGAGGACCGATTGCCAGTTCTCCCCGGGAAAAAACACAGTTCGACCCACTAGAGAATTCACTGGCTCTCACTTCCACGTTCGGTTCAGTATGCCACTAGCAAAACTGCTACGCGACTACTGGTCTACCGTGAATTCCACCGAAGAACACCGCAATCCCCGGTTCAGAATCCCAGTGGTTCTCTCACAGGTAACGGTCGTTTTCGCGATAAAACTCGAACGTGCGCTCGAGACCTTCTTCCAGGGAGACGTTCGTAGTCCAACCCAGTTCAGATTCGATCTTTGATGGATCAGTGGAGACGTCCCCGCGTCTGATTTCTTGCCACGAGTCGGTCCACGGCACGAGGTCTATCGAACCACTGCCAGCGATATCTACAACCATTTCAGCTGCTCGTTTCATTGTCAGTGACCGACCTGTACTCAGTACATAGCACTCACCGAACGCCGTCTGATCCCCGGCGATACGGGTTAGAGCATCTACCATATCATCAATGTAGAGAAACTCTCTCGTGTCACTCGGTTCAAATACTGGAAGGGTTTCGTCACGGAGGGCCGCGCCCACAAACTGGTTGATAATCCCGTATCCGGTGGCATAAAGTGGCGCATGGGGGCCATAAAGATTTGCTGGCCTGACGGCAGTTGTCGGAACGTCTTTGATACGCGTGTAGAGTTTACAATACTCTTCGACGGCGCCCTTGTTGATCCCATACATATCAACAGGGTTCGGCACGGTAGATTCGTCAATAGTTTCCGAAACGTTGCCGACCACAGCCAGTGAACTGGCGTAAATCACGTGCGGTGGATCCTCGCAACTGGCCGCTGACTCTAGGACGTTTAACGGCCCCCGACAATTGATCTCGAGATTTTCTCTGGGGTTCTCGTTGGCCTCACTTCGACTGGTCTTTGAAGCCAGGTGGAAGACCACGTCCGTCTCCGTGACGGCGTTGTCTACGATCTCGCCATCACGGATGTCACTATCGATGACCCGTACTTCATCGCGGATATGCCGAATACTGTGAAGCTTTTCTTCGCTCCGGACGATATCCAGTAGTGTAACATTCGCTCCCTGATTTACCAGTTGACTGGCCAGGTTACTTCCGGTGAACCCGAGCCCCCCCGTGATTAACACGTTTTCAGAGTTCCAGTTCTGCATAGGATCTGTTTTAATCACTACCCGTTTGGTAATGAATCATTTAACGAGTTCGGGCCTCCTCCCATCCGGCGATTAACTATTACCCGGTCAACGTTTTACCTAATCGAATATGCCGGGCGCTCACCCGAAGATCGCCTTCGAGATCCTCCGGGAGGAGGGTCCAAGAGAACTCTCCAGACTGTCTCACAGGTTCTTTCGATTTCATATAGTCGATAAACCCAAACTCTGGTTCAAATACGGAGAGATCCGACCCAAGCCGAGAGAAATCCTCTACGTTGACCCGACAGAGATTGATTACCGTATCGGGAAAAAACACATACCCGATGACGCTCCTCCTTACGGGATTATTGATGGGGAATGGGATCTGAACAAATCTCACTGGCAAGCAGGATTCTTTTACGGATTAATAGAACGCTTCGAGGAAGGAAAAAAATGGGAGGATACGGTTTATTATCAGACAGGGATGGAACTGTTAGAATCGGGTGAAACCTTCGGCCCAGTCAGCAATTCTCAAACAGTTCGCGGGTTCAAGCGGTATCTATCCAGCCTCGACGAATTGTATGAGGACATAACCCAAAACGGGTACGATATGTCCTCTGTGTTAAAAGTCCACGTTGGCAGGGATGGGGAGCTGATTGTGAAACACGGCAACCATCGGTTAACAATAGCACGTATCACAGATGTGGATGAAGTTCCGGTACGAATTCAGTACAGACACAAAAAGTGGCAAGAACTACGGGCCGAAATTTTTGATACTGGTTTTCCTGCAAACCACGAAGAGCTCCGTGACCACCCAGACCTCCGGGAAACGTTCCAGTAACACCGCAGTGTACTGATTTGATCTCCGGGCACTGTTTGTAGCGGTGACTGTCAAGTATCGGTTGAACAGTCACAAAACCTCGCGATTAACCTACAAACGGATGTCAACGTGACCGTGAGCTTTTACTCCCGCTATTTGGGCCGACGCCTCGCTCCCCGGCTCCTTTCAGCCCTCATCCAGGTAATAATTAACAGTCCGTTCGAGCCCCCGTTCGAACGTATAGTCTGGTTCCCAGCCCAGCGCTTCGATTTTCCCCGTTTCGAGTGCGTAGCGCTGGTCATGGCCGGCACGATCCTCTACAAATTTGATTAGATCGTCATCTGCCCCGACGACATCCAGAATCGCTTCGGTGACTTCGAGATTCGTCTTTTCTATGTGGCTGCCGATGTTATATATTTCTCCAACAGCACCCTCCCTGAGAACCAGATCGAGTGCGCGACAGTTGTCTTCGACGTAGATCCACTCCCGCACGTTAGAACCGTCGCCGTATACCGGGAGCGGAGTTCCGACTGCAGCGTTTTGGATGAACTTTGGAATGAGCTTCTCCGGGTGCTGGCGGGGCCCGAAATTGTTACACGTACGCGTGATAACCACGGGGACGTCGTGGGTGATGTGGAAGCTCTGTGCGAGCAGGTCAGCACCAGCCTTCGTCGCTGCATACGGGTTGCGAGGATTGAGCTGATCGTCCTCGGAGAAGTTCCCGTCGAGAATCTGGCCGTACACTTCGTCAGTCGAAATCTGGAGGAACCGTTCGACGCCGGTTTCTTTTGCGGCGTCGAGGAGTGTTTGCGTCCCCTGGACGTTCGTCGTCACGAACGGCTTCGAGCCGTCGATTGATCGATCTACGTGGGATTCCGCGGCAAAGTTGGCAATGACATCGACGTCAGCAACGAGATCTGCAACAACATCGCGGTCGCGTATATCGCCTTCCACAAACGTGTGACGCGGGTCGTCAATCACTGGTTCGAGATTTCCTTTCGAGCCCGCGTATGTCAGGGCGTCCAGCGTAATTATCTCAACATCATCGTGTTCCGTGAGCATGTACTGAACGAAGTTCGATCCAATAAACCCGGCTCCGCCTGTGACGAGAATTTTCATACAATATCTGTATTCGTTCTCCCTATTGATAGTGGTTCTCGCCGACCTGAATGAAACAGCAGATGGCGATATACAGGATTTCGCCCTGGAATAGTTTATTTTCTAACATGTTTCATGTGGACGCCCGTTTTAGCAGTTCCCGCAATTCAGCAACGTCAATTTCGATAGGGGTGTGGTGACCCCGTTCTCCTTCACTCTGCAAATAGTGATACTCATGACCGCACAACTGGGCCAGGTGCTGATATGAGGGGTATGATTTGTTGAGTAGTTCGATAACGCAGGTGTCACTCGAGAAGATCATATTCGTCAACCCCGCCCCGTGTGGTCCGATGAGAATCTCTGCATTCTCATAGAGCGCAATCTGCTCGGCGATCGAAAGCGTTTCTGGGGTACACATTGTAATGTCGAACTCGTCCAGCACCCGTTTCAGGTCCTCCCTGTTGCTGACGTACCGGCCGCGATCAGCAAGGTTCTCCCGTGACACATAGACTCGGTCAGGATGTTCCGTAGTGGTGGGTGGCGCCCGCGACTTCATTTCCCGACTCAGCCAGGCGATATCTTCTCTCGACGGTTCATACACTGACTGGTTTCTCGGGATACTTTCACGACATGACGAAACGATCAACCGATCAGCTTTCGCAACTGGCACCGCTAACGGGACGGCGGAATCGACCCCGACGAGAGAGAGCGTTTCTTCAATCCAGCCGGGGGGATCCGACTCTATTATAACAGTTGGATCGCGCCCTGTCATCTCTTTGTAGTGTTCGAGTCCACGGAGGGTCGGCAACTGATCCAGTACCCAGTGACCGTAGCTCGTGTCTCGTCGAAACAATGGAAAAACTGAGTCGAATCGCGCCTGTTCGTGAAATCGACTACGTGACTGTACGTATCCTCGACACAGCTGCCCCATTCTATCGCTGGTCGAACGGTCAGAATACTCTGTTCGCTTATGGAATGGCGTATCCGCCCGAGACGCCCCCTTCCGAGCCCCGAATAGTGGTTTCTCCGTCTCCATGATTACGTTTCTATTCTGATCCACCACGAGAGGATCGGCGGCGTTGATCAGGAGCCCCCCATTTAGTTCACAAACGAATGGTCGTCGCACGTCATACGTTCCTGCATATTCGGCAAACAGATCAGGGACGCTTCGGTCTTCCAGGGTCTTGTCTGCCTGGGGCTTGATTTCTATTTCCTCAGCTGAACCGTATTCCCAATATCCACCACTCTCTTTTGCCCCCTGGATCATCTCCTCACGCGTCAGCGAACCAAATAGGGCTTTGAAAAGCAAGACGTTCGAGACATCTACGATACGGTTCGTTGCCGCCTTGAGAAAACTCCCGACGCCGTCCTGTTTGACTTTTCTGGTCGACCTCGTGGCAATCTCTGCGGTCCGTACGCGGCCCAGCGATAGTATCGAAAGCATAGTTTAAAACACCAGGTCGTTTTCAATCGCGGTTTCCAGTGTCGGCCAGTTCCGATCTTTCTCGGACAGAATCGGATCGTCAGATGGCCAGTCAATAGCCAACGTGGGGTCGTCCCAAATTATCCCTCCTTCTCTGTTCGGCCGATAGTCATTATCGACCTTATACCGGACTTTCGCGGTATCGCTCAGTGTCAGAAACCCGTGGGCATACTCACGAGGAACGTATAACATCAGTTTGTTTTCTTCAGAGAGGATTGTCGAGGTGTATTCCCCGAACGTCGGCGATGCTTTCTTGAGATCGACGACGACGTCGAATATCTTCCCCGCGGTACACTGGACTATCTTTGCCTGTGCAGCATCGCCCGTTTGATAATGGAGTCCCCGAAGCACATTCGACGTTGATTTGGAAAAATTGTCCTGAATAAATCCCACATCAATTCCTGCCTCTTCAAACGCTTCCCGTTTGTACGTCTCCATGAACAGCCCTCTATCGTCTTCAAATACCTCGGGTTTGATCGCTTTCAATCCACGGAGCTCGGTGTCAGAAAACTCGAATGGCACGATTATGTCTAACGAACCAGATATGCAAAGTTAGTTATAGAGTTTCTATTGGAGGCGATCCCGCAGCGAACGTCGACGTCACGTGTATTCACAACAGAAACGGAGCGTCATTTCGATTTCCCTCGCGACTTGAGCGAAACCTTCTTTTTCTCCTGTATATCCTCGAACGACAGTATCTCCTCACACTCATAGTAGGGACATTTCATGACTCGCTCTTCTTCGAGTACATTCTCCGCTACGATCGTCCCGCATTCTGAACAGGTCAGTGTTGTGATTTGCATCGTCAGAACCCCAGGTTTGAATCTTCACCGACGACAAGTCGGCGACCTTCCGGCTTTTTGTCGTTGCCGTTTTTGATGTCTGTTCCCTGCCCGATGAGACTGTCGACGATCTTATCATACGTTCTGATAGTGGAGTTCCCCACGATAACGCTGTTTTCGATGTGCGTATTTTCAATCGTCGAGTTCGGTCCAATCGAGGTGTACGGTCCCAGATACGTCTCGTCTTTGATCACTGTCCCGGCATCGATAGAGACGGGACCGCGCACGACCGCCCCGGATTCCACCGTCGCTGTCTCGTGCAGCTCGATCGTCCCCATCGTTTCGGCACCCTCTTCAATCGTCCCGTCGATCGAGGAACTCATCTCACCGAGAATCAGTCGGTTGGCAGAGATGATGTCTTTGGGTTTTCCAGTATCTTTCCACCATCCTTCCACCGTATGGGAGTCGATCACCTCGTCGTGATCTATGAGCCACTGAAATACATCCGTGATTTCCAGTTCGTTTCGCCACGAGGGCGTTATCTCCTCGATAGCTTCGAAGGCTAACGGAGACAGGATGTATATCCCGATAATCGCGACGTTGCTTGGCGGGTCATCCGGTTTCTCGACGATCTGAACGACGTTATCGTCCTCGTCCAGGTCGACCACACCAAACCGCTCGGGATTGTCCACCTCCTGGAGAGCGATGCCCCCAGCATACTCACCCCGCTTGAAACTGTCGAGCAACGGTTCGATCGGTTGTCTGAGTATGTTGTCTCCCAGGTACACCACGAAGTCGTCGTTTCCGATGAAGTCTCGCGTGCAGCCGATTGCATGTGCGATACCGAGTGGATCACCTTGAACGATATACGTGATCTCAACACCGAACTTCGAACCGTCCCCCAAAAATTGTTGAACTTCTTCCCGGCTCTTATTCCCGAGGACGATCCCGATTTCGGTGATGCCTGCTTCTCGCAGGTCCTCGATCGCGTACTGGAGGACCGGTTTGTTCGCAACGGGTATGAGTTGTTTCGGGCCGGTGTGAGTAATTGGTCGGAGGCGACTTCCTGTCCCCCCCGATAACAAAACACCTTTCATCTGTCCCCCGTCGGTATGTCGAACCGCTTATTTATCGGTGACATTTTTGCAACGTTACTGGGCCTGATTGCCTCGAACGTTCCTCTCTGGTGGTGAATTCCTCCGTCCGGTCGATTCGACGGGTCGGTCCACATATCCGCTACTAACCTTCTGGTGTCATTGTTAGTAGTCGCTTTACCGCTCCGGTTACTGGGCAATTGACCGATGACGCTAACTAAGTCGCTCTCTGATTTTCCTATCACCTCCTTCGATTCGCTATTTTCATCCTTCCCCTACCGAGAACCTCCCTTCCTCGGGTTCAATGGACGGTGCCATCATGAATAAACGAGCTAGAACTTACTATATTCTGATTATTCTTGAGGTTGCTGATCAAGAAAGACCCCGTTAACAAAGTTTCATAGGACGAAATTCTAATTATCATATGAACGTCCTATACTACTTGAGGGTGTTTCCAAAACTGTCTGAAAGTTTCGTCCTCAATGAAATTCATACGCTGAACCAACTGGGTCACAACGTTGCAGTATTCGCATTGAACTCCGCCGACGATCCGCTCACACACCAGGAATTCGAAGAGCTAGATATTCCCATCAGGTACGCTGAACATCCAAAATACACGGATCTCCCGAAAACGATATTCTCCAAAACTCTATCACGATTTCTTCCGAAAGTTTATTCGAAAGAAATATCAACTAAAGATAATATCGGAAACGCTGTCTGGACGGAGCAGTGTATTGAATTCATCGAACAGTTAGACTGGGAAATCGATTGTCTGCACTCCCACTTTGCTATTGAGTATACGTTTCCCTGTGGGTATATCAGCTCGTATTACGACGTCCCGTTTACTCTCACAACTCATGCGTACGATCTATACCGCGACTCCGGGCCTCACACTGGTACCCTGCTCGAAATTGCCGATCGAATAATTACAATATCGCAATACAATAAGAGATACATTACCGAACGATTCGCACCGAGTACACCGATTGATGTCGTTTACCTTGGGATACGACCCGACAAATTTTCTCCGAGTGATCAGGTCATCGACAATCGGGTTCTCACTGTCGCTCGGCTTCATGAAAAAAAGGGTGTGGATGTCGCTCTTGAAACGATTGCCGTTGTCGCTCGGGAAGTTCCAGACGTCGAGTACCACATCGTTGGAACGGGGCGACAATTCGAGCACCTTTCACAGCGGGTGTCGGAGTTGGGTATCGAGCGAAATGTCGAGTTCTTGGGGAACGTTTCCGACGAACAGTTGCTCACCGAATATGACCAGGCCAGGTGTTTCTTGCTCCCTTGCGTCATCGCAGAATCGGGGGACAGAGACGGGATACCGGTGTCGTTGATGGAGGCGATGGCGATGCGAACACCACCAGTTTCGACGACAATATCGGGAATTCCCGAACTCGTTGACCACGGGACGAACGGGCTGTTGACCGAGCCGCGGGAGCCGGAAGCAACAGCCAGAGCGGTATTAGAACTATTAGGAAACGACTCAGAATGGTCGGTCTACGCCGATCGGTCACGAGATAAGGTTGTTGAGGTATTCAACGTAACTGAGCAAGTGGAAAACCTCGTTGCGTCATTCGAAATGGCTCGGGATTCAGTAGTCGAAACACCAGTTCCTAACAATAAATAGGCCCTCGATGATTTTCCATCTGCCCGTTAGTTTTGAGATTCGACGTTATTGGGGACCGTACACGAACTACGATTGCTAATATTTCGGACGGTCCCGTTGGAGTTCGTGAAGCGGACCGGCAGTCCTCCCACGTTGATATTCGAGTTCCTGACTATCACGTCGTTACAGTTTTCAAACGCTATTCCGTCAACTGCACTATTCGGTGCGTGAATACAACAGTTAGTTATCCTGGTGTTGTTCCTCCCGGTCTGGACCGCAATAACTGCACCTTGATATTGTGTTTCAGCTGTAGCGGTCACGTCAACGTTTTCTAACGTCACCCCGTGCGGTTCTTCGGCACCGGCTTTAATCGATTGAAGCCAAAATGTCTGCGCCGTGGTGTTGTTATATACCCGACAGTTCTTCATCGTAAATCCGCCGGGATTTGAGACGCCCGTGTCAGAAAGTCTGATTACTCCGTTCGGAGGTCCCTCGTGCCTTTCATCGAGGTCGATGTTGTAGTACTCGATGTCGCAATCTTCGAAAACCACTCCAGACTCTCCTTTTCGAGAGTCTATGTGAATTCCAGTTCCGTGACGGGGTTTGGATCCCTTCGTCGGATAACGGATATCGTCGTGGTTTATAACCACACGTGCGCCAGTTACCGACGAAATTTTTGTGGGATGCTTTCCTCCCTGAAGACGAAGGTTCGAAATATCGTTGTTTCTAAATAAGCCACCCCTTACTGTAATAACGCCTTCGTTGTTCGTGGATCGGAACGCGTTTCCACCACTCTGTTCGAGGTGTAAATCTTCGTAGATCACTTCCCCGATGTGGTCGGGATAATGGCGAATGTACGTCGTTCCGGGAGACGTTCCGGTTCGGGATCTATGGCCCCCGTACCAGGCACCGCCACGTCCAATCGTCAGGCGGCGAAGTTTGTTGACGCCGTGGATGTTTGCACCGGTAGTCTCGGCAACGTTACACCGTATCAGTTGACCATATCCTTTGCTCTGTGCCGGAATAAACCCCAACCATTCGACATCTTCTATGAGACCCCCGTCATTACAGTCGAACCTCACGCTCACTGAGGTCTCCCTGTCGTCCGTCAACTGAATTGAAAAATTCTTGAGCAGAATGTCCTTGCCTCCCGCTTGATAAAAAAACCAAAATCCCTTTTTTTCAGACGCATTCGGGAAGTGAAACTGGACGTCGGTGTGAGATTCCCCGCGACCAACCATGCCAAATCGGGATGGGTTATACGGTGGATTTGTGGGTGCCTCTTGGGCGACCGTGTAGTCCCCTGGGGGGAATTCAATGAGTGTCCCGGTTTCGACGCCGTCAGCGAGCGCATCATCTATGGGTTCCTCACCGGTGGCATCCATACCGAGGTCGTCGACCGCATCCACAACACGATCGAACTCGAAGTCGTCCTCGACCAGTTTTTCGTCCCTTCTATCGTCCATCACAGCCGGAGTTTGTGACTCCTGGATCGGCTGATTTGGTGACGCCTTTCTCTGGTCTCCACTGATTTCACTCGGTGGGGTGCCTGTGCAGCCGCTCAGACTAACAACTCCTGCCGCAAGCATTTGAAGAATTTTCCGACGGCGCATTACGTCTCTTTCCTTGATGTAGTATTTTACCCAAACGAACAATTTTGTTATGTGGGGGTTATTATTTATACAATATACTTAACTAAGCGTCTGCCACGACAGCATTTTGCTGACCCGATGACTGTCGACCGAGAGTTGGGAAACGTCCCTCTGGTTTCCGTCGTCCTCCCTACCTATGATCGTCCCGAATTCTTAGCGGAAGCTGTTCGAAGCGTACGACAACAGACGTATCCTCGCATCGAACTCGTGGTAGTGGACGACTGTTCACCCCGACCAGCTGCGGACATATTAGCGGAGGTAAATACCGGATCAATATTCTCGGTCCGATGTATCCGTCACGATGAGAACAGCGGTGCCAACGCTGCACGAAATACTGGTATCCGTGAGGCTAACGGGAAGTTCATCGCGTTTCTCGATGATGACGACAAGTGGTTACCGAAAAAAATTGGTCGACAGGTATACCGATTTAACGAAGGTCCGGACAATTTAGGGGTAGTTACTGTCGGTAGCCGAATCGTAGACGAAGACGGTAATCAGATCGGAATTTCTCGGCCATCCATCAACGGTAATGCCATCAAACCCCTATTATATGGGAGTATTGTCGGATCGTTTTCGCGAATTATGGTGCGGACAGACGTGGTCGCTCGAGCGGGGTTTCTCGACGAAACATTTCCTAGTTGGCAGGATCGAGAGTGGTATCTCCGGCTCGCACAACATTGTACATTCGCTTCGGAAGAGGATATCTTGGTGGAACGACGAGTCGATGCAAACGGTCGAATAAGCGACGATTTCGAAACAAAGCGCGATGTATCCTTCCATCGATTCCTTGAGAAGCACCGGTCCCTGGCCGCAGAACAGGGATTATTAGTTGAACGAAGGTTCGTTGCCACTCTCTCGCGGACACTAGCGTTTTCAGGACTCTCCAATGGATACTATCGGGAGTCAGTCAAGTATCTCCTGCTCGCACTCGTGTATTATCCGTTCGACCCGAAGACCTATTTGTACCTGTGTTTGGCTGTCGGTGGACCGATTACGTTCGGATCTGCCCGGCGTCTCAAGCAGAATCTCAGCGGCGAAACCGGTATGTTTTCGTGAAATCCTCCGCAAAGAGGGTCTAAGAGTGCAATAACAAAGCGGTGAACGTGAGCATATGTGACCATGCCAGGAACCACCGTCTGGCTCCCGCGTTCCGAATTTTCCGCTCCAGATCAGGGCGGGGATTCCGTCGGAAGCTCGGAAGCACTTGATTCGAGTTTTTATGAAACCCTCGGAGCACTTCAACACGCTCCAGACTACGAACAGGAGGTTATCGTCGACCGAACTGATGTCAAAATCGGTGTTTCGGGCTATGCGAGCTATCCGATCCGAACCGTTGAAGACGACGAGTATTTTGTTTGTTTCGAAGGAAAACAGTACGCGACAGACCTTTCTCGGTCAGACCTTCTGACTGTCGGGGAAAACGTAATCCGCAACCGGCGCGAATGGATTAGTGATTGGATAGGCAGCAGTGACGGAGATTTCGTCGTTTATGCTCTGGAAAAAGACTCTGGAACTGTTGGGATAGTTAACGACGTATTTGGGCGCCTTCCGTTGTACGTTTCAGAAAGGGATGGGCAAATTATCATAACTCGCGAGAATAAATTCCTACGCGAATGTATTGACGGAATCGATATTGATCGGCTCGGAATTGCTCAATCTCTCCTATTCGGCTTTCCTCTTGGTACGCGGACACTCTGGAAGGGCGTAGACAAAATTGACGGCGGCTCACTCCTTCGATATCTCCCTGAATCTGGTCTCCAACGTGAACGGCTACACTGGTTTGATTTCGGGAAAACCTTGGCTGAGAAACGTTCCGTCGAGGAAAACGCCAGGTTGCTCGCGAAGTCTTTCCAACAGTCCTGCAGACACCGAGCAAACTCCGCAACGTCAACGGTCGTCTCATTGAGCGGTGGTCACGACTCCCGATCAGTCGCGGCAGGATACCACTCAAGCGGATCCTCATTCTCGGCAGCTACGTTCGCTCCTGCCTCCACCGATGATAGGTCCGGTACGACTGCTGACGTCGAGATCGCCCGGAAAACCGCCAATGCCCTCGGGGTCGATTGGCACCGATTCGTCCTCTCATCCCCTGTTTCTGAGGACTTTCGACTGTTGTTATCGATGAAAGGAGGGATGAATCCGTTCACCAACGCAGAAACGCTTGACTTCTTTCGTCGTCTTCGGGCAGAGTTCGGCTCAGATATCACCTACGTCACTGGAGATGGAGGTGACAAGGCTATTCCCGACCTCTCTCCGCCTCAAGAAATCGAGAGCTTTGAGGAACTTGTCTCGTACCTGTTCCGAGCGGAAAGTATCGTTTTCCCCCTCAAACGCGTTATTACTCTGACTGGCGTTTCGGAGGCGGAACTTCGAGACTCGGTGATTGCGCGCTTTCAATCGTATCCAGAGTCCAACCCCTCTGATATGTTCGTGGGGTTTAAAATACGTGAGCGGGGTTTTAACTGGCTCAATGAAGGGGAAGACCGCAATCGGTCATACTTCTGGTCGACCTCTCCGTTTTACTCACTCCCGTTCTTTCGAAAGGCGATGGCTATCCCCGCCGAGCAAAAGCAACACAATCGGCTCTATCGGGCGTTCCTCCGCCAGTTATGGCCGGAGGCTACCCTACTGAAGGACGCTAACTTTCACGTTTCCATGGCTTCTCCGCTGTACCCCGGTGTCCAAAGGAGCCTCTCTTTCCTCGCTGCTCATCCCCGTATCGAGGACATCGTCACTTCGATCTATCGACGTGAACTCCTCGACAACTACGACGAGAACGTGGCTCGACTCCTGCTCACACAGGTACGTGAATGTGAAGAGATGGGCAATATCTTCATGGAAGGAGAAATCGCCCGAATCGGTGCCGACCGTAGTTCCTGTAACAGTCAACAGGCGTTTAATCTTCTCACGATGACCTCCGCTGTCGCCGAAATTTTGTGCGATGATCCGTGTTTCGATTCCGTTGATGAGGTTTTGTACTCGTAATTCCCCCGGCTGGGGGGCAGGATGCACTACTTACTCTTCGTCGAACTGAACGTCCGCCGTTCCCTGGACGCGCAACATGGTCAGGTCGCCACTGAACCTGTAGCCGTCGACGTCGTCAGTAACCGACCCGATGACCATCCCGTCGGTAATGACGTCGTCTGCTTCGACAGGACCGAGATCGGGTGATTTGTAGAGGTTTCCAGTCACTGAAAACTGGTAGGAGGTTTCGTCCTCGAGTCCGTCGACCGTTAACCAGTTTGGAAGAACTGGGTCTTCTTCGGTACCCAGCAGTTCGGGATCGACCTGGTTTCCGTCCAGATAAATTCCTGCTTCACCGTCCAACGAGAAGTCTGTGATCTCCCCGTCGAACTGGAACTTGGCGGTTTCGGAATTCACCGCGTCTTCGGCGCTACTTCCCGAAATTGAATCTTCACAGGATATCTCACAGGACGGGTCACTGATCAAGTTGCCATCCACTGTGACGTTGAAACTCGACGTGGTTCCGGTTCCCATAACCCACAGGGTGTGATCGAGTTCCACTTCGTGGTCACAGTCGACGATTTCGTCTCTGGAGATTTCTTCGCCGTCGCGCTCGAACCGCATGTCCGGCCCTGCAGCGTAGCTTTCGATACAGCCGTCGTAATCGAAGGCGTCGACGCCAGACCACATCTCGCCGGCGACTCGGGTTTTTCCACCGTCGATGGCTTCGACTGTGCTGACCGTCCCGTACTCACTTAGCTCCGTGTTTTCTCGCGCGTCACCATAAACGACGAACTCGTACTCGCCGCTAGTGTTCGAGTCGAACCCGTCGATTACGAATGACTTCCATTCCCCGTTCGTGGGGGCATCGTCGTCTTCGTCCTGATCGTCGCTGGTGTCGTCTCCGTCTTCTTCTTCCTCGTCATCGTCTCCGAGGTCGTGGTCGCAGTCGACGATATCGTCCCTGGAGATTTCTTCGCCGTCGCGCTCGAAATTCATGTCCGGTCCCGCAGCGTAACTTTCGATACAGCCGTCGTAATCGAAGGCGTCGACACCAGACCATATTTCGCCAGCGACTCGGGTTCTATCGTCGTCGACCGATTCGACAGTACTAACCGTCCCGTACTCACTTAGTTCGGTGTTTTCACGCGCGTTGCCGTAGACGACGAACTCGTACTCGCCGCTAGTGTTCGAGTCGAGACCGTTGATTACGAACGATTGCCACTCTCCGTTCGTGGGGGCATCGTCGTCTTCGTCCTGATCGTCGTTGGTGTCGTCTCCATCTTCTTCCTCGTCATCGTTTCCGAGGTCGTGGTCGCAGTCGACGATTTCGTCCCTGGAGATTTCTTCGCCGTCGCGCTCGAAATTCATGTCCGGTCCAGCAGCGAAACTTTCGATACAGCCGTCGTAATCGAAGGCGTCGACGCCAGACCGCATAGCGCCGGCGACTCGGGTTCTGTCGTCGTCGATCGATTCGACAGTACCAACGGTCCCGTACTCGCTCAGTTCGGTGTTTTCCCGAGCCTCACCGTGGACGACGAACTCGTACTCTCCGCGGGTGTCCGAGTCGAATCCGTCGATCACGAAGGATGTCCATCCATCGTCTGCTAGACCATCGTCGTCGGAATCGTCCGACGAGTCGTCACTCCCATCGTCCGTATCGCTCTGGGATGGGAGGGGACAGGAGTCGCTGTGGCTAATATTCCGGATGTTTCCGTCGGTGTCCGTCAAGTCCACGGCTTCACCACCGACGTTGATGTTCGAATCTTCGACGACCACGTTATCACAATTAGTGAATGCGATCCCGTCGATTGTTCCGTTGGGCGCGTGAATACAGGAGTCGGTGATCCGTGACCCATCTCTTTCGTTGATCACACAGACCGCTCCTTCTGTTTGCGTGTCGTGATCCACCGTTATATTGACGTTATCCAGCGTCACTTCTATGGGTTCGTTAGCTCCGTCTTCGGCCCTTTGGAACCAAAGGGTCTGCATTCTCGTATTATTGTATATTTTGGTATTCCGTATCGTAACGCCGCCAGGATTCGAAGATCCTGTCCGCGTAAGGCGGATAAGTCCATGCGGCTTACCGTCGGTTTGATCCTTGATGTCTATCTCGTTACAAATGAACTCACAATCCTCGATGAGCAGGTCGGTTCCGCCGACCCGCGAGTCGATGTTAATACCCATACCGTGGAAAAAGCCATTTTCACCCGTCGGATACGGCACGTCGCCGTGGTCTACGACGACGCGTGCTCCCGTGACCGTAGACCGTTTCTCTGGATGATTACCGCCTTGGAGCCGCAGATTTGAAATATCATTGTTTTTAAATAATCCACCTTTGACCGTTATGACTCCATCATTATTGGTAGACCGGAACGCATTTCCACCGCTCTGTTCGAGGTGGAGGTCTTCGACGACAATTTCGCCGACGTGATCCGGATAGACTCGAATGTACGTCGTTCCCGGTGGAGTCCCGGTACGGCTCCGATGGCCGGCGAGAGCTGCTCCACCCCGCCCGATGGTCACACGACGGAGCGTATTGACTGAATCAGTCGTTGCACCACTATCTTCAGGTGTGTAACAAGTTAGCAGTTGACCGTATGAGTGAGATGCTGTGGGGACAAAACCGAGCCACTCAACGTCCTGAATGAGTGCCCCGTCGGCACAATCGAAGCGAACGTTTATTGAGGTGACATGGTCGTCTGTCATCTGAATGGAGAAGTTGGCGAGAACACAGTCCTCGCCACCATCCTGATGAATAAACCAGTATCCGTCGTATTCTTTATCACCGTTTGGAAAGTGGAACTGAACGTCTTTGTGGGAGTCACCCAGACCGACCATACCGAATCTGCTTTTGCTTGCCCTCGGACCGATCACCGTTTCGGTTTCGACGCGGTAATCTCCGGGAGGGAATTCGATGAGCGTTCCGGTTTCGTACGCTGCCGAGAGAGCGGAGTCGATCGGTTCACTCCCGGTTGGATCCATTCCGAGGTCGTCGACTGCGTTCACCACTCGATCGAACGTAATCCCGTACCGTTCCTCTGCCGCCGAACCTAACCCCGAAGAGGCGAGAACTGCCCCCGTCGCTGCCGCACTCAATTTCACGTAGTCGCGTCTGTTGAGTAAACTGCCCGCACTCGCGTCCGCGTTGCTATTTTCTGCGTCCGGTTCCTCGTCGTCGGTAGCCCTGCCGCTATCGGGGCCACGCTTGCGTGCCAGCTTGCGTGCCATGCATTCAGTAGTCAAGGCTTAACCGATATAAATGTTCTGTTAATGATATGTTTCCGACTTCGTGAATGTCAATTTGAGATACCTGAAAGAGGAAGGAACGTAACCTGAATATCATTAAATAAAACCTGTACTCCGCCGGAAATGGGGGAGATCATATAAGTATTATATATTAATTAACGCGGGCATTATCGTTTCAGGCCCGATTCTGTATCCGTCTGGCCGAACTGGAGTCCTGTCCGATATTGTTCAGTCCACTAACACATGGGTGATATATCGTCACGCAGGACGATCATCGATATTGCATGATAGCGCCCTTCTGTCGTTGTTTAAGCTACCAATAACAGTTCGCCGCGTAGATTTCTGGTCCAGAATGGCTCATTCGTCCCCGGGATGAAACCACACTAGTTGTGCTACTGACTCACGGCCGGAACTGTTCGAAGCGTATTCTCTGGTCACTTCCAAAACTATCGGTAGGATCAACGTAACAAAACCAACTCGTCCGATGGATTTAGACGATGGCGTCGGCCGAAGGTGGATATCGGACTGATCCGTGGCAAAACGAGGAAGTCGGCAGTCGGGCTCCAGGAGACGAACCCGCACCAGACGGAGAATCACTCGATCGAGTGTTGTTCGTCTACGGCCCGACGAATGTCGAAAAGATCGATCGCCACGTGAAACCACTGGCTGTCGTCGTCGAGACGACGCTCGTCTGTACCGCACCAAACCCGGACGTCACCGGCGTTCGTCAACTGTCGCCTCCATCGACAGGAATACGGATCGTCGATTTGCTCTTGATGTCACTGCTTGTTGTCCTCGAAAGCGTCCGGGGCGACTACGACGCGGTCTGTTCAATCTCCCTTATTCCGCACGGCTGTCTCGGACTGTTTGCCGCCCGATTGATGGGTGTACCGGCCCATCTCGGCATTATCGGCTGTGACATCGATGTCCACGCCCATGCGTGGTATCGGCGACCGGTTCACGTTCTCATCCGACAGTTCGACGTTGTAACGGTCCCCGGCCCGACACACAGACGCCGGCTGCACGATCTGATCGGCCTTCCGTCCCACAAAACCGCGATTCTCGCGAACCCGATCGACGTCGAAAAGCTTCCCGCGACGGGCCGGGAGACGGACGCTCGGTACGACCTGCTCTGGGTCGGGCGGTTCACCGAGGAAAAGCGACCGCTCTTGTTCGTCGACGTAGTTGCGGCCCTCAGGGACCGTGACCCGTCAGTTCGGGCCGTCATGCTCGGGGACGGTCCAATGCTATCAGCCGTAAAACGACGGATAGCTGCGCGCAATCTCCAGGATACTCTCCACACTCCAGGATGGGTCGACGATCCGATTCCGTGGTACGCTGACGCCGACCTGTTCGTCTTGACGTCGAAACGCGACGCACTCCCGCTGACGCTGGTCGAGGCGATGGCGAGCGGTACCGTCCCCGTCGCACCGCCGGTCGGTAACGTTTCTGACCTCCTCGTGGACGACTGGAACGGCGTTCTCGTTGATCCGGCCACTGCTGACGAGTTCGCTACGGCGATCGAAGCACTGCTGGGCGCCCCCGGCCGGCGGGACCGACTCGGACGGAATGCTCGCGGCGTGCGCGACCGGTTCTCCTCACGGGCTGCATCCGAAGACTGGCGGTACGTAACGAGTGTACTCGCACGCTCGTACTCCTGAGGAGCGTGTGGAGTTCACTTCGGGAGTTGATCGATCGGAATCCGTTCGATCGATCCGCTCGACCGCGACGTGTTGTACGGATTGAGAAAGAGGCCGCGTTCGTCGTCGGCTGCGAGATACACGTAGGCGCTGGCTTTCGGGACGACATTCCCCGGTATCCTGTCGCCGACGACCTGGCGTCGAGAATATCGCCGGAGTTCCTGCCAGTCTGTGAAGTCTGACGCTGACGAGGAAACGACGACGCCTGCCGACTCGCTCCTCCGAACCGACCGCTCGGGAGCTGTGCTGTCGGTACTCGGTTCCGCCGCGGTCGAGAAGGCAATCCACCTGTCTCCCCCGCGTTCTACCGAGGCGGAGTAGAACACTGACCCGTCGACCGTGTGGACTGTTCTGGGACGTTTTGAGATCGCCTCCGACGGGAGTGTTTCACGCTCGAGACGGAACACCCGGTTCTGGTCGGCGTACGAACAGTCCATCCCCCACAGGATCGCGTCCGGGGTGAACGCGAGTTCGACCGCACGCCACTGTTGGGAGCCCCCACCGATCGGTTCGAACCGCCCATCTCGAAGTCGACCGATCCAGCATTCGTCGTCCGTATCACCCGTCGTTATCCAGATCTCGTCGCTGTACGGATCCTTTTGAACACTATGAATGTGCCGAACGTCGGAAATCGGAATCCGTTGCCAGGTTTCACCGTCGTTGTCGGAGACGAGTACACCGGGCGATTGATCGGAAGTCAGGGGGTATTCGCCGACGTAAATCCTTTCGTCAGTAGCTTCGATCGCGGACGGTAACGCACCAAACGGTGGGGAGGATTCAGGGAGTGCCCGTTTGGGTTGCCATCGCTTTCCACCGTCGTGGGAAATCGAGAGCTGGCGTCCGGCCGTGGCGACGTACGACTTTCGAGAAACTCCCTGGACAGTGGCGACAGAAAAATCCCCGACGATTCGTTCGAGCAGCCCACGGGTGTAGTCGCTATCCAGTAGAAATTCCTTGAACTGTGATCGTCCACTGGTCAGGCCCGGGATCGTTCCCCGGCGCTGGAACGACCCGCCATCCGCTTCGCGCTCGACGAATAGTGTCCGGCCGACTGTTCCGTAGAGCCGCCCATCGACACAGCCCTGTAATCGCATCGGTTAGTCACCGGGCGCTTCACTCTGGAAGGTTTCGCCACTCACGTAGTAGAGAGTGAACTCTCCGTTCGTCTGGATTCGATGAACCCCTTCCATTCCCTCGAGGCCATCGATCGACGTTTCGCTGTATCGCAACTCCCTGTAGGCGATCACTTCACGGTCCCGGTCCGATTTCGCTATCGGGAGATAGAAGTCGGTGTCGCGGGCGAGTGCCGGGTTCGCGCGCAACTCCTCGTCTGTGATTGCCCCTTCGAGACCGGGCCGTTCACCGGCGACGAGCGCGTCGCTGTAACGATGTGGTGAACTTCGGACACCACTGAATCCCAGGGCCTCGTCGTGATGTTCGAATGCCGACGCGTATCCGTCGTATTCGTAATCGCTGACGTGATGGTTTTGCTGGTAGATGTACGGTGATGGGAACACTACGATCAGCGACACCAACAGCCCAATTGCCAGGAGCGAAATTCCGAGCGTTCGAACAGACGGTTTGGAGAACTGTTCGCCGAGAACGCTCGACATCCAGAAGAGACCGATCGCTCCAAACACCGTCGAAAGTACCAGTCCGAAGGAAACGTGCCGGAAGAACAGATGTGAGACGTCACCCAGGAAGTGAGCGATGAAAAACGGCGTGAGTATTGCAGTGGCGAACCCGACGTACAGTGTGATCGACCGGGTTTTCGAGTCAATAGTTCCCCACTTCAGGAACGAGGCGATCACGACCGCTATCGCGATCGTCGTGTAGATACTTCCGACGAAGAACAGTTTGAAAAACAGCTCGGGGATGCTCCCTCCGACCGCCGCCGCTGATTGACCTTGTGTTTCGACAGTCGATCCGACTTCCCCGGTTCCGTAATACATTTCTTGGATAGCGTCGACCACGTTTTCGCCGACAACGAACGCCGTCGGAAACTGCGTAATCCAGAGGACCCACGCACCAACCAGTGCCACGAAAACCAGCGCGTTCGGACTGAGAACGCCAATTGTATCGGACGACCGTAGCCAGACGTAGACGTACAAGACGTTTATCGCTCCAAGGAGTATCAGGAGGTTCAGCGTGATCTGGGGATGAAAGAACAACAATGCCACTCCGGAAAGGAAGAGCACGATAGCGTTGCTCGATATCCGAAACGGACCGATCCCTGTCGAAGTTGGCTCGTACAGCGATCTGACGATCAAAAAGAGGACCAGCGGAAAGAACAGCACACCGAGCGAGAAGGTGTGGTACATCATCCCCCCGCTGACATTCGTGATCGGGAGAAAGAGGAATCCCGAAAACGCGGCGATAATAGTCGATCGACGATCTCCCGTCAGGGCCCGTACAGCGAGGGGAACGAACAGGAGAAAGAGTCCGGCTATCGTGACGATCATCAACAGTGCGGCCGCTTCATACGACAATGCGAACGTCTCGGCGAAAAACACCGAGATCGTGTGGGTTCCCGGATAAAAGAACTCGAGAAACGACAGTCGCTCCGTCCCGAGATCTTGAACCCAGCCGAGATGCGTTAGTGAATCTGATTGCCCATAGAACCGGTAGCCACGAAGTACTGGTAACGCGGCGATGACGAGGGTCGTAACTCCCCCGAGGAACAGCGCCAAACGACAGATCACGACACGTGCAGTATGAACCGATATTACCGCTGCGGCGGCATAGGCGATAATCAGGCCGATCCATACAGCCGGCGGTGTCGACGCGTATAGCGACACCTCGTATCCATCGGCAGGCGAGAAGTGAGCGATCGTGATCCCGGACAGTAACCCGATAAAACCGACGAGTAACACAGACAATTCTACCCGAACCGTCGAGGTGTCCTGTCGATGACCGCCACTGCTTCCCCTGATATGCATTCGGCGAAATATGACGTACAAGCGTCTTTGTTATACTCGGTATATCGGGTGCCCGAATGACGTCGGAGACACGTCGATCACAATGAGCAAAAGAAATCGATCAGTACTCACTCCGTGTCCTCGAGCACGTCCTTCAAATCTGGATGGGTACGATGGCGGATTTCTACGCGGGCAGAACCCGAGCCGGACCCCCCGTGTATCTGTTCGCGTACCCGTTGCCACTCCCAGTGTCTTGCAAGTACGTTAACCGGTATCTCGTCGATGCCGACCAGCTTCGCGATGGCCAGTCGGTGAAACCCCTCTGTGAGATACAGTTCACCGTCCCGTCCGATAGCGACGAGCGGTTCGAGGGAATGCAAGTGACGAAACCGACTCTGTCTTCCCCCGACGTCCGGGGCATCGTGACCGGCCTCGTAATTTGGGCGGTATCCGTTTTCTTTTATGTCGGTGTATAACTCTTCGATGTAGCCCAGCCGTTTATCCTCGATGTCCGTCAAAAAGTTCTCGCGTGATTGATAGTATACTGTTTCTTCCCAATCGTATCCCTCCTCGAAGCGCTGTTTCAACCCTCGAAAATGTGACGTGGAACGGATCGGTTCGCAGTTGGCCTGTCGGTCCCATTCGCCCCCCTTGATAATTCCCAGCCCCCACCCCGTGTCGATAGCCGTGTTGAAGTACTCGATATCGCTCATATCCACGTGGAGCACTTTGTACGGGTGAGCAGGGGCATCGTACTGGTATTGTTGTTTTCGATATCGCAATTCGGTCATGTATTTGAAGACACGGTCCCCCTGTACAGTGTTCTTCAACTGTCGGGGGACGGCAGCGAATATTGATCGAGCCCCTTCATTCCGGTATTTTCTGATCGCCAGTCGAATCAACCTGGATGAGTTCATGGGGTGAGTACTCCGTCATTCAGTTGGCGAGATGGCCGGTGAACGACGACAGCTGTCATTCGCCGTTGGCGTCAGCGTCTGTAATCCAGACGTACGTACTCAGATAGGCAGATTCCATGTCTGGATCGGCAGGGGGTTGCTCTACGTACACGAGATACACGAGGCGGAGGGACTCGCCATCCAGCGTCGGATCGGCAGTGTGCGTCTCGAATGCCTGCTCACCGTCGTCCAGTTCGAGGTGGAATTGATCGACATCGGCCCGTTCCACGATCGTTCCGTCCGACAGTTGTTGCACCTGGACGACGACCGTGTAGTCGCTCCGCTCCCCCTCTTTGTTTTCGACGAACAGCGTGTATTCGACCTCCTCGGTGTCGTTGGCTGCGATCGAATAGCCGCTCGTACTGAAATCCTCGCCGCTCCCCGTGCCGACGACGACGTTCGTCGTCGACGTGCCTGACTGGGGTGCGACGAGACCGAACGCGAGGACGGCGACCGTGGCCACGACACAGGCGGCCACCAGTACGGTTAAAATCGCGGTCGATCGTGGCGTCCGAAAGAGGACGTTCTCGACGTCGGCACTCCATCGTCTAACCGGAACGTAGAACCGTCGATGTTCGGGGACAGCTCGCCGGCGGACAGTACCCACGACGAGGAAGATCAGACTGAAGGTGGAAAGCACAGGGATCAACCCGTCCGTGAGAGTTCCGTAGACGGCAGTCAATCCGAATCCAGCGACCGGGAGCAACGCGACACTGCATCCGATTGAGAGCGCGGCTCGCTCCGGCCCATCGACAGTAAGAGCCGTCTGGCTCTGATCTCTCGATTGCCCGGGGTTCGCTGGGGCTGCGGGAAACAATGACAGTAGTAGAACGTAGCCGGGAACGAACAGGATCATCGGCCCGAGGAGGATAAAACGACTCACTGTGCCGGTGAGCATCACGTCTGCAACTGGAGCGAACAGTACGTACGCGCCGACCGCGAGAGCGTCAAGGGGGAACGTGCTGCTATCGCCGTAGGTGGTCCCGAATACTTCCGAATTCGAATCCTCATCTATCATTGTACGGAATCCGATCGGCGTCTTGTCCCGGAGTCAGTCCTCTTCGACTCATCCGGCGTGTCATCCGGAGTCCGGCGAGTCCCCCACGCTTGTTGCCGACCAACCTGGTGGATCCCTGGCTGTCCAATCACGTAGTTCTCGATAACAACCCGCGTCGGCATTGTTATTGTCGGAATAATAGCTGCAGGCGGTTGCACGAATGTAATTTCAAATATACGGCTCAGTTAGTCCTGCAAGCGGTCCAGTTTTCACTGTCCTTCCCGAGAGGCGTTTCTGATGGTGGAGATTCACTTCATGTATCCGAGATCCGTAAGCTGGGCCTCCACGGCGGCATCGAGGTCACCGGTGCTCTCCCGACCGGTCGCCCGGGAGAGGCCTCTTACCCGTTCCTCGAACGCCAGCCGCATGGACTCTCGCTGGTGTTCGTTTTCTCCGTCGTCGAACTCGCCGAAGAAGTACTCTCGGTTCTCCTCGTCGTCATACACGTAACGGCTGTTTGGACCACAGAGCGTCCGCCATCTGCTGACGTCCGTTTTGTTGCGACCGGTGTGAGGGACGAAATCTTCGACGAGCGCGTACTCGTTGGAACACAGCCAGTCGCGTGGGGAACTACCCTCGAGAATCAGGTCGTGTATACCGACGAGCTCTGCCGGCTCTTCGATCCGTTGGCCGACCTCCTGGTCCGGCGTTTTCACCACCAGTGGCACGTCCGTGTTGACGTCGCGAACGTAATGTGGCGGGGTTCCGTCCCGGTCGTACTCGCCGAGCGTCTTTCCGTGATCCGAACAAACGACGACGAGTGTGTCGTCGAACCGTCCGGTTTCGCGGAGTGCCGTGAGCAGCTCATCGACTTTTCTATCCTGGTAGCGAACACTCGCGTCGTAGTATTCCAGTACTCGTCGCCGGCGCTCCGGTGGAAGATCGGCTTTCCCGAGAACGTATGCGAGCAGCTTCGTGTTCAACAGGCGCGGTTCGATCGGACCGGGGGGATCCAGATCGAGTTGCCGGAACGCTGATCGCGGAGGAAAGTACGGACTATGGGCTTCCATGAGATTGAGAAACGTAAACGTCGGCTGATCGTCGTCCGCGGTCCGTTCGAGCCACCGAACCGCTCGATCGACCAGATTCGCGGTGAAGAACCGCCGTTTGATAAGGAAGGCCGGCTGTTTCGCGGCGTATCCCAGTCCCGTGTGCACTCTCGAATAGACGCGGTCGCGGGGTCTGTGGATGCCGATCCCGCTGTCACGGCCGATTCGAAGATCCCACTCGACGAACTCGTCGAATCCGCGATCCAGGCCCGCCACTGATCCGACCCACGGATTGTTTGAGAAGCCGGCTGTGCGGTAGCCTCGTTTCGAGAGCCGCTCTGCAAGCGGCGTCACCTCCGACGGAAGCCGAGCAGTCCCGTCTGCAAAGCCGTTCGTGACGCCATGTTCCGTCGGGAACAGCCCGGTAAACATCGAACTGTGCGACGGCAGGGTCCACGGTGCCGGGGCGAACGCGTTCTCGAATACGGTCGCTTCCTGTGCGAACGCGTCGAGCGAGGGCGTCGTTTCCCGATCGTGCCCGTGAAACGAGACCCGATCGTGTCGCACCGAATCCAGCACCAGAAAAAGGACGTCGTGATCTGTCATAGCCGGAAAAACGTCCGGAAACGCCTTTGTTAGGTCCGTAATTACGGTTCGTTTTCGATCGCTCCGAGATATTCGCTCAACGCCAGACACATCCACGCCTGGCTCCAGCGAATGTACGGCGTTGTATCGGTAAACGCGCGACCGACCCGTCGATAAAAGTAGCCCTCCGGATCGTACAGCCGGTTCAGCGTCCAGGCGAGAACGCGTCGAGCAAGTTCCCTGTCGGCCGGGTCGTCTCGCCTCGTGAACGTGATGATCGCCTGGGCCGAGGCGTGGATGTCGTAGGGTCGGGAGGTGTCGTGTTCGAACTTCGGTGCCCCGTTCGGCTCGAAGTGATGCTCCCGATGAAACGTCATTCCCCGCTCGTAGGCCCGCCTGACGGGATGATCCGGTGGCTTCCCCTCGGCGTACTCGGCGAGACTTTCGAGTACGAACCCGGTGTGGAAATTGTCGTAGTCGAGATGCGAATCCGACGCCGGGACGGAGTAGTACCATCCCCCGTCGTCGGTCTGAGTGTCGACGACGAACTCGAAGAGCTCCCGTGCACGTTCGAGGAGGCGCTCTTCCCCGACGAGTTCTCCGACTGACCAGAGATAGCCGGCTACGAGCGCATTGGCGTTGATCGCCACGTACGAGTCGTACGGCGTGTACGTGAGTGCGTCGAACCCTCGTACCGTCTCGGTTCCGATGTCCTCCCGGAGAAACGTCGCCGCACCCCGTGCGAACTCGAGGGATCGCTCCGCACCGGTCACGCGGTAGTGGTGCAGGAACGCCCGCGCACAGAAGACGGTTACGACCCCGCAGGGGTGACCCGCCGGCAGGAAGAACTTGTTCGAGTTCTGCCAGTCGAAGTTGTACCCCCACGACGGGGTGTCGAACTCGGGCGAGGTGTTGTCTGCGAGCCAGTCGAGCAGTCGCTCCGCCTCAGTCAGGTATCTCCCTTCGTCGGTCTGTTCGTATCGATTGAGGTATGCGCGGGCGAATAATCCGATCCCTTTCGGGTTTCGTTCTTCGGGAACGCCGAGATACGGTCGGAGGTTCAACGGGAACGCACGGACGCCGTGCATCGCGACGAGCCGGAGAAGCCAGTGTCGGGCGACTGCAGAGAGAAACGGGCTGTTCAACCCGTCGTACGGGTCGTAACCGGCGTAGTCTCGGTCTCGTGCCCACCCGAGCGCGTTCTCACAGACGACTTTTGGATCGTATCCCGCCACGCGATGGGGTGCTATGTGATGTTCTGTCACGCCCTCCCGGGGCTCGTCCTGTCGGCTGTCGCCTTCCGGGCTCTGTGTCCAGCCCTTGCCGTTTTCCTTTGTCCGTGCGTTTCGCTCCATCCGTTTTCGTGTATCACTCTCGACAGTAAGTTATGGTCTGGTTTCTGCGGTGTGGTTGCGGAGGGAGCGGTTATCTCACCGCTTCCGGATCCCGATAACTTTCGAACGCTTCGAGACGGTCTCCGTCCGATCCGAGCCCCGGATCTCGCGGGTTCTCGATCAACTCCCGGACGAGGGAGGCGACGTCCTCGCGGACGCGAATCGAGCGATCGCGATCCGCACCTGACTGCGATCCATCCGCCGACAGCAGATACGAAACGATCTCGTCGGGCTCTCGGGAGTGGACTACCATCCCCTCTTTCACCATCGACCTGTCGACCGACAGGAGCGGACCCGGGAAGAAGGAAACTGCCGGCTTCCCCATGCACGCGGCTTCCCGGGACATCGTCCCCGATCCCGTCAGGACGCCCCGCGAGTGCCAGGCGAGCTGAAGTCCATCGAGTGCCGCGTCGGGGACATACACCCGATTGGCCGGGTACGATTTGGCGTGTGGTCTGTCTGCGGCCCTCCGCGGCAAGTAGACGACGTTCATCCCGTTGGCGTACAGCGATTCGAGCAACGGTGGTACCAGTGATTCACCTTCGTCCACGTACGCTGCACCGAGGGCTTCGGGACGGAGAACAACGTAGTCCTCGAACGGAAGTGCGTCGGTGAACGTGTCGTCGGGTTCGAAGTTCGCGACGTAGATGTCCTCCTTGTAGCCGTCGTAGGTGTGGATCCGGTCGGGATCTGCGCCCCAGCGTGTCAGTTCAGACGTCCGGAACGCCGCCGGCACGACGTGGTGGGTCGCCATCGTTCTGAATCGGCAGAACGCTCGCTCGACGAGTGGTGCCTCGACGTACGCTGTGATGTCGTTATCGGTGAAGTGGATCGACGGGATCCCCCGGGATCGCGAGGCGAGAACGCACATCGCGTTTCGGGCCGAAAGCGAGACGTCAGCGTCCGGCGCCTGGACGGCAAGCTGGAGCGTTCGCAACGGCACTCCAAGCGTCCGCAGCGTGACGTTGTCGAAGTCCCGTCCCAGCACGTCGAAGTCGAATCCGGCCTCCCGAGCCAGGTCGATTGTTTCGGTCTTGTTTCTGACCGTCGTTCGGAGATCAAGGTCCGGCATTCCGTCGAGCAATCCGTTGAAGAAAAACGGGTGCGAGGGACTCGCGAGGTCCAGCCAGGCTGTTGTTCCGTCCATGCTAGATCCGACGTACTGTGAATCCGGCCTCGCGCCACCGCTCGGGATCGAGGATCGCTTTCGTGTCGATAATCGTCCGCTGTGCCATCCGCTCTCCGAGCGCGTGGGGATCCAGGTCCCCGAACTCGTCGTGGCCCGTCGCGATTACGACGGCGTCGGCGTCGATTGTCGCCGCTTCGAGCGTCTGCAGATCCAGCGTCGGATCCTCGACGTGCGGATCGTGGATCGCGACTGCGGGAGATTCGGGGCTCCCGCCGTCGGTCGCCGGCACGGCCTGTCGGTGTCCGTGCTGGAGTTCGCGAGCCAACCGCAGCCCGGGGCTCATCCGCGTGTCGCCGACGTTGCCCTTGTAGGCGACGCCGAGGATCGCGATCCGCGTGCCCGCAAGCGAGTTGACCTCCTCGGCGAGCAGTTCAGCCACGAACTCCACCATCCCGTCGTTTACCTGTCGTGCGGTCGCGATGAGGTCGAGTTCGTCCGAGTCGACACCGAGGAACCACGGATCGACCGGGAGGCAGTGACCGCCGACGCCGGGTCCAGGCTGCAGGATGTCGACGCGGGGGTGTTCGTTCGCCATCTCGATCGCCTCGCGCGAGTCGATCCCGTAGTCGTTGGCCAATCTGGCAATCTCGTTTGCCAGTCCGATGTTCGTGTCCCGGAACGTGTTCTGAATCAGTTTAACGAACTCCGCCGTCGTCGGATCCGCAGTCGTGTGGATTTCCCCTTCGACGAACGAGTCGTAGAGGTGGACGGCTGATTCGGTCGAAATCCCGTTGACACCGCCGACAATCCGGGCGTTCTGTCGGAGTTCGGTTATGATGTTCCCAGGGAGGACCGTCTCCGGGCAGTGGACGAGTGCGAAGTCGTCACCGGCCGTCAGCCCAGATTCCTCGAGGATCGGCTGGAGCGTCCCCGTCGTGGTTCCCGGTGGAACAGTCGATTCCAGAATTACGGTGTCGCCAGTCCGCAGTACCGGAGCGACGGCGTCGCCGACTGCCCTGACGTAACTCAGGTCTGCGGCCTTCTCGTCGCTGTCGAACGGCGTTGGCACACAGACCACGTGATATTTCGCCGGAACGATCTCTTCGACGAGTTCGAGTTTGCCGGACTCGAGCGCCTGCGTGACGAACGCCCGCAACCCTGGCTCGTCGAGGTGGATCTCTCCGTCCCGGAGCTCCGAGATGACCGTCGTATCGGCGTCGTATCCCGACACGTCGTGGTCGTAGTTTGCGAGCATCGCGGCGGTCGGCAGCCCGATATACCCCAGGCCGTGAACGCACACAGAACTCATTGGCGAACACGCTCCGTTTTTGGCATCACTTCTCGCAGGATCTGTTTGCCGGCAGTGCCGTCACCGAAGGGGTTCTCCCAGTCGCGGTCCATCCCGAGCATCTCGTCTACTGTCCGGACGATTCGTTCTGGATCAGCGGAACTCAGGCGATTCGCCCCGACGGTTACCGTCTCGGGCCGTTCTGTGCTGTCCCGCATCGTCACGCACGGGACTCCAAGGACGCATGCCTCCTCCTGAACGCCCCCCGAGTCGGTCAAGATCACGCTGGCAGACGCCTCCAGCCGGAGGAAGTCCAGGTAATCCAGCGGCTCTACGAGCCGGATCCGGTCGGACACGTCGATCCCGAACCGATCGAGTCGTTCCCGTGCCCGGGGATGGATCGGATAGATGAGTTCGACACCGTGTCGGGCGGCGGCTCTGTCTGCTCCCTCGAGGATCTTCCGAAATCGGGACTCTTCGTCGACGTTCTCCGCGCGGTGAACGGTCATCAGGAAGTACTCGCGTCCCTCGAGACCGTGATCGGACAGGACAGTGCTTTTCCGCCGGGCGATCTCCCGGTTCCTGTAGAGCGCGTCAACCACGGTGTTTCCTGTGACCGTGATGCGTGATTCGGGGATCCCCTCCCGCAGCAGGTTTTCCTTGCTCTGGTCGGTCGGAGCGAACAGGTAGTCAGCGACGTGATCAGCGACTACCCGGTTCGTCTCCTCGGGCATCTCCCGATCGTAGCTTCTGAGGCCCGCTTCGACGTGTCCGAGTTTCGCCTCGAGCTTGCTCGTCGCGATCGCCCCCGCGAGGACGCTGTTCGTGTCGCCCTGAACGAACACGACGTCGGGCGATTCGCGTTCGAGAACCTGGCCCACCTCGATAAGCATCTCACCGGTCTGCTCTGCGTGGGAGCCAGACCCGACTCCCAGATTGTAGTCAGGGTCCGGAAGTTCGAGCCGATCGAAGAACACCGAATCGAGCGTATCCGAGTAGTGTTGTCCTGTGTGTACGAGCGTGAAATCGGCGCCGGTACGGACGCATTCGCGGACGATCGGAGCGAGTTTGATGATTTCGGGTCTGGTACCGAGAACGATCGCGAGCGTTCTTCCGCCGGTAACGCCGTTCATGAACGGTCCTCCGAGCCAGGTCGGATCTGGCCAGCCGGGCCGTCGCTGTGGACGAACTCCATTGCAGACGCAATGGAAGCGGGAGGCTGTGGCTCGTCGCGCCGGTTCCGGACCGCCGGATACCCGTGACGGTGAACCAGTCCCTCGTTTTCTTTGACGTCGAACCAGCAGCCGAGCACCAGCAACAGGCAGCCGAAGGCGAACACGAGAAACGACACCATCCCGCCGAGGAACGCGTTCACGGTCGACGAGAGGGCTGCATAGAGCCCGCCTCCGACGCCGACCAGCAGAACACTCACACCGAGTGTGTAACAGGGGACGACCGGATGGAACTGTTTGACGAGATACGACTGTGCCATGCGGTCGAGGAAACTCCGTAGCAGAAGCATCGAAAGGCCGGGGACGAATCTGGAGTACCGTATCGAACTCGTCTCGTCACCGTAGACGGCCGAATGTGCGACGTCTGCGATTGGTTCCTCGCGTATGTTCAGCGCGACCAGGAGGTGGTTGAGGAACCCGTACTCCTCGTAGAGATCCTCGAACGGTACTTTTTGCAACCCGTCGTTGGATATCGCGGTGTAGCCGTTCTGTGGATCTGACACCTCCCAGTAACCGCTTGCGACGCGAGTGAGCATCGTCAGCAGTGCGTTCCCGAACAGCCGCCAGTTCGACATCCCCTGGCGGTCCTCTCTGGAGTGGAGCCGATTCCCCTTCGCGTAGGTGGCCTCGCCGTCGACCACCGGATCGATGATCCGGTCCAGCTCGTCGGGATCCATCTGTCCGTCGCCGTCCATCACTGCCGTCACGTCCATCTCGTCCGCCAGCGCGAGCGAATACCCCGTCTTGACAGCTGCTCCGGCTCCACGATTTCGCTCGTGTCTGACCGGAACAACGCGCTGTGCGGGTTCGCCGTCTCCCCCGTCGGCGACTGGTCGTTCGCTCGCTCGTTCGCTCTCCCGTCGGGCGTACTTCTCACTCCCTTCTGTACCTTCTTCGGTGGCAATGCCCTCGAGGCCATTTATCCGACGGGCGTGTTCCCGGATCTCCTCCCAGGTTCCGTCAGTGGAGGCGTCGTCGACCACGTATATGCGATCGACGAACGAGGGCATCGTCTCTATCACCGATCCGACCAGTCCTTCCTCGTTGTAGGCTGGAACGACGACTCCGATTGAGTGTCCCGCGTACATGATCACCACGAACCCATCGATACTGGTTCGCCGTGGACTCCCGATTCCAGTTTGCTGCTCCTCTCACGTTTCGTGTCCACTATCGCAATCGCAGGCCGAACTCCCGTCGCGAATTCACGGTAAGTGGCGACGGCTGGCCCCAACTGTTTTCGGTCGTCTCCGGTGTGTGTTCCCTTCATTGGATCCCTCCCTTCGATCTCTTCAGGTCGATCCTGCAACGAGACCGGGAAGTCAGGTAATCCAATCGGTCACGCAGCCTTTGTTATAGACGCATTCACGGAGGATTGGTGACGTCGCTCGTCGAGCCAGAACGAATAAATCCGTATGTAGAAGCGCTGCCAACTCCGAATTTTGGATGTGCGTCAATCTGATAGCTTTCGACACGGGTACTCGTCTCACTCTCCCGGCCAGATTGTGTAAAGTTCGCTATAACTGTCGGGACGAACGACTGGGTGTACTGGTCACTCGGCATCTTCTGTGCACCCGTGTTGAACGACGTCATTAAGTCGGCTGTAACTCGGCTGTCGGTGGCAGCATGCACGTCCATCCAACGGTGAAGCGACACGATATCCGCAGTTCCCGCTCGAGTTTTACTATTTGCAGTTTCTGGTCGGGTTGTTACGATACCCGAACCGCTGCTCGGGACGCAGTTTTCGTGGACGTCGCCGCCATGCTCCAGTTGAGGAAACAGAGCGGAACTCCGGTGTGAAACTGTTCGGGTTGACAGTCACAAATCAACGTACTGATTTTCCCACGTGCGCCGTCGTTCGAGTTCGGCGATTCCCCGATCGGTTATCTCGTAGTAATTCGTTCGCCGGTCTTGCGTCCCCTTTTTGATGAGATCGTTCTTGACGAGGGTATCGAGGTTCGGATACAGTCGACCGTGTGTAATGTCTCCCAGTTCTCCTTCCAACTCCTTTTTTATCTGTTGCCCCGAGGGACGGTCTTGCCCCGCGATCACGTACAGCAGGTCCCGCTGAAATCCAGTGAGTTCGAAGAGAACGCGTGGCATGTCAGAGTGAATTCTAACGCGTAGACATTGTAATGTTATTTATAATGTTGGAAGCGTCGACGTGCCGTGAACAGTCTCTCCGGTGGAAAATTTCCCTTCAACGACCGGGTCGGGATCCACAACTCGTCGCGAAGAGCCGTATGGATCTGCAGTTGTTTTAAATATGCTTAATACGGCGTAAGATGGACTGTAACCGACCAAAACGGGAGTTTTTATTCCGGCCCATTCGACAAAATATTCGCGCCAGGTCGCGGTTTGCAGTCGCCTTCCACTCGGAATCAGCAGTCGATCGACCGAATAACCGCGCAGATACCCGGACTCCTGAGATATGATTTATTAATGAGTGAATAACGAATTAGTCATGATCAATATGTTTATTGGATGGGACCCCCGCATTTCGATTGCTGGTGTACCGGTCTTCGGAGGTTCGAGTCATGACGGAGCCGGGAGACGGTGACGTACTGGAAAAGGACGTGGTATTCGAGGTTCTGGCAAGTTCTCGAAGACGATTGCTCTTGTATCACCTCCATCGACGCGGTGGGAAAGCGAACCTCGTTGATCTCGCGGCGGACGTCGCGGCTGCCGAAACCGACGGTCCCGTCGAGGAGGAGGTCGAAAAACGGCACTACATTTCGTTGTACCAGACGCACGTCCCGAAACTCGAAGAGACCGGTTTCGTCGTGTACGACGAAGACGAGCGGGAGGTCGAATTGACGGATAAAGTCATCGAAATCTCAGCACTGGTGGGCAAAACATCGAATCGGGGTCACCGGTGGCCGTTCTACTACGCGGTAATCGCCACGGTTGGTCTGGTTTCAATGATCCTCCCGCTTACAGGTGTCCCGATCGTCGAGCCGCCGGCCGTCGCCGGCGTCCTTTTCGGTCTCCTCGTCGTTTTGTCAGCAGTACACGTCGCCGCAACCAGAGACACCGACACGGAGTACTCTTTTCTGGAGACTTTGGTCGACGAGTAACCGGCCAGGAGCATATCGTAGTCGAGGAGTAGTCGGCCAGGAGAATATCGTGGGAGACGAGAAGCCGGTCAGGAGTACAGTTGGAGCAACGGAAGCCCCACGAGTCCGGCAGCGGCGAGTAGTGCCCATCCAACTGGGGGGACGACCGAAAGGGCGCCCACTCCCAGTGCGCCGGCAGTGACCAGCGCACTGACGCAGACTGCGGCCAGCACTGTTAGCTGTTCCCGGTGTATTTCCTCGGCGTCCCCGGTTTCTTCGGCCTCGTCGTCGCTCGTTTCCATGTACGGTAGCAATTGGGTCACCGAGTCCTGGAGTTCGATTGTCCCGCGGTGTTTGTCGTATTCGACGACGCCGCTTTCGTCCATCTTCGGAAGGTGACACTGGTAGAGGCCGATGTACACGCGCTTTCTCTGGGCCGAGGAGAGTTCCTGGACCGAGATGTCGTTTTCGCGGGCGGCGATGTGTTCGGCGACTTCTGACAGGTTCGCGCTTCCGTCTTCATCGCGCAGGTAGTTGATTACGGTGCGACGTCGACTGTTTTTCAACAGATCGAACAGTTCGTCCTTCGTCAGGTCGGCTCCGTTCTGACGGGACTGTGATGTGATCTCCGTGGCATCGGGTGTACTTCCCTCGACGGCACCCTCTCCCTCCGGAGGGCCGCTCCCACGCGCTGTCTTTCCCCGTTCGGGTTCGCTTTCAGACTTCCCCGGGGGAGCCTCGCTTTCGGCTTTCGGTACGTCGGATTCCCGTGCGTTGGACGGCTGTTCATCGGACTTCGGTGGCACACTGTCTGCCGACCCCAGTTTACTCGCGAACATGGAACATACCATTCAATCGTACTTCCAAAAGTAATAGTAATATAACCGGAACCGTTTCTCTCACTGAATTTGTTAATGCTTCGCAAACCTACGAGTAGTATAAGCTTACTTTTCATTCAACCTCAATCGTGTCCCGGGGTTTTTGAGTAAGGGTCAAATATATATCAGAATAATCGTCTCGAAACCCCCTCTCCGTCCGCATGAATTGGCTTTGCTCTACTGGGCCTCGTCCCGTTGCACGCGCGGGTCTCTCACCGGCACCGAAATCAGACCGACTGTGCGGCCGGCCGCCCTTCCTCGTAGAGCGATTCCAGCGAGTTGCCTTCGATGTCGAGCGGGTGGTCGACTTTCCCCCGCGCCTGGCGGACTCCAAACAGGCAAACACGAGCTCAGTCCCACGGAGTGCGTTCCCCGGCGATTATCGGTTCGGTGCCATCACCCAGCGACCCGATTGCGTGTTCGATCGCCCGGACGTAGTTCGGTTTGCTGGATCGAGTGCTCGCTACGCCCACGACGGTGTCGGTCAACTTCTGCAGCCCCGCCCTGGTCTTGGTCGAAATCGGACCGTACACCCGTTCGCCGTCGGTCTCGACCGTTCGCCATCCCCCCTCGGTTCGCACGCGCAACGGTGGACGGTCGTCGGGGCGGATTTCGATCTCTCCGTCAGTGTAAACGAGTCTGCGGAACGCGTCGACTGCCGTTCGCCGGTTCCCCTCCACGCTTGATGCCAGTCGCTCACACTGCTTACGTACTCCAAGTACTGCACGCCGTTTTCGTACTCCAAGTACTGCACGCCGTTTTCGTACTCTCAGTCGGCGATTGCCCGCGTGGAGTTGGGCGCTCCGAACCGCCGGTGATCCTCGCCTACGTATACGGCGGCGAGAGCCCATTTCCCAGGGTCACCATCGAGGAAGTACTCACAGGTTCCGAACGTGAGACATGAAGCCAGCTTTCACATAGGTGAGGGGGGAAGCCGGCTCGTAACGATCAGTGGGGCGGTGAACGGGGCCGGTCCCGGTCACGCGGACGTCATCCCCGACGCAGGCTGCATGTCGTCTCCGACGTCCAGTGTCGAATCCTCGAGGTACAGGGTACGGACTCGCTTTCCGATGCGATCCCAGTCGAGTTGCCGGACCGCCGCCCGGTTACGCCGTCCCATCGCTGCCAGAGCCTCCGGATCGTTTACCGCTCGAACTAATCCGGACCGAAGACCGTCGGGATCGGACGGGTCATAGAGGATCCCGCCGTCGGAACCGACCACGTCCGGAAGACAGCCCAGCTGCGGGGCGACGACCGCCCGTCCGAACGACATTCCGAGGACCGCACTGCCCGACGTGAGGATGGAATCGTACGGCAACACGATCGCGTCTGCGGCGCCCATGTACACCTGGACCTCTTCGTCGGAGACGTACTCGAAGACGGCTTCGACCCGTTCGTCCGATTCACAGGCATGGCGAACGCGGTTTTCGATGGTCTCGTCCCACGGGTTTCCGACGATCAGTAGCCGCGCGTCCCCCTCGACTGTTCGGAACGTCTCTACGAGCTCCAGGACGTTCTTGTACGGTCGTATCAGGCCAAAATACAGCAGTACTGGGTCGTCCTGGGGAAGGTCGAGCCTCCGGCGAGCCTCGGTCTGTGTGATCTCGTCCCGGTAGGCGTTCTCGAAGTGGCCGTGGGGCACCACGCGGATCCGTTCGCCGACGTGTTCCGGAAGCCGATAGCAGTCACAGACAGTCCCGACAGCACTCTCGCAGTGGACGACGATCTGGTCCACGAGTCGTGCCAGGACGTGACTGCTCGCGAGTTCTGTTCGCACGGCGTGTCGCTCGTGGTTCGCGAGGTTGTGGACGGTCCAGACGAGCCGGATCCCGAGCGCCTTCAGTACGGCGAGTTCGACGAACAACCTGATAGCGAGCAGCACTGCAAACAGGGGACGCCCCCAGTGTTCCGCGATCAGAAACCGGTGGATCCAGTGGAGGTGAACCACGTCGGGAACGCCGTGTCGTCGAACCCCCGAGAGCAAGGGAAACACCCCGGAGGCGTCCACCGGGAACACCCGAACGTCGTGCGCCTCCAGTGCGTCGATCAACTCGGACTGGTAGGGATTCGAGTCGGAGTAGTCGGGACTCATCAATACCGTTAGTCGTTCTGAGCCGTGATCGGTCATCGGTTCCTCTCCCCGTTCCCGATGGCAGACGGTGACTCAATGGCGACGTACGGGTGCGTCAGGAGATCGATACGAGTTCGTGAGAACTTCGTCGGTCCCCGAGTGTCATCACCGATAGCCGTCGTCGAGAAAACGGGACCAGGCCCGCATGGGACGCAGTTGCTGGCACACAAGCTGGTTTGATACGGCCCGGACCCTTCTGTAGTTTGGTTGTTATCGGTTAAAAAGGTAGCGCAGGAGGTCCCAGCCCGGTGGTCTTTGTGAGAGCGAGGTCGGCGTCTGATCGGAACACCCACGGCCGTATTTCGTCGGTTCGGCCGTCCCCGCTCACGACTGGTCATTCGAGGGTCCCGTCCCGTCCTCGTCGGTTTCGAACTGTTTCGTCTCATTTTCCTCCGGATCCTGGAACGCTTCCACGCCCGGGAGGGATTCGACTGCCTCGTTCGTTCCGACGGCCGTCGCCGCCGAGACAGCATCGCGGAATCTATCTCGGTTCGGATACTCCCGGACGGTCAACACGCGGTCACCTTCGAGCTCGAAGATCACCTCGAGAGTTCCGTCCGGATGTCGATACTCGTCGGCTTTCGACAGTTCCGCAGAGTGGTTGTTTTCGTTCATGTACACTCTCCGTACTCGTATGTCGCCAACGAAGGCTCATTCGGGGGGTATCCGCGTCGGGAGGGCGATGTCGTCGCCGATCGGAGGTTCGAGGATCGCTCACCGCCGACGCGGAGCGTCGAATTCGACGGTCCTCTTGTCAGCGCTCGGGATTGGGTGCCATCGTAGACCTGGAGGGTGACGGCTCCGGTGAGCGCTCCTCGCGTCATCTCGACCATCGTTGTTCCCACAGCTGTCTCACTGCCCCTCCCAATTCGTCGGTTCTCGCCGGGGCTCTCGACAGCCTCCTGAGGCGGCGGTTGGGTGCTCCGTCGAGAGTCATACGTGACCTCAAGGCCAACCATCGGTATTGTTATAGAGTAATTGATCGCGCAAATAGGCTGACGTCTGACGCAGGGAAGTCAATTCGATCCACTGTTCGGGATTTATGATTCCAGGGACGACGTCTGATCGGTCGCACGGAACACTTCACGCCCCCCGACGAACGCGTGATCGACTGTCGGTACGGGGTCCGGATCGACGACGAGCACGTCTGCACGTGCCCCTCCTTCGAGCCGCCCTCGGCGGAGGAACCCCACCACGTCGGCCGGGTTCTTTGTCACGCGTGCGACCCGTTCGTGCAACGGCTCTCCCGTTTCCACGAACGGCGCCGCCAGCAACGACGGCGGGTGATAATCCGAACAGAGGACGTCCACCACCCCCTCACGGGCCGCTTCGCGAGCTTCGAGGTTGTCCCACAGGCTGCCGCCCCGGACGAGGTTCGGGGCTCCCATGACGGTGCACAGGCCGAGTTCTTTGGCCCTCCGTGCGGCGGCCATCGTCAGCGGGTATTCGCAGATGGTCGCCCCGCACTCTGCGGCGCGGTACACTTCCGCCGGCGTCTCGTCGTCGTGGGAGGCGATGGGGATGCCGTTCGCGTGGGCCTTTTCGACGATGCGTTCGATCCGGTCGTTCACCACGTGTGCGGACATGGTGCTCCGTCGTTCGGCGAGCTGTTCGACGGCCTCCGAGGACAAGTCCCGGTCACCGACGTACCGACGCTGGAACTCTTCGACGTCGTCGAACTGTCCGCTCCCGGGGACGTGGTTCACGAGCGAGACCAGGTCGACGACGTTGTCCGTCAGGAACTCCGCGACGGCGGCGTGGCTCTTACAGCCGAGTTCACACCGGGCGTGAACGCGGTTGTTCCCGAGGAAACCGTCGGTTTCCTGGATCGTCCTCGTGAGTTCTCTGGCGAGATCGAGCGTCCGGTTCTCCTCGACGGCGTCCTCGAAGGAGATCGCGTGGAACTTCGTGGTCACGCCGGTGGCCACGTTCGCCCTGTCGGCCGACGAAAGCGCCAGCCGCTCGTCCACGTGCGCTCCAGAACGGGGGAAGAGGTGGTGTTCGATGTCGTCGCCGTGGAGGTCGACGATTCCCGGCATGACGATCCGGTCTGTCGCGTCGATCACCGTCGCGGCGTCGGATCCGATCGTGGTTCCCACCTCGCGGATCCGTCCCTCCTGCAACAGAATACAGCCGTCCTCGATTGACCCTTCCGGCGTGACGACCGTTCCGCCGCGGATCTCCGTTACACCGTGATCGGTTCGGAGACCTGTGTCGGTTCCGCCGTAGTTTCGACGTGCTATTCGATCGGAACTCATGTCCACGAGGTTACCAGAGATCCCTGTTAGTTATGAGGCGTCCACCCGACGTTAAGCGGGTACAAAACAGGGACTGCGACGGCAGGGCCAGACTCTCAGATTTTTCCGTAAGCTCGAACTCATAAGTATCGGTGACTTACTCGGTGCATTATTCCTCCGGATTATCGAAATGTTAAGTGCATTATGTAATATATTACCAAGATACTGGCGCTGTCTCACTGATATGTACCGTAATCGATGGCCGCTGTTCAGACCCCAGACAACTCGCGCGTCGATTGCGGTACGAGCTCCCCAGCTCGAAGTCGACTGTCGTCGGAAGACGACCGTCCGTGACTCAACGGCGAGAGCGTCCCCCCAGCCCGCTCTCGTCATTACCGCGACTGAGACTATCCATTTTCCGACCGGTTTCAGACTCGAATGACGAGCAGATCGAAACAGTTGTACGCGGTTTGAAATTTCATGGACTCGTTGCCGGAGATTATCCACCGCGTCTACGAGGCTGGATTCGGACGTAGCACTGCGATGCGGGACGAACTTCATAATGCCCTGAACGGTCAAAACATCCTGTCTTGGGCGGGCGTCCCCCCACGCTAGTGACGAATAGACTACAGCGTGCGAGAACGGAATACACTGTTATGACACGATTAGTTAATTCGGACTGGCCGAAACAAACTGAGTATGAGTAAAACCAAACTCATCGCCGTCGTACTGTTGGGGGCCGTCTCTGTCGTCCTGCTCCGCTCACGTATCGGACAGACAACCAGCGCGGACGAGTAGCTATTCACCAGACGTCTTTGTATCGACTAACGTCGATAATCATCGTCGCCTTTGAAAAACTGATGCCCTCTCTGGGAGAAAACAGATTGTCAGGTGGTGGACCAGAGAGTCAACGCTCCTTCGTCCCATCCTCAGAAGGAGTCGCTGAGAGAACTCTTCAGTACCTGTTCGACGATTTCATTACGGCACCCTCTCATCTTACAGGATATTTTAAACTGGTTGGTTTACTCTCTTGTTGTTACAGCGATCTTAGTATATTCATTACCAAACAGCTCGCTGTCCTACAACTCCACGCATGCCTCCGAAAATCTCAGTAATCATCGCCACGTATTATCGGAATAATCTACTATCGGAGGCCATTGAAAGCGTCGCCAACCAGGACTACGAACCCGTCGAACTCGTCGTCGTCGACGATTCGGGTGCGGAACATGCCCGCCCTGTATTGGAAGCGTACGAGAGTGTCGTGGATCGCCCGATATACCGGAGCAAAGAGGGGGATTGGGGAGCAGCATACACAACAGGAATCGCGGCCTCGACGGGCGAGTACGTCCAGTTTCTCGATGACGACGACCTCCTTCTTGACGGGAAACTAACCAAGACGGCTGCAGTCCTCGGGGAGAACCCTGACGTCGGCGTCTCCTACTGTGGCGTTATCAAAGAAGACGAAAAATACTACCCGAATCCGGACGTGGCTGGCGATATACTGGAGCATACACTGCGATTCCAGGATTTTCCCCTGTGGACCGGGTCAATGCTCATGGAGCGTGACGTTCTCATCGATTGCCTGCCATTGGCTACGAATGCGGGCGATCCAGATCTGAAGATCGAACTGGCAAAACGAACCGAGTTTGATTACGTCGACGAGTGTCTTGCCGTGTACCGGAGAGAAGCGAGTTCGAAGTGGGTTGGGCTGAAGAGGTTCGAGGAGGTGATGCGGGTCGTCCGAAACCAAAAGGAACTTTACGATCAGTATCCGGAGATCAGACGGTCCGTATTCGCCGACTGGTACGAGAAACAGGGAAAGGCCTACCTGAAACAGCGCCCGTGGTCACCGATGGCGACCCTGTGTTTCGCCAAATCCGCGTATTATGACGACGAAAACAGGCACATAAAGGCTATCGAGGCCGCGGCGTCCGTTTTCGGCCGCCTCGGATTGACCGCAGCGAGCCGTGTATACGCAGCCGCAAGGGGAACTCCGTAGCCACTCTCCCTGTCCATGATAAGATTCGTGTCCTCGCGTGTCGAACCGAAGTAGAACGGCGGGCCCGGACACTGACCGTCGAAAGTACTCTCCAATCCACTGACGAGGGATCGAAGAGACGGATTGTCGGTACTCGATTTTCGAGTCTTAGGGTGTGGGAAGATCGATTTCCAGCGTATGTTGTTCTCCGGATCCGAAAGTACCACTTGCTACCCCGAACTCCACTTGTTCTTCGACATCGACATCGTCAGCATCTATTGGACATTCCCCATCCTTGGCAGCTTCTTCGACCTCTTTGACGTCGAACTCCTCGGTGAGATCACGCGGGGGCCGAATGAAGACGGCCAGATGCAGGTCGAGCTCCTCATCGGAAACGACCTCAAATCTGACGCTGACATGGGTCGGGTTGTCCTCGTCGTCGAAGTCGAACTCTCTGTCGAGGAGATCGATTTTGTCCTCCTTCGGAAAAGTGCAGGACGGATTGAAGCTGACGCGATCCGAGTTCCCCACTGCAGCCATTAGGAAGTCTTCGGGTTCGTATTTCGGTACCTCGGGTGGGCTCAACCCGAGACCGAAGTCGACTTGCCAGTACACGGGTCCCTTACACTCGCCGTCGCTTATGGTGAGCAGTGCGTTCCGACCGCCGCCTGTCACATCGACAAAAGCATCCTCTACGGTTCCGCCATCGTTCTTGCATACCTCGATCTGATAGGCCCCATTCCCTCGCTGCACCCACTCATCGTACGTCTCGGTATCTCCATCCTCGTACGTCACCTCGAGTTCGTTGACCTCCTCGAACTCTTCTGGTCCTCCAGGCGTCAGTACCCAATACCAGCATCCATCTTGCTCGGGACAGTCCTGTTCGGCGTGCTCACTTCCCTGTCCACCCCATTCGATCGTGCGGTCCTCGTCATCGCTTTGCGGCGGGCCTCTTTCGTCGTCCGGTGGACCGCCGGCGTGGTCGGGCGGCCTCCCGCCGTTGCCGTTCGGTGGACCACCGTTACCCGTCCCCTTAGGTGGGCCCCGGGCGGACGCCGATCCGGTACCGCCGATCCCGACTAGCGATATCCCTCCCAGCGTTCGCAACACTCTTCTTCTCGGGAATGCTCTCGATCCATGACCTTCTCCTTCGGTTTCTTCCCCCGTCATCGACCGCAATAACGGTCCGAACTTGCAATGTTATACACTAACTACTTGAAGCTTGAAGCCGTTGAAATCCTGTTCTTTGGCGAACGTAACCTTACTGCTCTTCGGGGATCGGATTCTCGACGTACTGGGGTGTGACATCGCGTTCGAGAGTGTCACACAACGTCTCGACGGCCGTATTGAAGCTGTGTTGTTCGCCTGTTCCCAGGTTGTAGATACCGTCAAGGTCGTGAGCCGCAGCGAGTTCGACTCCGCGAACGACGCCCCTCGACGTGGACGAAGTCACGCGTCTGTGTCCCGTCCCCGTAGATCTCGGGCGAGTTCCCGTTTACTATCTTATCGGCAAACTGGGAGATGATAGAGATACGAGCGCATACCCCCGCCTTCCCGTGAGTGACGAGTGTTCCGACGCTCTGTCGGAACCGAGGAGCGAACAGGCGGGGGTCAAGCGGACACTCAGGACACACAAACCACCGTACTGTGCCGGGACTGGATGACCGACCAAACGTTTTTGTCGTGCCCCGGCGTACTGGAAACTGCTACGGAATCGGTGAGATGCCGGCCCCCAACAGACAAGGGGCGGTGACGAACGCGGTCTGTTCGTCACACGGCGATGACATCGATTCCGATGGGGCCTGCGTGACCGGGTCACAGCCCTACAGCGAGGGTGAAAACGAGAGTTTCGCCGGTATGCTGCCGGTTCCCTCTGAGTGCGGGTTGGAACCGGAATGCCGTGGTTCGGCACGGCAGTCATCCGGTGGCCAGATGCCACGGCCTTCAGGCCGTGGAGGAGGTCACAACACCGAGAACCATTAAGACCCAACAAGGGCTCTTATGGGCATGTCCCTAACGGTGGGGGAGGTCCGCCATCTGGAGGAGATAGCCATTGACTTGCCGATCGATGAGATCCTGGACCGGCCGCCGTTTCCGACGTGGATGGACTCGCGGCATGCAGCGGGGAAACTGCGGGATGCGGTCGCCGAGGTGCGACCGGCGGTCCTTGCGGAGATCGAACCGCGTGGAATGTACCGAATCCTCGAGACCGACGACTCCGGCATCGCTGCCTACGAGCCGCCGGAACTCTTGCTGGATGCAGAATACGTCTGTAGCGTGGTCGTAACCGTGGGCGAGCTGTCGGACGAGGAAGACGAGGCGCCGCAACTCTTCGAGGGGTTCGTTCGCGACGCCGTCGAAAACGTGGCGTTGACTGTCATCACGGAAACCGTGGGCGACGAGATCCGGGACGTCGCCGAGAAAAACGGCTGGAACACCACGCGGCTGTTCACGCCCGGGGACGGCGGCTACGACTGGCCGCTCTCGAACCGCCGGTACGTGTTCGAAACGCTCCCGACGGATGAGATCGGGGTCTCGCTACTGGACAACGGCCTGAACGTCCCGAACAAGACGATCAGCGGTGTCGTCGGTATGGGCTCCAGCGTGACCCAGGTGCCGGGATTTCACTCCTGTCTCGGGTGTCCGATCCTGCAGGAGTGTGACTACGCGGATACATCGGATCTCGCGCCCGTGACAAACTGACACGCTCCCTATACCGCGTCAATTCTTCTTCTGGAGCCGGTCCGTGACCGCTAAAAGCGGTGTGACGTCGGCATACTTCATCTCCATGTCGAACAGCGACACCTCGTGTGAGACCACCGATCGGTCCGCCACGCACTCCGGCGGCACGATCATCCGGAAGTTGCTGGAGTGGCCGTCAACCACGGTCGCCCGGACGCAGCCACTCGTCGACATCCCGCAAATGATCAGGGTGTCGATCCCGTAGTGGTGCAGGTAGTTCGACAGGTGCGTGTCGAAGAAGGCACTCGCACGGGGTTTTTCGAACACCTGTTCGCTCTCCTGCGGTTCAACTTCGGGGGGGATCTCGTCGAGTTTCTCTACCCACTGTCGATGCTCCTCGTCCGGCGTTCCCTCGACGGATCGTATCGTTGGCTTCCGATACTCCCGGGGATACGTGCCGGCGGGTGTCGGAACCGCGTACACGACCGGAACGTCGACGTCCCGCGCCGTCGCCAGGAGCTCCGCGGTCGACTCCACGCACGGCTGGCTGACTTCCGGTCGTTCTTCGATGAACGCAAGCGTCAGATCCACGACGAGGACGGCGGGCGAATCACCCCATGCGGCGGTCCGCGAAGTTTCCCCCTCCGTCTCGAAGTACTCGAGGTCCGAATCCGGGATCACGTCCGGGACGTAGTACGCGCCGTTCCTGTTCATCCAACCGGCTCCGTTACGATCCGCTCTTGTCTTCTCCCGCTGTCCACCGTCGCGCGCCCGGGACGATCCCGACGAGTTTGGTCACGTATCCGAACCGGAACAGCCCGACCTGGAACAGCACCCCCAGAACGAACACCGCCAAAAACAGCGGCGAGAGCATGTCGAAGATCAACGGCTCGATCGACAGCGTCTCCTGGGCGGCCTGGAACTCGGCGAGCGTCAGCGACCGGGTCGCGAACGCCGAGCCGATGAAGCCGCTTGTGAACACCAGCGTCAGCTTGGTCGCGACCAGGCCGAACAGCGCGCCGACCACGAGGCCGACGACGGTGACCGCTGCGGTTTCCCACGTCCCGGCGACGTAGATCGGCGCCACGGCGAACCGGGCGATGAACGCGCCGACGATTCCCCCGATCCCCATCACTGCAAACGAGAGACCCGCGTACGCGAGGAACGCCCCGACCAAACCGACGACGACCACGATTCCCGCGGTCGCGACCAGACCCTCGGCTCCGACGACACCGAGCAGCGACGGTGCGAAGACGTACCCGGTTCCCGCGCCGACGAGGAAACCGGCGAGCGTGACGGCGTACACCGAAAGCGCCGCCCCGACGAACGCGAGCAACAGCCCTGCGAGGACGAGTCCGACGTCGACTGGGGTGACCATACGGAGGTGTTCTTTCGGGATCCTATAAAAGTCGACGGACGGCCACTGCTTGCTTGCTGTGACGCCCGCGACGGACGTCTCCGATCACCGCGGGCGTCCGTATTTGGCGGCCTTGATGTCGAGATACCGGCTGTAGGATCCGACCGCGAGCGCGAGCCCGACGATCGCGATCACGAACCCGACGATGCTGCTCATCCCGATCGAGAACATCCCGACGAGAAACCCGATCAGGAAGGTGAACACTCCGACTGTTGCGAGCACGATCGACAGCACTCCCGACGGCTGGACCTCCTCGCAGTGTGGGCACGTTTTGGTGCCTCGCGAGATCGGCTCGCCGCAGGCGAAACAGCGACGTCGCGCCCGTGGCTCGCGGTTGTCACGGGGCATAATTGGCGGGAGTTCGGTCCCCTCTTAGCTCTCCCTGTCTCCGTCTGTGTCTTCGGTTTCGTCGGTCGCCCGGGACTCGCTTCCGTCGACGTGTTCCCGGTCGGCATGCCGCTCGGGGTCCGCGCCGTCGGCGCCCTCCCGCTCGGCGTGCCGCTCGTCGCCGTCCGAGTTGTCGACTTCTTCCTCGGTTTCCGCGCCGTTGCTCACGGTCACCTGGGCCGCGCGAAGCACTTTCTCTCCCATCTCGTACCCCGGCTGGTACAGTTCGGCGATCGTGTCTTCGGGCGCTCCAGAGTCGACTTTCAACATCACTTCGTGACGTTGGGGATCGACCTCCTCGCCGGGTTCCGGATCGATTACGTCGACGTTTTCCTCCTCGAGCACGTCGTCGAACTGCTCCAGCGTGGATTCGACGCCGGGACGGATGTCTGCCTCCTCCTCCTGCTCGAGGGCTCGCATCAGGTTGTCTCGAACCGGAAGGAGTCGTTCGACCAGCTCTTCGGTCGCCCGTTCCCGGAGCTGGTCGCGTTTCTTCTCCTGTCGTTTCTTGAAGTTCTGGAAGTCGGCCTGTTTGCGCTTCAGCCGGCTCACCAAGTCCTCGACTTCCTTGGATCTCTCCTCGAGTTCCTCCTCGAGCGTTTCGACTCTCCCTTCCAGCTCGCTGAGCCGATCTTCGACGGCCTCGGCCAGTTCCTCGTCGTGTGTGGCGACCCGTTCGACGAACTCAGTCTCGCGGTCGACGACGTCTCCGTCAGCCGACGTCGACTCGGCTGCCTCCGACGTCGACTCGGTGTCGGTCTCCCGGGTGTCGTCGCCGGCTTGCTCGGTCATGTTCGAAGGATACGCACGCCCCGGCTTAAGAGTTCAGAAACCGCCGACCTATTTCACGGGCAGCGACGAACTACGCGGCATGACCGCACCGAACCGAAACGCGCTGTGGGCGGCAGCGATCGTCGAGGAGCTGGTTGCCGCGGGGGTCGACACCGCCTGTGTCACGCCGGGAAGCCGATCCACGCCGCTGGCCGTCGCGTTCGCGAACCACGACGACGTTCACGTCTTCTCTCACCTCGACGAGCGCTCGTCGGCGTTTTTCGCTCTGGGCCGGGCGCGGCGTACCGGTCGGGTGACGCCGCTCGTGTGCACGTCGGGGACTGCGGCGGCGAACTACCATCCGGCGGTGCTCGAGGCGGATCGCGCCCGCGTGCCGTTGCTCGCGCTCACTGCCGACCGGCCGCCGGAACTGCGCGACTCCGGAGCGAACCAGACAGTCGACCAGGAGAAGCTCTACGGCAACGCGGCCCGGTACTACAAGGACCTCCCGGAACCGGAAGCCGCCCCGAGAAAGCTCAGATCGCTCCGTACGACTGTCGCCCGTGCCCTCTCGGCGGCGGAGGGGACGCCTGCCGGACCGGTTCACCTGAACGTGCCGTTCGCGAAACCGCTTGAACCGACTCCGGTCGACGGCGACGTGCCCGCGGATCTGGAGCCCGTGGCCGCAGAAGGGCGACGAGCCTCCACGTCGACGGTCGAACCGTTTGTCGATCGAACCGCCGGGACGCCGGAACTCGACGAGCGATCGCTCCGGGCGGTGGCACAGAACCTCGAGGCGGAACGGGGGCTCATCGTCGCGGGGCCGGCCGATCCCCCTGGATTCGATCGGGAATCGATCGTCGCACTCTCGCACGCGACCGGCTATCCGATACTCGCAGATCCGCTCTCCGGACTTCGGTTCGGCGGCCACGTGAGGGTAGCGCCGGTGATTTCGGGGTACGACGGCTACCTGACCGCCGACTCGGAGGATGCACTGGCCAGCCCGGCCGACGAGTGGCCGGCGCCGGACGTCGTACTCCGACTCGGGGCGTCTCCGACGTCGAAATCGCTCCGGAAGTATCTCGCCCGGTCGGGAGCCGACCAGTTCGTCGTCGACCCCGCCGGTGGCTGGCGGGAGGCGGAGTTTTCCGCGACGGATCTCGTCGTCGCCGATCCGTCCCGTCTGTGCGCTCGACTCGCCGAGTTGCTCCAGGGCCGATCCGCCGGGAAAGAGGAGTGGCGTAGACGCTGGGAGACGGCGGACAGGATCCACTTCGAGACGGCCCACCAGTGGATCGTTGACGGGGACGAACGGGACGGGACGGAGGGACAAGCCCTCTACGAGGGTTGGGTGCTGTCCGACGTCGTCGATCTCGCGCCCGACCCCGCGACGGTGTTCGTGTCCAACTCCATGCCGATCCGCGACGCCGACCGCTTTGCGGCCGCCGACTCGAGCGCCGTGACGATGCTCGGAAATCGTGGGGCGTCGGGCATCGACGGGATCGTCTCGACGGCGCTGGGGGCGGGCAGCGGAACGACCGACGATCTGGTCTGTGTGCTCGGTGATCTGGCCTTTTACCACGACATGAACGGGCTGTTGGCGCTCGCGCGGTGCGAGGTCGAAGCGACGTTTGTACTCGTCAACAACGACGGCGGCGGGATCTTCCACAAGCTCCCCATCGAGCGGTTCGATCCGCCGTTCACCCGGCAGTTCAAAACCCCACACGGCCTCGATTTCGAGCCGAGCGAGGGGCTGTACGGCGTCTCGTTTGCCCGCGTCGACGCGAGACCCGAAAGCGACCTCGAGTCTCCTCGGGAGACGTTTCGGGAGTGCCTCTCGGCGGCGATCGCCGCCGAGGGATCACACGTCGTCGAACTTCGGACGGACGCGAAAGCGGGTCATCGCGCGCGGGAGGCTCTCGAGGGGGCTGTACGCGAACGGGTCGTGAAAGAAACCCAGACCGGCTAGCTCGGCCCTCGTACGGAGTCGCCGACACCACTCTTCACGAACGTCACTCTTCACGAAGCCGTTCGTACGCGCGATTGACGCGCTTGAACTCCTCCCGGCTGCCGGAGTCGGTGTCGGGGTGAGATTCCTTTACTCGACGCCGATAGGCACGCCGTATCGCGTCGGCCGACGCGTCCGGTTCGATCTCGAGCGTCTGGAATGCCTCGCGTTTCGAGAAACGGTTCCCCCTCTGCGTCCCCGATCCCGCCCCCGTTCCGTTCGACTGGTAGGCGCGCCTCCGGTTGCGTTCTGCACGTCGATCTCGTTCGCCCCGTTGCCCGCGGGTCTCCTCCGGGCCTTCGGGTCCGAAACGCACACCTCCGACTGTTGACGCCCGAGCCTGATCGAAGGAGAGACGACCCGTTGCGTGTTGCCACATCACGTACGTCGCGCCCCCGAACGGCACCGACAGAAGGAAAAAGAACGGGGAAACGACGACGGCGACCACGAGCATGAACGCAGTCATCCCACCCATGACTGCTGCGAGTCCGACGACGATCGCCTCTCGGTGCACAGGGTTCGTTGGGGGCGGACGCCCGTAAGGTTCTCGGGCGGATTTCGGCGAGGCGAACTGTTGGCACCCGACCCGAACGTATACGATTCCCGCCGACGTACGCCGATACATGAGCGTCAGCGGCGTCTGTCAGATCTGTGAATCCCGTCCCGGGCGTCACACCTGCCGGCTCTGCGGGCAATTCGTCTGTGAAGAACACTTCCGGACGATGGAGGCGATCTGTACTGACTGCGCTGCGGGCGCGACCCAGTGAAGTCGGGCTACCGGTACCGGTTCAGTTCTTTTTTGAGCCGTTTCGCGGCGTCGCCGGCCGCGTTCACGTACCGGTCGAGTTCGGCATCGGTGACGTCCGCTCCCGTCGCGCCGACGGCGTCCTCGCCGGCGAAGATGATCCCGCGCGAGGAATTCACCAGGCCGACGTCCACCCCATCGCGATCGATTAGCCCGTGTTCGACTGCAGCCTCCGCGTCCCCTCCCTGGGCGCCGATTCCCGGAACCAGAAACGGCAGGTCCGGGACCTCGTTCCGGAGCGTCTCCAGTTCCTCGGGGGCGGTCGCGCCGACGACGAGTCCGACGTTGTCGCCCTCGTTCCAGAGATCAGCGAGAGCGGCGACCCGGCGATACACCGGCTCCCCGGTTTCGAGTTCGAGATCCTGGAGATCCGCGCCGCCGGGATTGGAGGTCCGACACAGCACGAACACCCCACTGTCGTGGCGGTCCAGGAACGGCTGCAACGAGTCCCGACCGAGATACGGGTTGACGGTTATCGCGTCGACCCACTCCAGCACCTCGGCGTATTGGCGCGTCGTGTTTCCGATGTCCGCCCGTTTCGCGTCCAGGAGCACCGGAACCCCCTTTCCGTGGGCGTACGCGACCGTCTCCTCGAGCGCCCGCCAGCCGTCCGGGCCCTCGTAAAAGGCGGCGTTCGGCTTGTAGCAGGCGGCGTGTTCGTGGGTCGCATCGACGATCCGTCGGTTGAACGCGAACCGCGGGAGGTCTCGATCGGCGACTGCTCCCGGAAGCCTGTGCGGATCCGGATCCAGCCCCACCGACACGACGCTGTCGATCATCCGGATGCGATCCCGGAGATCCTCGAAGAAGTTCATACGGTCTCCTCGACAGCGATCCCTAAATAGGCCCGCGATTCGACGGGGCACTGCCGCCCGGTTCTCCCTCTGTGAGAGTCCCCCACAAAGTTGAAGTAGCGGTGTGGTATATCGTAACATGTATGGCCTCTGCACCGAGTGCCGACGACGAGCTGTTCGACGAATTCCTTTCGGACCGCGGCCACGAAATGGCGGAGACGCGATGGGAATATTCGTATAACAAAAAGCAGTGCCCGGAGTGCGGCGGTCTCAACGACGAATCGTCGACGGAGTGCTCGGTATGCGGCTGGCATCCGGGTGCGGCCTGACAGGACGAACGGACGCGATCGTTTTCGACGCGACTGATTTTTTCGGCTACTGTCCCCGACAGTGTCGGCTCGGTATCCAAAATTGCTGCCGCCCCCGGCAAACTTAAGTTGTCCCCGCTATCAGTACCTCGTGACGCTTCGCTTGGAGGGCCGAAGCGTCAGCGGGGACCATTCAGGGCGGCGCGTGCCCGCGTCGACCGTTTTCCGGTCACGCGGGTTCGTTTCTATCCCCTTTTGAATTCGTCTCGCCGGTTACCCACTGCTCCGTGTTCGGACTTCCTTCGTGGCGCCGACGAGCAGCGCTCGGCAATGGAGAGTGCGGGGGAAGGGATTCGAACCCTCGAACTCCTTCGAGAGCGGATCTTAAGTCCGCCGCCTTTGGCCAGGCTCGGCCACCCCCGCCCGTCCGACGGTTCGTCCTCGACTGAAAAGGGCCTTCCGGATCGGGTGGCCGAATCATCCTACCCGACTGTTCCGACGAGAGCGGTTCGAACGGCCGAAGAAATGAGAGCGGTTCGAACGGCCGAAGAAATGAGAGCGGTTCGAACGGCCGAAGAAATGAGAGCGGTTCGAACGGCCGAAGAAATGAGAGCGGTTCGAACGGCCGAAGAAATGAGAGCGGTTCGAACGGCCGAAGAAATGAGAGCGGTTCGAACGGCCGAAGAAATGAGAGCGGTTCGAACGGCCGAAGAAATGAGAGCGGTTCGAACGGCCGAAGAATTGACACGGAAACGGGTTGATCTTCCGAAACCTGTAATCGATAGATTACACGAAACGAAATACTTATATAGGTAAACTTGGAATAGCTGCTTGGTACCGCATACCATCAACCATGAGTGATAAATTGTCCCATATCAAGGACCTGTCCCGGCGCGACGTAATGAAGTACGTCGGCGCGGGCGGGGCAGTCGGCTTGGCCGGCTGTCTCGGCGACGAACCGGCTGACGACAACGGGGAAGACCCCGGCGAGAACGGCAACGGAACGGAACCGGGTGAGGAGCTTCCGGACCAGGAGCTGTATTTCGCACAGGTCAAAGGCCCTCTCGACCTCGATCCGATCGTCGCGAACGACGTTCCATCCGTCCAGATCATCGGGCAGCTATATGACGGGTTATACGAGTACGATCTCGGCGTGGGGATCGATCCGAAAATCGCGAGCGATCAACCCACGGTCGAACGCGACGGAACTCGATTTATCGTTCCGATCCGCGACGACGCGGAGTTCCAGAACGGCGATCCGGTGACTGCCGAAGACGTCATCCACACGGTCCGGGCTCCCTACGAGGAGGAGACCGAAAACGCCGCGGAAGTCGATATGGTGGAAAGCGCGGAAGTCATCGACGAAACCACCGTCCAGTTCGACCTGGAGTTCCCGTATGGTGCCTTCGAAACGACGCTGGTGCGATACGTCGTAAACGAGAGTGTACGGACAGAGGATCGCGAGGCCTACAACGTCGACCCCGTCGGCTCCGGACCGTTCCAGCTTGTCGACTGGGACCAGGAAGACTTCGCCACGGTCGAGCGCTGGGACGACTACTGGGACGGTGACCGGATCGGCTACCCAAATCTCGCACGTATCGAGTTCGATCCCATCGAGGAGCAGACGACCCGCGTCACCAGTCTCCAGACGGGCGACAACGACATCATCGAGACGATCCCGCCGCAGTTGTACGAAACCGTTCGCGGCATCGAAGACGCCACGATCGACGAGGAGCCGGGGGTCGGATACTTCTACCTCGCGTTCAACTGTGGTGAAGGCCCGACTGCGGATCCGGTCGTCCGCGAGGCGGTCGACTACGTGTTCTCGATGGATCAGGCGATCGAGAACTTCGTCGAACCGGCCGGGGTTCGCCAGGTGAGTCCGTATCCGCTGTCGATTTCCGAGGAGTGGGACTTCCCGATCGACGAGTGGGGAGACATCGAACACGACCGGGACCTCGATGCGGCAGAGGACCTGTTCGAGCAAGCCGGCGTCGACTGGGATTACGACTGGCGGATCATCGTCCCGCCGGACGACATGCGCGAACAGATCGGCGTCTCGATCGGCGACGGCCTGCAGAACGTCGGTTTCGACAACGTCGAAGTGCAGCGTCTCGACTGGGGGACGTTCACCGAGGCGTACCAGAGCGGCGACGAGGACGACTTCAACATGTACACCCTCGGCTGGTCCGGCAGTCCGGACCCCGACGCGTTCGCGTACCATTTGCTGTCCCAGGAAGTCGAAGGTGTCACCAACGGAACGTTCCACGACTACGACGAGGCCTCCGACAAGATCACAGAGGCCCGGCGGTCGGCCGACCGCGAGGAACGCCGCCAGCTGTACATCGAGGCGACGACCGAACTCCTCGAGGAACGCGTCCACCTACCGGCGTACAACCTGCAAAACTCCTACGGCATCAGCGGACGCGTCGACGACTATCACGCGCACCCGATCTCCAGCGTCACCCGGGTGTTCAGCGAGCACAACAACGTCTCGGTCGAGTGATGTAACGGCCGGGGCTTCCCGAAGAGTATTTAGCCTTGCGTTTGCGAGGTTTTCCAAGTTGCGACTGCGAGTACGAGCCATGACCTCAGTTCACACCGGTGATCTTCCGTGAGCCTGCTGCGTTACACGATCTGGCGGTTCGCGCAGGCGGTCCCTGTGTTGATCGGAATCATCACGATAACGTTCTTCCTGGCGAACCAGATTCCGGGTGATCCGATCTCGATCATGCTTGGGCCGTCACCCGCCCAGGAACGCGTCGAGCTCATCCAGGCCAAATACGGGCTGGATCGGCCGCTCCACGAACGCTATCTCACGTACCTTCAGGGCGTGATGATGGGCGATCTGGGATACAGTCTCTACTACGATCGTCCGGTCCTCGAGATGATCATGCTTCGCCTGCCCGTGACGCTGTACCTCACGATCTCGGCGTTCGCGTTCGCGATCGCCACGGCGATCCCGCTGGGGGTCATCTCGGCGAAGCGGCGGAACAAGCCCACCGATCACGTCGCTCGGATCGTCTCGCTGATCGGCGTGTCGACGCCGTCGTTCTGGATCGGCCTGATGTTGATCATCGTCTTCGCGTTCCACCTCGGGTGGTTCCCGGCACGCGGCCTCCCATTGCCGTGGGAGGCGCCCGGGGACGTGAGGGGAGCCGAGACGCAGATCGACGTGATCACGACGTCGCTGTATCACCTGATCATGCCGATGATCGCGCTGGGGACGCTCCAGATGGCCCAGATCACGCGCATCGAGCGGTCGTCGATGGTCGAATCGCTGCAGGGCGAGTACGTCAAACTCGCCCGGGCCTACGGCGTCTCCGAGACGACGATCGTCCGGAAACACGCGTTCCAGGTCGCACAGCTTCCCGTGATCACGATCGTCGGGCTCGGCCTCTCGACGGCGCTCGGTGGCTCGGTGCTGATCGAGACCGTCTTCGAGATCCAGGGGATGGGCCGGCTGATCATTACGGCGATCAACAACCTGGATTACGAGCTCATCATGGGCACGACGTTCATGTTCGGGTTCGCGTTCGTGATCGGCGTCATCATCACTGACATCGCGTACGCGTACATCGACCCGCGGGTTACCTACGGTGACGAATAATGGAGGGGGACGAATAATGGAGGGTGACGACTGATGGCAACTGGAACCGAATCTCAAACCGACGAGTTCTCCCCCGGGGAGGACTCCGAGGGCGGCGTCGGCGAAGTCGAAGCTCGCGTCGGCCTCAAATACACGCTCAAACAGGTCAAACGCGACACGACCGCCCGAATCGGCATCTTCGTGGTCGGCTTCGTCACGATCGTTGCGCTCTACGCTTCGATCGACTACTTCGTCTTCGATTACGCGATCGCCGATTCCGTCTGGTACCACCCCGCCCGCGACCCCGACGAGGTAAACCGACTGTTGCCGCCGCTCGGTATGGAAAACCAGTTCGGCGAGGGGGTGCTCGAACATCCGATGGGAACCGACCACCGGGGGCGGGACATCCTCATTCGGCTCATCTACGGCACCCGGATTGCGATCACGGTCGGCTTCATGGCCACCGCGATCGGGCTGGTCGGCGGGACGCTCATCGGGGCGGTGTCGGGCTACTACGGCGGCTGGGTCGACGACATCCTCCAGCGGGTCACGGAGACGATCTACGCCATCCCGTTCCTGGTGCTCGTGATCGCGTTCATGGTCGCGTTCGGCCGCAACCTGACGTTCGCGATGGTCGGCGTCGGGATCACCGCGATCCCGATCTTCAACCGGCTCATTCGGTCGCGGGTCGTCTCGATCCGCGAGGAGGACTACATCGAGGCCGCGAGAGCGGCGGGGGTAAAGGATCGCAACATCATCCTCAGACACATCATTCCCAACAGCTTCGCGCCGGTGCTGGTGCAAGCGACGCTCCAGATCGGGGTGAGTATCTTGATCGTCGCCGGCCTGTCGTTCCTCGGGTTCGGCGCGCAGCCGCCGACCCCGTCGTGGGGACAGATGCTCTCGGAGTCGCGCCACTACATGCTGCCGGCGCCCACGTTCAGTCTCTGGCCGGGGCTGGCGATTCTGATCACGGTGATCGGATTCAACATCCTCGGCGACGGTCTGCAGGACGCGCTGGATCCACGAATCAACAACTGAGATCGATATATGTCCGAACCACTACTCAGCGTCGAAAACCTCAAGACCCAGTTTTTCACCGAAGAAGGAACCGTTCGGGCGGTCGACGGCATCTCCTTTGACGTCCACGAGGGGGAGATCGTCGGACTCGTGGGGGAGTCGGGCGCGGGCAAAAGCGTCGCGACCTCCAGTCTCCTCAGGCTCGTCGAGAGCCCCGGAGAGATCGTCGACGGCGAGGTCACGTTCAAGGGCCGGACGCTGATCGGCTTCGAGGAGGGCCCCGACGGCGAGCTCAGTCCCCGCGATGAGATGCTCTCGAACGAACAGATGCGCAAGGAGATCCGGGGCCGGGAGATCGCGATCATCTTCCAGGACCCAATGGAGTCGTTGAACCCGGTGTTCACCGTCGGCGGGCAGCTTCGCGAGTTCATCGAGCTGAACCGGGATCTCGACAAAAAAGCGGCCAAACAGGAGGCCATCGACATGCTCCGGGAGGTGGGCATTCCCGATCCGGTGGCCCGATACGACGAGTATCCACACCAGTTCTCCGGGGGGATGCGCCAGCGCGTACTGATCGCGATGGCGCTCGCCTGCCAGCCGGACCTGATCATCGCCGACGAGCCGACGACCGCACTCGACGTCACGGTCGAGGGGCAGATCCTGGATCTCGTCGAGGACCTCCAGGAGAAGTACAGCACCGCGTTCATCTGGGTAACCCACGACATGAGCGTCATCGCCGAGATCGCCGACCGCGTGAACGTGATGTATCTCGGCGAGATCATCGAACAGGCGGACGTCGACGAGATGTTCTACGAGACGATGCACCCGTACACGGTGGCGCTTTTGAACTCGATGCCCCGCCCGGACGAGACCGTCGACGAGCTCGACCCCATCAAGGGCGTGATGCCGGAGGCGATCAATCCGCCGTCCGGCTGTCGGTTCCACCCGCGCTGTCCGGAAGCCCGCGAGGTGTGTACGGAGGTGCATCCCGAACCGCGGGACCTCGGAGCGTCGGCCGAGCGTCACAACGTCGCCTGCGTGAAGTACGACGCCTTCGACGTCGGGTACGAGGAGAGCCGACCACTGAACACGGAGGCAACCGGCGGGTTCAGCGCCGGCTTTGCCGGCCGACAGGAGGGCGAGGCCAATGAGTGACGCCGACGCCGGCTTCGACTTCGAGGACGATTCCCTGTCGACGCCCGGCGTCGACAGGGAAGTCGACGAGGGCGAGCCGCTGGTCAGGGTCGAGGGCCTGAAGAAATACTTCAGCGACACCGACAGCCTGTTCGGGAACGTCACCGTCGACGACGAGTTCCCGTACCTCCGACGTGAGGATCGACAGGTGAAAGCCGTCGACGACGTCTCCTTCGACATCAAGAAAGGCGAGACGCTGGGGCTGGTCGGCGAGTCGGGCTGCGGGAAGTCGACGCTCGCCCGGACGGTGTTGCGCCTGTTGAAACCCACGGACGGTAGCGTCTACTTCAAAGGTGAGGACCTGGCGACGCTGTCGGGGGAGCCGCTCCGGACGCGGCGCAAGGAGATGCAGATGATCTTCCAGGACCCCCAGTCGTCGCTCGACCCCCGGATGAAGGTCGGGCCGATCGTCGAGGAGCCGATGAAGGCCCACGGGATGCTCGACGAGGAGGGACGGGAAGCCCGCGCGAGGGAGCTGCTCGAGAAAGTCGGTCTCGATCCCCAGCACTACAACCGCTATCCGCACGCCTTTTCCGGGGGCCAGCGCCAGCGGGTCAACCTCGCGCGGGCGCTGTCGGTGAACCCGGACTTCATCGTCTGTGACGAGCCCGTCTCCGCGCTGGACGTCTCGATCCAGGCGCAGGTGCTCAACACGATGGAGCAGCTCCAGGAGGAGTTCGACCTCACGTACCTGTTCATCGCCCACGACCTTTCTGTCATCCGGTACATATCGGATCGAGTCGCGGTGATGTATCTCGGGAAGCTCGTGGAACTGGCGGACAAAGAGGAGCTGTACGAGAACCCACAACACCCGTACACGAAGGCGCTGCTCGACTCGATTCCGGTGCCGGATCCGCGGTCGGAGGGCAAGCGCGGAGTGTTGAAAGGCGACGTGCCGTCGCCACTGGATCCGCCGTCGGGCTGTCGGTTCCGGACCCGGTGTCCGAAGCTGATCCAGCCCGACGGATTCGACATGTCGGACGGCGAGTGGGAGGACGTCCGGGAGTTCACGCGGGCAGTAGACCGGCGAACCTTCGACGTCACCGACGGCTCCCGGATCCGGGAGGAGTACTTCGAGGACGGCGTGCCGGACGGCGACGCCGGCGGAATCGTCGAGGAGGCGTTCCAGCATCTCTCGGCGGAAGAGTGGGTGGAGGCCGGGACGCTTCTCATCGACTCCTTTGCCGAGCAGAGCATCTGTGCCCGCGAGGAGCCGGCCTACGAGGTCGAAACGGAGTACGGCACGTCGCGTCACTACGCCGCGTGTCACCTCCATCAGGAGGACGGAACGGACGTCAGCGACGAGGTTCTGGGTGGCTCAGCCGAGGAAGATACCGGCGTTGGAATCCTCGGTTCTGACGACTGACGACTTTCGTCGGAAATCGAAGATTTCCGAGCTCGATCCGGCTCACGCCGGATCGAACAACTCCTCGCCGTCGACCATATGCTCTTCTACGGCGTTCATGTCCAGCGTCACGCCGAGTCCCGGCTCTTCGGGCACCGTGATGGAGCCGCCCTCGATAACCGTCTCCTCGACGAGGTCATCCCACCAGTCGAGCTCGTAACTGTGGAACTCCACGGCAAGCGAGTTCGGCACCGCCGTGGCGACGTGAGCTGCTGCCATCGTCGCCACCGGCGAGGCGACGTTGTGCATCGCCACCGGAACGTAGTACTGGTTTGCGACGTCGGCGATCTTCCGTGTTTCGCGCATCCCGCCGACCTTCGGTAGGTCCGGGGCGACGATGTCGACCGCGCCGTTCTCGATGAGGCGGCGCTCCTCGGTGACCCGATAGCGGTTCTCGCCGACCGCGATCGGCGTGGTCGTCGACTTGGTGACTTCTTCCTGTACCTGAAGGTTCTCCGGCGGGACAGGGTCCTCGAGCCACCAGACGTCGTACTCCTCGATTTCGGCCGCGAGCCGCTTTGCCGACCCGCCCGAGAACGTCCAGTGACAGTCGAACGCGACGTCGGCCCGATCCTTCACCCGCTCGGTAACTTTCTCGACGATCTCTGCCTTGTGGCGGATCTCGCCCGGCCGGAGGTGCCGGTTCGCCCGGTCCTTCTCGAAGCCCGAGGGGACATCGAGGTCGAACTTCAACGCGTCGTAGCCGAGCTCCTCGACGACCCGTTCTGCCTCGTCGGCACACGCCTCGGGGTCTGCCTCCTCCTCTGTGTGACAGTCGTTGTACACCCGGACCTCGTCGCGATACTTCCCGCCGAGCAGCTGATAGGCCGGAAGCTCGAGGATCTTCCCCGCGAGGTCGTGCAACGCCACCTCGATGCCGGAGATGGCGGTGACGGTGACGCCCTCGACGGATCCCTCCCCGGACATCTTCTGGATCAGGTGCTCGTAGAGCCGATCGATGTCCAGGGGGTTTTCCCCAACGACGAACGGCTTCATCCGTTCGATGAGTTCGGGCACGCCCGCCCCCCAGTACGCCTCGCCAGTCCCGACGATCCCCGCGTCGGTGTACACCCGCACGAGTGTCCACGGGAAGTTGCCGTCCACCATCGTCGTTTGAACGTCCGTGATCTCGACGTCGCGTCCCCCGCCCCGTTCGGCGGTCACATCCATCGTCTCCGCCGAGAGCTCCCGCATCGTGTACTCCGCGTTCGGATCGTGTAGCTCCGCGTAGTCTCTGCTCATGGGGAGTTCATTCACTCGTGAGCGTGTAAACCTTTGGTAACACTCCCCTACCCGTCTAGCGCGGTCAGATAAACGCCCGGGTAACGGCGACGTACTGGATCGCGAACAAGACCGCGTTGTACAGTCCGTGTGCGAGGCCCGGGACAACGATGTTGCCCGTCCGCTCGTACAGGTAGCCGAGGACGATTCCGAGCACGGTAGCGACTACTGCGTACACGAGTTGTTGTCCGATCGTTCCCTGGACGGCCCACACGTGAACGAGGCCGAAAAACGCCGCCGCCAGTACGATCGCGGGCCATGCGGACACCGCCCGCCGGAGCAGCCCTTGCACCACTCCGCGGAACAGTAGCTCCTCGACTGGGCCGACCACGAGGATCGACACCAGGATCATGTACAGGAAGAACTGCGGGTTCTCCCTTCCGATGAGGACCACCTGGTTTTCACCCGCCTCGAGCCCGAACTCCGAAAGAACGAACCCGAAGGCGAACTGGACGATCAGCAACACGACGATGCCGACGCCGATCAGTCCCCAGCCGAACCGCGTCGGGAGACGATACGAAATCAGTTCCCGATCGTCGGTGATCGCGACGTAGCCGACGATCCCGACGCCGAATCCCACGAACTGCAACACCGTCAACGCGAGGTGGTAGCCGATCGTCTCCGGTTCGACGATCCCGCCGGAAATCAGGACACCGATCCCCCCGCCCGCGACCGCGACCGCACCCGCGAACGCGGCCAACACGACGGCGACAGCCTGCGTGAGCCGGTAGAGTGCGGGGCCGAACGTCCCGACACCTTCGGACTCGGGCGATTCGCTCATCGGTCAGCCTACGCGTCGGCGTCCCAAAGGAGCGTCGATCAGTTCCCGTCGACGATCAGTTTCCGTCGACGATCAACGTCTCCTTGTCCCGTACCGCCTCGGCTTCCGGGAAGTCCCCGCCACCGAGCAGCCCTCTGGCGGCACGTTTCCCCCACTCGACGGCCGGCTGGACGAACGTGTCCACCGAGGCGAGTTCACCGTGCAACACACAGGCAGCCTCCATTGCGTACAGCAGTTCCCCGAGGGAGCGTTCGTCCACGCGATCGATCTCGATCCGCACGGAGGGACGATCGGCTGCCGCCAGGCTCGCTTCCGTCGCCTCGAACTCTGCGTCGAGTAGCTCCCCCAGCGTCGATCCACCGAGATACGACAACCCTTCGAGATCCGTCTCGGGGATGTCGCGGTCCGGGCGGTCGGTCGGCCGAACGAGCGTCACCAGTTTGTCCCGTGGACCGGCCCGATACAACTGGAGCTGTGAGTGTTGGTCGGTCGCGCCCAGTGCGCGTGCAGGTGTCTGGCCGAGCCCGTCTTTCCCGAGGCTTTCGGCCCACAACTGTGCGAACCACTCTGCGAACGTCTCCAGCGACTCCGCGTACGGCATCACGGCGTTGACGGCGGCGCCCCGCTGGGCGAGCGCGTACGTCACCGCGCCGTAGGCGTAGGCGGGCGTCTCGAACAGCGATCCGGCACCGGCTCGGTCCAACCGGTCGGCGGCCCTCGAGCCGCCCTCCAGGATCGCCTCGAGATCGTGGCCCTGTATCGCTGCACACGCCAGTCCCACCGGCGAGAGCACAGCGAAGCGGCCCGGGACGCCCTCCGGGACCTCGAGGGCGGGCAGATCGTGTTTCTCAGCGAGCTCGCGCAGGTTGCCAGACGGCCCGGTCGTCACGAACGTTCGATCGGTCCAGTCCACCGACGCCCGTTGCATCGCGTCCCTGACGACCAGAAAGTTCGCGAGTGTTTCGGCGGTCGTCCCCGACTTCGAGACGACGTTGAGCACGGTCTCATCGAGCGGCAGCGACGACAGCAGGCGACGGACGTGGACCGGATCCACGTTATCGAGGAAGTAGGCGTCGACCTCGCTTTCCAGCGCAGCCGAAAACGTCGCCGCCCCCAGAGCGCTACCACCGATCCCCACGGTCACGACGGCACTCGGCTGCCCGAACGGAGCCACGGTGTCTTCGATCTCCGTCGGGTCGCACCGCTCGGGGAGGTTCAACGCAGCGAATCCGTGGTCGTCGCTCTCCCGCCCGGCTTGAATTCGCTCGTGGGCGCGTTCGACCCGACGATCGAGCCGTTCCAGGCCGTCCCTGGAGACTCCAGGCGAGGTTTCGAGCGCGTTCCCGATGTCGACGTTCATGGCTCATTCGGTGCGTCGTCGCCACTTAAGTTGTCTCGTCTCCGCTCCGCTCACTCGCGGGACCGGCCGACGAATATAAGGGACCTTATTTGATAAGGAATGTAATAGCCAATCCCCCCGGTGAGTTTATATATTACGTCCGTGCTATGAACGTGCACAATGGCAAACAACGCAACGATGCGGGACGTGAGTCACACGGCGCCGACCGGCGTGTCCGCCGGCGGGGTCTGGGAACGAGGCGGAGAAGCGGCCGAAAAATCGGAGTAGACGTTTTTCCCGGACTGTCGGACGGCCACGTGAGATAGCGACTGCGACGGGCGACGTCTGCGACCGAAGGGGGTAGTTTTCTTCGAGTGCTCTTCCCGAATTATAAGTCGACGGCTTCCGACGGGTAGTTCACATGATCGAGGTCGCGGGGTTGCACAAGACGTACGCCGGCTTTCCGGCGGTCGTCGACGCCACTTTCGAAGTCGAACCCGGCGAAGTGTTCGGAATCGTCGGCCCGAACGGCGCGGGAAAGACGACGACGTTGAAGATGCTCGCCGGGCTGGTGGAACCGACTGCGGGGACGGCGACGGTTGCCGGATACGACGCCGCGGATCCGGCGATGCGCAGGCTGCTCGGCTATCTTCCCGAGGAGTCGCCGCTGTACGAGGACATGACGCCCCGCTCGTATCTCCGGTTCTTCGCGGATCTATACGGCGTCGAACGGGGGGTCGCCGACGAACGGATCGCCGATTCGCTCGACCGGCTCGAACTGGAGTACCGGGATCGCCGCATCGGCGACATGTCGAAGGGGATGAAACGGAAGGTGGCGATCACCCGGTCGCTCGTCAACGACCCGGACGTTCTCCTGTACGACGAACCCGCCTCGGGGCTGGATCCGCTCACCACGAACTACGTCCTCGAGTTCACCCGAGATCTCAGGGATCGCGGGAAGACGGTCGTTTTCTCGGCTCACAACCTGTATCACGTCGAGTCGGTGTGTGACCGGGTGGTCATCATGAACGAAGGGGAGATCGTCGCCAGGGGAACCGTCCCCGAGATTCGCGCCGAACACGGAGAGACCCGATATTACGTGTTCACCGACGTGCCGGTCGAGGGGGCCGAACCCGTCGCCGGTGGTGCGGCCGACGGTGCCGAACCGATCGACCGGTGGGAAATCGACCAGGGTACTGCTGGGGAATCGGAACGGACGAACCGACGGTTCCGGGTGGTCTGTGCGGACATGGACGGCGTCGAGTCGGTTCGCAAGCGGGCAGCAGACGCGGGTGGTTCGGTGCTGGACATCAGAACACGGGAGTCCAGCCTCGAGGACGTCTTCCTCGAACTGGCCGATCGATCCGTCGACGGAGAGCGCGCGGGGGCGGCGAAGTGAGCCGGGAGAACGGAGCAGACACCGGCGAGCGAACTGCCGCAGCCGGGAGGGACGGTCCCGGACGCCTCGCTGCAGTCTGCCGGATCGCCCGCTGGGAGCTCTCGACCGCGACGGGAGCGGTGGATCGACGGACCGTCGTGGTCGGCGTTCTGGCGATCCTTCTGGTCGGTGGAGTCGTCGGCGCTGCGGTACTTTCGGGGGTCGGCGGAGTGACCCCGGACGGTGACATCTACCGGGTCGCCGTCGACGAGGACGACCCGTACGCACCGGTTGTCGAGTCCGACGACAGGCTCGCGGTACGCCCGCCGGACGCGACCCTCGGGGTCGAGGCCGATGTCCACGTGGAGAGTCACGTTCCGTCGACCGACGAGGGGGCGGCAGACGACATCGCGGTCGACGGCTGGGTGAGCGTCACCGCCGTCGAGACTGAAAAGGGGGCGGCCGCCGCCCAGACGCTTCGTGCCGCCACCGAGTCGTACAACGACCGCCTGATGGCAGCCGAATCGAACCAGTCTGCGGCGTTCCCGGTCGACGTGACGCTCCGGTATGAACCGCGTGGCGGATTCGAACCTGCAGGCGACGATCCGACCGACGATTCGATCGACGATCCCGACGACGTGGCGACAGACCACGACGCCCTCGAGGGTGACGAGGAGCCGTCCGACGCCGAACGCGAGGGTGACGATCCCACGCTTCCAGCGGGTGACGCCGACGCCGACGACGGGGGGCTCGCAGTGCCCCAGCTCGGCGGCTCCGGCGGACTGTTCGGGGGCTCGACGGCCGGTTCACCCGCCGAAATCACTCCTCCGTTCCCCTTCTCGTCGTTGATCCTCGCGTTCCTGTTTCTGATCCCGATGAACTTCCTCGTCCAGGCGTACGGGAGTTCGATACTCGGCGAACGAGTGAACCGGCGCGGGGAGCTACTGCTGGTCGCGCCCGTAGAGCCGCTTTCCATCGTGGCGGGCAAGACGCTCCCGTATCTCGCCGGCGCGATCGGCGTCACTGCACTCATCGCGCTGTTCGTCGGTGGGGGGATCGTTTCGGTGCTCGCGATCGTCCCCGTCGCGCTCGCGTTCCTGGCTGCGACGTTCCTGGGGGCGCTTTTCGCCAGGTCGTTCAAGGAGCTCACGTTCGTCACCGTCACCGTCTCGGTGTTTTTCACGACGTACGTCTTCGTCCCGGCCATCTTCATCAACGTCACGCCGATCGCGCTGATCTCCCCGCTTTCGCTTGTCGTGCTCGACCTCCAGGGAGAGGCGGTCGGGGTCGGCGAGTACCTGTTCGCGACCGGCCCGCTGTATCTCGTCTCGGCGGTCTGCTTCTGGCTCGGGGCCGGCGTCTACCGCGAGGAGGACCTGTTCTCCCAGAAGCCGCTGCCGGCGAAGGCGCTCGACGCCCTCGCCGTCCGCGTGTCCGGGCCGCGGTCGGTGGCCCTCCTGACTGCCGTCTTCATCCCGTTCGTCTTCGTCGCCGAACTGCTCGCGGTGGCGGTGCTTTTCGCGCTTCCCATCGCCGTGTCGATTCCCCTGCTGCTTGTCGTAATCGCGCTGATCGAAGAGGTCGCAAAGAGCGTCCACGTGTACGCCGGCTTCGTCGACGACCGCCTGGAAGTGTCGGTTCCGTCGGCACTCGCGGTCGGGGCGGCCTCGGGGATCGGGTTCTTCCTGGCGGAGAAAGGCACCGTCGTGGTTCAGCTGGTGGGACTCCCCGAGCTCTCACTCGGCCGGGCGGCGTTCGGCCCCGCTGGTGTGGCCGGAACCGGGCAGCTCCCCTGGACGGTCCTGCTCGCGTTACTTCTGGCGCCGCTCGGGTTACACGTCGTCACCGCCGTCATCTCCGCGCTCGGAGCACACCGAAACCGACGGCTGTACGCGGTCGCACTCGCGATCGCGACGCTCGTTCACGCCGGATACAACTTCGGGGTGGTGACCTTCTATGCGTGACCGAGACTCCGGGACGGAGCCCTCGCCACGTCTGCGGATCGCCGGCCGGGAGCTTTCGGTGCTCCGCAGGGAGAAGACGATCGTGCTGGCGCTCGTGATCCAGCTTTTCATCGCGGCGTTCTCCTCGTTTCTGGTCGTCGGGCTGGTGTCGCTGTACGATCCCTCTAGCCTCGACGGCTACGAGGTCGAGGTGGCGGTTTCCGGCGAGACGGTCGACGAGCTCGTCGCCGCCGCCGATCGGGTCGACGGAGTCTCCGCGACGCGATACGACGACTGGGAGACGGCCCGAGGAACCTTCGACGCGGGGGCGGCAGACGCCGCCGTCAGGGGCGAACGCCGGGACGGGAGAATCGAGGTGACCGCCGTCGCCCCCGACGGCAGCGTCGAGTCGACGGTGGTCGTCGCCCAGCTGCAGCAGGCGCTTCGCGCGCTCGAACGCGACGAACGCGGGCGAAACGCCGCGTGGCTCGACAGCCGGCCGCTTCCGCTTCCGGAGCGACCGGGCGGCAGTCCATACTACGGGTTCACCTACACGGTGCTGGTGCCGATCCTGCTGTTCCTGCCGGTGTTTATCAGCGGCTCGCTGATCGTCGACTCAGTCACCGAGGAACTCGATCGGGGGACGCTCGAACTGCTTCGAGTCGCGCCGGTGACGACCGCAGAGATCGTCGACGGCAAGAGCCTCGCCGCCGTCGGGCTCGCGCCTGCACAGGCGGCGCTGTGGCTCCTGCTGCTCTGGCTGAACGGGGTTCCGGTCGCCAATCCCGGCACGCTTTTGCTCCTCGTTGCGGCGTTTGCGACGGCGGTGGTGACGATGGGGATCGCGATCGCGACCCTCGCGCCGCGTCGACGGGACGCACAGTTCCTCTACTCTGTTGGGGTCCTCGCGCTGTTTGCGGGGTCGACGCTGCTTCCCGGCAATCCGATCAACGCCGCCGCTCTGCTCGCGGTCGGCAGCGCGACGGCGACCACGACCGCTACAGTCGTTGTCTACGCGACCCTCGCGGCGGCGGGCTATCTCGCGGTGCGAACAGCGATCGCCCGGCACGGCTTCGAGTGATCGAACGTGCCGATCAATTCGCCTCGAACGCGCCGAGACTCGACTGTCGTTCCCGACGACTCCGTTCTGGGACGACCTCGTGACCCACCAGGTCGCGGAGATCGACGGCGTAGGTCGACGCCCCGCGGTCCAGCACGAGTAGCCGCCCTTTCGTCCCCCGGACGGTTCCCGTGAGCATCGTCTCGGCGACCGGACGTCGGTCGAGTTCCAGGCCGTAGTCGAACGCGAACGTCTCGTGGGGGTCGAACGCCGAACAGAGTTGGTTCCACGCCCCCAGGTCGACGTCGCGTCCCAGCCCCCGTCGCTTTCGAGCGACGCGGACGCTGTCGGTCACCGGAACCGGGAGATCGTCCCTGGCAGCGATCTCGGCTTCGATCTCTCGGGCGATCCGGCCGTCGGATACGGTCCGGACGTGAGCCGCCTGGTCGGCTCCCTGCTCTCGCAGGCGGGTCTCCAGCCGCCACAGGCGGGTGACCCCTACCTTGAACCGGTCGGGCGCGAACGCCGCCAGGTAGACCGCGTGCTCCTCGTGGCAGTCCATCTCGTCTTTCAGACACGTCCCGGTACACCGCGCACACACCCAGGTGTCGGCGTGGTCGCGACAGTAGGGCGCCTCCTCGGCGTCACAGGCGAGGTGCTCGCCGTCGTGAACGGTCCCAGCACACCGCCTGGCGCCCAGCGTGTACGACAGTTCCGCCCCCGGGGCGATCGAGTCGAACTCGACCTCGCTGCCGTCGCCGTCGCTGAAAAGCAGTCCGGCACCCCCTTCTCCCGCGTCCGTCGCGTAGCCGACGATCTGCACGCGATCGGGTTAGCAACGCCCGAATAAAAACGACGCGACGCAGAGTCGACGTGGGGCCCGAATCGTCGTCCGATCTAGCCGTCGTAGCCTTGCGCTTCGAGTGCTTCCTCCAGGGCAGCCAGTAGGAACTCGACGTTCCGTCGCTTCGCGGAGTACCCCATGCAGCCGATCCGCCAGATGTCGCCCTCGAGGGCACCCAGCCCGGACGCGATCTCGAGGTCGTGTTCCTCCAGAAGGTAGTCGATGACAGCGCCGTCGTCGACGCCGTCGGGCACCTCGACGGCGTTGAGGCTCGGGAGCCAGTACTCCTCTTCGGCGTGGAGCTCGAGGCCGAGATCTTCGAGGCCCGACTTGAGTACGCCGGCGATCTCGCGGTGACGCTCCCAGCGGTTCTCGATACCCTCCTCGGCGACGAGCCGGAGCGCTTCCCGGATGGAGTAGACGTTCGTGATCGGGGCGGTGTGGTGGTAGGCGCGCTCTTCGCCCCAGTAACCCTCCAGAAGCGAGAGGTCGAGATACCACGACCGGGAGGGTTCCTCGCGGCCGAGCACTTTCTCCATCGCCCGGTCGTTGAGCGTGAGCGGGCTCGCACCAGGCGGACACGAGAGACACTTCTGAGGCCCCGAGTACGCCACGTCGACGTCCCACTCGTCGACCCGGAGCTCGACGCCGCCAAGCGAGGTAACGGTGTCTGCGATCACGTACGCGTCGTGTTCGTGGGCGATGCTGGTGAGCTCCGGGACGTCGGGCTGGAGCACGCCGGTGCTGGTTTCGGCGTGGACGAATCCGAACACGTCCGGCTGGTGGGCGTCGAACGCCGCAGCGACGTCGTCGGGATCGAGCGGCTCGCCCCACGGGGCGTCGACCTCGACGACCTCCCCGCCGGCCCGTCGGGCCATCTCCGCCATCCGCCCCCCGAAGTAGCCGTTCGTCGGGACCAGAACCGTGTCGCCCGGCTCGACCATGTTTCCGATCGCCGTCTCCATCGACGCCGAACCCGTCCCGGACACCGGAATCGTCCACTGGTTGTCCGTCCGGAAGGTGTACCGGAGTAACTCCTGTACCTCGTTCATCATCTCGACGAACGAGGGATCGAGATGACCCACAAGCGGCGTACTCATCGCCCGCAGCACCCGCGGATGGACGTCGCTGGGACCCGGTCCCATCAGCGTCCGGTCCGGCGGGAGGAGCTCCCCGACCTCGGGCGGATCGTCGGACGCCCGGACCGCGTTCCCCGCTCTCTCGCGAGTCTCTGGACTAGTGGTGGCTTGGTCCATATTCGCATGATCACGAACGACGGGTATAAAATCGACGATCACCGCCGCCGGTTGCCGGCGGTCGGTTTCGGGCGGCAAACAGAAGGGCTCGTCAGTTTCCGACGTCCATCGCCCGTTCGACGACTCCCTCGCCGTACATCTCTGCGAGTTCTTCGTGCTGGTCGGGACGGCTCTCGTAGACGTCCTGGAACAGGCTGATCGGGACCATCAACGCCTGGTAGGTCGCCTCGTCCCACATCCGGTCACGTTCGACGTCGATTTCCACCCCGTCGATCCGCAGCGTCGCCGCCTGGGTCATCGCGATCGCGCCCCGGCCGGCCTCCTTGGCCGCCTCGAACTCCTCCATGGAGTCGACGATGTCGCCCATGCTCGGGACGTACGACACCAGGTCCAGCAACTCCTCGCGGACGCCCTCGGCGTCGAGTTCGAGCTGGTCGGTTCCGACGGTGAGCACGTAGCCGTCGTCGGCCTCCTCGAGTTCGATCCGATCGCCACGGTACACCTGAACACCCTCCTCGTCTTCCAGCTTCACTTCTCGATCGCCGGCTTCGATCAGCCAGTAGCCCTTCTCGGGGGGGAGCGGTCCCTTGTTCGCCTCGACGACCTGCGTAGGCGTGAGCGACCAGATGCCGAGCAGCCCCTTCGACTGGTTGTCGGTCATGCGCGCGTGGTAGCCCTCGATGTCACGGATGTCGTCGTACGGACCGTCGACCGAGATGAGCCCCGCCGCGCTCGCCGCGCTCGCGGTGTTGTGCCGAATCTCGTCCCAGGACGGCAGCGAGCCCGTCGGCGTGATCGCACGCATGTCCTTCGTGTAGTCGACCTCACCGATGACCAGCATGAACAGTCGCTGTAAATTGTTCGTTGGCTTGCCCATCTCGTCGCGGAGTTTCGTCATCGCCTGTTCTGCCGCCCCGCTTTCGACGATCACCGACATCGCGAGGCTCCCCTCCTCGAGCCCGTACTCGTGTTCGAGGATCGTGAAGAACTCGTCGGCCTTCTTCCAGTCGTCGATGTCGCCGACTTCCGGGATCACGAAGCCGTCGAGGTGATCGATCGCACCCTTCTCGGGGTCGGCGATCGTCAACATCTGCTGGAACCCCTCGTAACGCGTTTCGGGGTCGTCGCGGTGCCAGACCACCCGAGGGTGGATCTCGCCCGGGAACTCTGCGCCCCCCTCGGCGACGACTTCGGCGATGTTTTCGGCCCCCTCCCCGCGCATGGACGGGGCCGTGGCGTCTTCGTTGTCTGGCACCCACACGTCCGGGGCCTGCATTCCGCGCAGTCCGATCGCACCGCGCAGCTTTTTGGCGGAGTCTTCCTGTCCCTGTTCTGCGGTCGGGGTCGTGAAGAACGTCCGGACGAACGCCCGGTCGTGCAAACGTCTGTCGACTCTCATATATCCGATTAGCCGGTCCAACACCCCAGCGTTTCCCCTTCCGGTAGTGTTTGCGACGGTAACAGTTCACACTGTTTGCTCCGGGGGCGATGGTCTCCCGAGGTTCCCGCGCCGCGGAGGAAACGCCTATGTCGAACCGCTCGATGACCCGCCCGCTTTAAAACTCCGAACAGTTTCGCGTCCGTCGCCGGGGCTATTTTCATTTCGCTGGAACGCCCAGTGGGTATTTGCGGTCTGGTACACATAGACAGGACAGAATGTCCCGCCCCGGCCCCGAGGAACTGACCGACGCCGATCGGCGCGTGCTGAGCTTCCTGCACACCAACGGCGCGGAGTTTCCCGCGCTCATCGCGAGCAACACGGGGCTGTACGTGACACTCGCAGAGCGTCGCTGTGCCTTCCTCGAGGAGGCCGGCTACATCGAATCCGTCGACGAGGCCACGGTGTATCGACTGACGGAGCACGGCATCGACTATCTCGAGTCGAAGGGCGAAGGGTGGGACCGAACGTTCCCGGGAGCGGACAGTAACCGCGCCTCGGACTGACTGCTCCGCTTTCTGCCGAAGCTTCCGGGTGCGAGCAGCCGGCCCAGTCGTCGCTGGAACGTTGCCTACTCGTGACCGCTGACCGGCACCGGTTCGTATGGCTCTTCCAGATACTCAACGTCGCTTTTGCGCAGGTCGATCTCCAGCGCCTCGACGGCGTCCTCCAGGTGCTCGATCGACGTCGTCCCGACGATCGGCGCGTCGACGACGTCCTTGCTGAACAGCCACGCCAGCGCGATCTGGGCCATCTTCACGCCGTTCTCCGCGGCGAGTTCTTCGACCCGTTCGTTGATCTCCCGGCCGCCGCCCTCCCGGTACGGGTGTTCGTACATGTGCTCTTCGGCCTCCCCGCGCCGGGTCGCGTCGATCTCTTCGTGGGGTCGGGCCAGATATCCACGGGCGAGCGGTGACCAGGGGATCACGCCGATCCCCTCCCGCTCACACAGTGGCAGCATCTCGCGTTCCTCCTCGCGGTACACGAGGTTGTAGTGGTTCTGCATCGTGAGGAACCGGTCGAGACCGAGTCGATCACTCGCGTGGAGATATTCAGCAAACTCGTGGGCCCACATCGACGAGGCGCCCAGATACCGGACCTTCCCACGGCGGACCGCGTCGTCGAGCGCCCGTAGCGTCTCTGCCGGCGGCGTGTCGCCGTCCCGTCGGTGGATCTGGTAGAGGTCGACCGTCTCCATACCGAGGCGGTCCAGCGACGCCTCGAGTTCCTGCTCGATCGCCTTCCGGGAAAGGCCTCCCGAGTTCGGGTCGTCCTCGTCCATCTGGAAGTAGCCCTTCGTCGCGACGACGGCCTCCTCGCGGTGCCCCTCCAGTGCCTTCCCGAGCACACGCTCGGATTCGCCGTTCGAGTACATGTTCGCGGTGTCGAAGAAGTTCACCCCCAGTTCGAGTGCGCGTTCGACCAGTTCGATTCCCTCCGCTTCCTCGAGGACCCACTCGCGCCAGTTGGGGTCGCCGAAGCTCATACAGCCGAGACAGATCTTCGAGACGGTCATTCCGGTGTCTCCCAGCGTCGTGTACTCCATGGGCCTACAACCGTCCGGCTACTCAAAAAGGTGGCTCGAATCCGGCCCGACACCTGCCGATCTTTTAAGGGCTCGCCGGGGGTGTCGAAACCATGGATAGCCGTGACACACCGATTGGAAACCGGTCGATCTCGCTCTCCCGACGCGACCTCGTCTCGGCAATCCTCGCCGGCGGCCTCGCGGGCGGCGTCCTCTCGCCGGTGTCGGGATATCTCCGTGGCTTCGCTCCGCTGTCGGGCACCGTCTGGGGAGCCGCGGGGGACGATCGGATCCGGAGCCTGTCGTCGCCGTACGGGGCGGCGACGGTCCGGTTCGACGAGGAAGGTGTTCCTCACGTCGATGCCGGCTCGGAACCGGCCGCCTACTACGCTGTCGGGTACACGCAGGCCGCCGATCGGCTGTTCCAGTTGGACCTCCAGCGGCGGGTGATGCGCGGCCGACTGTCGGAGGTCGTCGGTCCCGACACGCTCGAATCCGACAAGTTCAACGTCCGGATGGGATACCTCGACGCGGCGCGGGCCAACTGGACACGACTTCGGGACGAGCCCGTCGGCGAGGCAGTCGCCGCCTTCGCCGACGGCGTCAACGCCCGGATCGACGACGGTCCGCTCCCGATGGAGTTCGGACTGCTGGATTACGAACCGGATCCGTGGACGCCAGTCGACACGATGCTGATGGAAAAGCAGATTTCCTGGGGGCTTACGGGCTCGTTCAGGACACTCCGGCTGGCGCTGCTCGAAGACCAGTTCGGTCCCGACGTCGTCGAAGAGCTGTACCCGTCTCGGATCCCCCACGACGCGCCGATCCTGCGGGCGGAGGGCGGTTCGTCTCCGGGCCGGACTGTCGTCTCCCGGAGCGCCGATGCAACTACCGTCGGGCGCTCCAGTGGTGCCCTCTCGGGACTCTCGATCGGGGAAGTCTCCCGTCTCTCGCGGTTCGAGTCGCCACCCGGAGTCGGCTCCAACTCCTGGGTCGTCTCCGGCGACCACACCGACTCGGGTCAGCCGATCGTCGCGAACGATCCCCACCTCGATCTGTCGGTGCCACCGCTGTGGTACGAACAGCACGTCGAAACGCCCGACGCGAGTGTTCGTGGCGTAACGTTCCCCGGGGTCCCGTTCGTGATCATCGGCGCCAACCACGCCGGGGCGTGGGGATTTACCAACGCCGGCGCTGACGTCATCGACTTTTATACGTACGAGGTCGACGACGACGGCGACCGGTACCGCTACCGCGGGGTGTGGCGGGAGTTCGACCGGAAGAGACGGCAGATTCCGGTCGACGGCGACCAGGACCGGACGATCGAAGTGAAGCGAACCGTTCACGGACCCATGATCGACCGCGAGGGGCGATCTGTCGCAGTCGCCTGGACGGGCCTGGCCGCGACCCGGACGACCATGGCCGTCTTCGAGTACGCCCGAAGCGACGGGCTCGAGGAGTTCCTCGAGGCCACTCGACGGTTCGATCTCCCGACGCAGTGTCTCGTCTACGCCGATCGGGACGGTCGGACCCTCTTTCAGGTCACCGGGAAGGTTCCGATCCGCCGGACAGACGGCGAACCGGTCCGGGGTGACCGGGTGTTCGACGGCTCCGCCGGCGAGGGCGAGTGGGACGGCTTCGAGCCGTACGGCCAGCCGACGTGGGACGGGTTCGTCCCTTTCGAGGAGATGCCCGCCGAGATCGATCCGCCCTACCTCGGCACCGCAAACCAGCGGGTGATCGACGACGACCGGTATCCCCACTACTTCGCGGCGTCGTACGCCGACGGCTACCGCGGCCGCCGCGTGTGGGACCTACTGGACGAACGCGTCGAGGGGGGTCCACCCGTGGACCGCGAGTTCCTCCGATCGATGCAGTTGGACGTCCGGGACTACCGGTTCGATGACGCCGACTTCCTGGTGCCGGCGCTGACCGACGCCGAAGCGCCGGACCGACTGGAAAACGTCGGGGAGACGCTGTTCGAGTGGGACGGGCGGATGGACCGCGACTCGCGGGGGGCACTGTTGTTCGCGGCGTGGGTCGACGCCTACCGCGAAGTCGTCTTCGAGCCCCTGTTTTCCGACCTGGACCTCGGGGAAGCGTACTACCCGGGCGACTGGACTCTTTTGAACGCCGGGCCGGAATCGACGCTCTTCGAGGAGCGGGAACGGGCGGAACTCGCGCGGTCGGCGATGGAGCGCGCACTCGAGGGGATCGACGGCGACAGTCCCCGGTTCGAGGGTGCCGACCGCTACGGCGAGGCGACCCACACGGGGGTCATGACACACCCGTTCGGGATCGACGCGCTCGGGTACCCCAGCCACGAGACCGACGGCTCGCCCCGGACCCTGATGAACTTCAGGCCCGGGAGGCCTGCCGGCAGCAGCTGGCGGATGATCTGCGAGCCGGGCGGTGACTGCGAGGCGATCCTCCCGGGCGGCAATTCGGGGAACTACTTTTCACCCCACTACGACGACCAGCTCCGCCGGTGGGCCGACGGGGAGTACAAGCCAATGAATCGGGAGCTGCAGGGGACGCTGCGGTTCCGGTTTATAAGCGACGCCGGCGGGGGCGACGACGAATGACTCAACGCGAGCGGCGGATCCTGCGTTGGCTGCTGTGGATCACAGCAGCGGTGGCCGGCGTCGGGCTCGCGAGCGTCCACTGGATCGGGATCGTGATCGGCGGGGCGTTCGTCGGGCTGCTCGCGAGAACGGTCCCGCGGGGGGTGCTGGCGGGCGCAACGTTCGGGGCGGTGGTCTGGCTGGTCTTCGCCGGGACGATGGCCGTCGACGGGGCGTTGGGGCGGTTCCTTGCGACAGGAGGGTTCGTTGCGCTCAGCGCCGGGGTCGCGGTCGGATTGGGGGCGTTCGGCGGGCTGGCCCGTGGACTACGCTGACGGGTACGGAAGCTCGGGCCGTCGCTTCCTCGTCGCGCGTCGGTACGGAAAAATCAGGATGCGGCCTGGCCCGCCTTCTTGCGGGTGATGTAGCCGGCGATCCGGTTGCGGACGCCCTTCGACTCGACGTTGGTGAGCTGGTCGACGCTGTCTTTGTTCGTCTCGAAGTCGGTGTTGAAGGCGTTCGGATACGTCTCGAGCAGTCGATTCCCGAGCTGTTTGATGTACTTGGGTTTGATGGCCATGTCCCAGGATACCCGGGAGAACCACTAAAAGCGTTCGTTCCACGACGGACAGCAGATCTCGTGGACCGCAGCGTCGACGAGGTTCGACACCGGATCAGTAGAACGGCAGGTTCTCCCGGTCGGCAGGTTTGGCGACGACCTCGAGCACGCGCAAGTCGTAGAAATCTCGGCTGTTCGCAGAACGGATCAAAAAGATCGTATCGGCCCCGCTGCCGGTGCCGGCGATCGAGAGCACGGGACGGTCGACGTTGACGAGCCCGGCATCACACGCCATGAGAACACATTCGACTGCAACCTTGCTCCCCTGTCCGAAGAGCCGGAGCACGTTCGCGATGACACTCTGTACCGCGTGGCCGTCCCGTTTCGCGACAGCAGCGCCGACGTTGCTGAATACCATTGGGCCGACAAATATCTCTCCCCCGGCCGATTCGATCGCTTCCACGTGCTCGTCGTGGAGTTCCTGTTCGTTCGGCTCGCGGTAGCCAGTCGAATGCCCCACGACCGCGAGGTTCCGATCGGCCGCGTCGAACACGTCCGCGGCCATCGCTCCCGTTTCGCCCGTCGTCGAGGCGACGACGACGTCGTCGATTCCGTGTTCGACGGCGTACTCCTTGGCCGCCTCGAGGACCTGTTCGGTCCCCATGTCGTCAGTACGTATCATCGAGTTTAAACAACAACTGCAGGAGAGGTAATAATACCGATCGTCGGCGCACATTCCGAAGAACTCGATCGTCGACTCAGTTCTCGAAAAACTCCGCAGCCGCCCCGCGAAGCCGATCCGAGACCGCGGGCACCTCGCGGTCGTCGACGGGACCGTCGCGTTCGATCTCCGCGATCGACTTCGGAAACGTCCGCAACTCCTTGTGGATCGCGATCCCCGCGTTCGCCCCCTCGCCCATCGCGACCGGAACCTGGTTGTGGCCGGGCGTGACGTCCCCGACCGCGTAGACGCCGTCGACGCTGGTCCGGCCGTGGTCGTCGACGGCCACCGCGCCGTCGTCGGTCCGGTCGAGGCCGAGCTGGTCGAGGAGCTCGTTCCGGTAGTTCGAACCGTACATCGGGAACCCGCCCCTGTATTCGCGGAACGTCCCGTCTTCGAACTCGAACCCCGCGAGCCAGCCGTCCTCGCGCTTCTCGAGTCCGACCACGTCCTCCCGGATCACGTCGACTGGATGCGCCTCGAGCTGCCTGTCGGTCTCTTCGCTCCACTCGGGATCGTCGCCGCGGGTGAGCAGGTCGACCTCGTCGGTGTAGTTGAGCATGATCATCGCGACGTGGGCGGCCGCCTCGCCGGTTCCCATCACGTACACCGGCTCGTCGACGAACATGTACGCGTCACAGTGCAGACAGTAGTGTAGCCCTCGGCCGGTTCTGGGAAGCGGCGGCTCCGGACGTTCGTCGCTGAATCCCACGGCGATCACCACCCGATCGGCCGTGTAGGTCACGTTGCCGGTTTCGAGCCGGAACCCGCCGTTATCGGGTTCGATCGACTCGACGTACTTCCGGTGATAGTCGGCGCCGTACTCCTGAATCTGCTCGCGTGCCGTCGCCAGGAGCTCGTTGCCGGACGTCTCCTCGGGAACGCCGATCACATTGTGCGTCTCGAGCATCATCGCCGCGCGACCGCCACCGCGGTCGAGCACGACAGTGTCGTGACCCAGCCGGGTCGTGTACAGCGCGGTCGACAGTCCCGCCGGGCCGCCCCCGACGACAGCGACCTCGTACTGCTCGTCGACGTCGTGTTCCTCGCGACCGTCCGTCCGATCGCTGACTCCATCGCCCTCCGTCGGTTCCATAGGTCAGTTAGTCGTCGGAGGGGGATAATTCCACAGATTCGCCCGCGTCGGTCCGTTGTCGCCGTCACTCCGGTCGGACGACCCCGTAGCAGTTGCCACTGGAGAGTTCGAACGACACAATCCGGAGCGGGCTCGCCTCGAGGTCGGCGCGGAACTCCTCGGGATCGTAGATGTGATAGAACCGCGGCACCGTCTCGCCGTCGGGTAGCGTCCAGTCGACGGTGGTGTCGAACCCCGTTTCTCGGTCGAACCGGTCGTGGGAAGTGCTCCAGGCGCTCACGAGCGCGGTTCCGTCCCCCGAAAGCACTCGAGCGAGCTCCGCGAGGCTACGGATCCGCCGATCGCGTGGCGACAGGTGATGCAGCGTCGCGACGTACACGCCGACGTCGACGGTCCCGTCGGCGATCGGAAGGCGCCCGGCGTCGCCCTGGAGGAACGTCGACGCCCCGTCGAATCCCCGGTCGGTCGCCCGCTCGTGCGCCTCCTCGAGCAGCCCCCGACTCACGTCGATCCCCACCGCGAGATCGACGTAGTCGGCGAGCGGTTCGGTGTGTCGTCCGTTTCCACAGCCGACGTCGAGTCCGATCTTCCGACCGGTGTCGTCCGCCGAGCCGACCCCGCCGGTTTCTCCGCCGGCGTGTTCCTCCAGAAACGCCGTTACCTCCGGCCACGGATACTCCCGGGTCGACGAGAAGTGCGAGGCGATCCGATCGTACGTCTCCTGCAGCGAGCGCTCGGACATCGGTCAGAAGACGACCACCGCGAAAATCAGGTAGCCGGCCACGAGAAGCACGACCGCGTGTTTCGCGCCGCTTTGAATCGTTCCCTCGCCGAGCTGTCCGGCGATCAGCCCCGAAAACACCGCCTGGATCATCGTGGCGTGAAACAGCAGTTCCTCGTAGGCGCCCACGTCGACTTGGGTGATCGTGTCGACGAATCCGACGGTCGCCCCCGCGGTCGCCTCGGGGAGATCGGGATCGAACTGGGCCCCCTCGACGGCGGGGACGAACGCGACAGTGAGCGCGACAACGATCCCCAGGAAAACGAGAAACGAGATGTAAATGACGATGAGGTAGGTCAACATCACTTGTCTGCGCTCCCGACGGAGACGACGGGTCGCGCGGGCCTCGTCGGCGGCGATCGTCAAGACGGGGGCGACGTCGCCGCTCGCGTGGACCGCATTCGTGATCAACGCGACCGCCCGAGAGACCATCGGCGAGTTAACCCGATCTTCGAGCCGGTACAGGGCGGTTTCGACGTCGGCCCCCCACTGGATGTCCCGCCAGGTGCGCTGCAGTTCCGCGGTGAGTTCATCGAGATCTGATTCCGAGACGCGCTGGAGACTCCGGACCACGCTCATCCCGGCGTCGTTGACGCTGGCGAATCGGTCGAGGAAATCCGGAACCGCTCGTTCGATCGCCCGTCGCTTCCGGGCTTTCAGTTCGTAGACTGCGGCGTACGCTCCCAGCGCAAACACCGTCGCCTCCACGAGGGCCCGATCGGTCGCGGACAGCACCGAGACGGGATCGGTGACCGGCGTCGGTTCCGCAGTCGCAAGCACCCACAGCACCCCCAAGGGAGCCGTCAGGATGAACGTCGCCGAGGGCATCCGGTAGGCGGTCTCGAGCGGATGTTTCACTCGCTCGAGCAGCCGAGAGTACCGGTCGTAGGCTGCGAGCCGTTCGAGAGCGTCCGTTTGTGTTGGCGCGGCGGTTCCGCCGTCGGATCGCACGTTTGGAGACGTCTCGACGTTCGGGATCCGGGCGATCGCGTCCGCTCCGGACACGTCGACGGCCTGCCGACGTGCGACGTCCAGCCGGCGTCGATCGGGGGCGTCCGCACCGCCTGGAGGCTGTAGCGACTCGGTGGCGTTGCCGACGTACGCGATGAATGCGACGCTCCCCAGCGGGACGCCGAGATACACGACGAGCCGCAGGATCGGCAGCGTGTCGCTCAACACGAGTCCGACTACGACCAGGATCGTCACCAGAAACAGCGGCCCGGCCACGAGCGTCGTCACGTACGCCTCGGCGAACGTCGACAGCAGTTCGAGATACTGTTCCTGCTGGGCTTTCGCCTCCTCCTGAAACCGCTCGTACTGGTCCGCGAGATACGTCGAGAGGCTCTGACCCGATTCGAGGATCGACGCGAGGTTCTCCGCGAACTCCGCCATGTTCTCGCTGGGGGTCCGTCGGGCCGTATCGCGGAGGGCAGTCAACGCGTCGGTACTGAACGTCTCCATCTCGCGAACCGCGACGGACAGTTCCCGTGCGGCCTCGCCGTACACCCGTTCGTTCCTGGCGAGCGTTGCGAGAACGATCGGAAACGCCATCCCGGACCGCGACAGCGCGTACACGAACGCGACGGTGCGGGGTAGCGTCACGTCGATTCGTTTCCCCCGCGCGTCCGCTAGCTGTTCGAGGAGCTTCCACCGAAGGTAGTAGGTCCCTACCGCGAGGACGGTCCCGACCGTCGCCCCGGAGAACGCCAAAAGGAGGAACAGCTCGCCTACCCCGACTGCAGAGAGGCGCGCGATCGGCGACAGAAACGTCAGGGCGGGCGGTAGCGCCGCACTGAGCGCCTCTTCGGAGATCGCGAGTTCCGAGAGGACGTAGCCGGCCAGATACACCCCGAGAACGCTCCCGGAGGCGGCGAGGACGGCGCTGTACAGCAGCGTTTTCGAGGCGTACACGCGGTGTGTTTCCCCGGCGTGAGCGGCCCGGAGCCGGCCGCGTTGTCGTTCGGTTTCTGCACCGGCGTCGGCGACGTACTCCCCGAACGCCGAAAGCGCGAGGCGGGTGACCAGGAGGTCGAGCCGCCGGTCGAACCGGGAAACTACGAGGGCGACGGGGAACGCGAGCACCACCGCAAGGGGGAGGAGATACCACATCAGCCGACCTCGGCGCCGGCGGTCACCTCGTCGCCGGCCGCCTCTATCTCGGCTTCGAGCCGTCGCATCGTCCGTTCGGGATCCGCGTAATATTCGTTTACGAGCGCCGTAAAGCGTCGGTAGCCGGTGACGCCGAGCTCTTGGAGCCGCCGGAGGAACGTCTCGCGTCGTCGAAGCTCCGAGAGCAGTTCGGACCGATTCCACGCCCGTTCGGCCTGAATCTCCGAAAGCAGCGAGGAATCGTTTCTGGAGAAGGTGTCCGATTCGGGGTTCCAGTCGAACGCCGAAGCGTAATCCAGCTCCCCGGTTCGCTGGTCGACACCGCGTATCTCCCCGACGATCTTCGCTCGACGGAGGCGCTCGTCGTCGAACCTGACCAGCCGCTGGACGACGACCATGTCCAGCGACTGCACCATCGCCCGGGGGACGTTGATCGGCTCGTTCTCCAGCCGGTTTATCACGGTTCGAATCGAGTCGGCGTGGATCGTCGAGAACGTCGTGTGGCCGGTGTTCATCGCCTGAAACAGGGTCACGGCCTCCTCCCCGCGGACCTCGCCGACGATGATGTACTCCGGGCGATGCCGGAGTGCAGACCGGAGCAGGTCGTACATGTCGAGGTCGGCTCCCTCCTGGAGCCGTTCGCGGGTGACAGACGAGAGCCAGTTGTCGTGATACAGCGACAGCTCCCGGGTGTCCTCGATCGTCAGCACCTTCGACCGCGGCGGAACGAACATCGAGACGGCGTTCATCGAGGTGGTCTTCCCCGAGGCGGTGCCACCGGCGAAGATCAGCGACTTGTTGTGTTCGATACACAGCCAGAAGTACGCCATCTGCTCGACGTTGTACGTCCCGTAGTTCACGAGGTCGATCGGCGTGAACGGCTCCTCGGCGTACTGCCGGATCGTGAACGCCGACCCCCGGGGGGTGACCTCCTCGCCGTACGCCAGCTCCGCTCGCGAGCCGTCCGGCAGCGTCGTCTCGACGATCGGCTCCCCGACGCTTATGTGCTTGCCGGACTGCTGGGCGAGCCTGACGACGTAGTTGTCCAGCTCCCTGCGGGGAAACGAGACGTTCGTTTCGATGTCGGTGTACTCCGCGTGGTAGACGAAGATCGGGAGACCGTACCCGTCACAGGAGATGTCCTCGATCCGGGGATCGTTCAACAGTGGATCGACCTTCCCGAACCCCTGAAAGTCGCGGAGCAGGTAGTACACGAGGCTGTGAAACGTCGCCATGTCGGGCTCCAGACCGTACTGTTCGAGGAGCGACTCCAGTTCGGCCTCCAGCGTCGATTCGTCGACCGGGTCGACGTCATCCCGGAACAACAGCGGATCCCGGATGTCTTCGACGACGCGGCCGAGCAGCGTCCGTTGGAATTCGTCGAGATCTGGCTCGACGGCGTGGTACCGGTGTTCGTTTTCGGTCTCGTCGTAGGTGATGACGACGTAGGCGTACGGGGCGTTCACCCAGTAGCGGTCGACTTCCCGTTCACCCGGGGGCGGAGTAAACGTCGCTAGCGTGCCGTCAGTGGACGGACGGAACGGTCGCACGTCCAGGTCCGTGCCCCGAAACAGCTCCCAGACGTGTTTCACGCGTCGCGTTAGTCCATCGATCCCCCCGGAAGAGCGCTCGCCTGACATTTCGGTTGGATGTGACAACGGGAGGAGGGGACTTAAAAAGTCGCGTGTCTCGATCCTCCGGATTCGCGGTCCGGTTTCCGTGTCACGGGTTTTTTCATTCGGCTGGAACACGCGTCGAACTATATTCGTACGGGCGGTTAACGTTCGGTAGCGCCGACCGCGTCGGTCGACCCACGAGCATGAACCCGAGATCTATCGCCACCGACGAAAGACCACTCGTCGTGACCTGGGAGTGTACGCGAGTAGGGGAGCTCGGCATCGCGAACTGCCGGGGAGACGCGGCCGACGAGCCACATCCCGAGGAACTAACGACCGAAGAGGCAACACAGCTGCTGGAGCGACTCCGGGAGTTCGGGGAGGGGTTGCTCGTCGTCTTTTCCGGCGGGAATCCGCTCGAACGGGACGACATCTTCGAGCTGATCGAATACGGAAGCGAGATCGGGCTCACTGTCGCACTCGACGCCTCCACGTCGGGCAGGCTCTCCCGGGACTGCCTCGAGCGCCTCTCGGACGCCGGGCTCTATCGTCTCGCCGTCGGACTCGAGGGCGCAACGGCCGAGGTACACGACGAAATCCGCGGCTCGAAGGGGAGCTTCGAGGCGGCCCTCGGCACACTCGAGGCCGCACGCGAGGTGGGTTTGCCGACGGGGATAAACACCGTCGTGAGTCGCGAGACGTTCGAGGATCTGCCGGCGATTCGCGACAGGATCGAGGAGCTGGGTATCGTTTTGTGGAACCTGTTTTTCGTGATCCCCGCCGACGATTGCAGGCTCGAGAGTGTCGACCCCTCGGCTGCGGACGCGATCATGCGCTGGCTCCACGAGGCGTCGAACGTCTCCTCGTTCGACGTTCGGACGATCGAGGCCCCCCAGTACCGTCGGGTCGCCATCCAGCGCGGGGAGGTCGTCACTGGGGTCCGCGACCAGTTCGGAACCTACGCCGGGGACGGGATCGTCCACGTCGATCACGTGGGTAACGTCCAGCCCTCGGAGTTCTTCCGGAAACCCGTGGACAACGTTCGAGAGCGTTCGATCGTGGAGACGTACCGTGAGGCTCCCCTGTTCCGGAAGCTCAGGGACCGGAGCAACCTCGAAGGCCGGTGTGGGGCCTGTCCGTATCGGGATATCTGTGGGGGGAGTCGAGCGCGCGCGTACGCGGAAACCGGGAACCCGTTCGCGACCGACAAACTCTGTCCGTTCGAGCCGCCGGGGTTCGGAGAGAACTAGTCGCCGCAACCGCGGAACCGCCCGGGTTTGCTACCTGATCTCGACGTGTTCCGATTCCTCGTTGAGCGCGAGGTTCGCCGCGATCTCGGCGTTGCGCATCGCGTACTGGGCGGTCTGCTGGAGGCTCACCAGTACCTCCCGGACGTGGAGCAACTCCTGGTTGGACAGTTCGGGAAGGTCGTCGAGGATTTCTCGCTCGCGGTCGGCGAGCCCCCGAAACAGTTCCCGACACTCGATCGTGAGATCGTAGTCGCGTTCCACGACCGACCGGACGGCGAGGCGCGTGAGATCGTCGACGCCGTCCGTGAACTCGCGGATCTGTCGCATCGTCCCGCTGTCGATGTCGAGAGTGTGTCCGTCGATCTCCAGTACGATGTCGGCGATGTCCTCCGCGTTGTCCGCGGTGAGTTCGAGGTTCTTCGCGACCGAACGGTAGCCGATCAGGGGGAACCCCGAGTCCAGCCCCACCGCACGACAGAGGTTGGGGTTCTGGTAGGCGGTGAAGATCAGACGCAACATGAGCACGAAGATCTTGTTCGCCTGTCGCTCGCGATTGAGCGCGCGCTGTGCGAGGTCCGGATTGCCGTGTGCAAGCGCCTTCACCGCCTCGCCGCGCATCGTCGAGCCGGTGTTTTCCAGGCGCTCGAGGAGGTTGTCCAGGGTGAAGTCCTCGGGATCGACCGAACACCTGATGGCGATGCTTTCGGGAGTTTCCTCGATGACGCCGAGCCCCATCAGCTGGGTTTCGGCCTTGTATACGGCGTTGATGTGGTCGCTTTCGAGTGCCCCCTCCGATTGGCGGACGTGGATCACCCGCCGGCCGAGTACGTACTGGGCGACGATCGCCCGCTCTAGCGCGTCCGCGTCGAGTGCGTCAGCGTGAATCGTCGCCTCCGACTCCTCGGTGCTCGTCGACTGTGGCAGCACTGTCAACGTTCCCTTGCCGCCGATCCGGATCGACACCTCGTCCCCCTTGTCGACGCCGTGTTCCTTGGTCCACTCTGCCGGCAGGGTCATCGCGAGCGTCGATGGACCGAGCCGTTGCACCTTCCTCGTTTCCATGTTCGCCGTAGGCTACATACGTCCTTAATCTTGTCTGTATGTTCATTAATGACGATGTTCCGTATAGAAAGGTATCCCCCCGAGCGGAGGAATATAAAAGGTAATGTGTAGAGTTTGATCGGTATATGTGCACGACCGGTCTTATCGAGGGGTCCGTTGCGATCTTCCTCGAGCGCACTCAGACTATTTTCATCATTCGCGTCTCGTAGGCGCCCACGCGAACCCGGATCCACCCGCGGAGCGACGCGTCGAGTTCGGGGTCGTCGGTGTCGACCCGGAGTACACGCAGGTCATCGAGCTTCCGGCGGGAAGCGACGACCTCGAGGTCGCTTTGCCGGATCACCGCGGGCGATAGCTGTGGATTGCCACGGCCGAGGACGAACCCCTGGCCGCCGATCGGGGTGACGACCACGACGTTCCGCTCTCCGAGGCAGTCCAGGATCTCGTCTTCGGTGGCGTCGCGGGCGAGCACCTCGCCGTCCCGCCAGACGTCGACCCCCAGCGGCGATCCCTCGAAGCCCAGCTCCTCTTTGATCGCTCCCAGGGTCGATCCCGGTCCGAGCACGTAGGTGACGCCCTCTCTGACGTCGGCGGCGAACCCTTCCGCGAGCGACTCGACGGTACCGCCGCCGAGCTGTTTCGACGACTGGAGGTCCTCGGCGACCGGGACGCGGGCGATCGCCCGCAGCTCCGGGTTCACCTCGCCCTCGCGGTACTCGTCTTCGTCGATGTCCATCACCTCCCGGCGTTCTGTGCGCTCGAAGGAGACTGCGACCGCGGCGGCATCCTCCGGGGAGACCGCAAACACCGAGGAGTACACTTTCACGCCCGCCGGAACGCCCAGCATCGGCGTGTCGGTCCCCTCGAGGGCTTCGGCGACGTCGGCGGCGGTGCCGTCGCCACCGACGAACAACACCAGATCCACGCCCCCTTTTAGAAACGCCTCGACCGCCCGTCGAGTATCCTCGGCGGAGGTTTCCGACTGGGCGTACGCGTCGTCTGCCGCCGGTGTGTCGCCGAACGCGACTGACGGTTCAGCTACCACGTCGGGATCGAGGCCCGCCTCTCGAACGAGGGACTCGCCCATCGGGTCCGCGACGGTCGACACCCGGACGTCGGGATCGAGTTGGGCGAGCCGTGACAGCGCGCGGCGCGCCCGGTTCGGCGCCCGTGGCTCTGCGCCCCGGTCGCGCGCCTCCTGTACCTTTCCATCGGTGCCTTTCAGTCCGACCCGACCGCCCATCCCCGCGATTGGGTTTACGACGACGCCGACGTGCATCTCAGTCGGTCAGCCGCCAGCGCGGGTCGTTCCCGTCGTCCTCGAGTGTCCCTGTGACTCGTTCGACGACACCGCGCCGCTCCATCTCCGCGAGCACCTCGTCGAGCCGGTCCGGCTGAGCGATCTCCATCTCGATCCGGTCGACTTCGTGATACGCCGAGAGGTAGTGTCTGATCGCCTCCCGATCGAAGGTGTCCTCCTCGGCTTTCTCCATCACGCCGGAGATGAGGTCGATCATATCCTCGATGAAGTTCCACGGGTAGACGATCCAGGTCCACTCCTCGAGCTGCTCGCCGACGAAATCCGGCTCGAACTCGCTGGTCTGAAGCAGCTGGAGGGTCGCGGTTTTGACCTCACCGGGGTTGCGCTCGTTGACGTACTCGTGGGCGCGTTTTATCGACCCGCCGGTGTCGGCGATGTCGTCGATGATGAGCACGTCCTTCCCTTCGACGCTTCCCTCGGGCATGGGATACCGGACCTGCGGTTCGTCGGCCTTCTCGGCGGTGCCGACGTAGTGTTCCATCTTGAGGCTGGCGAGGTCGTCCAGCCCGAGAAAGTCACACAGACACCGACCCGCGAACCACCCGCCACGCGCGAGCGCGACGATGACGTCCGGCTCGAACTGGTCCTCCGTGACCTGTTCAGAGACGCTCCGACAGAGCCCGTAGATGTACTCCCAGTTGGTGACGGTGCAGCTGAACTCCTCCGGGAGGTCGCTCATACGCACGAGAATGGACCGGGCGCGCACATAAGGGTTGTCAGAGCGGATCATTTCCCCCAGAAGGGGTCCCGGCTCCGCTGTTTGTCGAGGTAGCCCTGCAGCGCTTCCAGTTCGTCGGCCGGGATCTCGTCTGCGAGCTCCTGTTCGAGGATCTTCGCGTGTTTCTCCGGCAGCTCCGTCCACAGCTCGTCGCCCTCCTCGATCTGCCGGCCGACGGTCGGACCGTCGATCGCGACGCTGACCCTGGTGCCCGCTCGGGCCTCGGAGATGTCTTCGCCCTGTTCTTGAATCCCCGAGAGCTGCCCCACCCGCCTGGGCTCGTTGTTCTCGAAGGCGACGACGTGGCGGTTGTTCTGGAGCGTCCCCGTGAGCACTTCGACGCCGACTACCGCGGGATCGGACTGCCGGAATACGTGATCCTCGAGGATTCGGAACCGGCATGGCCGAACGATCTTCTCGAGAATCGTCTCCTGCTGGGCCCGTTCGCGCTTTGCGACGAACGCCTCGTAATCCTCGACGAGCTGATAGATGACGTCGTCGACGAACACCTCCACGTCGGACTCCTCGAGTTCGTCTTCGGCGTTCCCGAGGACGTCGACGTTGAAGCCGAGGATCGCCCGGTAGGTCGCCTCGTTTGCGGTGCCGGCGACCGCGACGTCCCGGGGTGCGACGTCGCCGACCTCCGCCCGGAGGATCGGGATCTCTGCCTCGCGGAGCGCGTCGGCCATCGCCTCGAGGCTCCCCAGTGTGTCGGCCTTGACGACGACCCCGTCCTCCTCGGTTTCGACCTCGAGTTCCGCAAGCTCCGCGCGCACCTCCCCGATGACTTCCTCGACGGGGCGGTTCCGGACGACCATGACGGGCGCACCTGCCATGGCGTCATCGAGCTCCGGCGCGGCGATCTTCACGCCGGCGGCCGCCTCGACGGAGTCGACGCGTTCGAATCGGTTTTCGGTGCGGATCTCCGCCAGTGGCCGTGGCTGCAACAGCGCCCGGATCTCGGTGACGATCGGCTCGTCCATCCCGCCGACGACGATCGTATCGCCCTCTCGGATCACTCCGTCGTAGACGACGACGTCGATGGTCGCTCCGAAGCCGCGCTCCTCTTTCACTTCGAGCACTGTTCCGACGCCGGCGCCCGAGACGTCGACTTCCATCTCCCCGCGCATGTAGCGCTGGGAGAGGCCCATGAGCACTGCGAGCAGGTCTGACACTCCCTCGCCGGTCATCGCCGACACCGGAACGACGCCGATGTTGCGCTGGAACTCCTGGACGCGCCAGTACAGGTCCGCCGAGAAGCCGGCCGACGAGAGATCCCCGATGATGTCGTACAGTCCCTCGTCGAGCGTCGACCGGACGCGGTCGGACTGGGAGTCGTAGCTCGCCTTGATCGGCGCGCCCTCTCTGGGGTTCCATCCCGGGATCGTGTCCACCTTGTTCGCGGCGACGACGAACGGCGTTCCCGTCCGCTGGATGATGTCGATCGCCTCCTCGGTCTGGGGCTGGAAGCCGTCGTTCACATCGACGACGAGGATCGCGATGTCGGCCAGCGCTCCCCCGCGTGCCCGCAGCGTCGAAAACGAGTGGTGCCCCGGCGTGTCGATGAACAGAAGCCCCGGCAGATCGAAGTCGTCCGGGTCGACGAGTTCGCCGGCCATCGAGGAGATCGTCTCCAGTGGAACCGCCGTCGCACCGATGTGCTGGGTGATCGCCCCCGACTCCCCTTCGCTTACGGCCGAGCCGCGTATCTTGTCGAGCAAGCTGGTCTTCCCGTGGTCGACGTGGCCGAGGACGGCGACGATGGGCGTCCGCAGCCTGGCCGCGTCCTCCGTCCCGGCGTCAGTGGATGTGTCGTTCGACATGGGTCCCCCGAAAACTCCTTGGTCGATACAGTCGGGGACGGGAGTTAAGCCTTTCAGAACTGTCCTCTCTGTCTCCTCTCGGTCTCCTGTCTCACCTATCTCCGTCGGACGGCCGGCGCGCGACCGTCGGACGCCCCGTGGCGTTTATATCGTTCCAGTCTGTCGTTGGAAGCATGGCAGACATACTCGCTGAGAACCTCTCGGGGAAAGCCGTCATGGGGACCGACGGCACCGAGTTGGGAGACCTGTACAACATCACGATGGACCTGAAGTCCGGGCGCCTCGAACATCTCCTCGTGTCGCCCCACGAGCAGCTCGACGTCCGGCAGGTGTCGTTCGACACCGACGATCGGGGACGTCTACGGGTCCCGGTCTCTGCAGTGCAGGCGGTCAAAGACTACATCGTCGTTCAACGGTAGATGCACGTTCTCGACACGTCCGCGTTCATCCACGAGTATCACACCGACGAGCAGACGGCATCGATCCCGCTCGTCCAGGAGGAGCTCGAGGGCGAACACGCCTTCAGGTTCGACGCGATGGAGGGTGCGGGAATGCACATCCACATCCCGGCGGAAGGAACCGTCGAGAAGGTCTCGCGGGCCGCACGCGAGACCGGCGACGCCGACGAGCTGTCGGAGACCGACACCCGCCTGCTCGCGACCGCCTTCGAGCTCGACGGAACGCTGGTCACGGACGACTACGCGATGCAAAACGTCGCCGAGAAGCTCGGAATCGCCGTCCACGTGATCGCACGCGACGGGATCACCGAACAGCGCGACTGGCTGTTTCAGTGCGCCGGCTGCGGGCGAGAGTTCGACGACAACCACGACCGGTGTCCGATTTGCGGGAGCGATCTCACTCGGAAGAATCCGGCCTGATCCGCCGGCGTTCCCTCCGTCCCTGTTTTCCGCGTCGAGTTCTGTTACGGCCAGTTTCCGGCCTGATCGTAGGCGTTCGCGACCCGCTGGATCGCCACGACGTAGGCGGCCGATCTGAGGTTCGGCAACTCGAGTGTTTCGTAGGTTTCGATCAGGTCGTCGAACGCGTCACAGATGATCCGTTCGAGCTCCTCGTTGACCCGCTGTTCGGTCCAGTAGAACCGCTGTCGGTTTTGAACCCACTCGAAGTACGACACCGTCACACCGCCGGCGTTCGCGAAGATGTCCGGCAGCACGTACACGTCCCGATCTTCGAGCACTTCGTCGGCGTCCGGCGTCAGCGGGCCGTTTGCGGCCTCCGCGACGACGTCGGCCTGTAGTTCCCGCGCGAGGTCGGCGTCGACGGCGTTTTCCAGCGCCGCCGGAACCAGCAGGTCGACGTCTAGCGCGAGCAACTCTTCGTTCGTCAATTCCTCGGTAGCTTCGGGATGGCCGACGACGCTCCCGTTTTCGCTTTTGAATGCCTTCACTTCCCGGGCGTCGAACCCGTCCGGATTGTAGATCCCCCCCGAGGAGTCGGACATCGCGACGATCTTCGCCCCGAGGTCGTCGAGCAGGTATGCCGTCACGGAACCGGCGTTTCCGTACCCCTGGACGGCGACCGTCGCCCCCTCGATCTCCCGATCGAGGTAGTCGAACATCTCCCGGGCGGCGAGCATCGTCGACCGGCCGGTCGCCTCGACGCGACCTTCCGATCCGCCGGAATCCAGCGCCTTCCCGGTGATCACGCCGGGAGCGGTCGTGTTCTCGAGCTTCTCGTAGGTGTCTTTGATCCAGTTCATCTCTCGCTGTCCGGTGTTTACGTCCGGTGCGGGAATGTCGGCGTCCTCGCCGATGAGGGGTCGAAGTTCCAACGCGAACGACCGGGTGATCCGTTCGAGCTCCTGTTCGCTGTAGTCGCTCGGATCGATCGGGATCCCGCCCTTTCCGCCGCCGTAGGGGATGTCGACGACCGCACACTTGTACACCATCCACCCCGACAGCGCCTTCACCTCGTCCATGTCGACGTCCGGGTGGTACCTGATACCGCCCTTGTACGGCCCCCGGTCGCCGTTGAACTGCGACCGGTAGGCGCGTACTGTCTCGAGGGACCCGTCGTCGCGCTCGATGGTGAGGTTGGTCTCCAGTACCCGTTCGGGGTTTTTGAGCCGTTCGATCACCCCCGGATCGACGTCGAGATGTGCCGCAGCGTCGTCGATCTGCTCTTGGAGACTCTCGAACGGATTGGCCTGGTCAGACATATCTCACGGACTACTGTGTTAGCTGTTAACTGTACCGATTGCCCGAGTTACTGCGCGTTTTTCGAATCCGAACCGAACCCGATTCCGGCACCCCGGGCGCGTTCTCGTATGCGTTCGGCCCTGAGGATCAGCGGTCGATCGATCATCTCACCGTCGACTTCGAAGACCCCCCGCCCGTCCCGGTCGGCACGTTCGCGCGCTTCCAACACGCGGCGGGCCCACGCTAGTTCCGACTCGTCGGGCGTGTACGCTCCGTTGATGACGTCTACCTGTGCGGGATGGATCGCGAGCTTCCCGTCGTAGCCGAGCTGGCGGGCGAACGCCACCTCCTCGCGCAGTCCGTCTTCGTCCTCGAAGTCGGTGTACACGGTGTCGATCGCGTCGATCCCGCCGGCTGACGCCGCCAGAACGACGTGCTGGCGGGCGTACAACACTTCCTGGCCCGCTTTTGTCCGGGTGGCGCCGACGTCGGCGGCGAGATCCTCCGCGCCGAAGATCAACGCCTCGATTCCGTCGACGTTCGCGATTCCCTCGGCTGCGAGCACGCCGGCGGCCGTCTCGACCAGTGCGAGCACTGGCACGTCGAATCCGCGTGCGCGTGCCAGCTCGACACGGTGCATTGCGGTTTTTTTCGAGTCGACCTTCGGCACCACCAGCGCATCCAGGCGAAGCCCCTCCTCGTGGTTTTCTCGATCGCGTTTCGGATCGTCGACGTCGCCGAGCAGGGCGTCGAGATCCGCGGCCGGTTCCGCCGCAGTGAGCCGAACGCACACCTCCGCGTCGGGGTCGAATGCTTCGTCGGTCAGGATCTCGCGCACTGCCGTGCGCGCTTCGTCCTTGCGGTCGGGGACGACGGCGTCCTCGAGGTCGAACACGACGGTGTCTGCACCCGTTTCGGGGGCTTTCCGCATGAGATCCGGCCGGTCACCGGGCGAAAAGAGTACGCTTCGTCTGACCATACGCTGCGGTTGCTCGTCGCGGTGAAAAACCCCCACGCTCGGTTCGCCCCGCAGTATCGAGGGCATACTCACTTCCATTCGGCGGCCGTATTTCCGAGGGACAATGACCGACGTTCGTCCGCCTGCTGTCGCGGGGCAGTTTTATCGGGGCGATCCGGATCCCCTCGTGGAACAGATCGAGGCGTGTTTCCTGGACGAATACGGCCCGGGCACGGTCCCCGATACGGGACAGGCGACTGACCGACGGGCGGAGACCGCCGACCGACGGGCGGAGACCGCCGACCGACAGCCGGACAAGCCGAATGCGGATCGGGGGGACCTCCTCGGACTCGTGGTCCCGCACGCCGGCTATCAGTACTCGGGTCCGATTGCGGCACACAGCTACGCTGCCCTCGCGCGCTCGCGAACGCCGGAGACCGCTGTGATCCTCGGGCCGAACCACCGACAGGCCGGTGCCGAGATCGCGCTCGCTTCTCACGACGCCTGGGAGACTCCCCTCGGGAGGCTTTCTGTCGACGAGCCGCTCCGTGAGAAACTCCTCGAAACAGACGCGGCGATCGAAATCGACGACCGCGCCCATCGGGTCGAACACGCAGTCGAGGTCCAGCTGCCGTTTCTCCAGCATCTCGAAGCTACTCCCCGGTTCCTTCCGGTCGCGGTCGCAACGAAGGATCGCTCGCGCTGTGAGTACCTCGGCGAAGCGATCGCCCGGGCCATCGACGCCACCGGACGCGATGCCGTGGTGATCGCCTCGACGGATCTCACCCACTACGAGCCGACCGAGGCGGCGACCGCCGCCGACGACCCCGTCCTCGACCTGCTCGTCGATCTGAACCCGGCCGGGCTGCTCGATCACGTCGAACGGACCGGTCACACGATGTGCGGCCCCGGGGCGACCGCGGCGACGCTTTTCGCCGCAATTCGGCTCGGTGCGGCGTCCGGAACGGTCTACGCCTACGCGACCAGCGGCGACACCGCTGGCGCCGGTGGAAGAACCGTCGGCTATACGGCCGTCGGCATCGACGACGACTGACCGGTCCCCGCTCGCCACGACGCGCGATCAGAACCCCAACTGTCGCCTGCGTCCCTCGGAGTCGCCCCCGCCTGCCCACTCGATTCCGGCGACGTCGATCGATCGGCCACACGACGGACAGTTTCCGTCCTCCAGGTCGTACGAGCGGATTTCGAATCCCTGTCGTTTGATCACACAGGTTCCACAGTCCGGACAGTAGGTGCTTTCGGATTCGTGTCCCGGAACGTTGCCACAGTACACGTACTCCAGCCCTTCATCGCGGGCGACGTCCAAAAGCGACTCCAGCGTTTCTATTGGCGTCGGCGGGACGTCCTGCATTCGATAGGCGGGACGGAACCTCGAGAAGTGGACCGGCGTTTCCGGTCCGAGCTCCTCCCTGATCCAGGCCATCCGCCCCCGGACGGTTTCGGGATCGTCGTTCTCTCCGGGTATCACGAGGTTCGTGATCTCGACGTGGACGCCCCCGTCGGCGAGTGTTTTCGCGGCCTCGTAGATCGGTTTCGGATCCGGAACGCCACACCGCCGTCGATAGAACTCGGTGTCGCCTTTGACGTCGATGTTGATCGCGTCGAGTTCCGAGGCGAGTTGTCTCGCGGTCTCTTCGGTCATGTAGCCGTTCGAGACGAACACGTTACACGCGTCCTCGTCGGTCGCTTGCATCGTATCGAGGGCGTATTCCAGGAAGATGGTCGGCTCGGTGTACGTATAGGCGATCCCTTCGCAGGATCGATCGACGGCGGCGTTCACCAGCTCTGAGGGTGGGAGCGACTGTTCTGGAACGTCGTCGTGTTCGATCGCAATCTGATAGTTCTGACAGAAGTCACACTCGAAGTTGCAGCCGCGTGCGGCCACCGACAGCACGCGGGCGCCCGGCGCGAAGTGAAACAGCGGCTTCTTTTCGATCGGGTCGATCGCGGTCGAGACCGCCTTGCCGTAGGTGAGCAGTTCGAACCGCCCGCCGTCGTTGTATCGAACGCGACAGACGCCCCGCTCGCCCGGAGCGACGAGACAGCGCCGGGGACAGACCGCACACCGGACGCGGTCGTCCTGGAGCCGTTCGTAGCGTTCGACCTCGCGTCCACGCGCGCTCGGTGACATACTTCTTCTCGAAGGAGCTTCGTGTTCTCTCCAAAAAACCGTATCTCCGATTCCCACACCGGGGGAAGTGTGCGAACCAACCATCGACGCGAACCCATAAGTACGACCGCGGCGACGGGAGCGGTATGTCCGGGCTCTACTACGGGGAGTTCACGGTCGGCGAGACGATCGAACACGGGAAGCGACGGACGATCAGCGAAGCCGACAACCAGCGTTTTTGCGACATGACGATGAACCAGCAACCGCTCCACCTCGATGCCGACTTCGCGGCGGACACCCAGTTCGGCGAGCGCCTCGTCAACGGCATTTACACGATGGCACTCGCCGTCGGTCTATCGATACCCGACACCACCGATGGGACGATCGTCGCGAACCTCTCGTACGACGACGTCGAACATCCGGCGCCCGTCTTCCACGGCGACACGATCTATGCGCAATCCACCGTGACCGACAAACGCGAGACGAGTGACGGAACTCGCGGTGTCGTCACGATGCACGTCGAGGCGTTCAAAGTCGAAGACGAGGACGAAGGGGGCGACGAAGAGGACGGCGAGGACACGCTCGTCTGTTCGTTCGATCGGACGGTGCTGTCGCTGAAACGGGACGCAGAGTCGGTGTAGTCGACGGCAGGGCTCACACGACGTCGTAGTCGACGTTCGGACGCTCCACGTCGACTCCACACGCCTGTAATGCGTCGACGGCGCGGGTTGCGGGTCCGGGCGGGGTCCGATCGTGGGGATCATCGGCCGTCTCGACTGCCCGAACAGTCCAGTCGCCGTCGACGACCACGGCCGCCCGGCGTGGGACGTCCCCGTGACTCTCCCACTCCTCGGTCAGCAGTTCGTACCGGTCGGAAACTCCGCCGTGGAACTCCGAGACGATCGGGAACGAGAACCCGTAGCGGTCGGCGTACGTGTACGCCGCATACAGGCTGTCGGCCGTGAGGCCGACTGTCGCAATTCGTTCGTGGTCCGGCCACCCCGCCCGCTCGACGGCGAGCCACTCGGCGGTCGGCTCCGGGACGAACGTACAGGGGGCAAAAAGTAGCACTACAGCGTCGTGACGATCGATCAGTTCGAACAGCGCGAGTTCGACCGTGCGATCGCCGTCGACTGCGGGAGCGATAAAATCTGGTGCCGTCTGTCCCTGTGAGACCATCGGTTTCTGGCGGAGGATTCGACGCCGAGTCCCATTAATCCCCGAGCCGTCGGGGGTCCTGATGGGACCCGCTTTGCGACCCGCCGTCTCGCGGTTTGATTTTTGGCCTCCCCGCACCAGTAATACGGTGCGCTTTTTACCTCCTAGTACAATACTGTAGACAGTGAGTTCAGCTGTCCTCGCCGTCACTGCGCTCGTTCTCGCCCTCGGTGTCGCCGGACAGCTCCTCTCGATGAAACTCCGGGTTCCGAGCGTCCTGTTTCACATTCTTTCGGGGGTGCTGATCGGGCCGCACGTCCTGGGGCTGGTCTCCCTGGAGACGTTCGGCGATGGCCTGTTCGTCATCGTCGGCGTCGGCGTGGCAGTGATCGTGTTCGAGGGAGCGTTCGAACTCAGACGCGAGCGCCTGCAGCGAGCGCCGCAGGCCATCCTCGGGATGGTGTCGATTGGGGCGGTCGTGATGTTTCTCGGCACCGCGGCGGTTATCCACTACCTGATCGGGCCGGGATGGGAGGTCGCGCTGTTGATCGGGGCGTTGATGATCGCCACGGGACCGACGGTGATCACCCCGATCCTCGAGGTGGTCACGGTCCGCGAACAGGTCGCGTCGGTCCTGGAGGCCGAGGGGATCATAAACGACGTCACCGCCGCGGTGCTCGCAGTGGTCGTCTTCGAACTGCTCGTCGTGGGCAGCGGCTCCTACGGGTCGGTGTTCCTCGGGTTCCTCGAACGCATCGGGGTCGGGGTCGCCGCCGGGCTGGCCGTCGCTGCCGTCGTCTACTACGCGCTGACGCAGCTGGACATCTCTCCCGACTCGGCCCCGCACGTCACCCGGCTGATCGTCTTCGCCGGGATCGTGGGGACGTACGCGATCGCCGACACCGTCGCCGCCGAAGCCGGTGTCGCAGCCGCCGCGACCGCCGGGATCGTGCTGGGGAACGTGGAGCTTCCCCATCGGGATGCCATCGAGTCCTTCGAGCGCGACATCAGGGCCATCGTGCTGTCGTTTATCTTCATCGTCCTCGCGGCACTTCTGAACTTCGGTGACATCGCCCAGCTGGGGCTTGCCGGCGTCCTCGTCGTCGTTCTCGTGGCGCTCGTGGTGCGCCCGGGCGTGGTGTTTCTCTCGGTCAGATCCTGGCGCTTCACCCGCGAAGAGAAGCTGTTTCTCAGTCTCGTCGGCCCTCGGGGGATCATTCCGGCGTCGGTCGCGACCGTGTTCGCGATCCAGCTACAGGACGCAGGACAAAGCGAGGTGGCCCAGGCGCTCGTCGGGGTCGTCTTTCTCATCATTTTCGCTACTGTCGTGCTCCAGGCCGGGTTGGCACGACAGATCGCAGACAGGCTCGGCGTGATACCAATGAAAGTGATCATCGCAGGCGGCGGCCGGGTGGGTCGCACGCTCGCACGACAGCTCGAACAGCGCGGCGAAAACGTCGTCATCGTGGACGTCGACCGGGACGTCGTCCGGGAGGTACGGGAACTGGGGTTTACCGCACACGAGGGTGACGCAACCGAATCCGATGTCCTCAGAGGCATGGGAATCGACGACGCGAAGATCGTCGTCGCCGCAACGGGAGACGACAACGACAACCTGCTGGTGTCACAGCTCGCGCGGTCGAAGTTCGACGTCGATCGGGTGTACGCCAGGGTCAATCAGCCCGAGAACGTCGACGCGTTCGACTCCCTCGACGTGACCGCGATCGACGCATCCCTGGCTACGGCGTGGTCGATCGACAACGAGATAGAGCGACCGGCAATGGCCCACTGGATGAACGAACTCGGAGAGGGCCACGACGTCGTCGAGATCGAGGTGACCGCAGAAGACCTCGCCGGCAAGACGATCCGTGAGGTGAACGAGGCGATCCCCTCGGGCTGTATCGTCGCAGTTATCGGCAGGGGAGACGACACGCACGTTCCCGACGCCGACGAGGTGGTCGAGTACGGCGACCACGTGACGTTCCTCGGGGACGCCGAAGCCGTCCGGGAGGCGGCACGACGGTTCCACCCTCACTCCTGAAATAGTCTTTCGTCGTCACTGTGTCCGGTTTCCGCTCCCCAGCCGGCGGTGTTCGACTTTCAGACAGCGATCCTGAACGACGCGGACGCCGGCCTCCTCCGCGCGGCGTACCGCGTCGTCGTGCTGTATTCCGAGCTGGAGCCAAAGTATCCCCGCGTCGCCTCGTGTCTCGCGGCGCTCCAGTAGTTCCTCGACGATTCTCGGAACCTCATCGCTCGGGCGGAACACCTCGACCAGATCGACTTCTTCGGACACCGCCGACAGCGAGTCGAACGTCGCCTCGCCGAGGATCTCGTCTGCGAACGGATTGACCGGAAAAATCCGATATCCCTGTGACTGGAGATATCGCGGTACGTCGTGGGCGGCTTTCCCCGGCGTCGTCGAACAGCCGACGACGGCGATAGTGTCGACGGAAAGCAACTCCCGCAACTCGGCGTCTGTTTCGATCGGCATACACTATCTGCAGTCCTGCAGGTTGAAAGTGTGCTCGTCGGTCATTCACCGAGCCGGATCGTCGGCTCGGCGTCCTCCGAGGTTTCGACGATCCCGTCGAACAACTGTGTGAGAGTGTTCCGTTCCCGGTCGTCGTGAGCCGTCGAGTCCATGCAAAACAGGCCGAGGCCGCCGACACTCTGGATCCGTCCGGTGAAGACATGGAGGAAGCGGAACACCGTCTGGAGGTCCGAATACATCAAAAGTGTCGAAAGCGAGTGGAGCATGATGCGGTTCCGCTGGATCCCTCGGTCGTGGTAGAACGCCTGGAGGAACTCCGAGAGCTTGATGCCGATTCCGGTCATGTCGACCGGCGACGACGTGTACTTGATCCGGTCGTCGTCGCGCATGTCGCCGACACCCTGCTGACGGGTGACACAGTCGACGACTGCGACGGGGCGTCCCTCGTACTCGGTTCGCTTCGCGTAATCACCGAGGACGCGGTCGGCACTGTCCTTCGTCGTCACCACGATCGCGCCGTCCCCCCGTTCGGTCCCGTCAGCGAGCAGATCAAGCGCGAGCGACCGCTTTCCGGTCAGCGACGGCCCCGTGATCAGGAGGTTCGTCCCTGGCTCGACCTGCGCGTCGAGGTGGGGGTCGAGCTCATACATACGTACCCCTCGCCTCGCCAGTCCACACACCGCAAAACACAGTGAAACGACGCGTTATCTGACCGAGAGACATCGACTACCTGTAGTTTGCCCGGAACTGGTATTATTCTTTTTGATTGTTCGATACGAGCTACCGGACGGTCGGATCGTGGAGCTGTCAGGTGGTGTTCAGTTTCGACTGCGGCCTCACGCGTACAGTGGATACTCTTTACAGAGTTCGTCGATGCGTTCGCCGACGTCGTAGATCACGTCCTCGGAGTCGTGGTTGTCGATAATCCGGTAGATGAGACCACCGAGTTCTTCGACGACAGCCTCGTCGAATCCACGGGTCGTGATGCCCGGCGTGCCGGCACGCAGACCCGAGGGATCGAACGCCGACCGGGTTTCACCGGGGACGGTGTTCGCGTTGAGAATCACGTTCGCGGCAGCCAGCGAGTCCTCGGCGGTCCCGCCGGTAAGATCTGGATGGGAGTCCCGCAGGTCCACAAGCACCAGGTGATTGTCGGTGCCGCCGGAGACGAGCGACAGACCGTGCTCCGAGAGCGTCTCACCGAGCGTCCGGGCGTTGTCGATCGTTTGCTGGATGTACTCGTCGAACTCGGGCTTCAGTGCTTCGCCGAACCCGACGGCCTTTCCGGCGATGTTGTGGGCGAGTGGGCCCCCCTGCCCCCCCGGGAACACTGCCTTGTCGATGTCTTCGGCGTGTTCGTCGTCGGTCATCACGATCCCGCCACGCCCGGCTCGGATCGTCTTGTGGGTCGACCCGGTTACGAAGTCCGCGACGCCGACCGGCGAGGAGTGCGCGCCGGCGGCGACCAGACCCGTGATGTGAGCGATATCGGCCAGGTGGTAAGAACCGACCGTGTCGGCGATCTCCTGGATGGTCTCCCACTCGACTTCACGGGGATACGCCGAGAAACCGGAGACGATGATGTCCGGATCGAACGCTTCGGCTTTCTCTTGCAGTTCCTCGTAGTCGAGATAGCCGGTGTCGGGGTCGACGTGGTAGTGCTCGACGTCGAATAGCTGTCCCGTGAAGTTCACGGGATGGCCGTGACTCAGATGGCCGCCGTGGCTCAGCTCCAGCGAGAGGATCCGATCGCCGGGGTCGAGTGTTGCGAGATACACCGCCATGTTCGCCTGAGTCCCCGAGTGCGGCTGCACGTTGACGTGGTCGGCACCCCACAGTTCCTTGGCCCGGTCGATCGCGAGTTGTTCGATCTCGTCGACGTACTCGCAGCCGGCGTAGTATCGGCGGTCGGGGTATCCTTCCGCGTACTTGTTCGTAAGAAGGCTGCCCTGGGCCTCCATCACTGCGCGGCTCACGTAGTTCTCGCTCGCGATCAACGACAGCGTCTCCTCCTGTCGGTCGACTTCGCCGGCCAGTGCGTCTGCCACTGCCGGATCCGCTTCGCGTACGTATTGGAACTCCATATCCCGATCCGCGAGTGAAACACCCATAAACCTGTCCGTCTCCGCCGACGTTTCCGTCACCAGTGCACCTATTCCGGTTCGCCGCTCCCGCGCTGTTGTGGAATTCTCTAGCCAAAACAATACAGTGATAATATATTAATAATAACTCCGCTCTCTGAGAAATTATCCGATCCCGAGATACGAGAAGATTCTGAAGAATTCGGCGGTTAGAGCCCCTCAAACGACTGTTTTACTCGAAAGATCCCCGTTAATATTAAATAGATATCAGACGATTATCTCGGTAGACTGATGACATCGAATTTACTCGAGGAGGACGTCGAGAATATCCTCGGTGAGGCGCTGGACCAGGCTAGGGAAACGCTGTACGTTGTCGACCCGTCTCCCGCGGTCATCGAGGCCTTCGTCGCGGTCACAGCCGACACCGAAGAGGTCCCCACCGTTCGACTACTCGCCGACGAGGACGTACTGAAATACGTCATGGACGACTTTATCGTCGGATCGGCCGCCGCAGATCTCGTCGAGGAGGGAACACTCGAGATGCGCACGCTCGTCGAAGACGAGGACAACTCGCTTCTCGTTTCCGCGGAGGCAGTGATGGCCCTCGTCACCACCGGGGACAACGTGGGTGCTTTGGTCACCGAGGACCGGGATTTCGTCGACGCCGTCGTCGCCGCCTACGACGAAGTCTGGGCCGCCGCGGAACCGTACAACCTCCGAACGCCGGCGATCAGCCACGTGAGAGAGACGCTCGCCGCGGAGATCGGTGAGGCGACGCGAGACGACTTCGACGCCGTCCTCGGCGCACTCGAGACTGCTCGTGGCAACGGAGACGGGCTCGACGAGGTGACGATTTCGCTGATCGTGGCCGCGAAAAACGACGTGTTGCTGTACGACATCTCCAAGTGGGGCGAAGACGTCGGCATCGCGTCGAAGGCGACGTTCTCGCGGACCAAAACCTACCTCGAGGACGTCGGCGCGATCGACACCGAGAAGGTTCCGATCGACGTTGGCCGTCCCCGTCTGCGCCTCAAACTCGGCGACGGCCGGCTCGTCGGTGTCGCTCCGGAGGAACTCGCGTCAGTCACGATGGAACTGCTCGCCGAATGAACGCCCCACCGACGTCCCCCCTCGATCCGAGCCCCGTGCCTCCTGTTCGCACGCGCTCGGTAGTTTGAAAGCGTTTTTAACCGAACCCGCTCAACGGAACTGTACAGCCTGTTCGGGGTTGATGATGTGCCGCGCCGTCAGGGACTCGACCGCCGGCGTGGTCACGCGAGCCCACGGGCAGGAGGGTAACAACCATGCCAGTTTACGTCGACTACGAAACTCCGGCCGACCTCGCGGACCGAGCACTCGAGGCGCTCGAGATCGCCCGCGATACAGGGATCGTCAAGAAAGGAACCAACGAAACGACCAAAGCCGTCGAGCGCGGCAACGCCGACCTCGTCATCGTCGCCGAGGACGTTCAGCCCGAGGAGATCGTGATGCATCTCCCGGAGCTGGCCGACGAGAAGGGGATCGCTGTCGTCTTCGTCGAAACGCAAAACGACGTCGGGCGCGCGGCCGGCCTGGAGGTCGGCAGTGCGGCGGCGGCGATCGTCGACGCCGGCGAGGCGAGCGACGACGTCGAAGACATCGCCGAAAAGGTCGAGGAACTCCGGTAAGCGACCATGAGCGCAGAAGAGGGCACCGGCGACTCGACCTCCGCGGAGGTCATCGAGGTCGTCGGCAAGACCGGGATGCACGGCGAGGCCATGCAGGTCAAGTGCCGCATCCAGGAAGGATCGAACAAGGGACGAATCATCACGCGGAACGTCCTGGGTCCCGTCCGGGAGGGCGACATCCTCCAGCTTCGGGAGACCCAGCGTGACGCCGATTCGATCGGAGGACAGTAATGGTCGAAAAGCGTACCTGCGATTACACCGGTGAGGAGATCGAGCCCGGTACGGGCACGATGTTCGTCAAGACGGACGGAACCGTGCTCCACTTCAAGGACTCCAAGGCCGAGAAGAACTATCTCCTCGGCCGCGAGGCCCGCGACCTGGAGTGGACCGAGGCGGGACGCTCCGAACGCGCCTCGGCCGTAGAGCACGAGGAAGCTGAAGAGGTCGAAGAGGCAGAAGAGGCTGAAGAGTCTGAGGAAGCCGAAGAGGCTGAAGAGTCCGAGGAAGGCGGAGAAGCCGAAGAGGTCGAAGGGGCCGAAGAGGCGGAAGAGTCCGAGGAAGGCGAAGAAGCCGAAGAGGTCGAAGACGCGGAAGCTGAAGCAGACTCGGACGAGGAGGACGACGGATGAGCCACCACGACGAGCGCACGTTCGTGATGATCAAGCCCGACGGCGTCCAGCGCGGGCTAATCGGGGAGATCCTCTCCCGCTTCGAAGACCGCGGCCTGAAGGTCGTCGCCGGCAAGTTCCTGCAGCTCGACGAGGAACTCGCCAGCGAACACTACGCCGAGCACGAGGACAAGCCGTTCTACGACGATCTGGTTTCGTTCATCACGTCGGGTCCCGTCTTCGCGTTCGTGCTGCAGGGCGCGGACGCGACCCGACAGGTCCGTAGCATGGTCGGCACGACGGACCCGCTGGAAGCCGATCCCGGGACGATCCGCGGGGATTACGGCCTCGATCTGGGTCGCAACGTCGTCCACGCCTCCGACCACGAGGACGAGGGGGCCAACGAACGCGAGATCGCGCTGTTCTTCGACGAAGGGGAGCTCGTCGACTACGAGCGGATCGACGAGACCTGGCTGTACGAGGACCACTGACCTCGGCAGCTGTCTCACCGGCTACTCTTTCCGAGCTCGTAGCGACAGTTCGGGTAGTATGGATAAGTGGCCGGGCTAATTGTTCAAGGGGTTTATCCATCGACTCAAGGGATTTATACCGAAGGCGTCCCGACAATGAGACGATATGGGACAGACAGTCACGGAGCAGATTCTCGCGGATCATCTCGTCGACGGCGAGCTCGAACCCGGCGAGGAGATCGGGATCGAGATCGATCAGGTGCTCACCCAGGACACCACTGGCACGATGGTGTGGCTCCAGTTCGAGGCGCTGGAACTGGAGGAAGTCCAGACGGAGCTTGCAGCGCAGTACTGCGACCACCAGACCTACCAGTTCGACTTCAAGAACACCGACGACCACCGGTTCCTCCGATCGGCGTCGGGCAAGTACGGCGCCTACTTCTCCCGTCCGGGGAACGGAATCTGTCACCAGGTTCACAAGGAGAACTTCGCCGCGCCGGGCAAGACGCTGCTCGGCTCCGACTCGCACACGCCGACCCCGGGTGGACTGGGTCAGTTCGCGATCGGTGCCGGCGGGCTCGACATCTCGGTCGCGATGGGCGGGGGCCCCTACTACGTCGAGATGCCCGAGATCGTCAACATCCGTCTCGAGGGTGAACTCCCCGAGTGGGCGACCGCCAAGGACGTGATCCTCCACCTGCTCGACGAGCTCTCCGTGAAAGGGGGCGTCGGCAAGGTACTGGAGTACACCGGCCCCGGGGTCGAATCGCTCACGGTCCCCGAACGCACTACGATCACCAACATGGGAACAGAGCTCGGGGCGACGAGTTCGATCTTCCCCACTGACGAGGAGACAAGAGACTGGCTCTCGAGGATCGGCCGGGAGGAGGAATACGTCGAACTCACTCCCGACGATGACGCGGAGTACCACGACGAGGTCGTCGTGAACCTCTCGGAACTCGAGCCGCTGATCGCCGCCCCGAGCATGCCCGACAACGTGATTCCGGTTCGAGAGGCCGCCGGAACCGAGGTGGACCAGGTGATCGTCGGCTCGTGTACCAACGGCGCCTACGAGGACGTCCTCCCCGCGGCGAAGATGCTCGAGGGGCGGGAGGTCTCGAAGGGGACCGAAATGATCGTCGCCCCCGGATCGAAGCAGGCGTCGGAGATGCTCTCCCGGGAGGGATGGACCGCCGAGCTGATGGCCGCCGGCGTCAACTTCTCGGAGGCAACCTGTGGGGCGTGTATCGGGATCGGCCACGTTCCCGCCTCAGATTCGGTCTCGCTGCGGACGTTCAATCGGAACTTCGAGGGCCGGTCGGGGATCGAAGACGACGCGGTGTACCTGTGTTCCCCGGAGGTGGCGGCTGCGGCGGCGATCACCGGCGAAATCGTCGATCCGCGAGACCTCGCCGAGGAGCTCGGCGATCTGGAGGCACCCGGCTTCGAGATCGGGGACGGCTACTCCCCGGGGATGGGACAGGACGATCCGGACATCATCGCCCCCGAGGAAGCGATCGACGACGAACTCATCAAGGGGCCCAACATCGGCGAGGTCCCACTCAGGGACGAACTGGAGTCGGAACTCGCCGGCGAGGCGCTGTTGAAGATGGGGGACAACATCACGACCGACCACATCATCCCCGCCACCTCCGACATCCTGATGTACCGGTCGAACATCCCGAAGCTGTCGGAGTTTACGCTCTCGCGGGTCGACGAAACGTTCGCCGATCGGGCGCTCGAGGCCGACGGCGGCTTCCTGGTGGCCGGCGAGAACTACGGGCAGGGTTCCTCCCGGGAGCACGCCGCGCTGTGTCCGATGTATCTCGGCGTGCAGGGCGTGTTCGCACGGAGCTTCGCCCGGATCCACAAGGCGAACCTGTTCAACTTCGGTCTCGTCCCGCTGACGATCGACGCTGAAACCTACGGGCGTCTCGACCAGGGTGACGACCTCGAAATCGTCGACGACGTCGGCAAGGGCGTCCGCTCCGGGAAGGAGACGTTCACCGTCCGCGTCAACGACGACTGGGAGTTTACTGCACAGCTGGACGCCTCCGAGCGGGAGCGGGAGATCCTCGCGGCCGGCGGCAAGCTCTCGTGGACAAAACAGCACCACGAAAGCGGCTCCGGCGCCGCGCCGGCCGACGACTGATCGCGGCGACGACCGACCGCAGCGACGACTGATCGCGGCGACGACCGACCGCGCCCACGACGCCTCGACCGATCACATCCGTTCGATCCCATGACAGACGCACGAACCGTCGAAGCGAAAACGCCCCACGGCTCCGTCGAGTACGACGTGGTCGCGTGTTCGAACTGCAGGACGGAGATCGTCCCGGAGGAGGCAGTCATCGTCGGCGTCGGCCGCGAGACGTACACCTGTGACGGGTTGCCGATCTGTCGGACGCAACACGAGCGGCCGGCCGAGACGCGGGTCCTCTGTTCCTACTGTGCCGAGGAAGTACTCGACTACGGCGGCGGCCCCGACGGCGTCGGCGACCGACTCGCCGAACTGGCCGCGGAAACGTCCCCCCTTTCGGTCGGCGTGTGGCTCGGCACCGCGGTCGGGATCGCCCTGGTCGTCACCGTCGCCATCCTTCGGCTGTTCGGGCTCCTTTGAGCGGCGCGTCGACTCGCGCACCGGTCGGGCAGCACGAACGAGCGTCTTTTTACTGGAGGGTCGTTATCTCTTTGCGTGACCACGGTTCCCGAACGCGAGACTGGCTCCATGTACGTTCGGCGGGCGACCCAGAGCGACCTGCTCTCAGTCTCGCGGATCGAACGGGCGGTGTTTTCCCAGCCGTGGACGTTTTCCGTATTCGAGCGCTTTCTCGGTGAGAAAGGGTTCATGGTCGCGGCCCGTCCGGAATCGGACGACCGCGAGCGGCGACAAAACGACAGGGAATCTCCGCGTCGCATCGGCGACGACGGCGAGACAGTCCTCGGATACGTCGTCGCCGACGTCACGCCGAACTTCGGGCGCGACATCGGTCACGTGAAGGACCTGGCGGTGCGGCCCGACGAACAGGGCGCTGGAGTCGGCCGCAGGCTCCTCGGCCGGGCGCTCGTGTCGCTGCTGATCCAGGGTGCGACCGTGGCCAAGCTCGAAGTGCGTCCCAGCAACGAGGCCGCGGTGTCGCTGTATCGGTCGGAAGGGTTCGAACCCGCACGTCGGGTGCCCCGATACTACGCCGACGGCGAGGACGCGCTCGTCATGCTTCTCGACCTCGAAAACTGGGGTGCGAGGGTCGAATTCACCGACGACGTCGGGCACCTGAAGTGAGAAGACTTACCACTCGACCGATCGTTTATCGGGTATGAGTTCCCTCCCCGAGCGCGAGGAGATCGATCGCGAATACAAGTGGGCTCTCGAGTCGATTTACGAGGACGACGACGCCTGGGAGTCCGCCTTCGAGGGGGTGAGCGATCGCGTCGACGAGCTCGCCGCCTACGAGGGTGAACTGACTGACGATCCTGGGACGCTTTTGGAATTTCTCGAACTCCGCGAGGAACTGATGCGGACGGTGGCAACCGTTGTAACGTACGCGAACCTCCGGAAAAGCGAGGACACCAGAAACCAGGAGTACCAGGCGCTCTCGGCGAAGGCCTCGGCGCTGCAGTCCGACGCGGCGGCGGCGACCTCGTACGTGGAGCCGGAACTGCAGACGCTTGCGGAAGAAGACGTGGAGGCGTTCATGGAGCGGGAACCCGAACTCCGCGAGTACGAGCACTTCTTCGACGACGTGCTCCGGATGAAACCGCACACCCGATCCCCCGAGATCGAGGAGCTGCTCGCCGAACTCGGCGAGGTCACCTCGGCGCCCTCGGAGATCTACTCGATGCTTTCGGACGCCGACATGACGTTCCCGACCGTCGAGGATCCGGACGGCGAGCAGGTCGAGATCTCGCAGGCCAACTTCGTCCGTCTCCAGAAGAACCCTCACCGACCGTTCAGACGGACCGTCCACGAGGAGTTTTACGACGAGTGGGAGACGGTCCGGAACGCGGTCGGCACTGCCCTGGAAAAGCAGCTGAAAAAGGACGTGAAGGTCGCCCGCGCCAGAAACTACGACACCGCCCGCGAGGCCGCCCTCGACGGGTCGAACGTTCCGACGGACGTGTACGACGCGCTGGTCGACACCGTCCGGGAGAACCTTGACGCCCTCCATCGACACTCCAATCTCAAACGCCGGGCGCTGGAGGTCGAGGAACTCCGTTCCTGGGACCTGTACATGTCGCTTACGGGCGAGGAAGGACCTGATGTCGAGTACGAACAGGCCGCAGACTGGATCGTCGAAGCGGTCGAACCGCTGGGCGAGCCGTATCAACGCCGACTCCGCGAGGGGCTCGACTCCCGGTGGGTCGACGTCTACGAGAACCGCGGGAAGCGCTCGGGGGCGTTCTCGTCGGGAGCGTACGACACTCAGCCGTTCATCCTGGTGAACTACCAGGACGACGTCCCCTCGATGTTCACGCTCGCACACGAACTGGGCCACTCGATGCACTCGGAGCTCGCAAAGGAGAGCCAGCCGTGGCAGTACGCCGGTTACGACATCTTCGTCGCGGAGATTGCCTCGACGGTAAACGAGACGCTGCTTACGGACTATCTGCTTGCGAACGCACCGAGCGACGAACTCCGGGTCCACGTGCTCGATCAGTACCTCGAGCGGTTCCGGTCGACGCTGTTTAGACAGACGATGTTCGCGGACTTCGAACAGCGGATCCACGCTGCAGTCGAGGACGGGGACCCGCTCACGCCGGACGCGTTCGACCAGCTGTACGGGAAGCTAAAATCAGAGTTCTACGACCCCGCCGAGCTCGACGAGTGGATCCGCCGGGAGTGGATGCGGATCCCCCACTTCTACTACAACTTCTACGTGTTCCAGTATGCGACCGGTATCTCCGCGGCAGCGGCCGCCGTCGAACGGATCCGAAACGAGGGCGAACCGGCCGCGGAATCGTACCGGGAGATGCTCCGCAAGGGCGGCTCGGAGTATCCGATTTCGGTGGTCGAGACCGCCGGCATCGACATGACTTCGCCGGCGCCCGTCGAGTCGGCGATCGGTGTCTACCGGGAGTATCTCGACCGGGCCGAGGAACTGCTCGAGGTGTAGCTGTCGTCGGCTCCGAGGAGAAGTTGCCGCCGGGAGCACCGGTTTCGAAACGGGTAAGCGATCCCCGCTGCCACGTGTTCCCGTGTCGAATCACGTGACTCGGCCGGCCGTCCCACCGATCGGGGGCCTGGGCGTCGCCATCGTCGCGATCAGCTTCGGTGCGATCCTCGTGCGCTGGAGCAATGCCCCGAGCGTGATCGCGGCCTTTTATCGGGTGCTGTTCACGACGCTTCCGCTCTTGCCTGTCGCGTTGATCCGATATCGCGACGATTTCCGCCGGATCACGCGTCGTGATCTCGGATACGCGGTCGTCTCGGGGGCGGCGCTCGCGATCCACTTCGGCGCCTGGTTCGAGTCGCTCGACTGGACCAGCGTGGCGGCCAGCGTCACGCTGGTGCAGGCACAGCCGGTGTTCGTCGCGCTTGGGGCGTGGCTCCTGTTGCGCGAACGGGTCACTCGACGGATGGTACTGGGCATCCTGGTTGCGGTCGCCGGAATGGTCGGACTGTCGCTCGGGGATCTGCTCGGGGGCGTTCTCGTCGGCCCGAACCCGCTTTACGGCAACGCGCTCGCGCTCCTCGGGGCGGTGATGGCGGCCGTCTACGTCCTTGCCGGGCGGGACCTCCGCCAGCGGGTGGCGCTGGTTCCGTACGTCGTCGTCGTCTACTCCGTCTGTACTGTCGTCCTCTTCGGGTTCGTCGTCGTCGGTGGCCATCCGGTTTCGGGATACCCTGCCCGCGAGTGGGTGCTGTTTGCGGGGCTGGCGCTCGGGCCGGGGCTGTTCGGCCACACGGTCATAAACTGGGCGCTGGGGCACCTCGAGTCGAGTGTCGTCTCCGTCTCGCTCCTGGGGGAACCAGTCGGCGCCACGATCCTGGCGCTTTTGTTGCTCGCGGAGGTTCCGACCGCCGTGACGGTCGCCTCGGGAATCGTCGTTCTTTCCGGGATCTATCTCACTGCCTCCGACCGGCAGGCGGCGTGAGGTCACCGATTTGCGTTCTCGACCAGCGACGCGATCCGGTCCCACGCGAGCTCCGTCCGGGCGGTCGCCTCCATCGCGGTCAAGGCGCCGCAGGCGTTCGCGACCGCGAGCACCTCCTCGAGAGGTGGGTCGTCGACATCGTCGGGGAAACCTTCCGAATCGGAGGGGCCGCGGTCACGGCGGAACCGCCGCCGGAACGCCCGGGAACCGAGCCAGGCAGCGAGAAAGCCGGCGGCGAACGCGTCGCCGGCCCCGGTGGTGTCGACGGCGTCGATCTCGTAGCCGGAATGGGAGACGGTGCCGTCCGGTCCCGAGACCGACGCGCCGTCCCCTCCGCGTTTGATCACGAGCAGTCCGTCGTCGGGACCGTGCTCCCGGTAGTCGTCGGCCGAACGTTCCGCCTCCCGGCGGTTGCAAAACAGCACGTCGACGTACGGAAATGCCCGTTTGAAAGCCCGTTGTCCGATACGTCGGCCGGGATCGAAACTGACAGTCCCGCCGACGTCGCGAACCAGTGCCGCGAGTTCGACGGCGGTTTCGGGTCGCTGGCTCGTCAGATGGAGGTGATCCGCTGTTGCAACCACCCGGGGCGGGAGATCGCCGGCTGAAAACGCCTCGTTCGCGCCGTCGCTGGCGAACACCATCACCTCGCCGCAGTCGTCGACGACGAGGTACTTCACCGCGGTCGTTTCGCTCTTCGCGACGAGGACGTGACCGCACTCGACTCCCGAACGGTCCAGCTCCCGCAGGGCGAACGCTCCGGAGTCGTCGCCGCCCACGCTGCCGAAGACCGTCGCGTCGGCTTCGAGCCCGGAGAGGCCGACGGCGACGTTTGCGGCGCTCCCTCCGCCCGACTGGATCAGCTTCCGTATCTGCACCTCGCCGTCAGGCTCGGGCAGCCTGTCGACGTGCATCGTCACGTCCCAGTTGATGTGGCCCGCACAGATCACGTTCGGCTCGTGTTCGTTCATTCCTACCCCGCTACGGCGTAGCGCTCTCGCCGGGTTCCGTCCACGGCTCGTCCGCCGACTCCCCGAACAGCTCCCGCATCAGCGTGACGATGCTCTCGGGTGGGAACTGGCCACTCTCGGTGACGATAGCGTCGACGTACCGGGGGGGCGTGACGTCGAAGGCGGGATTTTCCACCTCGATGTCGCCGATCTCCGCCCGAGTTTCCTCGTCCACGACCTCCTGTTCGTCTCGTGTCTCGATCTCGACGGTGTGTCCCGTCAGCGTCTCCGGGTGGAGCTTGATCGTCTGGGCGGCGACCACGATCGGCGTTCCCAGTTCGCGGGCGCTGACGGCCAGCCCGGAGGTGCCGATCTTGTTTATCACGCTGCCGTCGGCGGCGATCGAGTCGGCTCCCACCAGTACGTGGTCGGCCTCCGGGAGATACCGGTGGGCCGCGGAATCGACGATCAGCGTCACGGGAACGCCGAGTTCGCGGAGCCGACTGGCGGTGATGTGGCCCTGATTCCGCGGGCGGGTTTCCTTTACGTACGCCTCGAGCTGTTTGCCCTTGTCGACCGCGGCCTCGACACACGAGAGGACGTCAGTCGAGTGGCAGTGGGTCATCACGACGTCGCCGTCGCGGAGCCGGTTTGCGCCGACTTCGCCGAGCTTGTCCTGTGCGCGGTCGAGTCGGTCGCCGAACTCTCGGGCGGCATCGACCACGTTCCGCCGCAGCGTGTCGACGTCGTCGACGCCGTCGCCGTCCATTCGACGGAGTACGTATCGGAGCGCGTTGGGCAACGACACCGCGGTCGGACGCGTCTCGTGGAGCCTTCGGGCGGCCGCCCGGAGCTCCCGCCTGAACGCCTCCGGATCGCTCGCGGTGCTCGCCTCCGCCTGGGCGGCAAGTGCGTCTGCCGCCGCCGCAGCGATCGTTGCCGCCCCGCGAATCTCCATCGCGGCGATGGCATCGGCGGTCGACTCTACCGCCTCGCCCAGCGTTGGCGTGGTCATGGCTCCCTGTGGGTGCCCCGAACAAAAGGGCGTTCCGGCCGTGTCGGCTGCCGAGGCCCGGACAGTTCTTCCTGAGCTCCGGCTTCGTCCGAGAAACATTTATGCGGTATGAGGTAACAACCCAGACCGTCGTGTCCCTCCGTACAGTGGTCCTCGCCGCCCGTACAGCCCTCCCCGCCGCCCGCAAACTGCTCGGTCGGCGTGCTCGTCCGACGCTTCGCTTCGCCGTGATCCAACCATGAACCGCGCGTGGTGGCTCGCTCGCCGCCTGGCGTTCTCGCTGTTTGCGCTGTGGATCGTCGTGTCGGTGACGTTCGCCCTCGTTGCGTTCACCGGTGATCCCGGCGAGGCGTCCGTCGAGTTCAGCGTCGCGGCCGAACTCGCGGACAGCGGTGCCAGCGCAGAAGAGATCGAACGGGAGGCCGACCTGGCAGTGCAGGCGTACCGCGAGGCGAGGAACCTCGACCAGCCGGCCCACGAGCGATACGTAAACTGGCTTGCAAGCGTCGCGAGGCTGGATCTTGGAACCTCCTACAGCCATCCGACGCCGGTGACGACGCTGATCGGCGAACGGTTGACGATCACGCTCGGGTACGTGCTCCCGGGCATGGCGATCGCGCTCGTCGGCGGGGTCGCCGTCGGTACCTACTCCGCGATCGGAACGAACCCCGTTCTCTCGCGGGTGGCGACCGGATTCACCTACACCGTGTTCGGCGTCCCGAACTTCTGGATCGCCGCCGTGGCGATCATGGTCGGGATGTACCAGTTCGGGTGGCTGTTCCTGATCGGCTACGACCTCGAACAGCGCGTGCTATCGACGCACAATCTCAAGCGACTGGTGCTGCCGGCGGTCCTGCTCGGCACGGGATTGATCGCCGAGCAGGCCAGATACGTCCGCTCGGCCGTGCTGTCGCGGGAAGGGGAGCTGTTCGTCACGCAGGTTAAAGCAAAGGGGATGGGTCCGCTCCACGTGGTTCGACACCTCCTTCGGATCTCGCTGGTCCCGCTCGTCTCGCTGTTTTTCGCGAACCTTCTCGGCGTACTCGTCGTGAACGTCTTCGTGATCGAGTTCGTTTTCGAACTCCCCGGGTTCGGCACGCTCTGCTACGAGGCGATCATGAACCGCAACCTGCCGGTAATCATCGGGATGACGCTGTTCGTCGCGGGAGTCGGAATCGTCGGGAACTTCCTCCAGGACGTCGCGTACATGGTGTTCGATCCGCGGATCGAACTCGACGGGAGCTAGCGACGGTCGGCGTCGGTCTCCGCTTCGCTCGCGTCACGCGCATCGTTTTCGGGTTCAGAACGTCCAGCCGTGGGGTCGAGCGCGTCGCGGAAGAAATCGCCGAGCACGATGATCGACAGCACCGTCACCGCGAGGAACGCGATCGGGATCGTCGAGATCCACCACGTGTGGACGAACTGGTGTTGGTGACGCAGCCCCATCGTCGCCGTGTGGCCCCACGACGGGACGCCGATGTCGTTTAAAAGCATAAACGAGATCGCCGCCTCGATCAGCAGGATCCGGGGTATCGCCTGCGTCGCAGAGACCGCGAGGCTGTCGGACACGTTCGGAACCACGTGCCGCCGGAGCACCCGAAAGCGCCCGGCACCCTGGCCCAGCGCAGCTGCGACGTACGCCTCCGTTCGAATCTGGAGCACCTCGCTGCGGACGATCCGGGCGATGCCGCCCCAGCTCAACAGGCCGAACACGAGAACGAGCAGGAACAGGCTCCGACCGTAGACGTAGATCAACACGACGTACACGAGGAAGGCGGGGACGGTACCCTGGACGTCGACGTACCGCATCAACACGGCGTCGGTCCGTCCGCCCGTGTAGCCGGCGATCACGCCGACGGCGAGCGCCAGCGGGACGGCGATCATCCCCACGACGAACGCGACCCGCAGGCTCACGCCGGCACCGAGCACGACGAGTTCGATCAGCCCGTTTCCGTGGGCGTCGGTACCCAGCGGATACTGGACGCTCCCGTGGCACCGCCCGGCCGCCTCGGCGCCGAGACACTGTACCGGAACGTGCTCCGGGACCGAAAAGAAGACGGGCGGCTGGTATCCGTGATCGAGCCCTTCAGAGATCGTGTTCCCCAACAGGGTTCCGACGAGGCCGGCGACAAAAAACGCCAGCAGATACAGCGCGGCCGCGAGCCTGAGCGGCTCGGCCCGGAGGAGACGGACGTAGCGGGCGGCGCGTTGCCGGTCCCGAATCAGCGGAACCACGAGGAGCCAGCCGAACCCCGAAAGCGACAGGAGAAACAGCCAGTCTACCGGCGTCGGATTCCAGCCGAACGCCAGCGGTTCGTTCCCCTCGAGAACGGCGTAGTCGTAGGCAGTGCCGAGGGCGACGGCCAGCCCGGTGAGAACGAGCCCGACCAGCCGGAAGGTGTCACGTCGCTTCCCTGTGCGCCTGACACTGTAGTCGGGGACCGCCGGTGAGCTGTCCGCGGCGGACCCGTGGTGGACGCCGAAGCCGGGCACTGCGTCGGTGTCGGAACCGGAGGACGGACCGTACCCGTCGCCGGGGTCAGTGTCGGAGGGCATACCTCGTGGGAAGGCACTGCGCGGGGGCGGTGTGCTACTCCGAGTCAATCACCCACACACAAAGAACCTTTCGACGGTTCGACCGGCGCTGGGATCCCGTCAGCTCTCGTGTTCACGACGGGTCCGGCCCGGCTGGAACTACCCGCAACACCCACAGCGTCTCGAACGGGTACGACTCCTCCCGGACGGCTTCGGCGTCGAATCCCGCGTCGGCCGCGATCGATTCGACCGCTTCCCGATCGGTGAGGCTGCTCACGAGCAGGAGCACACACCCACCGGGTGCGAGCACGCGTCCGACCCGTTCGAGGAACGGTTCCACGAGACGGCGGCCGGTTTCCCCGCCCGAGAGTGCGGCCTCCATCCAGTCGTCCCACTCGTTGTCCGGGTCGGTGGGGAGGTACGGGGGATTGAACGCGACTACGTCGAAGCTGTCGTCCCGGAACGGGGAGACGAGATCTGCCCGTACCACCTCCAGCCCGCGGTCGTGCGCCTGCCTGCAGGCGTGGGGATTGACGTCGGCGGCGATCACCCGGGCCTCGCGGATCTCGCGGACCTGGGCTGCGACCCAGCCGGAGCCGGTTCCGACCTCGAGCACTGTGTCACTGGGTTCGACCGCCTCGACCGTGGCCGACGCCAGCAGCGCCGAGTCCTCCGCCGGCTGGTAGACGTCGGTTTCGAGCCCGCGGCGCTGTGCGAGGTCGTCGGGTCCGGCCACGTGTTACTCCCCGGGATCGGGCTCGAACCCGTGTTCGGCGGCGACCGCGGCCAGCTCCGCGAACTCCGCCGGGGACAGCTCTCCCGGCCGCTTCGAGAGGGTCGCCTCGTCGACCGCGCTGACGACCGCAGCTGGATCGTCCAGTCCGGAGATGTGGGCGGTGTTGCGGATCGCGTTCCGGACGGTTTTCCGACGCTGGGTGAAAAGCGCTTTCACGAACCGGAGAAAGAACGCCTCGTCGTCGACGGTGTAGGACGGGTCGCGAGGAACCGCGCGGACGATCGCGCTTTCGACCGCCGGTTGTGGGTCGAACGCCTCCGGCGGCACGACTTCGAGGAGTTCGACGTCGGCGTAATGCTGTGCGCTCACCGAGAGCCGCCCGTAGTCACTCGTGTTCGGTTCGGCGACCATCCGTTCGGCGAACTCCCGCTGGAACGTCAATACCAGCGGTCGTTTTGCCGGGAGCAGCCGGAACGCGAGTTCGCTCGAGACGCCGTACGGCAGGTTCGAGACGCAGGCGGTAAACGCCGGGAGCTCACACTCCAGGGCGTCCGCTTCGACGACGGCAAGTGTTCCGTCGGCGATCTCCGCGTCGAACTCCTCCCGGAGAAACGCGGCGAACGTCGGATCCCGTTCGATCACGGTCACTCGGCCCCCGGGCGGTGCGGCCGCGAGCAGACGGTCGGTCAACGCGCCGGCACCGCCGCCGATCTCGAGGACGTGGCTCCGGTCGGCCGACTCCGGGAGGTACGTCGGGATCCTGTCGAGCACGCGGTCGTCCACCAGGAAGTGCTGGTCTCGGTCCGGGCTCCCTCTGACTCCGGCACGTCGTACGAGGGCGTCCGGATCCCGTGACCCGCCCCCGGCTCCGCTCCCGCCGGTCATTCGCTCCCGCCGTCCTCCCGGCGGACGAACGTCTTGTATTTGAGATCCTCCTCGCGCAGCTCCTCGATGATCCGCTCGACGACGACTTCCTTCGGACTGTGGAGCCCGCTGACCCGCTCTGTGATCTCCTCGAAGCTCTCGAAGGGACCGCGTTTTCGCTCGTCGAGGATCGTGTTCCTGATCTTCTTTCCAACTCCCGGAAGGAGGTTCAGCTGGTGGAGCCGAAGGGTGATCGGCTGGGCGTCGTTGTAGAAATCGACGAACCGACGCTCGTCGCGGTCGATCATCTCCTCGACGGCGTACTCGAGTTCGGACGTCGCGCTGCTCGAGAGGTCGCCGTAGTCGATCTTTCGGATCCGCGAGATCCGCTCGTCCTGTTCGGGTTCGATCCGGATGCGATCGGTGATGTTCAGATCCGGATCCTCGGTAAGCGTAAACTCGAACAGCCGGAATCGGTCCTCGCCGATCGCCTGGGCCACCGGCGACTTCTCGAACTGTGGACGGGAGTCGTCCGGATGTCCGTGCGGGAAGTAGTCGAGCACGACCGCGTAGATCTCCTCCGCCTCGTCGGGCGAAGAGTCGAGAGAGTCTGAGTCCGTCTCTTCCATACCGTCCGATAGGACAACGGGATACTTAAAAAATCGCCCGAGAAGACCGACGACAGCCCACGTCCGCCAGTCCGGTCGACGCGATCACGCGTATTTTGCGATCAGGTTGAGAATCTCGTCGAGTTCGTCGCCGTCGAGGCTGTACCGTTCCTGGGCGAACACCGCGCGAAGTTCCGTCCGGTCCTCCGGAAGGAGGTCAACGATCTTGATCGCGGTCTTCTCGTCGACTTTCTCCAGTTGCTGGAGCTCCTCGACGAGTTCGCGGGCCTCTTCGGGGTCCAGGAACGCGTACCGGTTGACGTGTTCGAGCGCGCGCGCCAACTCGTATCGCATCTCCCGGTCCTCTTCCAGTGCGCGCTCGGACTCCACCTGCGAGAGGTACTCTTTCGCCTCCGCGACCGTGAGATACTCCTCGTCGAGCTTCTCCTTGAATATCGTCATACTACCCCTGCTGGGCGCGGAGGTGAGCCGGATGTGCGAGGACTGTTTTTTCCTTCCCGCCGTCGGTGATCGACACCTTGTAGGCGGATCCCTGTGTTCCGACCACTTCGCCGGTGTGGCCGCTGAACCGCGGGTGGAACCGTCCCTTCGGGACGCTCGGATCGATACGGAGGTGGACCATCTGGCCCTCCTCGTACTCCTGGATCGCCCGCTGAGGCGGTGATTGCCCCCGATCCCGGGGGTGGTTGGCGAGCTTTTTCCGCGTTCCCTTCATGGGCCCATTCGAACTCGGCATAATCGTACGACCCTTTACTTCGGGTTCGATTATAAATGGTGCGTTCCCGATCCGCGGACGTGTTGCCCTACCACGCGCCAGAACGACTATATTTCATCCCGCTGAACTGTAACCCATGTTTGGCATGTTCCGTCGGGAAGCGGACGTACGGATCACACACGACCGACAGCCGAGCCGGACGCTCCTGGGCGGGTTCTCGACGCTCGGTCTTGCGGGCTTGACGGCGGCAGACTATCTCGTCGATCACCTCGAACTCGAGGAGACCGGTCACGTGCGGGTCGAGGGGTTGCCGTCGATCACGCCGTTCGAGAACGGCCGTCCCAGACATCCGATTCGGCTGTTCTCCCGCCCGGATGTCGACGTGACTGTCCTGGTCAGCGAACTGTTCGTCCCGCCGTACCTCGGCGAGCCGTTCGCCACTGAAATACTCGACTGGACCGAATCGCACGGCACAGAGGAGATCGCGATCCTCAGTGGGATTCCGATCGCGCACGGTCCCGAGGATCACCGGACGTTCTTCATTGCGACCGACGACTACCGGAACCGTCGACTCGAAGGGAGTGACGTCCCCTCGATGGGGGCCGGGTTCCTCGATGGTGCCCACGCGGCGTTGATCGAGCAGGCGATCGACTCGCCGCTGGGCGTCGGCGTCTTCGTCACACCGGTCCATCCCCAGTCCGTCGACGTCGAAGCCGCACTCAGGCTCGTCGAGACCATCGAAGACATCTACGGTCTCGGTGTGGATTCGGAACCACTCAAACAGTTCGCGGAGGAGGTCAGACAGTACTACACCGAACTGGCCGACCGGATCGAGCGCCAGGAGGTCGAGATGCCCGACGATCGTATGTACATGTGACGGGCGGCCCTCTCCGATCGCTGTCGACGGGTTCGTGTGTACTGGATTTCGAAAACCGGTGTTACTCGAATACCAGTAAACTCTTTACGGACGGCTCCGAGGCTACGGACATGACGGACGACCTCCGGAGTACCCTCGAACGGTTCGGCGAGCGGTTCAACCTCGGCGAGTACGAGATCGAGGCCTACCTAACCGTTCTCGAGCGCGGGGAGCTTACAGCCAGCGAGATCGCCGACAGAACCGACATTCCACAGCCGCGCGTGTACGACACGGTTCGGAGTCTCTCCGACCGTGGTCTGGTCGAACTGCGCGAGTCCCGCCCGATGAAGATCGTTGCGGTGGACCCGGAGGACGCCTTCGGGGATCTGGAGGCATCGTTCGGCGAGCTCGTTGCCGAGCTGGAGGCCAGATACACGGCACCCGCACGGGAGACGGAAGCGGTCTCCCTTGTCAAATCGCGTTCGACGATCCTCCGGTATCTCGAAGAAGTGATCGCCGACGCCGATTACGAGCTCGCCCTGTCGCTCACCCCGGAGCTGTTGCGTCGGTTCCACGACGAGCTCGCGGAGAAAATCGACGACGGCGTGAGCGTGGAACTGCTCGTGACGCCGGCGTCGCGCGCGCCAGATCCGCGGGAGTACGACTACTTCGAGGTTGCGACGATCGCACGGGCGCGACGGGGGATCACGACGCCGATCCTCGCGGTCGCCGACGGGGAGCATTCGGTGTACGCCACTCAGGACGCGCTGCGGGACGATCGCGACCGGTACGGCGTCATCTTCAACCGATCCGCGCTCGGGTTCCTCGTGTCTGGCTTTTTCGGAACCGTGCTGTGGACGACTGCAGAGACCCTCGCGGCGGACGGCAAGGAGCGACCGTTCCCGCGACATTACGCTTCGATCAGGCGTGCCGTAAAAGACATGCGCGAACTCGGCGGGGAGTTCTACGCGGCCATCGAGGGCCGGGACGTCGAAACGGGCGACAACGTCCACGTCGAGGGTGAGGTCGTCGACGTCGCCTTCGAGGAAAGCGAGGAGGTGGCGTCGTTCGTCGTCGAAACCGAGGCTGGTGATCGCGTCCGGATCGGCGGCCTCGTGGCCGCTCTCGAGGAGGTCGAAGCCCAGGAGATCCTCCTCGACAGGGATACGGTGCCGTCGCTGGGCTGATACTGATTATTCTCGGTCGTTACCGGACGATCGGCCATCGGATGGACCGATCGACCGGTAAATCACTACAATAACCATTATGGTTTCCTCCGTTCTCGCGGTGCCCCTGTTACGGGTCCGGTTCGTCGAACTCGAACAGGACGACCTCGCAGGATTCACACGCGAGCACCTCGCGCTCCGGGCGTCGAGCGCCCCCGGGACCGCCACAGCAGCGCCTGACCGTCGTTTCCGCCACGGTTCCCCCGCAGTCGGGACACTGTTTCAAGAACAGACGTAGCGGTCGTGCCGCCGCCGTCCGTACTTCGGGGTCGATTCCCCGGTCCGCCAGCGCTTCGACGGCTGCAGTCTCCGCGATGGCGACCGGCCGCGACAGCCAGACGTCCCGCCCCCCGGCAAGCAGGATCCGATCGCCGTGACGTTCGGCGGAGACGTCACCGCGTGCAGCCGCCGCGGCGCGGTCGAGGAACTCGCGTTCGTCGGCGTCGGCCAGTTCCGACATCCGTTCGGTCCAGTCTTCCTCGAACGACTCCGAGAGCGAGAGGTCCTCGTCGCCTTCGAGAATGCAGACCTCCAGGAGCTCGCCGAGAACCGCTTCCGGGTCCGGGCCGACGTCGTCTGCAGTCAACGAGTCAGACACTGGGCCGTCCCCGGGGCCGTGGTTTGGCCCGACGTCGATCGGCAGATGGTCCACCAGTTTCGGCGCGAACTTTGGGGTGTACGGAACTACGTAGCCGCGGAGGTACACGAGTAACAGTCCGCCCAGAAGCACTGGAAGTGCTGCCGGCAGCCACAGGAGTGCCGCGAGAACCGAAGCGGCCCCGACGACGACCGTGTTCACCGCGGTGCAGGGCCAACAGCGACTGTCTCCGGTGTACTCAGGCCTGCGAACCCGTTCGAGTACCGACATGGTTGCAGGACGGTTACCGCCGGGCGTACAAAAGACTCCACGGTGCAGTCCCGAAATCGAGTGGACGCCCTCCCTGATCACCGAACAATATCTCTGAAACAGAACAACAACAGGTGTAGTAACATGTCCCAAATCTATATACGCCTGGTGTCCATACCGACGAAACTGTAATGGTCGATACTGACCCCCAACGCGATTCGAAACGGAGTGGCGTCTCCCGGCGGCGGTTCGTGCAAGCGGCTGGAGCATCGGGCGTGATGGTCGGCGTCGCGGGCTGTCTCGGCGACGACGACGATGGCCCGATCGAAATTACGATGGACGGTGAGTGGGTGGAGATCGAGGACGAGGTGATCCAGTCACTGTACGACGCCGGTCTGGACGAAGGGATCGAGGTCGAAATCCTGCCGGGTGACTTCGAGACGGGCGAACGGCGCGCCGACTTCACGTCGGCGCTGGACGCAGGTCGTGGGAGCCCGGACATCTTCATGATGGACTCCGGGTGGACGATCCCGTTTATTGTTCGCGAACAGATAGTCAATCTGGAGGAGGAACTGTCGGCGGACGTCCTGAATACGGTCCAGAACGACTACCTCGATGCAGCAGTCGACACGGCGAGCCACCCGGAGACGGGTGACCTCTACGGGGTGCCGCTGTTCCCGGATTACCCGATGATGCACTACCGGAAGGATCTCGTCGAGGAAGCGGGATACGATCCGGAGGGAGAAAACTGGGCGACAGAGCCCATGTCCTGGCAGGAGTTCGCCGAGATGGCGGCCGACGTCTGGGAGTATCACGGCGGCGAAGACGAGTTCGATTACGCGTTCACGACGCAGGGTGACAACTACGAGGGGACCTCCTGCTGTACGTTCAACGAACTGATGACGTCGATGGGTGGGGCGTACTTCGGGGACCACGAGAACCTGTTCGGCCCTGTCGGCGAACGTCCGATCACCGTGAACGAGGAGCCGGTCCACGACGCGCTCCGGATGATGCGGTCGTTCATGTACGGTCCCGACGCCGACAACGCACATCCGGACTTCCCGAAGATCTCGACGTCGGACCTCGTCGAGTTCACCGAAGAGCCGTCGCGGGAACCGTTCACGGGCGGCAACGCGATCTTCCACCGGAACTGGCCGTACGTCATCCCGATCAACGCCGAGGACGCTGCCTTCGACTTCGAGGACCACGCGGCGATGCCGCTTCCATACGGCGTCGAGGCGGGGCAGGGGAACTACGCCGGGACGGGCGGTACGGCCCACGCGCTGGGTGGCTGGCATCTCACGGTCAACCCGAACACGTCACAGCTCGAGGAGGCGATCCAGGTCGTGGAGGCGTTCGTCAGCGAGGACGTCATGCTGAGCAACTTCGAGCTCGGCGGGTACATCCCGCCGAGCCCCGACGTCATCGAACAGGCGGATCCCGACGCTGTGGGCCCGATGGGGCGGTTCCTCGACACGCTGGCCGTCGTCGGCGAAAACACCGTTCCGCGACCCGTGACGGCAGTCTGGCCCGAGCAGTCGCCACTCATCTCCTCGGAGATCCACGACGCGTACCTCGGCGACAAGACGCCGGAGGAAGCGATGGCCGAACTCGAGGATCAACTCGAGACGACCGAGGAAGCCTAACGAGGGCCGAGCCGGATGTCTCCCGATTCACAGACCGAACGCGGATCCGGCCGTCTCCTCTCCCGTCCGCTCGACTGGCTCGAAACCCGCAGCGAAGAGGTGTACGCCTACATTCTGTTGCTTCCGTCGTTTCTCCTTTTGGGCGTGATCGCGTTCTATCCGCTCGTGGAGACGTTCCGGTTCTCGCTGCTGGCAGACGAGGTCGCTGCTGCGGATCCGTTCGGCGAATTCGTCGGCCTCGACAACTACGTCGCGCTGCTGTCGGGCGAGGCCCGGATTCCGCGACAGTTCATCGACATCGTGTTCACCGGTCAGTTCCCGTTCGTCGAACTCGGCACGCCGTTTCTCCGGCAGGCGATCATGGTGACGCTCGCGTTCGCGATCATCAGCGTGCTGTTCGAGACGCTGATCGGCTTCGGTCAGGCGCTCGTGATCGACCAGGACTTCTACGGCCGCCGGTGGGTGCGCGTCGCCATCATCATCCCGTGGGCGATCCCGATCGTCATCCAGGCGATGATCTTCTTTTTGATCTTCAATCCGACGATCGGCTTCGGCACCGACTTCATGCAGTGGCTCGGCGTTTTCGGGGACAATCCGCTCGCCAGTAGCCGCGACTCGTTTATCATCGTGCTCGTGGCGGACATCTGGAAGACGGCGGCGTTCATGGCGCTTCTCATCCTCGCAGGGCTTCAAAGCATCGACCGGGGTCTCTACGACGTCGCAAAGGTATCGGGCGCCTCCCCGTGGCAGCGGTTCAAGTTCATTACGTTGCCGCTGGTGATGCCGGCACTTCTGGTCGCGATGCTGTTCCGGACGATGGACGCGATGCGCATCTACGGACTGATCGACGCGACGGCCGGCTGTCAGACGGTACCGTCGTTGACCTGTCTGGTCATCATTTCACTGCAGGAGACCCGTCGGTGGGCGACCGCCTCCGCGGTCGCGTTCCTGACGGCGGTGGTCATCGGGCTGCTGGTGATCGTCTACCTGTGGGGACTTCGTGACACCGACGGAGGGATATCATGAGCGACGACGAACATCCAGACCTCGCTGCACAGCAACGTCCCGAAGAGCCGGAGCTCGACCGGGGAGTCGTCGAGGCGTGGGCGGCACGGATGATCTCGAATCCGGATCGCGCCTACCGTGCAGCCTTCTACACCGCGACGATCGTCTTCCTGGTCACCACGCTTTTCCCCTTCTATTGGCTGTTCGTGCTGGCGGTCACACCGCGCGCACAGCTGGGCGACACCGGGGTTTTGACGCCCGGCGGAACACCGCGGGCGGACATCGAACTTCCCTTGATCGACGCGACCCTGGCGGTTCCGGTCGGACTCCCGGCCGACTTCAACGTCCTGGCGTTCGTCGAAATATTCCAGCGGCTTCCGTTCCACCGGTACGTCTTCAACAGCTTCCTGATCGCCGTTCTGGCGACCGTGATCGTGCTGTTCGTCGGGAGTCTGGCCGGCTACGTGTTCGGCCGGCTCCGGTTCCGGGGGAAGAACCCGCTTTTGTTGCTGGTGCTCGTCACCTCGTTCTTTCCGCCGGCGGCGTTCTTCGTCCCGCTCAACCGGCTGTTCAACCGGAACATCGACGTTCTCCGGCCAGTCATGGCAGACGGATCGCTGTACAACACGCCATACGCGATTTTTGTCCCGCTGTCGGCGATTTTCCTCCCGTTGTCGATCTTCATCCTGATGACGTTCTACTCGCAGATCCCCGACGGGCTCGAGGACGCCGCACGCGTCGAGGGGACGACCCGGCTGGGTGCGCTCTTTCGGGTCATCGTCCCGCTTTCGGCCCCGGGAGTCGCAACCGCCGGCGTGTTGACGTTCATCGCCGTCTACAACGAGTACTTCTTCTCCTCGTTGATGACGGACGGTCGCCACGAGAACTGGGCGCCGATGCTCGAGGGGATCCTCCGGTTCCAGGGCGAGTTCGAGGTGCTGTTCAACCTCATGGCCGCCGCGAGTATCGTCGCCGTGTTACCGGTGGCGATACTGGTGATCGTCGCACAGGAAAAGATCGTCAGCGGACTGACCGCGGGGGCGGTCAAGGAGTAACCTATGGGATCAGTCAAACTCGAGAACATCACGAAACGGTACGAGGACGTAACGGCGGTCGAAGACATGAACCTGGAGGTCGAACACGGCGAGTTTCTCACGCTGGTCGGCCCCTCCGGCTGCGGGAAGTCGACGACGATGGAAACGATCGCCGGGCTCACGCTCCCCACTGAAGGCAGCGTTTACATCGGCGACCGCGAGGTCACCGACCTCCCGCCGAAGGACCGGGGGATCTCGATGGTCTTCCAGAACATCGCGCTGTTTCCCCACATGGACGTGTACGACAACATCTCGTTTGGCCTCCGGCTCCGGAAGTACGACCAGGAGGAGGTCGACCGGCGCGTCGAGGAGGCGGCCGACATCGTTCAGCTGGAGGGGATGATGGACCGGATGCCCCAGGAAATGTCCGGTGGCCAGCGCCAGCGCGTGGCGATCGCCCGCGCCATCGTGCGCGAACCCGACGTGTTCTTGATGGACGAGCCGCTCGCGAACCTCGACGCCGAACTTCGGGTCCACATGCGCACCCAGCTCCAGCGGCTCCACCGCAAGCTGGATACGACGATCATCTACGTCACGCACGACCAGGCGCAGGCGATGACGATGTCCGATCGCATCGCGGTCATCAACGCCGGCAAACTCCAGCAGGTCGCCCCGCCGCTCGAGTGTTACAACGAGCCGAAGAACCTCTTCGTCGCCGGCTTCATCGGCTCGCCGTCGATGAACTTCATCGAAGGCGAGATCGGCACCGACGGGTTCGGTTCAGAATACGTTTCGGTTCCGATGGATCCCGACACACAGGGCGTCCAATCGGGCCAGAACGTGACGCTCGGGGTTCGCCCCGAGGACGTCTATCTCGCCCGGGGTCGAGAGAAGGCGACGGCGCCGACGGACACGATGCACGCCGTGGTCGACGTTCTCGAACCGATGGGCGACGAGCTGTTCGTGTATCTGCTGTTCGACCGCGAGGTCGAAGCGAGCGCGGAGGGGCGCGGGAAGGGACAGCTGCTCGTTAGCCTCCCTCCAGACACCGACATCACGGAGGGCGAGGACGTCGAGATCGTTGCCGACCGGAGCAAAATCCACGTCTTCGACACCGGAAGCGGCGAGGCGATCACCCACGGACTGACGTAGTCCGACGGCCGACGTTCAGACGAATCGTTCTGCGACTGTCCCGAGGAGAGGGAGTTTGAACCGTTCACCCCGGCCGGCTTTCACCATCAAAAGCAGCCAGAGGACGAACGCGGCGAGCCCCAGCGCCGAGGACACGAGCGTGACGGCAGCGGACACCCCTGCCTCGAGCGCCGACACGGTTCCCAGGAGTGCGCCGAGCAGTTCGAACAGGAGGACGAGTGCGAATACGCTCCCGAACGCAACGACGCTCTGTGCGGCGTGAAACCGGACGTACTCGTCGTCGGTCACTAGATAGAAGACGAGCCCGGTGAGGAACGTGACCGAGTAGGCGAGCGCACCCGCCAGGTTCCGGTCCAGTCCGAGCACTGTCGACCTGGCCGGATCGGGATGGTCGCTCATGAAACGGCTCGTTCGGGACGTTCCTCTCCGAACAAATAATTACTCCGTTCGGTTTCCCGTGTTCTCACATCCGCCCGCCCGAACGTGATATTTAACAACCGACGTAGTTAATCGACGTTCATGAGCCTCGAAGACGTTCGCGTCGGCGTCGTGGGTCTGGGCGGCATCGGTACACATCACGCCGAACGCCTCCGGGAATCTGACGCACAGCTGGTCGGCGGCATGGACATCGACGCGGACGCACGCACCGAATTCGCACAGCGGTTCGACGTCCCGACGGACGGCGACGTCGACGAACTCCTCGAACGCGTCGACGCCGTCCTCGTCACCACGCCCAACAGGTTCCACGAGGAGTACGCGGTCCGGGCTCTCGAGATGGGGACGGATGTCCTGCTAGAGAAGCCACTTGCACATACCCTCGAAAGCGCAGAACGGATCGCCGACGCTGCCGCCGAGGCGGACGGTTTCTGTATGGTCGGGTTTCACAATCGGTTTGCGGGCTCGACGGAGGTGTTCAAACACTACCAGCGTGAAGGACGGTTCGGCGACCTCACGCACGTCGAGGCGAACTTCCTGCGGCGGCGCGGCATCCCCGGACGTGGGTCGTGGTTCACCGATCTGGACGTCGCCGGCGGCGGCGCACTCGTCGACGTCGGCGTCCACGCGCTCGATCTCGCCTTGCACCTGCTGGATGACCCGACAGTCGTGGAGGTGTCCGGCCAGACACGTGCGGAATTCGGTACCAGCGACGAGTACGCGTTCGTCGAGATGTGGGGCGAGGACTGCGGCCCGGGCGGGTTCGACGTCGAAGACTCGGCGACGGCGTTTCTCCGGACTGCAGACGGGGCGACGATCTCGCTGGAGGTCGCCTGGGCGGCGAATCGTCCCGACACCAGAGAGATGTTCGTCCGCGGCATCGACGCCGGCGCGTCGTTCGACCTCGGGAGCGACGAGCTGACGATGTACGAGGCCGATCCCGGCGGCGGCAACCACTTGGCGGACACGGAAATTACGACCCAGTCGCGGGACGCGTACGCGGCAGAACAACGGGCGTTTCTCGAGGCGGTCGCGGCCGGGGAGCCGCCGGCCCGAAACACCGTCGAAGAGGGGCTCCAGGTACAGCGAATCGTCGACGCGATCTATCGGTCGGCCGAAGCGGGACGGAGCGTCCGACTCGACTGAAAAGCGGCGTGCCCGGTGCGACACTGCGTTCAGGTGCCCACTGGAGCGAGCCGGACTGAAGATTTATTCGTCACGTAGTACACCATTATGACATGGAAATCGGCGTACTCACCGTTCCGCTCGGGAACAGATCGAGAGACGAGGCGTTCGCGGCGCTTGCGGAGCTCGGCGTCGACGCCGTCGAACTGGGCGTCGGCGGCTGGCCCGGGGAGGATCACGTGGATCGAAAGGCGACCCTCGAGGACGAAGCGGCTCAATCCAGGCTCCAGGACCAACTGGCGGAGCACGACCTGCGGATCTCCGCGCTCGCGACGCACAACAATCCGTTGCACCCCGACGAGGACCGCGCGCGGGCGGCCGACACCGAACTGCGCGAAGCGATCCGGCTCGCCGACCACCTCGGAGTGGGAACCGTCACCTGCTTTTCGGGACTGCCCGCGGGCGGACCGAACGACGAGGTGCCAAACTGGGTGACTGCGCCGTGGCCGACCGAGCACACGGAGGCGCACGACTACCAGTGGAACGAGGTCGCGATCCCGTACTGGCAGGACCTGGCAGCGTTCGCCGACGAACACGGGGTCGATCTCGCGATCGAGATGCACCCGAACATGCTGGTGTATGAACCCCGTGGGATGCTCCGACTCCGCGAGGAGACGAACGAACGGGTGGGTGCGAACTTCGACCCCTCGCATCTCTACTGGCAGGGGATCGACGTCACCGAGGCGATCCGCCTGCTGGGGGAGGCGGACGCGATCCACCACGTCCACGCCAAGGACACCCGGGTGTACGAGGCGAACGCCCGGGAGAAGGGCGTCCTCGACACTGCCGACTACACCGACGAAGTGAACCGGTCGTGGCTGTTCCGATCGATCGGCTACGGCCACGGGGAGGAACACTGGAAGGACGTCGTCTCCACGCTCCGGATGGTCGGCTACGAGGGCGCACTGTCGATCGAACACGAGGACTCGCTGACGTCCTCGATGGAGGGACTCGAAAAGGCCGTCGACGTCCTCGAACGCGCGGTCTTCGACACCACGCCCGGGGAGGCCTACTGGGCGGAGTGAGGTGATTCACGTGACTGACACACTTACCGTCGGAATGCTGGGGTACCGGTTCATGGGCAAGGCCCACTCGAATGCGCTCGCACGCCTGCCGATGTTCTTCCCGGACGCGCCGGACGTGCGCCGGGACGTACTGATCGGACGCGACGAGGAAACGCTCGCCGATGCAGCAGACCGGTTCGGGTTCGATCGGACCGCGACCGACTGGCGTGCGGTCGTGGACGAGGTGGACGTCCTCTACAATCTGGGGCCGAACCACCTCCACCCGGAGCCGTCGATCGCAGCGCTCGAGGCCGATACCCACGTGCTGTGTGAGAAACCGCTCGCGCCCACGCTCGCGGCGGCAGAACGGATGCGAAACGCTGCCGAAGACAGCGAGGCTGTCGCCGGCGCCGCCTTCAACTACCGGTTCCTGCCGGCGATCCAGTACGCGAAGGGGCTCATCGAGGACGGCGAACTCGGGGAGATCCACCACGTCAGGGGGAGCTACCTGCAGGACTGGCTGGTCGATCCGGAGGCGCCGTGGGTGTGGCGGCTGGACGAGGAGCTCGCGGGTTCGGGCGTGCTCGGCGATCTGGGGGCACACACGATCGATCTGGCGAGGTTCCTGGTGGGTGAGGTCACCGGCGAAATCGAACGGATCTCGGGCCACCTACAGACGTTCGTCGACGAGCGCCCGATGCCCGGCGAGGACGGAACGCGGCCGGTGACGGTCGACGACGCCTACTCCGCACAGGCGGCGTTCGAGAACGGGGCGGTCGGGACATTCGAGGCCTCACGGTTCGCCACCGGACACAAAAACGACCACTCGATCGCGATCCACGGTTCGGCGGGGAGCCTCCGGTTCTCCCTGGAGCGGCTGAACGAACTCGAGGTGATGCGCGAGGGGAACCGCGGCTACGAGACGATCCTCGTCACCGACGAGACGGATCCGTACGTCGACCGGTGGTGGCCCCCGGGACACGTGATCGGCTGGGAACACACGTTCGTCCACGAAAACTACGAGTTCCTCTCGTCGGTCGCCGACGGCGAGGCGTTCTCGCCGTCGTTTTCGGAGGCATATCGGGTCCAGCAGGTGCTTGCGGCGATCCAGGAAAGCGACGACCGCGGTGAATGGGTCGCAATCGAGGATGTGGAGTGATCGTCCCGCTTCCGTGCCCGTCGAGTCTCAGGGACACCGCTCGTCGATGATTCGCTCGACGATGGCAGTACTAGAGAGGATCTCTCCATCGTAGTCGGGTTCGCGCCGGGTGGCACGCTCCACCCGACAGTCGAACCCCCGGTCGCGCAGGGCTTTTCGGATGGAGTTGGCGTCGTGGTGCTGGTCGTAGCCCAGCACGATGACGTCGGGGTCGATCCGTTCGATCGGGACGAAGATGTCCTCGGGGTGGCCGAGATGTGCCTCGTCGACGACCGAGAGGGCGGCGACGACGTCGCGACGCTGCCGGTCCGGGAGCACAGGGGGATCCTTGTGGGTGACGTTCTCTCGACGGGCGACGATGACGTGCAGTTCGTCGCCGTACGTCGCGGCGTCCTCGAGGTAGTGGACGTGACCGGGATGCAGGAGGTCGAAGGTTCCCTGCGCGACGACCCGGTCGACGGAACCGTTCTCGCCGCTCATTTGTACTCCTCGTTTCGGAGCTCGGCGTCGATCTCCTCCTGGGTGAAATCGAAGAACTGCTCTTCGGGGAGTTTGACGTCGAGCACGTCGAGCTTCGTCCGTTCGCCCTCGTTGTCGAACGCCCGCCAGTCGCTCCAGCCGTACGGGGCGCCGACGATGATGTGGACCTGGCCCTGGCCGAACGTCATGAGGTCCTCGTCGCTCGGGCGGAGCACGCCGTTCGGATGCGAGTGGACCGAGCCGACGCTCCGGATGTCGTTCGGCTTCATGTTGGTCTTCACGGTCGCGCTCATCGGGTTCGAAACCGTGCCCGGAATGACGAGCACGTCGGTGATCACCTGCCCGTCACGGTCGAGGTCGAACTTGCGGGCGTCCTCCGCGCGGAGGAAACCCATGTACTCGTTGGGATGTGTCTCCTCGGAGGCCTCGAGGATGAACTCCATCGTCTCCCGGGCGATCCCGAGGAGCTCGCGCGACCGGAACAGGCGCATGTACGGCCTTCGGAGTCGTTGCCTCCTAAGGATTCCGGACGCGTTCCGTCCCGCGCCGGCGCGTCCGGCCGGAGGGACGGATAATAACGCTTACCTCTGTCACCGCCATATCGCGGGACATGACAGACGAAATCGCCGGGGATTCCGGCGAGCGGGACGATTCGAGTTCCGCACCGACTGTGTTCGATCTCTCTCCGGACTGCACGCTCGAGGACGTATCGGAGGGTTCCTACTACCACGCCGTCGTCAACGGCGTCGTCGACTACGGTGTATTCGTCGACGTCTCCGACGTCGTTTCGGGCCTGATCCACGAGTCGAACCTCGAGGAACGCTACGCCGTCGGCGACCGGTTGATCGTCGAACTCGAGGAGGTACGCGAGAACGGCGACGTCGCCTTCGACGTCGTCCATCCGGACGACTATCGTACCGAAGCCGTCGAGCACGAGCCGGAGATCACCGACGTCGGGACGCTCTCGCCCGGCGCCGAGGTGACGATCGAAGGACTCGTCGTCCAGATCAAACAGACCGACGGGCCGACGATCTTCCACGTCAACGACGGCACAGGGATCGTTCCCTGTGCGGCCTTCGAGGAGGCGGGCGTGCGGGCGTCCCCCGAGATCTCACTCGAGGATCCGGTTCGGATCGCCGGCTCCGTCGAGAACCACCAGGGAAGCCGGCAGGTCGAGGTCGATGACCTGTCCGGGCTGGCCGACGAACGCGCTCGAACGGTGGCGGAAACCGTCGAGGAGCGGATCGACGAACGCGCCGAACCGATCGACGTCGAGCCGCTGGTCGAGTGGGGGGCGTTCGAGCCGATCCGCGAGGACCTCCGGGAGCTCGCGCGCCTGCTCCGACGGACGGTTCTCGAAGGACGGCCGATCCGGGTCCGTCACCACGCGGACGGCGACGGGATGTGCGCGGCGATCCCGGTGCAGTACGCACTCGAGGAGCTGATCCGGACGGTCCACGGCGACCCCGACGCGCCGAGACATCTGTTCAAGCGGCTGCCGAGCAAGGCGCCGTTCTACGAGATGGAGGACGTCACCCGCGATCTCAACTTCGCACTCGAGGGGCGCGCCCGCCACGGACAGAAGCTGCCCCTGCTTTTGATGCTCGACAACGGCTCCACCGAGGAGGACGTCCCTGCCTACGAAAACCTGGCTCACTACGACATCCCCATAGCGGTCGTCGACCACCACCACCCGGACCCGGACGCGGTCGAGCCGCTGCTCGACGCCCACGTGAACCCGTATCTCCACGGGGAGGATTACCGGATCACGACCGGAATGATGTGTGTCGAACTCGCGCGGATGCTCGCGGCTGACCTCGGTGACGAGCTGGAACACGTCCCCGCGATTGCCGGGATTTCCGACCGGTCGCAAGCGGAGGTCATGGACGAGTACATCGCCCTCGCCGGGGAGGCCGGATACGACCGGGATGATCTCGTCGACATCAGCGAGGCGCTGGATTACGCCGCCCACCTGCTGCGGTACAGTGACGGCGAAACGCTCGTCAACGACGCGCTCAACGTCGGCTGCGACGACGACGAACGGCACCGCGAGCTCGTGGCGTTCCTCGCGAGCCGATCCCGGCGGGACGTCGACAAACAGCTCGCGGCGCTGGAACCACACGTGGAACACGAGCGGCTCGCCTCCGGCGCGCACCTCTATCGCGTCGACCTCGACAACTTCGCCCACCGGTTCACCTATCCTGCGCCGGGGAAGACGACAGGCAACCTCCACGATCGGAAGGTGACCGAAACCGGCGAGCCGGTAATCACGATCGGCTACGGCCCGGACTTCGCGGTGCTCCGGTCGGACGGCGTCCGGCTCGACATCCCCCAGATGGTGACCGAACTGAACGAGGAGCTCCCTGGAAGCGGCGTCTCCGGCGGCGGTCACCTCGTCGTCGGCTCGATCAAGTTCGTGAAGGGTCGGCGATCGGAAGTGATCGACGCCCTGGTCGAGAAGATGGCTGACGCGGAACTCGACGAGGCGCTCTCGTCGGCGGCGACCCCGGAGTAAGCGGAGTCGGCTCCGACAGGGCGACTGCTTTTCGATCAGGCGAAGCGAACTCGGCGCCTGGCGACCTCACCCCCCACGAGTGTAACGGCCGCAAATCCGCCCAGCAACCCGACCGGCGTCCGGAAGCTCCCGCCGTGCCAGTCGGCGGCGAGGACTCGCCAGTAAAACTCCGCGATCGCCGGGTTCTCCACCGCGAGCAGGAGCTCACGGTTCCGCGATCCGGCGTGCTCGTTCCAGTTGAGCGAGCCGACCACGGCGGTGTCGTCGATCACGGCCCCTTTGGCGTGGACCCTGTCGAACCGCCCCCGGGGCTCGACGATCCGGGCGTCGAGTTCCCCCTCGCCGACGTCGAGCCCGCGCAGCTCCTCGACGAGCGCCTCGTTTTCCTCCCGGTCGTACCACGCACCTGAAAGCTGCAGCCTGACTGTTACACCCCGCTCGGCCGCGCCGATCGCCGCCTCCAGAAGCCTGTAGCCGGTACCGCCCGTCCGTGGAACCACGACCGCCACCCGTTCGTCGGCGCCGTCGATCATGGCCTCCAGTTCGGACTCGGCGTTGTCGGGCGCGAGCATGAGCCTGACGGTCGCCTCGTCGAACTCCGCAGTCGGAAACCGCTCCGGGTAGCTCTCGTTTGCACTGGTGCCCTCGCGAACGGTCGCGCCGGCCCGGTACTCCGTCCAGGGGACGGCGTCACGCCAGCCGGAGTCGTGTTCGAACACCTCCGCCACGGAGGCGGCGACGTTCCTATCGTCCACCCGGACCCCCCACCCTCGGTTCGACGCGCCGCCAGTCCCGGAGGGTTTCCAGTTCTCCGTGAGCGCCACCACCGTGTCGTCGGCGACGGCGTACTTCGCGTGGTGGTACGTGTATCGCGTGTACTCACCGTCGAGCACCCGGACGTCGATCCCCTGTCGGTCCAGGAACCGGAGCACTGCGGCCTGCGTCTCCGTGGCGCCGCCGACAGGGCTCCCCTCGAGGAGCACTCGCACGGTCACCCCACGCTCGGCTGCTGCGGCCAGCGCGTCCGCCAGCCGCCAGGATTCCAGCGTGTAGGCGGCGAGGTACACTCTGTCGTCGGCCTCGCGGATCGGCGCCACGGGCTCGCCCGGGGCGTCGGGCAGGACGAACGCACGGCCCGAAACGTTCTCGAAATTCTCCGGCTTCCGGGGACGGAACCCGTCCGCACGCCAGCCGCCGTCGGCGTCCGGCTCCCGAACCAGCTCGCCGTCCTCGCGGAGCCACCGGGCGCCGACCGGTGCGCGTCCGTACGAGATTTCGTCTTTCGTGGTGCCGTTTTCTGAGAGGCGCAGCGTCTCGCCGTCGTCGGCCAGCCTGAGCCGCCCCTCGAGACCGTACACGGGTACTTCGGCGAACTCGGCCGCGATCTCCGGCTCCGTCGAGACGGCGAACCGTCCCGTCCGGTCGGGTATCTCGACGGTCGTCGTTCCGTCGGTCAGCGTCCAGTTCCCGTCGGTCGGCACCTCGAGGACCACGTACTCCCCAGGGTCGCCGTCCGCGTGCGGGTTGGGGTACGCTTCGAGGATCCGAGCGTCCGCTTTAGTGGCGTCGGAACTACGATTTTCGACCGTCCCAGTTCCGTTCGACGTGCCGGACGCCGCAGGAACTGTGCCCAGGAGTGCGACGACGAGGAGCCCGACTGCGAGAAGCGCGACGACCGTCCCCGGACGGAGTCCGTCTGACGGAAGCGAAGCGCCGTTCCGATACGCCATAACGGTGCTGGCTCGGTATCGCAGATAAGTGGCGGGAGGCAGTCGACACAAGCGCTTATTTTCCAGCACCCGTGTACCGACTGTGGAGTTCGAATCGGCACGGAAACGGATGGTCGAGGCGATCGATCCCGAACTCGAGACGACGGCTGACGCTCTCCGTGTGGTCCCCCGCCACGCATTCGTCACCGAGCGGTGGCGTCATCTCGCGTACGCGGATCGGCCGCTACCCATCGGCGGCGGCGCGACGATCAGCGCGCCGGGGATTGTCGCGGAGATGTGCGATCACCTCGCGCTCGCTTCGGGGGATCGGACGCTGGAGGTCGGCACCGGATGCGGCTACCACGCCGCGGTGACTGCCGAGATCGTCGGCGCCGAAAACGTCTACACGGTCGAGATCGACGCCGAACTCGCCGACGCGGCGCGCGAACGGCTCACGGAGCTGGGATACGGCGCTGTGTCGATCCGCGTCGGGGACGGCCGCGAGGGCTGGCCCGAACACGCACCCTACGACAAAGCGTATCTGACCTGTGCCGACCGGACGTTCCCCGACGCGGTCGTCGAGCAGGTCCGCACGGAGGGGCTCCTGCTCGCACCGATCGGCCTGGCCGATCAGCGGCTCGTGCTGGCAACGAAGCTTCAGGACGGCTCGCTCGATCGTCTCGACTGTGGGCCGGTTCAGTTCGTCACCATGCAGGGGCCGGACGTTTGATTACCTCAGCCGCCGAACTGTCGGTATGGTGATCCTGGTTCCGATCGACGACTCCGATCCGTCTCGGGAGGCGCTGGAACTCGCGTATACGGATCATCCGGACGCGGCGTTTCTGGTGTTGCACGTGCTGGACCCCCAGCGGAGCGTCCTCGCCGGTGGGCTCGGCAACATCGACGCGGCGATCGAGGGCCACCAGGAGGACGCGGAGGCGCTGCTTGCGGACGCACAGCGGCTGGGAGAAGAACGCGGTTTCGACGTCGAGACCGAACTCGCATTCGGGCGTCCGGCCCGGGTGATCGTCGAGTACGCGGGTCTCGAGGAGGTCGAACAGGTCGTCATCGGCAGTCACGGCCGGACCGGAGCCGCGCGGGTGCTGCTGGGAAGTGTCGCAGAAACGGTGGTTCGTCGGTCGCCAGTCCCGGTGACGGTCGCGAGGTGAGCCGACGATCGTCGGTTATCGTTGTCGACGAGCGGCTCTCAGAAACGCGGCTCAGGCAGTCGGTTCGGGTTCCTCGCCGAGCGTCGCCTGCGCCTTTTCGGCCTCCGTCTGGAGGAGGAACGAGCGCTCGTCGTCGTATTCGGCGGCGATCTCCAGCGCCTCGCGGGTGCCGATCTGTCTGAGTGCCCACGCGGCGGCGGCCCGGGTGGTGTCGTCGTCGTCAGTTTCGAGCGTCTCCGACAGCGGCTGAATCGCCCGGGTGTCGCCGATGAAGCCGAGCGCACGCGCAGCCACCGGGCGCACGTCTGCCTCCCCCGCCGCCAGGTGGTTCGCGATCGGCTGGACGGCTTCCGGGGAGCCGATCTCCCCCAGCGCCTTCAGGGTGACCTTCTGTAGCTTCGCGTCGTTGTCGGGATCCACGTACTCCACCAGCGTGTCGACGGCCTTCTCGGCGCGCATCTTCCCGAGGATCCGGATCGCGTCGTGGTTCCGCCGGTTCGCGAGCCCGAGCATCTCCTCGATGGCCTCGTCGGTGGCGGCGATCCGGCCCATCCGTTCGAGCGCCTCCAGGCAGTGTTCCTCCATGAAATCCGACTGGAGGGAGTTCAACGCGAGCAGCACCATGTCGACGTTGCCGCGCTGTTCGTGTTCCTTGAGCGCCGACCACTCCACGGGATAGTCCTTGTAGTGGCCGAGCACGTCGTAGTACCCTTCGGCTGCGAGCTGATCTCTGGTCTCGAGGTCGCTCCACTCTTCGGCGTCCTCGAGCCCCGCCTCCAGCTCTTCGACGGCTTCGAGTAGCGACGCGATGGTCTCGGCGTCGTCGTCGGCGTCGAGTTCGGCGTCTTCGACCGCCTCCTCGACGGACTGGAGCGCGGCCGCGAGCGCCCCGTCGGAGTTCTCGCCGGCGTCCGACTCTCCGTCGCCGTCGATCGCGAACGAGGCGTCGAGCGTCCCGCCGACCACCTCGAGGAACGCCGACACGGCGGCCTCGACCTCGGGGACGCCGTCTTCCGTCCACCGAGTTCCGGTGAGGGTCGACCGGGCGCCGGAGACCGCGTCGACGACGTCCTCGCCGTACGGCCCGCGAGCGTCCTCGATCCCATCTCGGAGGTCGCCGATCCGGTCTTCGAGTTCCTCGACCGGGGACGGTCCGTCGTCTTCGTCGTCTTCCTCGCCCCCCTCTTCCTCTTCTTCTTCCGGGAGTTCGACGCCCTCGAGGTCGCTTTCGACTCCGTCGAGGTCCGCCTCGACGTCGTCGAGGTCGGCTTCCGTCTCCGCGTCCTCGAGCGCCGCTTGGACGGCGTCGAGCAGCTCGCGGAGTTCCCCGATGAGTTCCGGTTCCTCCTGGGTCTCGCCCGCGTCGGTTTCCTCCGCCGCGTCGGCGTCCTCGCCCGCGTCGGCGTCTTCGCTCATATAACGGGAAATCTGCGTGACATCCATAAGGGCGTTTCGCTTGCCGGTGACCGCGGTCGGTGGCGGCCCGTCCTGCGGAGTTTCAGGTTCCCTCGGCGCTGTCCTCGGCGTTCGCCGCCGCGCGGGGGATCGTCACGTCAGCGAGTTCGGATTCGATGGCTTCCCGACGGCGCTCGAACTCGCCGGGGAGAACGAGACGGCCGCCGAGATCCTCGAGCGGTTCGTCGCTGTCGTATCCGGGGCCGTTCGTGGCGAGTTCGAACAGGATGCCCCCGAATTCCCGGAAGTACACCGACCGGAACCAGTGGCGGTCGATCTGTGCGGTCGGCCGGAGTCCCGCCGACTGGACGGTCGCACGCATCGCCTCCTGATCCTCGTCGGTCGGGGTCTGGAACGCGACGTGGTGAACGGTGCCGTGTCCTGGACGCCCGCTCTCGACCGTCGAAAGTACGTCGACGTACTTGCCGACGGGCCCGGTCGCGGCGAATCGGGTCCGCTCGTCTCCGGGCGTGTCGCCCTGTGCCTGTTCGGTGCCGGCCGCTTCGAACCCCATCGTCTCGAGCAGTTCTTCCGTCGGCTCCGGATCTGCGAGCCACAGCGTCACCGAGTGGAACCCTCGGATCGCGGCTTCCTCGGGGACGAACTCGGTCCACGGAACGGTGGGATCGTCCGACGGAATCTCGACTGCGATTAGCTCGACCGGCAGTCCGTCCGGATCCCTAAACGGGAGGACGGTCTCGCCGAAGCGTTCGAGCCGGTCGTCGTACGCGACGTCGTACCGATCGAATCGATCCTCCCAGTAGTCGAGGCTCCCTTCGGGAACCCGGAAGGCGGTCCGGGCGATCTGTCCCGAGCCGACCTTCCCCTGCGAGAGGTTCTCCCACGGGAAAAACGTCATGCTCGTCCCGGGGGTGCCCTCGGTGTCGGCGAAAAAGAAGTGGTAGGTGCTGGGGTCGTCCTGGTTGATCGAGCGTTTGACGAGCCGGAGCCCGAGCGTCTCGACCCAGAAGTCGAGGTTCCGCTGTGGATCGCCGGCGATACAGGTGACGTGATGGATTCCGGGGGTCGGCGTCGGATCAGTCATGGAGACGGTTACGTGTCGGAGGGACTTCAATCCGCGCCGACAGTGGTGTTATATCGTCTCGGCGGGGCTCTGGGTCGCGTCGGCCACGGCGGGTGTCCCGTCGTCCCGCTGTCCATCCTGGGTCGCCATCGCCGCTTCTGCTTGCGAGTCCCGCGAGCCCTCGTTCTCACAGGAGCGACACACCCACGTGTCCCCCTCCGTGTGCATCATCGGACCACACTCGATGCAGAGTACGGCATTTCGACAAACGTTGAAATGGGGATTTATTATCGTCGAACTCATTTCGTCGAACGATGATGCAGACCTCGCGGCCGACAAAGCGGGTTCCAACGGAGCTACAGTCGCCACAGGCGAAACTAGTGTATCTGTACCTGTCGACCCACGGGAGTGCGACGATCACCGAACTCCAGGAGAGCCTCGGGATGAAGAAACTCTCGCTGTACGGCATCCTGAAGACGCTCAGGGAGGAGGGGCTCGTCGGGCAGCGGACGGACGAGTACGTCCTCACCTGATGTTCTGTCGGACCGAGAACTGACCGAGACCACCGCAGCTATCGGCGCTTCGAACGAGCTTTCCTGACGGTAGCGCCCTCGCGTACCACGTCTTCACACTTCGGACAGGCTCGCGGATCCTCCACGTCGTTTGGAGTGAACACGCGTGCGTACGACCGGGTGACGAACGAGCCACAGTTTTGGCACTCGGGCATATGTAGACGTATTCGAATTTACGTAATAATTCTTTGTGCCAGAGAGGTTCCTTCCGGCAGTCACGCGGCGTCGGCTGCACCGGCCGTCGGGTTCTCCTCTCGGCCGACGGGTCGTCCCAGCGCGTACATCGTGTTGTGGCCGGTCACTTCGACCTCGAACACGTCACCAGGTTCGACGCCACGTTCGTCGGCTCGCTGGACGATGATCTGGCGGTAGGCGCTGTCGCGGCACTTCACCGAGTCGCCGGTGCCCGGCCGCACCGCGAGGACGGTCCGCCTGGTGCCGACCATCGACTCGTACGCCTCGCCGACGACGCGCCGCTTCAGTTCGGACATCTCCTTCGACCGCTCCTTTTTGATCGTCCCGCCCAACCCCTTCATCTCGGCGGCGTCGGTGCCGGGACGCTTCGAAAACCGGGTGACGTTGATCTTCTCTGGACGCACCTCACGGAGCAGTTCCATCGACTGTTCGTGGTCGGCGTCGGTTTCCGTCGGGAAGCCGACGATGAAGTCCGTCGAGAGCGTCCACTCGTCGAGACGATCGTCGAACGTCTCCACGATCTCCCGGAAGTACTTCGTGCGGTGCTGTCGCCGCATCTCCTCCAGCACCTCGTCGCTGCCCGACTGCACCGGCAGGTGGATGAAGTCGTACAGCTTCCGGTTGCGCGCGAAGACGTCGACGAGTTCCTCGGCGATTCCGTGGACACCGCCCGGGTTCGCCATGCCCAGTCGGACGCGGAACTCGCCGTCGATCGCACAGATCCGATCGAGCAGCTCCGGCAGCTTCCGCTCGCCGGTGTCCCAGCCGTAGACGCCGGTGTCCTGGCCGGTGACCCGGATCTCCTTCGCGCCGGCGTGGACGAGTGCCCGCGCCTTCCTGACGTTCTCCTCGACCGGCGGGGAGTCGATCCGACCGGTCGCGAACTTCGTGATACAGTACGAGCAGTTGCTCATACAGCCCCGGGCGATCGGGAGGATCCCGACGACTCCGTCGAGTACCGGCTCGGTGTCGGGCGTCGTCGTCGGACACTCCCCGTTGAGGATCGCCGACGGCACCTCGTCCCAGTGGAGAATCTCCGCGTCGATTCCGGCCTCGCGGAACTGCTCGCCCTGTGCGAGGGCCATGCAGCCGGTTACGACCAGGTCGGCGGTACCGTCTGCGAGTTCTTCGGCCCGCCGGAGCATGTTCCGTTCGGTCTTCTCGACGACGGTACAGGTGTTGAGGATGGCGACGTCGGCCTCGTCCGGGCCGTCGGCTGGCCGGTGGCCGCCGTCGCGGAGCGCCCGCTCGATGCGGCGGCTCTCCCCGCGGTTGGACGTACAGCCGTACGTCTCGATGTGATACGTCGCCATCGGAGTACCTCCTGTTGGTGGCGGACGAGCAAAAGTTCGGCGGATCAGCGTGAATGAACTGCGAGACAGAACGAGGGCGAAACCACAACGATCCAACTACTCTTCGGGTTTGGTGTCCAAAGCGGCTTCGGCATCGACTTCGAAATCCGAATCGGCTTCGGATTCGGGGCCGGAATCCGAATCGAATTTCCGTCCGAACAGCCGTTCCCTGAGCGACCGGCGCCGGGGACGCTCACAGAGCAACACCGAGCAGTCGACCTCGTCGACGATGCTGTACACCAGCGATCCGCGGAGAAGCCGCGAGAGCAGCCCCCGTTCGGTCGCCCCGATGATCACCATCGTGGCCTCCTCGGAGTGGCGTCCGATCGCGCTCTCGATGTCGCCACCCGTGTCGACGCTCAGTTCCGCACCTCCGAGACCGTTTTTCTGCGCCCATTCACCGAGGAACTGTGCGCCGGCCGCGCGTTCCTCCTCGTCGTCGACGACGTACAGGAGTTCGACGGTCGCGTCGCGTCCTTCCTTGAGTGTGCGGGCCACCTCCGCCGAGAGATCGGAATCGCTCCCGCCGGCGGTCGGGACGAGCACGTGACTCGGGTCGAATCCGGTGTCCTGCAGTACGAGGAAGTCACACGGTAAGTTCCGGGTGAGCTCGTCCAGCCCGCGCTCGACGCGACCCGACGACCAGAACGGCTGATCGGCCCATCCCATCACGACCAGGTCGGCCTCGCCGGTCTCCGCTGCATCGAAGATTTCTTCGAAGGACTTGTGTGAGATGACGGTCCTGGTTTCGATGTCGACTCCGAAGGTCTCGGCTTCGTCGGTCGCGTCCGAAAGCAGGCGCTCGGATTCGGCGTCGAGCTGTTCGATCCGCTCTGCACCGGCCGAAAGCGGCACCTGATCGGGGACGGTGACGATGTGGACTGCCTCGACGACGCCGCCGCGTGCCTTCGCCATCACGGCGGCGAGTTCGAGCAGATCGTTTGCGGTCCGCGGGTTCGCGAGCGGCACCATCACCCGGTAGTTCGCCTGTTCGGGTTCGACTTTCGAGGCTGCCGACACCGCCGCTTCCGGAAGCTCTTCGGAGCGTTCGCTGATGTACTGGCCCAGGTAGCCCTGGTGTTCGGTGTGTTTCCGCGCGTAGATGAAGTACCACGCGACAGCCGCTAGAACGAACCCAATCGAGAGGGCGATCTCGAGGCCGTCCATGAATCCGATCAGTCCGAGCGACAACACAGCACCCAGGATCGGGGTGACCGGATACAGCGGAACCGTAAAGTCCGGATCGTACTCCGGAACGTCGGCCTCGCGGAACACGATCAGGGCGGTGTTCATCAACGCGTAGACGATCAGGTGAAGCACCGACGCCGCCTTCGCAAGGATCTCGAGATCCCGCCCGAGCAGTGCGATGAAGATGATGATCATGCTTCCCGTAAGCAGGATCGAACGGTACGGCGTCGAATAGCTAGGGTGGATCTCGTTGAGCCAGTCGGTGACGATCTTTTCTCTGCCCATCGCGAAGTTGATCCGGGCCGACGAGAGGATCGACGCGTTCGCCGAGGAGGCGGTCGCGAGCAGCGCGCCGAGCGTCATGACGGTCGCAGCTGCCCCCGCGACCCCCGAGATCGGTCCGATCGATTCGGGAAACGCCACCAGTGCCGCCTGTGCGACGGGCGCTTCGACACTCAGCTCCGGCCAGGGCACGACCCCGAGCATCACGGTAACGAGGATTGCGTACACGACGGTGACGAACGCGACACTACCGATCACTGCGATCGGGAGGTTCCGTCCGGGGTTTTTCATCTCTTCGGCGACTGTCGCGATCTTCGCATACCCCAGGAACGAGACGAAGACGATCGCCGTCGCTGGCAGCAGTTCCCCGTAGCCCAGCGGAACGAGCCCGCCGTCGCCAGTCAGAACCGCCCAGTCGAACGAGAGCCATCCCGCGACCGCAAAGATACCGAGTATGGCTAGAAGCGTCAGAACGATGATCGTCTGGACGCCGCCGGTCTCCTTCGCTCCGATGTAGTTCACACCGACGAAGACGATCCCCGCCAGCAGCGCCCCGACCTGGATCTCGTTTAAAAACAGGATGGACGGTAGCGTCAGCAGTTCGGCGAGATACTGTCCGAACCCGATCGCATAAAAGGCGGAGGCGAACGCGAGCCCCATCCAGTCGCCGAGCCCGGCGATCGAGCCGAACATCGGTCCGAGCGCGCGGTTGACGTAGTAATATCCCCCGCCGGCTTTCGGCATCGCAGTCCCCAGCTCCGAAACCGACAGGGCGTTGATCATCGCGATGATCCCCCCGATGACGAACGAGACGACGACCAGCGGCCCCGCTTCCTGTGCCGCAAGTCCCGGGAGCACGAAGATTCCGGCGCCGATCATCGTGCCGATCCCGATCATCAGCGCCGACAGGAGGCCGAGGTCCTTTGCGAGTTCTTCGTCAGCCACGCTCTTTCACCTCGATTGTACCGCCCCAAAAGTTCGGTTCAGCGCGCCGATCGTCGATCAATCCTCTGGTTCGTTCGTACATAGTTCGATCTGTGTTCGTTCGAGCGATCCCGGTCGGGGCCAGGCAGAAACTGTCCGTTTGAATCATCTCACGGATGGTCCGCAGCTTCGGAAATTGTCCGAAATGTTCCCCCTACGGCTTCTGTCACGTCTATGCCCATAGAGGGAACTGGGATAAAAGCAGTTCGACAGCGTTCCGATGCTGTTCGGTTGACTCATTGACGGTTCCCTTCCCTGAACAGCAACCGCTCGACGATCGGTTCGAGGAACGTCGCCCGCCGGGATCGGCTCGAGTGGACCATAACGACCGGCTGGTCGAGACGGGTGGCGATCCGGTCGGATTCCAGCGTGAACACCAGGTCCGGGAGTAGCTTGTGAGTCTTCGTCGACAGCATCACCAGGTCAGCGGTTTCGACCTCGGCGAGCAACTGTTGCCGTGCGTCTTCCCCCTCGATGATGGTGCCTTCGACTGGCGAGCTACAGAGCTCGTTCAGCTCCTCGTGATAGGCACGGATCGATTCGAGCACCTGTTCGGAGGCGTCCACACCGGCTGGGAACACGAACCGGAGACGTCCACCCGTCTGCTGGGCGATCGCGTCAGCAAGTTCGACCTTGAGGGGGTCGTTGAACGGGCTCCGGTCGGTGACGATCGCGATGTCGTCTATCTTTTCGAGCTTCCCGAGCTGGACGAAGGCCACGTCACAAGGCGCCCGCTCCATGATCCAGTCGGCGTCTCGACCGAACAGCGTCCGGAGGCGGCTCACGGGGTCGGCCCGCGTGAGGATCAGATCGACCCCCTCCCGCTCAGCGAAATTCACGATGGCGTGTTTCGTATCGTGGCTTACGATCTCGCCGACTTCGACGGGAACGTCCAGCCCTCGGGCGAGTTCGTCGGTTCGCTGTTCGAACTCGATGTCTTCGCCGGACTGATCGACGGCCTGGTCGAGCGGATACTGGTCTGGAACCTCGTCGAATCTGACAACACGGATGCGGCTGTTTCGGCTCCGGGCGATGGGCGCGGCGATCTCGAGCAGCCTGTTTTCTTCCAGCCTGCTTACGTCCCGACGGAGTGCGATCAGGATCTCGTCACCTTTCGGTTCGGCGATCTTTCGCTCGGTCTCTGCGACGTACTGCCTTCCGGCCTCCCGCCGAACTGCGTCGACGGCGATCCCTTCGCGGTCGACCTCCCCACGGACGTAGTAGAGATACCACAGGCCGCCGAACACGGTGATCCCGACGGCCCCGACCAGCGGGAGGACGTCCATCTGGGTGATGATGAACGCGGCCGAGACGACCCCGAAGAGCTGAATCCACGGATATCCCGGCGACACGAAATCCGGATCGTACCAGTCCAGATCCCGCTCTCGGAACGCGATCAGGGCGGCGTTTACCAGCCCGTACACCAGGATCTGAAACGCGCTGGCCATCTTCGCGATCTCCTGGACCGGTAGCGAGACGATGATGAAAAGCATCACGCCGCCGGTGACGAGGATCGCGACGTGTGGGGTCTGATAGCCCGAATGGATCCGCGAAAACACGTCCGGGATCAGGTCGTCCCGGCTCAACGCAAGCGGATACCGCGAGGCGGTGAGGATCCCGGCGTTCGCGGTCGACACCAGTGCCAGGATTGCCGCCAGGACGATCGCGATGACGCCGAGTGTGCCGAACAGCGGATCCACTGCGACCACCATCGGAATGTTCGTCCCCCGAAGCGTTTCGGCGTCGACGATTCCGACGAGAACGAAGACGATAAGCACGTACAACAGTGTCGTGATCGCAAGCGAAATCAACAGTCCCAGCGGCAGGTTTCGACCGGGGTTTTCGATCTCCTCGGCGACGCTAGCGACCTTGGTCACGCCAGCATACGAGACGATCACCAGCGCGATGGCGTTGACGACGCCGCCCCCGCCGGCGGTGAAGAACGGATCGTAGCTTGCGCCGTCGACCTGGAGGATCGACACGGAGATGAACACCGCCAGGATCGCGACCATCACCACGACCATCCACGACTGGAGCTGTCCCGTTTGCTTTACGCCGAGCAGGTTGATCCCGATAAGTACGGTCGCGAGAACGACGGCCGTCGCGGTGAGATTGGGCAGCGCAAAGACGACGTCGAGATAGTACATGCCCCCGACGAGCGCGAGCGCCCCCTTGAAAAGGAGCGTGAGCCACGTCCCGAGTCCGGCGATCGTTCCCACGCCGGGACCCATCCCCCGTTCGATGAACACGTAATCGCCGCCCGCCTCGGGCATGGCGGTTCCGAGCTCGGAGATCGAAAGCGCGGCAGGAATCACGAGGATTCCGGCCACCAGAAACGCGAGGATCACGGCCGGCCCCGCCTCCGCCATCGCGAGCCCGGGGAGGATGAATATCCCGCTGCCGATCATCGCTCCCATCGAAACGGCGATGACGGCAACGAGACCCAGATCCCGCTCGAGATCTTTCGTCATGTGCGTGTTTCTCTTGACTTCCGTGACTTGTGCTTTTGCATTTCTCTGTTTATTACTGGATTAATTATTATTTATAGTGTGGGAGTTGAGTACTCGTCAAGAATATTTGAGTAAAATCTCAAGCTGTTTCAAACCACGACTCCGGGAGAGGGCGTGTTCAGGAGTGCTCTTCGAGGAGCCGTTCGGCGTGGTCTCTCGACTGCGCGACGGTCCACCTGACCTGCCGAGCGTCGCCATAAGCGAGCTCCTCTTTCAGGTCGTTCCGGAGTACGCCGACTGCCATTCCCAGGCTGTTTCCGCTCCCGTCACCCAGTTCGTACACGCCGTATCGATCCGGTGCACTCGCGACGGTACGTTTGTCGAGTTCGCGCCAGCGTTTTTTGAGGCTCATCGTTTTCGAGACTCGTCGTCAAATCACTCGTCACTGTCGGGGGGAGCGACGAGCTCGTAACTGTCTTCGGTCCACTCGTCCTCGACGAAGACGAACACGCGCCCCCGTGCGACCGCGGGATCGGCCTCGATTTCGGTCCGTTCCCGGGTCTGTCTGGCGGTCACGCCGGGAAACAGTTCCTCTGTTTCACCCGAATCGAGGACGATCCGTCCGACCCCCGAATCCCTGAGAATTTCCTCGTCCGTCTTACGGTCGTTCACGTACAGCATGACGCCCTCGGTTTCGGCGGGATCCGTCACGAGTACGTGGATCTGTTTGGTCGAAACCGCGGTGAGCGTTCCCTCGACGCGTTCGGGGACGCCGCGATACAGCGTGGTCCGTCCGTCGATGTACTCGACGACGACCCCTTCCTCGCGCAGCTCGATCCCGACGGTGTCCGGCGGAACGTCGGTTCTTCCTGGCCCACTCATAAGTAGAGTTGTTACCGCCGTGTTGAAGTACTCCGCGGTCTCTCCACTCCCGTCGGCGTCATCGATCCGGGGTGCCGTTTGCATCGTCGCTTCGCAGTCTCGCCGCGACCGCCAACCATTTGCCCCCGCTCGTTCCCCTTCCTGTATGGAGGGACGGGCCGCGGCGCCGGGGGCAGGAACCGTACTCAACGCGCTCGCAACCGGCGTCGGATCGGCGTTTGCGATCGACCTGGAGACGCGCGCGACCGTCGAGCTCGATCCTGCCGCCGCCGCCGTGACCGGAGAGATCGCCGAGATGCCGGACGCTGACACGACGCTGATCGAGCGGTGCGTCGAACTCGTCGCCGAGGAGTTCGGCGACGGCGAGGGCGGTCACGTCCGAACCGAAAGCGACGTCCCGCTTGCAGCCGGTCTCAAAAGCTCGAGTGCCGCCGCCAACGCGACGGTGCTCGCGACACTTTCCGCGCTCGGCCGGGCCGACGGCGTCGCCAGGATCGACGCCTGTCGACTCGGTGTCCGAGCCGCACGCGAGGCCGGCGTCACCGTCACCGGGGCGTTCGACGACGCGTCCGCGAGCATGCTCGGCGGCGTCACGCTCACCGACAACGACACCGACGAACTCCTCGTTCGGGAGGAGCGCGACTGGGACGTTCTGATCTGGACGCCTCCCGAGCGAGCCTACAGCGCCGACGCCGACGTCGACCGCTGCGGACAGGTCGCGCCGATGGCGGAACTCGTCGCCGAACTGGCCAGGGACGGACGGTTCGGCGAGGCGATGACCGTAAACGGGCTGGCGTTTTCGGCGGCGCTGGGGTTCCCGACCGATCCGGCGGTAGAGGCGATGCAGCTGGCCGAGGGCGTCTCGCTTTCCGGCACCGGACCGAGCGTCGTCGCAGTCGGCGAGTTCCGGGATCTGCAGACGCTCCGGGAGCGCTGGCAGGACCGCCCGGGGGAGACCCGACTGACGACCTCCCGATCGGACGGGGCACGAATCACGACGGAGTAACAGATCGACGATGACTGGGACCACACAACCGAACCGAAACGAGGAATCGGACGACGAGCGCGCGAACGTTCCCGAGGAGATGTCCCTCGAGGAGCTGCGTGCGGAGATCGAGTCGATCGATCGGGAGATCGTCGAACTGATCGCCAGGCGGACCTACGTCGCCGACACCATCGCACAGGTGAAAGAGGAACGCGGGCTGCCCACCACCGACGAGTCTCAGGAAAGCCGGGTGATGGAACGCGCCGGGGAGAACGCCGAACGGTTCGAGGTGGACTCGAACCTCGTGAAGGCGATCTTCCGGCTGCTGATCGAACTGAACAAAGTGGAACAACGGGAAAATCGGTAGGACACGAGGAAGGATCGTCGAGCCAGTCGTCAGTCGGCTGTTCCGTTCTCGAACCACTTCACTACCGCCTCGCGAACTCGGGAGAGCACCTCCGGATCGTCGCTCGGGCGTCCGACGCTCACAGCGTCGGCGCCGTAGCCGAGGTACTCGCGGACGGTTTCCCGATCGCGCACCCCGTTGTTGGCGACGACGACGGGTCGCCTTCCGACGGTCGCGTCGGTGCCCGCCTCCAGTGTGTCCACGACCGCTCCGACGACGGGTTCCGAGTCCATCGCGTCCACGTGAACGACGTCGACTCCCGCCGCAGCAACCTGCCGAGCGGTTTCCGGCAGGTCGACCCCGTCGACTTCCGTTCTGACTTTCACCGAAACCGTCGCTCCCGTTTCGGCCGCCACAGAGACGTACTCGCAGAGCCGATCGGTATTCCGCAGGAGACTCTCTCCACAGCCGATCGCACACATTTCCTCCTGGCGACAGTGGGCGTTGACCTCGAGGATCGCGCCGGCGGAGGCACACGCGACCGCCGCCTCCTGGATCGGCTCGACTGCCGACGAACGGACGTTGATTCCGGCGCGGATCGGGACGTCCTCTAGCGCCTCGAGCTGTGTCCTTATAAATTCGATCGGGTCGTCCGGCAGGAACTCCTCGCGATCTCGCTTTCGCATCCCTCTGGCCGCGTCCCGGCTTCTGGAATCCAGGGCGATCCCCCCGAGGAACGCACAGCCGACGTACGGTGCGGCGGCTTTCGCCCACTCGGCGTCGGACTGGCCGCTCAAACTGGCGGCGGCGACGGCCGGAGAAAACGGTACTGACGGACGAGTCACACTTCGCTCACCCGCTCCAGGGCCGTCGCCACCGCCTGCATCACGCGCTCTGCGTCGTCGGCGTCGTCGATGGTCACGTCCGTGTGGACGGTCGGACGGTCGAGCGCTGTTCCGTCGTCGTCGTCGAGGACGAACGCGTCGGCGAACGGATACGCCTCGGCTACGCCGGCGGTCGACGGCTCGTACCCCACCGCCGTCATCAGTTCCGCCGCCGGCCCCGAGAACACCTCCCGCTCGACGAACGGGGAGACGACGACGACGGGCGTCGCGTGCAGCGCCTCCCGGACCCCTGTCAACGCGAGTATGGGACCGACGCTCGTCACCGGATTCGACGGCCCCACGACGATCGGCTTTTCGAGCGCAGTCCGTACTTCTGGACTCGGGGTCGCCTCCGCGGATCCACGGAACTCGACGTCCTCCACGGTGGGTTCGCCCCGGTTGGCGACCCAGAACTCCTGGAAATGCATTTCTCCCTCCTCGGTGTGGACGATCGAGGCGACTGGGTCATCGGACATCGGCAGGAGATCGACGTCCAGTTCGAACGCCTCCGCAAGCAGACGAGTCACCTCGGTGAGTCGGTACCCCTCGTCCAGCAGGCTGGTGCGCGTGAGATGGACCGCCCGGTCCCTGTCGCCGATTTCCATGAACTCTGCGACGCCGGAGAACCGCCGCCAGCGTGCGATCTCCCGTCCGTCTGTCTGTAGCTCGTCGGGAAGGTATCGAGGGCCGATTTCCAGTCCCGCGGTCTCGGCGAGTCGGTGTAGCTCGGCGTGGGTCGTCGTCGTATCGTTTGCGATCCCCCACCAGGTTTCGCGATCGAGCACGCCGCCGCCACGGAACAACACAGTGTCGATGTCCGGACAGACGAGCAGACCGCCGAGTTCGACGTCGTCCCCGGTGTTGCCGACGACGGTGACGTTCGACGGTTCGAGCAGTCGAACCGCGCCGTCGAGCAGCTTGGGGGTGCCGGTCCCGCCAGCGAGAAACGTAACCATACGCGTTCATCGATGGGCACCACTTTGTACCCTGCGTAACGACACGCGGGAGCGCCGGAGCGTTGGCGCGACGGCGATGGACTCGGTGACTGGCGATGGACTCGGTGACTGGCGATGGACTCGGTGACTGGCGATGGACTGGCTTTTTACGTTCGCGGGCAGTTCCGTCGGGTATGGCTCTCGACGAACTCGCAACGAACTGGTTGCTCGCGCTCATCGCCGCCCTCCTGGCCGTCCTCGTTCTCGACGCCACGGGACAGAGCTTCGTGGAACCGCTGGCGCCGATTGCTAACGTGCTCGCGCTCGTGACGTTCCTCGCGTTCGTCCTCGCAACGGGCGCGTTCCTCGTGTACACCGCTTCGTTCAAAAACGAGTGAAAAACGAGTTGGCTGTCGGTTTTCTCCAACAACCCGTCCCTCACCCCCACCCCGGCCGCTTCGACGGATCTTTTATGTACTCGCTCCGAAAGCCGGATTGCAACCCACAACTATTTATGTCGAGATTGCCTCACTCCGCCTGGAGTCACTTGCAATGGCGAAAGGCACTGTGGCGTTTTTCAACGACACTGGCGGTTACGGTTTCATCGAGACTGACGACGCGGACGAGGACGTCTTCTTCCACATGGAAGACGTCGGCGGTCCGGATCTCGAGGAAGGACAGGAAGTCGAGTTCGACATCGAGCAGGCCGAGAAGGGCCCGCGCGCGAAGAACCTTCAGCGGCTGTAACTCCGGTGGAGTCGGCCAACCGTACGGATAGTTCGGCCTCCGGATCGTCTTCAGCGGTTCCGGTGGTTCGAAGGAACCACATATTTTCGACCCGCGCAGCGTCGAGTACAGGGGGTCCGGGGCAAAACTGCGTGGATACAGTGCTGTTCGTGTGGCCAGCGGGACGCTACCGTCGCTCGCCGAGCGGGAACTCGTCCTGTTCGGTCGGTCTCTTCTTTCGGTCGGCCTTCCTCCCGGTGCCCTCTGTCGTGAGTCGGGTTCGGTCCGCGATCGAGCCCCTGTCGAGCCGGGAGAGCAGGTAGCCGTCGACGCCCGACCCGTCTCGCGGATGGGCCGACTGAACCCACACGAGTTCCCCGCCGGCCTGGGTGAGCTCTTCGGCCCACCGTTCGGCAGCCTTCCGCGTCGCAAACGACCACCGGGTGCCGTCGCGGTTGACTGCACGTCCCGCGGCGGCGTTCCGCTTGCGTGCCGACGGCTTGATTTCGAGCACGTACGCCACGTCCGGTGTTCGGCCGTGGGTCCCCTTAAATCATCGATTCTCGCGGAGCTGGAACGACCCGAAGCGTTAACTACTAACACGCAAAATCTGAAATCGACCCACTAACAACGGGGGTGGCACCCCCGTCTCCCTTTTTACTGCGCCGCCAGACAGCAACGCTTAAAAGGAATAAAGACGAGTTAACATATGGCATGATAGACAGACTGGAGAAAGAAGTCGATATGCTGGAACGGCACCTGCAAGTGCTCCGAATGGTCATCGAAAACGAGCCGATCGGGATCGTGAAGATGTCGAACGAGACCGGCTATCCCCACCACAAGGTCCGGTACTCCCTGCGTGTCCTCGAGGAAGAAAACCTCATCGAACCGTCGAGCCAGGGTGCGATCACGACCGACCGGACTCAGGAGTTCGTCGACGAACTCGACGGAAAGATCGACGAGATCGTCGACAAGCTCGGCGAGATGCGGATCGAGGACGTTCCGGAAGTAGAGGGTTGACCTCGACGCCGTGAATCCGGCTGCAGGGCGTTCCAGCGCGGCGGTCGCTTGCTGCCTCTAGCAGTCGCTTTGTCCTTCGCTTTTCCCGTTTTCGAACGCCCACTCGTGGCGCCCCGACTCCGGCGGTGTCACGCCGGGTAACTTCCGCAGTCCATCGCGCCCGACGGCCTCCCAGAACCCCTCGGGACTGGCGTAGGACACCTCTTCGGGGTCGACTAACTGGAGGAAGTCACTCCGGCTGGCGGTTTCCCGTTCCCTGAGGAACGCGTACAGCTCGGCGACGGTTTCCCGTCGACTTCGGCGTAGTTCTCCGTCACCGGGGATTTCGAGATCGTCCAGCGCGGTGGCTACCGTTTCCGCCCGGTGAGACGCTTCGAGGGCTGTGCCGTCGGTTTCGTCGGTAGCAGGATCGTTCCGGTCGGTCAATTCACCGTCGTCCGGACTGGCCGATTCACCGTCGTCCGGACTGGCCGATTCACCGTCGTCCGGGCCCGCGTGTTGGGCGTAAAACCGCTGTAACGCCTGTTCCCACGTTTCGGTACGTGCCGGTTCGGACCCGTGTTCCGTTTCGACGCCGACGGAGCCACACTCCCTGCAGACCCACGACGACTCGCCGCCGAGGCGGTAGACGGTGAGCCCACCGCCACACCGAGGACACTCCATGAATGGGTCTACACCCCCGGCGGATATAGGAATTGGTGCCCGACAGTCTCAATCAAGCCGCTCTGCGGCTCCCTGCTCGAGCAACGGTCCGGCGTTCGTCTCCGGGAGCGTGACGACGTCCTCCCGCTCGAGGTCGTACTCCCGGTCGTCGATCCCGAGGATCGATCCGACGTCGTCGGTTATGCGCACGGTCGTCCGGTCGGTTCCTGTCGACTGCCCGGCGTCGGATCCTCCGGAGCTACCGTTCGTGCGTTCTTCGGCTACGGTTGCACCGTCCGTTCGTAGTGTCGACGGGTCTTCCTCGGTTGTATCGGACTCGACGGTCGCGGAGTCGCGTTCACAGCCGGCCATCTCGGCCTCGTCCGGGAGTTGTCGGACGTCCGTCCCGGCCGGCGTTTCGCCGTTCCCACTCGGACCGTCACCGCCCATCGCGTCCGCGAGCAGATCGCTTTCCCCCTCGTCCGGTTCGCTTTTCGCCGCGTCCGGTTCACCCGGTCTCTCCGACACCGTTGCGGGTTCGGACGCTGGGTTCCTTTCCGGTTGTGATCCGGGCGCTTTCGGCTCGGTGACCTCCGGTTCGACAACTGCCGAGTCGGCAGTCTCCGATTCGACTGCACCAGGTTCCGCCCCCGGGCTGGCGTCGTCCCCACCGAGTTGTTCGGGGTCGGTAACGCCCGACAGCGCGTCCAGCACTGTCGCCTTGTTCCGTTCGATTCGATCGACGAGGTCATCGAACAGGCGGCGTTCGTCCTCCGTCATCCCCTCCTCCTCGACGGCCATGTCTGCGGCCGCAAACGACGCGAGCTTGACTACCTTTCCGACCCGGCGTTCGTAGATCGCCTCTGCGACCTCCTCTGCGGTTTCGATCTCGTCGGAGAGCCGCCTGACGCCGTCGTCGGAGAACGGGTGGTCCACTCGCTGGGCGCGTCTGTCACGCTGTGCACGCAGGTCCGCGATGTACGTCGCCACGTCGGCGTAAAAGGAGTTCCGCAGATGCTGGAGGCTGTCCTTCCGGCGTTCTTTCGCCTGTACCGTCCGGAGTTCGTCCAGGTCCATGTGTCGTTTCCGTTCCCCCCCGCGTCGCGTTCGTGTCCGCCGCGTCGTATGACAGCTGGCTCCCTGCTACTGCTCTGTCGCCTTTTCGGCATCTCCCCCAGCCATCAGGAAGACGCCAACTGCTTCCGGAACGTAACTCTCGCCTGCGGGGATGTTATACGTTTCGCCGCCGAGTTCGACGACCGACTCCGCCTCGAGACGGATCGATATCTCCCGTCCCCTGAACCTGTCGGCGACCGCGTCGACGAGCGGATCGAACGACGCGAGTGCCTCCCGCGGGATCGGTGTCACGCGGAATCCCGTACCCCCGTGGAGGCTTCCCGGCAGCCGGATCAACCGTCGAGTGTCCGTCGTCACCGGCTCGTCTATCGGGGCTCCCTGTGCTGCCCGCTCGCGGGCGACGAGCGCCTCGACCAGTCGCCGGATCCCGGGACCGCCCGCCTCCAGGTTCCCCTCCTGGACTGCGTCAGGATTGCGCTGGAACGCGCCGAGGACGGTTTTCGCGCGCCCTTCGCCGATCCCATCCAGCTGTTGGAGCCGTTCTAGTGCCTCCGCTTGTTCGGCTGCCGTGAGCTCGTCTGCGAACTCGACGAGTGCCCGGTGGACCCGACGCCCCCAGCCGCCGCCGGTCGCGAGCACGCGCTGGTTCGTCCCCTCGACGGAGACGCGACGGATCAGGTCGTCGGCTTCCAGGTCGATCCCGCGGACGAAGTCGACGATCTCCCGTCGGGCGTCGCTTTCGAGCCCCCGAACGCTTTCGTCCCGGACGTGGACGTGATAGCCACGGCCGCCCGAGAAGACGACCGTCACGTCCTCGAAGGCGAATTCGTCTTCGAGAAACGACAGCAGCCGTTCGAGTGCGCCCTTGCACGCCTCGAGCATTTCCGCGTACGACGTCTCCTCGGCATCGACCCCCGGGAGGTGATCGGCGTCGAGATCGAACACGAGATCGGCGTTCCGCCACGCTTTCTTCCCCATCGTCGACGCACCAGGATCGTCGTACCGCGCCGCAGAGAAGTAGGCGTGACGGGGTGCCGTCCGCGCGAGCGCGTCGGTAAACGCGGCCCCCTGGGTCAGATCGAGCCACGACTGGTGGCGGACCATCGTCGTGCCGCCGCCCGCAGTCCACGGGATGTACCCCCACTCCCGTTCGTTCGCGTCCGGCGGCGGGGACACGTCGGCGCTGCGGTAGTAGTCGCGAAACCGGCCCCGCAGATACTCCCGGGTGCGCTCCTCCATCGGTTCCGAACTAGGAAAGGCGCGGGTAAAGTCGTTACCTTCCGGGTGCCCCGAAGGACCGATTCCGCACACGATTTATACGAGTTCGGTCCGAACACCGAGGACATGGTCGGAATTACCTACGAGGATTTCCTCGACACGTCGTACGAACCGGCCGAAGACGAACTCGTCTGTCGGTTCCGGATCCGGCCGGCAGCCGATATGACTGTCGAAGACGCCGCCTCTCGGGTGGCAAGCGAATCCTCGAACGGGACGTGGGCGGAGCTACAGGTCGACGGGGAGGTCCGTGACCTGTCGGCGACTGCCTTCGCGATCGACGACGATACTGCCCCCGGGGCTGACGCCACGGAGATCTCCGTCGCGTACCCGGACGCGCTGTTCGAACCCGGCAACATGGCCCAGGTGCTGTCCTGCATCGCGGGCAACATCATGGGAATGAAGGCGGTCGACCGCATTCGCCTCGTCGACTGCACGTGGCCGGACCCGCTTGCGACGTCGTTTCCCGGTCCGCTGTACGGTTCGTCGGTCCGCGAGGAGTTCTTCGATGCCGGGGACAGACCCATTCTGGCGACCGTTCCCAAACCCAAGGTCGGCCTCACGACCGAACAACACGTCCAGGTCGGCTACGACGCCTGGACCGGCGGGCTCGATCTGCTCAAGGACGACGAGAACCTCACCGACCAGTCGTTCAACCCGTTCCAGGAACGGCTCACGGAGTCGTTTGCGGCCCGCGATCGGGCCCAGGAGGAGACCGGCGAGCCGAAGTCGTACCTCATAAACGTCACCGCGGACGCGAACACGATGCTCGACCGCGTCGACGACGTCGCCGCCGCGGGTGGGGAGTACGTGATGGTCGACGTGATCACCACCGGATGGGCGGCCGTCCAGGCCGTCCGAGAGCGGTGTGAACGACACGGGATGGCGATTCACGCCCACCGCGCGATGCACGCGGCGTTCGATCGACTCCCCGAACACGGCGTCTCGATGCGTGTCCTCGCACAGATCGCCAGGCTGTGTGGCGTCGATCAGATCCACACCGGGACTGCCGATCTCGGTAAACTCGAAAACGAGGACACCTACGGGATCAACGACTGGCTCGCGGGCGATCTCCACGGCCTCGAGGACGTGTTGCCGACAGCGTCTGGCGGCCTCCACCCCGGACTGGTGCCCGAACTCCTCGATCGCCTCGGTACGAACCTCTGTATCCAGGTCGGCGGCGGCGTGCACGGCCACCCCGACGGCACTCACGCGGGGGCGAAGGCGTTCCGCGCGGCCGTCGGTGCTACCGTCGACGGCGTGTCACTCGAGGAGCGCGCACGCGATCATCCCGAACTCGAGACCGCAATCGAGATGTGGGGAACCGAGACGCCGCGATAACGATCAGTCGATCAATCGGGTCCGCGCCCACTCGTCTTCCCCTGCCGCCGTTTAACTGGGTGGGGGATCTACTGTCCAGTCATGGCGACAATCAAGGACAGCGTCCACGATCACATCGAGGTGACTGGCCCTCCCGAGGCGCTGCTGGACACGCCCGCGGTCCAACGTCTCCGGCGGATCCGGCAGCTCGGGACCGCCCAGTTCGTCTACCCCTCCGCGAACCACACGCGGTTCGAACATTCCCTCGGCGTCTATCACCTCGCCTCCCGGGCGGCAGAGCGGCTCGACCTTCCCGAACGCGACGTCGCCCACGTCGAGGCCGCTGCACTGCTTCACGACGTCGGCCACGGCCCGTTCAGTCACAACATCGAGGCGCTCACTCACCGACGCACGGGGAAGTACCACGACGAGGTGGAGGAACTGATCGCCTCGGGGCGGGTCGGTGAAACCCTCCGGGAACACGACCTCGATCCGGAACGGGTCGCCCAGCTGATCCGCGGGGAGGGGACGTACGGGCAGCTCGTCTCCGGGGAACTGGACGTCGATCGCATGGACTATCTCGTCAGGGACGCCCACCACACCGGCGTGCCGTACGGGACGATCGACCACGAGCGGTTGACGCGGGAGCTCACGTTCGTCGACGGCGAACTGGTCCTCGACGAGGGGAACGTTCAGACTGCGGAGTCACTCCTGCTGGCACGGGCGCTGATGAACCCGACCGTGTACAAACACCACGTCGCGCGCATCTCCAAAGCGATGCTCCGTCGGGCGTCCGAACGCCTGCTGGACTCCGAAAGCGGTGCCGCCGTCGACGTCGACGCCGAACGGCTGCGGCGCATGGACGATCACGATCTGATCGTGGCGCTGCGTTCGACGCCGGAGACGGAGCGGTTCAGTCGCCGGTTCGACGCGCGCCGACTCCTCAAGCGGTCCGTGTGGGCCGAATGGTCGGACGTCCCCGAGTGGATTCTCGACGCCGATCACCGCGAGATCCGGCGGATCGAACGACAGATCGCCGAGGAGGCCGACGTCGACTCGACGGACGTGATCGTGGACGTTCCGTCGGAGCCGTCGATTACCGAGTCCTCTTCTCGAGTTCTCGTCAACGGCGAGATGCGGCGACTCGACGGGCAGTCGCCGCTGGTGTCGGCGCTCCGGACCGCACAGAAAGGGCAGTGGCGTCTCGGCGTCTACACCCGGGAGGAACTGACTGATCGCGTGGGTCGAATCGCCGCCGAGAAGCTCGACATCGACGCCGAGGGTGGGCTCGTCACCGACGTTCGGACGAAGGTGTATCACACCCTCGACGAGTTCGAACGATAAACCTCGTGAACCTCTCGGCTCCGTTCTCTCCGTGAGATTCAAGCGGTCGGGTAGCAAACCCGGCGGCAATGACGACAGCACACGCCGACGGGCCGGATGACCTCGAGCGCCGTTCGGAGTTCGAGGGGGCCACCACTATCGAGGGAACGATCCTCGCGGGTCGAGAGTTCCACCCGGTCGAGGGACGGGTCGTGTTCGAGGACGGACGAATAACTGCAGTCGAGGAGGCGTCCGTCGACAGCGACGCGATCGTACTCCCGGCGTTCGTCAACGCCCACACCCACATCGGCGACTCGATCGCGAAGGAGGCCGGCGAGGGGCTCTCGCTCGAGGAACTGGTTGCGCCGCCGGACGGGCTGAAACACCAGTTGCTCGAAGCAGCCGACCGCGAGTCGATGGTCGAAGCGATGCGGCGGTCGCTCCGTTACATGGCGTCGACGGGGACTGGGGCGTTCCTCGAGTTCCGCGAGGGGGGACTCGAGGGCGTCGAACTCATCCGTGACGCGCTCGAGGAATCGCCGATCGAACCGGTGATTCTCGGCCGGGAAACCGTCGCGGCGATGCGGGAAAGCGACGGGTTCGGCGCGTCCGGTGCTCGGGATGGGGAGTTCTCCAGCGTCCGCGAGGCGACTCGGGAGGCGGGAAAACTGTTCGGTATTCACGCCGGTGAGCGCGACTCCGACGACATCAACCCGGCGCTGGATCTCGACCCATCGTTCCTCGTTCACATGACGCACGTCCGGGAGCTCCACCTCGACCGCCTCGAAGACAGGGCGATACCGGTCGTAGTCTGTCCGCGGTCGAACCTGGTGACGAACGTCGGCGTGCCGCCGATCCGCGAACTCGTCGAGCGAACCACGGTGGCGCTTGGAACGGACAACGTGATGCTCAACTCCCCGTCGATGTTCCGGGAGATGGAGTTCGCGTCGAAGCTTTCGGACGTTCCTGCGGCGACGGTACTCCGGATGGCGACGATCAACGGCGCGGAGACGGCTGGGCTGAACTGCGGACTGATCGAAGCGGGTCGCGACGCCCGGCTGCTCGTCCTCGACGGTGGAAGCAACAACCTCGAGGGTGTTACTGACGTCCGGCGCGCCGTCGTCCGGCGCGCGGGACACGGCGACGTCTCGCGTGTGATTCTGTAGCAACGGTCACAGAACTGTCGCCGGGCTGTCCCGGGGCCGCCGTCCGGAACGGGTCACACCGAGGTGGATCGTTCCGTGACCGTCCGGACGGCGAGCTGTTTGCCCCGTTCGACGCGCTGGAGGAGACGCCCGAGCGTCCCCAACACCGGGTATTCGCCGCCGCCGGTGCCGTCCCCGTAGAGATACCTACAGAACACGTGTGGCTCTTCGGACGAGTGTGTCGACGGGTCGAGCCGAGCCTGTTGGCGATCCAGCTCCTCGTCGAGATCCGTTTCGATCGCCCGGAGCCGGTTCCAGGCGCTTTCACCCTCGTGGAAGCCGTCGGACGTCTCCAGGTCCGATTCGACGGATTCGAGGCGACGTTCGATCGGTTCGATCGCGCGGTACGCCTCGTCGATCCGTTCTGTCTCGTCTTCGAGCTGGGCAAGCAGCGTCTCCCGGCGCTTTGCGGCCCGGCGGGCCTCCGAAACCAGCGCGCTTTGCAGCCCGGGCGTGAGCTGATCGCCTGCAGCGACCGCGGTGGCCACGTCACTTCCGAGCTCCGCGGCCATGTTCTCCGCGAGCGATTCGCCGTACTCCTCCTCGTAATGCTCCATGGACATCACAGTCTGCTCGTAGGCGGTTTCGACGGCGCCGATCCCCCCGCTGTTTCCACCCGCCCCGCTGGAGACTACCCGAACCGCGGCAGCCCCCGAAAGGGTTCCGGCTTCCCCGCCATCGGAGCTCACTCCGGGCTGGATCCCCTCGACTCGATCGGCGAACGCTTCGAACGCGTTCCGCTCGCGGACGACGTGTTTCCGTTCCTCGACGATCGATTCGGCTGCTTTCCGGAGGAGGGTAACAGAGACGAAGACGGCGAGTCCGACGGCGATCGCAGCGAAGGCCACCGCGGGCTCCCCGAGCGCCTCGACGAGGCCGCACTCCCAGCCAGTACATCCCGTCTCCAAGGCAGTTCTGTCGAGCTGCCACTGCTGTCCCCCGGCTGTGCTCATATGCTATATTTTGCCAGGGTGTGCTTAGATGTTACGCCCCGGGGGTAGAAACTGCGACAACTCCCGACCACGCTCCGGTCCTCAAAAACTTACTCGCTACCGAGCGAAACTGCAAAGGCATTTCTCCCCAGATCACCAGTAACCGGGACTGAACGCATGACCAACCAGTTCTCACATGGCGGGGGACGACCATCGGCGTGGTGCCGGTCACAGGCCGCCGGCCTCGAACGTGTAGACCGAACGCTCGCGCCGATCATCTATCCTGCGCCGTCGGATCCGTTCGACGGCTGGCACATCTGGGACACGTGGCCGGTACGGAACCGGGACGGAACGATCGCCGATATCGACGGGTATCGTGTGATCGTCTCGCTGACGACGGCGGACACGCTGTTGCCCGGGAAGCGGCACGACGTTGCCGAACTGCACTACTTTTACTCCTCGGATGGACGACGCTGGACGCACGGCGGTCCGGTGTTCGATGGGGGAGCGTTCGGCTCCCGCCAGTGGGCAGGTTCGACACTGTACGACGACGGCGACCTCTACGTGTTTTATACGGCAACCGGCTCTCGTGGAGAGTCCGAACTCACCTACACCCAGCGTATCGCGGGAGCAGTGGGGGGTCGCGTGACTGTTGTCCCCGACGGGGATGAAGTCACGATCGACGGCGACTGGCGACACGAGGTGTTGCTCGAACCCGACGGGACGTTTTACGAACGGGAAGATCAGTCGCGGGGGATGATCTACACCTTCAGGGATCCCTGGTTCTTCGAGAATCCAGAAACCGGGGAGACGACACTGCTGTTCGAGGCCAACACGCCCGTTCCGCCGGAAAGTGGGCGCTGTGGCGGCGATCCCGTCCAGCAGGAGTTCAACGGGAGCGTGGGGATGGCGATCTCGGAGTCCGGTGACCCGATGGACTGGGAGTTACGTGAACCGCTCGTGGACGCCGTCTGTGTGAACCAGGAACTCGAACGCCCCCACGTTGCGTACCGAAACGGGAGCTACTACCTGTTCGTCTCGAGTCACAAACACACGTTCGCCCCCGGAATCGAGGGATTTGACGGGCTGTACGGCTTCGTCGGCGACGATCTCCGTGGCCCGTACTGCCCCCTCAACGGTCACGGTCTGGTCGCGACGAACCCGGCGAACGCGCCGTTTCAGGCGTACTCCTGGATCGCGTATCTCCACCGCGAGGAACTGCTGGTCGCCAGCTTCTTCAACTACTACGACTACGTCGGCGAATCGCTGGACGGGATCGCTGAGCTTCCCGAGTCCGAACAGCTGCGTCGGTTCGGAGGCACGCTCGCGCCGACGCTTCGGATCCAGCTCGACGGCGACCGAACCCGGATCCTCGGAACGCTCGATCACGGCCATCTCCCGCTACCCTCGGAATCGCTTCCTGAACTGCGATCGTTCGAGGGGAGAACCTCGCGGTTCGTTGACGCCTACTGAGGTTTCCGGTCGATCGGACCGTTTACGGGGGTCATTTGCCGTCAGGTGACGGTACACTGGCTTTTTTCGGTTCCGTCCCCCGAGAGAAGTTCGCGACGTCCGGCCACGCGCTGCCCATTGCCCAGATCGTCGCGTCGACGCTACCGTCACCGTCGACCGCGTAGGCGGCGACGCCGGTGCTGTCGTGGCGCGTCGGATAGATCCGACTCGTGAGCGCCCGGCGTTCGCCGGCGAACAACTCGACGACCGAGCCGTCGACGAACACGCGAACGTCCAGCGGTGACTCGAGGTCGTCGACGGCGACCGACTGCGGCGCTCTGTTCGCCCCTGGATCGAGACTCGAATGTTTCCGGTCGATCGTTACCGACTCGCTGTCGTACCGAATTCTCGTCTGCTCGGCACCGTCGGGGGTCGCACAGACGAGGAATCCGACCTCGGATGCATCGCCGACCTCGAGGGTCGCCTCGATCTCGATCGACCGGCCTGCCGCGTCCAACCGGCGCGTCTCGTCGTCCAGGTCGACGCGACCCCGGCACAGCCGGCGCTCCCGAAGTTCGGAAAACTCACGAATCGGACGCTGGTGGAGGCGATTCCTCTCTACGGACAGTTCCCGTGGAACCGACAGCGTTCCCGCCCAGCCGGCATCCCACTGACGGCTGATGCCTCTGGCTTCCGGGATCCAGCCGAACGTAACCGTCCGATCGCCATCGTGCAGCGATTGGGGCGCGTAGAAGTCGCCTGGATCGAGCGTCCCGCGCCGGCTTTCGCGGAACTGACCGGCGTCGGCGTCGAACTCTCCGAGGAAGTACAGTACCGTCTCGTAGTTGGAGACGTGGAGGAGGTGACTGTCGTCCAACTCGAGCAGTTCTGGACACTCCCACACCGTTCCGGGCGTCTCCCAGTCCCCCACCAGCACGGGCCCCAGGTACTCCCAGTTCCGCAGGTCCGACGATTTATACAGGATGACGGTTCCGCCGACGTCCTCCAGGCCTGCGCCGATCAGCTGATACCAGTACCCGTCGGCCTGCCAGATCGCGTGATCGCGGAACTCGGCGTGCCAGTGTTCTGTCGAGAGCAGATCCAGTTCCGACGGTGGCTGTTCGATAACTGGGTTGTCGTCGTCAGGAACCCACGTGGAGAGCTCGCCGTCGGCTGCAGTCGCCAGACACGGGAGCTGCCACCGGTCGCGCCCGCCCGTGTATACGATCCGGGCGGTTCCGTCGTCGTCGACCGCACATCCCGACCAGCAGCCGTCCCGGTCGGGTCCCGACGGGGTGGGGGACAGCGCCACAGATCTGTCCTCCCAGTGGAGGAGGTCGTCGCTCACCGCGTGTCCCCAGTGAATCGTATCGTGGTGGGGACCACCGGGATTGTACTGATAGAAGACGTGGTATCGATCGTTCCACCGAATACAGCCGTTCGGATCGTTGAGCCAGTTTGCGGGCGGGCAGACGTGGTAGTGTGGCCGGTGTGGATCGTCGTCCAGTTCGCGCCGATGGTCGAGGAGACCGGCCGCGTCGACGGGCCGACCGGCGGTCAGGTCGAACGTCGCGTCCCCGGCCAGGAACTGAAGTCCGTTCTTCACGATCCGTTCGCGGCTCGCCTCCGTGTCCTCCGCGTCCGCGCCCGAAAACGCCATTCCCTGCCCGATTCCGACGACTGTCCCCTCGCCGACGCGCCACTGCAGGCCCCCAAGCTCACTCGGCACGTCCGTCTCGCCGCGGACGGTGCCGGCCAGCACGTCCGCCCGTTCGGGGAGGACGTTCTCGTATCGCGCGTACGGTGCGGGATCGCCGGCCGGCTGGGTGTGATGTCGAAGCCCGGTCAATCCCGCGAGGATCGGATGGTCCGCATACACTGACTTCCAGAGGACTCCCGTCGGTTCCTCTACTGGTTCCGTGCCCGTCGCGTCCGGCGGGACGGGGTCGATTCCGAGCGCTGAAACCTGTGCGACCGCACGGGAGGTCAAAAGGAGGCCGCCGCCGTCTTCCAGAAACGACTGGAACGCCGGGGCACAGTCTGCAATCTCTCGGGGGGTCGCGATCGGTTCGTTGGCGTGCCACCAGATCACGTCGAGTCCCGCGAGTCTGTCACCATCGGAAACGGCGTCGAGTTCTATCCGTTCCGTGTCGAATTCGGTTCGACACCACGTGAGAGCCGCCCGTTCCTCCGTGTCGAGTTCGCCGACAGCAAGGAAACCGACGGCCGCATCGGAGGTGTCCATCAGATCACGACAGGCACACCGGAGAGTTAAGTGATGCGGGAACAGATCGGCCTAGCGGTCTTCGGTCGGTTCATCGGAGCGGAGTCAGTCTGACGGTTCCTCTTCGGTTCGTCTGGCACAGAGCGTCACTGAATATATCCCGAGGCTGTTGCGAACTGGATTGGAATGTCATAACACCACTTGTATTATGAAGGGCCATTATTGAAGGATTTTGAATATTTCTCACGGACGTACAACGTGGAAAAGGATCATATGGGAAAAAGAGGGCTCTACGCTCGTCTGGCGCCAATTCCAGAAAACTTGTAATATTTGATCGAAACATCCATATGTTAAGGCCAGGTCACCTTTACTTGATGCCAGAAGAGCACGAGGTACCCATGGAAGGAGAAAAATCGAGGGAACGTCCCGGTTTATCCGTCCGCCGCCGTGGCGTGCTGGCGGGGACGGCCGGTTTCGCGTCTGTCGCGCTCGCCGGCTGTGCCGGCGACGAGGAGCCGACGCCGGAACCGACCCCCGAGCCGACGCCGACCGAGGAACCGACGCCGGAGCCCGAGAACTACGTCGTCACCGACGACATCATTGCCGGCTCCGCGTACATCCCGGAGGGGACTGGTGGATTCGCTCAGGCGTGTTCCCCCCAGCGGAATTTCATCCCGGAGATGCAAGCGGTGTTCAAGATCGGCGTGTGGGACCCAGCGACGGGTGACATCGTCGGCGCCGACGTGATCGACGAGGCAACCGTCGCGATCGACGGCGGTCCGTCCGTCGAACTCGAGTTCGACGACGAGGACGCCGAGTGGTCGGGTAGTTGGCCGATCCCGGAGGATCAGGAGCCGGGCACGGTTTCCTATGAAGTGCAGGTCACCAACGAGGGCGAGTACCGCAACGTCGGCATCCTCGACAGCGAACTCGAAATCATCGAGTTCGACGACCCGAAGAACTACGTCGTCACCGACGACATGTACGCCGGATCCTCGGGAATCCCGGACGACGCGCAGTTCGTCTCGGCGTGTGGCCCCTCGCGGGCGTTCGTTCCGGGCATGATGGCCGGCTTCGACATCGGCGTTTACGACGGTTCCACCGGCGAACCCGTCGGACCGGACGTGATCGACGAGGCGACGCTCATCATCGACGACCGCGACATCGAACGGGACCTCGAGTGGGAGGAAGACGACGGCGAAGACCTCCACTGGAACGCCACCTGGCACATCCCGGATGACGCCGAGACTGGGACGGTCACCTACGAAGTCGAAATCACCAACGAGGGCGAGTTCTACAACGTCGGCGTGCTGGAAAGCGAATTCGAGATCATCGAAGGGTAGCTTCGAACTTCGCGCAACCGCCCTATAGATAATCTCTTATTTGTCGTTCGGACCGACGATTCGACAGCCGACCGGCCGTCAGGTTTCTTTCGGTTCGACTTCGGACCTGATGTTTTCGAAGTACGTTTCCATGTCGGATTTCACGATCGACCTGACCAGCCCGTCGGTGAGGCCGGCGACGCCGGCCACGCCACCCGTGAGGTCGATGTCGACCGTGTACGCCATGTCGACGACCCCGTCGTCCGTTTCGCTCATCTCCATGGCGGCGATCACGTCGAACTGGCTTCCGGTCGTCGAATCGTAGGCGTTGCCGTCGGCGACGATCCAGTCGGGCTCGTGCATCTCGACCAGCTCTGCCTCGCCAGATACCGAAAGCGTCAACCGACTTACCCCCCGGGTGATCTCGAAGGTGTAACGGCGCTGGGAGAGTTGTTCGACGTCGTCTGCCCCTGGAACACAGTGGACGAGGTTTTCCGGTTCGGAGACGAACGTCCACAGATCGTCTTTCGACGCGTCGAACCGGACTGTTCCGTCGAACGACAGTCCACCGTCGGACTGGCCCTCGTCCCCGCCGTCGTCGTCAGTTGCCGTCCCGTGTTCGGGTTGCTGTTCCTCGGCCGTGTCTGGTGTCCCGGATCCGTTCCTGGTGAAATTCATGGTGGCTCCGCGTGTGGGTTCGGTCGCTCCGCCCGGTCTGGCTGTTCGTTCGACCGTCCGTCGATTCGGTCGCGTCCCGGTTCCGGCCGTCTGTGAGGCGCCTGCCGCTTTCGGTGATCCCGTCGCCACGTCTGAGCGAACCTGTGGAACGTTTCCTCCCCGGAGTACTTCTCTGCGTCGTGATCTACGACGTACTCGTCCATCTCGACCAGCAGGTCGTCGGGTTCGGGCCCGAGCTGTCGGACGAACCCCGCGTTGTGTTCCGGGAGGATTTCGTTCATAGGGTCTCGCGGCGCGTGGCGCAGCTTACTCCGTGATCTTGAACGCGAAGTGCGCCGCCGGGAGGGGACGGATCGGATGGTTGTCCAGATACGAGAGGTGCGGCTTCAGCTCGAAGTCCGGTTCGTCCTCCTGCACCTGGAAGAAGCTCGGGTAGACGTCGATAAAGTGCCACCCCGGCTCGCCGGCCGCCTGCAGGACAGTCCGGTTCACCGCGGCTTCCAGCCCGCAGATGTATCCGAGGGGCTTGTTGTCGTACACGAAGTAGTAGGCGTTCCCGTAGGTGGGCCAGCCCACACCGGAGATCTCGATCTCGATCTCCGTGCCTGCGGGACCCTCCGTCGGAGAGAACGTCTCGATCCGCGGCTGCATCATAAAGCCCGTCTTCGCCACTGATTTCCCGTCGATCTCGGCGGTGATCGGTCGGGTGGCGCCGATGTCGGTCGGGATCTCGACTTCGACCTGGAACGCGCCGTCCTCGTCGGTCGTCACCGACGGCAGCGCGTCCGGCATCGGCACGGGCGTGATGTCGATCCCCTTCACGCGGTGTCCCTCGTGGCTGTGCCAGATCAGGTCCACCTCGGTGTCTGCGGGGAAGTTCCGTCCGGTGATGAACGCGTCCGTCCCGGGCTGACCGGAGGTCGGCGAGATCTCCAGCTCCGCGTCGGTCTCCTCGTCGATATCGGGCAGGTGCACGCTGAGTGGCCCCTCGTCCCACATCGGGTCGAGCCACGCCGACTCCGGCTCGGATTCGGGCTCGGTGACCTCCACGGTCCAGGAGGACTTGCGCCCCCCTGCGACTGGACCGAACGGCGACTGGGTGTTGTTCTGGAGGAACGGCACCCCGCGATAGTTGCGCCACACCTGCAGGACGTGCTTTCCGGGCGGCCCAACGGCCCGCACTTCGGCGGTCGCGGTTCCGCGGTTCTGCACGCCGGTCATGATCCCGACCATTCCGTTGTCCCAGGCGATCTGGTAGTTGTTCGTGATCACGTTCGGGCCGAGTCCGTAGCCGGTCACGGTGAAGAATTCACCCATCTCGGCCTCGGTCCGATCGATTTCGAACCACGGGAGGATCTTGAGCTTCGTCTCCGCCAGAGTGGTCTCGTCGTCGCCGGCCGGTCGTAGTTCGATCCGGTGTTCCCCGCCGTAGTCCTCCGGAATCTGCCACTCCTCGGTGAACCGCCCGTTCTCGTCGCTCGTGATCGACGTCAACTGCTCTTTCCGGGGCTGGTACTGTGCACCCACGACTTCGTTTGCCTTGAGTACGCCCCACATTCCCTCCGCGGTGTGCCAGATCACGTCGACGTCGGCATTCTCCGGGAGGTTTCGTCCTTCCAGCGTAACGGTGTCCCCGACGTACGCCTCCGCGTCGCTCACTACCAGCGTTCCGCGGTGCTCGGACCGCCCTTCCCTGTGTTTGTCGATCCGTTCTCGAACTTCCGGAGATATCCCGTCGTCCATAGTTTTAGTTTACAGATTATCTGTTATATGGTTTTCCATAGGTGGCTGCAGCAGGTGATTCGGGTGACTGTTCTGGCACTGAAATTTAAGTCAATTGAAAACACAGTCCACCGTACGGACGCGGGGTGTGCGATGGTCGAACTGGGGGTCCGGTACCGAACAAACTGGGGGACCGGTTCCGAACAGGTCGGCGTCGTCGACCGTCTCGCCCGTAGATCGTTCCATGGCTTCACGTTCGCAGCTCGGAGGAGCAAACGACGCTGCCGCGCCAGTCGTGGGTATCGTTCTGCTCGTCGCGCTCGTGGTCGCACTCGCGACGCTCGTGGGTTTCTCTGTGCTGGGATTGGGGGGCATCGTCGACAGTAGCCCCAGTACAACCTGGAGCGGGGCGGTCGTCGAACCGTCCCCCGAATCTGGCGACGTGTTCCTGGAGTTTACACATCGGGGTGGCGACACAGTGGCGGCCGACAATCTTGACGCAGTGATCCTTTCGGGAGACGGCAACGCCTCGCTGGGTGCCGTCACATCCGAATCGGACCGGTTGTCTGCGGGGGACACGGTGGGGATCGAGATCGAGGGGGAACCGGAAAGCGAGTTGTCTCGGGACACCGAGATCGCCCTCGTGTGGGAAATCGAGGATCGATCGGCTATTCTGGCGGAGATGACGCTCGAAGAAGCTGTCGTGATCGAAGAGTAGTTCAAAGCGCCGTTTCGTAGCCGGCTGCGGCTTCTTCGTCTTCCCACATCACGACCCGAACCCTGTCGGCTGCGGCCGGGTCGACGTGGTCCAGGAGGGTTTCACAGGCAATTCGTGAAAAGTGCTCGACGCTTGGATTGCGCCCCTCGAAGGCGGGTTTATCGTTGAGCGTCTCGTCCGCGTATCGTTCCCGGACGGCGTCGATCCCGGCTTTTACGTCGTCGATGTCGACCAGATAGCCGTATTCGCCGAGCTGGTCGCCCTCGAACGTCGCCTCCATCTCGAACTGATGGGAGTGCAGTTTCCCTTCGGGACCCGGATCCGGCACCGTCAGATAGTGCTGGGCGATGAACGACTCTGTCACCGTAACTGAATACATACTCGCGGATACGAATTCTTCGGTAAAGAGTCTGCTCCACAGTTCGTGTTCGACGTCTCCGGACCGTCGTGTTCGCTTTCCCGTCGATCAGTGCCGCTCAGTATTCGAACAGCGTAGTGACGACGCCATCCGATTTGTCTGCCAGTCGCTCGTAAGCGATCTCGGCGTTCGATAGCGGCTCCCGATGGGTGATGAGCGGCTCCGTGTCGAAGTCTTCGAGCAGTTCCCATGCAGTCGAAAGCCGCCGATCGGCGTCCCACCTGCCGCGCAGGGCCGGATCGACGGTGCTCACCTGGCTACTCTCGATGGTAATTCGGTTCCGATGGAACTCGGCTCCGAGATCCAGCGTGGCCTCCTTGGTTCCGTACCACGATCCGACGACGATCCGGCCGTCGTAGCCGGCCGTGTGGATCGCATCGTCGAGGGCCTCCGGGTTGCCCGAGACCTCGAACGCTAGGTCGGTTCCGGCGCCCTCTGACTCGGAATCGTACTGCTCCTCCAGCGCAGCGGGGGCGATCGCCCTGTCGACCCCGAGACGACGGGCGAGTTTGCGGCGCGTTTCCACGGGGTCGATTGCGACGAGCTGATCCAGCGGGAACCTGGTGAGAAGTTCAGTTGTGAGCAGCCCGACTGTCCCCTGCCCGAATACGGCGACGCGTTCTCCCAGCCGCGGCCCCCCATCGTGGACGAAGTTAATGGCCGTCTCGACGAGTGGCAACAGCGTGGCTGACTGGCTCTCGATCCCATCGGGTACCGGAACCACCTCCTCGGGAGAGGCGAGGAAGTGGCTCTCGTGGGGATTGAACGCGAACACGCGTTGTCCGGCCCACTCTTCGGGAACGTCCTGGCCGACTTCGTCGACGACGCCGACGGCCGCGTAGCCGTATCGCAGCGGGTAGGTAAATCGCCCGGAAAACGCCGGCAGGCTCTCGTCTATCGGCAGTCGTTCGGGTGCTTCACCCCGATAGATCAGCAGTTCGGTTCCGCTACTGATCGCGGAGACGGTCGTTTCGACCCGGAGCTGGTTCCGACCCGGGGTGGGACGTTCCGCGCGCTCGAGTTCGACCTCCCCCGGAGCCACGAAGGAGAGCCGGCGGCGCATCAGTCGCCGGCAGCCGCGTGTTCTGTCGCGAACTCGACAGTCGTTCCCTCGTATCGACAGTCCTCGAGTGCGTGTTTCGCCGCGAACCCGGCCTTGTGCGGCGATTCACCGGTCCCTACGCCGACTTTCAACTGAACGTCCACGGCGTCGGCCACGTGATCGATCGCGTCCTGGTATTCGTCGACACTCAGCTCTGGGCAGACCGCGATGATGTTGTCGCCGCCGACGAAGAACGACAGCGCGCCGTGCGCCTCCCGCATGTATCGCATCAGCTCTGCGTAGCCGTGTTCGATGTGGATGAACGAATCGAACTCGTTGAGGCGGTCGGTGTACTTTTCGGTCGCGTCGTTCACGTCGAAATGAGCGATCTGGAGATCGTCGCCTGCGGTGGGTTCCCGGAACGACCCCGAAAAGACCTCCTTGCGATCGCTGTCCTGGGCACTACCGGCGCGCTGGAGTCGTTCTGTCGCGTTTTCGAGCGCTTCGGAGGGTTGCGAGTCGACATCCACGCCGAGACTCACCGTCACTGGATAGCGGTTTCGGATCGACTCCTGTAGCGTGTGGTGGTCCGTTCGGTCGATCCCGTTGGTGACCGCAACCATGTTGTCGAACCGGGTGAAGAAAACGTAGCCGTCGCGGCTGCCGATGAACTGCGCGAGGTCGGCGAACAGTCGCGACTGCAGGGTCTGGAGATCCATCTCCCGTCGCGGCTCCGGCGACACCGTCCAAGGGCCGTAGTTGTCGATCTGAACCAGCGTAATCTGTGTGTTCGTCACTGTATCCTTCTTTCGGGTTCCCGGTACTTTGGTTCTTTCCGTTAGTCTCGGCCAATGAGGACGGTTCTCGGAACTGGCCGCTGTTCCAGGTTCGTTTTCGACCGACGGGAGCCGTCCGGGACCGGGACGTTCAACTCCGTTCCGGTCGTACGACGGTCCATGGAATACCGAGGTGCTGTCCTCGACGTCGACGGGACCGTCGTCCGTGGGGACGAACCGATCCCCGGGGCCCCGGACGGCGTTCGGCGACTCCGTTCGGCCGGCGTCGAACCGCTGTTCGTCTCCAATAATCCGAGCAAGGCTCCTCCGGCGTACGTCCGTCGGCTCTCTCGGGCGGGATACGACGTCGACGTCGATCACGTCGTTACTGCCGGCACTGTATCGACGGCGTACCTCGAGCGTCACCACCCCGATGATTCGATCTATCTGGTCGGCGAGACGGGACTCGCACGGCAACTCAGGGAAGTCGGGCTTTCGCTTTCCTCGGACCCCAGTGTCGCCGACGTCGTGGTCGTGTCCCTGGATCGAGAGTTCGATTACGAGGAACTGTGTGCCGTCCAGTGGGCGCTGGAGGACGACGACGTTCGATTTTACGGCACCGACCCGGACGTGGTGATTCCGGCGGCGGAACGGAACGTCCCTGGGTCTGGAGCGTTGATAAACGCCGTCGTGGACGTCACCGGTCGACAGCCGGACGCGGTGTTCGGCAAGCCGAACGAACCGACGCGACGCGCAATCTTCGAGCGATTCGACTACGATCCGGGCGACTGTTTCGTCGTCGGCGACCGGCTCGATACCGACATCGCGCTCGGCAACGAGGCCGGGATGACGACCGTGCTCGTCCGGACAGGGGTCACGGACGCCGAAGCCCTCGCGAACGCCGAGATTCAGCCCGACTACGTCCTGGACTCGCTCGCCGGGATCGATCGGGTGTTGGACGGCGATTCCTGAGGCGTTCCACCGTTCTCGAGCGCGTCCCTTCCCGGTCCTTCTTAAAATGCGTCGCCGTGTGCAGTGATCTCTGCGCGCAGTCCTGGGCGAACCGCCGAGTGGACGTGGCAGATATCCTTGCCCCGGTCGACGATCTCCTCGAGTTCCTCGTCGCTCAAGTCGAGTTCGACGTGGAGATCCCACCGAATTGCGGCGAGGTCGTCGTCGTCATCGAGATCGGCGGACGCGTCAATCTGGAGCTTTCCGAGGTCGTCGTGACCGCGCTGTCGTCCGGCGACCCGGAGCGCGGGGAGGTAACAGGACGCGTACGTCGCGACGAGGGCCTGATTCGCAGTCGGTCCCTCCTCGCCCGTGGCGTCGATCGAGAGATCGAACTCGCCGACGTGGCTCGAACAGTGGTACCCTTCCTCACACACCGTGCTGGTTTCGATATCCGTCATTGCAACTACGTATTGGTCGGAACCGTCCTAAAGGTTGCTTCCGGGGGGTCGTCTGGATTGCAAAAACGGGCTTCTCCGAGCCGGCGGTTGGGGTCGTGATCGTGGTCTTCACTCGAGGCTGAACGTCTCGTCGCCTTCGAGGACGCGGACCTCGGCGTCGCTGCCGGTCGCTTTCACCTCGCGGACGAAGTCGTCGGTGTCGATCTCGATCGGCGGGAACGTGTCGTAGTGCATCGGGAACGCGTAGTCGACGTCGAGCCAGTCGACCGCGATCGCCGCCTGGGTCGGACCCATGGTGAAGTGGTCGCCGGCCGGAACGGCGGCGGCGTCGGGTTCGAGGAACGGTCCGATCACGTCGCGCATCTCGCTCATCAGGCTCGTGTCGCCGGCGTGATAGAACGTCGTCGCGTCGGGATCGGCTTCCTGTGTCGGTTTTTTGTCAGAAATGACGAAGCCGGCAGGCATTCCGGCGCTCGTCTCGTAGCCGGTTTCGATGCCGTTGGTGTGGTCTGCCCGGACCATCGTAACGAAGGCGTCGCCACACTCGACGGTACCGCCGAGGTTCATCCCCATGCCGCCGACGGCGTCCTCGAAGCCGAAGTTGTCCTCGGCGTATGAGACCAGTTCCGGGACTGCGACGAGCGTTGCCTCGGAGAACTCGCCTGCGTGGGCGACGTGATCGGCGTGCCCGTGGGTGAGCAGGACGTAATCCGGCTGATCGACGTCCGCCGGATCAAGATCCGTCTTCGGGTTGTCGAAGAACGGATCGATCAACAGCGACGTTTCACCGACCGTTACGTGCCAGGTGGAGTGGCCGTGCCAGGTGAGTTCCATAGCCAGTCGATACACCTCGCCGACAGGTAATAAAAGTCGTTGATACATTCCGAACGGTCCCTGCCACGTACAACGAATTTCTGCCGTGGCGCGGGGTCAGGAACACCCCTCGTCTTCGAGTTCTCCCTCGCCGCTTCCGCAGGCGACGACGCGTTCGGACACCTCGCCGATCACATCAATCTCGTCGGTGTTCGGTGGGGTGAGACTCACCTGGTCGATCTCCCGTTCGACCTCCTTTTCCCACTCGTAGGTGGTCGTGGTTTCGTAGTCGAGTTTCTCGTACACGCCGTACTCGATTTCGTCGGTGTAGGTACGTTCCCATCGGTGGAGATCCTGTCGATCGTACTCGGGGACGCGGTACTCGTAGTACACCTCCGGGGTACTCGTCGTTCGTTCCCAGAGGTATTCGGTGCTATAGGTAGGGTATTCGAACTTGTACTCCCGGCTGGTATCGCTTTTCCACACCGTTCGTTCGCCCCAGTCGATGCATCTGCCATTCCCGAACCAGCTGTTCGTTCGCTCCTTGCAGTACCGTTCGGTTTCGGTGTAGTAGTCGGTCACCGTCCTGGAGTCGACGACCCGCCAGCCGGCCGCCGGGGCTCGTCGTGACGACCGCCAGGTCGACCCGGTCCCGTCGCGAACCTGTCCGGTGGATCGAACCCGCGACCATCCCGAGCCAGAGGGTCGAGAGGTGCTCCGTTCCCGCTCGGTGGTCGTGTGGTAGTTCGTCGTCGTCCCGACGTAGGTGCCGTCGTTGGGAGCGAGACTCCGGTGGGGAACCTCGACGTGGTCGTAGCCCACGATCCGAGTTTCGCTGTCGACTGTCCGTTCGGCCATCGACCAGTCGCTTCCCGGCCAGTTTGCGGCCACCCGGGTTTCCCGACGCTGTTCGGTTTCGGTCTCGGTTCCGATCCGTCGCCAGTCGTCCGATAGCAGGGCGTCGGGGTTCTGCTCGTCGCGGATGCGCGTTTCCTCTCGGTCGACTACCTCTTCGTCGATCGACTCGATGCCGGCCTTTTCCCAGCCCTCGCCGGGATCGTCTTCCGAAACGTATTCGGCGACTGCAGTCGTTCTCTCGGTGTAGTGGTACTCGGTGTAGGAGTCGAAGGTGACGGTTACTTGCGTTTGGTCACTTGTGTCCTGAAATTCTTTTCCAGAAAGCCACACTGAATAAGTCCCAGGAGAACTATATTGATGTGTTATTGTATATGTATTCCCACCACACAACCGTGATCCCTGGCAATCGTCTGCATATAGATTTAAAGAACTGCCATCGCCGAAATTGATTTCATAGAGATCTTCATGATCTGCCGGCGTCGTTGCTGTCTCAATCTCAAAAGTAGCAGTCAGCGTTGAATCTTCAATCTCCTGTATTTGGACATAATCTTCACCATGGCTAACTGTTGGCCCTTGAATCACTACGGTTTCCTCATATCTGTCTATTCTCCCAAACTGATCAACAACTTTTACTTCAACATTGTATTCTCTACTAACTGGTTCATGTATCTCATAAAAATGAGTTGCTGAAGGTCGCGAGGTTTTAGTCTTGGACCCATCTCCAAAATTCCACATGTATGTTAAATCTTGTCCATTTGATGAATCCACATCTGCCGAAAATTGGATCGATTCTTGTGGGACTGCGGTTAATAACGCCTTTTCTACTTGTCTATCCAAATAATCCTGTACTTCTATTGTTGGATCATTACCAGCATATTGAGTACTAGTTTCTAAACCAGTAACCTCGTGTTCCGGCTCATCTGTAACTTCTGGAGTTTCTGCGTCGGGTTCTACAACTGTAACTCCCTTCTCAACTGAGACTTCATCACCGAAGTTGGTTGTGCCAAGGACTGTAATCTTCCCAGAATCTGCCTTCTGGTCACTAAATGAGATGTCTTGTGTTGTTCCAGATCCGAGATAAATATCTTGGCCCGACGTATATTCCCAATCGTACTCGGTTATCTCACCACTACTTTCCACTTCGTAAGTATGCTCTGTTCCCTGTACGACTACTGAAGGTCCGGAAATTCTCAAGTCAATAGGATCTTGATCTGTTCCATCAGATCCGGTTGTTTCTTCAGGTTCATCCGGATTTTCAGGCTCATCTGAAGCAGGGGCTGGTGTTGGATCGCTTCCAGAACCATCGTCTGGATTGGACGAGGGAGCCTCTGAGGTGTCATCTGTGTCATTTGTTTCATCCGGTCCGTTGTCGGACTGTCCCGGCTCATCCTCAGACGAGTCCGCAATCTCCACCAAAACTTCCACGTAATCTTCGCTCACCTCGTCGTTCGTACCAATCACTTCGACCGTAAAGCGCCATTCGCCGGCGGAATCTGGCACATAGGTGTGTCTCACTGAATCGCCACCCTCAAGACGTTCTCGCTCCCCGCCAGGCGGAGTGACGTACCACTGGAACCCGTCGATATCCCCGCTCACCGCCCGCGACCCACTCGCGTCGAGATACACGGTCTCCCCGAGATCGACGGACCTGTCCAGGCCCGCGTCGGCCATCGGCTCGGTTTCGTCCGCTACTACTACGGCCGTCGAACCCACGGCTGCGACGACCAACAACACCGCGAATACCTTCCTGCCGTCCATCGGAATATGTGGTCCTACTCCGATCTTATCTTAAATAGTTTTGTATAAAATAAAGGTAGATGTGAATATATTGAATCTTCGGAATTCTGGATTATTTTGTGAAATTCACCGACTGTCAGAAGCCGGCAGCCGCTCGTCGTGACCGTTCTCTGTTGAAAACTTTTGGCGGTGAAATCGGTTGCGCGGTAGCCGATCGAGCCGCTCAGTGCTGGTGACCGAGCGCTTCCGAGAGCGGCATACCGAACCGCTCTTCGAACAGTTCCTCGACGGTGTTGTTCATCTCGACGACGTCGGCCGGCGGTTCGCCTTCGGAGTGATGGACCATCGCGTGCGCCTGTTGGGCCATCGCCTGCAGCACGATATCTGTGATCACGTGCGTCGGGTTTTCGCCCTGCTCGGTCATCGTGTCGACGAGCCCTGCCGGTAGCTCTACTGTGTCCTCGTTGCCGTCCGGTCCGGTTACGGTGTAGGTTTCAGTTTCTCCCATGGGGCCGACGACGCATTCCACACGTAAGGCTCTGTGGAACTTCCGGAACGAACCCCGCCGCTCGTCGACTGATCCACCGAGTATATTACCAATAGTACTAATATATAAGAAATAAATAACCATCAGTAACCGATAAGTGGTATTCGCTCCAACGGCTGACGTGCCATGTCACACAGTACCGAACGCATCTCGACGACGCACGTCGGGAGCCTCCCCCGCCCGGAGGATCTGCTCCCGTACTTCGAGCGCATACAGGCCGGCGAGGAGATCGACGAGGAAGCCTTCGAAGCGGCGGTCAGGGAGGCGACGGAGGAGGCGGTCCGCCGACAGGAGGAGGTCGGGATCGACGTCGCAACCCATGGGGAACAGGGGCGACTTTCGTTCGTCACGTACGTCGTAAACCGGCTCACCGGTTTCGAGGGCGAAGTACCGGCGATACAGTGGGCCGATCTCGAGGAGTATCCGGAGTACGCTCGGCAGGTTCCGACGTTCCGGGAGTGGTCGGAGCCGGGGGCGACGATTCCGGCCGCCTCCGGGCCGATCGAGTACGACGGCGAGGCCGAGACCAAGGCGGAGCTCGACCGGTTCGAGGCCGCCATCGAGGAGACCGGCGCCGAGTTCGAAGAGACGTTCGTGACGGCGGCCGCACCGGGAACCGTCGCTGCCTACGTCGGAAACACCCACTACGACAGCCACGAGGAGTACCTCTTTGCGGTCGCGGACGCGATCGCCACCGAGTACGAACTGATCGCCGACTCGGGGGCGACGCTCCAGATCGACGCCCCGGACCTGCTCGGAGGGCGGCATCTCAAGTTCAAGGACCGCTCCGAGTCGGAATTCGTCGAGGTCGTGGCAACCCACGTCGAAGCCCTCAATGAAGCGCTCGCGAACGTGCCGGCAGAGCAGGTTCGGATCCACACCTGCTGGGGGAACTACGAGGGGCCACACCACCACGATATCTCGCTGGAGACGGTCCTGCCCGAAATCTACGAGGCAGACGTCGGGGGGCTTTTGATCGAGCAGGCGAACCCGTGCCACCAGCACGACTACACAGTTTTCGAGGAGCATGGCGTCCCCGACCGCTGGCAACTGATCCCGGGGGTGATCGACGTCACGGTCAATTACATCGAACCCCCGGCGGTGATCGCCGACCGCATCGAGCGGTTCGTCGACGCCGTCGGCGATCCCGATCGGATCCTCGCGGGCGCAGACTGCGGGCTCGGCACGTTTGCCGGCTTCGGGGCGGTCCATCCCGAAATCGCCTGGAAGAAGCTGGACGCCCTCGCCGACGGGGCGAAACTGGCGAGCGAACGGGTGTACTGACGCGATTTCGACTCCGGGATGATCCGGCTCTCGACAGCCCTTTGGTGGCCGCCGCCGACCACCGTGTTATGTGGGACGACACGTTCGGCAGCGACTCGGATCCGTCGTCAGATCCGTCCGTTCTGGTCGTCGGTGAGACGCTCGTCGATTTCATCCCCGAGACCCCTGGGCCGCTTCCCGACGTCGAAACGTTCCATCGCCGTGCGGGAGGTGCTCCCGCTAACGTCGCGGTCGGGCTTTCCCGACTCGGCGTCACCCCGGCGTTCTGGACCCGGGTCGGCGACGATCCGTTCGGTGACTTCCTCCGACGAACGCTCGAGGCGGCGGGGATCCCCGACGAACTCGTCGAGATCGATCCCCGCGCCAAAACCGGGCTCGCGTTCGTGAGCCTCGATCCGGACGCAGACCGAGCGTTCAGCTTCCACCGCGACCGCAGCGCCGACACCCGACTCCAGTCCGGACGAATCGACGACGAACGCCTCGAAGGGACAGACTGGCTTCACGCCGGCGGCGTCACGCTCGCCGACGATCCCGGTCGGGAAGCGACGTTCGATATCCTCGAACGCGCCGGTGGCACCGACACAACGGTTTCGTTCGATCCCAACGCCCGTCCGGAACTGTGGGACGAGTACGACTTCGCCGACAGCGTCGACCGGGCTTTCGGCCTCGCGGACGTCGTAAAGACGTCCCGGGAGGATCTCGAGGCGGCGGGATACGACTGCGAACTCGACGACGAACAACTGGTCCGAAGCGTCGCCGACGACGGCCCCCACACGGTGTTTCTCACCCTCGGCTCCGCGGGTGCGGTCGCGTATGCGACTCCCGATGCCCCGTGGTTCGACGACGCCCACAGGCCCGGTGACGGGGAGAGATCCGCTGACGCAGTCGTCCGACACGACGGTTACCCGGTCGATGCAGTCGACACGACCGGCGCCGGCGACGGGTTCTTCGCGGGCGCGATCGCGGCCCTCTCGAACGACGAACCGCTCCCGATGGCTCTGGAGTTCGCGGGCGCGGTCGCGGCGGTGACGACCACCGAACCCGGGGCGATGACGGCGCTGCCGACCCGCAAAGAGGTTGCGGCGTTTCGGAAACAGTTCGAGAGGTAGCTCGACCGCCCGGGTGGACGACCGCGACGAGGAAACCGCCGGACTTTATACGGCCCATTAATTCTGAACGGCTGATGCGGGGGCAGCAATGAGTCGCGACGAGGCGACGTTCGTAGAGTACGGTATCGACGATAAACCACCCCTTTCCACTTCTCTCGGTCTCGGAGTCCAGCATTACCTCACGATGGTGGGGGCTAACATCGCAGTCCCGCTGTTGCTCGCGGGGGCACTGGGGATGCCCCAGGAACTGTGGGGGCGATTCATCGGTACCTTCTTCGTGGTCTCGGGGATCGCGACGCTCGCCCAGACCACGTTCGGGAACAGGTACCCGATCGTTCAGGGTGCGCCGTTTTCCCTCCTTGCACCGGCGCTTGCGGTGATCGGGGTCGCACAGGCCACCGGTCACGACTGGAACGGAGCGTTGCTCCAACTCCAGGGGGCGATCGTCGCCGCCGCGATGGTCGAGGTAGCGGTCGGCTACTTCGGACTGGTGGGGAAGGTCCGGGAGTATCTCTCCCCGGTCGTGATCGCGCCGACGATCGCGCTGATCGGGCTGGCGCTGTTCGACGCCCCGCAGGTGTCGACTGCGACTCAGGACTGGTGGCTGCTGGGGCTTACCCTCGTGTTGATCGTCGGGTTCTCACAGTACCTCGACGCGGCACACCGGGCGTTCCGGCTTTATCCGGTCGTCCTCGGGATCGTCGGGGCGTATCTCGTCGCGCTGGCGCTTTCGGTGACGGGACACTACGCGCCCGGCATGCCGGGATACGTCGAACACGGCATCGATGTCTGGATGGAAGGCGGCCTCGTGATGGCGATCTACCCGCTGCAGTGGGGGACCGCGATCGGGTTCGAAACCGCCTTCATCATCGGGATGCTCGCCGGGATCGCTGCCTCGATAATCGAAAGCCTGGGCGACTACTACGCGGTCGCCCGCCTGTCGGGCTCGGCCGCGCCCAGCGCAAAGCGGATCAACCACGGCATCGGCATGGAGGGACTCATGAACGTCTTCTCCGGACTGATGGGGACCGGTGGATCGACTTCCTACTCCGAGAACATTGGCGCGATCGGCCTCACGGGTGTCGCCTCGCGCTACGTCGTGCAGGTGGGTGCGGCGGTGATGCTCGTGGTCGGATTCCTCGGCCCGTTCGGCAACCTGATTCGGACGATCCCGGATCCGATCGTCGGAGGGCTGTACGTCGCGATGTTCGGGCAGATCGTCGCTGTCGGGCTGGCGAACCTGAAACACGTCGATCTCGAATCACAGCGCAACCTCTTCGTGGTCGGACTCGCCATGTTCACCGGGCTCGCAGTTCCCGCCTACATGGACAACGTCGGCGACGTCGAGGCGCTCCAGCAGGGAATGGCCGAAGTGACGCTTTTGGGCCCGGTTCTCGGGACGGAGGCTATCTCGACGACGATCTTCGTGATTGGCTCGACCGGTATGGCAGTCGGCGGGCTGGTTGCCCTCCTGCTCGACAATACCATCGAGGGAACCCGCGAGGAGCGCGGCCTCGAGGAGTGGGAGAAGACCGCGGAAACCGACTCACAGTTCGTTTCCGCGTACGATCGGTTCGTCCGCAGCAACGATTGACCGCGGACTGTCGATGCTCCTCCGTCAGTCTCGCCCCCTGTTTCGCTCTCGCCCCCTGTTTCGCTCTCGCCCCCTGTTTCGCTCTCGCCCCCTGTTTCGATCTCATCCCCTGTTTCGATCTCGTCCCGATTTCGATCTCGTCCCCGGATTCTTTCTTTGCGGGGTGTGTACCCGACTACTATGAGTCGGCTCGACTTGCCGCAGATCGGTCTCGGTACGTCCGGAAACGACGAGTTCGAGGAGTGTGCCGAGACGGTAAGAGCGGCCCTGGATGTGGGGTATCGTCACGTCGACACCGCCCAGATGTACGACAACGAGGCTGCCGTCGGCGAGGGAATCCGCCGGAGCGACGTCGACCGGGAGGCGGTCACGATCGCGACGAAGATCCACCCGGACAACCTCGCGTACGAGGACGTCTTGAAAACTGCCGAGGAGAGCCTCGACCGGCTCGGTGTCGACGCGGTCGATCTCCTGTACGTCCACTGGCCGATCTCCGCGTACGACCCGTCCGAGACACTCCAGGCCTTCGACGAACTCGTCGAGGAAGGGGTCGTCGATCACGTCGGCGTCTCGAACTTCTCTCCCTCGCTCGTCGAGGAGGCCCAACAGCACCTGGAGGCTCCGATCGTCGCCAACCAGGTCGAGTGCCATCCCCTGTTGCCACAGCAGACCCTCCGGGCACACGCCCACGAACACGGCTACGAACTCGTCGGCTACTCCCCACTGGGGCAAGGGGAACTGCTCGAGGAACCGCTGCTGTCGGAAATCGCTGCGGAGTACGACGCGACGCCGGCACAGATCGCGCTGTCGTGGGCGATCGCCAGGGGCGTGACCCCGATCCCGAAAGGTCGAGGCGATCATCTCCGTGAAAATCTCGCGTCGGTTGGGCTCGATTTGCGTGCTGCCGACGTCGCCCGGATCGACGAACTCGACCAGCGGACCCGGTTCGTCGATCCCGACGCCGCTCCGTGGAACGAGGGATCGTAACGTCGATCCCCGACGCGGGTCCGTCGGTCCCCACAACCTATACGTCAGCGCCCCCATCCTGTACCTGAATGTGCGGTAGGGAACTGCTCGCGGAGGCGTCCGCCGCCGCCGAGTTTTCGTTCGACCCCCATGAGGTCGAGATCCGAGATGGCGGCGTTCTCGAGCGTCTGTCCCCAGTGGTCAGAGAGTGGTGGATCGACCAGTTCGGGGAGTACGTTCCACGAAACGGGGGGTTTTTCACCCCGCCCCAGCGCGAGGCGATTCCGCTGATCGAAGACGGGACGAACGTGCTGGTGGCCGCCCCGACCGGGAGCGGAAAAACTCTCGCCTCCTTTACCGCGATCATCGACGAACTGTACCGGCGAGACCGAACGAACGGGCTCGAAAACGCCGTTTACTGTCTGTACGTTTCTCCGCTGAAATCGCTCGCGAACGACGTCCACCGCAATCTTACCGTCCCGCTTTCGGGGATCACCGAGCGACTCGAGGAACGGGGAATCGACGCGGAGATCAGACACGCAATCAGACACGGCGACACCGACGACCGGGAACGCCAGCGGATGCTCGAGGAGACGCCCCACATCCTCAACACCACCCCGGAGACGCTCGCGATCCTGCTCAACGCGCCGAAGTTCAGGGAGAGGCTCCGACACGTCGAGTACGTGATCGTCGACGAAATCCACAGTCTCGCAGACAACAAACGCGGCACTCATCTGTCGGTGTCGCTCGAACGACTCGAGGACCTCGCGGACGTCTCCCTCACCCGGATCGGCTGTTCGGCGACCGTCGAACCGCTCTCGGCGATGGCGGAGTTCCTGGTGGGATGCGAGTTCGACTCGGCGTCCGGGGGTGGTTCGATGGTTCCTCGAGACTACGAGATCGTCGACACGCGATTCGTGCGCGACTTCGACCTCCAGCTGGAGTGCCCCACGCACGACCTCATCGGCGAGTCGAGGGACGTCGTCACGGACCGCTTTTACGACCGACTCGACGAACTGGTCGACTCGCACACGAATACGCTGGTGTTTACCAACACGCGGTCGGGCGCAGAACGGGTCCTCCACAACCTGCGAGAACGGTTCGACGCCTACGACGAGAACAACTCCGGCTGCCATCACGGTTCCATCTCGAAGGATCGCAGACAGTCGATCGAACGCAAACTCAAGGAGGGGGAACTCGACGTCGTCACGACCTCGACGAGCCTCGAACTCGGCATCGACATGCCGCATCTCGATCTCGTCGTTCAGGTGGGCTCCCCCAAATCCGTCGCGGCGCTGCTCCAGCGAGTCGGCCGTGCCGGCCACCGTCTCGGTGAAACCGTCGAGGGACGGGTGATCGCGCTCGAGCGAGACGAACTCGTCGAGTGTGCGGTGATGCTCCGGAAGGCAGAGGAAGGGTTCGTCGACCGGGTGTTCGTCCCGGAGAACCCCCTCGATGTCGCCGCCCAGCACGTGTACGGGATGGCGATCGCCGGGGTCCGTCCCGAAGCGGATCTGAAGGAAACGCTCCGGCGGGCCTACCCGTATCGGGAGCTTGACGACGCCGACTGGGAGCGACTGCTCCGGTATCTCACCGCCGACTACGACGGGCTCGAAGACCGGAACGTCTACGCGAAAGTCTGGCGAGATACCAACGATCCCCCCGACGGGGAGCACCATTACCCCGAATACGACGTCGGAGAGTCGCTGATCGGCAAGCGTGGTCGGCTCGCCCGGGTGATCTACATGACGAACATCGGGACGATTCCGGATTCGTTCACCTGTGGGGTGTTCACCAGGGGGGACCAAGAATGGGTCGGCGACCTCGACGAGTCGTATCTGGACACCCTCGATCCCGGCGACGTGTTCGTGCTCGGCGGGAGGCGGTTCGAATACCGGTATCGACGAGGGTCGAAAGTGTACGTCGATCCGACGTCCAACCGTCCCACTGTCCCCTCCTGGTACTCGGAACGGCTCCCGCTGTCGTACGATCTCGGCCGGGAGATTCTCGCCTTCCAGGCGGAAGCCTGCGACCGGCTCGAATCGGGCGGGCATCCCGGACTCCGAACCTGGCTCCGGGAGTTTCCTCTCGACGAAAACAGCGTCCGGGCCCTCGCCCGGACCTACGACCAACAGCGCCGGTATGCCGGGATCGAAAGCGTCGCCACGCCGGAACGGATGGTCGTCGAGGAGGTCCGCGACCGCGACCGGTATCGCCGGCACTACCACGTCCACTCGATCTACGGCCGACGGTTCAACGACGGGCTCTCCAGGCTCGTGGCCCATCGCTGTTCCCGGCGCGCGACGACGAACGTCCAGGTGGCCGTCGCCGACAACGGCTTCACCGTCTCGATGCCGCTGAACCGCCGGGTCGACGTCGCGGACGTGCTCTGCGATCTCGATCCCGGCGACGCTCCGGGGGACCTCAGGGAGGCGCTTTCGGCAACCGATCTCCTGGAGCGGTACTTCCGGATCAACGCCACCCGGTCGCTGATGGTGCTCAAAAACTACAAGGGCCACGAGAAATCCGCCGCCAGACAGCAAGTCTCCGCGGAGATGCTCCTGTCTTTCGCGCGGGATCTCGAGGACTTCGCCGTCCTGGAGGAGACGTACCGGGAGATCATGGAGGACAAACTCGATCTGGCCGGGATCCGTGAGGTTCTGAAATCGATCCAGTCGGGAGATATCGAAGTCGAAACCTGCCGGCTCGACGCCCCGTCACCTCGAGCGTTCGGGCTGGCGACGCTCTCTGCCAGCGACGTCGTGCTCGCGGAAGACGAGTCGGCGGTTCTCCGGGAGTTTCACGAGCGTGTTCGAGCTGAGATCGGAGAATCGAACGGCGAGAGATCCTTCGATCCAGCCGGCGACGGCGACGCGTGATACTGATTGTGAGTTCCGACGCGAACGACCCCCGAGTCACACCGCCTCCGGCTTGTACTCGCCGAACTCTTCCCGGAGGACGTCGCTTATCTCCTGGACGGTGGCGTACGCTTTCACCGCCTCGAGGATCGGCGGCAGCACGTTCTCCTCGCCCCTCGCCGCGTCCCGAACGTGTGCGAGCGCGGCGTCGACTGCCTCGTCGTCGCGATCGCTTTTCACCTCCTGCAGCCGCCGGCGCTGGCGACGTTCGTCCGCCTCGGACACCTCCTCGAGTTTGATTTCCGGATCCTGGTCGTCGACGATGTACTCGTTTACCCCAACGATCACGCGCTCGCCGGTTTCGATCTCGCGCTGGCGCTCGTAGGCGACGTCCTGGATCTGCCGCTGGACCCACTGGCTCTCGATCGCATCGAGCATCCCGCCCCGCTCGTCGACCTCTTCGATGAGTTCCCGTGCCTCCGATTCGATCTGGTCGGTCAGCGACTCGACGTAGTAGGATCCCGCGAGCGGATCGATCGTGTCGGCGACCCCCGACTCGTGGGCGAGGATCTGCTGGGTCCGGAGGGCGGTCCGCACGGACTGTTCGGTCGGCAGCGCGAGCGCCTCGTCTTTCCCGTTGGTGTGCAGCGACTGTGTACCTCCCAGGACCGCGGCCATCGCCTGGTAGGCGACCCTGACGACGTTGTTCTCGATCTGCTGGGCGGTCAGCGTCGAGCCGCCGGTCTGGGTGTGGAACCGCAATTGCTTCGAGGCAGGCTTCTCGGCGTCGAACCGCTCGTCCACCAGTCGCGCCCACAGCCGGCGGGCGGCGCGGAACTTCGCGGCCTCCTCGAAGACGTTGTTGTGCGCGTTGAAGAAAAACGACAGTTGCGGGGCGAACTCGTCGACCTCGAGTCCGGCGTCGATCGCCGCCTCGACGTACTCGATCCCGTTTCCGAGAGTGAACGCTACCTCCTGGGCGGCCGTCGAGCCGGCCTCACGGATATGGTATCCAGAAATCGAGATGGTGTTGAATTTCGGGGTCTCCTCGGCACAGAACGCAAAGAGGTCGGTGATCAGCCGCATCGACGGCTTCGGCGGATAAATAAAGAGGTTTCGGGCGACGTACTCTTTCAGGATATCGTTTTGAACGGTCCCCCGGAGCTGTTCCCGTGGAACACCCTGACGGTCACCGATCGCGACGTACATTGCAAGCAGGATCGGCGCCGGCGCGTTGATCGTCATGGACGTCGACACCTCGTCGAGGGGGATCCCGTCGAACACCGTCTCGAAGTCCTCGAGAGTATCGATGGCGACTCCGGATCGGCCGACCTCCCCCTGTGCCATCTCGGCGTCGGAGTCGTAACCCATCTGCGTGGGCAGGTCGAACGCCATCGACAGCCCCGAGGAGCCCTGCTCGATGAGATACTGGAACCGTTCGTTCGTCTCGCGGGCGGTCCCCATTCCCGCGTACTGGCGCATCGTCCATAGCCGCCCGCGATGCATCGTGGAGTAGACGCCGCGTGTAAACGGCTCTTCGCCGGGGAACCCGAGATCCTCCTCGTAATCGACACCCTCGATATCGGTGGGGGTGTACAGTCGTTGTACCTCCTCGCCCCCGGTGTCGGTCGCGAACGCCTCCTTGCGTTCCCCGAACCGTTCCAGCGTCGGCGAGAGGGTCTCTTCCTCCCAGGCCTCCTTCGCCGAGCGGATCCGTTCGAGCTCCTCGGGGTCGAACATACCCGAAGGATCACCGGGGACGAACTTAAGGGTTGAAGGCGACGGACCGAAAGACACCTGTATGACCCATCGATCCGACACACTCGAGTCGTTCCTCCAAGCGACTGCTCCCGAACCGACGCCCCTCCAGCGGGAGATGGCGGAGACGGCAACCGAGCTCTCGTTTCCGATCGTCGGCCCCGTCGCCGGCGCCGTGCTCGCCCAGGTCACGCGCCTGACTGATGCCGATCGGGTTTTCGAGTTCGGTTCGGGGTTCGGCTACTCGGCGACGTGGTTCGTTCGCGGTGGTGCAACGGACGTCGTCTGCACCGAATTCGACGAGGACGAGGTCCAGCTCGGCCGGGAGCTCGTCGCCGACGCGGGTCTCGACGAGCGGATCACCTTCGAGTACGGCGACGCAATGGAAACGGTGACACAGTACGACGGGCCGTTCGACGCGGTACTCATCGACCACCAGAAACACCGGTACGTGGACGCCTACGACGCAGTCAAGCCAACGCTCTCCGACTCAGCAGTCGTCGTTGCCGACAACGTGGTCCGGGGACCGTTGGACTTCGAGACGCTTGCGGCACACTTCAGCGACGGCACCCCGTTACCGAGCCAGGAGGAGGACGAAGGAACCTGGGGAATTGGCACCTATCTGAACCGGGTGAGAGAAGACGACGATTCCGAGACGGTGCTCCTTCCTGTTGGATCGGGGCTTGCGGTGTCGACCGTCACTCGGTGATCACCGACGATCGGCGCCGACGTGCGGCTCCGGCATGAGGTCCTCGAACGGCTGGTCGCCGAGCCACTCCAGAAGCGCGACCAGCTGGTCGGTCGCCGCCTCGAACAGCTGTTTCCCTTTTTCAGGGGTCGCGTCCGTCTGGTCGCCGAAGACGCCGTTTTTCGAGTTGTCGATCGCGTCGTAGAACGTTCGGGCGCCGAACTTCCGTGAATCCGTGTCTTCGAGGTCGACGACGCCGCCGTCGCGTGCGTCGAGGAGCCTGTCTTCGTCGACCAGTTCGCGTGCGACGTGCATGATCATCGACGTCTCCTTTGGCCCGCCGTGGGGCCCCGGATGCTCGAACAGCTCCTCGACGAGGTCCGGGATCGATTCGTTCCACATCCACTCGATTGCGTACGCCGTCCGGTCCTCACGGAGTCGCCTGCCGACCTCCCGGAGCGGTTCCACGTTGCCGCCGTGTGCGTTGACGAATACGACTCGGTCGATTCCGTGATACGTCAGGCTTCGGGTGAGGCTCTCGACGTAGGATCGGAATGCGGGCGGATCGACCCACAGGGTGCCGTCGAACTGACGGTGGTGGGAACTCACGCCGACGTCGACGGTCGGAGTACAGACGTGACCGGTTCGCTCGGTCGCTGCCCGAGCGAGCGACTCCGCGATGAGGTGGTCGGTCGCGAGCGGCAGGTGGGGTCCGTGCTGTTCGGTCGATCCGAGCGGAACCACTGCGAGGGTCTCCCCTGCCATCTCTTCGTTCAACTCGGGCCAGGTCCGGTCCGCGAGGTACATGGTCGTCAATCCGGCCGGGGCACCATCAATTGCGGCGGTTCGGGACGGGTTCGCCGGCAGGCGGGCGCTGCTTTCGGACGGCTTCGCCAATCTTTTGCTCCGTGGGCCCGACCGTGCGGGTATGTTTGGAGGCGGCGGGATGAACCCGCGAAAGATGAAACAGATGATGAAGCAGATGGGTATCGACGTCACCGAGCTCGATGCCACCGAGGTGGTCATCCGTACCGAAGGCGGGGAAGATCTCGTCTTCGACGCGCCGCAGGTCACGCGGATGGACGCCCAGGGACAGCAGACCTACCAGATCGTCGGGGAACCCACCCGACGGGATGCGACGGCGGTTCCGGGGGAGGAAGCCGAGACTGCCGATACTGAAGAGGAAGATACAGACGACGGCGGCATTCCGGACTCGGACGTCGAGATCGTCGCCGCACGAGCCGGCGTTCCCGAATCGGCTGCCCGCGAGGCTCTGGAGGCAGAGGACGGCGATCTGGCGGCCGCGATCAACCGGCTGGAGTAGGCGGCAGTGTTCCTGCTCGTCCACGACGACAGGGAGTACCTCCGCGCCCCCGGCGAGGAGCTTCAGACCGATCTCGGCGTGTTGACGGTCCCCGAGGACGTCGAGTCGGGCGACGCCCTCGAGACCCATCTCGGAACGACCTTCCACGTCAGAGAGCTCCGCGGCCCGGATCTGTTCGACCACCTGGATCGGACGGGAGCGCCGATGATGCCTCGGGACATCGGTCTCCTGATCGGCCACACCGGTGCTGCGGCGGGCGATCGGGTGCTCGACGCCGGCACTGGAACGGGGATTCTGGCGGCGTATCTCGGGCGGATCGGTGCCGAGGTGACGACCTACGAGCGTGACCCGGAGTTCGCACAGCAGGCGCGGGAGAACATGGACGTCGCCGGCGTCACCGACTGCGTCGACGTTCGGACCGGCGACCTGACCGACGAACTCGACGAACTGATCGTGACGGTCGACGCCGGCGACCGGGAGCGGTTCGACCTGCTCACGCTCGACACCGCGGACGCGGCGGCGATCGTCGGACGGGCGCCCGAGCTACTCGTTCCCGGCGGCTTCCTCGCGGTCTACTCGCCGTTCGTCGAACACACTCGCGAGGTGGTCGAAGCGGCCCGCGAGGCGGAGCTTTCGGAGATCGAGACGTTCGAGACGATCCAGCGTCGGATGCAGTTCGACGATCGGGGATCGCGTCCGAACACAGCCGGCGTCGGTCACACCGGATATCTAACGTTCGCTCGCCGCCTTTTTTGAGATCGTCCGGTTCGGGCGGCCGCTCGACGGCGGTCGGATCTCGCCGCCGGAAGCTACCGTTCGAGAATCCGCAACGCCGCTCCTCCCAGTAACCGGAGGGGTCGAACGAGGTAGTAGATCGGATGGAAGGGACCGGAGAGCGGGAGCAACCGATACTCCGGGAGACTGGGATGGAGCGGCCCGGATCGGATCAACGACCCGAACGTCTCGACGGGAGAGTCACTTGCTTTCGCGTTGTATCGGATCCGCTCGAACCCTCCGGGTCGGGTCGTTCGCCCCCGAGCCAGATCCGACACGATTTCTTCGATCAGCCTCCGGGATCGGCCATCCGCCCGGAGCCGTCGGTCGACGGACACGGGGAGGTCGATGTCCCACAGTGCATTCGCGAGCCCGGCTCCGAGGAGAAATTTTCGCTCGAGTCGGTGCGTTTGCGCCCGCTGTAACAGCTCATCCCACGGGGCGGGCGTCCGCACGACTGTCCACGCGAAGTCGGCGATCCACTTCAGCAGGTGCCAGCGGTGTTTCGTGCCGTGAAACGCCAGAACCAGCAGCCGATCGATCGGATCCAGTGTGGGGAGTTCAGTTCCCGAGAGGTGGATCGTGTCCCGACGGCTCCAGAGCGCTTCGAAATCCAGTGGAAACGGACGATCCATGTCGCCGACGTGCCACCGGATTTCCACGGTAGTTTCCTCTCGCTGGAGCTGGTACTCGTTGACGATCGGCATCGTGAACCTCCCTCCGAGGAGAGCGACATCGCCTTTTCGCGGGAGCGATCCCTCCCAGGAGTACCCTCTCTCTTCGAGGAGGTCGATGGCTCGAGTGACGTCTTCCCTGTGAACGACGACATCGAGATCACCGTACTCGCGAAGTGACACATCGCCATACGTAAACGCCGCCAACACCGGCCCCTTGAACGGAAGCGCCCGGAGTCCTTCCTCCTCGAACCCGATGAGGATCTGTCGGAGTTCGTCCGTGTCTCGGAGGGTTCGAATGGCGTTCGAACGAACCCGGTTTCGCAGTTTTTCTTCGACGCTCTCGGGAACCTCGATGCCTCCCAGGCTGCTGTCGGCGGACTGTCTGAGTCGCCGGTGCACGAGCGGTGCGACCCCGTGATCCGTTGTGAGGGCCAGGAACCGGCCCCAGTCCAGTTCCGACGGGGGCTGTAACCGCGGCGGTCCGGGACCGTCTTCTGTCGGCTCTTTCGGCGGCCGTGTACAGTGGACGAGCAGTTCGACAGCAGGCAACACGTCCGGCCCACGATCTGACGAGCTTTCATCGCGCGTGTCGAGTCTCGGAAGTGCCGTCCCCGTCACGGACGCTCACCGAGATTTCGTTCCCCCCGGACGCCGAGGTCATTTTCCACGAGGGCTATCACGTCCGAAAACACGTCCAGCCGTCGTCGACGCCGGAGCCGTTTGACCGGAACTGATTTTGCGAGCGAAACCGCTCGCGTGAAGTTTTCACGGGCGTAGTCGCTCTCCTGGTGGAGGCTGACCGTGTACGTGTTCTCGATCAGTTCCAGTACCTGTTCGCTTGCAGGGGCCGGGGCGATCTCTTCGCGTTGGGCGTCCTCGAGGAGGTAAATACGCCGGAGCGGTACCGCCTCGACCGGCTGTTTGTGGCAAAGCCCGTAGAAGTGTCGATCCCGGGACTCACAGATGTTCTCTGGCGGATCGACCGAAAGACCGAATCGCTCGACCGTGGCCGGTTCCAGCTTTATGGAGGGGAACCCGCTATGGACCGTCGGCTCGTCCACCCGTTCGATCGCTGCCACGTCGTCGCTGAGGACCCGATGTCCGGCCGCCAGAAACGCGGTGGCGGTGGTCGTCTTCCCCTGTCCGGAGGTTCCAGCGAAGACGACAGCACCGTCACCGATCTCGACTGCACTGGCGTGCAAGACGAAGAACCCCCGCTGGTGCAACAGGTGGTTGAACGCCGGTCCCACTACGACGTGACGAACGATCTCTCCGTGGACATGGTCCAGCGAATCCACGACGATCTCGCGACCATCCCGTATCAGTACACTCGCGACCTCGTAGGTGAGGCGGTAGTCCCCCTCTGGAGTCACGGACACCGCACCGTTTTCTCCACCGTTGTTCTGCACACTTCCGCGCCGTACGACCACGTCCGGGTCGTCGTGGTCCGATCCGTCACCAGGGGCTAGCTCCGGAAGCGGGATCTCCGATACGACGGAGAGTCCGAACGCCTCGTAGCTGTTCGTCCGACGGAGAGTCATGCTCTCGTCCCGGGATCGAGGAGCGTCCGAGTCGACACGTCCGCTACGGTGATGGACAGCCCCGTAACTGCCGCCGTGATCTGGCGCCCTGTACTGCCGTCGACGTTCATATCTTCAGCCTGGAGACTGGGACCCATTAGTATGGAGTCGCTATCAGGGAGGGACGATAGCGCCAGCGGCGGATTTCGCTCGGGAGTCGCGCATCCAGCCGAGCTCGACCCTGCTGAAGCAGGGGTCGGCCGGTACTGTGCGTGCTCGTTCGACACGCGCTCCAGAAATGACTTCGGCCGAGTCAGTCCGTCCGCCCGTTATCGTGGCTGTCGTAGCCCGTTACCGGATGGACAAGCCGCCGACGATCCAACGGAGGATCCCGCCGACGAGCCCGCCGACCGACAACTCGCTACGACAGCCTGTTCGAGTCGCTAATATTCTTCGTCGTGGCCGTAATGTTCGTCTTGCGTCAGTTCTTCGACTTTCCCGTGGGTTTCGACTTTCGGCGGTTGGTAGTCTTTCATGGGTGTGGCACCCGGCTATTTTTTGTTCAGTGCCGGTATTGTTATAACTCGCTTAGCGAACGTTTCACGCGATACTCGTCGATTGTGGTCGCGATAATTCGGCGTGTACGTCGTTAATCGCCGGTTATCGGGGACCCAATTCGATCCTTCCGGGACTGCCGTCTCGTCTGTCGGGGTACCCGGATCAAAACAGGGACTGGAACCGTCGATCTGCATCCCTCTCCGTCAGAATCCGGTACTCAGCGAGGTCGTCGAGCTCACCGATCAGGACGGAACCGTCCCGTTCGATCCACGCGTGAGCGTGGAATTCGCCGTGTTTTCTGGTTACGCCGAGTTTGAGTTCTGCCCGGTGGCCGTTCGCCTCGAGCAGCGCTTTTCCGACGATCGCTTTCATCAGACACGTCGGCGAGAACGGTGCCCGGCGGTGTACGGCCTCCACAGCAGCCGCGATCGCGCCGGGGGCGACCTGCCGGAAAGGAGGGGCCCTGGCTGCGACGGGCTCGACGATCCGACGTGTCGCGTCCCATCGGAGAACCGGAAGCAGTAGCCTCGTCGAGGACAAAAGCACCGCTGCTGTCGCTATCAGCGTCCTCGATGGCCGATCTGTCTCACTTTGAATATTCATCCACTGTTTCGAGAAGACCCGTGTCGCCCAGTTCACGGAGGAACTGGAGGACGTCCTCTTCGCAGCGCTCGGGCTCGACGTCGTAGGTTTCCGCGACCGATCGTTGTATCTCGCGTACTCTCGTCGGCTCTTGAATCGACTCCCAGATCTCCGGTCCGGTCCCTGTGAGGCTCTGGTAGCTTCCCTCCTCCTCGTTGTACACCACCACTTCGTCGTCGAGAGTCGTGGCGAGCGAACTGTCGTTTGCGACCACGAGGGAGTCGGGAGTGAGATTCGTCATGGCGATATAAACGAATAGAGGTCCGATAGTTATCCGGTGGTTACCGAGCGTCCGTTCCCCTGCAGACCGAGTCGATCATTCGGTCACGTCCACGACCGTCGCCGCAGCACGCGAGCGCAGCGTCTCCGGATCGATCGGGAACACGGCTTCCGGCGTCCCCGCGGCGGCGTACACCGTATCGAACTCTGCCAGGGCCGGATCGAACAGGACGGGCACCTCCGTGTCGTGGCAGATCGGTGGGACGCCCCCGATCGACCAGCCGATCTCGTCGGCGACGCGGCCGGGATCGGCCATCGTCGTTCTTTCGGATGAGGCGTCGAAGCGGTCGGCGACGGCTGCGAGATCGACCCGGTTGGCACCGCTTGTGATCGCGACTACCAGGTCGCCGTCGGCGTCGACGACGATGCTGCTCGCGATCTGAGCGACGTCACACTCGAGTGCTTCGGCGGCGTCGGCTGCCGTTTTGGTTCCTTCCGGGAACTCCAGTACGTCGATATCGAGTCCGTATTTCTCCTTCGCCCGGTCGACGAACGCCTCGACACGTGAATGCATGACACTTGCCTGTTTCGTGTGTGGGTGAAATTCTTTTTGAACTCTGGGATACGTTTTTCCCTTCTTCAACCGAGTGTAGGTCGTACGGACGAGCCACCATGGTCGAATCGTACAATCCCCAGTTCGAATACGACGGGCTCCCGGTCGTTTGTGCGGCGGTGACGGCGATCGTTCTCGGCGCGGTTGCGATCCTGGTCGTCGGGCGACCAGCGTGGATTCTACCGATCGGCTTCCTGTCGGGCGCCGTCGCCGCGATGACGGGTGAGTTTTCCGGGGTCCCCGCGAACAACGGACTGCTCGGGGTCGTAATTGCGCTGTTCCCGATCTACGGGTACGCCGTGATCTATCGGCTCTCCGTGACTCCCGCTACCGGCGGTGACGCCGCCTTTTTCAGTGTCGTGTTCGCCGTCCTCGATATCGTCGTTTACGGCCCATTGATGCTTCTCATGGCATATCTCGGCGGTATTGTAGTCGACTCACTCCGACGACGGCTCGAGGCACCCCTGGGATATTGATGTACTGGCGGATCTCTGAAGGCCGACACCGCTCCTCGATCACGACGTCGATCGAATCAACCGCAGCAGCTCCGATCGATCGGCTTCCGGATCCAGGTACTCAGCAAGCGCTTCCGCGTCGTTTTCGTCGGTTCGACTCCTGGACCCCGTCCCGACTCTGTCACCGTCGTCGCCGATCAGTTCTCTCGGATACGCTCCCCCAGCAAGAATGTATTCCCGATCTCCGGGACGGACTGCGAGGGCTGCACGGGCGGCGACGTCGACGCCGAGGCCCGGTACCGGGACAATTGCGTCGAACTGGGTCATCCTGGCCAACGTACCCCTGATTTCGAGCGTTCGTCTCCCCGTCCGGCTCACCGATTCGAACCCCCGCTCGTGGAGTTTTCGTTCGAAGGCAGCCATCGCGTTCGACTCCACGATCCTGGTCAGGACGGTGGACGTCGACGTTCGTGGAGTAAGACGGAGTCGTGAGACGACGTAAAATCGCCAAACAGTGTCGGCATTCGATCCAATCGATTCTCGGATCCGTCGTCGTCGCGTTTCGTCCTCGTAGACGATCGTGTGTGCGTTGACGGCAATTGGGCCGGCCTGGAACGGTCGCTCGGTTCGATCTTCGATGGGCCGCCAGCCCTCGAGAAGTGCTTCCGGCACTCTCGGCGCCGGTACGTCCATGTTCCCGCGAAACGCGCCACAGTACTTCAGTGTTCGCCGAGCCACGCGTCCGTGATCCGGAGCCGTCCGCGCGTGCCGTCCCATTCGGTCTGGTATTCGAGTCGGATCGGTCGCTCCATGTGCGGGGCGTCGGTCACCAGCGTCTCGAACTCGCCACCCTCGCCCAGCACGTGAACGCCGTATTCCTCGTTGAGTTCCTGCAACTCTGCGAGCGCAGCCGCATCGAGTGTCCGTCCGAGCCAGGATTCGTCGAGTCCGTAGGCGGCCACCTGCACGATCGTGATCTCGAAGCCGGCGTCGATCATCGCCTCGCCGAGTGCGACCGGATCCCGCTGCCACAGCGGTGCAAAGAGCTCGATCCCCAGTCGGTTACACAGTCCGTCGATCCGGCTGGTCTGGTACTCGCTTTCGACGGCGCCTGCCGTTACCCCGACGAGTTCACAGTCGAGTTCCGTCCGGAGCTCCCGGATTGCGGCCTCGAGCGGTTCGATCTCCCGGTCGCCCTGTGCGCCGGAATCGGTCGCCGCATCCGTCCCGAACGCCCCGGGCTCGACGTCGACGAGCGGGAGCCCGATGCTCTCGGCGGCGAGTTCGGCCAGCCGAGTCGCCGGGACGTGGTACATGTACGAATCGCCCTCCGGATGGACCGTGAGCAGGTGGGTCACGTTCAACCCTTCCTCGAGCGCCCGGTACAGCGCCCACGAGGAGTCTTTTCCGCCCGAAAAGAGGCTCACCCAGCACCCGGTCGCGTCGACCTCGTCGCCGCCGTCGTCGGCCATACCTCCGTTTGCAGGCCGACACCCAAGGCGGTTCCGGGTCGCCCCTGTCTTCGGCACCGAAACGGCTGACCGTCTCGTCACCGATCGAGATACTCCTGCTGAACCGCGACTACGTCCGTCGAGTCATCGCAGGCGGCGTACCTCCGAAGTGGCTCCTCGTTGAGTTCGAGGAACGTCTCCCCCCAGGTGAACTTCGAGAGGATTTCCTCGGCGTGGTGGCGATCGCCGAGAATGACGAGCGCAGCCGCGAGCGCCTCGACGGTGGTGAGCCTGAGCGGACGTCCGAAGTTGACGGGGTTTGCAGCCACGAGATACGGCAGCGCCCGGTGTTCTCCCGGCAACGTGAACCGGGCCTCGCCGGCCGATTCCCAGGAACAGTCGAGCGCGATCAGGGCGCCGCTTTCGACGGTCTCGGCGTCGGACGGCGAGAGCGCCCGCTCGGCGTGAGGGTTCAAAACGACCCCGTACGGCGTCGCCCGGTCCGAGCGGTGAAGTGTCGCGAGATCGAACCGGGCGAGTTTCCGGGCCGTACATTTCTCTGGGTCGTCGTCGCCCTCGTACCGGACGTGGAGTTCCACGTTACAGCTACCCGGTCGACGTTCAAAAGGGGATCGCTCACGGTGGATTAAAGGCGGCGCCCGCCACACTCCGAGCATGGACGCCGCCGACGACGGGACGACGGTCGCTCGACCTACGGACGGTTCCGACCGCGATACGGTCGCAAGCTATTATGCGGCGATCGACGCTCACGACTACGATCGGCTCGCCTCCCTCCTCGCGTCGTCGTTCGTCCACTACCGTCCGGATCGTACCCTCGACGGTCGCGAGACGTTCGTGAGATTCATGCGGGAGGATCGCCCGATGACCGAGACGACTCACGAGATCGATGCGATCTACCCGAACGGGCACGGAGTCGCAGCCCAGGGACGATTGCTGGACGCCGCCGGCGAGGAGCTGTTCGCGTTCGTCGACGTGTTTTCGATCGACGGCGAGGGCCGTATCGAGACGCTGTACACGTACACCAGGTGAGTGACCCGGGCGCTACGGGGTGGTTATTTCACCGCCACTGGGCGGTCACTTCAACAGCTCGCGGGCGATGGTGTTCCGCAGGACTTCGCTCGTTCCCTCGTAGATCTCGTTGAGTTTGGCGTCCCGATAGTATCGCTCCACCGGGAAGTCGGCGGTGTAGCCGTAGCCGCCGTGGATCTGGATCGCCTCGTTTGCGACCTCCCGGGAGACCTCGCTGGCGTGCAGTTTCGCCTGGGCGGCCTCCTTGATGTACGGCTCGCCGCGCTCTTTCAAGTCGGCAGCCTTGTGCATCAGTAGTTTGGCGGTCTGGACTTTGGTGTCCATGTCGGCGAGTTTGTGCTGAATCGCCTGGAACTGTGAGATCGGCTGGTCGAACTGTTCGCGATCCTGAGCGTATGCGGTCGCGTCCTCGAGCGCCGCCCGGGCGATTCCGACGCTGCGGGCGGCGATCGTGATCCGGCCGGCGTTGAGCGTCTTCAGTGCCTGGATGAAGCCGTCCCCCTCCTCGCCCAGCAGTCGCGACTCTGGAACGTACAGCCCGTCGAACCGGAGTTCGGCGGTTGGACAGCCCTTGTCGCCGAGTTTCTTTTCGGTCCCCTCGACGTGGAAGCCGTCGTCCTCCTCGGGCCGCACGACGAACGAGGAGATCCCCCGGTTTCCGGCGTCCGGATCGGTCTTCGCGAAGACGACCACGGTGTCCGCGACCGAGCCGTTGGAGATCCACAGCTTCTCCCCGTCGATCAGATAGCCGTCGCCGTGGGGTTCGGCTGTCGTCGTCATCGCCGGGACGTCCGAGCCGGCGCCGGCCTCCGAGAGCGCGAACGCGCCGATGTCTTCGCCCATGTTCAGCGGCGTCAGGAACGTCTCCTTCTGCTCGCCGTCTCCGAACTCGAACAGCATGTTGCCCGCAAGTGACGTGTGTGCTGCGACGATCGTCCCGACGCCGCCGGAGCCGCGGGCAATCTCCTCCAGGCCGATCGCGTACGAGTGATAGTCCAGCCCAGCGCCACCGTACTCTTCGGGGAACGGCATTCCCATCAGGCCGAGTTCCGCCATCTCGTCTATCAGGTCGGCCGGGAACTCGTCGTCCTCGTCGATCTCGTCGGCGATCGGGACGATCTCTTCGTCGACGAACTCCGAAACCATGTCGCGGATCTGACGCTGTTCCGCGGAGAGTGAAAGCTCCATACTCGAACGTCACCCGCGTCGGATTTAGTCGTTATCACATAAACGTTGATGAACGTCCCCGTCCAGGGATCGTTCTTGCGGTTCATCCGGCGTGCACGTGCCACGACACTTTTTAGCCCTGACGCAGTACGTATCCGTATCCTAATGATCGGAGACCCCCGTTCGCCCGGCACGCCCGACCTCGAGTGGTGTTTCGAGGCGGTTCAGGGAGTGTCACGAACGTTTGCGTTGACCGTGGACGTACTGGACGAACCGATGGAAACACACATCTGTCTCGGCTATCTCCTCTGTCGCGTCGCAGACACCGTCGAGGACGCGGGCCACATCCCACCCGACGAGCAGGCGGAACTACTCCGGCTGTACGGTCGAGCGGTCGACCCGGAAGATCCCACCGAGATGGTGACGTTCAGGGAGGCAGTCGACGAGTATCTCCCGGGACCGACAGAGCGAAACGACGACTGGGTCGTGGTGGCTCACTCGCCGACGGTCGCCGCGACGTTCGAGGAGTTGCCGTCGGACGTCCGGAGCGCGATCGTTCCGCCCGTGCTCGAACTGGTCGACGGCATGGCGATGTTCGTCGAACGCCACGCCGACAACGGCGGGCTCCGGATCACCGATCGAGCCGAACTGGAGGAGTACTGTTACTACGCCGCCGGGACGGTCGGCAACCTCATCACAAACCTCCTTACCCGGGGCGATCTGACCGACGAACGGGCCGCCAGGCTCTACGACACCGCCGAGGAGTTCGGACTGCTGTTGCAGCTCGTCAACGTCTCGAAGGACGTCTACGACGATTACACCGAAGAGAACAACGTGTATCTCCCCGCGGAGTGGCTGGAGGACGAAGGGGTTCCACAGGAGGAGGTAATCGAGCCGGAACACCGCGAGAGTACCGCCGCAGTCGTCGAGCGCACGACCGAGTACGCCCGGTCGTTCCTCGATGACGCACAGACGTATCTGGAGACGATGCCGTTGTCCCACGGCAACACAGTCGCAGCCTGGGGAGTCCCCTATCTCCTTGCAGTCGGGACCCTCCGGGAGGTCGGCAGCCGTCCAGAGGACGCGGTGCGCGATGCGGACGTGAAGGTGTCGAGACAGGAAGTGTTCGCGGTGATCACCGAGATGACCGACGACAGCCGGGAATCACTTTCCCACCTCCGGGATATCATCTCCCGACAGCCGTATCATCGGGCAATCTCGACCGCCGATTGACCGTTTCTTCTGTTCCAACCCCATCCAACCCGAAACGGTCCGACCGACGAGCTGTCACTCGTTTTGTTTCTCGCGCCACGCGTTCAGATACGGCCGGTCACGGCTGTCCGACGGCACCGTCGTGAACCACTGTGCGTCCGAGATCTCCCCGTCCGGATCGTCGATCACCGTTCGTTCGTTTCTCGCTAGCGCCTCGAAGATCGGCATGACCCCCCACGTCTCGTGGGCGTCGCTTTCGATTTCGACGGTCACGAGCAGAGCCAACCCGTCGTACTCCGCCTCGATGCCCGCCTCCTCGGCGAGTTCACGTCTCGCTGCTTCCCGAAACGTCTCGTCGCGGGCCACCTCGCCCCCGGGGAGCACCCACTGGTTGATTCCGTCGTGCCGGACGAGCAGGACGTCTCCATCCTCACGATGGACAATCGTGTGTGCTCCGTACGGTGCGCCGCTGAGCCGGATCCGTTCTGCGAGCGTTCGGAACCGACGGCGGGACACTCGCCGAGACTGCCGCTTCACGAGGTAGTCGTCGTACCGCGTCCGGAGCTGGTGGGCGGCCTGTTCGGCCCGCTGGCTCGCGGTGTCGGCCAGAAACCACAGGTCGTCGATGCTCGTCATCCGTGTTCACCTCGTCGATGTCGAGCGAACGGGTGGGTCCACGGGGAATCGCCGACCGCAGTGGAGGGTCCCGTTCACGTGGTACTGTTGGCAAGACGGGGGAAAGAGTCTTCGGCGTCGAATCGCTGCCGTGACGGGGCTGTGTCGCCGTCCCGATTCCGGCGGGCTTTTTAGTTCGCCCCGGATACGACGCGTATGAGCTTCGAGAAGGAAGATCAGGTCGTCTTGAACGACAAACACAGCGAACACGACGGCGAGACGGGGACGATCACGCAGGTGATGGAGACGATGTTCGGCGATGCGACGTACACCGTGAGCTTCGAGGACGGCCAGGAGACCGGCGTCCCCGAGGAGTCGCTGGAGCCAGCCGGCGACGGAGCCGAGGGTGACGACGCCGACGCCGAAGAAACTGAAGAGTAGTTCGAACTCACTCGCGCCGGCTGTTTTCCCTCACCGTCCCGCCCACTACCAGCGCCGCCCCGATGATGACCAGGTTCTTGACGATGTACTGTCCCTCGACGGTCAACGCGTGGGGGAACGTGACGAACGCCACGTCGGGCAGCAACACCAGCGGCAGAAACGTTCCCGGCATCTGGAGGAAAAGCAAGAAGATCCCGATCCGGATCAGCGGCCGATACAGCAGACACAGCCCGATCATCACCTCCCAGACGCCCAGCACGGGAACGAATATCTCGGGCGGAACGAGGTAGACGGTCGCCGCGACGAGATCCGCAGCCGGGCTGACGCCGAACACCTTCAGGCCGCCGAACCAGACGAAGACGATCCCGAGCGCGATCCGCAACACCGGAACGCTCCAACGGTCCATCCAGGCAGCGATGTTCCTGTCGACTGCTTCCAGGCGGGTCGAGCTTCCGATCAGCCGGTCGATGCCCGACTCCAGCCGCTCGGAGACGGATGCGTCAGTCATAACGACTTGCGTAAGGGCTGGCCGGGAAAGAACCCGTCGATCCCCGGGGAGAACGGTCCACGCCGGCGGGCAAGCGGCAGCGTTTTTCCCTGGGTGTGCCTACTCGTCGGTAATGGCTTCCGTTCCGTTTCACTACGTCGACCTCAGGACGTTCTGCTACGCCACGGAGGACGAAAAGCGAGTCGAGGAGGCGCTTCGGACGTTTCTCCCCGAGGAGTTCGAGATCGATCGGGTAGAAAACGAGGGACACCACGGGGACCGGATCGTCGTTCTCTCCGCGAGAGTGGAGAACGCCGACGAGATCCGGCACGTCCTGGCTCGACTCGCGTCGCTTTCGGAAATCGATCGCGTAATCGACCAGCTCGACCAGCGCGTCGACGAGAACTGCTCGCTGTTTCTCCGCCTGGACAAACAGGCTGCATTCGGCGGGGACGTCCGGCTCGGCGAGGGGATCACGCTCCGCGCGAAGGTGGAGGCGTACCCCGCGAAGAAACCGAACGCCGTCGCGAACGCTCGAGAGGTGCTGGAGACGATCGAAGCCGACGAGTCCGGGTGACCGCCGCCGACGAATCGCCGAGCGATATTCGGACGGGAAACGCTTTTTCCCGGTGAGGGAGACGACGGGGTATGGACGCAGTGACTGCGACCACCGCGATCTCTCGACTACTGCTGCAAGCTGACGGGGGTCCGCCCGGTCGGCAGATCCTCCCGGAGTCGATCTCTGTCACGGGTATGGAGTATCTCGTCGCCCTGGTCGCGCTCGTCGCCGGGATCTACCTCTCGAAGTTTCTGCTGCGGCTGCTCGGCCGTCCGATCGCCCGGCAGTTCGCTCGCCCGAGTATCGCCCAGACGGTGCTCCGAGGAGTCCGGCTGTCCGCAATCGTGCTCACCCTGTTTTTCGCCGGCTGGCTCGCCGGCCTCACGTTTCCGGACATCGTGCTCTCGGTCGCGGTGTTCTCTGCAGTAGTGGGTATTATCCTCGCGCCGCTGGTGGGATCGATCATCAACGGGCTGTTCGTTCTCGCAGACCAGCCGTTCGAGATCGGCGACATGATCGAACTCGACGACGGCACGCAGGGGTTCGTCGAGGACATGACGATCCGGTACACCAAGATATTCACGCTGGACAACACGTTCCTCGTCATTCCGAACGCCAACATCCGGGATCGGGACGTCACCAACTACTCGGCGGAGGACGAACGAACCCGACTGTCGCTTCCGCTTTTGATTACCTACGAGTCGGATCTCTCGCAGGCACGTCAGTTGATGGAACGGGCGGCCCGGCGCTGCGACGCTGTCATCGACGGCGGCCCCGATATCCGGATCGGCTCTGCACGGTATCCCGCGTCGCCGACCTGCTACGTCGACGAGTACGCCGACGACGGTGTGTTGCTCACGCTGCGGTACTGGGCGAAAAAGCCGTACCGGCTGGTGTCGGTCCGGTCCGAGGTGCAGACGAACATCTGGGAGGCGCTCGAAGACGACGACGTCGACGTCGACGTCGCGTACCCCCACCAGCATCTCATCTTCGACGAGACCAGCGGGCGCGCGGAGGTCGCAGTCTCGGAGGCGTCCGGGCTCGATCTGTCGGACGTCGAGACCGGTCGGCCGGTCGACCCCTCCAGCGACGGCGGTTGATTCTCCCGTCCCTGACAGGGAAACCCCCGGACGACGGTCAGGGGAAGGGGTGGTACTTCCTGTCGAGTCGTGGCTCGAACCCCATCGTCTCGGGGACGGTTTTGGCCCGTTCGCCGAAGAAGGGATCACCGGTGAAAAGCGGCTGTGCCCCCGGAATCACGACGCGCACACCCTCGAACCCGAGCGCTTCTACGTCGCGAGTGGTCGTGCGTGCGGCGTACGCTTCCATCCCCGCGTTCTCGAGCCGTTCGAGAACCGCCTGTAGTTCCGGCCACCCCGAACGCTCCGGATCACCGAGCGTTCCCGCCGGGACGCTCGCGTCCGCCTCGAGAAACGCCCTCGCCTCCTTCGGGAATCCTGCGTATCGTCCGATTGCGCCCCCCTGTTCGTCGGCGCGTTCGGGGCCCATCGCGCGCAGCTCCGTCCAGTTTTGTAGCGCTTCCGAGAGCGCAGATCGGGCGGCAGCGACCGGATCCAGTCGGGCACCCGATCCGGCGGCAAACGCCGGCCAGTCGTCGGAATCCGGATCGACGGGGGCCGGACATGACGTCGGATCCCGGTGGACTGCCGCGGCGACGATCGGGACGTCGACGTCCTGGGTAACCAGAAGCATTGAGACCGAAAGGGACTCGGCTCGGGCCCGTTTCCGCAAGTCCGAGAGCTCGCCGTCGAATTCGAGTTCGAGCGGTTCGAACGTCGAGTACCACGCGAGCATCGTCGCGTCACGTTCGAGCACCTCGTACAGTCCAGAGAGGACGGCTTCGATCGTCGAATTCCCCAGCCCGAGTCCGGTGGTGATCGCCGGCTTGAGCTTTCGTTCCACGGGTGGATAGAAGACGGATTCTGCGGGTAGCCACGCCGACTCGCCGTCGACTGTGTCCTCCGTCGGTTCGGTTTCCGATACCGTGTCCGGGTCTTCGCTCGTCTCTACCTCCGTATCGGCGTTCAGCTCCGTATCGGCGTTCAGCTCCGTATCGGCGTTCAGAATGGTTCCGCGCACCCACGTGCGCGAATCGCTTTCCGTCCCCTCGTCTTTCGTCCCCTGGTCCTCCGAGGCGGTGGTCTCTCCGCCGTCCCTCTCGCGGGTCCGTTCGGGAGTGACGAACGCGTCGGGGCCGACGATCCGTCCGTCCACTTCCTCCCGAAGCGTCACGGCAGACGCGGTCCGGAACCCGTCACCTCGGTAGACGCCGGCGCAGTACCGTTCGAGTCCCTCGCCGAGCGCCTTCATGAACGCCCGGTTCCAGTCGGTGTCTGCGCCGCCGGCGAACTCGGCGGCCCTCGCGTCGCTGAACTCTCTGGTGTCGGCGGTGGCAGCGACGTAGTAGGGAATCGGGAACGACTCGCGCTCGCCGACCTGCGAGACGAGGCCGATCCGGTCGTCGACTGCCCGCTCGGCGCGGCCGAGTGCGTCTTCGAGTGACGGATCGTCTCCGTCTGCAGCCGATCTCGAGGTCGGGAGCGGTATCCGACGATCGGCGTCGCCGACCTGTGGTTCGTCAGGTCCGGTGCAGTTACAGCCCGGAACCGGCAACAGGCGTCGTTCCCGTCCGGGCTCCTCGAGGACGGTATCACCGAGGTCTTCGCCCGAAAGCGACCGGATGAGTCGGCGTGCGGCGGCGGCGCCGGCGTACCGAACCGCCGATCTGACCCCCCGGGCGGTCTCGACTGGCTCGGCGCTTCCGGCCGCAACGCGGGTCCGGAGGCAGTCGTAACAGGCACGGTCGAACAGGGTGACCGCGGCGTCGATCTCCGCGAGCGGATAGCCGCCGAGGCCGCCGATCTCGACGGCGACCCACCGATCCAGTGCCGCGTCGGCCGTTTCGAAGACGTCGTCTCCGGCGGTTCCGACCACGATCGCCCGATCGAACCCGGAAAGCAGCGACGCTTCTACGGCGAACACGTTCGCGTCCACGTCCGCGAGACCCGTCTCCGCCGCGTCCGCGGCCGGGCTGTCGCCGACTACTGCGATGTCCATGTCCCATCCACGGCCATGGAGGGCAAAAATCATCGGCATCGCCCCGAAGCGCTGTCGCCCCGAAACGCTGTCGCCCCGAAGCGCTTGCATCCGTGGGACAACTGTCGTTCGAGCGAGAGGCTTAACGCCACGGACACGCAACGGACGCTTATGCCGACTGTTACGCTCATCGGAACCCGCCTCGCGGAGCCCGGCCGCGAGTTCGTCTATCGGGGGGAGTCTCCGGCGTGTGAGGGATGTCCCTACCGGGCGCAGTGTCTGAACCTCACGGAGGGGCGGCGCTACCGCGTCGCCGGCGTGCGAGAGAACACGCAGGTGCTCGACTGTGCCGTCCACGACGAGGGGGTGCAGGCGGTCGAAGTAGAACCCGCGCCCGTCCGCGCGAACGTCCCGTCGCGCGGGGTGTACGCCGGTTCGCGCGCCTCGCTTGCGGGGCCGTGTCCGCACACCGACTGTCCGAGCCACGAGTACTGCGTCCCGGAGGGTGCTGAATTCGACGGGGAGTACCGCATCGGGGAAGTGATCGGCGAACCCCCGCACGATTACTGTGCACTCGATCGAGATCTCACGCTTGTCGAGTTCGCACCAGAAGAGTAGTTGGTTTCCGGCTGGTCGTCCGATCCAGCCGCAATTTCGACTCCTATCCGAGGGTTCCGACCTTCGTCGCGGCGTATCCGAAGACGTCCTCGTAGCCGTAGGCCGACAGCAACACCGGATAGAAGTCCCGATCGGCGACCGCCTCGGAGCCGTCGGCGACGGCGAACTGTTCGCCGGCGTGCACCTGGTCGAAGTTCCGTGCGAACACCTCGTACCGTTCCGCCGGCGGCTTCGGCAGCTTCTCCTGGAGTCTGAACACCCGGATCCCCTCGCCGTTTCCGGCGTCGGTCCGGACGGGTTCCTCGGCACTCGGCGGTGACATCGCACCGGTCGCAGTGAGGAACGCACGGATCAGCCAGTAGCCGTTGTCTGCGGCCTCTTTACTTCCCTGGAGGCCACACTCGACTTCGACGGTGTGGGCGTGTTCGATGAGACGACCGTCGGTGAACCGGTCGGTCTCGATGAGGACGTCGACCGGAAGGTGTGGAACGACCCCCCGGATCACCTCGTCGACGGTGTCACACAGCGCGAACGGCTCCGCGTACGACTGCGTCGAGTGTAAAGAGAGGACGGTACAGCCCCGGAGTTCGGCGGCGAGGTGGTGAGCGAGCCGTCCCTCGTGGCTGTCGGCGTCCAGCGATCCCGGGAACGCCCGGTTGAGATCCTCGTCGAGATACCGCACTCCGGCCGCGAGCGCCTCCTCGTTGGCGACGACGAACTTCACTGGGCGGTCGAGATCGGGTTCGTCCGACAGGAACCGGTCGATCGCGTCAGGCCCGCACGGCTCGTCGCCGTGGACGCCACCCACGACCGCGACCTCCGGCGTTCCCTCACCCAGCTCCGTGATTCTCATTTGCGGATGATCGGGTACCGACGGATTTCAACCGCACGGTTTCTTCGAGTCCGTCACTCGTCGAGCCGTTCGGCAAACTCGTAATCGGCCGGGTACGCCTCGGGAGTGTGTCCGTCGAGCGTAATCTGCCAGTCGTCGATCGTGGAGGGATCGTCCAGCGCCTCCCGGACCGTGGTTTTGACGTCGGCGACGTCGACGCCGTAGAAGTCCTCCGGTACCGAATGGAGGTACTGCAGGGCTGTCTCGAAGAGCGACCGCATCCCCTCGTCGTTATCGAAGTCGGCGTGCTTGTACGCGCCTGCGGCCACCTGCACCATCCCATGGAGGAACGCGGACTCGGTCGTTCCGCTGCCGTAGTTGAACCACTCGTCCTCGAAGCAGTCGTGAGATTCGTGATACGCGCCCGCGTTGAACAGTCTGATCCCGTGTTCGACTGCCCGCCTGAGCGTCGCATGTTCCCAGTAGCCTCCCTGTGGTTCCGGCTCACCGTCCATCGAGCCGGGCCCCTCTTGCCGGTCGGAACGTCCCGGGTTCCACCCCGTCGGGTTTCCCAGCGGCGGGGCGACGCTCGGGTCCCGGGTGTGGTCGTCCATACCCCCCGTTAGGGACGGACGGCCTAAAACCGATGGCTTAAACCGGATCCGTCGAGAACTCACGGCTGCGTGCGAGGGTAGCCAAGCCTGGAAACGGCGGCGGACTCAAGATCCGCTCCTGTAGAGGTCCAAGGGTTCAAATCCCTTCCCTCGCATGCGTGTCAAAGCACAAATGCACCGGGGAAGGATTTGAATCAGGGAGCGCCTCCGGCGCGACCGTGGTTCAAATCCCTTCCCTCGCATGCGTGTCAAAGCACAAATGCACCGGGGAAGGATTTGAATCAGGGAGCGCCTCCGGCGCGACCGTGGTTCAAATCCCTTCCCTCGCATGCGTGTCAAAGCACGAATGCACCGGGAAGGATTTGAATCAGGGAGCGCCTCCGGCGCGACCGTGGTTCAAATCCCTTCCCTCGCATGCGTGTCAAAGCACAAATGCACCGGGGAAGGATTTGAATCAGGGAGCGCCTCCGGCGCGACCGTGGTTCAAATCCCTCCCCTCGCATCGTCGGGGCCACACCCCGTGATGCGGAAGACCCGGAGCGGTCTTCCCTCGCAAAACCCTTCGTTTTCCGTGTTCGAACAGCGGCGACGCCGGCGTCACAGTTAACATCGTACGGTCGATAGGGTACTCCATGAGTTCCGAAGCGGCCGAAAACGCCCCAGCGACTCCAGTCGAGGTGACCGAGGTGGCCGCGGAGAAGGCGCTGACGTTGATGGAGGGGGAAGGTATGGACATCGACGTCGGCGGACTGCGGCTGTTCGTCCAACAGGGTGGCTGTGCCGGCCTCTCGTACGGGATGCGGTTCGACGACGAGCCGGAAGCCGACGACGAGATCACCGAACACCACGGGCTACGGGTGTTCGTCGATCCGGCGAGTCTGAAGTACATCGGCGGCTCGAAACTGGACTACGAGGACGGGCTCCAGGCCGAGGGGTTCCACGTGGAAAACCCGAACGTCGTCTCCGAGTGTGGTTGCGGCGAGTCGTTCCGGACCTGATCGCGACGGAACCCCGTCGTCGACTGGCGCTCAGCCGAGGAGTCCGAGGCTCTCGATCCGGTCGACGATCTCCACGACGGCTTCCTCGGCGTCGGAGGTGTGTTTTCCGCCGGTGATGACGATCTTCCCCGAGCCGAAAAGCAGGATGACGACGTCCGGGTCGTCCATCCGGTAGACGAGACCCGGGAACTGTTCCGGCTCGTACTCTACGTCTTCGAGCCCGAGGCCGATCGCGAGCGCGTTGAGGTTCAGCGTGTGCCCCAGGTCGGCGCTGGAGACGATGTTCTGGACGGTGATCTCGGGGTCCTCTTCGACGGGGATCTGTAGATCCCGGAGCTTTTCGAAGATGATGCCGAGCGCTTCGTGGACGTCGTCGATACTTTTCGCGCCCGTGCAGACGATCTTTCCCGAGCGGAAGATCAGCGCGGCAGCTTTCGGGTCCTGCGTCCGGTAGACGAGCCCGGGAAAGTTGTCCGGGTTGAAATCGGCGCCCGGAAGGTCCTCCGCGAGCGCTTCCAGGTCGAGCTCCTGCCCGATGCCGGTCGATGCAACTACGTTCTGGATTTCGATGGATTCGGCGGGTTCCGTCATCGCTTCGCTTTTTAATGCACGCCCCTCCCTTATAAACCGCGGTGTTATAAACCGAATTCGCGGCGTGGCGATCCGTTTTCGAACCGGAGACGGCGGACGACAGGCCATACGACGTTTGATCCGAGCGGCGCCTCTCGGAATGATGTCGGCCGTGCTTTATAACGGTCTGACACGAGCGAGTGACCCATGAAACTCCGTGACGAGGCGGCGATGGAACGACGGGGTTAAGTGGTCGACTCTCCTCGGTTGGAATGCGAACGCCCCGGGGCGACCCGGGGTCCGATCCCTCCCGATGGGAGGGGTCGACCGCGTCCGATCCGATGCCCTTATCAGTACGAGGGCACTCGGATCGTGATGCGAACGAAAGATGAGGATTGCGCCCCTGCGGTCCGCCGTAAGACGCGTTCTGATGTGAGCCGCGATCGTTCGGTGTCACCCCCGATGTCGGTGGCAGCGAACGTGGACCTTGCAATGGTGAGTAGACACTTCGTGTCTATTCCCGCCACCCCCCTGCATTATGCAGGGACATTCCGGTTGATCCTGCCGGAGGCCATTGCTATCGGGGTCCGATTTAGCCATGCTAGTCGCACGGGTTCAGACCCGTGGCGAATAGCTCCGTAACACGTGGCCAAACTACCCTTCGGAGGGGGATACTCTCGGGAAACTGAGGCTAATCCCGCATACTCCTGGCTGTCTGGAATGATGCCAGGGCGAAACGCTCCGGCGCCGAAGGATGTGGCTGCGGCCGATTAGGTAGACGGTGGGGTAACGGCCCACCGTGCCGATAATCGGTACGGGTTGTGAGAGCAAGAGCCCGGAGACGGAATCTGAGACAAGATTCCGGGCCCTACGGGGCGCAGCAGGCGCGAAACCTTTACACTGCACGCCAGTGCGATAAGGGGACCCCGAGTGCGAGGGCATATCGTCCTCGCTTTTCTGTACCGTAGGGAGGTACACGAATAAGGGCTGGGCAAGACCGGTGCCAGCCGCCGCGGTAATACCGGCAGCCCGAGTGATGGCCGATATTATTGGGCCTAAAGCGTCCGTAGCCGGCCGAGCAAGTCCGTCGGGAAATCCACGCGCTCAACGCGTGGGCGTCCGGCGGAACCTGCCCGGCTTGGGACCGGAAGATCCAGCGGGTACGTCCGGGGTAGGAGTGAAATCCCGTAATCCCGGACGGACCGCCGATGGCGAAAGCACGCTGGGAAGACGGATCCGACGGTGAGGGACGAAAGCTAGGGTCTCGAACCGGATTAGATACCCGGGTAGTCCTAGCCGTAAACGATGCTCGCTAGGTGTGGCTCCCGCTACGAGCGGGTGCTGTGCCGTAGGGAAGCCGCTAAGCGAGCCGCCTGGGAAGTACGTCCGCAAGGATGAAACTTAAAGGAATTGGCGGGGGAGCACTACAACCGGAGGAGCCTGCGGTTTAATTGGACTCAACGCCGGACATCTCACCAGCCCCGACTGCAGTAATGACGGTCAGGTTGATGACCTCGCCACGAGCTGCAGAGAGGAGGTGCATGGCCGCCGTCAGCTCGTACCGTGAGGCGTCCTGTTAAGTCAGGCAACGAGCGAGACCCGCGTCCGTAATTGCCAGCATGACCCCTGGGTCGATGGGTACATTACGGAGACTGCCGCCGCCAAGGCGGAGGAAGGAACGGGCAACGGTAGGTCAGTATGCCCCGAATGGGCTGGGCAACACGCGGGCTACAATGGCCAGGACAATGGGTTCCCACCCCGAAAGGGGGCGGTAATCTCACAAACCTGGTCGTAGTTCGGATTGAGGGCTGAAACTCGCCCTCATGAAGCTGGATTCGGTAGTAATCGCGTGTCACAAGCGCGCGGTGAATACGTCCCTGCTCCTTGCACACACCGCCCGTCAAAGCACCCGAGTGAGGTCCGGATGAGGCTCTTTCACGAGAGTCGAATCTGGGCTTTGCAAGGGGGCTTAAGTCGTAACAAGGTAGCCGTAGGGGAATCTGCGGCTGGATCACCTCCTACAGACCGGGACGCTGTGGATCACTCCACAGCGCCCATTCACTGTGGCGTTCCCAGACGGGAACTCCACGAGGTGGAGGAAGCTCCACGCTTCGCCCATTCGACATCCGGGGCACTTACGAACGATCGCGGCTCACAGCAGCTTCCCGACCACGCGCGGACAGGACGCGTGGCCGGGGGAGGGCCCGTAGCTCAGTGGTAGAGTGCCTCCTTTGCAAGGAGGATGCCCTGGGTTCGAATCCCAGCGGGTCCATGCCCGCCCATCGTTTCGAATCGCGCCCCTTATGGGGGCGGATCCGGAACGGTGGGATGGACGACCGATGCACCATCCCGCGAGAGCGAGGATGGGAAGGGTTCGAGATCGCCGCCCGTCCACACCCGGGTGGCATCGATGACGCCGTGTGTACGTGCAATCCAGACGCCCACTGAACCCGCTTTGCGGGTCGTGGACGTATACAATTACAGAATGGCTACTGTGCCATCTGGTGAATAGCTCGGCTCGAGAGCCGATGACGGACGTGTCAAGCAGCGAAATGCTCCGGGGAGCCGCAAGAAGGCAAAGAACCGGAGATCTCCGAATGGGAATCCCCACAGCAATTGCCTTGCGCAATGGGGAACGCTCCGAATTGAAACATCTCAGTAGGAGCAGGAACAGAACGCAACAGCGATGTCGTCAGTAACGGCGAGTGAACGCGACACAGCCCAAACCGAAGCCCGTGCGGGTTCGCCCGCGCGGGCAATGTGGTGTTCGGGCTGGTCACAACCGGGAGTAGAGACGCGAGAAGTCTTCTGGAACGAAGCGCGAAACAGGGTGACAGCCCCGTATCGCGTCGACGCTCCCGCGGACCGGTACCAGAGTAGCAGGGGTTGGATATCCTCTGTGAAGGTCCCAGGCATCGACTGGGAAGGCTAAACACTCCTCGAGACCGATAGCGAACAAGTAGCGTGAGCGAACGCTGAAAAGCACCCCGAGAAGGGCGGTGCAAAGGGCTTGAAATCAGATGGCGATAGAGCGACGTGGCACGAAAGGCCGATCGAGAAACGACCGAAGGGCGACCTTCCAGTAGGAATCGATCGGAGCCGGTGTTGCGTCGTACGTTTTGAAAAACGAACCAGGGACTGTACTTGCTTGGCGAGTCTAACCGGAGAATCCGGGGAGGCGAAGCAAACGCGACAGGGCCGCAGCACGCTTCGGCGTGTGAGGGCCGCCGTGTTCAAGCGCGGGGAGTCAAGCGGGTACGACCCGAAACCAGGTGATCTACGCAGGGGCAGGGTGAAGCGTGGCGAAAGCCACGTGGAGGCCCGTTAGAGTTGGTGTCCTACAATACCCTCTCGTGACCCGTGTGTAGGGGTGAAAGGCCCATCGAACCTGGCAACAGCTGGTTCCGACCGAAACATGTCGAAGCATGACCTCCGTTGAGGTAGCTCGTGGGGTAGAGCGACCGATTGGATGACCCGCCACCGAGAGGTGTCGGCCATCCTGTCGAACTCCGAACCTACGGGCGCCGTGGACGCGGGGAGTCCGGTGTGCGGGGTAAGCCTGTGCACCGTAAGGGAGACAACCCAGCGCTAGGTTAAGGACCCAAAATGTGGACTAAGTGCGATCGAAGGTGGTCTCGAGCCCCAGACAGCCGGGAGGTGAGCTTAGAAGCAGCTACCCTCCAAGAAAAGCGTAACAGCTTACCGGCCGAGGTTCGAGGCGCCGAAAATGATCGGGGCTCAAGTCCACTTGCGAGACCTGGCGGCACCCGAGAGGGTGATCCAGTAGGTCGGCGTCGCGGTCGGGTGGAAGTACGGGCGAGGGCTCGTATGGACCGACCGGGAACGAAAATCCTGGTCACAGTAGCAGCGAAAGTCGGGTGAGAACCTCGACGGCCTCAAGAGCAAGGGTTCCTCGGCACTGTCAGTCAGCCGAGGGTTAGCCGATCCTAAGTCTCCTCGTAAGACGCGGGAGACGACAGGGGAACTGGTTAATATTCCAGTGCCGCTCCACAGTGAAAGCCGACGCCTGAGGAAACCTCGAGCTGGGCCATCGCCCAGTCGAACCGGAGAAGATCGTGGACGCCGTCACGGCAGGAAGCGATCGAAGCCCGGGATAGGGAAACTCGAGGGTACCTGGGGCCCGTGAAAAGGCGAGTGGAGTGATCGTACCGAGATCCGACACAGGTGCTCGGCCGGAGAAAGGCAAGGCCTGTCGGGAGAACCGGCGTTAGGGAATTCGGCAAGTTAGTCCCGTACCTTCGGAAGAAGGGATGCCTGCTTTGCAGAGAGCAGGTCGCAGTGACTCGGGCGCTCCGACTGTCTAGTAACAACACAGGTGACCGCAAATCCGCAAGGACGCGTACGGTCACTGAATCCTGCCCAGTGCGGGTATCTGAACACCTGGTACAACAGGACGAAGGACCCGTCAACGGCGGGGGTAACTATGACCCTCTTAAGGTAGCGTAGTACCTTGCCGCTTCAGTAGCGGCTTGCATGAATGGATCAACGAGAGTGCCACTGTCCCAACGCTGGACCCGGTGAACTGTACGTTCCAGTGCGGAGTCTGGAGACCCCCAAGGGGAAGCGAAGACCCTATAGAGCTTTACTGCAGGCTGTCGCTGGGACGTGGTCGCTGATGTGCAGAATAGGTAGGAGTCGGTACACAGGTGCGTGCGCCAGCACGTCGCCGAGGCAGTAGTGAAATACTACCCGTCAGTGACTGCGACCCTCACTCCGGGAGGAGAACACCGGTAGCCGGGCAGTTTGACTGGGGCGGTACGTGCTCGAAAAGATATCGAGCGCGCCCGATGGTCACCTCATCCGGGTCAGAGCCCCGGAGAAGAGCGCAAGAGCAGAAGGTGGCCTGACAGTGTCCTTCCTAACACGGGACGCTGACGCGAGAGCGTGGTTTAGCGAACGGTCCAGGGCCCTCAATGGGCCCGGGGTACGACAGAAAAGCTACCTTAGGGATAACAGAGTCGTCACTCGCAAGAGCACATATCGACCGAGTGGCTTGCTACCTCGATGTCGGTTCCCTCCATCCTGCCCGTGCAGAAGCGGGCAAGGGTGAGGTTGTTCGCCTATTAAAGGAGGTCGTGAGCTGGGTTTAGACCGTCGTGAGACAGGTCGGCTGCTATCTATTGGGGGTGTGAGGTACCTGCCGTGAACGCTCGCATAGTACGAGAGGAACTGCGAGTGGTCGCCACTGGTGTACCGGTTGTCCGGAAGGGCAGATGCCGGGTAGCTACGCGACACGGGGTAAGAGCTGAACGCATCTAAGCTCGAAACCCACACGCAAAAGAGGTACCGTAGAGGTCGCTCGTAGAAGACGAGTTAGATAGACTCGGGGTGTACGCGCCGAGGGAACGAGGCGTTTTAGCCCACGAGAACTAACAGACCGAGCCACAGTCATCGTAGACGGCCACGCCGGAAGGCGGGTTCAGGCGGAAGCTGGATTGCACGGACACACAGGCAGAAGTATAACCGATCCAGGTGGGGAGACGACGGTTCGAGTCCGTCGATCGGCGTAGAGGCGGCCAGAGCGGTGGGGAAACACCCGTACCCATACCGAACACGGAAGTTAAGCCCACAAGCGTTGCGGGGAGTACTGGAGTGTGCGAACCTCTGGGAAATCCGGATCGCCGCCTCGTCATTCATACTTCATACTCGTAGTCAGAGAGAGATCGTAGAGAGGGTTCAGTGTCTCTCTCTGCGTATTTATTCACAGTCGGAGAGTGGCAACGCTCGCAGTATCGGCCAGCACCGACCGTTTCTCCTGCCGATAGCTTCTCCTACCGATATACTTATACTAGCACGGAACTCGCTTGTATATAACTTGAAATGATCTCCGACCGGCCTGTCGTCCCCGCCCCGGGAACGATGACCCTCGTTTGCGACAGCCCCGGGGGAGCCGTCCCGCCGACAGCGGCGGTGGAGGACCGCGCGCTCGCGGTGCTGTTCGACCACGACGCGGAAGGCTGGCGGCGCCGTTGGCGGCGGGAGTCCAGCTGGGTGCCGGAGCGGGAGGCGTACGTCGACGTCCACGACATCGCGAGAGGGGGCGCCGGTGGGGTAGTCGAGGGGGGATCGGACGGGTCGGCAGCCACGCCCGGGGGGCTCCAGTCGGAGCCGCAGCCGGGGACGCCGTCGATCCCGGGCACGCGGATCTCTTCGGACGGAAACGTCGCGTTGACCGCGCTGTCTCGACCCGTCAGCGCAGCCGGCGTACTGGGGGCCGCACGGAGCTACGTCGATCGGTGGGGGGCTGCGGGGTACGCCCCGATCGTGTACGTCGATTCGCTGTCGGGTCTACTCGTCGACGACGACGTAGACGGTGTGGCTGACGCGCTCGAAGCGCTTTCGGCGTCAATTTCCGCGACCGAAGCGACGCTGTACGCGTATTGTGACTTCGAAGCGGTCGAGACCGCGTCGTTCGAGCGACTTCGCGCACCGTTCGATTCGGTGGTTGAGGGGCCCAAAGCACACCTCGCCGACGACCTGTCGACGACCATCGAGCGGTTCCGACGCGAGGAGCCGACGAAGTACGGCTACCTCCGGCAGCACTGGCGGGAGGCCAAACGCGGGATCGAGGCGTGCGGGCGGAACTACCCACAGGCTAGACAGATCCACGCGTCGCTGGAGGAGCCGACGACGACGCCCCGGACGCTCGGTGCCGCGCTGGGTGCGCTCGTCGAGTTCGACGTCATCGGACGGTGGGGCGAAACCGTAAGCGCCACGCGGTACGACCTCACCACTTACGACGCCGAACGGCTGGAGGCGATCGGCCGACTCCTCGAGGAGTGAACCGTCCCTTTTCAGGGTTCCGTCCCGTCGGGGGCCGGCGTCGACTCGATCGTCTCCGCCAGCAACGACAGGGCGCCGCGGGCGCTCGCGTCCTTGATCTCCGCCCGGTCGCCGTCGAAGACGTCCCGTTTCACCCGGGCGAACGACTCCCCGGTTCCCCACGGGGCGGCGTACGCGACCCCGAGATACACGAGTCCGACGGGCTTGTCCTCGGTGCCGCCCGACGGGCCCGCGATCCCTGTGGCGGCGACGCCCCAGGTCACGTCGGCGACGTCCCGGACGCCGCGGGCCATCGCGCGGGCGACGGGTTCGCTGACCGCCCCGTGTTCGTCGAGTGCTTCCCGCGGTACGGCGAGTTCCCCCCGTTTGGCGTCGTAGGCGTACGTGACGATCCCCCGGTCGAAGTAGTCGCTCGCGCCGGGAACGTCCGTGAGCAGATCCGAGACGTGGCCGCCGGTGAGGGATTCGGCGACGGCGACGGTCTCCCCGCGCTCGCGCAACAGGGTTCCGACACGGCGTTCGATTCGGTCCATACGTCCACTGGTGGAGCCCCGTCAAAAGAAGCCTCGGGGACGTGACCGCCGACTACAAGAACGTGACCGCCGACTACAAGAACGTGACCGCTGACTACAAGAGGGTTGCCCCCTCACAGCGCGTGTGAACGTGGACTGCCATCCCGACGGAACGACCGTCCACATCCTGCTTTACGACGGGTTCGACGAACTGGACGGGATCGGCCCCTACGAGGTGTTCGACTACGCCCGGGAGTTCGGCGCCGGGATCGACCCCAGCTACCGGACGCTCGAGCCTACAGAGCAGGTCACAGCCAGCCACGGGACGCGGATCGTCCCGGACGGGACGCTTCCCGAACCGGACGATCCCGACGCACCCGACCTGCTCGTGGTTCCCGGCGGCGGCTGGAACGCGCGCGACGAGGAGGCCTCGGCGTGGGTGCAGGCCCAGCGTGGCGACCTCCCGCGCGCGCTCTCGGCTCACCACCGGGCCGGCGCGCGCGTGGCTGGGGTGTGTACCGGCGGGATGCTGCTCGCGACCGCCGGGCTGACGGACGATCGACCCGCGGTGACACACAAAAGCGCTCTGACGGAACTCCGGAGGACCGGTGCGGACGTGCGGGAGGCCCGGGTCGTCGACGACGGCGACCTGCTCACTGCCGGGGGGGTCACCTCCGGACTCGATCTCGCCCTCCACCTGGTCGAACGGATCGCCGGTCGCGACGTCGCCGATCGGATCGCGACGGTGATCGAGTACGACCGCCGGTTCGACGTCGTCCGAACCGACCGGGCCGACGCCGCAGACGGTCGTGACGGGGCCGAAAGCGGGCGTGACGACGCCGAGTTTGACTGATCGCTGATGTAATCGACTGCAGTGATCTTTCCTGTTGGGGGAACCGTAACCCGTTGCGTCAAGGGCCGGATCGATGCAACCGGGATCGGTTACCTGACACTGTAGTGTGGTAACATTCCTATCCTCAATATTTAACAGGATTCCGTCCTAGTACACATTCGGTGAGATAGTATGACAGACTACGAACTCGATCCGTTGCCGTACGACTACGACGCCCTCGAACCGCACATCTCCGAGCAGGTGCTGGAGTGGCACCACGACACCCACCATCAAAGCTACGTGAACGGCTGGAACAGTGCCGAAGAGGAACTCGAGGCGAACCGCGAGGCGGGCGACTTCTCGTCGTCTGCAGGTGCGATCCGATCGGTCACGCACAACTCGTCGGGGCACATCCTCCACGACCTGTTCTGGCAGAACATGAGCCCCGACGGCGGCGACGAGCCGACCGGCGCGCTCCGCGAGCGAATCGAGGAGGACTTCGGCTCCTACGAGGCGTGGCGCGGCGAGTTCGAGGCGGCCGCGAAGGGTGCCTCCGGCTGGGCGCTTTTGGTGTACGACACGTTCTCGAACCAGCTTCGAAACGTCGTCGTCGACAAACACGACCAGGGCGCGATCTGGGGCGGTCACCCGATCCTGGCGCTGGACGTCTGGGAACACTCCTACTACCACGACTACGGACCGGCCCGCGGGGAGTTCATCGAGAACTTCTTCGAAGTCGTCGACTGGGAGGAGCCGTCCCGGCGCTGTGAAGAGGCCGTCGAGCTGTTCGAGTGAGTCGATAGTCGGCCGTCGATCGTCGGCGATCGACTCCGATCGTCGACACACTGCTGACACAGCGACCTCGCATTTTTATCGGTCCCGGGCCCATAGCCGGTCGCATGCCGAAGCCGAAGTCCGAAGCCGGTCGTCTGTATCCCTGCGATTTCTACACACCAGACGAGCTTTTCGACCCCGACGAACTGTACACTGTACCGGAGATCGCCAGGCTGCTGCAGGAACTGGAGCCCGACGCGGAGCTCGACGACGCCACCGAGGGGGTGTTGCTCGACTGGGCGATCCCGTGGGTGATGGTCCACGCCGACGACCTTGTGGTCGCCGAACCCGGCGACGAGGGGGAGCCGGGCTACTACGGGCTCAAGACCGACGCCGACCGCGAGCGGTTCGCCGAACGATCCGGGGACGACGACTGAACGGTCGACGCCCCGCAGATGTCTCCAATGAATTCACAGCCGACAGTGCTGGTCGTGGGCGACGCGAGAGTCGACGCCGGCAAGACGACGTTTTCGGTCGGGCTGCTCGACCGACTCGGGAAGGCGACGGCCAGGGGGGAACCGTCGCCGGTCGGATTCAAACCCCGAGCGGGCAACGACTACTGGTTCGACCACGACGACGTTCGCGCCGCAATCGAGGAGGGTCAACTCTACGGCAAGGACGCGCGACGGCTGGCGGAGACGTCCGGTGGATTCGATTCGTCGGGCGTCCCCTCGGCGATCGAACGCATCAACCCGGTCCACCGTCTCTGGCGTCCGACGCCCGGCCGGACCGGAATGTTGGGCGAGGCGGACCGCACGGCGCTCGTCGATCGCGTGACGCTGGGCGGGGAGACGACGTATCTCGTCAACGGAGCCGCCGAGGTCGAGGGGCTGATTCCGGCACCGATCTCCGAGCGGTTGTCCCTCGCGGACGCCCGACGGGTGGGATCGGTCGCCGAGTTCAACGAGGCCATGCGGGAACTGCATCTCCCGGCGTTCGATCGGCTGGCCGACCGGATCGCAACGGTAGACGGAACGCGGCCGGTCGTCATCGAGTCGTACGGTGACATCGCCGTCCCCCTCCAGAACATGCGGGAGGTCATCGAACTGGACGTCGTCGCGGCGGTGGCGCCCTCGCGGCTGCGGGTGTACCGTGGCGATCGGTGGCTTCGAGCCCGATCGGTCGCCAGCGGGAGTCCCCGGGAGGGACGCCTCGAGGAGCGCACCGCGCGCGTCGCGGAGATGGTAGAGCCGGTCGCGACGCGAGAACTCCCCGCGCTTCCGTCCCGCGTCCGCGCGGATGCGGGCGGGATCGCCGAGGCGTACGCCGACGCCTACGAGGCGGTTCTCGAACAGGTTAAACCCGACCGGGGATAAGAGACTGATATGACGATTCTTTCCTTCGACGAGGACGGCGTCGACGTCGTGTACGAGGGAACGGAGTTCAGGCTCGACAAGGAGATGATACAGGAGGCGACCGGGAAGAGCTGGCCCGACGTCACCGACCACGAGGTCATCAAGCTTGTCGAACCCGAGCCGGAACTGTCCGGGGAGCCCCGGCGTGTGCAGGACATCATCCGATGATTACGGTCGCACTCGCGGGCAAGCCCAACGCCGGCAAGTCCACGTTCTTTACGGCGGCGACGATGGCCGACGTCGACGTCGGAAACTACCCGTTTACGACGATCGACGCCAATCGCGGGATCGCACACGTCCGGACGGAGTGTCCGTGTCTCGATCTCGGGGACAGATGTGGCAACGAGCGGTGTCGGGACGGCAAGCGATACGTTCCGATCGAACTCGTCGACGTCGCCGGCCTCGTCCCCGGCGCCCACGAAGGGAGAGGGCTGGGGAACCAGTTCCTCGATCAGTTGACGAACGCCGACGTTATTCTCAACGTCGTCGACGCCTCCGGGGGAACCAACGCCGAGGGGGAGCCCGTCGACGTCGGAACGTACGATCCGATGGAGGAGGTCGACTTCATCGAAGAGGAAATGGACCGGTGGCTGGTCGGGATCGTCGACCGCAACTGGGAGTCGATCGAGCGGAAATCCAGGTCGCCGAACTTCGACATCGACGAGGCGCTCTCGGAGATGCTCACCGGCTTCGGCGCGACCGAAGCCGACGTCGGGGCCGTCCTCCGGGAGTTCGAGTATCCACCTGATCCCAAAAACTGGACGGACGAACACCGGGAGACGCTCGCGCGGGCGGTCCGCCGGCAGACGAAACCGCTGGTGCTGGTCGCGAACAAGGCCGACGTCGCACCCGAGGAGAACCTCCAGCGGTTGCTGGAGGCGGACCGACCGGTGGTGCCGGCGTCTGCGGAGGGGGAGCTCGCGTTGCGTCGGGCCTCGCAGGCGGGTGCCGTCGAGTACGATCCGGGCGATGAGGCGTTCGAAATCGTCGGCGACCTCACCGACGCCCAGCGCGGCGGCCTCGAGACAGTCCGGGAACTCGTCCAGCGGCAGGGTGGAACGGGAGTCCAGGAGTCGCTGAACGCGGCCGTCTACGACCTGCTCGACGTCGTCACTGTCTACCCCGTTCAGGATGCCGGGAAGTGGACCGACGGCCAGGGGAACGTGCTTCCCGACGCACACCTGTTGCCCCGCGGATCGACGCCCAGGGATCTCGCCTTCGAGATCCATTCCGACATCGGCGAGGGCTACCTCCACGCGGTCGACGCCAAATCCGAGCGACGTATCTCCGACGAGTACGAACTCTCTGAAGGCGACGTCGTCAAGATCGTCTCGACGGCGAACTGATCGGGTCGACGAACTGATCGGGTTCGGGATCACTCACTGCCCACCGGTGAGGGCCGTACGGCCTCCAGCGCCGCCCGGAAGTGATCCGCGGAAAGCAACAGTTCTTCGGCGTGGTCGTTCGCCTCGGTGCCCTCGTAGCTGTCGGCGATCTCCTGGATCGCGAGCAGCGCCGCCTCCCGGCAGACGGCGGTGAGATCCGCCCCGGAGTATCCCTCGGTTTCGTCGGCGATCTCCTCCAGGTCGACCTCCTCGGCGAGCGGTTTCCCGCGGGTGTGCACCTCGAGGATCGCGAGCCTGGCGTCGCGGTCTGGGATCGGCACCTCGACGTGGGTTTCCAGCCGTCCCGGGCGGAGCAGCGCGTCGTCGAGCGCGTCCCGCCGGTTCGTCGCCGCGAGGACGACGAGGTTGGGGTTGTCGGCCGTACGGTCGAGTTCGGTGAGCAGCTGCGAGACGACCCGCTCGCCGACGCCGGAGTCTGCGCCGAGCGCGTCCCGGTCGCCGGCGACGGCGTCGATCTCGTCGAAAAAGAGGATGCTCGGTGCGGCCTGTCTGGCCCGTTCGAACACCTCGCGGACGGCCTTCTCGGACTCTCCGACGTACCGATCGAGTAGTTCGGGGCCGTCGACGCGGATGAAGTTCACCTGGCTTTCGCCCGCGATCGCCCGCGCCAGCAAGGTCTTGCCGGTGCCGGGTGGGCCGTACAGCAGGATCCCGGTCGGGGGTGTGGTGTTGGCCGCCTCGAAAAGCGGCGCGTACGTCAGCGGCCAGGTGACCGCGCGTTCGAGCTTCCGTTTGGCGCCCTCGAGCCCGCCGACGTCGTCGAACACCGTCGAGGGGGTCTCGGCGACGTGTTCCCGCATCGCGCTGGGTTCGACGGCCGCCATCGCGGCTTCGAAGTCCCGTTTTCTCACCTCTACCCCGCTTAGCGATTCGCCCGCGTCTCTGGCCCGGCGCAGCGCCGTCATCGCCGCCTCCTTCACCAGGCTCTCGAGGTCGGCACCGACGAACCCGTGAGTCCGGGCGGCGAGTTTGTCGACGTCGACGTCCTCGGAAAGCGGCATCCGTCGGGTGTGAACCTCGAGGATCTCCCGGCGGCCCGCCTCCCCGGGGACGCCGATCTGGATCTCCCTGTCGAACCGTCCGCCGCGCCGGAGGGCGGTATCCAGCGTGTCCACTCGGTTGGTCGCGCCGATGACGATCACGTCGCCCCTGGCGTCGAGCCCGTCCATGAGCGAGAGGAGCTGACCGACCACCCGGTTCTCGACGTCGCCGCCGTTGTCGCGCTTTCCGGCGATCGAGTCGAGTTCGTCGAAGAAGACGATCGCAGGCGCCTCCGCTTCCGCCTCCTGGAACACCTCCCGGAGGCGCTCTTCGCTTTCGCCTTTGTACTTCGACATGATCTCCGGGCCGTCGATGGTGATAAACGTGGCGTCGACCTCGTTTGCGACCGCGCGGGCGATCAGCGTCTTTCCGGTCCCGGGCGGGCCGTACAAGAGAACGCCCTTCGGCGGTTCGACGCCGAGTCTGGCGAACACCTCCGGCTCCGACAGCGGGAGTTCGATCATCTCCCGAACCAGCTCCAGCTCCTCGTCGAGGCCGCCGATGTCCTCGTAGGTCACCCCCGTCGTCGGCGCCGGCGTGGGCGTCACCTGGCCTTCGGTGTCGCCGTCGCTGCCACCCCGGTCGGCGACGGCACCGTCGGCGCTGCCGCCGGTCTGTGTCGACCTATCCGCGCCGGGCCGACCGTATTCGAGTCCGACGTCGGTGGCGTCGACGACGCGGACAGTTCCCGACGGATCCGTCTCGCTGACGAGAAACCGGATCCCGCCGAGCCGTTCGACGTGGACCTGTTCGCCGGTCCGGAGCGGTCGGTCGCGAAGCTCCCTGGCGAGTGCGCGCTCGACTGCCTCCCGGCTCACGTCGATCGAAGCCAGTTCTGCCGGTGCGTCGAGGACGACCCGGTTCGCGTTCGTCACCGACACGGTCGAGAGGCGAACCGTCTCCCCGATCTTCGCGCCTGCGTTCGCGCGGGTGTCGGCGTCGATCCGGACCTCGCCGTCGGAGACGTTCGCCCCGCCGGGCCATACCTTCGCGACCGCGGTTCGCTCCCCCTCGACGACCACCGTGTCACCGCTCAGCACGCCCAGCGTTCGGCGTGCCGACTCCGGAAGTCGGGCGATCCCCCGTCCGGCGTCGCGCTTCTGTGCGCCCCGAACGGTGAGTTCCAGGAACTCCTCGCTCATGGCGTTCGGTTGGTTCTCTCCCGGCTAAACGCTTGTCGTCGCGCTTTTGCTCGGCCAATCTCTCCGACTCACTCCGGCGGTCCCGATCCCTCCCGCGGGGCCGCACCGTCGACCAGCCGCGTGAACCGGTCGACCAGCCGCTCTGCGACGCTCGGATCGAGCGTCGACAGCAACGTTCGGGTCGCTTCGGGCTTGACGGCGACAACCGTGACTCGCCCCTTCGAGTCGTACCGTTTCTCGAGAACGCGATCTTCGGTTAGCCGATCGAGGTGCCACTCGACGGTGCTTCTGGCGACGTCCAACTCCACTGTAATCGCGTCCGGGGCGATCGCGCCCGACTCGAGGACGAGCGCGACGATCGCCCGATCGGTCTCCCTGCGAAGCAGCGTGATCGCGGCCCGCTCCCACTCGTCGAACCCGTCCTCGAAGTAGTGGGTCTTCCCGTGGCGCTCCTCGGCGGTGACCTCTCCCCGGCGCAGGAGCTTCCGGAGGTGGTACTGCGTCTGTCCGGTTGCGAGATCCAGCTCTCGGACGATGGCACTGAAATGGACGCCGGGATTCGACCGCACGTACTCGGCGATCCGTCGCCTCACCTGGCTCATTCGCGTTACACCCAGTCAGGGCTGCGCATATTTATGGCCACGGGTCGCCGATCCCCGAACGTGGGTCCCGGAAGGTGGGTCCAGGTGGACCGCTCCGTCGCTCCCAAAGACAACCGTTAAAAGCAGCGCGCGGGTTTACACCTGTATGAGCCAGAGTCAGCAACGGGAAGCGCGACACTGCGTTTCCTGTGGCATCCGCGTGTCCGGCAAGAACGCCGCCACGTTCGACTGTCCGGTCTGTGGAACCGAAGTTAGCCGTTGTGCGAAATGTCGAAAACAGAGCAACCTCTATGAGTGTCCCGACTGCGGCTTCAGGGGGCCCTGAACATGGGAAAGGTCGCAGCCAAACTCAAGGTGATGCCGCAGAGCCCGGAGATCGACCTCGACGCGCTCCAGGAGCGGCTCGAGGCCGCGCTGCCGGAGGGCGCGAAGATCCAGGGGTTCGAGCGCGACGACGTCGCGTTCGGCCTGGTCGCGCTTTTGCCGACGGTGATCGTCCCCGACGACGCGGGCGGCACCGAGGCCGTCGAGGAGGCGTTTTCGGGCGTCGACGACGTCGAATCCGTCTCCGTCGAGAACGTCGGGCGCATCTGAACCGGCCGTTCGGCGACAGCCCGTCGTCCGACCGACGGCCGTCCGGAGGCGTCGACGAAACTCCCTTTATGTAGCCCTCCCTATCACAGGAAGATACCGTGGACACTGCCGACGTAGTCGGAGCGGCAAGACTTCCGGGCGAGCGCGCGAGGCTCGCAATCGTCGTGTGGGGCGTGTTGGTTTCCCAGGTGCTCCTTTATCCGGGCGTCGAGGACGTCATCGCGGCGCTGGGCGGACCACCGGGGATCCGTGCCGGGATGTGGTTCCTCGTCGCGGAGTTCGCCGCGTTCGTCGCGTTCGCGACGGTGTGGGGCGCCGCCAGCGACGCGCTCGGGCGACGTGTTCCTCTCGTCGTCGCCGGCGCCTTGGGGGGTGCGACTGCGTACCTGTTGTTGGCGACGCTTCCGTCTCTCGGCGTTGGATTCGGTGGCGTCCTGTTTGTCCGCGTGCTCGGGGGCGCACTCACGATCGGCGCTTTTTCGCTTTCGATCACGATGCTGATGGACCTCTCGGGGGGACACGGTCGGAACATGGGCGCCGCCGGGATTGCCATCGGGGCGGGGGCGGGCCTGGGCGCCGTCGTCGGTGGGCGGCTCGCGACGATCGATCCCCTCGCGCCCGTGTACGGCGGTGCGGTCGCCCTGGGTGCCGTGGCGGTGCTTGCAGCGACCGTCCCGGACCGCGCCTCGGGCGGCGCGCTCCCCGTCGCCGAGGTGCTTTCGGGGCTGTCCAGCCGGCCGCAGCTTTCGGTCCCGTACGCCTTCGGCTTCGTCGACCGGCTCACCGCCGGCTTCTTCTCCCTCGTCGGGGTGTACTACTTCCGGGACGTCTTCGAACTCGACGCGTTCGGTGCCGGGCTCACGCTGGCGCTGTTTTTCGTCCCGTTCGCGCTGTTGCAGTACCCGTTCGGCGTTCTCTCCGACCGGATCGGCCGGTTCCTTCCGGTGGTGGTCGGGTCGATCGGCTACGGCGTCGCGATCGCGTTCGTGGGGCTGTCGCCGACCTACACGGTTGCGGCGCTGGGTATGGTCTTCGTCGGGATCTGTGGTGGCCTCGTTTCCCCGGCGACGCTCGCTCTCGTCACGGACGTCGCGGCCGTCGACGAGCGTGGGGCCGCGATGGGCGGGTTTAACGTGTTCGGCTCGCTGGGGTTTCTCGCGGGCTTTCTCGTCGGCGGGATCACGGCCGACGTGATCGGCTACCTCGAGGCGTTTCTGCTCGTGGGCGGGCTCGAGGTCGCGATCGCACTGGTCGCCGCGCGGGCGGTCCGGCGGATCGCCCCGGAGTCCGAGGTGGGCGTCCCGACGGCCGGCGGATGACCGACGCGAGCCTCACGCCGCCGCGATGTCGACCGTCGTTTCCCCGTCGACGACGAGGTTGTACGCGCCTTCGTCGTCGTTCCACAACAGTAGGGTGTTTTGAAACTCGAGCACCGACCCGTACGGCGCCTCCCGGAGCGCCCGATTGAGTCCGGACTCGCGAGTGAGCACCGCATAGTGATCGAGCGTCTGGCTCCCGTCGCCGATCCTGAACAGCGGGTTCGCGTCCCCGTCGGCCAGGTTCTCGCTCAGTTTCACCGCGAGCAGATCGATCCGCCGGGTCACGTGTCGGTCGCTTTCGGCCATCCGGGCGTGTCGGTTCGGGTTCGCACGGATCGGGAACCGCCTCCGACCGTCCCGACGGAGAATCGAGTAGGAGTACTGTACGTCGGCGTTTACGTATCGCCCTGGCTCGTCCTCGGGACCGCGCGGGGCAGCCTCGTCGAGCAGCCGCTGGAACGACGGCACCGCGAGGTCGGAGCCGACTGCAAACGACCACCCGCGATCGGACGGCTCCGCCCCGGGCCACAGCCGTAACTCCGGAGCGAAGACAGTGACGTTGTTCCTCTGATTCGCGACAGCACGTTCGACGTCCCTGAGGCCCGTCGAGGTTTCCAGGTCGGCCGGCGCGAGTGCCACGAGCGACCCGGAGTCCGCCAGGGCGTCGAGCCCCCGTTCGAGCTCCCGGCGTGGCGCTTCGAGTTCCGAGAGGACGTTACCGAAGACGACGAGGTCCCATCCTCCAGAGTCGACTTCGGGGGCGAGCGCCGCCGGGTCGACGTTTTCGATCCGTTCGCGGTGTATTTCGGTTCTGAAGTTGCGATCGGTCTCCTCCAGGAGCGCTTCGAGGATCTCGACGTTGGCGCTCGGCTCGACGGCGTGATAATCGACGATCGGGCCAGTGGCGTCCGGACTGTCTGTCGTTTCCGAGTCGTCGTCCGGCCTGCCGAACAGGTAGTCACAGAGCCCCAGCGCCGGGCCGCCGGTCCCCGCGCCGACGTCGAGCACTCGCAGGCTCCGGGGGAGCTGTCCGGGCTCTGCGAGCACCTCCAGTACGTACCCCATCACCGCGTAGTAGTCCGGGAGGTGGTATATCGCGTAGCCGAACGCGGCGTCCTCGTCGTAGGTGACGTCGTTTCCGTGGAAGTAGTCGGCTTTCAGGCGGTCGATGGTCGTCCGGAGGCGATCGCCGGATTCTCCGGTGTGCCAGTTCGGGCCGTACTGGTCGACGAGCAACTCCTCGAGGGCGAACGCGTACGGCTCCGGGAACGACTCGGGATGCCACCCTGCGGGCCGGACTGTCCCGCCGTCGACGGGAACGAACGTGCCGTCCGCGCGCTCGAACAGCCCCAGGTCGAACGCCTCCTCGCGGAGGATTCGCCTGACTACGCCTGGATGAGCGTTCCCCTCGAGGTAATCGACCAGCTCGTCCGGATCGATCGGACGGACGTGCCGGAGATACTTCGCGTTGTCCAAAACGGCGTCTCTGTCGATCATCACTCGTGTCTGTCTCTCCGGCGGTCGGTTCCAGCCTCGCGATACAGCTTCCGGAACGCCTCCCGATCTCCCCTCGCGTCGGCGATCCGTCGGGCGGCCTCGGCGACCGATTCGGCCCCGTCGAACGAACGCTGGATGTCGGCGTACACGTCCGGCGATCCCTCGGTGACCGTCTCTACGAGCCCCTCGAGCCGGCGGGACACCGGGGTGTGAAACTCCTCTCGGACGTCGGTATCGGCGGCGACGAGCCCGTACGCGAGGATGGCCGCGTGGGCGCTCGCCTGCACGGTCTCCATCGCTGCGTCGTGTTCGGCTGCGGTCGTCTCGAACACCTCGTTTCCGCCCGCACGGATCGCTTTGCGAACGGCCGAAAGCAACGGTCCGTCTTCGCCGGGGGCGAACGCGACGCTACCGGGAGTCCGAGGCGGTGCAAAAAGCGGATGAAAGCTGCCGTACTCGCGGACGGACTTTTCGGGGTCGGCCGCCGCCGACCGCATCGCGGCAAGCGGCTGTTCCATCGTTCCGGCGACGTCGAACAGGGCGCCGTCGACAGCCGGTGCCCACTCGACGATCGCCGGTTCGACAGCCGGGATCGGCACGGCGAGACAGACTGCGTCGAACTGTTCCTTCGACCCCGGTTCGGCGTCCGTCGAATACACCGCTGCCTCGCGGCTGGCGGCGGCGTCTTCGGCCACGTCCCGGTCGGCGTCCGCGAAAGTCACCGAAACGTCTCCGTCGAAGACGTCCGGGGACGCCGCGACAGCGTCGGCGATCCACCGACCCATCTCTCCCGCACCGACCACGAGCAGGCGCATCAGTTCACCCATGAGGCGGGGTTCGGTTAAGCGGTTCGGATACGCGTCTGCCCGACATCTGGACGGTGCCCCAGTAGCTCGGTTCGACGTGGCGAACCGCTCCGGAAAGTATTTGCATCGGCTCTCGGGAAATAAGGCCAATGAAACCCGAGCGGACAGAGCGGATGACCGAGTGGGAGACACGACCGTTCGAGGGCGGCTACGACGGCCTGCGCTCGCTCGTCGATCGCGGCTTTTCCGGTGCGGTTACCGACGGTTCGGCGTGGGCGATTCTCGTCAACGGACGGATCGTGGGCGTCCACGGTGGCGACCTCTCTACGTTCGAGGAGGCCGACGGAACCGCCTACGAGGCGCCGGACCCATCACTCGCGCTGCTTTTCGCGATGCAGGAGAGCAGCGGAGAGTCCAGGGCACAGTATTACACCGAGGAGACGCCGATATCCACCGTCGACGAGACGCTCTCGGAGGGGGGATTCACCGGGTACGTCGAACTCTCCGAGAACGTGCTCTCGGGGGATTACTACGTCGTCTACTCCGGTGGAAAGTCGACCGGAGTCGCCTTCGTCGGAAACAACGAAACCCTTTACACCGGCGAGGAGGCGTTCGAACGCGCCGACGACGAGGTGGGGATCTACGAGGTGTACGACGTCGATCTCGACATCGTCGAACTTCCGGAGCCGGCGGAGCAGGACGCGCCGACGGACGACGCGCCGCCGGGAGATTCTCGGACGGACGACGCGTCGGCGACCAGGGACGTAGCAACGGAAGGCGACCCGTCCGCCGGTGGAGACGAGCCGTCGGCCGGTACGGCGACCGACACGGAGCCGGTCGGTCGGGACGCAGATCCGGCGGTCGAACCCGACAAAACGGAATCCAGTGGAACCCAATCGGTCGAACAGACCGGCCCCGATCCGGAATCCACCCCAGCCGAGCGCGAAGAGGACGGCGAACAGGAGAGGGATGCAAACGGCGCCTCCGACGCCGGTTCCGACGAGTCGGTGGTTGATTCTTCCAACTCCGAATCGGGTGCGGCGAGAGCGGACGATGCCGATAGCGTCTTTTCGGAGGAAGCTGCCTGGCGTCAGGCACAGACGATTCCGGCGCTAGATCCCGAGGAAACCGCCCGGCTGCGGGATGAAACGAAGCCCGAACGGACCCCGACCAACCGTTCGAGTCGTCGCAACGCGATCGAACGCCGTTCGGGGCGCGACTCGTCCGAACGGGAGGCGGTCGAACCGTCCCGTGACACGGCGGGTCGGAGATCCGGCGGGGCTGCCGAGCCGGCGTCCAACACCACCGACGCCCCGGGAACCGACGACTCCACGGACGCACTAGCGAGCCGGATCGAGGAGCTCGAGGCCGCACTCCAGGAGGAACGAAACAGGAAAGAAGCGCTCGAACAGCGGCGCGAAGAGGTCGCGGCCGAACGAGACCGGTTCCGAGAGCGGGCCTCAAAACTCGAGAGCCGAGTCGAGGAGCTGGAAAGCGAGATCGAACGGCTCCGTGAAGAGCTGTCGGCGACGCCCGGGGACGTCCCCGAGGTCGACAGGACGATGCTGCCCGATGAGGCGATCTCCGGAACCAACCTGTTCGTCCGGTACGAGTCGAAGGGCAAGCCGACCCTCGATGCGGTCCACGCCGGGGAAGCGACCCGGGAGGAACTGTCCGGGAACCTCAAGCTGGAGCATCACACCACCTTCGAGGACGACGGGCTCGTCGTCGAGGGGACCCCCTACCGCGAGTTCCTCCGGGACACCGTCGAGTACACGTTCTGTCGATGGGTCGTCGAACAGCTTCCGTTCGAGATCCGCGAGACGGCTAACGTCGACCGGCTCCGCGACCTGTACGACGCGATCCCCGAGATCGATCGCGTGGAGTTCGACGGCACGGTTGCCGTCTCGAGCACCGACGCGGACGGACAGCGGGAAAACGAGGCGTTCGAGTTCGACGTCGTGTTCCGGGACCGAATGGGCGATCCGCTGTTCGTCGCGAACCTGAACGACTCCCGGGAGCCGACGACCCAGTCGATGGTCGACACGCTGGTGTCGGATGCCGTTACCGTCGCGGGAAAACACGACGGGCTCGCGTCTGCGCTGTCGGTTACTGCGAGTTTCTTCGAACCGGGGGCGCTCGACGCCGTGGCGGACGCGACCGGCGGCGGGCTGCTCAGTCGAAGCAAGCGGGCGAGTTTCGTGAAGCTCTCCCGGAAAAACGGCTTCCACCTCTGTCTGGTCGAAACCCGCGAGGGGGGGTTCCACCTCAACGTGCCGGAGCTTTGAACCGGGCCGGAAGACTCGAATCGGGCCGGAAGACTCCCCCGGACCGGTCTCAGTATCCGCGGGTGATGAGGTAGTCTGCCAGCTCCTCGAGGAGCCGGCGCGCGTCGTTGTCCGGAAGTACCGAGAGGTGATCTTTGCTCCGCTCGGTGAGATCCCGGGCCTTCTCTCGCGCCCAGTCGATGCTTCCAGCCCCCTCGAGAGCCTGGACGGCCTCGTCGATCTCCGATTCCGTCACCGCGTCCACGTCGTTCGTCTCGATCAGATCGTCGACGTCGATTCCCTGTTGGCGGGCGTGGAGCGTAATGAGTGTCTCCTTGTTCTCGACGAGGTCGGACCCCCGCTGTTTGCCGAGCTTCTCGCTGGGAACGGTGAGATCCAGGACGTCATCCTGGATCTGGAAGGCGCGCCCCGAGTCGATTCCGTACCGGTATAGCGCCTCGGAGACATCCGAGTCCGCGCCGAAAAGCACCGCCGGCGCCGACGCGGCGGCCCCGTACAGCACCGCCGTCTTGAGCTCCACCATCTCGAGATACTCGTCGGGAAGGATGTCGGTTCTCGTCTCGAAGGCGACGTCCAGCGCCTGCCCCTCACAGATTTTCGTGCAGGTGGTCGCGAGCAGGCGCATCGTCTCCAGCCCGTTGTTCGGCGTCGCCCCGGTGTCGGTCATCAGCTCGAACGCCTTCGAGTAGAGAGTATCGCCCGCGAGGATCGCCGTCGAGGTGTCGTACTGCTTGTGTACCGCCGGAACGCCCCGCCTGAGATCGTCGTCGTCCATGATGTCGTCGTGGATCAGCGTGAACGACTGGATGATCTCGATCGCGACGGCCGCACGGAGGACGTCGACCCGGTCGGCACCGTCCGCAGCCACTCCCTGGATTGCGCTCGGACCCGCACGGTCGGAACTGGGGACCGGGAACGACCGGTATTCCCGTGAGAACGGCTCCACGTCGGACAGTGACTCCGCTGCAAGCAGCGTCACTGTCGGACGGAGGCGTTTTCCTCCCGCCTCGAGGATGTATCGGGACGCCTCGTAGAGCCGTTCGGGCTTTCCGATCGGCAGCTCCTCGTCGATCGACCCGTTCACTAGCTCGCGTCGCTTTCGGATCGCTTCCAGAACGCGTTCCTCGGCGGTCTGTGTCATTCCACCAGTGTGATCATGTTCCCGTTTCTGGTCACGTGCAGGTCACGACCGACCGCGTACCCCTGTGACTCCGCCAGGTCCACGTAGGGTGCAAAACCCTGGAGGTCCTGGTGAGCGGGGATGACCTGCTGGGGCTGCAGGGCGTCGAGCATCTGGTAGTGGCCCTCCTCTCGAAGGTGCCCGGAGACGTGGATGTCGTCGTAGATCCGGGCGCCCTGCATCTTCAGCAGGCGTTCGGCCTGGTACCGCTGCCCTTCGTTCGTCGGTTCCGGGATCACCCGAGCCGAGAAGATGACCTTGTCGCCGTCGTCCAGTTCGTAGGGCGTCTCGCCCCGGGCCATCCGGGTGAGCATCGCACGCGGTTCGCCCTGGTGGCCGGTTACGACGGGCAGGAAGTCCTCCTTGCCCTCCTTCATGATCCGCTTGAACGTCCGGTCGACGCTCTTGCGGTGGCCGTACATCCCGAGGTCGCCCGGGAATTCGACGAAGTCGAGCCGTTCTGCGGTCCCGGAGTACTTTTCCATCGACCGACCGAGCAGAACCGGCTTGCGACCGATCTCCTCGGCGAACTCCACGAGCGACTTCACCCGGGCAATGTGGCTCGAGAACGTCGTCGCCACGATGCCGCCGTCGTAGTCCTTGATGGACTGGAGCGTGTCACGCAGGTGGGTCCGGGCGACCGACTCGCTCGCAGTCCGCCCCTTCTGTCCGGCGTTCGTGCAGTCTTCGATGTAGCAGAGCACGCCGTTGTCCTCCCGGCCGATCTCGCGGAACCGCTCCATGTCGATCGGGTCGCCGATCACTGGCGAATGGTCGATACGCTTGTCGAGCCCGTAGACGATCGAGCCCTCCGGCGTGTGGAGCACCGGGTTGATCGCGTCGATAACCGAGTGGGTGACGTTGACGAACTCGAGTTCGCACTCCGAGCCGATCGACATCGTCCCGCCGGCGTCCATCTTCACCAGGTCGTTGTCGACGCTGAACTTGCTTTCCCCTTTGACCTGTTGTTTCACCAGTTCGATCGTGAACGGGGTCGCGACCACCGGCGCGTTGTACCGGTGGGCCAGCTTCGAGATAGCGCCGATGTGATCGAGGTGGCCGTGCGTGGGAACGATCGCCTTCACGTCCCCCTCGAGATCGGACATCACCCGGTCGTCCGGGATTGCGCCCATGTCGATCAGATCGAGGCTGTGCATCTGCTCTGTCTCCACGTTGTCGTGGATCAGAACCTGCGAGAGGTTCAGGCCCATGTCGAAGACGACGACGTCCTCGCCTGCACGGACCGCCGTCATCTGGCGCCCGACCTCTTCGTATCCGCCGATTGTTGCGATTTCGATTTCCATAGTTTCCTCCAATGTCGTACCCGCTGTGGGGGCAACGGCCCCGGCGCGTTCCAACACGTCGGTCGCTGGTCCCCGCTCTGGTCCGACGACGTCGTCGACCTCGCCGGCCAGTGTCCCGCGGGAGTCGGTATGGGAACCATAACTCGCAGGTGATAAAAAGGCGTGGATTCGTGTTTCCGTCGACAGGTAGGTGAACACCTGTGGTATTCGCGGACTGGAGAGTTCGATCGGTGACTACTCCAACAGCGACGTTCCAGTCATCGCCGCAGGCCGGTCAAGGCCGGCAAGTTCGAGAATCGTCGGCGCCACGTCACACAGTGAGCCGCCCTCCCGGACGCGTCTGCCGCCTGCCCGATCTACAGAGAGCGAGCCGTTCCCCGTTGCGGTCGGCGACAGATACACGAACGGTACAGGATTGCTGGTGTGTGCGGTGTGGGGATCGGCCGGCGTTCCCATGTCGTCTGCGTTCCCGTGGTCGGCGGTGACGATCGCGTGCCCGCCCGCCGCGTCGATCGCCGGAAGGAGGCGTCCCAACCCGTCGTCGACGGCTTCGACGGCCCGGACGGCCGCCTCGAAGTCACCAGTGTGGCCGACCATGTCGGGATTCGCGTAGTTGAGCACAACCAGGTCCGGATCGTCCGTCTCGATCACCTCGATCGCCTCGTCGGTCACTTCGGCGGCCGACATCTCCGGCTGCGAGTCGTAGGTGGGGACGTCTGGGCTTTCAATTATCCGGCGGATCTCGCCGTCGAACTCGACCTCCCGCCCGCCGTTGAGAAAGTACGTCACGTGGGCGTACTTCTCGGACTCGGCGATCCGTAACTGGGTGCGGCCCGCGTTCGCGAACACCTCCCCGAGGGTCTCTGTCGGCTCCTCGGGCGGGAACGCCACCGGGAACTCGAAGGTGCGATCGTACTCCGTCATCGTCACGACCGTCGTCTCCGGCGGTTCCGTCTCGAATGGCCAGTCCGGTCGCGTGTCCGAGAGCATCCGGACGAGTTGTCGAGCCCTGTCTCCCCGGAAGTTGACGAAGACGACCGCGTCGCCGTCCGCGAGCTGCCAGTCTCCCGTTCGGTGATCCGGAGCCCCGGGACGGACGAGGGTCGGCTCGACGAACTCGTCTGTGTCTCCCCGGTCGTAGGAGGCCTCCACCGCCTCGACCGCCGAAGCTGCCTCGTGATCTGCTGTTCGGTTGACAATCGCGTCGTAGGCACGTTTCGTTCGGTCCCAGTTCTCGTCGCGGTCCATCGCGTAGTAGCGCCCCGAGACTGTGGCGACGTGGCCGGTCTCGGCGTCCTCGATCGTCGATTCGAGTTTCGACAGGTACTGTGCACCCCCCTTGGGGTCGGTGTCGCGTCCGTCGGTAAACGCGTGGGTGACGGCGGGAACGTCAGCGTCTGCACAGAGGTCGACGAGCGCTTCGAAGTGCCGGAGATCCGAGTGGACGCCGCCGTCCGAAACGAGCCCCATCAGGTGGACCGACCCGTCATTCTCGTCGGCTGCCGAGAGGGCAGCCCGGATCGCCTCGTTCTCGCGGAAGCTTCCGTCGTCGATCGCGTCGTTGATCCGGGTGTACGCCTGTTTCACCACCCGTCCGGCGCCGATGTTGAGGTGTCCCACCTCGCTGTTTCCCATCTGTCCGTCGGGGAGGCCGACCCGACGTCCCGACACCTCCAGTGTGCCGTACGCCCCGGTGTCGGCGCAGGCGTCGAAGGTCGGCGTGTCGGCCGCCTTCACGGCGTCGAGCCGGTCGTGATCGCCCAGCCCCCAGCCGTCGAGAATCACGAGCGCAACGTCCATGTCTCCCCCGTAGGGGGGATATTTTAAGTAGCGTTCGCTCTCGGCTGTGGTTCAGCCCCGGTGTGGCCGCCGGTCGCAACCCGTATCCCGCTCGGCCCCATACGGCCGCCGATGACCGACGGAGGCGACCCGGCCGCCGAAGGGAACGCCCCCGACAGCGACGCTGACGGGAACGCCCCCGACAGCGACGCCGACGGGAACGCCCCCGACACCGATACCGAGGCTGAGGACACACCACTCCAGCTCTCTCGGTTCCTCGACGTCGTCGAGCGCGAAGAGCGTCCCGTAGTGACCGCCCAGCGGGCCGCCCGCCGACTGGACTGCACCCAGGCACAGGCCCGGGACGCGCTGGACGACCTTGCAACGCGGGGAGAGATCGAACGGGTCGACGTCGAGACCGATCCGGTGGTTTACTACCCCACGGAGTGGCGCAAGCTGGCGCGCCGGGAGCGGGTTGTCGTCTTTCCGACACGGAGGGAGATCGTCGTCGATCAGCCCACCCAGTACACCCGGGCGCAACTGTCGCAGTTCGCCCATCTCGTGGACACGACCGGAACCGAGCCTGGAACCCGCGGCTATCTGTACCGCGTTCGACCCGAGGACGTCTGGGTCGCGCCGTTCGAGGAGTTCGAACAACTGCTGTCGACGGTCCGATCCGTGCTCCCGCGGCGCTATTCTCACCTCGAAGCGTGGATGAACGACCAGTGGCAACGGGCCCACCAGTTCCGGCTGTACACCCACGAGGACGGGTACGTCGTGCTCGAGGCCGCCTCCGAGAGTCTGATGGGCAACGTCGCCACGGAGAAACTCGACGAGGATACGATCCGGGCGCCGATTTCCGACACAGAAGCGTGGGTCAACGCCGACCGGATCGCCGGAATCAAGCGGACGCTGTACGACGCCGGCTACCCGGTGGTCGACGACCGCAAACTGGAGACCGGCGACGGGCTGGACGTCGAACTCACCACTGACCTGCGCGAGTACCAGCACTCGTGGGTCGAGTCGTTCCTCGAAAAACGGGCAGGGGTGTTCGTCGGCCCGCCCGGCAGCGGGAAAACCGTCGCCGCGATCGCGACGATCACGGCAGTCGAGGGGGAGACGTTAATCCTGGTCCCCTCCCGCGAACTCGCCGAACAGTGGCGGGAGGAGCTACTGGCACACACGGATCTCTCGCGCGAACAGATCGGCGCGTACCACGGCGGCGAAAAGCGGATCCGACCGATCACGATCGCGACCTACCAGACCGCCGGAATGGACAGACATCGCCAACTGTTCGACTCCCGCAAGTGGGGATTGATCGTCTACGACGAAGTGCACCACGTCCCCAGCGACGTCTACCGCCGCAGCGCGGACCTCCAGGCGGTCCACCGGCTCGGGCTCTCGGCGACCCCGGTCCGGGAGGACGATAGCGAGGCGGAGATTTTCACGCTGATCGGGCCGCCGATCGGCACCGACTGGGACGCGCTGTTCGAGGCAGGGTTCGTCCAGGAGCCCGAACTCGAGATCCGGTACGTCCCGTGGCGCGAGGACACCGCGCGAAACGAGTACACGAGCGCTGACGGCCGGGAGCGGTACCGGCTCGCCGCGCAAAACCCTGCCAAACTGGCCGAAGTCGAGTACTTGCTCGCCAGACACGACGACCGGAAGGCGCTCGTGTTCGTCGACTACCTCGAGCAGGGCGAGCGGATCGCCGAAGCGCTGTCGGTGCCGTTCGTCAGCGGCGACACGCCGCATTACCGGCGCGAGCAACTGTTCTCGCAGTTCCGCGAAGGGGAGCGACGGACGCTCGTCGTCTCCCGGATCGCCGACGAGGGGATCGACCTGCCGGACGCCGAGGTGGCGATCGTGGCGTCGGGGCTGGGCGGGTCCCGCAGACAGGGGGCCCAGCGGGCGGGCCGGACGATGCGCCCGGCCGGCTCGGCGCTCGTGTTCGTCCTCGCCACCCGGGGGACCCGCGAGGAGGAGTTCGCCAGGCGGCAGCTCCGCCACCTGGCGGGCAAGGGGATCCGCGTGCGAGAGACGAACGTGAGCGGCTGAGTACCACCTGTGCGGCTGAGCAACGTGACCCGACGGGCACGCGACGGGACAACCGATCTTATAAGGGGAAACCGCTCCTCGCCCCGGACATGCAACTGGAAGCCTACTGGGGCGTCGGGCCGAAGACGCGCGAGCGGCTCGAAGCGGAGCTGGGTGCCGAACGGGCCATCGAGGCGATCGAGTCGGCGGACATCGGTGCCCTCGTCGACGCGGGGCTCCCCCGGGGGCGCGTGGTGCGGATCCTGCGGCGCGCGAACGCCGACGGCGACGTCGATCGGTTCGGCACCTCCGACGCCCGGGACGTCTACGACGACCTGCTGTCGCTTGCAGCGTCGTACGCCCTGACCGAACGGGCGGGCGACCGGATCCGCGTAATGACGCCACTTGCGAGCGCCGACGCCCGGCGCGACCGACTCGAGACCGTCGCGGCGGCGCGTGACGCCTGGGTCGGGCTGGACGGGACGGCCCGCAACCGGGTCGAGGAGGCCTTTTCCGCCTACGACGACGCCGGCGCCACCGACCGGGCGGCCGTCCGTGCGGCGCTTTCGCTTCGGCACGCCGGCTTCCAGGGGCGGACGTTCGAGGCGCTCGCCGAACTCGACGAAGGAAAACTCGGCGACGCCGCCGACGCGCTCGGGGCCGTCAGGCTGTCCGACTCTGTCCCGTCAGGGACGTCGATCGCCGACGCCGATCCCGAATCGCTCGAGGTGCAGTCGGGAACCGACGACCGCCTCGATCGGCTGCGGGAGGAATTGGATGCGGTCGAGGAGCTGGAGAACGCCGCGTTCGACGTGATTGAGACAGTGCGCGAGCGAGGAGCGCGCGATCTGGAAGCGTTTCAAAGCGGGGTAGTCGAATACGTCGCCAGCGAAACGGGCCTTTCAACAGGAGAAATCAGGTCCGCCGCACCCGATGACGCTGTCGACGCCTCCGATTACGTGAGCCGGACGCTCCGGGAACTGGTCGATCACCAGCGCGAACGCGTCACGGAACGGGAACGCGAAATCGCCGCAACGCTGCAGGATGACGTAGCCGCGGCGGGTGAGGACGTCGACGCCGCGATCGCGGCGGTCGATGACATCGCCTTCGCGCTCTCGCTGGGGCGGTTCGCGGCCGCACACGACCTCCGAGAGCCGACGCTGGTCGACGAGGCGGTCCTTGCGGTCTCGAACGCACGGAACCTTTTTCTCTCGGGTGAGGTCCAACCCGTCACGTACGCAATCGGGACGCACGACCTCGGGGAGTCCGGGGGAACTGGCGCGGAGGCCCCGCCGTCCGGGGATCGGGTCGCCGTCCTCACCGGTGCCAACTCCGGCGGGAAGACGACGCTTCTGGAGACGCTGTGTCAGGTGACGCTGCTTGCCGACATGGGGCTCCCGGTACCGGCCGAGCAGGCGACGGTCGGGCGCTTCGACACCGTCGTCTTCCATCGCCGGCATGCATCCTTCAACGCGGGCGTGCTGGAGTCGACACTCAAAAGCATCGTCCCACCGCTGTCGGACAACGATCGCACGCTGATGCTCGTCGACGAGTTCGAGGCGATCACCGAACCCGGACGGGCCGCGGACCTTTTGAACGGCCTGGTCGAGCTCACTGTGTCCCGTGACGCGCTCGGAGTGTACGTTACTCACCTCGCAGACGACCTCAGCCCACTTCCCGAGGCCGCACGCGTCGACGGAATCTTCGCCCGGGGACTGACGCCGGACCTCGAACTCGAGGTGGACTACCAGCCCCAGTTCGGAACGATCGGCAAGTCGACCCCGGAGTTCATCGTCTCGCGGCTGGTTGCGAACGCCCGTGATCGGGCCGCACGACAGGGATTCGAGAAACTCGCCGAAGCCGTCGGCGAGGAGGCAGTCCAGCGCACGCTGTCGGATGCGCGGTGGGAGGGATAAAATCGACGTCGAAACCGGAGTCGACCGCGCTATTCGTCGCCGGTTGCGCCGTCGAGCACGATCGTCACCGTCTCGTCTTCGTCCTCTTCGAGGGTGACGGTTTCCTCGACAGGTTCGAACTCGTCTTCGAGGCTCTCAACTGTGATCCTGTACTCGCCTTCGTAGATGAGGCTCGCCCCGGAGAGTTCGCCGCCCTGAATGTCGTGCTGGAAGGTGGCGCTGAAGTTTTCCTCGAGGCTTTCGATCGTGACGACCACGCCCGTCGAGACCGGTTCCCCGTCCTCGTTTTCGAGCTGGACGGTGAGGTCGCCGGGATTATCGAGATCGAACTCGTGGTCGTCCCCGGCGTCATCGCCGTTTTCGTCGCCTGTACAGCCGGCGAGACCGGCAACACTGAGGGCAGCGATGCTTGCACCGAAGCGTCGGCGGGACACTGATTGGAGGTTCACGTCCGGAGCAAATCGATCGTCACTGATGAACGTTCAGATTTGTCGGCTCATCGTTCGATGGTAACTGAACCCAACCGTTGGTCGTGATCGAGTAACACGATAGGCCGACGGTGCTGCCATTCCCTCCTCGAACTGACTGGTTCCGGATCGATCCGGAAGCACACCTATTTATACGCTCACCTGCCGAGAGCCCGGATATGGAGTGGACCCGCGAGTGGCTGTCGGTGCGTGCGGCAGTACTGCTCACGTTCCTCGTGGGGGTGCTGTCGATCGTCGTTGGGCTCGTTCACATCGCTACCGGCGGTGTCGAGGGCCCGCTCGTGGAGTACGTGCCCCCGATCGTCCGACAGACGGTCGGCTTTACCGGCACCATTACCGGCTTCGTGATGCTGCTGGGAGCGTTTGCCCTCGCCCGCGGCTACCGGCTCGGCTGGTACGCGACGATCGTGTTGCTCCCGGTGACGGCCGCCCAGGGACTGTTACAGACGTCGCCGTTCGCCTATCCACTTGTTGTACTGTCAGCGCTTGCTGTCCCTGCACTCGTGTACAACCGCCGTCGGTTCAGACGGCCGTTTACTCCCTCGCCAACCCAGCTTGCGGCGGCGACGGCGCTCGTGACGGCGCTTCTGTACGGCACACTGGGCTCGTATGCGTTGCGCGACGAGTTCGAGGGAATCGTCACTATCACCGACGCGTTCTACTACACGGTCGTCACCGCGAGCACCGTCGGCTATGGCGACGTCCACGCGACGACGGAAATCAGCCGGCTGTTCAGCCTCTCTGTGTTGATCTTGAACGTTTCGGCGTTTGCAGTCGCCCTCGGTGTCCTGCTTACGCCCGCCATCGAAGCGCAACTCTCGAAAGCACTTGGAAGAATGACAGAAACACAGTTCGAACTCCTGGAAGATCACGTCCTCGTGCTCGGATACGGGGAACTGACGGAACCGATACTCGAAGAACTCGCCGACGCGGACGACATCGAGTTCGTCGTCGTTACGCCCGAAGAGAACCGCACCCGGCAACTCTCCGCACGGGATATCTCGGTGTTGACCGCGGATCCGAGCGACGAGGAGCCGCTACAGCAGGTACGGATCGGGACCGCCAGGGCTGTGTTGGTGGCGACGAACAACGACGCCGAGGACGCGCTCGCGATCCTCACCGCCCGGCAGCTCAACCCAGAGGTGCGGATCGTCGCTGCGGCGACACAGCGGGAGAACGTCGACAAACTCCGCCGGGCCGGCGCGGACGAGGTGTTGAGCCCCGCCGCAATCGGCGGTCATCTCCTCGTGGAGTCGGCGCTCGGCACCGACGACACGGAACGACTGGTCGCCGATATTCTCGGTGACTCTGTCGAACCGGACAGTTCTGAATAGTCACAACTCGGTCGCGGCCTCGAGCGTGAGCCGGATCGCACGTTCGACGTTGTCCTTGGCCTTTTCGGGGAGCTCCTCGCCGTCAGTCGCTCCCTTTTGAGTCCCCTCGACGAGGTTGCCGTCGACGGTGCAGATCGCGCCCGCAGCGAGTCCCTTCCTGCGGGCGAGAGAGAACACTGCCGCCGCTTCCATCTCGATCGCGAGCAGGCCGGCGTTCTCCCAATCGTCGACGAAGTCGTCGGACTCGTTGTAGAAGGCGTCGTCGGAGACGATCGGCCCGACGTGGACGTCTTCGTCGTTCGCCTCCGCCGCGTCGACCAGCGCCGTGAGCGCGTCGTAATCGGGTACTGCCGGATACACCGCCGACTCGTAGCGCTTGCTGGTGCCCTCCTCCTTGGCGGCGCCGGTGGCGACCACCATGTCGCCGATTTCGATGCCCTCCTGGAGGGCGCCCGTGGTGCCACACCGGAGGAACGTCTCGACGCCGACCCTGGAGAGTTCCTCGAGGGCGATGGCGGCGGAGGGACAGCCGATCCCGGTCGAACAGATCGTCACCGGACGGCCCTCGTAGGTGGCGTTGACGACCTTGTACTCCCGATTCTGTGAGATCTCTTCGACGTTTTCACACTGTCTTGCGATCCGATCGACGCGCCCCGGATCGCCGGGAATGATGGCGAGGTCGGTTACGTCGCCCTCCTCGACGAGCAGGTGCGGCTGTTTGGCCATACGTGGGACTCGCCCGTGTCGACCAAAAACCTGTGCGATACGCAGTCACCGTCCGGAGCGAACCGAGGCGGTTCACACGAGCACGCGCTCGAGATCGACGACTGTTCCCTGCTCCGCGTCGGGGTCGCCGACAGGACGGCCGAGACACACTGCGGTCCCTTCCGGCGTGAAACACGCCACGAGAGGTGCGTCGTCGGGACCGGCGTCCAGGGCCGCGTATATCTCCTCGTCCGCGGAGATCACCCCCGGTGCGTACACCGGTGCGCCGTTGGCGACCTCCCTGGCGGCGGATTCGGCGATCGTCACGGTCGGGAGATGCGAGATCGCTCGTTCGGCCGGCTGAACGACGGTTCGGAGCTGTTCTGTGTGACCCTCTTTTGCCCACTCCAGTGCGTCCACGAGGTCGTGGAGGGTGATCAGTGAGGCGTCGTCGAACGGGGTGGTTGCGGTCCGGCGGAGGTCGCCCATGTGCGCGCCGGTGCCCAGCGCGAGCCCGAGGTCGTGACACAGCTTCCGAATGTACGTCCCCGACTCACACCGGATCCGGAGGAGGGCACGGCGTTCTCGAGTTTCGAGTACTTCCAGTTCGTACACTTCTCGAACACGCAGGCGGCGGGCGACGGCGCTTTTCCGCGGGGGTTTCTGGTACAGCGGCGCCTCGAAGGAGGCGACGATTCCTTCGAGGTCCGCCGGCGCCGGCCGGTGGAGTTCCAGCACGGCGACGTACTCTTTTCCTCCCTCGAGGAACGCCTGCGCGAGGCGGGTTGCCTCGCCGGTCAACACCGGGAGACAGCCGGTCACTTTCGGATCGAGAGTGCCGGCGTGTGCGGCCTCCGAGATCCTGCCTGCTCTTCCGTCGCCGACATCGTCGGCAGCCGTCGTCAGGTCGCCGACCGCGTCGTCGGCGAGATCCCGAACCCAGGCGGCGACCTGGTGGGCCGACGGCCCGGGTGGTTTATCCAGGTTGACGACGCCGAACCGGAGCAGCTCCGGAAGGCTCCGTTGTTCCGGTGGCGACCGGAGGATCCCGTCTCCGGCTCTCGTTTCGTCGGCGGTGGCGTCCTCGTCGTGCATTGTTCTTCCCTCAAAAGTCGTAGACGACGTTCTCGACCGGGGCCTTCCCCTCGTCGCTGTCTGGATCGTACGAGTCGATGGCCGTCGTCAACATGCCCAGAACCCCCTCCGGGCTCCACCGCGCGGTGTTGTACGCGATGTCGTAGATGGTGAGGTCGTGGATGTCGATGTTGTAATACTCTGCGTAGCGTTTCGCCTCGCTTTTTTCCCTGCGGGCGGTCTCCTGCCGGGCGAGATCGACGGCTTTCTCCTCGCGGTCGGCGATCCGCTCGGCCCGAACCGACAGGGGTGCATCGAGCCACACCTTCAGGTCGGCGTGTTCGCCGGCGAGCCAGCCGGCGAGCCGCGACTCCAGCAGGACGTCGTCCCGTTCGATCGCGATCGATCTGAGTCGGCGGTCCAGCTCCCTGTCGATCGTATCGTCGTCCTCGGCGTGTTCGTTGAACTCCACGGGAGTCATCCCCCGTTCGGCGGCCATCTCCCGGAAGATGTCCCCTCCGGAGACGTGTTCGAGGTCGAACGCGTCCGCCAGGGCGGCGGCGGTCGTGCTCTTGCCGCTGCCCGGCGGACCGGAGACGGTCAGTAACATATCGGTCGTGCGCCCCTCGCGGTAAAAGGCGTTGTCGTTCGTCGGTGCCAGGGGTAGGTCGTTCGTCGGTGCCAGAGGAACGTCGTTCGTCCCTCCTGGCGACAGTGGGGGTAACTTCTTGGCGCCGTCGACAGACGCTAACGCATGGTCGAATTTCGTCGCGTTCCGGAAGCGCGGGCACGCGAGTACGAGGCGATCCTCAGCCACGCCTTCGAAATCGAATCCGGGCCCGCCAGTGGCGACGACGTCGAACGTTCCGACGGCACCTCCGATTCCGAGGACTGGCCACCCGACCTGTACGAGCCCTGGGGGTTGTTCGACGGCGACACGCTCGTCAGCGTCTGTAAACTGTACTACCTGGACGCCTACCTCCACGACGGGTTCGGGACGATCGGCGGGTTGGGCGGCGTCGCCACCCCTCCAGAACACCGCCGGCAAGGGTACGTGCGCCAGTTGTTGCGATCGGTGCTGCGGGAGTACCGCGAGGCGGACGTCGACGCCGTGACGCTGTGGCCCTTTTCAGTCCCGTTCTATCGGAACCACGGCTGGGGGATCGCGAACAAATACACGACTTACGAGCTACCGCCCGAACAGCTCGCGTTCGAAAGCGGGAGGGAGGGAACTGTCCGCCGGCTCGGCGCCGACGACTGGACGCGGCTCCGATCGGTCGAGGTCGCGTTCGGCACCGGCACCGCCCTGTCGCTGCGCCGGTCTGAGCGCTGGTGGCGCGACCGAACGCTGTCGGCCTGGAGCGGCCGCGGGGAGCCATACGTGTACGGATACGAACGGAACGGCGAGCTCCGGGGGTACGTGCTGTACACCGTCGAAAGAAACGACGAAGGTGACCGAACCCTCCGGGTGACCGACCTCGCGCACGCCGACGACGACGCCTATCGAGGACTGCTCGGATTCCTTGCGGATCACGACTCGCAAGTGACGACCGTACAGCTTCCACGCGCCGAGGAGACCGAACTGCTCGACCGCGTTAGGCAGCCGAGCGAGGTCGACTGCACCGTGTCGGTGGGGCCGATGATCAGACTCGCGGACGTCCAGTCTGCGCTGCGGGACTACCCCTGGCCGGCCGGACTCGACGTTCAGTTCACGCTCGGTATCTCGGATCCGCTCGTGGAGCGAAACGACGGGGCCTTCGCGATCGATCTTGCCGAGGACACTGCGTCCGTCCGCGCCATTGACGCCATCGACGACGGCCACGCCGACCCCTCTGCTGTGGCCGGACCGGCGGACGTCGAGATGGACGTTTCCACGCTGTCGCGGCTGTACGTCGGAAGCGTCTCCCTCGGGGATGCAGAGCGGTTCGGCAGCTGTGTGATCCATCGGTCCGAGGTCGAAGATCCGTTGGGGATCGCGTTCCCACCGAGATCCGTGTGTCTCCGCGAGTTCTTCTGAACTCGACGTCGCCCGCACGGTTGTTGCGATCTCTCGTCTGTACACTGTCGAACGACGAAACGTTCAAGAGCAGTCGTTCGATTTACTCGATAGTGATCGATCGACGTCTTCCAGGGGGAGTACCCGTGCTGTCGGAACGGCCGTGGAACGAGTACGTCTGGCTCGTCATCGGGACGCTGATAATCACGGTCGGCGCCGGAACGGCAGGGATCTTCGCGTTCGAGGGGCGGGTGGCGCTCGTCGCGTTCGGGTTCGCCCTGTTTTTCGTCGGCTACCGCGCGTCCCAGTTCGGCGTGTACCGCTGGCCAGAGCGGACGGTTGGCGATGCCGTCCGCGCTACGGTTGCCGGATTCGCGACCGCGAAGGGGGCCGTGCAGTTCGTCGCACTTCTTTTCGGCGCGGTCGGGATCGCCTACGGGGTGACGCTGTTTTCCCAGACGATCATCGAACCGGCGGTTCGAAGCGCGGTGATCGCCGGCCTTACGAGCATCGGCGGATACATGTGTGCACACTTCGGCATGAACGGGAGGCTGTTGTGATGTCGAACGGAAGCGTCGGGACGACGTGTCGGGGGGTATCGAGATGACACAGCAGTCCCAGCGGATCTCGACGGGGGCGGCGGATCCGTTCGTCCTCCCGGAACTGTCCGACCGGCAGTGGATCGGGTTTTTCGCGGGCCTCGCGGCGACCTCCATTGCGCTCTCGTCGGGGTTCATCTGGGCGTACCAGGGGCTTACCGGCAGAGTGTTCCTGGCAGCCTTCGTCGCCTGGGTGGGCTATCTGTGTGCCCACCGAGCGTCGACGGGCCGGTTCGTGGATCCGGCGACGTCCGACGGTACGCTTCCGGACGGCGGCGACGGTGACGGCGACACCGAGATCAGGGACGCGAGCGAAAACGTCATTCCCGAAACGGGGTGGCGACAGATCGGCGTCGTCCTCGGCGTGGCGACGCTGGTTGCGGGAATGGTCGTCGGCGTCTTTTATATCCGTGCCGAGAACCACCTGTTGACGAACGTCGGCGGGATCCTGTTTCTGGGCGGCTACGTCATCGCACACTACGCGGAGACGAACGCATTGCTGTGAGTCGGAGGTCGGCATCAGAACCGAGACAGCACGGGCGTCGTATTCGGCGCCATACTTTTGAGGGCACGGTGTCTCGGCTCTCACGATGACGGCTCCGGGGGGAGATGGAACAGACAGTTCGGGGAACCGCGCGGGCGATGAAGCGGGGGACGTCGCCGATGCCGAGACCGTTGCCGCCGACGCCGACGCTGACCCCGACGGCTGGGGGCCGACCCGCGCGTGGACCCGACCGGGAACGACCCACGTTCCCGGCGACGACGACGGGGAACTACCGTTCGACGATCTCCATTTTCATCGCTACTGTGCCCTCTACCCGTTCACTCCCGAGGACGACGTCAGGATGGTCGACGATTCTGGGACGGAACACGGCTTCGAGATTCGGTATCTCTCCGGTGTCGCGAGAACGGGACTCCGACACACCCCGATGATCGTTCTCGCGGTGACGGTGCTGTTTTTCACCAGCGCGGAACTGGCCCACGGCGTCCAGGGTGTAAGCGCCTTCCTGCCGACGCTCTCGACTGCAGAACTGCTGATCGCAGCCGCGGCAATCGGCCTCTGGGGAGTGTTGATCGGGTTACTCGTCCGGGTCGAGCTACTGACCGTTCGAGAACTGTACAAGGCCGGTGTCGTGTACGGAACGCTCGCGTTCCTCGCGGTCGGCACCGCGGTATCGATCTGGGTCGTACTCTTCGATCACGATGGGACGTACTCGAGGAACATTGTCTTCACCTCCGGGTATCTCCTGTTGCTTCTGCTCGGTGGGCTCCTCGTTTACGACGGCCTCCGTCGGACCGAACACCTGTTCGACCGGCTCGGAAACACGATGGTCGTCGGAAACAAGACATCGTACGAGGAGCGAAAACACGAACTGGCAGATCGGCTCTCACATGCGGTTTCGATCCCGGGAACGGACCTTCAGATTCCCTCTGCGTACCTGTTTTCGGCGGTGTTCGTCTCCCAGATCGCGGTGCTGTGGTGGCTCGGTCTCGGGCCACAGAACCTCGATTACCCGGTCACGCTGGTCGGAAACGTTCTGTTGAACCTCTTTCTCGTGGCCGTGTTCTTCCAGTTCCTGGTACTCATCGGCTGGTTTTACGAACTCGTGAACGACGACCGGGACGGCGACCGGGAACCGGCGTTGACGTATCACCCGTATCATCCGGACGGACACGGTGGCTACCGCGATCTCGGCAAGTTCGCCACGCGCGTGAACCTCCTTTTGATCCTGGCCGGCTTCTACCTCGTCTACCGGCTGTACGTCCAGGGATCCCGCGTGTCGGGGGCGGAGATGGCGCCCGGCTTCGATCCGGCGTTCGGGTCGTTTCTCTGGTTCAGCAGCTTCGTGTTGCCGGTGATCCTGTACGCGATCGCCGCCGGCGCGTGGCTGTACTACTCGTTCTGGCAGCTGCACCTCCGGATGGCCCGCGAGCGGGAGCGACACTACGCCGAACAGACGGGGGGGTCCTTCGGGGGAGACCCTTCCGGTTGGCGGGTTCGTTCGCAAGCGCCGGTGTGGCCCATCGACAACGGACAGCTGTTCAGTCTGGTGTCGGGGACGTTCTTCCCACTGGTGTTCTGGCTGTTCGACGTGTTCTTTTGAGCCGGTAGGCCGTCTCGTGTCGTCAGTGAAGCGTTCCTTCCCGTACTTCCGCGTCGTACGCGAACAGCGCGTAGCCGACGGCTGCTGCACTGTATCCGGTTTCCGCTGCGATCTCTCTGATCGGACCGATCATTTCGACGTAGTCGGCGGCGTCGAACGACTCCTTCCTGCCGTCGAGATACCCCAGCCGGTCGAGTGACGCCCACACCCTGGTGTCGACAACCGCGTGGCGGTCGGGAGAAAGCGCTGCGAGGACACACGAGGCCGTCGGCGCCTTGAAGCCGTACAACCCGGTGAGCAGCTGAATCATCGAAAAGTCGCCGTCGACGTTCCGGACGTTTTCTGTCACCTCCCGGCACCGTTCCGGCGGGTTCCGCTCGACGTGATGTGCGCTCCGGGTCGACGACTCGTAGGCGATATCGTACAGCTGTTCGCGCGTGAGATGCCCCTGATCGCGGTACTGTGCGCCGAACTCGGTGAGCCGGTCGGGTAACACGCCCTGGGTTTCGCCGTACCGGTCGAGGTTTTCGGCGACGAACTCCTCCAGCCGGTCTGTGTCGATTGGATCGTCCATGCGGAACTGATGGATTTCGCCGCCGAAAAACCGACCGACTTCGGTGGTGAGCACGACCGAACGGGTGCACAGATCCGCCGATCGACTCTGGTTTCGGTACCGAGTTGAAGCGGGGTCAGTTCCTCCTGGCGATCCCCTTCGAGGGATCGAGAGAACTAGCCTTCGAGCAGCTCGTCGATCTCTTTGTGGCGGGAGATCTCGACGCCCTCCTCGGTGACGACGGCGACGTTGATGCCGTTACCGGTGGCGGTGTCGCGCTCGAGGGCGCTTTTGATCGCCTTCGCGGCCACTGTTTTCGCCTCCTCCAGTGAGAGGTCGTCGCTGTACTCCCCTTCGAGTACGCCGAGTGCGAACTGACTCCCGGAGCCGGTGACGGTGTACTCCTCTTCGATGACCGAACCGAGCGGGTCGATGCTGTAGACGTGGGGGCCGTCCTCGTCGACGCCGCCCAGGATCGGCTGAACGATGAGGAAGCCGCCGGTACGGAGGAGATTGCCGGTGAGCGTCGACAGCGCCTGCATCGACATGTCCTTGCCACGACGGGCCTCATAGAGGTTCGTCTCGGCGCGGAGGGTAGAGATCAGCGACTGTGCGGCGGAGACGCCGCCGGCGATCGTCAGCGCGGCAGTAGGGTGGATCTGTTCGACCTTCTGGACGTCCTTCGAGGAGACCATCCGCCCCAGGCTCGCGCGCATGTCCGTCGCGAGGACGACTCCCTCGTCGGTTCGGAGACCGACCGTAGTCGTCCCCGTCTTCAGCTCCTTGTCCTCGGCCATTTCGGCCGCCCGGCGCTCGGAGTCGGAGAACTCCCCGAGCTCCGGGCCGAAGACGGACGACTCGTCGACGCCGAGGTCCAACGCTCCTGTCTCGCGGGTCGGGTTACGCATGGACGGTCGTTGCGGCGGAACGCTGATAAAGGCAACCTTTCGAGCCGGTTTCGAACACACCGCTTCGCTGGATCAAACCTGCAGCGAGTACAGCCGCTTGCGTGCGTCGGAAAAGGAAAACCGGGACTCGACGACGTTCTCCTCTTCGAGCCGTGAGAGGGCGTATCGCACCGTGCGGGGTGGCAACAGCGTCTCATCAGCTAGCTGGCTCTGCGTGAGAGTGCCGTTGTAGTCGAGTACTTTCGCGACGAGTTTCGCGCTCGGTGGGAGATCGCGGACGTCCTGCCACCGATCTCTGTCGTCTTCTTCCGGCGAGACCGCTTCGGTAACGCTCATCTGTATCTGCCCGTATGAGATGCCGGATGATAATATTTACTATCCATATTTATGCTTTACAGTAATTAATTGATCCCCCGATTTCTTCGATTCTCGGAGTTCGAACTGCGTGATCGTTGTTGTTGCTTTTCGGCGCTTGCCCCGGCTTTCCACAACGTGAACGCTTTCTCGTGAGAGTCCAACACACCTGTACAGTTATTACCGTGGTTGGTGTAGTCTGAATTAGAGGTATTGAGTCGACGACTACCGGATGCGGAATCCAACTCAACGAAACATGACACAGCAGATCCTCGTTCCGATGGACGACTCGCCGGTGGCGGAGAACGCATTGAAGTATGCGATCGACACCCACCCAGACGCGGAGATCACGGTTCTGTACGTGATCCACCTTGAACCGCTCCCGGGCAAAGGATCGGTGATCACGTTCGACGAACCGATGCTGGAGGGGGCGTACGGCCACGCCGAACAGCTGTTCGAGCGGGCCGGTGAGATCGCGAGCGAGGCCGGTTACAGCGGCGATCTGGAGACCGACACCGCCGAAGGAAAGCCGTCACGGGAGATCATCGAGTACGCGGAGGAACACGGCTTCGACGCGATCGTCATGGGGAGCCACGGCCGCGACGGCACGGCCAGGATCCTTCTGGGCAGCGTCGCCGAGACGGTAGTCCGACGGGCCCCGGTCCCGGTGACGGTCGTTCGGTGACTGTCGTTCGGTGACGCGAACATCGATCGAAGACACGCCCACGTGGGACGGCGACCCCGTTTCGTCACCGGCGAGGTGGGTCGTGACCCGAAGCCTCTTATCCACAACGGCCCTAACCCGCCTCAATGAGCGATACGGTTGAGGACGTCGATCTGCCGTACGACGAAGACGTCTCCTCGAAACAGGAGAAGATCGAGGCGCTTCGCGAACGGCTCGAGGTCCTCGAGTCACAAAACGAGGAAATGCGGGATCAGCTCCTCGATGCGAACGCGGAGAACAACAAGTACCAGCAGAAGCTCGAGCGGCTGACCCACGAGAACAAGAAGCTCAAGCAGTCGCCGCTGTTCGTCGCGACCGTCCAGGAGATCACCGACGAGGGCGTCGTGATCAAACAGCACGGCAACAACCAGGAGGCGCTCACCGAGGTCACCGAGGAGATGCGCTCGGAGCTCGAGCCCGACGCGCGCGTCGCGGTCAACAACTCGCTTTCGATCGTCAAGCGGCTGGACAACGAGACCGACGTCCGGGCACGCGTGATGCAGGTCGAACACAGCCCCGACGTCACCTACGCCGACATCGGCGGGCTCGAAGAGCAGATGCAGGAGGTCCGCGAGACCGTCGAGATGCCGCTCGACCGCCCGGAGATGTTCGAACAGGTCGGGATCCAGCCGCCGTCGGGTGTCCTGCTGTACGGTCCTCCTGGAACGGGCAAGACGATGCTCGCGAAGGCCGTCGCGAACCAGACGGACGCGACGTTCATCAAGATGGCCGGCTCCGAACTGGTCCACAAGTTCATCGGCGAGGGCGCGAAGCTGGTTCGGGACCTGTTCGAAGTGGCCAGGGAAAACGAGCCCGCGGTGCTTTTCATCGACGAGATCGACGCGATCGCCTCCAAGCGGACCGACTCGAAGACCTCCGGCGACGCGGAGGTCCAGCGGACGATGATGCAGCTGCTCTCGGAGATGGACGGCTTCGAGGACCGGGGGGAGGTGCGGATCATCGCCGCCACGAACCGGTTCGACATGCTGGACGAGGCGATCCTCCGGCCCGGCCGGTTCGATCGGCTCATCGAGATCCCCAAACCCGACGAGGCGGGACGCGATATCATCTTCCAGATCCACACCCGGAAGATGAACGTCGACGACGACGTCGACTTCGCCGAACTCGCCGAACGCACCGAGAACGCCTCCGGCGCCGACATCAAGGCGATCTGCACGGAGGCGGGGATGTTCGCGATCCGGGACGACCGCACCGAGATCTACATGCAGGACTTCATCGACGCCCACGAGAAGATCTCTCAGACCGACGGCGACGACCCCGACGAGGCGCTCGCGTTCGCCTGAGTCTCACGATTCGTCACCGTCACTCGAAGGTGTTTCAAAGGCCATTTATCCGGCCGCTCCTCATCGATCCCTATATGGGTGCCCAGGTAGTGGTCGTCGGTTCCGGATACGCCGGAGCCGGAGCCGTAACGGCCTTCGAGGATGCCATTCGCGACGACGAAGCCGAACTGACCTGGATCTCCGACCACGAGTACCATCTCGTGTTACACGAGGTCCACCGCGTCATCCGCGATCCCGATGTCGCACCGAAGATCACGATACCGGTGTCGGAGATCAAGTCAGATGCGACCGACTTCCTGCAGGGGCGTGTCACTGGAATCGACACCGACGAGCGGACGGTCTCGCTCGGCGACGGCCGGCAGATCGCGTACGACTACCTGCTCGTCGGCGTCGGCTCCGGGACGGCGTTTTATGGGATCGAGGGCCTCGAGGAACACTCGTTTACGCTGAAGGGACTCGAGGACGCCAGACGGATCCACCGCGAGGTGACCGAGGCGGGAGAGCGTGCGACACGGGCTGAGCCCGCCCGCGTGATCGTCGGTGGCGCGGGCCTTTCGGGGATACAGACCGCCGGCGAAATCGCGACGTATTGCGACGAAACGCAGTTTCCGATCGAGGTCACGCTCGTGGAGGGGCTCGACGAGGTGTTCCCCGGAAAGGATCCGGAAGTGCAACGGGCGCTCCGTGAGCGTCTCGAAGCGCTCGATGTGGAGATCCGGACGGGGCGGTTCGTCTCGGCTGTCGACGACGACGCGATCAGACTCGACGGCCAAAGCGAGGAGGACGACGGTGAAACGCTTCCGTACGACGTACTCGTCTGGACCGGTGGGGTAACCGGTCAGGACCTGATGGCCGAGGTGAACGTCGAAAAGGACGAACGATCCCGCCGGGTGTACGCCGAGTCCGATTTCCAGACCAGCGACGACCGGGTGTTCGCGATCGGTGACGCGGCTCTGGTCGATCAGGGGGACGGAGAGTTCGCCCCGCCGACGGCACAGGCGGCCTGGCAGGCGGCCGAGGTCGCCGGCGAGAACCTCGCCCGTACCGTTCGCGGCGAGCCCCTGCAAACCTGGAAACATACGGACAAAGGGACCGTCGTTTCGGTCGGCGAGACGGCGGTCGCTCACGACGTTCAGGGCGTCCCGGTGTCGACGTTCGGTGGGGTTCCGGCGAAGGTATTGAAAAAGCTGATCGCCGCCAGGTGGATCTACACCGTCTCCTCGGCGAGGCGGAGCGTGGACGCCTGGCCGGACATGTGAGCATCGCAGCGGCCGATCACTCGAATAGTCGCAGCGTCAATTCGCGTTTCTCAGTGTCCCGCGTTTCTCAGTGTCCCGCGTTTCCGACAGGGGCCCGCATATCGTCGATCCGCAGTATGAGTACGTTCGCCGTGTCGTCCTTCCCGTCGACGGTGCCCTCGATGACGAGCCTCGACAGCGGGGTGGGTCCGACCTTCACCGAGTCGCCCTCGTGGAACTCTCGGATCGATCCCTGGAGCTGGACCTCCGCCCGACACAGCTCCGGATGGTGGACCGAAGAGAGGTTGATCTCTTCCACGTTGGCGTTTTCGACCACCGCTCCTTCGTGCTGCAGCGGCACCGAAGCTGGTTCGTCCATGCGCTGGATCTCCAGTGCCTCGTAGGCGGTTGCAGTCGGTTTATATCCGCCCTTCGGTCCCGGAACTCCCTCCACGAGCTGGAGCGCTTTGAGACTCTGCATCTGGTTGCGGATCGTCCCCGGGTTCCTGTCGACTTCCTCGGCGATCTCTTCACCCTTTACGGCGTCTTCCGACTCTCCATAGAGGTTCACGAGTGCCGAGAGAATAGTTTTCTGACTCGTCGTGAGCTCGATGTCTGCCATACCCTCGATTCGGGAGGGAATAGCTTAAAAGCGGTGGATCAATATATCGTTCCCTAAAGAGGGGGTGTGGGGGGTCAGTCGGTGTTCGTGGGGTCCCGTCGTTCGTCCGTCTGTTTTTCGTCGGCGACGTCGGCGGCCAGTGACTGGCTCGTGCGCTCGTCCGGGTCGCCGTGTCCGCCGCCGCCGGGCGTGCGGACGGTTACCGTCGTTCCAGCTTCGATCTCGACGGTTGTCTTTGCGGGGACTGGGTCGCCGTCGATGGAGTTCTCGCCGGTGGCGCCGTTCCCGCCGCCGGCGACGCCGCTGGGGGCGTACCGTCGCCGTTCCGAGAGCAGCGACACCGTAGCGTCCGACTCGACGGTCACGACCCGCTCGAGGCCGAGCCCGCCGCGGAACCGGCCTACTCCGCCAGAGTCGGGTCGCAGCGCGTATCGTTCGATCCACATCGGATACTCGGTTTCGATCGACTCGACGGGCGTGTTCAGCGTGTTCGTCATCCCCACCTGGACGCCGTCCATCCCGTCCCGATCGCTCCGTGCGCCGAACCCGCCGCCGATCGTCTCGTAGTAGGTGAACGAGCCGTCCCGGGCACCGATCGTCAGGTTGTTCATCGTCCCCTGTCCCTGTGCCGGCACTCGATCGGGGGCAGCCTGGGCGAGTGCGAGGAACGTTACATCGGTGATCCGTTGGCTGGTCTCGACGTTTCCGCCGACGACCGCCGCGGGAGGACGAGGGTTCAAAAGCGAGCCCTCCGGGGCACGAACGGTCACGGGCTCGTAACAGCCGTGATTCGGCGGAATTTCGGGATCCGTGACACATCGGACGACGAAGTAGACTGCGCTTTTGGCGACCGACAGCGGCGCGTTCACGTTTCCCGGAACCTGAGCTGCGGTCCCCCCGAAGTCCACATCGACGCGCGATCCGTCGATCGTGACCGTCGCGTGGATCGGCACGTCCTCGTCGCTTACTCCGTCACCTTCGAGGACGTCCCGCGCTTCGAACTCACCGTCCGGGAGGCCGTCGATCTCGGATTCGACCCGGCTCCGGGAGTAGTCGATGACGGCGTCGAACCCCTCGATAACCTGTCCGGTGCCGTGTTCTTCGAGGAGATCGCCGAGCCGAGTTTCGGCCCGCTGGTTCGCGGCGAGCTGCGCCTGCAGGTCTCCCCGGCGCTCCCCGGCGTTTCGAACGTTCGAGAGCAGAAGTTCCAGGACGTCCGCCACTGGGTCGCCGTCCTCGACGAGCTTCGTCGGCGGGATCCGGAGCCCCTCCTGGTAGATCTCCCGGGCGCCTGCGGGCATGCTCCCCGGCGCCATTCCACCGACGTCGGCGTGATGGGCCCGCGACACCGCATAGCCGATCACGTCCCCCTCGGGTGCGACCGGCGAAACGAGTGTGACGTCCGGGAGATGTGTCCCGCCCGTGAACGGATCGTTGAGCGCGTACACGTCGCCCGGTTCCGGCTCCAGCTTTCGGACCGCCGCCACCGCCTCCGGCATCGCCCCGAGGTGGACCGGAATGTGTTCGGCCTGTGCGACCATCCGACCGTCGGCGTCGAAAAGCGCCGTCGAACAGTCCCGCCGCTCCTTGATGTTTGGCGAGTACGCCCCCCGGATCAGCGTTTGACCCATCTCCTCGGCGACGCTTTCCAGCTGGTTGCGAAACACCTCCAGGGTCACGGGGTCGATCCCGGATTCGGTGGTCCCGCCGCCGAGTTCGCTGGTCTCGTCGGATCGATCGCTCATGTGACCGCCTCCATCCGAAGCGCGCCCTCCTCCGTGACCGTCCCACGCCAGTCGGGCGGAACCACCGTCGTACTCTCGGCCTGCTCGAGGATCGCCGGCCCGTCGACTACGGTCCCCGCAGCGACGGCGCCCCGGTCGAACACGGTCGCGTCGCGCTCGCCACTTTCCGGGAAGTAGGCGGGGCGCGTCCCGAGCACGGGATCCCCCTCGCCCCCGGCGTGTCGGACGGTCGGAGTCTCGCGGGTGACTGTTGCGGTCGTCCGGAGCGTGACGCCCTCGACGGTCTCCTCGAGCGCGTAGCCGTAGGCTGTCTCGTGGGCCTCGTGGAACCGGTCTGTGACCATCTCGGGATCGAACGTCTCTCCGACGGGAACGGTGAGCTCGAAACTCTGGCCGGAGTACCGACAGTCGATCGCGCGTTCTAACCGTGCACGATCCGGATTCGAAACGTCCGCAAGCGCCTCCTCACGGAGCTCCTCGTAGACGCTTTCGATCCGATCGGCGTCGGCGTCCACGATCTCGGTTTTGATGGTTCTCGCCGCGTCGTGGCTCTCGTCGGCCGCAAGCAGGCCGAACGCCGAGAGCACGCCGGCAGGCTTTGGGACAGTCACCCGTTCGATGTCGAGAGCGTCCGCCAGGGCGGCGGCGTGCATCGGACCCGCGCCGCCGAAGGCGACCAGCCCGAAGCGTCGGGGATCGTGCCCGCGCTCGACGGTCACTGCGCGAATCGCCCGGGTCATCGTCGCGTTCGCGACCCGATAGACGCCGCGTGCCGCCTCTCTGGCGTCGGGGAGTCCCGCCCGGTCGGCGAGTTCCGAAAGCGCTGCCTTCGCCGCATCGACGTCGAGGGTGAGCTCCCCGCCCAGCGCCGTTTCGGGGCCGACGTAGCCGAGCACGACGTTCGCGTCGGTCACCGTCGGTTCCGATCCCCCGCGGCCGTAGCAGGCGGGACCCGGATTCGCGCCGGCGGAACGTGGACCCACCCGGAGTGCCCCGCCCTCGTCGACCCAGGCGATCGATCCACCGCCTGCACCGACTGTGTTCACGTCGACCATCGGGGTTCGGATCGGGATCCCGTCGATCTCAGCGTCGGTCGTCCGTTCGGCGGAGCCGTCCCGGACGAGGCTCACGTCAGTAGAGGTACCGCCCATGTCGAAGGTGACCAGGCCGTCGCACTCTGCGGTGGCGGCCGCGCCGACCACTCCCGCCGCGGGGCCGGAAAGCACCGTCGTCACCGCGTGGTTCCTGACGGTCTCGGCGTCGGCGATCCCCCCGTTTGCCTGCATTATCTGTGGGGAGGGGAGTCCCGCCGCCGTCGCCCGTTCGGTGAGTCGTCCCACGTAGCCGTCGATCGCCGGCCGCACGTAGGCGTCGACGGCGGTCGTGGCGGTCCGCTCGAACTCTCGAAACTCTGCGAGCACCTCGTGGGAGACCGACACCGAAACCTCGAGTTCCGCACGGAGGATCCGCGCGATCTCCCGTTCGTTTTCTGGATGTGCGTACGCGTGCAGAAGGCAGACGGCGACGCTTTCTGCGCCCGCATCGTCGATCCGGGCGGCGACGTCGCGAACTTCGTCGGCGTCGACCGGACGCTCGATTCCCTCGGCGGTCGCCCGTTCGTCGATTTCGAACCGTCGCCTGCGGGGCACGATCGGGGTCGGCTTTTCGACGTCGAGATCGTACAGAGAGGGTCGGTCTTGCCGTCCGATCTCCAGGACGTCTCGGAACCCCGCGGTCGTCACGAGCGCCGTCCTCGCCCCGTCTCGCTCGAGCAGCGCGTTCACCGAGACCGTCATCGCGTGGACGAACTCTTCGACAGTACCGGGTTCGATCCCTCCCTCTTTGCACGCCTTCCGGATCCCGTCGAGGACGCCGGCGCTTTGATCGTCGGTCGTCGGAACCTTCGCCGTCACGAGCTGTCCCTCGACGAGCAACGCCACGTCCGTGAACGTGCCGCCGACGTCGACGCCGACTGCGGTCGTTGTTTCGGTCATATCACGCAATTAGCCGGACGTTACCCGATACAGTTCCACGAACGTCGTCATATTTCACTCGTCCCTCGAAGTTCCGCTTGCCGTTGTGAGGGGAATGTTCGACCGTCGTCACCGACCGGTTCCGAGTCACAATTTATCGTGCACCGATACAGTCGCACCCTACATATAGGTCCCACTTGATCCCCCACTCGCGACATAGGCTAAACAAGTGAAGTTGATGTAATACAAAACATTTTTAGTATCGATATCTGTCGGGTTACACAATGACGGAAATCCCACAGGGACGTGAAACCCGGGAACCGGATGGGACCGTATCGGATGACCGAGATGGTCAACGGATCCGGCGGCGAACTGCCCTCTGTTGTCTCGGAACCACGGCTGTCGTCGGACTTTCAGGCTGTGCGAGTCTGTTGCCGTCCGGCGATGCGGCAGGGGAGCGAACTATCACTGACGTCGTCGGCAGGACGGTCGATCTTCCCGAGTACGCAGACCGGATCGTGTGTGTCGGCGGTGGAACGCTCAGACAGATCGCGTACATGAAGGCCGCGGACCGCGTTGTCGGTGTCGAGAACATTCCCGAGCAGGCGCTCGACGAAATCCCCTACCTTCTGGCCAATCCCGGCCTCGGAGAGCTCCCGATCGTCGGCGAGAGCGGGATGGACAGGGACGGCAACGTCGAACAGATTCTCGAGGTCGATCCGGACGTGATCTTCTTCAACGGGGACAGCTCGCGTGCAGACGAGTTACGGCAGCGAACGAACACACCGGTCGTCGTCATCGGTGTCGACAGTATACTCGAGGAATCCGGTCGAGAATTACTGTACGACACGTGGGAGACTCTCGGTCAGACGCTCCGGAAAGAAGACCGCACAGCGGAGCTGCAGAGGTTCCTGGGGGAGGTAGTTTCGGATCTGAACGACCGCACCGACGACATCTCGGCTGCGGAGCGAAAAAGCGCCTACGCCGGTGCGTTTCGGTTCGGGGGTGCTCACGGACTGTCGACGACGCGCGGTGACACGACGATGTTCCGCTTTTCAAACGTCGACAACGCCATCGACGAGCTCGAGGTCGATCAACCCTCCGTAGCGTTGGGTCACGAGCGACTGCTGGAGGAAGATCCGGAGACCATATTCGTCGACGTGATGAGCAGCGAGAGAGTTCGAGGAGAGATCGACGAAAACCCGGAGCTCGGGTCCCTCACGGCGGTCGAACAGGGACGCGTATATACCGTCTTGCCGGTGTATCGTGACATGCGTAACTTCGGGTCGATCCTGTCGAACGCCTACTACGTCGGAATGACGCTTTATCCCGACCGATTCGTGGATGTCGATATCGAATCCCGAACGGACGACATCTTCGAGACGCTTCTGAATGCTCCCCTATACGAACGAATTAACCAGGAGTTCCCCGATGTCTTCCGACCACTTCTCTGAGCAGGTCGGTGAGCAGTCGGGCTTTCGGAACCACCGCGAATCTGTCCGTCGGAAAATCGGGTTCCTCGTCGGGACAACTGTGTTGTTGGGGATCCTCTGGGTCGTCGGGGTCGCAGTCGGCTCCGTCTCCTATCCCCTCGGCGACGTGGTGGCTGCACTCGTTCGCGATGGCCCCGAGTCACGACAGTTGGCTATCTGGCACGTTCGAATCCCTCGGGTGCTCGCGGCGACCCTCGCCGGCGGTGGGCTTGCAGTCGCCGGTGCGGCGATGCAGTCTGTGCTTCGGAACCCACTGGGCGCACCGTTCACGCTCGGTATCTCGCATGCAGCAGCCTTCGGTGCGGCTGTTACGATTGCGTTCGGCGGGTTCGGCGTCAGCGCGGAGTTCCTCACGCTGTCTGTGCAGACGATCGGAGCGTTCGTCGGTGCAATGACCGCAACCGTGGCGATTCTCTTGCTGGTGACCTACCGGGAGGCAACCCCCGAAACGTTGATTCTCACGGGGGTGGCGATCGGATCGCTGTTCAACGCCGGGCTCGCACTGATCCAGTATTTCGCCACTGACACGGAGGTTGCAGAGATAGTCTACTGGACGTTCGGCGACGTGAGCCGGGCTGCCTGGGACGAAATCGGATTCATGTTCGCAATATTCGTTCTGGGGCTGGGTTACTTCGTGTACAACGGTTGGAATTACGACGTGCTCGATGCCGGCACCGAGACCGCGCTGACGCTCGGCGTCAACGTCGAATCACTCCGAATCAGGGGGATGGCGATCGCGTCGCTCGTGACCGCAGTAATGATCTCGTTTGTCGGAATTATCGGGTTCGTCGGTCTCGTTGCACCACACATCGTCCGGATGGTCATCGGCGGAACTGAGAGATATCTACTTCCGGCGTCGGCGCTCGTCGGGGCAGCGTTGCTCGTCGCAGCGGACACGTTCGCTCGGACGATCGTTGCCCCGATCGTGCTGCCAGTAGGGATCGTCACGTCGTTTCTGGGCGCACCACTGTTCCTCTATTTGACAGTCGAAGGGAAGGACTACTGGAGATGACCCTCGAGATCTCCGATCTCACGTTTCGATACGACGATCTCACCGTCCTCGATGGTGTGGACCTCACAGTCGAATCCGGGGAAATTGTCGGACTGCTCGGACCGAACGGCTCCGGGAAGAGCACGCTTCTCAAGTCGATTCACCGGATTCACGATCCCGACAGCGGGACGATCGAAATAGACGGTCGGAGCGTTACGGAGTATCGACCCAAGGAACTCGCACGGGCGGCCAGCTACGTCCCACAGCACGGAGACAGCGCCTTTCCGGCGACGGTGTTCGAAACGGTTCTGCAGGGACGACGGCCACACGGAAGCTGGTCGCCCAGCCGGGATGACCGAAAGGCGGCGATCGATGTCCTCGAGCGTCTCGACATCGAACGCTTCGCCGCCCGCCGGATGAGCGACCTGAGCGGCGGACAGCAGCAGAAGGTTCGGTTTGCGCGTGCGTTGGTCGGCGATCCATCCGTGATGGTGCTCGACGAACCGACGAGTGCGCTCGATCTCAAACATCAGATCGCCGTGATCGATCTCGTTGCGGAGTACGTCCGCGAACAGGAGGTGGCCGCTATCGCCGCAATGCACGATCTTAATCTCGCATCCCGATACTGTAATCGCATCGCCTTGCTTCACGACGGGGACATCCACGCCGTCGGTTCGTCGGAGATCCTCACTCCCGAACTGATCAAAATTGTCTACGATGCTGACGTCTCTATCGTTCACCACAAGGGCCAGCGTATCGTGGTACCGGACGCAGCTACGGATACGGCCTAGGCTGGAATCGACAAGGGACGGAGCCGGGAAATTGACAGGCGTGCTTCGGAGACGCCTGACTGGCTACGGACAGCCGTTTTCCTTCAGTCAACGACGGAGTATGCGCCCCCGACGACCGTCAGGACGAGCAACAGTCGGGCGATCGTGGCGAGGAACGTCGTGGCGGCGAACACGAACGGTCGGTTGTCCAGGACGCTGAACGCGTATATCGTCGTGGTCTCCGGAAGAAACGGGATCGCGATGGCGATTCCGAGGCCGAGATAGCTGTATCGCTGGACGAGACCGACGAGCGTCTGCTGTTTGAACTGTTTGTAGTAGGGAACCCGTTCGAAAAACCGGACGACAGGTCCCGATCGACTGACCCCGTAGCCGATCCGGAGCGCGATCAAACTGCCGGCGGCTTTCCCCGCCGCGGACGTCACGATGACGAGAGGAAACGACACGTACCAGGGATACGCGAGGGCGAACGGGACGACCAGGACTGCCTCGGAGGGGAACGGGAGGAACGCGGCGACGACGACGGCATACAGGAATACGACCGCCAGCAGTATCCCTGGGGTCGCGATCGTCGAACTGGCCAACTCAGTTAACACGATACGAACGTTCACTGTCGGACGATATACATTGTGTGTTTGATTCGTCGACATTGCCAACAACTGTTAAGGAGGGCGCGACGAACGGAAGTACGAGCGATGAAACGTCGACGGATTCTCAGCGGCGTCCTGCTGGCTGTGACTGCGGGATGTACGGAGTTCGATGTCACAGAAGAGCCCGGAGGGAGCAGTTCCGACGGCGAGCACGCCGGATCGAGTGACTCTAACGGTGCGGCAACAGAACACGACCGAACGGAAGGGGACGGATCGACAAACGCACACACCGAGGAGCAAACACCCACCGACGAGACCGATCCCACCGATCCAGGCGACACTGAGGAGACTGACGGTGAATCGACAGACGTCGCGGGTGCGTCCCGGCTACCCGATCCGGAGCAGTTCGACCAGGATTACGTCGTGGTCGAATCCGCGTACAGCGATCCTGGAGCTGTCGAAGTCACGAGGACGTACTACTACGACGGGGTATCGACTGACCGGCCGGACACCGTCACTGCGACGATTATTCCGATCGAAACGGTGTCGCAGGCGGAGTCTCGATACGAACAGATCCTTCGGGATACGCGGTCCTCGCTGGACGCCACGGAGCGTGAGCTCGTGTTGACCGACGACCTCGTCGCGATGGAATTTCAGGCACGTCCCAACGACGACTACTTCACCGTCGTCGTCGCCAGGGATGGGACGGACGTGGGCGTCGTTACGGCCGACGACAGCGACGCGTACGATCCGACGATAGCTGCCACGGTTGTCGCAACGATGTTGTCAGAATCCGAGTCGGAGTGACGCTATCGTTGCCGAACGAGCGGTCGGTGCGCCCCCTGGCCGGCTGACTGCTGTGGATCGGTCGAGGGACCCAGGTTCGTAGACGGTTCGAGCCGGAACGGGATCCGCCCGTTGGTTTCGTACGCGACTCGCACCCGGACGGAGTCACCGAACTCCTCTGTAAGCGCGGCTTTTATCCGTTGCACCTCGCCGACGTTCGATTCGTCGGCCTGTCGAATTCGAAATTCGAGCCGGTTCGGGCTGAGCCCGGGCGTCTCTCGGGCGTACTCGGTGTAAAATTCCATCTGTTCGACAGCCCCCGCCGGCGTCGTCGACGATTCGGTGGCTTTGACTTCGATCAGCCGTCCGTCCGAGGTCACGAGATCTATCTCTCCTCTGGCCGCGTCACTCCCGGGATCCCTGACGACGCGCCCGATCTCGTCGACGTTGTCGGGCCCGAGCTTCGCGGCCAGGTGCAGCTCCGCGGCCGTCCCTTTCAGGTTCTCGATGTCGTCGACGTCGTGTCGTGTCGCCGCCCTCCAGATCTCGTCGAAGGTTCCTTCGGCTCCGTCCGACGCCCGCATTCCCTGGGTGTTCCGCAACACTGCGGCGTTCTCGAACAGTGCTCCGGCGTCGATCGTATCGCCGCCGGTAGTCGTGAACGGCTCCCTGTCTGCAAGCCGGATACCGACCTCGAGTTCGTCGATCTGGTCTGCCCGGATGAAGCCGTCCTCGACGAGGACTTCGAGGTGGTGTGGGTCGATCCCTTCGTCACTGACCGCCCTGATGGCGGCCGGGGAGGTCCCCTGATCGACGAGATTTCTGGCCGAGCGGAGGTCCGCCCCGTTTTCGGCGAGCCGAACGACCTCTGCCCGAGTGAAGTGGCCGTTGTCGACCAGCGTACGCGCCGGGTTCTGGCCCTGACTGTTGTGTCGGTAGTAATCGAGGACGATGTCGTAGCGCTGGTTGGTCGACAGCTCCCGACCGGACAACAGACGGGTCTGAGACAGCGTGTCTCCCAGTGCATACCGGTCTGCCCCCCGAAGCTGAGCGCTCATCGCGTCGGTTCGCCCGACGCGAACGAGGGTTTCGGCCCACTTCTGTGAGAGGCTCTGTCGGAGTGCGCCGCGGGTGAGCGACCGGGAGACGCTTCCGACGCTTTTGCCGACCGCCTGTGCCGGTTTACTGGCGAGATCCAGAGCGATCCATCCACCGCCGTACGCCATGAGTGTCCTGTCGTCGGTGTCCTTCCCACGCCTGAACTGCCCGTAATGCTCGGTGAATGCGTATCCGATGAAGTGGCCGGTGCGATACTCCAGCGAATCCCGATCGACGTACGATACACCGATCTCGTCGAAGTAGAAGTCGGCGTTGTCGTACGGATCCACCCCCTCCATCGTCCCCTCGGAGATGCCGATCTGCGTCAGTTCGGGCAACTGCTTCGACGGCATCGACATCGCGGTTCGAGCGCCGAACCGGTAGAACGGTTCCTGGTTAAAATCGTGCGAAGACGTCGTTTCTTCGCCGCTGTCGTGAACCGTGTACGACTCCTCTGACCGAGTTCGCTCCCACGTTTCTACGTTTGCAGTGACCGCGACGAGGCCGGTTTCCTCCCGGAGGTAGATCTGCGTCGTTCCGGTGTGGCCATCCCGGGCGAGCTGATCGAGGACGTTCTCGATCCGTTGAATGCGGGTTCCTTCCTCCGGTATTCGTTCGAACTCCTCGAACGCCTCGTGGGCCTCGTAATCACGGAGGCCGGCCTCCTCGGGGTCCGGAAGCGGCCGTAACGAGAGTTCTCGCCCGGAGGAATCTCCAGTGATAATGATCGGTTCGGCCATGTACTTCTCGACTTCGAGAGTGCGTTGTGTCCGAATCGGCTGATCGAACAGATCGACGTACCCGGTTGCGTCAGTCGTCGCGGTTTCTCCAGTTTCTCTGACGGTGACCTCCGCCCGGTTGAGCGGTTCGCCGGTTTCCGCATCGGTGAGCTGTATCGTCTCGCGAACTGTCTCTCGAAGATGAAAGTCAGTCTGACTCATCAGTGGGCGCTGCTGGAGTGGGTCGATGAGCCGCCCTTGGCCCTCGAACCCGTCTTTGTCCACACTGACTGACAGGGTCACGGCAGTCGGGACGTCACGAAACGTGAACTCTCCTGTCCCGGTTTTGTCCCGTGTTATCTCCATCTCGTTTGATAACAGTAGTCCGTCTCCACGGACGGTTCCATGGACGGTAACGTCGTCTAGCGGTTCGCCGGTTTCCCAGTGGGAGATCGTAATCGTGACGTCGGTGAACTTCTCTGCGAACACGGTGTGGCCGAGCCACTCGGTCCGTTCCGAGCCGATCGTGACTCCGGCCCTGACTCGTTTGTCGACAGCGGACTCGGGAAGATCGTCCCACCGGAGCGTGATCGTCTTCGTTTCCCCCGCCGGAATGACGTGTTCCGAACCGTCCGGCTCGCCGACGATCTCGCCGTCCCGTTCGACGACGCCGGAGAGAGATGTTACGACTTCCCGGTCCGTGGGGTTCGTGACTGCAAGTTCTACTGCGTCCTCGCCGACCTCATAAAAAGGATCGAGTCGTTCGGTTCGGGAGACGACGAGTTCGTCGGCTCCGACGTCGGTCGGGTCGACCTCGAACGCGCTGCTGTCGTACTTCTCTGCAACCGGTGTCTCCGACTGGGAGTCGCTCTCGTTACGGACTGCCAGTTCGACGCCGTACTCGCCGGATCTGGCGTCGGATTCGACGGTCCACGGGAGCGAAACCAGTTGCGTCGCTCCGGGTCGAAGCGTAACTGTTTCTTCGAGGGTGACGTCCTCGTTTGCCCTACTGTCGTGTCCGGAGGTCTCGATATCGGGTCCCAGAACTGTGTAGTGGAGTACAAACGTTTTGTCATCGTCGCCAGTGTTCGCGATTTCTGCCGTCGTTTCGACGGTCTCGCCCGCCGAAAACGGTCCGTCTTCGGTTTCGAGCCGAATGATTTCGGCGTCTACCTCGACCTCCTCGACGAAGACTGCTGTGAGTTTGCGGTCTCGGTCGGCGACGACAGCGATCGACGGTTCCTCGGTGTCCACGTCCGAAACGTCGCCTTCCCATCGATCGAACTCGTATCCATGATCGGATTGGGCCGTAAGTTCGACTTCAGTCCCCTCCTCGTAGCTTTGGATCGTTCCGAGTGTAGACGTTCCCGGCGGATCGATCGCGACCGCACCGCTTCCTTGCGTTTCGACGGTGAATGAATGCTCGACGGCCTTCTCGACGAGGAAGGCACCGTTCTCGTGGTCGCTGTCCAGGCGGTTGTCCGCGGCTGAACTGGCGAAGACGTTGCCGCCGGCGTCGTAGCTGCCGTCCGACATCGAGTCGGTTATTTCGAGGGAGAACGTCTCGGTGGTCGTTTCACCGGGTTCGAGTTCGACTGTCGTTTCTCCGGCGTAGTGGCTCCAGGTTCCATCCGGGCCGCGAGCGATCCCATCGATCAGAAACTCGTTTTCGACGTTGCCGACGTTTTCGACTGTCACGTCGATAGACGCCACTTCTCCCGGCGCGTAGCTGTCGCCTGCCACCGTTACGTCGGTAACTTTCGCGCCGACCTCCGCCGGCTCACGGAACGTGGCGGTAATCGTTCGATCCCGATCGATCGTCACCGTTATCGTTTCGGCGGTGGCGTCGTGGGACGGCACGTCGCCTTCCCATCGGTCGAACTCGTAGTCGGAGTCGGGGAACGCGATCAGCTCTACTTCCGTTCCTTCCTCGTAGGTCTGTGTCGTTCCGAGCGTGCTCATCCCTGGCGGATCGATACCGATTCCACCGTTTCCGCCGGATTCCACTGACAGTGTGTATTCAGCGACGTCCTCCTCGACGGTGACTGTCCACTCGGCGGCGGCGTCGTTATAGGTGCCGCTGCTGTCGAACACGTCCACTTCGATGGAGTAGGTTCCGGGCTCTTCGAAGCGGTACGACCAGGTGTCGGTGTCGGCACTTCCGTCCAGTCCATACGTGGCTTCCTGGAACGACCCGTCGACGTACCATTCCGTTCCGTGGAGATCTCCATCCGGATCCTCCGCCCCAACGCTGAACGTCACCAGTTCGCCTTCCTGAATGGTGAGCGATTGTTCGGGACTGTCGGTCCACGACTCTGGGGGTCCGCCGGCTTCCTCCTGGAACGTGGCGGTAATCGTGCGGTCCCGATCCATCGTTACCGTTATCGTTTCGGCGGTGGCGTCGTGTGAGGACACGTCGCCGTCCCACCGATCGAACTCGTAGTCGGTGTCGGGGAACGCGATCAGCTCTACTTGAGCCCCTTCCTCGTACGTCTGTGTCGTTCCGAGCGTGCTCATCCCTGGCGGATCGACTCCGATCCCCCCACCGTCCTCGGACGATATCGACAGCGTGTACTCCTCAACATCTTCTTCGACGGTGACTGTCCACTCGGCGGCGGCGTCGTTATAGGTGCCGCTGCTGTCGAACACGTCCACTTCGATGGAGTAGGTTCCGGGCTCTTCGAAGCGGTACGACCAGGTGTCGGTGTCGGCACTTCCGTCCAGTCCATACGTGGCTTCCTGGAACGACCCGTCGACGTACCATTCCGTTCCGTGGAGATCTCCATCCGGATCCTCCGCCCCAACGCTGAACGTCACCAGTTCGCCTTCCTGAATGGTGAGCGATTGTTCGGGACTGTCGGTCCACGACTCTGGGGGTCCGCCGGCTTCCTCCTGGAACGTGGCGGTAATCGTGCGGTCCCGATCCATCGTTACCGTTATCGTTTCGGCGGTGGCGTCGTGGGACGGCACGTCGCCTTCCCATCGGTCGAACTCGTAGTCGGTGTCGGGGAACGCGATCAGCTCTACTTCCGTTCCTTCCTCGTAGGTCTGTGTCGTTTCCAGCGTGCTCATCCCTGGCGGATCGACGCCGATCCCCCCACCGTCCTCGGACGATATCGACAGTGTGTACTCCTCGACATCCTCCTCCACGAGGAAGGCCCCGTTCTCGTGGTCGCCGTCCAGGCGGTTGTCCGCGGCCGGACTGGCGAAGACGTTGCCGCCGGCGTCGTAGCTCCCCTCCGGCATGGAGTCGGTTATTTCGAGGGAGAACGTTTCGGTGGTCGTTTCACCGGGTGCGAGTTCGACTGTCGTTTCTCCGGCGTAGTGGCTCCAGGTTCCATCCGGGCCGCGAGCGATCCCATCGATCAGAAACTCGTTTTCGACGTTGCCGACGTTTTCGACTGTCACGTCGATAGACGCCACTTCTCCCGGCGCGTAGCTGTCGCCTGCCACGGTGACGTCTGTCGTTCGTGCGTCGATTACTTCTCTGACTTCGAGGGCGTCTTGGTCGACTTCGGAATCGTACCAGTGGTCCTTTCGTTCGGAGTAGAACACGCCGGCACCTGCGGTGTAGGTCCCTTCTGTCGCGTCCTCGGGGATCTGGACCGATAACGTCACCGTCTGTTCCTCGCCGGAGAACCAGCCGTCGTCGAGATGTACGGTCGTCCCTTCCCCGGTTATCCAGTCGCCGTCCGGGTCTCGAACGCTCGCGTCGACGTAGAAGTCGTGGCTCGTCTCTCCGGTGTTTTGAATCGTCACCTCGATCGGAACGGCGTCCCCCGGCGCGTAGCTACCATCGACCGCTTCCACGTCGGTGATCTCTGCATCCGTGTCCTCGACTGAGAACACGTTCTCGAAGTCGGGTTCGTACTGGACTGAACCCTCGGCGCTGCCCGCGGTGGCAGCAGACGCGATAACACCCGTCCCCAGAACGAGGGCAAATATGGAAGCGACGAAAACGACGGTTGCGACGGTTTCAACCCCGGAACGACGGTCTCGTCTCGACATACACTGACTACCACCATGGACAGATGACACTTATACCTTTTCAGGAAATAATCGAGTGTGTGAATGTCCGCGAGTGAAGACTATATTACTATTTCTAGCCCAGGCGGCCGGTGTCGATGTCGACCCCAGGCGGGGTGACGACGAGAAAGCCCCGGAAGTGCATCAGTTCGCCACCCATGTCCCTGATCTCTCTGGCGAACCCCGCGGCCAGATCGTTCAGGTCCCCTTCTACCGCGAGCACGAGCGTCTTCCCGCCCTGTATCTCCGCGATCCACTCCTGCGGATCGGTCGTCCCGTCGAGCCGTGCCAGCACCACGACGCCGTCCTTCTCAATCATCGCGTCCAGCTGTTCTTCCGCGTTCCGCAGGTCCAGGTCGAACTCGCCCATACCCTTCGCTCGGAGAGCCACAGCAAAAACGTTCTGTCGCGCCGGCGGACTAGGTGTGACATCGACGCTCTGCTCGTCGGTCCGCGTGCGAGCAATCCACCCCCCTTCTCACCGACGAATACGTCCGTCCAACCGGTATATATACAGGGTGGACGAACGTTCGGAACCGTGAGGATATAAGGTGTATAATGGCATACTGCATTGAAACAGGTCGACGATGTCTGTCGATTTTACAGCAGTCGACTCGGTGGCAGGACGGCGGCGCCCTGCGACGCACTGTGACAGCGAAATACTTAAGTACTGTTCCACGCCCAGAAAGAAGCACAATGTCCAACGACATGGAGGCCACGTCGGCGAAGCCGGCGGGTCGAGTTCTTCCAGGGCACACTGGATAGCACTGGCGAGTTCGATTCTGTACAGATCTTCGACACGACGCTCCGAGACGGGGAGCAGTCACCACGCACGTCCTTCTCGACCGACGAAAAACGCGAGATAGCGGCTGCACTGGACGAGATGGGCGTGGGGGTCATCGAGGCTGGGTTCCCGGTCAATTCGGAGACAGAGTTCGAAACCGTTCGCGACATCGCGAGCGCGACGGAAACAACTACCTGCGGGCTGGCCCGGGTCGTCGACGGCGATATCGAGGCGGCACTGGACGCCGGCGTCGACATGGTGCACGTGTTCGTCTCGACTAGCGACGTCCAGCTCGAGGATTCGATGCACGCCTCCCGCGAGGAGGCGAAACGGCGCGCAGTAGAGAGCGTCGAACGCGTACGCGAGGCGGGCGTCGAGGTGATGTTCTCGCCGATGGACGCGACGCGAACCGACGAAACGTATCTGATCGAGGTGATCGAGGCCGTCACGGCGGCCGGCACCGACTGGATCAACATTCCGGACACCTGCGGGGTCGCAACCCCGGGGCGGTTCCGGAAACTGATCGCCACGGTGCGGGAACACACCGACGCGAAGATCGACGTCCACACCCACGACGACTTCGGCCTGGCGGCCGCGAACGCGCTTGCAGGCTTCGAGGCGGGCGCAAGCCAGGCGCAGGTGTCGGTAAACGGCATCGGCGAGCGCGCCGGAAACGCCGCCCTGGAGGAGGTCGTCATGGCCGCCGAGTCGATCTACGGCGCCGACACGGGAATCGACACGACGAGGATCACGGAGGTCTCCCGGATGGTCGAGCGCGCGAGCGACATCCCGGTGCCCGCGAACAAGCCGATCGTCGGTCGGAACGCGTTCGCCCACGAGAGTGGCATCCACGCCGCCGGGGTCATCGAAAACAGCGACACCTTCGAACCCGGCGTGATGACGCCGGAGATGGTCGGCGCACAGCGGGAGGTAGTACTCGGGAAGCACACCGGTACCCACGCCGTCAGACAGCACCTGGAGGAGGCCGGCTTCACGCCGACCGACGACGAGGTGCGGACGGTGACCGAGCGCGTGAAGGAACACGCGGCAAACAAGCGGGAGGTCACCGCCGGCGACGTAGTCCGGTTCGCGAAGGCCGTCGGCGTAGAAACCGACACCGAGGAATCAGAGGTGACCGCCTGAGATGGCGGTCGCGGCCGACGTTCGCCCCGGACAGCGACTGCGAGGTCAGTCTGCAGGCTGGAGTCCGTCCCGTTCGGAACGGCGCAATCGTTGCACCCCGCGACAGACATATAAGAGCGGACGTTCTGCGACCGTGTATGCGAGGGAACAGCACCGACAGGCTCGCTCCGTCCGGAGCGGCCGCTTCAGGTCGGTCCCTCGCGGGTGCCGTTCTCGGCGGGATTATTGTAGGGGCCTAGCCCCTACACCACATCCACCTTCTGACCCACGCATTGCTCGACCGCCAAGCGACGGCGGTGTTACGCACCTCGCACCCGACCGCGGGGTTTTTCGGCAGGGTTCATTCGAAACCCGGGCCACGCCGGAACGGCGACGCGGGAACCGACCGAGCCGAACACGACGACACGGAACACGGATGACAACTGGAACGCGACGGAACGACGCACGATCGAACGGAACAGAACCGAACGACACACGACCGAACGGAGGAAACGCATGAGCGAATCACCGACTGCAGCCGAACGGAAACGGGGCGGCGAGGCGGAGGAGCCCGACGCGGAGAAACCGGAAGCCGGAGCAAACGGGAACGCCGGGGAAACCGGCGAACCACGTGACCCTGCGGCAGTTCCCGAGACGGGTGCTGCAGCAATCGTCGCCGCACTCGAGGCGGCCGCCGTCGACACGGCGTTCGGCGTCCAGGGTGGCGCCATCATGCCCGTGTACGACGAGCTGTACGACTCTTCGGTGCACCACGTCACGATGGCCCACGAGCAGGGGGCGGCCCACGCGGCGGACGCGTACGGCATCGTCGCAGGCGAGCCCGGGGTCTGTCTCGCGACGTCGGGTCCCGGCGCGACGAACCTGGTGACCGGCATCGCGGACGCGTCGATGGATTCAGATGCCATGCTGGCGCTGACCGGACAGGTTCCCACCGAGTTCGTCGGTAACGACGCCTTCCAGGAGGTCGACACGATCGGCATCACGACGCCGATCACGAAACACAACTACTTCGCAGAGGACTCGGCGACCGTCGGGGACGTCGTCGGCGAGGCGTTCGCGCTGGCGAACACAGGTCGACCCGGACCGACCCTGGTCGATCTCCCCAAGGACGTGAGCTTCGGCGAGGCCGGTAGCGAACCGGCGCCACCGAAACCGCCGGCGCGTGCCGATCCCCACCCCGACGCAGCCAGCGACGACGTCGAACGGGCCGCTCGCGCGATAGAGCGGGCCGAACGACCGGTGTGTCTCTTCGGCGGCGGTGTCATCAAAGGCGACGCAAGCGAGGAGGCCAGAACGTTCGCGCGGGAACTCGGAATTCCGGTCGTGACGACGATGCCCGGGATCGGGAGCTTCCCCGACGACGATCCGCTCTGTCTGGAGTGGGCCGGGATGCACGGCACCGGCTACGCCAACATGGCGATCACACACACGGATCTGCTGATCGGCGTCGGAACGCGGTTCGACGACCGACTCACCGGCGGAGTCGAGACGTTCGCTCCGGAAGCCGAGGTCGTTCACGTCGACATCGATCCGGCCGAGGTCTCGAAGAATATCTACGCGGACTACCCACTGATCGGCGACGCCGGCACGGTGCTGGAGCAGCTGCGGGCGGAGATCCGACAGCCCCCCGAGGCGGGACCCTGGCGCGACCAGTGCGAGCAGTGGACCGAGGAGTATCCGATGACGTACCGGGCCGACGAGGAGGAGCCGCTCAAACCACAGTTCGTCGTCGAGGCGTTCGACGAGGCGACCGACGACGACACGGTCGTCACCGCCGGCGTCGGCCAACACCAGATGTGGGCCGCCCAGTTTTGGACGTTCACCGAGCCCCGCACCTGGCTGTCGAGCCACGGGCTGGGGACGATGGGCTACGGCGTTCCAGGCGCGATCGGCGCGCGCGTCGCGCTGGACGACGCCGGCGAGACAGAGAGGGACGTTGTCTGCTTCGACGGCGACGGATCGTTCCTGATGACGATGCAGGAACTGTCGGTGGCGGTCAGAGAGCACATGGACGTCACCTTCGTGGTGCTCAACAACGAGTACATCGGGATGGTCCGGCAGTGGCAGGACGCCTTCTTCGAGGGGCGCCACATGGCCTCCGACTACAACTGGATGCCGGAGTTCGACACCCTCGCGGAGGCATTCGGCGCCCGTGGGTTCCGGATCGACGACTACGACGAGGTTTCGGAGGTCGTCGAGGAGGCGCTGGCGTACGACGGGCCATCGGTCGTGGACGCCCACGTGGATCCCGACGAGAACGTCTACCCGATGGTGCCAAGCGGCGGCGCGAACGGACTGTTCGCCCTCTCGGAGGATCAGCTATGAGCGGGGAATCGGACGCCCCCCGCGACGGACTTCCGGGGCCGTCACCCGAGGAGCGCCCGCATCCCGAAGGGAGACGGAACAAACAGGGAATTCGGATCGACCCCGCGGCGGAGGCTGAAAAACGGCCCCGCAGGGCGGTGATCTCCGCGTTGGTCGACCACGAACCCGGCGTGCTTTCGCGGGTGTCCGGCCTCGTGTCGCGCCGGCAGTTCAACATCGAGAGCCTGACAGTCGGACCGACCACCGTCGAGGGGCACGCCCGGATCACGATGGTCGTCGAGGAGCCGGATCCGGGGATCGACCAGATCAAAAAACAGCTGGACAAGCTGATCCCGGTGATCGCCGTCGGAGAACTCGACGACGACGCCATAAGCACCGAAGTGGCGCTGTTGAAAGTGAGCGGCGACGAGCCGGACAAGGTCCATGCAGTAACCGAGATGTACGACGGGACGGCACGGGACGCCGGGCCGGAGACGATTACCGTCCAGCTCACCGGCGATACCGCGACGATCGACGACGCGGTGAACGCCTTCCGCCAGTTCGGTATCATCGAGATCGCCCGGACCGGGCCGACAGCGCTGGCACACGGCTCGAAGACCACCGTCCCCGGCGAACGGCCGGCCTACACGGGTGAGCCCACGACGACGGCCGACGCGGATCGCGAACGAAACGGCACAACGCAGGCAGAACTGGACGAGACGGCAGCAACGGACGAGACGACAAAAACAAACGAGACCGAAGACACACGATGACGGACACACAGGACACGACAGAGCTGAGCAGCACAGTATACTACGACGAGGACGCCGACCGGTCGTACATCGACGACAAGACGGTCGCCGTGATCGGCTACGGGAGCCAGGGACACGCCCACGCGGGCAACCTCGCCGACAGCGGCGTCGACGTCGTCGTCGGACTCAGGGAGGGTTCCGCCTCCCGTGAGGCGGCGGAGGCCGAGGGGCTCGAGGTCGCGACGACCGCGGAGGCCGCCGCACGGGCGGACATCGTCTCCGTGCTCGTCCCCGACAGCGTCCAGCCGACGGTGTACGAACACGAGATAGAACCGAACCTGGAGCCGGGGGACACGCTCCAGTTCGCCCACGGGTTCAACGTCCATTACAATCAGATTCAGCCGCCCGAAGACGTCGACGTGACCATGGTGGCGCCGAAATCGCCGGGGCATCTGGTTCGACGGAACTACGAAAACGACGAGGGGACGCCGGGGCTACTCGCGGTGTACCGGGACGCGACCGGCGAGGCGACCCAGGAAGGGCTGGCGTACGCCCACGCGATCGGCTGCACCCGTGCGGGCGTCGTCGAGACCACGTTCGAAGAGGAGACCGAGACCGACCTGTTCGGCGAGCAGGCCGTGCTGTGTGGCGGCGTCACCGCGCTCGTGAAAACCGGGTACGAGACGCTTGTCGACGCCGGCTACTCACCGGAAATGGCCTACTTCGAGTGCCTCAACGAACTGAAACTCATCGTCGATCTGATGTACGAGGGAGGTCTCGGCGGGATGTGGGACTCCGTGTCCGACACCGCGGAGTACGGCGGCCTCACCCGCGGGGACCGCGTCGTCGGCGAGCACGCCCGCGAGGAGATGGACGCGCTCCTCGAGGAGGTACAGGACGGCACGTTCGCCCGACAGTGGATCACGGAAAACCAGGCGGGGCGGCCGCAGTACACCCAGCTCAGGCAGGCGGACAAGGACCACGAAATCGAGGCGGTCGGCGAGGAACTCCGCGGCCTGTTCGCATGGGGCGACGACGGGGGACCGGACAGCGATGGATCGACCGACGAGGAAACGGACAAACAGGAGGTGACCGCGAATGACTGAGGAGAGCGACCAGCGGATGGCGGACGTGAATCACACGAACCCCCACACGGGCGAGACGTTCGGCGCAGTGTACCGACGCGGGCCGGCAGTCGCCGACGGCGGTGAGACGCGGGAGTCGGCGGCGGAATCTGACCGGAAAACGATGGCCGACGTCGATCACGAATCCCCAAACGGGGACGTGGCCGGCGTCTGGGACCGGGGACTGGACGTGCCGGACGTTCCCGGCGTACCGAACGTAGCCACCGACTCCGGAGAACCGAGGGCTTCGGACGATTGAGATGAGCGAGGGTACGCTGTACGACAAGGTGTGGGATCGCCACCGGGTGACCACGTTGCCGACCGGACAGGACCAGCTGTTCGTCGGCCTCCATCTGGTCCACGAGGTGACGAGCCCGCAGGCGTTCGGAATGTTGCAGGAACGCGACCTCGAGGTGGCGTTTCCCGGCCGGACTCACGCGACGGTCGATCACATCGTCCCGACTGGGAACCGCGAGCGACCGTACCCGGACGACGCCGCAGAGCAGATGATGGCAGAACTCGAGGAGAACGTCCGGTCGGCCGGGATCGACTTCTCGCATCCCGACAGTGGCGATCAGGGGATCGTCCACGTGATCGGTCCCGAGCAGGGACTCACCCAGCCGGGAATGACGATCGTCTGTGGCGACTCGCACACCTCGACCCACGGCGCGTTCGGCGCGCTCGCGTTCGGGATCGGTACCTCACAGATCCGGGACGTGCTGGCGACCGGCTGCGTGGCGATGGAGAAACAGAAGGTCCGGAAGGTCGAGGTAACCGGTGAACTCGGCCCGGCCGTCACAGCAAAGGACGTGATCCTGTCGATCATCCGGGAGCTCGGCACCGACGGCGGCGTCGGCTACGTCTACGAGTACGCCGGCGACGCGATCGAGAGTCTCGGTATGGAGGGTCGGATGTCGATCTGTAACATGTCGATCGAGGGGGGCGCCCGCGCGGGCTACGTCAACCCCGACGAGACTACCTACGAGTGGCTCCGAGAAACCGACGCCTTCGCCGACGATCCGGACGCGTTCGAGGAGCTGAAACCCTACTGGGAGTCGGTGCGGTCCGACGAGGACGCCGAATACGACGACGTCGTGACCATCGACGGCTCGGCGATCGAACCGATGGTCACCTGGGGCACCACTCCGGGGCAAGGGGTCGGAATCAGCGAACCGATTCCGGAGGCGTCGTCGCTGCCCGCAGACAAGCAGGAGACCGCACGGCGGGCACAGGAACACATGGGCGTCGAACCGGGCGACACGATGGAAGGGTATCCGATCGACGTCGCGTTCCTCGGTTCGTGTACGAACGCCCGGCTGAAGGACCTCCGCGAGGCGGCCGAGATAGTCGAAGGGCGACACGTCGCAGACGACGTGCGGGCGATGGTCGTTCCCGGCAGCCAGCGCGTCCAGCGGGCGGCAAAAGCGGAGGGGCTCGACGAGGTGTTCGCGGCGGCCGGCTTCGACTGGCGAGAACCCGGCTGTTCGATGTGTCTCGGAATGAACGAGGATCAGCTGGTCGGCGACGAGGCGAGCGCGTCCTCCTCGAACCGGAACTTCGTCGGGCGTCAGGGATCGAAGGACGGCCGGACCGTCCTGATGAGTCCGATCATGGTCGCGGCGGCGGCGGTGACCGGCGAGGTCACCGACGTGCGGAAACTGACGGAGGTGTCGACGGCATGAGCGTCGATCACGAGGAGTTCGCCGACGGCGAGGCGCCTGCCGAAAAGGTGACCGACGTCTCCGGAACCGGGATCCCGGTCCGGGGCAACGACATCGACACCGACCAGATCATCCCCGCCCGGTTCATGAAGGTCGTCACCTTCGACGGGCTGGGACAGTTTGCCTTCTTCGACCAGCGGTTTGACGATGAAGACAACGAAAAGAAGCACCCGTTCAACGACGAGCGGTTCCAGGGGGCGAACGTGCTCGTGGTGAACGCCAACTTCGGCTGCGGCTCCTCCCGCGAGCACGCCCCGCAGGCGCTGATGCGGTGGGGGATCGACGCCGTCGTCGGGGAGTCGTTCGCGGAGATATTCGCGGGGAACTGCCTCGCGCTGGGGATCCCGACCGTCACCGCCAGCGGCGAGGAGATCGACCGGCTGCAGTCGTTCGTCGACGAGAACCCCGACGCCGAGATCGAGATCGACGTCGAACGCGAACAGATCCGGTACGCGGATCGGATCGTCGACGCCGAGGTGAACGATGCCCAGCGGAAAGCACTCGTCGAGGGGGTGTGGGACACCACCGCGCTGATGGCGGCGAACCGCGATGCCGTCGAGGACGTCGCTCGTTCGCTGCCGTACGTTTCCGACGAGCACGTTCCGGACGATCGTGTATCGGGGGAGGACACGTGACCGACGAGATCGTCGTCGTCCCCGGCGACGGGATCGGGCAGGAAGTGGTCCCCGCCGCGATCGACGTCCTGGAAGCGCTCGACGTCGAGTTCACGTTCCGGAAGGCAGACGCCGGCGACACCGTGAAGGACGCGACCGGCGAGGCGTTGCCTGAGGAAACCCGCCAGGCGGTCGCCAGCGCCGACGCGACGCTGTTCGGGGCGGCAGGCGAGACCGCGGCGGACGTCATCCTCCCGCTCCGGCGGGCGGTCGACTCGTTCGTGAACGTCCGGCCCGCCAGGGCGTACCCCGGCGTCGACGCGTTGCGTCCGGAGACGGACCTCGTGTTCCTTCGAGAGAACACCGAGGGCGTCTACGCCGGTCACGAGTCGCGGTTGACCGACGACGTCTCGACGCTCACCCGGGTGGTGACGAAGAGTGCCTCACGGCGGCTGGCAGAATACGCCTGCGAGTACGCCGGTGAAGAGGGCGTTACGGTCGCACACAAGGCGAACGTGATGCGGGAGACGGACGGACTGTTCCGCGATACGGTGCTCTCTGTCGCCGACGAGCAGGGTGTTCCGGCCGACACCGTGTTGATGGACGCTTTCGCGACCCACGTCTGTCTCGATCCCGCCCAGTTCGGCGTCGTCGTCTGTCCGAACCTCGCGGGCGACGTGCTCTCGGATCTGGCAGCGGGGCTCGTCGGCGGGTTGGGGCTGTTGCCGTCGGCGAACGTCGGCCCCGAACGCGGCGTCTTCGAACCCGTCCACGGCACCGCGCCCGACATCGCGGGCGAGGGGGTCGCGAACCCGACCGCCGCGCAGCTGTCGGCGGCGATGATGCTCGAGTTCCTCGGCCACGAGTCGGAGGCGGCCGCAGTGGAGGAGGCAGTCGAAGGCGTGCTCGCTGACGGACCACACACCCCGGATCTCGGCGGCTCCGCCTCGACGGACGAGGTGACACAGGCCGTGATCGACCGGTTGGCCTAGGCTGATTCGGCGTTATTGCAACGATACGTTCAGGCGATCCTGCAACCGCCGCAAATCACTCTGCGATCACGAGTATCTCCGTGTTGGAACGCTCGTCGGCGTAGTTCGATCCGGCGGGGGGTTTGATGTCGATCGTCAACGTTCCGTCGGGCTGGTTCGCCCGGAGTTCGGGATCGACTTCCACGGTCGCAACCCCATTTTCGTCCGTTTCGGCGTATGCGACGCCGTCGTGTTGGGCAGTCCCACCTCGGATTACCACCGTCGCGTCTGCGACTGGCGTTCCTTCGGGATCGATCACGGTCACCTCGATCGACTGCTCGCCCGGCGTGACGATCTCCGGCTCTGGTTGTGCGTCGAGTTCGGTGACTGCCAGTCCCTCTATCCCCGAGAGCATCCCCATCATGACGCTGAGCGAGGCGACGCCGACCACGAGCGCGATGACCAGTCGGACGGGTAACCCCTCGATCGCGCGCCGGTCCGCCAGAAACTGTCGGCCAGACTGTTCGTCGACACAGTGTCTGTCGGGGGTTCCGAGGGTGGATGAGCGCCGAGTCGGTGATGGATCCTGATCGGACATGACCCGTGATGGGTCCGGTTTCGTATTTGAAACCCCGGGCGGACACTTATATACAACTGCGCGACACACCTCCCCGTGCACGTTCTCGGACGTGACGGCGAAGAGAGCTCTCGCCCACGCGGCGGTGAAGAGAGTCCTCGGCCGACGGTGACACTCGGGCGATTCCTGGCCAGGGACGGGAGCACCGGTGCACCCGTCGAATTCGACATCGACACCCCCCATGCCGGTCTCGTCGTCGGAAAGCGGGGGAGTGGGAAGTCGTACACGCTCGGCGTGCTGGCGGAGGCGCTCGCGGAGACGCCGGGGGTGACGCCGATCGTTGCCGATCCGATGGGCGCCTTCCAGGGGTTGGCCGACGGTGCGACGGCCGATGTTCGGGCGAGGTTCGTTTCCGAGCCTCGAGTCCCGGCGGATTCGCTCCCGCCGCAAATCTGGCCGAAGCTGTTCGGGATCGGCCCGACCTCGGCGGCCGGGAGCCTGCTGTGGCGTGTCGCCGAGCAGCGATCCACGCTGGCGGACATGCTCGCGTCTGTCGACGGGGAAGCCGATCGAATCGCGGTCGATGCGCGCCCCGAAACCCGGCGTGCGGTTCGAAACTACCTCCGGCTCGCGGAGTCGTGGGGTGTGTTCGATCCCGACGGGCTGTCTCCGTCGGCGCTGCTGTCGTCGGATGCGACGGTTCTCGACCTGTCGGGGACGTCCGCCGCTCCGCTGGGGGTTCTCCTCCGGACGATCGCGACGGGACTGTACGAGACCTGTCTCGCGAGTCGCCCAGACCGGCTGCCGTGGCTCCTTCTGGACGAGGCACACGTCGCGTTCGACGGGATCGCCGGCCCGGCTCTGGAGACCCTTTCGACCCGCGGACGTACCCCGGGAGTGAGCTTCGTCGCCGCCACCCAGCGTCCGGGGACGTTGCCGTCCACCGTCGTTTCACAGGCGGACGTGATGATCGCACACGAACTCACCGCCGAGGACGACCTCGCGGCGTTGTCGGCTGCAGCTCCGACGTACCTCGCGGTCGACGTTCGGGAGAAACTCCCTCGAACGACCGGCACCGCGCTGGTGATCGACGACGCGACCGGAGGTGTCCACACCGTCTCGATCCGGAGACGACGGACCTCCCACAGAGGTGGCTCTCCCCGGGTGAGCGATTCCGAAGGCGACAGGTAAAGAAGGATCGCACACGTACTGAAGTCGATGAGTGAGCGGACACACGACCGATCGGACGTCCCGCCGGACGACCCGTCGGACGGCTCATCGGATATCCCGACCGACGGGTCGACGACCGCTGGAGACGAGTTCGTGGCTCCCGAGGAGTCGTCGCCGTCGCTTGAAGACCTCACGCTTCCCGAACGCGTACTGCTTGCGGCAATCCAGGATCCGGTTCGCGGGTTCGTCGTCGTCGCTCTGCTCCTGTTTGCGGTGTCGTTTCTGATCGCGCTCGCGTTCGTTTATCCGTTGGTCGCAGCCGGGTTCTTCCTGTTTTCCGCGATCGTTCTGCTCGCGTTCGTCGGATACGGGGTTCGACAGCTTCGGACTCGTGAAACCGAACGCAGTGACTGAGTCGAAGACTACCAACCACCCGGTTTGCGACGGCACTCCTTCTGTATTCCGCTCGAAAACACCGGCCAAGGGCCCCGGGTAGCAAAGACCTTATGACTACAATAATCGATCATTCACTATGGCCGTGGACGACACACAGACGAAGGCCGGCGATCGTGCATCATCCGGGACAGAGTGGGACGATCTCGATACGTCGTCAGCGGCGCTCGGGCACGACCGACCTGACGTGCCGGCGTACCGGAGGTTGGCGTCTGATCTCCGGGATCGGGTAGCCGGTGACGTCGCGTTCGACGAGTACGCACAGGTCCTGTACGCGAGCGACGGGAGTATCTACGAGGCGCGCCCCGCCGGGGTCGTCGTTCCGAAGTCGATCGACGACGTGCAGATTACTCTCGAAGTCGCCGCCGAACACGAGGTTCCTGTCCTTCCGCGTGGCGCTGGATCGTCTCTCGGCGGACAGACGGTCGGACCGGGCTGTGTCGTTCTGGATTTCACCCAGTACATGGACGAGATCGTGGAGATCGATCCCGAGAACCGACGCGCTGTCGTCGAGGCAGGCGTCGTTCAGGATCGCCTCGACGACAGGCTGGACGCACACGGACTGAAGTTCGCGCCGGACCCTGCCTCTTCGGGCCGGGCGACCGTCGTCGGTGGGATCGGAAACAACTCGACGGGTGCTCACTCCGTGCGGTACGGCATCACCGACGCCTACACGGAGGAACTAGACGTCGTTCTCGCCGACGGCTCCCTGATCCACACTCGGGAGGTGGTGCTCGACTCCCCCGAGTGGGAGGGGGTCACCGACGGCGAGGATCTCGAGGCCGAACTGTACCGAACGGTGCGTCGGGAAGTCGAGGAGAACCGCGAGGAGATCGACGCACGGTACCCGGATCTGAAACGGTGCGTCTCCGGATACAACCTCAACAAGGTGATCTACGAGAACGACGACGGGGAGGAGGTCATCAACCTATCGAAGCTGTTCGTCGGGTCGGAGGGAACGCTTGGAGTGATTGTCCGCGCGGAGGTGTCGCTGGTCACTCGTCCGGAGGAGACCGCGCTCGCGCTCTACTGCTTCGACGACCTGGTGGACGCGATGAAAGCAGTCCCGGAGGCACTCGAGTTCCCAGTGAGTGCGGTCGAACTGATGGATCAGGAGGTGTTCCGTCTCGCGAGCGAGTCCGAGGAGTTCGCACAGTACGCCGAGCCGATCCCGGAAGGGGCAACCGCCGCGCTCATGCTGGAGTGGGATTCGGAACTCGTCGACGACTTCGAGGCGGCGGTCGCCGACACTACCGCCCACTTCGTCGATGAGGGGGACGCCTTCGACGTCCTCGAGGCGTACACCGACGAGGAGCAGGGCAAACTGTGGAAGCTCCGGAAGGCGGCGATCCCGCTTTTGATGAGTCTCGAAGGGGATCCGAAGCCGTACCCGTTCATCGAAGACGCCACCGTCCCGCCGGCGGAGCTCGCGGAGTACGTCCAGGGGTTCCAGGAGATCCTCGAGGACCACGGTACCTCGGCGGCGTACTTCGCTCACGCCGGCTCCGGAACACTCCACATTCGACCGATTCTCAACCTCAAGGAGGAGGCGGGCGTCGAGAAGATGCACTCCATTGCCGACGACGTCACCGACCTCGTGCTGGAGCACAACGGAGCGTTCTCGGGCGAACACGGCGACGGCCTCGCCCGGACGGAGTTCAACCCCAAGATGTACGGGGAGGAGCTGTGGACGGCGTTCCAGGAGGTCAAAAGCGCCGCCGATCCCGAGTGGCGGATGAATCCCGGCAAGGTAGTGTACGTCGACGACGAAACTGCCACGGAGCGTGGCTATCCGGACTCGGCGGCGTCGACGGACATGCGGGAGGACCTCAGGTATGGGCCAGAATACAGGAGCCTAGAGCCGCAGACGACGCTGGACTTCGAGGACGACGGCGGCTTTTCACACCTCGTCGAGTTGTGCAACGGCTGTGGGACCTGCCGCGAGACCGAATCGGACGTGATGTGTCCGACATACCGCGCTTCCAGAGAAGAGATCCAGTCAACCCGCGGACGGGCGAACCTGCTTCGGGCGGCGATCTCCGGGGAACTCTCCGAAGAGGAGATCCACTCCGATAGGTTCCAGGAGGAGGTGCTCAAGCTCTGTATCGGCTGCAAGGGATGTAAAAGCGACTGCCCGACCGGCGTCGACATGGCGAAACTGAAGACCGAGCTGAAACACCAGCACCACGAACAGGACGGCTCCGATCTCCGCGAGCGGCTGTTCCGTGACATCGACAGGTGGTCCCAGCTGGGAAGTCAGTTTGCACCACTCGTGAACCTGGGACAGAAGCTTCCGGGATCCCGGAGGGTCCTGTCGAAAGCGCTCGGCATCGCCCCCGACCGCGAGCTGCCGACGTTCAAAAGCGAAAGCCTCGAGGACTGGTTCGAATCCCGCGGCGGCTGTCGCGTGCCGGAGTCGGAAGCGACCGATCGCGTCGTCCTGTTCCCGGACACGTACACCAACTACAGCGCTCCGTCGGCCGGAAAGGCCGCAGTCGAGGTACTCGAGACCGCCGGCGTTCACGTCGAAATGCCCGACGGGCTCTCGGCATCCGGGCGGGCGGCGTTCTCGCAGGGATTCCTCGATGAGGTGTGCGAGCGGGCGGAAACCAACGTGAATCGACTCGCCCCGTACGTCGAGGACAGCCGATCGGTGGTTTTCACCGAGCCCTCCGACGCCGTGATGTTCCAGGACGAGTACCTCGATCTGCTTTCCGGCCCCGAAGTCGAGGCGGTCTCGGCCGCCTCGTATGGCGTCCTCGAGTATCTGGATGTCGCGCGGATCGACGAACGGCTCTCCTTCGACGCGCCCGACGAGCATCTCACCTACCACGGTCACTGCAACCAGAAGGCGACGAACAAGGACCACCACGCGGTGGGCGTCCTGCGCCGCGCCGGCTACGAAGTGGACCCGCTCGACTCCGGGTGCTGTGGGATGGCAGGCTCTTTCGGCTACGAGAAGGAGCATTACGACCTCTCGAAGGCGATCGGACGGATCCTTTTCGGACAGGTCGAGGAGAGCCCGGGCGACGAGGTCACCGCGCCGGGCGCGTCGTGTCGCTCCCAACTCGGCGATCGGCCCGGGGCCGATCACCCGCCCCACCCGATCGAGAAGGTCGCCAGGGCGGCGACGGGGCCGGCCGAACCCGCGGACTGATCGGCTATCGAACCGCCTGGAGAACTCGTTCCGCGAGGATTTCGTACTGTTCGAGGCCGACGTCCTTTTCGACGTAGTCGGTGACGTCGTCCAGGATCGCCCGCTTTGCCACCTCCTCGCTCCCCTGGCCCGTATAAAGGATGAACGGAAGCTCCGGATAGCGCTCGCGGGCCTCCTTCAGGAACTCGATCCCGTCCATCCCCGGCATCTGGTAGTCGCTGACGATACAGTCGACTCCCGGATCACCGTCCGCCCCGTCCGAGAGGACGTCCAGTCCTCCTGCGGCGCTGGACACGGACGTGGTCGAAAACCGGTCGGACTGCTGTTTCAAGAACAGCTCCGCCATCTCCAGGTCGTGTGGATCATCGTCGACCAGGAGGAGTTCGATCGTTCCCTCCCGCTCCGAGGCGTATCCGATCGCGTCGGTCGACAGTAGATCCGCCCGGAGGTATCGTCCGAAGAGATTGAGACTCCGGAACGACGGCATGCTGACGCTCGTTTTGGTGACTCGCCCGTCGGTTTCGGCGTAGATGACGACGACCGGTTTCCGATCGTTCCCGTCGAAGATGTCTGCCGGCGTTTTGAACTCGGTGACGTCGTCCCTGCGGATGACGATCGGCTCGTCCTCGTCGCGTTCCAGCCGGATCGTGGAGGCAGTGACGACCAACCGGAACGCTCGGGATCGGGATTCCGATTCGCCGACGCTGTGGCGGTGCTTGGCGACGACTTCGGTCCCGTTTAGCAACTGCTGATAGAGGAGTCGCTGGAACTTGACCAGCGTCTCCACGTCGGCGCTAAGCGAGGCGGTGGCCCGGCGTCCCTCCGCCCGAAACGCGAGCGTGACGGTTCCGGTCGTGCCCGCGTCGGTTCGGGGCGAGACTCCCTGTACGATGTCGAAGACGTCCGAGAGGGGGATCGCCCGTTTCGTCCCGTCGGCGGCGAACCCGATCTTCTCGTCTGTCACGACGACCCGGGCTCGGCCGGCCGCCTCTTCCCCCCAGTTGCTCAGTTCGACATCGGCCCGGAAGTCCGCGACGATAGATCCTGTCAACGTAATCGGGACTCTACGACCGAGAATAATGAGTGTTTCTCCATTCGAGCCGAGAGACCAGCAACCGGACGGACGGTGCAAATCTGTCAGCGGAACCAAAAGTTATTGGAGACGGCTCCGCGTATCGGATCGATATGACTTCGCCGGTCCGCGTGTTGTACGTCGGAAACGACGGGGAGGGACGCTCCGTGGTCGAGAGGTCCCTCGAGGGAGTAGATTCGGAGATCGAAATCCGCGAGGAACCCGACGCGGAATCGGCGCTCTCTCGCCTGGTCGGTGGTTCCGGTACCGTCGACTGCGTCGTCAGCGCCTACCACCTGCCGGGCATCGACGGGATCGAGTTCCGTCGGGAACTGGACCGGCGATCCCCGGCAGCGTCCGTTCCGTTCGTCTTGCTCGTCGCTGACGGATCCGAGGGGATCGCCGCGGAGGCGCTCAACGCCGGTGTGACGGGGTACGTCCGACGGGACGCTCCGGGTTCAGTTCGTCGTCTCGAAGGGTGTTTCCGACGCGAAGTCGGCTCCGTTCGGCCGACCGACGATCGCGACGCGGTAGAGCCCTTCGGCGACTGTCGCGCCCAACTCCAGTGGGAGCAGGAACGCATCGAAGAGATCAGGCGGGTCGTTTCCCACGACCTCCGGAGCCCGCTGAACGTCGCGAAGGGGTATCTCCAGCACGTGTCGGACGGAACTGGCAGTCTCGGCGAGAGTGACGGGAAACACGACGAGTCGATTCGGCGGGCGATCGCAGCACTGGATCGTCTCGAATCGTTTTTCGACGACCTGAACGCGCTCGTCCGGCAGGGGACGCCGGTCGAGAACGCCGAACATCTGGATCTGGCGTCGGTCGCCCGATCGGCCTGGGAGGAAACCGACGACTGGGCGAGGATCGACGAGGGCACCGAATCTCCGGGGGCAACCCTCCACACATCCGGGGGGCTCGCCGAACTGGAGGCCGTCGTTGCCGACCCCGAGCGCCTCCGTGGGCTGTTCCGGGAACTGTATCAAAATGCGATCGAACACGGCGATCCGCCGGTGACGATCGAGATCGGCGTACTCCCCGACGGATTTTACGTCGCGGACGACGGGACGGGGATCCCCGAAAACAGGCGGGATGACGTGCTTGAGGCGGGGGTGTCCGATCGCCGGAAACAGACGGGATTCGGGCTGGCGGCGGTGCGACACATCGCGACCGCTCACGGGTGGGAACTGTCGGTCACAGAGAGTGCAACCGGTGGAGCACGATTCGAGTTACGGGGCGTCACCCGGGAGGGAAAAAGCGACGGTCCCGGAGAACCGAGGTAGGCCATGGCTTCTCAGGATCTCGCGATCGAAGTCGACGGGCGCGAACTCGCTGCCGGCTGGATCGACGACACACCGGAGACGCGGTCGGCGATCGCCGACGCGCTTCCGGTGTCCGGCGACGCTGCCCGATGGGGCGACGAATTGTACTTCGAGATTCCGGTGGAGGTTCCCGCCGAAAACGCCCGAGCGCAGGTGCCGGTCGGCGCGGTGGCCTACTGGCCGCAGGGGAACGCACTGTGTCTGTTCTGGGGGCCGACCCCCGCGAGCGACGGTTCCCAGCCGCGGGCCGCCTCGCCGGTGAACGTTGTCGCCGAACTCGAGGACGTGTCGCCGCTGACCGATCTGGAGGGCGGCGCAACGGTGCGGGTCGACCTAGTCGAGTGAGTCCCAGTCGAAGCGATCGACTGATTTTCGTTGCTCACGCCTGCTCCCAGGAGAGGTCGATCGGGAGGTCCGCTCGGAGAAGCTCCGCCACGTGGCAGGTTCGCTCGCCGACCGTCACGATGCGTTCGAGGACGGCCTCCTCGAGAGACTGGTCGCCCGGGTCGAGGTGCACCTGGAGGGCTATCGACTCGACGGAGCCGTCAGTGGGGGTCGCGGCGGCGTCGACGGAGACGCCGGCGAGTTCGACGTTCCGGATGTCTGCCTGGACGGCGATCGAGACGGCGAGACACGAGGCGAGTCCCCCGAGGAACAGATCGACAGGCGAGGGGGCGGTCCCTCCGTCGAGGTCGTCGCCGGAGTCGATCCGCCAGGCGAACGACCCAGCCGTCACCGTTCCCGCGTAGTCGGAGTCGACGTCGGCGGTGACGGCTCTCTCGGGGACGGTCGGTTCCTCCTTCGACCCGACGATCGCGAGCGCCGAGCCAGGACCTGCCGATTCGTCCTCGCTCAGGAGGCGATGGGTGAGGGTCCCGTCGACGGGTGCGGTGATCGTGCGTTCGGTTCCGTCGATCGCGAGGTCGACGATCGGATCGCCCGCCGAAAGGGAGTCGCCGACGGCAGCGACCCATTCGCGTACCGTCGCGGGCGTTCCGTCTGTAGGCGGGATCTCGACGAGGTGAGCCATGATCGGTCCTACGGCGGACGTGGTGAGAAGCTGTCGAAACCGGAGGAAACCGCGTCGGTTCCGGAGATGGCGGGACCCCGCAACCGAAGCTTAAGTCGCCTCCGCGTCGGATAGCGTACGTGGAGGAAACGACGCGAACGAGGATTCGGGAGGTGGTCGACGGCGAGATCGACGCCGTTCGGGAACTCGACGGGGGGATGATCGGCGTCGTCGAGCGCGTCGACCTCGCGGACGGCCGGACGCTGGTCGCCAAGACGGGCGAGACGCCGCTGTCGGTGGAGGGTCGAATGCTCTCGTATTTGCGTGATCGCGGGCTTCCGGTGCCGACCGTTCACCACGCGAACGACGAGCTCCTCCTCATGGATTTCATCGAGGGCTGTTCCCGGCTGTCGCCGGCGATCGAGCGTGACGCCGCCGAGCGACTGGCGGCGCTACACGACCACGGAGCCCGCGGGTTCGGGTTCCCGTTCGACACGCTAACCGGCCCGGTCGAACAGCCGAATCCCTGGACCGACGACTGGGCGCGCTTTTATATTCGTCACCGGGTGGGGCACGTGCTGGAACTGTCACGGGAGGCCGGGACGATCGACGACGCCCTGGCCAATCGCGTCGAGGCTGCCGTCGATGTGGCCGCAGCTGCAATCGACCGGCCCGTCGATCCGGGGTTGATTCACGGCGACGTCTGGCGGACGAACCTGCTCGCGAGCGACGGTCAACTCGTCGCGTTCCTGGACCCGGCCTGCTACTACGCGGATCCGGAAATCGAACTCGCGTACGCGGACTGGACCGGGACGTTCGGGGAGGCGTTCTTCGATCGATACGACGAGGTGCGCGGCATCGACCCGGGGTTCTTCGAGCGTCGTCGGTTCGTCTATCGGCTCTATCCGCTTTTGGTTCACGTCCACCTGTTCGGGGCGTCGTATCAGTCAGAGCTGGGCGAGACGCTCCAACGGATACACGGGATGGACGACCGGACGTGAGTTTTTAACCCGTTCGGCGGATAGGTTTCCCCGGCCGATGACGAGGCACCGTTCCGAACCGGCTGGCACCCGGTAGTGAGGAGCCCTATGAGTGCAGAGGCCGCCATTTTTGACGGGAGACGTCATCTCTAAGCGGCTCTGTGGATGGCCACGGTAGACATAGGCCCCAGGCAGAGTCAACAACCACTACACCGAGCCGGACGCGTGCGACCGACAGCAAGAGCACTCCCGAACCACGGCCGAAGATTGATGAGTGCGTATATCCGAGTATACGGTATATGAGCAAATCGGTTCGTCTCTCCGAGGAGTTCCACGAGTTCGTGAAGGCTCACAAGCGCGAAAACGAAACGATGGAAGAGACGCTCCGCCGGCTCATCGGGGGACCGCATCCCGAGGACGTCGCCGGAATACTCTCGTCAGAAACGGCGACGGAAATGCGAAATCGGCTCGAAAACAAGCGCAAGACCGATGCCGAAGCAAAGCACAGGCTCCGGGAGCGGTTCGAGTGATCCTCGATACGTCGTTTCTGATCGACCTCTTCGACGGTCGCGAGGAGGCCTTCGAGAAAGGCGTCGAACTCTCCGAGACGAAGACCGTTCAGCGGGTTCCATCACCGGTCGTCATGGAGCTTTCGTACGGTGCCGAGTTCGGCGATGAAAACGAACGCAGGAACGTCAGGAACGCGCTGCGGATGTATCCGGTGGTCGAACAGACCGAGACGATCGCTCATCGCGCCGGACAGTTGCTCGCGCAGGCCGACCAGCAGGCGGAGGGTGAAAGCGGCATCGACAAAGTCGATCCGATGGTTGCAGCAGTCTCGGACATCTACGACGAACCCGTCCTCACAGCGAATATCGAGCACTTCGGCAGGCTCGGTGTCCAAGTGGAGTCGTACTGAACTGTGGATAGATTGTGAGTCGTGAGTGCCGAGGCCGCTATTTTGACACGTAGCGAGCGGGGGAGGATGTCAAGACGCAGACCTGGTACGGCGAGCGAATTTCCCTCGACGAGGACGACTACCGTCACCGAACGGCCCTCCGAGATAGTTCGATCGTTCCACACGCCGTTGCCCCACTCAAACCGACGTTGATGACCGACTACGTTTGCAGAGTTCCTGACGAACCGCTCGATCGAACAGTGGAAACACTCACCGAGTACCTCTGAACGGTTCGAACTCACGCACGCATTCGGTGCCGGCCGACGCCATCATCCGTTTGGAAAAACGCCGAATAGAACTTCTGTTGTCCTGCTCGGAGATGTTGAAGGTACGTCGATTGGGTCACACCCATTCGTTCTGCGAGATCTTCACCACTGGAGTTGCGGGGCCATTCGAAGTAGCCGCCGAAGTACGCCATCTGCACGGCCTCGAACTGTCTCTCCGTGAGTGATTCTTCGATCGTCGCACGGAACTGTCCTCGCGTGTCGGGTTCCCTGTCCTGTTCGTGTTGCCCGACGAGAGCGACTCCCGGGTGCCTTTCGAACACTGCTTCGACGACGGCCCGGACGTCGGCCCCGCTTGAGAGTTCGACGACGAGGTTACCCCCCTGATCGTCGGCAGTCATTGTCCGCACGATTCCGCCATACTCCGTGATCGTCGCCACGATAGACGTCTCGGGAGCAGTAACTTCGATGAGACACCCGTCATCCATTTCCTGGACTATTTCGATTTCGTCGAACGTCTCGGCTGCAGACTCCGCAGCGGTCGCTGCTGGAACGCCATCGAGTCGGATGTATTCGACGAGAGATCCATCGGCACGCGTCGAAACCCGTTCGAGTTCGAGATCACTGTCTAGTGTGGTGGCCAGCGAAACCAGCGGTTCGTCGTCCGGGCCGAGTTCGAACGCGAGCATGGTCACCCGGTCGCTCACGAGCGATTGCTTGCTCTCGGCAGCGTTGAGCGAGTACGCGATCGTCTCGCCGACTTCGTTCAACACGGTAATTTCGAGGTCGTCTGCGGCCTCGGACTCACTGGCATGGACCACGAGCGCCCCATACTGTGCGTCGCGATACGTGAGCGGAATCGCGATCGTGACCGCCGCGTCGATGCACGTGTAACACACACAGCCATCCGCGGTGTCGTCGCCGTCACTTACGGTCGGGGTGTCGTCGGTGGCCCGGGAAATCTGGGTCGTGTTCGTCGAGAGTGCCCGATCGACTACAGTTTCGTGGTCTGCGTCGTTGATCGCGGCGACGATCGTCTCGAGATCAGAATTGTCGAGGCCGACGCCTGTTCGCGCTCGAACGGTATCCGTCACCATGTTTCGTGTCGCAAACCACGCCGACTCGTACGGGGCCGCACCGGCGAACTGTTCGCAGGCCACCGTCTCTATCTCTTGTGGAGTGTCGGCCTGGACGAGTTCTCGGTTGACGTCTCTGATAACTTCGTTCGTCGTGTTCAACAACTCGAGACGTCTATTCTGTTTGTTGATCCGCAGTTCCCGCTTCTTGCGCTCGGTCACGTCGGTATCGACCGCGACGAACTGTTCGATGTCGCCGGTCCCGCTCGCGATCGGGGCGATCGTCATGTCTACCCAGCAGAGAGTGCCGTCCTTCCGCTCGTTTACGATCTCGCTTTTCCAGGTCTCTCCCGAGGTAATCGTCTTCCACATGGTCTCGTAAAATTCGTCGCTGTGCTCTCCCGATTTCCACAGCCGCGGGTTCTCCCCGACGGCCTCCGACGGTTTGTAGCCTGTCACGTCTTCAACGGCAGGATTGGCGTACTCGATGGTTCCGTCGGGATCCGTGAGAAAGATCGCGTGTCCGGCGTGCTCTACTGCCTCGCGAAAACTCCGGAGGCGGTCGTTGGCCGCTTTCAGCTCTTCCTTGATACGGGTTTCTTCCTCCACGTACTGGGAGAGGTAGTGGACTGTTGCCAGTGCCAGAAAACTCACTACGAGTCCGGGTAATTCGTCGAAACCGGTACCACCTGCGGCGATCAGTGTCCACAGTTGTCGGGATGCCATCAGCGCAAGCATCACCGTCAGGAAGCCAAACCTGCGGTCACCACTCTGATAGAGCAATACGACCGAGTACGCGACTCCGACCAGTCGCACCAGTATCGAAATGAGCAGGATTACACTCACGGTCCCCACCCCGGACTATCGGATCGTTCGCTCGAAGCCTCCATAGGCGCCCTACGGATCGACGGCTAAAGTGGGGCAAAGTAGTTCTCAGAGGGTGAGAACACTGGTTTTTGGGGCTGTAGAGTGGGATTTTACCACTTTAGCAGATTATGGGAGGTCAACAGCAGGAAGAACCAAACAGTATCGGTATTCCATCTATATGCGTTGCAAATCGCTGTGGCTCCGCCCAAGAGTATCGGTAGAACGCTCAGGCCCCTGGGGTTCCTCTCTTAATCCGTATGACGTCCAGACAGCATTCGACGCGATCGCCTGGTGGTCGACCATGAGCGACGCCGGCGACGCAATACCGTCAGTCCCGGATTCACAGCAACTCGACGGAGGGGTCCAAGCAGAGTCAAACTCTGTCCTCGATGATTCCCCCTACGAGACTGGCCTGGGGCTGGAGATGGCCGAAGACGCACGGCGAGTGAGCACCGGCGAACTGTCGAGTGAGGAGTTCTGGCAACGCTACGATGGTGCTGCAGCCGACGTGTTCGGCGACGCGTACCGGGAGACGCCGAATCCGGCAGTCGACCGGATCGAACAGACGATAGACGACCGGACTGCCGAATCCCTCGACTGTGAAGCCGGATCGATGGAAGAGGTAGCAGGATGTGAGGTGGCATCAGTTCCAGACGGTTCAGAGACGGGTGCGGAGGAAGTCACGTGGGGGATGGTCATCGACTTGCAGAAGTGCGTCGGTTGTGAGTCCTGTACAGTCGCGTGCAAGGCGGAGAATCGGACACCACCCGGCGTCTCGTACAACGTCGTCCTCGAGCGGGAGCGTGGCGAGTATCCGAACGTCTCACGAACGAATCTCCCGCGCCCGTGCATGCAGTGCGAGAGACCGCCCTGTGTCCAGGTGTGCCCAGTCAGTGCGACGTACAGGATGGACAACGGCATCGTGAACCTCGACTACGAACGATGTATCGGTTGTCGGTACTGTATGATCGCGTGCCCGTACGAAGCACGCTACTTCGACTTCGGCGAGAACTACGAGGACGAGTTCCTAGAGAACGGCGAAATAACGAGCCCGGAGTATGGGGTCGATCGTGGTCCACGGGACGATAGCTCACCTGTTGGCAACGTCAGAAAGTGTAACTTCTGTCACCATCGTCTGCAACGCGGCGAGGAACCGGCCTGTGTCGAGACTTGTGTCGGGGATGCCCGATACATGGGTAATCTCGATAACACGGACAGCGAGGTGAATCGGATGGCCGCCTCCCCGCGGGCGTTTCAGCTGAAAGAGAAGGAAGGGACCGATCCGAACGTCTACTACCTCAAATAACGATGGCAACGAATACACACTCGGCAGTCGGCGTCCGGTGGAACCGTCTCAGGGTAGTTTGGTATGCGCTGCTCGTCGCCTTGCTCGTGGCCGGTGCGTACGGTGGGTACCTCCGAATTACCGAGGGCCTCCAGTCGACGAACCTCTCGAGCTCGGTCCCGTGGGGTGCGTGGGTCGCGTTTTACATCTACTTCGTCGGCCTCTCGGCGGGGGCGTTTCTGGTAAGCACGCTCTCGAACGTGTTCGGTGTCGAGCGACTGCACGAGATCGAACGGGAGGCGCTTTTCGTTGCGATTATTTCGATGATCGTCGCACTCCTGTTCGTTCTCGTCGATCTCGGACAGATGGGTCGTCTCTGGCACCCCTTCGTCTGGCGGCAGCCGCTCTCTGTTCTCTCCTGGGAAGTACACGCCTACGTGCTGTATATTACAGTTCTCTGTGGGGAACTGTACTTCTCTATGCGCGGTGATCTCGTCGAGAAACGTGACGAGGGCGGCCTGCGAGGAAAACTCGCCGGGATTCTCACGCTCGGTCGCCGGGGCCGAAGCGAGCAGGCACTGGAGACAGATCGCCGCTGGCTCAAGCGACTCGGACTGATCGGAATCCCACTTGCGGTCGTCTTCGTACACGGCGGAACCGGGAACCTCTATGCCGTCGCGGCAACCCGGGAATACTGGTTCAGCGCGCTGTTTCCCGTGATATTCATCACGTCGGCGGTGGTGAGCGGTATGGCACTGATCGCGCTGATCTACGTTGTACGCACATCCCTGACCGAACGGGAGTTCGATTACGACCTGTTGAACCTGATGGGACTACTCCTCGTCGGCTTTATTCTGATTGACGCCTCGCTGAAGATACTCGAAGCGTTCGTCGGACTCTACAGCCTCCACTCCGGTGAAATGGCGACCTGGATGACGATCATGACCGGTGAGATGTGGTGGTCCTTCTGGTTCGTGATGGTCGGAATGGGATGGGTCGTTCCGCTCGCGTTGTTGCACCGGGAACGCTGGCGGATACAGCCGCGATTCGTCGGTCTCGCAGGCGCGAGTGCGGTCCTCGGAATCATCGGGACGAGATTCAACATCGTCGTTCCCGCACAGGTACAGCCTTCCCTCGATGGGCTCTTCGGTGGGTTCTATCTCCCGTCGACCCCCGAGTTGCTTCTCTCGATTGGCCTCATTGCGCTTGGCGCAGTCATCTACACGATCGGCATAGAACTACTTCCGCTTGTTCCAGAGGACGGTGAAACCCATGACTGATCCGAACACAACAGACGACGGTATCGAACGGCGTGACTTCATGAAGGCAGTTGGCGGTATCGGCGCGGTGTCCGCTGCCAGCGGCCTCGCGAGCATCGGGCTCGACCTCGAGGAACTGCTGAGCGGCGACGGTAACGGAATCGGCACCGAGTACGACGAGTACGAAGCCTCGGACGTCCTGCATACGACCTGCGGGCAGTGTAACACGTTCTGTCCGATACAGGTCAGACTCGCAGACGACAGTGGAGCCGGCGGATACAGTTCGCTCGTGCGCAAGCTCGCGGGCAACCCGTACTCGTTTTTGAACACGCAGCCGTACGCCCAGGTCCCCTACGAGAGCGATCTCGACGACGTGGCGACGGGCGATCTGCAGGGAACCGGCGACGTCGACGTGAGTGGATGGTCGCTGTCGGGCGGACGGATCTGTCTGAAAGGCCAGGCCGGGATCCAGACTGCCTTCGACAGCTACCGGGTCCGAAAACCGATAAAACGCGTCGGACCACGTGGCAACGACGAGTGGAAGACGATCTCCTGGGAGCAAGCGATCGAGGAGATCGTCGAAGGCGACGACGAACTCGGGCACGACGGGCTCCGCGACATGTGGGCGTTCGCACCCGAACAGGAAGTGATGGACGACTGGGAGGCCGTCCGGAACGACGAGATGAGCAAGGCGGCGTTCGACGAGAAATACGAGGACGTTCTCATCGATACCGATCACCCGGACCTCGGACCCAGGGCCAACCAGATCGTGGACGTCGGTGGCTTCCGGCGGGGCTTCATCCGGTCGCGTCTCTGGCACCAGGGACTCGGCTCGGTGAACAGTCTTCACCACGCCGGAACCTGTGGATTTTCCGGAGTCATCGGCTATCAGCGCTCACATCAGGGCGTAAAAAAGCGCCAGTATCCCGACATCGAGAACTGCGAGTATCTGTTGGTCTGGGGGACGAATCCGATGGTTGCGAACAAGGGACCCACCTGGCTCGCACCGAAGCTGACGAACGCGATCGAAGACGGGATGAAGATGGACGTCGTCGACCCTCGACTCTCGAAAACCGCAGAGAAAGCGGACGAGTGGGTTCCGATCCGCCCCGGTGCCGACGCCGCGCTCGCTCTCGGAATGGCACGGTGGATTCTCGAAAACGAACGCTACGACGAGACGTATCTCCGGAATCCGGACGAAGATGCAGCGGCGGTCGACGACGAACCGACCTGGAGCGACGCGACCCATCTCGTAGTTGTCGATAAAGCGGACGGACCGAAGGCACGCGCCGAGGATCTCGGGTTCGACAGTGACGACTTCCTCGTCGTCGATGCGGAGACTGACGACGTCGTGCCGGCAAGCGACGCCGAGGAAGGGGCCCTCGACGTCGATCGCATCGTCGATGGACAGCACGTAAAGAGCGCCTGGACGCTCTACCGGGAGCGAGTCTTCGAGTACACGCTCGACGAGTACGCCGAGATGACGGGGATCGACGCCGAACGGATGGTCGAACTCGCCGACGAATTCACCAGCCACGGCAAGCGTGCAGCGATCATGGCCTACCGCGGCCCCGCCAAGCACACGAACGGCTTTTACAACACCCGCGCTATCTCGACGCTCCAGCATCTCATCGGGAACTTCGACTGGAAAGGCGGCCAGATTACCCCCTACGCTGGCTACGCGACCATGAGTGGCCGGTACGAACTCGGGGACGTCCCCGACGGCTATTCCCCGTGGGGAATCCCGATGACGCGCGCCTCCGTAAATTACGAGGAGACGTCGCTGTTCGAGCGCGACGGTGGATATCCCGCCAAGCGCCCCTGGTTTCCGGTCATTCCGCCACACGCGGTCCAGGAACTGTACGCCAGTGCCCAAAACGAGTACCCCTATGCCGTCGAGGCACTGTTCATTCGCCCGTACTCGAACAACCACATCATGGCCTCTGCCGGCGGCGACAAGATCCCGGAGAACCTCAAAGACGAAGACAACATCGGACTGATAGTCGCGTCGGACACTGTCCTCGGAGAGATGAGTCGATATGCGGACTACGTATTGCCGGAGCCGACCTATCTCGAGCGGTGGGAGAACTTCGGAACCTACCCCAACAAGCGGTTGGCCGACGAGAAAATCAGCCAGCCGACGGTGTCGGTCATTCCCGACGCCCGTCCGTTCGAGGATGTTCTCATCGACATCTGGAAAGAACTCGATCTACCGGGCGTCGGAGAGAACGCGATCCGTGCTGCGGACGGCGAGCGATGGCCGTTGCACGCCTCGGAGGACTTCCACATCAAACTCGCGGCGAACATTGCGTACGACCGCGAGCCCGTACAGGACGCGAGTGACAGGGAATTCGAACTGTTCGAACGGGCACACGAGAAGGGACTCGGCGACGAGTTCGATCTCGAACGGTGGCAATCCACAGTGACAGACGAGGAGTGGGCCAAAGTCGTGACCGTCCTCAACCGTGGCGGACGGTTCGAAGATCCAATAGACGGCTACGAGGAGGCTTTTGCCGAGCACGGACACGACTACGATTACGCCGGCAGGCATCCGAATACGAACGCCTACGACGGCCAGCACATGCGATACAAGCTCGCGAACCGCGTGAATTTCTACGACGAGGTTGCACCGAACGGAAAACACGCGTACGACGGCGAACGGTTCGATCCGTTGCCCCGCGTCGAGGACGTCAAACACTACAACGGGACCGTACAGGTTCCGGTAACGAGTCTCGTCGAAAACGGGATGGAACCCGACCGGCCACTTCAACTCACGAACTGGAAGCCCCGAACCCAGGGGATGACCCGTACGATGGGTTCTCCCTGGCTCCGGGAGACAAAATCAGGGAATTCGCTGTGGATGAACCCCGATGATGCGGCGGAGCGTGGCATCGAGAACGGCGACACTGTGTGCATCGACGCTGGTCGGCGGACGGTTACTGCGACTGTCCGCGTCACGGGTGGGATCATGCCCGGCGTCGTCGGCGCTGCGTGGGGCTATGGGCGGGATGGTGGGGATACGACCGAGACGACGATAGACGACGAACGGCGGTCTGGCGCGACCGACGGATATGGCCACACGGGTTACAGGCCTGACACGCCGGACACGACCGGTGAGGGTCACGCGGATGGTCGCGATTGTGGCTTTGCAGTCAACCACATTGCGCCGCTCGATGAAGAACTCGGGGACGCCGGTCTGAGTGATCCGGTCGGCGGAAGCAACGCTCAGTACGCCACGTCCGTCGAAGTCGAGCCACAGGAGGACGGATGACGACCACCGAGCCGAGAGTCAGAACCGTCGCGGAGGCTCGCGCCGATCTCTACGAACTGCTCGCGGCGACGTTCGACGGAGAGATGGACGTCCTCGTGGCGGCGATTGAAACAGGCATCTTCGTCGATGTCGCCGCCACGCTGCCCGTCGATATCGACGCCTCGTCCCTCGAAGACGGGACGGTCGATCGTGAGAAGCTGGCAATCACCTACGACAACCTCTTCGTCGTGCCTGGGCCGCGATACGTCCCACCCTTTGCCTCCGCTCACACGACGGCACCGAGCGAATCTTTCGAGTCGGACTCCCCGTTTCACGATGAAGGGGAGGCCGGTGAGTTACTCGGAGATCCTGCAGCCACAATGTCCCGCCTCTATGCGCGCGCAGGCGTGTCGCCCGATCCGGGTGACTTTCCAGATCACGTCGCTACCCAGGTCGCGTTTCTCGCTGCACTCGAGCGTGCGAACGCCCGTCCTGGCGAGGAACGAGGTGAGGCACTCCAGGAGCTTTGGCAGGGGACAGTATCCAACCTCAGTTGGCTCGATTCGTTCCACAGATCCATCGAACGGGTCGACGACACTGGCGTGTTTACAGCACTGGCCGGTATACTGCGCACTGTCATAGCAGATACCTGTAACAACTGAACGGTGTCGCCGACCTTCGGGCGCCCTTAAAAGCGGGAGCGATCTGACGTGATTTTCGAGCGCAAGCCTCGCCCTTCACAGTAGTTGCCGAATCAATTCTCTGCTACTACGGTTTTTCAGATGGCCGCTGATTTCACTTATATACCAGATAACAGACTGTATAAGGACAGCTCTGGTCTCGAAGATCGGTGGCCTCGGGACACTCTGTTTTTGAGAGGTTCGGCAACTACTGTTTAGCGCGGGGAGGATGTCAAAGTCTTCGGACCAGCCAGAGTTGTCGAGGGCTCGCTTCGCTCGTCCTTCCACGTTCTTCGAAAACGACGGGACCGCCGAGGTCGCTGCCACAAGGGACACGCGGCCCCTGTCCCTACTCCAGACGTTCGAACCGATGGCGGACGACCTCGGAGCCGTCGTCCCACTCGAATCCCTCGTGGGCACGCTCGAGCGTCTGTCGATACTGCTCTAGATCGCGGTGCCCCTCGGCCCGGGCGTCGGCGTCAGTGAGGTCGCCGAGCGTCCGCTTTTCGACGGCGACCACCTCGAAGGTAGTGTTCTCGATTCCGAAGGTGTCGCCCTCCTCGGCGTACTGCTGGCCGCGGTGGATCTGTGTGACCTCACCTTCGAGGGCCTGCTGGACCATTCGATCGCTCGGCAACAAGGTGTTGGGATCGATTTCGCTCATGGAGTTAAGTAGGGGCGGACCAACAAAACAGTTCAGGGCGGCAGACCGGCAGGGGCGGGGTCGATACGGGGGCGACATGTGACGGGACGATCGCGCAGAAACTACTTGGCCGTATAGATCGAGTTTGTCCTGATGAAAGATAACAGTGAGTCGAGATGAACGACGCGAGCGTTTCCCCATGGTGGCTCGACTCCGACGTCCGTCGCCAGTTATGGCGCGGTATCAGACTGGACACGGCTGACTTCGCCGTCGGTGGATCGTCGGATCCGGCCGTGCTTGATCTCGTCACAGAACCGTTTGCGTCCGTCGATGACGTCGCCGACAGACTTGGGGAGCTCGAACGACTGCTCGTCCAGCGGGGGGATCGTCGATCGATCTTTCTCACGGTCTACACGGAGATGACGACACACACGGCCCGAGAGATCGGCGACGGCCGATTCGACGACGCCGAGTGGATGCGGCGCTACCTCGTTTGCTTTGCGGAGTACTACCGCCGGGCGTTCCGCGACTTCGAGACAGGCAAGTACGCTATGGTCCCCGATCCCTGGATCGTCTCGTTCGGGACCGCGGTTCGGGGGGACGCGCTGGTGGTACAGGACGCGTTTCTCGGTATCAATGCACACATCGTGTACGACCTGGCGTTGACACTTACGGACGTGGGTCTGGATCCCGACCGGGAGTCGAAGTACGAGGATCACCGTCGAGTGGACGACACCCTCGCCCGACTCGTTTCGGTCCAGCGGGAACTTCTCGCCGAACGGTACGCACCCGGTCTCTCGCAGGTTGGAGAACGGATGGCCGGACTCGACGAACGGTGGTCTGCGTCGACGCTGCGGAGGGCCCGGGAGACCGCCTGGCGGGCGGCTGTCGTCCGCACCGACACGCGGTGGGGGCCGATCGCGACGGCCACCGACTGGCTGTTGTCCCGGACCGCGACCGGCGGCGCGTCACTCCTGTTGTCTCCGACCGTCAGCCCCTCGACGATGCGGGCCCTCCACGAAGTCGAAGCAGATCAGTTCGACCTCGCGTCGTACGTCCGTGCATTCCACGATCGCTCGACGGCCGAGCTTTCGTAAGCTGTCTCCGTCTCGTTTATCTATCGTCCGTAGTACCGGCCGACTGCCGATTTCCGTCCAAGTACCGGCCGACTGCCGATTTCCGTCCAAGTACCGGCCGACTGCCGGCTTCGTTTCCTGTTTCGTTCAGGTCACGCACGCGTCCGTTTCAGTAGGTGCAATTCCGTCACCTTGTGAAATATTTGCACGAATTAGCTACACAGTCCTTCGGCCACTATTCTGTAAAGAACAGCGGAGTTCCGCAGAGGATGGGCACCCACAGTTCACAACTACAGTTCGATCCGGGCGTCTGCACGTCGCCGTGCAGTCGAATCCGGGAGGATCGAACTCCCATTGACGCGTCTCCGCTGTTAACAGAGGAGTTCATCATGGCATCAACGGAACCGACGGAATCGAAGAACGGAGTGGACGTACAGCAACTCACCGAAACAATCGAGGCGGTCTCGGAAAATCCAGGGGCCGGACAGTTCCGGTTTTACGCGGAGACCGAATGGACGGACGCGTTGAAATGTGTGACCTCGATCGACGAGTTCGATCAGGCCGGCGAGCGAATCAGAACCCGGGAGTTCCACATCGAGGGTGACGAACCGGAACAGATCCTCGGCGAGAGAACCGCCCCGAACGCCGTCGAACTCCTGCTTGCCGCGCTCGGCTCGTGTCTCAGCGTCGGGTACGCGGCAAACGCGGCGGCGATGGGAATCGAACTCGACGACCTCCGGTTCGAGATGGAGGGGGACGTCGACCTCCGCGGCTTCCTGGGGATCAGCGACGACGTTCGCGCCGGCTACGACGGCGTTACCTGCACCACGTATATACGGGCGGACGCGTCCGAGGAGGAACTCGCCGACCTGCGCGATCGCGTGGAGGCCACCTCGCCGCTCGTCGACAATCTCTCGAACGAGGTGCCTCTCTCGACCGAACTGGTGGTCGAGTGAGATCGAACGAGGTGTGATTCATGACCGAATCGCTGGACACTACGAAACTCGAACGCGAGGTCAAGTCGATGTACCGGGACGTCGCGGAGTCCTCACAGGGGGAGTTTCACTTCGAGACCGGCCGGGAACTGGCCGAACGGCTCGGCTACGATCCCGACGTTCTCGATCGCGTTCCGCGGGAAGCGATCGACTCGTTTGCGGGGGTCGGCTACTACTTCGATCTGGTGGACCTTCGTCCCGGGGAGCGGGTCCTGGATCTCGGCAGCGGGGCCGGGATGGACTGCTTCGTTGCGGCACTCTCCGTGACCGAAACGGGCGACATCATGGGAGTTGACATGACCGAGGCACAGATCGAGAAGGCGCGCCGGCTCGCCGAGGAGGGCGGGTTCCACAACGTCCAGATTCGGAACGGCCACATCGAGGACCTCGAGTTCGCGGACGAATCGTTCGACGCCGTCGTCTCTAACGGCGTCATCAATCTCTCACCGGAGAAACAGACGGTGTTCGAGGAGGCCTACCGAGTGTTGGAGCCGGGTGGGCGGCTCGCGCTGGCCGACATCGTCAGCGAACGCCAGCTTCCGGACGGGATCAAATCCGACGCCGACCTGTGGGCGGCCTGCATCGGCGGCGCGAGCCAGGTCGACAGCTACACGGAGACCATCGAAGCCGCCGGCTTCGACGTGATGGAACTCCGAGAGAACACCGACTACGAGTTCGTCTCCGAACAGGCCGCCAACGCCTGTGAGAAGTACGGCGTCGCAAGCGTCTCGCTGCTCGCAGAGAAGTAGTCCGACCGGTTCCGTGAGCGGTGATCGCGGTTCAGACCCGCGAGACAGCCAGCATGTGAATCGAGAGGTCCGTTACGACTGGGTCGTCGTTTGTTTCGCGAACGACGTCTTTCAGGGCATCCAGTTCGGCGGTCGATAGCTCCGCAACGTTCTTTCGGATCGCCGCGTCGTGAAACAGCGACCCCAGCCCCTCGAGCCCGACGACCTCTTCGACTGTCAGCCCAGCCTTCGAAAGCAACGCCTTCAACTCGTCTTTCCGGAACAGGTGTGTATCCGTGAACGGCTGTTCGTCGTCGTATTTTGTCAGAAGTCTGCCATCGTAATTGCCGTGATCGAGGAGATCGGGCAGCAGTTCCAGCTGGTAGCCCGTTGCGAGATACAACTGGACGAACCCGAGCAACCCGATCACTGACGCGAACACCGGACCATCCGGCACGGTAACGCGTTGTAGCTCCCGTGCCGCTCGCGTTCGCTGCCGTTTCTCGAGGAGATGCGAGAGTGGCCCGCCGAGACAGCACGTCGCGTCGAAACTCCCGTCGTCTGCTCCGAGATCCGTAATCGATCCCCTGACGACCGACACGGCTTCGGAGACGCCGTTCTCCGCCGTGTATTCCCGGGCAAGTTCGGTCTGACGTTTGCTGAGATCGATCAGGGTCACCTCGTATCCGCGCTCGGCAAGCCAGACCGCGTACCGACCGGCGCCCCCGCCGGCGTCGAGAACCTGTCCGTCAGCCGGTAACTGCTCTCGAAGCGTGGCTGTCGTCGCTTCGAATTCGAGCGAACCGTCGATTCCGGTTTCGAGACGATGCCACTCGTCTCGTCCGTAGGAATCGTAGAATTCGCGTGGGTCCGGACGGTCCTTCTCCATGTCTGTCCCGTCGTCGCTACCGCCGACAGTGTCGGGTGAGGATCGCGTTTTTCGAGCGGAACTGGCCGCCACAGTCGACGCAGGTGACGTGGCTTTCGCCGGGCTCGGTCCGGATCCGATGGTCGCCGAGTTCGAACGGGCGGTCGACGGCGCGGGGGCGGATTCGGCCGGGGATCTGCTCGTCGGGCGATTCGCTGAGATCCGCCCGGAGCTGGATCGTGTTGACGTCCGTCGGCGTCCACCGACCGGAGCCGACCGCGGTCTCCCAGTCGTCGATCTCCGTCCACCCAGTCACGACGACCGGGGATGGCGTGTCGGTGTCGCCGACCACGACGACGAACCTGACGCCGTCGCGAACGAGGGCGAACCGCCAGCCGTCGCTCGTGTTCCACCGGAGTTGGCCTCGTTCGATCGCTTCGCTCACGACCGAGGGGGAGACGTATCTCCCCTGCTGGTGGATTCTGCCGCGGAAATGGTCCGTCTGGGCGTATACGGCGGGATCGCGGACTGGCGGGTCCTCCGGACCGCGGCGAACCGGGGTCGGGGAATCCCCCGTCCGGCGGGGGGAACGCGGCGGTGTACCAACAGTACCCTGCGTACCGATACCGGGCGCCTTTTCAGCACCCGAACGACGCTGTCGGGATGCCACTACCGCCGCATACGGGGTCTCCCGTTAAGTGTATTGTGGCGGTGTGGGGCCTTTTTGCCCTGTTTTGACGTTCGGAGTTCACTCGAACCGCTTGCGGACGCTCTCGGCGTGAGCGCCCAGTCCCTCGGCCTCCGCGAGCGTCGTGATGGTCTCGGAGAGGGCCGAAAGCGCGTCTTCGTCGAGGCGCTGGACCGTCGTCGACCGGAGGAAGCTATCGACCGACAGACCGCCGTACAGCTTCGCGTTCCCGTTCGTCGGCAAGACGTGGTTCGTTCCGGAGGCGTAATCCCCGGCGGCGACGGGCGTGTACGGCCCCAGGAACGCGCTGCCGGCACTTGGAATCCGGTCGAGCATCGCCTCGTCGTCCGCCGCGAGGACGACGAGGTGCTCTGCGGCGTACTCCTCGGCGAACAGCGTCGCCTCGGACATCGACCGGGCCACGAGTACCCCGCTCGCGTCGTGGTCGAACGCCTCCCTGATGATCTCCTCCCGAGTATGGTCGCCGGCCTGGCTCTCGGCTTCGGCTGCGATCTCCTCGGCGAGGTCGGAATCGTCGGTTACGGCCACGACCGAGGCGTTCGGGTCGTGTTCGGCCTGCGTCACGAGTTCGGCGGCGACGAGTTTTGGGTCCGCACTGTCGTCGGCGACGACGAGCACCTCGCTCGGGCCCGCGAGGAAGTCGATCTCGACGTCGCCACGCACTTCGGCCTTGGCGGCGGTGACCCACTTGTTCCCGGGTCCGACGACCTTCTGGACTGCCGAGACCGTCTCCGTCCCGTATGCCAGCGCCCCGACCGCCTGTGCGCCACCGACGGCGTAGACTGCGTCTGCGCCGGCTTCGGCGATCGCCGCGAGTGTCGCCGGGTTCATTTCTTCTGCGGGCGGGGTCGCGACCGCCACGTGTTCGACGCCGGCGACGCGGGCCGGCACGATTCCCATGATCGCCGAGGAGGGATACGCTGCGGTCCCGCCGGGAACGTAGACGCCGGCCCGTTCGATCGGACGGAACCGTCGCCCCAGTTCTCGACCGTCGATCTCCGCCCGCCAGTCGTCGGGCACCTGTCGCTCGTGGAACGTCTCGACGTTGTCGATCGCCGTCCGGATCGCCACGAGCACGTCGTCGTCGACCTCCTCGACGGCTCGCTCCGCCTCGGCGGTGACGTCGATGTTTCCGACGTCGACGCCGTCGAACCGGCTCGAGAACTCCCGGAGCGCGACGTCGCCCTCCTCGCGAACTCTCTCGAGTATCTCGCGGACGTCACCGCGGATTGACTCCACCCCGGCGTCGCGCTCGAAGAACGCCCGCCTGCGCTCGGGCGACAGCGACGCTACCGTTTGTACGTCCATACGTCAGGTGGCGGTCGGGACCGGGAAATCGATTCCGGAAGACGGCGAACCGATTCCCAATTCCCCCCGGTATTACTCTGATGACAGTTCGATTCCCTCGACAGCGACGCCTTCCCCTTCTTCGACGCGTCCGATCACTCGCCCGTCGGTCGCCGCCGCGAGTTCGTCGGCGCGATCGGCGTCGACGGCGGCGACGAATCCCGTGCCCATGTTGAACGTGGCGTACATCTCCTGGTCGCTGACGTTCCCCTCGCGCTGGACGAACCCGAACACCGGATGGGGGTCAAATGCGTCCTCGATCGCGTATCGATACTCTCCGAGCCGCGTCAGGTTGTGCCATCCCCCGCCGGTTACGTGGGCGGCCCCCCGGACGCCGTGGTCCCGCATCGGCTCCAGCAGGTCGGTGTAGATCCGCGTCGGTTCCAACAGTGCCTCGCCGACCGTCTCGTAGCCCGTAAACGGACACGGATCGGTGTACTCGTGGCGATCGGTCGTCGCCGCCCGTGCCAGCGTCAACCCGTTGGAGTGGATCCCCGACGAGCGAAACCCGACGAGCGCGTCTCCCGCCTCGGCTCCCCCCTCGAAGAGCGCGTCCTTGTGGGCGAGTCCTGCGGCAGTCCCCGCGAGGTCAAGCCCTTTGATCACTTCCGGCATCACCGCGGTTTCGCCACCGACGAGTTCGACGTCTGCCCGTTCGGCCCCCTCCGCGAGCCCCCGACCGACCTGGGCCGAGACGTCGTCGTCCGGTTCGTCGACTGCGAGGTAATCGACGAATGCGACCGGTCTGATCCCGGCGGCGACGAGGTCGTTTACGTTCATCGCGATGCAGTCGATGCCGATCGTCGAGTAGTCCCCGAGCGCCTCCGCGACGAGCAGCTTGGTGCCCACGCCGTCGGTGGCGAGGCCGAGATACCGGTCGCCGATGTCCAGCAGGCCGGCGTAGTCGCCAGCGGTATCACCGACTGCGTCGACGAGCGACGCCGTCGCCGACTCGCTCGCGGCGATGTCGACGCCGGCGTCGGCGTAGGTCAGTTCGTCGTTCCCGGTCGTCTCATTGTTCCCCCGCTCGCCGGAGTTTACGTCGGCGTCGTCGCTCATGCTTCGAGGAGCGACCGGCACCGAGAAAAGGACTCCGTTCCGACGAGCGGGTTCAGACGGGCACATCTAGCAGTTTCGAGGCGGAGCCCCCGACGAGAGCTGCAGTTCAGAAGCTCCCGCCGAAACCGAGCCCGTAGCCGAACACGGAGACGACGGCGATAACGACCGTCGGAACGAAGAAGACGACCCAGACGAGTTTGCTCCACTGGATGACGGTCTTGCCGTCGAGCGGGCCGTACGGGATCAAGTTGAAGGCCGCCAGGAAGATGTTGATCGCAAAGCCCCGGGAGCCGAGCAGCCAGATGAGGTCGGAGCCGAACAGAACGCCGAGTACCATCACCGGAATGAACAGCGCTGTAAGAATCACGTTCGTCACTGGACCCGCGAGCGCGATCAGCCCGTGCTGTCGCAGCGTCAACCGTCCACGATGGACGACTGCGCCGGGGGCGGCGAAGATAAAGCCCAGGAGGGCGCTCATAACCGCAAGGAACAACATTCCGTAATCGGCCTCGAAGGCGGCGACCTGGTCGTAGTGGACTGCGACCACTTTGTGAGCCAGTTCGTGCAACAGGAAGCCGAGTCCGGCCGTAAAGAGGCTCACCAACACGGGGATGACGATCCCGCCGGCGAGCAGCCGGTCGATGTTCGCGGCCCCGCCGACGAAAAACAGCGCGAACGCGACCCCGAGCGCCAGCCACGCGACGAGCAGATCCTGCAGCTCCGACTGGCTGAACTGGAGTTGCCCGATCCGTACGCCGTAGGCGTCGCGTCCGCGACCGTGTCGGCTCATGTGATCGTCCTCCAGATCAGGTCTGCACTGTTTTGAGCCCCACGAACCATCTCCCGACCGACTGCCTCGACACCGCCCAGTTCGGCGAAGAACATCGGAAGCACGTACGTCGCAAACAGGAACGTGGCGATCATGCTCCCGACGTTCGTCATTGCGACGACCATGATGAGCCGGAACAGCGGGACGTCGAACATCTCGGAGACGATCTCGGAGACAGGGCGGGTTTCGTCAGAGAGGATCTCGTTGAGCCGAGTGATGTCACCGACGTTCACTCTGAGGTGACGAAGTTCGGCGTACCCCGCGAACCAGCCCGGCGCAAGCATTGGATTGATCGACGTGAGCCAGGCCACCGCACCGCCGACGCCCGCCGAGGTCCACCGCGCTCCCGCCAGCTTCGCGAGCGAGAACGCAAACACGGCGTTTATGAGGAACCACGCCGCGAACAGCCGCAGCAGGAAGCCGTCCCGGACCCCAGCCATCGCGAGCAGCAGGAAGAAGGCGACGAATCCGATCGAGAAGACCACGCCGATCACCTTGAACCATGGAATTCCCCGCCCCCGTTCGGTGCCGGTGAGCTCCTCCATCGGCGGTAGCGTCTCCGGCTCCCGGAGGTAGCGCTCGATCCCCGCCTGGTGTCCGGCGCCCACGACTGCGACGACGTGGTAGCCGGCTTCCCGAAGTGCGACGAGTTTGTGGGCGATGTAGGCGTCGCGTTCGTCGATGAGTGCCTCCGCCCCGCCCGGGCTGAACTGTCTGAACTCCTCCATCATCATCGACACCACGTCGGTGTCGGTGAGCTCCTCCATCGAGAGTTCCTCGAGGCCGCCCTCTTCGGGGCGATCGTCCTCGAACAGGCCGAGAAACAGCGCTACGACGCCGCCGACCAGAATCCCTGTCGTGATCCCGAGGGTTAGCGAGCCGACCGCGTTGACCACGAACCCGCCGAGATACGCCTCGACGTACGGGTCGACGACTCCCGTCAGGAGAAGGCCGATACCGAGCAGTCCCCCACCGCCGATCGCCGCGAACAGCCGACCGTCGGGTGAGAGGCTCCCGCGACCGAGACGGTCGACGAGATACGCCGCGGCGATCCCGACGAGAGCGGCGCCCGTCACCCGGACAAGCAGCGCATCCGTGACGCCGAATGAACCGCCGAACAGCGCGATGATCGGCCCCGCGACGATTCCGATCGCGAGTCCGAGGACGAGCCCGGCCGCCCGACTGTCGCCGACGCCGAATGCGAGCCCGCCGATCATACGGAGCTTCTCCGTGAGGCTCATCCGGGCCCAGAACCGCTGGATCGTGGTCTGGATCTCGCGATCGACCAGCGCGACATCGAGGTTCAACCCCTCTGCGGTCTCGACTGCCGCCATCATGTCCGCGCCGGGGGTGACATCGAATCGCTCGCCCATCTTCGTTTGCACGTACGAGAGCATCCAGTACGCGAGAAACTGGAAGACGGTGTTGCCGCGCAGCAGATCTGATGCATCCAGGTCTTCGGGGGTTTCCCCTTGCAGCTGGCGGTAGCGCCCTTCGTCGAGTTCGACTGCGACGACGTCGGGTCGTTCGCGGTCGATCGTCTCTTCGACTTCTTCGACGCTCGCCGAGGAGATGTGGGCGGTGCCGACGACCGTGACGCTCCCCTCACGGTCGGCCGTGTCGCTCATTGGGGCGTGGTAAATCCGCAGGCGGTAAACGTGTGTCGAAACGGGAGCCTTCCGACTACTGGGTATCCGTTCGGGACTACTTGTCTACCGGGACGAACGATCCGTTGATGTCCCACTCGTGAATGCAGAACGGCTCTCCCGGGGCGGCACTGACGCGCCAGGACTCGACCTCGTCGTTCCATTCCTCCGTGCGGCCGCAGTGCTCGCACGTACGCAGGGTCGGTTTTCGGACTGTTGCGCCCATAGCTCGAACTGGGATATCTGAATACAAAAACGTGACTCCGGGAGTCGACTCGCGCGAGTGTTACGCCACCGTCAAGAGCTCCCCGCCGATAGAACGAAGGGTCCGGCCCCGGGAGGCGTACGTGTGATCAAACTAGTCGAATTCCTCGTCAAAAAGCCAGACCTCACCCACGACGAGTTCGCCGAGTACTGGCTGGAAACGCACAGTCCACTCGCCGCGGATCTCCCCGGAGTGAAACGGTACGTGACGTCCCTGCCGACCGATCCGGAGAAAAGCGAGTACGACGGCGTTCTCGAACTGTACTTCGAGGACGAGGACGCGCTCTCGTCGGCGTTCGACTCCGAGATCGGCGAGACCGTTCTGTCGGACGCCGAGGAGTTCATCGAGGTCGGCACGGGTCCGAGCACGATCGTCGAAGAAACCGTTCAGGTGGACCAAACCTGACGAGTGCTCGCTGTCGGCGTTGGCAATCGACGAGCGTTTACAACTCTCGCCAGGCCCAAATAATTTCTTGACGTATGTCCAATATATAGTGGAGGCCAGGATCGTTCACGCGGCTATTGATTATATTAGTATTAATATATCAAGGTCTATCTACGCATGACAGGATAACTGTAAAATACCTAATCCTGCCAACGAATGGCGTGACAGTTTACAATTCGCGTATCGATCCGTACGAAGCGACGTACGACTACTACGAGTGTACCGAATGTGGATACAGGGAACTCCCGAGCGACGGCCCCGCGGCGTGTCCGAACTGCGATGGCTGGATGCGTGACATCGCGGTTCCCCGGGAGTGACCGCCTGGAGTAACCGGCCGTTTCGATCCGGTCAAATCGACTGCTCCTCGCTGTAGTAGTCCATGACGCCAGCGTAGTGATCGAGCACGAGGACGATCGCCGCCCCGACGGCTGCAGCAGCGAGAAACGTCGCCAGCACCGACGGCGTCCAGGATCGTCCGGCTTCCGAAAGCGCCAGATCGGCCTGGACGACCGGCGCCCGGAGCGCTCCTGCCACCAGTGCGACCAGGAACGCGAACGTGGCGTTCCGGTAGCGTGCCAGCGCGTATCGCACCCCGTGAGCGACCGTAAAGAGACCGACGACGGCCCCCGAAAGGAAGATGATCACCGGCGGTGCCGTCTCCAGGACTGCTGCGGTTGATCCGCCCATACCCAGTCCGAACAGCGCGTCGACGAACCCTTCCAGCGCCCGCGACATGTACTCGTACTGTCCCAGCAGGATCAACAGTAGCGATCCCGACACCCCTGGAAGGACCATTGCGCTCACGGCGATCGCACCGGCGACGAAGACGAGCAGTCCCCCGGAGTCGGCTCCGGCAGCCGTCTCACCCGAGAGGAGAAATGCAACGAGGAATCCGGTGACGGCGGCGGCTTTTTGCCCTCGGGTTACCAGTGACAGGTCCGCAAAGAGGACGATCGCCGAGGCGCCGATCAGCCCGAAGAAGAACGCGAACGTGGCGACCGGGACGGTGTCGAGTAGAAACACGACCGTCCGGAGTACGGTGATGACCGCGGTCATGATCCCGACCCCGAGCACGAGCAGGAACGGGCCGTCCATCTCGAGGAACGCCGCCCGTGCGTCCGGCAGGTTCCGCGGGTTGAGTCCCGAGAGGAGTCGCCTGATCCGGTCGGCGTCGATCGCCGTGATCGCGGCGACGAGTCGTTCGTAGATCCCTGTGATCAGGGCGATCGTTCCCCCCGAAACCCCCGGGACAGCGTCGGCTGCACCCATGCACGCGCCTTTCAGGAACACCGATACCAGATCACGGAGCGGTGAGGTCACGATCGGGAGTCACCCGACGAGTGTCGGCGCCACAAGCGATTCGTCAGTGTCGCCGTTCCCCTCGGTCTCCTCCTCGTCACCGTTGGGTTCCTCGTCGCCGTCGGATTCTTCATCGGCGCCGTTTTCTTCGTCCTCTCCAGTGGGTGCTTGACCGAGGTCGAGCGCCTCGGGTTCCAGCGTTACGCTGACCGGGTCGGGATCGTCACCGACGACCTGTCCTTCGTGAACGTCGGTCGTGTCGAGGTACTGGACGAGCTCTCCGTCCTGCTCTTCGATCCCCTCTTCCATGATCGTGTACTCGCCGGTCGCCCGGACGCTCACGTTGGTGTAGCCGTTGTCGGGGCCGTACTCGTCGTAGCCGATCGTCGAGTACGGGACGGTAAACTCGAACTCGCCGTCCTCGTCGGCGGTGGCGTACTGAGTGTAGGTGAACGTCTCGCCGGTCGCGGGCACCTCCATCGGTACCTGCGCGACGACGTCTTCCCCGGGCGTGGCGTTCTCGCCTTCGATCGTCGCACCCGGCACCCGTTCGAACGTCTTCACCCACTGTGGCTGGGTTTCGATCAGGGCATCGGGGGAGAGTCCGGTCATCTGTGCAGTCCGCTGGAGATGATTCACGTACTCAGTGCCGGGGATCATCGCCGACGAGTCGCTCGCCTTCACCAGGCGGTAGTGTTCGAGTGCGGGCACTCTCTCGGAGGGATACGGTCCGACACCACCGATCTGGGCGTTGTCGTTCTCCTCGATGTACTCCTCGGCCTCCTCCATCGTGTCGAACTCGAGGACGAACTCCTCGTCGCCGGTGGGCATCTGTTTGACGTCGATCTCTTCACCGGTTTCGACGTTGGTGTACGTTTGCTCCTCCCACTGGATCACGATCGGGCGCGGATCCTGTGCGCTGCCGTGGTATTCGTAGAGCCGGACCATCAGGCTCTCGTAGTAGCGCTGTTCCTGGACGAACCCGACCGGCTGTGCACCACCTTCCTGTTCACCCTCCTGAATCTGCTGCCACATGGTCGTGTAGAAGTCCTCTCTCTCCAGGTCGGGGTTCTCGTCGTACCAGACGATCGGCGCGCCGAACTTCGAGCCGGGCGTGGTCATCTGGTAGTCGACCATCACGTACCGGGTGTTCTCGCCTTCGTCACTTTGGCGTGCGAGCACGTCACGAGCGTCGTCCTCGCTGGGTGCAAGCAGGAAGTTCGCGGCCTCGGTAGCGTGCTGCTGGAACGGGTTGGCGTTCGATATCCGTTCTCCCCTCGTGGTTATCCAGTGGCCGTAGTCCCACCAGGATTGCACGCCGTAGGCGCCGTCGGGATAGTCGAAGTCGCCGTCTGCCGGGCGTTCGTACGTGCCGTAGTACTCCATCGGGTTGTCGTGTCCTTCGAGTTCGCCCGGATGGGGCGTCTCCTCGCTCATCCAGTCGAGGCTGTCGTCCCACTGGGTGACTGCACCTGGGCCGGTACCGGCACCGGCTGTCCATGCCGGAGTGGCAACCGCCACGAGCGGGACCAGAAGCAGAACGACGACGGTTCCCACGACCATCACCTGCCAGCCCTTGACGTTCTTGAGGTCGGCAAGCGACGGCTCTGCGAGGTCGATCCGGACGAGAAGTTCCTGCAGGAAGTAGGCGGTCAGGACCACGACCACGATTGCGAGATAGTAGTTGAACCGGGTCTGGGTGAACGCCGCACTCGCGATGAACGCCGCCCAGACGACGAGGAACGTCTCCTCGACGTCGTACTCGACCCGATAAAACGCACCGGCGATGATCCCTGCAGCGATCAGAAGGCCGACCAGCTGCCAGGCCATCCCGAGGACTCCGCCGATCGCCCCTGGGATCGCGGGAAGAAGCAGGACCGTCCCGATGACCGCGATGCCGGCGACGGCGTAACCGGTGTCGTTGGTGTCGTCGCTTCCGATCAGTGGCTTCGCGAGCAGCGTGACCGCACCCAGCGCGGCGATGAAGAACGCGAGGCCGTACTCCTCGATAATCCGCTCGACGGGCGTCATTCCCTGCTGCTGGAGGACGCTTTCCGCGAGGAACGGTTGCGCTTCGCCGATCGTCCGCGTCTCGGCCCCGGCACTGAAGCCGACTGTCCGAAGGAGGTTCGTCTCGATCGTGCTCCAGGCGTCCGGGAGGACAACGGCGAAGATCCCGACCGAAATCCCGATGAGACCGAGCGTGGCCACCGGATACGCCATCGGCTGGATCTCCCGCTGTTCCCACTGCCGGGCCAGGAACGCGAGGAACACTGCACCGCCGGCGACCGCAAGCGGGAGGAACACCTGGGTGAGCGAATAGTCGGTGACGCCGAACGTGAACCGATCGAGCGGGATCACCATCAACACTCCCGTAACCCCCATCGAAACGGCCGCCGCGAAGGCGGCCGGTTCGGGGCTGTCACCGTGTGCGACGTCGCTGGTCATCTTCAGGACGACGAACAGTCCGACGATACCGACCAGGAGGACGCCGGGTTGCCAGGTGTACATGTACAGCGCGACCAGTACACCGGCGCCGGTCGCCCACTTCGCGGGCCGTTTCAGCGCCTCGGTGTCACGGTCGACGACGAGCTCCCAGACGGGTTTTTCCCGTTCCGCGACGGCGAAGGCGATCAGTAGGCCGATCACCGCAGCGGCCTGGAAGAAGACTTCTGCCGCGTGGTGATCGTAGAACCCGACGAGCGTGTAGCTGAGGAACGTTCCCGGAAGGAGAGCCAACACCAGGATCCCGACGAGGCTCGCGAGCCGGCCGGCGAAACGCCGACAGATGAAATACGTCGGAATCGCTGCTGCCGCGCCGAAGAGGGGTGCCATCACGAGCATCACGCTCATCGCCTGCGCCTCGGTGGGACTCCCGAGCCCGACGAGCAGGATGATCGTCGCGGTGATCTGATCGTACAGCGTCCCGAACTGGCCGACCAGGCGGCCGTACGGGAACCCGGTCCAGACCTCATAGGGCATCGTATTCGGGTAGTTCTCCACGGCGTACATCGTCTCCCGGTAGTGGTACCACGGATCGTTCCCGCGGAAGTACACCTCGCCACCGACGACGAAGTTGTCGTACGCCTGAAGGCGGAACCACAGTATCACGCCGACGAGGAATCCGAGAACCGGAACGTGATAGTACTCCTGGAGGGTTTCGAGGACCGACGTCCCGGCGTCGTCGGTCTCCTCATTCGATTCACTCATTGTTCCCTACGACTGGCAAAAGTCGCATAAGCCTTGTCATCTCTCGTCTTCTGTGGCTGTGCTGTCGTCCACGATCAGCTATCGGCCGGGGGGATATTCCGTTCGACTGCCGGCCGGAAGGAAATTCTTATTCGCTGCAGGCGTGAATCGGCGGCCAATGAAGGTCTCGGTCGTCGTCTGTACGTATTCGATGGATCGGCTGGATCCCTTCTTCGAAGCAGTCGATAGCGTGCTCGCACAGACGTACGACCCGCTCGAGGTCGTTTTGGTCGTCGACGGGAACGAGGAGGTGTTCGAACACGTCGCGGAACGATATGAGGACGAACGCGAAGTGGCGACCGAGTTCACGGGCGATGTCGTGCTCCACTGCAACGAGGAGAATCGCGGGATCTCTTACAGCAGGACGAAGGGTGCAGAACTCGCGTCTGGTGACGTCGTCGCCTTCATCGACGACGACGGCGTCGCCGAACCCGAGTGGATCGAGACGCTGGTGGACACCTACGAGCGCACGGACGCGATCGCGGTCGGCGGCTACGTCGCACCCGACTGGGTGACTGAAAAGCCCGACTTCTTCCCCGAAGAGTTCTACTGGCTCGTCGGCTGTACGGAGCGGGGATTCGCCGACCACATGGAAGAGGTTCGGAACACCTACGGTTCGAATATCTCCTACAAACGGGAGGTGTTCCGTTCTGTCGGCGGGTACGATCCGAACACGGGACGGAAAGGCGACCGACACATCCAGGCCCACGAGGCCCCGGTGGGAATCCGCTTGCGGGAGCGGTACGGGAAAGGCGTCGTGTACAACAGGAACGCGGTGGTACGTCACAAACTGTTCGACTACCGTGGCGAGTTTCGGTGGCTGGTGTTCCGGTCGTTTTGGCAGGGCTACTCGAAACGGATCATGAGCGTCCTCTATCCCGATTCGCAGGGCGACGAGTCGGCATTCCTCGGCAAGCTGCTGTTTTCGTTTCTGCCGGGTCGGCTGTGGTCGCTCGCAAAAGCGCCGGCGGCGGCGAAAGCAAAACAGATCGTCGCGATCGTCGTCTTCACCGCCGCCGTCGGCTTCGGATACCTGTACGGGCTGACGAAAACCGAACGGGAGGTCCTCCGCGAGGAGTCCGGCGACGACGCAGCCTGACAGCGACCCGTTCGATCACCAGGTCAACCCTTCATACGTGATCCCGTCGCGCCGCTCGATGATCCGCCGGCCGTCGATCACCACTGGTTCGGCCATCGCGTCGAATTCTGTATCCAGCGTCGCGAACTCGTCCCAGTCGGTCACGACGACGGTGGCATGGGCGCCCGACAGCGCCGTCTCGGCGGAGCCGGCGGCCTCGAACTCCAGGTGGGGATACCGCTCCCGGATGTCCTCGACGGCGACAGGATCGTACGCGACGACCTCGCCACCCCGTTCGGTCAGCCCCTCGATGACCGGCACCGCTCGGGAGTTGCGGGTGTCGTCGGTGCCCGGCTTGAACGCCAGCCCGAGCACAGCCACCCGCTTGCCGTCGACGTCGACGTGTCTATCCAGCAACTCCAGCAGTCGTTCGGGCTGGTAGTCATTCACCGCGACGGCGGCATCGAGGAGTTCGGGCTGGTAGCCCCGACCGCGGGCGGCCGCCCGGAGCGCGTCCACGTCCTTCGGAAAGCAACTCCCGCCCCACCCCACCCCCGACCGCAGGAACTGCTCGCCGATCCGATCGTCGAGCCCGAGGGCGTCGGCAACCTCGTAGGCGTCGATGCCGTACTCCTTGCAGACGTTGCCGAGTTCGTTTATCAGACTGATCTTGGACGCGAGGAACGCGTTGTTGGCGTACTTGATCATCATCGCGGTCGCCGGATCGGTTCGCACGACGGGGACCGCGTCGGAAAGTAGGGGTTCGAAGACGGCCTCGAGGCGCTCGCCCGCCCACTCGGCGTCGTAGCCGAACACCATTTTGTCAGGGTTCTGGAGGTCCGAAACGGCGGAGCCCTCCCGCAGGAACTCGGGGTTGGTCGCGACCTCGACTTCGAACTGCCCCGGCGCGTCGGCGTCGTCGCTCGAATCCCGAGAGGCGAGTTCCCGGCCGAGCCCGCGTTCGATCGCGGGGGCGACGACCTCCGCGGGGACCGCCGGCGTGACTGTGCTCTTTACCACGACCAGGTGACGGATGGTTTCGCCGTCGGGGACGGCACCCGCCTGTTCGGCTCTGTTGAGCGCCTCGCCGACCGATTCGGCGCCGCTCTCGATCGCGGAGACGTCGACGCTGCCGTCGTCTCTGGAGGGGGTCGGCAAGGCGAGGAACGTGACATCTGCATCGGCGACGGCTGCGTATTCGGTCGTCGCCGTGAGGCTACCGCCGGCGTGTTCGGCGACGAGTTCGTCCAGCCCGGGTTCGTGGATCGGCGATTGGCCGGCGTTGATCGCCGCCACGGGTTCTTCGTCGATGTCGATCGCGACGACCTCGTGGCCGATCTCAGCGAGACAGGCCGCAAGCGTCGTGCCGACGTAGCCGCTTCCGACGATGGTGACCTTCATGGTGTCCGGAACTCGGGCAAACGCAATCAGCCTTCGGTTGTTTGCTGGTGGGTCTTTTAAGCGCGGCTGGGAGTGCCACGTTCGCGCACCTTGTCGTGGTCTCAGCGAGGGATTGTCCCCCAACTGCGTCCTTCTGCCTATCTCTTCTTTCGTTCTGACCTGTTCACGTTCCGCTTTCAGTCGCTCTGTCTTTCAGTCGCTCTGTCTTTCAGTCTCTCTGTGTCTCACTCGCTCTGCCTTTAAAACGAACCGCTGCTCAATTTCTCCGCCTCTCACCTCCCCAGCCGATCGTTCGCTCGGTTCGCGGCTGACGCCGCTCACCTCGCGAACGATCCCTCGCGCGCGGCTGTCTCGGCAACACAGCCTCGACAGCGCGCGCCACTTAAAAGGGTGAGAGTGTTTCGAAGGTGGACATAACAGCACTTTCGTGCGATTACAACCCCCGATTCGTAGACGCGAAACGGCCGGGACGACGGGATTGGGCCATCCGCACCTTTTAAACGGGGGATCGCCTACCAGCCGCCGTGATCGTCGTCGCCACCGAGGACTTCGAACTGTACCACGAGGCGGTCTCCGCGTTGCGGGAGCGCGGCGTCACGTTTACGACCGTCCAGCCGGGCGATCCGCTCCCGGACGGAACCACTGTCGTGCTCACCGGGCGCGACGACGACCTGGATCCCGCGGCGGTTTCGTTCACCGGGGAGCGGGAGTCGCCGCCCGAGATCGTTTGCATCGATCCCGAGGACGTACGAGGCGGGATCGAGGAGGCGCTCTCGATCCTGCGCGGGAACGGCGAACGCACGGTTGTCGGGATCGATTCCGGCCCACGACCTGGGGTGGTAGTCCTGTCGGGAAAGACCGTTGTCGCTGCGTTTTCGGTGCCGATTAGCGACGTCGTCGAACTGGTCGCCGAGGAGCTTTCGGACGTCGCAGATCCGGTCGTGCGCGTCGGTGACGGCGACCGTCTCAAAAGTGCCCGGATCGTGAACGAACTCGCGGAGCTGGAGGGCGTCGAGATCCAACTCGTCGATGAGACCGGAACCACCCCCTATCTCGGTGCCGGCGCTCGTGGCGCCTCCGACGTGCTCGCGGCAGTCAACATCGCACTGCGGGAGGGAGAACCCGTCTCGTCTCGGGAGATCGAACCCACTCCCGGCGAACTCAAGCGCATCAAGACCGCCTCCCGGGAGCAATCCGCGGGGGATCGGACGATCGACGAGGAACTCGCCCGCAGGGTCGCGGGCGGCGAGTTGACGATCGAAGAGGCGCTACAGCGCCATCGAGAACGGGACGCGACGTGATCACTGCCGCGTACTGTGAAGTCGTGTCAGGTTTTCGTTCGAAATTACTGTCATTTCCTTCCTCGTGAAGGTCCGAATAGTTATCTCGGACACTCACCTACGAACATCATGGTATTAGATAACGTGAAACATAGCGCTGCGGACGGACCCCTCGGTGACATCGCGTATCTCGTCCGTTCCGACCACCGCGTTTCGGTACTCGTGGTGCTTTCGGACTGCCCACAGGGCAGAGACGAACTCTGCGAGAGGACCGACGTTTCGTCGTCAACGATTCGACGAACCCTGGGTGAGTTCGAAAAACGCTCCTGGGTCTGCAAGAACGGACACCAGTACGAAGCCACGCAACTGGGGTCGTTCATCGCCGAGGCGATGCAGGTGCTGATAGACCGGGTCGAAACGGAGCGAAAGCTGCGCGACGTCTGGCACTGGCTTCCCGAGGAATTCGGAGAGCTTTCCGTCGAAACGTGGCCGGATCTCCGGGTGACTGTCGCCGAACCCGACTTCCCGTATCGACCGATAAACCGGTTCGAGTCGCTTCTCCAGGGAACGACCCGGTTTCGCTGTCTCCGTCCCGAGGTCTCCCTGATGGAACCGTGCTTCGGGCTTCTCTTTCAACTGCTTGACGACGAAGCGAACATCACGCTGATCGACAGACGGGCGTGTCATGCGTACTTTCTTTCGACGTATCCCGAGCGGAGTGCAGAGATGATCCAACGGGACACGTTCACCGCCCTGGAGCACGACCGGCTTCCCTCACACGGCATCGGCCTTCTCGATGACCGAGTTACCATCAGCTGCTTCGAGAAGGGCAGCGGGACGGTCCGGGCGTTGATCGACACCGATTCACAGGAGGTCCGAGAGTGGGCCGAATCCATCTATGCGTCGTACAGGGCGGATGCCCGGCCGATAGACAGTCAACAGATCGTCGGATAACGATTCCAGTCGGTTCCAGTGACCTTCCGGGTTTCGGGACCCGACCTGCCGCAGTTCCGTTGTCACCGCCGGGCGTCCGTCTCGACGCCGGCACGCCGCTCGGCTCGACGGACGACTTCCCGCGTCGCGAGCCCGGTCTCATCGGCGACAGCGGCGGCGTCGTCGTACTCGGCGCTCGCGTCGTACACCTCGCCGTCGACCGTGCTCGCGATCTTGACGCCGACCTCGTAGCTCTCGCCGTCGATCTCCAGCTCGACAGTCTCGTGTCGCCTGTTTGCGACCCACCGGTGGCCGGCGCCGTGCTCCCGGACGCCGAGCGTCCCGGTCTCGATCGCGAGCGCGCGGGCCACCCGACGGGCGTCCCCCGGCCGGCAGATCACTTTCACCAGGTGGCCCGGACGAGATTTCTTCATCGTCGTCGACACCACCGAGACGTCGAGCGCCCCCGCCTCTCGAAGTCGCTCGTGGAGCCCCCCGAGCGTCTCCGGCGTCGCGTCGTCGAGGTTCGTCTCCAGGACGGTGATCTCCTCGCGCCGGAGCCGACCGGCCGCCGCTCCGATCACCGCTCGGAGCACGTTCGGTCGGTCGGTGAGGTCCGCGTCCCCGGCGCCGAACCCCGATCCGGTCACCGAAAGCTCCGGAAGCGTGTCGACCCCGTCGGCGAAGTGGGCGAGGATCGCCGCCCCCGTGGGGGTGAGGAGCTCCCGATCGACGGGACCGCCGACGAGTCGCCAGTCGGCACGCTCGGCCAGTTGGACGACCGCGGGTGCCGGAACCGGATACGTGCCGTGGCTCGTGGACACCTCCCCGCCGCCCGCAGAAACCGGTGTCGTCACGACGCGATCCGCTCGGAGATCCGCAAACAGTAGGCTGGCGCCGACGACGTCTGCGATCGCGTCGTCGGCGCCTACCTCGTGAAAGTGGACGTCGGTGACGTCGACGCCGTGGATCGCCGCCTCCGCCTCGGCGAGGAGCTCGAAGACCGAACGGGCGTCGCGCTCGACCTCCTTCGACAGGTTCAGGCCCTCGACGATTTCGACCACCTCGTCGTAGCTCCGCGAGGGGCCGTGTCCCTCCGCGTGCCCGGGGTCGGATTCGTCGTCGTGTTCCAGCAGGACGTCGACGGCGGTCGCCGTGACTCCCGACTTCGTCACCCGGGAGACGTCATACTCGATCGGAAGCCGCTCCTCGACCGGGGCGAGTGCGTCACGGTCGGCCCCCGCCGCGAGCAGCGCACCGAGGATCATGTCGCCGGCGGCGCCGGTCCGACCGTCGAACGCGAGTATCATGCCGTCGCGGCGACGCGCTCGACACCGATCGTGACGGTCACGCCCTCGACGTCCCATTCCTCGGCGAGGTCATCCGCTTCATTCGGGGTGTCGAGCCACGCCTCGGTTCTGGTCTCCTCGGCGACGAACTCCAGGTGGCGATCGACCAGTTTTGCGATCCGGTCGTCCTCGATTTCGAACCCGACGCGGATGGGCTCCTCGACGTCGAGATCCAGCTCCTTGCGCATCTCCTGGATCCGTCGGATCACGTCACGGGCGTAGCCTTCCGCCTCGATCTCCTCGGTGAGCGTGGTGTCGACGTAGACGGTGCCCCCGTCGAAGTCGGCCGCCGAGACGTTTTCCGGCGGTTCGGCGACGTACTCGACCATCTCCTCGTCGAGTTCGACCATCTCACCGTCGATTTCGACACCCGACTCTATCTCCTCCCGCGTGGCGCCGTCGACCGTCTCCATCACTGACTGTGCGTCCGCTCCGAACGCCGGGCCGATTGCGCCCATCTGTGGTTCGGCGCGCTCGATCAGTTCGTCGAACGTCCCCACCACCTCGATCCGTCGGGCGTTGACCCGCTCTTCGAGAAGCTCCGAAAGCGACGCGACCGCCTCCCGGACCGCCTCGGTCTCGCTTTGGACGACGACCCGGGTGACCGGCCACCGGAGCTTCCGCCCGCCCTGCTGTCGGGCGGTCGCGGCTGCCTCCTCGACGCGTCGGAGGACCTCGATCTCGCCTTCGAGTTCGGGGTCGTGCCAGCCGTCGTCGGGCGTCGGATACGACAGGGCGTGCACCGTCGTCTCGCGCCCGTCGAGCGTCTGGTACATCCGTTCGGTGAGGTACGGGACGAACGGCGCCAGCAGGCGAATCGTCTCCGAGAGCACGGTTACGAGCGTGGCGTACGCCCCCCGCTTGCTTGCGGAATCGGACTCTTCCCACATCCGCTCGCGGACTGCCTTCACGTAAAAGCGGGAGACGTCCTGGGTGACGAACTCCACGACGGCGTTGAGTGCGTCGTGGGGAGCGTACTCCTCCCAGGCGTCTTCGACCTCGCCTTCGAGTGATTGTAGCCGGGAGAGTACCCACAGATCGACGGTCAAGAGATCGACATCTTCCCCGAGAGCGTCCGGTCCCGACTCCGGAAGCTGGAGGTCGGCCACGTCGTAGCCGTCGAGTCGCATGTACGGCAGCGGGAAGCGGAACACGTTCCAGAAAATGTTCAGCTTCCGCTCGGTCTCCGAGAGGCCGTCCCACTCGAAGGCGAGATCCTCGCCGTGCTGGTTGTGCGACAGCAGATACGCTCTGAGGGGATCCCGACCGGCCCGGTCGATCGCCTCTTCGGGTGTGACGATGTTCCCCAGCGACTTCGACATCTTCCGGCCGTCGCTGTCGTTGGCGAACCCGTGCATCAAAACGCGTTCGTAGGGAATCTCGCCCATCGCGGCCGTCCCCATCCCCAGCTGGGACCAGAACCACCCCCGTGTCTGGTCGTGTGCTTCGATGATGAGGTCGGCGGGCCACAGTTCCTCGAACGCCTCGGTCTCGCCCGGATAGCCGAGGGTTCCCCACGTGGCCACCGACGAATCGAGCCAGACGTCGAACACGTCTGGGATGCGCTGGTAGGTGGTCTCGCCTTCGGTGATCGTGATGTCGTCGACCGTCGGTCGGTGGAGGTCCACCTCGTCTGGATCGACATCCTGGTCAGCTCGGTTTGCAAGCTCCTCGCGGGAGCCGATCACGATGACGTCGTCCCCGTCGGGATCGATCGTCTCGACCTCGAGCCGTTCGGGGTCGCCTTCCGGCACCCAGATCGGGATCGGGATCCCCCAGTAGCGCTGTCTGGAGACGTTCCAGTCTGGGGCGTCCTCGATGAAATCCCGGAAGCGATTGTCCCGTGCCCACTGGGGGTGCCACTCCGACTGCTCCATGTTCTCCAGGAGGTCGTCCTTGATGTCGGTAATCGAGATGAACCACTGGTCGGTAACGAGCTGGACAATCCCGGTGTCACACCGCCAACAATGGCCGTAGGAGTGCTCGTACGTCTCGTCGGCCAGAAGCAGCCCCTTCCCGTCGAGGTCCGCCCGGATCCCCTCGTTGGCGTCGCGGACGAACTCGCCGGCGTAGTCGCCGGCCAATTCTGTGAACTTGCCGTCTGGACCCACTGGACAGAATATCTCGAGATCGAGCTCCTGTCCGCGCTCGAAGTCCTCCTCGCCGTGTCCGGGTGCAGAGTGTACGAGTCCCGTCCGATCGGCTTCCACGTAGTCGGCGAGATAAACGGTCCCGGCCCCTTCGAAGTCGGGGTGGTCGGGCACCTCATCCGACAGCGGATGGTCGTACTCCCAGCCGACGAGGTCGGCGCCGTCGAACTCCTCGCGAACCTCGTAGGAGTCGTATCGCCCCTTCCGAAGCACGTCCTCGACGCACGATTCGGCGACGTACAGGAGTTCAGTTTCACCGTCAGTCGTCGCCTCGACAGCCTGGTAGGTGAGCTCCTCCCCGACCGCGACGAACGTGTTCCCGGGGATCGTCCACGGCGTCGTCGTCCAGATGACGAGATATCCCTCGCGACCGGACAGGGGGAACTTCACGTAGATCGAGGGATCCTCGACCTCTTCGTACTCGACCTCGTTGTTTGCAAGCGCCGTCTCACACCGGGGACACTGCGAGATCGAACGCTTCCCGCGCTCGACGAGCCCGCGTTCGGCCACCTGCTGGAACCCCCACCAGGCGGCCTCCATGTACTCCGGCGACACTGTCTTGTACGGGTCCTCCCAGTCCATCCAGGCGCCGATCGACTGGAAGTCTTCGTTCATCGCCTCGAGGTTACGCTCGGCGAACGACTTGCACTCCTCGATGAACGCCTCCATCCCGTACTCTTCGATGTCGCGCTTCGACTCGAATCCGAGTTCCTCCTCGACTTTCACCTCGATCGGCAGGCCGTGCATGTCGTATCCCGGTCGGTCGGTGACGTCGTAGCCGCTCATCCGCTTGTACCGGATGACGGCGTCCTTCAGGGTCTTGTTCCAGGCGGTTCCGAGATGCATCTGGCCGCTGGTGTACGGCGGGCCGTCGACGAAAAAGAAGGCGGGGTCGTCGGCGTGAGCCTCCTTTGCCGCCTCGTAGGCGTCGTGTTCCTCCCAGTACGACTCGACCGCGGGCTCGACGTCCGCGGGCGTGTACTGGTCCTCGACTGTGTCGTCCATACCTGTTTCGTATAGACCGGTATATATCAAAACGGTGGTCCCGTGGCGCCGGCACCCCGCGAGCGTTCCTCGGGGTCACAATGCTGCTATCCGAAATCCGGGAGGTCGTCCGGGGCGTCGTAGGCGGCCTCCCAGTCGATGTACTCCTCCTTGAGGACCTCACAGACGATCTGTCCGAGTTCGGTGAGCCCCGCGTTGATGCCGGAAACGGTTCCCCAGGAATCGAGATCCGGATGCAGGTCGCGGTGTTTCCAGTCTTCCGGGAGTCCAGGGGCGTGATACCCGACGCGATCGGCGAAGTCGTCCCAAAAGAAGTCGTACTCCCGTATCAACCCCAGATCGAGGACGATCTGCCACTCCGGTTCGGTCAGGTCGCTGGAGGCGGCCCATTCCTCGAAGGCGTCCTCCCAGGCACCCTCCCGGAGGAGCTGTTCGAGTTCGGTCCGGCGGTAGTCGGTGTCGCCGACGATCTCCGCGTCGTCGTACTGGTTTGGATCGATCTCTTCGAGTTCGGGCGGTTCCGGGGGTTCGACGTCGAGAGTCATACCGTCCAGTGGGTTCCGAGACACTAAAAGACGGTCGCCAGGGACGGATCTCGGGGGAATCCCTACCGGTCTCGGGCGAGGATTTACCCGCTACGAGTACGATGAGAGCACATGAAAAATACCCGACGGGGGTTCCTCGCTACGGCCGGCACGGTTGCGATCGCAGGCTGTACGAGCCCGGCGACCGAAATCGGCCCGGACGACGATCCGAACGGGAACGAATCGGCCACCGGCGAGGGCAACCTAACGGAGGTGGCCGACGAAGGGGACGACTCGGAGACGTACACGGCCGTCGCCGAGAGCGTCTCGCAATCCGTTGTCAGGGTACAGATTTACGAGGACGGAATCGAGGCGGGCCAGGGATCGGGGTTCCTCCACCGCGGCCACGTCGTCACGAACGAACACGTGGTCTACGGCGGCGACACCGTTCGGTTGCAGTACGCCGATGGTGCCTGGTACGAGGCTGACATCGTCGGAACGGATCCGTACAGCGATCTGGCGGTACTATCGCCCGGGCGGGACCTGGAAGCGGCTGCAGCTCCGTCCGAACTGGAACTGGTCGACCGGACCCCGGACATCGGGACTGAAGTACTGGCGTTCGGCGCACCGTTCGGGCTCGGGGGCTCGGTGACCCAGGGCATCATAAGCGGTCGGAACCGGTCACTACCAGCACCGAACGACTACCAGATCCCGGACGCGGTCCAGACTGACGCCGCGGTGAATCCGGGCAACAGCGGGGGCCCCCTCGTCACGCTCGATCAGGAGGTCGCCGGCGTGGTTACTGCGACACGCGGGGAGAACGTCGGGTTCGCGGTGTCGGCGCCGCTTTCCGACCGTATCGTTCCGTCGCTCATCGAGGACGGCGAGTACGAACACTCCCGACTGGGCGTACAGGTCCGACCGGTCACGCCAACGGTCGCGGAGGTGAACGACCTCGAGGAGGTTCGCGGCGTCTACGTCGTCGAAGTTGTTTCGGACGGGCCTGCCGACGGGGTTCTCGAAGGGGCGACTGACTCCGAGACGGTCGGTGGGCAGTCGATCCCGACCGGCGGGGACGTGATCGTCGGTTTCGAGGACACCGAGATCGCCACGAACGAGGACCTCGCGCGGTTCCTGGCGCTCGAGACGTCCCCGGGCGAAACGATCGACGTGCACGTGATCCGCGACGGCGAACGCGTGACCGAATCGCTCACGCTGGGCACCCGCCCCCCGGCACGGTAGGCGGCGTCGATTTCCGGGCGAAACGGCGTCACTCAGATTCGAGCCTGTCGACGACGTCTTCGAGTTGTCGCCGGCGCTCCGCTTTCGCCCGGTCGCGAAGCGACTCCTCTTCCGTCGTCGGACACTCGAGGTTCGGGACCGGCGTCGGAACACCGTCGTCGTCGAGCGCGACGAACGTAAAAAACGAGGTAGTAGTTTGCCGTCGTTCGTCCGTTCGGGGATCCTCAGCCCGGACCTCTACGCGAACGTCGAGACTCGTCCGTCCGGTGTTGAACACGTAGCCTTCGATGATGGCGACCTCGCCCAGATCGATCGGACTGATAAAGTCGACGTGGTCCATCGAGGCGGTCACTACGCCCCGGTTTGCGAACCGCATCGCCGCGATTGCGCCACAGACGTCCATCCAGTGGAGCACGACGCCGCCGAGTGCCCGTCCATAGGTGTTGGTGTCGTTCGGCAGCAGGATCTCGGTCATCTCCGTGTGTGACTCCGCGAGTGTTGCCGTCTCGTCCATGCTGTAAACTTTCGAGGACGGACGCAAGAAAGTAGGCGTCGGCGGGTGGGATCCACCTAGCCTGCCGTGGCCCGTGGGAGCTACTGCTCGTCGGATTCGTCGTCGGGGTCGTCGGGATCCAGATCACCCAACTCCTCGGAGGGGTCGTTTCCGAACGGTCCGTCGTCGAACGTGTCTCCTCCGAACTCTTCCTCGCCGAACTCCCCGAACTCCTCGTGGTCGTCGAACGGATCACCGGCCTCTCCGAAGGGGTCTCCGCCGGGCATTCCCTCCTCGTCGCCAGCCGGGGCGAGTTCCTCCGGGGGACGCCCCGCCTCGTCGATGATCTCGTCGCTTACGGTGATCGTACAGTCGACCCTGACCGCGAGCGCGATCGCATCGCTCGGGCGCGCGTCGAAGACGAACGGCTCTGGTTCCCCGTTTTCGTATCGCTGTGCGTCCACTTTCGCATAGAAGGTTCCGTCCGAGAGGTCGTCGATCCGGATCCCGTCGACCGCGCCGCCGAACTCGGTGACCATCTCGACCATCAGGTCGTGTGTCAGCGGCCGTTCGAACGGCTCCCCAGAGAGGGCGAGACGGATCGAGTCGGCCTGGTCGTGCGTGACAAATATCGGCAAGTACTCCTCGCGGACGTCGAGCACGATCGCCGGAATACGGCTCCCTTCGGGGCCGAGTCCGACGCCGATCCCTTCCACTTCGGCCTCGTGGTCCATGTTCCCGACTTGGGCAGGGAAGTATGAATAGCTGTTCCCCGCAGACCGAAACGCATCAGCCGTGTCGCCCCCTGTCAGGGCCAGCCGTACCGCGACCCGAGATACTGGATCGCGAACACTGCAAGGAGAACACTCAACCCGCCGAGGAAGAACACGACCCCTGGCGGCAGCGCGGAGAACGTTCCCTCCGCGAGGGCCGACACCTGATCGGCCGCAGTCGTGTAAAACTCGGCGTCCTCGGCGGCACGTTCGGCGACCTCTTCTGCTTCCGGAACCGGCGTCTCTTCGGGTGCCGGCGTCTCAGTCGGTTCCTCTTCGGGCTCTTCGGCGACCGCAGGCCCGACGTCGTCGTCGGCGGTATCGACGTCGTCGACGGTCGGCACGATGCCGGGGGGATCGGTCGCGAGCATCGCGTGGGCGACGGCGCTCGCGGCCGCGAGCGCCCCGATCCCGCCGAGCAGCCGGGTGAGGGCCGTCTTCAACCCGGTGCTTTCGGCTTCTCGCCCGGCGAAAAGCACCAGCGGTTGATCCGACGGCGCGTACACGTTCATCTCTCTGCCTTTCTCGGAGTACACCGTGTCGACGACGTCGACGAGGTCGGCGTCTTCGAGTTTACCGATGTGGTACTGCGTGTTCTGGAGGGTGGTGTCGACCCGGTCGGAGAGTTCGGAGGGCGTCCCCGGTTCCTCGTGCATTTCGGTGAGCAGGGCGCGGGCGGTGTCAGAGGAGAGCGCAGCGATCAGGTCGTCGGCGTCGTCGCTGTTGACGCCGACGACGCGGGGGTCTCCGTCCGACGGCTGTGGGTCGGTGCGGGAGGGCAACAGCCGGGACATACCCGACCGGAGGAGACGGGGGTACACAAATCTTCTCCCTTTTTGCGCCCGCTCGGCGCCTTTTCCCGGTATTAATTTATATATTTCCGGGAGAGAATCGGCGTGTGATTCCGACGCCACGACTCACACGGCAGACAGTCGGACTGTTCCTCGGCCCGGCATCGTTTCTCCTCCTGTACGTCGGGAACCCCTTCGGGCTTGATCCGGCGGCGACGGCTGTCCTCGCTGGAACCGCCTGGGTAGTCTTCTGGTGGGTGACAGAGGCGCTTCCGATCCCCGTGACGTCCTTGCTTCCGATTGTCCTGTTCCCGATGACTGGCGTCATGTCCGTCGGGAACGCGACTTCCCCCTACGCCGATCCGATCGTCTTCCTGCTTTTGGGTGGGTTTCTCATCGCGCTCGCCATCGAGCGGTGGAACCTCCATCACCGCCTGTCGCTTCTGATCATCTCCGGAGTCGGGACGAGCGGAAACCGGCTGGTCCTCGGGTTCATGGGCGCGACTGCGGTGTTATCGATGTGGATATCGAACACTGCCACCGCGATGATGATGGTGCCGATCGGCGCGGCGGTGATCGTCGAACTCACGTCGATCGGCGGCCGTCGCAAGCCACCGATCGACCGGGACGACATCGTGGACCCGAACGATCCACACGATGTCGACGGCGAATTGCTTCACAACGTCGACATCGACCCCGAAGAGCTACCCAACACAGCGTTCGGGATCGCGTTGATGCTCGGGATCGCCTACGGCGCCTCGATCGGCGGCGCGGCGACGCTGATCGGGAGCCCGCCGAACGCCGTCCTCGCGGGCGTCGCCGCCTCCAATCTCGGGGTCGACATTGGCTTCCTCGAATGGATGCTCGTCGGGGTGCCACTCGCGACGGTCTTTCTGTTCGTCACGTGGGGGATCCTGGTGGCGCTCTTACGACCGACGATCGACAGACAGCCCGGTCGGGAGGACGTCATCGACGAGCAGCTCGCGGAACTGGGATCGATGACTACAGGGGAGCGTCGGGTGCTTGCGGTGTTCGGGCTCGTTGCCGCCGCTTGGATTTTGCGGCCGTTTCTGCTTCAACCCACCTTTCCGATGCTCACAGACGCCGTTATCGCAATTGCCGGCGCCGTCCTCGTGTTCCTGGTTCCCGTCGACGGGAATCGACTCCTCGACTGGGAGTACACTACCCGCGTCCCGTGAGGGGTTTTGCTCCTTCTCGGCGCGGGCTTTTCGATCGCACGCGGCTTCCAGGAGAGCGGGCTCGACGAAACCGTCGCCGACGCGATCGCCGGACTCGGGATCACCGAACTCGCTGTGATGATCCTCCTGATCGCCTCAGTCGTTGTCGCGCTCACCAACGTCACGTCGAACACCGCCACGGCCTCGCTTTTCATGCCGATCACACTGTCGATCGGGATCGCGATCGGCGTCGCACCGCTGACGCTGATGGCGACGGCGGCGTTCGCCGCCTCCTTCGCCTTCGTGTTGCCGGTCGCGACGGCACCAAACGCGATCGTCTTCGGCAGCGGCTATCTGACGATCCCAGAGATGGCAAAGGTCGGGCTCGCGATCACGCTTCCTGCGATCCTGGCGATCTCGGCGTTCGCGATCTGGTGGATCCCGATGGTGTGGTCGTGAGGCTGCGTCATCGCTCTCGACTGTCCCACACCGCGGCGGCCTCTACTTCGTTCCGTCACTGGAGTGGAGTATAGCTGACCCGCATCAGACGCCGGCGAGGCGCGCGAGCCCGCGAACTCCGCTCGCGGCGGCGATCAAAAGTGCCACGTACGCCACATTGCCGACAGCGGCTGCCAGCAGAAACTGTCCCGACGGATACCCACCGAGCCCGGCCGGAATGGCCATCACGCCCCGTATTCCCGGCACCAGGTTCGAGACGGCGACGGCCCAGCCGCCGTAGGCATCGAAGTAGCGCTCGACGATGGCGAGCCGGCGATCGCCGACCCGGCGCTCGACGGTTTCTGGGATCCGATCGAGTCCCGGAACCGTCCGCCTGATCCCGAACAGTTCCGACGCGTCCTCGTCGAAGCCGCGAGCGAGCGTCCACTGTCCCAGCGTCGCCGCGACTGTGACGGCTCCCCCCAGGAGCGCAAGTTTCGGCCACGAGGGGACCGTCGCCGCGACGTAGCCGACGAACACCAGCGGGGGTTGCAATATCTTCCCGACGAACATCCCCTCGAAGTAAAAAAGGATCACGAGCGCCGGACCGCCGACTGCGACTGCGAAGGCGAGCGCACGGCCAGCGAGGTCCAACTCCAGTGGCACGGGTTACCTGCAGGCGGAGTGTCCGACGTCGTCGCTCATTCGTTTTCGGGACTGCTTGGATGATAGTCGGTGTCGTACTCTCCCGGCCTGTCGTCGAGACGGTCGGGGTTGATCCGTCCGGAAAGCAGCATGAAATCCAGGATCGTGAGGTTCACCATCGCCTCCACGACCGGAACCGCACGCGGCGGCAGTGACGGATCGTGCCGGCCGACGACCTGGATTTCTTTTTCCTCCCCGGTTTCCCAGTCGGCGGTTCGCTGCGTTTTGGGGATCGACGTGGGTGCGTGTAGCGTCACCTCGCCGGTGATCGGTTGGCCGGTTGTGATCCCGCCCTGCAGGCCCCCGTGATCGTTGCCGACCGGCACCGGGTCGCCCTCTTCGCTTACGATCTCGGGATGTGATTCCCCGTCGTCGAACGTCCAGTCGTCGTTCCGTTCGGAACCGGTGACTGACGCCGCCTCCCGTCCCAGCCCGAACTCGAAGGCGGTCGTGGCCGGAACCGACAGCAGTGCCTGTCCCAGCCGTGCGGGGAAGCCGTCGAACCGCGGGGCGCCCAGCCCGCGAGGCACCCCGCGTGCTTCGAACTGGACGGCGCCACCGATCGAGTCACCCTCCTTCTGGTACTGTTCGATCGCCTCGCGCATCCGGGCTGCCGTCTCGGGGTCGGCACAGCGGACCTCGTTTTCCTCGCTGTGTTCCAGCAGCTGTTCGAAGCTCACGTCGGGCGCCTCGATGTCGCCGATTCGGTTGACGTGAGCTTTCACCCGAACATCGTACTCGCTCTGTTCGAGGACCGCCTCTGCGACGGCGCCAGCGGCGACCCAGTTTACGGTTTCGCGTGCCGAGGACCGACCGCCGCCGCCCCAGTTTCGGCTGCCGAACTTTGCCGAGTACGTGTAGTCACCGTGGGAGGGACGTGGTGCCGTCACGTACGGCTCGTACTTGCCCGATCGGGCGTCCTTGTTCTGGATCACCATCCCGATCGGTGTGCCGGTGGTGTAGCCGTCCTGGAGCCCGGAGTTGATGACGACCTCGTCGGGCTCCCCTCTGGAGGTGGTGATCATCGACTGACCGGGTTTTCGCCGGTCGAGTTCCCGCTGGATGCGCTGTTCGTCGAGTTCGACGCCGGCGGGACAGCCCGAGACGGTGACGCCCATCGCCGGTCCGTGGCTCTCGCCGTATGTAGTGACCTGGAACAGTCGGCCGAACCGATTTCCGTTCATTACCTCTTGTGGGGGCCCCCGGGTTAAATGCGTTTGACCTCGAGCGTTTTCTGCCTCGCGTGAACTCGCTTCGCTCGTCGACCACTCGTCGACCACTCGTCGACCACTTCGAAAAACTCGGTCGATAAGCCCGGTGGCTCGTCCCTTCGATTACTCGTCGTTCGAGGAGTTCGACGGGATCCCCCGAGCGCATCACTTCGAACGTTCCACCGACGCGCCCAGATCGTACAGCGCATCGAAGAACCCCGGGAACGAGACGTCGACGTGTTCGGCCCCTCGGACGGTGGTCGTCCCTTCTGCCACGAGCCCGGCGACAGCAAGCGCCATCACGAGCCGGTGGTCGCCGCGTCCGTCGACGGTCGCACTCGATAGCTCGCTTTCGCCGCCGGCGATCGTCAGAACGTCGGGCTCTTCAGTTACCTCCGCACCGAGTTTCTCCAGCTCTTCGGCCATCGCCGTCACCCGGTCGGTCTCCTTGTACCGGACGTGTTCGCAGTTTTCGATCCGGGTTTCCCCGTTTGCGACGGCCCCCAGCGTCGCGATCGTCGGCAGCAGATCCGGGGTGTCGCCGACGTCGACCGTCACGCCCGACAGCGGGGATCGCTCGACCCGGACGTGGCCGTTGTCTCGGTCCCACTCGATCGTCGCCCCCATCCGATCGAGCACGTCGACGATCGCGGCGTCACCCTGTGCGCTCGGGTGCGCGCCGGCGACCAGAACCGCTTCGCCCTGCTCGGCCGCGACTGAACCGGCTGCGAGGAGATACGACATCGACGAGAAGTCGCCCGGAACCGAGTACTCGCCGTCCGTCGGTTCGTAGGACTGTCCACCCGGAACCTGGAACCCGTCTGCGCCCGCACTCGCGATGTCGCCGTCCTCGATACCTCCGATCACGTTCACTGACACACCGAACGCGTCGAGCACGTCGAGGGTGATGTCGACGTACGGCGCCGACTTCAGCTCGGTTGTCAGTTCGATGTCGACCCCTTCCTCGGTCACCGCTCCGGCCATCAAAAGCGCAGTGACGTACTGCGAGGAGACGTCACCCGGGATCGACACCGCGCCGCCGTCGGTCGGCCCGAACACGACCAGCGGTGCCTGTCCGTTCCTCCGGGTGCTCTCGGCTCTCGCTTCCAGCTGTTCGAGGGCGTCGAGCAGCGGACCCTGGGGGCGCGATCGGAGTGAGGCGTCCCCGGTTAGAACTGTACCGCCGTCGGCGAGGCCGGCTGTCGCCGTCGTCAACCGCATCGTCGTCCCCGAGTTCGCACAGTCGATGACATCCGACGGCACGTCAGGTCGGCTGCCGAAACCGTCCACGTCGAGTGTCCCGTCTTCCCTTCGGGACGCGCGATCGACTGTGCCGCCGTACCGCTCGACAGCGCGAGCCGTGGCTTTCGTGTCGGCGCTCCACAGTGGGTTTCGAACCAGTGCGCCGGCGCTGTACCCGGCCGCGAGGATCGCCCGGTGGGTGTAGCTCTTGGACGGCGGGGCGCGTACCCGTCCGGAGACGGTCGACTGGGTGACGTGTGCGTCCATGTCGCTATTCTCCACCGGACGGAGGAAAGGGGTTCCGGCCGCGGCCAGGTTTCCGATCCGATGCGTGAAGGCTCTTCGATCCGATGCGTGCAGTCTCTTCGATTCGATGCTCGTTTCGTTCGTCCCCGGGCTATTTGCTGGAACGACAGGTACCGTTTGTATGGTACAGACTGTCCTGGTCCCGATAGAAGGGGCACCCCTCTCCATGAAAGCACTCGAGGTCGCGCTGACGGACTATCCCGAGGCCGATATCGTCTTCTGCCACGTTATGGACCCGATCGGATCGGGACTCAGTCTCATCGACGTCATGAGGCCGACGTTCGACGACGGAGCGCCGCCAGGATCTGTCTCGCCCGAGTACTGGCGCGAGTGGCACGAGAAAGCCACGTCGAAGGCCGAGACGGTCTTCGAGGAGGCACGAAACATCGCCGGCGATCACGGCGAACGCGTCGAAACCGTTCTGGAGTTCGGTGATCCGGACGAAGTAATCCTCGAATACGCCGAGGAAAACGACGTCGACCGTATCGTCATGGGGAGTCACTGTCGCTCGGGTGCAGAGCGGTTCCTCGTCGGAAGCGTCGCTAAGAGGGTGGTTAGGCGTGCACCAGTACCCGTTGTGATCGTGAAATAGTGCGAGCCACCAGTGTCAGTACTGCTCGAACAAGCGATCCTGGATTTTCACAAATATCGCCATGATCAGCGCGAACAGGACAGTAACAATAGCGATCTGGGCCCAGTGGACGAGGCCGAGCGGCGCAACACCGAACAGGAACTGGCCGACGGACGTGTAAAGCACTAACAATTGCAACGCGATTGCGACGCCTACCGCGGCCACGAGCCAGCGATTCGAAAGGATTCCGAGCCCGTACCGGTATCTGATTGCCTGTATGCGTACGATTTCGAAGACAACCAGCCCGGTGAACACCATTGTCTGGGCGAGTTCTCGTCCGGGATCGTACGTCGGGCTCCATCCGAAGAGGGCGTCAGTTACGTCGTATCCAGGGATCAACTCGCCGTAGAAGTTGAGCGTGAAGAGCGGAAGCAGACAGATCGTCATGAATATCGCTATTCCGACGATGGAGGTGACGATTCTGTCTGTGATGACGCCTTCGTCCCGCGGTCGCGGATCGCGATCCATGATGTCTTTTGCCGCCGGATCAATCCCGATCGAGAGTGCAGGAATACCGTCCGTAACGACGTTGATCCAGAGGATCTGGATCGGTGTTATAACGAGTCCGAGTCCCAGCATCGATCCGGTGAATACCATCGTCACCTCGCCGCCGTTACCGGAAAGGAGGTAGTTTACGAATTTGCGGACGTTGTCGAAGATGCGTCGTCCCCCTTTTACCGCATCCCGGATCGTCGCGAAATTGTCGTCGAGAAGGACGATGTCGGAAGCCTGCTCGGTAACGTCCGTGCCGCGACGGCCCATCGCGATGCCGACGTCGGCGTTTTTTACCGCTGGCGCGTCGTTGACACCGTCCCCGGTCATCGCGACGGTGTGTCCCTTCGCCTGGAGCGTCTGGAGGATTCGAGTCTTGTGCTCGGGCGAGGTTCGCGCGAAAATATCCACTTCTGCTACGACCTCGGCGAGTTCCTCGTCGCTCATATCATCGAGTTCGGGGCCGGTAACGACACGTGTCGGGCGCAATCCGATTTCCTCTCCGACGGCTCGAGCGGTGACTGCGTTGTCACCGGTGACCATCACCACGTCGATCCCGGCGTCGAGACATCCCGCGATCGCCTCCGGGACCTCGGGTCGGGGTGGATCGAGCATTCCCTGTAATCCCAGAAATACCATCTCCTGCTCGAGGTCTTCGTCCGGTGACTCGATCTGTGACTCCGGGAGGTCGGTTCGGAAGGCAAAGCCCATGACGCGCAATGCGTCTTCTGCGAACGCTTCGGTCCGGGTCTCGATCGCTGCTCGACGGTCAGCCGTCAACTCGGTCACTTCACCATCGACGAGTTCGCGGTCGCAGCGCTCGAGAACGGTTTCCGGAGCTCCCTTCATGTAGGCGGCGGTCTCGCCGTTTGGCGTTCGGTGGACAGTCGTCATGCGCTTGCGGTCGGAGGTGAACTCGATCTCGCCGATTCTGGGGTACCTAGCGGCGAGATCTTCGTGGTCGAACCCGGCTTTCTGGGCGGCCACGAACAGCGCTATCTCGGTGGGATCCCCGAGATACGTTCTGCCATCCCGACTGTTGGACGCCTCGGTTTCGGGCTCACGTCTGCCTTCAGCACCTCGTTCGCGGGTGCCGATATCGACATTGTTACACAACATGCCACAGCGCAACACTTCAGCAACGCGACCGGTTTCTACCGGTTCACCCTCCTTTCGAAACTCACCGTCGGTGTCGTAGCCGGTTCCAGTCACCTCGAACACCTGTCGATCGGCGACGATCCGCTGTACTGTCATCTCCTCTTCGGTGAGTGTCCCCGTCTTGTCAGTACAGATGACGTCAACCGATCCCAGCGCCTCGACGATCGGCAGTCGTCGGACGAGCGCGTTCTGATCTGCCATCCGGCGCGCCCCGAGTGCGAGCGAGAGTGTCACGACTGCTGGGAGACCCTCGGGAACAGCTGAAACGGCGATCCCAACCGCCGTCAGGAACACCTGCAGTGGTTCCGTTTCGCCGACAGAGATCTCGACGAGCGCGATCACGGCGACTGCGCCGATGACGCCGAGCGCGATGATTTTCCCGAGGCGATCCATCTCGGCCTGGAACGGTGTTGCTCGTTCCTCGGCCTCCTCGAGCGCGGTCGCGATCTGCCCAATTTCGGACTCCGGACCGGTTTCGACAACGATCGCCGTCCCCGAGCCCCGTTCGACGACCGTGTCCTTGTACAGCATGTTCTTGCGTTCGGCCAGCGAGATCTCTTCCTCGACGGTACCGACCTCCTTCGAGACGCCGACGCTCTCGCCAGTCAGTGCGCTCTCGTCGACCCGGAGGTTGGACTCCTCGACGATCCGGGCATCGGCAGGAACGACGTCACCCGACTCGACGAAGATAACGTCTCCCGGCACGACTGTCCTGGCGTCTATTTCCCGTTTCTCTCCGTCACGTCGGACGATCGCGGCTCTTGTCGCCATTTCTGCGAGCGCTTGAATGCTCTGTTCGGCGCGATAGTCCTGAACGAATCCGAACAACGTGATGAAGATCACGATCGTAGCAATGACGCCAGCGTCGATCGTGTGTCCGACACCGGCCATCACGAACGCGGCGACGATCAAGACCCATATCAATGCCGAGGTGTACTGCTCGATGAGGATACGAAATGGGGAGATCCCCTCCTCGGCCACGATCTCGTTTGGACCCTCTTGCTCGAGACGAGTCCGAGCCTCAGCTTTCGACAACCCCTGATCCGATGTCTCGAGCGTCTCGTAGATTGAATCGATTGATCGCGAGTGCCAGTTACTGGTCGACTTTCGGCGGGATTGTTCGTCTCTCGAAGGCCCTGACACGTCTGTATACTCAATGGCGGACTGCTTGTATTCGACCGGAATTTTCGCAAACTGGGAACGTCCTGAGAGCTCTCGATCAATCGTCGTCCGCGATCCCGGACGGGATCGCCGGCGAGTCCTCGCGCCGCACGCTCGACCGGTTCGTCGTCGCGTCTTTTTCGACGGTGAGCAGGTCGTCTGCGGCCCCGACCAGTTCGTCGTCGTGGCTCACGATCACGATCTGTCTGACCCCGAACTCTCGCATCTCTTCGACCAGCGTGACCAGTCGCGAGACGTGGCCGGCGTCGAGGAACACGGTCGGCTCGTCGAGAATGAGCGGCGGGGTCGGTGCGGCCCCGTCGATTCCGGCCGACAACAGTCGGTAGATGGCCACCCGCAGCGCCAGGTTGAACAGCGCGCGCTCGCCACCCGAAAGTTGCGCGGGTTCGAGCGGTTCGCCGTCCTTCTGGTACACTGTGAGTTCGTACTCGCCGTCGAGTTCAATGTGCGAGTACGCGTCGTTACCGTACACCAGTTCGAACGTCTCGTTGAGCATGCGCTCGAGCGTCTCGACGTTTCGCTGGCGCAGCTCCGCACGGAGATCGCCGTACAGCTGTTCGAGGGATTCGGCTTCCTCGTGGACCGATTCCAGCATCTCGACCCGGTCGGCCAGTTGATCCCGCTCTTCTCGCAGGCGTTCGAGTTCGGACAGTTCCGTTTTCACGCCGCCGATCGAGTTCTGGAGTTCGTCTCGCGTCTCCCTGAGATCTTCGAGTTCGGGTTTCGCCTCCTCGAGATAGGCCTCGGCCGTGCGCTTGTTCTCTCTGGCCGACTCGATCCGGTCGTCGTCGAACGACTCCCGGAGTTCGTCCCTCGCTTCGCGCTTTTCCCGCAGACGCTCCCGGCGTTCGTCGTTCAGTTCCTCGAGTGTCGACCGACGGTCGCGATGGCGGTCGATTCGATCCGCCAGTTCCTCGATCGCTTCGAGCGTTGACTCGACCGACGAGAGCATCTCCCGTTCGGAATCGATCGTGTCAAGTTTCCTTTCGAGCGTTTCAATGCGCTCCCGGGCTTCGGCTGCCTCTTCCCGTTTCGTCTCGGCGACCTCCGTGGCCTCGGCGGCCTGCTCCCGCAGCTCGTCGGCGTTCTCCCGGAGTGTTTCCGCTCGCTCTCGTCGCTCTTCGGCCGTCTCCCGGGCATTCGCGAGTCGTTCTTCACGGAGCTCCCGTGCGTTTTCCAGCTCGCCGAGCCGCTGTTCGGCCTCGCGGAGTTCCTCGGCGTCCGCCAGTCGCTTTTCGAGACGGCTCACCTCCCCGCGTGCGTCGGACAGTTCCTCTTCGAGTTCGGTAACCCGCTCGCGGTCCTCGTCGATCGAATCTACGTGGGGTGAGCCATCGACCGGCTGTCCACACTCCGGACATTTGCCGGCCGCGAGCAGTGCCTCGACTTCAGCGACGCGTTCGCGAGCGTTCGACAGCTCGGTCTCGAGTTCGGCAACGCGTTCGCGAGCTGCCGACAGTTCCGACTGGATCTCCTCGCGCAGGCTGTCGGCGCTACCGGGTTCGACGTCCGTCTCCTCGAACTGTTCTTTGACTGCGTCGATTCGGTCGTCGATCGACTCGAGTTTTTCTTCGTGTTCTCGTGCCGTCTGGTCGGCCTCCGCCGCGTCGGATTCTGCCTCTGCCGCGTCCGACTCTGCCTCTTCGGCCCGACCTTCGAGCGTCGTTGCCTTCTCGGCGAGGTTCGCGGCCTGGTTCCGGAACCCCTCCCGTTTCACCCGGATGTCGCTCAGGCGCTCTTCGAGGTCGGCCTCCCTGTCGTCGAGTTCCTCCCGGCGTGTTGCGATCGCCTCGTCGGTCGCGGCGTCGAGCCCCGCGTCGTCCCGTGCCGTCTCCAGTTCGCTTTCGAGGCCGTCGATGCGTTCCCGGGTCTCGGTGATCCGTTCACGGAGCGTTTCGCGCTCGGATTCGGCCTCCCGGATCGTCTCCGCAATCTCGTCGATTTCCTCCTCCAGCGCATCGATCTCGGCCCGTTTCTCGTCGTGCTCTTCCAGGACGCGCTCGGCGTCGGCTTTCGTCTCTTCGGCCTTCTCGATCTGTGCTTCGACCCGGTCGATCTCGTCGTCGACCTCGCCGAGCCGCGATTCGAGGTCGTTGAGCTTGCCGTGGAGGTCGGCGTCCTCCTTCTGTTCGATTCGGTCGGCTTTGTCCTCGAGTAGCGTCCGTTTGGACGTGAGCAGGTCCTCGACACCGAGGCGTGCGTCGCCCGCCCGTTCGCGATAGGTCTCGAGTTTCCCGAGCTGCAGCAGGTCGTCGATCATGTCCTGCCGCTGGCTCGGACTCGCGTTGATCAGTTTGTTCACCTCCCCCTGGCGGACGTACGCGCAGTTGAGAAACGCCTCCGCGTCCATCCTGAGCAGTTCGGTGACGAATCGGCGGACGTCTCGCGCCCCGTCGACGGTGACGTCCGGCCCCTCGAGGGTGCAATCAACGGTGCTGACCCGGTCGCCGCTCGCGCGGATCCGGCGGTAGATCCGGTAGTCGGTGCCGTCGTGGCTAAACGCCAGTTCGATCTCGGTTTCCTCCTCACCGTTGGTAACCACTTCCTCGAGGGTTCCCTCGAGCGCTTTCGCGCCGTACAAAGCGAAGAAACACGCCTCCAGGAGCGACGACTTCCCGCTGCCGTTGAGGCCGTGGATGACGGTGACGCCGTCCCGGAGGCGAAGCTCCGCGTCGGCGTACGGTTTGAAGTTCGCGAGTTCGAGTCGCTCGAACCTCACAGGTACTCCTCCATCGATCGTTGCCCGTCGGGTCCGGAGCTTTTCGGTTCGTCCCCGCGTGCCTCACCGTCGCCGCCCATGTCCCGGTCCTCACCGTCGCCGTCCATGTCCCGGTCCTCACCGTCGCCGTCCATGTCCCGGTCCTCACCCACGCGGCCCATATTACTGCTCTCGCGGTCGGTCTTTCCGTCCCCACTGCCCTCTTCGCCGTCGCTCGTATCATCGGGTTCAGTCGCCGAAAGCGCCTCCAGGCCTTCCGATTCGATCCGGTCGGACAGCCGGTTTTTCACCTCGGCCCGAACGTTCGAAGCCGGAATTTCCACCGAGCGAACCACGTCGTCAAACTCTCGTGCGGCCGATGAGAACCCCTCCTCCCGGATCCGTTCCCGCACCGCCTCGTCCGGGTCACCGAACGAGACAGAGATCTCCTCTGCCGTGTCGACCTCCCGGCGGTCGGTTACCCGCACGATCAACGCGCCTTCCTCCAGTGCAGTCTCCTCGATTGACGCCGGCGTCACCGGGTCTCCGCTTCCGTCGATTCGGACGATCACGACGGCGTCCTCCAGGTCGTGCTGTGTCACCCGTTCGCGAACCCGTTCGACGCCCTCGCCGTCCGCCAGTTCCACCTCGACGAACGCGAACGGTCGGGTCTCGATCGTCCGACGACGAATCTCGACGCCGTCCGGTCCCCGGGTGTCGGCGTCGAACGTGACGAGGTTGTACCCGCGGGGCGTCTCCTCGCTCGCGCTGGTGCGCTCCGTCGACCCGCAGTAAGTTACCCGCGTCCCATCGACTGTCGCCGTGTCGGGGACGTGATTGTCACCGAGCAGCATCGCGTCGAATGCGACGGTCGACTCCGCGAGTACTGTTTCCGTGTCCCAGTTCGCGTGTGCAAACGGGGTAAACAGACCGTGGCTCACGAGGGCGGCGTGTGCCGCATCGCTGGGTTCGAACTCGTAGTCGAGGTCGTCCCGCCGGGATTCAGGGACGTGGTCGAGCCCGTAAAAGGCGGTCTCGCCGACTTCGACCGGCTCCGCACCGAGTCTGGTCGCGAGATCCATGCTTTCAAAGAGGTCCAGCCACTGCCCTCGGCGAGTGGATTCGTGGTTCCCGACGACCGCCAGGAAGGGGATGTCTGCAGCGTCGAGCCGCCGGAGCAACTCGAGTGTCCCGAGTAGATCCGGCAGCGACGGACGACGATCGTGAAACAGGTCGCCGGCGTGGACGACGGCGTCGACGCTCTCCTCGATCGCGTCGTCGACGACCTGCTCGAACGCTTCGAGGAAATCCCGTCGTCGCTCGGGGGAGTGGTACTGCTCGTAGCCGACGTGGGTGTCGCCGGTGTGGAGCACCCGCGTCGGAGCCGGTGCGGGTTCCGATCCGTCAGCCGATGTCATTCGTCGAACCTTGCACCTTCTGTGGTAAATGGGTTCCGCGAACGCGTCACGTCTCCGGTTGCCGCTTCCCGAAGCCGGTGGTAGGAGTCGAGCGCGTTCTCACCCCGATCTGCGAGTTCCTCGTGTCCATCCCTGCGGGCGGAGTCTACCGCCTCCGAGAGCCGGCCGAGTCCGTCGGCCTCGACGAACGACGCTGCGCGATCGAGGTCCTCCAGCGCCGCGTCGGCCTCCTCGATCACTCCGGCGTACGGCGGCCGCGCCGTGGCTGTGCGTTCGGCGAGCGTTCGAAGGGCCCGGGCGATGGCGTCCGTGCTGACCACGGGGTTCGTGGTCCCGTGATCGTTTATAAAAAGTTGGCTGGCAGCCACGGGGTCGGCCATCGAAACTCTTACTCTCGCGCCGAAACACCTCCGCGTATGAGCGAACCGACGGTTACGACCGACGACGTCGAACACGTCGCCTCACTCGCGCGGGTTGCGCTCGAGGTGGGTGAACCCGAGGAGTTCGCCGAGCAGTTCTCCGAGGTGCTCGAGTACTTCGACACGCTGGACGAGGTTCCGGAGGTCGACCGCGACACGGAACTCGTGAACGTCCTCCGCGAAGATCAGGTCGAAGACGGGCTCTCTCAGGAGGACGCCCTCGCGAACGCGCCCGAATCGGAAGACGGGAAATTCAAGGGACCGCGGGTGTCGTGAGATGAGCGCGGATCTCAACCTTTATATCACCGAAGAAACCGTCGACGGCACGTCGGACGGTCCACTCGCCGGAATGACGATCGCGGTGAAGGACAACATCTCGACGGAGGGGGTCACGACGACCTGCGGGTCGGAAATGCTCGCCGACTACGTCCCGCCGTACGACGCCACCGTGGTCGAGCGCGTTCTCGACGCCGGCGCGACGATGGTCGGCAAGACGAACATGGACGAGTTCGGGATGGGAACGACGACAGAGACCTCGGCGTTCGGCCCGACGCACAATCCCGCCGACACCGACCGCGTTCCGGGCGGCTCCTCGGGCGGATCGGCTGCGGCAGTCGCGTCGGGGGACGCCGACCTCGCGCTCGGCTCCGACACCGGCGGGTCGGTGCGGTGTCCCGCCGCGTTCTGTGGCGTCGTCGGGATCAAGCCCACCTACGGGCTCGTCTCCCGGTACGGACTCGTCGCGTACGCCAACTCACTGGAGCAGATCGGCCCGATCGCGTCCAGCGTCGAGGACGCCGCCCGACTCCTGGACGTCATCGCCGGCCCCGACGAACGCGACGCGACGACCCGATACGACGAACGCGAGGAGTTCGACCGCCATCCGGCCGACGGGACCGATTACGCGGCTGCAGCCGACGGCGACGTCGACGGGACGACGATCGGGATCCCGACGGAGCTTTTCGACGGTGCCGACGAACGCGTCGTCGAAACCGTCGAGGACGCGCTCGAATCCCTCGAGTCGCGTGGCGCCGAGACCGTCGAGGTGTCGCTCCCGTCGGTCGATCACGCGGTGCAGGCGTACTACGTGATCGCGATGTCGGAAGCGTCGTCGAACCTCGCGCGGTTCGACGGCGTCAGGTACGGTCACTCGGCGGGTCACGACGGCAACTGGAACGACACGTTCGCCGAGACGCGGGAGGCGTTCGGCGCGGAGGTCAAACGTCGGATCCTGCTCGGGACGTACGCCCTCTCGGAGGGCTATCACGACAAGTACTACCGGAAGGCCCAGGACGCCCGCGCGTGGGTGAAACAGGACTTCGACGCCGCCTTCGAGGAGGTCGACGTGATCGCCTCGCCGACGATGCCGGTGTTGCCGTTCGAGCTCGGCGAGAGCCTCGACGATCCCCTGCAGATGTATCTCGCCGATGCGAACACGACGCCTGTCAACCTCGCGAACCTGCCGGCGATCTCGGTCCCAGCAGGGACCGCCGACGGCCTCCCGGTCGGTCTCCAGCTCGTCGGTCCGCGGTTCGACGAGGAAACGATCGTCCGGGTGGCAAGCGCGGTGGAAGACGCCGTCTGAGCTACGACTTCCAGTACGACCGAGTAAACAGGACCAGCACCGGTATGATCTCGATCCGACCCACCCACATCAGCACGATCATCGCGACCTTGGTCGCGTCCGAAAACGGGTAGTAGTTGTCGAACGGGCCTGCGATCCCGAACGCCGGGCCGATGTTGAAGAAGGTCGCCGCAGCCGCCCCGAGTGCCTCGAACTCGTCGATCCCGAGGCCGATCCGGGCGCTGTCGACCGCGACGAAGATCCCGAGTCCGAAAAAGAGCAACAGCGACAGCAGCGTGAACGCATACGTGTCCCGGATCGTCTCCTCGTCGACGACCTGATCGCTGAGCCGCACCGGTTTGATGGCGTCGGGATGGACCGCGGTAAACAGGTCCCGGCGGAGCGCCTTGAAGACGATGAGCCACCGGAGCAGCTTGATCGAACAGGTGGTCGATCCGGCCATGCCGCCCAGGAACATCAACACGAACAGGACGTGTTTGGCGGCCGGCGACCACGTGTTGAAGTCTGCGGTCGCGAACCCGGTCGTCGTCATGATCGAGACGACCTGGAACGTGGCGTGTCGGAACTTCTCTTCGAGGGGATACGAGACGGACGGATCGGTCAACAGCAACAGCGCGAGCAGCACCACCGTGCCGGCGACCACGCCGAGGTAAAACCGGAACTCCTCGTTTTCGGCCGGACGCCCCCAGTCCCCTTGGACGAAGTAGTAGATGAGGATGAAGTTGGTCGCGCCGATGAGCATAAACGGGATAATGGTCCACTGGGCTGCCACCGAGAACGCTCCCAGGCTCCCCGGAGACGGGGAGAATCCGGCGGTCGCGACGCCGGTGAACGCGTGAGAAAGCGCCATGAACGGGGTCATGTTCGGAGCCAGCCCCACGAGATGGAGCCCGTACAACGACGCCGCACACAGCGCGGTCACCCCGGCGTACAGCGACCACAGCGTCCGGGCGGTTTCGGCGATGTGTGGCGAGAGTTTGTGAACGTCCTGGGTTTGTGTTTCGGTCTCCATCAGCTGGGCGCCACCGATCGACAACTGCGAGAGGACCGACAGCGCGAGCACCAGGATTCCGAGCCCACCGAGCCACTGGATCACCTGACGCCACATCAGCATGGAGTTCGAGTGTGCCGAGAAATCCTCGAGGACGGTCGCACCGGTGGTCGTAACTCCCGACATCGCCTCGAACAACGCGTCGATCGGCTGTGCGATGACACCGTTACCCGCCGCCAGAAACGGGATCGCCCCGACGATGGCCACCGACAGCCACGCCAGCGCGACCATCAGGAACGCTTCGCGGCCGCCCAAGTCGCCTTCGCCGCGGAACTGCTCGAGTGCGCCCCCGACGCCGAGCGTGACCATGATCGTCACGACGAACGGCGTCGTCGGTTCGCCGTAGTACACGGCGAGGGCGAGCGGAAACGCGAGGGGGAACGCGAGCCACTTGAGGATGCTTCCGACCAGTCCCAAACTCGCACGCCAGTTGACCCGAAGGCGCATCTACCGACCGGATTCGGTTTCTCGTGGTTTAGGTTTGCCGTTCGAGGGTCCGCTCGACCGTCTCGATCGCGTCGATACCGAGTTCGGCGACGTCCTCGTCCAGATCCGCGTCACGCAGCGCTGCCCTGTCGTACCACTTCCATGCGTCGGCCGTCGCCTCGTCGTCACCGTCCGGATCGATCTCGCGGCTCTGGACCCGCGCGAAGAACACGTGATCGACGTGCTGGTGGCCGACGGTTCCGTCCGGATGAACGTTGATGTCCTCCAGCAGGAGGTGTTGTGGAGTCGGGATCGTCCGGGCGGTTTCCGACTCGTAGGTCGGCCCGGGCGTTACGAGCGAGGGATCGAGCCCGGTTTCCTCGCGCGTCTCGCGGAGGGCGGCCTCGTGGGGTAACTCGTCCCGGTCGATGTGGCCGCCTGGCGGGAGCCGTAGTCCGAGCTTCGGGTGACGGTGCAGCGCCGTCGCGCCGTCGTTGACGACGTACAGGGTAGCCACGAAGTGGCGGGTCGTCTCCATGTCCGGCGATCGTCGCGACGGTACAAAAGCAGCGCGGACAGCGGTCAAGGAAGCTGGACTTCCTCTTCGGCCTCGAGCAGTTCGTGATAGCGGTTTCGGATCGTCACTTCAGAGATGTTCGCCACCTCGCTCACGTCGTTTTGGGTCACCTTCTCGTTGGTGAGCAGCGAGGCCGCGTACACGGCGGCAGCGGCGAGCCCGACCGGCGACTTGCCGGAGTGGACGCCCTGCTCCTTTGCGGTCTTGAGCAGCTGTCGCGCGCGTCGTTCGGCCTCCTCCGAGAGGCCGAGGTCGCTCGCGAACCGGGGGACGTAGCTCTCGGGATCCGCGGGCTGGATCTCCAGTTTCAGTTCGCGGACGACGTACCGGTACGTCCGGGCGATCTCGTCTTTCTCGACCCGGGAGACGGCCGCGATCTCGTCGAGACTGCGGGGGGTGCCGGCCTGGCGGGCAGCCGCGTACAGCGCGGCGGTGGCGACGCCTTCGATCGAGCGGCCGGGCAGGAGGTCTTCATCGAGCGCACGGCGGTAGATGACCGAGGCGGTCTCGCGGACGTTCTCGGGCAGCCCCAGCGCCGAGGCCATCCGGTCGATCTCGCCCAGCGCCTGCTTGAGGTTGCGCTCTTTTGAATCGCGAGTACGGAACCGCTCGTTCCAGGTGCGGAGCCGCTGCATCTTCTCCCGCTGTCGGCTCGAGAGGGTCTTGCCGTAGGCGTCCTTGTCCTGCCAGCCGATGTTCGTCGACAGCCCCTTGTCGTGCATCATCTTCGTCGTCGGCGCCCCCACGCGACTCTTTTCGTCTTTCTCTTTGGAGTCGAATGCGCGCCACTCGGGACCGCGGTCGATCTCGTCGGTCTCGACGACCAGGCCGCAGTCGGCACAGACGGTTTCGCCGTGTTCGGTATCCGTCTCGAGTTGACCGCCACACTCCGGGCAGGTCACCTGTTCGTCGTCTCGTTCCTCCTCGGTCTCGCGACGGCGGACACGGTCGTCCGTGTATCGTCGGACGTTCTCACTCATACTTGGATCAGGGTGTGGAGGTCTAACGGGAGAAGCGGGGCTCCCGGTCGGTTATCTCCGTGATAATCATTTGTAGCGGAAGGCAAATAAAAGTACGGGTATTTTGAAAATTTGTTACCGAATATAACTGCCGGACGGCATTGGGGTGGTTTCCGGACCGAACTCATCCCGGCGAAGCTCCGTGTGTACGTCGCCTCCAATAGAGGTAGTATATATGTGTTTTGTGGGATCGGAGCCGACAGAGGTTCAGTGGATCTTGAGTTCGACGCGACGGCCGTCGGGGTCACGGACGTATGCGGCCCACGCCCGGCCGTACGCGCCGTAGCGTTTCCGTGGTTCGCCCGATTCCACTTCTATCCCACGTTCGCGCAGTTCTTCCAGCAATTCCTCGACGTCCGACCGGGAGTCGATCCGGTTGGAGCGCACGAGCAAACAGAGGTGCTCGCCGTCGACGTCGATCGGGCCGTCTTCCTCCTCGTCGGTCGGTACGAGATGAACGTGTCGGCCCCCGGCGACGACGGCGACGTACGGTACCTCGCCGGCGTCGTACCGGTCCCGATCGCGGATCGGCATCCCGAGCAGGTCGTGATAAAACGTCAGTGAGCGTTCCAGATCGGTCACGCGGATCGCGACGTGATCCATGTCGACGACATCGATCTCCATGCACAACTGGGACGGCGGGAGCGGCTTAGTGGTTCCGTCGATCGAGTGTCGGTCATCCACGGAGGAATCTTCACTTCAGGGCGGAGGAAGTCACGTTCGTTCGTGGGTCGGCTCCTCGGACTTCCTGTCGATGTGATGGACGGCCTCCGGCGACAGGAGGCGACCGGTCGGGAGTTCGACCCAGCCGTTCGCGAGGAGGCGGACGTCCCCCTCGTGGAGGAGGTCAATCGGTAGAGACGACCACGCAACTACTATCGGAGTGGCCTTCCGAATAGTTTCCGGGCCGAAACGGAACCAGCCGGCGACCGCCGAACGCGATAGGGAGAACTAAAGTGGTTACTACCGATATAGTGAATAACTATGCACCATCCCGGACCCCCACGGTTTATCGGCGTGGGATCGACGATCGACCTCGCCCCCAGGGACCCCGACCCCTCGGCGGAGTACGAGTGGCACGTCGCGAGAGCACCGAAGGGGAGCAGCGCGACCCTGGGAGACGCTCCCGTCGAGCAGTTCACGCCCGACGTCTCTGGCACTTACAAGCTGGGTCTCGACGCGCCGGACGGACAACACACGCTCACGGTTCGTGTGTTCCCGACGTCCCAAAAGCCGCCCCTTCCCGTCGACGACGAAGGAGACGGGACGGACAGCGACGGTGGCGACGGTGACGGCGGTGGTTCGTCGGGCGGAAGTGGACTCCACCGAAGTGGCGGCGTGAGCGGTGGGATAAGCGGTGGCGAAAGCGATCTCCCGGCGGAGAGTTGCGGAGGATCCGACGACCCGTTCCGGGATGGTGCGGGGGGACGTCCCCGCATCCGGCTGGACGGACGCGTGGAGGGAGACGAAGTCGTGGTGACGGGGACGCCGAAACCGGCACCGGGGGCCGACGTTCCCCCGGATGGGTTCGCGGTCGAGTTCCTTGCCGACGATCGAGATCCGGTGTCGGGTTCGGAGCTGACGATCGACGGACACGAGGTACGGATCGATCGGGCGGACATCCGTGAATACAGCCGAATCCACGCGGTCGCTGTAGATCCCACGAACGATACCTACAGCGTGTCGGACGCGATCGCGGTAGCACCGACTGAGGAGGGGCAGATACTCGTCGACCGTCTCAACGAGCCGCCGGCGTGGAGCCGGTCGATCACGCTGTACGAGATCTACGTCCGGACGTTCGCCGACGGTGACGAGCCGACCTTCGAGGCGATCGCCGATCGACTCCCCGAACTCGCCGAATTCGGGGTGAATTGCATTTGGTTGACGCCGGTGCTCCAAAACGACGAATTCGATCACGGCTACAACATCACGGACTTCTTTTCGATCGCCGACGACCTCGGTACCCGAGAGGAGTTCGAGGCGTTGCTCGAGGAAGCTCACGATCACGGGATCAAGGTGCTGTTCGATCTGGTGCTCAATCACTCCGCCCGCGAACACGAGTTCTTCGGGCGCGCGAAAGCGGGGGATCCCGAGTATCGTGACTGGTACGAGTGGGAGAACGAAGCCGACGATGTCCCGGCCACGTACTTCGACTGGCCGTACATCGCGAACTTCAACTTCGACAACCTCCACGTCAGGCGACATCTGCTCGACGTCGTCGACGAGTGGGCGCCGTACGTCGACGGGTTCCGGTGTGACATGGCCTGGGCAGTGCCCACGAGTTTCTGGCAGGAGATCCGCGACCGCGTGAAGTCCCACGATCGCGAGTTCCTGTTGCTCGACGAGACGATCCCGTACGTCCCCGAGTTCCACGAACTCTGTTTCGATGTCCACTTCGACACCACGTTGTATCACAACCTGCGGCAGATCGGGCACGGCGAGATGCCCGCGCGGGCGGTGGTGGACGCGATCCGACAGCGCGCCGAGACCGGCTTTCCGGACCACGCCGGGTTCCTCCAGTACATGGAGAACCACGACGAGACCCGCTTCCTCGAGGAGTGTGGCCGCCCCGAAACCGAGGCGGCCGCGGGTGCGATATTCACGCTTCCCGGGATCCCGCTGCTGTACGCCGGCCAGGAGATCGGCGAGCGAACCCGCCGGGAGAGGATCTCCTGGGAGGAGACAGACGAGGAACTCCGGCGCCACTACGGGGCGCTGAACGAGCTCAGGCGGGAGCGCCCCGCCTTCGGCCCCGGGGGTGCGTTCGAACCCGTCGAGGTCGACGCCGTACACGACGGCGTGGTTGCGTACGCCCGCGAAGCCGGCGAGGAGCGTCTCGTCGTCGTGCTGAACTTTGCGCCGATGCCCGAGCACGTCAGTCTCCCTGAGGAAACGGTCGAGCCAACGGATCTCGTGTCCGGCGGGGACGTCGATACTCCCTCCGGTGATCTCCGGGTCGAAAGTGTCGCCGTCGTTTCCACAGCTGAACCGATGTGACCGGACAGCCAGCTCACCGACTGAGCGCCAGCACCTCTCCCGGTTCGGGCGCCCGCTTGCCCCACTTGTCGGCGCGAATCCAGAGGTAGTCACAGCCGTCGAGCTCGAACGTGAGATCACCGCCCTCGACGCGGTAGTCGCCGTCCCCGACGATCGACGTCGACACGTCTTCGGGTGGTCCGAACGCGCAGGCGACCTCTCTCGGTTCGTCGGCGAAGTTGTGTCCACACACGAGCAGGTTGTCGCCGTGATCGTAGCGGTGGAGCCAGACGTCGTCACGGTCGACGTCGACGACGGAGTAGATCCCGTCGACGATCTCCGGACACTGGCTCCGGGCGTCGACGAGTTCCCCGACCCGTGAGAGCAGTGATCCGGGGTCGTTCAGCTGGTCGGCAACGTTGACGCGTTCGTAGCTGTACTCTCCCTCGTCGATGACGGGATTGTGCACGTCGCCGGGTTCGCTCGTCGAGAAGCCGGCGTACTCCGAGTCGTCCCACTGCATTGGGGTTCGAACAGCCTCTCGTTCGCGTAGTGACGGATCCGATCCCATCCCGATCTCGTCGCCGGCCAGCAACACCGGGACGTCCGGCAGCGACAGCAACAGGCTGTGGGCCATCGCCACGCGGTCCAGATCGTTGTCGTATATCTCGGCCAGTCGGAGGCGGTGGCCGCGCTCGAAGATCCACGAGTCGCCCGCGTCCTCGCCGAACGCCTCGCGGGCGTGATGGAACGCCTCCTCGGGGAGCTTCAACAGGTTCCACTCGTCGTGATTGCGCAGGAAGTTCGCCCACTTGCCGATCCCGTCGACGTCGGGAACGATCTCGTGGGCTCGGTGGAGGGGCCAGGTGTCGCCGACCCCGATGGCGTACGTGAGGTGGGCGTTCATCACGAAGTTGAACTGGAGGTCGAACGCCTCGCCGTCGCCGAAGTAGTAAGGCAGTAGCTCGGGTTGGTCGTCCGCCTCCGCGAGCAGGATGGCGTCGGACTGCTCTTCGCTGACAACACGCTTCATTTGCTTGAACAACTCGATCGGCTCAGCGAGGGTTCCGCCGTCGTGTCCCTTCGGCATCAACATCGGATGGGCGGCGTCGATCCGGAACCCGTCGGCTCCCTGGCGGAGCCAGAACCGGAGTATGTCGTGAAACTCCTCTCTAACTTCCGGATTCCGGACGTTCAGGTCCGGCTGGTGGTGGAAGAACTGATGGAAGTAGTGGGCGTCGGCGACCTCGTCGTACGACCAGACGCCGTCCTCGTGTTCGGGGAAGATGTTGAACGTGTTGTAGGCGGTTTCGACGTCGCCGGTCCACAGGTAGTAGTCGCGGTACTTCGACTCGGGATCCCGGCGGGCCGTTTGAAACCACTCGTGGTCGATCGAGGTGTGGTTGAACACCAGATCGGTGAGCACCCGTATTCCGCGGTCGTGTGCCCGATCGGTAAACTCTCTGAAGTCCTCGAGGGTTCCCAGCCGGTCGTCCACGGCGTAGTAGTCGGCGACGTCGTAGCCGTTGTCCCGGAGCGGACTGGGATAGAACGGTCGGATCCACAGACAATCGACGCCGAGGTCGTCGACGTACTCGAGTTTCTCGATGAGGCCCTGAAAGTCGCCCCAGCCGTCGCCGTCGCTGTCGTAGAAGGTCTTCACGTCGAGCGTGTAGATGGTTGCGTCCTCGAGCCAGGCGGTGTCGCTCATTCGTTCGAAGAAACGTCGTTGGAGAGAAAGCGCTTACGGGTTCAGCAGTACGGAATCCAGTAGTTTCGGCCGCACGGTTCCTCACTCGTGTTTTCGAGGTGCTCGCTTCGCTCGCTGTGACGTCACTCGCGGTTCGCTTCGCTCACCGCTCGTGTTTTCGAGGTGCTCGCTTCGCTCGCTGTGACGTCACTCGCGGTTCGCTTCGCTCACCGCTCGTGTTTTCGAGGTGCTCGCTTCGCTCGCTGTGACGTCACTCGCGGTTCGCTTCGCTCACCGCTCGTGTTTTCGAGGTGCTCGCTTCGCTCGCTGTGACGTCACTCGCGGTTCGCTTCGCTCACCGCTCGTGTTTTCGAGGTGCTCGCTTCGCTCGCACCTCGCTCTCGTCGCGTTGTGCCGCCGAAAAGTGCGTGGGACCGGATTTGAACCTCGTCGAGACGGTCCGGGCGTGCGGCGCTTCGCGCCGTTCCGGGCTGCGACTCGCCTGGTTCAAATCCTCACCAGATACTCATTCACGGCGGCACGGCTCCTCGAGCCATTCGCTGCGCTCATGACTCTCGTCGCGTTGTGCCGCCGAAAAATGCGTGGGACCGGATTTGAACCGGACGAAGACTCGCTGGCGCTCGTCTTCCAGGGTTCAAATCCGCCCTACTCCTTCACTGCAACCTGCTCGCTACGCTCGCAGATATTGTTCAGTGCGTGGGACCGGATTTGAACCGGCGGACCTCTACAGGACAGCGCCCTCAACGCTGCGCCGTTGGCCTGGCTTGGCTACCCACGCCCGATGTGAGTTTTAACTGCACTCAACCGTACCCGGGGGATAATTAAAAGCCCTTCCCTTTGCCACGCGAGTGCCGGGGAGTCCCACGGGAAGTATCGACGAAATCCCGGCCGCTTTTCCCCCGGGAACCCGTATGTCGAATATGGAAGTTCGACGACGGGCTCGGGACCACGTCCCTGCCCTGACAGCAATTCTCACGGTCGTCGCACTGACACTCGTCTTCGGCGCCGCGCTCCAGGCGATCCCGACCGACCTGCTCCCGCAGGCGGGCGATGCGTTTCTCGATGCGATTCCCACGGTCAACGCGGTCTTGAGCGCGCTCGCGATCGTCACGATCGTCGCCGGCTGGCGGTATATCCGGATCGAGGAGGTCGAAAAACACCGCGCGGCGATGGTTGCGTCCTTCGGACTCTTTGCGGCGTTCCTCGTGTTGTATCTCTACCGCGTGGCCCTGCTAGGACCGGCCGAGTTCCCCGGGCCCGGGACCGTCGAGACGTTCGTGTACCTCCCGCTTTTGGGGGTTCACATTCTGCTTGCGGTGCTCTGTGTCCCCCTGCTGTTTTACGTCCTATTGCTTGCGGTCACCCGCCCCGTCTCCGAGATCTACGACACCCGACACCGGATCGTCGGCCGGGTGGCCGCCTCGCTGTGGCTCGTCTCCTTCGTGCTCGGTATCGTCGTCTATCTCCTGCTGTACGTCGTGTACTGACGGCTCTTTTTTCCGGATCCCGCGATCAGTCGTCGCCGAGCGCCTGTTCGGGCGAGATATTCGGTCTCGTGATCGGTCGGTCCGTCTCCTCGCCCTCGATGTCGTACGGGTACGCGCCGGTGACACAACCGAGACACAGGTTCTCGCGGTCGGTTCCGATCGCGTTTGCGATCGCCTCGACCGACAGGTACGACAGCGACTCGGCCCCGATCACCTCCTGAATCTCCTCGAGTGACCGGTCTGCCGCGATGAGTTCCTCCCGCGTAGCCATGTCGATTCCGAGGTAACACGGCGCGACGATCGGCGGTGCGCCGATCCGAACGTGCACTTCCTCGGCCCCGGATTCCCGGAGCAGTTCCACCAGTTGGGTCGACGTCGTCCCCCGAACGATCGAGTCGTCGATCACCGTCACCGTCTTCCCGTCGACCGTGCTCTTGATCGGGTTGAGTTTCAGCCGGACGGCACGCTCGCGCTCGTCCTGTGTCGGCATGATAAACGTACGACCGACGTAGCGGTTCTTCATCAATCCCTCCGCGAACGCGACTCCGTCGTCTTCCGGATCTCGAGGATCGCCGTCGACGGTAGTTTCGGCGGCCGCGTCGGCGTAGCCGGCGGCGAACGCGCGTCCCGAGTCCGGCACGGGCATCACTACGTCCGTTTCGATTCCGGATTCCTCCCACAGCTGGCGTCCGAGTTCGCGCCGGACTTCGTAGACGAGTTCGCCGTCGATGACCGAGTCCGGTCGGCCGAAGTACACGTGTTCGAAAAAGCAGTTTGCGGTATGGTCGCGTTCGAACAGCTGATAGGAGTCGTATCCCGAGCCGTCCGGATCGAGAACGATCAACTCGCCGGGTCGCACGTCCCGAACCAGCTCCCCGTCGAGGGTGTCGATCGCGGCTGACTCGCTTGCGAGGACGTATCCGTCGGGCAGTTCTCCGAGACAGAGCGGTCGGTTTCCGCCCGGGTCGCGAACCCCGAGAACCGTGTCGCCGTGAGCGATAGTAAGCGAGTAAGAGCCGTGAATCCGTTCCATCGTCCGTTTGATCGCCCGCACCAGGTCCGCCTCGAGCAGGTTGCGCGCGAGGTCGTGGGCGATCACCTCGGTGTCGCCCGTACTGGTGAACGCGTGTCCCAGTCCCGCCAGTTCCTCGCGGATCTCGTCGGCGTTGACGAGGTTGCCGTTGTGAGCCAGCCCGAGCGATCCCGACTTGAAAGACACCGTAAACGGCTGTGCACAGCAGGAGCCCACCCCCCCGGCGGTCGGATACCGAACGTGGCCGATCCCGTTGGAACCGTTCAGCGATTCCAGTGCCGCTTCGTCGAAGACGTCGCCGACGAGTCCCGTCTCGACGTGACTGTGCTGCTGGAACCCGTCGTGGGTGACGATCCCCGCTGATTCCTGTCCCCGATGCTGGAGCGCGTACAGCGCATAGTACAGCGGCCGTGCCGCTGCACGCTCTGTAAGAGAGATTCCGGCGACGCCGCACTTCTCTCGCGGCCCGCCGATCTCGCTCTGCTCCCTGTCGGATGCCATACCCGCGTTCACGTCCCGATCGGTAAAAACCCCCGTGGTTGTGACGTACTCATCTCCACTCATGAATGAATTATGCACTATCTTGAATATGTCGTGGGCGGACGTCCCACGGAAGTTTTTGCCCCGGGACGCGACTCGCCGGTATGGACGTCACGTTCCTCGGCACCGGTAGCGCGATGCCGGTCTCCGAGCGAGTACAGACTGGGCTGTTGCTGGAACGGGACGACCGGACGCTGCTCGTCGACTGTGGCGCAGGCGTTCTCCACCGGCTCTCCCGCGTCGACGGCGGGTACGAGTCGGTGTCGTCGGTCCTTCTGACGCATCACCACCTCGACCACGTCGCCGACCTGTTGCCCCTTTTGAAGGCACGGTGGCTCGCTGGCGAGGCCCATCTCGAGATCGCCGGCCCGCCGGGGACGAAAGCGCTCGTCGACGGGCTTCTCGAGGTGTACGACTACCTGCGCGACAGAGTGGATCTTCGCCTGCGTGAGGTCCACGCCGGTTCGACGTTCGAGATCGCCGGGTTCGATGTCGAGGCGTTCGAAACCCGCCACTCGATGACTTGTTTCGCCTATCGGTTCGCCGGCAGTCGTGACCGGGGTGACCGAGAGGTGAACTCGACAGGTGGTGATTTCACGTTCTCGGGAGACTCGGAGGCGTTCCCCGGTCTCGCTAACTTCGCGGACGGCTCGCGCGTGCTCGCCCACGACTGTTCGTTCCCGGACGGGCTGGACGTTTCCAACCATCCGACGCCGACGCAACTCGGGGAGGCGCTCGCGGGAACTGACATCGATCGGCTGTATCTCACTCACCGTTATCCTCACACCGAAGGAAAGGGAGAATCCCTCCGGGAGAGCGTTCGAGCTGCCGGATTCGATGGCGAGGTCCGACTCGCCCGAGACGGTCTTCGTGTCACCATTTGAGCCACTCGTTGGTCGTCGATGTAACTAATAATATTTACAATATTCCGGGATACACCCGTCAGCTTAAGTCATCGTGGACTAACCTCCAGATGATGACGGAGCCACTCGCCGACGACGTCGGTCGGGAGACGACGGGTCCGCTCTCGGACGACTTCGGCCGGGAGGTGACCGGGGTTCGGATCTCTCTTACGGATCGTTGTAACTTCGACTGTATCTACTGTCACAACGAAGGACTCGGCGACACGCGGGGGCCGATGGAGCCGAGCGACGACGAGATGACTGCCGACGACGTGATCAGGTTTCTGGAGGTCGTCGAGGAGTACGGCGTCCGGAAGGCGAAGTTCACCGGTGGGGAGCCGATGCTTCGGGAGGACCTCGAGGAAATCGTCCGCCGGACCCCCGACTCGATGGAGACGTCACTGACCACCAACGGGACGTTCCTTCCCGGACGCGCGGAGGCGCTCCGGGACGCCGGCCTCGAACGGGTCAACGTTTCCCAGGACGCGCTCGACCCGGAGGCGTTCGCGGAGATTACGCAGTCGGGCGCGTACGACCGCGTCCTCGAGGGCGTGGATGCCGCATTGGATGCCGGACTGGACCCGGTAAAGCTCAACATGGTCGTCTTCGAGCACACCGCCGGCTACGTCGAGGACATGGTCTATCACGTCGCCGAGAACGACGGGCTCCAGCTCCAGCTCATCGAGTACATGCCGGAGCTCACGGGTCGCCCGGAGTGGAGTATCGACATCCAGCGGGTCCACGACTGGCTTTCAGACATCGCCGACCGGGTCGAACGCCGCGAGATGCACGACCGGAAGCGTTACTTCGTGAACGGCGGGATGATCGAGATCGTCGACCCCGTCGGAAACGAGAAGTTCTGTGCCAACTGCGGCCGCGTCCGGGTTACCCACGAGGGCTACCTCAAGGGGTGTCTCAATCGCAACGACGACTTGCGGCCGATGGGCGAGATGACCCGCGAGGAGATCCGGGAGGCGTACGAACGGACGGTCGAAACCCGGGTCCCGTACTACGGCGAGTATCTGAAAACGAACGGGAGCGGCGAGTACGAGATCAACGAGAAGTACATCGGCGCGCCACAATCGACGCCGAGTGACTGATTTTCCGGGACGCGTCCGGATCCACTACACCGGTTCCTGCCGCCGGTTCGTGACGTTTAAATAGAGTCGCCCAGTTGTATCGGGTACACGTGAACTGTAGGGGCGAACGTCCCGAGTCGCGGGCCGTGGGTCCGTCGGCGACGATACCAAAAAGCGAGTTGCGGTAGCCAAGCCTGGCCCAAGGCGCTGGGTTGCTAACTCAGTGGCGCAAGCCTCCGGGGTTCGAATCCCCGCCGCAACGCTGCAACGCAACCAGATATGAGTGCAGACGAACCACAGGACGGCTCTCCGGAGGAGGACGAGGACCTCCGTTACTTCGTCCGGGTCGGACAGACCGACCTCGACGGGACGAAGTCCGTGGAGCGAAGCCTGACAGAACTGAACGGAATCGGCACGCGTACGGCGCGTTTCGTGGCTGACACGGTCGGAATCGACCGGACTGCCACGTTCGGCGCGCTGGACGACGAGGTGATCGAAGAGGTCGTCGACGTGGTCGAGAACCTCTCGGAGCACGCCCCCGAGTGGATGGCCAACCGTCGCAACGACTTCTACACTGGAGAGACGACCCACGAGACCGGGTCCGAGCTCAACCAGCGACGTCGGTACGACATCAACCGGATGAAGATGATCGACTCCTACAAAGGTGTCCGGCACAAGCGCGGACAGAAGGTTCGCGGACAGCGAACGAAGTCCACCGGGCGGACCGAAGGAACGATCGGCGTCAACGTCGAGGAGATCCGCGAAGAGGCCGCAGAGGAAGCGGCCGAAGCGGCTGAAGAGGAGGATGAAGGGCTATGACGACCGGGAGCAACACCAAACGGTACGAAACGCCGAACCACCCCTACCAGGGCGAACGGATCGCCGAGGAGTCGGGTCTGATCGGCCAGTACGGCCTCAAGAACAAAGAGGAGCTGTGGCGCGCTCAATCGGAACTGCGCGACTACCGACGCGAGGCCCGCCGGCTGCTCGGCGAGGCGCAGGGTGACGTCGAAATCGCCGGCGAGTACGGCGAGGAGTTCGTCGCCCGGCTGCGGCGGTACGGGATCCTCTCGGAGAACGACGACATCAGCGCAGTCCTGGAACTGGACGTCACCGACGTCCTCGAACGGCGGCTGCAGACGGTCGCCTACCGCCAGGGGCTCGCAAGCACCACGAAACAGGCACGACAGTTCATCGTCCATGGCCACGTTATCGTCGACGGTGCGCGGGTAACCCGCCCGTCGAAAAAGGTGGCCGTCGGCGAGGAGGACTTCATCGACTTCGACGAAACGAGTCCGCTCGCGGACGAACTGCACCCCGAGCGGGCGGAGGGACAGGAGTAACCCATGTCAGCAAACGATACCGACAAGTGGGGAATCGCCCACGTGTTCGCGTCGTTCAACAACACGCTCATCACGATCACCGACCAGACCGGCGCCGAGACGATCGCCAAGTCCTCGGGCGGTACCGTGGTGAAGCAGAACCGCGACGAGGCCTCGCCGTACGCCGCGATGCAGATGGCGGAGGTCGTCGCGGAGGAAGCACAGGCGAAAGGGATCGAGGGCGTTCACGTACGCGTTCGCGGTCCGGGCGGAAACGGCAACAAGTCGCCGGGTCCCGGCGCACAGGCGACGATCCGAGCGCTGGCTCGCGCCGGCCTCGAGATCGGCCGGATCGAGGACGTGACGCCGATCCCGCACGACGGAACGAAAGCTCCGAAGAACAAGGGCGTATGAGCGACGAGTTCGACGTCGAGTTCATCGAGCGCGACGGCCGGAGCGCCCGCTTTCTCGTTCGGGGTGTCTCCCCGGCGTTCGCGAACGGGCTCCGGCGCGCGATGATCGCCGACGTGCCGACCTTCTCCATCGACACGGTACGGTTCGTGGAGAACTCCTCGGTGATGTTCGACGAGATGATCGGCCTTCGGCTGGGGCTGGTGCCACTGACGACGCCGCTCGACGAGTTCGAGATCGGCGAGGAAGTCACCCTGGCGCTCGACGTCGAGGGGCCGGCGACGGCCTACTCCGGCGATCTGGTCTCCTCGGAGCCGATGGTCGAGCCGGCCGACGAGAACGTGCCGATCATCGAGCTCAAGGAGGGACACCGGCTCGAACTGGAGGCTGACGCGGTCCTGGACGTGGGCAAGGAACACGCCAAACACCAGGGCGGCGTTTCCGTCGGCTATCGTCACCTCCAGCGCGTGGAGGTTCTCGGCGACGCCGGGGAGTTCCACGAGGACGAGCCGCAGATCCTCCGGGGCGTCATCGAGACTCCCGACGGGGAGCTGGTCCCGACTGCCGAGTTCGATCACGATCTCACGAACCGGTATCCCGGAAAGGAGCTCGAAGTAACCGACGTTACGGGCGCGTTCGTCTTCCACGTGGAAACGGACGGCTCGTTCACGGTCGAAGAACTGGTCCGTCGCGCGGCCGCCACGATCGGCGACCGCGCGGACGAATTACGCGAGAAAGTCGCAGTATAACCGAGCATGTGCCCGACCACCGACGATCCGGCGTTCGCCCGAAGCCCGGAAGCGACGCGTCCAGTCCGGACGCGTCCGACGCCGACGGCAGCCCGGACCGAAAGTGGTTTGAATGGGCACCTGGTACGTCGGAGTGCACGCAGGGATAGCCAAGTCAGGTCAACGGCGCAGCGTTCAGGGCGCTGTCCCATAGGGGTCCGCAGGTTCGAATCCTGCTCCCTGCACTCCGAATTCTCCGTCTCCCCGATCGAAACAGCATCCGCCTCGTTCGCGAGCATGCGTTCGGGGGACGCTCACTTTCGACTACACACCCTCACACGGAGGGAACTGCTATGAGTAGCAAGACGAATCCACGATTACAGAACCTCATTGCCGAGCTGAAGTCGGTGTCGCGCGACTCCGGTGCCAACGTCTGGCAGGACGTCGCGACCCGGCTCGAAAAGCCACGGCGCACCCACGCGGAGGTCAACCTGGGCCGCATCGAGCGGTACGCCCAGGAGGACGAGACCGTCGTCGTACCCGGCAAAGTGCTGGGCAGCGGTGTGCTCGAAAAGAACGTCACCGTCGCCGCCGTCGACTTCTCGGGGACCGCCCGCAAGAAGATCGAACAGGCCGGCGAAGCGGTGAGCCTCGAACAGATCGCAGAACAGAACCCGGAAGGGACGAACGTCAGGGTGATTCGATGAGTCTCGCAGAGTTCGACGCCGACCTCGTCGTCGACGCACGCGACTGCATCATGGGCCGGGTCGCCAGCGAGGTGGCCCAGGCTGCGCTCGACGGCGAGCGCGTTGCCGTGGTGAACGCCGAGCGGGCAGTCATCACCGGAAACGAGGAGTCGACCATGGAGACGTACCGCAAGCGAGCGGATCTCGGCTCCGACCGCGGGCCATACTACCCGAAGCGCCCGGACCGGATCTTCAAACGCTCCATTCGCGGGATGCTCCCGCACAAGAAGCCGCGCGGCCGCGAGGCGTTCGAAAACGTCCGCGTGTACGTCGGCAACCCGTACGAGGACGATCCGGACCGGGAAGCGATCGTCCTGGACGGGACGTCGCTGGACCGCCTGTCGAACATCAAGTTCACTACGCTCGGAGAGATCTCCGAGGAACTGGGTGCTACTGTCACATGGTAACAAACACGTCCGGTAAGAAGAAGACGGCCATCGCCCGCGCCACCGTGCGAGAGGGCGAAGGCCGCGTACGAATCAACTCCCAGCCCGTCGAACTGTGGGAGCCGGAGTCGTCCCGCCTGAAGATGCTCGAGCCGTTCCGCATTGCCGGGGAGGATCTCCGATCGCAGGTCGACATCGACGTCACTGTCTCCGGGGGCGGCTTCTCGGGGCAGGCCGACGCCGCGCGGACGGCCATCGCCCGCGGGCTGGTGGAACATCTCAACGACGCCGAACTCCGGGAGGCGTACATGGAGTTCGACCGTTCGCTGCTCGTCAACGACGTCCGGCAGCCCGAACCCAAGAAGTGGGGTGGCCCCGGCGCTCGTGCACGATACCAGAAGTCCTACCGCTGAGGTGATCACAGCATGATGATCCCAGTCCGGTGTTTCACCTGCGGCAACGTCGTGGGGGAACACTGGGAGGAGTTCAAGACGCGAACGGAGGAGGACGGCGAGGACCCCGCAGCGGTGCTCGACGACCTGGGCATAACGCGACACTGCTGTCGCCGCATGCTCGTCTCGCACACGGACCTCGTCGACGTCGTCGCACCGTACCAATGATCGAACCCGAACCCACACGCCACGGATGACACGGCAACGCTACAACCGGTACGAGAAGGCACGGATCCTCGGAGCACGGGCGCTACAGGTATCCTACGGCGCGCCGGTGCTTGTCGACACCGACCAGTCGGAACCGATCCTCGTCGCCGCAGAGGAGTACGACGCGGGCGTCCTGCCGTTCACGGTCCGTCGGGAGGGGAAATGACGCGCATCACGTCGGTCTCGCTTCGTCGCGTGCTCGACTCGCGGGGAAACCCGACCGTCGAGGCCGACGTGCTCACCGAATCCGGCGGCTTCGGCCGGGCGGCGGCGCCCTCGGGCGCATCGACCGGCGAGTACGAGGCGGTCGAACGACCCCCGACTGAAGCGATTGCTGCAGCACGCGAACACGCAGTTCCCCGGCTCGAGGGGCAGTTCGCCGGCGACCAGCGGGACATCGACGCCGTGCTTCGCGCCGCCGATGGCACCGACGACTTCTCCGAGATCGGTGCAAACAGCGCCGTCGCGATCTCGATGGCGACGGCGAAGGCGGCCGCCGACGTCCTCGGCGCTCCGCTGTACCAGCATCTCGGTGGTGCCTTCAGGGGAGACAACTTCCCAATCCCGTTGGGGAACGTCATCGGCGGGGGCGAGCACGCACGCGACGCCACCCACATCCAGGAGTTCCTCGCGGCGCCCGTCGGCGCCCCGAGCGTGGCGGAGGCCGTCTTCGCCAACGCTGCAGTGCACGCCGCGGTCGCAGAGGAACTCGCCGACCGAGACGTTTCGGCGGCCAAGGGCGACGAGGGCGCCTGGGCTCCGGCGATTTCGGACGCGGAGGCGTTCGAGGTAATGGACGCCGCAGTCGGGACGGTCGAAGACGAGGTCGGGTTCGAGATCCGGTTCGGGCTCGACGTCGCCGCCGCCGAACTGTACGACGCCGACGAGGAGGTGTACGTCTACGGCGACGAGGCGAAGACGCGAGACGAACAGATCGCGTACGTCGCCGAGATGATCGAAGAGTACGACCTCGCGTACGTCGAGGACCCCCTCGACGAGAACGACTTCGAGGGGTACGCGGAACTGACCGAACGGGTCGGCGTCGCGGGGACTCGGCCGAGCCAGGCAGGCGACTGCCTGATCTGTGGGGACGACCTATTCGTCACCAACACCGACCGGCTGAAAACCGGCATCGACGTCGGCGCGGGCAACAGCATCCTGATCAAGCCGAATCAGATCGGAACGCTCACCGACGCGTTCGACGCCGTGGAACTGGCCCACCGGAACGGCTACGACGCGGTCGTCTCTCACCGCTCCGGTGAAACCGAGGACACGACGATCGCCCACCTCGCCGTCGCGACCGACGCCGCGTTCATCAAGACCGGAACGGTCGGCGGCGAGCGAACCGCCAAACTCAACGAACTGATCCGCATTGCGGACGACGCAGTATGATCTACACCCAGACATGACGGACAACGAAGACGCGGTCGAGGTCGAGGCCGACGACGAGTCGCCGACCGAGACCGACACGACGGAGGAACAGCCGGCCGACCGAGCCGACGAGGCGGCGGAACCCGCCGACTCGCCGGCGACGGACGCCGAAGAGACGACCGACGACTCGGCTGGCGCCGAGGATCCCGAGGAACCCGAGGAGGCGGGCACCCCGTTCGACGAGGACGTAATGCCCGACGACGAGGCGGACCTGCTCATTCCCGTCGAAGAGTACCTCTCGGCGGGGGTTCACATCGGGACTCAACAGAAGACGAAGGACATGGGGCGGTTCATCCATCGCGTCCGCGACGACGGGCTGTACGTACTCGACGTCTCCCGGACGGACGAGCGCATTCGGGTCGCTGCGGACTTCCTCGCGAACTACGCCCCCGAACAGGTCCTGGTCACGTCTTCGCGGCAGTACGGTCGGTTCCCGGCCGAGAAGTTCGCCGACGCCATCGGCGCCCGCGCCCGGACGGGCCGGTTCATCCCCGGCACGCTCACCAACCCGAAGTACGACGGCTACATCGAACCGGACGTCGTCGTCGTCACGGACCCGATCGGCGACGCCCAAGCCGTAAAGGAAGCGATCACCGTCGGCATTCCGGTGATCGCGATGTGTGACTCGAACAACCAGCTGTCGAACGTCGACCTCGTCATCCCGACGAACAACAAGGGTCGGCGTGCGCTGTCGGTCGTCTACTGGCTGCTCGCCAACGAGACGCTCGACCGCCGCGGCACCGACACCGTCTACGCGCTCGACGACTTCGAGGCCGACATCTAGACGTTTTTCACCGCGCACCGCTCGTTCGTCGAAAATACAGCAAGCCGTGAGCCGCATCGATCGACGCGCGGGTCGCGTACAGTCCCCAGTTCCCCTCGATGCGACCGGCGGTCCGTCAGTTTCCCGACTACTCCGCCGCGTTTCTACCAACGGGCGCATCGTATAAAAGCTATCGGCGCAATCGTCATCTCAATCCCGAATAGCCGCCGAGAGTGGAGCCACTGGTAGTGTATCGATTTGTTAGGAGCCCCATTACCATGTAAGGATCGTGCGAGATTTCCGGTATGGACGACCAGTCGACGTGGCTGGGGACGTGTCCGAACTGCGAGGAGAACATTCCGTCCCGGTCACTCCTCATCGAGTACACGACCTCGGAAGGCTGGGTGCGCCTGTTCGCCGAGTGTCCCGACTGCTCGTCGGTCGTTCACCCGGCCTGACCGTGGCCGGGTAGCGCGGCCGGGTAGCCGGGCGAACCAGCCCCCTATCGGTTCCTCGCAGTCAGCAGGTCGGCAACGCCGATAGACGCGAGCAACACGAGAGCGATCCAGAACCCGACGTCGGCGCCGACGCCCACGGCGGACGAACCGAGCCCGAACAGCAGCCCGAGTGCGACGATCGTGCCGAGGTAATACACCGGCCAGGGATGTCGATCCGGTTCCTGACCGTCGAGCGTTTCGAGGACAGTTCGAAAGTAAGGGCCGCGTTCGACGATGCCGCGATCGGCCTCGTACTCGACGACCCCGGTCTCGTCCAGCTTGGGGAGATGGGACTGGTACAGGCTGATGTAGACGCGCTTTCGCTCCTTCGAGTGCACCGCCGAGATGGGCTTGTCGTTTTCGATGGCCGCGATCTGTTCGGCAAGATCGCCGAGTTCCAGGCTCCCGTCTGCATTTTCCAGCTGCGACAGCACGAGCCGACGCCGACGATTGCGAAGGATGCTGTAGACTTCGTCTACGGGGGGTTCTCTCCCCGATTTCTCCGTCTCGACGTCGTGTTCACCTCGACTCTCGCCCTGCGGTAGCGATACAGTGCGTGGTTCCCCCCGCTCTCCCTGCTGTTTTCCCATCATTACTGTAGTGTTTCATTTTGCGTGGTCGGATATGCGAATCTATCCGGTGTTCCTCCCCCCAACCACTTCCCATGTACGTTCACATTCATCATGATTAAATGTATTGTTATTGCTCTAACTTTTTTTGATGTCCGTATTCCAGTCAAGAGTAGCGCAGCCGAGTTTCCGCGGGAACAACGAACTATCCAACCACCGTGCTCCACAGCAGCGAGAAGACGACGAGTCCCACGAGCAGATACGCCAGCAACACGATCACGTTCCGTTTCGGAGCGCCGGGATAAAAGCCCGGCAACGTTCGAGTGCAGTGCCGGATCAGTCTCGCCCACACCGGGAGCGCGACGACCGAAGAGTGGAGACGCGTCTCGACGTTCGGTTCCGCCGAGATTTCGGTCCCGTTTTGCAGTTTAGTCATTCCAGTTAGACCCCATTGAGGCCCCGCCGGAAGCGCTCTCACGATAACTCCAGAGCCGCCTTCGGTCCCACGTATGTCGGTGGTCTCTGCGAAATCTCTGCCGTTTCGCTGGGCAGTACCGTCCCTCTACCGCGTGGCTATACAACACTCGGTTGACTCGCATTTGGCTAGATGCCCTATAACGAGGGCCGGAACTGATTACGCCGCGGTTATTTTCGCTCGGAGCTGATTACGAAACCGATAATTCACCGGGGATCGGCGACATCACGGGTCCTCCGAGCCCTGTGAGTCAGGAACGTTCGGGATCTGTCGGTTAGGAACGTCATAGCAAAACACTGCACGAACCTCTCACCAGTATGAGCACGTTATTCGGCGAGCGTGGTGAGGGACGGGTACCGACTGGGGAGCTGTATCACGTCGTTTGCCGGGACTGCACGATGGAAGAACTGGTACGGACACCCGAGATCGCGGCGGAACTACAGGAGACCCACCACGAGCGGACGGACCACGCGATTACTCACGAGAGAATTCAGTAGCTGTTCGGGTTTGTTTGGCGGGTTTCGGGTGTGTGTCCGCTTGTCCACGGCTGACCCTCCAAGAAAGTCAACTAACCAATAATAATATGGCGGGCACGAGAGCAGGGTCATGTTATTTTATTCACATTATGGGGCGCGTGACCGGGTAACGTGGATTCGAGTGTCGTGTAACGCCAATTCAGAAAATACTTAAATACCGTACAGTTATCTTCGAAGAAGAGGTCACGTACTGTTCGGGAAACTGAAATTACGTGTCCGAACGCCAAGTGGATCGACCGGGCGACCCTCCCGAATCGATGGGCTGGGCTCGATTCACGGGCAGCATCTGAGGGGACGACACCGATGAAACACAACACGAGACGATCGACGTCCGAAACGTACGGGGCTTCGGACGTCGCTGTGATTGGAGAAGCAGCAGCGGTCCGTCGCTTCGACAGCGACGACGAAACCGACCTGACGACCGAAATCGTCTACGCGATCGCGGAGGCCCGCGGCGTCGATCCGACGGAAGTCACCTCGCCGCCGCTTTACGAGAGCGTGGACACGGTTGCGCTCCAGAACCTCTTTTTCGGCGATCGAGCGAACGGCGCCGGTTCGAACCGGACGCTCACGCTAGAGTTCCCCTACGCCGAATTTCTGGTCAGAGTGGACAGCGACGGAACCGTCGCCGTGTACGAAGGCTGAATCGCGGAGCGCAACACCTGTAACAGTCGCCGTCCAGTAATCTCACATGACAGTCTGCAGCGCACCGGGGAAGGTCTACCTCTTCGGGGAGCACGCGGTCGTCTACGGCGAACCCGCGGTTCCGTGCGCGATCGAGCGCCGGGCGACCGTCGAGGTCCAGCTCCGCGAGGACGATCACGTCCGTGTGCGGGCCGACGATCTGTCGTTGAACGGTTTTACAGTCGAATACGAAGGGAGAACCGGCGACGATCCCGACGTCGACGTCCCGCGGCCGCTGGTGGAGGCGGCCATGGGATACATCGACGCGGCGGTCCGACAGGCCAGGGCTGCCGCCGAGGAGCCGGCGGCCGGGTTCGACATCACGGTCCGATCGGAGATCCCACTCGGCGGCGGGCTCGGCTCCTCGGCGGCGGTCGTGGTCGCCGGGATCGACGCCGCAACCCGGGCGCTGGGCGAACCGCTCGAGAAGGGGGAACTCGCCGACCGGGCCTATCGCGCGGAGTTTGAAGTGCAGGACGGCCAGGCGTCCCGCGCGGACACGTTCTGTTCGACGATGGGCGGTGCCGTCAGAGTCGAAGGCGACGACTGCCGAACGATCGAGGCACCGAACCTCCCGTTCGTGATCGGGTTCGACGGCGGTGCCGGCGAGACCGGGGAACTGGTTTCCGGTGTCAGGGAGCTTCGCGACCGGTACGACTTCGCCGCCGATACCCTGGCCACGATCGGCGACGTGGTTCGGGACGGGGAAGCGCTGCTTTCGGAGGCGATCCCCGAGACCGATCCGTCGCCGGAGTGGCTCGCGGAACTCGGCGAACTGATGGACTTCAATCACGGTCTGCTGTCGGCGCTGGGGGTGTCAGCCCGCTCGCTCGACGAGATGGTGTGGGCGGCCCGCGAGGCGGGAGCCCACGGCGCGAAGCTCACTGGCGCCGGCGGCGGCGGCTGCATCGTCGCGCTCGACGAGTCGTCGGAGTCCAGAACCGCCCTGGAGTTCACGCCGGGCTGTCAGCGTGCGTTTCGGGCGGAACTGGCGACGGAAGGCGTGCGGGTCGAGGAGGCGTAATCGCGGATGGACCGCACGGAACAGGATCTCCTCGTGGTGAAGCTCGGCGGCAGCGTGATCACCGAGAAGGATCGGGCTGAAACGCTGGACGGCCCGGCACTCTCGGCGGCAGCCGACGCGATCGCCGCGGCCAGGGAGGACGGCGATGTCGGGCGGCTCGCAATCGTCCACGGTGGTGGGAGCTTCGGCCATCACCACGCGAGCCGGCACGGGGTCACGACCGAACGCGGAACCCACGACGCGGCGGCGGCACTGTCGATCCACGGCGCGATGACGACGCTCAACCGGTTCGTGCTCTCTCGACTCCACGACCGCGACGTGCCGGCGCTTCCTGTGCATCCCCTTTCGGTCGCCGCACGCGAGTCGGACGGCGCGCTTTCGTGTCCGCTCGAACAGGTCGACGCCATGCTTGCCGAGGGGTTCGTTCCGGTGTTGCACGGCGACGGCGTCGTCCACCGCGGGGAGGGGATCACCGTGCTTTCGGGCGACGAACTCGTCTGTCGGCTGGCCGAGGAGCTCGACGCCGCTCGAGTTGGCGTCTGTTCGACCGTTCCCGGCGTGCTCGACAGCGACGGGGAGGTGATCCGGGAGATAACTGCCTTCGAGGAGGTCGCCGACACTCTCGGAGCGAGCGAGTCGACCGACGTGAGCGGCGGGATGGCCGGCAAAGTCCGCGAGCTGCTGGCGCTTTCTGCGCCGGCGTACGTGTTCGGTCCCGACGATCTCTCGCGGTTCCTCCGAGGGGAGTCGCCCGGTACGCGAATCGACGGATCCGGGTGAGGACAACGGCTCACGCCTCGTGGATCTTCTCGCCGCGGTTGAGCCGGTCGGCGATTCGATACGTCTGTTCGCCGGCCCGTCGGGTCGGCGTGTGCGCGGAGAGATATCGGGCAGTCGCGATTAGGTGTACCCGGCCGTTCCGTTCGTCCACGGCGGCGTCGTACTGGGTGAACGCCGCCTCGAGGTTCTGTCGCGGGTGGAAGCCGACATCCTCTCGCAGAAGTACTTCGCCGAGAGCTCGTTTCAGACGGTCGACGTCGCCGTCGGCTGCGAGGAACTCGGCCGTGAGTTGGCCGGCTCGGTCCACTTCTTCGTCGCTCTCGACTTCGAAACACTCCAGGAGCTCCTCGCTGACCTCGTCTGGATCTCGGTCCCCGTCCGGATCGGGCAGCGGCGTCGGCGGCGTATTGAGAAACCTGTCGAGATAGACGTTCACCGCCGCATCGAAGACCCCTCGGTACGCCTCGCTGGCGTCGGTTCGCCGGCTCAGACAAAACACCGCGTTCGCGTACGTGTAGGTGTGATGGACGGTGTTCCAGTCCCGAAACTCGTTGCTCGTTCCGAACTGGGCGATTCGTCTGCCGGCGGCGTGGGTCACCACGTTCGCGAGCTCCTCGGCGGTCGCCCCGTTTGCGATGGCTCCCATCAGTTGGTCGATGATTTCTCGTGGATCCTCTCCCATTACGACGTCGACGAATTCGTCCGGTTTTTCCCACGTTCGATTCGATCCCTGTTCGACCGCGTGCGGGAGTTCAGCTGCTGCGTCGAAACACAACTGGGCGACGTCGATCGGCTGTCGCCACGACGAGTTCTCCTCGGCCCGATCTGCGGCGGCGAGTCCGGGGGCCAGACTCGGGAGCACCTCGTCGGCGTGCTCCCACCCGACGTGATCGAGCGTCTCGAACGCCTTGTTGATGAAATCCAGGCGGTGGCCGTTGTCGAGATACAGGTGGTCCGTGGCCGCCGCGACGAGCAGTTCGGCGATCGCTGGCTCCTCGAGGTCGGCAGCGATCGCGGCCCGGAGTACCCGCTCGGCGCCGTCGGAGTCGCGAACCTCAATGTTGCTTTGAAACCAACGCTTGAGTCGCTCGGGTGTGACGTCGTCAGTGGAGAGCCGTTCCTGCACGAAAAACGGCGGTTCGCCCGCACAGTCGTCGGCGACCTCCGAGAGTCCGACGTAGAGTGCCCGGCGTCGATCCTCCGGACGGAGATCCCCGAGGAGGTTCGCCATCACGCCGAGCGTGGTGAGCCCGCGTCCCCAGCCGTCCTCCCGGTACCGGGTGCCGAACTGGACTCCGATCCGGACCGGGACCGAGGAGGCAACGCCGGCGTCGTCGAGGCCGATCACGGATTTGGCAACGATCAATCCGAGGTTCTCCTGCAGGCCGTGTTCGAGCCGGTTCCGCCAGCGCTCCTCGGGCGGTTCCTCACGTGGCGGGTGCGGATCGACGTAGACGTCGCCGTCACGAACCTCGACTGGATAGGTCCCGACGTCGTCCGCGAACGGATCGAACGTGTCCCCACAGGAGATCTCGAACCGGGCGTGGTGCCACGGACACGTCAGTATCCCGTCGTCGACTGACCCGTCCGTGAGCGGAAAGCCCATGTGGGGACAGCGGTTGTCGGTCGCGTAAAACTCTCCGTCGTGGTGAAACAGGCCGATCGTTCGGCCGTCGACGCGGAGGGTCTGTGGACTCTCCTCGGTCGCTTCCTCGACGGAAATGACCGGGACGTACGGGTCGTCGAATTCAGACGCCATCGTTCCGGTGCCCTCGAGGACGTGAATCCCCGATGGGCGTCGACGCACTGTGTTTGTCAAGCTGTGACATACAGTTCGACAGGGAATCCGTCACGGTAAATTTTGCGCCGGGGCTAGCGCTTCGAGACTCCGGGGTCGAGCCGTTCTTTTCAAGTAGCACAGTCTACTATGGGTCGACAACGAATGAGCGAGGACTTCTATGAGGTACTCGGGGTGTCACGCGACGCCGACGCCGACGAGATCAAACGGGCCTATCGGAAGAAGGCGGCGGAGTATCACCCCGACGTCAGCGACGATCCGGACGCCGAAGAGAAGTTCAAGCGGATCCAGAAGGCAAAGGAGGTGCTCACCGACGAGGAGAAGCGACAGCTGTACGATCGGCTGGGTCACGAGCAGTTCGAACGGGCCGAAAAGCACGGCGCGACCGACAACGGCGGCGCCGGCCGCGGTGCGGGGCGGGGCCCGTTCGGCGGCGGCGGTCCGTTCGGCGGCGGCGGAGGTGGTTTCGAGGACCTGTTTTCGGACCTGTTCGGCGGCGGCAGCCGCGATCCGAACCGCCCACGCCAGGGACGCGACCTCCGGACGGAGATCACGATCGACCTCGAGGAGGCGTTCGACGGCGCCGAAAAGCGCCTCTCTGTCACCCGGCCGACAGAATGTGACGACTGTGGCGGCACCGGACATCCGCCGGACGCGGACGTACAGAGCTGTCCGGAGTGTAACGGTCGGGGCCAGGTGACGCAGGTCCAGCAGACCGCGTTCGGCCGCGTCCAGCAGACGACCACCTGCCCCCGGTGTGAGGGGGACGGCGAACTGTACTCCGAGACGTGTTCCACCTGTTCGGGTGAGGGTATCGTCCGGGAGGAAGCCACGCTCACCGTCGAGATCCCTGCCGGCGTCGAAAGCGGCCAGACGCTCCGGATGGGTGGTGAAGGCGCGCCGGGGGAGAACGGCGGTCCGCCGGGCGATCTCCTCATCGACGTGACGGTGGAGGGGGACGACCGGTTCGAGCGCGACGGCGACGACCTCCATCTCAAGCAGCCGATCTCGTTCCCGCAAGCGGTCTTCGGGGATACGATCGAGATCGAAACGCTCGACGGCACCGTCGAGATGGACGTTCCGGCCGGCACCCAAAGCGGCGAAACGTTCCGACTGCGGGACCGGGGAATGCCTCGGCTGCGGGGTCGCGGACGCGGTGACCTTTACGTCCGGGTGCAGGTAGTCACCCCGGAAAGCCTCAACGAGGAACAGCGGGAGGCGCTCGAGGCGTTCGCCGAGGCGGGTGGCGAGGAGATCGAAATCGAGGAGGGCTTCTTCGAACGCATCAAGCGGAGTCTGTGAGCTGCTGTGCGCAGCAAGGGTGTCGTCCCCGTCGTTCCGGGCTCAGCCGGAGACGACCTGGACTGGCACGAGCATGAAACACAGTAGCCCCAGCGCGAAGGTGATGATGCCCACGATCATTCGCGGCCACCCCAGCTGTGACTCGTCGACGGGGTCGGCGGGGCCGTTGAACGCGATAAACAGCGCGAACACGCCCCAGAACGCCCACAACCCGACCGACTCGTCGAGCCCGTACTCCAGCACGTAGTAGAGGTAGGCGGCGATCCCGAACAGGGCCGCCGGAACCAGCGATGCGACCGTCTCCTGTCGCTCGCCGATCATCGCACGCATGATGTGACCGCCGTCGAGCTGACCGACCGGGAGGAGGTTGAGCAGGGTAAAGAACATCCCGACCCACCCGCCGATGACGACCGGGTGGGCCGCCTTGTTCGCCGCCTCGTAGGCCGTCGGTTCACCCAGTGCCGACGCGATCAGCGTCAACAGCGGCGGATCGTTGAACCGGATCATGCTGCCGTCTGCTTCGAGGATCCGTTCGGGGATGGTGATCGGGTCCAAGGAGAGTCCGATCACTGTCACGACGATCGTCGCAGCCAGCCCCGCAAGCGGCCCCGCGGCACCGATGTCGAACAGCACCTTCCGGGAGGGCATCTGTCCTTTCATCCGGATCACTGCTCCCAGCGTCCCGAACGGGAAGACGAACGGGATCACGTACGGCAACGAGACGTTTACCCCGTAGTATCGTGCGGCGGCGTAGTGGCCCAGCTCGTGGACCAAAAGCACACCAAGCACCGCTGCGGTGAACGGCCACGCCTGGAGGATGACCAGCGGGTTGGCAGTAATCTCCGAGAGCGGGACGTAGTACCAGCCGTACGCGCCCACGAACAGCGTCGAGATCACTGTCGTCACGAACAACACGAGGTTGGTCCACGGAATTCCTCCCCTTCCGGCGCCGAGCGGGCGCGCGATCACGACGTCGGTCCCACTGGTTCGTGCGAGTTCGACCTCGTAGCCGGCCTCACGGAAAGCCGGGGAGATCCGACGCATGAGCGCGCGATCGGGGACCAGCGACTCGCCGTAATAGAGGATCCGGTCGCCGTCCCGTCGTGTCGATTTTACCTGAAAGAACGTCCGAAGCGGCTCGGGTCGGGGTGTCTCGCCGGAGGCTTCCGCGTCGTCCACCGGGCCCGAGACCTCCTCGTCTGCCATCGGACTCAGTTAGGGGCGGGCAGGCAAAACGCTTGTCGTACGTTCGGGAGCCGACGTGTCGTCGCGGCGCCCTGACGGAACGGTCACGGCGAGGGTGACGCCTTCTGAAGTGCGGTTTCGGCGATGTTGCCGCCGTAGTCCCCACACCGGGAGACCGAATCGACGATGAGGCCGAGCAACTGTGCCCTCGCGGGATCGAGGTTCCGCAGGTACGAGTCGATCCGTCGAGCGTCCTCGTCGATCCGCTGGACGGCTTTTCGCGCCTCGTTCGCGACCCGGGTCGCAACGTCCCTATCTTCGGAAAACAGCGCGTCCATCGCGTCGTCGATTACCTGTGTGACCTCCTGGCGGAGCTCTTCGAGCGCGTCGAGTATTTCCTCGGGGACCGGTTGTTCCAGTTCCAGGGTGAGGTGGGCGATCTTGGTGGCGTGATCGCCGATGCGTTCGAGCTGTCTGGCGCTCGATTGGTAGTCGAAACAGACCTCCCGGGGGAGTCCGAGCTTTTCTGCGGCCTTCGGGGTCCGTAGCGTCGCCCTGAAGATCCGCGAGACCACGAGCCAGAGCCGGTCGAGGTCGTCGTCGCGTTCGATCACGTCACGCGAGAGGTCCTCGTCGAGTTCCCCGAGTGCGGCGAGGGCGTCTTCCAGCATCGACAGCGCGATCAGCCGCATTCGGGTTACGGCGTTGTGAATCGATAGCTCGGAGGAATCGAGCAGATCCCGGATAACTACTTTGTCCGCCGTCTCCTCGAACACTTCGAGGCCGACGAGACTCTGGACGGCCTCCCTGATCGTGCGGCGTTGCCCGGTCGTGATCCGGCTGCTCTCCAGGATAATGTCGTCGAAGCCACTCACGTACATCGCCGTGACCGCCCGAACCAGTTCCTCGCCGGTTAGATCTGTCACGTCCAGCGTCCCTTCCGTCCGTTGCTCTTCGGTTTTCGGCGTGAGAAACAGCGCGTCACCCTCCGGATAGAACTCCACTTCGCTTCCGGCGCCCACGTCGTTTTCCGTCGCCCAGGACTTGGGAATCGATACCGTGTACGTCGATCCCCCGGTGACCTGGACCTTCCGGGTTTCCATACCGACAGATCCCGACCGAGTATATATAAATGTGTTCAAATATATATCGTTCACAAACCGAATCGTTTCCGAACGGTGGCGATTTCTCGCCGCGTTACCGGCAGTCTTGTCCGGATTACGGTCCGCTACCGACTGCCCGAAAACGGAGACAACGTGTCCCAAACATAGTACTATATAGTTATTATAGTAGAGTATTTAGGTCGTCCTCGCGGACCGGAAACCGATGGAACGGAAACCCCCTGTGGGGGGGAATGGACGGTCGACTACCGGAACTGAGTCTGATTTCAGGTTGTCGGATAGTTCCCGTCGACAGTTCCTTTCGATGGCCGGTGCCTCCGTGGGTGCGCTGTCGGTTTCCGGACTCGCGGGCTGTCTCGTTCGCGGGGAGCCGAGCCACCTCGAAGGACAGATCGTCGTCGACGGCAGCAATACGCTGTTGCCCCACGGTGCCGCGGTGGCCGAGGAGTTCCAGTGGCGCAACAACCGGGTCCGGATCCCAGTTCGCGGATCGGGAACCGGTGCCGGATTTCAGCTGTTCTGTGAGGGTACCACGGACGTCCAGAACGCCAGCCGGCCGATCCTGGGTCCGGAAGACGTCCCCGAGGGACAACGCAGCGAAGTAGAACAATGTGGGCAGGCCGGCGTCGACTACGTCGAGTTCGAGGCGGCGCTCGACGGACTCGCAGTCTGGGTCCATCCGGACAACCACTGGTGTGACTGTCTCACCACCGAGGAACTGCGCCGGATCTGGGAGCCCGGTTCCGAGGTCGAAACGTGGGGGGATATCCGCGAGGAGTGGGCCGAGGAGGGTCACGACGGTGAACTGGACTTGTACGGGCGCGATCCGGCCTCTGGGACGTTCGACTCGTTTACGAAAGCGATCAACGGCGAAATCGGCGCGATCCGGTCGGACTACTCCGCGAGCGCCGACACCAACGTGATCGTCCGCGGCGTTCGCGGGAGCAGAAACGCCCTCGGCTGGGGCGGGCTGGGCTACTACGAGGAGAACAAGGAGGATCTGAAACTCGTCGACGTCGACGACGGCGACGGCTGTGTCACCCCGACACGGGAGACGATCGAGTCGGGAACGTACCAGCCGTTGACGCGGGCGATGTACGTCTATTTCAACGTGAACTCCTTCGAGAAAGAGCACGTCAGGGAGTACGCCCGGTTCTACTTCTCGCCGATCGACGAGCGGGCGGACCGCAGCGACGTCGGCCCCGAAGAGGAACTCGCCTGGACCCAGTGGGCCGCACGGAAGGTCGGCTACTTCGCGACGACCGACGAGTCGGTCCGAGAGGCGCGCGAACGACTGGAGGAGGTGCTCGCTCGCTATGAGTAGCGCCGACCTCACCCGTGCTGGATCGGGGATCGACGGGACGAAAAACCGGCTGATCCGGTACGTGTTCTTCGCGTGTGCCGCGGTCACGGTGTTGACGACCGCCGGGATCATCATCGTGCTCGTCGAGGGCGCAGTGGCCTTCTTCAGGGAGGTATCGATCGTGGAGTTCTTCACGACTGCCGACTGGTCGCCGATCATCCGCCCCCGGTCGTACGGCGTGTTGCCGCTGATCTGGGGAACGATGCTCATCGTGGTCGGGAGCGCGATCGTCGCGATCCCGGTCGGGACGGCGACGGCGGTGTATCTCGCCGAGTACGCCGACCGCCGCGTCCGCAAGATCGTCAAACCGACCCTCGAGGTGCTCGCGGGGATCCCGACGATCGTGTACGGCTTCTTCGCGCTGTCGTTCATCACGCCGCTGCTCCAGCAGTTCTTCCCGGAGACCGGGACGTTCAACGCGGCCGCCGGCGCGATCGTCGTCGGAGTCATGGTGATCCCGATGGTCTCCTCACTTTCCGAGGACGCGATGTCTGCCGTTCCCGACGAACTCCGCCAGGCGGCCTACGGCCTCGGAGCCACCAAATACGAGGTGTCTACCGATGTGGTGATCCCGGCGTCGGTCTCGGGAATCACCGCGGCGTACATCCTGGCAATCTCGCGGGCCATCGGCGAGACGATGGCGGTCACGCTCGCGGCGGGGATGCATCCGAACGTCACGTTCAACCCGCTGGAACCGATCCAGACGATGACCGCCTACATGGTTCAGGTCGGGATCAGCGACGTGTCGGTCGGCTCGATCGGCTACCAGTCGCTGTTTGCGGTCGGCATCACGCTGTTTGCGATGACGCTTTCGATGAACCTGCTCAGTCTCTGGGTCAAGTCCCGATTCCGGGAGGAGTACCAATGAGTGAAGAACCGAGCACCGAACCGGCAGATCCCTTTGCGGGCATCGCCGACGACGTCCACCGAAAACGACTGATCGGACAGGCCTTCGTCGCCGTCTGCCTCGCCTCGACGCTCGTGGGGATCGTCGCGCTCGTTGCACTCGTCGCGGACGTGCTCTACGAGTCGTGGGGATGGGTCACCTGGGAGTTCCTCACGTATCCCCCCTCGCGGTTCGTCGAAAACTACCTGCCGGGCGGTCGAGGGGCGGGGATCTATCCGGCGTTGGTCGGCTCGATCCTGCTGATCGTACTCACTGCCGTGTTCACACTGTTTCTCGGCGTCGGTGCCGCGATCTACCTCGAGGAGTACGCGCCCGACTCCCGGCTCACGAGCTTCATCGAGGCGAACATCGCCAATCTTGCGGGCGTTCCGTCGATCGTGTACGGCCTTCTGGGGCTGGCGCTTTTCGTCCGGGCGGCGGGGCTCGGATCGAGCCTCTTGGCGGGGGCGTTGACGCTTACTCTCCTGATCCTTCCGATCGTGATCGTCTCCGCCCAGGAGGCGATCCGCGCGGTGCCCGATTCCCAGCGCCGGGCCGCCTACGGTGTGGGCGCGACCGACTGGGAGGTAATCCGCGACATCGTGTTGCCGGCGTCGCTCCCCGGGATCATGACCGGGACGATCCTGGCGCTGTCTCGAGCGATTGGGGAGACGGCGCCGATCCTGATGGTCGGCGCCGCGACGTCGATGTTCGTCGCCCCGGTCCGGGACGGACCGTTCGGGCTGCCGGTGCCGGACTTTCTCGGGCCGTTCGCGGCGATGCCGATGCAGATCTTCGACTGGGCTCGGCTCCCGCAGGCGGAGTTCCAGCACGTCGCTGCCGCCGGAATCGTCGTGTTGCTCGCAGTGCTGCTGGGAATGAACGCGACGGCGATCTACATCAGAAACAGGTACGAACGACAATGAGCCAGAACGAATCTACGATGAGCCAGGATCAATCGAACCCGAGTCAGGAACGTGCGACAATGAGCCAGGGGCGGATCGACGACGACATCGATCCCAGCATCGAATCGACGCCGGAGGGCGCCACCGCGATCGAGACCCGAGACCTGGAGGTCTTTTACGGCGAGGAGCGGGCGCTTCACCCGACCTCGGTCCGACTGCCAGAAAAGCAGGTGACGGCGATCATTGGGCCCTCTGGATGCGGCAAATCGACGTTCCTCCGGTGTTTGAACCGGATGAACGACCTGATTGACGTCGCCAGAATCGAAGGCGAGGTGTTGTTCAAAGGAAAGAACGTCTACGACGACGACGTCGACCCGGTGGCGCTGCGCCGTCGGATCGGGATGGTGTTCCAGAAGCCGAACCCGTTTCCGAAATCGATCTACGACAACGTCGCCTACGGGCTGAAGATCCAGGGGTTCGAGGGCGACCTCGACGCCCGCGTCGAGGAGTCGCTCCGCCGGGCGGCGCTGTGGGACGAGGTGAAAGATCAGCTCGGGTCCTCCGGACTGGACCTCTCCGGGGGGCAACAACAGCGGCTCTGTATTGCCCGGGCGATCGCTCCCGACCCGGAGGTGGTGTTGATGGACGAGCCGGCCTCCGCGCTGGATCCGGTTGCCACCTCGAAGGTGGAGGATCTCATCACGGAACTCGCGGAGGATTACACCGTGATCGTCGTCACGCACAACATGCAACAGGCGGCCCGCATCTCCGACAAGACGGCGGTGTTTCTGACCGGCGGTCGGCTCGTGGAGTTCGGCGACACCGACCGCATCTTCTCGAACCCCGAACACCAGCGGGTGGAGGATTACATCACCGGCAAGTTCGGGTGATCGACCGTGGAGGCCGTATCCTGGAGGTGCCACGGACGGAACGGACGAACGGAGACAGCCTTTTGAGTGAGCCGACGACACAGGGAACAACGACATGCCACGCACGGATTACCAGGAGAAATTAACTCAGCTCAGGGAGGACGTGCTGTTCATGAGCGAGGTGGTCGCCGAGCGGCTACAGATGGGACTGGACGCGCTCGCACAGCAGGACGCCGAAATGGGAGAGGAAGTGATCACTCGGGATCACGAGGTGAACCAGCTGTATCTGGAGCTGGAGAAGGACTGTATCGACCTGATCGCGCTTCAACAGCCCGTCGCCGGCGACCTGCGCTTCATCGCCGCCTCGTTCAAGATCATCACCGACCTCGAACGGATCGCCGATCTCGCGACCAACCTCGGAGAGTACGCAAAGCAAGCCAACCGGAGCGTCTTCCCCGACGTCGACGCCCAGCAGATCGGCGCAAATACCCTCACGATGCTGGATGCGGCGATGGAGGCGTACGCGAACGAGGACGCCGAGACGTGTTTCGAGGTCGCCGCAATGGACGACGACCTCGACGAGCTGTGCGAGAAGGCGAGCGAGGCGGTCGTTCGCGAACTCATCCAACAGGAGCGGTTCGACGACGAGACGGAACTCGAGGCACTAATGAACGAGGTTTCCCGGCTGCTGCTCACGATCCGTGACCTCGAACGCGTCGGCGACCACTGCGTCAACGTCGCGGCGCGGTCGCTGTACATGATCGAAAACGACGACGAGTTACTGTACTGAGTCGGACGTCGCTGTTTTGGAACTCACCGTTCGACAAGTGGAAGTCGACTCGAGATCGCCATCAGTACGACCCCGAGCGCTGCGAGCACGAGGAAGGTTTCATCGAAGAACCCGCGATCTGCAGCGGCGCCGAACACGACTGGGCTTCCAGCCCCGACCGCGAACACCAGCGTGCGCAGGATGCCGAACCCCGTCCCCTCGACGTCGTCCGGAAGCGCCCCGACGAGATACGACTCGGTCGCTGTCTCGAACGCGAGCAGCGTCCCCAACAGGATCGAGATCACGACCAGCAGTGACAGGCTCTCGACGAACGGCAGCGCCGCAAGTGCGGCGACAGACGCGACGATCGGGGCCGCCGTGTACCGGACGTTCAGACGATCGTAAAGCGCTCCCGATATCGGGTGGATAACTGCAGTCGAGACGAAGTACAGCCCGAACAGCGCGCTCGCGACTGCCGGAGAGACGCCCTTCCGCTCTATCAGGTACGTCGGATAGAACCCGGTGAACGCCTGCCAGATCGAAAAGCCGACGATCAACACCAGCGTGGCGAGCAGTACTGGGGGGTTTTTGAGTTCTCTGAAGACGTATCGGGCGGTCGCAAGCGAGAACGTGTCGACTGCACTCCTACCGTCGTCCGGCTCGGTGGGAACCGTCACCCACAGTGCGATGGCGACCGCGACGAACGCGGGGATCGCTACTCCGAACCCGAACTGCCAGCCGAGCACCACCGCGATCACGCCGGCGATGGGGGGCAACGCTGCCTGCCCGATCTCCGGGGCGACGTTCGTGATCCCGATCGCGGTGCCGTAGCCGTCGGGATACACCCTCGCGATCGCGGTAAAGCGGGCGATCGCGTAGAAGCCGACGCCGAAACCGAACGCGGCGGTCGCCAGAAACAGCGCGATCGGGGAGCCGGCGACGACGATCAACACGACCGACCCGCCGGAGACGACCATGCTCGCCACGAGCGTTTTCCGCTCGCCGATCCGGTCTGCGAACAGCCCGCCAGGAAGCTGTCCGAACGCGTACGCGACAAAAAGTACCGTCAAGAGCGCCCCCGCAGTCGCGAGGTCCAGCCCGTACGTCGCACGGAGATCCGGCAACAGAACCGGATAGATCGTCCGCGTGCCGATCGTGAGCCCCCAGCCGGCCGCGATCGCAAAGAGGATCGGCCCTCGACCGTCGCTCGCGAGCTGGCGAAGCTGGCTCGCAACCGACGGCAGATAACGGGAGAGCATCGACTGTCCGGATGATGGTCCGGATCCGGGGCGTATCATTATTGACGCCGGACACAGTATTGCCGCAACCGACCCGTCTCTGGCGACGCCCCGGAATCGCTTCCGTTGCCGGCGTCTGGAACCGACAGTTCTTATCCCTCAGCGTAACCACTTACTGGACATGACAGACGTCGATGCCGACGACCTCGCCGACAGCGTTCGGGAGGGGGAGCTCCGGCTCCACGAACTCGAGGAGCACGCCGACGCCGATCTGGCGACTGCTGCCCGACGGTTGCTCGTCTCCGAACAGTCCGGCGCCGACCTGGAGACCATCGGCGCCTACGGGTTCCCGGCCGAAACGGCCGGCCCCAACGTCGAGAACATGCTCGGCGCCGTCCAGGTACCGATCGGCGTCGCGGGTCCCGTCCGGATCCGCGGTGGCGCCCTCGACGACGAGCGGTATCTCCCGCTGGCAACGACTGAAGGCGCACTGGTGGCCTCGGTCAACCGGGGTTGTTCGGTGCTCGACGCCGCCGGCGGGGCCTCGGCTCGCGTGACGAAATCGGGGATGACCCGCGCGCCGGTATTTAAAGTCGAAGACGTCGTCGAGGCGGAGGCGCTCGCAGGGTGGGTTCGCGACAACGTCGAACAGCTCGCAGACGCAGCCGAATCGACGACCAGCCACGGGGAACTTCTCGACGTGACACCGTACGTCGTCGGCGACAACGTCTACCTCCGGTTCCGCTACGACACGAAGGACGCGATGGGGATGAACATGGCGACGATCGCGACCGGGGAGGCGTGCGACCTGATCGAATCGGAGACGGAAGCGTCGCTGGTCGCGCTGTCGGGCAACCTCTGTACCGACAAAAAACCCGCCGCGGTCAACGCAATCGAGGGTCGCGGGCGCACGGTCACAGCGGACGCGATCATTCCCAGGGACGTTGTCGAGTCCCGGCTCCACACGACGCCGGAGGCGATCGCGGAGATCAACACCCGAAAGAACCTCGTCGGCTCCGCGAAGGCCGGCAGCCTGGGGTTCAACGCCCACGTCGCGAACGTGGTCGCGTCGATGTTCCTCGCCACCGGTCAGGACGAAGCCCAGGTGGTCGAGGGGGCGAACGCGATCACGACAGCGCGGACCCGTGGGGAGCCTGGCGAGGCCGACCTGTACGTTTCGGTGTCGCTCGCGAGCCTCGAAGTCGGCACCGTCGGCGGCGGAACGAAGCTTCCCACCCAGTCGGAGGCGCTGTCACTGCTGGGCGTCTCGGGCGGCGGCGACCCGCCGGGGACGAACGCGGACGCCCTGGCGGAGGCGATCGCGGTCGGAGCGCTCGCGGGGGAACTCTCGCTTCTGGCGGCGCTGGCCTCCCGCCACCTTTCGTCTGCCCACGCCGAACTCGGCCGGTGACGAACCACGGGTGAGGGACGTCCAGTGATGAACTCGCGGTGACGGACCCTCCGGGAACCACACTGGCGTTTCGGCACCACAAAAGCAGCTTTATACTGTGCAACGATGCTCATGGAGGTAGCACATCTACCTCCGACTGGAGGAGCCATCTGTGCAGACTGACCCACAACTCGTCGACGACGGTGCGCCGGAGGACGACGGTTCCCGGACGGAACGCGAGGACACACCGTCGAATGGCGAGCTGATCGACGGCGACCCGCGGGAGTCGTACTCGCCCGCGGAGACGCATCCCGAGCCCGATCAGATACGGATCGGTGGGCACGACGACTACGCTCTCGATCGGGCGAGCGCGAGAGAGCGGTTCGAGTGGCGACAGGTCGATTTCTCGACGCGCTGTCACTCGGGAACGCTCATCGAGGGGATCTGGGAAGGGGTGTCCGTCGCTGACGCCATGGACGCGGCCGACCCGTCGCCGGAGACGACTCACGTGGCCCTGGTGGGCGTCGACGGCTACACTCGGTGTGTACCGGTGCTCGCTGTGCTCGACGGGATCGTCGGGTTCGACTGCGTGGACGGGCGGGACGACGGGGCGCCGCGCGTCGTGGCGTCCGGACTGGATTCCCAGGCGTCGGTAATGCGGCTCAGCGCGATCGAACCAGTGTCGCTTGCTCCCGGCGAGGATCCCGGCGAGGTCGAGATCGCACTGCCGGCGGAGGAACAATCAGTCCCGCTTTAGCGCCGGATTGGTGACGGCTCCGTCGGCCGCCGAGCCGAAGTCGCGGGCGAACTTCGCGAGAACGCCGCCCTCGTAGGGTGGGTCAGGCTCTTCCCACGCGTCGCGACGGCGTTCGAGTTCCTCCGAAGACACAGCCACTGAGAGCTCTCGGTTCGGCACGTCGACGGTGACCTCGTCGCCCTCCTCGAGCAGCCCGATCGGGCCGCCGACGGCTGCCTCGGGCGCGACGTGGCCGATCATCGGCCCCCGGGTCCCGCCGGAGAACCGACCGTCCGTCAACAGCGCTACGTCGTCCTCGTAGCCGGCGCCGACGACCGCGGCGGTGACGCCGAGCATCTCGCGCATCCCCGGCCCGCCTTTCGGCCCCTCGTTGCGGATGACGATCACGTCGTCCGGATCGACGTCCCCGTCCTGGACGTACGCCATCGCGTTCTCCTCGTGTTCGAAGATCCGTGCGGGGCCGACGTGACGGAGGGTGTCGTTGCCGGTCGCCTTCAGCACCGCCCCGTCGGGCGCGAGGTTTCCCGTGAGGATCTTGATCGCGCCTTCCGGCTGTTTCGGCTCGTCGACGGTGTAGAGGAACTCCGAATCGAGCTCGTCGTCCTCCGGGAGATCCAGCGTTTCAAGCTCCTCGGCGATCGTCCGACCGGTGACGGTCGCGGCGTCCCCGTGGAACAGCCCCGCATCGAGCAGCCGGCGGATCACGACCGGCACGCCGCCGACTTCGTGGAGGTCGTTCATCACGTGGGCGCCCCCCGGCTGGAGGTCGGCGATCTTGGGGGTTCGCTTCGAGATCTCGTCGAACTCCTCGATCGAGAGATCGACGTCGGCTTCGGCCGCGAGTGCGAGCAGGTGCAACACGCCGTTGGTCGAGCCGCCGATCGCAGTCTGGAGGGCGATCGCGTTCTCGAAGGATTTTCGGGAGAGGATGTCGGAGGGCCGGCGGTCCTCTTCGACGCATTCCAGGGCGAGTTCGCCGGCGCGCTCGGCGACCTCGTACCGTTCGGGGTCCTCTGCGGGCGCCGACGCCGACCCGAGGGGGGCCATCCCGAGCGCCTCCGAGATCGACGCCATCGTGTTCGCGGTGAACATCCCGCCACACGAGCCGGCGCCGGGACAGGCGTTGCGCTCCAGTTCGTCGAGTTCCTCTGCCTCCATCGATCCCTCGGCGTACGCGCCCACGCCCTCGAACACTTGCACGATAGTGACGTCCCGTCCCTCGTGCTGGCCGGGCATGATCGAGCCGCCGTACAGGAACACCGACGGGAGGTCGGATCTGATCGCGGCCATCATCATCCCGGGAAGGTTCTTGTCGCAGCCACCGATCGTGACCAGCGCGTCCATGCGCTCGCCGAACGCGACGAGTTCGACGGAGTCGGCGATCACCTCGCGGGAGATCAGCGAGGCTTTCATCCCCTCTGTGCCCATCGAGATGGCGTCGGAGATGGTGATCGTCCCGAACTCGATGGGCATCCCGCCGGCGTCGTCGATCCCGTCGATCGCGGCGTCGGCGACGTCTTCGAGGTGGACGTTACACGGCGTGATGTCCGCAGCGGGGTTCGCGACCCCGACCATCGGCGAGGAGAGGTCCTCGTCGTCGAACCCCATCGCCCTGAACATCGATCTGTGGGGGGCACGCTCTGCGCCCGTCGTCACGTCGCTGCTCGGCAGCGACGGGTCCTTTTCGCCGGCGAACCGCTCGCCGGACGACTCTCGGTCGTTCATATCAGTTCGGACGGGTCCCGGGGGGTTAAAAACCATCGGCCCGGCAGGGATTGCGCGCACGCCGACGTGATGACACTCCACGTGGCTACGGATCGCTCCACGTGGCTACGGATCGATCGTCTGTGAAGCCTCGAGCACGTGGTCGTGGACGCCGCCGTTCGAGGCGACCAGCCCGCGGGAGTCGTGTCGCCACCGGCCCCCGTCGAGATCGGTCACTCGGCCGTCGGCAGTGCGGACGAGGTGGACGCCGGCGACGGAATCCCACGGGTTGCACAGGACGTTCGTGATCACGCCGTCGAGCGCGCCGGCCGCGAGCATCGCAAGCTCCAGCTGGGCACAGCCGACGCGCCGGAGGTCGCCAAACCGGGTGACGATCCCCTCACAGGCGCGGGTGTACTCGTCGCGTCGGTCGAATCCCCACCACACCGTCGGCGCGACCGCACACGTCTCCGGGTCGGTTCGGCCGCTCGTTTCCATCCGGGTTGCCCCCGGGAGCCCCGCGAGGTCGCCGGAGTCTGCTGTCGCGGAGACGAGTCCCGCGTCGATCGGCCCCTCGAAGGAGACGGCAGTCCGGCCGTCGGCGAGGTACGAATCACCCAGGGCTGGGGCCTCGACGGCGGCGGCGACCGGTTCGCCGTCGACGACCGCCGCGACCGCGGTGACCCAAAACGGGATGTCGCGGACGTAGTTGTTCGTCCCGTCGATCGGATCGACGATCCAGGCGGCCCCTTCCTCGGGCACTGTCTTCTCGGCGTCGCCCTCCTCGCCGACGATGGCGTCCTCCGGAAACGTCTCCCGGATGGCGTCGGACACCGCTGCCTGTGCGTCCCGATCGGCAGCGGTGACAACGTCCGTCTTCCCGCCTTTGTTCTGGACGTCGATTCCCGTCCGGAACCGCTCGTCGGCCACCGAGGCGCCGGCCCGTGCGGCCCGCGCGGCGACCGCGACCCGTGGCTCGCTCATACGGACTGTTCCTTTCGCCCCCATCCTGAAGCCGTCGATCCACACTACGGTTCACCCCACCGGCGTCTCGCACCCGTCCCGTTCCCACGGCAGCGTTTAAGCCACCGGAGCCGAATCCGCCCGTATGCTCATGACGCCGGGACCCACGGAGGTCCCGAAACCGGTCAGGGAGGCAATGGGAGGCGAACTGATAAACCCGAACGTCGATCCGCGGTTCCGAGAGATCTATCGGGAACTGACCGAACAGCTGTCGAGGGTGTACGGAACCGGGGACACCGACCACCAGGTCGTCGTCCCCGGCGGGGAGGGGATCCTCGGGCTGGAGGCGTCGATCGCGTCGCTGGTCGAACCCGGAACCCGGGTACTCTGTCTCTCGAACGGGCTGTACGGCGACGGGTTCGCCGATTTCGTCGAGAGCTACGGCGGGGAAGCAACGCTCGTGTCCGCGCCGGATACCGAGCCGCTCCCGATTGAGGAACTCGAACGCCGGCTGCAGGAGGATACCTTCGAGGTCGCGACGATGGTTCACTGCGAGACGCCGACCGGGACACTCAACCGGATCGAACCCGCACTCGATCTGCTCGCGGAGCACGGCGTTGTCACCGTCGTCGATGCCGTCTCCTCGCTCGGGGGGACGCCGGTCCCGACCGGGAAAATCGACGTCTGTCTGGGGGCCTCACAGAAGTGCTTCAGCGCACCGCCGGGACTCACGACCGCCGCAATAAGCGACGCCGCCTGGGAGGGCATGGAAGAGCGGGACAACCGATCGCTGTACACGAACTTTCTGCCGTGGCGGGACACCGACGAGGAGTTCCCGTACACACACCTGACGACCGAAGTCGTCGCGCTCCGGAAGTCGCTCGAACTGTTGCTCGAGGAGGGGCTCGAGTCGGTCTACCGCCGTCACGAGCAGGCCGCACGGCACTGCCGCAAGCGCGGGGCCGAACTCGACCTCGAACTGCATCCCGACGCGGGCGACGGTCGGACTGCAGCAGAGCGGAGTTCGCCGACCGTTACGGCGTTTTCGGTACCGAACCGCGCCGAGGTGATTCAGCGTCGGCTCCGGGAAGATTACGACATAACGGTCGCGACTGGGCTGGCGAGCCACGCCGAGGACGTGATCCGGGTGGGGCACATGGGCCATAACGCGCGCGTCGAGAAAGTCGACCGGACGATGGACGCGCTGGCTTCTGTCCTGTAGTCTCGACGCTGGCTTCTGTCCTGTAGTCTCGACGGCGATATCTCGGTGGCGCAAACGACAACAGTGATGACGCCCCGGACGCAATAACCGATATGCTCGAACGGCTCCTGCACGCGTTCGGCTACGCGTTCGCCCACCTGCTTTTCTTCCGGGCCGAGTCACCGGACGCGATCGTCCGGCGGCTCCGGCTCGCCTACCGACTGGTCGGCGTCCGGATCGTCGAAACGCCCCGGATCGACGACGTTCGCCGGACGGTCTTTCTGTGTCCCTACCGGAACCTGGCAGCGGGTCGGTTCGGCGAGAAGTGGCTGTGCCACGAGAAGCTCGACCGGGTCGACGACGGGTACGTGACCTTCCTCCGCCGGCACCGGGACATCGATTACCAGCGGCCCCAGTGCTGTAGCGAGCTGTCATACTGTGCGGACTCGGAGTACTGTTACTCCGAAGTGTCCCGATTCGAAACGTGAGCGGATCCTCAAAAAGGGGCCCAGAATGACGGATCCGGATCTCGCCCGGCGGATCGCCGACCAGTTCTCCGGTCGGGGGAAACGCGCCGACATCTGGCGAGGGTTCGACGCCTTCCTCGACACCGACGCGTTCCTCAACCTCGGATACTCTCCACGATACGGCAGCCACCTGCTCGGGTCGCCCCAGGACAGGCTCGCGAACCTCGTCGTCGCGGAGGTAACCCGTCACCACCGTCGCTCCGAGCCAGACGGGCGTTCCGCGACACGCGCTGGAACACTTCTCGACGTCGGCTGCGGCCGAGGGGGTCCGACATCCCGGCTCGCAGAACAGACGCCCTTCGACGTCGTCGGTATCGATCTCGTCGCCGAAAACGTCTCGCGGGCCCGAAACGCGTCTGCCACCCCCGGGAAGGGAGCCGAAACCGGTGTCCCGTCGTTTCTGATCGGCGACGCGACGAGGCTCCCTTTCAGGACCGGGGCGTTTTCCGCCCTGGTCGCCGTCGATTCGCTGGTGTACGTGCCGGCGATCGAACGGGCGTTCGACGAGTTTTCGCGTGTGCTTTCCGACGGCGGCGTCGGCGTCGTCTCTGACCTCGTCGCCGACGGGGGTGGCGACGTCCCCCCCGACGTGCTCGACCGGTTCGGCGAAGCGTGGGACATGCCTCGTCCACGACAACAGGAGGCGTATCTCTCGGCAATGGCCGACCGCGGGCTCCGGGTTCGGCGGGTGAATGATCTCACCGACAACAGCGTCGGACGGTTCCGCAAGTGGTCGCGACTGTATCTCACAGTCGCCGACGGCCCGGCGGGGGACGTGCTGGAACGACTCCTGCGCCGGGAGGGACTCGACCCGGACGCCGTCACTGAACAGGTGCGGGCCGCACACCGGGCGTTGCCGGCGCTCCGGCACGTGCTGGTGTCGTTCGAGCGGTAGAATCCGGACAGCGATTCCGGAGATCTCAACCCCTGCAGATCAGGCCAGGAAGACGTGCCGCGGTCGGTCTGCGAGCACGTCCCGCCCCCAGTCGACGGTGTCTCGGAACGCGTCCGAGCGGAAGAACTCCATTGCGTCGTCTCGGGAGCGCCACTGGCTGGCGATGAACGTGTCGTTTTCGTCCTCGACGTTGACCATCAGGTCGGTGTCGTGGTGTCCGTCCATCTCGGCGAGCATGCCGCCGACGGTGTCGAACTTCTCGAGGAAGTCGTCCCGGTGTTCCGGCTTGATAGTGTAGAACATGCCCATTGTTCCGAAGCCGGACTCTTCGCCCGCCCGCGAGACGATTCCGGGGAGTTCAGACAGGAACCCGGCTGCAGTCTCTGCTGCGGAGTTGGTTTCCCAGATGCTCACGACCGCGTTGCGGTCGCGATCGCGACCGCGGTAGACGGCGGTTTTGACGTGCGTGTCGTAGTGGTCGAAGTTGGCCCGGAGACCGTCGACCTCCTCGAACAGCTCCTGGGCGTCCGTCTCGGAGTACAGCACCGTCGCGTAGACGTCCTCGCCGTGGGGCTTTCCGGCGTAGATGTTCATTTCCTCGAGTTGACCACGGATGTCGTCGGCCTCGCCGGTCTCGTCGTGGGCCCTCTCGGCGTGAGTGCCCTCGTCGTGGGCCCTCTCGGCGTGGCTTCCTCCGTGGGCGTGGCCGCTTTCGTTTCCGTGTTCGGCGGTGGGAACCTTCGCGCCCTCGAGGAACGCTCCGAGGTCGCTCGGCGGGAACCGCCTGCCGACGTAGAAGTACGGGAACTCGCCGTACAGCGAGGAGGCCTCGTCGAACCGCATCTCGTAGACGATGTCCTTTAGATGGACCGGGTCGTCGGCAAACAGCGTGACACCCCATTCGTGGTCGTCGAGTCCGACCGATGAGGCGACAACCTGCGAGACGTCGCCGGCGTACTTGCGGCCGAACTTCCCGTGGCCCTCCATCAGCTCCGCGCGCTCGTCGAACGACAGCGCGTACCAGTTGTACTGTTCCCCGCGCCGCTTGTTCATCGGATAAAAACAGAGGTACTCGTTTTCGGGGATGTCGGGTTCGAGCTTCCCCTCGATGTATCGTCGCAACCCCTCGTTGGTCTCTTCGGCGTCCTCCTTGAAGTAGTCGTCCGAGACGTACCCCGACACTTCGGTCACCGAGACGTACGACGTCGACCGTTCGGTAAACTCGGCGAGTGCGGTCGTCTCGAACCGCCGCTCCAGTGCCGAGAGGTCATCGAGCGTGGGCCGGAAATGGAGAACGAGGAGGTCGGTTTCGTGCCCCATCATCGAGAACACCGCCGACTGTCCGTCCTCGGCATCGGCGACGGCTTCACACTGCTCGAGGAACGCCTGCCCCTCCTCTATCGCCCGTGTTCGACGCCGTTCCGGCGTCTCCTGCCAGCGCTGCCAGTCGATCGTCCGGAAGTCGTGGAGTACGTACCAGCCTTCGTCGGTCTGGGGTGGCTCTACCATGGACTCGGGTACGGACTGGAACTGTTTGGCTTTTGTGAGTCTTCGCTCTGCATCAGTTGGGGTTTTCGAATCGAGATCCGCCGGTGATCTAAACGAAAAGCAGCGCGAGTTCCCCGCCCCACCGTGGGCGGGGGTGAAGCGCGTCACTCCGCCGCGTGTTCCGTCTCTTCGATATACCGTTCAACCACTTCCTCAGACATCGCTCCCGTCGTCCCAACGTAGTATCCGACTTTCCAGAATCCGCCACCCCAGAAATACGACTCTCGAATCTCGGGGTACCGTTCCAGCAAGTGCTTGCCAGAGTACGACTTGAATTGCCGAGCGATGTTCGCAGGGCTGTACTTCGGGTCTGTTTGCACGAACAGGTGAACGTGGTCGTCTGCAATCTCCAAGGCGAGAATCTTGTGACCGAAGTGGTCAGCAGTCTCACCAAACAACTCCCGCACATCGTCTTCAACTACGTTGAGAACCGGATGGCGGTACTTTGGACACCACACGAAGTGATACTTACAGGAACTAACCGAATGTGCATGACTACGGTATTCTTCCATCTTGAATCCCTATATTTATGACAGTCTGGAACGAGTGTCAAAGCATGGGTGAAGAAGCCACAAAGACGATTCAGACGCGCCTTCACATCGCGTCTGGTGAGCGGTCGTGGCTTCACGACGCCCGCCTTGCATCACGCGAGATATTCAACGACACCATCAGCCTCACACAACAGGGCCACACGCGCACTGAGATACAGAACGAGGTTGACCGCGACGACTTCTTGCGGAACAACAAGTGCGCGGTCGTCGGCAAAGCCCTCCAAACGTGGGACTCATACCAGTCACTCCTTAACTGGTGGGAAGAACAGGATGATCCTGATGGAGGCAAGCCAACGCCTCCGAGTACGGACAAATCTGGTGCGTATCCGGTCGTGATGGCACACACGGAAGGCTACCGCCTCACCGTAGATGAAGACACGAACCGCGTCCAGTTCCGCATCAGCCCGAAACCCTACAAGAAGGTGAAAGGACACCTACGCGGCGGCCCAGATGCGATGGACGAACTTCGAGACGCTATCACGTCGGATGAAGTGGATGTTGGGCAGGCCGAACTCCTGTACCGCGATGGCGTGTACTACCTACACGTCACGGTCACACGCGAGTTCGACGTGCCCGACCCCGACACCAGCGACACGCTTGTTGGCGTGGACATCAACGAGCGCAATATCGCTCTCACCGCCCTCGACCGCGACACGATGCGGACGAAGGGCACGCTCGTCCTCGACTACGGACGAGTCAAGCAGGAACGCCAACGCTACCACACCATCACGAAACGCTGTCAGGAACACGGTAAGACGAGCATCCACCGGAAACTCGGTGACAAGGAGGAGCGGTTCACCGAGTGGGTGTTGCATCGGCTTTCCCGTGCTGTCGTGGAGTTCGCAGAGCAATTCTCGACTCCGGTTATCGTGTTCGAGGATATGAGCGGCATCCGCGACGAAATCAAGTACGGGACGTATATGAACCGCCGGTTGCACAAACTGCCGTTCCACAAGTTCGAGAAGTTTGTCTCGTACAAGGCGACGTGGCAAGAGATTCCCACGGACACAGTGGACGCTTATTACAATTCGCAGACGTGTTCGTGCTGTGGTGAGCGTGGCAGTCGGCAGGGACGGCGGTTCCGATGTGCGAACGACGAGTGTGATGTGACACAAGACCACGCCGACCGGAATGCGTCTGTGAACATTGCATGGCGCGAGAAGGCGAAATTCGACGGTAACACGACGAATTACCGGACTCACAAAACCCAGCCACAGGTTCGGTTGGTGCGTCTGTCCGGGTCGGGACGCGTAAGCCGCCCACCCTCATCCCGCTCGCTTGCCGAGCAGGGAGTGCTACTGCACGGCTGAGGGAACTACAAAAGCCTCGGGCCACCGCGCCCGAGGTTGTTTACGTGGTTGTTGCCTACTATCTGCCCCCGGAGCTCGCACTGACATCCATTATACAAGGAGTTCAACGTTCCCGGCCTGTGTATAAACAACTGTATAATTAATCTCTCGAATTTGCTTATAAACAATTGTATATTCGACACGACTTTATTAACCTTTGAAATCGAAACATGAGTGTGATGCCAGGGGATAGCCCAGCGGTTGACGAGGAGAGTCGAAACCAGACAACTGACAGCAAGGGCCGCGTTTCGACGCAGCGTCGGGCGGTCCTGGCGGGGACGGCCGGCTTCGCGTCGGTTGCGCTGGCGGGCTGTGCCGGCGAGGAGGAGCCGACGCCGGAACCGACACCCGAACCGACGCCGACCGAGGAACCGACGCCGGAGCCGGAAAACTACGTCGTCACCGACGACATCATCGCCGGCTCCGCGGGCGTCCCCGAAGGCGCTGGCGGCTTCGCACAAGCGTGTTCGCCCCAGCGGCAGTTCATTCCCGGAATGCAGCCGGTGTTCAAGGTCGGCATCTGGGACCCTGCCACGGGCGACATCGTCGGTGACGACGTCGTCGACGAGGCTACCGTCGAGATCGACGGTGGACCGTCCATCGAACTCGAGTGGTCCGAGGAGGATCAGTACTGGGACAACAGCTGGATGGTTCCGGACGACTGGGAACCCGGAACCGTCACCTACGAAGTGGAGGTCACTAACGAAGGCGAGTACCGCAACGTCGGCATCCTCGAAAGCGAATTCGAGGTCATCGAGTTCGACGATCCGAAGAACTACGTCGTCACCGACGACCTGCGGACATCCAGCGACGGGATCCCGGACGACGCACAGTTCGTCTCCTCGTGTGGTCCCTCGCGCGCGTTCGTGACGGGAATGACGGTGATCTTCGACATCGGCGTCTACGACGGCTCCACTGGCGAACCAGTGGGTACCGACGTGGTCGACGAAGCGACGCTCACGACGGATCGGGACTTCTCGGCCGAGCTCGAATGGGACGATGAAGACCAGTACTGGCAGACCACGTGGGAGGAGATCCCGGACGACGAAGAGCCCGGTACGGTCACCTACGAGGTGGAAATCACCAACGAGGGCGAGTTCTACAACGTCGGCGTGCTGGAAAGCGAGTTCGAGATCATCGAGTAGAACTACTCTCTCGATTCGTCCGGTCCCGACAGAACAGCAGCGGAACCGCGACTTTTCTTTGAAGGGTTTCGATAGCTCCCGGTCTCGACGTTGGTCGGGTCGATACTGCCGGCTGGCGGCTACGGAAACAGTGCGGGTCGCCAGGGGACAGTCGTTACCCGCAAATGTAGATTACAGGTTATCTGTAATAGCAGTTTTGGTGTGTGTCCCGGTATCAGTCATCGAAGATAGATCGAGCGCCTCCGAAACGACAAGGCAACGCGCGACCGAGGCAACTTACTCCGGGTTCTCGTCGATCGAGAAGTCCGCGCGAGGATAGCTAACGCAGGTGAGAAGGTAGCCGTCCTCGATCTCGTCGTCGTCGAGATACTGGTTGCCGTCCATCTCCTGGACCTCGTTGGCGTCGCCGTCGGTTTTGGCCTTGCACTGCCCACAGACCCCGACTTCACACTGGTAGGGAAGGTCGAGCCCCTCATCGAGGCCGGCATCCAACAGTGTCTCGTCCTCCGAGATGTCGAGGGTGGCTGCGTTGTTCTGGAACTCGACTGCGTGCGTGGCGTCATCTTCCTCGTCGACGTCGTCCCAGATGTCGTCGCCCTCGTCCGGATTGGTGTCGACCGGAAAGTCCGCGCGGGGATAGCTAACGCAGGTGAGGAGGTACCCCTCGGCGATCTCGTCGTCGTCGAGGTACTGGTTGCCGTCCATCTCCTGGACTTCTGTGGCATCGCGGTTGGTCTTGGCCTTGCAGACGCCACAGACGCCGGACCGACACTGGTTGGGGAGGTCGAGGCCCGCCTCCTCGCCCGCTTCCAACAGGTTCTCGTCGTTCGGGATGTTCACCGTCGTCTCCTCCCGGAGGAAATCCACGTCGAACGCCTGGGCTTCGTCAGGATCGTCGTCGTTCGGATCTTCGTCGTCGTCCGGATCCTCGCCGCCGTCCGGATCGGTGCCGGGCTCAGCGTCCGGCGGATCCGAACGACCGACGTACCGCTGGTCCTCGGGGAGCTCGAACATTCCGAGACAGCCTGCGAGCGCAACCGTTCCACTGGCTGCCGCTGATTTCAGGAGGAGTCGGCGTTTCGTCCGGGGACAGTCACTGCCGTCGCAGCGTTCGGAATCTGGGGCTTCTTCGGAGTGTTGCCGTCCGTGATCGTCGCTGCTCATACGAACACAGTCTACTCCAGACGATATCAGATCTAGTAAAGATTATGAAGACATTTAAATAACTCATTCGGGATCGGTGCCACCGCGAAGAAACTGACACCGAAAAGCTCGTCAGGATTCTGTCGTCGGATTTCCGCCCCGTAGCGTCTGTTTACCGGGATTCGTTCGGTGTGTCTACGTACTCGCACGCCGAATTCGCAGGTGATTTTTCCGATTTCCCGTGAGAATTTATTAATAATGAAGGTTAACGTAGCTTCATTCGAGCGGTAGTAATCGCGGTTCGACTCCGTCGTAGATGAACAGGATGGCCCAGTTCGCACCGGGATAAATCGGTTTTCTCGCAAGAGTGACGAACGGGATCTGTACCGAGGATGGGTATATAAACTACTGTCATATTCAAACGGAGCCTTTCCCTACTCTAGTTAAATTATACAGCTATGAGCCAGGGAAACGATCCACCGTATAGGGAGCCACAAACGACTCACGGTTTTCGTGACGGAACTGGCGACGACAGAGCCGACGGGATCGACGAAGCTCGGGCACGGGAGATCCTGGCGAACGTCGATTACGACACGGATCTCGGGATCGAACTCGCTCGTGACTCCCGCCGGCTGGTTGCCGGCGAGATGAGCGACCGGGAGTTCCACGAGAAGCACAACGACGCGATTCTCGAGGAGTTCGGCGTCGACGATCGGCCGAGTGATCCGGACGTCAACTACGGTTCCTCCCGCGGAGGAAAGCGCACGGGTGCTGGGGATCCGGATCCGGGATCGGACGGCCCGCTTCCGGGCGTCCCCGGAAGCGACGAACCATCCCGACGGTCAGTACTCAAGACGGCCGGCATGTTGGGTGCTGCCGCGATCGGCGGTACTGCGGCGCTGCAGGGGGCCGGCGTCGCGGCGGACGATCAGGACGAACCGGAGCCCGACAAGCAGATGGGAATGGTGATCGACACCGAACGCTGTATTGCCTGTCTCCAGTGTATGCAGGCCTGCAACGAGGAGAACAACACGTCCGAGGGATCGCTGTGGATGTACGTGTTCCGGTACCAGCAGGACGACTACACCGACGAGACTCACCATCTCTCGCGGCCATGCCAGCACTGTTCGGATGCGCCGTGTGTGAACGCTTGTCCGACCGCTTCGAGATATCGCAGGACGGAAGACGGGATCGTTCTCACTGATTACGATCGGTGTACCGGGTGCCGGTACTGTGAGATCTCCTGCCCGTACGGGGTAAACTACTTCCAGTGGACCGAGTCGGAGGGCGAGTTTGACTACGACCGAGAGGTCGACGGAGTCACCTCTGCCGGCGATCCGCCGCAGGGCGTGATGGGCAAATGTACGTTCTGTATTCAGCGACAGGATTCCGGGGATCCGGAGCTCGAGGGAACGACCGCCTGTGAGGACGCGTGTCCAGTCGACGCGATCCACTTCGGAGATCTCGAAGACGAGGAGAGCCCACCGCGACAGCACCTCGACGAGAAGAGTTCCGCCTCGAAGTTCCGCCTGTTCAAGGACGCGAACACCAGCCCGAACGTATTCTACATCGGCAACGAGCCGGAGGGTCATCCGGAGCCGGTCGACGGACCGACGACGGTCGAGAACGCTGGCCTGAGCAAGGATCGTCCGGGTCGTGACGTCTACGCCGACGGAGGTGACGACGATGGCAACTGATCAGGAAACACTTGCACAACAGGTCGTACTGAATCCCCTCACCAGTCTGAGCAAAAAGTACATCGCCCTCCTGCTGGTGCTGCTGGGCTTTGGAGCGATCTACGCGGAGGCCCTGGTACACCAGCTTCGATATGGGTTGGTCGTCACGGACATGGCGTCCTGGGGGACGCAAGCCGGGGTTACCTGGGGAGTTTACATCGGTGCCTTCGAGTGGTACGCCGGTGCTGCGCTCGGATCAATCGCGATCGCGGGATACATCCGGTTTCGAGAGATCGAAGAGTACGAAATGCTCGCTCGGATCGGAGAGCTGTGGGCAGTCATCTCCGCGATCTGTGCGTCGTTCCTCATCGTGATCGACCTGGGTCGACCCGAGCGGGTGATCTACGTGATGGAAAGCTGGCCGACCACGGTCCAACACTCCCCGCTCGCGTGGGACGTGACGTTCGTCACCATGCTGATCGTGGTGTCGACGACGATGCTCGCGATGTCGCTCCGGCGCGACTACGGATGGATGGACGTCGAGCTTCCGCTTCGCGCCAGGATCCCACAGAAACTGCTCACGATCGGCTACAGTCCGACCGAGGGTCGGAAGCTGACTTCGATGCTCAAATACATGGGTGCCGGAATGTTGCTCCTGGTCGTCACTGCCGGGATGGTCCCGGGATGGCTGTTCGGGGTTGTCGGCCCCCAGCCCGGCTACTACGGAAAGATTCAGGGGGTCGTCTTCATCACCGGCGGGATCCCCGCCGGGATCGGCGCACTTACCGTCATCGCGTACGCGATGCGCCGGATCTACGGTCTCGAGGAGGCGCTCCCGGACGCGATGTTCGTCAATCTCGGGAAGGGGCTTGCCCTGTTTACGTTCGTCTACCTCATTGCGCTGTTCAACCAGTTCATGCCGATGGTGTTCCCGATGTCGCCGCTGGGCGGTGCAGCGATCGCCGACGCGATGATGTACGGGGCGCTGTCCACGTACTTCTGGACCTCCATCGCCCTGCTCGTCTTCCCGATGCTGGCGTTGACCTGGATTTACATGTACCGGTCGATCACGCCCGAGATCGGCGTCGTCGCGTCGATGACCGTGATGTTCGGCGTGTTCATCAAAAAGAACCTGGCGGTCCTGGAGCCGCTTATGTTCCCGATCGGACTGCCTTACGAGCACGGAACCTACTTCCCGACGAACGTCGAGTGGGTGATCTCGCTCGGCGTGCTGTTCGTTGGTATCCTGGCGTTCCTCGTCCTGATCAAAATCATTCCGATGTGCTCCGGGACGGGAATCTGCTGTACGAACCCTGATGAATCGATAGAGGAGGTGGAAGCATGAGTACGACAACACTTGGCCTATACGTACTGTTCGGCGTCCTGTGGCTACCGCTGTACCTCATCCTGATCGGATGGTTCACGGACGCCCCGAACGACGTCAGAACCGCGGCGATCGGCCTCGGATACTTCGTCGCAATCGCCACCGCAATCATCGGCTCGACGGTAGTGTTGGCCCTGTTCCTGGGCCTGTTCACACCGGTGTAGGACGCCTCAGGCGACGTTTTTGCGCTGATTTCGCTTCCGCAGGCGATTGCGCTTCACCACCGGAGACCATCGCTGTGTGGAATTGGTATATAAACTGGCCGAATATACAGCCGAATACCAATCCCAGCTACTGACCTATTTTTTCCCGTGAAAGGGATGACTCGGTCGGTCGCGTACCGAAACGATGACACTCGACGGTGGTCGAGAAGAGAACTCGACTGTAGCCTCGGACCCGAGTACTGCCCGACCCATTGAAATTATGAACGACGATCCACACGCCGACATCGACGAACGGGCCGAACGGCTCCTCGAAGATGTCGATTACGACACCGAACTGGCAAAGCGGATGGCCAAGGACGCCCGCCGGATCACGAGCGGGGAGCTCTCCGAAGAGGAGTTCCACGAACGATACCGCGAGGAGGTGAGTGAGGAGTTCGGCGTCGACTATGCCGACTTCGAGGAAACGGGGAACGCGGATCCCGCCGATGGGACGGAGGACACCCCGCACCCACACATTCCGCTGGGCGATCAGCCGGTCTCCCGCCGGACGGTCATGAAGGCCGGAGGGGCGGCTGCCGCCGGCGCGGCAGCTGCAGGGACTGCCGGCTTCCTCTCGGAGGACTCGACGGACGACACTTTCGAGAACCTCGATGCCGAAAGCAATCAGGAGTCCGTCGCCGCCCAGTCGATCGGCCAGCGCAGCATGGGCATGGTCATCGACACGGATGCGTGCATCAAGTGCCTCCAGTGCGTCCAGGCCTGTAAAGAGGAAAACAAGACGCACGTCGGCGACTTCTGGATGTACGTCCACCGTTATCAGCGGGAAGACCGCGAGTACGAGGACGAAACCGACTGCGAGTCGCTCCCTCGTCCGTGCCAACACTGCGACGACGCGCCCTGCGTGCGGGTCTGTCCAAACCACTCCCGGATCCAGCACTACGACGGGCGTGTCCTGTGTAACTACGACACCTGCCTCGGCTGCAAGTACTGTGAGGTCGCGTGTCCGTATCACGTCAACTCGTTCGTGTACTCCGACATGACGGGCTACTTCACCGGACAGCGGCGAGACGAAGTGGACCGGTGGGTTGCCGGTCCGCCGCCGGACGGCTCCTGCAGCAAGTGTACGTTCTGTGCCCACCGGCGATTCACCGAGGAGGAGGAAGGAACCACGGCGTGTTCCGACGCCTGTCCGGTGAACGCGATCCAGTTCGGCGACCTCAACGATCCCGAAAGCGACCCGAACCAGTACCTGGAGGACTTCGACGACGACGAGGTCTTCCAACTCCACACCGACGTCTCGAATCCGAACGTGATCTACGTCGGGGACGACCCCTCCGACGTCGATACCGATCGCGTGTCCGGACCAACGACACACGCAGACGTCGGGCTGGAGGCGCCCGATCCGTACTGAGGTCTCGACGAACGCCAATCGAATGACTGACACCACGAAACTAACACCGAAAACAGGAACCCAAAACCATGTTTGAATCACCATCGGAACTGTGGGGGACGCTGATCGGGACGTACCTCTTCCTCGGCGGATTGGCCGGGGGGGCGTACGTCACCGGCGCCGTCGCCGACTACCTGAGCTATCGCAACGAACAACGAGCGGACGCCTACAGCCTGACCGCCAGGTGGGGAATGGTCATCTCGGTCGTCGCCATCGTCGTCGGTGGCCTCGGACTGCTGTTCCACCTCGGCGAGCCGACGAACGTCGCCTACTTCTGGCTGTTCACCCAGATGAGCTCCTGGATGACGCTCGGTATCTGGATCATCGGGGTGTTCGTACTGTTAGCGATCATCCAGGCGCTCTGGCTCGGATTCGGTGAAGATACCGGGTTCGGTCTCCCGTTCCGTCGGATCAACCGCGTGGCTGACTTCACCCGCCCGACGACCAGAGAGCGGCTCGCGCTCAACGCGATCGGCGCGATCGTCGGCCTCGTGTTGATCGTTTATACCGCACTGCTCATCAGCGACGTCTACCCAGTCGTCCCGCTCTGGCACCCCGTGTTGCTCCCGATGCTGTTCCTCGCGAGCGGGCTCTCCATGGGGATCTGTGCAACCGTCGCGGTCACCACGATCAAGAAAGGCGTCCACGACACCGGCGTCCACGAGTTCAGCCTCGCCGACGACGTGGTCATCCTCGGCGAGATCGCGATCCTGGCGGCGTTCCTGTACGTCCTCCAGGGAGACGGCGCGGTCGCACTCGCCACCTACGATCGATTGACGAGCACGTTCGCCTTCGAGTTCTGGGTCGGGGTCGTCGTGATCGGCCTCATCCTACCGCTCGTGATCTCCGGAGTGATCATCCTGGCGAACCGCATGGACGGGTTCTCGCTCGGCGGAACCACGGAGAAAGTCGCGTACGTGACGAAGTTCGGCTTCGTCATCATCGGCGGCTGGTTCCTCCGGATGGCAGTGTTGTTCTCGGCAATCAACGTCCCGATCATCTGAGCCACGATTCGGGATTGGCGTGTCGGGGACGTTCGGATCGCATCGACTGGTTTCGACTGATTTTGGACGTTTCCCACTGAGTCCGAGGTGACAGTTCCGACCGGGAGAAATCGAGAGGCATACGTGTGCGTATTTTAAATTAGAATAGGTGCGTTCCGGAACCACCCCACAGAACGGCGCGACGGGACGCCGTATTCTGCCACCGATCCCCACAGAGCACGGCGCGTGGGTCATGCTCACCGCAGGCGTGTTGACTCCCCTCGCCGTCGTCGTCGCACGTGGAATGCCGGCGGACGGTGTGCTCTGGGCGTTCGTGGCGTTCGTCGTTCTCGCGGTACTCGCACTGCTGTTCCGGGAGGCGCTCCGCCGTCGTGGGATTCGGGATGCCCCCGCTGCGCGCCGTCGTCTCCTGTTGATCGCTGTTGTCGAAGTGGTGGCAATTCTTTTCGTCGCGGCCGGCCTGGCGCTCCAGGTCGGACCGGTGTGGATACTCGCGGCCGCCGCAGTCCCAGCGGTCGTTCTCGACCTCAGGGTGCGGAAAACTGGGTGGCCCGTCCCGCTCGGCGGGGAGCTTTCCGGGCTCTGTGCGCTGTCGATCGTCGTTCCTGCCGGCGCCGTGTTGCTGAGACTGGACAGCCGCACGGCGGGGCTCCTCTGGCTGCTGTTTCTGGCGTTTCACGTCGGCAGCGTGATCCGGGTCCAGAGCCTCCTTTCGGCGACGGGCCGTCGGGGAGAGCTGTTCCGGCGTGCGTCGTTGAGCTATCACGGCGTCGCGCTGCTTGCGGTCACTGGGGGCTGGTACGGCGGGCTGCTGGGACTCGGTGCGCCCGTCGCGTTCGCCGTCGCCGGCGGTCGAACGCTGGTCGCCGGCGGAGAGGCGACGCCTGCACTGAAGACGGTCGGGCGACGGGAAGGACTGCTCTCGACGCTGTTCGTCGTGACTGCGCCGTGGCTCGTGGTCTTTTAAGTACTTCACGGCGCACGGTAGCCGTTCTAAAAGGTCGAGATGTCGCCCTCGACGACCCGTCGGGTGACGTCGGTGACGTTCGCGAGTTCGTCGTCGATGATCGCCTCGATGTCACTCTGGATATTCACGAGTTCGACGCCGTCGGTCGTCACGACCTGGGCGTCGGCGACGTGGGGCTGGTCGATCGGCCGCCCGATCTGGGAGAGGAGTCGCACCTGGAGGTCCCGGATCCCGTCGACCTCGTCGACGACTGACTCGGCGATTTCCGTCGAGAGCAGGTTGTAGATCTTTCCGATGTGGTTTACGGGGTTCTTTCCGGAGGTCGCCTCCATGCTCATCGGCCGGTTCGGGGTGATGAGTCCGTTGGCGCGGTTCCCGCGGCCGACCGATCCGTCGTCACCCTGCTCTGCGGAGGTGCCGGTCACGGTGAGGTAGATCGATCCGTCCTCGTAATCGTCCGCGGTGTTGACGTCGACGTGGACCTCCCGGTCGGTGTGATCGCGCGCGAGTTCGGTGACGAACTCGCGAACCCGCTCGACGGCGTCGTCGTACGCTTCGATGTCCTCGAGGTGTTCGTCGATCATCGCCGCCGCGACGGTGATGTCGATTCGGTCGTTCTCGCGTTTTCCCATCACCTTGATGTCGGCGCCGAGTTCGGGGTTGTCGGCCGCATAGGTCGTGTTGAGCTGCCGTTCGGTGGCGTACACGATCTGTTCGGTCTCAGTCAGGGGGGCGTGTCCCACGCCGAAGGAGGTGTCGTTTGCCATCGGCACCGTGGCACCCTCCTCGGAGAACACCTCCTGCAGGTCGCCAGAGCCCTCGCCGAGCCTGGTGTCGACGACGACGTCCGTGCCGAAGTCCAGTTTCGGTATCTGTTCGGCGAGATACTCCCTTGCGGCTGCAAGCGCCGTCGAATCGACCGGGAGCGACTGTCCGTCGTATTTCCGGGTCGCCCGGCCGACGATGAGAACGTAGATCGGCTCGACGACCTCGCCGCCGCCGAACGCGGGTGCCGCCGACCCGGCGGCGAGTTGGGTTTCGTCGGTGTTGTAATGGAGGACCCGCCCCACGCGATCGAGATACATCTGCGAGAGCGCCCGCGAGACCGATTCGGCGATGCCGTCACAGATGGAGTCCGGATGACCGATCCCCTTTCGCTCGACGATTTCGACTTCCTGGTCCTCGACCGCTCGTCGGTCGAGTTGGCTGACCTGGATGTTCCGACTCATTGCCGGACGTTCGCTCGCAGTCGTGCTATAACTTGCGGAAACGTTCCGGAATCTGGTAATGCGTGGTGTGCATATATCGGCGGCTGTCGGTGCCGTGTCGTCGAAGCCGCCGTCTCGACAGAGCTTTTTGGCTGCCTGCGGCTCGTTCGGGTATGGAGAACGCCCGCGTGCTCGTCACCGGCGGCGCCGGTTTCATCGGGTCGGTCCTCGCGAATCGTCTCGCTCCCCGAAACGACGTCCTCGTCGTCGACGATCTCTCCCTTGGTACGACCGACAATCTGGTGGACGACGTTGAGTTTCTGGAGGCTAGCGTCCTCGATCCGGATCTGACGGACACGGTCCGCGACCGACTCGGGGGGGTCGACGCACTGTTCGTCTTCGCGGCACTCTCCTCGCGGGACATGCACGACGAAGAGCCCCAACGCGGGGTGCGAGTCAACGTCGAGGGGTTCGTGAACTCGGTAGAGGTCGCACGCGACCTCGGCTGTGAGACGGTCGTGTACGCTTCCAGCTCCTCGGTGTATGGAACCCGCGAGCGTCCGTCACCGGAGTCGCTTTCCGTTCGACCGCGAACCCGCTACGAGGCGTCGAAACTCGCGAGGGAACAGTACGCGTCGGCGTACGCCGAGGAGAACTGTTCGGTGACGGGGCTGCGATACTTCTCAGTGTATCAGGGGTTTGGCGGCAACGAAGCCCACAAGGGCGGATACGCAAACACCGTCTCGCAGTTCGCCGACGCGATCGCCAGGGGGGAATCGCCGGTCGTCTTCGGCGACGGCACGCAGACCCGGGATTTCCTCCACGTCGAGGACGCGGTCCGGGCGACCGAACTGGTCGCAGACCAGCGCCTGTCGGGGATATACAACGTCGGCACCGGCGAGGCGTACAGCTTCAACGAGATGATCGACCTTTTCAACGGGGCATTCGGAACCGACGTCGAACCCGAATACATCGACGTTCCGTACGACGATTACGTCTACCACACGCGGGCGGATCCCTCGAAACTCGAAGCCGCGACCGGCTGGGAGCCACGGATCGACTTCGAAACCGGAATCGAGCGCGTGTGTCGACCGTATCTCGAATAAATTTTCTCGTGGTGCCCTGCCCCCCGTTTTTCAGTCAATCCACGTCGGCCAGTCTATCGTGACCCCGCGCCAGCGCGTCGAGGTCGTCGTCCCGGAGGTACGCACCGATTTCCCGGGCGGCGACGACGAGCGTCTCGGCCTCGGCGGGATCCACCTCGCCCTCCAGCGCCCGGACGCGTTTCGTTCGGTCTCGCAGCCGACCGAGGACGGTCGTCACGTCGGTTGTGTCAGTGCCGACGGCGTCCTCCTCGGTTTCGGTAGCCTCATCGAGGTCGCTCAGGTACGTTACCAGTTCGTCCCGATACGCTTCGACGACAGTCGCGATGGCCAGCCCCCGAGCCGGTGCCAGCGCGGTCGGCACAGCTTCCGGTTCGGGACGAGCGCCCTCGTCAGTGCCTTCCAACAGTTTCAGTACGTAGAGGCTCGCCGCTTCGTCGGGATCCTGGAGTCGCCTGTAGGCGTGGACGACCTCCAGCAGTTCCCGGGCGGCCAAATAGGTGTCGTCGAGCGGCAGGAGTTCGCCCCCTCGAATGAACCCGCGTTTCCGGAGGTACTCCCGAAGGGTCGATCCCAGTTCGTCTGCGATCTCGTCGACCCCTTCGAGCTCTGTGTCGGCTCCCCGGCGGGGCTCCTCGTCGGCGACCGCTTCCCGGAATCGCGTGAGGTCGAGCGTCGCCGGCGCGTCCGTGTGCCGCTTGCGCTCGGTTTCGACGCCGACGCTCCGGAGGCTCCCGCAACCGGGACATGCGATCTCCCCGGTGTCGTAGTAGGACCAGCGCGTCCCGCAGTCGGTACACTCGCGATCGCCGCGGACCTTCATGTCGGGATCGTCGGCGGGAAGCCGCTAAAACGAACCGGTGTGGCGTCCCCGTCGCGACCTGACGACGTTCAGTGGTGTGATTCCCCTTCGATCGCCTCATCCCGGAGCCGTCGACCCTTTTCAGTCTTCACCGCGAGCTCCGGGACGGAGACGGGCGTTCGGTCCTCGTCGATCGCGACGAACACGAAGTAGGATTCGGTAGTGCGTTCTATCTCGCCGGTTCGAGGATGTTCGCGGTACGCCTGTAGCCGGACCCGGACGCTCGTCCGGCCGGCGGCGTAGACGTACGAGTGGATGAGGACAGTGTCGCCCTGCGGGACCGGCTTCTCGAAGTCCATTCCCTCGATACTGGCGGTGACACACGTCTGCCCGGCGAACCGCATCGCCGACATCGCACCGACCTCGTCCATCCACTTCATCACGTTGCCCCCGTGGGCCATTCCGTAGTTGTTCGTGTGGTTCGGCTGGATGCGCGATCGGTTTTCGAGGTACGTGTCGAGCAGCGTGGGCATGGTTGACGGTTGTCGACAGCCAGTAAAAGGCACCCGGGGGGAGATGGGTGTCGGAGCGAACCCAGGCCTGCGTCGCCAGTGGGCCGCTCCCGTTCACCAGTTGGACACCAGTGTATTTTGGTATGGAGCAATTAATACACGTACACGTTCACTGAAAAAAAAAAAATATCCGACACAGCGACCGGCCTCAATCGTCGCCGCTCCAATCGAACTCGGACGGCGGGGTGGCCGGTTCGGCGCCAGTCGTTCCGCGATCGGTCGTCACCTCCGGAAACTCGGAGTGCGACGTGGTGGACGTGCTCGTCCGGGAGCCCTCGACGTCACCTCCGACGCGTGACAGTTCCGGGCCGATGACCAGCAGGTTGACGAGGATCGCCACGAGGACCATCCCCACGAGGCCGGCCGTCCACAGCGGGGACGGGAGGTCGAACAGGGGGGCCCCGTCGTCCCCATCGTCCCTCTCGCCTCCGTCGTCACCGTCGTCCACGTCCTCGACCGACTTCGCCTCCTCGTCGAGGGCGCTCTCTTCGTCGGGAGCGCTCTCCTCGTCGGGTGCTCCCTCGCCGTCGACTGATCCGGGATCGTCGTCGGAGCCCGTCTCGCCTGCAGCATCCGTGTTCACTGACGGCTCGACGGTGACTTCAAACTCGCTCGCTTCGTCTCCGTCCCCGAGTTCGACCTCGTAGGTGCCGGCCTCGCCGAACGCGATCGAGAACGGAACAGTCTCTATCGTACCGGGTGCGACCTCGATCGTCTTCGTTTCGACGGTTTCCCCGTCGATCCGGAGCTCGGCTTCGTACTCGCCGTCGACCTCGTCTTCGTTTTCGACGGTCGCCTCGATGACGGCCTCCTCGCCCACGTGGATGCGTTCCTCGTCGATCCCTGTCTCGAGCAGTTCGAGGCTGGCGGCGGGAGGGTCGGAGGCGTCACCCGCAGTCACCGCGAACTCGGAGAAGCCCGGCGTCACCGCAGTGTAGGTGTCGCCCCCCTCGTGAGTCGTCTCCAGTTCCTGCCACTCGCCGTCGTGGTACCGGAGCATCTCGACGTCGTCGGGTTCGGCACCGTCCGGGAGTTCGTGGGAGCGAACCGTAAACTCGAAGCGAGCTTCCTCGATGTCGTCGTTTTCGATCCCGTTCCGCTCGACGCGGAGGTAGCCGATCGCCTCACGTCCCTCGGGTTCGGGGGCCGCGTTCGGCTCGCGGGTGGGCGTGTACACGTCGAGATGGAAGTCCTCGGCGCCCTCGCCCAGCGAGAGTTCGAGTCCGGAGTGGCTGACTGACTCGCCCTCGCCGCTTTCCGCGAGATCGAACCTGACAGACTCCGAGGGGGACGGATCGCTCACCGAAACGGTTGAGCCATCGTCGGTGGACTCGACTGCGACCGACGGCCCGGGCTCCGGTTCCTCGCCACCGTCGCTCGGGGGGGTACCGAATCCCGGCGGTGGACCGCCTCCGCCCCCACCGCCACCACTGGCTCCGCCCCCACCGCCACCACTGCTTCCGCTGTCCCCGCCGCTGTCGGCTTCCGTGACGGTGACATTTCCGGCGTAGGCGTCGTTCACGTGCATCTCGTATTCTCCGGGGTCCTCGAACGCGTGCGTGAGGGTTGCGTTCGCATCTCCGCCGGCGGGGACGGCAACAGATTCAGTGGTGAGGGTTCTGTTGTCGACTCGGAGATCCAGGTCGACGGTGGCGTCGTACTCGCCGCGGTTCTCGACGGTGACGTTTACGCCGACTTCCTCGCCTTCCTCGATCTCGTTTGTCGTCAGGCTAGCCGGACCGATTTTCACGTCGGCCGCCGGGTCGATCACCGACAATGTGCCGGCGGGTTCGCCGTCGACGGCAAGGGTGTACTCGCCCGGTTCGGAAATTTCGTAAGCCAACTCGACCGTCTCGGCGGCCCGCCCCGCCACTTCGACGCGTTCGTCGACGACGCCGTCGCCGTCGAGTTCCAGCTCGACCGTCAGCTCGCCGGTCACGTCGCCGTCGTTCTCGACGGTCGCCTCGACAGTCACCTCGTTGCCGACCGGGAGTTCGGACTCGGTGGTTTCGGCGTCGACCACGGAGAGGTTCGCCGGCGCGAGGACGGTCAGGCTGTCAGCGACGGTTTCGGTCCGGTCGCCATCGTTGTCGTCGCCGGCGATCGCGATCGCGTATTCGCCGGCCTCGGGCGGTCCATAGGCGAATGAGATGGTGTCAGATTCGCCCGCAGGGAGAGTGACGTCCGTGGTTTGGTATTCGTCGTCGTCGACGTGGAGTTCGGCGGTGAAGGTGCCGTCGCGGTCGCCGACGTTCTCGACGGTCGCCGTGATCGTGGTCTGCTCGCCCGCGACGATCTCGGAGTCGTCCAGGGAGCCCGCGGAGAGTTCGAAGATCGGGGGCCGTTCGACCGTCAGGGTCGTTTCGGACGTGTCGTCGACCGTGATCCCGTAGGTGCCCGCCTGCTGGAACGACTGTTCGAAGCTAACGGTCGTGGACGCGCCGGGGTCGAGCGGTACGGTTTGGGTGGCCTCGGGGTCGCCGTCGACGTACAGCGTGGCGACGTAGTCGCCGGTCGCGTCGCCGACGTTCTCGACGGTCGCCGTAATCGTGGTCGACTCTCCTTCGAGGATCGGATCCTCGCCCAGGGTGACGTCCCGCGTTTCGAACGCGGAGGTAGCCTCCTCGACGGTGAGAGTTCCGGCGTGGGCCCCCTCGACGGCTACGTCGTAGGTTCCGGGATCGGCGAACGGTTTCGTAAAGGTGACCGTCTCCGTTTCGCCGGCCCCGAGTGTAATCTCCTGGCTCCGTTCGGCCGCCCCGTCGATCGAAAGCGACACGTCGACGGTCCCCTGACGGTCGCCGACGTTCTCCACGTCGGCGGTCACGTCGACTGACTCGCCCTCGAGGATCGCCTCCCGACTCAGGTCGGCGTCGGTCACAGCGAGCGTCGCGGGTTGTTCGACTGTGAGAGTACCCGCGTGGACGCCGTTGACTGTGATCTCGTACGTGCCCGCGTCCGCGAACGATTCAGTGAAGGTCGCAGTCGTCGTCCCGCCGCCGGCGAGGGTTACACTCTTCGAGGTCACGTCCTCGCCGTCGACCTGGAGTTCGACCGTCAGTTCGCCTTCGCGGTCGCCCTGGTTTTCGATGACGGCGTCGACGTCGACAGACTCGCCCTCGAGGATCGTCTCGTCCTGGAGGTCGGCGCCGGTGACCTCCAGGTCAGCGGGCGCTTCGACGGAGAGTGTTCCGGCGTCGACGTCGCTGAATGAGAGGTCGTACTCGCCGGCGTGGTCGAACGTCGCCTCGAGCATGACAGTTTCGGTTACCCCGGCTTCGAGGGTGACCTCCTGCTCGTCGACGACCCGGGTGTCAGCGCGGAACTCTGCCTCGAAGGTCCCCTCGCGGTCGCCGACGTTCTCCACGTCGGCCGCGAGTTCGACAGAATCGCCCTCGAGGACCGTCGTTTCGTTCAGGTTCGGGTCGTGGACCTCGAAGGTCGCCGGCCGGTCGACGGTGAGCGTGACCGGGGTGGCGTCGTCGACGCCGATCTCGTAGTCGCCTGCCTCGTCGAACGGCTCGGCGAAGGTGACGGTCGTCGACTCGCCGCCGTCGAGCGAGAGCTGCTCGGTGGCCGATTGCTCGCCGTCGACGTAGAGGGTCGCCACGTGATCGCCGGACTCGTCGCCGACGTTTTCGATCGTCGCCTCGATCGTGACCGAATCGCCTTCGAGAACCGTCGTTTCGCTCGGGTTCAGGTTGCTCGTTTCGAACTCGGCAGGCTCGGGTTCGACGACGGTGAGGTCACCGGCGTATACGTCGCCGATCTCGATCGCGTACTCGCCGGCGGTCTCGAAGGTGTCCGAACGCTGTACCTGGGTGGATTCGCCGCCCTCGAGGGTGACGTCGGTCTCGTTGCGAATCTCGGCCCCGGAGCCGTCGTCGGCGGTGAGTTCGACGGTGAAGGTACCCTCCGCTTCGCCGACGTTCTCGATCGTCGCCGTCGCGGCCGTCGTTTCGCCCTCGAAAATCTCGGTGTCTTCGACGGTGGGATCGCGGACCTCGAATTCGGCGGGCGCGAGGACGGTCAGGCTGCCGGCTGTGGTCCCGATCCGGTCGCCATCGCCGTCCTCGCCCTCGATGACGAGGTCCTCCTCGCCGGCCTCGGTGGGTTCATAAGTGAACGAGACGGGTTCGGTTTCGCCCGCGATCACGTCGACGTCGGTGGTGTCCTTTTGAACCCCATCGACGAGGAGTTCGGCAGTGAAGGTGCCGTCGCGGTCGCCGACGTTCTCGACGGTCGCCTCGACCGTGACTGATTCGCCCAGGACGATCTCGAGCTCCTCCAGGCTGCCGTCAGCGAGGTCGAAGACGGGCGGTCGGTCGACGGTGAGTTCCCCGGCGGGTTCGTCGCTCACGTCGGCGTCGTAGCTGCCGGCATCCGTGACAGTGCCAGAAAGGGCGACGGTTTGGGACTCGCCGGGAGCGAGGGTGACGGTCGTCGAGTCGAGTGTGATGGTCTGTCCGTCCCCGTCAGTAATCCGGAACTCGGCGTCGAAGTCGCCCTCGGCGTCGCCCGTGTTTTCGATGGTTGCCGTGGCTTCGGCGGCGTCGCCCTCGAGGATGGTGTCGGTGTCGAGAGTCGCGTGGGTGACCTGGAACTCGGGAGTGGCTTCCTCGACGGTCAGGATGCCAGCGGTGACGCCGTTGACCGTGATCTCGTAGTCTCCCGGTTCGGCAAACGTCTCGTGGAACGTGACAGTGCCTGTTTCGCCGCCGTGGAGGGAGATGGTCGTGCTGTTTCTGACCGCTCCGTCGGCCTCGAGTTCGACCGTCAGTTCGCCCTCGCGGTCGCCGTGGTTCTCGACGGTCGCTTCGATCTCGGCAGATTCGCCCTCGAGGATCGTCTCGTCCACCAGCGTTGAATCCGTGACTTCGAGAGCGGCGGGCGCTTCGACGGTCAGCGTTCCGGCGGGCTCGCCACTCACGTCGGCCTCGTAGGTACCGGCGTCGTCGACAGTCCCCGAGAGCGTCACGGAGGTGGACTCGCCAGCGTCGAGCGTGACGGTTTCGGTGTCGAGGGTCTGTGTGTCCTCGTCGGTGATCCGGAACTCGACCTCGAAGTCGCCCTCGGTATCGCCGACGTTTTCGATCGTAGCGGTCGCTTCGACTGTTTCGCCTTCGAGGATCGTGTCGGGATCGATGTCGGCGTCGTCGACCTGAAACGAGGGCTGATCCTCAATCAGATAGTCGATCGCGGCTTTGGCGTCGATGATGCCGTGGCCGTAGCGGGAGTCGGCGATCCCATGTTCGGTTTCCAGATGCCATTTCGCGTCCTGTTCAGGGTCCCAGTCGTCGGGTTTCCAGGCGGTTTCCTGGAGGGCCTCTGTTATCTCGTCGGGGGAATGGTGTTCGTCTGTGGTCGATTGTACGAGCGCGGCTGCGCCGGCGACGTGGGGGGCGGCCATGGAGGTGCCTGCTTTGGTCTCGTAGTCGTTTCCGGGTACCGAGCTGGTGATCCACAATCCTGGAGCTGTGACCGAGGGAACCACGTACTCGTCCGGCCAGTCATCGGGTGCACTTGCACCCCATGCATCGTCGGTATCGATCAATTCGCCACCCGAACGATCCCACATCTCTTTATCGGACGTACTCGCCCCGACACCGACAGAATCGTACTCGTTACCGGGACTACTACTGGTCTCTTCTCCATCGTTGCCGATTGATGCGATCACGACTACTCCATTGTCTTCAGCAGTGCGGATCGGATCGATAAACGACGAGTAATAGCCGTCAACACCCATACTCATAGTGATGACGTCGGCGTCGTTTTCGACAGCCCATTCCATCCCACCGATTATCTGTGAAAAGCTCCCCCCGTCATCCGGGAGCACGAGCCCGTGCATGAGGTCGGCCTCGGGAGCGACACCGATATGGGTTCCAGTTGCAGCCCCTCCGGCTGCGGTACCACTGACGTGCGTTCCATGTGATCCGGTGTCGTGCGGTGTCGAATCATCGATCTGATTTCCACTGCTGTCAAACTCGGCCCATCCTCCCGGATAGGTTGGGTCTCCCGGTTGCGTGGTGTGCAATTCCAGGTCATCGTGATCTGCGTCAATCCCGGTATCTAGAACTGCCACTTTGACACCTTCACCTTGTACACCGTACTTGTCCCACACCGCTGGTGCGTTAACTTGTTCGACTCCGTAAACAGTGTCGTAATCTTCCGATCCAACGGACCTGTGTGTTAGTACCTCTCCGCCAGAAATAGTGGACATTCGGGTAAGAGTCACGCTGTGTTCACCACGAGTGACCCGTTCTTGATCGACTGATTCGTGGCGAACGTCCGTTGGATCCGTCGAATCCGTTGCAGTCACTTCGAAATTAGGATGTAATTGAGTCACCCCCTCGACCGCTGCAATGTTCTCGAGTGGGACTTGTTCAGTATCGACAGAAACGAGCACCGCATTCGTGATCCAAAACTTCTTTTCTAACTCGATACCGGACTGAGACTCGACAAACGCTGTGAGTGGTTCTTGGGCGTGGTGTACCTGCTTCCTGTGTTCTTCGATCGAAACTCCGTTTCGCTCATTGCTGCCGACGCTTTCGAGTTGTACAATCAGTTCGATTGTGCCAGATTCGTTTTTGAGGTCCGAATCGATATCGACATCGGCGGATGAAGAAGGAGAGATCGCCGCTGTTGAATGGTCCGTTAAGGCGACACTACCAGCCGAGAAAGCGACGATAACTACCACGGCTAAAGAGATATGTATCAAATTTTTATAATATGGTTCACTCTTACTACATGTCATACTGAGCCGGTCTACGAAGCAACTATTAAAGGATATCCATACATCAAATAAATTAATATAATATTATTTACTTTTTAATGGCATAGTAAGCTGCGTGACACAGCAAGTTGCGCGTCTCGCAACGAGAGGGATCTGCAACGAACACTAACAGAGTGGTAGTATAAGTGAACTAGTTGTCTAGATTGAGCCGATTACGACAACATACTATTTCTGTCAAAGAACGTTACTCGATTAAACATATTTCTCGCTACTATTATCAATTATGGTATTTAGATGAGGGCTAGGGCCGGGTTTCGACCGCACGATCCGATTCTCCTCATAATATTACTAATTCTGATATGTGGTGGGATATTCTGCACATCTTGTATTTATTTAAAAGATGCATTCGCCAGAGGTCATGGCTCTACAACCCAATAGCGGTAATTATATTAAATTAGTTATGATATGGTATATCCTGTAATTCATTGTATGCAGAATGTTGGAAGCTTGATGTATATGTGTGGGTAGATAGATAATCGAAGAGCTCCATTCTCGCGCGCGAAATACGACCTGTTGAAATCCTAATCGAGATGATATAGATATTGGCCGGAATAGAATTCGAAGAGAGTGATCCTCCGGATCACATCACGCTGAAGAATGCAGTAAAAATAGTATTTTCGCGTGTTTCCAGGCTACTATTCGTCGTTTTCGATTTCTAATCTGTTGTCCAACTGCACAGCGATGTTACATTCGACAACATCCCCCGTGACCTCGCCGAGATCACAGTCCTCGCCGAAGTCAGGACGACCATCGTCATCTTCATCGACGCCGCCGTACGCGTCCCAGATCGCTGTCCCTTCGGTGGGCCAGCTCCACTCTTCGTTCACGACCAGCAACCGAATATCGCCCCGTTCGACTGTAACGTCCTTGTCGTTGTTCTCGAGGATTGGGTTGAACGGCAGGTCGCTGCCGTGGCAGGCGAACGTGTCGCCGAGGGTTTCAAAGTCGCATCCGGGTTCGTCGAAGTTCACATCTATTTGGGCCCACTCGTCGGGGATCACGCAGGCGTCATCCCCCTCATCGAGCGTGTCGAGGACTTCGTCCGTATCATCCCAGACCTCGATAGCGACAGTTCCCGCAGAGAACGAACTGCTATCGTCCCTAAGGGATTCACCCTCGTTGTCGTAATATGTTACCGTGTACTCGCCACCGCAGTCGAACTCGAACTCGAACGTGTGGCTGTCACCGGCCAGGCGAGCCTGCGGGACGACATTCCATAGGAAGTTCGTGACGTAGTCCTCACCGTCTTCGATCCGACGTGTGAAAGTGCCATCAATGTCGACGACCCAGTCGTTGTAGTCCCAGTCTGATTCGTCTTTCGGCAGGTCCTCGTAGGCGAGGCTGATCCGTCCGGTCTCGGTGATTTCTTCAGGGTCGAAGGTACAGTCGCCATCGACGTCGGCGACGATCCGGATCTCGTTGTCGAGTTCCTCGAGGAGTTCGTCTCCTTCGCTGAGACCTTTCGAGTTCGTTTTGAGTCCGAGACAGACGCATTCGCCCAGCGGAAGGCCGATCGCGTTGTCCTCACCGACGATCGATCGGTCGCGATTGTCTCCGAGATAGAAGTCGACTCGTCGTTCGTCCTCATAGGGTTCAGGAGGGTCCGACAACTCATCGTCGTAGTCTTCGATCCAGATGCAGGCGTTTTCCTTGCCCTGGTTACAGAGCTGGAAGACGTTGTCTACATACATCCGAGAGTCCGAGTTGATACCCTCACCGAGAGGGGTACCCTCCCCGATCGTCGGATTGTCGGGGTTCATCAGGATCTCGAGATGCCCGTCACCGTCGAGATGGGCATAACTCGAATTGGGTGTCTCCGACCCGCCGATGCTACACTTGTCCATCCCGAGGTAGGCGTCGGGATCCTCTGCGACCTCAATCTTCACACTACGTTGTGATTCGACCCGGGAGAACGCACCGCTACCGAGCAATGCGCTCCCACCGACAGATGCCGATCCAACTCCAATCAGGAATTTGCGTCGTTGCATGGTGGTTTCTCCATTGTTTCCGGCGGCACCTTTCCAATACAGCTGGTGCGCGCCTTACCGGACGTCACTACTTGGACGTCCTTTGGTATACACTGGAATCATAATTTCACAGAATATACATGAGATATCAATGAGTGTATTCTTCACATGAATTGACGTGATCTCGAGGTAATCTAACTTTGAACACATACGATCCGTGTTATCCAGAGTGGAAACGACTCGTCTCGCCGCATGAGTAACATATCTCTCCACAGGTCATCGATGGCAGAAAATCAGTTTTCGAGAAAGTAAAGATCGATCCGGTAGATAGACAACAGAGGGATTTCAGTCGTTGATCTCCGGCACGTCCTCCTCGTGTTCGACGCACACGCCCGTGTTACCGATGTCTCCCTGTTCGACAAGGTATTCGATGAGATCTTCTTCGAACTCTTCACACTCTTTATCTGAATCGATGCCAGTTCGACCGACCTCCACTCCGTTGGTCGAGAGGATAATCGGGTCACACTGTTCGGCAGTCAAGAAGTAGTAGCCGGGGATCCACGGTTCTTTTCCGTCACCTCTGGTAGCATTCGCACAGACGTTCAATGCACCTGAAATCTCGGCGCCGGTGCATTCCCAGGTCGTGTTGACTGGGAAGTTGTTCTCGTTGTAGACGCGCCAGAGGAAGTACTCTTCATCGTCGACCTCCATCGAACACATTCCGGTAACCGACATCGAGTCGGGGTCGACACGGTCCCCGAGCTGTCCGAGATTGTCTGCGTCGGCGTTGATGACGATCTCGTCGTCTTCGACGAGTTCATCACCATCCTCGAGTCCTTTCGTGACTGTGCGAATGCCGACACAGATACATTCGCCCACGCCGAGGGGGAATGCGTTCTCAGCACCGACCAGGGAATCATCCTCGTCTCCGTTCAGATAGAATTCCACGGCGTCGTAGTCATCGTTGTAGTCGTCGTGTAATTCCGGAGTGTCGAACTCGTTGATCCAGACACCAACTTTCTGTTTGCCCTGGTTGCACACCTGGAACACGTCGTCGAAGTACGTAAAGGAGTCTGAGTTGACCCCTTCACCCCCTGCATCAGTGGGGTTGTCCGGCGACATGTCCACTTCGAGATGCCCGGATTCGTCGATATTTGTGTAACTGGAGTTCGGGGAGCCTGGACAGCCATCCAGTCCGAGATACGCGTCCGGATCCTCTGCGACTTCGATCGTTACGTTCCGCTGCGATTCCACTCTGCTGAATGCGCCCGAACCGACGAGCGCGCTGCCTCCGATTGCCGATGCACCTACTCCGTACAGGAATTTCCGCCGTTGCATGGTTGTTCTCTCCGTTGGGTTTCCGGCGGCACCGGTCCGACGTTCGGGGGGGTGCGCGCCTTACTGAATCTGAACTATCCATACCCCCTTTGGTATACACCGTGAGTCTAATTTCTCGGTTGAAGTCCCGAAATCAATCTCTGTATGCGTCCATAGACGGTCCTGTTATGCTGAAACAATATTTTCCAGTAGGAAATAATTCGAGATTACTCGACTACAATGGTTCCATACCTTCCAGACAATCTGCGCATGACGACCACGTCTCACCGTTAGAGAAGGAACTCGTGGAGAGGGGTGTGCTACTGTACGTTGAATGTAATCCAGGGAATGTACCAATTTTGTTCGGCGCCACGCCGCAGAATGACCTCTACAGACGAGAAGGCTGAGACCGTGCGAGACTCACTTTCACCGGGTCCCAGGGTGACTCCCTGGTATCGCTCTCCAAAGTCTTCCCCCTCGAGTGGTCCTTCACTAATGGTGTCTCCCGTCCACTGGTCTTCAGTTCCGGATTCTCCATCAACTCGGTAGTCGAACGCAAAGTACCAATCAGTTGGATTATCAAATGTGAGTTCGATTTCGTTACCGTCGATTTCCCATTCCACGTATGGCCGGTCTTGTCCTTTGTTGTCTGCGTTAGGGCCTAGACCGTCCGATTCTTCATCGAGGACAAGTTCACCAACCTCGGGGACCACTCCTTCTACGTCGACATCTGCCGTGAGCACGAGCTCGTCGCCGAAGAGACGATTGTTCTCGGTAGCGTCGACGCTTTTCGTCATCGTCCGGAGACCGATCTCGATACACTCGCCGACTGGGATGCTCACTGCGTTGTCCTCGCCCATGATCGACTCGGTTCCGTCGTCGCCGACCCCGGCGGCCTCACCCGTGTAGAATTGTACTCTGGGTTCGTCTTCGTAGGATGTGTCCTCTACACCGGTCGCGTCAATACCTTCGGGGTAATCCTCGTCAGTTGGAGGTTCGATGTAAAAACCAACTGTCTCCTTTCCCTGGTTGCAGACCTGAAAAAGGCTGTCGAACCAGGTGAACGAGTCGGAGTTGACTCCTTCACCATCGTTCGGGTTCTCGCCGACATCGATCCCGAGATGTCCTTTTTCGTCTATTTCCACGTAATTATCACTGTTTGTCGACCCCGTCCGGGACAGCCCCAGATACGCGTCCGGGTCCTCCGCGACTTCGATCGCCACGTCACGCTGTGATTCGACCCGCGAAAACGCGCCCGATCCGACGAGCGCGCTGCCTCCGATTGCCGATACACCTATGCCGTACAAGAATTTTCGTCGTTCCATAGTTGGTTCCGTATCGTTGTTGGCGCCACCGATCCGGCTGTCAGATCGGCGCACGCCTCAGTGGCCCCCACTCACCGGCCCTGTTTGTGTATACACACCGATCTCAATTTCAAGATAAAATATATGAAATCAATTAGATATTCCCTCTCTGAAAGGCACAATTGTTCCAAAATAGCAATTTCTCATCCCGAAACAATCAATGACTTCTCTCGGTACAATCCGTGGTTTCTGAAGTGAAAGCGCTCCATACTTCTCGTCATATCTCATCAGAGAGCCTGCCCAAACGACGAAACTAACTGTGTTTTTCACGTTACTGCTATCGTCAGTATGCCCCTCTGAACATGACTGCTTCACATTCACTGCACATCAATGAGACCGAGCTACCACCTGTCTCGGCATTCGGCTTTTCGATCGCCTGCAGTTCCCCTCCACACGTCGGACACGTCTCCAGGAACGCCCGCAACCGACCGAGTAGTTCGTCCCGTGATCTCCCGTCGAGATCATCCCACACCGGCAACCACTCACCGAGCGTTGGATGCAACGCGACGTCAGCCAGAAAAGCCGCTTTCGAGGGCCACTTTCCGAGCTCGTTTCCACCCAGTCGCACGATGAACGTCCCGCCGGTCTCTTCGGTGACCAGTTCGTCGGGATCGACCTCGAGTACCAACGCCAGCTGCTGTCTTGCCCGGTCGCCGGTTCGAACGCGTTCGATCCGCCGATGCCAGACGTCCCCAAAGCGATCAGTCAGTCGAAGGTCGTCTCCCGCCTCGGTTTCGGTGACGATACCTGCCTCCTCGAGCAGTTCTGCCAGCGTTCGGCCGTCGATCACTTCGACCTCCGGCTCCCCGTTTACCTCCGGTTCCGACCGCTTATCGGGACTCGATCCGGTGTCGATATCAGTGGAGCTGACTTCCTCGGCCTCTTCTGATTCCGTTGGGCGGTCAGGACAATCATCCGGAGCAAGGTAGAGTACCGATACCTTTCGACGCTCTATCACAAACCGTGTCACGGCGACTGTCGAAACCGCAGAGATGGCTGCAATCGAGATCACGGACGGATCTCTGCCAAGGACCAGAACGCTCAGGACGCCGATCGAAGCGACAACGAGGACTGACTCGTCTATACGCTCTCTCTTGGACTCTGTAGTGCGTGCACGAGTGCGATCGGCGCTGGGCAAAACACCGGGAGTGTTCATTGGTACCAATAGGCGTTTCACTCCGAGTAACTAAAGTGTCGGTGGATGATATCAGTCTGATGCGTAGCCTCGTCACACCGATTCCCGACCTTCGGAGTCTCCGATTTTGGGGGGCTGTCATTACCAGACAACAAGAGGAAATTACAAATAGTCGTGAAATTGTCCGGGACGATTGTAAAATGAAAGTCCTCGCACTCGCGCCGACGACTGAACCGGACACTGGCTGGGGGAGGTACTCCGACGCAGTCGTCAGACATCTCCGGCAGGACTGGGATCTCGACGTGATTGTCCCGCGGAGAGATCCAGCCGGAATGATACAAAACCCACAGGAAGTGTTGAAGACGGCGAAACGCGTGCGATCCGTACTGCGGACGGGCGATTACGACGCGTTGTTATCTCTGGTGGATTACCCGTACTCCGTCGTCTCTTATCTGGCTACCGTCGGGCACTCGGTTCCATATTTCGTCGTGTGCCACGGCACCTACTCCGTTGCCCCACTTCACGCCAACCGTTCGAGACCGATCGCCGGGCACGCACATCGCAACGCCGCACAACTGTTTCCCGTGAGCAGCTTCACTGCAGAACAGTTACAGGAAGCACAGCCCGGGCTGGACAACGTCACGATCGCGAGAAACGGCGTGGATCTCGATCAGTGGAGTAACTCCGTCGAGCCGTATCCGATCGACCATCGCGCACTCTTAACTGTCGGACCGTTCAAGCAGCGCAAGGGCCAGCTGTTCTCCCTGAAAGCGTTTGCCGAAGTCGCCGAGGAATTCCCGGACGTCCAGTACCACTTCGTTGGCAACACAGAGAGGGCATATTTCGATACGGTGAGAGACTACGTCTCCGACTCCGGACTCGAGGATCGCGTTCACTTCGAAGGGTTCGTTACTCAAACCGAACTCCGTCGCTGGTACGAAACAGCAACGGCCTATTTGATGACGCCAGAGTACATCGACCACGACTTCGAAGGGTTCGGATTGGTCTACCTGGAGGCGAACGCCCACGGGACACCGACGATCGGCACGACTGCCACCGGCGCGAGAGACGCGATCGAAGACGGCTATTCGGGCCTGTGTGTCGATCACAATGTAGATGGGACTTCGACAGCTCTTCGGAGGATTTTGGGAGATGAAGCCCTCAGACGGGAACTATCCAGTACCGCTCGCGAGTGGGCACGAGCCAACAGCTGGGAACGTACTGTGGGCGTTCTCCGAAACGAGATCTCGAAACACGCGACAGCTGAGATCCGAGCTCCGTTATCTTCTCCTACCTAAAAACGTAAAGAAGTGTCCTGGAGTTACTCTCTACAGGACTCGAACACTTCACCGTCGACCGGGTTCTCGTACCAATTGTCGTCCTCGAAGATCGGTTGGTCGCCGTCTCCCGGCGGTCCATCCGCGACAGTTACCCCGTCGTAAGCGGTCGCAATGTGGACTCTCTCGTAGGGCCACATCCAGTCGGTGGGAACGGCCAACAGACGAACGTCCCCGATGCCGAACTCGACGTCGCGGTTCGGGTTTAGGTTCTCGAGGCGTGGATCGAAGAACAGTCCGTCGCCGTGTTCTCCGAATTCGGCGAGAGGTTCGTCGGGATCGAACTCCCACGGGTCGTCGAGTTCGAATTCGAGTGTCGCCGTGTACGCCGGCGGGACACAGGTACCGTCGTCGTCTCCTTCAAGGGCATTCGTGACGTTGTCCGGATAGACATCTCCGGTGTTGAAGACGTGGATCTCCGTTTCGTCGTCGAATGGCTCGTCTACTTCGTCACCCTCGCCGTTCCCGTCGTAGGTCAGGCTGTAGGTCCCCGTTCCCAATACATCGCCGGGAACGACCGACCACCTGTGTGTGTCACCTGCCCCCCGTGCCTTCGGGAGCAAATCCAGCTCGATCGAGGAGATGAGGGCATCTCCGTCGACTTCGATGCCTCTGAACGTCGCATCGACGTCTACGACCCAGTCGTTGTAATCGTAGTCGTTGCTCCCATCGAGGGGGAGGTCCTCGTAGGAAAGCGAAACGGTGTCGGGGAATTCGACCTCGATTTCCGTAATTTCGGCCCCACAGAACGTGATGTTGCTGATCGCCGCCTCCTGCCCGCCGGGATTCTCGAGGTCGGAGGCGAACGAAGTGAGGCCGTCTGCGTCATACTCCTCGCTCGTATCTAGCCCACCGAACGCACAGACTCCCTGGATGACGTATCCGTCTGCCTCGAATTTGATGTAGTTCGGTTCGCAATCCTCTCCGTCTTTGTTGAATTCGTCGTTATCGGGTTCGTACGTAATGTCGACGACGACATCACCGTCTTCGCGTACGAACTCACACTCGTCGTCGTCGAATTCGTACTTCGCCAGGAACGTATCCTCCGGACACACACAGGACTGTCCCGGTGGTCCGTTACCCCCTGGGCCTCTCGCTGCTGCCGAGCCCGTCCCGAAGACGCCGAGCGCGCCTGCGGCACCGAGCCCCTTCAGTACGTTTCTTCGATCGATCGACGTTCCGTCGAATCCGCCGTTCTGGTTGGGGTCGTTTGCACTCATTATCGATATCTCACTCGGAAAGTGAGTACTATACACTCTGCCGCCTCAGGGCATTGTAATGACATAAATAACCGTTTTAGGGTCTCACAGCCCGATAAATCGGTAAATCGTTTCTTAACTGGCTTAGAACGCGGTAGTGAACTCCTTGTCGCGTCGCTCTACGTAATTTTCGAGCCGGGACCGGAGTTCGGTTTCCTTCTGTGTCTCAGCGACCCAGGAACTTGTTTTCCCATTTTAGAAGCGAGTTATTCACTCCAGTCAGTCATCAAAATATGAACGTTAAGGACTCCCTATCGACAAGTTCGTCGAAATAACACTGCGACTCGGATCAAACAGCCACGCGTTAGTGACATTCACATAATGATATCTATCAGATATAACATCAGAGTGTTTTTGGAGTAACATGTTATTACGAAATCTTAGGCCCTAATTCACTATCGGTCCCGCTCTCGTACGATGTGATTACCTAACTGGGGACATGCCATCGTGTTATCTGACTCGATGGGTGTGTCGGCCATCGGGGGGTTCAACAATGGGGATCAGCAATGACACCATCTCGTCGACCGTCGATTCGCTCGTACCGTCCAGTCGAAACCGAGATCCGGCGATTTCGCGGGAGGAGATCTTCGAAGTACTGAGCAACGAACGGCGCCGACTCGCATTACAGTATCTCGAACAGGCAGACGAGGAACCGGTCCCCCTCCGGGAGGTGGTCGACTACGTCACCTCCCGTCAGAACGGCGCTTCACTGGAGGAAATCGACTCGGGGACCCGAAAGGCAGTGTACACCGCGCTCCGGCAGTCTCATTTTCCGAAGATGGACGACATGGGGGTCGTCGAGTACGATCAACTCCGGGGGGAAATCGAGCTTACGGACACCGCAAACGAGGTCCAGATGTACCTGGAGTACGTTCCGAAAAACGACATCCCCTGGCACGAGTACTATCTCGGGCTCGCGGGCGTCTGTGCCGCGCTCGTGACGGTAACCTGGGCCGGAATCTATCCGTTCGGCGGCCTTTCCTGGCAGTTGCTTTCGCTTTTGTTCGTCCTACTGTTCGTGATTTCGGCCGTGTCGCATGCGTATCACGCACGGGGGAACAGACTCGAAAACGCGACCGTCACCGAAGAGGCTCAGTGATCGAACATGCCCTCGATCCGTCAGGGGCTGATCGTTTTCGCGGCCGTCGCTGTGGGTCTGGCCATCGCGGTCGCCGCGACTGGGGGGTTCTCCACGGGCGACGTCGACCGGCTCGTGGAGATTCAGCTCGACGATCAGTCCTACGTGGACTCGGAGGCGCACCTCGATACCGAAAACTGTACGCTTGAGGCGACGGTCACGAACCGGTACAAGACGACGCTCGACGTCTCTGTCTCCGTGAACGATCAGTCCGAGACAAAACCCATCGGCGAGGGAGAGACAGTGAGTTTCGAATTCGAACTCGAGGACAATCCCGAGGAAGTCGGGTTACAAGCGCTCGGTGACGTGGTTCTCTTCGAGCACGCGATTAGTGACTTTCCGGACTGTGAGGACGGGACTGAAGACGGCTCGACTGCAGAAGACGGCTCGACTGCAGAAGACGGCTCGACTGGCGACGAGGAAGACGGAGACAACGAAACCGACGAGGAGACTGACGAATAGCGCTTATTCCACGTCCTCTGGCAACAAACGGTTCGATACCGGAGTTCTGTGATGGATGCGTCGGCCGTCCCGGCAATATCTCCGGCAGGTAGTATCTCCGGCAGGTACGTCTCTGTCCCTAGGAGGGCCCTCCCGGACCGGACGGACAATTTTCACTGGTGTGCTCGGGAGTCGTAACGTCGAACCCGTCGTTGTAGTTGAGCTTTAATCCAGCGGTTCCAAGGCAGGGTGACGACTGACACCGTTGAGCGTCTCCCTCGCCGTCCTCATCGAATCTGAAGCGGGCCGGTGGGTCGGGATCTGCGACGTCATCTGCGTCCTCTTCGTCCATTTTGACTTGGCCTCCAGTGGCACCGTTCTCGTAGGTGTAGAGATACCACTCTCGACCGCCAAAGAGAACGACCTCGTAAACCGGCTGTGCCGTGCTCCAGCTCACTCCTGTCGGTTCGCCATCTCCGTTTTCGTGAGTCACGGTGATGTCCGTCACGGTGTTTGCAGTTCCATTGCTGCAGAACGCGATGAAGCTAATCGCCGTCGCATCGAGCCGTTCGGGGAGGTCGTTTTCCTCGGGCGGGATCTCGGGCCCCGGACATTCCCCGCCTTCGTCTGCGTTGATGACGATTCCGTCCTCGAGGTCGTCCAACAACGTGTCTCCCTCGGTGAGCCCTTTGCTGATCGTACTGATCCCGACGCAGGCACATGCACCCACGTCGAGGACGACGCCGTTTTCTTCACCGATCAGTGATCGGTCCCGATCGGATTCGTAATAGAAGTCGACGCGACGTTCTCCGTCGTACGCGGAGTAATCTTCCTCGAAGTCATCGTCATCGACGCGGGGCCACTCATCGTCGTCTCCGATCCAGACACAGACCGGCTGTTTCCCGTTGTTGCAGATCTGGAACACTCGATCGAACCAGATCAGGGAGTTCGAGTTGATCCCCTGTCCCCCTGCGTCTGTCGGGTTGTCGTCCGTCATGTCGACGGTCAGATGCCCCGCTCCGTCGTCGGAGGTGTAACTTTGATTTGCGCTATCGGGACATCCTTCGAGCCCGAGATATGCGTCGGCGTCTTCGGCTACCTGGATCATCGCGTTTCGCTGTGACTCCACCCTGCTATACGCCCCACTGCCGACCAGGGCACTCCCGCCGATCGAGGCACTGCCGACGCCGACGAGGAAGTGACGTCGTTTCATCGTGCCGGCCCTCCACAGTCCACTCCGTTCGCGACGGTACTCGTCCAGTTGTACGTCATACCTCCCGATTGTGAACGTATCCCCAATAGTATAGAGAACCTGCAGACGGGTCGCTCGCACTCGTTTTCGTACAATCTGAGATTACCTCCGATCAGCGAGTGTAAAACGCCGGTTTCGCGACGACGCCATCCATTTCAGAGGAGGACGACCCCGATAATCGCAACGTTCCACAGCGTCACCAGGACGCCGAGCACTGCCAGGCCGAGCGGCACCCCCATCCGATGCGGGGCCGGAACGACGCGCCACAGCCCGTAACAGATCGCAAACACCGCCAACTTCAGCGCCACCATCGCCGGGACGCCGTAAACTGCGATCACGTCGGCGACGAGGGGACCAGTCTCGACGATCTGCTCGAGATGCAGTCCGGCGACTGTGGTGAGGAGGTCGCCGATCCCGAAGAACACGACGGCGACGAGCCAGAGAAACCGCTCGTTGGCAACCAGTACGTCGACGGCGGACGGCTCCGGCTGGCTCGTTTCGTACGCCATCCGTACTGACGTTACGAACCGCCCCCTTATCGGTATGCGTTGCCTGAAAAACGTTCGCGTCGGGATCGGACCGTCTCACGTCGGCTTCCGTCCCAGTACCGCTACTCGCTTGCCTCTTCTTCGGCGTCCATCTTCGCCTTCTCGCGGGCGCTCGGGTGCACGGACTCCTTGAACGGCACCTGGGCGACACGCGCCTCGACCGGTTCGCCCGGCTCTTCGGCGTACTCGTCCGGGAGGTGGACGAGATACTCCGTCCCGAGGTCGGTTCCGTCGACCGGGACAAACCCGAGCGCGATGTTGGTCTCCAGCTCCGGCGACCACCACGGCGAGGTGAGGTAGCCGACTTCTTCGCCCGAGTCGGGATCCGCCACGAGCCAGAAGTCCGGTGCGTAGTCCCGGATCGGCTCGCCGCCGAGCTTCAGCCCCACGAGCTCGTGGTTGAACGGCGATTCGCCGGCCTCGATCAGTTCGCGCTGGCGCTCCAGTTCCTCCTTGCCGACGTAGTCGGCCTCCTTGTCGTCGGGCACCTGGTAGGCGAGGTTGACCTGGAACGGCGACGTCTCGTGGTCCATGTCCTGGCCCCACGAGAGGATCCCGGCGGCGATCCGACGGTGGTGGGCGGGAGCGATCACCTCGCCATCGTAGGATTTCACGCGCTCGAGCACCGGGTTCCACACCGCCTCGGCGTTCTCCATCGAGTCTCTGACGTATATCTCGAAGCCCTTCTCGCCCGAGAACCCCGTCTGGCTCACGAGCACCGGACAGCCGTTTACTTCCCCTTCCATCAGGCCGTAGTACGGGATGTCGTGGATCTCGTCGCCGAACAGGTCCTCCATCACGTCGGTCGACAGCGGCCCCTGGATCTGCATCGGGGAGACGTCGATCTCGTCGATCTCGACGTCGAATCCCTCCCCCACGTTGACGCCCTGGAGCCACTGCATCAGCGTCGAGTCCGAGATCGAAAACCAGAACTCGTCTTCGGCGAGCCGCAACAGTACCGGATCGTTAAGGATGCCGCCGTCCTCGTTACAGAGGATGACGTACTTCCCGTGCATCGGCTCGATCTCCGTCGCATCGCGAGTGATTACGTAGTTGACGAGGTCTTCGGCCTCCGGTCCAGCCACCCGGATCTGGCGTTCGACGGCGACGTTCCACAACGTCACGCGGTTGACCAGCGCGTTGTACTCCGCCATCGCGCCGCCCTCCTCCTCGGTGCGCATCCCGCGCGGGTGGTACATGCGGTTGTAGACGGTCGCTCGCCAGCAGCCCTCCTCCACGGAGAGATGCCAGAACGGGGACTTTCGAACCCGCGTCGAGATCAACATCTCGATGCCTGGATCGCCTGACTGTCTGAGGTTTCGGGGAATGATTCGATCGGACTGGTCGACTGAGGGAACGTTCGGGTGGCTGTCGGACTCCGCTGGCGACTCCTCGTTAGACATTGCCCTTCATAGGACGGCCTATTACATTGAAAATGTATCGGTGAAACTGAATTTGAACTATGTGGGCGGGCGGCAACCAATCGATAGACAAACGAAGACGTGACCGCTCGCGTCGGCGAGAAGAGGGGCCGATGTCGTCTACAGGTTTCCGGTGCCGTACGCCCGTCCGGAGAGCGTTTCGGGGACGAGTTCGTACAGTTCGTTTTCGTCGTTGCCGTCCGAGTCACTCCAGATGTCTCCGTCCAGCGGGAAGTCGGCGTTCTCCCGCACCACCGCGAACGCCTCCCGCTGGTCGGCGTCGGGGATCGGACGCAGTTCTCCTGTGGCGATCACGCTCTCGACGACCCTGTTGGGATGTTTTGCGTACACGACGAAACAGACCCACGGCTTCTCGCCGATGAAGTCGGCCTTCCGCCCTCGTTTCGACTTGCTGAGCTGAAACACGAACCGATCGCCGTCGTACCCGTACGAGACCGGGACACCGTACGGCTCGTCGTCGTCCGCGAACGTGAGCACGCCGTCGTCCTCACGCCGCAGCACTTCCTCGACCGTCTCTTCCGAGAAGCGCTCCATTATGACGTCCTCGATTCCACGTACGGGTGCCACGATTAATAAGCCTGTGTCGCCGAGTCGTCGTCGGACTTTCGATCCCACCCGGTACGCAGCGGTTACCTTTCCCTGACGGACGAGTACGTTTCGAACATGCACCCAGCACCGGGTGATCTCCTGGACCGGGTTCGCCATTTCGGATACACGGGAGACCGTCGGTGTGTCCCGTGCACCCTGTTGAACCTGTACGTTGCCGCAATCTCTGGGCTCTCGGTCGCACTGGCCCGGAGCGAGCTCTTCGGGGCGGCGGTGTTCGTCTCTCTCGGGCTGGTCGTCTACTTTCGGGGGTATCTCGTTCCCGGGTTTCCCTCCATCACGACGATCCCGGTGGCTGCTTTCGAGTGGTGTCGACAGCTCTTTGCCGAAAACGAGGCTCCAAACTCGGAGTCCAGATTCTGACCGACCAGAAGCGTAAGGCTCACGTCCCGTATCATTATCAGTGCTGGAAGACACTGGAGACGCGAACAGGGTTGCCGAATCGTAGTCGAGGGCGTCGGCAGCCAGTTTCCTCGATGCCCGTGTCTCAGACGAGCTCGACGAGTTCCACCCGCTCGCCGTCTTCGATCCGGATCCGGTAGTCCCCGTGGGTAAACGCCACCGTGATGTCCGATGGATCGCCACCGGACGGCTCGAACAGCCGATCCAACCCGTCCGGATCGATCGTGTCCGACAGCGGTCGTTGTTCGAAGGTGCTGCGTTCGCTTACCTCCTCCATCAAAAGCCCCACCGCGACAGTGATTGACTCGCCTGGAACGTCGGAAACGTTCAGCGTGTGGGTTCTCCCGGCACCGTTTTGTTTGCCCGACGATGAAGTGTGAACATCGATGTCCGGTGATTTACTCATTTGACTATTGATGTTGCTTTCACAATGACCTGACTTATGCTTTTTCCTTGTTGATAGATTGACTCGAACATCTAGATTCTCGGTGACCACGTTCGATTCATAAGCAGTTTTTACCTGACATTCGTCGTGATGTGTTTTCGGATCGTTCCTGTCTGGCGGGTTGTTTTTTGAAGAATCTGACCGTGTCGAATCCGAAGGCGTTGCTCACTGATACGATCCGTTGAAAACCGATGCGTCACACTCCGTACAGTCCCGGGAGACGTTGACGTACTCTCCCGAACAGCAGGTTTTGGTGACGTCCTCGATCGACGTCAGTTCCCCGTCGCAGTCCGGACACCGCTGGAGGAACGCACGAAGGCTGGCCAGCAGTTCCCCGCTTTGTCGCTGATCGAGCTCGTCCCAGATCGGGAGCCACTCGGCGACAGTGGGTTCGGCTCCGAGGTCCGCCAGAAACGCCGCACGAGAACTCCACCGACCGGCTGTCACGCCGTCGATCTCCACCTCGAACGGGTCGGTCCCGGCGACTGCTACCCCCTCGGGATCGACGTCCAGAACGGCGGCGAGCCGCTCGATCGCCGCGTCGTCGTCCCGGAACCGTTCGATCCGGTCCCACCACGCCTCCTCGAACGCCGGCGTGAGACAGAGGTCGTCTTCGTCGGCACAGTCCTCGACGATTCCGGCGTCTGCGAGCAGTTCCCCCACGTGCTCGTAGTCGGCGAGCGGGTTTTCCCCGCGATCGTTCGTCCCGGCTGTGACGCCGCCGTCGGTGTCGAGTGCGTTGGGTTCCGCCAGCGGCTCCTTTCCGAACAGCCGGAGCGCCCATGTGGGGAAGTACCGCTGTGTGATCGTCGGCGTCCCGGGAATCAGGTAGCCACGGAAGTAGATCGCCGCACCACCCACGAGAAGGACGACAGCCCCCGCGCCCGTCGAGACGACGCCCACCGTGATGGCCAGGACCCCTGTGATCACCGCGTTGAGTGCCGTACACGGCATACATCGGTTCTCCCCCGTGTATTCCGGCCGACGGAACCGGCCGATCATTTCCGCGATCGACAGTGACATGGACGGGAGATTCCCTCGCTCGCCACATAGGTATAGAGAGGTTACTTGGGTGATACCCCACAGATCGGTCTTTCAGGCCTCCTCTGAGGGGATCTAACCGGTGGTTTCGCTCCGGAAACGTCTGATTACCTAAGGGAGAGAGCGACGAACGTCGCGATCAGGTGTTGGGGGGAAATGGGTACGAGCCTCGGAAAGCTGGCGGAGTATGCCCTCGCTGTCGTTCTGTTGGTGCTCGTCGTGTCGCTTGTCGCGGGCCACTTCCTCGGTCAGCCGGTGTTGCTCGCGTACGTCGAAACCGGCAGCATGGAGCCGACGCTCGAGGCGGGCGACGGCTTCGTGGCGATCCCCTCCGCCATCGCGGGAGAGGTCACGACGGGGGACGTCGTCGCGTTCGAAGCCGAACAGGTTCACGGGGGTGATCTGACGACCCACCGTGTCATCGACGAGCGGTCCGGCGGCTACATTACCCAGGGCGACGCCAACCCCTTCACCGACCAAGGGGAGGGTGAACCGCCCGTCACCGACGGACAGGTGAAGGCGGTTGCGCTCCAGGTCAACGGGGACGTCGTTCGCATCCCACATCTCGGCACCGGCGTCACGGCTGTGGGGGCAGCACTCGATCGGGGGGAACGGTTCCTGGCCGGGTTCTTCGGCACGCCTCGCCTCGGAGATCAACAGCTGGCGTATCTCCTGTTCGGCTTCGGCGTCCTGATCTACGCCGTTAGCCTGGCCACGGACAGATCGGGCAGGCGAGACAGAGCAGACAGCCGCTCCCGGTCGCGCTCCCGGGCGGGCGTGCTCGATCCGCGGCTGCTCGTGATCGTCTTTACGGTCCTCATCATGGTCGCCGCGACCGCCGCGATGGTTCTGCCAGCGGGCACCCAATCCTACGGGATCGTGAGCACCGAAGGGGACTCGGCCAATCCGACGATTGTTCCGATGGGCGAGTCCGACGAGATGACGTTCGTGAGACACAACGGCGGCCAGCTCCCGGTGGTCTCGTACATGGAGCCGGCGAGCGAGGGCGTCGAGGTGGAGCCACACGTCTCCCACATGAGTGCAAACGAGACGGTCAACGCGACGATAACGTTCCACGCGCCACCGGAAACCGGCTACTACATGCGATCCGTGACGGAGTATCGGTATCTGCTAGTGCTTCCTGCCCCAGTGATTCACGGTCTCTATGCCGTGCATCCGTGGCTCCCGTACGTCGCGGTAAACGCCGTCATCGGTGGAGCGATCGCGATCCCCGGACTGCTGCTGGTGGGTCCCGGGGAGCTTCGGCTGCGGACCCGATCCCGGAACCGTCGAGGGGGCGTTCTCACCCGCCTGCTCGAGTGAACACGAAGAACACGAGAGAGAATACGGAGAGAACGGAGGAACACGACATGAATTTACCGAACGGAGGACAGCACGATGGCAGACAGTGACCGACCACAAGGGGGCGAGGAGCGCCCGCCGAACGTCTGGGAATTCAGGCTGCGCCGGGCGCTCGACCGGCAGTTCGTCGTGGTCGTCACAGCCTTGCTCATCACCGCCGCACTGGGTGGATATCTGGCCTACGAACCACACGTCGAACCAGGCGTCGAAATCGATGAGGAGACGGTTACGGACTGGTCCGAACGGACGGCGTTCGGCCACTCTGCAACCGTACAGCAGTCGAACCCGGTGTTTCCGGTCGGATCCGAACTGACGGATCGGTCGCTGTACTACACGACCCTCGCGCCGGAACTGGATGGAACCTACGAGTACCAGTACTCGGGAAACGGCGGTGACGGCTCCGTCGAGGTTGAGATGGATGTCCAGCTCCGGTATCGATCGGTTGCAGGCGACGACGATGGTATCTTCTGGGAACGCAGTGAGCCGATCACCACTGTCGAACGGGAGGGGGTCGATCCCGGCGATCCCGTCACGGCGGAGTTCCAGGTCAACGTCTCCGAGGCCGAATCGCAGGTGGACAGCATCCAGGAGCAACTGGGGACGACGATCGGAACGACGGAGGTCGACGTCGTCGTGCACACGCAGGTGCAGGGGACAGTCGACGGTGAGGAGGTCACAAGCGCCCACCGGCAGGCGTTACAGATCTCCCCCGATGGTTCGACGTATTCCGTCGAGGATCCGGGAACCGAAACGGAACTCCACCAGTCTACGGTTACGCACGAAGTGCCTGCCGAGTACGGCCCGTTGCGGTCCTACGGCTCTCTCGCCCTCGTTGCAGTCTCGCTTCTGGGGTTGATCGGGCTCGGAACCGCCCGGCATCGGGGGAAGATCGCACCCTCGAAACGGGAGGAACGGGCGTTCGAGTGGGCCAGGACGCGATCGGAGTTCGACGAGTGGATCAGCCGCGGACGAGTTCCAGCCGATTCGATCGAGTCGACCCGGATCGAGTTGGAATCGCTGGACGGGCTGGTGGACGTTGCGATCGACTCCAATCAGCGGGTGATCGAGGACGTCACACGGAACGCCTTTTACGTTCTCGGAGAAGACGCCCACTACGTTTTTGTTTCGGAGCCGGTTGACCTCGATGAGCCGCTCTCGCTGGAGCATTCCACGGCTGTGTTTTCGGATCGCTTTACAGTTGACACCGACACCGATACCGCCACAGACTCCGATTCCGACTTTGACTCCAGGGACTCCGACTCCGAGGAGCCCGACGTCTCGGACGCCGAGCCGGAGACCGCCGATCAACCCGCGTGGCACTCTGGAGACGATCTGTCGCGACCGACGAAGCAAGACACCGGAGAGAATCCCGAACGAGGCGACGGAACCGCCGAAACGGTGGGATCTCGACCGGACGACGAGTAACCGGGTCAAAAAGTCCCGTCGCTTGTCGGACGGCTTCCAACCTGCTACGTTGCGTATTTACAGATATGGCGACCGACAACTGGACGGCTTCGGGGAGGCTATCGACGTCTCCGGAGCATCTCGCGTTACAGCTCTCCCGGGGGACGATCGGCGCACTGACTGTGGGATTCGTGCTGCTTTCGGTCGCCGGCCGCGGGATCACACTCCAGACCCAGTTGCTCGTCTATCTCGTCGGGATGGTCGCGTTGAACCTCCCACACGGCGGCTACGAACACTTTTCGAACCTCCGCAATCGAGGGCCCCCGTTCGGCGCCCGCTACGTCGTGTTGTACGTGGGATTCGTCGTCGCCTTTGTCGCGCTGTTTCTGGTCGCTCCAGTGGTGGCACTGGCGTTCGCGTTCGCCACGGCCGTCGCCAAGGGCGGTCACGGCGACCTCCACGTCATGGAGGGGCTGATCGGCACGGGCCACCTAGACACGCGGTTCCAGCGCGGGCTGGCGGCGTTCGTTCGCGGCGGCGCCGTGATGATTGTCCCCCTCGTGTTCTGGCCGGAGACGTTCTACACCTTCTCGGAGTACATGGTCGCCATCTTCGATCCCGGGGCCCTCGCGGCGGTCGCGGGCGGCTTCGAACGCTCTCGGCTCGTTCTCGGTGGCGGCTTCGGGCTCGCGGTCGTCGCTCATCTCGGCCTCGGGTACGCACGCGGTGGCGTTTCACGCGAGTGGCTCGTCGACGCCGGGGAGACGCTGCTTCTGGTCGCCTATTTCGCGTTCGTCCCGGTCGTCGTTGCGATCGGACTGTACTTTCCGCTGTGGTACTCGCTCCGTCAAGCCGGTCGGAGCGTCGCCGTCGAACGCCGGAATCCGGGACGGAACGACGGCCTCGCCATCCCCGTCGCGTGGGGGGTTCTTGTCGTCGGCGCGCTCGCGACCGCGCTGGTTGCGGCGGGGCTGTACGTCGTCGCGCCGAACCCCCTCGGAGGTGCGGCGTTGCTCCCCGGAATCGTCGCCTTCTACACCGTGTTCGTCTGTGTTATCGCGTTACCCCACGTCGTCGTCGGCGAGTGGCTGGACATGAAGCGCGGGATCTGGTACGTTCCCTGAGAACTCGGGCGGGCGACCGATGGACAGTCGGTCACCCGTCACCGAGAACGGTTTCGACCAGCGTCGACTGGGCGGCGGCAAGGTGCTCTGCGAACGTCGATCGGGCGATCCCGATCTCCTCGGCGACGCCCTCGGCGTTCGTCTCCCGGGGATACTCGAAGTAACCCATCCGAAGTGCCGTTTGGAGCACCTCCCGCTGCCGGGACGTGAGTCGCTTCCTGTCGACGACGATCGGGTCCGCCCCGCCCTTCGATTTCGTTCGAACGAGGTAGCGGAGCTCCGTCTCCGATCCCGTCGCCTCGATCGCGCTGATGATCTCCTCGAGCGGTTCCGAGGAGGGGAGGTGAACGGTCACCACGAGTTCCGACGGGTCACTCCGAACCTCCACGTCCGAAACTGGATGCCCACAGGATTCGATCACCGAACAGGGACAATCCGTGGCTTTCTTCCGCTCGACCCGGTAGACGCTTTCCCCGTTGGCTTCGAAGTCGGCCTCCACATCCAGATCCGACGGGGCCCGGAACTGTTCGGTGACGGGATCCCGTCCGGTCGTCCACTCGACTGCAGTCGCGTTCGTTCCGCTCTCGAGTGCATCTTCGACCGGGCAGTTCGGAGGATCTCGTATCGACAGTCTCGCACGAACTCCACTCATGAATGCAGCGAAGGTAGACGGAGAGATAGCGTCGTCTCCTTACTGGTTAGATCGCGCGGCGGGCCGAGTCTGTGTCGCTCCCGTTCTACGTCAAATAAAAACCCCCTACAAACCGGAGCCCGTTCTCGGTGGTCGCGCCCGTTCGTCCGGGTATGGACGACGCTGTACTCCGCGGGGAATCGATCGCGATCGTCGGTTCCGGATTCGGCGGGCTCTCCGCCGGTGCGTATCTCGGCGCTGCTGGGGCGGACGTTACCGTTTACGAGAAGAACGAACACGTCGGGGGCGTCGCCGGCCGCCTCGAACGGGACGGGTTCCGGTTCGACACCGGCCCATCCTGGTATCTGATGCCGGAGGTGTTCGAGAACTTCTTTGCGGCGTTCGGGGCGGATCCATCGGACTACTACGATCTGATCCGCCTCGATCCGAACTACCGGGTGTTCTGGCGGGACGGCGAGCGGGCAGACGTTCCCGCGGACCCTACTGCCGCTGCAGAACTGTTCGAATCATACGAATCCGGCGCAGGGGAGGCATTGGAACGCTATCTCGACCAGGCCGAAGAAGCCTACGACGTGGGCATGAACCGGTTCGTCCGTGCCAACAGGACCCGGTTCCGGGACTACATTTCACTCGACGTGTTCCGCTCGGCCAGGGGGATCTCGTTTCTCGGGACGATGGACGACCACGTCGCGGAGTACTTCGAGAACCCGCGTCTCAGACAACTCGTCCAGTACACCCTGGTTTTTCTGGGTGGCTCCCCCCACAACACGCCGGCGCTGTACACGCTCATGAGCCACGTCGATTACGGGCTGGGCGTCTACTATCCGCAGGGCGGGATAACGGCTGTCGTCGACGCCGTCGAATCCGTCGCAACCGACCAGGGAGCGACCGTCCACACCGGAGTTGAGGTGACTCGACTCGCGCCGGAGCACGGCGGCATTGAACTCGCGACGGCCGACGGGACGGTGCAGACGTACGATCGGGTTGTCTGCAACGCGCCGATTGCGCACGTCGAACGGGAGCTCCTCCCGGCGGGATCGACGGATCGGTCCGACGGCTACTGGGACTCGCGGACGTACGCCCCCTCGGCGTACATGTTGTACCTCGGTGTCGAGGGCGGCGTCGACCCGCTAAAACATCACACGCTTTTGTTACCGACAGACTGGGACCCCCACTTCGAGACGATTTTCGAGGAACCCGGCTGGCCGGAGGATCCGGCCATGTACGTGAACGTGCCCTCTCAGACCGATCCCGACGCCGCCCCCGACGGCTGTGAAACCGTCGTCGTCCTCGTTCCGATCGCGCCGGGGCTCGAGGACACACCGACGCGTCGGGAGGGCTTTCGGGAGAGCGTTCTCGACGCCATCGCCGAAGATACGGGCGTCGAGCTCCGCGGTCGGATCCGAACGGAATCGACTGCCTGCGTTTCGGAGTTCGCCGAGCGGTACCGGAAACCGGAGGGGACGGCGCTCGGATTGGCGCACACGCTCCGACAGACTGGCCCGCTTCGTCCCCGCCACCGGGCACCCGGCGTCGATCGGCTCTACTACGTGGGCGACGACACCAATCCCGGTATCGGTGTTCCGATGTGTCTCCTCAGCGGAAAGCACGTCACGGAGGCAGTTCGATCGGACGCAAACGGAAATTTCCTCGCGAACCTTATTCCATAACCGCAGTACGAAACGATCTTGTAACCCCGTTCGCCAGACGGTATCTTACAAGTCAGGTATCAGTTTTACTCCGGCAGGTAGCGTGTATCAGTATGGAGTATGACAGAATTACTGACAGCAGTACTGGCCGCCATCGCAGGGGGCGTACCGATCGACGCGCTGGTTGCAGTCGACGTGACACAGGGGCAGATGTACGAACACCTGCAGGAGGCGACGCTGTTGAATGCGTCGCTGTGGGTCAACATCGCGCTCGCGGGCCTTTCGATCCTGCTGTTCGTCTATATGGGGCGCAACATCGAGAACCCGCGGGCGCAACTGATCTGGGTTGCAACCCTGATGGTTCCGCTGGTGTCGATTTCGAGTTACACCGGGCTCGCGTCCGGGCTCACGATGGGCGTCCTCGAGATGCCGGCCGGACACGCGCTGCACGGTGGCGAACTCGTCCTCGCCGACGGGACGACGATACAGGACGGTGCGATCAGCATGTGGGGTCGGTATCTCACGTGGGCGCTGTCGACGCCGTTTATCCTGCTCGCGTTGGGGCTGCTCGCGAACACGAACTTCACGAAGCTGTTCACCGCGATCGTGGCCGACGTCTCGATCATGATCACGGGGCTGGCCGCGGCGCTTACCACTTCCAGCTACGCGATGCGGTGGTTCTGGTACTTCATCAGCGTCACGTTCTTCCTCGTGGTCGTGTACATCCTCCTGGTCGAGTGGCCGGAGGACGCACAGGCGGCGGGAACCGCGGAGATATTCAACCTGTTGAAGGTGCTTACGGTCGTGCTGTGGTTCGGCTACACGATCTGGTGGGCCGTCGGTAACGAGGGCCTCGCACTGATCGAGAGCGTCGCTGTCACCTCGTGGGGGTACAGCATCTTCGACATCATCGCGAAGTACGTCTTCGCGTTCCTGCTTTTGAACTGGATCGCGAGCAACGAGGGGATTATTGCCGAGCAGTCCTCGTCGGCCGAAGGCAGTGCAGCCGCGCCCGCTGACGACTGAACAGCCCAACTCGACCGTCGAGGTCGGCAGTTTCCGCGGTCGCTGTCGAAACGCGTCGGCCGCCGCGATTTTTCCGGAGACAGGTCAGGTGCCCCGGAGCAGGTGATCGATCACCACCACGACCAGGACGATCCCCGGGACGATTCCTGCAGTCAGCACGCCGAGTACGAACAGTGTCGCAAACAACAGAATAGCCGAGAGAAACTGGACGGGGAGCGTCTGCTTTCGATACCAGCTGAAGAACCGTTCGAGTATCGACACGTTAGACAGAACGTGTTGCTGACACATCTTTCTGTCGTCGCCTGGCTCTCGGTTTCGTCGACGCCTATTGGATGTTCCTCTCGGCTACCCGAACGCTTACTTTCGGTAGTGGTGAAGGGTAACTGTGCCAACCAAACGCGTGCTTCTCGCCTCGGTCGGCGAGCCAGCAAGCGAGACGGCTGCATTCCTCCGGGACCGAAACCGGTCAGTGACGACCGTCGAAAGCGCCACGATAGCGCTACGGGAGCTCGCGGCAACCCATTACGACTGCGTCGTCACGGCGAACCGGCTCTCCGGGGACGACGGGCTGCAACTTCTGGAGGCTATCGAGGAATTCGACCCTCTGCTCCCGGTTATCGTCTACGCCGACGACGACGCCGTCGGGACGGAGGCGCTGGACCGTGGTGCCGAACGGTTCGTCTCTCGCAGCGAAACAGGAGCACTCGACCGCCTCGATACGGGAATCACCGAAGTGACGGAATCGTCGCCGCACGCGCCGGCGAAACAGGACGTCTCAAAACAGGGGCCCTCCACCGACGAAATCGTCCACGCGATCGACGAAGCGCCGATCGGGATTACCCTCGCGGATCCGTCGCTACCCGACGAACCGCTCGTGTACGTAAACGAGGCGTTCGAACGGGTGACCGGCTATCCGACCGACTACGTCAGGGGACGGAACTGCCGATTCCTGCAGGGACCGGACACCGATCCCGCCACAGTCGCGGAGATGCGCCAGGCAATCGAACGTGAAGAACCCGTCACGGTCGTGGTCCGCAATTACCGGAAGGACGGCTCCCCGTTCTGGAACGAAGTGACGATCGCACCGATCTACGACGACGACGGCGAACTGGTCCACTACGTCGGCTTTCAAAGCGACGTCAGCGAACGGGAACGAGCCAAACGAACGGCCGAAAAGCGAGCCGAAGCGTTGCGAGAGGAGCGCATCGCACTCGAGCGGGTGCTGGAGCGTGTCAACGGCGTTCTCAGCGACGTGGGACGGGCGCTCGTCGAGGAAAACGACCGAGGGGCGATCGAGCGACGGATCTGTGAGACCGTCGTCTCCGCCCGCGGATACGGCGCAGCGTGGATCGCCGGGACGAACGCTCCGGACACGAGAATCCAGCTTCACGAAAGCGCTGGCTTGCTATCGGACGCCGACGTCGACTGGGCCGTCGACGAGCTCCCGGACGCAGTAGGGCGCGCCATCGAATCCGGACGCGTCGAAGGTTCGAGCCTCGAACCGAGAAGCGTTGCCGAGGTCGGGCTGAACCCGGTCGGCTGTCGGCGGATCGTCGTCGTGCCGCTCGTGTACGGCCAAACCACCTACGGGCTGTTGGCCGTCTACTCGGAGGACGCCGACTCGCTGGACCGTCGGGAGGAAGTGCTCTTCGAGTCGATCGGTCGGATGGTCGCCAGCGGCCTCAACGCGATCGAGACCACGCGGATCCTCACTGTCGATCGAGTGACAGAACTGGTTTTCGAGATCAGGGACCCGTCGTTTCCGCTGTCGGCAGTGGCGGACATGCTCGACGATCCCGTCGAGTACGTCGGGCTGACAGAGGGCGTTTCCGCGGACGAGTATCACCTGTATCTCACCGTGGCCGGCAGCGGTGGTATCGATCCGGAGGTACTCACCGACCTACCGTTCGTCGAGGACGTCCGCAAGATTGCCGACAGGGGGGAAGAATACGCGTTCGCGATCGTGCTCGAGGGGACCACACCGTTCGTCGAACTCGCCGACTACGGGGCAACCGTTCAGTCGATATCGGCGGACCGGAACTCGGCGAAACTCGTGGTTCACTCGCCGCCGGAACACGATCACGACGCCCTTTTGAAATTCCTCGAGTCGGAGTACGAGTCCGTCGAACTTCGGTCGAAACGCGACCGGGAGCGACGCGATCGGACGGCCCACGAGTTCGTCTCGGACGTGGAGTCGACGCTGTCGGAGCGCCAGTACACTGCGCTCAAGACGGCCCATCTCAACGGCTACTTCGAGTGGCCGCGACCGGTCGACGGGACGGAGCTCGCGGATTCGATGAACATCTCGAGACAGACGTTCCATCAGCATCTCCGGCTGGCACAACGGAAGCTCGTTGGGGCCTTCTTCGAGGAATGAACGGCGGCCGGTATAGCGGAAGAGTGGAATGCGTTCCGGAAGCCAGACAGGTTAGGATTGATCTCTTTGCTCGGAACGATCGTACGTAATTGCATGAGAGCGTTCTTGGCAGCCGTTTCACATGCGACCCGTGTCGGGAGGCGACCCGAGCTCCGGCTCGCCGGAACGGTCCGGAACCACTCGAACACGTCCGACGGTGAGAAATGACACCACCGTTGAGCTATCTCGAGTTCCACGCGCTGTTCATTTTACCGCCGATCTTCCTTCTGGGATGGCTGGCCCATCGTCGATCGGGCGCCTGGTGGGGTCGGCGGCCCCTTTCTGGGCTCGGGATCATCCTGGTTTTGGCGGTGGTGTACACGACGCCATGGGACAATCTCCTCATCGACGTCGGAGTGTGGTGGTACGGGGACGGGGCCGTGGTCGAGACGATCTGGCACGCCCCCGTCGAGGAGTACCTGTTTTTCGTGCTCCAGCCCATCCTGACCGCGCTTTTCCTGTTTCTGTTCCCCACAGGTGAGGACCTGTCGCTTCGGATCCCCAGCTCGCATCGATTTGTCGGCGCGGTCGGCGGACTCGGACTCGGAGCGGTGGGATGGTTCCTGCTCGGCTCGTCGTCGACGTTCTACATGGGTGCGATACTGCTGTGGGCGGGTCCGATCCTCGCGATCCAGTGGGCGTTCGGTCTCACCTACCTCTGGCGGGTCCGACGTCGGGTGGCGCTCGCGATCCTGGTTCCGTCGGTGTACCTCTGGATCGTAGACCGGATCGCGATCGGGATGGGGATCTGGGTCATTTCCGAGGAGTACACAACCGGGTACACACTGTTCGGCCTGCCGATCGAGGAGGCGACGTTTTTCCTCGTGACGAACATCTTTGTCGTTCAAGGAATCGTACTGTACATGTGGCTCCTGGATCGTGCAAGCGACGTTCCAGCCCTCGCAGGGGCGCTCGAACGGACACCCGTCGCCTTCGATGCTCGGTGAGAGAGTGGCTGACCAGTGAGAGAGTCGATGTCCGATGACAGAGCCGACGACCAGTGAGAGAGCCGTCGCGGCCCGCATCGCGCTCGCGGGCGGGATCCTGACGGTTTCTCTGGGAGTCGCGCTGCGGGGATTCGGGGGGACGATTCCACTCGCGTATCAGTACGTTCCACTCGTCGTCAGCGCGATCGTGCTGGGGGTTCCCCACGGGGCAGTCGATCACCTCGTGTTGCCCCGCGCCCGGGATGTGCCGGTCACCCGTCGCTCGCTCGCGTTCGTCGGCGGGGTGTACCTCCTGATCGGCGGAAGCTACGCAGCGATCTGGGTTCTGGCTCCAGCGGTCGCGTTCGTTCTGTTCATCGTCGTCACACTGCTACACTGGGGACAGGGCGACGTGTACGCCCTCGTCGAGTTGACGGGTGCGTCGCACCTGTCGACCCGAACGATCCGGGCCTCGACGGCGCTCGTCCGGGGCGGACTGCCGATGCTGGTTCCACTCGTCGCGTTTCCGGAGCAGTACAGGTTCGTCGCGGCGACGGTGATCGGTTCGTTCGATCCCGGCGCAGTCGGGGCGCTGGATGCGGTGTTCACACTCGAGGCGCGTCTCGTGGTAGGCCTCGGTTTCGGCCTTGTGACCGCCGCGACGCTCGGTATCGGCTACCGACGAGCGGTTCGGACGAACGCCGTTCGCCCGTGGCTGACCGACGCCGGGGAGACGCTTTCGCTGATCGCGTACTTCGGGCTGGTGCCCCCGATACTCGCGATCGGACTGTACTTCCCGTTGTGGCACTCGCTTCGTCACATCCTGCGGACGATGCTCGTCGACGACGTGGCGGCTGCTGCGCTTTCGACCCGATCGACCGGGATGGCGTTTCTGCGGTTCACGCGGGATGCGGCCCCGCTCACGGCGGCAGCGTTGGTGATTCTCGGTGCCGTTTGGGTCGCCGTCCCCGAGACGCCGACCACCATGCCCGACGCAGTCGGCGTGTATCTCGTCTTCATTGCGGTGTTGACACTCCCCCACGTCGTCGTGGTTTCGTTTCTGGACAGGGAGCTGGACCTCTGGTCGCCACAGCGCCTAAGCCGTTCGGAAACCTGATACCCGTATGAAGGTTCTCGTCACCGGTGCGACCGGGTTCGTCGGCGGTCGTCTCGTCCCCGCGCTTTTGGCCGCCGACCACGACGTGTCGGTACTGGTCAGAGACCGGGACAGCTACGATGCGCCGGATGGGGTCACCGTCTTCCAGGGTGACGTACTCCAGCAGGGGAGTTTCGAGCCGGCGCTCGCAGACGTGGACGCCGCGTACTACTTGATCCACGGGATGGGCGCCGGCGGCGGGTTCGAGGAACGCGACCGACAGGCAGCGGAAAACTTCGCACGGGGCGCCTCCGCCGCGGGAATTGCGCGGGTGGTCTACCTCAGCGGACTTGGCGTGGACGCTGACGACCTCTCGGCACATCTCCGGTCCCGCCGCGAGGTAGAGCGGGTGCTTGCCGAGGGGGAGTACGAACTGACGGTGCTCCGTGCGGCGATCATCGTCGGCGACGGCAGCGCGAGCTTCCGGATGGTCCGACAGCTCGCCTCCCGGCTCCCGGTGATGATCACGCCGCGGTGGGTCTCGACCCGCGTGCAGCCGATCGCGATATCGGACGTGATCGAGTATCTCGTCGGCATACTCGACGTACCGGAAACGGCCGGCGACACGTTCGAGATCGGCGGTCCCGAGGTTCTCACGTACCGCGAGATGCTGATCGAGACGGGGAAACTCCTCTCCGGGCGGGAACCGTTCGTCCTGCCGGTGCCGTTTCTCACCCCACGACTCTCCGCGTACTGGGTGGACCTTGTGACCGACGTCCCCGCGAGCGTCGCCTACCCCCTCATCGACGGGATGACGACGGACGTGGTCGTGACCGACGATCGGATCCGGTCGCTCGTCCCGATCGAACTCACCCCCTACGAAACTGCCGTGCGGCGGGCTCTCGAGGAGGCGGAAGACGCGAGAATTGTCGAGAGTGCTCGACCGGTGCAGCGCGATCAATGATCCGATGGAACTGGGGGAACCGGGGGAACCGGAGGAACCGGGAGAACCGGGGGAATCGGGCGAGATGAACGATCCGAACTACGGGGAGACCTGGGTCTACGAGAGCATCGTGGGGACGATACCGGGCGTACGCGTCTCCGACCGGACCGCGATCGCCATCCAGCTCGTCGGCTTCGAAGCTGCCGTGTTAGTGATTGCCGCCGTTTACGGGCTGTGGGGCGCTGTCCTCCCGGGAACCATCGCCGTCGCCGTCGCAGGCGTCGGCAGCTGGCTGATGCTTCGGTTCAGCCGGGCGGTCCGAAACCTTGACGCCCCCGAGCCGTATCGGCGACTCCTTTTCGGTTCGAGCATCGAGATGGCGTTGAGCGTGTTCGCCTTCGTCTTGCTCGTGACCTACCTGTTCGTCGTCGATCCACGGGGAACGGGCCCGACGCTGGTGGAGTCACTCTTCGGGGCGGATCCGCCGGCGATCGCAGTCGCCCTCATGCTGGTGATCACGTGGGACGTGGTGTATCGGATCGGCACCTGCTGGTGGGCCACGGTGGTCGGACTGTGGCGCGCGCTCCAGTATGGATTCGACCGAGAAACAACACGGAAGTACGTCCGGATCGACGCACTGAACGTCGGATTCGCGGGTGTACAACTGTTTTTAGTGCCGTTCGTCTTCGACCATCCGGTGTTGCTGATCGGGTTCGCTGGACACCTGTTTGCGGTGTTTGGCGTCGTGTCAGTGACGATTGGGATACAGCGGCGTCGGCGGACGGCGGTCCGATGACGCCCTACAGCGCGCCAGCCGGAATGGCGGGACAGCCGCCGCCCAGACCGCCGTCGTCGCCGTCACCGTCGTCATCCTCCTGGTCGTCTTCGCCGGGGTCGTCGGGGTCGGCGGCGGTTTCACCGGCCATGTACGCCAGATCTTCCTGCTCGATCTGGTTGGCGTCCGGATCAGAGACGTCGGTCAGTTCCTCGTTGAGATCCGGATCGATGTCGAGGCTGCTGGCGCCGGTGTCGCCGTCGGTTCGTCCCTCCAGGTCGACCCGCCAGGCGTCGTTGGGAACGACATCGGCGTTGCCGTCGTAATGCTGCCACTGACGGGAGAACGACCCGTCGTAGACGGCAACGTCGTCGTACCCCAGGACGCCGTCGAGCGCGAAGAAGCTCATCGTCGCGCGGTAGCCGCTGCCACAGTAGGTGACGATCTCGTCACCGTCGGAGACACCGTCCAGATCGAAGACGTACGATTCGATCTCGTCAGCGCTCTTCCAGGGGGCGTCGCTGAAGTACTCCGCCCCTTCGTGGTAGTTGCTCGGCGGATCGACGACCGCATTGGCGAGCGTGGCATCCGGATCGGGACGGTTGTCCAGGAACGAAATCCCCGTCTCGCCGTCGTTGACAGCGTCGACCTTCTGGATCGTGTCCCCGAGCGACAACCGGAGATCGTCGTTGAGATCGTCGTTGTCCTGGACGCTGAACGTCGTGGTGGCCACGTTCGGTTCGTCCCCCTCTGCGAGACCGTACGCTTCCTCGTAGGCGGTGAACCCGCCGTTGAGAACTTTGACGCGATCGCGGGGGAAGCCCCAGTACCGCAGCGTGAAGTACGCCCGCGCCGCCCGGAGGGGTGCCGGAGCCGAGATCACGATTGTGGTCTTGTTACAGACGCCGGCACGCTGCAGGAGTTCGTCCATTGTCGCGCCGTCCGGGACGGTCGGCGAGAGCTCCGACAGCGCCTCGAACCGGGTCTGATGGACCGTCTCCCACGGCACGGCGCCGGGGACGTGCCCGTCCTCGTACTCGTCGATGCCGAAGGCCCGGAGGACGACGACGCGTTCGCGGCCGTCGGTGTTTTCGCGGTTGACCATCCCACGCGCCTGGTACTCTTTGAGCGTTTCGGGCTCGATGAGCGCATTGTCGGTTTCGGTGGGATCGGGTTCCGGGACGGCCGGTTCGTACTCGTCGCCGGCCATGTACGCTTGGTCCTCCTGTACGATCTGGTTGGCGTCCGGATCAGAGACGTCGGTGAACGCTTCGTTCAGCGACGGGATGATCTCCAGTTGGCTCTCCCCAGTGTCGCCGTCAGTCCGCCCCTCGAGGTCGGTCCGCCAGGCGTCGTTTGGCACCACGTCGGCGTCGCCGTCGTAGTGCTGCCACTGGAAGGAGAACGACCCGTCGTAGACGGCAACGTCGTCGTACCCCAGGACGCCGTCGAGCGCGAAGAAGCTCATCGTCGCGCGGTAGCCGCTGCCACAGTAGGTGACGATCTCGTCGCCGTCGGAGACGCCGTCCAGATCGAAGACGTACGATTCGATCTCGTCGGCACTCTTCCAGGGAGCGTCGCTGTGATATTCGGGGCCCTCGTGGTAATTGCTCGGCGGGTCGACGACCGCGTTAGCAATGGTGGCGCTCGGGTGGGGACGGTTGTCCAGGATCGAAATCCCGGTCTCGCCGTCGTTGACGGCGTCGACCGTCTGGATCATCTCGCCCAGAGAGACCCTCTTGTCGTCGTTCAGCCCGCCGTTATCGCGGACGCTGAACCCGGACGCGGTCACGTCCGGCTCTCCTCCGGTTTCGAGGCCGAACTCCTCGTCGTAGGCGGTGTACCCGCCGTTGAGGATTTTGATGCGCTCGCGGGGGAATCCCCAGTAGCGCAGCGTGAAGTACGCACGAGCCGCACGGAGCGGGTTCGGGCCCGACAACACGATGGTGGTGTTCTCGTCGACGCCCGTTTGTTGGAGCATCTCGTCCATCGCCTCGCCGTCCGGAACCGTCGGGGCGAGAGCTGCAAGCGCCTCCGTCCGACTCCCGTGGAGCGCCCCCCACGGCAGTGCGCCGGGGACGTGTCCGTCCTCGTAATTTTCCGTATCGAAGACGCGAAGCACCGTCACGCGCTCCTCGCCGTCGCGTGCGGCGTTGACCAGGCCCTCGTCCTGCCACGCCGCAAGCATTTCGGGCTCGATCAGCGCGGTCTGCGTCTCAGTCGGCTCCGGCGTCTCCGGTTCCTCGGTCGGTTCCTCCGCGGGTTCTTCGGTCGGTTCATCTGTCGGCGTGTCCTGGGGTTCCTCTTCCCCCGCACAGCCGGCGATCGCAGCCATGCCAGCCAGGCCTGTCGCCTTGACGAACTGTCGTCGCTTGATCGACCGATCTCGGTCAGTTCTGTCGTCCATGGGCATCCACAGCGAATTATTTCTCCATGGACTGGATGTACTGATCTCTGGATTGGGTTAGGTTTTTTAAGCTGTTCTGGGGCTTCGGTGGTGAAGTTTATTATAAAGTGCTTTTTGAACCACTCGCGTGTGAGGGCCGCAAATCGACAGACTCGGACGGGAAGGGTGGGCTACCGGGAATTCATTGGTATAGCTTCACAATATCTCGCCGTTTATAAAGGCTAAACGAATCCAGAGAACTGGTTAACCAGGGTAGTCCCGTTGTTCGAACCGTAAGGGATCCAGATGTCATCCGAAGGAACACGCGAAGCGAAAGAGCAGGGTCGGGTCAACTTGACCCGCCGCAGACTCGTGCAGATCGGCGGCGCCGGCGCAGGGGTCGCAGTGAGCGGCTGTCTCGGGTTCTTCGAGGAGACCGAGGAGGAGCCGACTCCGACCGAGGAACCGCCCGAAGAGCCCACAGAAGAACCGACCGAGGAACCGCCCGAAGAGCCCACAGAACGGCTCGCGTACGGGATCTGTGAGATCTGCCACCACCAGTGTGGCCAGGAAGTGGTGGTCCGCGACGACGGTGAACAGGCAGTAACGTACATCACCGGCGTCGACGGCAACCCACGCGGAAGCGCCGGCGAGGGAACCGAGGGAACGATCTGCCCGAAAGGACAGACCCAGATCGAGAAGGTTCACGATCCGGACCGGATCAAGCAGCCCCACATCCGCGAGAACGGTGAGCTCCGCGAGGTGAGCTGGGAGGAAGCCTTCGAGTACACGGCACAGCGTCTCCAGGAGTTCGACGCCGAGTACGGCGCGGAAACCTTCCTCAACGCAGCCAGCTTCACGACCACCCCGGTTCACAACCAGTTCTGGCGGAACCTCTACGGTACTCCCGAGCGTATCGGCCGTGGAATCCACGTCTGTGCGGGTCCGACGTTCCAGGCCGGCGGCGTAATGGGCGTCGGATCGAACAATCGGATCCCGGATTACCAGAACTCCGAGTACATCATCGCCTGGGGCCGGAACATGCTCGAGACGTTTGCCGGCCAGTTCGAGGCGAAAGGGGTCATGACGGCGTTCGAGGAGAACGACGCCACCCTCGTGACGATCGATCCACAGCACACCGAGACTGTCCAGAAGTCCGACAAGTGGCTCCAGATCGAGCCCCGGACCGACGGCGCGCTCGCGTTGGCGATGGCGAACGTCATCATCGAAGAGGACCTGTACGACGAGGAGTTCGTCGAGAACTGGACGTACGGCTTCGAGGCGTACCGCGAGGCAGTCGAGGACAAAACCCCCGAGTGGGCCGAAGAGATCACCGGTATCGACGCCGAGGACATCCGCGAGGTCGCGATCGGCTTCGCGGAGGCTGCACCGAACGCTGGAATTTCGATCTGGACCGGCACCGCCCAGTACGGCAACGCCTGGAAAGGCACCCAGAACATCACCGCCCTCAACGGGCTCGTGGGCAACATCGACAGGCCGGGCGGGCTCCGGCTCTGGCAGACCGCACCGCTCGGAAACCCCTTCGAAATTCGGGAGGTCGGGCTCCCGAACAACGCGTCCGGCAAGACGCCCGCCCTCAGAAAGCACGAAGAGTACGAGGACTACGCAGTTCGGCACACGGAAACGATCGCTCACAACCTCGTGCCCGACATGGTCGAGAACGGGCACATCAACGGGATCTACTGTCACTACGACCAACCGTTGAAGGACGGAAACGCGGAGGCGTGGATCGAGGCGCTCGAAGAGATGGATCTCGTGATCTCCGTCGACGCGTTCTGGAGCGGCGTCGCGAAACGGGCGGACATCGTCCTTCCGGAGGCGACACAGCTCGAGATGGACACGGTCGATAACGGCGGGTGGAGCGCCTACAGCAACAACAGCTGGATCATCGGTTCCAAGGCCGCAATCGAGCCCCAGTGGAACACCAAACCGGGCTTCGACATCCTCGCCGGCATCGCAGAAGAGATGGGCTGGGGCGAGTACTTCCCCTGGGACAGCGAGCGGGAGTTCATCAACGACCAGCTCTCGATCCACGATCTGACGCTGGATGAACTCGAGTCGGGCGGCGACAACTACGAACTCGTCGACGAGTACGACTACGAGCAGTGGAGAAACGGTGACGGGACGGCGTTCCGCTTCGACCTCGATCAGATCGGCGTCCTCGTCGACGCCTTCGAGGAGACCGGGATGGACACCGCTCCCGAGTGGATCCCCCCGGGAACGTACGGAGACGAAACCAGCGACGAGTATCCCCTGGAGTTCTTCGACACTCGCGCGGTGTTCTTCTCGCAAGGTGGGGACCAGCACAGCGAACAGATGTTAGAACGGTACGCACTCCGGCACAAACTCGCCGACGAAGAGTACCGCGGGAACTACCTCGTCATCAACCCGTCGGACGCGAACGAACGGGGTATCGAAACTGGCGACATGGTTCGCATCGAGTCCGCGACCGGCGAGGGCGAACTCATGGCGTACGTTTCCGAGCGCACGAAACCCGGCTTCGTCACCGCGACGTATGGCTTCGGCGAAGGGTCGGTACAGCCCGACAGGGAAGGAATGAACACGATGAAACTCCACGAAAAACAGATGGACCCGATCTCCGGACAGCCGGACAGACACATTGCTGTCGACGTGGCACCGGGGGGTGACTGACTATGGCTGAAGACTGGATATTCTACTACGACTACAACAAGTGCATCGGCTGTCACGCCTGCTCGGTGTCCTGCAAGCAGTTCCACAACGTGGAAGCGACGAAAGACGACTGGCGGAGCGTCGAACACGTCGAAAGCGGATCCGGAAACGAGTTTGAGGAGATCCCGATCTCCACCTCCTGTATGCACTGTCCGGACGCTCCCTGCGTGGACGTGTGCCCTGTCGACATCATCGAAAAGCGGGAGGAGGACGGTATCGTGGTTCACGAACGCGACGAGTGTATCTTCTGCTTCCAGTGCGGCGAGGCGTGTCCGTACGACGCCCCCACCTACCCCGAGGACGAACAGCTAATGGCGAAGTGTAACTTCTGTCTCGGCGAGGGGCCCGGAAGCGCCTACGGCCAGCCGGAGAAACAGAAGGAATCGGACGGCGGCAAGAAGCCGTCCTGCGTCGACAACTGCGTCGGCGGTGCGATCCAGGCTGGTCCCGTCGACGAAATGCTCGAACTCGCTTCCGCAGAGGCCGTCCAGCGGTACGAGGACGGTGCACAGAACCAGCGTGTGATCGTCGAACCGATGCGTAAAGGGACGACGGACGTTGATACGCTCATCGAATCCGCTGTATCGGAGGACTGACGCAGACTCATGATGGTCGTCTCACCGGGGGAACACATGCTCAGTACTGACGACCGACGATCGCTTGCGGAGCTGTACGCGCTGCTGTCGGCGTGTTTCCAGACGCCCGACGAGGAACTCGTGGAGGCAATCGAGGAAGGCGACCTCCACGAACAGCTCCTGACCCGTGCCGAACCGCTCGGAATCGACCCGGAACGCCCATCTCTCGGCGACATCGACAGCGTCGGCGACTTCCAGGAAGCGTATCTCCGGAGCTTCGAGGGGTACGAGGGGCCGTCGGCGCCCCCGGCGGAGTCGGTCTACGAACCGTGGTGGGACGATCAGGACCGCGAGATCCTCTCGGGTCCTGCCGCAGCCGACATGCGGCGCCGATTCGACGAGGTGGGCGCCGATGTGCCCGAACGATATCCTCCAGACCACGTGGCACTCCTGTTGGAGTACGGGAGTCTCCTGCTGGAAGCAGGCGAGTTGGAGGCGTACGATCAGTTCCACCGCGATCACTTCGACTGGATCCCGGAGTTTCACGCCCGAGTCGAGGAGACGTGCGACGAGCCGTTCTACCGATGGGCGACAGCGGTACTGTCGGCGACGATCGAGGCTGTAGAATCGCGCCTTCGACAGGAGCAGTAACGGAATGCAATCTTCACGGGACCGCCCGGAGTCCGACGACAGTCGAACCAGGATTACGGTGACGGTATCCGATCCTGGAGCGACCGCTGAACTGCTGAACTGTCTCCTCGAGCAGAGTGAAGGCGTCGACAGCAGTCAGATTCACATCTCGGCGACTGATCCACAGGAGGTTCAGACGGTGACGGTCGACGGCCTCACCCAAAAGCAGCGACAGGCGGTCCTGAGTGCGACAGCCCTCGGCTACTACGACGATCCTCGTTCGGCGTCGCTGGGCGACGTTGCCGCCGAACTCGACGTGTCGGATTCGGCAGCGTCGAAACGGTTGAAAACGGTCGAACGAAAGCTGGTACTGGCACTTGCAGACCAACTCTCTAGTTGAGCAACGTCGTCGATGTGCCGCGGCAGAGGTCGACCGTCGCAGAGGTCGTGTCGCTTTCGTCCGATTTCCCGATGACGAGACGCTTCGCGTCTGGAACCACTTGACACGGAGGCGGTAACACTGTACGTTTGATTGTGAAGGGAAAAATCGTCGATTATCTTTCCCTATTAGCACATTCTCTCTATTCGTGCCGATAACGACTGCTATTCGGGAGCAGTTGGCAGCTAGCTACTAGTATATATTCCTTTCTTATGGAGGAGCTACCATAATTATTCAGAATTATTTAAATTAAATAAATACTTCATATTCAATAGACATGCACTCCCCAACCCAGTTCTTATACAAAATCGCTACAGGGACTCCGAGAAACGCCTGACGACTACCTTCCGAGACGGACTGCCCCGTCGACAGGGGCGAACCAGCGATCCAACGAACCAGTCCACCGACAGATCCTGAGCAAGTCAAAACCGAACGGAGAAACGGACGGAGAAGAGAGCCGTGGAACGATACGGCGCCTCGCCGCGATCGGCGGCGCCGCCGTCGGGACGGCCAGCGCGGGCTGTCTCGGGTTCTTCGAGGAGGAGGAACCCGAACCGACGCCGACGCCCGAACCGGAGGAGACGCCGACACCGACGCCCGAAGAGGAGGAAACGCCGACGCCGGAACCGCCCGAAGAGGAACCGGACGTCGAACTCGGGATGGTGATCGACCTCCAGCGGTGTTCCGGCTGTCAGGCGTGTAACATCGCCTGCAAGAACGAGAACAACGTCCAAGAGGGGTTCGCCTGGTCCGACCGGATTACGGTAACGGACGGGGAGTTCCCGGACACCAGCTACGAGTTTATTCCGACACTGTGTAACCACTGTGAAGACGCTCCCTGTATCGACGTGTGTCCCGTCGCCGGCGACGCCCTCTACAAGGGCCCCGGCGGGATCACGATGCAGAACCGCGACGAGTGTATCGGCTGCCAGCAGTGTGTCGGCGCCTGCCCGTACAACAAGATCGAATTCTCCCAGGGGGAGCAGTACGACTTCTGGCGCGGCGACGAACGCGTCATGGCGGGGACGGCGACGCCTCGGGAAGTCACCGAGCAGGTCGGCGATTACGTCCCCCCGTATCAGAACCCCTCGCGTGACTCCCTTGAGGGACACTACGCCGACCGCGCTGACGCGGACGGTGCAATGGACTCGGGGGTCGCCGAGAAGTGTGAGTTCTGTGTCTCCCGGGTCACGCAGGGCGAACTCCCCGCGTGTGTCGAGGCGTGCCCCTGCGACGCGCGGATCTTCGGCGACCTGAACGATCCGGACAGTTCGGTGAGCCATGTCCTCGAAGAACACGACGGTCGATTCGTCGACGAGTGGTACGGCGAGGACTTCGGTACCGAACCAAAGGTGCAGTACATCCGCGAGTTCGACGGCAGCGACGCCGGGGAACCGCTCGGCGTCGGAAAGGGAGAGGTTCCCGAACTCGACTGAGAGGTGATACTCATGTCAAAAGCAAACGACGACATCGCGGCCGAGCACAGTAAGAGAGACGGCGTCATGCCGACCGACCGGAGAGGGTTCCTCAAACTCGGGGCGGTGGGCGTTGCAGGGGCCGCAGCGACCCTGCAACTGTCCGCGCTCGCCGAGGCCGAGGACGGAGTCGACACGGCGTTTTCGCCCCGGGACGCCCTCGCGGAAGAGACTGGGGAGTGGCGCGCCTCGACGTGTGCGGGGTGTACCTCGTGGTGTGCCTCCGAGATCCTCGTCGAGGGCGGGCGCGCCCTGAAGGTCCGCGGGAACTCGAACTCCCAGATCCACGGCGTTTCCAACTGTCCCCGCAAGCACCTGGGCATCCAGCAACTGTACGATCCCGACAGGGTCACCCAGCCGATGCGGCGGACGAACCCGAACAAAGGCCCCGACGAGGATCCGGAGTTCGAGCCGATCACGTGGGATGAGGCGATCTCCGAGATCGCCGATCATATCATGATGCTCCGGGAGAACGAGGAGACCCACAAGGCGATGGTCACCCGCGGCCGGTACACGTACCTCCGGCCGATCCTCTACAGTCATTTCCCGGCGATCGTCGGCACCCCGAACAACATCTCCCACAGCGCGATCTGTGCGGAGGCCGAAAAGTTTGGCCCGTACTACACCGAAGGCGAGTGGTCGTACCGCCAGTACGACATCGAGAACACCGACTACGTGATCGCGTGGGGAGCAGACCCGATAAACTCCAACAGGCAGGTCTCCTACTACTCCAGCGAATGGGGAGACATGCTGGACGACGCGGATCTCGCGGTCGTCGAACCGCGCCTGAGTGCGACTGCCGCCAAGGCGGACGAGTTCCTCCCCGTCGAACCAGGCGAGGACGGCGCGGTCGCGGTCGCGATGGCCCACGTGATCCTCACGGAGGGGCTGTGGAGCCGCGAATTCGTCGGCGAGTTCGCGGACGGCGAAAACCTGTTCGTCGAGGGCGAGGAGGTCGATCCCGGGGAGTTCGACGAGTCCGAAAACAGTACCGGCGTCGTCGACTGGTGGAACGAGGAGCTGAAGAACAAGACCCCCGAGTGGGCAGCGGAGCGCTCCGGCGTGCCGGCCGACCAGATCGAACGCGTCGCCCGCAACTTCGGCGAAGCTGGACCGAACGCCCTCGTGTGGATGGGTGGCGGCCCGGTCATGCAGGTTCGGGGCAGCTACACCAGCATGGCGGTCCACGCGCTCAACGGCCTCGTCGGCTCCGTCGGTAACGAGGGTGGAACGCTCTTTTCACCGTCCGACGGTACCGCGAGCCTCCCCGGCGCGGACGACTACATCGACGAGGTCGCCCAGCAGGGGCTCGACTACATCGAGGAACACCGCGACGAGGTGACCGGGGACAAGATCGACCAGCGCGGCGCCAAGGACCAGCCCGTGCTCAAGGAGGGGTCGTCCGGCGGCGGCGTCGTGACCAACAACGCCGCCGACGGGATGCTGGAGGAGGACCCGATGGAGATCAAGTTCCTGCTGTCCTACTGGAACAACTACGCCTTCTCCAATCCCGAGAACCAGCGCTGGATCGATGCGCTGGAGAAACTCGAGGGCGAGGAGTACCTCCACGTCACCGTCGAGACCAACCCCAGCGAGACGGCATGGTTCGCCGACATCGTTCTGCCGGCGACCCACCACCAGTTCGAGCGGTGGGGTCAGCTCCGCAGCACGGCCGCCCGTCGTCGGTCGATCAACCTCCACCAGCCGGTGCTGTGTGACGATCCCGACGATCCGGAGGAGGTCCTCGAGAACGGCCGTCTCTGGAACGTCAAAAGCGACGAGACTGAGATCGTCTACATGATCGCCGACGAACTGGCCGAGCGGGGCTTCACCGAGATGCTCGACTACTGCGAGCAGTACGAGGACCCCGAAACCGGGTTGTCTCCGAGCGACGAGTACGACGACCGCGAACTCCGCGCCCAGGCGTTTTCCCGGAACGCGATCAAACTCCGCATGCAGCCGATGTGGGACCCGGAAGTCGGTCATCCCGGCGGCGACGACTACGACGGCTGGGAACAGTTCCGGGAAGCCGGCATCTGGAACTCCGACGAGTGGGAGTACAGACACCGCTGGCCCTCGGAGGGCGGGGAGTTCGGCACCGTGTCGGGCACCTTCGAGTTTTACAGTGAGACGCTCAAAGAGGCTCTCGGCGGCCACGCCGACCGCTACGACACGGACGTCGACGACATCCTCGAGACGTGTAACTATCTGGCACGGGAAGGCGACGATAACGCGCCGCACCCGTTCCTCCCGCACTACGAGGAGCCGTACATCCACGGCGAGGACGACTACGACTTCGAGTTCGTCGACTACAAGTCCCGGCTCAACAGGGAGGGACGGTCGGCGAACACAGAGTGGTACCAGGAGTTCGGCGACGCCGATCCCGGCGACGAACCCGGGCAGGACGTCGTCAAGCTCCACCCGGACGACGCCGCCGACCTCGGCATCGACGACGGCGACGAGGTCGTGATCGAGTCGCCCGTCGGCGAAATCGAGTGTACGGCCAAACTCTGGGAAGGCGTCCAGCCCGGCACGGTCGCCAAGACGTACGGGCAGGGGCACTGGGCGTACGGCCGCAGGGCCGCCGAGGTGTTCGGCGAGGAAGCCAAAGGTGGCAACAACAACCGCCTGATCCCGGCCGACTACGACCGTCTGAGCGGAAGTTCGGTGTTCTACGGCTGTGTCAGCGTCAACGTGAAGCCGCAGTAACGAATTCAACACCAACGATGAACGAACTATCCAGGGACGAACTGCTGGCCGAGGCGGAATGCCGAGGGAACGCCTACAAGTTCCTCTCGGTCTGTTACCGCCTCCCGGACGAGGAGTGGCGAGAGACGATGGCGGCCGCGCGGAACGCCTCGATACACCCGCGCCTCGAGGAGCTGGTCGGGACAACGCCCCCCGATCGTGACGATCTCCGGGTCGACTACGCGAAGCTGTTCGTCGGTCCCTTCGAGGTGCTCGCGCCGCCGTACGGGTCGGTGTACATGGAGCAACACGGCAGGGCGATGGGCGAGTCGACCCTGGATGTCGAGCGCAGATATCGGGAAGAAGGGCTGGATATCGGCCTCGACGAGCCCGCCGACCACATCGTGGCAGAGCTGGAGTTCCTCTACTACCTCGTCGTAAACGAGGCCGAGGCGCTCAGGAACGACGATCTCGAGACGGCCGCCACCTATCTGGAGAAACAGCGGTCGTTCCTCGAGAGCCACCTCGGGAACTGGATCGGCGAGTTCGCGACCAACGTCGCCGAGAACGCCACCACCGAGTTCTACCGGACGCTCGGCCGGGAGACGGCTCGGTTCGTCGACGGCGATCTAAACCGGATTCGAGAGCAACTCGAGAGACTGGACGGCTGAAGCGAGGACGCCGGAAGCAGCGACGTCGAAAGCGGTGACAAGGGCGCGGCGACGTCGGAGACGACAGCCGTCCTCTGGAGTACCCGCGACGCGGCGAATCAGCGGCTCACTCTCGAGCGTACTTATATAGCATCTCGCACCGATGGGGGCGGCATGAACGCCTCCGACACCAAGCGGTTCCTGTTCTGTTCGCTGGACGCCGCCCTGATCACCGATCTCGCCTGGCAGATCCATCGGGAGGGGCACGACGTCAAGTACTACATTGAAGCCGAAAGCGACAAAGAGATCGGCGACGGGTTCGTTCCGAAAACCGACGATTGGCGCGCGGACGTCGAGTGGGCCGACGTCATCGTTTTCGACGACATCTGGGTCGGCTCCGAGGTGGGAACCGGACAACTCGCACAGGAACTCCGCGAGGACGGACACGCCGTCGTCGGCGGGACCCCGAACACGGATCGCCTCGAGGAGGACCGCGGCTACGCGATGGAGATCCTCGAGGATCACGGGGTGAACACGATCGACCATCGGGAGTTCTACGACTTCGAGGAGGGAATCGAATACGTCCAGAAGAACCCGGCCCCCTACGTCATCAAGCCGCTCGGGGAAGTGCAGAACGTCAAACGATTGCTGTACGTCGGGCGCGAACCCGACGGCGGTGACGTGATCGACGTCCTGCGTGCCTACAAGAAGGCGTGGGGACACCGGATGAAAGGGTTCCAGCTCCAGCGCAAGGTCGAAGGCGTCGAGATAGCCATCTGTGGGTTCTTCGACGGGGAGGAGTTCATCGACGAGGTGAACTTCAACTTCGAGCACAAGCGGCTCTTCCCGGGGAACATCGGCCCACAGACCGGCGAGATGGGGACGTCGATGTTCTGGTCTGGACAGAACCAACTGTTTGCTGAAACGTTCGAAAAACTGGAAGGCTGGCTCGCACAGGAGGGCTACGTCGGAAGCATCGACCTCAACTGCATCGTCAACGCGACCGGGATCTATCCCCTGGAGTTCACGCCGCGCTTTGGCTATCCGACGATCACGCTCCAGGAGGAGTCGATCGAGTCATCCACCGGCCAGTTCTTCTACAATCTCGCACACGGGAACGAGCCCGAACTGGAGGTCCACAGCGGCTTTCAGGTGGCGATACGGGTAGTCCTGCCGCCGTTCCCGTTCGACGACGAGAAGACCTACGACGAGAACTCCCGGAACGCAGCAGTCGTCTTCGAAACCGACAGCCGAGAGGGAATTCATCTCGAGGACACCAAGAAGGTGGACGGACAGTGGCGGGCGGCGGGGGAAAGCGGGATGCCGCTTGTCGTCACCGGTAAAGGAGAGACGATGCAGGAGGCCCGAACGCAGTGCTACGGACGCGTCGACGACATCGTGATCCCGAACCTCTACTACCGGGACGACGTCGGCGAGCGCTGGATGGACGGCGAGGGGGATCGGCTGCAGGCGTGGGGCTATCTCGGGCCGAGATCGTAGCGCCCGACTGTCGTGTCGTCTCCACTCCCTGCTCCGAGGGGATTTACTCGCGTTCGAATCCCATCGTCCCAATTTTAACGTCGGCGTCCCAATGGACAGCATGCGCAACGCCAAGATCGTCTGTACGCTCGGGCCGGCCTCCGACGATCGGAGGACGATCCGGGAGCTCGTCCGGGCGGGGATGTCGGTCGCCCGGCTCAACGCCAGCCACGGGACGACAGACCACCGGGCCGACGTCATCGACAGGATCCGGGAGGTCGACGACGCCACCGCGGAGCCGGTGGCGACCATGGTCGACCTCCAGGGACCGGAGGTCAGGACGGCGCCGCTCGAGGAACCGATCCAGCTCGAGTCGGGGTCGACCGTCCGGTTTTTCGAAGGGGAGACAGCCACGCCGGAGGAGGTCGGGCTGTCGGTGTCGATCACGGCGGCGAAAGCGGGAGACACCGTGTTGCTCGACGACGGAAAGATCGAAGCGACAGTCGAGAGAGTCGACGGGTCGGACGTGTTCGCGCACATCGACTCCGGTGGGAAGCTGGGTGGTCGCAAGGGAGTCAACGTGCCCGGCGTCGATCTCGATCTCGAACTGATCACCGAAGACGACGAGGCGGAGCTTCGACTCGCTGCCAGAAAGGACGCCGACTTCGTCGCCGCGTCGTTCGTGCGCGACCCGGAGGACGTCTACGCCGTTTCCGACTACCTCGAAGACGATTGCGGGGCCGACATCCCGGTCGTCGCGAAAATCGAACGGGCTGGCGCCGTCGACAACCTCGCGAGGATCGTCGACGCCGCCGACGGCGTGATGGTTGCCCGGGGTGATCTCGGTGTGGAGTGCCCCCTCGAGGACGTCCCGATGATCCAAAAGCGGACGATCCGGCTCGCGATCGAACGGGGGGTGCCGGTGATCACCGCTACCGAGATGCTCGACTCGATGGTCCATTCGCCCCGCCCCACCCGCGCGGAGGCGTCGGACGTGGCCAACGCGGTGTTGGACGGCACCGATGCGGTGATGCTGTCGGGGGAAACAGCGGTCGGCGACCACCCGGTCGACGTCGTGAAGACGATGGACCGGATCGTCCGCCAGGTCGAAGCCAGCGACGAGTACGCCGAGACACGCGAGAGGCGGGTTCCGGCGGCACAGCGGGAATCGCGTACGGAAGCGCTCTCCAGATCGGCCAGGTATCTCGCCCGCGACATCGGCGCCGCCGCAATCGTTGCAGTCTCGGAGTCGGGATACACGGCACGGAAGACGGCCAAGTTCCGTCCCGGGGTGCCGGTCGTGGCGACCACTCCCGACGACCGGGTTCGTCGTCAACTCGCGCTCTCGTGGGGGGTCCAGCCGAAGTACGCCGACTACGCCGAGGGGATCGAAGAGATCCTCGACAACGCGGTCGAGGCAGCCCTGTCCGCGGGCGCCGCCGAGAGCGGGGATACCGTCGTCGTCCTGTCCGGAATGATGACCGAAGTGGAGGGAACGAACACAACGAACATGCTGAAGGTACACGTCGCCGCCGAGGCCGTCGCGACGGGCAAGCGGATCGTCGGCGGCCGGGTCGCCGCGCCGGTGATTCGGACCGCAAGCGGCGACCTCTCCGGTGTCGAGGACGGAACGTTGTTGGCGCTCGATGCGGATTTCGACGGCGAGTTCGAGGGCGACGTCCGGAAGCTCGCGGGGATCGTCGACGCTCGACCGGGAATGACGGGATATCCCGCCGTCGTCGCCAGGGAACTGGGGATCCCGATGGTGTCGGGGGCGCCGCTCCCCGATCGAATCGCGGACGGGACGGTTCTCACCCTGGACGCGGAACGCGGGGTCGTCTACGAGGGTGACGTGACGGTGGATGCGAGCCGTCGGTAGGCCGCGCCATCATCTCTCCCGGCAACACCGCGGGAGAATCAGTCCTCCATCTCGGTGGGCAACACCACGACCGGCCGGTCGGCGTTCAAAAGCAGGGAGCTTCGAACGCCACCTGTTATCAGGTTCAGCCACGTTCCGGTCCCCCTGGAGGTGAACGCGATCGCGGAAGCGTCGAGTTCGTCGGCGTACTCGAGGATCACCTCCGCGACGTCGGTTCCGTAGCGGATCTCCGATTCGATCTCGAGTCCGTCTGCCCCCGCGAGCATCTCGAACCGGTCGAACGCGTCCCGTGCGTACTCCTCTCGCTGTTCGACGCTCGCGATGTCGGGCGCGCCGCCTGCTTTCTTGACGACGTAGACGACGTAGATTTCTACGTCGGTGTCGACGGTCCCGTCCGGATCGACGACCCGCGGCCTGAACGACTCGTAGGTGTTGGCCGCGTCCTCGGGGCCGGCCACCGGGATCACGACGCGATCCAGGAGCGAACTCATGTTCGGTAGTTCGAACGGCGACTATTTATAAGCACAGCCGGAACCGCCCCGTCACCCGACCGACGTCACTGCAGCCCATCGGTCGGACGCCAGACGAAAGGCCCTTATGTGACTCCGGTGTACTCCCGTATGGACTAGGCTGGGCGGTTAGGCCCCGCTCGAAACCCGTGATAGAGTCTTTAGCGGGGGCCGAAATCCGGGGGCGTCCGGTCAGACCGACGCGGGCCCCGGAAGTCGACGTGGAAGCCTCGTCCGACGGGGACAGCGGTCCGCGGTGCCCGCCCGCAGGGGCGGTCCGCCGCGGTTCATCGGCGGCACCGGGTCAGGCGCGGAAGCGAGCAGCCCACCGTCGAACGCCCGTCGCTCGTCGGGTCGCGGGGTGGAGAAGACGACCGGGACTACCCGGGTCGGAACGCCGGGCAATCTCGGGGCGTCCGCATTCATACTCCGTACTTTCAGGCCCCAATACCCGCGTCGCTCGCGGTCGATCCGTATCAATCATAACCCTGCACGTACATCGGTCCATCGTTCAATGAGTCTCGAAATCGCAGTCGCGGTCCCGTTCCGTCAGGAGGGAACCGATCGGCTGGGGGAAGGGGAGTTCGTCGTCGCCCTCTCGCTGGATCGCGACTGGTTTTCGCCCGATCAGGCCAAGCGGCTCGTCGATATCGCTCAGGGGCGCGGTCTGCTCGCGGAGGAGGAAGGGGCGCTTCGTGCCCGGTTCGATCCAGCCGACGTCGAGGTGCCGGAGGGGTTCGTCCCCGACGAGTCGATCCTCAGAGAGCAGTCCACGTTCGAACGGGTGCTCGAGTCCCTGGTCGACGCGGGAGTCGAAAAACGGGACGCCGTCGCCGCCATCAACGACCGACAGCGACGGCTCGGCGTGGCGAACGAGGCGGCTGCGATACTCGTTGCGCGCGAGCACGGGATCCAACTCGACGGCATCGCCGAGCGCGCGCGAAGCGACCTCGTGGGGGAGGAGCGCTGATGGTCGACGACCGGCTCTCCGACGGCCCGCGGATCGCAGAGCTTCTCGCCTCGGAACTCACCGGGGGAACAGGCCCGATCCGTAAGCTGGCCGTCGTCGACGCCGAGGTCGACGTCGAGCCGTCCGTCGACGGTGCGTTCGGCTACGCCGTCGAACGGACCGACGGCCGAACCGTCGCTGAGGTGTCCGTGCAGCCGGACCGTGCGTACGTGGAGTTCCGGGTCAACCCGGACGCTGTCGCCCGCACGGCTCGCGAGCGGGGCCTGCGAGTGCGTCCGAAGGCGGTCCATCCGCCTCGGACGATCGTGTTTCTGGAGGACGGAGCCCAGGTAAAGCGGGTCCTCGACGCGTTCGAGGTCGTCTCGGAACCCTCCTAGCGTGGTCGACGGCGCGTCGGTTCGGACCCCACCGAAGTTCACTGGGTACAAAAGCCGTCGGGACGACCGGCAGATATGCACACCGCCGAGACGCTGACGCTCGCCCGGCTTCCCTCCGGCGTGCCGCTTTCGACGACAATCCACACGTACGGCGACGGCGAACCCGTCGTCTACGTCCAGGCAGCCCAGCACGGCCGCGAGGTGAACGGCACCGAGGTTCTGCGCCGGCTCCACGGAACGCTTCTCGAGGCAGACCTCGACGGGACTGTCGTCGCCGTCCCGATCGCGGATCCGCTCACTTTCGACCGGGTCGCGTACGTCACGCCCGAACCCATCGATCCGGTCAACTCCAACATGAACCGTGTGTGGCCGGGCGACCCGGAGGGTACCGTTCACGAACGGATGGCCGATCGCCTGTGGGAGTACGCCGGCCGGGCCGACTACGCCGTCGACCTTCATACGGGTAGCCCGGACACGCTGATCCACACGGTGTATTACGAGGGGGAACCGTCGTGTCGGCGGCTCGCTGAGGCGTTCGGAACGGACCTCCTGCTTGCGGAGCCGGCCGGCGACGACGCCGACACGGAGTGGGACCAGCGGTCGTTCGCGGGCAAGTTCCGGGTCGCCGCCACCCGGGAGGGGATCCCGACGATCACGCCGGAACTGGCCCACAACAGACAACTGGTCGAACCCGCAATCGAGGCCGGCGTCGACGGCATCCTCGAGGTGCTCAGGGAGGTCGGGATCCTCACCGGGGAGCCGCAGCCGTGGGACGGCACCGTCGCACGAAACCATCTCGGGCGGATCCGGGCGACGGACTCGGGGCTGTTCCGCCCCGCCGACGTGGCGACGCTGGGTCGGGAAGTGTCCCCGGGCGACCGACTGGGGACACTGTACCATCCGACGACATACGAGGAACTCCAAGCGGTGAAGGCCGATCGGGAAGGAATCCTGTATTCGGTCACCCGGGAGCCGACTGTCACTGCTGGAAGTAGCCTCGTCGGCGTCGCCGAACGGGTCGAGTGAGGGGTCTCCGGGGCGGATCGTTCTCTACGAATGAGAACCGCCAACGCCTTTTTAGGGAAACCTAAACGATTTCCCTCGCGTGGGAACGAGCGGAACTCTTTTAGTTTTAGGCCGGCCTAAAACTACGTATGCGACAGCGTGAAGCTGGTGAAAGTGGCTGTACCGACGCCGAAACCGACGATATCGTCGACGAACGGCGATCGAATCTCTCCTCCAGGATTGCGGGCTGGGGGAGTCGACGGCAGTTCCTCGCGGCGGGGGCGACGGCGGTCGGAATCGGCCTGGCCGGCTGTCTCGGGGGAGACGGGGAGGCGACCTACGAACGAAACTACGACGGGCCGGGCGTCTCTCCTGAAGGAACTGACTGGGAAGAGCTGCCCGACCTCCACGGGGAACTCACCGTCTACTCCGGTCGGCGCGAGGCACAGATCGGACCCGTGCTGACGGAAATTGAGTCCTATTACGACGATCTCACGATCAACGTCCGGTACGAGGACAACGAAACCCATCTCCGTGCAATCGACGAGGAGGGAGAAAACAGCCCCGCGGACGTCCTCTACACACAGGATTCCGGGACGCTCGGAGCACTCAAAGCGCTCGGCCGGACTGTCGATCTCACCGACGACATCCTGGAGACGGTCCCCGGGAGCTGGCGGGACCCGGAGGGGACCTGGACGGGCGTCTCGGGTCGGACGCGGTGTATCGCGTACAACACGGACACATGGGACGCTGGGGATCTGCCGACGGATCTGTTTGCGTATCCAGAAGCGGACCGGTTCCACGGCGAGATGGGGTGGCGGGTCGATTCGGGCTCGTTCCTCGGCTTCGTTCGGGCGATGATGGTCGAGAACGGGGACGACAGGACCCGACAGTTCCTCGAGGACATGCTCGCGGCCGACGTCAATAATTACGAGGGGGGCTCCACGACACCAAACGCGCTGGCCGACGGCGAGGTGTCGATCGGCCTCGTGAACCACTACTACGTCGGGCGGTTGATCGCGGATCAGCCGGACGCGCCAGTGAGTATCACCTTCACCGAGGGGGACGTCGGATCGCTGTTCAACGTCTCGGGAGCAGCCGTGCTCGATTCGAGCGACGAACGGGAGCTCGGCCAGGACTTCATCCGGCATCTGCTGGGACGCCAGGGGCAGGAGTTCTTCGTGGACACGAACAAGGAGTACGCGGTGATCGACGGCGTGGACTACGTCGGTGACCTTCCGACTCTCGAGGATCTCAACCCGCCGGAGTTCGACCTCAACGAACTGGCGGACATCGAGCCGGCGGTCGACCTGCTCCGGGACGTGGGGATGCGGTGACTCGTTTCGTGGTGTCGACTATTGGCGTTTGCCTCCCGCCAGAGAGTGTCACCACGGTTAGGAACCCCTAAAAACGTCCGGAAGTAACCACAGATAACCTCATGGGTGTAACGGAAACGGAATCCGGAACGACCGGAGCCACGGACGGCGGCCCTGACGCCAGACAGGTGGGCCTTACGTTTCTCAGTGGCGCGATCGCGGCCGCAATGTTGCTTCCGGTCTCCTGGATCCTGCTCCGCGCGGCCAGCGTAAACCTCGACCGTGCAGCGGGAATCGTCTTTCGGGCCCGCACGGTCGAGATCGCTTTCAACAGTCTCCTCCTGATGGGTGTTGTGACAGGGCTGTCGGTGTTAATCGGCGTCCCGTTGGCGTATCTCACCGTTCGGACCGACCTCCCGTTCCGGCGGTTCTGGACGATCGCCGTCGCGCTTCCGCTTGCCGTTCCCAGCTATCTCGGCGCGTTCGCGTTCATCGCGGTTTTCAGTCCGCGGGGACAGCTCCAGAGCCTGCTCGAACCGTTCGGGGTCGAGGCGGTTCCCTCCATCTACGGTCTCCACGGCGCGATCCTCATCATCACGCTGTACACGTATCCGTACGTGTATCTGACTACTAGGGCAGCGCTGAAGACGTTCGACACGTCGCTCGTCGAGGCCGCACGGATGTTGAACCACGGTCGCTGGGAGACGTTCAAACGGGTGACGTTTCCACACGTCCGCCCCGCGGTTGTCGCCGGCGCGCTGCTGGTCGCGCTGTACGCCGTCTCCGACTTCGGAACGCCGGCGTTTCTCCAGGCAGAGGTGTTCACCCGGCAGATCTACCTGGAACACCGGTCGCTCGGCGGCGGCGATTACGCGGCGTTCCTCTCGCTGCAGCTCGTGGTGTTGACGGTGTTCATTCTCGCACTCGAATCCCGGATCCGAGGCGACGAGACGATGCACGGTGACACCGCCCGCGCTGGAACCCATCGGATCTCGCTGGGCCGATGGAAGTGGGTGGGCATGGCCGCCTGTGCCGCGATCGTCTTTTTCACGATCGTTCTCCCGGTCGGCGTGTTCCTGCAGTGGCTCGCGACGTCTCAGGCGGACGTTCCCGCGAGCTTCCAGTTCCAGCTCGAATACGTCGTCAACTCCGTTTCCGTGTCGCTTGCAGCGGCAGTCGTGGCGGGGCTCGCGGCGCTGCCGGTTGCGTATCTGGCGACACAGTACGACTCGCGGCTCGGGTTCCTCTTCGAACGGGCGACCTACGTCGGCTACGCGGTTCCCGGCATCGTCATCGGACTCGCCTTAGTGTTCTTCGGGGCGAACTACGGCGGGCTCCTCTACCAGTCGATCCCGATCTTAGTGTTCGCGTACGTCGTCCGGTTCATCCCCCAGTCCGTGGGTTCGACCCGGACCTCGATGCTGCAGGTCGATCCGAAGCTGGTCGAGGCGTCTCGGTCACTCGGGCGGTCGTCGACGGCCACGTTCCGGGAGGTGACGCTGCCGCTGATCGCGCCGGGGGTCGTCGCCGGCGCAGCGCTCGTGTTCCTCACCACCATGAAGGAGCTTCCGGCGACGCTTCTGTTGCGTCCGACTGGATTCGAAACGCTGGTGACCCGGATCTGGGCGGCGGAGTCGGCTGGCCTCCACGGATACGCCGCGATCCCGGCGTTGATTCTGGTTGTGGTGTCCGGACTTTCGATGGTCGTCATACTGCGGCAGGAAGGCTACACCGAAGAGTGATCACAGGATCGTCGCCAGGATCGCGCCGATCCCCATCAAGACGCCGAGAACGACGAACAGCGCGTGCTCGAGGTGTATTCCCTCCGGTTCGATCGACCGTCCTTCGCGTTTGACACCGTCGGGACCGACGTCGTCGACCTCGAACCGCCATTCGGATTCGTCGCCGTCGAGTTCGTCGTCACTCTCGAGTGTGTTGCCGTCTGCGTCTTGGGGACGGTCACTCATCGCTCACTCGTCTTTACTGGGGCGTGCGTATAGGCGTGACGACCCATCCTGGCGCGCGAGTGACGACTCCACCGGCGGTGGTCGGGAGTGATCTCCCGAGTCGAAACGGTATTACGCCCGGCCGTCGGCGTGTCCGTATGGTCGAGAACGTGCTGTGGCCCGCGTACTTCGACGCGGCGCTGTCCCGATCCGAGGGACGGCGCGTCCCGGTCGAACAGGCCCTCGAGGAACCGGCGGTCGACGAGATCGCCACTGCGGTACAGCAGATCGGATACGACGCGGTGATCGAACGCGACAAGGCCTACTCCCGGGAGTACCGTACCCGGGGTCGCGTCCTGGTCCAGGGTGCGACCGACGCCTCGAAGAACGATCTGGTGCAGGCGACGGCCGCGTACCTGAACCTGCTTCGGGAGGAGTGATGCGCCGGCTCGGCACGGTTTCACGGACTGCACAGGGGCTGGCCGTGATCCAGTGTGACGCGGACGAGCCGCCCGAGGTCGGTGCGGAGGTCGTCGACGAGTCGCTCTCCCGAGTCGGGCGGGTCGTCGACGTGTTCGGCCCGGTTTCAGCACCGTACGCCGCGGTTGCGACCGACGACCGGACCGATCTGGTCGATCTCGTCGGCGAGAAGCTGTACGTCCGGTGATCCGTGATTCCGACGGACGCGAACGGAAACCCACAAACGTCTCGACACCGAGCGATAGAATATGGTTCCCCGCGAGTATCCTGCCGTCGGCTTTGCCGTCTCGATCTTCTTCCTCGTCCAGCTCGGTGCGCTGGCGCTCGTTCCGGGCTTTTTCGAGAGCGGCTATCAGGCGGTGGAAAACCCCGACGACCCCGCTATCAGTATCCTGTATCTCGGCGTCATCCTCGTCGCGACCGCCCTCATGCTCGCGGCGTTCAAGTACAACCTCGACCGCGTCGTCCGCGGGTTCGTCCTGTTCGCTGGCGGGATGCTCGCGTGGTACGTCTTCAGCGTGCTGGTCCCACCAGTCTTCGCGCTGATCCCGGCGGTGCTGGTCGTTCTCGGACTGCTGTATCATCCGGAGTGGTACGTCATCGACGTTACCGGAATCGTGATGGGGGCCGGCGCAGCGGGGCTGTTCGGGATCAGTTTCGGACTCCTCCCGTGTATCCTCCTTTTGAGTGCGCTGGCGGTGTACGACGCGATCAGCGTCTACGGGACCGAGCACATGCTCTCGCTCGCGGAGGGGGTCATGGAGCTTCGGATCCCGGTGATCCTCGTCGTTCCGCTCTCGCTTTCCTACTCGCTTCTGGAGGACGACTTCGCCGGCCCGGAAGGCAACGGCGACGACGGGTCGGATTCGGAGGGAAGCGACGGGATGAAAGACGAGTCTCCACAGCGGGACGCGTTCTTTATCGGGCTCGGCGACGCGGTGATGCCCGCGATCATGGTCGCAAGCGCTGCGTTCTTCTCCCCGGCCCCGAACTACGAGGTCCCGATTATCGCGGTGAACCTTCCCGCGATCGGCGCGATGGTTGGAACGATCCTGGGTCTGCTCGTGTTGCTCCGGTGGGTGATGCGCGGCCGGGCCCACGCCGGCCTCCCGCTTTTGAACGGCGGCGCCATCGGCGGCTACCTGCTGGGGTCCCTCGCGGCGGGGGTCACGCTCGCCGAGGCAGTCGGCGTCGCCGGGTTCTTTTGAACTTCTGTACGGTCGACAGCCTCTGGGAGGACTACTCGCCGAGATACTCGCCGACGATCGAGGCGAGCTCCGACCGGAAGGCCCGACGGTCGACTGTCGACTCGGGATGATGGAGCCGGCGGTGATGTCGCCTGAGTGCGTCCTCGAGCAGTCGTTCGTACAGGGAATCGACTGTCACCGGTGTCCCCTGAGCTTCGAGCCGCCCCACGATCCAGTCGAGTCTCGTGTCGGTCGCGTACTCCCGGGCGAACTCTCCAGTGGGTGCGGTGATCGGCACCGGTGGCGAGTCCGACGTGCTGTCGAACTCCGGATGGAGAAGCTTCCCCCGGGGACCGCTGGTGTTCCGGATCTCGATCCCGGCTGCGTGGCCGTCGTACCAGTTCGAGTCCGGGATCCCGTCGGGTGACGGATCGAAATCACGCGGGGGGAGCTCCTTGCGGACGGCGTTGACCGGCTCCAGCCCCAGGCGCTCGAAAACTCGTTCGGCGGCATCTGGCGGGAGGAGCCCCTCGTCGGCCGACCACACCTCGACGCCCAGCACGGACGGCAGCCTATCGAAGTCGTACTCGATGGTCTGACGGTGGGTCGCGACGCCGAACAGGACCACGCGCTCTACGTCGTCGACGGCCGCAGACAGCGCCCCCCTGTCGAGACGTTCCCGGACGTGTCTCACTGCGTGTCGATACGCGCCCGGCACGTCGTCGTCCTCGAAAATCCGTTTGCCGTCCCCGAACCTGACGACGCCGGAGTGTCGCAGCTGGAACCGAAGCGGGGCGCCGTCGATCCACTCCCGGATCCACAGGTGTCCCCCCTCGAACAGCCCGTCGACGTCGTGGATGTCCGGCGTCTTTGGGTACGGTCGCATGCTCGTTTCCGACGAGCGACCGCCGGACCCATATAGCCGTCGGCACGCTCCCGGTCGGGAGGGAAAGCGCTTTACTGGCCGGGGACAGTGTCACGTCGTAGACGAACCCGAGAATGACTGATCACGGAACTCCCGCCGGCGACGAGCGGTCCGAAAGTCTGACCGACTGGTTTCGCGGCGTCCGTTCGTGGCTTTCGAGGACGGCCGATCGGTCTGCGGTCGTCGGCATCGGTCGGCGCGCGTCGAGCTCGGGCGAACGGGTCGCCGACATCGTCAAAGGTTCGTGGCTCTATCGGTGGCTCACCGCAGAACCGGAACCGGAGGTCATCGTGATCGACCTCCGGGAGACCTACACGGTCGGGCCGTTCATCCGGTTGCTCGATCTCCTCCTGGAACGTGGTGCCGAGTGGGCTGACAGTTCCCGATCCGTCTCCGGGGTGAAGATCGGGATCGAACGCACCACGGCAGCACCCCTCCGGATCGGAGGGGCGTTCGTCGCGATCCTCGCGGCAGTCGGGTTGATCGTGACGCTGCTCACGGCTGAGTCATCGACGGTGGCCGGAGTCGGCCTCGTGGGGCTGTTGCTCGTCGGCGCGCTAGCGACTCGCGACGAGCGGTCCTGGAGTGAACTGCAAGAGACGCGTCCCGTTCGGCTGCTGGCGGCGGCGTTCGAACCGCCGGAGCCGCCCGAGTCGGGATCGCAGGAGTCGACGCACCTGTCGAAACGGACCGAGACCGCGGATGCGGGCGAGGACCGGGAACAGGCCGGGTGATCGGCGTGCGAGTGACGGTTCTCGGGACCGGGGCCGCGCTCGCGACCGGCGATCGCGTCCAGACCGGCCTGCTCGTCGACATGGGCGGGTCAACGCTGCTGGTCGACTGCGGGAGCGGCGTCCTCCACCGCCTCGCGGGGATCGGCCGTGATCCCACCGAAATCGACGCTGTCCTGCTTTCCCACACCCATCTCGATCACGTCTCGGATCTCCCTGGCCTCGCGAAAGCACGATGGATGATCGATGGGTCGACGACGCCGATTATCGGTCCCCCGGGGACCGCCGCCGACGTCGCTCCGCTGTTCGAGCTCGACGGGCAGTCGGACAGGATCGACGTGTCCTGCTTCGAGATCGGAGCGGAGCCGAGGGATCGGCGCGAAATCGACGTTCCGGGGACGGAGGGTATCGATGTCTCCGTTGTGCCGACGGTTCACTCCCGCCCGGGGGTGGGGTATCGGTTCGAGGACCGGTTCGGCTTCAGCGGCGACACGGAGGCGAGTGCGAATCTGCTCGGGTTCTTCGACGGGGTCGACGTGCTCGTCCACGACTGCGCTCGACCGCCGGGTGGTGAGCCGGACAATCACCCGACACCGGAGGCGCTCGCCGAGGCGCTCGAACGCGCGGCTCCCGACATCGAGCGACTGTATTTGACGCACCTGTATCCGGACGCCGCAGCTCGCGCCGACGAAGCGAGAGAAGTCGTCGCCGAGGCCACCGACGCGACCGTCCACGTCGCCGCCGACACCGACATCGTCGTGAGTGAGCGCGACCAGACGAACTGACGGCGTCCTGCGTTCGCCCGACTGAGGTCCAGCAGGCTATCGGTCCCGGACCCGTTCGGTCGCCCGATCGAGATCCGCCGGACGGTTGACGTTCTGTCGCCAGCCGCCGAACTCCGCGAGTTCGACCGCCTCCACGCGTGCGCCGGCCGCACAGAGCACGTCGATTGCGTCGGACAGTTCGTACTCGCCGTGATCGCTCGGCCGGAGCAGCGACAGCGCCGAAAAGATCTCCGCGGGGAGCACGTAACAGCCCGCGCTGGCGAGCGTCGACGGTGGCTCCTCCGGCTTCTCGACGACGCCCTCGACGCGGACGGTACCGTCGACGTCCGGGGGAGCCACCGGTACGAACACCCCGGTCTCCCTGGCGACGTCTGGTGACAGACGTTCCGCGAGCGCTGTCACTGCGGCGTCGCTTTCGGCGTGGCGGTCGAGCAGCTCCTCGAAATCGAACTCCGGATCGAACACGTTGTCGCCGTTTACCAGCAAAAACTCCCCGTCCACGAACGGTTCCGAAAGCGACACCGCGTGGCCGAGTCCGAGACGGTCCCGCTGGTGGACGTACTGGAGATCGAGGTCCCGATAGCTGTCGCCGTACTGGGCGACGATGTCGCTGGCCCGGTAGCCGACGACGACGACGGCCTCTGTTATCCCGGCCGAGAGCAACTGGTCGAAACACCGGGTCAAGATCGGCGTACCGTCGACCGCGAGCAGCCCTTTCGGGCGCTCGCGAGTGAGCGGACGAAGTCGCGTCCCGTCCCCCGCCGCGGGAACGACAGCCTGTCGGATCATCGATCGATCCAACAGGCGGGACGGTGTTGGCCCTTTCGCTCGTAGAACGGTTGCTACTGCACTGGCGGTTTCAGCTCCGCGAGCTTCCGGATCCGATAAAACCGCACGTACTGGACGACCGCACGCCACAGGCCGACCGCGACGGCTGCACCGACGGCGTTGGTGACCATGTCCAGCGGGCTGTACGTTCGCTCGGGAACAGTCGCCTGGACGAGTTCGATCCCGATCCCGTAGCCGACTGCGATCAGGAATACGATCGACAGGATCTGCCAGTCGGGCCGGGGGGAGTCGTGGAGCGCGTACGCGAGCACCAGCGCGAGCCCGCCGTACGCCAGGAGATGCATCCACTTGCTGAACGGGAGGATCCCGAAGGGACCGGTTCTGAAGGCGTCGCCGCCCGGCATCGGAATGATGGAGAAGTAGAGAATCGTTCCCATTACGGCACCCACGAGCGCCAGCCGAACCCATCGCGGGAAAAGCGGGAGTCGGAACCGACGGGATCGCATACCTGCAGGTGGTTCGGCCCGCCAGTTAAACCACCGATCTCGGTGGCGGACGCGTCGCACTCGGTGGCGCCACAAACGGTAAGCTGTCGCCCCGCGAACTTGATCGCGTGACGTGGACACGCCGGAGCATTGCGATCGCGCTCGTCGGAGGGGTGGTCGTTCTCGCGATCGCCGGCGGGGGGCTGTACCTCGAACTCGGTCAGGGTCCGGACCGGGCGGCGCTGTCGGCAGTCCAGGACGATCCGAACGTGATCGTAACCCACACTGTCGGCGGCCACCTGGTTCACTCCGGAACCGTTTCAAACGACACGACGGGGATCGTGCTGTATCCGGGCGGATTGGTTACTCCGGAGAGTTACGTCCCGACCGCCGCAGAGATCGCCGTCAGGGACGACGTCGCAGTCGTGATCCCGAAGATGCCGTACAACCTGGCGATCCTCGACGTCGACCGCGCGGGGACCGCCCGCGACGCCGCGCCGGAGATCCGGGACTGGTACGTCGCCGGACACTCGCTGGGGGGTGTGGCGGCCTGTCGGTACGCCGTCGGGGAGCCGGACGAGGTCGAGGGGATCGTCCTGTTTGCGTCCTACTGCGATCGCGACGGTTCCGACGCGGACCTCCGGGCACTTTCGGTGTTGGCAACCGAAGACGAGGTTCTCGATCGGGAGGCCGAACGCCGGAACCGGGAGCTGTTTCCGGCGGAGGCCCGGATCGTCGAGATCGACGGGATGAATCACGCCCAGTTCGGCGCCTATGGTTCACAGCGCGGTGACGGGACGGCGAAGATCGACAACGAGGCGGCGAGAAATCAGGTGGCAATCGAAGTTGTGGTGTGGTTGGAGCAGCAGTAACTGGACGATTGACGCTCCCTTATACCGGCCGGAGCGACGTACCCCTATCAGGGATGTTCGTCCGTCTCGACGGCGAACTCCTCGCGGGGTTGGCCGGTACAGGTGAGGACGTAGCCCTCCTCGATCTCGTCGTCGTCGAGAACCTGATTGTCGGTCATCTCGACGAGTTCGTGCCCGTCGCCGTCGACCTTCGCGGTACACTGCCCACAGACGCCGACTTCACACTGGTAGGGAAGATCCCAGCCCTGATCCAGGCCGGCGTACAGCAGCTCCTCGTCTTCGCTCACCGGGATCGTCTCGCCTTCCTTCACGAACTCGATGTCGTACTGCTCTCCGTCGTCGACAGCGTCTTCCTCTTCGGTGTCGTCCTCGTCGTCGGGGTGGACGCCCGTCTCGATGGCGAACTCCTCGCGGGGCTGGCCGGTACAGGTGAGGACGTAGCCCTCCTCGATCTCCTCGTCGTCGAGGTAGTCGTTGGACGTCATCTCGACGAGTTCGTGCCCGTCGCCGTCGACCTTCGCGGTACACTGACCGCAGACGCCGACCTCACACTGGTAGGGGAGATCCCAGCCCTGATCCAGGCCGGCGTACAGCAGCTCCTCGTCTTCGCCTACCGGAATCGTCTCGCCCTCGTTGGTGAACTCGATGTCGTAACCTTCACCGTCGTCGCCGGTGTCGCCCTCCTCGCCGTCGTCCTCCTCGCCGTCGTCCTCGCCGTCCGCCGGGTCTTCGGGCTCCTGGAGATGTTCGGGTTCCTCGAACAGCCCGACGCAGCCGGCCGTCCCGACGGCCGCAGCGCCGGAGATGGCAGCAAGGACTTTCCGGCGCTGTGTTTTACAGCCGCCACGACCATCACAGTCGGCACCGTTCCCGCCGTCACAGTCGCTCGTTTTCGGTACGTGGGGCGTTTCTCCCGAAGCACTGTCGTCCATTATGTTCGTGGATTAGGCTCTGTTTATTTCGGGATTCGGTTGAATATGACAGTGGTTTAAGTACCAGTCCGCCCGTCGTGCTTCCTCCGGCGGAACCGACATTGTGAATCGCCTCGGGGTCAAGCCCCGGGGCATTCTCCTCGACAGCCTGTAAACGAAGACGGGCGCTGTATCCCCGCGCTGAACGCGAGGTTTTAGGCCCTGCACCGCAGTACATAAGTCGACGGCTCCCGGCCCCAGTATCATGGGGCTGGAGGATTTCAGCGATTTCTCGACGGACGACGGCGGCGGATCCGATGGAGACGACTCCAGTGGGGATACCTCCGGCGGGCCGGACGCTCCGGCCGAGACACTCGAGGAGGAACCGGAGTCGACTGCAAGCAGCTTTCAGCGATACGCGATGGAGCCGGTCGGCGAGGACGCCGGCCTGGGGACGATATCCGTTTCTCAGGGGCTCCGGGTCGCCGAGGAGGGCGACGACACCACGCTGCGTGCGTTCATCACGACGGGCAACCGCGAGTCCGTCCGGATCGGGACGTACCTCCTGGTGCCGTATCCGGACGACGAGCGCCTGTTCTGTCGCATCACGGCCCTGGAGTACGCCCAGGAGTTCCAGTCGGACGACGCGACCGAAATCCACGCCAGACGGCAGATGCGCCGCAACGAGTTCGAAGAACGCGATTACAAGTTCACCGCGACGCTTGAACCGGTCGCCGTGCTCTTCGAGGACGACAGTTCGGCGGATGCCGACGGATCGGACGCCGACCGGACGGAACTGAAGCGACGCATGACGGACCGGGTTCCGAAACCGGGTGCTGTCGTCCGGGAAGCGACCGACGCGACCGACATCAAAACCGGACTCAACATCCCCGAGGAGGGCGTCTTCCTGGGTCATCTCTCCGTCGGTGGCGAGAAGATCCGGACCGCCGCGGAGCCGCCGACGGTCGATTACCGGATCGCCGACGACTACGCCGATGGCGATCCGCTGGTGTTTCGTCACACCCTCGTCGCCGGCGGCACCGGTTCCGGAAAAACGCACGCCTCGAAGAACGTCCTCCGGCAGTATCTCGCCGAAGACAGGCGGTACCCCATGGACGACGGTCGGCGGGTGGCTCCGGCGCTGGTGCAGTTCGACCCGCAAGACGAGTACGCCCAGATGCACGACGACAACCCCGAGATGGACGACGCGTTCCGGCGGCGACTCGACAGGGAGGGCGTCGCCTACGGCGGGTACGACGACACGGTCGCGTTGATCCCGACCGAGGCGGGCGTCGAGTATGGCGGCGGCTCTCACCGGGCCGAGCAGCTCCGGTTTACGGTCCCGTTTTCGATCGTCGACGAGTACGACATGCCGTGGCTGGTCGCGGGTGCGTCGCTCAACGACAACCAGTACGGGGCGCTCACCCATCTACTCTCGCGGTTCTTCCGACAGACCGGCGGCGAAGGAACCTATCGGGAGTTCTGTACCTTCCTGGACGACCCCGCTGTGAAAGAGGAGCTCGACGAGTCCGGTCGGGTTCACGAGGCGACGTTCGATGCCGTAAAGCGTCGGGTTCACGGCGTTCCGTCGGGTGTGTTCGACGGCGACGCGGCGGCGATAACCGAACTCGATCACGAACTCGTCCGGCCCGGGGGGTTGTCGGTCGTCCCGACGTATCACCTCTCCTCGAGCCGGGCGAAGGAACTCGTCGTGCTCGCTGTCTCGACGATGCTCGTCGACGACAAGCTCTCGAACAGCCCGAACAGCGAGCGAATCAAGCGAACGCCGATGATCCTCGGGATGGACGAGGCTCACAACTTCCTCTCGGAGGCCGACAACGTCCAGGCCCGAAAGGTGGTCCAGAAGTTCACCGAGGCGGCAAAGCAGGGCCGAAAGGAGCGGCTCGGGCTGTTTCTCATCACACAGGATCCCCAGGACGTCGCCGAACCGGTGTTCAAACAGGTGAACACGAAGGTGGTGCTCAATCTCGGAGACGAGGACGCGATCCAGAGCGTGAACATTCCCGCGAACCTCCAACAGAAGGTACCCTACATGGAGAAAGGACAGATGGTCGTGTACTCGCCGGACAACTCGGATCCCGTCGAACTCATCGGACTGTCGACGTGTCTGACCCGCCACGGGGAGTGACAGGCCGCTCTCGTACTGCTGTCGATCGGCACGCTGCGTTGCCGGAGGGCCCGATAGCCCCACCCGTTTTTGTAGGAGGCCGGCGAACGTTCTACTATGGTAGAACACGTCGTGATCGGGGTCGACGAGTCCGCGAAATCGCGAGCCGCAGTCCAGTTCGTCGTCGACGAGTTCGACGACCTGAAGCTGACGCTCGTTCACGTGCTCAACCCCGGCGAGGCGGCAAGCGGCGGGAGCGTCGGCGGATTTCCGTCGGGCGCGGAAGACTGGTACGAGGACGCAAACGAGCGTGGACACCGATATCTCTCGGAGGCTGCAGAAACGATTCCCGACGGATTCGAGGTGGACAGCCGCGTCGAACTCGGCTCGCCGGCCGAACGGATCGTCGCCGTTGCAGAGGAGGAAGGGGCCGATCACATCGTCGTCGGGAGCCACGGCCGAAGTGGCGTCTCCCGGCTGTTGCTCGGTAGCGTCGCGGAACGCGTCGTGCGAACCTCGCCGGTTCCGGTGACGGTGATCAGGTAACCGGAACTCGACGCCGGCCTACGCTTTCTCGAGGGGCTCATCGGTCGACGGGCTGCTCTCGTCGGGATCCTCGCGGCGCTCTCTGTGGCTCAGTTCCCGCTGTGGGTACGGAATCTCGATACCCTCCTCGGAGAACCGGTTACTGATCGCGGCGATCAGTTCGCCGCGGGCCCTGGTCAGCTCCCTGGGCGTGGGGTCTTCGACCCAGAGCCGAACGACCAACACGACCGCCGAGTCACCGAACCGATCGATCACGACCTCCGGCGACGAGCCCGGGAACCCCTCCTCTGCGGCGAGATCGGTTGCAACCGACTGTGTGACCTCCCGTGCGTGCTCTAGGTCTACGTCGTAGTCGACCCCGACCTCGACGGCCGTCCGGAGCCGGCCGTTCCGGGAGCGGTTGGCGACGATCTCGTTGCCGACGACGTCGTTCGGGACGACGACGTATTCGCCGTCGAATGCCTGGATGCGGGTGCTCATCATCGTGATGTCCGTGACGATCCCCTCGTCGCCGTCGACGGCGACCCAGTCGCCGACCTCGAACGGGCGGGAGAACATGAGCACGAAGCCGGCGAGCATGGACCCGATGGTCTTTCGTGCCGCGAGGCCGATCACGATCCCCAGGAACCCGGCGCCGACGAGCAGCCCGGCGATGTCGACGTTCCAGACGCCGAGGATGACGATGATTCCACCGCCCCACAGCGTGACCTGGGTCACCCGGAGGCTCACCTCGCGCTGGTGGCGGGTCAAGGCGTCGCTTTCGTCACCGAGGTCCTCGAGCAGCCGCCCGCCGATCCCGACGAACACCTGGATCGCGATCAGAACGATGATCGTGACGACTAGCTGCGGGGCACGTTCGTCGAGCCGGAGCACGCCGAACTGATCGAGCAGCGTCTCGGTCTGTCCCCAGATGTCCGCCATGGCAAGCGCCGTGACGATCACGATCCCGACGACCACCGCCGAACTCACCAGGTCGACGCCGACCGGGTTGAGACGGCGGACAGCTCGGCGTCGTACCCTGCGAACCAGATACGCGAACGCGATCCCCACCACCGGCACTATTGCGGTGGCGAGCAGCTTCAGTTCCCAGGACGGGAGGAGTTCTTGGAGTCCAAACATGACGCGTGCGCGACGTCCGTTCGCTGTCGTCGTTCGAAACTGCAGACGGGGGCCGTTCACCTGACGAACGGAGTGGATTCGGGAGTACTCCGCCATGAGTACACATGTATCCTCCGATATTCGCCGGACGGGGGAGATGTCGTCACCCAGCGTGAATTAGCCGTCGACGGATAACAGTAAGTTTGAGTAGTTGCCTCGGATTCTCCTGGGTATGGAGACGCACGGAACGACCGATCCCGACGAGGGGAATGGCGACTCCGGCGAACCGCTCGTCCGTCGGATCGCCGGACGGTTCGCCGGGAGCGGCCACGTTCCGACCTCGTTGCGGGCGGCACTGGATCACTACGCCGACACGGGCCGACCCGCAATCGGGTCCATTCGTGCCCATCGCCGGGCCGAAGATCGGGTCGACGCGATCGTCGACGAGGCGTTCGACGACGTCGAGTGCGCCATCGCGACGGAGTTCGATCGCCAGCCCGACGAGGTCGAGTTCGAATACGGCACAAAACTCACGATGCCGGTCGAACTGACGCTCGCGCACGTGTACGCCGACCGGGACGAACGTGGCGACGACACCGTCGAAACCGCAAAAGCGGTCACGGAACTCGTGGTCGTCGCGCTGCTCGACGGCGACGTTCGGGACGCCCTGAACGACGGCGAGTACGAGGATTTCCGAGTCAACTTCCCGCTCGACGGTGACGAGGATCGCCGCCGGCTCGCGGAGGTGGTCCAGGCGACGCTCCAGACCGACGTCGATACCCGGTTCGAGTCGTTCGACGAGGAGGTCCGGAATGCGTACGACCGCGCGGTCGCGTTCTCGGAAGCACACCAGGACAGGGACCCCCACTTTCGACAGCTTTTCGTGGACGCCAAATCGGGCGACGAGGAGGCGCTCGACTCGATCCGCGAGGAGTACAAACACGCAGGCTTCGAGGAGTCGCCCGAACTGCTCTCGGAGATACCGGGCGATCTGCCCTACTTCAAAACGCAGTACGGCCGTGTCGGCGTGATCTACGACGGGATGATCGACATGTACCGTGCCGCCGGGATTGACGTCGATCCAGCCTTCGAGCTGTCGATCGTGCTGTCGATCATCGGCGCACAGATCTGGCTCGACGACGTCGACGATTATCGACGGGATCTCGCTGACGACCAACTGACTCCCGTAACCGCGGAGTATTTGCTCGCCGAGTCGGACGCGCAAGCGTACGAACGGATCGTCTCGATCACGGAGGCGTATCTCGACGCTGCAAAACGTCGCGCTCTGGCGGCGGATTCGGACCTCGTCAGCATCGGTTCCCGATACATCTACTACTCCGGCAACCCCGACGTTTTGCCGCGGTGAGGGGGGTGTTTCTTCGCGTTCCGTCAGGCAACGTTCCGCTCGACGTGGGTCTGTCCGGATTCGAACCGGTCGCTCGACAGCCCGGAGACGTCGATCGTCGACGCCTCGCCGTCCGTGTAGAGTTCGGCGACGACCGTGCCGGTCGCCGGGGCGTGCTGGAATCCGTGACCCGAATACCCCGCGGCACTTATAAATCCAGGGACGGTTTCCTCGAGGATCGGGTGGTGGTCCGGGGTGACAGCGTACAGGCCGGCCCAGCCGCGCCTGATCCGGGTTTCGGGACCGAAATACGACGCGACGTCGGCGGCCCGTTCGATCGCCGTCGCGGCCCACTCGAGGTCCGTTTTCTCGTCGTAGCTGTCGGGATCTTGTTCCGGGTCCTCGCCCCCGAACTCGCCGCCGACGATCGCGGTTCCCTCCCGTTCGGGGCGGTAGTAGACGCCGACGTCGAGATCGATCGAAAGCGGGGCGTCCTCGGGGACGGGCGTCGTTGGATCCACCACGAGTGCCTGCCGCCGCCGCGGCGAGACCGGCAGGGTCACGTCGGCCATCGCTGCTACTTCACCCGCCCAGGGACCCGCCGCGTTCACCACGACGTCGGCGTCGACCTGCGTTCCGTCGGCGACTACGCCCGAGACAGACGCGTCTTCGCCGGTTCCGTCCCGGATCACGTCCGTCACCGGCGTGTGGGTGTGGATCGTCGCCCCCGCCTCGCGAGCGGCGGCGGCGTACCCCTGCAACGCGAGGTACGGATCCCCGAACCCGTCACAGCCGGCGTAGGTACCACCCTGGAAGGCTCCGGCGTGGAGCTCTGGATACCGATCCCGGAGCTGCTCGGGTTCGAGAAACTCCACTGGAATCCCCAGCTCCTGCTGCATTTCGACGTTTTCCCGGAAGGTCGATACCGTCTCCTCCTCGCGGGCCAAGAACAGATAGCCGACCTGTCGAAAGCCGATGTCGACGCCGAACTCCTCCTCGAACGACTCCCACACCGGAAGCGACGCCCGCGAGAGCTCCACGTTCACCCGCGTCGAGAACTGCGTCCGGACACCCCCCGCCGATCGGGCGGTGCTCCCTCTGCCGATCGATCCCGACTCGTACACGTCGACGTCGACGCCCCTGGAGGCGAGTTCGTATGCACATGCCGCCCCGACGATCCCGCACCCGACAACCACGGCAGTCATACACAAGCGTTCGTGCCGGCACGCAAAACCGTTGCGACGGCGGCGATGTCGACCGGACAGGACACAGCGGACGCAAACTCCTTGTCCTGGCGGGTTGTTGCTTTTTCCCATGCGCGTACTCTCCGACGACGATGTGAGCACGGTACTGGACCTTTCGGCGTTGGTTCCCGAAATCGAAACGGCGTTTCGAAAGGAGGCAGCCGGGGAGGTCGAACGTCCCGAACGTCCACACGTCCCGATCGGGGCGGGACTCGGCGGCGACCGTCGCACCGCGATGGACCCGCAGTCGATCGAGGAACCGCTCGGGACGGGGCTCGTGATGCCGGCGTACATTCACGCCTCGCCGTACTTCGTCGTCAAACTCGCGAACGTCCACCAGGGGAACGTCGAGCGTGGGTATCCGACTGTAAACGCCACGATCGCCCTCGTTGCCGCCGACACCGGCCTTCCGGTCGGTTACATGGCGGGGACCCGGATCACGAACGCGCGAACTGGCTGTATCGGCGGGCTCGCCGCACGGGAACTGGCCGTCGACGGTCCGATCGCGGTGGGCGTGATCGGCGCGGGCGCACAGGCCCGCTGGCAGGTACGTGCGGTCGCGGCCACGAGAGAGATCGAGAACGTGTTCGTCTACTCGCCCAGCGACTCTCGGGAGGTGTGTGCTGCCGATCTGCGGGACCAGGGCATCCCCGCCCGAGCGGTCGATTCGGCCGAGGAGGCAGTCGGCGCCGCCGACGTCGTCGTCACGGCGACGACCGCGACCCGGCCGGTCTTCGACGGCGGGTCGCTTTCTCCCGGAACGCTGGTCGTCGCAGTCGGTGCCTACGAAAGATCGATGCGCGAGCTCGACGACCGCACGATCGAGCGCGCGGGTCGGCTGTTCGCCGACGTGCCCGCCGAGGTTGCGGAAACGGGCGACTTTCCGCAACACGAACCTGCGGATCTAACGCCGTTTTCGGCGGTTCTCCTCGGAGAGTCTGGGAGAGCCGACGACGAGGAGATCATCGTACTGGGCTCGGTCGGCACCGCGGTTCTCGATGCAGCCGCGGCCGCGTTCGTCTACGATCGTGCAGTCGACGCCGACGTCGGCACTACGGTCGACCTGTGAGCGAGTCGGCGTCACTGCGGTCGGTCTCTCCTGCCGCCCAACGGGTCCGAACCGGTGTGGTCTGTCACAACGGGTCCCCTCAAGAACCGGCAATCCGTTCCGGGAGGAAAGATTAAGTCGTTCGACCCGAAGGTTGAGACGAGTTTACCCGGATGTACAGCTGTATCCTGATTCCGACGGACGGTTCGACGGAGGTGGAGCGCGCCGTCGAACACGCGCTCGATCTCGCCGAGGCCCACGGAGCGACAGTTCACGCGCTTTACGTCGTAAACACCGCGAGCTATGCGGGCCTCCCGATGGAAACCGCCTGGGAGGGGGTCGACGAACTGCTCCGCTCTGACGCCGAGGCAGCCGTCGAGACGGTTCGCGAGCGGGCCCAGGCTCGCTCGATCCCGGTCGAAACGTCGATCGTCGAGGGGACGCCGAGCCGATGTATCGTCCGCGAAGCCGAGGAACGTGGTTGTGACCTCATCGTGATGGGTACCCACGGACGCGGCGGGATCGATCGCCTGTTGCTCGGCTCCGTCGCCGAGAAGGTCGTTCGCGCCTCCGCGCTTCCGGTGTTGACAGTCAGCGTCGCTCCCCCAGAAGACGACGCTGTAGTCGAAAGCCAGCCGGCCGAGAGTCGGCCGTCCGACGTCGAAGCCGATCAGTCTTCCTGATCGTCGGTTTCGATCGTTTCCGCTTTCGAGTCCGTTTCCGTGGCAACTCGACGGAGATGAGAACACTCCCCGGCGTGTATCGTTCGGGGCCCCGTCGACGTTTCGACGACGAGCGCTCCCGGAGGTGTGACGTCGACGGCTTTCCCCTCGACTGTGCCGTCGGCCGTTTCGACGCGAACGCGTCGACCCAGCGTGATCGCCCGTTCTCGCCAGGCCGGAAGCACGGCGTCGGGATCGTTCGCGAGTTCGTAAAACCGGTCCAGGAGCTCTCGGATCGCCACGCGACGGTCGATGTCTGTCCCCCGTTCTCCGCTGAGACTGGTAGCCCCTGACGGAAGCGTTTCGGGATCGACGTTCGCGTTGATTCCGATCCCGACGACGAGCCACGAGAGCTGATCGTCTTCGGTTTCCGTTTCGGTCAGTATCCCCGCGAGTTTCCGGCCGCCACGACCCGTGATTTCGTTGTCTTTTTTCCCGTCACCGCCGGCGTCGACCTCGACGATCACGTCGTTGGGCCACTTGATCCCGGCGTCGACGCCGACAGCCTCGCAGGCGGAGACTGCCGCCACGGCAGCCGCCAGCGTAAAAAGGGGCGCGTCACCCGGGGATCGATCGGGGCACAGTAGAATCGACGCGTAGATCCCGCCGGGCGGCCCCGTCCATCCCCTGTCGCGTCTTCCCCGACCGTGTGTTTGTTCGTCGGCGATCACGGCGACGTCGGAATGCCCCTGTGCTGCGAGCCTCCGAGCACGCTCGTTCGTCGACGGGATCGACTCGTGAGTCTCGGTGACGTACGGCGCCTCGATCGATCCTTCGAGTGACGCCGCGAACGCCGCCACTCCGTCGTCGGATGCTGGATCCCCTTCCACGCCGTTCGGTGTGTTCCGATCAGTGATAAACCTGTGTCGGCTCGCCACCGCCGAGTACAACATCAGGTTTGCCGAGTCGTTGGCGATCAGAAAGCCCAAACCGATCCCCCGCGCATCGGCGGACGATGACCCCGGTCAAGGACAGCGTCCACGACTACATTCCCCTGGATCCGGTCGCGGCGGAGTTGATCGACACGCCCGTCTTTCAGCGTCTCCGTCACATAAAACAGCTCTCGACGGTCCGGCTTGTGTATCCGTCGGCCAACCACACGCGGTTCGAACACTCCTTGGGCGTGTACCACCTCACGTCCCGCTCGCTCGAGACGCTCGACGTCGACGAGGATCGGGCCCGCCACGCTCGGGCTGCGGCGTTGTTGCACGACATCGGTCACGGTCCCTACGGCCACCAGACCGAGGAGCTGATACGGCGCCACACCGGGAAGGACCACGACGACGTCGAGTGGCTCGTCACCGACGCCGACCGGGAGGTGACGCAGGTGCTGGAAAAGCACGGGCTGGAACCCGAACGGATCGCCGGACTCGTCCGGGGAGATGGCCCACTCGGCGATCTCGTCTCGGGGGAACTCGACGCCGACCGGATGGATTACCTGGTCCGGGACGCCCACCACACCGGGGTCCCGTATGGGACGATCGATCACGGGAGACTCGTTCGAGAACTCACGCTTCGAGACGGTCGACTCGTCCTCGCGGAAGGCAACGTCCCGACCGCAGAGAGCCTCCTGCTCGCGCGGGGACTGATGAACGCGATCGTCTACCGCCACCACGTCTCACGGATCGCCGGCGCGATGCTGGAACGGGCGAGCGAGCGACTGCTGGACGCCGAGGAGGGATCCGCGGCGGACGTAGACGTCGAAACGTTCCGCCGAATGGCGGATCACGACCTCCTGGTCCGGCTCCGCGAGGGTGCGCCCGATCTCGCCCGCCGGCTCGAACGTCGAGAGCTGTTCAAACGTGCCGTCTGGGCCGAACGCTCCCGGGTTCCCGCCGGCACTGCCGACGTCGATCGGGTCGGTGAACGCGCCGCTGCACGGGAAATCGCCGACCAGGCGGGGATCGATCCCGGAGAGGTCATCGTCGACATCCCGTCCCGTCCGACGCTGAAGGAGTCGAACGCCACGGTCGTCGTCGATGGGACGCCACAGCGTCTCGAGGACGCAAGCGAACTCGTGACCGGGCTGCGCAGCGCACAGCAGGCGAACTGGCGGCTCGGCGTTTACTGTCCCGCACGCCACCGGGAGTCAGTCGCCGACGCCGCAGAACGGGTGCTCGACCTCCAGCCGGGACGTGCTGGAGCGACGTAGCCGACCGACCGCTACAGCTGTCCTTTCAACCGCTCGAACTGGTCGAGATCGTGGCCGTACAGGACGGTCGCGTCGGTGTGCCGCTCGCGCTCTTTTAGTTTCCGGCGGCTCCGGGCCCACGCGCGGGAGTCGTACACCAGGCTCGATCCCATCGAGCGTCCCTCCTCGTAGTTCTCCGCGAGGAACGCCTCGTCGCCCGCGATCAACAACGTCCCCTGCTCGCGGTCGATCTCCGCACCCAGCAACCCGGGCGTGTGACCCGGGAGATCGAGGAGGTCGATTCCCGGAAGCAGTTGACGCTCGCCGTGGACGACCTGCCAGTTCAGGTCGCGGTCGAAGTCGGCCGCGAGATACGCGTCTCCGCCAGCGTCAGTGTTTGCGCTGAGATAGGCGTGTTCGAGTTCGCGACGGTGGACGTACACTGGAACGTCGGTTCCTTCGAACCGATGGAGCCCGCCGGCGTGATCGAGGTGGAGGTGTGACTGGACGACGCAATCGACGTCGCCGACGCCGTATCCCGCTTCCGAAAGCGCCGTCTCGAGGTCGCGCTCCCGGGCGTCCACGTGGGCGAACGCCTCGAACAGCGGGGCCGGCCAGTGTCCGTCGCCGGCGTCGGGATGTGAGCCTGTATCCCAGAGGACCGTCGCCTCGGGATGGTCGATCAACAGGTTCCAGACGGCGAACTCGCCGTACTGTAGTTCCGGTGATTGGTCACTTTGAATGGCCGCCACCTCGGCGTCGAGCGCGAAGTTCAGATCGGCGTGAATGCGTCCCCTGTCGAGCAGGTGTAGCTCCATGCGAAGTTGTTGGGGTCGCACCGTCGTAGTTCCTGTGACGGGTTCAAGCCGTGGGGATCTGCAACGACACGATCCGCCGATTCGACGGTCGCACCACTTCCGTTTTCACGCTCCACTCCTGAAAGACGGTAATGAACCGACCGACGAGTCGACGCGGCTATCTTGCGACCGTGGGCGCGGTCGGCCTCGGAGGAGCACTGGCCGGCTGTCTCGGGGACGACGACACGGTCCTGGGCCCGCCCGAGGACCAGGACGCAGAAAGCGAGGCGCTCTCGTTTCCAGCATACGGGCAGCGACTCCCCGAAGCGACGCTGCCGTCCCCCTTGCACGATCGCGAGGTGACTACCACGGAATTCGAAGGCAACCGGGAGACGCTCGTGACGTTCGTGTTCACCCGGTGTTCGATGGTGTGTCCGGCGCTCACTGGCAACCTGGCGCAAGTGCAGGCCCACGCAGCGGAGGGTGGGTTCGAGGACGAAATCGCGCTGGTGCCGATCACGTTCGACCCCGTCTACGACACGCCCGAAGTGTTGCGGGAGTACTCGGAATACGTCGGCGCGGACCCGACGGCGGAAAACTGGCAGTTCCTCCGACCGGAATCCGAAGAGCGGGCACGGGAGGTCGTTGCAGAGAGGTTCGGAGTCGGATACGAGAAAACCGACGCGTACACACCGAACGAGGAGAGCGAGGAGATGGAGTTCGTCCACACGTCGGTCACGGTCCTCGCGAACCGCGACGGATACGTCGAGCGGGGCTACAACCCCGGGTCGCCGTCGCCCGCCCGGGTGATCGACGACCTCGATACAGTCAGGGAGGGATACCGGTGAACCGGCGGGAGACGATCGCCGGAATCGCGAGCCTCGGGGTGGTCGGCGCCGGGGGCGCGGTCGCGTTCCGATCGCGGCTCTTCGACGGGGCCAAACGCATCGATCCCGTGGAGATCGAGACGATCGACGCGCCGGGAAGCGAGGCCGGAACGTCACTGATTCCCGACGACGATCGGCCGACAGTCGTCGAGTTCTTCGCGACGTGGTGTACCGTCTGTGCCCGGATGATGCCCGCCATCGCCGCTGTGGAGGCGGATCTCGGCGACGACGTGTGGTTCGTCTCGGTGACGAACGAGCCGATCGGGCATACGGTCTCCCGCGAGAACGTCCGGGCGTGGTGGCGCGAACACGGCGGCGACTGGACAGTGGGCTACGATACGGATCTCGATCTGACGCGCGAACTGGACCTCTCGGACACGCCGACGACGATCCTCCTCGATCCGGACGGACGAGTGCTCGAGACGGACCGGGGATACAAGTCGGAGGCCGAACTCCGATCGCTCGTCGGGGAGACGTTCGGGGTCGATTCATGACCGGGCTCGCGGGCGCGCTCGGGGTTGCAGGCGTCGCGGGAGTCGCGACGTTTTTCTCGCCGTGTGCGTACGCGTTACTCCCCGGTTACGTCGGCTTTTACGTCTCGGCGACCGGCGACCGCGGCCCGACCCTCTCGGGGGCTGCCATCCGCGGGCTCGCGGCGGCCGCCGGTGCGGTCGGGGTGGTCCTCGGGTTAGGCGTTCTCGCGGCGGCGGCCGGAGACGTGGTTCGGAGTTCTCTGCCGTTCCTCGAGGTCGGCGTCGGGATCGCACTGATCGGATTCGGCCTGATCACCCTCCTTCGAGTCGGGCGTGGATGGCACGTTCGGCTCCCCGGACGACGGGCGTCGGTCCCGGGGTTCGCGCTGTTCGGCGGCCTTTATGCGGCCGCGGCCGCCGGCTGTGTCGCCCCCGTCTTCTTCGGGGTCGTCGTCCAGTCGCTGGCGTTTCCTGCGACGGGGACGATCGCCGTGTTCCTGACGTATGCGGTGAGCCTCGGACTGTTGCTCACCAGCGCGACCGTCGCGATCGCTGTCGGCTCGGGGTTCGGGTTCGAACGCCTCGGCGACAGACCCGAACTCCTCCAGCGGTTTGCCGGCGTCGTGCTCGTCGTCGCCGGCGTCGGACAGCTGTACGTCGCATACGGGGGTAGCTTATGAACGCCGGCGCGTGGACGCTTTTGCAGTTCGACGGCCTCGACCGGCTCGCCGACGCCGCCGGCGGGGAACTGGTGCTGTTTTTCCTGATCGGTCTGCTCGGTGGCGCACACTGTATCGGTATGTGCGGCCCGCTGGTGACGATCTACGCCGGGCGCATGGACGAGCGAATCTCCGAACCGGGCGAACGACTGACGGTTTTCGAGGTTCGTCAACACGGGCTGTTCAACCTCGGCCGGGCGGCCAGCTACACCGCAATCGGCGCCGCCTTCGGCGCGCTCGGCGGGCTGTTTTACCTCACGACGGGGACGCTCACCGGGATCACCGACGCGATCCGAGGTTCGGTCGGAATCGTCGTCGGACTCGTCGTCATCGCCATCGGTGTCTACTACCTCGTCGGCCGCGCGGCACCCGGCCTCCATCTCGGAATCGGCGGAAACCGCCTGGTCGCCGCGCTCACGACCCGGCTCGACCGGCTCGCATCCGGACCGGGGATCGTCGGGCTGGGGAGCCTCCACGGGCTACTCCCGTGTCCGATCCTCTATCCGGCGTACCTGTATGCGTTCGCCGCGGGGTCGGCGACGTCCGGTGGACTCGCGCTGGCGGCGCTCGGCCTCGGGACGATCCCGGCTGTGTTCCTCTACGGGACGCTCATCGAGGCTGTCGGCCCGACCCGCCGGCGACAGCTCCACCGAGTTCTGGGCGCGGCGTTTATCCTTCTCGGGTACATTCCACTCCAGCACGGACTGATGCTGTACGGAATCCACCTTCCGCACCCGGAGATTCCGTTCTATCAGCCGCTGGAGACGCCCGGACATGGTCACTGACCGCAGGAACCGAGCATCCACCCCCGAGGACGGCTGCAGGCTCTGTGGACTTCCGACAGCGACGCCGCCGATCCGAAACGACGACGGGGAGACGTTCTGCTGTCGCGGCTGTCTCGACGTGTCCGACGCGCTCGCCGACGTCGACGGAGTGGACGCCGAAGAGGTCCGCAGGCGCCGGGAGGTTGCCGTCGACGATTCCGAACGAAGCGTCGGGGATTCGGACTCCGAGTCGGTCCCCGACGGCTACGAACGGAGCTTCTTCCGTGTCGACGGGATGCACTGTGTCACCTGCGAGTCGTTCGTCGAATCCGTCGCCTGCGGAACCGACGGGGTCGAAAACGCCCGGGCGAGCTACGTCACCGATACGGTCCGCATCGACCACGATCCCGACGCCGTCGACGACGAGGAACTCACAGAGCGACTGACGGGGCTCGGCTACCGGGCGAACGCACGCGACGACGAGTTCGCGCGACGACAGGCCGAAAACACCGCATTCGTCCGCCTCGCGGTCGGCGTCCTGTTCGGGATGATGGTGATGTTCCAGTACGTCGTTCTCATCTATCCCACGTACTTCGACGGCCTGTTTTACGACGAGCGGACGGCCGAGTTCCTCGCGGAGTCGATGGCCGCAACCGGGGGTCGCTACCTCTTCGTCGTGATCGCGGTACTCACGACGATCGTGCTCGTCGTCGCCGGCAAACCCCTGTTGCGTGGCGCGTACGTCGCGATCCGGACCCGATCGCCGAACATGGATCTGCTGGTCTCGATCGCGGCGGTGAGCGCGTACCTCTACAGTCATCTCGTCGTCGCGACCGGTGGCACCCACGTCTACTACGACGTGACGGTAGCGATCGTCGTCGTCGTGACGGTGGGTCGCCACTACGAATCGACAGCGAAATCCCGCGCGACGGAACTGCTCTCGGAGCTGTCGACGGTGCGGGTCCGCGAGGCGCGACTGCTGCCCGATCCCGGGGACGGGAAAACGGACGGCGGCGATCCCGTCTCCGGCGATCCCATCTCCGGTGATCCCGTTCCTGGAGAAGTCGCAGACGGCGAAACCGTCCCGGTCGAGGACCTCGTCGGCGGGGAACGCGTGCTCGTCCGGACGGGGGAGCGCGTTCCGGTCGACGGCACCGTCCTGGAGGGAACGGCGGCTGTCGACGAGGCGGTGATCACCGGCGAGTCGCTGCCAGCCACACGGGAACCCGGGGACGCGGTCGTCGGCGGCTCCGTCGTCCGCGACGGCGCGCTGGTGGTGGAGGTCGCACCGGGCGGCGAAAGCGGCATCGACCGACTCTCGACGATGGTGTGGGATCTCCAGAGCTCCAACCGGGGGATTCAGAAGCTGGCGGACAGGCTCGCCACGATATTCGTCCCCGTGGTTCTCGTGCTCGCGGCGGTCGTCTCCACGGCGTATCTCGTCACTGGTTCGGGCGTCACCGCGGCGCTTCTGGTCGGGCTGACCGTGCTCATCGTCTCGTGTCCGTGTGCGCTCGGGCTCGCGACCCCGCTCGCGACCGCCGCCGGGGTCAGGGAGGCGCTCGAACGGCGTCTCGTGATCTTCGACGAAACCGTCTTCGAGCGGATCCACGGCGCCGACACCGTCGTCTTCGACAAGACCGGGACGCTCACGACCGGCGAGATGAGCGTCCTCGATTCGACGGGACCGGCGGAGGCGTTCGCGGCCGCAGCCGCGCTGGAGCGCCGATCCGGCCACCCTGTCGCGGAAGCGATCGTGGAGGCGTTCGGCCACTACGACGGTTCCTCGGCCGACGTCGCCTTCGATGGCGGAGCGACTGCCTCGGTGACGCCCGCCGTCGACGACTACCGATCACACGACGACGGCGTTTCCGGCGTCGTCGACGGCAGGGAGGTGGCCGTCGGCCATCCGGCCCTGTTCGAGCGGCGAGGATGGACGGTTCCGGAGGAAGTCGATTCGGCGGCAGAGACGGCCAGCGAGGCCGGACGCGTTCCGGTACTCGTCGGACGTGACGGCGCTGTCGAGGGCGTGGCGACTGTCGGCGACGAGTTCAGGCCCGGGTGGGAGGCCGCGATCGACCGGTTCGCCGAGCGGGGCGTCGAGGTGGTGGTCCTGACCGGCGACGACTCCGCGGCTTCCGAGACGCTCTCGAACCATCCGGGGATCGACCGGGTTTTCGCCGGCGTCCCACCGGAGGGAAAAGCCGAGACAGTGTCCCGCCTCGGGCAGCGGGGCCGAACGGTCATGGTCGGCGACGGCACCAACGACGCGCCGGCGCTTGCAAGCGCCGATCTCGGGATCGCTATGGGCGGTGGCACCGCAATGGCCGCCGACGCCGCCGACGTCGCCGTGCTCGAGGACGACCTCGAGAGCGTCGAAACCGTCTTCGAACTGGCGCGGGCGACCGACCGGCGGGTGAAAGGGAACGTGGGATGGGCGTTCTGTTACAACGCGATCGCGATCCCGCTTGCGATCACCGGCCTGCTGAACCCGCTTTTCGCCGCAGTCGCCATGGCGACGAGCAGCCTGCTGGTCGTGACCAACTCCTCGCGGGACCTCCTTTGAAGGCGGGGGAGTCAAAGGTTCGGAGCACTCGTCGGTGACCGACCGATCTCAAAACCTGGGTATCCGCCGAACACATTTTTGTGTGTACCAGCTATTTCTAGCGGATGACCACTGGAGCCTTCGTCTGTTCGTGTGTCGACACGTGCGAGCTGGATCTCGAGGCGGTGCGAAACGGGATCGACGGGGCCGACGTGATCGCGAGCTCCTCGCACCTCTGTGGCGAGGAGGGGCTGCCGGCGATGCGTAATGTCCTCGCGGAACACGAACTCGACGAGGTCGTGATTACCTGTCCCGAGCCGCAGGTCCGAGCCGGATTCCGCGACCTCGCAGCGGGAGTCGGGATCGACGGGGAGGCAGTAACGTTCGTCGATCAGCGCGAAGGCGCAGGATGGATCCACAAGGAGGCGGTAGCGAGTGACAAGACGGCGCGCCTGATCTCCGCCGCCGTGGCCGGCCGCGAGGTCGATTCGGCCGAAGGTCGTGGCGGGACACTCGAACGAGAAGCCGGTTCCCGGGTCGCCGTGATCGGCGACCCGGAGGCGGCAGCCGCGCTCCCGGAAGCGGCCGAGGTCACCCTGTTTGCGGACGGCAGCGAACTCGCGTCGTGGACCGACGATCTCGAGAACGTCCTCGTCGAACGCGGTCGTCTGGTGGAGATCGACGGCCGGTTCGGCGACTTCACGGTGACCGTCGAGTCGCGCGTCTCCGAGGACTGCGTCTCCTGTATGGCGTGTGTCCGACAGGCCCCCGACGGTGCGATCACCCGGTATCCGGTCGACATCGCCCCCGACGCGCCGGACGGCGAGTGGACCGACTGCTGTCCGACCGATGCCATCGAGATGGACGGGATCCGTCGATCGATCGAGTTCGACCAGGTCGTGTATCCGGCGGGGGAGCGGAGGACACAGGGACGGGAGGTCGGCTACCACACTGGGGCGGTCGACGCCGGGACCGCCCTCGCGGTGGAGTCGCTGCTGGGCGGCATCGAAAAACTCGCGCATCTCGATCTGGAGATGGACGCCTGCGTGGCGGGCGATTCGGGACAGTCCGGCTGTAACGACTGCGTGGAGGCGTGTCCGCACGGTGCGGTCGAACGCGCCGCCGTCGACGCCGTCGAGTTCTACCCGGAGGCGTGTCTGAACTGCGGTGCCTGTACGAGCGCCTGCCCGACCGGGGCGGTTCGGCTCCGAAACCCGTCGAACGAACGGATCGCACGGCAGGTCGAAGCGCTGGTCTCGCCCACCGACGGCGGATCCGGGGGGCCGAGCGAGTGGCTCTTCGGCGGCGACGACGAAGGGATCGAGACACCCGTCGTTGCGTTCGTCTGTTCGGAACGTGCAGCGGGGGCGATCAGGGAGTACGGACAACTGCAGGCGGCCGGAGAAACCGATATCGACTATCCACCGTTGCTCCCGGTGTCGATCGGCTGTACGGACACGGTCGGGGAAGCTCACCTGCTGCACGCGCTCGCAGCAGGTGCCGACGGGGTCGCGGTGCTGGGCTGTGGGGACGACTGCAGTCATTCGGGGCCGAACCCGACCGCCGAACTCGTAACGCGGTGTAACCGGGTAGCCGCCGATCTGGGTCTCGGAGAGCGGTTCGCGTTCCTCTCGCCGTCGCCCGGAGCGACGGCCGAGTCAGTCGAGTCGGCCACGGAGTTCGCCGAGTCTGTCCGGGAGTTCGTCGACGGTCTGGATCCCTCGCCGGTTCCGGCTGGCGAACACGTTGCCACCGGACGGCTCGACGCGGTCGGCGGCAACGCGGGAATCGATCCCCTGCCCGGCAGCCTGGAGCACAGGTACGACAGCTCGACACCGGCGTTCGCCAGCCACGACTGGGCGCTCGAATCGGTTCGGACGATCATCGACCACGCCGATCCGGATCGCGAACTGATTCGTGGACTGACGGACTTCGGGTACATGGAGGTCGCCGAGGGCTGTACGCTGACGCCGACGTGTGCGACGCTCTGTCCGACCGACGCGATCCGCCGGACCATCGAGGAGGGACGCCTCGAGTTCAACCACGAACTGTGTGTGAACTGTGGGATCTGTGCGGAGGGCTGTCTCGAGGACGTTCTGGAGATGCACGACGGCCTCGATCTCTCGCTACTGCCGGAAGCGAGAGGTGGTGAACCGTGGGTGACGGTGTACGAGGGTGAGGTGATGCAGTGTGCCGGCTGTGGGGAGCCGTTCGCCTCGACGGCGTCGACCGACGTGATGCGCGAAAAGGTGGGAGACCTCGTCGGTGATCTCGGACCGGGCGAGGCGGAGCTATTCGAGTACTGTCGCGACTGTCGGACGAGCCTGATGGCGATGCCGAGCGATCCCGCTTTCTCGGAGGCGAAAGAGAAGAACGAGAAGAACGAGAAGAACGAGAAGAACGAGAAGAACGAGAAGAACGAGAAGAACGAGAAGAACGAGAAGAACGAGAAGAACGAGAAGAACGAGAAGAACGAGAAGAACGACGAGTAGTCGGGTGGGTTCTCAACTCCCCGGATCCCGCACCGGTATCAGCCCCTGGGCCATGAGTCGACGGGCGATCACGATCAGGCCGTTTCCGAATCCGACACCGAAGATTGCCCGTTCCTCCCTCGTTTCGGGCACGATCGAACTCACGAGGATGGTCGACCGATCCACCAGCAGCAACCGACCGACTGCGGTATCGTTCTCTGTGGGGTTCTCTGTACCCAACCACTCGAGGCCGGAAACGAACGTCGTCGCCTCCGGGACGGCAGTTCGAATCCGGTCCTGTACTGATTCCGACAACGTACCCACGATCACCTCGACGTTATCGCTGGCCGCCTCGAGTGTATCCAGCAGGTCATCGGTCAGCAGCGATTCGTCGCCGACGACGAAAACGATCTCCTCTGTTGCGTCCTCGATGAGGTCGTTCGTCCGGTTTTCGATCGCGTCGTGCCCCGCGATCGCCCACACCTCTTGAACGGGCGATTCGTCCTGGTTGTCGACGGTTTCGACCGTCTCTAGGGTGTTCTGGAGGCGCTCGACGCGCGCCTCGTACTGGTCGCGAAGCGTCTCCGTGGCCTCATCGAGCGGGACCGCTCGGAACTGCTGTGGACTCGAATGCTGTATCTCGACGAGACCCTGTGCCTCCAGCACTCGGATCGCGTCGTACACCCGCGTCCGGGGGACCTCGGTCAGTTCGCTGAGCTTCTTTGCCGTGCCAGTCTCGAGGCGGATCAGTCCGACGAAACAGCGGGCCTCGTACTCCTTGAGGCCCAACTGCTGGAGGACCGCGATCGCCTCTTCCAGTTTTTCCGTTGTATCCATGTGTCCCAACCTCCCGGAATGTCCCGGGACTGTGCAGGGTACTTCGACCCCGGCACGGTTAGTTTTTGTCACTCTCACCACCACGAAAAAACGACCGGTGGCCGAGGGGTCCAATATCTGCGTCGAGTACGGCGCCTAACACGGTTTGAATATTTTGTTGTGATTTTACGAGTGACTAATTTGGCCTGTCTTATTCTCTGTGGAGATGTTCCAGGATTCTCGATATCAGATAGTCACCCGTTTAATCACAAAAGAGATATACCACCCGAAAGCTAACCTTCCACTGGCACGCAGTTCAGTGCTGTGTCCCAACCACCTTGCTGCTGCGTGCTCCCCGGCCACACTCGTGGTCGGGGTACTACTGATGTCGAACCATCGAACTGATGAGTAGCGAGCCACCCGAAAACCCACGTTCGGTCGCGATCGAGCAACTCGAGGAGATCGGTTTGAGCACGTACGCCGCCCGGACGTTCGTCGCATTGTCCAGTCTCGGCACGGGAACAGCACGGGAGGTGAGCCGGGTTTCGGAGGTTCCACGCACCCGCGTGTACGACGCGGTCGAGGAACTCAGTGATCGGGGTCTCGTGGACGTCCAGCACTCGACGCCGAAGGAATTCTGGACCGTCTCTGCGGAAACCGCAGCACGCACGTTCGAGCGCGAACTGCACAATCGAACGACGACGCTCCTGGCGGCGCTGGAGGAACTCCAGCCAATCGATCGACGTACCGAACAGCGGGGGGTCTGGACGGTGGACGGACAGCCGGCCGTCACACAACGCGTCCTCGAGTTCTTCGACGAGGCGGAGGAAGAAATCGTCTACATGACTGTCGAGGATCTCCTGGTCGACGAACTGATCACAGGCCTCAGTGCGGCTCACGACCGGGGTGTCTCCATCAAACTCGCGGGGATTTCCCCGGCCGTTCAAGAGCGGATTCAAGCGGACATCCCCGGGGCGACGGTGTTCGAGTCGCTGTGGCTCTGGTCGGACACGCCGGCGGGTCGGCTGTTGATGGTCGACGGTCGAACGATCCTCGTGAGCGCGCTTCTCAACGGCGACGACGCCAGCCCGTCCGATCCGAGATCCGAGACTGCGATCTGGGGAGAAGGAGAGGCGAACAGCCTGGTTGCGGTCCTGAAAGCGATATTCACCTGGCAGCTCGATAAAACCGACTTGAACCGGTGAGCCGCTGACCGATAGTTGGCCCCCAGAGAAGAGCGGAGATCAGGGGCTGGGGGGTATCGACTCCTCGGGAAGGGAATCGAGTATCGCTTCGAGTCGTTCGTGGGGCCGATATCGGACCGTCCCGCTGTCGGCATCGTATTCGACGACGTCGAAGTCTGCCATCTTCGGGAGATGGTTGTGGTGCAGGTGGAGTGCGATACGGTCCCGCTCCAGATGCGAGTCGTCCTCCCGGGCCCATTCGGAGTCGTGCAATCGATCCACGAGGGCCTCGACGGTAATCTCACCGTCCTTCGTTTGCCGCAGCTCGCGGACGATTCGGCGCCGCCGCCGATCGGCGACGAGTTCGAGACACGCGTCGAGGCCCTGACTCGTCATACAGTATCATAGACCTGCCCGTCACATCAACCAGCCTGGTTTCCCACTCCGAATATTTTTTCATTAACCGAGTGACACCCTGTCGACGAGGCTCGCGCTGTCGACATTTCAGCTATCGTCGTGTGGATCGCCGTCCCGAATCGTGCCGATCCCCTGGCGCGCCAGTTCTGTGACGGCATACCCCCGTCGACCGTCGACAGTCGCCTCCTCGATCAGTCCGGCAGCGCGAAACTCCGACAGCGCCCCGTGCAGGTCGGACTCACAGAGATCGACGGCGTCGAGCAACTCGCGGGCCGAGACGCGCTCCCTGTCGACGAGTTCGACGAGTAGTCCGAGAGTCCGCTCGTCGTGAACGGCCGTGAGTACTACCCGCACAGGTTCCGGGACCCCGCTCGCGGCCACTGACAGTGGCGACTCGCCGGAGACGGGTTCCAGCGACGTGTTCGGCAGGTGGGCGGTCTCGCCGGTGGCCGGGTCCCGAACGAGACTGGCGTCGGAGGACTCGCGCAACAGCACGTACACCGTGCCGTTCTCGTCACGAACAGTTCTCACGGATTCGTCACCGCCTCGTCTGTCGGCTCCGATTCAATCGAATCTGTCGGATCTTCCTCGCTCCAGTCGCGTGCGTCGTATTCACGGTAGTACTGATACGTCCGAAAGCCGGCGAGGACCCCGACGAGCACCAGCCCGCCGCCGATCCTGGTCATCCCCTCGAAGTACCACACCATGACGCCGAGGCTGAACGCCAACAGCGCGAGGTTCAGCGCGACGACGCTGGCGACGAACAGCCGGAGCAGATCCGGATGGACCTCCTGGATCGCCCCCTCGAGCTGTTCGTCCGTGCCGTCCCCTCCGAAGGTCTGAACCGACGGTGCTTCGGGAATTTCGACGGAACTTGGTTCGATGGAGACCGTTTCCGCGAGGTCGAACCGCTCTGTAAACTCACCGGAGTCGCCGGACTCGTCGGATTCGTCGACCGTCTTCTCCGCGCCGCCGGTTTCGGTCACTGCTCGCAGGTAGGCAGCCGTCGGGAAAAAGCGATTCGCTCTTCAGGGCAGCCTGGCGGTCACGCGTGTTCGCTCAGATCAACCGCCACCGCCGCCTCGACCCACGCGAGAGGGTTTTCCGCGTCGTAAAACACCACGTTCCCGTCGTCCTCGTACGCCTCCACGGTGTCGTCGCCGAACGCCGACAGGGTGGCGTCCGCTGACAGCGACCGATCCAACTGTGACCCGTCGTCGGAATGCGCGGTCATGGTCCGAAGTTTGGTAATTGTTGGCACGGGATATGTCTTTCCGTCGCGGCAGCAGTTCAGATCCCCTTGCTCATCAGGTGACTTCGGAGCACGTCCGGGGTTTTCCCACCCGATTCGGTATTGAGCAGTACGACCTCGGCGTCGGAATCGAGCTGTGATGCGAGTTCCCAGGCGCCGGCGGCTGCAGCCCCGCCGCCGGGGCCCATCTCCACGACAGTGGTCTGATTGATCGTCACTGCGCTCTCGAGGATCTCCTCGTCCTCGACGGTGACTGCCCGGCCGCCGATCCGATCGAGCGCCCCGAGCGCCCGTGCCCCACCTTCGGGATCGGGGATCTCGAGTTCCCCGACGATCGTGTCGGGAACGTCCCACGGCTCCGGCTGGCCGAGACCCTGCTCGTGGGCCGCTGCGATCGGTGCGCAGCCGGATGGTTGGACCGCGATTACGTCGGGAATGCGCTCAATCAGGTCCAGGTCGGCGGCGAGTTCGAATCCCCGGACGACCCCCACGAGGAGTTCGCCGGTCCCGGTGGGGACGAACACGGCATCCGGGGCCGTCCAGTCCCGATCTGCGAGCAGCTCCAGCGCGACGGTTTTGACTCCCTCGTGGCGATACGGCGTGGTGAACTCCTGCAGCGAGTAGTAGTCGGCCGCGAGCTGGTCGTCGATCGCCGCCCGGGCGTCCTCGTAGCGTCCGCCGACGACCTGCATCTCCCCGCCGTGGACGTTCACCATCGCCTTGTTCGAGAACGCACACCGCGAGGGGACGAACGCGTACAGCCGAAGATCCACCCGGCCGGCGTACGCCGCAGCCGACTGGGCGGCGTTGCCCGCTGCAGCGAGCGCCAGCGGTTCGACATCGCTTCCTTCCGCGTGACCCGCTGCAGCGGTCACAGCGAGGCTGAGTCCCCGGTCGAGAACAGTTCCGGTCGGATTTCGGGACTCGTCTTTGATCTCCACGCTGGCGACGCCGAGTTCTTCGGCGAGCCGATCGGCGTCGACGAGCGGCGTACCTCCCTCGGCTGCGCTCACCCGGGTGCCTGCGGGAAAGGGCAACACGGCGTCGAACGCCCACATACCGACCGGATCCGGAGGGCGTTCGATCACGTCGGCGTGGACGTCGACGGCCGAGAGGTCGTACGTCGGATCGAGCGGTCCGTTACAGTTCGGGCAGCCTCCTGCGGTGTCGGCGTCGTGAACGGCACCGCAGTCGGTACACTCGAGACCGGAAAACGCCTTCGTCGTCTCCATACTGGCGGTTCTCGCCCGCGCTACTAATCTCCCGCTGTTTCGGGGTCCTCTCGGTCGCCGCTTTCCGTCGGAGCATCGTCGGATGGCTCCGCCTTGCCTCCGCCGGATTCGGCGTCATGTTCCTGTTCTGGAGTTTCCTCGGCGGTTTCCTGGATCCCTTCGGCGTCGGAGATGTGTGCCTCTGCACTCACAGTTTCGACGTCGATGTCGAGCTCTTCGGCGACGGCGTTCAACAGCGCACGCTGTTCGGCCATCTCGTTTTCGAGCCGCTTGACGCGATCGGTCGTGTCGGTGACGCTGTCGTGGGTTGCCTGTACCTGCTCGCGGAGTTCGTTGAGCCGCTGATACATCTTTTCGGCCGTGTCCGCGAGCGTCTGGATCTTCTTTGCGGTTCCACCGAGTCCCATGGTCGACGTATTTATCCCCGGCCTTGTGTGCGTTCCGCTTGTCGTCTCTCCGCCGGTTGCGACCGAGCCCTTTTCAGGGTACGCAGCCAGATTCGGGTATGGACGATGGTCGGATGCGGATCCTGCTGACGAACGACGACGGGATCGACACCGTCGGGTTCCGGGCGCTGTACGACGGCCTCTCACAGATCGCGGACGTCGTTGCTGTCGCACCCAAGAACGACCGGAGTTCGGTCGGTCGAGCGCTGTCACACGAGGTGCCCGTCGAGGAACACGAACTCGGCTACGCGATCGAAGGAACCCCGGCCGACTGCACGGTCGCCGGACTGGAGGTGCTTTGTCCCGACGTCGACCTGGTCGTCGCGGGCTGTAACAAAGGCGCGAACATCGGGGCGTACACGCTGGGTCGGTCGGGGACGGTCTCCGCCGCGGTGGAGGCGGCCTTCTTCGAGGTGCCTGCGATCGCCGTCTCGCTTTACATCCCCGTCTCCGACGACTGGGAGAAGCTGGCGACCGACCCCGAAGACTTCCGACAACCCGTCGAAATCGCGACGTTCCTGGCGGAGCACGCGATCGACGCCGGGGTGTTCGAAGGCGTCGACTACCTCAACGTCAATGCCCCGTACGATGCGACCGACAAGCCGAACGCCGACAGCGGAGGGGCTGCGGGGGATCGTCTGCCCGTCGAGGTCACGAGACCATCGAGGCTGTACGACATGACCGCCGAACGAAACGGGGATTCGATCCGGCTCCGGGACAGAATCTGGGAGCGAATGGCCGACGGCACCCTTCCAGAACCCGAGGGAACGGATCGATACGCAGTCATGAACGGACGGGTGTCGGTGTCACCGCTCACTGCACCACACACGACCGAGCGCCACGGAGCACTCGCCGAACTACTCGACGGATACGGTTCGACTGAATAGAGCCGCAGAATACGGGGAACTCACCCCGGGGTCAAGTCCCGGGGCAGTCGCCTCGACCGCCTGTACAGGAACCACCGGACAGTCGATGTCCGATGCAGGATGGATCCCGTCGGCACTTCCTCGCCCGACTGTCGATTACTCGTCTACCATCTCTTCGAACTCCGGCAGCAGGTCGTCGTCCCCGTTACCGTTCCCTCCGTTTTCGTCGTCCGATCCGCTATCGGTGGGGTCGTCGGATCCGTCGCCCTCCTCGGTTCGGCCGTTCCCGTCTCCTTCCTCACCGCTTTGCTCGTCTTGCTCGTCCGGGATTACTTCGACCTCGAGCACTTTGAGGGGAATGTTGCGGAGTCGCTGTCCGATCTCCTTGCGTGCGATCCGACTCGCGTGTTCTTCCCGTTCGACGTTGAACACCGTCATCTCCAGCTCCAGCGCGACGAGCGCCTCGTCGGCGGCGATGAACGCCGGCGGCAACGACTTCCCGTCTGGGGTGGTTCGCTCGCCCATGTTGATCTCCACGTAGTTGAGATCCGGGTTCAACATCTCTCCCGTCTTCGAAATTGCGATCCGAATCGCCTCGTCGGGCGTTTCCACGTCGTACACCGGCACCGCAGCTTCGACGACGACTCGGCAGTCCATAGTGTTCGATACTACAGTGTGATGATGTATGAAGGTTCGCCCGCGAACCCGCACTGAAGAGGGGTGATCCAGACGAACGGGAAATCAGATCGCCGATCGTACCGGTCTGGGTTCGGGAATGTCACACGTACAGATAGATAAAAGTGGGACGATGTTATCGTTTTGAGAGAATATCACACGGAATAGATTTCATCGCGGACGAATTTTCACACATGGTCACACGAAGGTACCTGTTAGCGGGGGGAGCCGCGCTCGCCTGTTCGGCGACGCTTGCGGGCTGTACAGGAATGTCGTCCGATGACGGCCCGTTCGAGTTCGAGACGGTGGCGTTCACGGACGGACAGCCGGAGGGGTACGAGGAGTATGACGAGCAGCCCGACAACACGTACGCGGTCGGCGAGACGGTCTGGGTTCTCGTTGCGGTCCAGAACGTTCCTACAGATGAAGACGGGACTGCAACACTCGAATATACGTTCGACGTGGAGACGCCGGACGGGGACACGTGGGACAAAGATGACCGGGAAGAACGCTGGGAGGACGTAGAGTCAGGGGACGTATTGATCATCTGGGAGGGGTTTGCGACGTTCGAGGAGGATCCGCCGGGCGAGTACGAGCTGACGATCACCGTCGAGGAACAGAGCGTGGGGGAGACGATCCGGACCACCGAAACGTTCACGCTGGAGCAATAGGGGTGAGTACCCGTGAATACTCGACGCGCGTTCGTCGTCAAGGGTGGAGTGGTCGTTGGCGCGACAGTGGGTGCCGGCTGTCTGTCTGATCCGGCCGGCGATCCGGAAGCCGAGGAACCCGAAGACAACGGTCCAGAAGAGGACGAGGAGAGACCGCCGTTTTCGATCGACCGGTTCGCGTTCACGTCAACTCGGGCAGAAGGTCACGGCGAGTATACGGCTCAACCTGACGACCGGTACGAGGTGGGCGAGATGGTCTGGGTGTATCTGGAAGCCTCCAACGTCAGCCCCGATGCGGACGAGCCGCAGCTCGACTCCCAGTGGACGATTCTCGCCCCCGACGGGACCGAACTGGCGGCTATCGAAGAGCCAATATCGATCCCTCAGGCAACGCTCGGGGAGCTCCCGAACGAGGTGTACGTGACCCAGGGATTCGACACCGGGAAACTGGACGTTCCCGAGGCCGGCGAGTACACTCTCGAGGTCACCCTGACCGATCGTGAGTCCGACCAAACGGCCTCGATTTCCCGCCCGTTCAGATTGGTGCAGTTCGAATTCGAGCGGGTGGTGTTCACCGACGGGGAACCGGATGGAATGGACGACTACGACCCCCAGCCGAACGACACGTACGCTGTCGGGGACACGATCTGGCTCCTCGTGAGGGTCCACCACGTCCCCGTCGACAGCGCTGGCACTGCCAGGCTCGTGTACACGTTCGAGATCGACGCACCCGACGGGAGCACCTGGGACGTAGACGACAGGGAGGAGCACTGGGAGCGGGTCGGCGAACACCACATCCTCGCCATCTGGGAGGCCATCTCGACGTTCGAGGATGATCCGCCGGGCGAGTACGAGTTGACGCTCACTGTCGAGGATCAGGTTCACGGCGAGGCGATCCGGACCACCGAGACGTTCACGCTGGAGCAGAATTAGGGAAGCCAAATTTTTTATTTAGGAGGGTAGTACCACCGGTATGGCACTCTCTCGTCGGGTTCGTCACGACGAGTATCCCGACTGGATGCTCGCGTTCGGACCGTTCTTCGTCCTCGCGATCGTCGTTGCCGCTCTTTACGGTGTGATTTCGCTCGTAGGCGTCGACTGGCTCGCCGCGACGGCGACGCTGGACGTGATCGTGGTGTTGACCGGGATCGGCTTCGTCGCGGGGATCCTTCCGGTCGTCGTCGGCATGCTCTGGTTCCCGTACTTCCGGCGGCTCGATCTGGGGTGGATCCACGCAGTGTTGGCGTTTTCGGCGGGGATCCTCGCGTATATCGCCGTCGAGATGGGTCTCGAGGCGGTCGAGTTCGCCGCTGCCGTTCCGGCGCCGTACCTCGGCGAATCGGTCGCAGTCGGAGCCGTGCTCGTCACTGTGGTGACGATGGAACTCGCAAGCCGATGGCGGAAGCGAAAAACCGCGGCTGTTTCGGGTGACGGGCTCCGGGTCGCGTATCTGGTCGCGATCGGCCTCGGATTACACAGCATCGGCGAGGGGCTCGCCATCGGGAGCGCGTTCGTGCTCGGGGAGCTCGGACTCGTGGCGCTTCTGGCCGTCGGGTTCATCATCCACAACGTCACCGAGGGACCGGCCGTCATCGCCGCCCTGGCTCGCGAACAGGAAGCGCCGCCGTTGCGTCACTTCGCCGCGCTGGGTCTGCTCGCGGGCGGCGGGGTCATCGTCGGGGGCTGGATCGGTAGCCTGGTCGACTCGGCGCTGGTCGCCACCCTCTTTTTCGCCGTCGCCTTCGGGGCGATCGTACAGGTCCTGTGGGAGATGGCCGACCTCATCAGTTCGGAGGTGGCAACGCTCGTGACCCGCCGGACTGCGCTCGGGTTCACCGCCGGCATCGCGGTGCTGTTTCTCCTCGAAGAGGTCATCGTCGACGGGCTGCTCTTATAAGCGTCGACCCTCGGGAGTCAGGTTCGCCGCTCCACGCGGAGCAGCAAGACGCCCAACACGAGCAGGATGACAGTGCCCACCGGGACCGGGTATTCGGGGAGCCCGAACCTGAACCGGAGGTAGGTCGCTGCCGCGAACAGCCCCCCGGAAAGAACCAGCAGCGCGCCGACGAGCCTGACCGGGTCGACAGGTCCGGATTCGACGGTTTCTTCACGCAGATAGAATACGACGCCCACCAGCGCCGCAGCGATTACCACGGCACCAGCCCCGCCCCACACCCAGTAGGCGACCGCGACGCTCTCGCCGGCCTGGAGTCGGATCGCCGCCGGGATCGAGTGCAGCGCGATCCCGTTCAGTTCGGGGATCGCGAACCCCCAGCCGTACTGGATTTCGAACAGCGGAAACCGCACCGAGAGAAACCGCCCGTCGAACACGCGCTGGCTGACCGACACGTTCCACGGCACCAGCACCGCCACCCACGCCGAGATTACCGCGAGCTCGCCCGCGTACTCCGATCGGACCCACATGTGACTGTCTGTACGCCGGTCTGCTGGCGACTTAAAAGGTCGCGGACTCCGATCCGCGGTCGATCCCCGATCGATCCCCGATCGATCCTCGGTCGATCCTCGGCCGATCCCCAGTTGCACACGGTTCCGCGTACGGGCGAACGGATGGTTTCAAGTCCGCAGACGGAAAACCCGCGTGCATGCAACCGGGAGATCGCGTCCGCGTCGAGCGCGGAGGCGTCACGAACGAAGGCGTACTGTTGCCCTCCACCACCGAGGAGTATCTGGTGGTGAAGCTCGACGGCGGCTACAACGTCGGAATCGATCGCGAGGAGGCGTCAATCGACGTTCTGGAGTCGTCCGTCCACAACATCGACGGGGGCGGAGCCGGCGAGGACGGAGTGTCAGAAATCGAGTTCGAGGGTGACCTCCCGACCATCTCGTTGATCTCGACGGGGGGAACGATCGCCTCGACGGTCGACTACCGGACGGGTGCGGTCACCGCCCAGTTCGACGCCGAGGACGTTCTCCGGGCGGTTCCCGAACTCGCCGGGCGGGCCAACTACCGCGGGCGCGTTGTGGCGAACATCCTCTCGGAGAACATGGAGGTGCCGATCTGGCAGGATCTCGCGCGGGCCGTCCACGAGGAGATCGACGCCGGAGCGGACGGCATCGTCGTCATGCACGGGACCGACACGATGCAGTTCACCGCGTCGGCGCTGTCGTTCATGCTCGAGACGCCGGTGCCGATCGTGTTCACGGGCAGCCAGCGCTCCGCCGACAGGCCCTCCTCGGACAACGTGATGAACGCGGTCTGTTCGGTGGAGGCCGCCAAAGCCGACCACGCCGAGGTGCTGGTCTGCATGCACGCTGGCGCTTCCGACGACGTCTGTGCGCTCCACCGGGCCACCCGGGTGCGGAAGAACCACACCTCCCGCCGGGACGCCTTCGAAACTGTCGGGGCGAAACCGCTCGGGGAAGTCGACTACGAGGCGGCCACCGAGACCGGCGGGGACGGCGGCGTCGCCGAGGACGCGATCACGTTCCGTCGCGACTACCGGGACCGCGGGGCGGTCGACCTCTCGCTGTCCCCGGAGCTGGAGCCCGACGTCGAACTCGTGAAGTTCACTCCCGGGATGGATCCGGCCGCCTGGGAGTACCTCGACGGGAAGGACGGCGTCGTCGTCGAGGGGACCGGCCTCGGTCACGTCCACACGGACCTGATCCCTCGACTCGAGGAGCTGGCGGAGGACGGCACCACCGTCGTGATGACCAGCCAGTGTCTCGAGGGTCGCGTCTGCGACCGCGTCTACGACACGGGTCGGGACATCCTCGATGCGGGCGTGATCGAGGGCGGCGACACGCTCCCCGGCACGGCGAAGGTGAAGCTGATGTGGGTGCTCGGGAACGTCGGCGGCGACGCCGTCGCGGCCGAGTCGGTCGCCGAGGCGATGCGGACCGACCTCGCCGGCGAACTGACCGCCGAATCGCAGCCGTGGCGATAACGGGGGTGGATCCGTCATGAGCTCTCGTGATGACGCGGCCGACGGCGGGATCGACGTCACGGTCAGACAGGCACGACCGGAGGACGAAGCCGACGTTGTCGCGTTTACGGCCGACACCTGGAGCGGTAGGGACGCCTCCGATTACATTCCGCGGGTGTTCTCAGAGTGGGTCGAAACGGATGGACCCAACCAGCGCACGTTCGTGCTCGTCGTCGAGGACGATGCTGACGGCGGCGGCACCGAGGACGGTGATGGCGCCGCCGATGTCGACGACGACGGCGAGATCGCCGGGCTCTGTCAGGGGGTGTTGCTCTCGGAGTATGAAGCGTGGGCACAGGGGATGCGCGTGCATCCGGAGTACCGCGGACTGGGGATCTCGCGGCTGCTCACCGACGCGATCTTCGAGTGGGCTGAGGATCGGGGGGCGACGGTGGTGCGCAACATGGTGTTCTCCTGGAACGTGGCCGGCCTCGGCCAGTCCCGTTCGGCGGGTTTCGATCCCTGTACGGAGTTTCGGTACGCGAGACCGGAGCCCGACGGCCATGTCGACCCCGCGCTGTCGATCGGCGCCGACGCGGTCGGCGCCTGGACGTTCTGGGGTCAATCCGAGACCAGGACCCACCTCCGCGGACTCGCAATGGACGACAGCGAATCGTGGGCGCTCTCGGAACTCACCCCAGAAAAGCTCCAGACGGCGGCAAACGAGGACCGTCTCTTCACCGTTCACGATCGGGGCGTCCGCGGGTTCACCTATCGGGATCGGACCTTCGAGCGCGAGAACGAGGACGGTGAACCCGAGCAGTGGGCGCTGTACGCGGTCGGCGCGTGGGACACTCCCGAGGCGGCCGACTCCCTGTTTGCGGCCGTACAACGGGACGCGGCAGCCGTCGGCGTCGACAACGTTCGCGTGATGATTCCCGAGGGCGTCGAGTGGATCAGCGACGTCGCCACAGCACGTGTTCCGGTCGCGGACGAACCTGACTTCGTGATGGCCGCCGATCTGACCGACTCGACGCTCGTTCCGTCGGACGGTCGGCTGTAGCCACGCTCGATGGCTGGGTTTTTACTCGCTCCCACCTGAAAAAGGACTAATGGATCCGCTGGTGGTGGAAAGTTTGCCGACGATTCGGTCGCTCCTCTATTACGGTGCAGTGTACGGCATCCTCGTCGCAGTCGCCTACTGGGTGTACACCGACGCGCGGGCTCGCGGAAGCCGATACGCGGTGCTGTGGGGGCTCGCGACGCTCGTGTTCGCCATCCTCGCGGTGATCCCGTATATGTATCTCCGGTGGCGTGACGGCACGGAGGCGGCCGCCTGATCGTCGGGAGGCTGCTGATTTTAAAAACGAGTCAGCAACAGCGTCCGCGAACCTATTCGACGCGCCGGAGCGCCAGCAGTGCGGCCAAAAGCGTCCCGACGAGGGCGACGACGACGCCGAAGCCGGGCGTCGTCACGTCGGCAGCGTCGTCGGGCGTCTCTTCGGGTGTCTGTTCGTCAGCACCTTCCTCTTCGGTTTCCTGCGCTTCAGTGCTCTCTTCCTCGGCCGCCTCATCGACCGACTCGACGGTGATCTCCGATCGCTCGACGTAGACGCTCTCGTCGTACAGCTCGGGATGCAGCTGCGCGGCGAGTTCGTGTGTCGCCTCCACCATGCTGCGTGGTGCTGGCTGGTTCAGCCACTGCACATCGACGACGACTTCGGACTCTGTTTCACCGGCAGTCGTCGAGGCGTACGGTTCCTGTTCGAGGAAGACACCGGGCATCGTCACCACGAGAACCTCGGGATCCATCTCGAGCAGCACTTCGTCGTTCAGCTGCGGGAAGTCCTCGTGTTCGTGTGCGACGTTGTCGGCACCGGAAACGGTGATGATCTCGTCGATGAACGTGTTGCCGCCGGCAACGAAGCCGTCACCGAGGGGGTACAGTGCGGCAGGACGCTCGTCGGCCTCGGCGGTAACGCTGTTCAGGGCGTCGACGTTGGCGTGCATCCAGGCGTTCGCCTCGGCGGCACCCTCGCAGTTCCCGGTGAGCTTGCCGATCGTTTCCGTCTTCTCGGCGACGTCGTCCGTGTCGGTCGCCTCGGGGAAGTGATAGACTGTCAGGCCGGCCTCGCGGAGGGGTTCGACGTCCTGGGCGCTGACGTTCGGAGCCAGAACCAGATCGGGGTCGGTCGCGACGACCTGTTCGACGCTGGCGCCGAATTCGGCGGAGACGTTGGCCTTCTCCTCGGCGCCATCGAGATAGTGGGCGAACTGTGAGACGCCCACGACCTGCTCTTCACCGCCGATCTCCCACATCGTCTGGGCTGCACTCGGCCCGATCGTGGTGACTCGTTCGGGCTTCTCTTCGATCGTCACCGTCTCGCCGGTCGCGTCGGTCAGTTCGACCGGGAACTCGCACGGTTCGTACGTCGCGTCGGGTTCGTCCACGTCCGCAACCGATGAAGACGCCGCACCGGCCGCAGGGGCGACGCCGACGCCGGCCAAAAGAACGAGGATCGAAACAACGATGGCTGTCCGTTGCATCATCTTGTCCGAAGCGTTAACCCAATAAGTATTTATCTATTGAAAGTGGGGTTGTAGATGTGAGCACCGAGGGAGTCGACCGGCTGGTCCGCGCCGTAACGCGGTGGGAGCCGGCGGCTCGGTCGGCAAAATCGCGAGCAGTGGCGTGGTCGACGTTGTTAGCTGCGCTGCTTGCGGTCGTGGTGACGGTCGCGGCTGGGATCGGCCCCGTGACGATCCCGCCGACCGAGATCGCGAAGATCCTCCTCAATTCGATCCCGGTTCCGGCCGGACTCGAGTTGACCTGGGGCGGTGTTGTGATCGGCGGGCTGTTGCAGCTCCCCGGCATCGATCTGAGCTGGCGCCCGCTGACTGCGTACCCGGTCAATTCGACGCACGAACGGATCGTGATGCAGGTTCGGCTCCCGCGGATCCTGCTTGCCGCACTCGTCGGCTTCTCGCTTGCGGCGGCCGGCACCGTGATGCAGGGATTTTTCCGTAACCCGATGGCGGACCCGTCGATCATCGGCGTGTCCTCGGGCGCGGCGCTGGGTGCGACGGTGTTCATCGTCGCGCCGCTGGCGCTGCCGTTCGGGCTCGGGCTTCGCGGGGCGGCGTTCGCCGGGGCGTTGCTCGCCGCGTTTGCCGTCTACGTGATCGCGACTGAAAACGGCAGGACCCCGGTCGCTACGCTGTTGCTCGCTGGGGTCGCCGTCCAGACGTTCCTGGGTGCGATGATCTCGTATCTCCAGCTCCAGGCGGGCGAGAGCCTCAGACAGGTCGTCGCGTGGCTCATGGGTCACCTCCAGGGGTCGACCTGGAGCGAGGTACAGGCGACGCTTTTGGTGGTTCCGATCCTTTTCGTCGTTTTGCTCGCCTACTCCCGGGACCTGAACGTCCTCCTTCTGGGCGAGGAGGACGCCAAAGGGCTCGGGATCGAGGTCGAACGCACGAAACGGATCCTGCTTGCCGCCTCCAGCGTGATCACCGCCGCCGGGGTCGCCGTCGCGGGGGTCATCGGCTTCGTCGGACTGATCGTCCCGCACATGCTCCGGCTCGTCGTCGGCCCCGACCACCGCGTACTGTTGCCCGCCTCGGCGCTTGCGGGGGCGGCGTTCCTCGTCGTCGCCGACACCGTCGCACGGGCGGGCGCGACGGAGATCCCGGTCGGGATCGTCACCGCCGCGGTCGGCGCGCCCTTCTTCCTGTATCTGCTCCGCAAACGGGAGGTGCACGAACTGTGAGCCGCGGCGAGTTCGATCCGGATCGGCGGTTCGGAAACCCGACCGACCAACGGAACGCGAAGCAGAACACCGGACGGAACGGCGACAACAGCCACGCCAACGGCAACGGCGATCGCGATCTCCCGGTCGAACTCTCGAACGGGGAGACGGTGGCTGACGATCCTGCCGCCGCCGCGGCTTCCGAGCCCGTCGTCGACGCCCGGGGTATCGACGTGTCGCTCGGCGGGGTCCGGATCCTCGAAGACGTCGACGTCACCGTCGACCCCGGGACGCTAGTGGGTCTCGTCGGGCCCAACGGAGCAGGGAAGTCGACGCTACTTCGGGCGATGCGCGCGTTGCTCCCCATCGACGCCGGGCAGGTTCGGGTGGCTGGCGTTCCGGTCCACGACCGGCCAGCACGGGAAGTGAGCCGAACGGTTGCGACGGTTCCACAGACGACGACGCTGTCGTTTTCCTTTACGGTCCAGCAGACCGTGGAGATGGGGCGGACGCCGCACGTCTCCCGGTTCGGGACGCTCGGGCCGGACGACAGGGAGGCGATCCGAGCGGCGATGGAACGGACCGAGATCACCCAGTTCGCCGACCGGTCGATAACCGAAGTCTCGGGCGGCGAGCGCCAGCGGGTTTTGCTCGCCCGGGCGCTCGCCCAGGAGACGCCGGTGCTGTTTCTGGACGAACCGACGGCGAGTCTCGACGTGAACCACGCGGTTCGAACCCTGGAACTGGTGGACGAGCTCGTCGAGGAGGGAAAGACCGTCGTCGCCGCGATCCACGATCTCGACCTGGCGGCGCGATACTGCGACGAGCTGGTGTTGCTCTCGGACGGCCGCGTACAGGCGTCGGGCCCTCCCTCGGAAGTGCTCACCGCCGAGAGTCTGGAGGAAACGTTCGACGCGACGGCTGTCGTGACCGGTCAGCCGGCCGCGGACGCGCCGGGCGTAACGGCGTTTTCGCCGGCGGCGTGTACCGACCTCCGAACGGATTGTCGCGTCCACGTGCTCGGCAACGGGCGTCCGGCGGCGCTTGTCCTGGCTCGCCTCGCGGCCACGGACGCGACGATCTCTCTCGGCCCCGTCCACGAGGGTGACGACGCCGCCGTACTGGCCGAGGACGTGGGGGCAGACGCGGTGACGGTCCCGCCGTTTTCGGGGCTGTCCGACGCGACGTTCGATCGGGTTCGGGGGGTCGTCTCGTCGGCAGACTGTCTCGTCCGGGCCGGCGACGTGTCACACGCGGTCGAGAATCTCCTCGAGGAGTCCACTGGTCAACAACTCCCGCCGGTCGTCGACGCCCGGTCGCTGGAGCCGGACGCCGTAGCGTGTGCGATCGAAGCGCGTCTCGACGCGCGATCCGGTGAGTCCCGCGACGACGGGGCCGTCGATGAAGCCACCGGCGAGACGGTCGAACCGTAGCGCTTTCGCCGGTCGGCTGACTTCTCTCTGTATGTCCGTTCCGTGCGTGGCGGTCCCCCGGGAGCAGGGCGAGGCCGTCCGACAGGCGCTTTCGTCGGCCGGCGTGCTCGACGGCACCCACCGGATCGTCGTCGAGGAGGCGACCATCTACCTTCCGATCACCGACCCGGCGAGCGTTCCCGAGGAGTACGCCGACGCGGTGACCGAGCGGGAGCTCCCCGAACAGGAGCCACAGCGGACCCCGGCTGATCTCCTCGGCTACGACCCGACCTACGAACGACTCGGAGACATCGTCATCCTCGACGAGGACGACCCCGACCGGGCACGCGAGATCGCGAACGCGGTCGTCGACTCGGACATCCCTGTGCGGACCGTTTTGAACCGCGCCTCGAAGATCCGGGGCGAACTGCGGGTCCGGGACTGGGAGGTAATCGTCTCCCCGGAGGATATCGGGGCGTCGAACCCCTACAGCTCGCCGACGGAGACGGTCCACCGCGAGTACGGCTACGAGTTCCTGCTCGACGTCGACGAGGTGTACTTCTCGCCGCGGCTCGCGACGGAGCGACACCGCGTGCTCGAGACAGTGGGCCCCGACGAGCACGTCTTCGACATGTTCGCCGGCGTGGGGCCGTTCGCGATCCCGGCGGCCGACCGGGGGGCGGAGGTGGTGGCCTGTGATCTCAACGAGCGGGCGGTCGACTACCTCCGGGAGAACGCCCGCCGGAACGGCGTGAGCGATCGGATCACGGCGATCCACGGCGACGTTCGAGACGTCGCCACCGACTGGGAGGGGTGGGCCGAACGGATCTTTATGAACCTCCCGCACTCGGCCGGCGAATTCCTCGATACGGCGGTCGCTCTCGCGGGAGAGGAGTGTGTGCTCCACTACTACGACATTCAACACGAGGGCGATCCGTTCGGTCCCGGACGGCGGGCGATCCGCGAGGCGGCCGGCGAGGCGTACGAGGTTCGGGTCGAAACCGAACACGTCGTTCGGTCGTATGCGCCACACGAACTCAACGTCTGCCTGGACGTTCGTCTGGTCGAACGGTGACCTGTTGCCCGAATCCGGAACCCTTATTGCCGTCATCGAGATACGAACCAATGCACGCCGGAGTAGCTCAGCTGGCAGAGCGAATCCTTCGTAAGGATTAGGTCGAGGGTTCAAATCCCTCCTCCGGCTCTTCTGACGGAACGAAGTGGAGTCGAAGAGACGCGTGAGGGATTTGAATCAGGGAGTGCAGCGAGCGTAGCGAGCGAAACGACCGTGGTTCACACTCCCTCCTCCGGATTAATAAATCAGGTTCACTTTTTATTGACTATCTACCTGGGGAGGTGGTGCTGTCTTGAGCCATTTCACGGAAACTTTTGCTTCCACCAATGGCTCGTCGTGGCTGTTCCGTGCCCTGTCCTGTTGCCCTCACTACTGTTCCCGATATACGTCCGTGTCCCGACAGAGGTACCAAATACGGCGAGTTGATCGCCTCCCACGAGTGGGACGACGGAGACGGATCGACCACCCCGCGTGCGACGGTGATCCAACAGCAGGTGACCGTTCGCTGGGACGCCGAGCCCACGCTCGAATTCCAGATCCACATCGAGTACAGTAACCAGCTCTCACCGTTCGCAAGCTACGCAAAGCGCGTCCGACGGGTTCCGGGTTCGATGCAGTACGAGCCGGCTCACAATCGCTCGAGAAATGCCTGCATTTCCGGGTGGGCGTCGATCCGTTCGTCGTCCGGATCCTTGTTCAAGAAACAAACAGGAAACCCCGCCGCTTGCGGCGGGAAGGGACGCGACATGGTGAAAACCAACCGGAGAAGGTGACTAGTTACACCTCGACGATCGTGAGAACACAACTTGCCGTGGACTACTTGACGAACTGATCGAGATGCCACTAGGATTGTTGCTCCTCTCCGGGACCGAGGTCCTGCACAACCTCTTGGCAGCCCTCCGTCACGGGACAAACCATCTCTCGGGAAAACTGATCGCTGTCCCCTCCGGCAGCTAGGTAGAGGTACTCTTCGTCGGTAAAGACGCCGAACTGGCCGTTCACATTTTGGCTGAGTAAATACTCCACAGCGAGCCCGATAATCTCGCCGTACACGCCTCCAAGTGAGCGACCTGCCGCGTTCGAAAGCAACGAGGCGCCCCGACGCAAATTGTACTCGGAGAGCTCGTGGAGAGCGCCACCGAGTTCGAGAAGACCGGTCACGGTCCGGTCGTCCAGCGGAAAATCCGCCGTTCGATCGACCTTCACGTGCTGGCGGACGACCGTCGTCGCTATTGCGGCAACGAACGTGGAGTGATAGTTGTCCACCACGACGTCAGCGTCGTCCGGACCCGTGACGTCTCGATGGGCTTGGCGGAACTCGGGACCTGGGACGAATCCCAATGAATCCGATCGGACGTATACCCAGGACAGTGCCAGGTACTCGATCTCGCGGGGTAACTGGTCCTGTAACACACCGGCAACGAGAAGTTCCAGGACGACGTCGGTGTTACCTTCTGCCAGGTATCGAAGGATCAGCGCGATCAGTGTCGTACGGAGGTCATAGGGAGCAGGGTCCGAAGAAAAAGCCGGATGGGGGATCCCGAAGTTTCGATAATAGAAGACGTTGTGAGTGAGAGCGTAAGCGTCCTGGTCGATAGAGTTGACGACGTCGAACTGTCGGTTTAGACAGCTTGTGGCGATGACGGCGTCCGGGTTCAGCCTGTCAGTCTCGTATCCGTACGCGCAACAGAAAAACCACAGTTCCAGCAGCCGAAACGGTGGTAACTCGACGCTCCAGACTGCCGGTTGCTCCAGAACTCGCTCCGGAACCGTTTTCGCGTCCGCGTCCAGGACTCCGGTCTCATTGGCGTAAAGGAAAGCAGCGTAATAAAGGAGGAACTCCCTCGGATGGCGAATCGGAAGCCGGTAATATCGTGGGTCGTTGATTCGCTTGACGACCCTGTCGGCGTAGTTGACGTCACCGCCGCGATGTCCATCTCGCACGTAGAGGTACAGACAGAGTTCCGAGAACGCTTTTCGTCGGAAATGCCTGTCGTCTTCGTCGTCCCAGGCGAGCGGATCGAACCGGTTGACATGGTTGGCGATCCATCGGTCCGCCAGAGTGTCGATCTCGGAAACCACATCAAAAAATTCTTCGGGAGACGTCGGATAGGTCACCTTCAACCGCTTCCCTGCCTTCACCTGCCTCATTGTTCCAGTGTGAGCCTACTTTTTTTCACACGAATTACAGACGACGTAACAGCCACTGACGACACAGTAGTTTCCCGAATCCATCGGCTCAAAGTTTCCTTCTTGGGTCGCCTTCAACAGGTCCTCCAGCGTCAGATCCTGTTCTTGAAGTAGTTCCCTGATCTCCGCCACTGCATCAGGGATTGCTTCCATCTCCCTCGCTGGCGGGTCACGCTCCAATCGTGTCGACGGGTCTTCCGATGTCATCGCGTTTGATGTCGTGCGAGGTCTGTATATAGGTAACTAGTGACATTCGTGCAACGCATGAAATTTGTGCAACGGGTGACGAACGTTCCTCAAGATGAATATCGTTCAGTCAGCGATCCTCAGGTTCGGAATCAAGCGTAGCGACAGTTCGCTTCTAACGTCTGCTCGACTTAGCTTGCATAATTTTGAGCGTTAGAAATCACTGGGTGAGCATCCAATAGATGAAATCTCTATGTCTTGCATACAACTACTATTGCACTTCGACATATCTGGAGTCTGATGATCGATGTCGCCGTTACATCGCTCACGGCCACTGACCAGTGAGTGCTGAATATGTGCCTTACATCCTGCACCTCCCTCTCATATAGAAGATGCTAGTAATCGCCAGCCCGGGCCAGCGTTGCGAACCGCCGGGCGGATCGTGGAACGACCTCGAGGGACGGCCGGATGGTCCCTTAGGCCTGCCCTCGAGCGCTGCGGTACGCCTTCCGGAGCGAGACGACGTCCTCGACCGGACAAGTCTCCTGGAACGCCTGCTCGATGTCTCGACGGCGCTGTTCGAGATCCTCATCGCGCTCGATCGAACGGTGCCTGGCGACCGTGCGGCGAGCTGGCGCCGCACGGTGGTGACACTCTCGGCATCGGGTTGCTCGAGACCGACGAAGTGGAGTCGAAGAGACGCGTGAGGGATTTGAATCAGGGAGTGCAGCGAGCGTAGCGAGCGAAACGACCGTGGTTCACACTCCCTCCCCGGCTTAGAAGAATTTCCTTATAAGTGGCTGGGTCGGCCTGACCGCCATCGCTCCGGTTGTCTGGTCGGTTGTTCCAGAGCATGAGCAGTTGTTCCCTTTATATTTGACAACCCCGTAGATTTCGAACGGAACCTGACACACCATGTCCGATCCAACACCCGGCCCGCCACCGTCCGCGAAAGACGCCGTCATCGAACAGTGGTACGAGACCGTCGAGCTGGTACCTGAGGACAGCGAGTACAGCGAGTTCTTCACAACGCACGACATCCACGACGAGGAGGATCGGCACAAGGCCGAGACCATCATCTTCGACGAAATGGAGGAGTCAGAACTGCAAGGGAGACTCGCGGACGCCTTTCACGGCCTCCGCAATCACTTCAGTGACCTGTGAAGCGTTCGACGGCACCTGAACGTTCTCGAAACGACTACGATTCAGTCGCAGAGGCCGCGGACGCCCGCCGCCGGACTCCGTACCCGATCGCCGCCAGTATTCCGAGCAGCACTGCTGGGATGAGGTACGGCGGGTGGGTCAGCGACAGCCGGAAATAAACCGGGAACGACAGACAGACCTCGGGAACCGGCGGCCCGTAGAAGTCCGCATACGAGCCACAGAAGGCGGCCGTATTCCAGATCCGCCAGCTGTTGTTGAGGATGGCGATGCCGACCAGGACCGCGACAGTGACGAACAGTCCGATGCCGACCGCCACAGGGAGGTCGCGGTCGAGTGAGAGGGCCTTGGTCTTCATATCGGACGTCGTACTGGACGACATATAACAGTACTTTCCAGAGTTACGGAAAAACGAGGCGAAAGCCTCGCGGTTCACCGCAGGGAAGAAATCAACGACCCTCCGATCCCTTCTTCACCGACTCAAGTATCCGCCGTCGATGGCGAGCGTCTCGCCGGTCGCGAACGACGCCTGTTCGGAGGCGAGCCACGTCACCGCGTCGGCGATCTCCTCGACTGTTCCCAGCCGCTTCATCGGGTGGAGCTCCTTGGTCTTTGCAAGCAGTTCCTCGTCTTTCGTCACCCCGGCATCGTCGAGCATCTGTGTCTCGATATACCCCGGACACACTGCGTTGACCCGGATCCCGTCGGTCGCGTGATCCAGTGCTGCGACCTTCGTGAGCCCGACGACCCCGTGTTTTGCAGCCGTATACGCCGGCGTCCCGGCCTCGCCGACCTTGCCCAGTATCGAGGCGGTGTTCACGATCGAGCCGCCGCCGTTCTCGAGCATGAGTGGGATCTCCTTTCGCATGCACCGCCAGACACCGGTGAGGTTGACGTCGATAATCCGCTGCCAGTCCTCCTCGGAGATTTCCTCTGTCGCGTCGAATGTCCCGCCGATCCCGGCGTTGTTGAACGCCACGTCGAGCCCACCGTACTCCTCGCGAGCCGTCTCGACCATCCGCTCGACGTCGTCGTCGTCGGTGACGTCTACCTCGACAAACGTCGCGTGGCCGTCCGTCTCCCCGAGTATCGTTTCGGCGACTTCCTCGCCACCCTCGACATTGACGTCTGCGAGGACGACGTTCGCTCCCGCTCCGGCGAACGCGACCGCGGTCTTCCGGCCGATTCCCGATCCCGCCCCGGTGACGACGACTGTCTTGCCGTCGAAGTCACTGTGGTGTGTCATACATTTGAATATCACTTTATATCATGATAAATCTGCTCCCCGGGCGCAGCCAACGGCCGACTACGCCTCGACGACTTCGAGGAAGTTGCCGTCCGGATCGCGGAAAAACACGATCGAGGTTCCCGTCTCGACCGGCTGCGGGCTGCTCAGCGGTTCCGCGTCGTCCGGAAGCTGCTCGTAGAATTCCTGGATATCTTCGACTACGAATCCGACGTGTTGCGCCCCGAGTCCGTTGATCGCGTCAGCCCGGCTGTCCGAACCGGTCGGGTCGTATTCGATCAGTTCGACGCGTGCGCCGTTCCCCTCCAGGTGGACGAAGTCGCCGGTGACATCCTCCACCCCGATCGCGGTCCCGATGCCGGGTTCCGACAGCGTGAACTCGTCGGCCACCGAGAGGCCGAGGGTGTCTCTGTAGAACGCCACGGCTTCCTCGAGGTCGCTCACGACGATTCCGACGTGATGGATCGCTAGGTCGCTCATGGTGGTACTCCACACACTGCACGGATAAAGCCGGGTGCCGTTGAGACTCTCTCATACTGATTATTCTCGGCCGTAACCGGTCGATCGGCCATCCGGCCCGCCGATCGACCGGTAAATCGCTACAATAATCAGTATCACTGCCGCGGATCCAGCGCGTCCCGGAGGCCGTCCCCGAGTAGTTTGAACGACGTGATCGTGAGCGTCAACGCCAGCGCCGGCAGTCCAGAAACCCACCAGATCTGGTACGCCGGCCGGTCGGCCCGCAACTGCAGCCGACTTCCGATCTGGGCGTTGATCGACTCGCTTATGGTCGATCCCCACGAGTGGAGCCGCAGTTCGTGGAATCCGAGGAATGCCAGCCCCGCCTCGACGAGCACGAGTATCGCGAACAGGTGAAAGACCGCCGGAACGACGGTGTTCGTGACGTTCGGCAGGAGGTGACGCTTCGCGAGATACGACTTCCTCGCCCCGAGGCTGCGCGCGACCAGCACGTGGCCCCGTTCCCGACGCTGCAGGGTTTCACTGCGCACCAGACGCGCAATGCCGCCCCAGCTGAACAGGCCGAACACTACGAGCAACAACAGCAGTGATGGACCGAGAACCGCAAAACCGACGAAGTAGACGACGACCGCGGGGATCGACAACTGGACGGTCACGACCGACATCAACACGTCGTCGACGAGTCCGCCACGAAGTCCGGCGATCACACCGATCACGACCGCCGGCGGAACCACGAATGCGGCAGTAAAGACGACGACGTACAGCGCTACCCGTGCGCCCTCCACCAGCAGGAACCCCAGTGGATGTCCCCGATGGTTCGTGCCCAGCGGGTACGCCCACGATCCGTGACACTGTCTATCGAAGGCGTCCCCGGTCACTTCGCCTGGGCAGTCGACGGCGACGAACTCCGCTGAAAACCCCACGGGCGGGAGATATTCGAGCCCGTATTGCAATCCCGGATCCCGGTAGAGTATCGGGCCGAAAAGCCCCACCAGAACGAAGATCCCGAGGTAGACGCCGGCCAGTGTTACTGCCGGGCGTCGAAACAGCCTCCATCCGACACGTCGAAACGTGCGTCGGCGTCGGAGCGCCGGCACTCCGGCGTGTGAGACCAGCACGACGAGTCCGACCAACAACAGCCAGTCGAGGCCATCGGTCTGCCAGTTCCCGATCAGGTACACGTGCGCGACGTAGGTGTCGTAGGCCACGAGCCCGGAGACGACTGTCAACCCGAAGACGAGGACGATCCGTTCGGGCGTCAGTATCGTCCGAGAGCGGGAGCGGTCCGTCCAGTCGACGTGCTCGAAGGTAGCTGGAGGACTGTCGTCGCTCATGGAGGGCAATCGGGGATCGAAACGCACAATATTAAAACTGTCCGCGGACGCCACGGTGCGGCTCGAACCCGCCTATTCGCCGATACGTTTTTTGATCTCGCTTCGAATCCCGGATGTATGGTCCCCCTCCAGCAGCGCGCTGCCTCCGGAACTGCCTCGCTCGAATCGGGCAGATGAACCCGGGAAAGCTGATCGCGAAACACCTCGTATTCGGGCTGATCACCGTCTGGGGTGTTTTGACGGCGGTGTTTGCGTTGTTTCTGCTGATCCCCGAGTATCTTCCGACGCGTCGGGCCGGATCCGCGACTGCGCCGGGTACTGGAATGGGGACGGCCGAATCGTCGCTATTCGAACTGTACGTGGGCTGGGTTCGTCGGATGGCGACGCTCGACTGGGACGTGGCAACCGGCGGGGATCCCGAGGCGTACACCTACGCGTATCACGCCGGCGACGCAGTGATGCCGCTGGTGTTTTCGGCGTTGGGGCGGACGCTGCTGTACGTGCTTCCGGCCCTCGCAATCGGATTCTCGATCGCCACCTTGCTTGGACTGTACGCCGCACTCAGGCCGGACTCGCGGCTCGCCGCTGTCGGCACGGGAACATCGTACGTGGCGTTTGCCGTTCCGACGTTCTGGCTCGGGGCGATCCTGCTGTCCGTTTCGATCGCCGGTCACCTGGTGTACTCCTCACTGCTGTTCGAATATCTCCTTCCGATCGTCCTCGTGACTACGACGCTGCTCGGTGGCCCGTTGAGCTACGCCCGGGCATATGCGAAGGAGTACGTCTCCGCCGAGTTCGTCAAACTCGTCGAGGCGAAAGGCGCGTCCAGTTGGAGGGTCACCGAACACGTTCTCCACAACGCGGCGATACCGATGATTTCGATGGTGTTTACGGAGGCGCTTGGACTGCTCGTGCTTTCGGTGTTCGTCATCGAGGTCGTCTTCGGAATCGAGGGGTTCGGATTGGTCCTGTTCGGGGCGGCAAACTCCCGCGACGTTCCCGTCCTGCTCGGCTGTGTTCTCGTCGTGGTCGTGGTCGGAGTGCTCGGGAACCTCCTGCAGGACCTCTCTTATGGAGTTCTCGATCCACGCGTCGACCCAGGAGCAAGGAGGGAGTGAGTCCGGATATGTACCGTCGCACACTGCTCGGTTGTGTCCCCGTACTCGCACTCGGTGCGGCTCCCGGCTGTCTCGCTGTCGACGGGGACGGCGGAGTCGACGACCGGGAGGTTCACCAGGTGGTACGCGAGTGGGAAACCGATAGAACGTTCTCACTCGAGGCCGCCACCGGTGAATTCCTCGTCGTCGCGCTCGACACCCGTCGACCGGTCCCCGGCCGAACCACAATAACCGTCTTCGACCCGGGCGAACAGCCGATCGCGACGTATCAACTCACCGCCGGTGAGCCGACGGTGGTCCAGGAGGTCCGAACCGACGGTCGCTATGGGGTGCTCGTGACGCCCGAGGACCAGGACAGACAGCCGGTTCGGGTGTGGATACGGATTACCGTCGAGGAGACGCCACCGGAGACACGACTTGAGCGACGGTCGGAGGCGATCTTCGACGCGATCGACGAGTCGGCGGCTGTACAGGTCCGGGGCGGAGATATCGACGATAGCCGCCTGTTCGTCGCGATCCAAAGCTCCGGCGAACCCGAGGAGGCAGTCATGACTGCTGCCCGGGCGTACGCCGAGGGCGTCGCGGAGGGGTTCGAGCTCCCGTTCGAAGGGGTGGTCGTCGATCCGAATGGCGAGGAACTCGCCAGATTCGAGATAGCTGTGAGGTGGGCGCAGTCGTACGCTGCCGGCGAGATCTCGAGAGGGGAGTATCTGGAGTGCGTGTTCGAAACGGTAGACTGGCGGTGAATCATCCGAACGGCGTCACCGGCAACCAGAGATACGACAGCAGCGCAACGAGGGGAATACAGATCAGGTTGATCACGATCCCGACCCGCATCATCTGTGCGATGTCGAGGTGGCCGTTTCCGTAGGCGATCGCGTTCGGCGGCGTGCCGACGGGCAACACGAATACGAACGACGCTGCCAGTGCGGCCGGCGCCATCAGGTACAGCGGCGGCGAAGAGGCCAGGGGCGCGAACGCGACGAGGATCGGCAGAAACACCGTCGCAGTCGCCGTGTTCGACATGAGGTTCGAGAGAGCCATGACGGCGGTCACGATGGTGGCGATCAAAAGCAGCACCGACATCCACTCCAGACTGGAGAGTGACTGGGCAACTACCTCGTCTAGTCCACCGACCTGGAAGGCGTGGGCGACTGCGAAGCTCCCGCCGATCAAAAGGAGCACGTCCCAGGGCAGCTCTGCGGCGTCCTCCCACGACAGGAGGCGGTCTTCTCCGTCCGGTCCGCCCGGAACGAGAAACAGCGCGATCCCGCCCACCACCGCGATGACGTGGTCGGTGAGACCCGGAAGGATCGGTTCGATCACCGCCGGACGGAGGAGCCAGGCGACGATGACGAGCCCGAAGACGAGAGCGACCCGGCGTTCGTCACTTTCCATGGCGGACATCCCGGCGTAGTACTTTCTGGCGAACTCCTCGTCGATAGACGACGTCGGGTCGGTCAGCAAGATAATACATCCCCAGGCGACGAAAAGCGTCACGACGACCAGCGGAACCGCATAGATCATCCAGTCGAGAAAGCCGACGTCAACGCCGAGCTGTGACCCGGCAATCCCGGCGAAGATCGCGCTCGGCGGACTGCCGATGAGCGTGGCCGCCCCGCCGATGTTCGCGCCGAAGGCGACCCCCAAAAGGAGGGCGAGGCCGAACCCCTTCGACAGTAGCCCGTCCGGGGATTCGATCTCTTCGGCCGATTCCCCGGGGGAAAGCGACGGCGCGTCATCGACGCCGTTTGCCCCCGCAAGCGCGATCGCGGCTGCGATCGGGAGCATCAACATCGCCGTGGCGGTGTTGGAGATCCACATCGACAGGAACGCGGTGACGGCCATTATCCCGAGGAGGAGACGCGCCGGCGCGCCGCCGACGTTGGCCATGAAGACGATCGCGAGCCGTCGATGGAGGTGACACCGCTCGACGGCGAGCGCGAGCATGAACCCGCCGAGAAGGAGAAACACGATCGGATGGGCGTACTGAGCGGTGATCGCGTCGACTTCGGCGACGCCGACCTGTGAGAACACCGGGATCGGGACGAGGCTCGTCACCGCGAGGTGAACCGGTTCGGTCACCCACCAGATCACGATCCAGAGTGCGCCGGCGAGAACTGCGTTGGCAGCCGGCGGAATGCCGAACGGGTTCCCGAGGTAGACGAGTCCAAAAACCAGCGGCCCGAGAACTGCGCCGATTACTTTGACGCACAATACCCCCCGACAACGCTGGAAGAGCGGATCTATCATCGGATGTGACTCGTATTCGGAGCTGGTGTGGAATCGCGGGGTTCCGACAGGGGTCGCCGGTTTTCCATGCGTGATTTTCTCCCGGAGAGTGCGCCCCCACGTCGTGGCTGCACCGCAACTGGACTTCGCTGTGTCGCTATATTTTGTATCTATTTATACTGGCTCCTCGGATTCCCGGACGCTCCTGATGCTGTTTTTGGAGTGTGTTGCTTCCGGCAAGGGACGAACGCAACTCGTGTACTGAAGAGGAACGATCACGAACGGGAGACTCATGAGGGTCGAGAAGGTGAGCAGCTACTGATGGGGACTCTCTTCGGTGTGAACCCACAGGTGTTGGCACTCGCGCTCGCCCGGATGTCCGAATCCGTCGGCAACTCGTTTCTGATCGTCGTGTTGCCGCTTTTCATCGCGAGCGAGTTCGTCACTGGCGGCACGTTCGGGCTGACCGAAGTGGCGATCACGGGGATCGTCCTCTCGCTGTTCGGATTCGTCAACAGTCCGCTCCAGCCGTTCACCGGGAGGCTTTCCGATCGCACGGGACGCCGAAAGATCTACGTGTTGTTCGGCCTGGCCGTCCTCGCCGCTGCGAGCTTCGCCTACTCGTTCGTCTCCGAGTACTGGCATCTAATCGGGCTCCGCGTCCTTCAGGGTGTGGCCGGCGCGTTCATCATTCCGACGACGGTCGCACTCGTAAACGATCTGGCGGCGGAGACGAACCGCGGCGGCAACATGGGAACGTACAACACGTTCCGGCTGGTCGGGTTCGGCGTCGGACCGGTTGCGGCCGGTGCCGTCGTCGCCGCAGGTCCTTACACCGTCGACGTCGGTTCTGTGAGCGCACACATCTCCGGATTCGACGCCACCTTTTACTTCGCCGCCTTCACCGCAACTCTCGCACTGGTACTCGTGCTCGTGCTCATCGACGACCCCGACATCGAGCCGTCCGATCCGGAGGACGACGACACGAGTCTGGCGATCTTCGATCAGGCGGGGGAACACACGTTCGACCCGGTGTTTACGCTGAGTGTGATCTCCTTTTTCATGGCCATCGGGATCGCCGTGTTCGCGACGCTGGGGGACCTCATCAACAGTCGGCTCGACCAGGGGCCGACGATGTTCGGCCTCCAGTTCGCGGCGTTCGTGCTGGCCCAGATCTTCCTGCAGATGCCCATCGGCCGCGCGACGGACTTCTACGGCCGCAAGCGGTTCATCGTCCTCGGGATGGCGCTTCTGGTACCGACGACGGCCGCCCAGGGGTTCGTTCTCGACTCCTGGCTGATGTTCGGGGCGCGGTTCGCCCAGGGGGTGGCCGGGGCGATGGTGTTCGCGCCGGCGCTGGCGCTTGCGGGTGACCTCGCCAGCGAGACCACATCGGGAACGACGCTGTCGGCTTTGACGATGGCGTTCGGTTTCGGAGTCGCCGCGGGGCCGCTCCTTTCGGGGTTCCTCGTCGAATTCGGGTTCCACGTCCCGTTCACGCTCGCAGCGGTGCTGGCGGGCATCGGGATGGTGCTTGTTTACTCTCAGGTGGAGGAGGTCAGAACGCCCAATCGCCGTGGTGCCCCCGCGGACGCGTAACGATCACTGCGTCCCGGTGGGGGGACGATCCGATCGTGAGGAGAGAAAATTAACTGACGTCGACGACTTCGAACTCGAACTCGAGGGTCTCACCCGCGAGCTGGTGGTTGAAATCTACCTTGACGACGTCCTCGTCGACGTGGACGATCTCCGCGAGGGTGCCGTTCTGGTCCCGGACGTACGCGCCCTCTTCGGGCTCCTGTCCGACCGTCTGGACGAACTGGGCGGCACCGAACTCACGGATGTTCGCTTCGCTCCACTCGTATGCTTTCTCGGGCGGGATCTCGACGGTCTTGTTGTCTCCCTCGTCCATGCCGACGAGTGCCTCCTCGAGCCCTTCGATGATCTGTCCCGCACCGATTTCGACGGTGAGGGGGCTGTACTCCCGGTCGGAGCCGTCTTCGTCGAGCCCGGCCTCGACGGCGACGGACTCGTGGGTCGTGTCGAATACGGAGCCGTCGTCCAGCCGGCCGGTGTACTCGATCGTCACCGAGTCGCCGGTTTCGATTGTCATACGCGGAGGTGTCGCCTCCGCCGTATAAGCCTTGAGATCCAACGATACCACTCCTTCGAACTTCGCGGTCGCGCTCCCCATCGAGATCCGGGAGCTGGTGTCTTAAGTAGTCGGCGCTACCGCGTTCGACCATGCCGACAGCGTACGTCACAGCTCCACGGGAGTCCGCAGACGAGTTGGCTTCGTTTCTGGTCCAAGAACGCCTGGCCGCCTGCGTCAACGTGGTCGACTGCCGATCCACCTACAGGTGGGACGGTGAGGTCTACGACGGGGACGAAGAGGCGATCCTGTTTGCGAAAACAACTGCCGAACGGTATCCGGAACTGAAAACGCGTCTAGTGGAGCGTCATCCGAACGAAGTCCCCTGCGTCGAACGGTTCGACGAGGTGGACGTGTTCGAGCCGTTCGAAGACTGGATCGAAACCGAGGTGGAGTAGGGAGGATCGGTCCCGACGTCTCATAATGGTGGTTGTAGTGATTTACCGGTCGATCGGTCACCCGGCCCGCCGATCGACCGGTTACGGCCTACAACCATCATTATCAGGCCCCTGCCGTGAGTCCGCCGTCGACGACGAGGTTGTGACCCGTGACGTAGGCGGCCTCCTCGCTCGCCAGGAACAGCGCGACGTCGGCGACGTCCTCCGGCGTTCCGTCCCGGCGCAGCGGGATCGTCTCCGTCATCGTTCCGGCCACCTCCTCGTCCTCGGTGGTCATCGCGGTTTCGATGACGCCGGGGTTGATCGCGTTGACTCGGATCCCGTCAGGCCCCAGCTCCATTGCGAGCTCCCGAGTGACGTTGGCGACACCGCCTTTCGAGGCACAGTACAGCGACGAATCGTCGAACCCGTTGAGCCCGGCGATCGACGACAGGTTGACGATCGCCCCGCCGTCGTCCTGTTCGCACATCACTTCGGCGGCGAGTTTGCTTCCGAAGACGACGCCTTTGAGGTTGATGTCCATCAACCAGTCGTAATCCTCCTCGTCGATTTCCGAAATCGGCTGCATTCCGGGGAACACGCCCGCGTTGTTCACCATCACGTCGAGCGATCCGAACGCGTCGACCGTCTCGTCGACTGCCTGTTTCAGGTCCTCGACGCTGCTTACGTCCGTCTCGACGAACTGCGCCTCCCCGCCGCGTTCTTCGATCAGCTCGTGCGTGGCTGTTCCACCCTCCCGCGGCTCCTCGCGGATGTCTGCGACCGTGACGCTTGCCCCTTCGTCTGCGAATGTGAGGGCGATCTCCCGTCCGTTCCCCGACGATGCTCCCGTAATCAGTGCGGCCTGTCCTGAAAGTCGTTCGGTCATAGTACACCCATTGGATATTGGTACCGTAATACAATCAACTGTTCCCCGCCATATCCAGGGTGTTGATCAAACGACATTTGATGGCGGATTCCCCTGATCTGGGGGATATTTCGGTCTACAGCAGCCTTTTCCGCTCCAGATGTTCCCTGGCGACGACTCGCGGATGACGTTTCCCGATATCGACCTGTCGGACCAGACGGCGCATCTCGGTGACGTCCTCGAGCGTGGGGCCGAGACGGTTCAACGTGTCAATCGCGTCCGGATCTGCCTGTATGATGTCTTTCCGGACCAGTGGTGCAGGGTTGTATATCGGGAAGAACTGTCTGTCGTCGTCGAGCTGGACGAGATCGTGGACGTCGATCAGTGCGTCGACGGTGAGACCCATCGTCACGTCGACGGTGGAGCGGTTGATCGCCTCGTATCTCTTTTCGGCGGGTTCGACCGTCTCCGTCCGAGCCCAGATCCGTTCGCGAACTTCCGGTTCGAACGGGTGTTCGGCGAGCAGGCCCTTCCAGCCGTCCTCACGGTCACAGAAGTCCGGGCCGACGACTGCGGTAAGCTCCCCCTCGGCGTCGTTTGCGAACCGGGCGAGCGCGTCCAACGAGTCGACGCCGGTTTGCTCACACCACACGCGGGGTGCGAGGATCGTGTAGGTGTTGTTGTATTCTGCACGGGCGCCGAACCGGAGATCCCGCTTTGACTCGATTCCGGATTTCGCTGCCTCGTGCAGGCGATCGGGGTCGGTGACCGACTCCGTGGCGTCCAGGAACTGTCCGTAGATCGTCCCCGTGTACTCCCAGTAGAGATCAAGTTCCCCTTCCGTGAGCTTCCGGAAGTTCTCGTCGGTGATTCCGGAGCCGACCGCATCGACCGGGACGAGATCGGTTTCGACCTCGAGAAGTTCGTACGCCAGATACGCCAGCACCTTGTTTGCGGTGAACGGCTTCGATCCGATGACGACTGACGTCCCCTCGACGCCTGCGGTGTCGGTTCTGGTCTCCGAATCCAGCAGTTCGACGCCGCCGACGGACTGGTACTCGAAGCCGTCGAGCTGCTCTTCGAGGACGGTCGTCTGGGCCGCGAGTGTCTTCACCTCGTGGCTGATTCGGGAGACCTCCTGATCCTGTGTCCGGACTGCGTCCAGTACCCGATCGGCTCGGGCGGCTGTCTCCTCTGCAAGTTCCGTGAGTTCGTCGGCCATCTCCGAGACGTCCTGTGCGGCCCGTGCCTGTTCTGCGGTAGCGTCGTCGATCTCTCGGATCCCGTCGTTGGTCTCGGCTGCGCTTTCGGCGATCTCGTCTAGCGAGTCGAGCGCGCTCTCGATCGTCTCGGCTCCGGTAGAAACGCGTTCGGCCGTCCGTTCGAGCTCTTGTTCGGTGTCTTCGGCACGATCGTGAACCTCTCTGAGGAGGTCGCCTATGCGATCGGTTGCCTCCTTCGTCTCCTCGGCGAGGTCCTTGATCTCCTCGGCGACGACCTCGAACCCGTCGCCGGCCTCGCCCGCACGTGCCGCCTCGATCGAGGCGTTGAGCGCGAGCAGGTTCGTCTGTTCGGCGATGTCAGAGATGAACTCCAGAACGTCGTCGATCTCCACGGTTCGGTCCGTAAGCTCACCGGCCGTCCGCTTTGCCTCCTCGATGTCGGACTCGATCACGTCGAGCTGTTCGATCGCCTGTTGAGCCGTTTGTTGCCCCTCCGTTCCTCGAGTGGCAGTTCGCTCGGACTGTTCGGCGACCGACGCTGCCGTCGCCGTGATCTCTTCGATGGTCGCCGAGACGTTACCCATCTCGGTCGAGAGCTCCTCGACGTTTCGCTGTTGCTCTTCGGTGGTCCCGCTGATCTCTCTGGCCGTCCTGTGGACCGCCTCCGTCTCACCTCTAACGTCTTCGACCGAACGTGTCGTTTCGTGGCTGGTCTCGCCGACGTCCGTCGCGAAGCCGTCGACCGTCGCGAACGTGTATTCGAGCGACGCCAGGAGATCGTTGAGCGTCTCTACGGTATTCGCTAGCTCGGGATCGTCGAACGAGAGCTTCGCTCGGGAAGAGAGGTCACCATCCGCCGCCGACTCGAGGGTTGATTGGAGTTCCTCGACGAACGCGTCGACGTCCCTCCCCTGTTCGGCGTCCCTCCCCTGTTCCGTGGCCCTACTGTCACCAGGTGGCGTCTGCCCGGACATCGTGTTGCCAACTCCGAACCGTCAGTATAGTTGTATCGGAACCCGCCGGCAGGTGCAGCCACATTCCCCACCACGTCACAGGAGGTCACTATATCACGGCTGATACTGTGGAGAGAAACGTCATTACGGGGGCTCGAGAACTGTCCCACATGAACAACCGCCGTGACCTCCTCCGGGCCGGGACGCTCCTCGTGACCTGCGGGTCGCTCGGGGCGATCTCCGGCTGTACCGGTACGCCGGCTGATCCGGAGGGAGAGCCGGAAGAGGACGTCCCGGAGGACACGACGACACCCGAGGAGGCGGATCCGAACGAGGAGACGGAGGACGACCCGGATCGGGAGCCACAGTTGGGGATCGAACGGATTCGGTTCCTCGAATCCCCGCCGGACGGGTATCGCGAGTACACGGAGATCGAGGACGCCACCTACGGTTCGGAGGGGGAGATCGTGATCTACCTCGAACCGACGGGCGTCGAGTTCGAGCCGACTGACGACGGCGAGCAACGGTTCGACCTCGACGTTCACATCTCGGTGACTGGACCCGACGGTGAGGAACTCCGACCCTTCAGGGACGACGTGAGCGACACGGTGTCCGAAGACGCAGCCTCGATCGACCTGTACGTGGCAGCTACCTATCCCATCCGGGAACCTCGAGTCGGCGAGTACACAGTCGACATCGAGGTCCTCGATCGGATCTCCCGTGCGCGAGCCGAGGAGACAGCGACGTTCCGGATCGAGGACGAACAGCTGCGGCTCCTCACGGAGTTCCGGGACCGTGCCGACGCCGAGACGGACGGCGAGATCGACCGTCACTCTCTGCGGGACGGGACGCTGTCGGTGACAATCGACTCGCCGTACGAAATCGACGACAGACGCTTTTACGACGACGTGGCCGAGCTCGCCCTCGCGTACGCGGAGGCGGTCGCCAAGGGCTTGGAAACGGATCGTCTCCAGGTCAGTCGGTCTGGCGGTCCCGACGACTACGGTCGGGGAGTCTCGATCGACAGCACTCGAGCCCAGGCGTACGCCGACGAGGAGCTCACCGATGAGGAATACCTGCAGGACGTGTACGACAACTACTATGCCGTCGTATTCCAGCAGGTGATCGTCGAGGAGACGGAGATCGAGTTCGAGCGCATCTCGATGCGGGACGACGGGACGCTGTCCGTGAACTACACCGCTGCCCACCCGTTCGACGACGAGGGGTTCGACGACGAGGTCGCAAGCGTCGCCGGCGCGTACGCCGGGGTGATCGCCACGGGGCTTTCGGCCGACCAGCTGCGTGCGGGTGGCGAGGACGCTGAAGGAACCGGTTTTAGCTACCGGATCGACAGCGAAACCGCACGGAAATACGGGGACGACGAGATCGACGAAGAGGAGTATCTGGAGGCAGTCTTCGAGACGCTACGCCAGCGGGACGACTGACGGTCGTTCGTCTGACCGACATTGTGGAGCCGGCGAAGCGAGGACACGCTCGGAGCCGACAAGCCCCTCAGCGGTTCGAAAACTGGCGTGTCCGGCCGAGCAGAGCGTATTCGGCGTCCTGAAGCTCCGAAACCGACGCCGATCCAGTCGCGAACATCGCGGTCTGAAGTTCGGCCTCGAGGTCCTCGATCAGTTCGACGACGGCGTCCGTTCCCTCCCGGGCCGGCGCCAGGAACGGCTTTGCAAGCCCGCCGGCACGGGCACCCAGCGCGATCGCCTTGGCGACGTCGAGTCCGGATCTGACCCCGCCGCTTGCGACGACGCATGGGTGCTCGCGGGCCACCTCCAGCGTGGAGACTGCGGTTGGAATCCCCCACTCCCGGAACCGGGTTCCAACGCGGGCCCGGCGGCGGTCGCCGACTGCGGCCGCCCGATACGCCTCCACGCCGGACCACGTGGTTCCGCCCTTCCCGGCCACGTCGATCGCGTCGACGCTCGCGTCAGACAACCTCCGGGCCGTCTCCCGGGAAATCCCGTTCCCAGTCTCCTTGACGATCACGGGGACGCTCAATCCGTCCGCCACTGTCTCGATGGCGGACAGACACCCACGGGCGTCGACGTCCCCCTCCGGCTGGGCGGCCTCCTGCAGGAAGTTGAGGTGAATCGCCATCGCGTCTGCGTCGATCATCTCGACGGCGCGTTCGACCCCTTCGACGCCGTACTCGGAGAGCTGTGCCGCACCGATGTTGCCGTAGATGAACGCGTCCGGGGCGGCCTCTCTGACGACGGTAAACGACTCGAGGAGGTCTTCGTCGTCGCGCTCCAGCCCGGCACGCTGGCTGCCGACGCCCATGGCGATTCCCGTCCGTCCGGCCGCCGCAGCCAGCGACCGGTTGATCTCGGTGGTGTTCGGGTGACCGCCGGTCATGCTCTCGATCACGATCGGGCTCGAAAGCTCTCTCCCGCAAAGCTCCACGCTGGTGTCGATCGCGTCGCGGTGCAGTTCCGGCAGCGCCTCGTGAATAAGCTGTACGTCCTCGAACCCGCTGCCGGCCGTTTCGACGTCCTCCTCGAGAATGATCTCGATGTGGTCGTCCTTTCGATCGGAAGTTTCGGGGGACATCCTCTACAGAGGAAGTCTGGTGTGTCCGGCTTCAACTGATCGATTCGCACCGACACCCGTCGCCCGGCAGGTCACGAGTAGAGATGCGTCGGCGGATTCCGAACGCGACCCGGGGTGGCCCGACGCTCGGCCCGGCCGTCGAGCGTCTCGAAGTCGAAGTCGGCAAACTGCTCGGGAACCCGCTCTTCGGCCGCGTAGACGTACAGCGCGGTTTTCGTGATCGCCCAGATCGTCTGCCCGAGCAGATAGGTCCCGACGAGGACGCCCCCGACGAGGAAGATCCCGAGCAGGATCCCGGCGGCGGGAAACACCACACCGAGGCCGATCGCGAGCAGGATCGCGACGACGAGCCCGACGATCCCGACCACGACCTGGATGAGGGTTACCCCCAGCCCGATACCGATGCTTTCACCCCACGTGTCCTTGAACGTCTCAGCACTCCGGGTGAACATCGACTTCACGGTGACGTCCTCGAAGACGATCACCGGGACAATAAAGAACGTCGTGATCGTCCAGCCGAACGCGAATATCGACGAGAGAATGCGGGCCAGCGCACTGTCGGATTCCTCCAGCTTTTTGAGGATGACGCTGACGATCGCCGCGACCGCCGACCAAACCAGAATCGGTCCCTTTCGCCGCCAGGCGGCACGCATGCTCTCGCCCAGCTGTGGCTCCTCCCCGTGGAACGTCTGGTTGACGGCAAACACCAGCGACGCAGTGAAAAACGTCGCGAAGAACGTCGTCACGAAGTACAACAGAAACAGCACGACGAGCTCCGCGCCGGTTCCGAGCAGGTTTGCGATCCACAGTGGAAGGAGAAACACGATCCAGAAGGCGAGTGTCGACAGCGCGCCCAACAGCGGAAACACCAGCAGCTTCGGGTGGTCTCTGACGACCCCGATGCTGTCTCGCGACAGCTTGAGGCCGGTTTTGAACTTCCCGATTAGTCCGGCGTTCCCACCGCGTCCACCACGGCCAGGAACGATCGACTGATTGCGTGCCATACCCAATCCATCTGGGGTAGATGGTATAAGCCTTAAGTAGCTTCGGAGACCCTCCTCGGTCGATGACGGCCCCGACCCTCGTCGATCCAGACTCCCTCCGAGCGGAACTCCTGACGCTTCTGGAAGCCAGGTACCCGGACTGTCTCGCCGACCGCGGATACGTCGCGGGGTTCGATCCCGAAACCGGCGAGATCGTCGACCGGGACTCCCGTCACCTCGTGGCGACATGTCGATACGTCGCGAACTTCTCGCTTTCGGTGTCACACGACGGACGGGAGCCGTGGATCGAGGCCGCAGCCCACGGACTCGAATTCCTGGAACAGATTCACCGAGACATCGACGCGAACGGGAAACCGGAATATCGATGGCTGCTTTCGGCAGCCGATACCGACGACTCCAACGGCTCGTTCCAGATCGTTGATGGCCGGCTCTCGGCGTACGGTCACGCGTTCGTCGTACTGGCACACGCCCGGGCCGCACACGCGGGATTGGACTCGGTTGATGGGTGTGTGGCCGACACGGAGGTGGTCGCCGATCCTGTTGCAGTCGCCGACGCGTTCCTCGATCGGTTTTACGAAGCCGAACACGGTCTCTGTCGGAGCGACCTCGACGCCGACGGGGAGCCGATCGAACCCTATCGCGGCCAGAACGCCAACATGCACGCGTGCGAAGCACTCCTCGCTGCCGCCCGTGCTACCGGCGACGGTGCACTTCTCGAACGGGCCGAGACGATCGCCCGACGGATCACCGTAGATCTGGCTGCAGAAACCGATGGTCTGGTGTGGGAGCACTACACACCCAACTGGGAACACGACTTCGCGTACAACGAGGACACTCCCCGGGATCAGTTTCGGCCCTGGGGGTACCAGCCGGGCCACCACGCCGAGTGGGCGAAACTTCTGGGGGAACTCGATCGCGAGGGGATTGGGTGGGCCCTCGAACGCGGGATCGAACTGTTCGACGCCGCCATCGACCTGGGCTGGGACGGCGACCGTGGCGGCTTCTACTATGCGGTCGAGGCCGACGGCAACCCCGTCGCCGACGAGAAGTACGGCTGGGCAACCGCGGAGGCGATCGGCGCGGCGGCCGTGCTGTTCGAGCGAACAGGCGACGATCGGTTCCGACGGTGGCACGACCGCCTCTGGGAGTACGCCGCGGCACACCTCCGCGCGCCGACGGGGATGTGGCGGGAACGCCTCGGCCCAACCAACGAGCCGATCCCGCCCACCGACGCACCGCCCGTCGAGCCCGACTATCACCCGATCGGAGCGTGCCACGCGGGTGTCGAGTGTTCGAAGGCGATCCGCGAACATCGTGACTGACGCGAGTAAAAACGGCGTCGGGATCCCAAAAAATTGTGAACGGCCGACGGTTTTATCAGGCGTCTGCGCCTATGTCGGTCGACTTCGATGAATGGAAACAACCCCTATGCAGGGGCACCGGGCGTCGTCGAGGCGGGACAGCCGTCCGCGGACGTCAGCCTCTCGGAGGAACAGGAACGCGCTCTCCGGCGGGCGATCGCTGGAATCGTCACGCGAACCGAGTCGTATCTCCCGGAAGGGTACGTCGTCGGCTCGGAACTCAGTCACGGACAAAACGGCGTCGAGGCGACGGTCGCCGTCAATCCGCCCGCAGGACATCCCGTCAGCGCGGGGTTCACGCCGGATCCCGAAGAGCTCGAAGCCGGCCTCGACGACACCGAACGCGACGAGGTCGCCCGCGGGCTCGCCGCCAGCGCGGCAGTACAGGTGATGAACGCCGTCGGTGACGACCTCACCCCGACCGGCCGGTAGACAGTCATCTTCCAGACGCTCAATCTGTCGACTCCGCTTTTCACCTGTCCGGATTCCTCGGTTCTCTCGCCGCTTCGCTCTCGTCTTCGTCATTGTTTTCGTCTTCGTCGGCTTCGAGCGTCCACTCCACGATACGCGCTTCGACGAGATCGCGAGGCTCAACGAGCTCGTCGCCGTTCTCGTAGCGGACCACCGCCTCGCGGGCCTCCTCGAGCATCCGCTTCTCGAGGGGTGCGTGATCGGGCTGCTCACGGGTCGCGTTCAGGTACGCCTCGTAGTCTTCCCTGAGAGCGAACGACGCCCTGGCAGCGTTACAGCGGGAGAGCGGACTCATCCCCGTTTTTAACACGAGATCTCGGACCAGGTCCCAGTCGTTTTCACAGAAGAACAGAGATACCTCGCCTTCGACGTCTTGCCAGGCGATCGGGCCGGCGTTCTTCATCGATTTCAGCGCCCGTGGCGGGACATCGATCCGGTGGGCGGTGTTGCTGCGATCACACAGACAGCATGGCTTTTCGGGCCGCCCGGTGTACATGTCCGGAGAGTAGTGGACGACGACCTTGGGATTGTCGCCGCGAATTTTCGCTCCTCGATTGTGGAATTCGGCGTCGGAACTCAACGATTGAAGTCGAATCGCGGGCGATCGTACGCTGGTTGACGGTGTGATACCTGCGTTCCGTCCTCGTACTTCACATAGTTCAGGTAAAAGGTCCGCCCGCAGCCGTCGCGGTCGACTGCAGGACCGTCGACGTCGCGGTCGGCAGCAGGGTCGTCGTCGTTCCGCTCTGTGCCGTCGGCCCCCAGACAGACGAACTCGATGCCGTCGGCGGCCTCGACGTCGCCGGTCGTGTCGGCGTACTCCCACCCCTCCAGGGGTTCCCGCGTCACACACTTGTCCCGGAGGTAGCCGTCGCGTTCGATCCCCGTAACGGCCCCGCAGTACGGACAGTGATACGTGACCTCGACCATGTGTCGTGTAGGGGTTCGAGGGCCAAATCTGTCTCGCCCTCGAGCTCTCCGGCCCGGGCTGTTCCGGCCCGTGAGGTACCGTTCGGGAGAAAACACAGATCCGACGGCGAGGACCTCCGGCCCTGGAAGCCGGAGATTCCGGATCTGATATCGAGTCGTTTCCGGCGAACGAACGTGCCACCAGTCGTCCAGGCGTGTTGTCGACCACGACTGGTCAGGTGTATTCCTTATACTGATCTGATTCTTTAACATTGTAATGACAGAGGTATTCGTAATCGGTGGTGGGATCGGCGGCCTTTCGGCGGCGCACGAACTCGCACAACGGGGGGTAGACGTAACCGTCTTCGAAGCCAACGATCGGTTCGGTGGAAAGGCGCGATCGATGCCGATCGACGACAGCCCGATGCCGTTACACGGCGAACACGGATTCCGGTTCTTCCCGGCGTTTTACCGGCACGTCGTCGACACCATGGATCGAATCCCGCTCCGGGACGGCGAACTGTTCACAGACCTCGAGGACGGTCCGACAGTCGCCGACAACCTTGTCGAAACGGGCGAGACGCTGGTTGCGAGCACGACCGGTCCCGGAAACGTCGCGAGCGTCGCCACCCCCGAGTCCGTCAGCGACTGGCTCGAGACACTGCGACCGGCGTTCGTCGACGAACTCCCCCGGGAAGACGTCCGGTTTCTGCTCGAGCGGTTGCTCTACCTGGTGACCGCCTGTCAGGAGCGTCGAGACGACGAACTCGACGACGTGTCCTGGTGGGAGTTCATCGACGCCGACAATCGGTCCGAGGAGTTCCGCGATCGGCTCGCGTACGCCACCCAGTCGCTGGTCGCGTTACGTCCCCAGGTCGGCAGCGCGCGCACCATCGGGACGATCTATCTCCAGTTGCTGTTCGGCCAGTTCGACCCGACCCGCCCCACGGAGCAAATCCTGAATGGGCCGACGAACGAGGCCTGGATCGACCCGTGGATCGACTACCTCGAGTCGCTGGGGGTGACACTGTACGCCGATTCGCCGATCGAGCGTCTGACGTTCGACGGCCGACGGATCACTGGCGCCGTTGTGGCCGATGGGGCAGCCGCGCCGGTCGCCGGGGAGACCGTCACCGCCGACGAGTACGTCCTCGCAGTGCCTGTCGAGGTCGCCCCCGAGTTCGTCACTCCCGAAATGGCCTCGGCGGCGCCGGAGCTGGGTCGGATCGCAAACCTCGATACGGCGTGGATGAACGGGATCCAGTTTTACCTCACGGAGGACGTCGAACTGGTTCGCGGCCACCAGGTGTACGCCGACGCACCGTGGGCGTTGACGTCGATCTCCCAGCGCCAGTTCTGGAGTGACTACGACGTCGATTCGCGTGGACCCGAGGAAGTAGCGGGCGTCCTCTCGGTGATCGCCTCCGACTGGGACACGCCAGGGGTACTGTACGGCAAACCGGCCCGGGAGTGTACCCGCGAGGAGATCGCCGCGGAGATCTGGTCGCAGGTGAAATCCCACCTGAACGTCGCGGGTGACAGACTCACCGACGACATGCTCGTCGACTGGTTCCTTGATCCGGCGATCGTCGAGACGGAAGACGGCGTGGAGAACCGGTCTCCGTTGTTGATAAACACTGTCGGCTCACTTCGGAACCGCCCGCCGGCGGACGTCGCCATCCCGAACCTCACGCTCGCGAGCGACTACGTCCGGACGAACTCGGACCTGGCGTCGATGGAATCGGCCAACGAGGCGGGCCGACGCGCTGCGAACGCAATTCTCGAACGGACGGGGTACAGCGGCCGGACGGCCCGAATCTGGGAACTGGAGGAACCGGCAGTCTTCGATCCGTTCAAGCGACAGGACGCGATCCGGTACCGGCTCGGGCTGCCGCATCCGGCCGAGATCACACAGTCAGTTCGGGGGTTGACGACGCGGTTGCGGGGACGTGCATGAGTCATCCGGTCGAACCGGCCGACAGCATTTGGTGGTCCCACGACAACACCAACCCGTGACCAGAATCGGAGTCGTCGGCGCCGGCAGCGCGGCCGCAGCCGCCACGTTCGTGCTCGATACTGTCGTTTCGGACGTCGATATCACCGTTCTCGAGAAGTCCGGCGGCGTTTGCGGACGCGCGGCCACCCGTCGGCGCGGGGACGTCACCTACGATTACGGCGCGAACTACGTCACATCCGATAACGAACGCGTGGCTGAGCTCCTCACAGACACTCTCGACAGCCAAGGGCTCGTCCACATCGCCGAGCCCATCTACACCTTCGACTCTGCTAGCGAAATCACGCCCGGCCGGGATCCCGAGGGGCACCGGTGGTCGTATAAAAACGGACTCACCCAGATCGCCAAGCGCCTGTTCGGTCGCACAGACGCCACGGTCCACCGGCGGACCAGGATCGAAACCATTCTCAGGCAGGAGCCCCGGGAAACCTGGACGCTCCGGGACGCCGACGGTCGCGAGTGGGGACCGTTCGACGCGCTTCTTGTGACCCCACCGGCGCCGCAGACCGCCGATCTTCTCGCCGACGCCCGGTGGGACCATCCCGCCCGAGAGGGGCTGGCGACGGCAGCCAGCGAGGTCCCCTTCCGTCCGGTGTGGACCGCGATTCTCGGCTACGAATTCGAACTCGACGTTCCGTACTACGGCCTCATTAATACGGACGACCAGCACGAGATCGGATGGATCGCCCGCGAGGAGTGCAAACCGGGTCACGTGCCGGCGGGTGAATCAGTTCTCGTGGTCCAGGCTGCGCCGGACTGGTCTCGGGAACGGCACAATTTATCGTCCGCGGAGAACGTCGATCTCCTGACCACGCTCACCGCGGACCTGATCGGGGACGAACGTCTCCAGGATCCCGCCTGGACCGACCACCAGGGATGGCGCTTCGCCCTCCCAGACGAGGGGATCCGACCCGGGGCCCTCCGGGCGGCCGAATCAGCGGGGCTCTACTGTGCGGGCGACTGGGTCGCAGGCGAGGCGCGGGCCCACGCGGCACTTGCGTGCGGACTGCGCGTCGGCGAGCGGCTGAGCTACTCCTTATAAACTCCCTGGGGTTGCTCCTCGAACTCCTCCGATTCGCGACGGAAGTCCGGATTAACTCGGCTTAAACGGCAGTGTACCCCGGTGAAACCCGGTTCGGGGTTTCCCCCTATTAAGGGGCCCAAACGGAAGGCTCCACGTGCATGAACCCACGACAGATCCTCACGATCGGTATCGCGATGTCGGTGCTGCTCGGTGGTGCGATGGTGCTGGGCGTCGTCGCCGGAGCCGCCACCGTCGATCACGCGACGAGCGCACACGACGTGGAAACGGATGCGGAGACGCCTGACGAACAGCCCACGAACGAAACCGAGGATGCCACCGACAACTCGTCTGACGTCTCCGTCGGAGACGTTCCTGACAACTCCACCCAGATAGATCCGGAGGATGCTGACGGCACTCACGATGCCGACGACCGTCCCGACGCTGACGACCGTCCCGACGCTGACGACCGTCCTGATGCCGCCGACGAACGCGCCGGCGACGGAGACGGCGTCGGCCCCGCTGACGGGCTCCCCGAGCAGGCTGCAGATCACGTGAGCGAAATCCACGAGACTATCCAGTCGTACCTCGAAGGCGACCTCGATCATCTCGGTGACGCCCTGAGCAGCCTCCTCTCGAACGGGGACGCAGCTGACAACGGTGCAGCTGCCGGCGGTGGCTGATAGCTTATGAGACGCGCCGGCGAATCACTACCTTGGATGTAGCCGATCCAACTGCGCAGATACTTTCATACAGGAGTCGTAGGATGCAACAATCAGACGAATACTATCGATGATCTCCCTGGAGAGGCCGGGTTCTACGTCGAGGACGACGGACCAGGAATCCCCGAAGCCGAGCGGGAGAGGGTGTTCGAGAGCGGGTATTCGAACGCCCCGGGCGGCACCAGGTTCGGGCTTGCGATCGTCGGCGAAATCGCCGGTGCACACGGGTGGACCTCGAGGTCCCGGAAGGAACAGCGGGGGGCCACGCGGTTCGAAATCGTCTCTGCTGAACGGATGGCACCATCCCGTTCGAGACGGATAGTTAATAACTGTATAAATCCGGATAAACTGTCGGACTTTATTTACTGACGGGCGTCGAAGACGACCACATGGTTTCAATCAGGGTGTGGGGTGGGGTCGGACTGGTCGTTCTGGCAGTCGTCGTGGTCGGTATACTGGCTGTCGGCGGCAGTGCCGCCCAAGACGACGTCGTTACGCTCACAGTCTCCGTCGAGGATCGGGACGGCAACCCCGTCGGCGGTGCAGACCTTACCGCTACCTGGGAGGACGGTGAGGCGACAGCGACGACCGCGAGCAACGGCCGAGCGTTCGTAGACGTCGAACGCGCTGCAGACGTCGAAATCGATGTCGCACACGACGAGTACGTCAGAAACACTCCGTTCCTCGTCGAGAACGCCACCGAACGGGACGTCACAGTCGACGTCGCCAGACAGGGTGGAATCGTCGTGACGACGACGCACGACGAGACGTCCGTAGCGGACGTAACCGTCACCGTTCGCAAGGATCGCGTGCGAATCGTCGACGGTGAAACGACGGCCGACGGCGAGTTCGATTCGGGCGTCATCGAACAGGGCGAGTACACCGTTTCGGTCGTGAAGCAGGGCTACTTCCAGCAGACCCACGAGGTCACTGTCGACGGTGACGTGACCCAGGAGTTCGAACTCCGCCGCGGATCGGTTCTGCTTTCGATCGACGTCGCAGACGACTACTACGAGGAGCCCCGGCCCATCGAAGGCGCCCAGGTCGCCATCGAGGACGTCGGGACCGTCACGACGTTGAGTGACGGTGAGGCCACCGTTCGGGCTCCCGTCAACGCGTGGCTCACCGTCACTGCCGACAGGGACGGATACAGTCCCACCTCACAGTCGGTCCGGATCCGCGAAGTCGATCGGAACGTCTCGTTGATGATAAACCGCGAACCCACGCTCGCGGTGGAGCCGAGCAACGAGCGGATCGTCTCTGGCGAGCGGCTCACCGTCTCTGTTCTCGACGAGTACGACGACCCCGTCGAGGGTGCGACGATCCGGGTCGACGGCGAGGACGTCGCCGAAACCGGCGATGACGGCGTCGCCACGTTCCGACTCGAGGGGGCAACCCAGCGCGAAATCGTCGCCGTCAGGGACGGTATCGAGTCCGAACCGGTGACGGTCCGGGTCGTCGCCGACGAACCGGAGACGCCGACGCCCACCGCGACACCGACACCCACCGAGACGCCGACGCCCACCGAGACGCCGACCGACGAGGATGCCACCGGATTCGGTGCCGCGATTGCCCTCGTTGCAATTGCCGTCAGTCTGTTCCTCCTCCGGCGACGCGGATAGCCCCACGTCGCAGACTGGTCGAAAGTTGAGTTGCTCTCATACCTGTACGGGCCAGAGTTGTGCCGTTTCGGTTGACATCCGCCAGGTTGACATCCGCCATCACTACGGAAGAAGAAAAATAGACCGTGGGCTACAGTCTCGTCTCCGCGCTGGAATACTTGCATTATTAATCATTATAAAGACGCCAATATTACAGCAGAAGAGCAATAGTTCGAGAAGTGACATTTTTATCTGGAGCCATGCCACAGGGAGGCTACGCAGAAACACTACTCGAGGTGAACCTGACCACGGGGGAGGTCACGGAACTACCGTTCCCGGACGACGAGGTGCTGAAAGCGTACGTCGGCTGTTCCGGGCTCGGACTGCATTTGCTGTACGGCAGGATCGAACCGGGAATCGATCCGCTGGACCCCGAGAACCCGATGGTGTTGACGACGGGACCGCTGACGGGGCTGCCGATGGTGCCGGCGGCGACGAATGCGACGATCACGACGCTGAACGGTGACACGGGATTCACGGCGGGTCGATCCCACTCGCACGGCTGGTTCGGACCGCGACTGAAGCGCGCCGGTTACGACGGGCTCGTCATCACCGGTGCCGCAGACGAGTGGACGTCGCTCGTCATCGAGAACGGCTCGATCGAACTACGGGACGCGAGCGATCTGGAGGGCGCCGACACCCACGACACGGAGGACCTCCTCAAGGAGGAACTAGGTTACACAACGGAGCTGCCCGGTGAGATGAGCGTGGCCGCCATCGGACCAGCGGGCGAAAATCTGTGTGACGGGGCGCTCATCGAAAACGACAAGAACCACTCGTTTTCCCACTCCGGTGTCGGTCAGATTATGGGTTCGAAGAACTTGAAGGCGATCGGGGTGCGGGGAACCGGTGAGGTACCGATTCACGACGAAGACCGGCTCCGTGAAATCGCGAAGCGATGGAACGAGAACCTCGAAGAGAGCACCGTCTATCAGGGGCTGTCGGACGCCGGTATCCCCTCGGGTGAATACGAGTACCCCAAAGAGACGTCGATGACGGTCGCGAAGAACATGCTCGAGGTGCCGGGTCCCGATCACGAGTGGGGCCAGGGGATGGCGGACCACGACATCGACCCACGGCCCTGCTTCGGCTGCCCGGTCGGCTGTTCGTACGACTTCGAATACGTCGAGGGACCGAACGAAGGGTACGTCGCGACGCCCGCCGGGGGCGGCGAGAACCTGGAGGGGTCTGCTTCAATCGTCGGCGTCTACGACACCGACTGGGTCCACTATCTCACCGATCGGTGTGACCGGCTCGGCTTCGAGTCCAGCGGCATCGGCGCCTCGATGGCGGTCCTCATCGAGGCGTATCAGGAAGGACTGATCGACGACGAAGACACTGACGGGATCGAACTCGGCTGGGGCGATCCCGAACTCGTCGAGCAGCTCCTGGAGATGGCGGCCCACCGCGAGGGAACGCTCGGCGAGGTGCTCGCCGAGGGCCCCGGCTACGCCGCCGACTGGGCCGGTGGGGACGCCCACGACCGGGCTGTCCACGTCAAAGACTCCGGGATGAACCTTCACGACTGGCGGGCCGCCTGGGGGATTATGCTCGGTCAGATCGTCGGGCCGAGCGCGAGTTGGCCCGCGCCCGGCGCCGACGCGTGGGGAATCCCCTACGACGCCGGCTACGAGGAGTTCCAGGACCCCTTCGACTGGAAAGAAAAACCGACGGACGTCGTCAACACCTGGCCCGTGAAGTACTGGGACGACGCCAACGGCACCTGCTGGTTCGGGACGTGGGGCGTTCCGGATCAGGTCGAACTCTCCGCGCAGGCAGTGGCTGCAGTCACCGGCTGGGAGTTCACCCGGGAGGACGCCCTCGAAGTCGGCGAGCGGCTCGTCCACTTCGAGCGCGGGTTCGGGGCACGCTTCGGTCACACCGCCGAGAACGACCTCGACGTCCCCGAACGTATCGTGGAGGAACCGCCCGAAGGTCTCGGTGCCGGAAAGGAGATGAAACAGCATCTCGAGTGGATGATCAGAGAGGTCTACCGGCTCAACGGCTGGGACGAACGGACCGGCAAGCCGCAGCGCTCCACCCTCGAGGAGGTCGGACTGGAGAAGGTCGCAGACGACATCTGGGCCTAGGGAGGCGGTGATCCCGCCCGACCTCGATAACAGTTGTTGGCAATTCGATCTTCTTTATTCGGGTCGGAACTCGCAAACTAGCGTTCCACGTTCGAGTACTCCGGTTTCGTGTATAAACGCCGGTCATATTGCCAACTACTGATAAAGACTACCGACTTTCCAGTTTCGGAGGCGATTCGGTCCGGAACTGTCCGACGTGGTTCCCCTCGTTTGTTGGGCATGACCGTCGATGGGCTGTCGACTGCGATGTCTCGTCCGAATTCGCCCGACAGTGGTTCGGGTTCGGGTTTGTTGAGGGTTTGCCGGTGATACCGTTCAGGAACGATCGGAACAAAGCGGCGACGTCTGTAGTTAACTGGCCCTGGTTCGTTCGTAGTCACTCGCGCCGGCGTCCGGGTGGGCGATCCGCTCGCCAGTGCTCGGGTTGTAGAGCTGGGACGCACGGACGAACCTCACCGGGACCACCCCCCGGCTTCGGCGCCGTGACGGCCGGGATTCTCACGGGCGTCGGGTGTCGGCACGTCTTTTCCGGCGGCGCTCCCCTCGAAGAGCCGAACCCAGGTGTCGCACTGTGGGCAACGATGGGCGCGGTTGTTTCCGTCGCCGTAGACCCGACGGAAGTCTCTCGATACGTGGGCCTCACACTCTTCGCAACGGGTTTTTGGAGAAGTCGAATCACCGAAGTCGCCGCCTTCGGCTTTTTTTCGTATCCGCCCTCCCCGATTTGAACGGGGGTTTCGTGGAGCCTTCGGGCGGTTTCACCGCCCTCGGCTCCACTTATCGCGGCCTGACGGCCGCGAACAAGCCGATCTCCGGTCGCCGGGGCCTCGGTCGCTCCGTGGTCGTGGGTTCAAAACGAACCATGACCGACCAAAACGACCTCGAACCCCTCGACCCCGAGACGGCCAAGGAGATGTACCATCGGGAACGCGAGGGGGAAGTGACGGAGCGGACGCTACAGGCACACCACTACCGACTCGTCCACTTCATCCGCTGGTGTGACGAGGTGGACATCGATGATCTGAACGACCTCTCGGGTCGCAAGCTCCACGAGTACCGGCTCTGGCGAAAGGAAGACGGGGACCTGAACGCGGTGTCCCTTCGGACCCAGTTGGAGACGCTGAGGGTGTTCATACGGTTCTGTGAGACCATCGACGCCGTCCCGAGCGGGCTCCACGAGAAGATCCTCCTCCCGACCCTCTCGAACGACGACGAACAGCGCGAGGAGATCCTTCGGTCGGAGCAGGCCGAGGACGTGCTGGAGTACTTGCGCCGCTTCGAGTACGCCTCTCGGACTCACGTGGTCCTCGAACTGCTCTGGCACACTGGGATCCGACTCGGGTCGCTGGTGGCCCTCGATCTCGACGACTACAATCCGGAGGAACAGCGACTCGAACTCCGACATCGGCCCGAGACCGACACGGGCCTGAAGAACGGGAGCGAAGGCGAGCGGCTGGTCGCTCTCGATCCGTATGTCTGCGACGTCCTTGACGACTGGATCGACCGGCAGCGACCTGCGGTGACGGATGATCATGGACGAGACCCCTTGCTGACGACTCAGCACGGACGACTCTCGGGGACGACGGTCCGGGAGACGGTCTACAAGGCGACGAGGCCGTGCTACTACGGCGACGACTGTCCCCATGACCGCGATCCTGACGAGTGCGAGGGCGCGGATTATGGGTCCTACAGCCTGTGTCCGTCGAGTGTGAGCCCTCACTCGGTTCGTCGAGGGTCGATTACGCACCATCTTTCCGAAGACGTCCCCGAAACCGTCGTCAGCGACCGAATGAACGTGGGCAAGGAGGTCCTCGATAAACACTATGACCGGCGCTCCGAGGAAGTGAAGGTCGAGCAGAGACGAGAGTATCTGGACGGGGTATGATCCATGGATCGCACTGAAGACTCACGAGACGCCTCTGTGACCGATCTCTCGGAGGTCAGAGAGCCCGCTGACGACGAGACAAAGCCCGAGATCAAGCCCGACTCGTGGCGTGACCTGACCGAGTTCGTCGACCAGTTCGACGACGCCGTCTTCGGCGTGCTCGCGGATCCCGATGACAGTCCCGAGGGGTTTTGGATCGTTGAGGACATCGACAAGGTTCGGCCAGCCGCTGTTCCTCTTGGTGATCCAGCGACGTTCGACATGGATGTTCTCGGGCCCGGCGGGAAGGTAGTTGACGAGATCCGTCTGACCATCGAGGAGATCGAGCACGTCAGGGCGGCTGAACCCTCAGGCGTGGCTCCCGAGACCGACGAGGAGGAGATCGAGGAGACCTGACCCATGCCAATCGCCTGGGAGGTATCCGAGCCCTGTCCTCGCTGTGGTGACGACAGCGACGTCTGGATGTTCGAGAAGGACGAGCCAACGATCATCAAGGAGCACTACACCTGTGAGACGTGTGGCTGCGAGTGGACGGAAGTGAGACAGGACTAACTATCTCCCCGCTCTTGCTCCTGGTGATGAAGCGGTTCACTGAGGGCGACCACGTCCGGGTCGACATCCCCGACGAGACCGATCCCGACCATGACGTCTATCATGGGGAGGAAGGGGTCGTTCTCGGCGTTCTCGAAGACGATGCTTCTGAAACGACTGGTGACGAACGCGACTCCCAGATCTATCGACTCGAACTCGACTCGGGCGACGTTGTCGACTTCCGCTGGCGGGATCTTCGTCCGCCTTGATCGGCGTAGATCGACGCTGAGGGCGAGCAACCCTCGCCACGCCCCTCTGCTGACCCTCGAACGCGCTCGACGATGTATCCCCCTCGTCGAGCGAAGGAGTTCCTGTTGACGCCTCCACGAGGCCTGCGACGGACCCTCTCGATGATTTCGCACCAGAACCCGGAATCTCTCGCGCCGCGGGCCGGACACCAACCGGATGGAGTGCGAGATGATTACTCGATACTCGCTGGGGTACAGCCAGAGGTACACCGCTGTCTGAGGGGTCAGACGGTGGACCATCTATCTACTCGTACTGTAGAATCTGGAGAGATGTCTGAGCCCTCAGACAGAGAATAGTAATATATACGATACTAATTCTCGTAAGTTTGTGTCTGAGGGTTCAGACGAACGAAGTGATATTAGCTACTGGCATAGAGGGCACCAGTAAGGCGATTATAGCTGTCTGAACCTTCAGACGGATTCCCTACTCTGCCTGTTTCAGTACGGTACTATTTGTCTGAACCTTCAGACGTTCGACATACTTATGTCCCCCGAGGTCGTGGTAACACTCGTTGACCGTTGACGAGTGAACGAAGCCGAACCCCCCGAAGACCGTTATACGAACAGGACTTCGGGAAATCCGGAACGACTCCGGTCTGGTCGAGAAACCCAGTGCAGGAAACGAAAGCCCCTCTACGTCGGAAGGTGGAAGGTGAGGAAATGAGTCCCCTCACACTTCCTTAGGGAGGTCCGAAGTAATGGGCTTTCGGGACGACCCCTCCCCTCTAAGGGACGTCTCCGTCTTCCCGTGCAGTGCGGGGCGGTCAAGGCGCGTCAGCGCCGCCAGTTTCTGTTCGGTATCGGTCGAGGGGGGTGAGGTGGAGTAGGTCGGTAGTAGAGCTGTGGCTGTACTAATGGGATTGTAAAGGGAAAAACGGGCTCTTCAGACAGAACGTGAGTTCGCTGAGGGTTCAGACGACACCACCCTGTCGGCGAGGTCGCCAGTGCATCCGAGGCCGACGAGTCCGTCTGAGGGTTCAGACGAGGATATACCCTACCGAGTGTCGGACCGAGGTCGCCGACGAGTTCGTCTGAGCACTCAAACCGGAGAGAGCCCGTCTGAGGGTTCAGACAGGTCGGACAGCGAGCGGGCTCGGAGAGGGTATGGGCACGACAGGAACGATCCCCTCGATTACTGTCTGAGGGTCCAGCGAGCTACGAACGCCCCAACGCCCATATATAAGCGCGTTTAAAAGCCGGTTCGAGAGGCTTCATGTCCGATCAGCGCCACCGGACCTCCCAACTCGCCCTCTCACGCGGTACGACAGACCCGTCCGAGTACTCCTCACCGGACGCGAAGGCCCGCTTCGCGGTCGCCAAGCACTACGGGATGGGTTCGGACGGCGAGTGGTCGGTCGAGGAGATCGCAGAGGCCCTCGACGTCACCGAGAGGCAGGTCTACCGGTATATCAACGAGTCGGAGATCGGCCGGGAGGTCCGCGAGACCATGGCCGTGACGGACGCCGAGTGGCGACTCGACGCCGCGCTCACCCTCCGCGAAGAGATCGAGAGGCTGGAGGAAATCGAGAAGGAGTTGCTCGAACAGACGACGACCATCCCGACCGACTTCGAGGACCAGACTGTCGAGGGGACGCCCACGAGGGACGGACAGATGATCCTCGTCGACGAGGACGACTACACCCTGACGATCCCCGTCCCAAGCGAGTACGAGGAGATCACCGAGTACGGATCCGACCTCGAACGGATCCAGAAGGAGAAGCGCCAGCACATCGAGCAGATCACCAAGCTCCTCGGGCTCGACGACCACGACTGGCACTACCGCGAACAGAGGCCGTCTGAGGGTTCAGACACGACCCCCGTCCAGTTCCGGGAGATCGACGACGGGTGCGACGCGACGGGTGGCTGAGGGTTCAGACAGGACGGACCGGAACGCGAGACGGGGAGAACCGGGCTCTCAGGGGACCCTCCCGCAGAGAGCGGGACCACCTCCTCGAACTCCGGGGGGTGGGAAGCAAGCGGTGAAGTGGACCGCCAATCACCAACGCCTAAGAGGTTACCCTGTTATCACCTTGGTATGTCGCTGACCCTCGACGAACTCGACTCTCATCTGTTCAAGTGCGCTGACATCATCCGTGACGCCGTCGACTCGACCGACTATAAGGACTTTATTTTACCACTCGTATATTACAAAACTATCTCGGACAACTTCGAGGTCCAGTACCGACAGTACGTCGAGGAGTACGGCGAAGAGTACGCCCGTCGACCGAACCTCTACGACGTCCCCTACGTCCCCGAGGGCTACACCTGGGAGGACCTCCGGGCGGTCAACGAGAACGTCGACGAGGCGATCAACGACGCCTTCGACGCGCTCCGGGAGGCAAACGACGGCGAGGTCGAGGGGGTGTTCCGCGCCGACTACGTCGCAGAGGACGCCCTGACCGACGACCGACTCACGCGGCTGATCGAACATCTCACCACCTACGACCTCGACACCGACAGCATCCCCGCCGACATGCTCGGCGAGGCGTACATGGACCTCGTGCGCCACTTCGCCGAGGAGGAGGGCAAGTCCGGCGGGCAGTTCTTCACACCGCCCCACATCGTCCAGCTGATGGTCCGACTACTCGCGCCCTTCGAGGACGGTGACACGTTTCACGACCCGACTGTGGGGTCAGGCGGGATGCTCGTCGAAGCGGCCACCCACTACCGCGACGAACAGGGCGGCGATCCCTCGAAGCTCACGTTCACGGGCCAGGAGATCAACCCCGACATCGCTGCCATCGCCAAAATGAACCTCTCGATCCACGGCCTCAGCGGGCGGATCGAGCGCGAGGACTCCCTCCTGCGACCACAGTTCACCGAGAACGGTTCGCTGACCAGGTTCGACTATGTCCTTGCCAATTTCCCGTTCTCGGCGGACTGGCAGAAGGACGAACTCCAGGACGACACCTACGGGCGCTTCGACTGGCACGAGAAGCTCCCCCGAGCCGACCGGGGCGACTACGCATTCATCATGCACATGGCCGAGCAGTTGAACGAGACCGGCCAGGCAGCGATCGTCATTCCCCACGGCGTGCTGTTCCGGAAGCACGAGAGCCGGTATCGGGAGCCGATGATCGACGACGACCTCGTCGAGGCCGTGGTCGGGTTGCCCGAGAACCTCTTCCAGAACAACTCCATCCCGAGCGCGATCCTGGTGTTGAACCGCGACAAGCCCGCGGAACGTACCGATCAAGTTCAGTTCATCCATGCCGCCGACGAGGCGTTCTACGAGGAGCTGAGCAACCAGAACGAGCTGACCGAAGCGGGGATCGACCACATCGTCGAGAACTTCGACGGCTGGACGACCGAGGAGCGGGTGAGTCGGACGGTGTCGGTCGAGGAGATCCGCGAGAACGACTACAACCTGAACATCGCGCTGTACGTCGACACGACCGAACCGGAGGAAGACATCGACGTGGCCGAGGAGTTGGCCGAGTTGCGGGAGTTACAGGCCGAGCGCGACGAGATCGAGGCGCAGATGACCGAGCACATGGAGGCGCTGAACTATGAGTGAGGAGCAGGTGACCCTGGATGATCTTGACGAGGTAGCTGATGAGGCCGGTTCGAGTACGAATGGGTGGCAACAAATCGAAATGGGGGAGTTAGCCGAATATCAAAACGGAAATGCTTTTAGTAAGAGTGAATGGACCGACGACGGGTATCCCATAATTCGCATCCAGAATCTCACAGGAGAGCAGGAGGAGTTCAATTATTTCGACGGGGAATTAGAAGATCGCTATAGAGTCAAAAACGGCGACCTTCTTTTGTCGTGGTCAGCCACAATTGATGTTTTCGAGTGGAATGGGCCAGAGGCGGCTTTGAATCAACACATCTACAGAGTTGACACCACAGACCAGGTAAATGAGATATTCTTCCGGTTCAAGTTAGAAGAACTCCTTCCACGTTTAGAGGCTCTATCGCACGGGAGTACGATGAAACACGTCCGGAAGGCCGATCTGGTCAATCTTGACGCTGATATTCCACCACTCGAAGAACAGCGCAAAATCGCCAGCGTGCTCTACACCGTTGATCAGGCGATTCAGAAGACGGAAGCAATTTCCCAGCAATTATCCACCCTTCGACGAGGGCTTCGTCAGGATATTTTCAGTGGACAGGTGGGCCGTAGAGATACAAAGAGTACCAGAACTGGTCCAATAAGCATAGAAATCCCACGAGAGTGGGAAGTTAGACCTCTTGGTGATTTTGTGGATGAGTTTGTCGGCGGTGCCACGTTGTCGAAAGATGATTTCACCGAAAAGGGGGTGAGTGTATTGCCAAAAAAGGCGGTTAATGACATCGGAATCGCCGCTGTTGATGGGGACGAACGACAGTTCTGCTCCGAAGATACCGCCCAGGAAAACCAGACGAACTTAGTTGATTCTCAATATCTTATCACGGCACTCCGGGATTTGAACGCTGACGCGCCAAGTATCGGTCGGATTGTTAAGATCTCACCTGAATCTAAGTACCCAGATGGTGACCAATTTTTACTCGCCCAGGGAGTCCATGGGATAAAAACATCCCAGAAAATTCTTAATGATTATCTGATTGAAGTCTCGAACTGCGGTTGGTATCGGAGATACGTGAAGAGTATCTCGGTCGGAAGTACCCAAATTCACATCCGCAACGATGAGTTTCTTGATATCAAAATTCCGGTTCCACCACTGGAAGAACAGCAGGAAATCGCCACCCGTCTCCGGGACATCGTACGACTCCAATCTAAGCAGAACAGCTATCGGGACGGTCTCCAACGCCTCAAACAAGGCCTCATGCAGGACCTCCTCTCGGGCGAGGTCCGCACCCACGACACGGACATCGAGATCGTAGACAAAGTCCTCCAGCATGACTAACGAACAACCATCCGAGGGCGGCCTTCAGACGTCGGTCCTCCAGTGGCTCGACGGCCTCGGATGGGAGACCTACAACCCCGACGAAGGTCACGGCGCGACGGTCCTCGACGAGCGATACGGTCGCCAGCGTTCGGAGGTCGTCTACTGGGATCTGCTCGCGGAGACCGTCGTCGAGATCAATGACGAACTGACCGAGGCCAACGTCGACCGGTTCCTGAACTCGCTTCGACGCGACCTCGACCACGACAACCTGCTCGACGGCAACGAAGCGTTCTACGAGATCCTAACCACGGGCAAGAAACACACCGTCGACCAGCAACACAACGGGACGAAGACAATCTACGCCGACCTGATCGACTTCGAAAACCCCGAGAACAACCGGCTTCACGCCGTCGACGAGTTCGCCGTCTCCCGACGCGGCTCAATCCGTCCCGACGTAACCCTCCTCGTCAACGGGATCCCCAGCGTCCAGATGGAGCTGAAGTCCGTCACCCAGGACAACGACTTCTACGACGCCATCACCGACCTCCAAGCCTACGAGGAAAAGGTCCCACGAGCGTTCATCCCGACGCTGTTCAACGTCGCCGCCGACCAGAGTGTCCTCCAGTACGGAGCCGTCGGTGCCCCCCGCGAGTTCTATCAGGGGTGGACGACCGCGCCCGAGCGCTACCAGTCGGACAACGACGTCAAGCAGGCCGTCCAGGCCCTGCTGAACCCTCAGACGCTGCTCGACGTCCTGAAGTACTTCGTCTTCTACGAGGAGCGTCCCGACCAAGACGCGAAGATCATCCCCCGCCACATGCAGTACTATGCGGTCAAGCGGATCCTCAACCGGGTCGAGCGCGGCGAACACCGGAAGGGACTGATCTGGCACACCCAGGGATCGGGGAAGTCGTTCACGATGCTGTTCACGGCGAAGAACCTCCTCGAACGCGATATTCTCGACGCACCGCAACTGTTCGTCGTCGTCGACACGGACAAACTCAACAGCCAGATGCGCGACCAGCTCGCGAACCTCTCCTTCGAGCGCTGGACCGAAGCCGAGAGCATCGAGGGGCTCGAAGACACCATCGCGGCGGGCCGGAGCGAACTCGTCGTTACGACCATCCAGAAGTTCCAGGACGTCGACCCCGGCGTCCAGTCGACCGACGAGGCCGTCGTCATGTCCGACGAGGCCCATCGGTTCATGGAGGCCGACCTCGGGAGCCGGCTCGAAGCCGCCCTTCCCGACGCCTACCACTTCGGCTTCACTGGGACGCCCGTCCGGGAGGGCGACCGCGAGAAGGACCGCAACACGTTCGACGAGTTCTCCCCCGAGGACGAGGAGTACCTCCACCGCTACTCGATCAAGGACGGCATCGACGACGAACTGATCCTCCCGGTCTTCTTCCGGCTCCGTCACGAGATGGACTGGGACGTCGACGAGGCTGGCCTCGACGAGGAGTTCGACGAGGCGTTCGCCACCCTCCCCAAAGAGGAGAAGCTGGCGATCATCCGCGACCACGTCACCAGTCGGATGCTCGCCGAGATCGAGCCCCGCGTCGAGCGCGTGGTCGCCGAGATCGACGATCACTTCGACGGCGTCGAGAAGAACGGCTGGAAGGGCATGGTCGTCACGCCGAGTCGGAAGTCGGCGGCCATGTACGGGGAACGGCTGATCGACCGTCGAGGCGAGGACGCCGTCGACGTGCTCTTTACCACGACCCAGAACGACCCTGATCTGCTCCAGCAGTTCCACACCGACCCCGGCGAGCGCGACCAGATCGTCCGGGACTTCAAAAACGAAGACGAGCCCAAACTGCTCGTGGTCCACAACATGCTCCTGACGGGCTTCGACGCCCCCGTCCTGAAGACGATGTACCTGGACCGGGAACTCCGGGATCACACCCTCATGCAGGCCATCGCCCGGACGAACCGGCCAGCTGACGGCAAGGAGAATGGCGAGATCGTCGACTTCCAGGGCGTGTTCGAGAACATCGACGACGCTCTCGACTACGACGACGAGACGAAACAGTACGCCGCCCAGGACAGCGAGCAACTGTTCGAGAAGCTCCAGAATCAACTCGACGCCGTCCTCGACATCTTCGAGGGGATTCCCCGCGAGGACAGCCAGGAAGTCGTCGACGAGTGTCTCGACCGAGTGAGCACCCACCCCGAGAAGCGCGAGTTCAAGCAAGGGTTCCGACGACTCCAGGACCTCTACGAGTCCGTCTCGCCCGACCGCCGACTCGTCGAGGAGCGGATCGACGAGGACTACGGCTGGCTCGGGCGGATCCACACGGCCTTCCAGCGGACGGCCAACCGGTCGGAACGGCCCGAAGACGAAATGCGCGAAAAGACCCGCGAGATCGTCGAGGAGCACGTCGACATCGGCGAGATCAAGCGGGACTACCCGGTCTACGAACTCGGCGCGGAGTACCTGGAAGACCTCGATCACCTCAGAAGTGACGCCGCGAAGGCGTCAACGATTGCCCACGCCATCCAGGAGAGCACGCAATCCCGAATGGGCCAGAACCCCCGCTACGAACGACTGAGTGAGCGTGTGACCGACATCGTCGAGGCGTGGCAGGCCGGCGACCGAGCCGATCCCGAGGCCGTCGAGGCGCTCCGCGAGGTCGAAGCGGCGGTGCTCGCGATCGACGAAGAGGCCAATAAGTGCGGGATGTCAGACGCCGAGTTCGCCATCTTCACCGATCTCACCGAGGAGCGCGATCTTGATCTCTCGGAGGACACCGCCGAAGCACTCGCCCGCGACATCGTCGCCGAGTTCGACGACCGCGTCGACACGAGTTACGAGGGCTGGGAGACGAACGACCAGACGGTCAAGGAGATCGAGCTTGTACTGTTGGATGTACTGGTGAAAGAACACGACCGGGGTGAACTGGTCACCGACGAGTTCATCGACGCCGTCCATACCTACCTGATTCAAAACTATGTCGCAGACGAGGCGTAAGCGAACGACGACGCTGGCCGGCGAGCAAGTGATCTACGAGGTCTCGCGGAGCGACGACGCCACACAGCCCCGGATCGACGCGGGGATCGACGGGATTACCGTCATTGTACCCTCAGACGCCCACGAGGATCCGGAGGCGATCCTGTCGGAAAACGCGACATGGGTGCTCGACAAGAAGGCGAAGTTCGAGCGCTATCGGGACGACGTCCCGGATCGAACGTTCGAGCCCGGTGAAACGTTCCCGTACCTGGGCGAAGAGCACGAACTCGTCGTCGAGCCCCGACAGAAGTCCGTCGTCGAGGACGAGACAATCCGTCTCCGACGAAGCGCGGTCGAACAGTCGTCGGTCAAGCGGGCCCTTCGGAACTTCTACCGACGTCAGGCCCGCGAATATCTCTCCGAGCGTCTCGACCACTTCGCCGACGAGATGGGGCTGGAGTACGACGGCCTCGAAATCAGGAACCAGCGGACCCGCTGGGGGAGTTGTTCGACGAACGGCACGATCAGCCTGAACTGGCGGCTGCTGATGGCCCCGCAGGACATCGTCGACTACGTGGTCGTCCACGAACTCGCCCACCTACGAGAGCCCAATCACACCGACGCTTTCTGGTCGCTCGTGGCCGAGCACGATCCCCGCTACGAGGCACACGCCGAGTGGCTGGAGGAGCACAGCGCCAGACTCGTGTTCAGTCGCGAGGATCTCTAGGTCGTCCCGACCCGTGGAACCCGCTGTGAGCCGTCTCTGACACCCACGATGAAGTAAGACTACCCATACCACTCAGCCATCGTCGGATGATCACGAGAGGGGTCACAGAGGCGTCCCCAGGAGGCTGAGAGAGGCCTCAGGTTCGTGTGACTGACCGAAACCCGGACTGCTGACGCTGGCTGCGCCGGAGGGATCGAGGAAGAGAGCAGGAGGTGATTCTGAAGATCTCTGGGGTGTCGCTGACGGTTCAGACGGAGTCTGGATCCCTGTCGGTAAGCGCCGACAAGAGGTACACCCCGTTTTGGGTCAGCCCGTAGATTTTCCTGTCGCCATCCTCCTCGACCACCTCGATCATGCCCTCATCTCGAAGCTCCTTCAGATGCGTATATATGTATCCGTGAGACAGATCGAGACGCTCCGCGAGGAGGTATCCGTGCGCCGACTCCTCGGCCAGCGCCTCCAAGATGTCCACCTTGGTTTTCGGCACCAAACCCATCACTGGAAATGCTGACCGGTGAGGCCGAAAGTGATAGAACAGCGTTCTCTGAGGGGTCAGAAGAAACAAACAAGTAAGGAGAAGGAACAATAAAGTCTGATAGGAGATGGCGTCCAGACGTGGAATCCTGAAGAAAGGCGCGATAGGAGGGGGCTTAGTCTTCGGTGGGCTGGTAGTAATCGGAGGACTCGCGTCTGAGACGGGTCTCATCGAGGATCCTCAGGATAACAACGACAGTGAGGACGAAACCTCTGGTAATGCAGAGTCAGACGGCGGGGGGACCAGTTCTCAGGATGACGGCACCAGTGAGACGAGTCAAGCCCGCGAGACGCTCCGAGACGAGCGGCTTGATACACAGACCCGATGGCCCCACGAGTTCGAGGCTGGCGATACTCTCTACGTCACCATCGAGGTCGACGAAAGTGGACCGGCTGGGTTCACGATTTTCCACGACGAAGAGCGCGATGTGGAAGAGTCCTGGATCGTCGAACTCGAAGATACAATCGAGTACGAGATCGAACTCGATGGTTTACACCAGTTAGTCGTGGATCCAAACGGGGTCGTTGACGTCGTTATCGAGGTCGAAGAGGCAAGAGACTGATGCAGGGATCACACGATACCTGTGGGGGGCACCGTCGGTGACGAGCTATGGACTTCGAGACTGAGCAAGCGACACGGTATCAGCGTATTATCGACCTCCTCTCACCCCCGGATGGAACTCCAACATCGACCGCGAAGCTGGAGGGAGAACTCGAAGGGGAATCGGACGACATCCACGAGGCGATTACGGACTTAATCGCCTTCGGAGAACTGGAACTGGTAAATTCGAGCCAACATGGCCGAGTTCGACTCCATCAACCGACGCCATCGACGAAGGCCCAAGCGACGTTAACCGATCCAACCGAATACGTCTGGCACGCCTATATCACTGAGAGGGACGGACTCGGACGGACCCGAGCCCGGCGTTTATTCAAGGACCGAGAGGTCGCCGAGGAGCACCTGAAACAGATCGTCAACGTCGAAACTCTCACTCCCGTTCCCGGTATCAAGAAGGTCTGGTGTGCGTCTCTCGGGAGTAAAGGATACACCCCTGAGTACGCTGTCCTCAGGAGAGAGCCCGTCTTTCAGCAAGCCGATGATCCGTATCCAGAGTCACGGTAGGACGTCTGACACTCGTCGACGACTGAAGGTCCGAGAGCCGGGTGACAGCGCCGGTTGCGAGGGGCCAGCGAACGACTGAGCGGGGAGACTCAGCCCAGACCGAGGTTGCCATCACGGGGGCGACATCCCGACAAAGACGACCCTCAGTCCCGTGGTCGACGCTGAGAGTACAGCGGGCCTCTCCAGTGCCGTTAGCCGAGGATCGAGTTGATCAAGGCCCATACCGTCTCCAAACGCTTCGAGTGTGAGCAGAGCCGTCCACGACCGGTCAGACGAGTAGAGAATCGGCTTGTGGAGGGACGGGTCGGAAGGTAGCGCCGGCGGAACCGAAACCCGGAACTTCGGGTTCGGACGCTCCGGAGGGACCGCCAGTGAGTGCGGGACCAGACTGTCAAGACGTGAGGGGTCCAAAGAGCCTTGATGGTGGCAGTTATTCATCATAAACATGGACGACTCCCTAACATACCACATCAACAAAGCGCTGACCTACGAGGAAGACGACCGGGAAGATCCTGATCCCGACGACGAAAAGCTCGATGTGTTCAACCAAGGCTGGCGAAAAGGCGTTGATACTGACCAGGAAGACTACGGTGAGCGTGCCCACAGTAGCCTCTCGTGGCACAATCTCGGATATCGTCTTGGGATGCTATTCGGTCCGACGTCTACGGAGCTACGCGAAAAGATGTACTTCTGGTGCGTCGAGCAAATGAGAGAGGAGTAGACCAGTAACGAGGGAAGACAGGGTCCTCGGACACGAGAGTCGTCGCTGAGGGTTCAGACGGCCACGAGTACGATCACTGGCAAGTCGAGATCGTAGCCGAGACCGCATTCGACTGGCGTGAACTGCCGGGCGAGTTACCCACGCTGAACCCTCAGACGGAGTTCTGGGTGAGGTCGGGGTACCACAGTCGAGGGAACCACCCGGAGGGAAATCGTCTGAACCTTCAGACGAGACCGAGGGTCTCTCGGCCCTGACTGACCCATCCCGACGCCGTCTTTATCGGCTCCCAACACGTACCGAGCCCCATGAGCGAGGACGAGACGGCCCGCTCGCCAGAAGAACAGGAGGTTCTCGATCAGGTCGCCGAGGACCGGGGCGAGGAGTTCGCCGAAGAGAACGAGGAACTGATCCTCGCCGACGCCAAGCGACTGGGCCTGATCTGACGTCACGAGCCCGTGGGAAGTCGACGGGGATAGAAGTCGCTGAAGGTTCAGACGGGTCGGGGATGACGGCGGCACGAGAAGAGGGACCTTTCCACTTCATCGCTGAGGGTTCAGACGAGGCCGGGCCAACAAGGGTCGAGAGCAGAGCGACGAGAGGCGATGGTAGCGAACGCGCTTCTCGAACCACCCGACTGGGAAGGGCGAGGGGTAGCACCGAGATCGGCTCGTGTTGTCGCTGGGGTCCCCAGAAGGCCCACCAGAGCCGATCGACGGGGATGCAAGAGACGGAGACCAATACCCCTCGCCGAACGTCCAAGGTTCGAGAGACGGCTCTGTGAGGGGCTGGCGAGGGCTACAGAGCCAGTATGGGGCTTAGGACTACCTCCTGTCGGCCGCGACGAGTATGACGGTGACAAAAACTAACCTTCTGGCCTACGAACCCCTGGGTTGAACCCGCGCTGCGGAGAGTTGACCGGGGTACCCGTTCGACTCACTCGGCGTATATGGGCGGTATATGCGATGATCCCGTCGCTGTACGTCGAACGTACTTCGGCTGAAAACCGAGTCCGCCCTCCCCGATTTGAACGGGGGGCAAGCCGATCTACAGTCGGCTGCTCTACCAGGCTGAGCTAAGGGCGGTCACTGTATCGTAGGCGCGTCTCACAATTTAAGGGTTCTCATTCGAACTGCCCGAGCCGGCTGCCAGCCCTTGGTTCCCCCGACGCCCCCGGTGGTTCGCTGGCTCGTGAGGTTTTAGACGACGGGTCCGAAAGTGCAGGTAACGCGCATGGCGAACGAAGACGACGGCCGACAGGCGACCTTCGGCTCTGACGGAAGCCTCGAAACCGACACGCCGCCTGAAGCAACGGGACAAAACGACTTCGGCGAGCAGAAAGACCCCGACGAAACCGACGGCGGCTACAACCGATACGCCGTCTCCAGCCTGCTCCAGAAGGCGGTTCGACGCTCCGACGAGGAGGTCGCCGCCTGGGCCGCCTGGGAGCTCGCCCGCTCCGGATACGCCTGGAACCTCTGGGACCGACTCAACCTCTACGTGGTCGAGGATCTCCGGGCCGGCCACGAGGTTGCGCTCCTGATCGAACGCTACGAACAGCTCGCAACCGAGCGGTGGGAACCCGACGAGTGGCGCGGCCGACTGTGTGCGAGCCACGCGGCGCTCGCTGCCGCCCGTGCCCCCTCGACCCGGGAGAGTTCAAACGCCGACGAGTACTTCCGCCGGGTCGCTGACGTCCGGGCGAAGGCTCGGGAGAACGACGACGAGCCAGCCCACGACTTTCCTGTCGGCGATCTCGAACCCGGCGGCGAGTACGACGTCGCCTTCGATATGCACACCGGCGAGGGGAGCCGGCTCGGACGCGACACCCGGTTTTTCAAGACACGCGGCGCCCGCGTCGGGCCGGAAGGAGAACGCGATCTCAGTGCCCGCTGGCAACGACTTGCAATGCTTCTGGATCCAGAACGCGACTACTCCGAGGCGGAACTGGATCACGCGGTCGAACCGGTTCATCCCGCCGATCGCTGGGAGGAACCCGACGACTTCGATTGACATCCTCCCTGCGCTAAAGCGCGAGGCTTTCGCCTCGAATTTTCCGTAACTGTCTACAGCTGATCTTCCCAGTCGACCCAGTCGTACTCCCAGCCGCTGCGGGCAAAATACCCCTGGCTCTGAAACTCCGCGTCCTCGCGAACCGTCCGGTTTCGGGCCGGGCCGGTGTGCCGTTCGCCTTTCGCGAGCAGCGGTCCGAGCTGGACCAGGCCGTACTCTTCGAGAATCCGGTATCCGTCCGGCTCCGACCGATTCCGTTCCCCGACGACTATCTGCTGGCTGCCCATTCCCCGGGGGAACACGATCGTCCCCTCCGGGGCGAGCTGATCGAGAAGCGCGGTCGGCGGGCGAACGACCGCCGCCTCCAGAAGGATCCGATCGTAGGGAGCATACTCCGGGAGCCCCTCGGTCCCGTCCCGGCGGTCCACCAGAGCGTCGCCGTATCCGGCGGACTCGAGGTTCGACCGGGCGGCGGACACGACCCGACGGTCGATATCGACGGCGTGAACGTGTCGATCGCCGACGATCTCCGCGATCACTGCGACGGTGTATCCGATCCCCGACCCGACGACGAGCACGTCGTCACCCTCGGCGGCGGCGAGTGCATCGACGAACTGTGCGGCCGTTTTCGGTGCAAGCACCCGGGTCCCGTACGCCTCTGTTGGGCGGTTTTCGTATGGGGCCTCGTCAAGAAACTCGTGTCGAGGAACCGTCCGCATCGCCCAGGATACCTCCGGATCGAGCGGCTCGTCGAGGCCGTATTCGAGTCCCTCGACCATGTCGTCCCGGAGCACCGCTGGGTCCATGTTCTCCTCTCGGCCGTCGTCCCTCTTGAACTGTGCGCTCCGTCCTGCAGTTGTCTCGGCGTGATTTCTCACTCACCGCCACGCATCGGAACGAATCGCACGCCGCCGTGGCTTTCTCGACTGACACCGTCTGAATCGATCTGCAGCCGGACGAGCTCTTGATAGCCGCGCCCGACGGGACCGACGACCACGCCGCCTTCCCGGACCTGGTCGACGACCGCGTCCGGGATCTCCGGCGTCGCACAGGTGAGGTAGGCGGCGTCATAGGGGGCGTGTTCGGGCCAGCCACGGTGGCCGTCGCCCTGCCTGACGTGGATGTCGTATCCAAGTTCTTCGAGGCGTTCACGGGCCGCCGTTGCGTGTTCCTCGACGTACTCGACGGTGTAGACGTTGCCCGAGCCGACGATTTCCGCGACGACGGCCGCGTGATAGCCGCAGCCGGTGCCGATCTCGAGGACCCGATCGCCCGTCTCGAGTTCGAGCAGGTCCGTCATCACCGCGACCATGTGTGGCGCGCTGATGGTCTGGTCGTGACCGATCGGGAGCGGTCGGTCGGCGTAGGCGTTCCGCCGCCGCGAGTCGGGGACGAACACGTGGCGAGGGACGGCCCGGAGCGCCCGCGCGGTGGAGGACCGCCGGATGGAGCCCCGCTCTTCGAGCCGGTCGACCATCCGGTCGCGGGCAGCCTCGAAGTCGCCGTCGTCGACGGCGTTCGAGTCGTCCCTGAACCCAAACATGGGTTGAATTTCGGGTTCCGGGTACGTATGCTTTCGCACGTTTTTATGTGGGAAGGGGGATGGAGGGCGTCGAGATCGACGACGTCGACGTCGAGTGTTCGCTCGCTGTCGGCACAGAGGGAGAAGGCCACCGCTGGATCGCCCGGCCCGGAGTCGAACCTCACCGGGACGTCGGCGCCCTTGGGGATCTCCGGGACGGCGACACAATGAGGGCGCGGTCCCCGATTGCAGGTCGCGAAGACGTTGTGGCCTACCGTCAACGCCCTGTGGTTGACGCCGATTCCCCTGACGCTGTCGTTGCTGTCGGTGAGGTCAATCGACGTCTACCCGCCGACGTTTACGAGAGACGCCGCGTTGGGTTGTTCTTCCTCTTCGATCCGACAGGGTTCGTTCCGGAGAGAGGCTCGCGGTGTGCGTGACCTCGACCGCGATGCCGCCGGCGGGGCTGGTATCAGTGGACCCGTTCGACCCAACGATCGCGGTGCTGCCGGCCCTGAGTCCGGCCATCTCTGCCAGTAGGTGTCTGCTTTTGATGTTCTGCGGGTTCTGTCGAGGGGGCGGAAGGGTCGAACCACCGAACTGCTTCGAAGCCAAATTACGAGCCCCGGCGAGGCCCGGGACCCCCACGCACCAGCGTGGATATCACCAATGATGGTGGTCGCGAATTTTGCTATCACGGTGCTTCTGCGGTGATAGTCAGCGTTCCCGAGAGGTCGTCGCCAACATCACCGGTTTCGATTTTAATCGATCCGAAGATCCGTTTTCCGAGTCTGAACGAAGCGTCACCCTCGCTAGCTTCGATAGTAAGTGATCCCTCGTTCTCGAAAGAACCGTAGTCTCTCGGCCCACCGATCTGAGGTGCCCAGCCGTTGTAGAAGTGAAACTCGATATCGGAGGAACCGGAAGTACCATCGAACTCGTACGCGAATGTGAGCTCGTACTCCTGTGTCCCACGGTTCTCGACGCCGAACGCGGCCCGCGGCGTGTAGGTGTGATCACCCACCCAGTCGATATTATCATCATCCTCCTCCACCCAGGCACTCTCGTTTGTGGGATCTGGCGTTCCGATCCAGGTCGTCGCATCGGCGTTCACACCGCTGGCTAGAGGCCGACTCGTATCGACGGTCAGAACACCGTCGACTTCGGCGACGGGAGCGTCGTCTGGGTCAACCTCCTCTATCTTGTGGACGACCGGCGTCATCCGGAGGAAGGCCGAATTGTCTCCGACGACCTCTACGGAGATGCCCCGTTCGGCCGTGACCGACGTAAACGCTCCGGACCCGAGTACCGTGGCTCCGCTTGCCGCGGTCGCGCTGAGTCCGAGGATGAATTGTCGTCGCTTCATAGTTATTACCGGGATAAATCCCGGTTACCGTCGTGATTAGACCTCGTCTTCGGTGTACGCGTTGATAGTAATCGTGCCGTCGAAATTCAGAAGGGCATCTGCAGGTCCTCCGTCACCGAGTTCGTCGTCAACGCGGAAGATCACACCTACACGTGTGAGGGATTCACCAGCATCAAGTCGCGGGAGATTGTTCGAGCCAGCTCCCTGAGCATCCTGATTTAGGGTGATTCCCTCTGGCGGGACGACATCGTCATCGTCGGCGTAGATGCTCATTCCATCCGGAAGATCAGTAACCCCGACAACGACCTCCTGAGTGCCTTGGTTGTGGATCTCAAAGAGATCCCGAATAATCGTTTCTCCATTCTGATTCAGACCGTTACCCCCCTCGGATGTTGAACTGAAGTCGAGAGTGAGGGTTCCACTCGTTCCGTCGTTTGCCACGTACTCATTACCATTTGGCGTATCCTTCCCTTCGAGGGCCAGGAACGCGTTCGCATCGTTAGCCACGTCCACTTGGACGGTCCGATCCGCTTCCACACTCGTAAACGCACCACTACCCATTGCAGCCGCCCCGCCGACGGCGAGCGATCCCATTCCGATCAGTAATTTGCGTCGTTCCATTGTGAATCTCCCTCGTTGACACGCCCCGTCTCTGCTGATTCGACGACTCCGAATCGATCATCAACCGGGCGCGTATTCATCAAAACTACCGAGACCCACTTTGGAATATACTATCAGTCAATCTGACAGAGTGTCTATTCGGGAGCGACAGAGACTCTCTGCGGAGTCGCATCCGGCACGACGTCGTGAGCCTCAGCACATCCCCCGTCGAGCAATTTCGTTTGACGACATGTCATTGAGTTATCTGTATTTGCCACAGTCGTTAAGCCGTCAATAATCCCGGCCGCGTACAGAGTATGATTTCGTTACTGCAATTTCATATAATATTCCAGACTACAGAAACGAAGTCGACAGAGACTCTTTGCGCCTGATAAGTACCCACATACTAAAAATCGGGTGTAGTGATTGCATAACCCGACGACGACGCTGGCCACTCGCAACGAAAATCGCTCGAATGGATCGGGGGATCGATCGCGTACGACGCTGAGAGGGGGGACACATGAGCAATGTACTGAAACCGGTTCCGGATCAATCGACGGACAGGGACGACGACTTCACGAGAGACGACATGCTCGAGGTGCTCAGCAATCAGCGACGACGGTTCGTGATTCACTACCTCAAACAGAACGGGGACGACGCCTCGGTGTCCGAGATCACAGACCGGGTCGCAAGCTGGGAGTACGGCAAAGAAATCGACGAGCTCACTCACAGGGAACGAAAGCGTGTGCGGAACGCACTTCGGCAGTTTCACCTGCCGAAAATGGCCGACTACGGCTTCATCGAGTTCGACTCGCGGCAGGGGACCGTCGAACTCACGGAAACCATTTCCCACACCAACTTCTACGTCGATTCTCTGACTGACAATTCGGTCCCGTGGGGCGTCTACTATCTGGGACTCTCCCTTCTGAGCGCGATCTGTCTTGCTGGCGTCTGGCTGGGAATTTTTCCGTTCGATCGTTTCTCTCCGCTCCTGTGGGGCCTATTTTTCGTCACGACGCTTTCGGTTTCCTCGGTGGGACATTTCTACGACAACTACTATCGGATGCGACTCGGCGCACGCGAGACTCCACCGGAGGTGACCGAAAAGTGATCCGCCGTCGATGGATTCTGCTTTCAGTGATTCTGGTTCTGGGACTCTCCCTCGCAACGGCCACGGCCGGGTTCAGTGCGACGACGGCGGAACGCAGCGTGACCGTCGACATCGCCGACGATCAAACCGCCTTCCTCGGATTCGAACAGACCACGAATGCCACGGCAAACGAGACGACGGAGCTCGAAGTAACGGTCAGAAATCAGTTCCCGCCCGGGATTGCGCTCTCGGAGGTCTCGGTCACGATCGGAAACTCGTCGATTTCACTCCTCGACGACGGCCCGCTTTACCCCGGCGAGGAGACGAGCCAGACGTTCTCAGCGGTTTCCTGTGACGCAACGCTGTCCGTCGAGGCGTCGGGGAGCGGTGTGTCCGTCCAGCTCGAGCGATCGGTCGACTGTCCGTAGCTTCGGGCTCCCGCTCTGGGTTCGACGGGTAACTGCCACTCGAATTCCTCGAGCTTTAAAAGGCGTACCTGGAATCACCCGGGATCCGTCGAAATTCGCCCGGCTTTTCGGGAACGCATATACGACCACGGGATGAAACGCACCGTAATGACCGACACGACCGACGCGACGGACGTGACCGACGCCCCGGAGGCGGCCTGGTTTTCGGGGCTGGATCCGGCGGACCTCGAGGCCGCCGGGACCGCGATCGACGAGGGGACCGCCGACGCGCCGGCCGACTGGCCGGAGCTCGCCGTCGAAGTCGGCTACGCCGACTCCGAAGCCGACTACTACCGCCGACTCCACGAGGCGACGATGGCAGCCGCCCGTGCGGAAGTCCGCAAACGGGAGCGTGCCGACGACGCACAGCTGGTTCACGCGGTCCGGGCAATGGACGACGCCGAGCGCGTCGCCAATGAACTCACCGAACGGGTTCTCGAATGGGCGGGGACCCGGTTCGACGACGTCCCGGACGGCTCCGCCGGCGTGGACTGGCTCGCGGACCGGGAGCCGGACGGCCCGGCCGAAGAGCGGTTGCTCTCACTGGCCGGTCTCGCCGCCGACCTCGGGACGGAAGCCGACGAGCACCGGGCGTTCATCGAGCGCCAGGCGCCGGCGGTCGCGCCGAACCTCGCGGAGATGGCGGGTCCGGTGCTCGCCGCGCGACTGATCGCGCTTGCGGGCGGGCTCGAGACGCTGGCGAAAAAGCCGGCAGGCACCGTCCAGCTGCTCGGCGCCGAAGACGCCCTCTTTGCCCACCTGTCGGGTCGGGCCCCCTCGCCGAAACACGGCGTGATCTACACCCACGAGTACGTCAAGGGGACCCACCCGGACGACCGCGGCTCGGCGGCACGGGCGTTCGCCGGCAAGCTCGCCATCGCCGCGCGGATCGATCACTACAGCGGAGAGCACCGTCCCGAGATCCACGAGGAAATGCGCGACCGGATCGAGACGATCCGGGCACGGCGGCCGGACGCGTCCGGAGGTGACAGCGAATGACTGACTCGTCGCCGGGGTCGTCTGCAGATTCGTCATCCGATAGGCTCCCGGCGGGCGTGACGCGCCGGCGGATCGGCGGTTCAGAGCGGCTCGCCACCCGCGGGGAGCCCGTCTACGGAGAGCCGACAGCGGACGGCTGGCGGGTCTGGGACGCCGGGCGGTCCAAACTTGGGGCGATGCTCGAACTCGGCCTGGACACCGGACTCGAGGCGGGCGATACGGTGCTGTATCTCGGTGCGGCGAATGGAACGACGGTCAGCCACGTTGCGGACTTTGCGGGTCCCACCTACGCCGTGGAGTTCGCTGCGAGGCCGATGCGGGACCTGCTGGACGTCGCAGAGAGTCGAGACAGCCTCTTCCCGCTGTTGAAGGACGCACGGAAACCGGAGACGTACGCCCACGTCGTCGAAGCCGACATCGACGTCATAGTTCAGGACGTTGCGACCCGTGGACAGGCTACCGTCGCGAACCGCAACAGGCAGTTCCTCCGGGAGAACGGGCGACTCCTACTTTCGGTGAAAGCCAGAAGTGAGGACGTCACGGCCTCCCCCGAGGCCGTCTTCGACTCCGTGCTACAGGAACTCGAACGCGAGTACGAACCGCTCGAAACCCGGAAGCTGGCGCCGTATCACGAGGATCACCTCGGCGTCGTCGCCCGGCCACGGTGAGGGTTCGGTGCCCATTGGATTCTGTAGAATCGGGTCCGTATTGCGGACTGGGCGACCGCCTTCACGACATATTTAGGCATTCAAACCGAACTGGGGGTAATGGATCTCGGGTCTCGTGACGCCTTCGATCGGATGGGCGTTCTCGGTATCGAAGAGGAGTTTTTTATTGTCGACGAGACGGGGCGTCCGACGTCCGGGACGGACGAACTCGTCTACGAGACGGAACCCCCGGCGGCGCTGGACGGTCGGATCGATCACGAACTGTTCAAGTGCACGATCGAGACGCAGACACCACTGATCGAGGATCCCTCCAACGCACGCCAAGAGCTCGAGCGCGTCCGGGCGGCGCTCGTGGACCACGCCGAATCGCAGGGGTTCCAGATCGCGGGCGCCGGGCTCCATCCAGAGGCCCGGTGGCGAGAACTGGATCACACGCAAAAACCGCGGTACAAAGCGCAACTGGATCGCATCCAGTACCCACAACATCGCAATACCACCGCCGGGCTACATCTCCACGTCGGTGTCGACGATCCGGACAAGGCCGTCTGGGTCGCAAACGAGCTCCGCTGGTACGCCCCCGTGCTGCTCGCGCTGTCGGCGAATTCCCCGTTCTGGAACGGCTACGACACCGGGCTAGAATCGGCCCGAGCGAAGATATTCGAGGGCTTACCTAACACGGGGATGCCCACCGCCTTCGAGGATTACGACGCGTTCGAGCGATTCGAACGTCGGATGGTCGAGGATGGGTCGATCGACGATCGGGGTGGGCTCTGGTACGACGTTCGTCCGCACAGCGGTCACGGCTCCGTCGAGATGCGGGCACCCGACGGACAGCGCGATCCCGAAATCGTGCTCGCGTTCGCCGAGTACGTCCACGCGCTGGTCGTGGATCTCGCCGAGCGATACGAAGACGGAGAACCGGGAACCGAGATCAGGCGGGAACTCCTCGACGAGAACAAGTGGCGGGCGATCCGGCACGGCCACGACGCCACCTTTATGACTGCCGACTCGGGGACTGTTTCCCTCGAAGAATTCGTCGATCGCGAGTGTGAGCGGTTGGGCGTCGACGGGCTCTCCGGCGTCCTCGACCGGGAAAGCGGTGCGACACGTCAGCGTCGCATCCACGCCGAGGAGGGTATCGACTCGCTGTGTCAGGACTTGCTACTGTCCGAGTGAAGAGGATTCCGTCGACCAGAAAGAGTCCTGTCGGAAGAAAAACGACGAGAAACTCTTTTGCCCGCGGAGTTCTGACCTACGACACAGAACACATGACCCCCGAAGACGACCCTGACGACCGAGATGACGAATTCGAGTACGAGAAACTCGAAAGCGAGAATGACGAGGCAGACGAATCCGACGAGGAACTCGATGGGGAGTTCGACGACGGCGAGAAGTCGCCCGGGAAGGCCGCAAAAGAGGAACTGAAAAAGACCCGCGAGCGCATCGAAGAGGAGGCCGACCGTGCAGTCGAGGAGTTCGACCGCGGGATCGTCGACCTGCTCTCGTGGCTCTTGGACACGGAAACGAAAGCCCGAATCTACGTGTACCTCCGTGAGAACCCCGACAGCACGAGCGAGGAGATCGCCGACGGGACCGGACTGTATCCGAGTACTGTGCGCGAGGCGCTCGCAGAGCTCCACGACGAAGGCACCGTCGAGCGCCAGAAGCGCGAAAGCGCCGGCGCAGGTAACAATCCCTACGAGTACCAGGCGATCCCGCCGAGCGAACTGGTACACGGTGTCGTCGATCAGATCCAGTCGGAGCTCAATACCGTGTTCAACCTGGATCGCCGCCTCGGTGACGAGGAGAGTGAAAGCTCCGAGCCAGTACGTATTACGGTCGAAGGGGGCGGCGAGCAGGCCGGCGACGAAGAGACAGACGACGAAGAGCCGCAAGATGAAGACGTGGACGACGAGGTGCAGGACGAGGAATAGGTGGTCCTTCGATCGGTCCCGGTTTTCTCGCGTGGAATCCGATGCGTCCATTTAAGGGAGACGGCGTCAACCCACCTGTATGAACGTCGCGCTGGGCGGGACCTTCGATCCCGTTCACGACGGTCACCTCGCGTTATTCAGGCGGGCGTTCGAACTCGGGGACGTCACCGTCGGGTTGACGTCGGACGAGCTCGCACCCGAAACCCGGCACGTCGACCGCTACGTTCGCCCATACGGGGAGCGCAAGCGCGACCTGAAAGCCGAGCTCGAGCCGCTCGCCGAAGAGCACGGCCGGGAGTTCGAGATCAGGAAGCTCGAACGGCCGACCGGTATCGCGACGGAGCCCGGGTTCGACGCGCTGATCGTCTCCCCGGAAACTGTCGACGGCGGAAAGCGGATCAACGACCTCCGGGTCGAGCGCGGGCTGCCCCCGCTGCAGATCGAGGTGGTCGACCACGTACCCGCTGCCGACGACGACCGAATCTCTTCGACGCGGATCGTTCGTGGCGAGATCGACCGCCACGGGAACCTCACCCCCGACCGAGACGGTCGGACGGCAAAGCGGGACGAAACGGCAAAATGAACGGGACCCGTACCTCTCGCAAGTGGACATGACGTTGAGAACGACGGGAAGCGAACGTGCGTTCGTCTGGGCGATCGCGATCGCTCTGACCGTCCAGTTTACGCTACCGGGAGCGATCGCCCGGTCCACCTCGGACGGCTATGCGGTGCTTTTCGGCCTCGCAGCTCTCGGACTTATTTCGGCGGCGGGCTACGGTTACGCCCACGGCGGCGTTGCAGGATCGGTGTTGCTTGCGGTGTCTCCGCTGATCGGTGCAGTCGGAGTCGTCCCCATCGTGGGAGCGGTTGCACCGTTCGTTCCAGTGACGATCCCCGCCGAGACCGGGCTCGCGTGGGAGCTATCGGTCGCGCTTTTGGTCGGGATGGTCGTCGGTGGGTTTGGAACGGTCCTCGGTCGCGGCATGCGTCGGCTCCGTTCGCGAGAGCATCACCAGCGCGACTCGGGGACGGCCAGTGGGTAGCCGACGAACCGCGGAACTTAAGCGGATGAGCCTACAATCGGATTTCGAGGGCGCTTAACTCAGCTTGGACAGAGTGCTTGGCTTCGGACCAAGATGTCGCGGGTTCAAATCCTGCAGCGCCCATCATTCTGCGTGACGGGCAACATTTGGCAGACGGCGGCACGACGCTTATAAAGGAACCCCTCTTCGGACGTTTGGATTTCATCACGCTGCGGAACGGGGGTCGCCGGTGTCATGCGATTCGCTTACATTTGAATGACACTGTGGGGACATAATACTTGGGTAGAGAGGAGCGTGTCATAGAACTCTTCACACACTCTAGTCAGCCTAGTTACCATTATAGCACGTTATCTGCTTAGAGGGCCGTGCACCGAGTGCACGTGGTTTAGAACTAGTCAAAGAGTACCCTTTCGTTTCCGAATAATGATTTCTCGCACCCGTTCAACGTGGTTCGTCTCGGATTGAACGAATGCTGTGAGGATGGCTTCGACGATCTCGGAGCGGCTGACTCCGAGATCGTCACATTCAGCGACCAGTTCATCTACTTCTTGCACGATTTCCTCGTCAACAGCGACTCCGAACTTCTCTTTTGCCATAGTTATAACACTCTAAGAACAGCGTGCACCAAGTGCACGGCGCTTTCAATTCGTTAGAGCTGATTCAGCGAGCCATGAGAACTATTCTATGACACGCTCTAGAGAGTGTAATTGGCGGCGCGCGCGAGAGACTTTGGTCGTCTTCCCGCCACTCAACTCAGCAAATCAGAGGGCCTGTCCGAACTGAAGCAAGCCAGAATCCCCTCCGGAATTAACTATCTGATGTTGATTGTCCGTCATATATACATCCCTACGATTGGTGTTGGAGTACTCAGGAAGGCGTGAGTAGGTCGTCGATGTCCGCGACAGTAAACAAGGACCACGAGTCATCGAGTTGTGCTTCGAGACCGTCGACGAAGCCGCTTTTCGAAAACAGGGCGAACTGCTCGTCTCGATCCGACGGTCCCCATCGGACGTGCTCCGCCTTTGCTCGCAGACTCTTGACGAGGTCTTCCCCAACCGGATCTGTCGTCCACTTACATTCGGCGAGGAGGACTCGGTCGTCGTTCGGTGCCAGCCCGACGATATCGATCTCCTCTTCTCCGTACCACCAGCGACCGACTTCGGAGTACGGTTCGAATGCACCGCGTCGAATCCCTTCCCAGACGGCTTCTTGACACACGTCCTCGAACGTGGTTGCGACGTGCGTTGGGAGGTCCGGTTCAATCGTCCCGTCGTACACGATCTCCGGTGCTTCCTCGATACTGGATCGATGCGGCTCGACATACCGAAACCAGAACCGAAGGAACTCGTCCGCAACCCGGTACCGTGACCGCTTCGATTTCTTCCCCGAGGCCGTGACTGGGACATCTCGTTCGATGAGGCGGAGTCGGCGGAGTGTCTGTAGGTACTTCGAGAGCGGACCCGAATCGATCCCCGTTGCGCCGGAGATCTCGTTCGGTGTCGTATGGCCCAGTGCGACTGCTTCGAGGATGCTCATGTACCGGGCTGGGTTTCGGAGCTCGGTGCGCAGGAGGAACTCGGGTTCGTTATACAGTACCGCAGATGATGACAGGACGTGTGATCGAATGTTCGCCGCGAGCGACTGGTCGTAGTCGAACAGCGTGAGGTACATCGGGGTGCCACCTGTGACGGCATACGACCGAACCGCGTCCGTGATGTTGTATGAGATGACCTCTCGTGCCTGTTGAAACGAGAACGGCGTTACGTCGAGTTGCGCCGTTCGTCGCCCGTACAGTGGGCTCTCGTGACCCAGGATCTCTGACTCCATCGTGCTCACGCTCGACCCACAGAGCACCAGCATCGAGTCCGTCCCATCGAGTGCCTGGTCAACGAACGCTTGTATGTACGATGGAAGCGAGTCGTTCTCTTCGACGAGATACGGGAACTCGTCGATGACGACGACAAGATCCTCTCGCTGGAGGTTCTCCCCGAGGTATTCGAACGCTTCGTCCCAACTGTCGATTCGAGGGACGCGCTCGTCGAAGTAGTCCGCAACTTGCTCAAGGAACTTCTCGCGCTGTCGATGCTCGGCTTCCTGCGCGGCAAGGAAGTAAATGTGGGGACGGTCAGCACAGAATTCTTTGAGGAGTTCCGTTTTCCCGACCCGACGCCGGCCATAGACGACAACGAAGTCCGAACCGGGGGACTCCACCGCACCCGTGAGTGTATCGAGTTCTTCCTCCCGGTCGTAGAAGGTCATACTTAGGATAATGATTACTGCGATAATGACTTAAGAATTCGGGTAGCCTCCCCCACCGGAGTGATTCTCGCACTGCGACCAAGACACCGAACCTGACGAGGGATGCAGGCGAGATGGGGAACTGGATCTACGGGAAATTGTTTTCGCGTGGTGTCGACGATTCACTCCTCGAACCCGGGACCGACGGTAAACGAGGCCGGCGCGCAGGGAAGTTGGTTGTGCTGACACCACCGGCAGTGCTCATCCGAAGTGTACCGACTGAACGAGAACTCAACAATATCGTTCATCGACGACGTCACGTCATCTCTGACTGCTTCCAGATCACCATCGCTGAACGTTCGAGATTCGACTTTCGGCCCGATGTCACCGACATAAGCGTATCCCGCACGTGCGACAGGCTCATCGTACAGGTCACGGCACGCTAACAGGTAGATCGGGAGTTGCTTATCGTCCTCCAAGTCGCGGTGACGTTCGGTCGCCTTGTAATCGATGACGACCAGTTCGTCGTCAGGCGTCCGGTAGACGGCGTCAATATAGCCGACGAGTTCGTGCCCATCGATAGTGAGTTCGAACTCTCGCTCCGCGTCGATGATCTCGTAACTGGGGAGATCTAACTCGAAGTACCGGTCGATGCACTGTTTTGCCGCCGGGAGCGCGTCCTCAGCGCGGCGCTGACTGGCGAGTCGCTCGCAGATCTCGTACCACTCCCCACGACGTTCCACCCCTTGATTCGCGGCTTGCTCAGCGGTGTCGTGGAACAGCAATCCGATCTCACGTTGCGATACACCTTCTTTCGCATCGCTCGTGGCCGCAGTCTCCTGATAGTCAGGGAACGCGTTGACCACGTAGTCCAAATAGTGACTCCGCGGGCATTCCTCATAGGCCGCCAGCGACGTGTAGCTGTGAGAGAGCGATGGCGACGGTGTCGACGGGCCAGTCAGCGACCCAACCTGGAGGATTTCCCGCTCGGCTCTCGGTGAGAGACTCCCATCGACAGTGGCCGTTGCCAGGTTTAGCACACGGTCGCGCGCAACCCCAACCGCGAGATCTTCCCCATCGTGCCTGACGGTACCGCCGACACTTCCGACGGTCTCGCTGGCCAGCGTGTTCGTCCAGTCTACTGCGTCGTCCGGGAGACACTCTTGAACGTCGGTCCAGAGTGGGAGCTGTCCTCGCTCCGGCTGCCATGGGATTCGAGAGGGGAGGATCTCGTCAACCAGCTCTGAAACAGCGTTCTCGTCCGCAGCATCGTCACCTTCGTCGCTGCCACCCTGCAGGACGAGGATGTCCTCGGCACGCGTGATCCCGACGTGGAACACGCGCCGTGTCTCACGGGCATCACGCTCGACGAAGTCCTGTGCGAACGCTGCCTCTGGGCCATCCGAGAGGCTGGTTTCGAGCGCGTCGTACGTGCGTGAACTTGGTGCCCACTCGTCAGCGGTGACTTGTGGGATGAGGACGACCGGGAAGTCCAGGCCCTTGCTTTTGTGGATGGTCATCACGTTGACCGCGTCGTCGGCGACGTCCGGCTGACTCGTGGGCGTGGTGCCACTTTCGTCGAACAGGGAGTCGTAGTGTTCGAGCGAGTCGATGAACTCCGGAGTCAGCGGCGGTTGGACGGCACTATCCCCGTACTGTTCGATGACGTCCTCCAGTTGGGTGAGATCCCGGCGCTCCTGCTCGCTGAGATACCACTCGATGTTCGTGCGGTCCGTGAGTTCGCGGTACAGGTGGCTGAGCGACGCCGAATCACGAATACCGAGTAGTTCCGTGGCGTGCTCGCGGGCTTCTGCGACGCGGTCGGGCTCCTTGAACTCGTCGAGCGGTGTCTCACGGAGCGTGTCCACGAGTGGGTCGTCGCCCGCGTTGAGCGTGCGGAGGTCCGCGTCGCAGAGCCGGTACCGCATCAGGAGGACGCGGTTCCAGCTCACCTCGTCTTCGGGGCGTGCGAGTGCCTTCAGGTAGGCGGTCACGGTGCCGACGCCGACCGATTCCGTGGCCAGATCCCCAGCAACTTGGTACGGGATGCCAGCGTCTTCGAATTCCTCGATGACAGGTGTCGCGTGGGCGTTCTTCCGGACGAGTAACGCGATATCACCTGGATCGTACACCTCATCGAGGTTGTCTGCTGCGCCGCTCACCAGATTCTGGACGACGGTGCGAAGCTGGGTCGCACCGTCCGCATCGTCCTCGTCCGGCAGTTCGACGGTAGCGACGGTGTCCCCGTCGTACGCAGGTTCGTCGACGCGAGTGAGTGTCTTGTGTCGTTCACGGTGATCGAGCTTCTGAATCGCCTCGTTCGCCAGGTCCAGAATCGGCTGTCGGGAGCGGAAGTTCTCCTCCAGCGGTTCGTCCGTGAGCGCCGCGAACGCTTGGTCCAGTTCGTCGGTGATGTTGGCGACGTTCGCGCCGCGCCATTCGTAGATCGCCTGATCGTCGTCGCCGACGACGAACAGATTATCGTCGGTGACGAGTGACGTGACGAGGTCGAACTGGAGGCGATCCGTGTCCTGGAACTCGTCGCAAAACACGTAGTCCCACCGCTCGGCGATTTCCTCGCCGACCGACGAGTCCATCAGCGCAGCTGTCTCGACCACCAGGCCGTCGAAGTCGATGAGGTTACGCTCGTCCAGTTCCCGCTCGTACGCCGCGTACCCGGCGGTGAGATCTCGGGCGGTAAGACAGTCGGACACGAACGAGTCGAGGTGGTCCGTGAGTTCGAGACCAAGATCGTCCGGGATCCCTTTCGGGGCACCGCTTGCGTACCCGCCGAACAGGTACTTCGGGAGTTTGTACGCGTTGTCCGGCAGGTCACGCTCGCCAGCCTGGTGGGCCTCGAACGCGGTTTCAAGCGCATCACACAGGTCGACGAGCCGGTCGAGGAAATCCCGAGCACTGGCCTCGATCCCGTCCGTTCCCAACCCGTCGCGTTCCGCGGTGAGTTCATCGCGCACCTCGGGAAGTGAATCCAGCACGCTTGCCACGGACCGGCCACCGAGATGGTCGCTAGCGATTGCTTCGATGTGCTCCGGCAGGTCGGCGAGGTCATAGACGCGGTCGGCGGGCCCGAGGAACGCGTCGATGTCGTCTGGCGAGATGCCGCTGCGCTTCATCGACCCGATAAAGCTGAGCAGCTTCGACGCAGCTCCGGACGCGTACCCGTCGCTGCCGTACACGTTGGGTTTGACCGACCGGTACTCGATGTCGTCCAGAACATCCAGCACGATAGCGTACTTCTCGGCGTCCGTGGCGACCTCGAAGTCCGGGTCGATCCCGGCTTCGTAGGCGTAGTCAGTGAGGATCTCGTTACAGATCGAGTGGTACGTGTACGCGTCGATGTCGTACCCCGCTGTCCCGAGTTTCGCGTTAAGCTTCTCCCGCATCGAGTCCGCCGCGTTGTTCGTGAACGTCAACGCGAGAATCCGGTCTGGCGAGACGTCTTCCTCGTCGATGAGGTGCTCGATCTTCCGCACCATCGTGAACGTCTTGCCCGTTCCTGCTCCTGCGAGCACACGCATCGGGTACGCGTCGGAGTTGATGATTGTCCGCTGTTGAGGCTCTGGGGACACGTCTTCTTCCGGCACCGGAAACCAAGACGGGTACTCGGACTCGTCGCTCATCGGTGCACCTCCGTGGACAGTCGGTCAGCACACATCTCTCGATAGTCGCAGTCCGGGCACGCCTCCTCAGTAATAAGGTCGAGCGGTTCCGGCTCGTACGTCTCACCCGTGATACCATCGTGGGCGTCTCGGATGAGCGCCCAAATCGTGTCGTAGTGGTTCTCGTAGATTTCCGTGGTTTCCCGAGGCCAGCCACGCGCGGACACGTCGTATCCGCTCGGGGTGCTCTCGAACGACGTGCTGTTGAGGATTCCGTAAAAGCTGAACCGAACCTCCATCCCGTCCTCGTAGAACGGTTCATTCTTCACGCCTTCGACGTATGTCGCCGTCTGGAACGCGTTCCGGACCCGCTTCGGTTCGTGGGCCTCTCCGTTGAAATGGTCGTTAAGGTATTCGGCTGTCCCCGACGAAAGAATCCCGTCCGTGTTCCGCTTGTAGTCGAAGATGTGCAGCCCGTCGTCAGTCCGGACGACGTTGTCAGCTTTCCCGTGGAGTTCTCGACCATCCACTTCGCACTCCACCCAACATTCCGTGGTGACCGAGTAGCGAGCGTGCTCGATCCCGTCACCGCCGTCCGGATCGAAGAACGACGCGATGGCAGCGCGGTTCTCAGCTCGTTGGTACTCCTGATGCGCAGCGGATTCGTAGTCGTCCGGGGTACTGTGTTCGTCCCACTTCGCATCGAAGACCTGCATCGCCCGGTTGTGTATCGTCTCCGGGTCGTCATCGCGGTCAGTCGCATCACACACGTCCTCGATAGTCTCGTGGTAGATCGTTCCTTGGTTGAGATACAGTTCTGTACGGTCCGGCGCGTTCACGTCTTGCGTGTAGCGGTAGTCGTACAGCCGCGGACACGTCGCGTAGTTCGCTAACCGCGACGGGGAGAGCGACGAACTCATCGCCGCACCTCCTCGTTAGCGAATTCGACACGTGCACGCAACGCTTCTCGGAGCTCGTCTCCTCGGGAGCCGCTTTGTTCGAGTAGGTCCTGAATCTCTCCGAGTTCCGCTTCGACCTCGTCAAGCGACACCGTCACGTCCTGACTGTTCGCGCGGCGTACCTCCGCGAGCGCGTCGTCAACCCGCGACAGCAGGTACTGCTCCGCCGCTTGCTCACTCGTAATGTGTGGCTCATCGGCCTCGGTCACCCACGGAAGATCCTCATACGCTGCTGTGAGGAACCGCGATGCCTGCGTACGCTCTTCGAGCGCCGTGTCTTCGTACTCGTAGAGACAACAGTAGAGCCGCTCTGTCGCCGCGCCAGCACCGACAGCTAACCGTCGACGCGCGTGCTCCGTGTGGTACTGGGCGAACGATCGTCCTGACGCTGTCGACGTCGTCGGGAACGTCGCATCCACGTCCGATCCATCGAGTTCCGTTACACCAGGGTAGTCTGGCATCGACGCGACTCGCTCGCTCGGGAACAACCGTGTCAGGAACGGGTCACCTGGGTACTCACTGTCGACGAGATTCACGAGGAACACAGCGCGGAAGGACTCGTTCTTGATCGCTTGCAAGTGATCGACGCGGACACCACCGTTGAGATCCGTCGCGCTTGTCTGGTTCTGCTGCGGTGCGTATTCGTGAGCGCGTTCGAGCATCTCCTTGTAGGATTCCCACGTCGCATCCACAAACTCGGTCTCTTCGAGGAACTCGGCCATTCGGAACGCCCGTCGGACGTTCCCGAACTGCGCCCGTGCATCCAACGGGGCCGCCCGCTCCGCGATCCGCTCTTTTAACCCGGAGTCCGTTGCCCACCAGCGAATCGCGTCTCCGAGGCTCTCCGTCTCGCTGACACGGTCTAAGCGGTCCGTATCGAGTTCTGGACCGTGGTCGGGTACATCATCTTCCTCGTCGGCGAAGTACCGAACGGCCGCGAGGAGTTCCCGAATCGCGGGATCGTCACCGAACCCGGTGACGGTTGTCGATTCCGTTGGAATCCCGGTGCCTTCGAACGCTTCGATAATGTCTGTAACAGCACTCCCGCTTTGCTTCGTGGCGACAGCGATGTCGTCGTACCCCCAGTCCGGCTGCGCGACGAGCTCTTCAATCTCGTTCGCAATCTCAGCGAGTTGTTCGTCACTGGAGTCTGTGGCGAGGACGGACACCGACCCGGCTTCCGGATCTTCCGGGACCGTTTCTTCGGCGAAATAGGCTGCCGTTGCAGCTGGTCGCGTCGACGGCGTCCCCGATGCCCCTTGTCGGGATTCGCTGAACGAGACGTAGTTCGTGACTGGCCCTGTCTCAACCCACGTCCGGCGCACACTCGCGTGCTCTTCAGCGACACAGACGAGCTCGCAGTCTCCCGCAAGCGCGTCGAGATACGCGCGATCAAGCGGGAAGAACTCCTCAAACTCGACCGCGATCACCGCGTCGAAATCAACGACGTCGCCGCGGGCATCCCCGGTGAGGACATCGAGCGCTTCCGAGATGAGTTGCCCGCGCTCCATGTGCCCGTGCTCGGCGAGCCACTCGTGGAACGCGTCAAGCGCAGTCGTGATGTCACGGAGTTCCGGAGTATCGTCAGGCCTGACCGTCTGCCAGGAAATCGTGCCCATCACGGCATCCACGTCCTCAATGAACGACGGCTGCGCAGACGCCCGTTGGAGGTACTCCGTGTCCCACTCGTAATCTGCGAGGAACCGGTACAGGAGTTCCCGCCGTAGGGCGTCGGAGAGAATGACGCGGTCATCGGTCTGGTTGAGGACATCGGTCGCGTGCACTACCGACGACGTCACGTACGGCGTCGCCGCGCCCGGCAGTTCCTCACCTAACGCTTCACGGAACGTGTCTGCGCTCGTCGGCGCACCGGTGATGACGAGCACGTCCTCAGAATCGTGCTCGTCGAGAAGCATTCGGTATTCGTTTCGCGCTGTCCGTTCGACGTTTTCGCCCCCGAACGGTACCGTGACTAACGCCCCGTCGAACTGCCGGTGAGATGAGTGATTAGACATGTCTATTACCCTCGGACGAGCCGCGTGACCCGAGACAGCACACCGATGTCGTCAGCGGCTGTCTCGGTATTGCATCGTGCATCTTCAATGACACTGGGCTCATCAATCCAATTCTGGAACCTGTTCGCGCTTTCAAACTGAACCGCCGGCCCGTAAATACCCGCCCGGATATGGGCTGGCGTGGCCTTCTGGAACTCCCAGCATTGCTGCTGGTCCAGATGTGCCGAGAAATCAGCGACAATCCGTCCGTCGTCCTTGAAATCGAGTTCACACAGCCCGTCGGACAGCGCACTGATCCACTTCCGACGCCCCGGATCGTGCTCCTGCTCGGCGGGTGTCTCAAGCGGAACGTACTCCGGCGGTTCCTTCTCGGCATACGCGTACAGCTCCACGAACACGTCCCGAGCATCCGCGAGCCGATCCGACTGATCTGGAAGCGAGATATCCCGCTGCAAGAACAGATGAGCGAACCACGGGAACAGGTTACAACTGTCTGCCTGCCCCGCGATCTGCGCGGCGGCTTCGCGTTCGTCTTTCTTCAGTTCGGAGAAGTTAACGTTGAAATCCAGCGTCTTCATCCGAGTGCGGAGTTCGGATTTCGGCTTCGTGGAGTCGTTCGAGGAGAAAATGAACGTCGGCATCTGGATAGACCCATCCCACTTCCCCTCCCAGTACGACTTGATGATGTCCCGGTCGATTTTCGACTTCGCCACGTCGTCAACGATGTACGGGAAAACTGTGTCCGACGCACGAGCGCGCTCGATGTTGTTTTTCACGAAGTCGTCCCCGGTCGTGACTTCCTGCACGTACCCGTTCGAGATGAGACGCGTCCCGAACCGCAGGAACATGCCTTTCCCGCTGTCGTTGTCACCGTGGAGGAACAGGAACGGTAGATCCTTGTCCAGCTCTGCGGACTCGTATTCGGCGTAGTGATGGGCGCAGTAGTTAGCGAACGGAGCCCAGCAGAAGTAGATAATTCCCTCGTAGAAATGTGCCCGCGTCTCCTTTGGCGTTCGCGTTTCGCCGAACTCGCCGACAGTTTCGATGTACTGCTCGATCAGGTCGAGTGCGTCAGCGACTTCCTGCGGATCGTCCGGCAGTGGTGCTGTTAGTTCAAGGACGGAGTCGTCAACTCGCAACCCGACATTGTTCTCGTCTCTATCGACGTTGAGATCTGGATACCCTGTGAAGGTCTCTTTGTACCGCGCGATGCCGGCGGGTGTCGCTACGATTTCGCCGTCGTTGATCCGGATGTTATTGGCAGACAGCGTGTCGTCCAGATTCGAGATAGCGTCTTCGAGGCCCTGCGGGGAGAGGCGGACACGCTTGTCCGGACTGATTTCGGTTGGATCGGTGTCTGTATCTTCAGCGGCGAACACCGCTTTCTCTGCTTCTTCGGCGTCGGTGACGACGTTGTACGTATTGACCTGGTCGTCGTCAACTGCTTCGTCGAGCCGGGCGTTCAGCTCGGCGACCGGGTCGTCACTGAACTCGTCGCCGCCCAGCCAGATGTCGTAGATCTTCGCCTCTTCTTCTGCCGTTTCGGCGTCCTCGATCTCCTCGGTGAGATCCTCCATGAACGGCGTCGCGTAGTCCTTGTGGAACGCGTACAGCCGTTCGAACCACTCGTCGACGGGCGTGTCCCCGTCGGTACGCCAGGCGATGTTGACGTTGGTTTGCTTGCTCCCCTGCCAGGCCTGCTTGGAGAGGTTCGCCGACCCACAGATGAGTGTACGTGACCCGTCCTGGTTCTCGACGATGTAGAGTTTCGTATGAAGCAGGACGCGTGCGGAATCGACGGTGTGGATGAGCAGATCACCGTCTTGGCGCAGCGATTCCAGTTGCGCGGCGATCCTCTTCGCGTTGCTCGTGTTCTTCAGCGAGCGCCGGTAGTCGTCGTGCTGGCTGTCCCCGACGATGACCTCCAGTGAGTCCACTGCGAGATCCTGATTCTGAAACATCTTGTAGATGAACGCGGGGGACTGACTGTACGTGACGCAGTAGACGTGCTGGGCGTCACCGAAGTAGTTCAGGAAACTATCCCATGATTTGTCGGCAGCCATCTCCAGATCGGCGGTGCTGCCGTCATCGAAATCGACTGTTGCTTCGAATTCTGTCTTGGTCATGCGAGGGTCACCAGTGTGTTGACGGGTACGTGAGTGGTTGTGTGGGGCTGTGCTGGTGCATGGTCAGATGTACGGGACACCGCGGATGACGCTGCCTTTGGTGAGGTAGCCCTTCATGGCGAAGTCGGCGCACTTGTCGGCGTAGTACGTGGTGATGGGGAGCCGAGTGGAGCGGCTCAGCGACCCGACGTGTGCTTCCGATAGCCAGTAGGTTTGCTCCGCGAGCGTGTCGAGATCTGTCGATCCGTGCCGTTTCACGATCTGTAACGGCCGCGGCGTGCCTGGACTGCCCTCCTTCCCACCGGTCGTGGTCAGGTAGGAGTGGTCGCCGTTGTGAACATAGAAGGCGACGCCTTTGTCCGCGATGTCGAACCGTGATTTCGATTCGTCGTACTTGGCGATGCGGGGGTTCCCGGATTTCCGGATCTCGACGAGGTCGAACCGCTGGATGAGATCGCGGGCTTTGTCGAGACGGTTGATGAGGCTCTCGACGTCGAGGTAGAACTTCCCGTCCCGATGGATTACCACGTGCCGGGGCGGTCGGCCTTCCTCTTCGGCGAAGATTTCCAGGACGTGCTTGATGACGTTCGCTACGTCGTCCTCGTCGAACGTCTCGCCAGCCTGCTTCGTGACGGCCTCGGACGCGAGGATGGTTCCGTCGGCCATGATGACGTTCGCGGCTGCGCCGAGGTGTTGCTTCGTCGCGTGGTCGTAGGTCACGTCAAGGCCGACGAACGCGTCAACGCCCCCGGGAACGTCGTCGATCCGCCACGGCACCCCGCCCGCTTTCCCGATAAGGGACGAGCAGATATTCCCGCCGTAGTTGTCGTTACCGAGGTTGTCGACGGAGATCATCTGACTCGGCACGCCGAGTTGGCCGAGCCGCCGCTTGAACTCGGGATACGGATCGTCGTAGTCCGCTTCTGCAGCCTCGTCTTCGTCCGGCACGACGATCAGTGCCGCATCGTAGTCACTCGCTTTCTGCGCGGGCTGGGAGTAGTGGAACTCCGAGCCGAGTTCGTAGGTGTCGCGGTCGAACGCTGTCGGGCTCGCATCGTAGTCTGCGAGCTTGTTGAGCAGCGATAGCACGTATGGCCGTGCGTCATCCTCGTCGTCTTCGGGATACAGCGCGATGATGTCGAACGACTCTGGTGACTTGTACACGCCGTAGCCGTTCCGTTCCAGCCCGCCAGCCCCGTAGTACCCTGTCTGTCCGTCACCGAACCGCAGGTTCGGGATATTCCGCGTCTTGTGTTCTCGGTACCCGGCGTTCGTGGGTTGGGGGGTTGGGTCGAAGTTGAAGTACGGTGTCGGACCGAGCAGGTCGACGAACGACGTGACGACGTTGAACCGTTCCTCGGGTTTCATCCGGCTCTCATTGTGGATGACGTCCAGGAACGCGTCATCGACGCGACCCAACTGCTCGAACGTCGGGATAACCTTACAGTATTTGGCTCTGTAGTTTCGGTACACGGCGGTTGATTTCACGGATATCTCACGCTCCGGCGGAGGTTGTAGACGGTGGCTTTCAGCAGCATTTCACGGAACTCAAGCCACCAGCTTCGCGCACGCACGGCTGCCCCGAGCGTGCGCTTGATGCTTGAGAAGACGGTTTCGTTCATCGAGCGGCGATTGTACCGATCACGGTCTATGCGGGCGTTGTGAGCGTGATCGAGCGGGTTCATGATACGGTGTTTAATCAGCGGTCTCACACCGTTTTCGCGGAGTTCATCGCGGAAGGCTTTCGCGTCGTAGCCACGATCAGCCGCGAGGCTCCGCAGGTCGCCGGCGTTACGCCGAGCGACCTGCGGGCCGATCTTCGCATCGTGTTTCTTGCTCGTTGTAGAGTGGATGTCGGTGATGTACAGCGTTTCGACATCCACCAAGGCAGTGACTTTCAGCGCCCGGACGCGGTAGTGCGTGCGGTTGGCGTAGTGGCGACTGGGGTGGTCGCGGTCGAAGCCAGTCGAATCGATGGCGGCGTGGCCAGTGCGTTTCTCGGCGCGTCAGCCGAGAAACGCACGCCACGTCTTCGTTGGAATCCGTGCAAACCACGTGCGGAGGACAGTGTAGTGAGGAAGCCGTGTAAGGCCGATCTCTTCGAGGACACCGGGCATCTCACTGAGCAAATCCACCGTGACGCGGTAGGATTTGCCCAGCTCGATGCGGAGTGCATGCAGCGTGAGCATCGCCCACTCGGCGAACCCGCCACCCCCTTCGGGGTCGGCGGGTTCGTCCGGGTTAGCGACAACTGATTTAGCCTTAGCCACCGTAACACGCGTGAGGAGACGGAATTCCGATACCACAACATTCCGTCTCTTCGCTTTCTACGGCAATAACGCAGTCGCGGTGTCTCCGTCTAGCGAAACTACAGAGCCCATATTACCAATATCCTTACTCGACCAACCTTTCCGATAGACATTGAACTCATAGACGGTAATAGACTAGCAGAAGACAGATTGAATGAAATACGTGAAACACTAGATCGGAATGCAAGAGCTGGAAGTTATATGCAAATCAACTCCCCTCATCCTGCGAATCAATTAATTTCACCACTATCTCGTTTAGCTGGAAACTATGCAATACGAGAGAATCGGTCAGAGCTGGAATCCCTCAGTGAAGAACTCCTAGTCTCATATTCGGTGGCAACAGATAACGACCTGCCATCGACAGTAAATTGGAACGAGGAAAATCAATATACGGATTCAGATACGTTCGTCCATGCAACTTATGGGGAGGGTGCAGCTAGAATTGCAACCCACGATAGAGGCGACACATTCTGGGAAAAAATTGAAACTTTGTCCGAGTCTGCTCGGGTAGCGGTTACGGAGACCGAGAGACACGAATGGAGCTTCTATTGCCACGTAGTCTCATCAGCTGCACCAGTGATATCCGATACTAATGAAATCACCAATCTCGTAGAAAACGTGGAAACTGCCCTTATAAACACTCAATCATATTCGTCCGTTGGAAATTCGAAACGAGGGCGTGCTTTGTTTTATTCGAACGTGGTTCACCAATTAATGCGTAAACATTCTTATCATAGTGTTTCAAGATGGACAAGAGCAATTAATATTAGGACAGATACCGGTCTCGACGCACTCCCATACTTCCATCGAGGAATTGTAGAGATCTGTGGATTGCGTTGTGAAGAGTTAAGACTCCCGTATCGATGGTTAGAGTGGATCGCAGAGCAAGAGAATTTATTGTACAAGAGCCTGTCATAGAAAGCGTCACGTACGAAGCGGCAGGGTGCGCGAAGTGTGTCCAACACCAGCACAGCCCTGCAAGACGTAGCTTCGGTAGACGACTTCTTGAATGTCGCGGCTACCGAGACGGTATCGCTGTTCGACCATCTTGAGTTCGAGTTTCTGCTGGAGTACGACGTGTTCGCCCCCGCTCGCCGGGGGCGAACACGAGTTCACGAGCCACCTGATCTCTTTCGCGGCTTTTTGCACTGCTACTACGAGGATGTCTACGGCACACGTCCGGTGACACGAGAACTTCAGAACGGCCTTGTCTGGTACTACTGCGGACTCGACAAACCGCCATCCAGAGACACGGTTGATCGCTTTCTCACCGACCTCGAACACGTTATTGACGATGTCTTCGACAGACTCGTCGAGCAGGCCGCCGCCCGCGGCCTGCTCGACTCCACGTACTCCATCGATTCGACCCACGTTGAAGCGATCCAACACAACGACGCTGCCTCGTGGAATTACGATCCAACAGCTGAGGAATACTACTACGGCTTCGGCTGTACGATCGTTTCAACCGGTTCAAAGATCCCGATAGCAGCGGAGTTCACACAGGCCAAACAAGCGGATCAGGAGACGGCGATGCGCGTCACGCGTGACGCGCTCGCCGTCGATACACCGGTCTGGATGCTGGGAGACAGCGCCTACGACATCCTCGATTGGCACGACCACCTGCTGGCCGCAGGGGTCGTGCCAATCGCTCCATACAATCCGCGAAACACTGACGACCCGAAAGACATCGAGTACAGGATCGAAGACCGAATCGAGGAACACAGCGAGGACGTGCAGCTGAAACAGTCCATCTTGGAGGAGACGTACAACAACCGGACAGGAGTCGAACGAACCAACGACGCAGTCAAGGACTGCGGCCTCGGGCAGGTCTGCGCCCGAGGCCGCGTCCACGCACGGACAGAAGTGTTCCTTGCGCTGTGTCTCCGACTCGTCGTGGCCATCACCAACTACGAGCGAGGAAACAATCCGGGCTGTGAGAAGCTATGAGATGGATTCTATGACAGGCTCTGTACAATGCAATTGATAGACAATCTGAAACTGTATTCGGAGATTATCATTCGCCCTTCCACCTTTTGAGGGATTTCTTTGCTTTATATATTGGATTTGTTCAGTCCCCCTCAAATGCTGATCGTTCAGATACTCTCATTGAATTACTTGAAGATCGGATCGATGAAATGTCCCCAAATAACCAGGATATTGCGGAGGGGGCTCTTAGCGCAGTCCAAGATGTCCATGAAATTGCAGTGGATATTAACGACGAATATAGCTACTAGAGGTTGTCGAGATATTCGCGGCGCTGTTCCATCTTCTCTCGTTCAGTACGTCGGTCGTAGTGCTGTTCGATCACCCGCTGACTGACGTTCGCTCGGTCACTGACGACCTTATCCGGCATGTCACTGTTCAGGCTGTGCGTGATGCTTCCGCGGCGAATTGCGTGAGGACTCACGCTCGACGGACACTCGTAGGCAGTGTCCCGCTCTACTGCTGAACACTCGCCGAGGCCGCGGTCGTGTGGACACTCGGTGCTATAGACACACGGACGAGTCCAGCGGTACACGTAGGCACGCAGCGTCGTCTTATTGGTCCGTCCTTCCCGCGAGGCCAGCAACGGTTCTCGACCGTACTCGTCAGTTACCGACGGTCGCTTGGCGTCTAACCAGTCATTGAGGAGATTACAGACTTGGTCTGAGAGCGCGACCATCCGTTCACCTTCTCCCTGGTTTTTGATCGGGGTGCCTGTATCTGGTCGATGACGGACCTTGATACACTTCTCGTTTGAATCGTAGTCGTCAATGTCGAGTGCGTGAACACCGCCGACGCGCATCATCGTGTGCCACATCAGGGCAATTGAGACGTGCTGGATGCTCGCGTATTCGTACTTCTCCAGATGCGCGAGCACCTTCGAAGCATTGTCACTGTCCAACATTACGTCCCGAGAGTTCTCATCAGGAGTGATCGCCGGAGACAGCACCTTCTGACTCAGGTCCTGTTCTACGCCGTCGACAGACTCTAGCCACCGGATGAACACGCGAAGGGTATCCATCTGCGTCTTCTCGCTGACCTTGTTCAGGTCGCCATCCTCGCGCCGCCAGAGCCGGTACTTGTGCAGCTGGCGGCCGCTAAGTTTGTTGAGATTCTGTATCTCTTCTACCTCATCACACCAGCGGACGAAGTGACCGAGTCGGTACTTGTGCCCCTTCAGAGAGGCCTCCGATAATTCGTTCCCTCTGTCAGCGAGGTACAGTTCAAGCGCGGTTTCAGCATCTATTGGTTCGAGACTCATGGTTGGTCTTCTTCGGTCAAGCGAACCCCACGAGTCCCGGTTACTGCCCGTTCCGAACCAACGGCTACAATGCCCGAAATCGCCAAAATGAAGGGTTGTCACACCGCGTGACCAGGGCCTGCAGATTTGAACCCGGAGGAAGACGGTCGCTCACTCCGTTCTCGCTGCGTCTTCCAGGGCTTCAAATCCACGCGTCCGCAAGGCGGACGCTCGGCTCGTCCATTCTCGCTCCCTCGTAAAACTCGGTCGCTCCGATGGACTCGCCGGGATTTTTCACCACGGGGCACTCTCCCAGCCTCGGTCGTTCGGCGCTTCGCGCCTCACATGACCTCGGGTTGGTCAGACCGCCGTGGCTCAAACGTACCGCGGCTCGTCCACTCGCTCGCGCCTTCGGCGCTCGCAGGCCGCGCAGCCCAACAACCGTTGCTCGTACCTCCGTTTCCTGGTTCCGGTTACAAGGAGTCAACGTATGCTGGAACCAACAACACCAGAAGAAGCAGTTGAACTGTACCTGAAAGACCGGAAAGGTGACATCGCTCACTCTACCCACAACCGTCATCACGAGCGTCTCAAACGCTTTCTGGAGTGGTGCGAAGAGACAGGCTTCGACAACATGAACGACATCACTGGTAAGAAGCTACTTGAGTACAAGCAGTGGCGCAAAGCCGACGGGCTGGCGAACGTGACCCTGAAGAACCAGCTCTGGACACTTCGTGTGTTCCTCCAGTTCTGCGAAAACATCGATGCCGCCCCGAAACGCATTAACGAGAAAATGAGGATGCCTGATCTCGATGTGGGCGAGGACACAAGAGATGTCCTCGTCACCTCAGCGGAAGCCGAACAAATCCTTGACTACTGCGAGAAGTTCGAATACGCGACACCTCGTCACGTCACGTTCTATCTTCTATGGCACACCGGGATCCGGTCAGGAACGGCCAGAGCCCTTGACGTCAGTGACTACTACTCGAAAGAGCAGTACCTTGATGTTTCGCACCAGCCTGAACAGGGCACTCCACTGAAGAATAAAGAGCGTGGTGAACGCCAAATCACCCTGAAAACCGAACTCTGCGAAGTCTTAGATGACTACATCGATATGCACCATCCGATGCAAGAGGACGACTACGGCCGTGTGCCCTTGTTAGGCACGTCTCACGGCCGACCTCACAAAACGACTATCCAGTACAAGATCTACACGCTCACCCGCCCGTGTCACTACACGAACGAGTGTCCACACGACAGAGATCCAAACGAGTGCGAAGCAAACAGTCACAGCCAAGCGAGTCAGTGTCCCAGCTCTGTGAGTCCACACGCCGTCCGTCGAGGCTCGATCACCCACCATCGAAAGGCTGAAATCCCGAAAGATGTGGCATCCGAGCGAATGAACGTGAGTACGGAGGTGCTCGATAAGCACTACGACCGCCGAACCAAAGAAGAACAGCGAGAGGCGAGACAAAAGTACCTCGACGGACTCTGAGAACGGCATTAACTGGATCGTATTCGCTATATCATCTTTTCGCATTGTTCATTCTGTGATCAGATCTCCGCTTACTTGCCAATGCAGCTGTTGGCATTGTCGCGGTGAGTTCGGACACTCATTTCTCCGTACACTTTTGTTGTTGTATACCGTCTGACAAGCTAAGATGTCCACACCGAGAAGCACACCCCGTGGACCCGCCGACAGGACTGCAGAGATAGCAGAGCGAGCGTGGCAAAATACTGTAGCGAGTGCTATATTGATCCCGGCTATTCAGTTGATATTTCTTGAACTTGCTGAAGCAACCCACTCGCTGAACGGTGCTACCCTCGGTACTGATCCAGTCACAATACTCTATACCGGAATCGTTGTTCTTGGCCTGATACCGATCTTCTCAACCATCGTTGCCACAGCGATAGCGTATATTGGGGCTGGCTGGCCCGGAGTCATACTCTATTATATTGTATCAGTGGGTGCATCGATGATGCTTGGAGCCCAGCTAACCGGTGTCCTGATCTTCCTCACCGGGATCATACTTTTCCTACTTGTAACTACGATTAAGTCAAAACGCAAGCGCAGTCGAAGAACTCATCCACCCATGCGCTGACTCGGTTTTGCTTCTACACTCCCAACTCTTCACGGACATCAGCAGCCGTTAGAACGCCGCTCTCTGCGAAGAAATCTTGTACACCTGGGCCGCCGAGATCACCCGGTCCAAGTCCAAAGCTGGGATCACGAAGCCGGTTCTCCAGTAGGATCAACAGCGCCTCAACTTCGATTAAACGGACTTCCTGGATGTCGGTACTAATCTTGAGTGTCCGAATCGCGTCACGCCCATCATCCGTGAAGTCACCAGAGATGACGGCAAAGTAGATGTTCCGGAATCCCTGGGCACGGAGTGATGGAACCTCGCGATTGATATAGTCCTGAAACTGGCGTTCATCGCTCGTGCCCATACTGTAACCGTTCCGACGGGATTTCGCGTCGTAGATAATCGCGTAGTTGTGCATATGATCCTTTGCGATGCCATCTGGATTCCGACCGCTCCCCTGTCCCATCTCATCGACTTCGAACCCGACCATCCGGAACGCACGCGCCAGACGATTCTCGAAGAGCGTTTCTACCGAGTGCCCCGTCCCATCGACCACATCCTGTATCTCGTCGGTGTTCTCGGCCAAGTCCGGAAGGATGGAAACGATAGGCGGTATGTAGCTGTCGGGAAGGGTAGCCATCTGTGTCGTCCCTCCAGTGGGCTCAGGCTCGTCATCAAACTCATCACGCTGTTGCCAGAACCAAAACACGTGCTCGACTGTCCAGAGATGGATGTCCCGTCCAGTATGATCCGCTAATGCCTCTCGTAACTCCTCGTTGAGCTCCCAGAACTCCGCGTAGCTGTCCGCGAGATCGTCTTCTGGTTCCCAGATAGCCAAGTCAGACAGTGCGTTCACCATCGAGGTGTAGTAGATTGGATACTCGTCGGGTTCGTGAACTTGCCAAAAGTAGGAGAGGAAGTACGGGATCGAACCCGGGCGAGGGGCCTTACGAAGGTCATCCACCTCGTTTCGAAGCCGCTCAACGAAGCCTTCCAGTGAACGGATCTTCTCCTTTGCCTCGGTTTTATCGGCTGGGGGCTCGATGATATTGCGAAGAAGATCGGCCAGCTCGTCTTGTCGTTCCTCACCAGCCGAACTGTACACCATGTTGAAGAACATCATCCCGTTCATCCCCTTGAATCCCCAGTAGGGGAATCGCTTGTTCTGGCCGTCAATCTCGGATTTGAACTCACCCAGCGGGAGATCGTCAGCCAGGAAATCATCGATGAGGTCACGAAGAACAGGGAGCCGGTCCTGTCGTCGCTGATCGGCTTCATCCATGGTGACGACTTCCCCCTGACTGTCTTTCATCCGATAGTTGTTATCTTTGAACGCGTCCCAGGCCCGAACGAGCTGCTGATCGTCAGCGAGTACCATTGATGCGCATGGTTTCGAAGTGTACTGTAATCATACTTGTCCAACAGCAAACTCGGACTGATTAACAATTAACCGTTCTACAACCAGTACGTGAGGGACGTAATCGGTGAGCAGTACGAGGAAACTATGCTTTCGATTGGACTCTAAGTCCTCTATAAAAGCTGAAACGGGATTTTCACCCGATGCTGTCCGAACCTCGTTAGACAGCCGCGTAGCTGACTTTCCGATTGGGAAGCGGGTACGTGTTGGTCGCTAACTCGTCTTTGATGAACTTCCGCAGATCATCAACCGGCTTCCCTCGGACTTCAGATACCCGATCCGGAGCAATCTCCCGAACAATGCTCAGGAGATACTCGCGGTCCGCAGTCAGGATCACCGGGCTTTCCAACCCGGGTATGTCGTGCCCGATGACGTAGCCGCCTTCCTCCCGGATGAGGATGCCAGCTTCCGCCATTATTTTACACCGCCTGGTGACGTAAGGCTTGCTCAGCCCGGTCTCTCGGGCTATCTCGGCCGGTCGGGCCGAATAGTCGATATGTTTTAGGAACTCTACAATATCTTCGTCCGCAGGTTTCTTTTCGTAACTCATTTACCGAGTCGCTGATGAAACCTGCATAAGGGGTTACTACTAATAGGGAGGGCCGACGTACTCTCTGCAGAGGTAACCCTTATGCAAGGGTGAACAGTCACCCTTGCCACAGCAAAGCAGGGTGACCTCGATCGGGAATCGGGACGTCCACAGGGGCTCAAACCAGTTGACGTCCCGGCTTTACTTCGTCTATCGTGTCGGCCAGTCATGACCTATTTCGTAATCAATAATTCGTTCGTAAGGTATAAAAGGCTGGCCTCACCGGAGTGAAAGTAAAAAGTATCACCCTAAATCCGCAACACTGGACCTTTGTTTCTACTCGAAATAATCGGGGGATAATGCTGATTTCAGCGGCAAAAATCAGTTTATAAATATTTGGGTTAATATCTCTTCTGATATAATTGTTCATAATCATATCAAAAAGTTGTCTTTACAATCGTTCAAACACAATATACATATGGGTAATACCTATGGCTAAGGAGAACGACGAGGAGCGACAGGACCGCCAACAAATCGACATCCACGGCAACCCGGTAGACAACGGAGATGACGAGGACGACGAGGCGATGCTCAATGAGAAGGGAGAAGAGATGCCGTGGTACGAGGTCAAATCGGGAGCGAATAGATTTGAGTTGGTCTCGTTATATCAAAAATCTGTCAGGAGAAATGACGAAGAGGTTGCGGCGTATTGCGCCTGGGAACTCGTCCGCTCTGGGCACGCAGAGAAGTTCTGGGAACGCACGATTCTGTTCATCGTGGAGGATCTCAGGGCGAACTCGAAAGAGGCTCTCCTCCTCGACTACTACCACCGCCTGGCGACGGAACGCTGGGACCCAGAGTCGTGGGAGGGACGAATCACAGCCATCCACGCAGCCCTGACAGCCGCAAGAGCCCCACCGAGCCGCGAGAGTACGCACGCCAACGACGTGTGGACACACGTTAGTAACGAGCGTGAGGCGGCCTTCGAGGAGGGCCGAGAACCAGAAGCCGAGTTCCCGGTGACAGAGGACGAGTTGGAGTTGGGTCGAAGGTTCGACGTTGCGCTCGACCGCCACACGTATTCCGGAAAAAATCGGGGGCGCGACTGGAAACATTTCTTCACTCGGGCCGCGCGGGTGTCGGAACCCGGAGAACCCAAGCTATCCCGCAAGTGGCAACGCCGCCGCCTCGAAATCGACCCCAAGCGGGAGTTTAGCGAGGAGGAGATCGAGCACGCCCTCAAACCCGTTGACCCCGAGAACCGCTGGGAAGAAGACGTCGTCACCGAAAACGAGGAACTCGACGACTTCGGCGAGGAGGAGTGACCGCCGATGGCAACCAGTGACGAAGTCGAGACAGGCCAGCTCGGAGTCGATCAAGAACGAATCCTCGAAGAGCTCATTTTCAGTCAGGCCGAGTCACTCGTCGACGGCGTCCGCGAACTCGTCCAGAACGGCGTAGACGCCCCCGACTCAGAGCAGGTCACCGTGTCGATCACGCCAGAACGGACTGTCGTCGAGGACGACGGCGATGGGATGGATCTCACCGAAGCGCAGATCCGCGATTTCCTCACCCAGCTCGGGAAGTCCACGAAGCGGGACGACCCGACCGCAATCGGGATGTTCGGGATCGGGTTCGGTCAAGCCCTCGCGAAGGGCCGCGTCACCGCCCAGAGCGGAACAACCGTGGTTAAGTTCGACGCCAAGGAGTGGTTCCGCGAGTATCGCCTCTACGATGTCGACGACGCGGTCGACGGCTTCCGAGTCGAGATTGACCACTACGACGACGAAGTACCAGACTCCGATTCGACGACGTGGGACGACTACGTCGACGATCTCGGGGAACGGTTCCAGTTTATGGAGCTGGTCCACGACGTCGAAGTCCACGTCAACGGCGACCTCGTAAGCGACCGGGTTCCTGAGGATGAGATGTACGGGATCGACTACGTGTACGAGGACGACTTGGTCTATATCGCGCTCCGCGAGAAGGGGATCAGCGACTGGGTCAAAGTCTACTCGGCGGGGCTGAAGGTCAAGAGTGTCGACGGTCACGGCGTCTCCGGCTACGTGGTCACGAAGCAGAACTTGGAGCTGAACACCGCCCGCAACGAGATCCGATCCGGCTGCGAAACTTGGGCCACCGTCCGCGATACTCTCGACGACGCACGAGCCGCCGTGTTCCGTGACTACGAGCCCTCAGAGCTGACCGATGCGGGCCGTGCGGGGGTGGCGCGGCTAACCGGCAAGGGCTACAGCGAGTTCGAGGACGCGCCCGTGCTGAAGGATGGCGACGGAGACTACGTCAGCTACGCGAGTGTCCGCGACAGCGACGAGATGATTTGGTCAACGAAGGACAGCCCATGGGCGGGGAAGCTCGCTACTCGCGGCGAGACGGTTGTCCTCGAAGACGACCCAGCGGGACGGGAAATCCAACAGGCCGCCGACCGCTCCGAGGAGATCAAACTCCCGGACAGCAAGGACGAGAAGACGACAGCCCGCGCTCTCGGCGTTTTCAGGGGCTACGAGCAACTGGATGATGACGAAGGCCAAGAGAAGGTGTCGACACAGAAGATGGCGATCGCCCGCGTGCTCGCCCACAAGATGGGGCTGGGTCGGGAGATCCGTTACGGTCAGGACGACCAGTGCAGGGCCTGGACGGATGGAGAGGAAGCTATTTGGCTTACAGACAGCGCCTGGAGCAAGTCCTACTGGGAAGGGTGGGTATTCCAGCTTTGGCGTGTGCTCGCCCACGAAGCCGCACACAACGAGTCGAGCGAGGGCCAGCCCGACCATGGCGAGCAGTTCTGTCGAAACCTTCGCGAGCGGATCGACAAGCACGAGCCAGCGTATCTGGAGCTGGTCGAGGAGCTCCGTGACGAGGGCGTGAACGCGACTGTGAGACAGTACCGCCACGTCCACGGGCTGGATGTCTAAGCCCCCTACTGTCGGGTCGCCCCTACAAGATGTATTCGACGCCCCAGCTCCCTCTCGGGCCACATTTCACTGGGGGCTGTTTCTCAACTCGACGGTGTGCTGAGCGGTCGCAGTTCGTACAGAAAGCCGCTGTTGGCATGCGCGCTCTCGTCGTGAATCGAACTCGAAATGTCGGATGTCTGCATCGTTTATCTGACACTCCGGCCCCTCCGACGTCACGGAATTAGGTTTCTCAGAACAGGTCAGAATACACAGTTTTGGTATTGTGTTCCGCTTGTGGTGGGATTAAAGGACACCCGACAAGTCAGGATGTCGCCATCTTCGCCTGTCGGTTATTATGAAAGTCTGCTTAAGATCACACTTTTGTGACCTCCGTCCGTAGATTACGTACAGACACATGCCGACCAAGGATGTTCGCCTTCGCGAAGACCACCATCGGTTCGTTCAGGACGAAGCTCTATCATTGAGCGGATTAGTCCAAAACGCGATTGACGAGGTGAAAAGCGGAGACCGTGAGCTTCCGACAGAAACCGACCGCGAAACCGAGGGGTACGATCTTATCCGTACCTCGGTGAGTCTAACCGATGAGCACGACGATTTTATGGCTTCGCGGGAGTTCGTATTCTCCGTATTCGTCCATCAGCTGATCGAGGAGCGTATCAAGCGAGAGCAATTGCTTCAACGCATCCAGGACGGCGACATCTAATGAGTCAGCAGAAAAATCCGTGCCGTTCCAGCGGCACGAATCACCGCACCCGATTGGTTACGGTAGACGGGTACGAGGACTCCGTTCCACGGATCTTTGCCCGTATTGGACTTCGTGACCTGACAGTATGAAAGTTGTTATGTCACGTGTCCAATCCGGTCACTCGTCCCCGTTGTTTCCCCTCAGAAGATAAGCTAAGACAACGAGAGTATTGATGAGTGACCCAGAGGCTCAGCAACAGTTCCAGAGCCAATCGTCCCGACCTACCGAAACGGGGGGCAACTCTACGGACAACAGAGCAGTCAGTCCCGAAGAGCTACAGCGCACCGTCACAACCGAGGCCGAAGAGTTGTGGAAGCAGAATGAGCAGCTATTATATTGGTCTCTTGAACAGAAACAGAATACGCTTGTACGGACGGTACCTGGCGGCGGAAAATCCTACTTCAAGGAGGTTATCGTCCCGCAGCTGGCCGCAGAAACGGAGAATCGGTTTGTCCTCGCCACGACAGAGTATCGAAACCGTCAGGAGACATATCGGCAAGTGCTCGAAACACTTGTCGACCAAGACCTGGTTGACGACGTTAATGTAGTCTATATCCCAGCACCTCGCGAGTGCTACGGAGAGATACCTCAGCTCCACATCTCTGGAGATGGAGGATGGGAAGTCACTACTCCTGACGATGATGAAGCGGTGTGTCAAACATTTACCAAGATTGATGGCGAGTATGTCGAGCCCATCGCAGGAGAGATAGATGAGATCGTCCAGCGTGGCACAACAACGGGTGCGGTTCACAAAGCGGCTTCCAGCGAGTGGGAACAGGTGTTTACTCTGCGCGACCCCGATTACGAAGACTCACCACTGGTGTGTCAGCAGCGGGGGATTGAGAAAGGGTACGACCCTGCTGACCCCCATAGCGAACCAGCCTGTCGCCATCGTCGGATGATGAAACGACGTCTCCAGGAGGTCAAAAATGGCGATGCCGATATTGTCATTTGCGGCGCTTCGCTTCTATACCAGGAAGATATTGTCAGAGATGCGATCGTAATCGCAGATGAAGATGTCTCCAGCGAACTGGTTCGGAAGTATCCGGAAAGCTATCTTGAAAACGCCGTTGAGAACTATCTCACGGGTATCGAGCCTGGGCCAAACACGTATCGCAGTGTCGGTCGCAGAGGTGAGAATGAACGCCAGAGAACAATCTCATATATCCTTGAAAATCACGGTTACCGGTCTGACTTTGATGACGAGGACAACAAGGAACCACTGGTGAACCGCCAGGCCCCCGTGAAATCGGAGATGTATCACTATGAGCGTGCAGAGGCACCACTACTAACCCTCGGATGGTTGGCTGGGGAGAAGACCGACGAAACAGATCATCTTGTCTACGAATCGGAGAATCATCCATATAGGGTCACCTTCGACCTGCAGCGCAACAACACCAACAACAACCACAAGATGGTTGCGATGACGAACCCGCCGTCAGCCCTCCAATACGCGAAGCAGGTTATCGCACTCGACGCGACCGGTTCCGAAGTATGGTGGGAACGCCTAACCGGAGTTGAGTTCGAATCGGTGAGTCCAAATCCGAGGGACAAGCGTGGCACGGTTGTTTCCGAGGCGTTCAACATCGAGTTCCGCTCGCTGACTGAGAAGATGGTAGCACTCAGCCGACCTAACAACCTGTCAGCGCGTCAGTTCCTCGCTATCCTCCAGGCTATCGTGGATCATCATGACGCCGATGAGGTGAGTGTCGTCACCTCAAAAGCGATGCGACGCAAGGTCAAAAACAGCGAGTACGTCGACGACGTCATGGAGTTAGCCTATGCCGATGAAATCCTGTATTTCGGCGGCTTACGGAGCGAGAGAACTTTCGAGGACAGCCGTCTTCACGTCGTAATCGGAGCTCCCCACCCCGGTGACGACGCGGTTCGACAGCGGATGGCTCTTCTCAACTACGATGATAGAATCGTCCAGAACATCTACTCGGTACGTGGCGAAGACCGGTACAAGGGTAATGCCCTCACTGTCTTGAACGACATCGTCCACAGTGAAGTGTACCAAGCCGCTCGGCGCGCAGCACGGAGCAATGCACGGTATGATACTGCGTACGTGTATCTCTACACGCGGATGTTCGATGAAGCTTTCATAAACGCGGATGACTCGTATCGCGTCGACATCCTCGGTCAGGGTGAGCATCGAGACGGTGGGACGGAGGCGATCTTCACTGTACTGGATTCCGCGGAGGAGCCCCTTGAAACGGTTGAAGTCGTCAGTCGTGTGAATAACCGACTGAAAGACGGCGAGTCGTTGAGTAGGAACCGTGTTCGAGAGAAGCTACAGGAGATGACCGAACTGTATAATGTCGAGGAACAGAGATGGATTGGTCGGCGTAAGAGATGGTGGTTAGAGACCTCACCGCGGCACGGAACGTTAATCGCGAGAGAAACGTGAGAGGTAATAAGTGTTTCAGCGAACACGAAAACCCCATATAGATACATTATGGGGAAATCGTGTTCACCGGAGGTATTATATAGTAGTTTTCTGAGCAGGTAGAAATCTCACCGCGATCATGCCAACAGCTGCGGTTAGAGAGTCTATACGGCCCGTTTACCGTTAGTTTCTGCTGCAAAAGTTGTAACTTTACCTATACATCCCCTACTATTACTCAAGGGAATCCTAACGAGGAGCCACGGCTTCGGGCAACAGTTCCGGAGCAAAGGCCCGGTGCGGGAACACCGGACTCGGTAGGCTTCCCTGTGGCCAAGGAAGCAATGATAGATAGTGGCGACACTCGGTTAAAGACACCGAGAACGAAGGTAGCACAGGGCGACAAAGACACGATTCTCGAACGGCACTCAGCACAGGTCAACGGTCACGACTTGGCGAAGTGCGAGGGCTGGGAAGGGCCGCTCACTCCCGAGGAGCGACGAAACGGTGCGGACCGCTGGTACGTCTTCTACGCCTGCGAAGATTGCGGAACTGAGGCAACGCTCCCACCGCACCGTTGGGAAACGATCCCGTGCGAACCGGAGGGCCAGCGATGAGCCGACAGCAATCGAGTTCGGAGGCACCGTACTGTCGAGAACTCGGGTGCCAGCGAACGGCGACACACACGGTCTTCGTGAACGCACCGGTACGCGGTTACGCAGAAGACCCCGCGTGTACTGAACACGCAGAGATGGCTCGGAGTCACGTGTACGTTAGCGAAGTCCAGCGACGAGGAGGTGACTGATATTGCAAATCCTCGGGTGTCAGGTGGACTGGCGCGCAGACGTTGCCAACCCACCGAAACTCGAAGTCCTGGTAGACGAAATCCCTGCACTCTCGGAGATGCGCTTCGAGCACGACGAGGAGCATGGTCTCTGGTACGCTGAACGAGAGGGAATAGCTCGGTTCTTTGCCTGGACCGGTCCAGAGAATGAGGGTGGTTTCGCTGGGCGGAACTACACGATCACCACTGTTGACGGCAAAGAAGTGACGCTCCGCGGGCCATGGTCAAGCCGTGCGAGTGCGATGAACAAGGTCGGATTCGGTCCCTGTGTTCCGGTACGAATAACAACCGAGCCAGAAGTCCTCGAACGAGGGTTCACGTTCACGTCACGTGCACTCACGTTGGAAGCCGCGAAACGCGCTGTTGATCTGGCTGAGAGTGCATCTCATCTACAACGAGTCGAGCGGTATCGAGCCAACGAACCCTGCTGGGAGCCCGTCCCAGCGAATCGAGGTGACGAGGCGTGAGCCAGTCGATTCAGCCGGATATCGAACCACGAACGCTCAGGGCAATCACACAGACGTTCTCCGTGCTTCCCGACATCGGACGAGCGAAGGGTGCTGACGACCTGTACGTGGTCGTCTCCCAGAGCGGTAAAGAGTACCTCGTTGATGCCCGTGACTGGGCCTGCGAGTGCCCCGACGCCACCCACAGGGACGTTCGGTGCAAGCACCAACGGCGCGTTGCGCTCTACACCGGAGAACTCGACGTCGACGAACTCGAAGAGCAGCTCGCGAACACGGCTGACGACCTCGAATCCAGTGCCGCCGAGTTGGAGCAGCAAGCGCAGGAACTCACCGAGACCGCCAGTGAACTGCGGCATGCGCTTGATCGGCTGGAGGAGGTGGAATAATGAGCCGCAGACCCCTGGGTTCGACCCACGGAGATGCCCATCGAGGGCCTTCGAGTACGGGTGGTCAGGCGGGCCTCTCGACGGAGGCGGTCTACCGAGGGCGACGGGATCCAACAGCGCCAGTGGGTGAGGAGGTTGAGGTCACCGTCGATGGTGAACCACTGGACAAGCGATATGATCTACTCAGCGCCAGTCCCTCGGGATTTGAATACGGGTATGGTGGCTCAGGTCCGGCACAGTTGGCAATAGCGATACTTGCCCACGCCTACAACGACGATTTCGCTTGCGAGTGGTATCAACGATTCAAGCGGGAAGTCATCGCGGAGCTTCCTGAGGACGGCTGGACGCTGACGACAAGCGACCTTGATGCCTGGCGCGAGGGGGTGACTGGCGATGCTTAAGCGGTTCATCCGTCTCCAAATCTGGTGGTTCCGCCGGTTTTACCCCGTGTTTAGGTTCGTCGGACGCAAGACGGGACGAGAGCAGTTCATCGAGACTGCGATCGAGACGAGCGAGGAGAACATCGAACGAACGGCGGAGGCACTCGGCATCGAACTGGAGAGTGATGAACGATGAAGGCCGTCAAGGAGATCCTCGCCTCGCTTGGTGTCGAGTCCACCGATGAGATGACGGCCAACGAGAGCTACACGATAGATGTCGCGGGCTACGAGGATCTGACCATCGAGAAGGTCGGCCCAGATCGTCTCAGCGTTGCGCATCACTACGTCCAGCGAGGCGACCTAATGTGCGATCCTGAGATCGTATTCCACACCGACGGCGGAGAGTGGCGGCCGGTTCGATACACCCAGCATCCGTCGGTCCATCAACACAATCCCGCAGGAATCGACATCGAGGACTTCGTAACGCAGTGGAGCGAGAACCTCCGAGATCAGGGCTTCGTGGATGCGGCAAAGGAAATGCCAGAGGGATGCTGACGTTCACGAAACACGACACGGCGACGTGCCCCGACTGTGGATCACCGCTGGTCTACGGAACGAAAGAGGAAGCGTCAGGCTGGAAAGTCTACTACGAGTGTAACGACCGCTGTGGGTTCGAGCGGATGGCGGGCTGGGTGAAGCTGTCCGACATCGAGCATCGTGACGAGGTAAACGAACGCGCCCGCGAGATGGGCGAACGGTGGGCTGGACCGTAACGATCAGGAACCAGCCCACTAATGTTCTCGTCAATGAGGCGTTTCGAGGTCGGTGATCGAGTCCGCGTCGACATCCCCGATAGAAACGATCCCGACTTCGACCGCTATCACGGACGAACCGGAGAGGTTGTCGAGGTAATCGAGGACGACGCGGGACAGACAACAGGCGACGAGCGGGACTCGCATCTATTCGAGATCGAGTTCGAGAACGGAGACAGCGATCACTTCCGTTGGCGCGACCTTCGACCGGAGGGATAGCAATGGAACTCACCGACCGCGAACACGAGGTTGTGACAAACGTCTACGGCGACGAGATGCCCCGCAATCTCCGGGAGATCGAGGCGGAAGAGCTGGTAGCGATGCACGATAGGGTCTCCAAGGCGGTACAGGCCTCATACGATGACAACGACGTGGATAGTCTCGGCATCCTTCTCCCGCTGGAGGGGAAGATCGTTCAGGTGCTTCATCAGCGACTATGACGGCGATCCCGCGATTAGGTTGACTCCTCCAGTTCCGTCGTGTACTCTGGATTCTGCTGGAGCTTCGAGAACGAGACATACCGGTGGCCTTGAACAAAGGCGACTGTGCGGTCGGAATCACTCGCCGTCTTGTCGTTCTTGATCGGATGGGTGAGTTCTTCCCCCTCGCGAAGGAAGATTACTTTCTCTGTGTCACCGTAGCGTTCTGACCCTTCAGCATGTAACTGCTCGACTGCTTTCAGCAGTTGCTCACGTTGTGACTGCGAGAGGTCAGGATGTCCTTGAACCGCTTCCTTGGTGAGTTCGATACTCTCGATGGAGTCTGTGACCCTCGGAACGGTGGGCTTGATCTCGCCATCTTTGTAAAACGCCATGTACGAGACGGGTTTGAACGACCGGTTCGGTTGACAAAAGTAGAGGCCGTGTTTCTGATACTCCGGCCAGGCCTTCCGGGCTGCAACAACGAGAACGCGGTCTTCTCTCCCGCCAACAAGGTCCTCATCGTAGATGAACCGGATGAGTTCGCGGAGCAGGAACGCCTCGCGTTCGGTCGGGACGGACATACTCATCTCCGCAGTTCCCACGTCACGATCCAGGACTGTTTCGACAGTATCGACGAGGGTGTCGAAGTTCACCCACACGATGCGCTCGTCCTCAATCTCGACAATCTCGTCGGGGATTCGCCCGTCAGGTGTCAAGACGATCAGTCGCTGAAGCTCCGTCGATTCGTCATCGAGTGCTTTCAGATGGTTGTCCAGTTGCCGTCGGTCAACCGCGTCACGACTGGTTTTCGTCTCGAACCAGAGTGCTGTCGAACTTCGGATTGCGGCATCAGGTATAGAATCGACACCCGTTACTTGGTTATCGAACGAGACGAGCCCCAGATCAGACTCGTCAACGAGTGCTTCGAGGATGTCTTCCGTCAGTTGGTTGTTGACGTGTTCGAGGACAGCGACAATCGTCGACGTCACCCGGTTTTCGCCTTGTGTGTACGTCGAGAATAGGGGATTCGGCATACCGCACAGTACAGACACTCATCTCAAAAAGTCTCGGTCAATTACTCTTCGTGCTGGCCTGGAGTGAGGTCGTCCTTGTCGAGCTCCCCAACAAGGTACTGACGTCCAAGATCAGTGATCCGATAGAGTCCGTCGCCAGTGTTTTCGACGAGGTCGTTAGCAGCGAGGATTCGGATGCGTTGGTTCACGTACTGGCGCGAGTAGTCGATGTTGCTGGAGATCACAAACGGTGTAGCGACGATCCCCGTTTCGTCCAGAAACTCAAGGATACGATTGTCGCATTGTGACATCCACGGAACTCGGGGCCGCATAGACCCCTATCGTGGACATACGGCAACCGCGATTTCTATTCTAATCTATTTGACACACGTACGTAAGTGATTAGATATACGTTCGTATAGTTTTTGTCGGTAGCACTAACAGTAGGAGTCAGAAACGCCAGATGAGGATCTTCGATTTTGATACCGACGTTGAACCGCCGCGTACACAGGAGCTGGAGCGCCGCGCTGTCGAGAGTGAGTGGCAACTGGAGTCGTGGCTTCTTGCGAATCCAGAAGTCGTTCTCGACGAACGACTGTTGATCTTTGGTCGACAGTATGGCCTCGATTCGGGCTATCCAGACCTGCTCGCGCTCGACCGATGGGCCAACGTCGTCGTTATCGAAATCAAGAAAGGTCAGAGTGGTTCCGGGAGCGCCAGCGAGGGAAGCATCCTTTCGCAGCCCCAGGAATACGCGCAGTCGTTGAGTGACTACGGGTACGACGAGTTAGACGGGATCTACGATGAGCTGAAAAAGAAGGTCCGAAACGGCGAGTGGGATCAGGGCGAGGCGGGTGTCATCGAAGAAACCCTCGCGGAAGCCCACAAGTCAGCCTTCGGTATCGAGATTGACCAGTCGGCGTTCAACCAGCACCAGCGGATGGTCATCCTCGCGGAACGGATAACGCGACAGACGGAATCAAACGCTCGCTACCTCCTCGAACAGGGACTCAACGTACAGTGTGTCTCGGTACAGTGGTTCGCTCCATCAGATGACGATACGAACACGACCGCCGAAGAGTACGCTGTCTTGGGCTCGTCTACAGTCGTCGACTATCCGCGGTCGAGGGTTCAGCCAGAGGACGACACGGTCGACTACTCTGATCTACTCGTACGGGTTCGGGATCACGCCTACCCCCAGCTGAAAGATGACCTTCACTTGGAAGACCGAACTGACATCGCCAGCCGTTCGACGAAGCGAACGATCTTCTTCGGCTCGAACAATCCGGACCATCCGACGCCGCTGAAGTACACGATGGATCCCCAGATCGAAGAGGAAGGTATCGTCCACTACAAGCTTGACCTCTGGCAACCGGACCCGGAGCAGGATACCGCACTTCGGGAGTTCTTGCGGCAACAGGCCGAGCAGTTGGACGGGTACTCGTTGACCGAGAACCACGCCAGTGGGATGTCCGTCGTCGAAAGAGAACTGCAAGTTGGCGTCGGCGATGTCGAGATCGTCGCGTTGGCGCAGGAGCTGGTCGACCTGGTGACGAACGTCCACTCGGCGGCGGTCGAGGAGTTCCGGGACCACGAGGCGTTCTGAGCGTCGGACGGCGACGACGGCCGACCCGTGAGGGTGAACCGGTCGGGGTGGTGGTTGGGCTGTAGGATGGGTAGGAAGGCACTGGGCGGCTCTGCGCCGTCACGGTGCGCTCCAGGTGGGTTCGCGCACGGTCGGGCTGTCCGGCGTCAGGGCAACCGCGTCAGTCGGATCAGAGGCCGCGCGCCGGCCAGCAGTTGGCCGTAACCGCCTTTTCCAATATCGGACGTGTATGTATACATACGTACACATGTACGTGCGTGCTTCTACCTCTTCGGGGCTCGGAACCGGGTTACTATCTCGTCGCCTCAATGCCAACAGAAACGACGACTTCGATCACGTTTTGCTCAGAGCTGGAATTACACGTCGTCAGAACAAAACACTAATCGCGTGCTATTTTCGGCCAACCAGTTCTTGTGGGCGCGGTATTCTGGATCGTACCGCTCTACCAGTGACCAGAACGCCTCGGAATGATTCGGTTCTTGGATGTGGGCGAGCTCGTGAATCACAACGTACTCGACGATTTCAGGTGGGGCCATCATCAGCCGCCAGTTCAACCCGATCGTCCCGTTCGTTGAGCAGCTTCCCCACTTCGTTCGTTGATTCCGAACCTCGATACGATCGTATTCGACGCCCATCTCCGCCGCGTAGTGGCCAGCATACTCCTCAAACTGTTCTCGTGCCTTTCGACGATAGAACGTCTCCAGAGCTCGTTTCAACGATGTCCGTTCGACGTTGTGCTCCGCAAGACGTATCGTCCGGTCAACGATCTCCGCCGCGGACCGGACTTCGACGACGATTTCGTGAGGTTCGCCGAGGAACGGAAACGTCGTCCCCTCCTCGAACTTACGCTCTGGAACTTGCTCACGATACCTGTCGAACTTCCGCTTTTTCGCAACGACCCAGTGACCGTTTTCGAGTAACAGTTGTTCCGGATCAGCGGAGACTCCTTCCGGAAGGACGACTGTGATCTCGTGGATACCGACATCGATGCGGGGCTCGGTCGCATTGCTACTCCGTCTAACGTGATACTCGATCGGTTCGTTCGCAACAGTGACCTGGCGATGTTCGCTACTCATAGGCTTCCCGACGAACTGGCCGCGTTTTCGATTAAGTAGTCTCGGACGTTCTCAACGAAGTCGTCCGCCTTCACTAAATCCGCTCGGTCGTGATCTTTCACCAGTACGTCAATAACGGCAATCTCGATCGCGTTCAACGTCCCGTCGTTTGTGTGCCACCCCTCGAAACTTGTATCGACTTCTGACTCGAACGCGTCGTAGATGTCGCGAGCGAGTTCTTCTGCGTCGCGTTCGCTACCGATCAGCTCCTCGTGGTGGTCGACCAACTCCGCAAACACCGCGAACGCGCCATCCGAGAGATCACGCTCATCAGCCTCCTGCTCGACTTCAATAACCTCGCGTTCGAGCTGTTCGAGTGCGTCGACGGCCGCGGGATCGTCCATCTGACCGCTTTGCCATCGCTCGACAAGATCGGTCACGCGTTCGCTCAGCCGCTTGTAGCGTGGGTTCTGGTTCGACCGAGGGTGAAGGTGGTCTTTGGTTGCGTGTGCGATCGAAGACGCCTGTGCGGCTGGCTCATCCATATCCTGGACCGCTTCGAGGTGTTCCTCGCCGATTTTGTACACCGGGAATCGGTCCTTGATGTCGCGGACGTCGACGTTGTCCTCGACGATCTTCTTCGTCTTCTCCCGCATATCGTCTTCGGGGTTCTCGTCACGGTTGTTGTTCCGGCGGAACGCGACGAACACGCGAGTAAGCCACTGGTACTTCGCCTGGATACCGCTCTCGATCAGTCGACCGTCAGGTGAGACGCTCTCGTAGAGGTTCTGGAGTCGCCGATACCCCTGCTTGAACTCCCGCTTCTCTGGGTGTTTGCTCACACGAGCGAGACACGCCTGTAAACTCTCTTGGGAATCCGTCTTTGGGATGTCTTCGAACAAGTCGAGTACGTCTTCGAGTTGATCTTCAAGCGTCTCGAAAAGCTCTTCTTCGTCGCGAGCAGCGAAGTCACGCGTCTCCTTGTCGTACTGGAGGGCTTCATCGACATTGCGGAACACGCCCTGGAAGTCGACGATCTCGCCGTTGGTCTTGCCCTCGGCTGGACGATTCGTCCGGGCGATCGCCTGGAGCAGGGTGTGGTTCTTCAGATTGCGGTCAAGATACATCGTCTTGAGCACGGGGGCATCAAAGCCAGTCAGGAGCATATTGTGGACGACGAGCAGCTTCGGCTCGTCCTCCTCCCGGAATCGCTTGACAATGCGGCCGCGTTCTTCGCTTGTCGTGTGAAACTGGCGGATGCGCTCGCTATCCCCCTCGTTCGAGGTGTAGATCACGTCGACCTCCGAGGGATCGCGTTCCTCTATCAACAGCTCACCGTACAAGGCGGCGGCTTCTCGACTCGGCGTAACGACCATCCCTTTCCAGCCGTTGGCGTCGACCTTCTCGTCGAAATGCTCGTTCAGCTTCTCGACGTAGGCCTCTACGCGCGGCTGGAGTTCACCAAGTTCTCGGCTCGTGAACGACTCGGCGATGATTTCCTGTTTCTCCTCGTCTGGAAGGTCGCTAAACGATGCATCGAAGCGTTCGTCCATCCCCGCTTCGTCAATATCCCACTCGACATCGTGCCAGAGCGTGAAGAAGACAGGCTTGATCAGATCGTCCTCGATCCCGCGCTTGATCGAGTATCTGTGGAGACACTCCTCGCCATCGGGGCTGAACTCGCGGAAGGTATTGCGGTCGAGTTCACTCTCACCCTCGTGAACGGGTGTACCGGTGAACCCGAAGTGATAGCAGTTCGGTAGTGCGGCATCGAGTCGGCTACCAAGATCCTTCTCCATGAAGCGGTGGGCCTCATCGGACATCACCACGACCTCGTCGTTGCCTTGGCTGTCCGGTTCGACATCCTGGAACTTTTGGATGGTTGTGAGAACGAGCTGGCTCTTGCCCTCCTCGATGAGCTGCTGGAGGTGTTCGATGCTTCCGGCGACCTCTGATCGTTCGAAGCCGATGTTACTCAAGTTGTCCCGCATCTGGCTGGCGAGCTTGTCCGTATCGACGATGATGAACACCTGCGGCGAGCCCATCACGTCGCGTTCGAGTAGGTTCTTCGCTGCGTAGAGCATCGTGTAGGACTTGCCCGAGCCCTGTGTGTGCCAGATCAGCCCGCGGTCGGCGTCGTCATCGTAGACACGCCGGAGAATACGCTGAACTGCATAGTACTGCATATGGCGGGGAACAATCTTTGCGTCACCGCCCGCAGTGCGCTCGTAGAAGACGAAGTTGTCGAGGATGTTCAGTAGTGTCTGTGGGTTGCACAACGCCTGGACGGCTTGTTTCATCGGATTCGGATCCTCGTACTCCGGTGGGGCATCCGTCCACGGCTCGTAGAACTCTGTGCTAGCACTGACAGCACCATAACGGAGCTCTGTTGTGTCGGCGGCAACGTTCAATAGACCAGGGACGAACAGCCGAGGAACCTGCTCTTCGTAGCTCTGAAGATCGCTGATGGCGTCGAAGAAGTCGTTATCCTGCGCGAGCGACTTGAGTTCCATCTGTACCAGTGGGATACCGTTAACGAACAGCGTCACGTCTGGGCGGATCGACTTGCGACGGTTGACGCGGAACTGGTTGGCGGCAACGAAGTGGTTGTTCTCAATGTCCGCGAAATCGATCAGGTCGACGTAGGTGGGCTTGGTCGTACCGTTGTTGTGCTTGGCTGCGAACTGTTTACCTGTGCGGAGAAGCTTCTGGAACTTCCGGTTGCCGTCCATTAGATCATCGGTGTCGAGGTCACGGCGCAGAGAGTTGAGGAAGCGATCGACGTTAGTTTCGTCGACATCGTCGTTAATGGCCTTGACACGCTCACGGAGGAGGTTCCAGTAGATAACATCACTCGCTTCGCGGTCGTATTCGGTGTCGAGGTGAGACGCTCCCTCACCGTCGTCGAGGCCGTAAGTCTCCCAGCCGAGGCTGTCGAGCCACTGGAGGATAGATCCTTCGACGCCAGCCTCGGAAGGGAGTGGATCAGCCATGTTGGAGCACTTCGTTTACGATTTCGATATCTTTGTCGTGGGTTCGGACTTCTCCCGAAAGGAGATCTTGCATAAGGCCTTGTTTGAGCTGTTTATACCGAGCCATTTCATCTTGAAGAGCTTCGACCAGTCTATCGAACTCCCACAGAATCGATGCAATCTCACGTTGTTCCTCAAGTGGAGGGAGAGCCGTTTTCAGTTCGAGGAGGTCGCTCGTAGCGATCCCCGAGATACTGGTTTCAGTGATGATCCGTTCGATTGCTTTCGAGCCGATTGGTCCCTCGAAGTACTGGGTGTAGAAGCGGGGATCAGCTTGTCCTGTGAGCCGAATACGAATGAGAGAGGATTCAAAAACAGTTAGTTCGTCGAGTTTAGGTACGTAGCAACAGTCCCCCGCGGCTGAAACATCTTGAGCCCGACGAGCAAAAATCAGGTCGCCTTCTTCAAGGGCGTATTTTTCTTTCTCACTTTTTGTGAGTTCGAGCCTGTCAGCAGTTGACATATTGAGAACACGTTCTTCGAGAGCGTTCCCCATTTTGGCTATGGGATAACCTTCTCCGTATGCATCGGTGGACTTGTACAGACCATTTCTGTTCGAGTCTATGAGCTCTTTAAACGGGACGATTTCCCATGTAGCAGGGACTTTACCGAGCCACGTGTCGACTGTTTCTTGCCCGTTGGTGCTGTGACGAAAGAGATTTTGAGCGACACCCCTTTTTGTTCGCTTAGTCTGAACACTGATTTCTTCGGTCTTCTGAATCGCCTGATCGACGGTATAGAGTACGCTGGCGATTTTGTGTTGCTCTTCGATCGAGGGTAAACCAAAGTGAGTCAGCAATAGATCTTGTGTGGTGATCCCGTCAACGGTGGTACCACGTCCGAGACTCTTGAGGTATGGATCCTTATCCCAGAGAGAATACACGAGGAACAGGGGATTTATTCTCTCGGTATCGGGAATGATGGCTTTCATATCCTGATTGATTGCCATATCTACATTGTTGAGGAAGGGCTCTCCTACAGTCATCCGAGTTGAGACAATAACCGAGTCAGTCGAAACGACGTTGGTTGCGCTATTCTTAACTCCAGCTTCGGTAATGTGGTCTTCCGTCTCGGATAGCTCAATCCCGTTGAGATCTTTAACACTAGCCCAAGGGATGTCTCCTTCCCAATACTCATCGTTACTCTTTGATGGAGTTCCACCGCCAACGAGATTATCGGCGACATCCTCTACTGCGACAATGCTCCAATCCTTGGGGATCTTATCGATTTCCGGGAGGTGCTGATCTAGTTTCTGTTCATCTGCATTTGACACAAACTCGTCCAGACTCGCCTCCTGCTCACTCATAGTTCAGCGCCCCCATGTGCTGAGTCATCCGTGCCTCGATCTCTTTGCGCTCGGCCTGTAGCTCCCGCAACGTTGCCAACTCTTCGGCGACGTTAAGTTCCTCCTCAGGTTCGGTTGTATCTACGTAGAGCGCGATGTTAAGATTGTAGTCGTTTTCACGGATCTCCTCGGCCGATACCGCCCGGCTAACCCGTTCTTCGTTCGTCCAGTCGTTAAAGTTCTCAACAATTTTATTTATTCCTTCAGGCGTGAGGATGTTCTGGTTGCTCTCTTCGCGGTAGAATCCCTCGTCAGCAGCATGAATGAACTGTACCTCGTCAGTCCGTTCTTCTGACTTGTCCTGATTCAATAATAGGATAGCTGTCGGTATCGAGTTATTCTGAAATAGGTTCTTCGGCAACCCGATCACCGCCTCGACGAGATCGTTATCGATCATCGGCTTCCGGTACTTGCTCTCGTGCTTGCGGAAGAGCACGCCGTGAGGAACAACGATCGCCGCTTGGCCGGTATCATTCAGCTGCTCGGCCATATGCATGATGAACGCGTAGTCGCCCCGGTCGGCCCGCGGAAGCTTGTCGGCCCAGCCAAACCGATTCCACGGGTCGTCTTGGAGGTCGTCTTTCGGCCAATCCGCCGAGAACGGGAAGTTTGCGAGGACGTAATCAAACGTGTCCAACTCACCGTTGTCTTCGAACTTCGGATCGCCCAGTGAGTCGCCACGTTGGATGTCACCGTTCAGCCCGTGGACGAAGAGGTTGATCTTCGCAATCGCGTAGATGTCTGGGTTGATTTCCTGACCGGTGAACGTGAGTTTTGAGGGGTCGCCACCCTGTACCTCGCGATAGTGACGGGCGGCCTCAACGAGCATCCCGCCGGAACCACAGGTCGGATCGTGGAACGTGTCGCCGTCCTCGAACGGTTCCAGCAGACGGACCATTAGTTCAACGATGTGCGGCGGCGTGAAGAACTCCCCACCATCCCGGCCTTCCTCACTGGCGAAGTGACGCACGAGATCCATGTACGCCTCGCCGAGCAGATCCGGCGGGACACGCTCGATGGAGAGGTTGTACGTGCTCAGATGCTCGACGAGTGTCGTGAGCTTTTGATCGTCCAGAGCGTCGGCGGCGACGAAGTCGGCCCGCAGAACACCCTCCAACTTGCCCTCATTGGCCTCTGAGAGAGCGTCGAAGGCTTCGTTGATGAACTGGTCGACGTTCTTGTTCTGCGCGCGTAGTTCTTCCCACGCGTACTCTTCGGGGACAACGAAGTCGTAGAAGGCCGGTCGTTTGGCGATCTCCTCGTCACCGTACTCTTCGAGCCGCTGCTCATACTGGTCGTCGTACGTGTCCGAGATCGTCTTGTAGAAGACGAGCGGGAGGATGTAGTCTTTGTAGTCGGTCTTGTCGACGGTATTCCGGATGATGTCGGCGCACTTGAAGAGATGGTCGTCGAGTTCGCCGAGACTGAGAGACATACCTCAACGATGTAATCGAGCCGTCTTATCTTTCGGGGTTCTGAAACGGTCAGAGTTGGGACTGTACCCGCTCGATGGAGGGCTCGATGTCACCGAATCCGCGTAGTCCCTGAATCACGAACTTACCCGTCGAAAACAGTAGAAACGTGACTGGCGGGGTTTCGATCTTGACGATTGCAGCGGGAAACTGCTCGGGTTCGTACTCGACATCAATCCCTTCCGTGGTGAGCTCTACGGTCAACGCTTCGAGCCCGAGAGGTGTTCCAAGGTCGCCACTGACAGCAATGTTCGTAATTTCAGGGCCATCGACGAGTTCGGCGTTGTGATCGATTTCGGTAATGCGATCGATGATCGTCTCGACATGCTGGCGGGCTTCCTTAGTTGACTTGCTCCCGTAGATCAGGATACGCTTCTCGGACCAGTCTCGACCGCTAACGATAACCCGGACGTTAGAGTCCTCGGGGACGAACTTGTGCCCGGCGTCCGTACGCTCGAAGCCGTCAAGCATCTCCAGCTTTATTGGGTCCATCCGAACAATTGCCTTATGCATCATCGAGTGGGGTGTGTACTCGATGCCATCGGCTGTCCGGCGTGGTTCGGCTTCGTTTTCGACGTCGCTCACGAGTGTCGCCTCCACATTGCCGTGCTGGGTATCTGGTTCTTGTGTTACTTATCTCGGCTTAGTCTACCTCGGTATTTTTAATACGATCAGAAACTTCTTCGAACACATTATTTTCAATCTCAAAGAGAACAATATTTGGGCGGTTTAGAAGATCAGCAAGAGAAGCGAACATAGTAGCCTTGCGTTCTGTTTTTCGAGCTGTCTCGCTATGCCTGAGACCAATCTCTCCTGCGGTTAATGCGGTTTGAAAGTCTCCGAATGATGGAAAGACCGGTTCCTTTGAACTGGTGCTATCCAGAAACTGCTCATTCACGTTTTCGTTTTCAATCCGCACATCCATTGGCTTCGTCATCGGTATTCGGGAAATTAAAGTATTCATTCCGCTCTTGAACTCGTGAGTGTTCAAAACGCTGCTTAGTGGCACGTATAATGGCTCTTCTGCATATTTGATAAACAAAAACTCGTTATGAGGATTATCGAAGTTGTTTGTGTAGTCTACACCCTCTTTAAATCGGTCTCCCCATGACTTACCACCTCTCATTAAATAATGTCCAAACATGTAGACACCACCCATAGCAAAGAACTGCTTTGGTGGAACACCGTGAGTTGAGTCTCGTCGCTTGGTCTGAACAAGGATAAACCGATCTTGGTTTTCGGTTACAGGGTACTCAACTCCATAATCCACACCTGTGATACTTTCTGCTGGTTTCGGATGTCCCCCCATTGGATCGTGTATCGTGATCAAGAATGAGTTCGGTTCATCTTCGACTTCAAGAACGTACCGATGTACGGAGCCTTCAACTTCCGTTACATTTACAGGACCTGTCTGTAGGTCTTTTTCACGGAGATATACCTCAAGCCACTGCTTCAACTCGACACCGATATCGACTCTTTCGTGGTCGCCCTCTTCGTATTCTTGCTTATCGTATCGTTTGGGTATAATCTGGCTGGTGATCCCGTCAATACCCTCGATTAGGTCATTGCGAAGATAGTTTTCCATAATAAGCCGTTTTAGAGAATGACTATATAGCTATCTGATGTCAGTCTATGAGTAGAATACGTGTCTGGACAATTATATCATCACGATATTGAAATGGGATGTATACACGTTACAATTTCATAATCAGATGTCACCTCTACGGATTCTGCTAATTGATCCAAAAACGCCGTCCCATACTTCGTCGAAGCGTGGGTGAACCTCGAACTTCAGATCCTCCCTCCCTATAGTCTGGGCGACGTACTGAACGTGATGTTCAACTTACTCGTCACAGGCGTCATCGCGCTCATTTGGCCAGTGAAGTGGAGTGAAGGGATGTATCGCCACCATGGCCGTTAGCCCTCTTACTGAAGCGAGGTCTTTTGTCAATAAGACACGTACAGACTGACAACACCGACGCGTCTGAGGACAGCGGGTGCGGATCCTGGATTTCGGGGTTCGAATCCTCGTGAGGGGATAACGGCGGATCGGAGAACCGCATCCTAAACCACTTCAGACAAATGACAAAGGAAATCATCATCTCCGGCTGTCTAAGCGTCGTGTTCGCAACTGTCGGCGTAGCGCCTCCGACTATCCTGGCGCTCATCGCGTATGTCGGCCTTCGGCTGAATGACGTAACCCTCAATCCTCCATCCGCAACAGGCTGAGAGTCATCTCTTACGCGATTCATGCCAACAGCCTCTTGGGAGGACGCTACGACGGCCAGATCGCTCAGGGGGCGGACGTTTCCTCTACGGCGTCAGCTACTCGATTCAGAAACGCCCTGTCGTACTGCTCTCCGACGTGGTTGATGTTCCAAAGGCCTGAGTCGCTAATCTCGCTCCGGGGACTGACGCGTCCCAGCCAGTCGTCGTCGCGAGGGTCGATAGAGTCCTTCCGATAGTTACTGACCAGAGCGATTGCATTTCGCTCAATGTAGACTCGGTCACTCTCCGGGCTAGGCTCGTCGTCGATGTCGATCCAGAGGAAGGGTAGATCACGGATATACTGACTCACCCGCTGTTCATGCTCCAGCTCGGCAAGCCGTCGATCCCGATCCGCGCTGGAGCCGTTACCCCAGTGTGAGTATTCGTCGTGAAGCTCGTCTCGTTCGATCTTCGCCTCACCGACCCGCTTTCGGAACACCGATCCCCTATGATTTCCGCCGCCTTGGTAGGTTCCTCTGTTCGCTCCGCGATGTGTCCGAAGTCGATTCCACAGCGACGTACCGGAGCCGGATGAGACTGCGTGTGTGCCGATACGGGTGAGCCGGAGCTGATCGGTCGACTCACGCGTTTCACCGTCTGCGAAGAAGAAATAGACGCCTCTCTCTGGCCAGTCCATGTAGCCCGTACAATCCTTGAGTCGTTGCTTGCCACCGACGTTCGCTTCGAGCCGGTCGAGGAGATCGTAGAGTCGATCGAGATCAGAACGACGCGACATACTACTCCGTTCAGAGGTGGGGCACAAAATCACTCGGGGTTCTCAGAGGTGCCCGTTGTACCACGCAAGGGTCTCCCCGAACTGGAGACCATCAGTCGGGGTTTCGACATCGACCGGCGTTTCGTCCAAGAGCGGGATGAGTTCGGAGTAGTAGTCACGCCCTGCGTGAAACACCAGTCGATTGCCGTCGTTGAGTGAGCCCTCCGCTTCGAGCTGATCGTAGACGGCTTTAGCCCACTCACGCTTCCGTGCAACCCCCGCACCGGACAGTGTGTCGTCATAGGGATCGATAGGCGGGCCGGAGGGATCGAGCAGGCGATGTTTCGCGGAAAGGATGTACCAGCGGTCGTGATTCGTTTCGACGTACTCACGCGCCTTGCTGAAGAACGTCGACGGCATATAGAGGTCAGCGGGCTTTGTGGCTTGCTCGCGTTTGCTCTTCGTACAGCTAACGAGCCCGATCTCCATAGCTAATGGTCCTCTGTTGACGGAATGAATCCTCTGGTTGAGTATATCCAGACCAACCATTTACATAGGCATAGTGAACAGATCTGGCATATGAGCAGTTGGGTTCCTTGGACCAATCGCAACTCAGAAGTTGAACAGCGTATCCACGAAGATCTAACCGATAAAGCGGCCAGTCGGATTTCCTTTTCATTAAACCAGATCGCGTCAAGAGGCGAGATTGACGATGCATATACGGAGTATCGTACAGAGACTGGGAAGCATGTTGACTACTTTGAAACGGCAAACAGTGAACCAGCAAAAAGATCACTTGACAAGTTCGTGTCGACTGAAGATCTACATGATGTTCTCACTTTGATAGAAATACTGGTCAACGAACTATGGGAAGAATCCACCTTATCTGGCGAAAATCATTCTGCTGAGGAACTGCTTGATTTTGATCGTAAGTTAAGACGTATTCTTGTTGAGGAAGGTATCTTGTTGCGAATACGTCCAACACGAGATGAGGTAGAGACATTTGGAGAGAAACTTTCGAGATATAGAGAAGCGAAGAACAGCAGAAGCTATTCGTCACGGCATAGATCTCAGCCCCGCCCTGAGAAGCCATTTAACATCCATTTTGAGACATTAGCTGATGAATCCGTAATCGAATCAGATCAGCAGCTTCGGGCGTTAGGGAAGAAAGGGAGGTGGGAAGAGGAACTCAGCCCATATAATGAAGCATGGACTCAGTATCAAGATGAGCAGTTCTCGTATCTCATCGCTGAGAAGCTATACAATAGTCTTGAAGCAGTTTTGGTCAAAATCTGTGTTAAAGAGCGTGGCTGGAATAACGAAGGTGATGGTGTGAGTGCTTATCTAAACTCCATCAAGGACAACGGGTTGTTTGACCCTAATGAGGCAATGTTCGCTGAGTGGGAGCAAATCATCAACGGGCTCCAAATCGGTGTCCAACGAACAGGTGGAGATAGGAAACGACACGAAACCTTCGATCAAGATTATTCTATACTCTTGCTCCATCAGGTAGGAGCGTTCCTTACGTTCGTGATAAATAGATACGAAGATCAATATCCCAACTGAATCACTGAGTCCGTTCTGTCTCACAGTTCCATAGTAGAGATGATCCTTTCGACGAGAGAGCGCCCATGCCAACAAATCCGGCGGCCTCGGCTCCGATCAGCCCGAGAAGCGTCCCTCACGGTTTTAGCCCCCGCCCACCTTCGTCCGAACATGGCTTTCAGCGTGAGCTGGCATACGCTCCTCGACGAACTCGACGATCTCCCCGAAGGAGCGACGCTAATCACGCCCCTGTCGCACAAGCGGTTTCGGATCGACGACGTACAGGAGCAACGCGTCATCATCACCTTCGAGGACAGAGACGAGAAGCGGCCACTCCAGCGCGACCAGTTCGAGACGTTGTACCGACGTATCACCGACGAGCCGGGCGGCTTCGAACTTGATCGGCTCCCAGCTGACGCGGATCCGTACCCGGCGGTGTTGAGCCTACATCCCCAGTTCGAGATCGATGAGGATGCGGGCGTGATCTCCGAGACGGACGGCCCGACGTCGACGCAGCTTCTCGATGCCGAGCCCGACACCGAACCCGAAGAGCGATCGGAACCGGATCTGGACGTGTATGCGGACTCACTGCTGCTCGTAGACGCCCTCGAACGACACGACGTGACCACGTTGTCGGAGATGGAAACGGACGCTCTCGTGAACCTCTACACGCTGCTGTCGGACGTCCAGCGCAATGCCAACGATCTCCGTCAGGACGTGGCTGGGGTGCTCCTGAACCGACTTCACCACGATCGCCCCGTGAGGGGCCCCTTCGGATCCGTCCAGCGCACGACCCGTCGGAATCGATCGTTGAAAGACGAGGACGAGGTACTGGCGAAGCTGGAAGAGGCGGGGATCGATCGCGAGCGCGTGACGGGGATCGACCGGAGCAAGATCGACGACGCGTTGGAGGTCACAAAGTTGTCCGAGACGGACGTGTACGACATCGAGGAGAGCGAGTACGTCCGCAAGGCCGAGGTGGATGAGGAGGTCAAGGAGACGCGTCTTCAGGGCCTCAAGGAGCAACTGGCGGCTACTGAGGGCGAGGAGGCCGAGGACTTACGCCAGGAGATCGAGGACTTGGAGGGACGTATCGACGAGCTGACGAGCTTCCGAACGGGGGCTGAAGTCCATGAATAGATATCCCAATGGCCGGGCTGTTTCAGATCGCCGTCGAGCTCATGCTAACGAAGTGTTGAACATGGGAAAAGCGGCTTGTCAGCACCCTATTCCGGTAATACTATGATTCGTGGCTGTGACTCCCATGTTGTAACCGCAAGCAGGAGCGGACGGTGCCATGAAAACACTCCAACTCTGGTCGGAAGCGGTTGCCGGTAAAACGCACCAACTCGCCTCTCCAGAGTGGGGTATCCGTTATAAAGAACCTGCGCCGTCTGGCAAATGTGCCTCAGGCGCTCCCGTCATGGACTCGCCGGGATTTGAACCCGGGGCCTCTCCCATGCCAAGGGAGTGATCTACCACTGATCTACGAGCCCCCGTACGCGACCGAACGTATCCCGGTTACGCTAATAAGGCCTTCGAATCGCCCGAACCTCCGATACCGATTCCAAACCGACCGGGGATAGAAACCCATTAAACCCTCCGCGTCCACCTCACAGTTGGGAACAGCACGGCCGCAAATCTGACTCGCCCGTACGGGCTTGGGATTGCGGAAGTGCATCGAGAGCTCCCGGCGGACCCACCAGTTCGTCGCGGAGTAGTCGGTGTTTCGCCTTCTGCGGCCGGCGTTCCAATCAGACAATGGCACGAATGCACACACGCCGACGCGGCTCGTCCGGTTCGGACAGGCCCGTCGCAGACGACCCACCGGAGTGGAGCGACGTCGAACCAGACGCGATCGAGGAGCGCGTCCTCGAACTTGCAGACCAGGGGCACGATCCCAGCCAGATCGGCATGAAACTGCGCGACGAGGGCGTCAAGGGCGTCCCAGTCCCCGACGTGAAACTCGCGACCGGCAAGAAGCTCACCGAGATCCTCGAGGAGAACGACGCCGACCCGGAGCTCCCCGAAGACCTCCGGAACCTGATGGAACGTGCCGTCCGCCTGCGCGAGCACATGCAGGAAAACCAGCAGGACCACAGCAACAAGCGGGCGCTTCAAAACACCGAAGCGAAGATCCGCCGCCTGGCTAACTACTACCGCGGCGACAAGCTCGAGGAAGACTTCAAGTACAACTACGAGAACGCCGTCGAGCTGCTCGAAGAGTAACCCGAGACGACTCCCACCACCAATGTCCGGAACCGACGCGGTCGGTCCGTCCGCCGACGCGACAAGCGTCGCCGCTACCGTCCGGGAGGCATCGTTCCTGACGCTGCTTTCCGACACTGACGGCGATGCGATCGCCGCTGCGGGACTCATCGCAGGCGCCGCACGGACCGCAGGGATCCCGTTTCAGGTCAGGTCGACCGACGACCCGAACGGCCTGCTTTCGACGGGACTCCCGAACGACGGCCCGGACGAGCGGACGCTGGTTGTGGGACGCGAGTCGGCGATCGCCGACGCGTCCCTGCCAGGGAAGGTGTCGACAGCCGACGGGGAATCCGCTAGCGCGTCCGCCTACCGGACGGCAATCGAGCTCGACGACGATCCCGATCCGGTGCTCGCGCTCGCAGGCTCGATCGCGGCCGGGGCGGTACCCGGAGACGACGGCACCGCGGCGATCCTCGAACGCGCACGGGAACGGGACCGCCTCGAACAGCGACCCGGCGTCGGGCTGCCGGTTCGGGAGCTCACGGACGGGCTCGGCCACTCTGTGCAGTTTCTCGCCCCGTTTTCGGGTGATCCCGATCGGACCGCGGAGATCCTCGACGAGTGGGGACTCCCGACGGACGCCGATGCGGGAGAGCTGGAACCCGGCCAGCAGGAACAGCTCGCCTCACTGCTCGCAATCGAGGTGACGACCGCCGAGGGGGCGGTCCCGGAGGCGGCGGCCGCGATCGAGACAGCGTTGCGACCGTACGCGATCGACGGCCCGTTCGAAACGCTAGCCGGCTATGCGGAGGTACTCGACGTGCTGGCCCGCGAACGACCGGGAACCGCGATCGCGATCGCACTCGATCGCGACGACCGAGAAGGGCCGAACAGCTCGAACCGATCTCCCCAGCTTCGCGAGAGCGCACTCGAGGCGTGGCGCGCCCACGCTCGAGGAACCCATCGAGCGATCGACGCCGCGACCACCGGGCGATACGACGGCTCGCTGCTCGCGCGCGTCGACGCCGACCCGGCCGTGCTGCCGACGATCGCCAGACTTCTGTGCGACTACCGGTCGCCGGAGCCGGTCGTGGTCGTGATCCAGCAGGGCGCGGACGGTGCCGGCGGAGCAGCCGCCGGGGCGAACCGGGATCCCGGGGGAGGTGGGCCGGCGCTCGGCGAGGCGTTCACGGACGTGGCTGCCGAATTCGACGGCACCGGCTCGGGAACGACCACAATCGCGACTGCGAGGTTCGACGGTGACCCCACCGAGTTCGCGGCCGCCATCAGGGAACAGCTATGACAGGAAACACCGCCGACGTCGACACCGAATGGGACCGCGGGGATCACCGCCGGTTCGCGCGGATCGAGACGGCACACGACGATCCAACGGCCGTCGCGGCCGCGGTCGCGCCGGACAACACCGCCGACGTCGACACTGAGGCGGTCGAATCCGACGGCGTGGTTCGAACCAGAATCCGGCGGGAGACGACCGGCGGGCTCCAGTCGACGGTGGACGACTACGTCGTCAACCTGATCGTCGCAGAGCGGCTCTCCGGGATCGCCGCCGACCACGCCGACGCCCTCGGCTATGACGGAAACAGCACCGACAGACGAACACGACACGAGACAGACGACACACATCATGAGTGAACGATCAGTAAGCAAGCAGAAGCGAGGTAAGCGATGGTACACCGTGATCGCGCCCGAGCAGTTCGACCGGGCGGAGATCGGCGAGACCGTCGCGGAGGAACCGGACATGGTCATCGGACGAACCATCGAGACGACGCTGGGCGACATCACTGACGACGCCGGCGCGAACAACACGAAGTTGACGTTCAAGATCACGGATGTCGGCTCCGACTCGGCGTATACGGAGTTCGTCAAACACGAGCTCACGCGGGACTACCTGCGATCGCTCGTGCGTCGGGGCGCATCGAAGATCGACGCGTCGATCACGGTGCTCACGACCGACGACTACCGACTGCAGGTCCAGCCGGTCGCGTTTACGACCAAGCGTGCGGACCGCTCCCAGGAGGAAGCGATCCGCCGGATCATGATCGATCAGGTCGAGGCAGCCGCCGAAGACCGCACGTTCGAACAGTACGTCGACAGCATTGTCGAAGGACGTCTCTCCTCGGCGATCTACGGTGACGCGAAGGAGATCTACCCGCTTCGTCGCGTCGAGGTCCAGAAGCTGACGCTCGAGGCGCGTCCCGAGGAAGTCGCCGCAGAAGAGGAAGCCGCCGTCGACGTCGACGCCGAAGACGTCGCCGTCGACGAGTAACCCTCGAGGATCTGCCGCAGACGAACATTCTTCGAGTCACTGTCAGTCTTCGACGAAGACGCGGCCGGTCATGCCTCCAGTTTCGTGGGGAACACAGACGTATCCGTACTCTCCCGGCACCTCGAACGTGTGCGAGAAGGTGTCGCCCGATTCCATGATCCCGCCGTAGTCGTCCCACCACTCCTGACGGGCGGTCAACTCGTCGTCGTAGCCCCCGCTTGCGAAGTAGTCCGCGTCCTCGGGGATGAGGTTCTCGTAGGCGGTCACGGTGTGGGCCCGCGCGCTGGTGTTTTTCCACACCACCGTCGTTCCCACTTCGACGATCAGCTCCTCGGGAACGAACTCGGTTGCGGTCATCCCGACGTCGTACTCTTCGTCGCCCAGCACGCTCGAACAGCCCGCAAGACCCGTAACCGCGGCGGTGCCAGCGGCCGCGAGAACCCGACGCCGCTTCATAGCGATCATTCGGGGCGTCACGGATAAAGGGTTCGCGGTTCAGCCGGATGGATCCCTTCGGTCCTCACGGGACCCCCGAACTGGCGGAACAACGGCCTAATCGCTCGCAGCCGGTTCCTCGGGATCCAGCGAGAACGTCTCCCCGACCATCTCCGTCGAGACGGGACGGCCGACCGACAGCGGCGAGACCGAAATCTCCCCGTCGACGGCCGCCCGACGGTCGGTCCCCACCGGGTCGGGAACGTCGAGGTTCAAAAACGAACGCCAGAACCGGTCGCGAAGTTCGATTCCCGCCTCCCCGCGTGCAGTCACTTCCGGATCAGTCGGATCGACGGTCGTCACGTCGTATCCGGTCGCCGGTCGGGTAAACCTCATCGGCGGGAAAGCCGACTCCGGCCACCCGTCTTCACCCCTGGGGTTGCCGAGGGTTCGTGCGGAGTCGGGGGCAGGTACGTTCACGTTCAGGTAGTCGGCTCCCTCGATCGGACCCGTAGAGAGCCACCGGTCGACAAGCCGGCAGGTGACGTCGGCGGCGACCGCGAAGTCCTCGACCGACGGGACCGCGTTCGTCGGCGGCAGATCGGAGAGATCGTACAGCGACATCGCGATCCCGGGAACCGAAAGCAGTGCCGCCTCGTGGGCTGCGCCGACCGTTCCCGACCGACCGAGGATGTGTGCACCGATGTTCGGTCCGTCGTTGCAGCCGGACACGACAAGCGACGGTTCGAGTTCGAGCCCGGCGAACGCGAAGGCCACGCAGTCGGCGGGCGTCCCCCGGACGGCGTAGCCGAGCTCGTGGTCGTCGTACTCGAGGGTGGTCTCCCACCAGGTGCGAGCGCCGCCGGCGCCGCTTTGGTTCGTGGCGGGCGCGACGACCGTCACGTCGTACTCCGAAGAGAGGGCGTCGTACAGCGCCCGAATCCCGGGCGCGTCGATCCCGTCGTCGTTCGTGAGCAGGAGTTCGGTCATACCTGTAGCTGTCGCCGGACGGTGATAGATGCACCGAGAACGGTTGGACGGGACGCCGATGCCGAGAGGCGCCGCTGCGGGAAACGAAACGAACGAAGCCTCACACCAACCTCAATCTACCGACCTCAATCTACCGACCTCAATCCGCTGCAACCGGCACTCGACGCTCCGCCAGCTCGAGTACGTCGTCGAAAAAGCCCAGCGAGTCGTGCGGTCCCGGGTTGGCCTCGGGGTGGTACTGACGGGTGATGACGTCCGACTCGGCACACTCCAGCCCCTCGACCGTGCCGTCGTTGACGTTCACCTGCGTCACTTCGAGGCTGCCGACCTCGTCGACGGTGTAGCCGTGGTTTTGAGTCGTCATCACGACCTGGTCGGTGCGGAGGTCGCGGACGGGCTGGTTGACTCCACGGTGACCGAACGCCATCTTCTCGGTGGTGCCGCCGAACGCCCGGGCGACGATCTGCTGTCCCAGGCAGATCCCCGCGATCGGGACGTCGCCGACGAACGACTCCACGAGCGACTGGGCCTGCTCGAAGTTCGCGGGATCGCCCGGCCCGTTCGAGACGAACAGCAGATCCGGATCCACCGCGGCGACCTCCGACTCGCTCGCGTCGTACGGGAGGACGTGGACGTCCGCACCGCGGGCGGTAAGCGACTCTATGATCGATCCCTTGACGCCACAGTCGACGAGCGCGACGTCGTACTCGCCGCCTCCATCGTAGGTCGTCGCCGAGGGAACGCTCACTTGTGAGCCGATATCTACGTGATCGCTCATCCCTTTCGCGTTCGCGAGCTCCTCGCGTGCGTCCGCCGGAGTCGCGTCCGGTCCGGCGGCGATCCCGCACCGCATCGCCCCTTCTTCCCGGACGGTCGTCACCAGTTCCCGCGTGTCGAGGTGGTCGATCGCCGGCACGCCCTCGTCTGCGAGCCACGCCGCCGCCTCGTCGGTGAACTCGCGGGCGATCGCAGCACGGGGGTGGACGCGGTCGGACTCGAACCGCTCCGCTCGGACGCCGTAGTTTCCGATCAGGGGGTACGAGAACGTGAGGATCTGCTCTTCGTACGAGGGGTCAGTGAGCGACTCCTCGTACCCCGTATAGGCAGTCGTAAACACCAGTTCGCCACGGGTGCGCCCCGGCGCACGAGCACGTGCTTCGAACACGCGTCCGTCGGCCAGCGCGAGGTAGGCGTCCGACATTACGAGATACGAATGGACTCCCGGGTAATAAGTGCGTCGTTCGAAGCGACGTTACGAAATTCGTAATCGGTAAGGGACTGGAAATACATTTTCGTACATGGACGACCTCGACCGTCGCATCCTGAACATCCTCCGGCGGGACGCTCGAACGCCCTACACGGAGATCGCAGAGTCGGTCGGAACCTCTGAAGGAACCGTCCGCAACCGGGTCGAACGCATGACCGAGGAAGGAGTAATCGAGCGGTTCACGGTTACGACCCGGACGGGGAACGTGAAGGCGATGATCGAGATCTCGGTGGCGATGGACGTCGACACCGCCGGCGTCTCCGAACGGATGGCCGACTGGGCGGAGGTAGACTTTGTCTGGCAGGTGTCCGGGGAGGAAGACGTCGTGTTGATCGTCGACGCCGTCGACACGCGCGCGGTGAACGAACTGATCTCTCAGGCCCGGGAGATGGACGAAGTGAAAAGTACCAAGACGCGGCTGATTCTCGACGAGCGGCTGGGATAGCCGATCCGCTCACCCCTGGAACCCGGAGCAGACACCGAACCCTTATTGTGTCCGCTGTCCGTCACGGCGCACATGAGTTCCGAGCAGACGGACGCCGAGAGTGGGGCCGACTCCGGTGGCGCGGACAGCCGTTCCGGCGACGAGCCGGTCCACGAGAACGCGCGACAGGACGTCATTGCGGTCGATGCGGACGACAGTGCTACGGGGACGGTCAACAGACTCGAAGCACACACCGGGGACGGCGTCCGACACCGGGCGTTTACCTGCATGGTGTTCGACGGCGAGGGGCGGATCCTGCTCGCACAGCGGGCTCCCGAAAAACGACTCTGGGACACCCACTGGGACGGAACGGTCGCCTCACACCCCGTCGAAGGGCAAAGCCAGAAGGAAGCGACGAGACAGCGCCTCGAGGAGGAGCTCGGCGTGACGCCGGACCAGTACAGCGATCTCCGTGTCACCGACAAGTTCGAGTACAAACGCTACTACCCGAACCAGGGCGTCGAGTGGGAGGTGTGTGCCGTGTTGCAGGTCACCCTCGAGGACACGACGCTGTCGCCGGACGACGCCGAAATCGGCGGGCGGATGTGGGTCGACTACGAGCACTTCCACGAAAACCCGAAACTGTACCGCCAGCTCAGGCTGTGTCCCTGGTTCGAGATCGCCGTACGTCGGGACGTCGCCTGATACTGGTTATTGTAGTGATTGACCGGACGATCGGCCACCGGATGGGCCGATCGTCCGGTAACGGCCGAGAATAATCATTATGAAAGCGCCGAATAAAGCGCCCGGAAGCGGTCTCTCTGTGCCTATTGGCTTTTATAAGTAGTGCCGTCGTACCCCGACCCGTGTGTACCCTGACACTCGCCTGGCAGGTGTTCCCCGACGCGCCCATCGTCGCGGCGGCGAACCGGGACGAGGCGACCGACCGCCCGTCATCGCCACCGAAGATTCGTTCGGACGGGATCGCAGCGTCTACGGGCGAACCCGGTCCAGCCGTGCTCGCGCCGGTCGACGACCGGGCTGGGGGAACCTGGATCGGCCTCAACGATCGGGGGGTGTTCGCTGCGATCACTAACCGCTGGAACGCGTCCGACCTGAAGGGGGACCGTTCGCGGGGGCTTCTGGTAGCGGACTGTCTCCGTTCGGATTCGGCAACGGACGCGGCGAGACACGTCGAACGGGAGCTCGACCGGACCGCATACGAGGGATTCAACCTCGTTCTCGCCGACGCCGAGAGCGCTCATCTCCTGGAGTGGACCGGCCGCTTCCAGGTTCGCAGCTTCGCTCCCGGCGTTCACGTCGTCGTCAACGTCGGCGCGGACGGGGTCTACGAGATTCCCCACGAGCGTGCCGAACTCGGTGAAACGCAGGCGCAAAACGCCGACGAACTCAGAGCTCGCCTCCAGCCCGAGCCGGGAGAGACGGCCGACCGCTGGCTCGACCGGGCGGGCGGAGCCCTCGGGGATCACGAGGCGGGAGTCTGCGTACACGGCGACGGCTTCGGTACCCGGTCGTCGTCACTGGTTCGGCTTTCGAGCGACGGCGACGTACGGTACGACTACGCCGACGGACCCCCCTGCGAGACGCCCGCAGAACCGGTCGACCTCGACGGGACGTTCACGATCGAAGCAGAGCGAGAGAGCAGGTTTTAAGCGACTCGCAGGCGGGTGTACGTGTATGAGCGTCTCCGAGGAGGAAGCTGAACTGTCGGCCGACGAGCTCGCTGGACTCGAGCTCGTCCGAGAGACCGGGGGAATCCACCAAAGCGACTTCTGGAAGGAGCTGGACATCTCCTCGCGGAAGGGAAGCCGGATCGCGGACAAACTCGAGAGTACGGATCTCATCGAGCGGGAAGAAACCGTCTACCAGGGACACAACACCTATCTCCTCCGACCCACGGCGCGCGACCTCGACTTCGAGCTTTTGATGGCAGGCGACATGCTCTCCCCGTTTATCGGCGAAGAGGAGGTCAACCCGCAAAGCGACGCCTTCTCGCAGTGGTTGATGAACCTCGCGTACGAGGAGTCCTGAAACGGGACGCCGGCGGACCTCACTCAATGTAGCGTCCCATCCCTTTCGACCCCGGAGCGACGGGTTCGAACCCCCACTGTTCGTAAAACCCGTCGACGTCGGCGATCAGGTTCACGTACGCCCCCGTGGGCGCAGTCTCCTCGAGGTACGCCATCAACCGATCCATGATTTCCGTCCCGATCCCGTTGCCCTGGTGGTCGGGATGCACCGCCACGTCCGAGATCTGATACACTGCGCCGCCGTCGCCGACGATCCGCCCCATCCCGACGGTCGCCCCGTCGTTGCTCTCTTCGTGAACGTCGTCGGTAGTTGCGGTGCGTTCGGATGTGCCGTCGACGGTAACAACGACCCCGTACAGGGTGCCCGGCAGCCCGCGCCGGGCCGACTCGACCGTGCGGGGCGTCATCCCGGAACGGCGGCGGAGTTCGGTGAACCGTTCGGGGGAGGGCGTGCCGGGTTCGAACGCGTACGCGTCCGTTCGGTCGGCGACCATGTGGGGCGGATGAGGTGAGCGGGCCGTTACTGCTCGGTGTCGTCGCTTTCGTCTGTGTCGTCTTCGCCTGCTTCTTCGTCGTCTTCGCCTGCTTCTTCGTCGTCTTCGTCGCTTGCAAGCAGATCGTGCTCCTCCAGAATCTCCTCGATCTCCTCGGGCGACCGATCGTGGAACTGTTCGTCCTCGACCGAGACGGTCGCGACGCCGACGCCCTCTGGCGTGAGCCCCTCGTCGTTGCTCTCGGCGATCGCCTCGAGCGCGAGACCGATCCCCTCCTCGAGGGTGATCTCGTCGTGGTACCGCTCCTCGAGGAAGTTTCTGATCTCCGACCGGTTCGATCCGATCGACAGCGCCTTCCACTCGTAGGGTGTCCCGGAGGGGTCGGTTTCGAACAATCGGGGTTCGCCGTTGGAGACTCCGCCGATGATCAACGCGACGCCGAACGGGCGCGCGCCGCCGATCTGGGTGTACTGCTGGATGTGGTCTGTCACCGTTTTCGTCAGGGTCTCGATGCCGACCGCTTCGCCGTACCGGAGGTGGTTGATCTGGGCGAACCGCCGGGCGAAGTCGATCAGCTGCCGGGCGTCGGCGACGTGACCCGCCGAAGCGATTCCGACGTGGTCGTCGGCCTTGTGGATCTTCTCGATGCTCGCCGGCTCCATCAGCGAGGAGCGCGGGCGTTTGTCCGCCGCGAGCACGACTCCGTCGGCCGTCCGGATGCCGACGCTCGCGGTGCCTCGCTTGACCGCCTCGCGTGCGTACTCGACCTGATAGAGCCGTCCGTCCGGCGAGAAGATGGTGATCCCGCGGTCGTACGCCTGCTGTTGGGCTTGTCCCTGCATAGTATCACTCGAAATCGAGTCCCGTCGCGCCCACGAACCCCTCGTCGGTCCGGACGTCGTACGCCTCGTCGCGTTTCCACGCGGACCGACGCTCGTTCGCGAACGCCACGTCTCTCTGGTTGGTTTTTCCGCCCGCACGTCCTAAATACCTTTCCGAACACGCCCGGACTGTTCCCGAAACGCCCCGCACGCGGATGCCGACCGGCGCCCCGCCGATCTCGTCCACGCAGGCGATCGCCGCCCTGGCGGGGTCGACCTCGCCGCGCCGAACGCGAACGACCGCTTCACCGTCGCCGTCGGCGAACCGGAACGCGAACACTCGGAGGTCGGCGTCTGCGCTCCCCGGATCCCCCAGAAGGTTGCCGGCAGCGTACCACAGTTCGCGCTGGAACGCGCCCCGGTCGATCGACGTGTCCGGCCAGGACTCGATTCCGACAGCGAGATAGCGCCACCGGGGCTGGAGATGTTTCGGGAGGTGTTTCATCGGATCATCCTCTCATTCCAGTGTGCCGTTAGACCGCCCGTCCCCGGCGTACTCGCCGACGAGCACGCCCACCTGTGGATGGACGTGCTCGACGGCGGTGATCGCGAATCCCGCGTCGGTGAACGCGTCCGCAAGAACCCCCACCGTCGCCGGGTCGTCCACCTCCGGACTGTAAAACGGTTCCTCGGGGTCGGGCTCGCCGAAGAACATCACGTCACCGAGGACGAATCGCCGGGGTTCGAAGCCGGCAACGACCTCGATCGCCTCTCGCTTTTCCTCGTCGGCGAGGTGGTGCAACGCGAAGTTCGAGGTGACCACGTCGGCGGGGCCGTCGTAGTTCGGCTCCCGAAACGAGCCGGTTCCGAACGAGACGTTGTCGAGGGCGGCTTCCTCGCGTTTTCGCTCGGCCTCTTCGAGCATGCCCTCGCTTATGTCCCGACCGACGACCCGGTCGGCGTCGGGAGCAAGCGCCAGCGCGATCGCACCGGTACCGGTCCCCAGATCCAGGACGACGTCGCTGGATTCGGGCGCCGCGTGCTGTATCACCAGACCGGCGCAGGCGCGGTACTCCTGCGTGTTCGAGTCGTCGTACTCGTCGGCCTTCTGCGAGAAGCGCTCGGCGTGTTCCTCAATACTCCGTTTCATATCTCCCACGTTCGATCCCCTCCCCAATGAACGACTCGGAGAGCCGTCGTCGGTTTCGATCTGCGATCTCGCCCCAGCGCTCGAGCCCCTCTCGTATCTCCCCCTCATCGAACCCGATCTGTACACCGAGTGCACACAGCTCCCGAACCGAACGCACTCGGAGGTGGGAGTCTGGACGGACACTCACGACGAACGGCGCCCCGTAGTGCTCGGTCAGCTCCCGCAACTTCCGGAGCCGCCCGAGGGCTCGAACCCGGCGACCGCCGGAGAGCCGGACCACTGGAGAGAGGTCGTACTCGATGGCGACGTCGTTGTCGCGGGCCGCCTTCACGAGCACGTGATTTACGTCACCTCCCTCGGTTCCGCCAGCTCCGTCGTCGCCGAACGGCCGGGAGAGAACGTCGACCCGGGAGTCCTCGAGCGCGGCGCGGTTGACACCGGAATCGCCGCCGCGAACGATCACCACGACCGTTCGGTCCCGAACCGATGAGACGACCCCGCCGACCCGCGTCGGCGAATCGGGAACGATTTCGACGCCGGAAACGACGTCGACGCCGTACGGATCCGATCTCTCGGAGTCAGGGGCCGGTAGAGTCGGGCTCCCGTCGGAACGACCCATCTGCGACCGCAGGATGACCCCACCGTAGCCGTACTCCCCAGCGGTTTTTGCGAACCTGTTCGCGGTGGCGTTCCCGTCGGGGTACGGGAGCACCGCCTCGTACGGTTCGCTCACGGAACTCACCACCTGTCGCTCTGTTTCGTCCCCTCGCGGGTTGCGGCCGCGACGTTCACGGCGGCGACGTTTTCGGGGACGTCGTGGACGCGCACCACGTCAGCCCCTCGATCCGCTGCGATCGCGGTCCCGGCGATGGTCTCGGCGTACGCCTCGCCCGCCTCCCCGCCGGCGCGTTCGAACATCGACTTGTGAGAGTGTCCCACCAGTACCGGACAGCCAAGCGCCTGGAACTCCTCGATGCGGTCGAGCAGTTCGAAACTCTCTTCTGGTGACTTTCCGAATCCGAGTCCCGGATCGATCACGACGTTCTCCCGGGGAACCCCCGCCTTCTCGGCGAGCAGCACCCGCTCGCGGAGGTCGCTCAGTACGTCGTCGACGACGTCGTCGTACTCGACGTGTTGCCCCGGAACGACCGGCGCGTCGACGCTGTGCATCACCACGACCGGGACGTCCCGGTCTGCCGCCAGGAAGCGCATCTCCGGATCCTGGAGTCCGGTCACGTCGTTGAGAACGTCAGCGCCCGCATCGAGCGCCGCCTCGGCGACGGCGGCCCGACGACTGTCGACCGACACCAGTGCGTCGACTTCCGAGACTGCCTCGATAACCGGAACCACGCGTCGAATCTCCTCCTCGACGGAGATCGGTTCGGCTCCCGGCCGAGTCGACTCGCCGCCGACGTCGACGACGTCCGCGCCGGCCTCGACCATCGTCTCGGCCTGGGCGACGGCGTCCTCGAGGTCGTAGTACTCGCCCCCGTCGTGGAACGAGTCCGGCGTGACGTTCAAGATCCCCATTACTGCGGTCCCGTTCTCCCAGGGATAGGTTGGGTCGTCGACGCCGGAAGTTTGCGTCCGGCTTTTCGGTTCCGGTTCCGATTTGAGACGCCGACGCAGTTCGGCTGCGATCGTCGGGAGCCCGACGCGGTGGCTCTCGAGGGCGTCGATCAACCGGTCGAACTCGAGACGGGTCCCCGACAGGACAACGGACACCCGTTCGCCCGATTCGACATCCGAGACGCCACACTCGCCGCCGGCTCTGAGGAGTTCGGTACGGACCGTCCGGGCCTCGCCGGGCTCGAGCCGTGTGCGAACGACGTGGTGTGTCATCCCGTCGGCCAGGCGATCGGCCGCGGATGGCGCAACGTCGGCGTCGGCGAGGAGCCGTTCGGCATCTGTACGGCTCTCGACGCGCGTCGGTATTTGAAGCCGCGTGTACGCCGATCTCGCCTCACGGACGGCCGACAGCGATCCAGTGAGCAACACGGCGTCGTCGTCGCCGGCACGTTCCCGGGCGTCGGCGAACGCCTGCGGGATCGAACTGGCCGTTTCGACGACGGTCTCCCGGTCGACGGTGGCCTCGGTCGCCCTCGCGAGGACGTCGGCGTCGGCGGCCCGTTCGAGGTCCGCCTCGCAGACGGTCACGCGCGCGGCGTCGGGCAGCGCTGCGGCCATTCCGGCGTGATCTTTGTCGTGCATCGCCGCGAACACGATCTCCAGGTCGTCGTACGCGAACGTCGAGAGCGTCTCGGCGACCGTCGCGCACGCGTCGGGGTTGTGGGCGCCGTCCAGCACCACAAGCGGTGACTCGGAGAACACCTCGAAACGTCCCGGCCAGTTCGCCCGTCGGAGCCCTCGATGGAACGGGGTGTCGGAGCGCCCACCGTCGCTTTCTCCCGGTTCGGCGACCGAATCGAACCCGATCACCTGGCCGGCCAGGGCGACTGCGACCCCGGCGTTTGTGGCCTGGTAGTCACCCAGGAGAGGGATCCGTGCCTCGAACTCCCACCCGTCGCCGACGATCGACACCGCCGATTCCTGACTCGAGACGCGACCCTCCGGCCGCACGACGACGTCGCGGTCGGCCTCGACGCCGACGGTGAACAGCTCGCCTGCAACCTCTCGGAGCGTTTCGAGGGCGTCGCCGCTCGCGGCGGTGACGAGTGGGGCGTCGACAGGCGCGACGGCCGCCTTCGTCCGGGCGATCTCCTCGACTGTGTCGCCCAGCACGTCGGTATGCTCGAGGGACACGTTCGTCACACAGGAGGCGATCGGGTCGACGGCGCTGGTCGCGTCGTACTCGCCCCCCATCCCGACCTCCAGGACCGCGACGTCGACGTCGGCGCGTTCGAACTGCCACAGCGCCATCGCGGTGACGACTTCGAAGAACGTAAGCGGATCGTCGGCGGGCGACCGGTCGACGAGCCAGGGTCGAACCTCCGAGACGAACTCCGCGATCGCGGCGTCGGCCATCGGCCGCCCGTCGATCCGGACCTCCTCGCCGAGATCTCCGAGATGGGGGGAAGTGTACAGTCCGACAGTGTTTCCGTCCGCCCGGAGGATCGATTCGACCATCCGCGCGGTGCTTCCCTTGCCGTTGCTCCCGGCGACTTGGATACTGTCGAACGAGTCCTGGGGGTTTCCGAGCTCCGCGAGCAGTTCCTTCACCGAGTCTGTACCCGGATCGATGGCGAATCGGCGGAGGCCGAAAAGGAAATTCGCCGCCTCGTGATAGTCCATATCTCCGAATCCGCTGGCATCCGTTTAGCAGTAACGGACGCCGCCGACGCTTCCGCTACTCGTCGTTCACTGGGGCTCGCCGGTGTCGTCCTCGCCGGGATTCCCGCCAGGTTCCGTTTCGGGCCGTTCGCGCTGGACGACGACCACCGGGCCGAGGAACCGCTCTGCGACCTGTTTGGCCCGCATTCCGAACACGAACGTCGCGATCGACGGGTCCGACTCCCCCATCACGACCGCGTCGAACTCGTCTGCGGCGTCGGCGATCGCCTGCTTGGGATCCTTGCCACGGCCGATGCGCGTCTGGACTGCGCTCTCGTCCATCCCCAGCTCTGTCAGGCGATCAGCGACGCCGTCTAAAAGGGTCTGGACGTCCTCGTCTGTTTCGTCTTCGGCTGCGAGGTGGTACAGCGTCACTCCGACCTCAGTGTCCGCGAACAGCCCCGCCACCACGCGGGCGATGCGGTCGACGCCGACGGTTCCGCGGACTGCGACGAGTACGTCCTCCGGCGGGCCGGTCGCCTTCGGAACGAGTGCGGCGACACAGTCGTGTTCGTAAATCATCCGGTCGATCGTCGTCTGCCCATCGTGTGTGAACACGAGTCGGGTTTCGACGGTCGCCCCGGACTCCTCGAGTATCTCCTCGAACTCGTCGAGGCGCTGTGAGGCGCGCTCTTCGAACTGCATCCGTGCCTGGCCGGGCGCAGTCTGGTCGGGGATGACGTGATAGCCCAGCAGGACGACGTGAGCGTTCGCGAGCAGGTCTGGGACGCCCTCCGGGATCGATTCCCCCTCGAGGATGCGGATCGGAACGAGTACGTTGGGTCTGTCTGTCATGGTCAGAAGTCACCTTTGAGTTCGACGGTTCCGGCGTAGTACCGGTACCAGAGGTACGAGAGGATCATCACGCCGATGCCGATGACGATCGAGGCGGGCTGCATGAAGACGATCAGCCCGAAACTTGCGACCGCGCCGATTCCTGGCAGGACCGGAAAGCCGGGCATCCGGTAGCTCGGTTCGTACCACGCCGGGGCACGACGGCGCAGCACGATCACCGCAATGCAAATCAGCCCGTACATGATCAAATGGAGGAACGAGGCCACCTCTGCGAGTACCTCGACCTGCCCGGTTGCGGTCAAAAGCAGGATCGGGCCACCGGCCGCCAAAAGCGCGACGTGTGGAGTGCCGTATCGGAGGTTGATCTCGCTTGCCTTCCGGGGCAACAGCGCGTCCCGGCTCAGCGCGTACACGGTTCGGGAGGCACTCAGGATCGAGGCGTTCGCGCTCGAGAAGGTCGCCAACAGCCCGGCAAACAGGATCGCGACCGCGCCAGGCAGTCCGACGAATTCGCGTGCAACTTCGACCATCGCCGTCTCTCCGAACCCCGCGAGTTGCTCCGCAGCGAACGCGCTGGTCGCAACGAAAATCGTCGCCACGTAAAAGACCGTCACGACGATCACCGAGCCGACCATCGCGAGCGGGAGGTTCCGGCTGGGCTGTTTGATGTCGCCGGCGACCGTCGCCACCTGTGCGAATCCGAGATACGAAGTGAACACGAGCGCGGCAGTGGTCAACACAGGCAGATAGCCCCGCGGGAAGAACGCTTCTGGCACCGTCTCCCGGCCGAAAACGCCCACCGCGTCCAGCGCACCGTACGACAGGAAGACCGTTAGGATCACGAGCAGGATCCCGACGACTGCGTTCTGAATTTTGGCGGTGTTTTCGGTTCCGCCGATACTCAGCGCGGTCAACGCGACGGCAAACAGCAGTCCCAGCGGAATCACCGGGCTGACCGGGAGTCCGATGCCGACCTCCGCGAACACTGCTGCGGCGTAGTGACCCAGTCCGACCAGGTAAAACGCGGAGGCGAAAACGAGTCCGAGCCACAGCCCGAGCCCGACGATTGCGCCGTACCCGGTGCCCATGCTCCGGGAGACGAAGTAATACCCCCCGCCACTTCGGGGCATGGCCGTCGCGAGTTCCGACGCCGGCAGGGCGACCAGCAGGGCGATGACGCCCCCGATGGCGAACGACAGGGCGGCCGCCGGCCCCGCATTCCCAGCAGCTAGCCCCGGGAACACGAAAATCCCCGCACCGATCATCGTGCCGATCCCGATCGCGAGCCCGCCCGCGAGCCCGATCGTCCGTTCGAGTTCGACGTCGTCGTCGTGAACTGTCGCGCCCTCGGTAACTGCCTCTGGTTCGTCTTCGGGCCGGACTCCTTCGACGTTCGCTCCCGTCCCGGCGACCTGTTCTCCGTCGATCGGCACCTCGACGTCCCGATCGGCCATATCGAATTACTCACATAACAGGCCAATAAGTGTGCCGTCAAAAGCAGGATTCGAACCCACCGCCCTGTCGTCGTCCCTAGTACGTGGGGTGGCGTTCGAACCGGCCGTCTCTCTCGGTACGCGGGGTTTGAAGTCGGCTGGCCGCACGGATAGCGATATGGCCGAGCTACCGACCGACACCCGACGGGAAATCGCGTCCTTCGTCCGCGAGTGGATGAGCGAGGCGAACGTCCCGGGAGCGAGCCTCGCTGTCACCGACCGCAACGAAGTCGTCTACGCCGACGGGTTCGGTTCCCGCGACCTGGCGAGCAACGCGCCGGCGACGCCGACCACGCTCTACGGGTTCGGCTCTGTCACGAAGTCGTTCACGGCGCTGGCCGTGCTCCAGGGGGTCGAGAACGGCTGGTTCGACCTTTCGGATTCGATCGCCGATCACACGCCGGCCGCCTTCGACGGGGCCGAGGAGGTGACGCTCCATCAGCTGCTGACACACACTTCGGGGCTGCCGTCCCTGGGGACGAGCGAGGTACTGATTGCGCGCCAGGGCGGTGCCGGGGAACACGGGATCCCTCTCGGCGACATGGACGACGTGTACGCCCACGTCGACGGCGCCGGGGACGAACGGGACGCACACAGCGAGGGACGATTTATGTACAACAACGAGGGGTACGTCCTGCTCGCGGACGCCGTCGAACGAGCCAGCGGTCGGCGGTTCGCCGACTATTTCGACCGGGAGATTCTCGATTCGCTCGGCATGGAGCGCTCCCGGCTGCTCTCGGATCACCTCCCTGGACCCGACGCAAACAGCGACGGCGACGGCGACGGCGACGGCGACGGCAACGGTTCCGGCGAGGACACAGTAGATGTGATGACGCCGTACCGTCCGGGCGAGAACGGACCCCAGGAGGCGTCCCTTCCAGTCCGGGAGCTGAGCCACGGGCCGGGCGGCCTCTTCGGCACCGTCGGGGAACTCGCCGCCTATCTTCGGTACCACCTATCGGGCGGTGAACCGTTTTCGGACGGCACGCAACTCGTCGATCCGGACCTGCTATCCCGAGCTCACGAGGGCCACGTCGACACCCCGTCCGGGCCGTACGGCTACGGCTGGCGCACCCGTGAAATCGCCGGGAGACGGCTGATCGGACACGGGGGTTCGATCATGGTCTCGACCGCGTACGTCGGGTTTCTCCCCGAGGAGGGCCTCGGCGTCGCGATTGCCTGCAACGTCGGCGCTCGGCCACATCCGACACAGGTCGCGGAAGGGATTGTCGCTATCCTACAGGACGAAGACCCCGCCGACGTTGTGCCGTACTACGCGTACCGCGACCGGATCGATCCGCTGTTGGGACGCTACGAGGCGTACGCGGGGATCCGGGAGGCAACCGTCGAGGAGCGCGACGGTGTCCTGTGGGTGACGCTCGAAAACGGGATCGACGAGCGAACCGTCGCACTCGTCCCCGAGGACCTCGATGCGTGGCAGTTCCGGACGCGAACCCGGGGCGGCCGGCAGTCGGCAGTCGGGTTCGTCGAAACCGACGACGGGATCGACCTGTTCCTCGAACGGCTCCGTCTGCACCAGATTTGAAGGGTTCGTGTGTCGAACCGCCGATCATGAGCGGATCCGAACCGACGCTTTCCGACGACGCACAGCGCAACTTCCCGGTGCCGGAGTTCGGCGAACTCCCCGCAGATCTGCAGGAACGAATCGCCCAGGAGACCGCCGACGCCGGCTTCACGCCGAACGTGTTCGCGGCGCTCGCGCACAGACCGGAGCATTTCCGGCCGTTCGTCGACTTCCACGACGCGATCGTCGAGGAGAGTGCGCTCGACCGGGCGGAAATCGAAATGATCGTCGTCGCCGTCTCGGGGGTCAACCACTGTCTGTACTGCAACGTTGCCCACGGCGCGCTGTGTCGGATCTACGCCGGCGATCCACAGCTCGCCGAGCAGCTGATCTCCAACTACCGTACCGCCGACGTAAGCGACGCCCACCGGGTCATGCTCGAGGTGGCCGTGAAACTTACCGAACGACCAGAGACAGTTACTCGCGAGGATCTCGACCGCCTGTACGACGCCGGATTCTCCGAGGCGGAAGTGTGGGACGTCGGCGTCGTCGCGGCGTTTTTCAACCTCTCGAACAGGCTCGCGACGTTCGCCGACTGGCGGCCCAACGACGAGTTTTACGAACTGGGACGGGTCAAACCCGACGGCAGCGACTGATCGGAACCCGAGAACTGACGGAGGAACACCCCGCCGCGTCAGCAACCTGCTCTCCTACTGTTCCTCCAGAAGCTCCCTGCTGTGGGCGAGCGCCTCCGTCGCCCCGTCGACGACGTAGAGCAGATCGATGCCGGCGACGAGGTAGTCGACGCCCCACGCGAGCCGTTGCTCGCGTTCGGTCGCGTCGGTGGCTAACGTCCCGATGGCGACGTCGTTTTCCCTGGCCGCAGCAAGTGCCCGATCCACCGCGTTTTGAAACCTGTCGGTGTCGTACTCGCCGAGCTGCCCCATCGACAACGAGAGGTCCATCGGCCCGACGAACACGCCGTCGATCCCGTCGACGGCAGCGATCTCGGCTGCGTTGTCGATCGCCTGCTCCGACTCGAGCTGGACGTGAAGCGCGAACGCGTCGTCGTTGGCCTCGACGGCCTCGGCGAGCGAGAGACTGTATCCCGTCGATCGCGCGGGTCCGATCCCCCGGCTGCCGGACGGCGGGTACCGGACGGCGCGAACGATGCGCTCGGCCTGTTCGGGGGTGTCGACCATCGGGACGAGAATCGCGTCGGGACCGAGATCGAGTGTTCGCTGAAGCGTCGTGGGGTCGTCGTCGGCGACGCGGACCATCGTCTCGGCGTCGCCGTTGGCGGCGTCGATCGCCCGGAGCATCTCCGCTACGGTCTCGTCGGACATCGGCGAGTGCTCCGCGTCGACGACCACGAAGTCGTACCCGACGCTCGCTGCGAGTTCGGCCGTCGACGGGTGTGGAATGAATCCCCAGCTTCCGATCAGTGCCTCTGCCGTGGCGCCGGCATTCTCGAAGCCTGGTTCCATACTACTCTCCCCGAGAGGGGGGCACTATAAAGTCTCGGCCCGGCCCTCGGGCCGTGTCGAGAGATAGCAGAAACCGCTTACACCTCGCTCGTCGAGGTCCGTCGTCTCCCGAACCGACCGGGCGGGGTCGGACCTTGCGACTCGCCGCAGGCGGGACAGATCGGATAGCCGAGGTCGTCGTATTCGACCGACCGTCCCTTGAACGCGGCGGTGCAGTTCCCACACCGAAGGTTTGCTTCCCAGACGAACTCCATGAGCGTGAGATAGTCACGAAGCCCAATAGGTATGGGCCGCCTGAAGCCGATCGAGTTTCTCCGAGAGAACCAGCCCGCGTTCGCAATCGACCCCGTCGGAGTCTGGCGGTAATGTGACGTTACCGACCGTCGCTGTGACGGTTCACTCGAGGAGTCTGTCGGCGTCAGCGTGTTCGCGCAACAGTCCCCGCATCACTTCGACGGTCTCCGGCGACCGGGTACGCCCGCTACGCACGACGTTTTCGGCGCGCTCGATCGCGGTGAGCGTGTCGGTGTTCAGCGCGAGCACTGGCATGCCGGCTTCGGTGGCCTTCCCCAGCACGGCACTGGACGGGCGGTGACCGCCGGTGAGCACCAGACACCGCACGCCCGGCGCCTCGAGGGCCGCCGTCTGGACGTCGGAGCGATCGCCGCCGGTGATCACTGCCGCGTCCCGGGCGCGTCTGAAGTGGCGGAGCGCAGCATCCCCGCCCATCGCGCCCACCAGGAACCGCTCGACAAAGGCGTCACCGGGCACATCCGTGAGCACGTCCGCGCCGAGTTCGTCCGCCAGATCGTCGACGGTGACCCCGGACAGTTCTTGCACCTCGGGGATCGCGCCGAAAACCTCGACCCCCTCCGCTTCGAGGAAGGGGATCGCGTCTCGTTCGAGCCCGTCGTAGGCGGCGTCGTCGACAGCGTTGAAGATGATCCCGGCCAGTCGGTCACCGAACGCGTCAGCCGCCCCCAGCAGTTCGTCGAGATCGCCCGGCTCCTCGTAGTCCGCCACGAGAACGACGCGGGCGTCGAGCAGCTCCGCGACGTCGACATCGGTCAGATCGATGACGCCGCCGGTCGTGTACCGACCGCCGCCCTCGATAAACATCAGGTCGTGTCCGGATCTGAGGGAGTCGAACGCCTCCCGGACGCGGTCGCGCAGCTCTGTGGGGTCCTCGCGTCCCTGGATCGCCCCCTCGATGAACGTCGGCGAGTAGACGACCGGCTCGAGGTCGTGCATTTCGGCCTCCAGCCCCAGCAGTTCTCTGGCCAGCATCGGATCCGTATCGAGCGTCTTGCCCACTTTGCTTTCGAGGCGGGTTCCCTTCGGCTTCATGTATCCGACCGAGCGTTCCTCCGTTGCGTGGGTCGCAAGCGCCAGCGTGACTGCCGTCTTTCCGGTCACGTCGTCGACGGCCGAGATCAGGATCGTCTCGATCTCGCCGTCCCGGTTCGACGCCGTGGTTTCAGTTTCGGTACCGCCGTTTTCCGTCGGTGTGTCGTCAGTCATTGTGTTCCGCCTCTAGTTGCTCCGGATCGACAGTAAGTGCGATGTCGACGGCCGTAACGCCCGTCGTCTGCTGTTCGTCGTCCGCGTCTCCCGTGGCTTCGGGAAGCGCGACCAGTGGATTGATGTCGAGTTCGAGGATCGCCGGGAAGTCCGTCACGAGCTGTGAGAGCCGCTGGACAGTCTCGACGATGCCGTCAACGTCGACTGGGTCGCGTCCGCGAGCGCCGCGCAGCAACGGTGCTGTCTTCACCTCCTCGGTCATCTCGCGAGCTTCCGATTCCGCGACCGGCGCAACGCGGAAGGCGGTGTCTTCGAGTACCTCCACGAAGATCCCGCCCAGTCCGAACATCAACAGCGGCCCGAACTGTGGATCGCGGTTCATTCCGACGATGGTCTCGATGCCGTCCTCGAGGTCGACCATCTCCTGAACCTGAACCCCGAGGAGATCCGCGTCGGGCTGGTAGTTGCGCGCCCGAGTGACGAGATCTTCGTACGTGTCGGCTACAGCTTCGTCTTCGACGCCGACGGCGACGCCGCCGATGTCGGATTTGTGAAGGATGTCCGGGGAGACGATCTTCATCACCACCGGCCCCTCGATATCGCGGGCGACCGACTCCGCTGTGTCGGGGGAGTTTACGATGTCGCCGTCGGGGATCGGAATACCGTAGGCGTCGAGGAGGCCCATCGCCTCCACGCCGAGCCGGTTGTCGTCGCGGCCACGGACAGCGCCGAGTATCTCCCGTGCGCGTTCTCGGTCGACGTCGAACTCCGTCGACGCTTCGTACTCCCGTTCGGTGATGCGTTTGTAGCGTGCTAACGCATCGAGACTCGAGACCGCCCGTGCCGGATCGAAATACGAGGGGATCCCGTACTCCTGCAGTTCCCGTCCGGCGGCCCTGGCGTCGTCCCCACCCATCAGACAAGTGGCGATCGGGAGACCGGTGTCGGCCTGGACGTCCGCGGCCGCCTCCGCGAGGTCGTCGAAGGAAAGCACTGCGGTCGGCGCCGACAACACCAGCGCCGACCCGACGTTGTCGTCGGCGAGCACGATCTCGAGCGCCTCCCTGAACCGGTCGATGTCCGCGTCCCCGATGATGTCCACCGGGTTGTGGATGTTCGCCTCCTCGGGCATCGACTCCTTGAGCCGGTCGGTGGTTTCCGGGGTGAACGCCGCCATCGAGAGGTCCGAGTCCCCGATCGCGTCGGTCGCCATCACGCCCGGCCCGCCGGCGTTGGTGATCACCGCGACGTCCGCGGTCTCGGGAAGCGGCTGTCCGGCGAGCACTCCGGCGTAGTCGAACAGCTCCTGAACCGACTCCGCGCGGAGCACCCCCGCCTGATCCAGCCCGGCCTCGTAAGCCCGGTCGGAACCCGCGAGCGTCCCCGTGTGGGATGAGGCGGCCTGCGCGCCAGCGCTCGTCCGGCCCGACTTGACGAGCACGACCGGCGTGTCGTTCGTCACCTCGCGTGCAGTGTCGATGAACTCCCGGCCCTCCTCGATCCCCTCGAGGTAGCCGATGACGACGTCGGTCTCGTCGTCGTCCCCCCACGTCCGGAGGAAGTCCGTCTCGTCGAGCACCGCCTTGTTCCCCAGCGAAACGACGTCCTTGAAGCCGATTCCCTGATCGTTCGCCCAGTCCAGGACCGCGGTGATGAACGCGCCAGATTGGCTCATAAACGAGAGCCCCCCGGGAATCGCGTTCTCGGGGCCGAACGTGGCGTTCATACCCGACGGCGTAGACATGATCCCGAGACTGTTGGGCCCGACGAGGTTCAGCCCGTACTCCGTGGCGATCTCCTGGAGCCGCCGTTCGCGCTGTGCGCCGTCGGCGCCGGCCTCGCCGAAGCCGGCCGTGATGACGACGACGTTTCGAACGCCAGCCTTCCCGCACGACTCGATCGCGTCGATCACGATCGAGGGCGGGACAACGACCACCGCGAGGTCCGCGTCGGCGTCGTCGACGTCGCCGACCGCGGTGAGGCCGAGCACCTCGTCGTAGTTTGGATTCACCGGAACCACCTCGCCCTCGAAATCGTCGAGGAGGTTCCGGGTGATGGCCCGGCCAATCGATCCCTCTCGGGGTGTGGCGCCGACCACCGCGACCCGGTCTGCCGTGAATAGTTCCGATACGACTCCCATCTTTAGAAGCTTCGCAATCCGAGGTTAAAAGCCTCCTGACGCCGAAGAACTTCAGCATCGATGATTATACGTTCGTCGAACTACGGCGGTTTTCGACGGGAGCCGCCGACTTTAACCGTTTGTCCCGTCCCAGTGGGGACGTACGTATGAGCGAGGACCTCGCGGAGTCGGTTCGGGACGTGCTCGAGGTCGATCCCGAAGCGTTCCGCTCGCGTGCGGCCGCCGACGCGGAAGTTGTAAAGGAAGCCATCCACGAGGGGACCTTCGACAACCACCAGTCGATCGTCGGTCTCGAGTACGAATTCTACGCGGTCGCCGACGGACGCTGGTCCGGGGAATCACAGGGTGGGAAGTACGCGCTGATGCGGGTCCCGCGCCGATTGCTCGAATTGATCGGCTTCGAGAAGGAACTGGGGCTGCACAACGCCGAGATGACGACGAACCCACAGCCGTTCAACGCCCACGGGTTGCGGGCACAGGAGGCGGAAGTTCGTGCCCGCCTCGAGGCCGCGTTGAACTGTACGAGCGCCGAGGGGATGCGGCTCGTCAGCGACGGGATGTGGACGATCCCGCCGGTGGGCGAGACCGCACGAGAGTATCTCACCGACAGCGTCACCGACAGCGGGATCCGGATCGCGACGAACATGAGTCGTGCGGTGCGGTATCACGCGATGGCAAACCAGACGGGCGACGGCCGGACAGTTTCCGTCGACGCACCGCTTGTCGATCTCTCGGCGGACACCGTGATGCCAGAGAGCCTCATCACCTCGATCCAACCACACTATCAGGTGAAGCAAGCGGTTGACCTCGCCCTCGTGTTCAACTACGCTCTCCGGGTTGCCGGCCCGTTGCTCGCGCTGTCAGTCAACACCCCGGTGTTCCCCCCGGACCTGTACGCCGACGGCACCTCCGGCGATGACGTCCTCGCGGACGGGTGGCACGAGAACCGGATCGCCGTGTTCGAATCGGTGCTCAACGCCGCCGCAGACGCCGAGAAGGTCCGATTCCCGAGAGATCTCACGGACGTCGAGGAGGCAGTCGATCGCGTCGCCAACGACGAGCCGTTCGTTCCGATGCTGCCGTCGTCAGGGGACCGGTTCGACGACTCCTTTTCCACCCTGCGGGAGAAACACGGCACCTACTGGCGGTGGGTTCGTCCGGTGTTCGACGGCGCGACGAGATCGGAAGCCAACGCGCGAATCGAATTCAGGCCGATTCCCGCACAACCGACGGTTCGGGACACGACCGCGGTGCAGGCGGCATTCGCTGGTCTGATGGAGGCGCTCCCCCGCCGGGAGCATCCGATCCGCGAACAGCCGTGGGAGAAGGCGCGCGAAAACTTCTATGCCGCCGTCCGCGACGGGTTCGAGGCAGACATGGTCTGGATCGACGCAGCCGGGGAGACGGTCACCGACACCGAACAGCTGTTCGGAGACCTCCTCGATCACGCGGAGATCGGTCTCCACGCTGCCGGCTGTAGCGAGCGCCAGGCTGAAGAGATCCTCCGACCGCTCCGGTTCCGGGTGGAGTCCGGGAGGACGCCCGCTGGCTGGAAACGCGAAAAGATACGCGAGTGGATCGAATCCGGTCGTTCGCTGAGTGCCGCGATCCAAGGAATGCAACGCGCGTACATCGAACACCAGGTCGACACGTTACTCGACGGGTCGTTCGAAGAGTGGATCTGATCAGTACTCCGGCCGCTGTGCCCGGAGCACCTCCGCGAGCTGTTGTTTCTCGTCGGCGATGAGTTCGATCAGATCGTCTGCCGAGATGATGCCCACGAGCTCGCCGTCCCGGCACACGGGTAGCCGCCGAATGCCGCGATCACTCATACGCGCCGTCGCCTCGTAGAACCCGGCGTTCCACTCGATCGTACACAGGTCCTCGGTCATCACGTCAGAAGCGGTGGCCGCCGTCGGATCACTCCCCTCCGCGAGGATCCGTACGGTCAGATCGCGATCCGTGACGATGCCGACCGGCTCGGTTCCGTCCACGATGACGACGCTGCCGACGCTCTCGTCCCGCATCGTCGTTGCGAGCTGGGTCGCCGACGTGTTCGGTTCGGCCGTCACGACGTCGCTTCTTGCGAGATCGTCCACTGGCATGTTGTGTTCCCTCCCCCAGGTGAACGACGACTGGGTACCTTAATAAATTATCATTATTGTTCTTCGTAGTCAGGAATCGGCGCCGCCTTTATGAAGTTCTCCGAGGACGGTTTCCAGTCTATTTCTAAGTGTTTCCGAATCCGAAGCGAGCAGGCGGGTCATCGCTTCCTTTCCCACGTCGCCCCGGTCGAACACCGCCGAGGGCGTTTTCTCGGCGCGTTCGAACGCTCGACCGGCGGCCCAGCCCATCGTCGATCCCTCCTCGTCGGGCGCGGGTTCCTTCGAGCGGTCGATCTCGACGACACTCTCGAGGGCCGACAACGCCGATTCGACGTCGTCGTCGAACCGGAGGTTCGCCGCAAACCGGAGGGTCGAATCGTGTTCCCGGGCGGAAAGCAGGAAGCGGGCGACGTGGCTTGATGCGCCGAATCGGACGCCGCGATTCGGCCTGACACCGGAACGAGTTCGAGTGATCCGCCCTTCGACGGCTGCAGTCTCGACGGTCGCCTCGGCGTACGGCGTGGCACCGACCACGTTCAGCCCGACCTCGGGGACGAGCGGTCGTGCGTCCATCTCGATCAGGGAATCGACGACTTCCTCGACTGCTTCTGCAGTGGGATGTCGCGAGGCACGCTCCCGAATCTCGACCAGGTGATGCACCGGACCCGGGCCGGTACCGACGTCGTGGTGATACCGGACCGCACGCTCCAGGAACGCCATTCCGGTTCGAACAGCCTCCTCGAGCTCCTCACCCCGCGCGAGTCGCGCGGCGATCGCACTCGAGAGCGTACAGCCGGATCCATGCGTCGCGTCAGTCCCGACGCGCGGGTGCTCGAAGATCATCGTTTCTTTGTCGCCGGCGAAGGCGAGCACGTCGCGTATCCGGTCGCCCGGAACGTGTCCGCCTTTCACGAGGGCGGCGTCGGCACCGAGTTCGACGAGTCGTTCGCCCGCCTCTCGTGCGGTGTCTTCTCCCTCGGGTTCGATGTCGGTCAGCACGCCAGCCTCGTCTGCGTTCGGCGTCACGAGCGTCGCTTCGGCGATCAGGTCCTCGTAGGCTGCTTCAGCCTCCGATTCCAGCAGCCGATCGCCGGACGCAGCGACCATCACCGGATCGACGACGAGGGGGATCGACATCTCGGCTGTTCGTTCGGTGACTGCCTCGAGAACCTCTCGAGTCCCGAGCATCCCAGTTTTGGCGGCCCGAACGTCGAAATCCGAGCGGACGGCGTCGATCTGTGCCTCGATCTCCGAAACTGGAACCGGATGGGTCGACTCGACGCCGAGCGTGTTCTGTGCGGTGACGCTCGTGACGACGCTCGTCCCGAAGGTCCCCTGCGCCTCCATCGTTTTGAGGTCGGCCTGGATGCCGGCGCCGCCGCCGGAGTCGCTGCCGGCGATCGACAACACGACTGGTTTCCGTACGGGTGCGGCGCGTCTCTGGGTTCCCATGTGTGACGCTATAACGGGAAGATACTAATCGGTGGTGTCGGTGGTAACAACTGGATTGTATCACCTACTTATTTCGGCATTGAGCTACGATCCTCCGGCATGAGCAAAGCGGGACACGAACGGGGCGAGTGTCTCGAAGACGCCAGCGGCGAAGTCGCGGGCGAAGCAACGCCGCCGGAGTCGGGTGAGCCGTCGACTGACGTGACAGCTGTCACTCGGGGCGCGATCCGTTCGTACCTGGGGGAGATGGGGCCCTCCTGGATCGCGGGCGCGATCGCTGCCGGGCCGGCGACGATGGCGAGCCTGATCACCGCGGGCGCACTCTTCGATTACGCCCTGCTGTGGGTGGTCGTTCTGTCGGCTGGAGCCGGCGCCCTCGCTCAGTACCTGGCGATGCGGTTGGGTCTGCTCACCGAACGAGGGATCGTCGGCGTCACGGAGGACCATCTCGGCGAAACGTGGGCGTGGATACTGGTGATCGACGTCGTCATCGCCGCCGGCCTCGCCCAGTTGGTGATCATGAACACCCTCGCGAGCGTGTCGGCGACGCTCACGGGGATCGACGCCCGTGTGTGGGGCCTGCTGTGGGCACTGATCCTCGTACTCGGCCTCGCCGGGAGGGGGTACGACCTCCTGGAGTTCGCGGCCAAACTTCTGGTCGCATTGGCCGTGCTCGCGTTCGTCGCCTCGCTATTCGTGGTCCCGACCGACGCCGGTACGGCTGCGACGGGGCTTGTTCCTACCCTCCCGTCCGGCGGTGCGCTGGTCGCGGCGGGCGTCCTCGGCGGCGCGGTCCACATCACGCTGATCACGATGCACTCGTACACGATGCGGGCACGCGGGTGGACGGACCGAGAGTACGGGCTCGCGACGTTCGACGTCGGCGCGTCGATGCTCGTGGCGTTCGGGATCTACAGCGTCGCCATCTTTCTCGTCGCCGCGAGTGTCCTCTCGGATCCCGAACTGACCGCAGTGGGGGCCGCGGAGGCGCTCGGTCCGCTGGTCGGCGAACACGCGCGTCTGCTGTTCCTGCTGGGTCTGGGCGGTGCCGCGGTGTCGACGCTCGGCGGAAACACGGTGGTGCCGCCGTTCCTCGTCGCCGACAAACTCGGCTGGGAGACGACCATCGCCGACACACGCTATCGCCTGTTGCTCGCGGGCTTTGCCGTCGTCTCCGGCGCCGGCGCGTTCATCGGCGGGGAGGTGCTCGGCCAACTCGTGCTCGTGCTCGCGCTGGGTACCGTCGGGACACCGTTCGCGATCGCGATCGTGCTGTACTTGCTGAACAGCGACGCGGTCCCCGAACCCAACTCCCGGCTGGCGAACTTCGGCGGCGTCACGCTGTTTGCCGTTACGGGAACCCTCGCGGCGAACTTCGTACGGGAGGAGGTTTCGACCGGCGTCGATCCGATCTCGGGATTCGTACTCGCGTTCGCCATCGTGCTCGGAATCGCGATCGTCGGACTCCTCGGAAAATACGGGCTCGAGACGGTGGGCCGATGACCGACCACGGCGAGCAAACTCGGGACGTTCCGCTTTCGGGATCGACGCTGATCGTCGGCCCCTCCGGCACGGGGAAAACCCGCCTCACAGCCGGGGCGCTTTCCGCATGGATCGAACAGCACGGAACTGAGGGCGTCGCCCTCCTCGAATTTGGGCCGGAGGTCGAACGCGACGGTCGGGTTATCGGCGGTCGACTCGATCGGTTCCTCGAGGTTCCCGAGGGGGTCTGGCACGGCGTCCTCGTCGCACACGCGCCGCGGCTACAGGGGAAAACAGACGACGAGGCGCTACGGCTGGCACGGAACAACGCCGAGCGCGCCAGGAAACTGCTCGACGCTGTACCGTCGAATCCATCTGCGGTGTTCGTCAACGACGCCACAATCCCGTTCCAGCACGACGTGGGGAACCCGAATGAGCTAACTGCCTACTGCGATCGCGCCGAGTGTGCAGTGGTGAACGCCTACGAGGGTGGGGAACTGGGGAGAAACGATCCCGTCACCCGGCACGAGCGGGATTGTCTCTCGACGCTCAAGCGCTGGGCCGATCGGACGATCGAACTCGAATGACGATCGAGTTTTGAGTGAACCGTTTGTGAAGACAGCGCATGGCACGTCGTTCGGAAACCTGCCCGAACTGTGGACACAGCTTCAACTACAACGCGGCGACGGGAACCGGGCCGACCGAGTTCATGGAAGAAGGTCAATGTCCGAACTGCGGACACCACGTGCGGACCCCGCCCGGAACCTGACGTTCACCCGTGGAACCGGTAGAGGGAGGTCACGAACGGGAGTCGGTTCAGCATCCAGATCGCGATCGGGAGGCCGACGATCGTGATCGCAAGCAGGGCCGCGAAATTGGCCCACAGAAAGCTCAGCCACCAGCCGATCAGCACGAAGTAGATCGCCCTGAGGAGAAGCGAGTGCTGTCCCCGGCTCGAGGACTTGTCTGTAAGCGACCGCGGCTCCGCCAGCGTCAGCACCGTCGGGACGAGGTTTATGAGTTTGATCCCGATCGGGATGAGGATCACGGTGGCGTTCAGCGCCCAGGCGACGTTGACGACGATCGGCGTCGTCCACCAGCCGACGAACAGGAACCACAGTGCACGTGTGAGGAGGGAACGTTGGGCCATTGTTGTTAGTACGCCATCGAGCGATAAACCGGTGTCGGAGCCGGGATCTTGATCCGTTCGCGTTCACGGGCCAGGCGTGCCAGGATCGCCAAAAATCATCGGTGAGAATCCGGGGCAGCCATTTAAGGGACGATCGAATCGAGAGTCCGATGGAGGAGACCGGTGCCACCGGAAACAGGACATGACGGCGACGACGTCGTGGTGAGTTGCGAGTTTAGAGATCGGATCGGGCTGTCGGGGTCCGGTAGCATAACCGCCCGGGTCCAGGAGTACTGGAGCTGGATCGCAGTCGCGCTGTTCCTGCTCGTCACCGTGGACATGATCACGACGACGTATGCGGCCTATCAGGTCGGGGTGATCCACGAGGCGAATCCCCTTGTTCGGTGGTCGCTCCTCCAGGGGCCGGTCATCTTTCTGGGGATAAATCTCGCTGCGGTCGTGCTCGTCACCGTGCTGTTCGACAGAGTCGTCGACGTTTTGCGCCGGACACCCGCACCATACGACGGTTATCTCGCGGCCGGAATCGAAGCGTGGCTCGGGGGCCTACTCGCTGCAGGACTGCTCGTGTTCGCGAACAACCTGGCGGTCATCTTCTTCGGACAGAGCCTGTTTTGAGTGCCGTCGCCCCTTGACCGTCGGACGTGAGCTGACTCTGCCCAGTCGACGGTGTTCAGATAAGATGGCTGGCCCGTCCGACCGGTCGGGTGGGACTGAAAGAGGGCTTTCGAGGTCCGCTGAGTCACTGTCTCACTAGTTCCAGCCGTCTCTGAACAGTACCGCCCAGTTCCTCACGAGAACTCGCCCAGGCCGGACTGTTCGTGCTCGAGGGGTTCGATCACGCGCTCGTCGTCGTTTCCGGGATCGTTCACCCGCGTCGAGATTTCGTACGCGTCGAGATCGTCTCCGGGATACGGACGGCACAGTTCCGCGCGGGCTGTCGGTCCCGCCTCGAGCCACTCGGATTCGACCTCGTTCGGCAAGACAACGGGCATCCGATCGTGGATCGGCTCCATCAACTGGTTCGCCTCGGTGGTCAGGATCGTTACTCTCGGCATCGACTCGCCGGTTTCGTCCCCATTGCCGTCGGGGTTTTCCCACAGTCCTGCCATCGCGAATGCGTCGTCCCCGTCCTGATAGATTCGATACGGCCGTTTCGATCCCCCGGCTTTCGACTGCCATTCGTAAAACCCCGACGAGAGAACGAGACAGGGCCGGGACTTCCATGCGTCCCGAAACACACGCTTTTCAGCGACGGTCTCGCTGCAAGCGTTGACGAGCAGATCCCCCCGCCCGGAATCGTCGCTCCAGGGCGGGACGATCCCCCAGCGATAGCGGTCGATCTCGTCGGGGGCCTCGGCCGTGATCACTTCCAGCCCGTCTCCGGGAGCGACGTTGTATCGCGGTTCGTACCCACCGTCGGCGACGAGTTCGGCGTCGAACCGCGCTTCCAGTTGCTCCCGCGGGACGAACAGGGAGTTCCGTCCGCACATGGTGTGTCATTTCTCGAGGAGCACCTTAACATTCGGCTATCGATACCGTTCACGCCGGAGCACCCGTCCTGCTGTCGGCGAGCCACTGGATACAAGACCGGGCCCGCCGTACTGTGGCGGTAGTGACGCCATCACACGTGCTCGTTCCACTTGACGGATCGCCGCTCGCCGACGACGCGCTCGTGTATGCCCTCGATGTGTTCGACTGCAGAATCACCGTTCTGAACATCGTGACGCCGATCGACGCGGAGATGAGCGAAGGCGGTGTTCTGGAACCCGAGACGCCGCGGATCGAGGATGCCCGGGAACGTGCCGAACGACTGATCGAACGCGCCAGAAGGAGGGCCGAAGCCGCCGACCGGTCGGTCGAAACGGCAATCGAAACCGGCGAGCCGGCGGAAACGATCCTCGCGTACGTCGAGGCAGCCGACGTCGATCAGGTTGTGATGGGGAGCCACGGGGGCCCGCGGACCGGCATCGTTCGTCGGCTCCTGGGAACCGTCGCGACAACCGTGACCGGCGAAGCGCCGGTTCCGGTGACTGTCGTTCGCTGACTGCACGGCTGCTTGCCAACTTCCTGACACTCACTGAATCCCCAGGAGCGTCGAGAACAGTCGATAGAGCCCGAATCCGATCCCGATCGACGTTGCCAGCGTGAGCAGCCAAAACGTTATCGTCACTCCGATCTTCTTGCGGGAGACACCGGCAGTCCCGGCAGCCAGTCCGCCGCCGATGACTCCCGAGATGATGATGTTGTTAAAGGAGATCGGAATCCCGAGCGCGATCGCCGCCTGCGCGATGATGAACCCCGGGACGAGCGCCGCGATCGACCGGCGGACGCCCAGCTGGGCGTACTCCCGGGAGGTGGCCTGTAACAGTCTCGGGGCCCCCATCCACGCTCCGGCGAGGATCCCCGTAGCACCGATGGTTAGGAGCACGATCCCTGGAAGGCCGAGCTCGACCCCGTACAGCTCCTCCAGTGGACCTGTCGCCAGTCCCACCTGACTGCCGCCGCTGCTGAACGCGACGATGCCACCGAGGACGAGGAGGAACGACCGGATCCCTCGATCGACGGACGCGGACACCTTCCGTCGGATGAACAGGAATCCAACTGCGGCGAAGGCGACGGTCACGACGACGAGAGCCGGATCGATGCCGATGATGCTCGGACTCCCGACCAGGTGTGAGACGAACTCCGCAACCGACCCCTGGGCGCGGTCGGGGTGTGGAATCACCCCGAGTCGGATGTGGGCGAGAATGGCCGCGACGACCGCCGCCAACAGGGGAACGCCCACGGTTTCGGGAACGTCGTCTCGGCGGAGCAGCGTGGCGGTGGAATACGCGAGCCCGCCCGACACGGGCGGAACGAGCAGCCAGAACGTCCCGATCCGTCGGTACGTGTCGAACGCGGGGGCGCCCCCCAGCGAGAGACCGACGCCCACCATCGCGCCGGTCGTCGCAAACGCCGCCGGGACGGGATACCCCGAATAGACGCCGAACGTCATGAACGACGCTGCGACGAGCAGCCCGGTCGTCGCCGCAAGCGGCGTGATGGTCGTCCCCAGAATGAGGTCTGTACCGACCGTTTCGGAGATACTTCCCCCCTGTGTGACCGCGCCGGCGGCCGCGAGGATCCCGATCAGGAACGCCGCACGCATCGTCGAAACCGCGTTGGCGCCGATCGCCGGCGCGAAGGGAGGGGAGTTACTGTTGGCGCCCAGCGACCACGCCATAAACAGCCCGGTCGCCGTCGCGAGGGCCACGAGCACCCAGAACGCGAGTGTCACGTCCGCCCCCGGAGCCGATCGGGGCCGCCGAATTCACGGACGCCCCTGTCATCGATGATCCGCGACGGGAGTGGATGCTCCCTCGATACTCCGTTCACGAGTAAAGCGTTCGATCGGGAGCGACGAATAGTCTGTGATTCGACCGGGGACGACGAATAGTCTGTGATTCGACCGGGGGGACCGACGACGGATCGGACAGTCACGGCCGGGCGTACACCATCTCCATCGGCAACCCGGCAGGGTCACCAGGACCGTCCGGACCGCTCTGATCGTCCGAATCGACGCCGGACCGATCGCCGGGGAGCGTCCGAAGGTCGCCAGTGAGCGGGCTGGCCGTCACCGCGAGTGCGAACGCGTCGGCGAGATCGTCGAGACCGACCTCGGCACCGAGATCAGTTCCGGCCGCCCGAAGGTGCGACATGACCTCTGGATCGATCGCCTCGAGCCGGTCGACGCGCTCGACGAACGCGGCAGCGGGTTGCCCCGTTTTCGAATATCGAGTTGCCTCCTCGCCGGCGAGCGCCCAGAACGCGACTTCTGGGTGGGCTTCCCGGACGACGCCGACCGCTTCCGGTCGCATCTCCCGAAGGAAGCGATCCACCTGTGCGATCCCGTCGGCGATCCCCCACGTCTGGACCCCGAGGCTGCCGTCGGTGTGCTCCTCCTGAATACGCTTGGCTTCCTCGTAGCTGTCGGCGTGGACTGCCGCCCGGATCGGCGGGGCGAAGACGCTGGAGTGACGATCGGGGGACAGCAGCTTCCTGGCGGCGACGTCACAGGGACGTTTCGCGTTCGAGCGCTCCCGGAGACCGATCGGGACGTCGACGAGGATTGTCTCCGCGTCGACGCCGTACTTCCCGTAGAGGTCTTCGATGTGAGAGTACAGCCCGGAATCGGCGTACCCGTGGTCGTCGTAGGCAACGGCAATCCATCCGTCCGGACAGCCGTCGACTCCGAGATACATACGGGAAGAGACGACGGCACGTCGGTAAAGTGATCCGGGTTCCGGGACGCTCCGAAAGAATTTTCAGCGTCGTTAACTGACCAGTCAGTCAATGGGTCGGGAATCGGCAGCGGACGAGGAGATACTGGAGGCGGTCGACCGCGCCCTGCGGAAACACGGCTACGCCGAATTGACCATGCAGAACATTGCCGACGAGTGTTCGAAGAGCAAGTCGCTTTTGCACTACCACTTCGATACGAAGGAGGATCTGCTGGTGGCGTTCCTCGATGACCTCCTCGACTCCTACGAACAGCGGCTCGAATGTCGGTCGACCGAACCGCCGGGGGAACGACTGATGGAGTTTCTGGCCCGGTTCGTCTTCGCGCCGGGCGACGAGGACCGGGAGGCGTTTCACCTCGCACTGCTGGAAATGCGGTCGCAGGGCGCGTTCAACGAACGTATCCGCGAACGACTTGTCCGGAGCGACCGGCTATTGCGGACTACTGTGATCGACATCCTCGAGGACGGGATCGAGACCGGCGTCTTCGAACCGGTCGATCCCGAACGGACCGCAGCACTGCTGGTCGCGACGCTCGATGGCGCCAGAACCCGACAGATCACTCTCGGCGAGGAGAACGACAGTTACACCCGAACTGTCGTCGAGGAGCTCCTCGACCGGGTCATCGAACCGATCCTCACCCGGGACGCTGATCTCCCCACACTCGAGGAAACGCTCGACGAGCTCGACCGGCAGGCCTGATGTATCGGCTGCCGAACCCCGTCCGGCTGGTTATTCTGTGGATCGGACTCGGGCTGGCGAAGCTCGGGCTGATCGACCGGGAACGGGCGGTGAAGACGACGGCGCTGGCCTGGCCCCGCGTCGTGACCGGTATCGCCCGAATGTCGAAAAACGCCGTCGACGTCGCGATGGTCGGCGTCGCGGTGGGGACGTCGGCGATCGCCGGCGTCGGCTTTGCGAGTCCGTTCTGGGGGTTCGCGTTCGCCGTCGGCGGCGGCGTCGCCGGCGGGACGATCGCGCTGGTTTCCCAGCGATACGGCGCACAGGCGTGGGGCGAACTGGGACGGGCCGTCCGGTCGAGCACGCTGCTTGTCGTCGTCTTGACGGTTCCGCTGTCGGTCGTGTTCTGGACGTATCCCGAACAGTTCATCTCGCTTTTGACCCGCAACGAGGCGGCGATCCGGGAGGGGGCGACGTATCTCAAGATCGTCGGGCTCGGTATCCCCTTTGCGGGGCTGAACCTCGTCGGAAGCCGCGTGCTCGTCGGCTGTGACGACGCCTACACGGCGATGCTGGTGCGTGCCGGCGGGGCGGTGGCGAACATCCTGCTCAACGCGGTGTTCATCTTCGGGTTCGGCATGGGCGTTGCCGGCGCCGCGCTCGGAACGGTGCTTTCCAACGTGGCGATCACGGCGGCGTTCGTCGTGGGGCTGCTTCTCGGTGGATTGCCGGGTCTCGTCCCGTTTCCCGTGCAGATCTCGGCGACCGGCAAGTGGGCCGAGCCGGGGATGATCGGTGATCTCATCGAGATCGGAACCCCGGTCGGACTGCGTAATCTCGTCTGGACAGCCGCCGAATTTCCGATGCTGGGTATTCTCGACATCTTCGGGGAGAACACCGTCGCCGCGTGGGTGATCGCCCGGCGGATCTGGGGCGTGATGAACGCGCCCGGCTGGGGATTCGGGCTCGCGGCGTCCAGCCTGGTCGGCCAGTCGCTCGGGCAGAACGACGAAACCGAAGCCGCCGCCTACGGCCGGGACATCACCCGGTTTTCGGTGGCGACGTACGTGGTGTCTGCGCTGCTCGTCGCCGCATTCGCCGAACAGATCGTGGTGCTTTTCGCCGACGACCCGACGAGCGGCGAGATCCCGATCGCGATCAACCTCGTGTACGCGGCGTGTTTCGCGGTGGTGTTCCAGGGCGTGAAAAGTTCGGCTGCGGGCCTGCTGGACGCCAGCGGCGACACCCGGATAACGTTCCTGAGTCAGCTTCTCGGCATGTTCGGCGTGTCGATCCCGGTCGCCTATCTCGGTGCCGTCGGACTGGTCGTGCCGTCGATCGCGGTTCCGGTCCTGGGGGTGACCACGCCCGGGATCGCCGTGCCCGCGATCGGGCTGTGGGGACTGTATCTGGCGTTCGTCGCCGAGACCGCGGTTCCGGCGGTAATTAACTACTGGCGGTTCCGCACGGACAAATGGCTGAAGATAAGCGAGGAGTACCGGCCCGACGCGGCAGTCGCCGACGACTGACCGGGTCGAACTGTAAGATGCCATCCCCGTAACGCTATTGAGAGTTGGAGATCAAGACTTAAATATGACTACTCGCGAGTTCGGCGACGTCACGCTCGAGAAGATCCGGAAACACGTCTGGGAGATGCCCCGCGAGGGGGAGATGAACGTGCCGGCTCGCGTATACGCCAGCGAGCCCCTGCTCGAGGAGATCAGCGGCGACAAGACCCTCGAACAGCTGCGTAATTCGACTGAACTGCCGGGAATGACCTCCCACGCCGTCTGCCTCCCCGACGGCCACCAGGGGTACGGCTTCCCCGTGGGCGGCGTCGGTGCGATCGACGCCGAACACGGCTGTATATCCCCGGGGGCGATCGGATACGACATCAACTGCGGTGTTCGAATGGTGAAGACGAACCTCACCTACGAGGACCTCCAGGGCAAAGAGGAGGAACTCGTCGACGCGCTGTTCGCGAACGTCCCGTCCGGGCTGGGCGGGGGCGGGGTCGTGGAATCGGACGTCGACACCGTAACCGCGGTGCTCGATCGGGGCGTCGACTGGGCGCTGGAGCACGGCTACGCCGTCGAGGAGGATCTCCGCCACTGCGAGGACGAGGGGATGCGCCCCGACGCAGACCCCGGCGCAGTCTCGGCGGAGGCGAAGAACCGCGGGAAAAACCAGATCGGCAGCCTCGGGTCGGGGAATCACTTCCTGGAAGTCCAGCGGGTGACGGACGTCTACCGGGAGGACGTCGCCGACGCCTACGGGCTCACAGAGGATCAGATCGTCGTGTTGATCCACTGTGGCTCCCGCGGGCTCGGTCACCAGGTCTGTACGGACTACCTCCGGAAAATCGAGAAGCGACACGGCGACCTCCTGGCGGAGCTTCCCGACAAGGAGCTTGCGGCCGCACCGGCCGGATCCGAACTCGCAGAGCAGTATTACGGCGCGATGTGTGCAGCGATCAACTTCGCGTGGGTGAACCGACAGCTGATCACCCACCAGACTCGCCGGGTCTTCGAGCGCGTCTTCGACGACAGCTGGGAGGATCTCGGAATGGAACTGCTGTACGACGTCGCCCACAACATCGGCAAAAAGGAGGTCCACGAGGTTTCCGTCGACGCGAACGGGACTGCAGTTCCCCACGACTCGCCTGACGCCGTCGACACCGAGCAGCGGGAACTGTACGTTCACCGGAAAGGAGCCACGCGGGCGTTCCCGGCCGGCCGGCCCGAGGTCCCGTCGGCGTATCGCGACGTCGGCCAGCCCGTGATCATCCCCGGCAGCATGGGGGCCGGATCCTACGTCCTTCGGGGTGGAGAACACTCCCTTGAGCTCTCGTTCGGCTCGACGGCCCACGGCGCCGGCCGGTTGATGTCCCGGACCCAGGCGAAACAGGAGTACTGGGGCGGCGACGTTCGGGACGACCTCAGGGAGATGAACCAGATCTACGTGAAGGCACAGTCCGGCGCGACGATCGCCGAGGAGGCGCCCGGCGTCTACAAGGACGTCGACGAGGTGGTTCGCGTGAGCGACGAACTCGGGATCGGCGACAAGGTGGCCCGGACGTATCCGGTCTGTAACATCAAAGGCTGAGGCGGCCGAACCACCAGCGGTTCAGCAGTTTCGAGGCGGATCCCTCGGCCTCAAGTTTGTCGATAGATAGCCGGCACGTCGACGAACCACGAACACGATCCCCGCCCCGGCGACGACGAGACCCCCGGCCGTCCCGAACGCGAGGAGGTAGTCGATCGCGGCGAGATATCCCCCGAGGATACTACCGAACCCGCCGGCGAGCGCCCCGATCGCGGCGTACACGCCGAGCGCTTCCCCGCGGACGGTCATCGGCGCGAGCCGCGTGACCAGCGTCCCCGCAGTAACCGCGATAACTGCCCAGGTAAGCCCGATCACGGCGAAGACGGCGGCAGTGGTGCCCAAACTCGCCGGCGTGGCGCCCAGCAGGAGACCGACGACCGCAACCGACGGGATCGCGACGCCACGGACGAGGAGACCGGCCGCCTGGAACACGCCGACGTCGAACCGGGTCGCGAGCCGTCCGGCGGTTCCGAACGCGACTGCCGCGCCGGCACTCGAGACGAGATACAGCAGGAATATTTCCCCTGACGTGAAGCCGGTGTCTGAAAGGAACGCCGGAAGGGGCGCGAAGAACCCGGAAAACCCGGAAAAGAAGACGAACACGGCACCGAAGTACAGCGCGAGTTCGGGCGTGAATCGGTCGACGAGGCGATCGAACCGGAGCCCACGGAAGTCACTCCGCGCCGGGGTGAACGGGAACGTCACCGTCCGGACGCTGAACCGGTCGGAGCGCCTGAGCGCCCGCCTGATTCGATCCCCCGAGAGTCTGGGAGTGCCGTCCGCCCTTCGGGTGGCGGGATTGACCGGAAACGTTCGAACCCCGACGATCAGGCCGATGCCGGCGCAGATCCCCGTCAGGAGAAAGAACCCGTCGAACACCCACCCTGGAGAGAGGAACCGTTCGGCGGTCCCTGTCCACACCGCACCAAAGAGGAGTCCGAGCGCCCAGCCGACGCCCTGATACTTGTTCAAAATCGCGATCCGAGTGCTCCAGGAGTCGGGCGGAACATCGGAAACCGCAAGGAGTGTGAGAACGGGCGTTGCCGCCGCAAAGGCAAACCAGATCGCCCCGTTGGCCACCACCACCACGGCGATGGAGTCGACCGCCGGCATGAGCAGTAGCATCGCCGCCACGAGTCCGAGAGCGCCCAGCACGAACAGCCGACGCTTGCCGGTTCTGTCCGCGAGCCGTCCGAAAACGAGCGCTCCCGGAACCCCGACGAACGCGGCGATCCCCGCGAGCACGCCGAGCGTGAACGGCGTCCCGCCGAGGGCAACGACGTACAGCGGGATGATCAGCGACGCGCCGCCGAGGGCGACGGAGCCGAGCCCCCACGCGTACAGCCATCCCTTCGCCATGCCCGGTGGCTCTCCGGGCGCCGTGAAAAGGTCACCGCTCGGGGCGGTCGAGAACAGAACTCCTCGGATGGACAGTCAGCCGGAACCGCTTACGGCGTCAACACGAGCTTCCCGAGGAACGTATCCTCCATCACCGCACGCTGCGCCTCGGCGGCCTCCTCGAGGTCGTACGTCCGGGCGACCGACGTTTCGAAGTCGCCGGCGTCGACGAGCGTTGTCAGCCGCGCCAGCGGATCCGCAAGTCGGGGCGTGTTGAACATACTCATGAAGGTCGCCTGCAGATCCTTGCTCCGGGCGGCGGACGACTGCGAGAAGCCGACCGACGGATCGTTCTCGCCGATGCCGACGAGTCGGGCGCCCGTCACGGCGACCTCGGCGTCGAACTGGAGATAGTCGTCCAGCCGATGATCGAGGATAACGTCGACGCCATCCCCGACGGCCGCCTCCCGGACCGCGTCGGCGAGCTCGTCGCGCCCGTAATCGAGGACGACGTCCGCGCCGAGATCGGCGACCCGATCGTGATACTCGGGTGCGGCAGTCGTCACGACGTGTGCGCCCGCGGCGGCGGCGATCTGTACCGCCGCGTGGCCGACGCCGCCCGACCCGCCGTGGATCAGGCACGTCTCGGCCGGTTCGAGACCGGCGTGATCGATCAGCGCGCGCCAGGCGGTGACGCCGGCCACTCCCATTCCGCCCGCCGCCACGAGATCCGCACCCTCGGGCAGAACCGCGAGTTGGCTCTCGGGTACTGCGACGTATTCGGCGTACCCCCCGTATCGATCGTTGCCAAGGCCCGTCGCGACCACCGGGTCACCCTCCTGAACGGAGTCGACGTATTCGGACGTCTCGGCGACCGTGCCCGCGACGTCGACGCCCGGGATCATCGGCAGCGTGAACGGCTCGTACGATCCCTCCCTGAAGTAGGTGTCGACCGGGTTCACTCCGGCCCCCGCGACCTCGATTACGACGCTGTGACCCGTCGCCTCCGGGCGTTCGGTTTCGTCTACCTGCAGTACATCCGGCCCACCGTGTTCGTGAAAGCGAACTGCGCGCATGCCAGACGAGTCGGCCTCGGGAACCATAAACCCGCCCCCGGACAGTTGGTATCGGAACTTATTCGAGGACACCTTTTTTAAGCGAGCGGGCGACTCGGCGCACGTGAAACGATCGCTCGGATATCTCGCGGTTCTTTCGGCAGTCCTCCTCGGCGCGGGTGCAGGGGTCGTGAGACGGACCGAGCCGCTACAGCGATCACTCTTCGACGTGCCGGCGAACGTAATAGCGGTTCAGCTACTTTCAGTCGCCGCGGTCGTCGTCGGGATCGTCGGCATCTACGTCCTCGTGACTCAGTTCCTCGTCGGTCGAGTCGGCGACAAACGCCGCCGACACAACCTCCGGAACCTGCTCCGGTTCGTCTTCGGGCTTGCTGCGCTCGTAGCCGTGTTCGCGGTGCTCACCCGGCAGTGGGCCGGCCTGCTCGTCTCGCTTGGCGTTGTCGGGTTCGCGATCACGTTCGCACTCCAGCAACCTCTCTTTTCGCTCATCGGCTGGATCTACATTATGGTCAAACGTCCCTACGGCGTCGGTGACCGGGTCGCAATCGAGGGCTCGAAGGGTGATGTGGTCGACGTCGACTTCTTCGTCACCACGTTGTGGGAGATCAACGGAGAGATCGTCTCGAGCCACCAGCCGTCCGGCCGGGTCGTCACACTGCCGAACTCGGTCGTTCTCTCCTCGCACGTCCACAACTATTCGTATCAGGACTTCCCACACATCTGGAACGAACTGTCCGTCCAGGTCGCCTACGAAACCGATTTGGCGTTCGCCCGCCAGCTGATGGTCGAAGAGGCCGACGATTACCTCGGGGCGGAGATGGAACGGGCGATCGAGCGGTACCGCGTGCGGCTCGCCGAGACGCCCGTCGAACTGGAGGTCCGCAGCCGCCCCTCGGTGAACATCACTCAAAAGGAGTCCTGGGTAGAGCTCAGGCTCCGTTATCTCGTTCATCCCCGACGCGGGCAAACGGTGCGAAACGAGCTGTACGAGCGAATACTCGACCGGATGAACGACAACCCGGACCGCGTCGCGTTTCCGGTCAGTCGGAGCCGGTGATTGTCGACTGACCGACCGTCTCGGTGCCGATAGCCGTGGACGGAGAAGCCAAGAGCCATCTGTCCCGGGGTTCTATTTCACCCATGGCACGATCCGACGCCGACTCGAGCCGCGAGTCACCCCAGGGATCCGACCGGGGACGCCACGCGGCTCTGGCGATCGTTTGCCTCGCAGTCGGCGTCGGTCTCATGGCGAACCCGCTTTACTTACCGGTCGCCGTGGGTCAGCCGACAGCCGAGTACGTCCACACGGTCCAGCCGGCCGACGCCTCCACGCCGGACTACGGAACAGAGCCGATCGCGTACGAACAGCTGCCGCCCGACGCCCAGGAGCTGTTCGAACAGACCCGCGAGAGCCGCGAGCTCTCTGTCGCCGATCCCGACGACCGGATCGACCGGTTCGCATATCCTGACGATCCCTCGCCGAATGACGGGTTCTATCTGATCGAATACGACGGAGAAACGTACGAACTGTGGACCCGAACGATCGAATCTGATGGAGCTGTCGTGTTGCTGCAACGGCTCGTCGTTCAACCCGCCGCGTTCCTCCTGGGCTTTTTCGCGGTCTTCGCCGGCGGACTACTGGCGCGTCGCGCCGCTTCGTGAGTCGTCGTACTTAAACATCCGGTAAATAGGGGGTAGTCCACTTTCCCGAGGAGGCCAATTCTCGAACAATGAGTTCACCCCACCGCCGAGACGCCGGTTCCGGTAGCCACCCACACGCGGATCGCTCCTCCGATTCCGGTAGCCACCCACACGCGGATCGCTCCTCCGATTCCGGTAGCCACCCACACGCGAACAGGGCTGCAGACTCCGGAGGCCATCCCGGCGCCCGGGACTACAGCGAGTCCCCGCTCGTGGTCACCTGGGAGGTGTCCCAGGCGTGTGATCTCACGTGTGACCACTGTCGCGCGGAGGCGAACACGGACCGGGACTCCGGAGAGCTTTCCACCGAGGAGGGGATCGAACTGTTCGAGCAGGTCGCGGAGTTCTCGACGCAGCCGTTCATGGTTCTGTCCGGCGGCGACCCGCTCAAACGACCCGACATCTTCGAGCTGCTCGAGGGTGCGGTCGAGGCCGGCGTGACGCCGTCGATAACGCCGGCAACGACGCCGCTTTTGGATCGGGAGACGATCGAGCGGTTCGCCGACATCGGGATCGGACGCATGGCGCTGAGTCTCGACGGGGCGACCGCAGAGAGCCACGACGCATTCAGAGGCGAGGAGGGAACTTTCGAGACGGCGATCCGGGCGGCAGAACACGCCCGTGATCTGGGTGTGTCGATCCAGTTCAACACTACCGTCACCGCCTCGACCGTGGACGAGCTCCCCGAGATCGCGGACCTCGTCGAGGAGTACGACGCCGCGATGTGGGAGGTGTTCTTCCTGATTCCCGTCGGTCGTGGGGAAGAACTCGAACAGCTGTCTCCCGAGCGTGCCCGGGAGGTCATGGAGTGGCTCTATCGCAGGGGACAGGATGCGCCGTTCCGGCTCATCACCGTCGAAGCGCCGTTCTACCGTCGGGTCGCCCGGGAACTTCAGGAACGGGAGGGCGTCCGTGGCGGTCCGGTCGGCTCCACCGGTGCCGGCAACGGCTTCGTGTTCGTGAGCCACACCGGGGAAGTGTATCCGTCGGGGTTCATGCCGCTGTCTGCCGGGAACGTTCGGGACACCCCGCTGCCGGAGATCTATCAGGAGTCCCCGACCCTGCAGAAGCTCCGGGACCGAAACTCCTTCAACGGTCCCTGCGGCGACTGCGTCGTCACCGAGGAGTGTGGCGGCTCTCGCTCCCGGGCGTACGCCGCCACCGGTGATCCGATCGGGAGCGACCCGTTGTGTCCGTGGGCGATCGCCGACGACTGACGGACGTCAGTCTCCAGGGAGTTCGATGCCTAAAAGGCCGTTCGGCGTGTGTCGAAGCGGTTATTGGCTCGACGCCGGTAGGCCGACACAGATGGGTACGTCACCGATTTCACTGTTGTCGGGCGCCAGATCCGAGGTGGGCCGATGACCGTCGGCGTCGTCGGTGCGGGCGTCTCCGGACTCTCGGTCGTCCGCGAGTTGTCGAACCGCGGCGTCGACGTGGTCGGATTCGAGGCGCGCGAAGAGCCAGGCGGCATCATGCGGAGCCGGCAGGTCGACGGACACGTCTTGGAGCTCGGTCCCCAGCGGCTCCGTCTTTCCGGACAGATCTCCGGGATGGTCGACGAGTTGGGTCTGCGCGAGGAACTCCGTATCGGCGACGACGACCAGCCGATGTACGTCTACCTCGACGGCGAGTTGAAGGTCGTCCCACTGTCCGTCCGCGAGGCGTTCACGACTGATCTGCTCTCGCTCGGAGGCAAGCTTCGGATCCTGAAAGAGCCGCTCACCGGACCGCCCAGAGACGGTGAAACCGTCGAGGCCTTCCTCGCGCGGAAGTTCGGTCCGCAGGCCGCCCGTCGATATCTCGGGCCACTGTACAGCGGACTTTACGGGACGGATCCCGACGAGATGCTGATGGAATACTCGCTCGGGAAAGCGATTCGGGGCGCCGGGATCGAGGGAAGCATCTTGCTGTGGCTGATTCGAAAACTGATCGACGGACGGGAGGTCCCGGAAATCTGTACGTTCGAGGACGGTCTGGGTACGCTTTCGGACGCGTTGTACGAGGCGAACGCCGACGCGATCCGGCTCGGGACCGCGGTGACGGGGATCAGGCGTGACGGCGACGGGTTCGAGATCGTAACCGAGGACGGGGTCACGCCCGTCGAGCAAGTGGTGATCACGACGCAGGCGAACGCTGCAGCCGAGGTGCTGTCGAATCTCGACGAGGAGACCGCCGACACGCTGAGACGGTTCAACTACAACCCGATCGCGATGGTGTATCTGGAGTCGTCGTTCGACCGACCCGGCATCGGGACGCTGGTTCCGTGGTACGAGTCCTCGAAGATCAGCGGCATGACCTGGAACTCGAGTTTCCTCGACCGGGACCGGCTGTTCACCTGCTACGTCGATCCGGGCAGCTATCCCGGACTGCTCGAGGTGTCGGACGGAACGCTCGGCGCGGAAATCGCCCGGGAGTTCGAAGCGGTGGTCGGCACGCCGGCGACGCCGATCGACGTCCACCTGATCGAACCAGGAATGCCCGCTTACGACCGGTCCTTCAAAGCGCTCGACGAGTTGAACCCCCCGGAGGGAATCCACTTCTGTACGGCGTTTACGGAACGGCCGGGGATCCCCGGCCGGCTCCGACACGCCGCCCGGATCGCCGAGCATATTGCAGAGGAGAGACCGGAATCCGGAACGTGAACCGGGTCGAGAGCGGCAAAACAGCGACACCGAACGGTCGGCCTCCGACGACACTCTTATAGGACATCCCTCGAACCGTTAGATATGGAACTCTCCCAGTTCGAACACGACGCGTGGCAGACGGCCGGAGCGATGGTAGTGAGCTACGCCATCATTCTCGTGGCGATTTTCGTCGTCCTGTTCCTCGTGCCGTACGGCATTTTCGCGCTGTTTTGAGCGACGGTACGGAACTCCTTCCGGACGGTACGGTCACCATAACTACCCTGTGGAACGACCTCCGGAAGGTATGATCGAGGTTATTTCTCGGACAGTGGCGTCGATAGCGAAGCCGGAGTACACTGGCGAGAACCGATGTCTGCCGTGCACTGGTGTCAATCTCGTGATCGCGGGGGGCCTTGCGATCGCCGCTGGTGTGTTCCAGCCGGTGCTGGGCGTGGCGGTTCTCGTTGTTTCCCTGGGGGCGATCTATCTACGTGGGTACCTCGTTCCCGGGACGCCAGCACTCACGAAGCGATACCTTCCGGCTCGCGTGCTCCGGTGGTTCGGCAAAGAGACCGCTCGGCCGGTCGTGACGGGTGACTCGATCGACATCGGAGAGACGTTGCTCTCTGCGGGCGTGCTCGTCGAAGACCCCGACACGGAGGATTTCGTCGTCGAGCCCGCGTTCGCCGCCGAGTGGATAGATCGGGCCCGACAGTATTCCGACGCCGACACCGACGAGGCGCTGCTTGCCGACTTCCTGAAGGTCGAGGAGACCGATCCATCGCGGCGTGAACTCGGCTTCGAGTGGCGCGGACTCGCGTTCGTCGCCCACCTGGGGAACGAACGGATCGGACGCTGGGAGTCCAGATCCGCGTTCGTCGCGGACATGGCTGCGGCCGACGCTCTCGCCCGGCGGTGGGAGGGCTGGACCGCAGTTCCGGTCGCACACCGGGGCGAACTGCTCGGCGGACTGCGACTGTTCCTGGAAACGTGTCCGAGATGTGACGACGTCGTGTCGCTGGATCAGCAGGTGGTCGAATCCTGCTGTCGCAGCTACGACGTCGTCGCGGCGACCTGCGATGGGTGTGGCGATCGGCTCTTCGAAGCCGACGTCCCGCCGGCAGTCGCCGAGGCGAGTCGGCCCGCCAACTGATCTGTCTCCTCGCAGTGATCTCACCCGACTTCTCCGTCCGGGAGCGGAACGTTAATGGGGACGGTATGCTGATACGTGCGTAATGATTCCCCTGCAGTTCGTGGACAGCATCCTGCTGGAGTACCACATCGGGCAGGTCCTTCTTCTGGTGTTCGGACTGGCGGTCCTCGGAAGCCTGCCGCTGGGTTCGAGAAAAGTACTCGCGTTGAACGTCACGGCGTTCGGGCTGGTATTCGCGCTGACCCCCCAGAGCCTGGTGCCGCTGTGGTACATGTTCTTCGGACTGGTGTTGCTGCTCGTGGGGCCCGTTCTGTGGTACACCGCGGAGGACTGATTCCCCCGACAGCCCGCGGACGCGGTCTCCGACTGCGTCGTTCGCTACATTTTTCCCCGGCGTTGTGGAACGGGTTGCTATGATCGCGGTCCGGGCGCCGGCGACAAGTGCGAACCTCGGGAGCGGCTTCGACGTCTTCGGGGTGGCGTTGTCGCATCCTGCCGACGTCGTGGCGGTCGAACGCGCCGAGGAAACGACGATCGAAGTGACCGGCACGGGGGCCCAGTACATTCCCGAAGACCCGGAATCGAACGTCGTCGGTGCCGTCGCGGAGGCGCTTTCCGCGCCAGCACACATCCGCATCGACAAGGGGGTCCGTCCGGCGTCCGGACTCGGATCCTCGGCGGCCTCGGCCGCCGGCGCGGCGCTGGCGCTCGACCGGCTGTACGACCGTGGGAACAGCCTGGAAGAGTTGGTACCGATCGCCGCAAAGGGCGAGGCAGTAGTCTCGGGCACCGCACATACGGACAACGTCGCCCCGTCGCTGCTCGGCGGATTCACGGTTTCCTCGAGCGACGGGATCCGATCGGTTGACGCGTCGATTCCACTGGTAGCGTGTCTCCCAGACGTCGCAGTGTCGACCCGTGACGCCCGGCGCGTCGTGCCCGAGACCGTCGACATCGAGTCGCTCGTCGGCACGGTCGGACGGGCATCGACGCTCACGGTCGGGATGTGTCGGTCCGATCCGGAACTCGTCGGCGAAGGGATGGTCGACACAGTCGTGACGCCGGCCCGAGCCGAACTCATCACGGGCTACGCCGCCGTCAAAGACGCCGCCCTGAACGCCGGCGCGACCGGTGTCACTGTAAGCGGAGCCGGTCCAGCAGTGCTCGCCTGCTGTCGGAAACCCGATCGACGATCCGTCGCCGGGGCGATGGTTGACGCGTTCGTCGAGGAAGGGGTGGACGCGCGGGCGTATCAGACCGAGATCGGTCCCGGTGCGACGGTGCTGGATCGCTGACTGGCGTTGCTTTCCGCTCAGACGCCGCGGTTCTGGAGGCGTTCGTCCTCGGGGAGGTCGGCGGTGGACTCGCCGCGCATACCGCTGCCGACGTCAGTGGCAATCTCGGCGAGCGTTTCCGGATCGTCCCAGTTGTTGACCGCCTCGACGATCGCGGTGCCCATCTTTTCGGGATGTTCGGCGCCGAAGATCCCGGAGCCGACGAAGATCCCATCACAGCCGTGGTGCATCATAAGCGCCGCGTCGGCGGGCGTAGCGATTCCGCCGGCCGCGAAGTTGACCACCGGAAGTCGACCCATTTCGGCGGTTTCGTGAACCAGCTCCCGGGGTGCGCCGTGTTCGCGGGCCCACGCATCCCGTTCCTCGTGGTTCAGTCCAGTGAGCGTGCGGATCTGTTCTTTGATCGTGCGCTGGTGTTTGACTGCCTGGTTGACGTCGCCGGTTCCGGCTTCGCCTTTGGTGCGGATCATCGCGGCGCCCTCGTTGATGCGGCGCAGTGCCTCCGGCAGATCGCGTGCGCCACAGACGAACGGGGCGGTGAACTCGCGTTTGTCGATGTGGTGGGCGTCGTCGGCGGGGGTGAGTACCTCGGATTCGTCGACCATGTCGACGCCGAGTGTTTCGAGAATCTCGGCCTCCTTTCGGTGGCCGATCCGGGACTTCCCCATCACCGGGATGGAAACCTCATCGATGATCTCGACGACGTTCGCCGGGTCGGGCATCCGGGCGACGCCGCCTCGTTTTCGGATGTCGGCCGGAACCGCTTCGAGGGCCATCACCGCGACGGCGCCGGCGTCCTCGGCGATGCGCGCCTGCTCGCGGTCGACGACGTCCATGATCACGCCACCCTTTTGCATGCGAGCGAACCCGCGTTTGATGAGTTCCGTCCCGTGCTCGAGCTCCTCGAGATCCGTTGCCTCCGACATGGTACGCCGTAGCGGAAGGAGCTATTTAACGCGTGTCTTTTCAGCTCCAGATTGTCCCGTATCCAGCGTCGAGAATGACGTGAATTTCGAGTCCAAGCCTCCTCTTCAGAGTAGTTGCTGAAGTTCTCGCGTAAAACTCGTTCGCTGCAGTGCTCCGACGGGGATTTGAACCCACGAACTTCCATCGTTGATTCAGCGACTGTGGGACCACAGCGTCGAGGAGTCCGCGACGACCCTCGTCCGTCCCGGATCGGCGATCGGGATGATGGACGACCTCACACTCGATGGATGCGCCCCACTGTACGGTCGTATTTTACTCCAAGATGTCTATACTCGGGACAACCCCCGGTGTGAGTGGGTACAGGCATAATATTAGCACAAGCTATGCTATGGGGCATTAAACCCATATTTGGGATAAAACCTTTATCTATGCCATGCGAACGGATACTTATGTCAGTAGAAACAGATTCGCACGGGCGGCTGTACCTGTCCTCAGAACTGAGGCAAAAGTATGGTGAGAGATTTCACGTCGTTGAATACGAGGATCGCCTCGAACTCATCCCTATCGACGAAAACCCGCTTCAGGCAATTCGTGAAGCTGCCGGTGACGCATTCGAGGGTGAGTCGGTAGAAGAACTCCGTGAAAGCGCGAGAGAGCAGGCGAAAAAAGATGCTGAAGCGGGATTTGATCGAGGAAAACGCGCAGTAGAGGATAGCGACGAATGACTGCGTACGTTGAGACAGACTATCTCCTCGCCCTCGTCAAAGACTCTGACTGGCTAAAAAACCGAGCAGAGAAAGTGTTGAAAGAGCAGGACGTCGTCACCTCTACGTATTCATATTTGGAAGTGCTGCTCATCAGCGAGCGCCACGAATTCGACTACACCAAGCTGTTCTCGAATATGCTTGACGTCGTACCCGTTGAGACCGATGAAGAACGCCAGATTGTGCTAAAGGCTGTGAAATATTTTGAGGAGGGAATGACCGCGTTTGACTCCTTCCACGCTGCTACTGCCGAAACTCGCGGCCATCCCATCTTGAGCTCTGACAAAGCATACGAGGACGTCGATCCCGAGCGTATTCCATTGGAACCGCCCAAAGACGAATAAATCTGTTCGAGAAACCGAGGTTTTTGGAACAGCAAATGTAGAATAGTCATTTCATCTGAATCGAATTGCCCTGATGTTTTGGTGAGAAACGTACAATCTAGTAGAAGTAAACCTCCAGAAGGCGGAAGGAAAGGAGTGCTCCGACGGGGATTCGAACTCGCCGAGACGTGCTCGCTCACTTCGTTCGCTGCGAGCGACTCGTCTGCTCAAATCCCCTCTGTGCGCGCTTCGCTCACTCGTAAAACTGGTTCGCTGCAGTGCTCCGACGGGGATTTGAACCCCGGTCATTGCCTCGAGAGGGCAATATGATTGGCCGGACTACACTATCGGAGCGTCCACGTTCTCTCGAACGCAATAGCGAGTAGCGATGTGACCCCTAAAACGCTTCCGTTTCGCCGCCGCCGTGCGATCCGTCACCACCGTTCCACCGCGGTCGACCCCGCTCGACTCTCACCTGATCTTCGATCCGTCCTTATAAACTGCCGTCGGTGACTGCCACGCCGTGGCATCCGTGTTCGGATCCGCATCCAACACCACCAGATCCGCACGATACTCCGACTCCACGCGCCCAACGTCGTCGAGCCCCAGTAGCTCCGCCGCGTTGACGGTCGCCGCCTCCAGCGCGGTCTCGGGGGCCATCCCGTACTCGACCATGTACGATAGCTCCCCCGGGATGTTCCCGAAGTAGTTGAACGGGGTCCCGGCGTCGGTGCCCATCGCCACCCGGACGTCCGCAGACAGTGCGTTCTCGAAGGCACTCCCGAACGCCTCGGCAGCCTCCTCGGCCTTCGCGACGGCCTCCTCGGGGATGCCCGCCTCGACGCCGTGTTCGACGATCCCCCGCAGGGCGCTCGCGGTCGGGACCCAGTAGGTTCCCCGATCGGCCATCAGTTCCGCCGTCTCGCGACTCATGAAGGTCCCGTGCTCGATGCTCGTGATCCCCGCCCGGACGGCGTTTTCGATCCCGCGGTCGCCGTGGGCGTGGGCGGCCGTCGGGACGCCCTTCGCGCTCGCCGTCTCCACGAGCGCCTCGAGCTCTTCGGGGGTCAGCTCCGGGGCGCCAGTCTGGGCGCCGCTTGTCAACACGCCGCCGGTCGCCATGCACTTGATTACCTCTGCGCCGGCCTTGAGCTGCTCACGGACGGCCTTCCGGATCTCTGCCGGACCGTCGGCCTCCCGCCCGAACCAGTAGCCGTGTCCGCCGGTCATCACGACGTTTTCGCCTGCGGCCACCACCCTCGGCCCCTCGATCGTGCCCTCGGCGACGGCCGTTGCAGCGTCGACCGCCAGCGTCTCCCGCGAGCCGAGGTCCCGAACTACGGTCACACCCGCCGAAACCGCCGTCCGCAGGTTCTCGGCTGTGCGGTAGGAAGCCATGTACGCCGTGTCGTCGAGGTACTCCTCGACGTCCGGACGGCCGTCCATCGGCAGGTGGACGTGACTGTCGATCAGCCCCGGCGCAATATACTCGCCGGAGACGTCTGTCACTCGCTCGGCGTTCGCTTCCTCGAGTGCGGGGTCGTCCGTACCGACCGCCGAAATCTGTCCGTCTTCGATCGCGACGTCGGCACGCCGTGTTCCGGACGCGTCCGCCACGTGGCCGCCACACAGAAGGTGCATACTCGCGAGTCGACTCCCGGAATCGTAAAATCACCGCAGCCGGCGGAACGGGCCGGTTATTCCGCGCTGTCGTCCTCGTCGTCGTCGGTCGCGTCGCCGTCGCCTGTGTCCTCGTCGTCTCCCAGGATCCGATCGAGCACGTCCGCGACGTCTTCGACTGGACAGTGGCGGTAGCCGTCCTCGGGCGTCACCGTCACCAGGTTCACGTGCTCTGCCTCGAGCTCCTCCGACCGGACCTGCAGCGCCCGAATCGCGAGTTCGATTCCGTCTTCGAGCGTGAGTTCCTCGTCCCACTCCTCCTCGAGGAGCGACTGGATCTCGCTTCTGTCGGCGCCGATGACGGTCGCGCGCCACTCGTGTGGCGTCCCCGAGGGATCGGCGCTGAACAGCCGGGGACGGCCGTCCTCGATGCCGCCGATCAGAAGGGCAGCCCCGAACGGCCGGGTACCACCCATCTGGGTGTTCTCCTGGATGTAGTCGGTGACGTGTTTCGTCAACGCTTCGACGCCGACCGGCTCGCCGTATCGCAGCTGGTTCCCCTGGGCGAACCGCCGTGCGTAGTCGATCAGGTTCCGAGCGTCGGCGACGTGGCCGGCGTTGGTCGTCCCCACGTGGTCGTCCAGCTTGTGGAGCTTCTCGATGCTCTCGGCCTCCATCAGCTCCGAGGAGGGCTGTGCCAGCGCCGCCAGGACGACCCCTTCGGGGGTCCGGATCCCGACGCTCGGCGCACCGCGCGAGACTGCCTCGCGGGCGTATTCGACCTGATAGATCCGTCCGTCGGGCGAGAACAGCGACGTTCCGCGATCGTACGCCTGCTGGTCGTTGCCCCTCATCGTCGGTCCTCCCGGGTCGTCGGCGACAGTGATCCGGCCGTCTGTTCGGTCATCGCGCACGGCTATGGCTGCCGCGGGGAAAAACCCTCGCGAATCGGCACGACTCCCGTCCGGCCCTGCTGTCGTCTCCGGAGCCGGTCTGCACTCGCTACGACCGGCGTTCGTACGTCACGAACGAGAACGCTTCCCTGTCGTCCCGTTGGACCTCCCGCCAGTCCTCCCGGTCCCACGACGGGAACCGTGTGTCTCCCTCGTGTGACTCGTGGATCTCTGTCAGCTCCATTCGGGTCGAAAGCGGGCGGAACGCTTCATATACTGTCGCTCCGCCGGCGACGAACACCTCCGAGACGCCCATCTCCTCGGCCGCCGCCTCGGCGAGTTCGACCGCCTCGTCGACCGACTCCGCGAGGAGAACCTCGCCGGGGACGTCCGGGTCCGATCGCGAGAGGACGACGTTCCGCCGGTCGGGAAGCGGCCCACCGAGCCTGGCTTCGATCCCCTCGTATGTTCGACGGCCGAGTACCACCGGATGGCCGGTGGTAAGGCGCTTGAACCGACGGAGATCCTCGGGATACTCCCACGGGATCCCGCCCTCGTCGCCGATGACGCCGTTTTCTGCCACCGCGGCGATCAACGTGAACGTCGTCATTCTGCGACCGCGAAGTCGATGCCCGGTTCCGGGTCGTAGTCACGCAGATTGATGTCCTCGAAGCCCAACTCCTCGAGGGGTTTGTCCGCGATCTCGATCTCCGGACGGGCGTTCGGCTCGCGGGTGAGCTGTTCGAGCAGCCCGGGGACGTGATCGTACCCCTCTTCGTCGGGCGCTTCCGTCGGTGCCTCCGACTCGATCCACGCGTTGAGCTCCGCGTAGTCGGCCGCCCGGTCGGCGTCGGCGAGGCGCCGTTGCAACTCCGGCAGGTTCTGGGCGTACCACTCTCCTCGATTCCCTTGCCCGCAGTAGACGTGGGCGTCGACGATCGTGTGACCGAACTCCCCGAGTTCGAACCCGGTACGCTGGGCGATCGCGTTCGCGAGCAGCGAGTAGGCGGCGATGTTGAAGGGCACTCCCAGCGCGATGTCGCCGGAGCGTTGCATCAGCTGACAGTGGAGCTTCCCGCCCTGAACGTTGAGGACGAACGTGTAGTGACACGGCGGCAGCGTCGACACCGCCGCGTTGGCGGGGTGCCACGCGTTGACCACGTAGCGCCGCGAGTGTGGGTCCTCCAGGAGTCCGTCCAGCACGTACTGGATCTGATCGAACGTCCGCCGGACGCCCGTTCCCGACTCCGTCTCGACGGTGATCCACGGGTTGTCGTCGTCCGGCCACGACTCCCCCGGGAGCTGGCCCGCAGCTTCGGGGACGGGGTACCGTCGCCAGAACCGGCCGTAGGCGGTGTCGAGAGCCCCGTCCTCGTCGGCCCAGGCGTCCCAGATCCCTGTTTCCTCCGAGAGGTTCCGGACGTGTTCTTCCCCCGAGAGATACCACAGGACCTCGTGTATCAGCGAGTTCCAGCGGTAGCCGTCGAGTTTCTTGGTCGTGAGCAGAGGATACCCCGAGGCGAGGTCGATCGTGTAATGCTGGCTAAACGACGCGATCGTGTCGACGCCGGTTCGGTTCGGTTTGTACGTTCCGGTCGCGAGAGCGTCTTCGACGAGATCGAGGTACTGTTGCATGGCTCGGTTGTCGGTGGAGACGACCGGGGCCAGATACAAATAGATGCAGATAATTGAACTACCGACCCTCCGTAGGGAGAGCCATGATCCGTAACCTGGCAGCCGGCGTGCAGGCGTTCACGAGCAACGCGTTTCTCGTGGTGGGCGACCGGACAGTACTGGTCGACACCGGCGCCAACTTCGACATCGTCCCCCGAATCCGCCGAGAACTCGAGGAGCGAACAGTTGATGGGGACGACGGCGTCGACAGGGGTGGATCGACGACGCTCGACGCCGTCGTGCTTACCCACACTCACCCCGATCACGTCGGCAACGTTCCGGAGGTGAAAGAGGCGTTCGACGTCGAGACGTGGGGGTTCGACACCGACCAGCCCGCCACCGACAATCCGATCGAAGACGAGGAAACCGTTCGACTGGGCGATCACGACTACCTTGCGGTCCACACGCCGGGGCACAAAAACGATCACCTCTGTTTTTACGCCCGCGAACCGGGAATCCTCTTCGCGGGAGACCTCGTGTTTCAGAACGGTGGATTCGGCCGAACCGATCTCGCAGAGGGCGACCGAGGAAAACTGATCGAGAGCATCGACCGAATCCACGCGCTCGTCGGCGACGACGTCGCCGAGATGCACGTCGGTCACGGGCCGAGCCTCACCCGAAACCCGTCCCACGACGTGGAACTCGCCCGCCAGGCGGCCCGGATGGGATAACCACCTTCTCGGGATTCGAACCGGATCCCGTACGTTCTTGTCGGACCACGACAGACGGACGGACAAGTGACCCGAACGATCCTCGTCGCCGGTACGGCGTCACACGTCGGGAAAAGCACTGTCGTTGCCGGCCTCTGTCGTCATCTCGCCGATCGCGGGTTCGACGTCGCGCCGTACAAAGCACAGAACATGTCGAACAACGCGCGTGCGGTCCCGAAGGCGACGGCTCCCCGTCCGGTGGACCGCGATGGTGCGACGGATTCCGACGACATGCCGGAACGTGACGGGAACGCCTTCGGCGAGATCGGCGTCTCCCAGTACGTCCAGGCGCGGGCCGCCCGTATCCATCCGACGACCGATCACAACCCGGTCCTTTTGAAGCCCCACGCCGAGGGCGCCTCCCAGCTGGTCGTCGACGGCGACGCGGTCGCGACGCTCGCGGCCGGAGAGTACTACAGCGACTACTGGGATCGCGCCCTGGAGGCCGCCAGCCGAGCACACGGACGGCTCGCGGCCGATCACGAGGTGATCGTCGCGGAGGGGGCCGGCAGCGTCGGCGAACCGAATCTGCGGGATCGCGATCTCGCGAACGTCGAAACCGCGCGCTTCGCCGACGCCGACGTGGTGCTCGTGGCCGACATCGAACGCGGCGGTGCGTTCGCGAGCGTCGTCGGCACTCTCGAACTCGCGCCCGATGACGTAACCGACCGGATTGCTGGCGTCGTCATCAGCAAGTTCAGAGGCGACCGGGAGATCCTGGAACCGGCGATCGAGGAGCTGGAGGAACGCACAGGCGTCCCCGTATTGGGTGTCCTGCCCTACGACGATCCCGGTCTCCCCGAGGAAGACAGCGTCTCCCTGCCGGCGGTCGGCGAGCGCGCCGTCATCGGCGACGACGACGGCGTCCCCGAGCACCGAACCGTACAGGTTGGTGTCCCGCGGCTCCCTCGGGCCTCGAACATGACCGATCTGGGGCCGCTGGCTCGAGAGCCCGGCGTCCGGGTGGTCTACCTCCCGCTTTCCGCGTCGCTCGACGGGATCGACGGCCTCGTACTCTCGGGGACGAAAAACACCGTCGACGACCTTATCGCCCTCGAATCCGCCGGCATGGTCGAGGAGATCGCCGACTTCGAAGGCCCGATCGTCGGCCTCTGTGGCGGCTACCAGCAGCTCGGCGAGCGCATCCTGAACGCGGACGTCGAGGGGACCAGGGGCGAAACCGAACTCGAGGGGATCGGTCGGCTCCCCGTCGAGACGCGATTTTCCACCGAGAAACACGTCGAGGCCGTCGAGCGAACGCTCGCGCCGACGGCCGCACTCGGCGGCGCGACGGGGACCGTCTCCGGCTACGAGATCCACATGGGGGACACCGCGCTCCGGGAGAGCAAAGGGAGTTCGACGGACGATATCGACCGGCCGGTCGGCCCGACGAGCGCGGCGATGGATGACGTACTCGGGACGTATCTCCATGGGCTGTTCGAAAACGAAACCGCCCGTCGGGGCTTTCTGACGGCAGTCTTCGAGGCGGCCGGTCGACGACCGCCCGAGGCTGCCGGAAGCGACGCCGGCGTACCCGACCCGTACGACGCAGCCGCCGAGCTCGTCGCCTCGAACCTGGATCTCTCGCCGCTGAAGCTGTCGCCGGAGAAGCGACCTTCCCGGGAGGGAAAATACCCGTGAGCGACGATCGGTCGATCGCGATCACGTTCGATCTCTTTGGAACTCTCGTGTCGGCTTCCCGCCCGGACGATCCGGCGGAGGCCCTCGCGGAGGAACTCCGGACGCGGGACGTCTCCGTTCCAGAGAACTGGGAGGAACTGTACGCCACTCCGCAGGTCGACATCGAGCCGGGTCGGGAGCTCTCGCTTCCCGACCACGTTCGAGCGGCGCTCGAGGAGTCCGGGGTGGACACAGACTCCCCGGGGCAAAGCAGGCGCCCTGACGGGCCGGGATCTGGCGAAGCGGACGTCGTCACTGAGGCAGTTCGTGCCGCGTTCGACCGCCGAGTGAATCGTCGGGATGGAGCCGGGACAGCGATCGAGGCGGCATCTCGGAGGGGACGGGTTGGCCTGCTCTCGAACTGCTCGGTACCGGGACTGGTCGACCGGACGCTCGAACGGGTCGCGCTCGACGGTCGGTTCGACGCCGTTCTCGCGAGCGTCGACGTCGGCTACCGCAAACCGGACCGACGGGCCTTCCAGGCCGCCGCCGACCGTCTCGGTGTCGACGTGACGGATCTCGTCCACGTCGGTGACAATCCGGAAACGGACGGCGGGATCGAGGACGTCGGTGGGATCGCAATCCTGCTCGAGAACGTGTCGCTTTCGGCAGTGCCGGATCGGCTCTCGGAGGTGCGGATCCAGTGATCGAGCTCGCGTCACCGGCGAGTGTTCCCGCGGCCGTTTCCGTCGGCGTCTCGGCCGCCCTCGCGGTCGCGATCGCGTTCCTCCTCGATACGACCGTCGGAGAGCCGCCGAAACGGCTGCATCCGGTCGCCTGGTTCGGGCTGGCCGTCGCGGCGGTGGATCGCGAGTGGAGGCGTCCCCGAGTGGTCGGAACGCTCGCGCTGGGGCTTCCCCTGGGGGCCGCGGCGATCGTGTGGGCGGTCGTCTCCGTCGCGCCGGGTCCAGCAGAAGCACTGGTCGCCGGGCTCGTCCTGTTCGTGACGCTCAGCCGTCGGCTGCTCCGCTCGGAGGCGCGGGCGGTCATCGCCGCAAGCGAGTCGGATCCCGCCGCAGCGCGCGAGCGACTTCCCGCACTCGCCGGGCGCGATCCGGAGTCGCTCGCCCCCGAGGAACTTCGCAGCGCTGCTGTCGAAAGCGCCGCGGAGAACCTCGCGGACGGTCTCGTCGCCCCGCTTGCGGCCTTTGCGGTCGGCGCCCTCGTCTCGCTTCCGGTTGCCGCGGCGGCCGCCGCCTGGGTGAAAGGGGTCAACACGCTCGACTCGATGCTGGGCTACCGGTCGAAAGCCGTCGGCGGGCCGAGCGCACGTCTCGACGACCTCGTGATGGCGGTTCCAGCGCGGGCGAGTGCAGTGTTAATTGCAGGTGTTGCGCTGGATCCCGCAGCGATCCGTCGGGCCGCTGGCTGGGCACGAACGCCCCCGTCGCCGAACTCGGGCTGGCCGATGGCGGCGCTGTCGGCCGCCATCGACGTCAGGCTCGAAAAGCCCGGATCGTACGTTCTCAACCCCGACGCGGCGTTTCCCGACGTCGGCTGCGGACTCGAGGGAGTCCGACTCGTCGACCGGGCCGCGATCGCGTCGTTTTTGCTTTCGGGCGGCTGGGTGTTGGGTCTGGGAGGTGTCCTCGGGTGACTGACGGACTGTTGCCCGCAGTCCGGGGGGCGATCGGGTTCCTCTCTCGGATCCCGATCGGCAGGGAGACCCGGGACTGGGAGGCGTTCGAACGCACACCGACGGCGTTCCCGCTCTCGGGGTACGTCATCGGTGCGCTGATCGGCCTGCCGGTCGCCGTCGTCGCCGCGGCCGGGGTTCCCGCCGCGAGCGTGGCGGTCGTCGGACTGCTTGCCGTGTACGCGGTTGCAGGGATCAACAACCTGGACGGCTTGCTGGATCTCGGCGACGCGGCAGTCGTCCACGGCGACCCGGACGAACGGGTCGCGGTTCTGAAGGACACCACCGTCGGCGTCGGCGCGATCGCGGTCGCCGTTGCCGCGCTCGTCGCGCTCGCGTTCGGATTTTACGGGCTCGGACGCGTCGGCTCCACAGCAGTGTTCGCTGTCGTGATCGCCACCGAAGTCGGCGCGAAGCTGTCGATGGCGGCAGTCGCCTGCGTCGGCACAGCCAGACACGAGGGGCTCGGATCGGCGTTCACGACGAATGCGGACCGCAGCGACCTGGCGGTTCCGGTACTCGTGTCGCTACCGATCGTCGCGGTGGGTGCTCCCGTCGGGGCTGTTGTCCCCGTCGCCGCCGCACTCCTCGGCGCGTTTCTGGGAGGCGGATTCCTGGCGGCCTGGGCGAACCGCCTGCTCGGCGGCGTCAACGGCGACGTGTTCGGTGCGGCGAACGAAATCGCCCGTCTCGCCGGACTCCACGTGGGGGTGATCGCGTGGACGCTCTCGTGATGTGTGGCGGGCAGGGAACCCGCCTCGAATCGGACACTGAAAAACCCCTGGTGCCGATTTGCGGCGTTCCAATGGTGGATCGGGTCCGGGAGGCCCTCCGGAACAGTCGCGTCGATCGGGTGTACGCTGTCGTGTCGCCACATGCACCGGAGACCACCGCTCACCTCGACGGCGAGCTCCCGTGCATCGAGACGCCGGGGAACGGCTACGTCTCCGACCTTCAGACTGCGCTCCAGGCGGGACCGGTCGAACCCCCAGTACTCACGGCCGTTGCCGATCTGCCGTTGCTCGCATCCCAACCAGTGAACCAGCTGATCGCACACGCCCGGGAAGACCCTCGAAACAGGAACGTCGACGAACGCCCCGAAGGCGGCTTTCGCGTGCGATCGGCCACGACCGTCGTTCCGGCTGCACTCAAACGGGAACTCGAAGCGAGCATCGACGGCGACACCCCCTGGATACCGGCGGGGCTCAACGTGGTCGCAGCGACCGAAACCGAACGGGAGGACAGTCTCTTCTACAGCTGGGACGCACGGCTCGCAGTGAACGTGAACCGCAAACGCGACGTACGCGTGGCCGAACGTCTTTGTACGGTGGAGGAACCGTAGATGGATCCACACTCGATCGACGGCGTCGAACGCGCGACCCACGGCGGAACCGAGCGGGATGACCTGCTGGATTTCAGCGCCAACACGAACCCCAACACCCCTGCGGGAACCCGTGCGGTTTACGAGGCCGCGTTCGACGACGCCCGCAGATATCCCGACGACGGATACGACGCGTTCAGGCGGGCCGCAGCCGGCTTCCTCGAGCGGTTTCACGGCGAGGAAGAATCGGGTTCCGGCGACGCGTCCTCCGGCGACGTCGACCCCGAGGACGTCGTCGTGACACCGGGCGGGCTGGCCGCGATCAGACTTGCCGTCTCCGTTACCGTCTCGCCCGGCGACGAAGTCCTGATTCCAGCACCGAGTTTCGCCGAATACGAGCGTGAAGTCCGACTTCAGGGGGCAACACCTGAGTTTTACGGTCAGGACGAACTCCTCGGATTGGATCCGGAGCCGTACCCATTGGCCGTCGTCTGTACGCCGAACAACCCGACTGGGGAGCTTCCCGATCCCGATCGCCTGCGGGAGTTCACACACCGGTGTCGGCGCGCAGGGACGGTCCTCCTGGCCGACGAGGCGTTCCTCGGCTACCTGGATGCCCCGTCGCTTGCGGGCACGGAGGGCACCGTCGTCGCTCGATCGCTGACCAAACTGTTCGGCCTCCCGGGGATCAGGGTCGGCTACGCGGTCGCGACTGGCTGCCTCCGCGACCGGCTCGAAACAGCGAGGCGGCCCTGGAACCTCTCGACGCCGGCCGCCCGCGTGGGAACCCACTGTCTCACCGCCGACCGCCGGGGTGATCGGTTCGTCGAAGCGACCCGCGAGTCGGTCGCACTCGAACGGAAACGGATCCAGAAACGGCTCTCTACGGCGTTTGAGGTCGTCTCACCGCCGTCATCGGAGCCTGCAGCGCCGTACGTCCTGTTCGACGTCAGCCCGTCGGGACGGACCGTCGAGGAAGTCGTCGAAACCGCCCGCGATCGGGGCGTCGAGATCCGGGACGCGAGGAGTTTCCGCGGACTCGATTCCCACGTACGGGTTGCGATAAAAGGGTCCGACGCGAACGACCGGATGCTGGAGGCGTTGAATGTTTGAGACCAGCCTCACTGGTAGGGTCCTCGCGATCCGGCGACCGGAAACCGTCTGGTTGTCCACCGGCTGGCGCGGCGGGAGACGCGTCGCGGACGCCGCCTACAGCGTCACTGTTCCGGAGGGCTGGCATCCCGACGACCTCGCTGTCGACGTCGCCGACCGGTTGTCCGAGCCGGGAGTCGCCGACCTCCCGGCCGACGAGATCGGGCGAGCGGCACCGATACTCCTGACGGGAGTCGACGCCGAGAACGCACGCGGAGCCAGGCTGGGACCGGTGGAGGCGTACGCGACAGCGGGCGTGTCGAACCTCGCGGAGCTACCGATGGATCCGGAGGGCACCGAACTTCCGGACACTGGAAACGAGGACCGTCCGATCGGAACGGTCAATCTCGTGGTCGGGACCACCGCCGCACTCTCGAAGGGGGCGCTCGCCAACCTGGTGGCGGTTGCCGCCGAGGCGAAAGCGGCGACGCTGCTGTCTGCAATCGGCGCGCCCGGAACGACCAGCGACGCGATCGTCGTCGCCTGCGATCCGTCCGGCCCGGAGACGACGTTTTCGGGGAGCGCGACCGTCGTCGGCAACGCGGCGCGCGCCTGCGTTCGGGAGGCGGTCCGGGCCAGCCTGGCTGCCCGATACGACGAGAACCCGCCGCCGACCGCGGTCGATCGCGCCGAGTACGGCGTCGTGACCGACGATCGGGCCGAGGTTTTCTCGCCCGAGTAGCCGAGCTAGCCGTCGTTTTCCTCGATGAGCTCGATCGTGTCGCCCGGGTTCACGTCGGCGGCCGTCCCGGCCGGCAACTCGAGTATCGTGTCTGCGGTTGCCCGTGCGAACCCGATCCAGGGACGGAGTCGCTCGACGCGGATCACCTCGGGACCTGTGAGCCAGACCGCGTCGATCGGGAACGGAACGAACAGCATGTGAAGCGTTCGCGTGTCCGGACGGTCGAACCGAAACACGAGGGCGTAGTCGTCGGGGATCGACCGGCGAAACATCAACCCTCTGGCCTGTTGGAGCGTCGTGTCGGCACGGTCGATTGCGGTGGCCAGTGTCCGTTCCTCGCGTGCGTCCGGCGGACCGCGACGATGAACGAGTCGCACGTTCTGGGCTCCTCCAGCGATCACTTAACAGTTGTTGGCAATGTGATTTACTTTAGTTAGCTCGGAACGCGTAAACTGGCGTTCCGAACTCGATTACCGCGGATTCGTATATAAACCTGAGTCATATTGCCAACTACTGTTAACTGTACCTCGTCGCAATCGTTCACTCGGCGTCCGGGCCCGTCGCGTCGACGGCCGTCGATTCCGCGTGAGCGTCTTTCACGCCCTCGACAGTGTCGCGCACCGCATCGACCCCTTCCTCGTGGAGGAGATCCCCGACGACGACGACGTCCGCGTGTTTCCCCATACGGTAGGCGTCGTCGTAGTCGGCGATTCCGCCCCCATAAAACAGCGTCGCAGTATCGAGCGCGTCAGCGGCCGCAGACACCACGTCGGGGTCCCCGAGCGTCCCGGAGTACTCGAGATAGACGATCTCTTGACCGAACAGTTTCTCGGCGACTGCGGCGAAGGAGGCGACGTCTTCTGGGGCCTGGTCGCAGTCGGCGTCGGTGTATTCAGCTACTGCCGAGTCGGGGTTCAAGACGACGTACGCCTCGGTGTGGGTGCGATCCCAATCGAGCCCGTTTTCGATCCGGACCCACTCCTTGTGGGCGCCGGTGATCCAGAAGCTGTCCTCTGCATTGAACACCGTCGGGATCAGGTAGCCGTCCAGTGCCGGCGAGTCGATGACCACCGACGGGTTCGACGGCTCCTGATACAGCGGAACGTCGTGTCGGGAACACGCTTCGATTACCCGCTGCATCTTCTCTTCGGTTATCCCGCGCGTACCACCGATCTCGATGGCGTCGGTGCCGGTCCGACAGACGTCCGCGAACGTCTCCCCCGCCACAAGATCCTTGTCGGGATCGACTTTCAGTACGTGGTCCCAGCCGTCCCACGGTGCACTCATTGAACTGCTATTGTCCCCCAGGGGGTTAAAAAGGGTCCGATAGGGATAGCTCGGGGTGCCGCGGTCGGACTCACAGTTCGCCGGCGAGACGTTTTGCAACGGCTCGCGCTTCTTCGGGTCGGTCGACGTGGTGTCTCGGCGCCCGCTTCGTCGCGACGTCCCGACCGCAGCCGTCTTCCGGATCACACGTCACGGAGATCTGCCAGCCGGTAGAGTCCTCGAGGTATCGGTAGTACAACGCTGAACCACACCGATTACAGGTCGCCGACGGGTGACGTCGAAGCACCATCGCGCCGGGATGGAGCCGGCTTCGGACTTAAGCGTTCGTGCGTCAGTCGCTCGAACGCTCGTTCAGGGCCACAGTCCCCGGGTCTCTTTGGCGGCGCCGATCCGTTCGAGCGCGACGACGTACGCTGCGTCCCGCCAGCTCACGTCGCCGGCCTCGACCTCCTCGCGGACCGAATCCCACGCCGAGAGCATCTCCGACTCGAGCTCGTTGTACACGCGCTCTTTCGACCACTTCCGGCGGTTGATGTCCTGGAGCCACTCGAAGTACGACACCGTAACTCCGCCGGCGTTGGCGAGTATGTCCGGGATCACCGGAATCCCCCGCTCTTCGAGCACTCGATCCGCGCCGGAGGTCGTGGGACCGTTCGCCCCTTCGACGACGACGTCCGCCTGGATCCGGTCGGCGTTCTCGAGAGAGAGTACGTTGCCGATTGCCGCCGGAATCACCACGTCAACGTCCAGTTCCAGCAGTTCCTCGTTCGTGACGGTGTTGGGCGCGTCCTGACGCATCACCGCTTCCGGTTCCTCTTCGTGTGACGGCACCGTTCGGGTGTCGAGGCCGTCGGGATCGTAGATCCCCCCGTTTACGTCGCTTACAGCCACGACTGTTGCGCCCCAGTCGTCGAGGAGCCGGGCGGCGTTAGCTCCGACGCTACCGTACCCTTGAACCGCGACGCTGGTCTCGCGGATGTCCATGTCGTAGTAGTCTATCGCCTCCCGGGCGATAATCGCGACGCTGCGTCCCGGCGCCTCTTCCCGACCGTGGCTCCCGCCGATGACGGGCGGTTTTCCGGTGACGACGCCGGGGGCAGTCTCGCCTTCCTGCATACTGTAGGCGTCCATGAACCACGCCATCGTCTTGCCGTCCGTCCCCATGTCGGGGGCGGCAATGTCCTTGTGAGGGCCGACTTCGTCGCGGATCTCTTCTGCGAATCGGCGGGTGAGTCGCTCCTTTTCGCGCGTCGACAGCTCCTTCGGGTTCACGACCACGCCACCTTTCGCACCGCCGAACGGGATGTCCATCACGGCGCACTTCCAGGTCATCCACATTGCCAGTCCGACACACTCGTCGGCGGTGACGTCGGGATGATACCTGAGCCCACCCTTGTACGGGCCGCGGACGTCGTCGTGTTGTGCACGATAGCCCGTAAACACGTCGACGGTGCCGTCGTCTCGTTTGATCGGTACCGAGACCTCCACGACACGGGTCGGATGGTTGAGTCGCTCGATTACGCCAGGATCGACGTCGACGTGGGCAGCCGCCTCGTGCAGCTGACGTCTGGCGGTTTCGAGTGCAGTTTCGTTTTCTGAATCTTCACCTGTAGCTTCCATCAGTGCTTTCTGAGACATGGAGGGTAATTACTCGAACGGTGTCGCTCGGTTGCGCATCGGCGCTGCACACTCCGGACAGTCGCCCGGATAGCTCGCCGCGGTGACGGTCTGGCCGCAGTTCGGACATTCGTACTCCGAGCGCCCGTCGACGTCGTAGGCTGCGTCGCGACACATTGGTACAAATTTGGGTACGAACTACCTGCAGATAGGTGAGTTGGGTGAACTGTAAACCACCCTTCGGAACGAAGGGGTTTACTATTCAACTTCTATTCAACTGTTATATACTCGTCCCCGCTGTCGAACAGCGACGTGAACAGTTTGTCCTGGACCCGACGGACGTGGTTGTAAAACGCGGTGTGTGAGATGTCCAGCGTGTCCGCGATCTCGCGGCCGGAGACGTTCCTGTTCGGTTCGAAGAAGCCGCTGTGATAGGCCACGCGGGCGACCTCCTCCTGCCTCGCGGTCAACAGCGCGCCGACGTCGTGGTCGGTGTCTCTGGACCGGAGCTGCTTTTGGCGTGCGGTCAGTTCTACCTCCGCAAACTGTGTGGAGAGCAGTTCGTCCACCGATCGCGACGTCGCCGCGTCCGGGACGTCGACGACCAGATCGAGCGCTTCCGGCGTGGCCGTGAGTGTCCGGCGGGTCGCACCGTGGTTCGCCAGCAGCGAGGTCACGAACGGCTCGTCGACCGTCAGGCTGACGAGTCCTCCCTCCCCCGACTCCCGAATCACTTCACAGTCTCGGACGGAAACGAGTTCGGTGGCCTCCGCAGCGACCGCCTCCGGGCTGGCCCCCTCGACGTCGACGAACACCACCGTGCTCTCGTCGGTGCGGGTCACCTCGCTTCGGACTTCCAGACGACAGTCCAGTGCCGTCGCCAGCCGCGAGAGGATCGATGCCGGATCCTCGAGCCGGTAAGAGAGCCTGAAGACGGTGTCGCTTTGAAGCGCTTCCTTCCGCTGGACGTCGTTGATGGCGGAGCCGATCGTGGCTCCCAGCTCCTCGAACACCGACCGAACAGTGTCGCTAAAGGAGTCCGGCTCGTCGTCGTAGACGGTTAGCGTCCCGAACAATACGTCGTCGTACATCAACGGAACCGACATAATCGAGTCGAACTGCCGAGACACAGCCTGCTTGCACCAGTCGGCCTCCTGGAGAACGTCCGCGACGTTCGGTACAACCGTCGTCGATCGGTTCCGTGCGGTCTGGAGTGTCGGTTCCTGGATCTCCATATCCTCCTGGACGGACAGCGAGATGTCGTCGAGATATCCGCTTCCGTCGCCGGCCCACTCTCGGGGACGGAGGTGACGATCGCGTGCGGTTGCCTCCCCGATCCACACGAAGGTGAAGCGGTCGCTCGTGGCCAGCCGCTCGCAGACGCCGCGTTCGATCTCGGCTCTGGAGTCGGCGTTGACCAGGATCCGGTCGATCTCCCGAATAATCTCGTTGAGGCGGTTCGCTTCCGTCAGACGGCGGTTCCGCTTTTTGAGTGTTTCGTCCCGTTCTCGGAGCTGCGTTTCCCGCTCCAGGCGATCGAACGCCGCCTCCGTCGTGGCCGCAAGCAGCTCGGCGATCTCTTCGTCGACGTCGGCGAGCTCTGCCTCCCCCGTGGCGGCTGCCAGCAGAACACCGTGATCATCCAGTGGGACGGCAACGACCCCCGACAGGGTCCCGAGCAGGCTGTCCGGGAGGTCGCTTTTGTCCACGTCCGATCGCGTAGTCCTCCGGCCGTCCACGTACGCCCGGCTGATGCAGGTCTCCTGGTCGAGACTCACGTCGGGAAGCGATCCGGCCGCCAGCAAGAGCGGCTGTGACACTGCCATCGGGTACAGGACGTTTTCCTCCCTGTCGAACCGATACAGAGCGACGCCACCGTTCGAAAGCGCCGTGGTCGCGTCCTTCGCCACCCGGGTCGCGATCTCGGCTTTCGTCTCGGCGTACAGCAGTTCTCGGCTCGTCTCCTGTAGCTGCGTCAGTGCGGTCTCGCGCTGTTTCCGTTTGGTTATATCCCGACAGCTGTACAGCGTCGTTCCCCCCTGGATCGACACCTGCCGGACGTTCACGAGCAGTGCGTGCTCGTCGCCGTCCTTGTCGGTCGCGGTACATTCGAGGTTCGTGAGCACACCCTCGGACTCCAATCGTTCCCGGTCGAAGAGATCGCCGCCGAGGAGCGCATCGATCGTTCCGAACTCGTGAATTTCCTCGACGGTGTAACCGAAGATGAAGTGAACGTTCGGACAGACGTACGTGAACTCCCCTTCGTCGTTCGTCACGAGGATCGTCTCCGTCATGTTCGTGAGCGTGACTCGATGGAGCTGCTCGGACTGTCGAAGCTCCCGTTCGAGACGCTCGCGTTCGGCCTGCAGTGAGCCCTGGACGAGAATACGACCGCCGTCCGATCGGGAGCCGTCACCGATCGGCTGGAATCTGAACTCGAGTTTCGTTTCGGCGTCGGCAGGATCACCGCCGTTCGGTCGGGGTGCGATCGTCGCCTCGACGTTCGCGTACTCGCCGTCCGCCGCGTCGGTGACCGCGTGCTGGAGCCGTCTTCGGGTTTCGACGTCACCCTGCCACGGGAGCGCCCAGAACCGCTTTCCCTCGAGGTGTTCCCGGGATGCGTTCAGACGGCCGGTCGCGGCGTCGTTGATCTCGCGGACGGTCCCGTCGGCGTCGAGGATCGCGACGAACCGGTCCGGATCCTCGAACAGCGAACCGACGACGCCCTCGCCCGTTTCCATAGTCGAACGAAGTAGTCTCGGAGCGAAAAACCTGTCTCTCGTTCCGATCCCCGACACTGTCAGCCACGTCCTCGACTTGTATTTCCCTTAAAACCCGGGGATCGTTCACGCTGCAAGCCGTTTTTGGTCGGCAACACCGGGTCAAAAACGACGACCGCCTTTTTCCTGTGGCGTCCGTAGCGGACGTTGCCCCTACCCGGGTGTGCTCTCGACGGAGCGCGTCATCGGATCCGGGCGTCCGCAGATTGGGGCGTCTTCGGATCCCTTTTTACTGCGCCCAGGCGAAGCCTCCGTCAATGGACGAAACTCTGAAACAGCGCGTTCGAACAGAGGCGAAACGACACGCCCTGTTTAACGCCCTCAAACACGGCAACGACCCGGACGTCGGAGCGATTATGGGGCCGCTCATGGGCGAGAATCCCGACTTCAGGCCACACGGCGACGAGATCCCCGGCGTCGTCGCCGGCGTCGTCGAGGAGGTCGCGGGGCTTTCCGAGACCGAACGACGGGATCGGCTGGCCGAACTCGCCCCCGAGATGATCGCGGAACTCGAGGCCGACGAAGAGGACGACGATAACGTTCTGCCGGAACTGCCCGACGCCGAGCAGGGTGCGGTCGTCATGCGCGCGGCGCCGAACCCCAACGGGCCGTGGCATCTCGGACACGCCCGCATGCCCGCCGTGATCGGCACGTACAAAGACCGGTACGACGGGGAGTTCATCTGCCGGTTCGACGACACCGACCCGGAGACGAAACGGCCGGATCTCGACGCCTACGACGCGATTCTCGAAGACATCGACTATCTCGGCTTCGAGCCGGATCGGGTACTCAAAGCCAGCGACCGCCTGGAGACGTACTACGAGCACGCACGAGAGCTGATCGAGCTCGGCGGGGCGTACACCTGTGACCTGCCCGCCGAGGAGTTCTCCGAGCTGAAAAACGCCGGCGAACCCTCACCCAACCGCGACAAAGAGCCCGAAACGGTGCGGGAAGAGTTCGAGGCAATGGTCGACGGGGAGTACGCATCCGGAGAGATGGTCCTTCGGGTCAAAACCGACATCGAACACAAGAACCCGGCCCTGCGCGACTGGGTCGCGTTCCGGATCATCGACACCCCCCACCCCCGAACGGAGGCGGCCGACTACCGGTGCTGGCCGATGCTCGATTTCCAGTCGGGGATCGACGACCATCTCACGGGCGTCACCCACATCATCCGCGGGATCGACCTCCAGGATTCGGCGAAGCGTCAACGGTTCGTGTACGACTACTTCGGGTGGGAGTACCCCGAGGTCCTCCACTGGGGACACGTCCAGCTCGACGAGTACGAGGTGAAGCTGTCGACCTCGACGATCAAGGAGCTGATCGACGAGGGGAAACTGACCGGCTGGGACGACCCGCGCGCGCCCACGCTCGCGTCGGTTCGGCGTCGAGGGATCCGCGGCGAGGCGATCGTGGAGGCGATGATCGGACTCGGAATGTCCACCGCCGACGTCGATCTCGCGATGTCGACGGTGTACGCGAACAATCGCGAACTCGTCGACGACGAAGCGAACCGTTACTTCCTGGTTCGAGATCGGGAGGGGAAACCCGCCGTCGAGGTTCCAGTGCGGAGACCTGCCGGTGTGGCCGATTCCGGGAGTCCAGCCGTCGGCACGCCACCGCTACATCCGGACCACGAGGACCGTGGTCGGCGGGAGATTCCAGTCGGGGATGCCGTGCTACTCGAAAGCGACGACCTTCCGGCCGACGGCGAGCGAACGTGGCTGAAGGGGTTCGGCTGCGTTCGCTACGAGGCTGCAGACGCCGACGCGAGTGCGGAAACGGGCGTGTTCGTCCCCACAGGCGACGACATCGACGCCGTCCGGGAAGAGGGCGTCCCCGTGGTCCACTGGGTTCCAGCCGACGGCGGAATCGACGTCCGAATGCGGACGCCCGACGGCGACGTCCGTGGCGTCGCGGAACCGGATTTCGCGGCAGCTGACGTCGACGAGGTGATCCAGTTCGAACGTGTCGGGTTCGTTCGTGTCGACGGGTCCGGTGACGGGGAGTCGGTCGTCTACTACGCACACCCCTGAACTCCGAGCCACACACTCAAAACAGAACGACGAAGACGACGAACCCGACGAGCACCGACAGCGTGAGCAACAACTGTACGCCGGTGGAGGCGAGAATTCCGGCCAGCGTATACAGCGCGCGCCGGAACGCGATCTCCGGCGGGGCCTCCTCGAGCAACTCCGCGAGAAAGACCACCGCGACGATTCCGATCACGATCCCGACCGGTCCGGCGACGAAAAACAAAACGAGTCCGGCGAGCACGGCGGCGACCGTCGTTCGGTTCGACGCGCCGGTGGCCTTCGCCGCGATGGCGCCGCCGAACTGTTCGACGACAGTCGCGATCACGGCGACGACGACGAGACTGAACAAAACAAGCGGGCCGATCGGCTCGGTGCCAAACAGCCAGTAGACGAGCACCCCCGCAAGGGAGAACAGCCCCGAGGGGACAAGCGGGACGACGCTGCCGACCACTCCCGCGATCAACAGCACGAGCGCCACGAGGAGCGCGATCTCGATCATTCGTACCGGCTCCGTTCCTCGCGGGCGGCGTCTCCACCGAAGCGTTCGACGAGTGGTCGATACGCCCGTCCGAGCGCGCGCAAGCACTCCCCCCGGGAGTGGTAGCCCAGTTCGTCTGCGAGCGTTTCGGCCGGTGCCCCCTGGAGCACCTTCCGAACCAGCAGTCGCTTTTCGTCGGGGGTGAGGCTCCGGACGTCACCGTCCGTCGACTGTCCCTCGAGGTCGGGTTCCAGCAGTCCCGCCGTCGCGAGCTCCCGGAACGCCCCCGGCGCGGCGGTGTACATCCCCGGCCCGTAGGCGGCGCTCGCGATGACCCGCCAGTCCCGCTCGGAGAGACGCTCGGCGGCTGTCTCCGGATCCGCGGGGCAGGCACCGATCGCGAGTCGGGCGACCTCGGGGTCGAGATCCGCGAGCGCGTCCGAGAGGAGATCACGCATTCGATCCCGGAAGTAGCCGGCGTGACGAGCCGCAAGTTTCCGTCCGTCGGGCCCGGTCGGGGAAAGCATGAGCGCGGAGTACTCCCCACTCGAATCGTTCCTGGTGGTCGAGACGTGGACGGTACCGTAGCTGTTGTCCGCCCAGAAGCGGAGCAGTTCCGGCGTCGCACCGTAACCGACCCCGAGATACTCGATCCCGTTACGGGAGCCGAGCCGCTCGTGCAGTTCCGTTAGCAGCCTGGAGCCGAGTCCACGGGATCGCACGGCGTGGTGGGTCGCGATCCGGGCGATCCGGTAGCCCGTCGGGGCACTCGCCTCAGGATCGCGGAGCTGGCTCGTCAACACGTCCGGAAGCATGTTGCCCCGGATCCGTTCGCCCAGATAGGTCCGCTGCCGGGTCGCCTCATCGAGGCCGCCCTCCCGGGCGAGAAGCGCCACCGACGCCACGTGCCCGTCCGACAAAAGCGCGTGCACTGAGAGGTTCGGCGCGTCCAGCAGTCGCGCGAGGTCGTTCGGCTCCGTCCGGTAGTGGGCGGTCACGAGTAGCCCGAACGCCTCCCCGAGGAGGTGCTCGTCGGCGGCGAGCTCTCCGGGAGATAGCTCCCGATAGGCGCACGTTTCGGGGGTGGCGTCCGCCACGGCCGGCTCTACCGCCGGGCTCGCGTCGAGCAGCAGCGCCCGGAACACCCACGACTCGACGGGATCGCCGGGGGCGTACCGGATCGGCTCCGTCATCGCAAGCTCCGTGACCTGGAGGCCGGATTCGGCCAAGCGCTCGCGGAACCGCACGGAGAACCCCCGGCCAGATCCCTCGTAGCCGTGGACGGTGGTGCAGAATCCGACTGCGGGCGCCCCGAGCAGCCGTTCCAGCGTGCGGACCGGGAGTGCGGCCGCCTCGTCGACGAACACGACGTCCGGATCGCCGGGCAACGTGACCGCGTCGGCGGGAACCGCAAACCGGACGTCGCCCGCGGTGGCTCCCGGATCGTCTCCCAGTTCGTCGGTGACCGTCCGGGCCCGGGCGAACAGTTCGTCGGCGTGTTTCCTGGTGGGTGCCGTGACCAGGACGTCGCGGCCGTCGGACGCGAGCGCACCGGCGGCCAGCCCGGCTGCGCTGGATTTTCCCCGCCCGCGGTCGGCCTCCAGCACGACCGCGTTTCCGGGTTCGCGGAGTCGCTGGAACGCCGTGACTGCCCGTACCTGATCGCGGGTCAGACACCGGTCGTACACCGGGGTCGGAAACGTCGCTTCCGGAGGGGGCTCCGGCGACCGGCGTTTCGGTGCGTTCGGTGGATCGGTCGTTCCCTCGCGGACGATCCGAATCGCGTCGCCGCCACCCGCGTCGACGTCGACGATCCCGACTCCCGGATGCTCGCGCAGGGTAGCGACGAGCCGGGACCGGAACCGTCCACCGACGTCGTCGACCGCGAACGGGGGGACGGCCATCGATTCGTCGAACGCGTCCCTGCGACGGGACCAGTCTGCAAGCGGCGGGGTCAACAGGACGAACAGCCCGCCGCCGTCGACGACCCCCGCGACCTGTCCGAGCACGTTCGGGGTGAACCCTTCGTGACAGTCAAGCAGAACGATCGATCGAGTCCGTCCCAGCAGCTCGTCGGCGCGTTCCGGCGCGTAACGTTCGAAACGGTGCCCGGATCGCGAGGAGACGACGGTCACGGTCGCGTCATCGCCGTTGTCGGAGTTCTCCGTCCGACTGGCGCCAAGGACGGCGTCGATCGCGTCGAATGCGGCGTCGAATCCCGCCTCTCGGTCGCCTGCGATCACGAGGAGGCGTCGCTGGTTTGCCCGGGTTGCCTTCAGGTGCAGCCGGCGAGCGAGTGCGGTGACGCTCATGGGAAAGAGTACGGAAGAAAACGGGAAGGTCGTTGCGACTCGACACCGACGCAACCGGTCAGTCTTCCAGTTCGAACGCGACTTCGACTTCAGCCTGGTACTGCCTGTCCTCGACGCTGGCTATCTCGACGCCGAACTCTTTTACTTCTGCCCAGTAGACGTTGTCCAGCGTTGCCTTCGCCCGATCGATGGCGTCGTCCGCGGCGGCGTCGAAGCTTTCGTCGCTTTTCCCGATCAGCGTGATCTTCTTGTAAACCATGGCGATCGCTACTACTCGTGGAGAGATCTTAAAATGACGTGTTGTTTCTGCGAAAGGACAACCACCTCCCGCGGAACGATCGCCGAGGACCGTCAGGGGCTGTTCGGTGCCCCCTGCATCACCTCGAAGTCGCCCTCCCTGTCGACGCCGATGACGGCCCAGTCGTAGGGGGGCTTCAGGCCGAGCAGGAACTCCCGGAGGTCGGGGGCCGCGCGTTTCCACGTCACATAACACCGAAGCCGGGCGCCGTCCTCGCCGCCGTCCGTGAGTACGCGTTCCGGCTCTTTCGCGTCGTCGGCGTCGAGGGGAACCACGTGAACGCGGCGCCACTTTCGCTCGGCGACGAACGTCGTCTCCCCGCCGGAGATCGTGTAGCCGAGCGACCTGAACACCTCCCTGGCCTCCGTCGTCGGTGGCATGCTTGCAGGGGCCATCTATCGGGGGGTTTCGCCCACATTGTGTTAAAGGTTATCACGATTCAACGACGCCGACATGTCGAAACGAGATCACACTGGCCGAGCGACACCCACGCCGGCTTCGACGGTCGGAACCGTCGGTGGGGGCGACTCTATCGAACCGGTTTCGAGCGAAAGCGACACGCTCTTGCCCCGAGACGTACCCATCTCGAGCAATGACGCTCGTCGTGGTCCCTGTCAGATATCCGCTCTCTGAACACTCGAGAGTCACGCTGGAACACGCGATCGGCGTGGCCGACGAACACGACGCGACGTTGACTGTTCTCCACGTCAACCTGTTTCAGGAATCGCGGAAAGTGACCCGGACCGACCTCAAACGCGCCGTCCAACGGGAGTTCGGGCGGCTACCGAACGCGAGATACGTCGTCCGCGGGGGGTTCCTCCTCGAGGAGACGATCCTCGAGGAGGTCGCCGCCGAAGGGGCCGACATCGTGGTGATCGGGGCGAAACAGGCGGGCCGCTGGCGACGGATGTTCCGCAACCTCCTTTCGGATCCCGACATCGACGAGTACCTCCGCGAGCAGCTCGACGCGACCGTGGTTACTGTCGACTTTTAAGTACCGCCGTCGTCGTTCTCGAACTCGCCGAGCAACTCTGCGGTGAGCCGCCTCGCGGCGTCGACGTGTTCGTCGGCTTGCGGGTCTCCGGTTTCGTCCACTTGCTCGAGGAGCTCCCGAACCTTCGCCAGCCGCTTTCGCCGCACCTCCGGGGACGCCCCTCGCTCGACGAGATCACCGACGAGCGCTTCCGACTCGCCGATCCAGTTGCTCGCGTCCCGTTCGACCGGCAGCTCCAGAACGGCCTGGAGCCTCTGGTGGAGATCGTGCAGCTGATCCCGGGTGTCCGGATCAAAATCGGTCACGCGTTACACCCCGAACGTCGCCCGCAGCATGTCGCGCGTTCCGGGTCCGAGCCCGACCGCGAGCACCGCAACGAGCAGCAGGATCGAGAACCGCGGGGACTCCTCCATGACCTCCGGTTCGAAGATCCAGACGACGAACGTCGCCGCCGCGAGCTTGACAAACAGGAACGGCCACGCGTCGCCGGTGACTGCGACGATCGCCTCCGGAAGGAACCGGCCCGTGTACTCGACGATCGCGGCGTTTATGGGATGTTTCGGAACGAGGTTTGCTCCTGCTCCGAGTGTCGGCATCCAGTTGAGGCCGATCACGTTTGCGACGCCGTCGACTGCGTGTCCCCAGATGATCACGAACCCCATCCATCCGGTTCCGGCGTTGATCCCGGGCGCGAACCGTGCGATCAGCCGCCACGTCCCCCACGTCGCGGCCGTCGCGATGAAAAGCGTCACGACGAGCACCTGGACGTGGAACTCGGTGAACTCCGTCGTTACGGCAAGGTAGCCGAGATATCCGATGGTGAGTACCAGGACGACGCTTCCGAGTCCGAACAGCGCGTAGTCGTACCGGTCGACCATCCCGCGTTCGGCCGCCGAATACGCCGCGAGCACGCACGCGAGCGTGAGGAGAAACACCGTGACGTAGATGAACGGGCTGATTATTAGTGCGCTGTACGGGAATGCCACGAGCGGCTCCGCCCCTGCCCGGACGGCGGAGACACCGGCGTCCTCGACGGTGCGAAGCGCCCCCCCGAACAGCATGAACGGGAACAGCGCGTAAAAGAACCGCCGGTCGGTCCCGATGTCGAGTCGCTTGAGCAGCACGTAGACGCCAGCGAGCGCTATCAGGAGCACCGTGATGTAGCCGAGCGACGAGACCGGCGTGTATCCCGGGTAGGCGACGATCTGGCTCGCCGCGTCGGCCTCCGCGCAGGCCTGAGTGCCCTGGAGATACTCGACGGTCCCGCCCGACCGGGCTGTGCAGGTTGCGCCGTGCCCGTCGGCGGCGACCGGCCCCCAGAAGTACTGCCAGATAAACCGATCGTAGACGAGTCGCGGGAACAACAGATATCCGACGCCGAGCACCGCCACGATTCCGGCGACCGTGGCTGCCCAGGCCCCTTCCGGGTTCCGATAGAGGCGATCGGGAAGGCTACTCATATCCATCACACGGGCGAGGGATCGCTTCAGCGTTCCGATCCGCCGTCGGATCGAGTACCGCTACCGAACTCTCCGGCGGAGTCCTCCGTAGAGCGCTCACTCTCGGGAACAGCCACGCCGACCGCCTCGTAGTCGGTACCGAGGATGATCATCGTCTGAGAGCGTGCGAACCCGGCCATCTGTGCGACGTTGTCGAACATGATCTCACGGAGCTCGTCGATGTTCGGAGCGTGCACCCGCGTCATCACGTCGTACTCGCCGGTCGTGAGGTGGACCTCGGTGATGCCGTCTATCTCTCGCAGCCGCTCGAGGGCGTCCTCCTCTCTGCCCTGTTCGACTCTGAGGCCGACGAACGCCGACACGCCGTATCCCAGCGTTTTGGGATCGACTCGGGCGTGGTATCCCTCGATGACGCCCGCCTCCTCCAGTCGTCCGACGCGGTCGTGAACTGTCGCGCTGGACATGTCGATCCGGCGGGCAATCTCGCTGAATGGCGTCCGCGCGTCCTCCTGGAGGAGCCGCAATATGGCACGGTCCGTGTCATCGAGTTCCATGGTTCGTTCAGGGGCTCCGCGGCCTTTGAGGTTGCGAATGCGTCAACGTATCGCCGCGACGGTGTCGTCCCGTCACGTTTTACTCGCCCGGCCACGAACCCCGCCCAATGAGCGCGCAGGCCGCCGAGAAAGACCTCGCGGTCGTCATCGGCCTCGAGGTCCACGTCCAGCTGGAGACGGCAACGAAGATCTTCTGTGGCTGTTCTACGGACGCCGCCGACGGGGAGGAACCGAACAGTCGAACGTGTCCGACCTGCCTCGGGCTCCCCGGATCGCTCCCGGTGCTCAACGAGGCCGCAGTCGAAGCCGCCGTCAAGATCGCGAAGGCGCTCGACGCCGAGATTCCGGAACGGACCACGTTCCACCGCAAGAACTACTACTACCCCGACCTGCCGAAGAACTTCCAGCTCACCCAGTACGACGCCCCGATCTGTGCAAACGGCGAACTGGAGATTAGCGTCGAGGGGACTCGCCGGTCGATCGGGATCACGCGAGCACACCTCGAGGAGGACCCCGGCAGCCTCGACCACGTCGGCGGTGGGATCGACACCGCCGACTACACGCTCGTCGACTACAACCGGGCGGGGACGCCCCTCGTCGAAATCGTGACGGAGCCGGACTTCCGGTCGCCCGCCGAGACCAGAGCGTTTCTGGCGAAACTCGAGGAAGTGCTGGAGTACCTCGGCGTGTTCGATCCCGAACGGGACGGGAGCCTCCGGGTCGACGCCAACATCTCGATGGTTCCCGGCGACGCCGTCGACGACGGCGGTCGAATCGCCGAGGAAGCGCTCTCGACGGCCAACCGAACGGAGGTGAAGAATATCTCCAGTCACAAAGGGGCCGAGAAGGCGCTCGCCTACGAGGTGACCCGCCAGCGGAACGCCATCAGACGGGGACGGGAGATCGAACAGGAGACACGCCACTGGGACGAGTCACGCGGGATCACCGTCTCCATGCGGACCAAGGAGGCGGAGAAGGACTACCGCTACTTCCGTGAGGCCGACCTGCCGCCGCTTGCGGTCGCCGGCTGGCGCGACCGGATCCCGATCCCGGAGCTGCCGGACGCCCGCCGCGAACGGTTCCGCGAGGAGTACGGGCTCGACGCCGAATCCGCCTCGAAACTCACCTCGACCAAAGAGGTCGCCGACTTCTTCGAGGACGTCGCAGCAGAGTTCGACCCCGACCTCGCGGCCACCTGGGTGGCCGACAACCTGCTCGGGGAACTGCACTACCGCGACATGGAGATCACCGACGTGGCCGGCCGTCTCGATGAGTTCACCCGCCTGATCGAACTCGTCGACGGCGAGGAAGTGACGGTCAAGAACGCCGAGGAGATCGTCCTCCGGACGATGCTCGACGAGGGGCGCTCGCCCGACGAGATCGTCGACCGCGAGGGGCTCGGCAAGACGGGCGGCGAGGCGGTCGCCGCCGCCGTGACCGAAGCGATCGAGGAGAACCCGGAGGCGGTCGAGGACTACCTGGCCGGCGAGGGCGGCGCGATCAACTTCCTCGTCGGACAGGTGATGCAGAAAACGGGCGGCAGCGCCGATCCGGGGGACGTCAATCAGCTGTTGCGCGAACGACTGGACGACTGATCGTCACTCGTCGTTCAGCGTGTGCCACGAGAGAATCGGATTCCGTGCGGCCGACGCCTGGTCGATCCGGGCGGCGGTCGTTCGGTTGGGCGCCGACTCCAGCGTTTCGTCGGAGTCGCCGTACGCCCGGTTGAACGCCTCTGCGAGGTCCTCGACGGACTCTTTGCTCTCGATTTCGGTCGGCTCGGTGAGCATCGCCTCCGGAACCATCTCCGGCCACTTCGTCGTCGGCGGGTGGACCCCGTAATCCAGCATCCGCTTTGCGACGTCTGCGGCGTCGCGGTCGCCGGAGGTAGCCGCGAACTCGTGGTGGAACGGGCCGTACGGCACCTCCAGGTCGATCTGGGACGCGAGGTAGTTCGCGTTCAGCACGGCCTTCGCACTGGTGTCGACGAGCCCCTCGTTGCCGAGCCGGCTGATGTAGGCGTAGGTTTTGATCAACACCAGCCAGTTGCCCATGAAGCCGTGGACTTTTCCAATACTGTGGTCGGGCTCCTCGAGAACGTAGTTGCCCTCGCGCTCGCGAACTTGCGGTTCCGGGAGGAACTGCTCGAGTTCTTCGACGACGCCGACCGGGCCCGCGCCCGGACCGCCGCCGCCGTGGGGGGTGGCGAACGTCTTGTGCACGTTGTAGTGCATGATATCGAACCCCATGTCGCCGGGCCGGGCGCGTCCGAGCAGCGCGTTCAGGTTCGCGCCGTCGTAGTACAGTACGCCACCGGCGTCGTGGACGATCTCGGCGATTTCGACGATGTCGCGCTCGAACAGCCCAACCGTGTTCGGGTTCGTAAGCATGAGCGCGGCGGTGTCTTCCGACACCGCGGCCTCGAGCGCCTCGACGTCGACGCGACCCTCCTCGTTGGAGGGGAGTTCGACGACGTCGTAGCCTGCAAGCGCCGCGGTCGCGAAGTTCGTCCCGTGTGCCGAGGCGGGGATGATGACCTCGCTTTTGTCGTTGCCGTGGTGTTCGTGATACGCCTTCGCGATGAGGATCCCGGTGAACTCGCCGGCCGCGCCGGCCGGCGGCTGGAGCGTCACTGCGTCCATGCCGCCGATCTCGGCCAAATACTCCTGGAGACTGTGATACAGCTCCAGTGTCCCCTGGACGGATGCAGAGGATCGGTCGGGATGGACAGCCGCGTTCGGATCCGCCGCGAGGTCCTCGGTAAACCGCGGGTTGTACTTCATCGTACACGACCCCAGGGGATACGGCCCGGAGTCGATGCTCCAGTTCATCTGCGAGAGCCGGGTGTAGTGGCGCGCCACTTCCGGCTCGGACACTTCCGGCAGGGTCAGCGAATCGCGGGTCAACTCGCCGGGCAGCGGCGAGTCGTCCCCGATCTCGACGGTCGTTTCGTTTTTCTCAGACAGCAGCGGTTCGTGTTTGTCCTCGCGCGTGTAACGGGCCTGATCGTGTCTCATCGTGCCACCTCCTCGAACGCCGCGACGAGACCGTCCATGGCAGCCTCGTTCGTGTCGTCCACGCACACCTGCAACAGGTGATCGTCGACGACGTGGACCGCGTACCCATTGGATTCCAGGTCGCCTGCGATGGCAGCGGCCGGCTGGTCGGACCGGACGAGGAACTCCCGGAAGTGGTGCCGATCGTGGACCGGGGCCTGGAACCCGGAGAGCTCGTCGATTCGATCGGAGAGTTCGGCCGCGTTCTCGACAGCATCGGTCGCCAGATCGACGAGTCCGGTCGGTCCGAGCAGCGCGGCGTGCATTGCGGCCCGGAGCGCGACCCACGCCTGGTTGGTACAGATGTTCGAGGTCGCCCGCTCCTTGCGGATGTGCTGTTCCCGGGTCTGGAGTGTCAGCGTGTACGCCCGGTTGCCGGCGTCGTCGTCGCTCGCCCCGACGAGTCGCCCCGGGACCTGTCTGAGGTACTCTTCTTTCGTCGCAAACAGGCCGAGACCCATTCCGAAGCTCGTGGGCAGCCCCAGCGCGTCGGCCTCGCCAACCACGACATCGACACCCAGCGCTGCGGGCTGTTCGAGCAGCGCCATCGCGACCGGATCGGTGCCGTAGACGAACAGGGCGTCGTGTTCGTCGGCGAGATCGCCGACGGCGGACAGTTCCTCCTGGATAACGCCGCGGACAGTCGGGTTCTCGGCGTAAACGGCGACGACGTCCTCGCCGATCCGGTCTCGGATCGCGTCGACGTCGGCTGCGCCGTCGTCCATCGGGTACGTCTCGACGACGAGATCGGCACCGTCACAGTAGTTTTCCAGCACCGACTGCTTCCCGTCCCGGAGCTGTTCGGGAATCAGCACCGTATCCCCTGAGATCTGCCGGAGCCGGCTGGCGAGCGTTGCCGCCTCACCCAGCGCCGTCGCTCCGTCGTACATCGAGCAGTTGGCGATCTCGAGACCGGTGAGTTCGACGATCAACGACTGATACTCGAACAGTGCCTGCAGGAACCCCTGTGTGATCTCCGGCTGGTACTGTGTGTAACTCGTCAGGAATTCTGCCCGCAACGAGAGGTGATCCACGAGCGAGGGGACGTAATGCGAGTAGTGTCCCCGGCCCAGGAACTCCGTCAGATCGTCGTTGCGAGCAAACGTCCGGCGAACCTCGGACTTGACCGCGGGCTCTCCCCGTGCCTCGATGTCGAGGTCGCCATCGAAGGCCACCTCCTCGGGGATGTCGAACAGCTCCGACTCGTCGTCGACACCGACCGCCTCGAGCATCGCCGCCACGTCGGCGTCCGTGTGCGGTGCGAACGGCGTTCCACCTGTCGTCATCGCCTGCCCCCCCGTCGGAATGCTGGTTGGATCATGGCTCGATCACTCGATCTGTGCTTCGTACTCGTCTGCGCCGAGAAGATCGTCGAATTCTCCCTCGTCGCTCACTTCGATCTCGACGAGCCAGCCGTCCCCGTACGGGTCGTCGTTGACGAGTTCCGGCTGGTCGAAGACGGCGTCGTTTACGGCCGTCACTTCCCCCGAGACGGGGGCGTAAACGTCCGAGACCGCCTTGATGGATTCGACCACGCCGAACTCCCCGGCCTGCTCGACCGTGTCGCCGACGTCCGGCAGTTCCACGAAGACGATGTCGCCGAGTTCGTCCTGGGCGAAGTCGCTGATGCCGAACCGAACCGTGTCGCCGGTCGTCGTCCACTCGTGTGTGTCCCTGTACCGCAGGTCGTCGGGTATTTCGAAGCTCATCCCGGTTGAAATTCGGGGATCAGGTACTTATACGGCGTGGACTTCGTCCGGCCCGCCGGAGACGATAGATCCAAATCCCCGAACCACGAACGGCATGGGGTTCAGCAATCGGACGAACGGGGATCAGACGGACGGGGATCAGACGGACGGGGATCAGACGAACGGGGGCGTGACGACCTTCGCGCGCTTCTCGTCGCCGCGGACGACGACCGAGATCTGGTCTCCCTCCTCACAGTCAGTCGAGAGATATCCCAGCGCGATCGGTTCCGAAAGCGTCGGGCTCATAGTTCCCGACGTGAGGTGTCCGACCGGTTCGCCGTCGGCGCGGAGTTCGTAACCGCCGCGGGGGACGCCCCGGTCCAGCAGTTTGACGCCGGTGAACCGCTCCTCGATGCCTTCTTCCTTCTGCGCCTCGAGGGCGTCGCGACCGATGAATTCCGTGTCGAGTTTGACTGCAAAGCCGATGCCGGCTTCGTAGGGCGTGTGCGGTTCGTCTTCGGGGTGGAAGTCCTCGCCGGACAGGAGGAACCCCTTCTCGATCCGGAGGGTGTCGCGGGCGCCGAGGCCACACGGCTGACAGTCGAACGCCCCCCACACGTCGACTGCGGCGTCGGTCGGGCACATCACCTCGAACCCGGGCTCGCCGGTGTATCCGGTCTTGGCGATGAAGCAACGTGCCCCCGCGATAGTCCCGAAGCCGGCCTCGTTCCGGGAGAACTCCGAGACGGAGCTTGCCGGCGCCGACTCCTCGAGTTCGGTGACTGCGTCGGCGACGAGTCTCGGGGCGTCGGGACCCTGCACCGCGACCATTCCCCACGACTCGGTAGTGTTTTCGACCGTCGCATCCAGCGCCTCGTCGTCGCGATAGTCGACCCACCGGTCGTACATCTGTTCGTCGTGGCCGGCGTTCGGGATGAACAAAAACGACGTCTCGTCGTCCGCGGCGCCGGCGGCTTCGCCGTCCGGATACCGGTAGACGATCGTGTCGTCGATGATGACGCCGTCCGTTCGGGTGATCGCCGAGTACTGTGACTCTCCGGGGTCGAGGGCGGTCACGTCGTTGGTCGTCAGTCGCTGCATCAGCGTCGTCGCGTCGGGGCCCGACACCTCGATCTGTCCCATGTGTGAGACGTCGAAGATGCCGGCCTCCTCCCGAACGGCCGCGTGTTCGACCCGGATCGAGTCGAACTCGACGGGCATCTGCCACCCGCCGAAGTCGGTGAACTTCGCTCCTAGATCGTCGTGTGTTCCGTGCAGCGGCGTTTCGCGTGATGCCATACCGGATGTACGGCTGTCACTGGTAATTGTTCTTGCCATCCACTTTTTTGACGGGAGGCTCGCTGTGAGTCGAAACCGATGAAGGTAGCTTGTCAGCGGATCCTCGAACGCAATCGTCTCTCCAAGGCCGTTACGGCAACACGACACCGGGAACGCGGAGTATTTCCCCGCCGGCCCGGTACGGGGGATATGAACATCGTGGACAGGTTTCGAACCCCGTCGAAGCCCACCGGCGTCGCGCTGTTCGTCGACGGTCCCAACGTGCTCCGCGAGGAGTTCGACGTCGACCTGGACGACGTTCGAGCGGCAGCAGAAAACCGGGGACCGCTGGTCGCCACGCGGCTGTATCTCGACGAACACGCCACCCCCGGGCTGATCCAGGCGGCGGAGGCTCGCGGGTTCGAGGTGATCGTCACGAGCGGCGACGTCGACGTGAAACTCGCCGTCGACGCGACTGCCTTCGCGATCGAAGGACGCGCCGAAACCATCGCCATCGCCTCCAGGGACACCGACTTCAAACCGGTTCTGGAGGCGGCCAACCGCCACGGTTGCCGGACGTTCGCGATCGCGCCGGGAACTCACGGTCGATCGGACGCGCTTCGCAACGCCGCGACCGACAGCGTCACACTCGGCGAATAGCTCGGCTCCGGCGGCTGTCACCCCCGTATTAGGCCCCAAACTGACCTATCTATTCGGTCAGATATTGCTCCGAACCGGAGCAGCTAAATCGAGCAGTTCATTCCCCAGCAAGAATCTTTATATATGAACCCCACCACAAATCTTATAATGGAACGTCCGAACAGGCAGCGCCAACAGCAGCGAGAAGCCGAACAGGAATCGGACGAATCCGTCAATTGCCCGGAATGTGGCTCCGAGGAGGTCGTCGCGGACGCGGATCAGGGGGAACTCGTCTGCGACGACTGCGGGCTCGTCATCGACGAACGACAGATCGACCGCGGACCGGAATGGCGGGCGTTCAACCACTCAGAACGACAGTCCAAGTCGCGCGTCGGCGCCCCGATCACGGAGACGATGCACGACAAGGGGTTGACGACGACGATCGACTGGAAGGACAAAGACGCCTACGGGCGGTCGATCTCCTCGAAGAAGCGCTCCCAGATGCACCGGCTGCGAAAGTGGCAGGAACGCATCCGCACCAAGGACGCCGGCGAGCGCAACCTCCAGTTTGCCCTCTCGGAGATCGACCGCATGGCCTCCGCGCTCGGTGTACCGCGCTCGGTACGGGAAGTCGCCTCCGTCATCTACCGTCGCGCGCTCGATGAAGACCTCATCCGCGGCCGCTCCATCGAGGGCGTCGCCACCGCCGCCCTCTACGCCGCGTGTCGTCAGGAGGGCATTCCCCGATCGCTCGACGAGGTCGCAGAAGTTTCGCGGGTACCACAAAAGGAGATCGGCCGGACGTATCGATACATCTCCCAGGAACTCGGCCTCGAACTGAAGCCGGTCGATCCCAAGCAGTTCGTCCCCCGGTTTGCGTCGGCGCTGGAACTCTCCGAGGAGGTACAGGCGAAGGCGACCGAGATCATCGACGTCTCGGCCGAACAGGGCCTCCTCTCGGGGAAATCCCCCACCGGGTTCGCCGCCGCCGCCATCTACGCCGCCTCGCTTCTGTGCAACGAGAAGAAAACCCAGCGCGAAGTCGCCGACGTCGCCCAGGTCACCGAAGTCACCATCCGAAACCGCTACCAGGAACAGATCGAAGCGATGGGCTTCAGGTAGCGGTCGGGGGCGCCCCTGTTATCCGCGGAGGAAGACGACGACTTCCCTGTCTTCCAGTGCCGTCCGATAGCTCCGCTCCTGGTAGCCGTCGAGTCGCTCGGCCACTGCGTTCCGGTGCTCCGGTGTCGTCAACACGACCGCTGGCGGGTCATCGTCTGCGTCGTCGCCGACGTACTGGGCGAGTCCGTCGGGGGACGCAACGCTTTCCGACTGCGCACCTGCGCGTTCGAGATACCACGGCAGCGGGAGGCGTTCGCCGAACGTGGCGGCCTCTTCCTGCGACAGCGGCGGCGCGTCGAACGCACGCTCGTCGGCAACCGCGAACCGGTCGCCGACGTAGACGGCGTCTGGGCTACCGACCTCCGGACTCCCAACTCCGGGTTCTCCGTGGTTCGTCCCGCCGATCGCGTCGGCGATATCACCGACGAGGGGTTCGAGGTCGTCGGCGGGCTGGGCGAAGTGAGCGAATCGGTCGTGGTACTCGTCCCCAGCGCCAACTGTCGGATCAACCGGGGTCGCGTACGCGTCCGCCGCCAGCGCGACCGTCGGAACGGCGAGGGCGAGCAACACCAAAAGCACTGCAGCGAGGCGGGCGGCGTCGTCTGCCGCCAGCGCGGTCCTGGCCGACCGGTAAAGCAGGGCGATCCCGACCGCCGCCGGAATCGAAAGCACGACCGTGACGTGGACGAGCACCCAGGAGGCGAGCACCTCGTTTCCGAGCGAGAACACCAGAACACCGAACCCGGCAGCCAGCCCTGCCCAGCGGATCAAAAATCCAGATCTACCGTCACCCTCGTCGGCCCGAATCCCGTACCGCTGGGCGAAGAAGCCGATTGCGGCGGCGACGAGCACGGGAAACCCAAGGACCGTCAGGGACTCGCCGGCGAACGCCACCGCATCGAGGAACTGCGTTCCCTCCCGGCCGGCGACGTATACACCAGTTGCGGCGTCGAACGGCTCCACGAGTGCGGCCTCGAACAGCGCGAACGGGCCGAGATCACTGCCGCGCGGCACGTACGCGACGAACAGCGTCGCCGCAAACGCCAGAGCGCTCCCGGCGACTGGACCGAGCCAGCGATCCGCGAACGATCGAACCGCCGCGACTCGGCGTTCCGAAAGCGCTTCCGCGTCGCGCACGCGCCGGTGATCTACCGCAAAGACGAACGCGGCCGCGAACGCAGCGAGATAGCCCAGTGCCTGCATCGAGGCGGCGACGGCGAGTCCGGCGGCGACACCGGCCGCGTAGAGGAACCGCGCGTCGTCCGCGTCGACTGCGCGAACTGTCAGGCCGACTGCAATTAAGGCGAACGCGGCGACGGGGAGATCGCCGCGCAGAAACCGGCTGTAGTAGAGCAAAAGGGGCGCGAACCCGAGCACAACCGCGAGTGCGACGGTCTCGTCGTCCCGGAGCCGGCTTCGGAACAGCAACGCGGCAAGCGCCAGTCCACCTCCCAGGAGCGCCACCGCGGCGCGGGCGCTCGCGTCCGTCGCCGGCAGCACCGCAAACAGCGTCTCGTTGAGGTGATACAACAGCGGACCGCCGCCCACCGGTCGGTACGCGTAGCTCCCGGTGTCGGCGTACCGGAGCGTCCAGTAGCCGACGCGGGCCTCCTCCCAGTGGAACGGCCGCGCGCCCAGCCGGACGAACCGGGCGAGCATCCCGGCAACTGCCACGGCCGCGACGGCCGCGACGACGCGGTCGATCCGGCGCATAACCCTCCGTTTCACTCCGTCCCAAGAATGTTTTCGGGTTTCCGTCGGCGGCCCGGTCGGTCGACGTTCCGCCCGGTTGCCTCGCCGTCGCTTATATCATGGTTTTTAACGGAAGGGGTCGTAGCTTCACTCGATGTACGACCGAATCCTGATCCCGACGGACGGGAGCCCGGCGGCCGAGGCGGCGATCGAACACGCGATCGACATCGCGGAGAAGTACGACGCGACGGTTCACGCGCTGTTCGTCGTGGACGGTGCAGCCTACTCGACGCTCGAGGCGGGCGCCGAAATCGTGATGGAGGCGCTGGAATCCGAGGGAAAACGGGCGGTCGAACGCATCGCCGAAATCGCAGACGACGCCGGTCTCGACTGCGAAACGAGCGTCGTATCGGGGACGGCCTACCGATCCATCCGCGAGTACATCGACGATCACGACATCGATCTCGTGGTGATGGGGACACACGGCCGCCGGGGGATCGACAGGTATCTCCTGGGTTCGGTCACCGAGCGAGTCGTTCGGACGTCCGACGTGCCAGTGTTGACCGTTCGAAAGCCGGCCGAGTGAACGGATTCAGTAAAGATTCGGAAAGCGAGAGATCGAAAGCGACCGGAACACAGTAGTAGGAGGCTATGAATCGCCCACTATGCGCGATTGGCTGTCACACAGGGCGGCGGCGACGCCGGATCGCCAGGCGTTGATCCGCGCACGCGACGGCGAGACCTGGACGTACGCCGAACTCGACGAAGAGGTCGACGCCCTCGCCGGCCGGCTCGCCACGCTCGGCTTCAAGCCCGGAGATCACCTCGGCGTGGTTTTGCCGCCCCGCGTGACGTACGTCCGACTCGTCCACGCCGCCATGCGGCTCGGGCTCGTGTTGGTTCCGCTGGGTCACGACCTCACGGAACCCGAACTCGCCGATCGGGTGGGACGGGCCGACCTTACCGCGCTCGCCTGTGGGGAAGAGACGCTGGAGCGAGCGGTTGCCGCCGTCGATGGCACCGACGTTCCCCTCGTCACCGTCGATCCAACCGAGGGAGACGTCGCAACCGGAGATGCGTCCGACGGGAACCTCTCCGACGGGGACACGGGTGAAACTGTCACGGCCCTTTCTACCGTCCAGCCCGGCGAGGTGATCGTCGCCCCCTGGGAGCGCGTTGATCCGCTCCTCTTGCTTTTCACCTCCGGAACCACCGGGACGCCGAAACCGGTCGACGTCCGGATGGGGAACGTCCTCGCGAGTGCAGTCGCGTCCGCGTTCAGGCTGGGAACCGCTCCGGAGGATCGCTGGCTGGTCACGCTCTCGCTGCATCACACTGGCGGGATCGCACCCTTGTATCGAGCGACGCTGTACGGAACGACGATCGTTCTCCGTGAGGGGTTCGAGGCCGGCCCGGCCGCCGACGACATCGACCGGTACGACGTAACCGGCGTCTCGTTGGTTCCGACGATGCTCGAGCGGATGCTGGACGTCAGAGGGACGCTATCGGACTCGCTTCGAGTTGTACTTTTGGGCGGTGCGCCGGCCACGGCCGAGCTCGTCGAGCGGTGTCAGGGCTTTTCGATCCCGGTGTATCCCACCTACGGAATGACCGAGACCGCCTCCCAAGTCGCCACAGCCGCTCCCGACGAGGCGTTCGCCCACCGCGGAACCGTCGGCCGACCGTTGCTGTGGACCGACGTGGAGATCGTCGACGAAGACGGCGAGCCAGTTCACCCCGGCGAACACGGGGAGATTGTAGTCTCGGGTCCAACTGTCGTTCCCGGCTACTACGGACTGTCCGAGGAAACAGAGGACTCGTTCGGCGAGCAAGGATTCCACACCGGGGACGTCGGCTACGTCGACGACGACGGCAAACTGTACGTGACGAACCGGTTGGACGACAGGATCGTCACCGGCGGCGAGAACGTCGATCCAGGCGAGGTCGTCGACGTACTCCGGGGGCATCCCGACGTCGCGGACGCTGCAGTGGTGGGCGTCCCCGACGACACGTGGGGAGAGATCGTGGGTGCAGTGATCGTCCCCGACGTTCGCCCTGGTGACGTAACCGCGGATGTAACCGGCGACACCGCCCCGGAAGGGTCCGATCGAGAGACTGCACAAGAGCCGGTGGGCCGCGGGGAGTTGACCGCGTTCTGCGAGAACCGACTCGCCGACTTCAAACGTCCGCGGGTTATCGTCTTCGGTGATTCGCTTCCGCGAACCGTGTCTGGGACGGTCGATCGCGACGAGATTCAGGACCGGCTGGAAGCGAGACTCGAAGAACTGCGCGACGATCAGCTGGAAATCGACGAAGACGATTCGAATCCCGGGGAGGCGGAGACCGACCCGGAGGCGGAACGAAACGCGTCCGAACAGGAGTCCGAAGACGACGTGTTCCATTACGCCGAACCGTCCGACGTCGAGTTTCGGGAGTCAACTCGAGGGGAGTGAGTCACACGTCTCGCGGAGGCGATCCCTGTCAGCCACGATCGACGACGGCAGACAGGTGTGCATCCAGTCGTCCTGAACGACGAAAGCGATCTGCAAGACGTGTTCGAACGACTGGTCGAGGCTGTCGCGGACAGTATCGGCGCTACGAACATGCGGGCGATCGCCCAAAAAAAACGACGGGACGGAAGCCAACCGTAATGTCGAGTGAGGACAGTGTACGACTATGAACTACGCCGAGGAGCCGATCGGAGAATTCCTCGAGGCCGTAGCCTCCGAGCGCGTCGTTCCCGCGGGAGGAACAGCAGCCGCAATCGTCGGGGCGGCCGGGGCGGCGTTGTGTGAAATGACCTGCATCCATGCAGAACACGCACCCGTGGAGCGACCGACCGCTGAAACTGAACTGCTCGCGGAAGCGCGGGCGGAACTGCGACGATCACGCGTCCGCTTGCTCCAACTGGGGGACGCCGATGCCGAGGCCATCGAAGCGTTACGGTCGGTGGTTCGGGGAGCCGACACCGACAGCGAGGAGACGACCACAGAGGAACGCCGGGCAACCGGCGTACCGCTTACGATCGCGGAAGCGTGTCTCTCGGTCCTGGAGGCCGCCGAAGTCGCCGTCGAACTCGGTGCCGAGAATGCCACTCCTGACGCTGTCACGGGCGTATTACTCGCCGAAAGTGCACTCGAGTCGGCCTTATATATCGTCCGGCACAACACCGCGGACCTCGAGAACGATTCGTTCGCCGGGACGGTCAGGAATCGGGCGGCGGAAATCGATACGAAAGCCGACTATGCCGTCGAGTGTGCTCTGGCGGATATTGACGTGGCTATCCGGGAGAGAAGGTAGAGACCAGGGACGAGGAATCGACGACAATGCACCGAAGAGAGTTGGAGCAGGTGGACTGTTGACAACGGAACCCGAAAGTGTAGAACCGTCGGTGGGGATCGTCTGTGAAATGTCGATTGATAAATGACACCGGACGATTGCCTCAGGGGCGACCGATCGTTCGAGTACTCACGATCGGGTGTTTTCCAGTACTGACGGCTGTTCGGGACACGTAACTGGTAAGGAGAGATTTCTCGTCGACCCGTTCGTAACCTACTTTCCAGGTGCGATTGACGTATTCAGTGACCGTTACTCTCATGGAGCTTCTATCGGATCCGAAAAGGCGCCGCTGGCTTGGCTGGGGATCCCTGATCGGCGTCTTCCTGCTCGTCAACGTTCACCGTCTGTCGACGGCTGTTCTCTCCGAGGAACTGATCGCCGCGTTCGGTGTGACGGCGTCCCAGCTGGGCACGCTACACGCCTCCTTTTTCGTCATTTACGCGCTCGTCCAGATTCCCACGGGGATCCTTGCCGACCGATACGGCGCGCGGTTCGTCGGGACGGCGGGTGCGATCACCCTCAGCGCCGGTGCGGTCGGGTTCGCACTCAGTACCGGCTACCTCGCGGCGTTTCTCTCCCGTGCGCTGATCGGTCTCGGAAGCGGAGTAATTTTCATCTCCACGATCCGGTTCTGTGCGAACTGGTTCCGGGCAGGCGAATTTGCGACGATGACGGGGCTCACCGCCGGTATGGCGGGCCTCGGTGCGATCATCGCGACGACGCCGCTGGCGATGCTCATCGGGGCGCTCGGCTGGCGACCGACGATACTCGCGTTCGCAGCGGTCGGGTTCCTCGCTGGAGGGGGCGTCTGGGTGCTGGTTCGGCGCTCGCCCGCCGAAGCCGGTCTCGAGCCGATCGAGAACGTCCCCGAGGCGTCGTCCGTGACCCTCGCGGAGACGCTCGGGAATTTGCGACGGTTGCTGGCCGATCCCGACCAGTGGCTGCTCTCGATCGTCTTTTTCTCGGCGATGGGGACCATTCTGACGGTGATCGGCCTCTGGGGGGTGCCGTATCTGGTCGTGGTCCACGACCTCGACGTCACGACGGCCTCGTACTTCACGCTTATCGGGGCTGTCGGCATGCTCCTCGGCGGCCCAGTGGTCGGCTGGATATCCGACAGGCTGGGGCGTCGATTGCTCCCGATGATCGTCGGTCTCGGGCTGTTTACGGTCGCCCTCGCCGTGATTCCGGTCTCGGGTTCTCCCCCGTTGCCCGTCGTCGCACTCGCCTACTTCGTGATCGGTCTCGGCCTCGGATTCACTGCGCTTGCACTCCCCGTGATCAAAGAACTGTACCCGGCCGAGGCGAGCGGCGTCGCCACTGCGACCGTCAACGGGGCGGGATTCCTCGGCGCCGCTGTTTTGCCGCCGGTCATGGGCATCGCGCTCGATCAGTACCGGACGGGAGAGATCGTCGCGGGAGCGGTCGTTTATTCGGAGTTCGGCTATCGGATCGCGTTCGCGATCACCACGGTCGCCGTCGCGCTGTCGGTCTGTTGTGCGATCTGGTTCTCTCTGAGACAGCGCGACTCCGCATGAGGGATCCCTCAGGCGTGTTCGATCTCGATATGCCAGCAGTCGGGTTCCGGGTTGGTCGCCGTGTAGGTGAACCCGCGACGTTCGAGGACCTCGTACAGCGGTTCCGGTTCGAAGCTGTTGATCAGCAGCAGTGATTCGTCGCGATCCAGTCCCTCCAGCGCAGCCATGACGTCATCGCAGGGTTTACCCTCGATCTCCCGGACGTCGAGTTTGGGCATCACATCCGTCCGTTTGGTCCGGGTGGCCATCCGGATTAATGCGAACATGTTCGCCGCCACGGGCTCCCCGGTGCAGCCCCGAGGAAACAGTAATGAGTAGTGATTCGACATCCCCCGCACCCGGATCCAACGACCAGGTTCACGAGACGTCGTGGTCCGCAAACCTCGAAGGGCCCGAGCACGCCGACGACAGGGATCGCGTGCTCGCGGAGGCGATCGACGCCGTCGATCGTACCGCCCCCGGATGCCACGTGAACCTCGTCACGCACGCGAGCCACGGCCACCCGTCCGACTACCTCTTCGGTGTGCTCCACGAGCAGTTCGGGTCGAAAGACGGGATCGAAATCGACGTCGAATACGTGGATCAGTGTGGGTGTGGGGGATACGTCACGCGAGTACACCTGGAGGAGTAGGTTGAATACGGATGCCCGACCACAGCTCGCCCGTCGATGCACATTACCGGCTGGAGTCCCGACGGGAGGACATGACGCAGGCCAGACTGAACGTCACCCTCCCGCCGGGACCATGGATCGCAGAGATCTCCCGGCGACATCCCGAGGTGACGTTCCGCGTGCTCACCGCGATCCCAGCCGAGGGTCGGGGGATCGCGCTGGTTCAGATCCACGCGCCGGACCCGGACGCGATTCTCGCAGAGGTGACGGACCACGAGACGGTGATCGACTGCTCGACGCTCCAGCGGACCGAGGCGACGGCGACCATCCAGATCGAGACCGCCACGCCGGTCATTCTCCCGGCTGCCAAGCAGGCCGGGATCTCCGTCGAGATGCCCGTCGAGATCCGGGATGGAGTCGCCACGGTCGACGTCGCCGGCGCACACGAGAAGCTCTCGGCACTGGGCGAGCAGTTCGAGGCGATGGGGCTGGAGTTCGACGTCGAATACGTCCACGAGCGACGACACCCCGAACAGCTGTTGACATACAGACAACAGGAGGTGCTCCGAACTGCAGTCGAGATGGGATATTACGACACCCCGAGGAAGTGTACGCTGACGGAACTCGCCGAGGAACTGGCCATCGCCAAGTCAACCTGTAGCGACATTCTCCACCGGATCGAGGAGACGATCGTCAAACAGTTCCTGGAAGACTTGCCCCCGCTGATCGGCGGCGACGCGGAGACGACTGAATCAGCGAGAATACGCCGAGAGTAACGGATCGTTCAGATCGGCTTTTCAGTGATCGCGAACTGTTCGAGTGGCAGCGGGCCGTCGTACTCGTCGGGCACGTACGGACACAGCGGATCGCTTTCGAGCGGATCGCCACTGTAAGCGTACGCCCGTGACCGGCTGCCGCCACAGACGTGTTTGAACTCGCAGGCACCACACTTTCCTTTGAACTGGTCTTCCTCGCGCAGTCGCTCGAACAGCGGCGTGTCGCGGTAGATGTCGACGATGCTCTCCTCGCGAACGGAGCCGGCCGGTTCGGGGAGGAACCCGGAGGGATACACCTGCCCCAGGTGACTGACGAACGCAAAGCCGTCCCCCGCCCGGATCCCGACGCGCCGGCCGATGCCGTCGCGGTCGTCGCTTTCGGCGCTCCCGTCGCTGTTCCGCTGGATCGCGACCCGTCGATACTGGGGAGCTTCGGTGGTCTTCACGCCGAAAGAGCGTTCGTTCGCCTGATCCAGCAGCCACTCCATCACCCGATCGGCGCGCTCGGGATCGATCGGGTCCAGGATTCGTCCCCGACCGATGGGCACCAGGAAGAACACCGACCACAGCACTGTCCCCAACTCCTCTGCGAGGTCTGCAAGGGCAGGGAGTTCCTCGACGGTCTCCGCACAGACGGTGGTGTTGAGCTGGAGCGGAATGCCTGAATCGCGGGCGTGTCTCGCGGCTGTCATCGTGCTTTTAAAGCTCCCTTCCTCCCCGCGGAACTCGTCGTGGGCTGTCGCCGTCGTCCCGTCGAGGCTGACCGCGAGCCGCTTCAGTCCCGCGTCGGCGAGGTCGTCGATCACCGCCGGGGTGAGCGATTCGGTCCCGCTTGGGGTGAGTGTCATCCGGAGGCCCAGCTCCGTGCCGTACTCGACGAGGTCGACGAGGTCTTCGCGGGCGAGGGGATCGCCCCCGGAGAGCACGACGAGCTGCCCCTTCCCGAACTCCGCCGCGTCCTCGAGAAACGCTTCGGCCTCCGCGGTCGTGAGCTCGTCGGGATGCCGGTCCGGCTGGGCGTCCGCCCGGCAGTGTTTGCACTCGAGTTCACACGCCTGGGTCACCTCCCAGATGAGGACGAAGGGCTGCTGTTCCGTGTCGATAGCGTGTGGGTTCATTGGTTGTGTGGGCCAACGGACCGTATCCGAGTGAATGCCCGTACGAACATGTTCGCCCGATTTCTTTGGCCGTTAGAACTCCTATCGCGCACGATGACACCACAGCGTACGCAAAAAACTGGGGGTGACCAGGACACACAACCTGCAGCAGACGACCGCGCCGAGACGACCGTCGAGGTCCGGTGTACGGGTCACGTCCGCATGGAACTGGGAGACCACTCGTTCGAGTACACGTTCGAGGGGACGACCCTCCGGGAGTTCCTCGAGGAATTCTTCGCGGAGTATCCCGAAATCGAGTCGATGATCATCGCCTCGCGGGAGGAGGAGGCGACCGCCCGCGGCTGGGCACCGGTGGATGATCCGCCGGGAACCTGGCGAAAGAATCCCGAAGGGGAACAGACCGTCGCGTTCGCCAGGGTCATGGTCAACGGTCGGTTCAACGAGAACCTGGACGGGTTCGACACGCAGCTTTCCGATGGCGACCGGGTGGCGCTGGTGTATCCGTTTATGTTCTGTCTGTAAGAGGGCCGAGAGAGTTGACACCGGAACGTTCGTTCGGGCATCCAAAGCGACGGCGGCACGTTTTATTTCCCGGGGCAACGCAGACGAGGACATGGACGACTCGACTGCCATGCTGCTCGCGGCGATCGGCGGAGTAGTAACACTACTGACAGTACTTGCAGGACTGGTACAGCTCCCGAGTTCGCTTGTAGGACCGGGAGGAATCGCGACCGGAATAACACTCGTGATTACTGCCGGTGTTGCACTCCTCATCGTCGTTGCGGGTCGGCAGTGGGGTGGCCCGGAGACTGTTTACTGGTAACGATGCATCAGTCTGCCCGAAGGAACAGACAGTTTTCGACACCGTTAGGCATTCGGACCCCGGTCAATCGGATATGGCCGACGACGCCTCGACGGGCGACCGGACGGACGAAGCCGAACTGACGCGGGACGGAATCACCGCCCGGTACGTCACCAGAGACACGGAGAGAGTCTTGCAGTTCACAATTGACGACCGGACCGCCGTCGTCGCCCAGAACACTGACGGCTATGCGATGGTTCGCGTTCGGCGCCGCGTCGACGGTGACGAACTCGAACGCTACTACGGCTTCGAGATGGCGCTGGATCACGCCGCCGAACTCCTCGGCGTTTCCCCTCACCGGCTACCGATTCCAGAGCCGGCAGCCGACATGGGAATGTGACCTCCCTCATCGGGCGGTCGGTGGGCGCCCCGTCACAGATCGCCCGCTCTGTTCGACTCGAGTTCGAATTCGCCACGGGGTTGTGCGGTACACGGTAGCACGTAACCCTCACGCAGGGCGTCTTCGTCGAGTGGACCGTATCCGATCGACTCGTGTTCGACCAGTTCGGTCGCGTCCCCGTCGATTCGGGCGAGACAGACGCCACATCGCCCCACACGACACTGGTACGGCAGTTCGTCGAGCCCCACGTCTTCGGCAGCGGTGAGCAGATTTTGTCGTTCGCCGACCGGAATGATCCATCCTTCGTTGACGTACCTGATAGCGTGGCGTCTCCCGACGTCTCCAGGTTCGTCGTTCGGTTCCTCGCCGTTGTCCGGATCATCCGGCGCGAACTCCTCGAGCTCGTCCGGGGAAATACCGGTCGTCACAGAGAAGTCGCTGCGTGGCTGACTCGTGCAGGGCAGGAAATACCCCGCCTCGACGGCTGCCTCGGTCAGTCGGTCGTAGTTGTTAGTCGCCATGTGTACGGCCGAGGTGGCGTCGTCGTCCGCCCGCGAGAGACAGACGCCACAGAATCCGGCTCGACAGTCGGACGGCAGCGAGAGGTCCTGCTCTTCGGCCGCTCGTAATACTGTTTGGCTGCCCCTGATTTCGATCGTGGTCTCCTGTTCTGCAAACGAGACGTCGTACACCTCGTCGCCTCCGCGGATCTGGTGCTCCCCGGGCGCCCCGAGGAGGCCGGTACAGCCGGCCAGCGCGGCCGACCCGCCGGCTGCCAGTCCGGCGAGTATTCGCCGTCGTTTCGTGGGACATACACCCCGGTCGTCAGCCGAGGACGCGTCGCAATCCGCACACGTTGCGTCCGTGTTCGAGTCTTGTGAATCGGTCATGAGTCTTTTGAAGGATTTTGTGTGTTGGTTGTTGGCTTGGAGGGCTTTTGCGGTGAACTGTGGGTCGTTCGTGTCATAGCGGTAGATTCGCGATAATCCAAAATCCGATTCCCAGCAGTGCAGTGGAGGCGATCATCGCGACCGTGATCCCACCCATGTAAACGAATCCGATTGCTGGCGTTCGATACGCCCGCGGTTCGGCGAACAGCCACGCTGCGACAGTCACGTACACGGGCATCAGGATCAGAAACACGATGACGAGCGCGCCGACGGGGATCTGGTGAGCGGCCATTACCGATCCACCTCCCTGCTGGAATCCCGCGCGAGAGGGATTACTTTCGCGATAACGACGAACAAAAGCAGCGCTATCGCGATCGCACCGATGGTGATGATCCACTCGACGATCGTCGGATTGTAGCTTCCGATGAACCCGGGCACCACGGGGAACACCAGCGGTTCGATGACCTTCAGGATCGACTTGATCCAGACGCCAAGCATCATCGAGAACGAAAGCACGTTGATGTATTTCACACCCAGCTGGTACTTGAATATCGCGAGCAATAGCGTGGGCACCCCGACTAGAACGATACTCGAATAGAAGAACGGCGAGAGCGACCCGAACAGGATGGCGTCGCTGATCCGCTGTTCGAAGAACTGTTGCATTCCGGTTAGTCCCTGGAGCACCTCGTTGAACATCACGACAAGGAAGACGAACCCGAAGGTAGTGAGCGCCTGCCCGAGCCCGCGCATGACACGATCGGAGAGTTTGTCGTGCCAGGCGAACTGCAACCGCAAGATCCCGGCCGAAAGCGTCACGAGGGCGGTCCCGGCGACCAGCCCGTTGATGACGAATATGATACCTTGCTCGCGTCCGAAAAAGCCCGGTTGTTGGCCGACGACTCCCAGAAGGATCCCGGGGATCATCCCGGCGGTGAACGCCAGCACCATCAGGCCGAGTCCGAGCCACTTTCGCATCGACTCGAGTTTGGGGATCTCCGCTTCTGTTGCCCCGAAGCTGACCACCCGCCTGACGACATCTGCATGCAGGGGGAGTGAACCTTCGGTGCGGAGAAAGTCGAGGCGGAGCGAGATCGTGAGCATCGTCAGCGTAAAGACCAGAAGCGTCGTCACGAAGGTGACGTCCCACGCGAGCGGCGAGTGAACCACGGTCGAGGGCCACTGAGCGAGGATCGTCAACACCCGATGTGGCGTCCCGAGATCGATGATGATCAGCCAGGCCGCAGTGAGCCCACAGATGAACGCCCAGATGTTGGCGATCCGGGCGATCATGTCGTACTCGTCGAGTTCGTAAAACCGGATGTATCCCGTGATGGCAAGGGTGGCGACCGCCATCCCGGCGAACCACTCGAACGTCCCGATGTACAGTCCCCAGGTGGTGCCCGCCTGGGTTCCCTGGGCGGCCAGATCAGTGACGACCAGGCCGTGCTGGACTTGATGGACGATGGCCTCGAGAGTAAGAAGCGCTATCGCTGTAAGGAAGACGATCAACCCCAGTAGACGAGTCGAAACCCCCGAGAGGTGGTCCCAGCTGTACTCGGTTCTAGCTGCCATCCTCATCACTTCCCTGGGCTGGATACTCTACGGGTGGTCGCCCCTTCCGTTCGCGTGTCAGATCCCGGTGCATGTCCTCGACCGTTCGTGGTCCCTCCACCGGCGTCGCTGGGGCTCCCGGTTCGTCACCGACGTAGATGACGTTCGGTTCGGTTCCCATCCATTCGAGAAGCCTGAACGTGCTGGCGTCGTCGTCGAGTTCTTCTAGGTGCTGGCGGGGGGCGCTTTCGGAGTCCTCCAGGTTTCCGAAGTGAATCGCATCGACCGGACAGACCTCCTCGCAGGCTGTCGTCCCGCGTAGCTCCTCGTCGTCGGAATCCTGCCGGTGGACGCAGAACGTACATTTCCCCATCACTCCCTGGGGCGGGTTTCCTCCCGCGTGGACTCCACCAGTGGTTTCCCGTGGAGTGTCGATGTCGAGGTGATCTCCGAACTGTTCGAGTTCGCGTGGTTCCCCCCACTGGAGGTAGTTGACGCCGTACGGACAGGCGATCTCGCAGTAGCGACAGCCCACACACAGGTCGTAATCGGTCATCACGATGCCGTCTTCTTCGCGTTTGTAACGGGCCTGCACCGGACAGGCCGTCGAGCACGACGGCTCCGAACAGTGCTGACACGGGCGCGGGAGGTACGACTCCCGATCACGGTAGTCGTCCTCGACGTATCGGTGGACGAACATCCATAGGGCGTCGGCCGTGTTGTTGTTCTCCTCGTTGCAGGCTTCGACACACTGGAGACAGGCGACACACTGGTTGGTGTTTATCGCCATTCCCATCTGGACGTCGCCGTCGCCGTCATCGGCGTGACCGCCGCCCGCCGCACCCTCGAGACTCCCCAGGCCAACTGCCGCAGCGCCCAGCATTCCCGCAGTTTTGAGTACCGAGCGACGCGAATGCTCCTCTCCAGGTACACCCGGCAGCGCGCCGTCGTCCCCACCGCCGCCTCCTCCACCACCGCTTCCCCCACTGCCGCTTCCTCCACCGCCGCTTCCTCCACCGCCGCCTCCTCCGGCGGCACCACAACTACAGTTTCCGCAACCACAGGTTTCGCCACCGCTTTTTTTGCCCTCGCTGAACTCCGCCGATTCCATCGCTTCACCCCGCCTGTCGATACCGAACTCTTCGAGAACCTGCTCGTGGTATCGCCCGTAAAATTCGCTCTCGGACAGATCCCCGTCGGCCAACCGCAGCGCGTCCCTGGCCATCTCCCGACCGAGTTCGGTGTCGAAATCGACGTCTGCCAGTTTTTCGTTCGCCCAGTCTTCCCACTCCGGATCTCCCGGTTCAGGGGGCATGTTACCAAGTAGCGCCATTGACAACCTGTATTATTAAGGTTGGACAATAGGGGTTTCGGTGAATAACAGACGTTGTGGGTTGTCGTTACCGGCTCCGGGAATTTGACGTCGGATTCCGGACGTATCGTTATAGGTCGAGGTGATCCTGCCAGTAGAACCGCGGAGCAAACAGGAGATACGCGAGCGAGAGGAACAGCAGGGAGAACGCGAACACTTCGCCGGGCTGGCCCGTGAGCACGATTGCGAGGACCTGGACGATCCCCATGACTGCGGCGTCTTGCGGGTGAAGATCCGGGTACGTTATCGGCGTTACCATCAACACCGCGAGAATGGCGGTGAGCGGCACGAGGAACGCCGGAGCAGTGTAGCCGGCGAGCACGGCTGCCGCGAGAACCGTCGCAGCGAGGGTAGTTTGGACACCCTCTGTCTCCTTCGACCCAATGTCGTAGGCGTTGTACAGCCCCAGCCGGATCACCGCCATCCCGACGAACACCGCCCCGATCGCGATGCCCACCAGCGCGAACGGCTCTTGCATTCCCCACTCGGTGAGCACGGTGTAGGAAACGAGGAACGCCGGCGCGACGCCGAATGAGGCGACGTCGGCAAGCGAGTCGAGATACACGCCTGCCGGAGTCGATCCGTATTTGCGGGCGATGATACCGTCGAGTGCGTCCATGATCGCCGCAAGCAACAGCAGCCGGGCGGCGATCCCCACGTCCATGGTCGCCGCTACCGCGGCGAGAAAGCCCAGTGCCGCGTTCGCCGTGGTGACGTAATCGGCCAGTCCGAGTCGGCCGAGGAACCGTGGGATCACGTTACCCCCGTCGACCACGGGGAGTAAACGTCTTTTCGTTCGGTTCGGCTACTCGTCGACGTGTCGACAGCCACCACGTGCTCCGTCCGGTCGGGAGTAACTCACTCGAAAAACGACGCGATGCGGGAGAGACCGTGGCGGCCGCGGATCGCGCCGAGTTTGGCGGCCGATGCCGTTTTGAGTGCACTGGCCTTCGTGTACGTCGCGCTGGCTTTCACGCTTTTCTTGCTGTAGTAAGCGCTCTTGCGTGCAGCAGCGATCGCGTAATGCTTGCTGGCCATCGGGATCGGGGCCCGGCGCCCCCGAACGCTCGTCTCCCCGTTCCGGATCGCATCGAGAACGTGCTCGCCGGTCACCGCCTCCCGGGGAACGTCGCCGACGTCGATCTCGCTGAACGCGCGACCGACGTACTCGAGCGTGTGGGCGTCGCTGGCGGCGACCCCCGGGTAGCCGTGCTCGGCAGCGAATCGACGAGCCCGGCGGTTCCGGTAGCCGGTGAACAGCCAGGCGTTGAACACCTCGACGGCGTCACAGTCGGCGACGTAGCGCCGTCGAACTCCGTGGCGCGAACGCTGGAACGGGTGGGGAACGACCGCGACACCGCCGTTCTCGCGGATCCAGGCCACCGTTTCGTCGAACGGGTGCCGGTGAGGGGGCATCCGATCGACACCGACCGCGAGGAGATGACCGTGGGCGGTCGACACCTCCACGCCCGGAATTCCGACGAGTCCGTACGCTGGAGCCAGTTCGGCCGCCCGAATCGACTCTCCCATCACGTCGTGGTCGGTGATGACCACGGCGTCGAGATCGATGTCGGCGGCGTGTTCGAGGATGAGATCCACCGGCTCGTGGCCGTCATAAGAGTCTTCAGAGTGAACGTGGAGGTCGATCCGGAGCGTCGTCACGCCATCCCGTAGGTCGACCGGTAATATAAGCGCGTTTGTCGGCCGTCGAAAAGCGTCACGCCTTATAAAATCAAACGACAACACCCATTCGAACCGTGATCGACCCGCTGCTCGCGATTGGTCTCCTCGTCGCCTGTTTCGTCGCCTACAATATCGGCGGTGCGACGACCGGGCCCGCGTTCGGGCCGGCCGTCGGGGCAGGGGTGCTTCCGAAGGCGGCCGCCGGAGGGCTGATGTCGGTGTTTTTCTTCCTGGGAGCGTTCACTATCGGTCGCAACGTCGTCGACACGCTCGGCGATGACCTCGTCCACGATACCGCCGTGTTCACGCTGGAGGCGAGCATCCTGGTGTTGTTCTTCATCGGCGGGGCGCTGCTCATCGGGAACCTCACCGGCGCGCCGTCGTCGACCTCGATGACGGCAGTCGGCGCTATCGCCGGACTTGCCCTCGCCCGGGGCGTCCTCGATTTTGCGGTGATCGGGGAAATCCTGGCGTGGTGGATCATCTCGCCGGTGATCGGCTTCTGGATGGCAGTGATGATCGGCCGGTATTTCTACGACGACCTCGACCGGATCATCGCCATCGAACAGAGCGAGGGGCCGCTCGTCAAGATCGACCGGGAAGCGACGGTTCCGCGACCAGTTCCGGGAGAACAGACGAGTAGACGGGAGCTCCTCGGCACCGCAGTCGTGGTCGGAATCGGGTGTCTGATGGCGTTCAGCTCGGGGGCGAGCAACATCGCAAACGCGATCGCTCCGCTCGTTGGCAGTGGCGCAATCGCGATGAATCCCGGAATTGTACTCGGCTCTGCCGCCGTGGCGGTCGGGGCGTTCACGATTGCCCGGCGGACCATGGAGACGCTTGGAAACGACATTACCGACCTTCCGCTCACCGCGGCCATCATCGTCGCCGTCTTGAGTTCCGGGATCGTGATTGCGCTGTCGGCGATCGGGATTCCGGCCAGTTTCGTCATCATCGCCACCGTCTGTATCGTCGGCCTCGGCTGGGGTCGCTCGACCGACCGGATCCCGATTCGCGACGCAGTCCGTGGAACCACATCGCCGCAGGTATCGGTCGGCGCACTCTCCGAAGACGCAGGTGCGCCGACGGTCGGACAGCCAGCTATCGACGGTGAGGCCCCGGACCGACGGAATCGCCACACCGACGACGCCGAGGCTCCGCCGGCGACCTCCGACCTGTTCGATCCGGAGACGACGGTCAGAGTGATCGTGATGCAAAACGTCGTGCCGATCGTCGCGACAGCCGGGTCCTATCTCACGTTCCTGGTAATTTGAGGCGCAACTGCGCGATCGGGACCTGCGTGAAAACAGTTGGACCTTAGTGACTCACGGTCGTATTTCCACTGACTATGACGGTTCGCTTCAAAGGTCGCCAGACGCAGTTTTATATCGACGTCATCTACGGCATCGCGTTCAGTGCCGGGTTCGCCTACCTCCTGTTCGTCGGGATGGACCCGCGCGTCGCGGCGTTCCAGGGGGGGCTCGTGTTCGGATATTTCCTCCGCGTGTGGGAGAACATGAGCGTCTACGAACGGATTCTCGAGGAGGAAGTCGCAGCGGAGGCCCAGGAGGCGGTCGCCCAGGAGGTCGAGGACACCGTACCGGGGGAAGCCGAGGAACAGGTAACCCAGGAAATCGAGGAACGTGTTCCCGAGGAAGTTACCTCGGAAGTGGAACAACGAGTCCCTGAAGAGGTCACCTCGGAGGTCGAACAGCAGGTTCCCGAGGAGGTCACCTCGGCCGTCGAACAGCAGGTCGAGCAGGCCGTCGAACGACAGATGGAAGACGGAATGGGCGACCAGATCGAGGCGGAAGTCGAAGACCAACTCGAGGACGACGTCGCCGATCAGATCGAAGCGGAGGTCGACGAGCGGATCGGCGAGGAAGTCGAAAAACGGCTCGACGACCGCGTCGAGGACCACACTGAAAGCGGACCCGAAGGGGACGATTCCACGGAGTGACTACTCGCCGTCGAGATCGTCTTCCGATCCCGGAATCCCGCACACGCCGGCCGCTGACCCTGCACGTTCGACGCCGGTCGCAATCCCGGTGATCTCCCATGACGGGTCGTGGCCTGTCTCGCGTTCGTGGTCGTCGATCCACTCCCTGGCTTCCGATAGCGAGTCAAACGCACCCTCGAAACCACACCCGGGACACCACACCTTCGCTCGAGTCGCCATTACGAACTGGTAGGTCCCGGGGGCCGATAACGTCTCCGCTCGTCGCTACTCACGACTCGAGCGTAGCCGACCACTCGGAGAGTGGTTCGAACGCCCACCACGCGAGCGCGACGGCGAAAACCGAAAGGCCGACGGAGATCACCGGCAGCACCAGCCCCGGTTCGTACTCGAGCGGAGGATGGTAGCCGAAGACGTAATCGAACACGTCGTTTGCCAGAAGCAACGCCAGCGCCGACGCGAGCGCCCCCGGCGTCGTCGCCGCCGCGTGTGGAAACAGGAACGCCTCGGCGACGAACAGGAAGTGCGTGATCACGATTCCCCAGTAGTCCCACAGCGCTCCCGCCGCGAACAGGTACAGTTCCGGACGAAGCGTGAGGGCGACGAACGTCCAGAGGCCGAACTTCACGAGCCAGACGAACGCGAACGTGTGGAGATACGCCAGCGGTCGATTTCTCGGTGCCTGATGCGGTTGCCGACCGAGATTGGGGAGTAGCGTCGCCAGCGCGAGCGTCGCCAGCGCGATCGCCGTCGGGGAATCGGCGTACAGCGGCCACAGGATCGTCGGCACCTCGTCCAACGTGTCGACGTAAAACTCCACGCCGACGAGAAACGCGACGGCATTGACGAGGAGGAGCCAGACCAGGGTTGACGGCGTCGCCAGATCTGCCGCCCAGTGGTCCGGGATGACCCGACCCATACCGTCGGAGTTCGCGGGCGACTCTTATAAGCAACCGCCCTTGTGCTACCGAAGCAACCGGCCTTCCGACATCGGAACGTTGATTTCTCCGCCAGTCCAGCCTTGCAAAAGTGACAGACCCCGCTTCGCCGGGGGACGACGAGCAAGACGATCCCGACGCGACGCCCTCCGGTACACCTCCCGACGAGACGTCCGACAATCCGCCGGACGTTAGCGACGGTGAAGACGACGACGGCGACGAGCCGCGTGATTCGATCACCGAGGGGAGCCTCCTCCGGCCACTGTTCCGGCTCGCCTGGCCGATTTTGGTCATCCAGCTGCTGCAGGTGACGTACAACGTCGTCGACACCCTGTATCTCGGCCGCCTGTCGGCGGAGGCGGTGGGGGCACTCAGCCTTGCGTTCCCGCTGATCTTCCTTTTAATCGCCGTCGCCGGGGGGTTCACCACCGCGGGAGCGATCCTGGTTGCCCAGTACACCGGCGCGAAAGGCGATCGATCCGCGGGGCTGGTGGCCGGACAGACGATCACGACGGTGGCGGCACTCTCCGTCGTCATCGGGATCGGGGGCTACTTTTACACGCGTCCGGCCCTGGAGCTGCTGCCGAGCGATCCCGAGACGGCCGCGACGGTGATCCCGCTTGCGGCCGACTACATGGAGGTCATCTTCCTGGGGATCCCGCTGATGTTCGGCTTCTTCGTGTTCAGCGCGCTACTGCGGGGGTACGGAGACACCCGGACGCCGATGTTCGTGATGGTGGTGTCCGTCTTTATCAACGTCGTCCTCGATCCCTTCCTGATCTTCGGGTTCCAGCACAACCCGATATTCGTCTGGCTGGACGCGACCCCGATCGTCGGGACGATCGACTTCGCGGCCATCGAGACGGCGACCTACGCCGCGACGGGGTTCGTCGGGTTCGGCATCCAGGGGGCGGCGCTCGCGACGATTATCGCTCGCGGCATCGCAACGGCGATCGGGCTGTGGCTGCTATTTACGACGACCGTCGGTCCGGCCGTCCGGATCCGCCACCTCTCACCGGATCTGGGGTTCATCTCCGACATCTTCCGGCTGGGTCTCCCCAGCAGCGTCGAGCAGACCGCGAGCGCGCTGGCAATGATCACCCTTACCGCCATGGTGGTGACGTTCTCGCCGCCGGTGGTGGCCGCCTACGGGCTCGGAAACCGCCTCATATCGCTCGTGTTCCTCCCGGCGATGGGGCTCGGGCGCGCGATCGACACGATGGTCGGCCAGAACCTGGGCGCCGACCGCGCCGATCGGGCCGCCCGGGCGGTTCGCGTCGCGGCGAGCACCGGCGCGGGCGTGATGCTCCTCGTTGCGGTCGTCGCGGTGGCGTTCACAGAGCCGATCGTTGCGGTCTTCCTCGGCGACGTGCCGCAGGCGGCCGAGACGATCCGTCACGGCGTCGACTACGTCCGGATCCGCTCCGTCGAGTTCGCGTTCATCGGAGTCGCGCAGGTCATCCTCGGTGCGTTCCGCGGTGCTGGAAACACGAAGACGGCGATGACCATTTCGCTGATCTCCCTGTGGGCCGGCCGGGTGGCCTGCGTCTTTTATCTGGTGTTCGTCGCCGGCTGGGGCGCGACCGGGATCTGGGTGGGGATGACCGTCGGCCACATCGTCAGCGCAGTGATCGGCGTGGTCTGGTTCTCCCGTGGAACCTGGACCGAAAAGTACATCGACGAACCGGACCCGGTCGAACCACCAGCCCCGACAGAGGACTGATCACGGTTCATCCACCCCGACAGAGGACTGACAGCCGCCTACAGCGGCTCGAACGACGGGGGAACTGTCCGGCCTTGCTGAAACTGTTTCAGGTAGTGTCTGATCCCCGGCCCGTGGGCAGCACCGACGAGCAGATGCACTTCACTCGCGTTGTCGTGGTGGTAGACAGCGTACTCTGCCATTCGCTCGTTTCGTGCGTGTGTGACGACCTCGAGTTCGGGATCGTGTCGCCGGAGCCACTCCCGTTCCAGCGGTTGTGGGAGAAACGCCCGGGCGTAATACCGCTGGAGGTCACGGAGTCGATCGGGGTTCCGACTCGCATCGCGACTCAGCGAGAACGACTCGTAATTTTTCGCCGTCGCGAGATCCGCGTGATCGGTCACGAACGCGGCTGCGACGTCGGCGAGGACGCGTTCGAACCGGTCGCCGTACACGGACGCCCCTGATTCGATGACAGAAAACGTCGCCTCTCGGAACGTCGAGGCGATCGAACTGACGTCCTCGAGCAACGCGTCGAACGGCGTCTCTTCGAGCGGGCCGAGCCACGATTCACCAGCCAGTTGGACGCACTGCTCCATCGCCCAGCGGTAATCGTCCATCTCACAGACCCCCTCGAAGTCCTGAAAGTAAAGCGGGCGGATCCCCTGTTCGCAGTACACCGACGCATCCCGGTCGAGATATCGTCGGACGTGCGTTCTCAAGAACGCTCGCTCTTCGGGCGTGTCCGCGTGTGTGACTCCGTGGACGTGGAACGCGTGACCGTCGAGACGAACGCACGTTCCGGGGAGTCCACCCGAGTCCGAGACGTCCCACCAGGTCGGATCGACGGTGGACTTCCAGACGTCTTTCGCCCGAAAGTACGCCTCGTGAATCGACTCCGTTTCGAATTGCGTTCGCAGCTCAGAGAGGGACTCGGATGCCCGGATCTCGGCAACCTGTTCCGCGTCGGTGTCAGTGTCGTCCGTGCCGTCGCTGGCGTACGGTTCCTCGTCCACGTGGATTCACTCCCTGGAAATATTACGGTTCGAGGCCGTTTCAACGCCGCTACTATGTGTACTTGAGGCACACATCCGACCACCAGTGTGAGACCAGGCAACTGCCCGTCTTACTGTCGGGACTTCACCGCGAAAGGTAGGCGATGCCGTCCGGGTGAAGACCGACGTCGTACCTGTCTATCTCCTCCCACTCGTCGGCGTCGAGGACGCTCACGTCGTTCGTCTTGTTGTTCGCGACGAACGCCCGCTCTCCGGTCGGATCGAAAGTAGTACCGCCGGGCCAGATACCCACGGGGATGCGGGCGATCTCCCAGGGTCGGATCTCGTCGTTTCGCTCGTGGCTGGTGTCGATGACGCTCACGTCGTTGCCCTCGCGGTTCGGAACGAAGACGTGGCGACCATTCGGCGAGGAGACGACCCGGATCGGCGTTTCGCCCAGCAGCGCCTGTCCCTGCTCTTCAAACGTTTCGGGATCGACAACTGTGAGCCGCGAATCGTCCTGGTTGGCGACCAGCAGCCCGCCTTCGGGATGGACTTCGATCCCTTCGGGCGCTTCGCCGACGGGGATGTCTCCGACGATTTCCCGTTCGTCGGCGTCGATCGCGGTGACGTTGTCGCTGCCGATGTTGGCGACGAACGCGGTCTCCTCGTCCGGCGTGAACGCCACCATATGGGACTTGTCCTGAAACGTCGGGAACACGGAACGCAGCTCGACACCCTCGCCGGCGACGTCGAACACGAAAACGCGGGAGCTGTATGTCGATGCGAGCCACAACTCGTCGGCCGACTCCCTGAGAGCCAACCCGTGGGGGAAGTCGAACTGCTCGTGTTCGATCCGCTGGATGATTTCCCAGGAGTCCGTATTCAGAACCAGGAGGGTTCCGCCGAGCGAACAGGTGACGTACAACTCCTTTCCGTCCGGGCCGATTTCGACCTCGTGAGGGTTGAAGTCGGTCTGGACACGGTCGATTGTCTCTCCAGAATCTGGGTCGACAATCGAGATGCTGTCTTCGTCCTTGTTGAGTACAACAAGCCGGTCGTCCGTCATGTGAGAACACGGTTCGAGTCGAAATGTTATAAATCGGATCGGTTCGCGGACCGGATACGTTTTGGTGAACCGGTCGCCCACTGCAATCACCTCGGCGACACTGTTACCAATCCCCTCGGTGTACAGCAGCTATGGTTGACGGAAGTCCTAACCGACCCTCGCCGGGAGGTGCCGAAGCCACCGGGGAAACCGAGGTCGTCCCAGTGGCGCGAGAGGAACTCCGGATCACTTTCGAGTACCAGGTCCAGCGGCTCCGGGAGATTGACGGGAAGGCGATAGAACTGCTGAAGGCGAACCTGCTTTTGATCGGGCTGGTCGTCACTGCGGGATCGATCCTGGTACAGACGGAAATTGACGTCGCCGCATTCGTGAATGCGTTTACGGTCGCGGGAGGACTGCTGCTTTTGGTGTCGACGGGGCTGGCTGGGGTCACCTACACCTCCTCGAACCTCCGGGGTGGACTGGACGCCGACGCCGTCGAGACGGCGATCGCAGACGAGGGGGACGGCGAATTCCAGGAACGATTGCTCCGGAGCTACGCCCGATGGATCGATTACAACGCCCGGATGACAGCCGTCAACGACATCCTCGTCACCGTGACAGTTCTCCTGGTCGTCGTCGCGTTCGTGTACGTGCTCGTCGGCGTCGTCGTCGGGTTCGCGCCCGTTTCGACGGCGACAGCGATCGGTCTGTTCGTCGTGCTCACGCTCCTCCTGGGGTGGGTGACGAGACGGGTGTATCACATGGATCATCTGGGGCCTCGGGATGCTCGGCGTAACGGGACGTTCGACGGCGTCCGGCTCTCGAAGGGGACGACCCGAACTGAAGGATTGAACACGCTCAAGGTAATGTTCGCTCGAAAGCCCGACGAGGAAGAGTAGGCCGGGAACGGATCGGCGAGGTTTTCCACCTCGGCCCGTTACCCAGTCACATGACGGTCGTCGGGGATTTACACGAGGAGTACGGGGCGACGGTCGGCGAGCGCGGCGGAACGGCGGTGGCGGAGGCGTACGGCCGACCCCAACGTGCGGCGCGGGCAGTCAGGAACGTGGTCGGCGCAATCGAGATGGGCTACGGCGTGGTCACCGTGTCGGGAGCGGATCGCTATGAATTCGTCGACGACGCCGTTTCCAATCGAATCCCAGAGCGTGAGGAAAGGGGAGTGTACGCGCTTTTGCTCGACCCGCAAGGAACTGTGCAGACAGACATGTACGTGTACAATGCCGGCGAGCGACTCCTGGTGTGTACGCCTCCGGGTCGAGCGGCCCCCCTCGTGGACGACTGGGGGGAGAAGGTGTTCATCCAGGACGTGGAGGTCCACGACGCCACGGACGAATTCGGAATATTCGGAATTCACGGCCCCAAGGCGACCGAGAAAGTCGCCTCGGTGCTCGACGGTGGGTCGCCCCCGGAGGAGCCGCTGTCGTTCGTCCGCGGATCGATGCACGGGGCCGGCGTCACTGTCGTCGCCACGGACAACCCCCTGGGCGAGGAGGGATACGAGGTGCTCTGTACGGCACCGAACGCACGTGAGGTGTTCGAAACCCTTCTCACCAGGGGACTCAATGCGGCCCCGTTCGGATACCGGAGCTACGACGTGCTGTCGCTGGAGGCGGGGACCCCGATCTTCGAGACGGAACTTCAGGGCCGGGTCCCCAACGTGGCGGGAGTCAGGAACGGACTCGACTTCGAGAAGGGGTGTTACGTGGGACAGGAAGTGGTCTCGAAGATCGAGAACCGCGGTCGACCCAGCCGGCGTCTGGTCGGTTTGCTCCCCGACCGGTTCCCAGAATCGGCGATGGGCGAGGCGGAGACGCCGCCCATGTCCGGAGTGCCGGTTGCCGCCGACGGCGACACCGTCGGTGAAGTCACGCGTGCGACGCCGTGGTCCACGCTGGAACGTCCCCTTGCGCTGGCGCTCGTCGACTTCGACGCCGACGGGGATTTCACCGTCCGTCTCGGGGACGAGGAGATTCCCGCCGAACTCGCCTCGCTGCCGTTCCTCGAGGGATCAGCGCGATCGGCCAGGCTGCCGGCGTATCCCGGGGAGTGATCAGGAGAACAGCCGTCTGAGGTGTTCCCGGGAGAAAAACGACGTCGGTCGGTCCATGTGGACGCCGATCTCACCCGACAGCGCCCACAGTCCGGCCCGCTGAACCGGTTCGGGCAGCGAATACGCCCGCCTGATCAGCGATCCGAGGCGGATTTCCCGGCCGAGCTCTTCCCGCCAGGCCCGTTCGTACGCCGACAGCGTCGACGGATCCGCTGGATCGATCGTCTCGGCTGCGATGTCGGCAGCCGTCATTCCGTAGAGTATCCCGCCGCCTGTGAACGGCTTCGTCTGGGCGGCCGCGTCACCGAGGAGGAACACCCGGTCTGTCGTCGTTCGGGCTGGTGGCCCGATCGGTATCGCGCCCGAACAGAACCGCTCGGTTTCGACGCCGTAGCCGTCGACGAGTCGATCGAACCGGCTTTTCACGTCCTTGCCCGGTGGGGCGGCCAGGCCGTACTCGACGCCGGCCTCGCCCCGTGGGATCCGCCAGGAGAAAAACGTCGGTGCCGTCAGGTGGACGTTGACGAAGTCTCCGTGGTCGGGTTCCTCATCGAATGCGAGCACGCCGTGCAGCGTCTCTTCGGGCTCCGGGAGCCCCACCGCTCGACGGACTCTCGAGGTCGGCCCGTCACACCCGGCGACGATGCGGGCTTCGAACGTCCGTTCGACACCGCCGTTCCCGTCGCCGCGGTTCCCGTCCCCGTCGTTCCCATCGCCGTCGTTCCCATCGCCGTCGTTCCCATCGCCGTCGTTCCCGTCACCGCCTACGCTTGCAGTGAGAACGACCCGGTCCGGTCGCTCGTCGACATCGGTCACCGTGTGGTGCTCCCGGACGTCCGCACCTGCCTCTCTGGCGCAGTCCGCGAGCGTTCGATCCAGCTCGACGCGGTCGATCACGTTCGAAACCTCCTCGCGTTTGTAAAACCTGTAGGCGTCCGTTTTTGGCCCACCGACGTGGAAGTCCGCACCGTAGATCCGGTTTTGCAGGAGACGATCGACTGCCTTCTCGGGGACGTACTCCCACAGGTCCGTCGAGACGTGTCCCGAACAGGCCAGCGGTGATCCGATCTCTCCGCTTTCCAGCGCGAGGACATCGAGTCCGGCCTCGGACGCCCGACGGGCGTACCGGGCGCCGGGAGGGCCGACGCCGACGACCGCAACGTCGTACATAGCAGTTTCTCGACCCAGATCGGTAAATAGCTTATCAGAGGACCGCCATCGGATTTCAGACGATTGCGAGGCCGCGAACGGGGCCGCCTTCGAGGAGATCCTCCCAGGTTACGTCGTCGTTCTCCCCGACGGAGGGGGGCCCGGAGACGCTTGCGGCGGGGATCTCACAGCGCTCCCAGCTATCGCCGGCATCGCCAGTTCGGGAGAGGCCGCCGTCGCAGGCGGCGTACAGCTCGCCCGGCTCTGTTCCCGACGCCAGTACCGGCCGCCTGGCCCCCTCGCCAGTGTCGAGTTCGGGGCTGTCCAACCGCGTCCACTCGTCGCCACTAGTTGTGCCGTCGTCTTCTCCCACTCCCCTTTCCTCCTGCTCGACGGCGCCAGTCGACCCTTTCCGATAGAGATAGCTCGGTCCCGTCCGGTGGGCGTTGCGGGCGGTGCTCGCGGTGGACATGACGACCGTGTCTGGATCCCCCGGATCGACCGCCAGCCCCCAGCAGTATCGGTGTTCGAGACCGTCGTGTCGCTGTTTCCACGTGTGACCGGCGTCCTGGCTTTCGGCATAGCCGTCCCCGGCCGCGCTGTAGACGCGTTCCGGGGCGTCCGGATGCGTCGCTATCGTGTGGTTGTCTCGTCTGGCTCCGGGCGGCCGGTCGTCCCACGTTTCACCGCCATCTCGGGTGACCACGAACGCGCCCGCCTCGATCCCGATGTACCAGGTGTCCGGATCGGCGGGGGCCGGTTCGATCCACCGGACGTGATGTGTGTCGGGCCGCGGTGGGAACGACCACCGGGACGCCGAGGGGAGGTCTGTGAGTCCCTCCAGATGATCCCAGGTGTTGCCGCCGTCAGTGGATCGGTAGATCCGGGACGGCTCCGTGCCCGCCCAGACAGTGTCGGAATCGTGGTTGGATATCCCCAGGGCAGTGACTGCGGCCGGTTCGATCTCTCCGCCGATCCGTTCGAACGTTTCTCCGGCGTCTGTCGACCGCCACAGCCCGGAGTCGAACGTTCCGGCGAACACCCGATCGGGAGCCGACGACGAGACGGCCACACATTCGACACGTTTGTCCGCTAACCGGACCGCGGCGGCGGTGTCCTCCGACGTGATTCCCTCGGCAAGGAGGAGCCTGTCGGCGGTCGCGACGTAGGCTGTAGTCATTACACGAGAATGAGGGTTGAGGCGTATAAATAGCGTCGGCGGAACCACTGACGGAGAGCGGCCGGACGTTATAACGCGTTTTCGAGGGCAGTCGCCACCGCGCGCGCCTTCTCGGCCAGTTCGGCCGGCACGTTTCCGGCCGCCTCGGCCGCGTCGAGTTCGTCGTCGTCCACCCGTTCGACGGTACCGTCGCGGTGTTTTACGACGTCGACGTGGAGATCGACGTACCGGATCGCCCCCGGAAAAATTTCGACCGGCGTACAGACGTTGACGTACGTCCCCTTCGGTGTCCCGGAATCGTCCCGATAGGTCGTCGGATACCACCACCGGCCCTCGCGGAACTTCGTCACCGCGACGTCGCCATCCTCGCGGGCGACTCCGAGGCCATCGTAGCTCCCCCGTCCAGTCATCTTTCGCTCGACAGTGACGGTTCCGTCCGATTCGAGCTCGGTTACAGTACCGGTCCCGAGCGTGATCAACCGTCCGTCAGGCTTCCCGTGTTCGATCCGGATTTCGTCGTCCTCGTGGGGGCCGAATTGCCCGGTCACTGTTCGGAAGGGGAACTCGTCGTCATCCACCGGGTCACAAAGCGCCTCGACGAAGTCGACGCCTGCCCCCGCCTCGTCCGATCCTGCCTTGATGCGGTGATGTCCCGGCATCGTGGTGGTTACGTCCCTGCGGCGGTCGTCGAGGCCGAACCGTGACTCCCGACCGAACCACAGCCAGGCGCCGGCCCCGGGAGATGCGAGCGCCTCCGGGCGTACAGTATCAACTGTCGGTCCTTCGGACCCCCCGGTGTCGTCGGACGGGTTCGAGTCTCCCGGAGACAGGGACCCCTCGAGCGCGTCGGCCCGTTCGATTGCCCGTTGGAGTCCAGCCTCCAGGGCGTTCATCTCCAGTTCTGTCGCAGCGTGGGTCCATTGCAACCCCCATCCCTCCGGCGGCTCCAGTCCGAGCAGGTCGGTCATTCCGGCGAGTTCACGGGCGGCCTGATCGTCGTGGGTGTCGACTGTCGTTCCCTCCCGCCCCCGCTCGAGGACCGCGACCCCGCCGTAAGCCCGGATCGTGGTGTCCAACTCGGGACGGCGACTGGTCCAGGGGGGCGACGACGCCGTAACCTGCACCCGGAATTCGTCGCCCACAGAGAGGTGTTCGTGGGCGTTGTCGTACGGTAAATACCCCTCACTCGCCAGGTGATCCGTCGTCATCGGGCCGCCGGTGTCAGTGTTGTTTTCGTCGCCGGACCCGATCGTCAAATCGACGACTGCGCCGCTGCCGAGGGTTTCTGTGACTCGGCCGCGAAAAACCGATCCTCGGGGTGTCGGATCTCCCCACGATAAGGTGTCACGTGACAGTGTGTCGAGGATCGTTTCTCGGACAGCGGTCACGGCCTCGGGATCGCCTTTAACGCCAATACCCTGTCGGTCGTCGGTCGTTTCCACCGCGGCTTCGTGACCTGCCGCGGGAAAATCCTCGTCGAACCGCCGATCGATCGGTCCGGATACGCCGACGACCTCGAACCCCGATCGGAGAAACAGCTGGGTCAGTGCCGTCGAATAGATCCCCCGTATGCGTACGTTCACGTTCTCGCCATCCGGCGAACCGTTGCCGTCACCGCTCATGAAATCCCCTCGGAGGGGCACGGTGAAACGTTTTCCGTGTCGTGTCCGGCGACGAACTGTTTCTCTGGGCTACTGGCCGAACGCGTCGCGAATGATTCGCCCGTGATCGAAGCCTGTTTCGGGGAGTTCCCTAGGAGCGAACGTGTTCACCCGGCGTGCCTCCTCACGGGGCTCCGGCGTCGCGTTACCCACCGGCAAACAGCGATAGGCTGCGCTGACGTTTCCTCGCTCGTCCCGGTCTGGATCGTCGTATAGGCCGACGAACTCCTGGACTGTCACGTCGATCCCGACTTCTTCCGCTACTTCACGAACGCAGGCTTCCCTGGCCGTCTCACCGGGTTCGACGAGGCCGCCCGCGAGAACCCAGTGTCCGTCGAACGGCGGGTGATCTCGTTCGAGGAGAAGTACCTCACCGTCGATATCGATCACGGCATCGCTGGCCAACGCTCTGATCTCGACCATGTGAGAGCCTATGGGTCGTCTGTGTTTGTAGCTATCCCCAAGTTGGAGTTGAGACTACAGCGGGATTAGCGGGGCTGTGATGCGTGGTTTCAGCCGAATCGATGAGCAGAAACTGATTCAGATCGCTTTCTGACCGGACGTTATAGTTGGATAGTCAACTCATCCGGAGTGTTTCCGAGACCGCGGGTAGTGTAGCCACTTAGACGTCGCGCTACCACGGTTAGAGATCCTCGCTATCCGATGCCGGTCTCCTTCTTCAACAGCGTAAGCGTGTTGTCGGCCGTTACGATCGGCGAATGTTCATACTCACCGGTCAACTCGACCTGTACCAGCAAATCGACTGCTCGCCAGATAGAGTACAGCAGACACGCAAACGCGAAGTAGAAAAAGCGAAGCCCAAAATTCTTCGAGGTCGTCGCAGCCATGAACCGCCAGATCGATTTGTACCCGCTCTCTATCTCCCAGCGGTAGCCGTACTCAGTGAGGTGCCCGCTCCCTCGATTCGTCATGAACACTGAATACTGCCGGTGGTCGTCGTGCTCGGAGTCTTCTTTCCGGCGGTAGATCAGCGTCGTCTCGTGCCACTCGTTCTTGCCCAGATGGAGCTTGCAGTCGGTTTCATACCGGTCTTGGCCCCGCTGGAGTAACCGCTTGGCCTGGGCTTTCTCGCTGGTCTGCATCCGCTTGGGAACGACGTAGGAGAGTCCACGCTGGCTGATCATCTCCAAGACGTGCTGACTGTCGAACTCCCGGTCCATTAGCACGTTATCGACGTGGACGAGCCCTTCAGTCGAACCAGCAAGTCCTCGACTATCTCCTTGCGTGACTCGTCTTTCCGTACCGGACGGGCATCAAGGACGAGTGGGACAGCGTTGCCGACCAACTGGACTGTCGCCCATTGGTAGGCGTATTCGTCGTTCTTCTCCTTCGTCCCGATTATCTCGTCTTCGTGGCCCGTTCGGTCACCTGTGAAGGGATCGGCTCCAGTGATATCGATCGCTACGATCCCGGCACGATAGAACGCCTCCGTCGCTGCGACCTCTTCTAAGAGTCGGCCCGCCGCTTGCCGATACATCTCTCGAATCTGTTCGATCGAGAGATCACGAAGATGGTCACGATGCGCGTGTCCCATCGGAGTCCGGTCACGAGTCGACTCGTGGATGAAACTGCGAGCTCCCTCGTTCGCGGCGAGATTCTCTCGCAACCCCAGATACGTTTGCAAGTCCCAAAACGCATTCTCGTGGATCTCACAGCCCTCACCACGATTAAGCGAGAACGCGGGGACGATGATGCGGCTGACGTGGTCGGTGATCTTGCTCGCCTGATCGAGAACGTCTCCATCGTCTGGCTCCGGCTGACCGGATTCAGTATCGTGGTGCCGGAGGGTTCGATCCGGTTCACGCGGGACCGTGATACCCGCGATCTGAGCGGTGATGAGGATCGTTCGAGCAACCGTTTTGATAGTCCCGCGGAGATCTTCCGTGAAGCGTGTGTGCCAACTTCGCCACAGCGTTGACTGATTGGGTATCGACTCGATGCCCAGTTGCTCACGGATATCAGATCGACGTTTGAGGTACTCAACGAGTGCAGTCTCGTGGTCCCATCCGTGGAGTTCCTTCAGCACGAACAGGCGAAAGAGCGTGGCCATCTCATAGCGTGTCGAGTTCGCGTATCGATCGTGAGGGTTGAATCGAAAGTAGGCCAGCGGAACCGTACAGACGAACAGCTCAACTGAGGTATGGGCGTCGTGATCGAACCACGCTTCCGAAACAGTACGAACGTCCGACTCCAGTCCGGCTAGCGAACCTCGGTCATACAACGGTGTCGAGTCGTACACCGGCCACTCGACGTGCGGTTTTCGGGCGATCCAACGAAAGACATTCCGGCGAGACGCACAGGTTGGTGCCACTGTGAGACGCTGGACACGTCACGGCCAAGAACTCGTTCTCTTCGACAGACAGTCAAGAGAGCAGCCTACAGGTGGCCGTATCCTATGCGTTCGAGTTCTGCTTCCAGTTCGACGTGCATCGCTTCGACAGTCTCCTCGTCGAAATGCTGCCCTGTCATCGCCCCCGATATCTCCGCGATTTCAGCGTGCCACTCGCGTACTGCGTCCGCAAGGGCCGCGAGGAGTTCTCCTTCCGTCTTGTCTGCTCCATCAACTTCCTCAACGACCTGCCACCCCGGCTGGAAGTTTTCGAGGACGTATCCCCTCTCTTCGAACTGAATCGCGAACCGTTCGCAGACCGCCCCGAATCCGGTTTCGAGACTGAGCAGTGGTATGACGTGGACGATACCATCTCGCTTCTCCAACTCACGCAGATCCGCAACGGGAACAGCAGTTTCAGGGAGCACCGAATAGAGTGGGTCAGGGAGAGGCGAATCGCTTTCAGCGGCTCCTGGTGCGTCGTACTGGTCGTCGATGGACTCGCCTTTCTCTTTCACACCCTCTGGTGGTTTGTCGCTCGGCTCATCGCTGAGAATCTCTTTCAAGATTGCGTAGAACCGCCATTCGTCGCCGTAGTCATAGAGGTAGCAGATACGGTCATACTGTTCGAGGCCGAGCTGGCGAGTCATCTCGCCGATCGTCACCTCGTCAGCGTTCTCAATCCGTTCCGTACGCAATACCGGATCACCACCAAGCGACTCCTCGTACTCCTGCGGGCACTGGTATTTGACGGCGCTATCCCAATAGTCTTCATCCTCCCCGACGAACCAGAGGTGGCCCTGATCGAGTCCGACCGCAGGGTTGATCGCCGACTGAAATTCGGAGATCGTTCTGTCCGCACCAACGACGATATCCCGCCACAGCGACGTCGGGTCGGGGTCGAATTTGACGCGAAAGCGGTAGGCAGTCATCCTTGCATCTCCGTACCTGTGCGGAAGCTGGTGAGCTCGTCGATACGCTGCTCGAGCTCCTCGATCTCCGCTCGTAGCTGGTTCGCTTCATCGTCCTTGCTGGCAGCAAGGCGGTCTTTCAACCCCTGCAATCGGGAGTCTTTGACGTCTTCATCGACCTCCGCTTTGCGAACGTATTCGCTTTCTTCGACTTCGTACACATCGGATTCGGAGAGCGTGGTGACTTCCAGCGCTTCATCGACTTTCGAGCGATCGACGCTCAGCACACGTTCGCGGTCGATGCCAGCGTTCTCGAGGCGTTCCAGCACCTCCTCGTCGTCTTTGAGCGAGCGGTTGCGGCGACTCGTCCGCTGGACGGAGCCGTACTGCCCGGAAACCGGACGGTCGTGATGAAGCCGAGCGAGGAGGACATCCGCGATCTCCTTGCGGAATTCGTTAGCATCTCGCTGGACATCCGAAAGCAGGGTGTAGAGATTCACCAACGCGTCGGTCTCCAGTTCAGAGAGAGTAGTCACATCGTGGCGTTCGAGTGCATCGATGAGGAGAAGTGCATCCGAGTAGACATCAAGTCCGTCGGGTTCAGTTCGTTCCTCGTCCGTAGATTCCTGTTCCGCGCCCACCACCTGCGTTGCCGTCGAAACCTCCGATTGTGTGATGATGCCAGCGTCCTTATCAACCTCGAACCGTGGATGGACACTCCATACCGCCGGGTATGGGTCGGCATCCGGCGGGAGACGGTCAAGATCAAACCCGTCGGGAGAATCCTCGATTCGTCGATAGAGCGTTTCGAACTGGTCGCGTTGGAGCGGTCGCGTCTCGTCTCTGTCTTCGAACTGAATGATGACGCGAGCGTCCTGCACGTCAGTAATACGAAATCGCTGATGGGAGAGCGGCGTGATGAGCGTCGCGCTCTCGGGAAGGTCGTCGAGTTCGTCGAGAAGCGTGTGCCAGCTGGCGGTGAAAGACATATACGATGGTTGTGATCCATTCCGACTAAATCTTGTTCACGACGCGGCTACTGGCAGACAGTCTCTGTAACAGACACCCTGATACGTGGCTCTTCGAAATTACCGATATGGCTAATACGTACGCACTCCGTGTTCAGGTCGAGTCACACGAGTACGACGGCGAGTTCTATCTCGTCGGCGACGGATACGGAACCCCAGCAGACGTGTTAGACAACGTCGCTGCCGACCATCTCTTGCGGATCGCGAATGCGCCACGTATCGAAGAGTACCTGCTCGACGTGCTGAAGCACGGGGAGAATACAAGTAAAGCCGAATATGAGGCGACAGACAGCGATGTCGAATGCTGGATTCACGTCGACGTCTCCTACCGGAGATACGCCTTCGGTGTCGGAGACAGAGTATTCGAGTTCTCAAGCGAACCGAGCAAAAGCGAAATCGCATCGACTGTCACGCAACTCCAGTCGTAAGCTATTGACTCTCGTTCAGGGATCGAAGTGGTAGACGTAGGGGTGATCAGCCTTCCCAGCGGGCATAATCTCTTCGAGTAGCTCGCGAACCTCGGATTCGGAGGGAGCACTGGTGATGATTCGATCGTCGTAGATCGCTACGTAGGCTTCGTTGAGTCCCAACTCGCGCAGTTCGCGACCCAAGCTTCGGGCACGGGCTTTCCCCATCTCTTGATGGTAAATCCGCTCCAGTTCGTCGGTTTTCTCCCGCAACTGCTCGATCTCCGACGCGTATCGTTCGCGGTTGCGCTTGTTCTTCATGTAGAAGCGCAACTCCTCGGCGTCCGTCTTTTGGTCTTCCTCGGGTGCTGGAAGCGAGTCGATGATGCCGAAGCGATGTTTGGCCTCCTCGTATTCGTCGTCGATGTCTGCGCTGAGCGAGCCCCCGAAGATGATGTTCTTGACCCCGATCCACCCGTCGTAGACGATCTGGTCCTCGAACGGTAACAGGGCGACACTCGAAACCGGGACTGGAAGTGCGGACTCGTCCCACAATTCGGCGAACGGAAGCCGAGCAGGGCGGACTGCGTATGCTTTCGGCGGTTCTGTCCAATCGAGGAAGATCGCATCGTCCTCTCGATAGCGGACGACGACGAACTCGCCGGCGACGAAGTCAGTCCACGCTGCGACCTGTTCGAGATCAGTCTCCGACAGGTCGGGAGGGTTCTCTTCAACGAAGTCCTCAATCAAGTCTGTCGTCGACTCGTTGTACAGCGTGTTTCGGAGCGGGAGAAGCTCGTCAGTGTAGTGCTGTTCAAGATCAGCGACCGTTTCGATTTCTTCGATGACCTCGAATCGGTCGTTGACATACACCAACAGATGGGCGTACAGGTCTAGAAACCGTTGCTCACTCTCTTCGGATAGTCGTCTGTCGGCTTCACTCATTGGTAATAGACGTGTTCACGGGCACACTAATCAGGCGTTTCGAACACAAGCAAGCCCGTCATCGATACTCGGAAATCGTCCGATACGGGACGTAGTAACCGATCTCATCGATCCACGTCGACAGCCACCCGTCAGCAGTCGCTTCATCGATCTTCCCAGCATCGATTGCAGCCAACAGAACGCCAACCGACCCGACAACGGTCACGCCCTGGTCTTTCGCAAAGGATCGGGCATCTCCGTCGTCTGTCAGCAGCCGACCGTCGTGTGCGTCGGCGAGGGCGAACGCTTGGGCTTCCCCGGGGTCGAGGTGCCCACCAACAACGGCTTCTCTGTTTGCGACAGTATCCGAAATCGTCGCGACTGGGATTTCGTCATCAAGCGTATCGAGTGCTTCCTGGAGATATGGGTGATTATCGATGCCGTGTTCAAGCTCCTCACGCACGACTGGTACCGTACAGATTCCAGATAGGTCAGCAACTACCCACAGCTGATCGATGTACGCAAAATTCGAGAGTACAGTCGTGTTCAAGACGCTCGGGTGCGCTGGGAGATCGTCACCTGTCATTTAGCACGTGACTCCTCATCAGACGAGTCCTCATCATCGAATTCGAGTTCGCGTGCTGTTTCTATCTCGTAGGCTGCGTCGTCTTCGTCGACGAGCCCCAGACGAAGTTCAACACCGTGCTCACGGAGGATGTCACGCATCGTCCAGCGGTCGACATCAGCGAGCCTCGCGGCATCACCGAGTGTGATCCGCTCGCGTTCGTAGAGGGCGACCGCAGCTGCAATACGCTCGCTTTCGTGGTCCTCGAAGTATTCACGCACGAACTCTCGCAACGCATCGCTCTTGCCACTAAACACACCAGCCTCGACAGCGCCCTCGATGAGGAGATCGAGATCGTCTGGATAGGAGCCGGTGATTCGAGCCATCGTTCTATCCCAGACTACGCCTTCATACTATTTATGAACTTCGCCAGAATGCCATATGCATTGAGACGACCAGTCTCAACTACTGTCCCCAAGCATTCAATATAGCGCCATATAGTTTATTTCGATGGTTGTTGTCGGCGTGTGCTCGAGTGTCGGCACCCCTTTGGGGCAGCCGTTCCCCCACTCTGTATGAACGTCCGAGACCCGAGCGAGTTCCTCTTGATCGGAATGGTGCATTTACCGCCGTTGCCCGGTTCTCCCGACAGTACTGGGATCGATGACGCCTTGAAACGAGCCGTAGCTGACGCCACAGCACTCGAAGATGGTGGTATCGACGCAATCCTCGTGGAAAACTTCGGCGACGCGCCGTTTTACCCCGACGAAGTGCCGAAACACACCGTCGCGTCGATGACGCGGATCGCAACTGAGCTCAGCGAGGCGATCGACGTTCCCCTGGGGGTCAACGTCTTGCGGAACGACGTCCCCGCGGCGATCGCAGTTGCCGGCGCCGTCGGGGGAGAGTTCGTCAGGGCGAACGTTCACGCCGGCACCCGAATCACCGACCAGGGGATCATCGAAGGAGCTGCCCACGAGACGATCCGCCTCAGGGAACAACTCGACCCCGAAATCGCCGTACTGGCGGACGTCGATGTCAAACACTCGCAACCAGTTTCACCGGGGTACGACCCGGCCACAGCACTCGAAGACGTCGTCGAACGAGGGTTAGCAGACGGCGTAATCGTTTCCGGATCGGCGACGGGGAAAAAGGCTGATCCCGAATACGTATCCGATCTGTGTGAGGCCGTCACCGAAACCTCACGGAGTCCCCCCGTTTTCGTTGGAAGTGGAGTCGACGTCGACAACCTGGAACAGTATCTCGAAATCGCCGACGGCGCGATCGTCGGCTCCGCTTTCAAGCCGGATGGTGACCTCAGAACTCCCGTCGAAGCAGAGCTCGTCGAGATGCTCGTCCGACGAACACGACGAAATAGGTGACGGATCCGACGGAGTGTTCGTCGAAACCACGATTCAAATTTTGACCATATCTAAACGACTGTATTCGATATCTGTCCGATAAAAGCCGACATAACTCACTCCTTTCCGTCGATTCAAAAGCGACGAAATATCGGAATCCACCCCGAGTATACTAATCCTGAATTATAGTACTACATGAATTGAGAATAGTACTACAATTTCGGATTACAGGATATTCCGCCGGGTATATCTAGGGCTAGAACTCCGGGTAAGTGTCCTTATCCCGAAGTGTGGGGATAGATTGAAGGGACTGCCGCCAGAGCGAGGAAACATGGGCAGCGAGGACGAGCGCGTCGCCGTGAAGACCTACGTGCCGGCGTATCAAAAAACGCGGTGGCGTGAACACGCAGACCAGCTGGGAATGAGCCAAAGCGAGTTCCTGCGAACGATGGTGCAGGCGGGTCGTCGCGGATTCGATCTCGCGGAGAAGTCCGAGGAAGGTGGTTCTAACGCCACGAACCCCGGGGGTGACGTCCTCGAAAGCCGGATACACGACCTCCTGGAATCTGAGGGGACGTTGGACTGGGACGAACTCCGGGAGGAACTGGCTGTCGATCTCGAAGACCGGATGGATGAAGCACTGTCTGGCTTGCAGGACAGAAACCAGGTGAAGTACAGTGGACGGGACGGCGGATACACCCTGACCGAAGAGGGAGGTACGTAGTACCCAATGAGCGTCGATTCCACCGAGGCGGATCCGGAAGACCCCATCGCATACTTCCTCGAGGACCTCACCTTCCACGGCAAGACGGAGCGCACCCGGGACGCTTACGAACGCGTGCTCCGGGAGTTCGAGGCGTTTCTCGCCGATCCAGAACAGAGTCCCCAGGAACGGCCGGTGAATCCCGCCGAGGCGTCGTATCGGGATTGTATGGCGTACATTCACACCCTGCGCGGATCGGTGAGCGAAAGCACCGTTGCGACGTATGCGGCGTATCTCCACCGCTTTTACGCCTACATGACCCAGGTCGGAGCGTTCGACGCCAACCCGATGGCGCTGGTCGTCGAAGAAATGGACGAAACCGTCGAGAAAGACCCCCAGCGACGGGAAATTTCGATTCCCGAGATGCGCGCTTTCCTCGGGGACATCGACCATCCGTTGCATCGCGCCGTCGTCGTCACCCTTTTGAAAACTGGCATGCGGGTCGGCGAACTGTGCAATCTCGACCTTCGGGACCTCTGGCTTTCCGACACGCAAGTCGTCGACGAGTACGGTGTCTCCCCCAGAGCACAGCTGTCAGGGCACCCGGATTCACTGTACGTACCGACGGAACCGACCGTGGGCGAACAGTACAACGGTGAAGTCAGAACAGCTTCGAACAAGCGCCAGCGGGAGACGATCATCCCGGTCGACGAGGAACTCGGGGGCGTCCTCCTCCGGTGGCTGGCTGTCCGTCCCGACGCGAGATCGGCGGCGGAACCGCTGTTCGTCGCCACGAGTGAAGACTGGGGAACCCGACTGGACCCCGCCGCCGTCAGGCACATCGTCGAACAACACGCCCGTGAGTGGGGATGGTATCACACCGGCGGTGGCTCCGCGGAAAACGTCACTCCCCACTACTTTCGGCACTTCTTTACCACCCACCTCCGCGACCGGACCGGCGACCGCGGCATCGTGAAGTATCTCCGCGGGGACGTTGCCAGCGACATTATCGACACGTATACACACAACTGGGGCGACCAGGTTCGTGACACCTACGAGACATATATCTACTCGATCGTCGGCGGATCCGACACTGCATAAACCATATATTGCGATATGAAAACCTCGGGGTGGGGTGTTCTGCAAAGGTACAAGAAACCCCGGCGATAGCGAACCGAGTGAATGCTTATTTCTTTTGTGTAGAGGGGAACAATTTCCGAAAAGGGGTTATACCCCTGAAAAGGCGATTTATGGATAATGACCTTCGAGTATGTACTTTCCCGAGTAGTGCCACACACGGTTCAGGGTGGATAAAGCGGCGTGATTGACGAATCGTTACGATAGTTCTATTGCCATGATCTGAACACCGAAATCCTGAATCTGTTTGTTCCACTCCGGGATCGTCCATTGATCATGGTTCGCCTGTCCTGATCGCGTGGGTCGCCAGTGCTGACCGAGGTGGCACTTTCGGTCAGAGAATCAACGGGCCGGCCCACGCGGCCTTTACAACTGCCTACCAATTTCGATCTGGGGGGTGACGGGAAAGAGTACTTGATCCCTCTCCGCGAAGAATTACCCATGTACGACCGGCTGCTCATCGCGGTCGACGGAAGCACTGGCGCCGCCCGCGCGGTCGAATACGGTCTCTCAGTCGCCAGGGCGACGGACGCGGCGGTGGACCTCCTGTACGTCGTCGACACGTCGATCGATCGGCTGATCGATCCGGAGGACGGGCGAACGCTGCTCGATCGGTCGGAGAAGTCCGGCAGGCGTGTGACTGCCGAGATTCAAAAGCGTGCGGAGGGTCTCGACGTCGACCGGGAGATCAGACGCGGCCGACCGTACGAAGAAATCATCGCACACGCCCACGAACGTGACGTCGATCTGTGTGTGCTCGGAACACGTGGGGCGGGCGATCGCCGACTCGGCAGCACGGCAGAGCGGGTCGTTACTCTGGCGGATGTGCCCGTCGTGTCTGTTCCGGACACCGAGGAGGTTCAGCATTCGTTGCCGGATCCACTCTCGGACATCGTGGTGGCGACTGACGGGAGCGACGCGGCCGAACGTGCCGCAGACCACGCATTACAGATTGCGGAACGCTTCGGTGCGACACTGCATGCGGTGTACGTGATCGACTCGACAGTGTACGACCTCGAGGACGCTCCACGGAGTATCGTGGGATTGCTCCGGGAGGGTGGCGAGACGGTAGTCGAGGAGATCACCGCGAGCGCGAAGGAGGTGAACGTTCCCACCACGGGTCAGGTTCTCCGGGGCGCGCCGGCGTCAGAGCTGTGTGGATACGCAGACGGCGTCGACGCAGGTCTGATCGCCGTCGGGACGCGAGGGCGCGAGGGAGTGCCAGACCGGCTGCTCGGGAGCACGACGAGGCGGATCATCCGGGACGCCGGCCGCCCGGTGCTGTCATTGCGGTAGCGTCAGTGCACAGCGTCGTGTGATGTCGTCGCGATCGGTGCATCGGGCAGTACGACCGTCCGTCCGTTCCGCCGTTCGACCTCTGCACGAACGCCGTACACCTCTTCGATCGTCTCGGGTGTCAAGACGTCGGATCCACCGATCGCGTGAATCCTCCCGTCGTGGAGCATCGCGATCCGATCGGCGAACCGCGTCGCCAGGTTCAGATCGTGGATCGCCATTACGACTGCCCGGCCACGGTCGCGTTCCTCCCGGAGCGCCTCGAGCACTTCCAGCTGATGTCTGACGTCCAGATCGCTGGTTGGTTCATCGAGCACCAGCAATCGCGGCTGCTGGGCGAGCGCTCTCGCGATGGTCACTTTCTGGCGTTGGCCGCCGCTTAAGCCTTCGAAGGGGCGGTCCGAAAGCTCAGAGAGGTCGAGCCGATCGAGCAGTCGCGTGACGAGTTGGAGGTCCTCGTCAACAGGTCGCCAACTCGCGTGTGGTCGCCGGCCGAGCAACACCGTGTCGAAAACGGTCGCTGGATAGCGCCCGCGCTCCCGCTGAGGGACATAGCCCACGCGACGCGCGATCTCGGGCCGAGACAGCTCGGAGATGGCTGTTCCATCCAGGAAAACTTCCCCCGCATCGGGCTCGTGGATCCCGTTGAGACATTTGAGCAACGTACTCTTGCCAGATCCGTTCGGCCCGACGAGCGCGAGAAGTTCCGCCTCGTCGATCGCGAGGTCGATCCCGCTGAGAACCGGCGTGTCGTCGTACGCGAAACGCAGGGTTTCGACATCGACCAGGCGTTCTGATCGGGTCACCAGTACTCCCTCCCTCTAATCACCAGATACAGGAACAGCGGTGCCCCGAGAAACGCCGTGAGAATACCGACCGGCAACACGACTGGATCAAAAGCGGTGCGGGCGACCGTGTCAGAAACCAAAAGCAATAGCCCACCGACGACACAGGAAAGTGGGATCACGTACCGGTCGTCGCCGCCCACGAGCTTCCGCACGATGTGGGGAACGACGAGCCCGACGAAGCTGATGATTCCCACAAAGGCAGTGATCGTTGCGGTCACGAGCGACGCGACGACCATCCCGTTGACTCTGAGCCGTCTCACGTCGACTCCGAGACCGGCTGCCGTTTCGTCACCCGCCGAGAGCGCCGTGTAGTCCCAGCTGTTGTACACGAAATACCCCGTCGCCACAGCGGCGACCGACGACATCACACCCAGTTCGAGATACGCCGGCCGTCCGACGTCACCGAACGTCCAGAACACGATCGCAGAGACGTCAGAGGGATCTGCAAGGTACTGCAGTGCCGACGTCCCTGCGGCGAACATCGACCCCAGTGCGATCCCGGTGAGGATCATCGTCTCCGGGGTCGCCCGGGTGTACACCACCAGAAGGAGAATCGCGCCAGCCGACATCAGCGAGAACAGGAACGCCGAGCCGGCAATCACGTACTGTGAGACGAGTACCCCTGTTCCCGATAGCACGACGACAGCGACGGCTGCGCCGAAGGCGGCCGCCTGCGAGATTCCGAGTGTAAACGGGGAGCCGAGGGGGTTGTTCAACACCTTTTGCATTGCCGCCCCGGCGACGGACAACCCGAGGCCAGCAGCGATTGCAGAAAGCACCCGGGGGAGACGGATCCGCCAGACGATCGTCTCGTTGGTCGCTGACGCCTCGCCAGAGAGAATCTGCAGGACGTCGACGACGGACAGCTCCGCGGCGCCGGCGGCGATAGACCACGCAGTTGCGAGGACCAGCAGCCCCACCGACCCGACACCGACGAGTCGCTTCCGCCGATTCCGTCGTTTGTATCGGACGTGTGCTGGCGTCGATGACATAGCACTCCTTACAGTTCGACCGCCCCGTACGGGCCGTGTGCGTCAGCCATCCTTTCGTACAGGTCCTGGTCGAAGAACCCCCGATACACTCGATCGGCTGCCGTTTTCGGGTCGACATCGCCGAACGCCGCGGGATACAGGATCGTTCCGATGTAGTAGGCGTTAGCGAGCATGGTCGACGGATTGTAATCGTAGTAGTAATGGGGATGAACGCCGTAAACAGCGCCGTTACGGACTGCAGAGAGGGAATCTAGTCCCGATCCGCGAAGTCCGTCTTGCACAATCGAGAGGTTCGCCCGGTTGATGAATACAACTTCTGGATCCCACTCCAGGAGCTTCTCGGATGCGACGTCCCGCTTCGCCGTCGAACCGGTCGATTCGGCTGCTTTTGGCGCAAGTTCGATAGCCACCGACTCCGCTCCGACCATCGAGAACGGCGGGAACGGAACTTCGGTCGACGTCATCGCCTGACCGCCGCGGTGGCTTACGGCGCCGACGAACGTTGACGGGTGGCCGACGGCGTCACTACTCAGTTCCTGAAGTTCCTGGCGGCGGGATTCGACGAACGAGACCAGTTCCTCCGCACGTTCCGTTCGACCGACCGCTTCAGCGACCGTTCTCCAGGCCGTGTACAGCGACTCGCGATCGTCGCCGAAGTTCCCCTGGTCGACCCAGACAGTCGGGACGCCCGTCTGGGACTGCAGTTGCGCACTACCGTCCGGTGTATCCGTGGATGCGACGATCAGATCCGGAGCCTGCGTCACGATCGCCTCCGCGTCGCCGCCGTGCTGTGGCCCGGCGGTGGGCAGCTCGCGAAATTCGGGATATGCGATATTGTACGGCGGTGTCCAGTTATCGGTGGCGCGTTCCTGGTGCTCCACGGCGACGACGTCAGAGCCGACGCCCAGGTGGCACACCAACCGGAGTGCACCCGGTCCGACGGCGACGATGCGATCCACCTCCGCGGGCACCTGGACCGTTCTCTCGGCCATGTCGGTCAGCTCCACGCCTCCTATTGCGCCCGTAGACTGACCGTATGTACAGCCGGCGGTGGCGGAACCGACAGCGAGACCGAGTCCGGATAGGAACGCTCGGCGAGAGAAGGCGGCCATCGGTGATTCGAATAACTGTTGTCGTCGTTGCGAAATAATACTTTTGAGTAGAATCGTATTACGGTGATCGGCCACAGTGATACCCGGCTATCGACAGCGGTTCCATTGAACAGGTGCCGGAATCAGCCGACTGCAAACAGCTACTGAATGCGGCGTTTCCGTTTTTCGACCACTCGGACGTTGTCGATTGCCGTCTCCGGATACTGGCCGTCCGCGTCTTTCTCGGCGGCTTTCACCATGTCCCAGATCACGTTCAACCCGGTCGTCACACCTTCGAGTGCTTCCATCTCACAGCCCGTCTTTCCGGTTGTTTCGACGGCGACTTCCAGAGTGATCTGGTCGTCTCCGAGATCGAAGTCGGTGTCCACGTTCGAGATGGGGATCTGGTGGCACATCGGAATCGTCTCCCAGGTGTGTTTGACGGCCTGCACCGCGCCCACGCGCGCGGTCGCGAGAACATTTCCTTTCCCGATGTCGTCTTCGCGGATCGACTGAATCGTCGACGGCTGCAGGTGGATCTCGCCACGGGCGACCGCCCGTCGTGCAGTGTCGGGCTTGTCGCCGACGTCGACCATCTGCACGTTCCCCTCGTCGTCGGTGTGGGTCAGGTCCTCACTCATCCGTACGTAGTGCCTCCGGGAGCCGATCGATTAAGTCCGTCGCGACCAGTCCGTTCCCCGCGTCGTCGTAAGCGCTATCGCCCGCCCGCCCGTTGGCGAACGCGCCGACTGCACCCGCCTCGAACGGCGGAAGGACCGAAAGCAACGCGCCGACGGCGCCCGCGAGTACGTCTCCGGTACCGCCAACGGTCATGCCAGGATTTCCGGTTCGGTTGATCCGGACGTTCTCTCCGTCCGTAACGACGTCGTATTGCCCTTTTACCAGCAGAACGTGGCCGAGTTCCGCCGCGAACTCCGAGACGAGATCCGCCCTCGTTTCCCAGTCGTCGGCTCCCGGGCCACCCATTCCGCGCAACTCCCCCTGATGGGGGGTACAGACGAGCGTCGCGTCGGTGTCGACGTCCGGAACGACCTCCAGTACGTCGGCGTCGATCACTGCCCGTCCCTCGAACTGGTCGAGAAATGCATGAACTGCCTCGAGCGTCGCCTCGGCGTCCCCGAGTCCCGGGCCGAACACGACCGCGTCGTGATCGGCGGCGAGTTGTGCGATCTGCTCGACGTGAGCCGGCGCAAGCGTCTCGCCCGAGAACGGCCGGACGATGAGATCCGGCGAGAACGCCTGAACCTCGCGTGCGACGAGTTCGGGACAGGCGACCCGAACGAGGTCCGCCCCTGCACGTAACGCCGCCGACGCTGCGAGCGTCGGTGCACCGGTGTATGGTCCTCCGCCAACGACGAGGACTTCGCCGTTCTCGCCTTTGTGAGAGTCCGGCCGACGATCGAGTTGGAGCAGGTCTCCTGGACCAGTGAACAGCTCGGCCGCCCGTGGGATACCGATGTCGGCGACCGTTACGTCGGCATCGAGCGACTCGAGTCCGGGCTTTCGGTCGTGGAACGTGACGACGTGATCAGCGTCGATTGCGATCCCGTCGCCCCCGCCGAGACGGTCCCCCGTGTCCGGGTCGATCCCCGTCGGAACGTCGACTGAGAGTATGGGTGCATCGAGATCCCCGAGGTGGTCGACGACGCTTCGTTCCGGTTCCCTGAGCGCACCCGTGGCCCCGGTCCCGAGGATCGCGTCGACGACCAGATCTGGCTCGCCGGGATCGAACGTCCGGCTGTCCCGGACGACGGTCGCGTCCAGTTCGGCCGCCACGATGGCCTCCCAGTTCTCACGGGTGATCTCGGTGGTGATCGTTTCGGGGCGGCCCAGCAGGTGGACCGTCATCTCGTACCTCTCGAGAAATCGTGCGGCGACCAGCGCGTCGCCGCCGTTGTTGCCCCGACCGCACACGACCGCCACCGCGTCACCAGGGTCGGCGAGCTGCCGAACGACGCGTGCAATCGCGTTCCCGCTGGACTCCATCAACTGTTTTCGCGGGACGCCCAGCGCCTCGGCGTTCGCATCGACGGCCGCCATCCGCTGGCTCGTAATCATACGCGAACCGTCACCGTCCAGAAAATTATAGCTGCTGTCTCCGGAGAAGTAACTCCGGAGTTATAAAAACAATGGCGTCAGTTACCTCGAGACCAGGCGCTTGAGCGCCGCTTCGGACTGGGCACCCATCACCCGCTGTGCGGGTTCCCCGTCGCGGAACAACACGAGCGTCGGAACGCTCCGGACACCGAACTTGCCCGCGAGTCCCTGGTGTCTGTCGATGTCGACCTTCAACACTGCGGCGTCCGTATCGCGTGCGACAGATTTCACCGCCGGCTCCATCATCTTGCAGGGACCGCACCATTCGGCGTGGAAGTCGACGAGAACGGTGTCGTACTGGGAGACGACGGAATCGAACCGTCCGGGGTCGTCCAGTTCGATCGGCTCGTCGGGTGCAGGCGATCCCTCCTGTCGGTCCGCCCCACTCGAATCGGCGCCGTCTGCCCCGTCCGAGGCATCCTCGCCGAGTGTCCCCTGTTCGACTTTCTCGCGAAGTCGCTGCCGTTTCCGCTGTCGAATCTCTGCGAGTTCGTCGTCGGCGTTCCCGTCCATATCGCTCATAACGGTGGATATGGGATCGAGGAGTATAAGAGTGAGTATTGTATTGTAATGTGTCTTTTAAGCACATTTCTCTCCGATCGTCCCGGACGTCCGGATCACCTTAGACGCTTGTTCACGCTCCTGTTCCATGCCGACATGTAACAGAACTATTTTGTCTTCCCGGACATAGGAGAATACATGTCCGGGCTGTTGCCGACGGACTCCGACCCGGAGTTGGTCGACGAGGAGCGCGGGCTCCGGGTCGTTCAACTCGAGGACGCCGACACGGATCGGCTCCTCGGCTCGCTCAGTTCGGAGACTGCCCGGGAACTGTTTGCGTCGCTTCACGAGGAGCCGTCCACCGCTTCCGAGCTATCCGACCGGATCGACACGTCCCTCCAGAACGTCAAACACCACCTCTCGAACCTCCAGGAGGCGGATCTGGTGTACGTAGCGGACACCCGATACTCGAGCAAGGGACGGGAGATGAAGGTGTACGCTCCCAGCGACGACGCCCTGGTGGTGTGTGTGGGAGACTCCTCGAGTCTCCTGGATTCGATTGAGGATCTCGCCGGAGCTGTGATCGCCCTGTTGGTCGGTAGCGTGCTCGTGCAATGGTGGTTTGCGACTGCCGTGCTCGATGAAACCACGCCCGAGTCGCTCCCGCGGGTCGGCGACAGCGTAACGGCCGCAGAGCCCGTGTTCGGATTCCTCCCGCCGGGAGTCGCCTTCTTTGCGGGCGGCCTCGTCGTTCTCGGCGTCTTGCTCGCGTTCCGCCTCTGGAGGTGAGCCGAATGTCGGGAGATCGCTGTGATCGTCTGGACGATCGGACGCTCCGACCGACGGTTCGCGTGGTGGTGGTATCGGCGATCGTACTGGTCGCGGTGCTTGCAGTACCGCCCGCAGAGTACACTCGCACCGACGTCGTCGACGGAACCGACGCGGTCGGCCTCGCTGCCGCCGATCCCGACGAGGACATCCAGGCGGTGCACGACCGTGGCATAACTGGCGAAGGAGTCAAGATCGGGATCGTCGGTTCCTCGTTCGGTTCCTACGGCAACCTGGGACAGGGCGTCGCCGACCGGGCGAGGCTCCACGATTCGGGAACACAGCTGACACGAGATTCCACGAGCGATCACGGTACACAGGTTGCAAGCGTCGTCTCCGGTTCGGCACCGGACGCCGAACTGTATCTCGCTGAGGTCGGCGAGTCTCCGGAAAGCCACACCTACAGGAGTGCGATCGCGTGGCTCGTGGACGCCGACGTCGACGTGATACTCGATGCGGGAAGCTACGCCCCGACCGACAGGGGGACAGCGGCCGTATTCGGCTGGGCCGCCGAGTACACGTCCCAGCAGGACGTCCTGTTCGTCACTTCCGCGGGGAACTACGGCAACAAACACTGGGCCGGGACGGTCGAGGGGTCGGGGTGGATCCCGTTCGATCGGGCGACCGAGGCGAACCAGATCGGCGAGGGGGCGATAGACGGATCGGTGTCGTTGCGGCTCTACTGGGAGTCGGACCACCCGTTCGAACTGTACCTGTTCAAACACCGGTCCGACGCCCGCGACGTCGTCGTCGCCAGCGACACCGACACAGACGGTGCAGTGGGCATCGACGCGACAGTTCCGGAGGGCTCGTATTACGCGGCAGTTCGAACGCCCGAAGAAGTCGCCCCGCCCGAACAGCTCCGACTGTTTTCGCTCCACCAACCCTTGAGCCACAGGGATCCACACGAGAGCGTCCTCGAACCCGCCTCGACCGGGTCCGTCCTCGCGGTCGGTGCAGCGACTCGCGACGAACTGCTGCGGGCAGACAGTTCCCGACACGACTCGATGATCGCCGGGCCAGGAACCGTCGAAACGGCCGGGGGCGAAGTGATCGGAACGTCCGCGGCGGCACCGTACGTGGCAGGCACCGCTGCCCTGGTGAAGTCCGCAGACGACTCGCTGTCCCCGGAGGAAACCCGAGAACTTCTCGTATCGACCGGGGATCGGAACGGAAACACCACCGTCGTGGATCCCACCGACGCCGTCTCGGAAGTCGAACCCGAGGCAGACCTCACGGAACGGGACGGCTGAACGATCCCGTACCGGGAAGAAGTGATCGGAGACCGACCGGAGGGAAGTTGACAACGGTTTTGTTCCCCCGTGTGTATCCACCGATAGCCCGTGTCCGATCGTTCCCAGTCTGCCTCCGACAGTTCGTCCCCCGAGTGGTCGCCGTACTTCGGCTTCGACTCGCCGTACGCCAACCAGGCTGACGCAATCGAACGGATCATCTCGGCCGCAGAAGAGTCGGGGTTCCTGGCCATGGAGGGGCCCTGTGGAACAGGAAAAACGATGGCGGCGCTCACTGCCGCGGGATATCTGATTCGGGAGACCGACCAGTACGAGAACGCGATCGTTGCGACACCCGTGAAACAGCAGCGCCGACAGTTCGTCGAGGACCTCCGAACGATGAACGAAACTCTCGAAGAACCCCTCGCCGGGGTTGCCCTCGTCGGGAAGCGAGATCTCTGTCCGTACGGCCGGGAGGGATCGTTCCCGGAGGGAAAAAGCGTCCAGGACCGGTGTGAGACGCTCCGGGAGACGACCGCGGAACTCGTCTCCGAAGACAGTCGCCTCGAAGTGAACGAGCGATACGTCTCCACTGGAGACGGGCGTGACTCGCGGCCGTCGGGCGAGGACGAGCAGTGGTGGGATCCGGCGAAGGCGAGGGCACTCGTCGACGCCACACAGCTGGACCCCGACGCCAGCAGTTCCCCGTTGCGGACTGCCGGCCGATCGGCGCCGTACCCGCCAACGCAGCCGGCAACACCCTCGGAACTGCTCGACTCTGGGGACGGGCGCCTCTACTGCCCGTTCGAAGCCGACTGGTATGCCCGTGACAAGGGCTCGCCGGTGACGTTCGACTCGGGGGACTGCGGTGTCGTCACCAGCGAGGAGTTCCTCCCCGACTCGGTCGGTGCCGGCGTCTGTCCCCACCGGGCGATGATGGTGCTCGTAGACAACGCCGACGTCGTGATCGGGAACTACAACCACCTGTTCGACTCGGCAAGCCGGGCGATCGTCGATCCCGTGGTCGACGAGCGGACCCTGGTGATCCTCGACGAGGCTCACCGTCTCGAGGGACGCGTTCGGGGGCTGCTCACCGACACGGTCGGCTACGCGACGATCAAACAGGCGCGACGGGACCTCGGCGTACTGCTGGAACGCGTTCGACAGACCGGCCGCGGCGCCGAAACGATCGAGGAGCATCTCGCTTACAACGACGTCGAAATCGAACACGTCGACGAGGCCAGAGAGTTTTACGGCGAAGTCCTGGAGTGGCTCGAACGACGAGTCGACGAGGAACTCCGGGATCGGTTCGACGGCTACGCAGCCGGATTCGCGTGGGAATCGCTTCCCGACGAAACGCTCGAAATCGAGCTTCGAAACCCGGCCGAACCCGAACCCGACGAGTTCACCCGCTGGGCCGAAACGAGCGGCTACGACGGTGGCGCCTTCCGACGGCTGAGCGCCGTCGGCGCCGCAGTCGAGAACGCGCTGGAGGCGTCCGGGATCGACCGGGAGACCGTCTGTACAGCTGTCGGCGCCCTGTTCGGACAGTGGTGGGAGCGGGACCACACGGAGTATTTCAGGGAGATCGAACTGGAACGCACCGACTTCGACCGTCGCAACGTGGAGAGACCCTGGCAGCGGGAGTACAACGCCTCGCTAGTCATGTACAACTGCATGCCCTCCGACCGGATCAAGGGCGTCTTCGAGGAGTTCGGCGGCGGCGTGCTGATGAGCGCGACGCTTGCGCCGCTTTCGATCTTCGAGGAGGTGTCCGGGCTCGAGGCGCTCGAACGCGACGGTGACCCGCCGCGGACGGTTTCCTCGCGAACTTACGAGCTACCGTTTCCCGAGACCAACCGCGCGAGCTGGATCGTCGACGTCGAACCGTTCACGAAGCGAAACCGTGGCGAACCCAGAATCGACAACCGGAACGCGACCCGGGAGCGATACGCCTACGTCGCCCGCCTGATCGCAGAGAGCCACGGCAACGTGATGCTCTGCTGGCCCAACTACGCCGAGGCGGCGTGGGCTGCAGGGCGGCTCGAAGAGGAGATCGACAAACAGGTGTTGCTGGATCAGTCTACGGGCCACGAGAAGACCCGGGAGCTGAAACGGGAGTTCGTCGGCGGCGACTCGTCGGTGCTCGTCACGAGCACTCGCGGGACGCTCACGGAGGGTGTCGACTACGAGGGAGACGACCTGCACACGTGTGCAGTGTTCGGGGTTCCGCTCGTGAACATCGGTTCCCCCCGGGTGCAGGCAGTCGAGCGTGCCTACAGCGCCCGGTTCGGCGAGGGGAACGCCTTCGAGTACGCGCTCACGATCCCGGCGGTCCGCCAGGTTCGCCAGGCGCTGGGTCGCGTGATCCGCGGCCCCGAGGAGCGTGGCGTCCGGATCGTCGTCGGCAACCGGTACGTATCCGGGGCGATCCACTCCGTTCACGACTTCTTCCCGGAAACAGAACGACGGGAGTTCGTCGGGATGAAACCGGAGTTTCTCCCCTCGCAGTTCCGGAAGTTCTGGGAAGAGTAACCGAACTTAAAACTATCGCGTACAACACCGGTGGCTGGCGAGCGAGCTACACCTTTGACACGTCCGACTGTACGAAAAGACGCAATGACACTCCGACTCGACTGCCCAGTCGACGGCTGTGACGGTGTTTGTCAGGGAGACAGCGAGGACACAGTAATGGAACAGGCGGCCGAACACGTCGAGGCCGCGCATCCGGAACTCGAACTCGACGAGGAAACGGTCGAACAGCTCAAAGCCGACATCGTGGAGGCGTGAGCGAGTCAGAACCCGGGCTCGGGCGATCAGTCTTCGGCGGCGTGCCGGAGGCCGGGTTCGACGATCGACTCGTGGACATCCACTGTTTCTTTGCGACGTCGAACCCACAGAACGGTCGCCGCGATCCCCGCGACGACGGCGAGGAACCCGAGCAGTCCGGCCTCGGGCCCGAACCCGCCGCCGGTTACCCAGTCGGGACCGACCGGATCGAGCGCGACCACCGCGACGGGTAGCTCGAGGCCGCTGACCCCGAGTCCGAACACCGGTCCCTGAAAGAAGTTCCAGGTAACGTGGATCCCGATCGGGATCCCGAGCTCTCCCGTGAGGACGTATCCCAGCGCAAGGAGGACGCCGGCAAGCGAGATGACCACCGCCGAAGCGACAGAGGCACCCGGGTTCGCGAGGTGAGCGACGCCGAAAATCCCCGATGAGACCACCACAGCGAACCCGACCGCAGCACGCGTTCCGAGGGCCCTCAGCCCCTCCGCGAGGTTGGTGAGTAGCCACCCTCGCGCGAGCAGTTCCTCGACGACGCCCACCGAGACGAACAGCACAAGTGCGAGCACCACCCCGGCGAGGATGGACCCGTCGGCGACGAACACTCCGTCCACCGCGTACCAGCCGGCGAGCAGGCCGACGAGGGCGATCCCGGACTGGAGCCCGGCTCCGAGAACGAGTCCGAACCCGAGATCCACCCACCACTCGCGATCGATCCGGAGCCCGTAATCGCTGGGCACCCGACGGTCGACGTATCGCGCCCCGACCCACAGTGCCGCCGCCGTCGCGGGGACCGAAAGCAGCGAGCCGATTGCGAGGATGGTGAACTCGTCGAACGCGGTCGGATCGATTCCGGCAGCCCCCGCGACCGCGACCGCCGCGATCCCGAAAAGCAGTGTGAAAACAACGAACACGAAACTCGAAGCGAGCAGCCGCCAGGGCGTTCGGGCGCGACGTTCGTCGTCGTTCCACAGAACTGTTCGGATCGTCCGTTTCACGCGAGGGACTACCGGTTGCGGTCACAAAACGCTGTCCGAGAACTTCCGTCGCCTTTTCAAGGGACCCTCGCCAGAAACCGGTATGGACGTCGTCGTCAACGCGGCAACGAGCGTCGACGGGAAGCTCTCGACGCGCCGTCGCGAACAGCTGCCGATCTCCGGTCCCGAGGACTTTGATCGCGTAGATCGGCTCCGGGCTGCAGCCGATGCGATCGCGGTTGGCGTCGGGACCGTGCTCGCCGACGATCCGAACCTCGGCGTCAAGGAGGAGCAGCGGCGAGTCACCCGGCTCCAGAACGGACGTCCGGCCCATCCCGCTCGGGTCGTCGTCGATACCCGGGCACGAACGCCGCCGGACGCGGAGCTGTTCGACGGGGAAGCGACCGTCTACGTACTCGTCGGCGAGGGCGCTCCCGGGGACCGTCTCGAGGCGCTCCGGGGGGCAGGCGCGACCGTTCTGGTTGCGGGCACCGACGACGGCCGGGTCGATCTCCCGACGGCCTTCGAGGCGCTGTCGGCGGAGGGAATCGACCGGCTGATGGTCGAGGGTGGCGGCGAACTGGTCTACTCGCTTTTCGAGGCTGGTCTGGTCGACGAACTGTCCGTGTACGTCGGCTCGTTCGTGATCGGCGGCCGGAACGCCCCGACGCTCGCTGACGGGGACGGGTTCATCGAGGCGTTTCCCGAACTCGATCTCGTCGGCGTCGATCGGCTCGACGACGGTGTTCTCCTGTCGTACGAGGTCGGCGAAATTTTCCCACGAGAGTGACGGCTCACACGCCGAGTTTGAAGAGCCGGTTTACAAGCAACGCCAGAAGACCGACCGCCATCACGCCCGCGAGCAACCCGAACGCGACGTCCCACCCGGCCAGGTCAGCGAGCAGTCCGACGACGACCGAACCGGACGCCCCGAGGATCATGTAGACAGTCCGAACCAGCCCGAACCCAGCCCCCCGTTCGTCCCGGCTCAGATGATCCATGAACCGCGACTGCACCGGCGCTCCCCACGACATCGCCACACCGACCAGCAGCACGGCGCCCATCCAGGCGACTGCCGAGTCGCTCACGACCAGGAGCGAAAATCCGAACACGCCCAGCGCCATGGTGAGCGTCGCCGCAGAATCGCGATCGAAGCGATCAGACAGTGCGCCAGTGAGCGGCTGTGTCGCACCGTGGATCAGGAAGTACGCCGAGAAAAAGAGGCTCGCCATCGCCGGCGACAGTCCGTGATGGCCCTCGAAGAACGCCGGGAGAAACGAGGCTGTCGCCTGCCAGGTAAAGGCGCCGAGCACTGCAAGAAGCGTCGTGTAGGCGATCTCCGGGCGACGGAGCAGTTCCACGACGGGACCGAGTTCGAACCGTTCGCGAACCGGTTGTTCCGGGCGTTCCGGCGGCGAGGGCTCGATGCGCCACCAGAACACGACGAACACGGGGAGTGCGACGGCGGCACCCAAAAGGAGTGCGACGCGCCAGCCGTACCGGGCACCCAGGGCCGCGGCGACCGGTGGTGCCAGAAGCCCCGCCACTGGACCTCCGGAGACGTGGACGCCGATCGCGCGACCGATGTCGTCGAACTGCTTCGTGATAAACGTCGTCGCGACGGAATAATGCAGCCCCGCACCGGCACCGAGCACGATTGCAAACAGTGTGAACGCAACGGCATTGGGCGACAGCGCCAAAAGCAGGCTGGCGACCGCAGTCAACCCGACGGCCGCCAGAATGACCCGCCGCTCCCCGAACTTGTCGCCGAATACGCCGCTGGGGAACTGCGAGAGCGCGTAGGCAGCCCACATTCCCGACAGCGCCACCCCCACGAGCGTGTTCGACAGCCCGAGATCCGCACGCACGATCGGTACGACCGGACTGATCGCAAGTCTGGCGACCATCGTGGCTGCGAACGCGAGCGTACACAGCGCGAGAACGGTGTAGCCGTATCGCCAGCGCACAGGCGCCTTTGGATACCCCAGTAGAAGCGGTTTGCGAAACCGGCCCCTGTTGTGGGTGTTGTGATATCCGGGGCGCTCAGTGGCCGCTTACCCGAGGATCAATACGTGACCGATCACTCGACGACGAGTTCGATCGGATACTCTGTCAAGTTCTCGTAGCCGTCCTCGGTGACGACGACGATGTCCTCGATCCGGACGCCCCCGTGTGCGGGGTCGTACAGCCCAGGTTCGACCGTGATCACGTGGCCGGCCTCGAGTTCGCCTCCGCTGGGCGACAGGGACGGCGACTCGTGGACGTCGAGCCCGACGCCGTGACCCGTCGAGTGGATGAATCCGGTTTCCGTCTCGGGATCCGAACGGAGCGTCGGCTCGCCTGCGGTTTCGTACACCTCGCAGGCCGCCCCGTGGACCTCCGCGCCGGTCGCACCCGGTTCGACCGCGTCCAGTGCGGCTTCGAGTGCCTCCCGCGTGAGATCGTACCACTCCCGGATCGTCTCTGACGGCTGGCCTTTCGAGAACGTGCGAGTCATGTCCGAGTGGTACCCCGTCGCCTTCGACTTCGGGAAGATGTCGACGATGATCGGTTCGCCCGCCGAAAGCGGCCCGGAGCCGCGGTCGTGTGGGTCGGCGGCCCCGCTCCCGCAGGCGACGATCGTCTCGTCGAGCGAACAGCCGTGACGCAGCAGAGTGATCTCGATCTCGGATCTGACCTCTTCGCTCGTGAGTGGTTCGCCCTCCGAGACCAGCGTCCCGGTTTCGTCGACGTCGGCCGCCGCGATCAGCCCCTCGGCAGTCCGCATGGCCGCCTCGTTGGCCCGCTGTGCGTCCCGGACGTGGTCTATCTCCTCGTCGGTTTTGACTGCCCGCATCCCGCCGATCGTGTCGTCGTCGTCCACGACGAGTTCGACGCCACGCTCCCGGAGCTGTTCGGCCGAGCCGAGCGGGAACGATGACGGAACCGCAACCGTGAGTTCGGACGCCTCGGCGTCCGCGACCCGGGAGAGGAACGAGACGTACATGTCGTACCGTGCCTCCCGATCGCCGTACTCGAAGCCGAAGTCGGCGTGTCGAAACACTCGACCGGCGCGGGACTCCTTTTTTGCTCGGCCGTACTCAAGTCCAGAGACCAGAAGCTGCGTTTCGCTTTTGTCCGCGACGTAGGTCGTCACGAACGGGTCGGAGGCGTCGAATCCGGAGAGATACAGCTGGTTCGCGTCGTCGCTGTCGGCCTCGATGAGATAGGCGTGGGCGTCCTCCGCCGAAAGGTGTGCGTCGAGCTGGGCCAGATTGGGTCGCATACACGCAGATGGCGTCGGGAACCACAAAGCGGTTTGCCTCCCGGAAGGCCTACGTCCCCGCCGCGCCTCGGGTCGGGTATGTACGCTCGCGATCTCATGACGACCGACGTGCAGACGGTCTCGCCGGACGACGACGTCGCCGACGTGCTCGGCCGGCTGGCGAAAGCGAGTTTCAACGGGTTCCCCGTCGTCGACGACGACGGCGTCGTCGTGGGAATCGTCACGCAGACGGACCTCGTAAGCCTTTTTCAGACCAAGGATCGGACGCTGTGGATTCCGGTGGGCTTTCCGCCGTTCGTCGACATGCTGACGTACGCGGTCGACGTCTCCTGGGACGAGATAGACCTCGGCGTCGACCTCCTGCGAAACGCGGACAAGCCGGTCTCTGCAGTGATGACGGAGGAGGTGATCACGGTCGGTCCCGGGACGGAGCTTGCCGAGATCGTCGACCTCCTCGCGGACGATCAGCGGGACATCAACCGGCTCCCGGTGGTCGGCGAGGACGGCAAGCTCGTCGGGATCGTGGCCAGACAGGACGTCCTCCGGGCGCTGCGGGACGAGCGCGTTTTCGAAGACAAAGTGTGAACGTCACCGGAGCCGTGACCGGATCAAACGCCGGCGACGGCGAAAAGCAGGAGGTTGTGTACTCCAGGCCCCAGGCCGACGGCGGCGACGAGGCCCAACAGGAGGGACGCCTCCGCAGGCGACTCCCGTACGAAGTCGTCGAAGAGAGCGACGACCAGCCCGGCGACGGCCAGTTTCACGAGTACGAACAGCCAGCCGGAGCCGATAAGCGACGCCGTGGGGAGCGCCGCACCGACCTCGAGGATCAGCTGTGACAGCGGCGTCCGCTCGCCGAACCCGAGCACGTCGACGCCGATGGCCGTCGAGACCCCATCGAGCGCGTGACCGAACACCACCAGCACGCCGACCGCGCCGGAGCGTTTCGCGCCGGGGGCGATCCGAACCAGTACGAGCCAGGCGACGGCAGTCACCGGGAGCGTCAAGAGTGCGGCAATCGCCGGCCAGACCGGCTGTAGCGTTCCGGCCGCGGCGCCGACGGCGAGGGTTGCGCCGGCGGCCGCGAGGAGCGCGGCGAATCCGGACGCTCCGATGACGATCGGAACCACCGCGTTACCGCCACCGAACGCGACGCCCGAACGATCCAGTTCGACGCCCACGAGCCAGAAGCCGCCAGCTATCGCACCGACCGAGAGATACACGGAGGGCGTTCCCGCAAGCGGCGCGATCGCCGGCGGGAGGGTGCCGAGGACGTACAGCACGTGCAGCGCCGACCCGACGGCCATCCACGGCGCAAACGCCACCACGACGGCCGCCTCGACGGCGGGGCGTCGAACGTACAGCCCGTAGCCGACCAACCCGAGTGCAACCACGAGCCCGACCAGATACGGGAGCGGGGGCAACGTGAACCCCTCCGGGAGCAGCAACTGTCCCGGATACGTCGTCGAATGGATCGTCGCGATCACGACCGGCTGCATACCCGTGTAGCTGTGTGGTCGCCCCGAAAACGTTGCGTTCTCGATCGACAACGGCGGCGACGCGAGGGAGTCATGCGGGAGTACTGCCTCTCTCTGGTCGATCCATACGTCTTTCACCCGTCGAGTCGATGCCCCACGTATGGACCGAACGGAACTCGCCCCGAAAGTCGATCACACGGTACTGGGCCCGACGACCACCGTCGACGACGTCGAGCGCGTCCTCGCAGAAGCCGAGGAGTACGGGATGAACGCCTGCGTTCCGCCGAGTTACGTTCCGGAGGCCCAGGAAATCGCTCCGTCGGTGACCCTCGCAACGGTGATCGGGTTTCCCCACGGTCACCACGTGACGGACGTGAAACGGGAGGAGGCCGTCCGCGCCTGGAAGGACGGGGCCGACGAGCTGGATCTCGTGGCGAACGTGGGCCGTCTGAAGTCCGGACACCTGGAAGCGGTCAAAAACGACATTGCGGAAGTCGTCGCCGCCGTCCCGGTTCCTGTAAAGGTGATAATCGAAGCGCCGCTGCTCACCGACGCGGAGAAACACCGCGCAGCAGACGCCGTTCGGGACGCCGACGCAGCGATGGTAAAAACCGCGACGGGGTTCGCGGAAGGGGGAGCGACACTCGCGGACGTCGAGCTGCTTTCGGAGTACCTTCCGGTGAAGGCAAGCGGAGGGATCGGAACCTACGACAGGGCGCTTGAGATGCTCGAGGCAGGGGCCGAACGGATCGGTGCCTCCTCGGGCGTCGAGATCGTCACGGGCGCCCCCGGGGAGTGACGGAATCGCCGCCGAGGCTCAACCGACGGCCGACCGGTCGACAGGGCGAATTGTTTTGGCCCCCGACGACGAACCATCGTGTAATGGTCACCACCACACAGCGCGACGACATGACGTGGTATCAATGCGAGAAGTGTGGCCTGCTGTTCGACGAGCGTGCGGACGCCGAAAAACACGAGGAGAACTGCGACGCCGAGGAGCCATCGTATCTCCAGTGATCGGGTCCTCGGCGATTCCGCTTCGAGAGGTTCAAGTAGCCGCTCGCCGTTCACGCGGATATGAAAGATCAGGGACGCTCGAAGCGGAAACGCACGGGCGGACGACTCAAGACGTTCCGAAACAAGAAGCGCTACCAGCTCGGCCGCGAACCCGCCGAAACGACCGTCGGGGAACAGCGTCTCCAGTACATCGACTCCCGGGGAACCGGGATGAAGGTCCGCGCGCTGTCGACGGACGTCGCGCAGGTCGCGACGTCGGACGGCGAAACGGTTACCGCCGAAATCGAGGACGTCGTCGAGAACCCGTCCAACGTCAACTACGTTCGCCGGAACATCATCACGAAGGGCGCGATCATCCAGACCAGCGAGGGACGTGCCCGGGTCACCTCCCGTCCCGGACAGACCGGGCAGGTCAACGCCGTTCTCCTCGACTGATCGAATATCCGCGACGCGTACTCGTCGACGCGGGGTACCGACCGAACCGACGGTGAGCGATAGGGGAGTCGGTTGCCGGCTCCCACAGCTCATTACGCGCCCGGCAAAACGGTTCGTCCATGCGAACGACCGACGCGTTCGTCGGCCTCGTGTGTCTCGACTGTGGGACGCAGTTCGATCCCGAAACCACGACCCACCGCTGCCCCGAATGCGATGGGATCCTCGACCCTCGGTACGACCTCGAGGCGGTCGAACTCGCGCCCGACACGCTTTCCGACCGGCGGGATGATTCGATGTATCGGTACGCGGAGCTACTCCCGTTTCCACCCGAGACCGCAGTCAGCCTGGGCGAGGGAACGACGCCGCTTGTCGAGTGTCCCTCCCTCGCGGACGCGATGGGCGTCGGTCGGGTGCTGATAAAAGACGAGGGGCAGAACCCGACGGGAACGTTCAAGGACCGCGGCCAGTCGCTCGCGGTGACCGCCGCGCGCGAGCACGGCGCCGACGCGATCGCGCTCAACTCGGCGGGCAACGCCGGTCAGGCGGCGGCCGCCTACGCCGCCCGTGCGGGGATGGACGCACACGTGTTCCTCCCGGAGCGGGCCGGATTCGTCCAGAAGGCGATGGTGGAGATTCACGGCGGGAAGCTGCACGTCGCCGATCCGATCGATGGAGACTCAGAGATCGGCGACGCAGGGGAGGCGTACGCGGCAGCGATGGACGAAGATAACTGGTACTCGACGAAGACGTTCGTGACGCCGTACCGCCACGAGGGGAAAAAGACGATGGCGCTCGAAATCCTCGAGGAGCTCGACTGGGAACGTCCGGACGCGGTCGTCTACCCGACCGGAGGTGGCGTCGGACTCGTCGGTATGCACAAGGCCGCCAGAGAGCTTCGCGACCTCGGCTGGATCGACGATCTGCCGCCGCTGTACGCTGCCCAGGCGAGCGGCTGCGCCCCGCTCGTCGACGCGTACGAAGCCGGGCGCGAGGAACACGAACTAGTCGAGGATGTGGACACGGTCTGTAACGGGATCGCGATCCCCGATCCCGGCGCGAGCCGACAGATCCTGGCTGCGATCCGCGAAAGCGACGGCGGTGCAGTGTCGACAGACGACGCGGAGATCCTCGAGGCGGCAATCGAGGTCGCCCGGACGGAGGGTGTCGAGATCGGGGCGACCTGTGCCGCCGCCGCGAGCGGGGCGTTCGAGCTGGCAAATCGGGGAGAGTTCGGAGACGACGACACCGTCGTCCTGTTGAACACCGGCGCCGGGAACAAGGACGCCGCGACGCTGCGATCACAGCTCGGCGACCGGTCGCCGTAGCGTGCACAGACCGTGTCGAGATCGGCGAGGCCGACGCGAAAAGGTTTCCTGCTCGCTCCGAGTGGTATCGGTATGCGCATCGCGGTGCCCAACAAGGGCCGCCTACACGAGCCGACGATGGAACTGCTGGAGCGGGCGGGGCTCCACGTCGAACGAACGGCCGACCGACAGCTGTACGCGCACACGGTCGATCCCGAGGTGACGGTACTGTTCGCCCGGGCGGCGGACATCCCCGAGTACGTCCGTGACGGGGCCGCAGACCTGGGTGTTACCGGCCTCGATCAGGCCCACGAATCTGGGCCAGTAGTGGAGGCCGTCGACGACAGCTCCCGGGCTGGCGCCCGGGGCGGGGACGGCGACAGGCCCGCACTCGTCGATCTGGTCGATCTGGGCTACGGACGCTGTCGGCTGGTGCTTGCCGCCCCCGAAGAGGGCGACATCACCGACGTCGACGACGTCGACGGACGCACCGTCGCCACCGAGTTTCCGAACGTCACCCGGTCGTTCTTCGAGTCGCGGGGCCTCTCTCCCGACATCGTCGAGGTGACAGGCGCAACGGAGCTCACCCCGCACGTCGAGATGGCCGACGCGATCGTCGACATCACCTCCACCGGGACGACCCTGCAGGTGAACCGACTCGCCGTGATCGCGGAGGTCCTCGAGAGTTCCGTCCGGCTGTTCGCGAGGGAGGACGTCCTCGACGATCCGAAGGTAACGCAGATCGCAACCGCGTTCGAGTCGGTCGTCGCCGCCGAAGGGAAGCGATATCTGATGATGAACGCCCCCACAAGTCGGCTCAAGGAGGTCAAAGACGTCATCCCCGGAATGGGCGGCCCGACGGTGATGGACATCGCCGGCGAGAACGGGGAAGACGAATCCGGTCAGGTTGCCGTCCACGCCGTCGTCGACGAACGGCGCGTGTTCGAGGTGATTACAGACCTCAAAGCGGTCGGCGCGAGCGACATCCTCGTTACAGAAATCGAACGGCTCGTCGAGTGAGGCGACGGATCGACCCCCACAGCCGTTCCGTTCAGCCGGGAAACGTCCCGAGAAGGATCAACAGGCCGAACAGGACGGTTCCGAGCAGGATCGTTACCACGACGTGGATGAGGGTGATGTACGCGGAGAGCCTCGCTGACTCCCCGTACAGGTAGTGAATCGCCGCGCCGTCGAGCAGGAGCGCGACGGCGATCGCCGGGAGGGAAGGGAGGTCGAGCGCCCCGGAGACGACGGCGACGGCCGCAGGGAACGGCCCGACACCCAGTGCTTTTATAACTGAGACGTCGCCGAGAACGTTTCTGGCAGCCAGGAACGCAGTAAGGGAAAGAAACGCCGCCAGCAGTCCGAAGGTACCGGCAACCGCGAGCGGAGAAACGCCGGTCTGGACGACATAACCGAGAGGGACCATCGAGGGCGACGACGCTCAGCCGAGCAGGCCGAGTTCCTCGAGTCGTTCGGTAATGACGTCGACCGCGGCCTCGGCGTCGGCAGGCTCCTTGCCGCCGGTTATCACGAGTTTGCCGGAGCCGAAAAGCAGCGCAACGACTTCGGGCTCCTCGAGGCGATAGACCAGTCCCGGGAACTGTTCGGGCTCGTACTCGATGTTCTCGAGCCCGAGTCCGATCGCGATCGCGTTGAGGTTGAGGCTCGTCCCCAGATCGGCGCTCGTGACGATGTTCTGGACGGTGATTTCGGGCTCCTCGTCGACGGGGATTTCCAGTTCGCGGAGCTTGTCGAAGACGATGTTGAGGCTCTCGTGGACGTCCGCAGTCGACTTCGCTCCCGTACAGACGATCTTCCCCGACCGGAAGATCAGCGCGGCCGACTTGGGATTCTGTGTCCGGTAGACCAGCCCGGGGAACTGTTCGGGGTCGTAGTCGGCGCCCTCGAGGTCCATGGCGACGCTCTGGAGGTCGAGCTCCTGGCCGATGCCCGTGGAGGCGACGACGTTCTCAATGTTGATCGTATCCTTGGGATTGGTCATTCGTCACTTAAACCGTAGTATTTAAGCTTTAAAAAGATTGGTTACTCGTCCCGGCAGCCGAAATCGACGTTCTCCCCCGCTGGGTCGCCGGTTCGACCGTCGGGAAAACCGCCATGCTCTTGCGGTCGCGTGACAGAGCGAGGCACGTGTACGGGCTGGAACTCGCCGGAGAACAGGACGCCTTCGCGGTGTACGAGGCGAAAAGCGCCGCCGCCGGGGTCGAGCTGGTGGCGCCGGGGTTGGCGACCGCCGGATCGATAACCGACCGCGTCGAAACGCTCGCGTACACCCGACGCGCGATCGAGTTGCTCGGACGGACGGACGCCGACGTCGAGAGCGCCCGGGCGCTGTTGCGGGCGGCACCGATCGAACGCGAGGGAACGGTCGCGGTGCGTGCCCGCGACGTGAGGGGATCCTCCGGGATCTCCACACAGCGGGCACAGCGGGAGCTGGGGAGCGTGCTCGTCGACCGCGGGTTCGCCGTCGATCTCGAGGAGCCGGATCACGTGCTTTACGTCCTCTTTTCGTCGGGGGAGGTCGAGGCCGACGAAATCGCGCTCGGGCGGGTCCCCGACGTCGTCGGGGATTCACTCGACGTCTGTCTCGTCGGCTGGCTGGCGGCCGAATCGACGCGGGACTTCACCGAACGGAAGCCGACTGACAGGCCGTTCTTCCAGCCGGGGAGTATGGCCCCGATCGACGCCCGGGCGTACGTCAACGTCGCCGGCGCGGGCCCCGGACGGTTCGTGGTGGACCCGATGTGTGGAACCGGCGGATTGCTGATCGAAGGCGGACTCGTGGGGGCTCGCGTGCTGGGGGTGGACGTCCAGGAGAAGATGGTTCGCGGCACGAAGCGGAACCTCGAATCGTATCTTTCGGATTCCGCGTCGTCGACCACCTCGGTCGAGTTCGGCGTCGTCCGGGGTGACGCGACGGCGCTGCCACTGTGTGATTCCGACGACACCGGCACCCAGACCGGCACCCAGACCGACACCGACACCGTCGATGCGGTCGTCTTCGACGCCCCGTACGGCAGGCAGTCGAAGATCGCCCGCCACGAACTCGCCGAACTCGTCGAGGGGGCACTCGCGGAGGCGAAACGCGTCTGTCGTTCGGACGGCCGAACCGTCCTCGTCGCGGATCGATCGTGGCGCGAGGCCGCGATCTCCGCCGGCTGGGAGGTCGATGCCGTGTTTTGCCGTCCGGTCCATCGATCCCTCGACCGGTACGTGCACGTACTGACGGGGGCCGCCGAACCGGGACGGGAAAACTCGCCGTAGTCGACCGGATTCTCAAGTTTCAAACCGCCACGGCCCGACGACCGTTCCATGAGCGACCGAGAACTCCGGAAGGAAGCACACGATCTCGACGTGACCGTCTGGGTCGGGAAAAGCGGTATCGACGCTGTCGTGGACGAACTCGCCGACCAACTCGAAGACAGGAAGCTAGTGAAGGTGAAGTTCCTCAGGGCGGCCCGCGGCGGGACGACCACCGAACAGCTCGCAGAAGAGCTCGCAGCCGCCGTCGACGCCGAACTGATCGAGACCCGCGGCAACACGGCGGTGTATCACTGATGAGCTGTTCGGTTGCGGTGACCGCAGTCGGAGCGGACGCGCTGTTCGAGCCGGTGATTGCGACGGAACCGGCGGTGCCGTTGCAGATCGAACCGCTCCAGAACGTGCTCGCGGAGTACGTCGGCGAGGATCTCGCGGGGACGCTCACCAGTGCAGGGGTGTTTCTGGTCGTCCTGTTCGCCTTTTACGTCCTGGACAAGACGGTCGTCAGCCCGCTTTTCGAACGGCTGTTCGAACGCCGGGAGCTGGAACCACACGCCAGAAGTCCGTTGAGCAAGATCGTCTCGATCGTCGTCCTGTTCGTCGGGATCAGCGTCGCGTTCGGGTTTGCGGGCTACGGTAACTTTCTGCAGTCGCTGGCCACGATCGCCGCCGCAGCCACCCTCGCTGTCGGCTTCGCGTTGCAAAACGTCATCCGGAACTTCGTGGCGGGCGTGTTCATCTTCACTGACAAGCCGTTCAAGATCGGCGACTGGATCATCTGGGGGGACAACGACGGCGTCGTCGAGGACATCTCGTTTCGGGTGACCCGCGTCCGGACGTTCGACAACGAGCTGCTCACCGTCCCCAACTCGGAGCTGACCGACAACGTGATCAAAAACCCCGTCGCGAAGGAGACGCTCCGTCTCAAGTTCGTGTTCGGCATCGACTACGAGGACGACATCGATCACGCGACGGAGCTCATCCTCGAGGAAGCCTCCGACCATCCGGACATCCTGGAAGAGCCGGCCCCCTCCGTTCGGCTCACGGAGCTTGCAGACTCGGCGGTCGGGCTCCAGGCCCGCGTGTGGATCGCGAACCCGTCCCGATCCGACTTCGTCAGGACCCGTGGCGAGTTCGCCACGAACGTGAAAAAGCGGTTCGACGCGGAGGACATCACGATCCCGTTCCCCCAGCGCACCGTTTCCGGACGCGGGGCGTGGGAACAGCCCACCTCCCTGTCGGACGAGTAGCCGGTCTACTCGGCGAGAACGTCGTCGTACTCGCCGGCGTCGACGCGGTCGTCGAAGGTGCGGGCGTCCTCCCCCTCGATGGTGACACCGAGGGTGACGCAGGTGCCGCCGATCTCCTTGGCGGCGTTTTTCAGGTCGTACGACAGCAGGTCCGACTGCTTCTGCTCGGCGATCTTTTTGACCTGTTCGATCGAGAGGTCCGCGACGAAGTCGGACTGCGGCTCGCCGGAGCCGGTCTCGAAGCCCGCCTCGTCTTTGATCAGCTCTGCGGTCGGCGGGACGCCGACGTCGATCGTGAACGAGCCGTCGTCCTCGTACTCGACGGTAACCGGCACCTCCATTCCGTCGAACGCGGCGGTCTGTTCGTTGATCTCCTCTACGACGGCCTGCACGTCCACCGGCGTCGGCCCCAGTTCGGGACCGAGCGGCGGGCCCGGCGTGGCCTGCCCGCCAGGGACGAGCGCCTGGATAGTTCCAGCCATACGTGTGTGAACCCGTCGCCGACTTTTAACGGTTGTTTTTTGCGCGCACCGAGTCAGCGGGTGTCAGACGTCCACGACGAACTCGCCTGCGTCGCCAGCTGCCTCTGCGATCCTGCCGAGAAGCGTCGCGACAGCCGTGAGGTCCTCCGTGTCGACTACCTCGACGGGCGTGTGCATGTACCGGTTCGGAACGCTCACGGTGAGCGACGGGATCCCGCCACGGCTGGTGAAGAACGCGTCGGCGTCGGTTCCGGTTCGGATCCCCGCCGCCTGGAGCTGGACGTCGAGGTCGATCTCCGCTGCGGCCTCCCGTGTGAGATCTACGAGCACTGGATGGTTCGCGCTTCCCCTGCCGACGACCGGCCCGCCCCCCAGCTCCACCGGCCCCTCCTGTTTCGCGGGGACGCCGGGCGAGTCGGTCGCGTGGGTGACGTCGACTGCGACGGCGGCCTCCGGTGCGAGATCGAACCCGACCATTCTCGCCCCGTTGAGCCCGAGCTCTTCTTGAACCGTCGACACTGCATACACTGTCGCGTCGACGTCCGCCTCGACCGCGCGGCGCAGTCCTTCGGCGACGGCCCACGTCCCGACGCGGTTGTCCATGCCGCGTGCAGCCACCCGGCCGGCGTGAAGCTCCGAGACGGTCGTGGAAACCGTCACGGGGTCGCCCACCTCGACGAGCTCGCGGGCGGCTTCGGCGTCGCTTGCGCCGATGTCGACGTGCTGTTCTTCGAGTTCGTCGTACTCTTCCTCGCCGACGTCGCGCAGGTGGATCGCCGTCTGTCCGATCACGCCCGGGACGGGCTCGTCTGCGTGGATCGTCACGTGTTGCCCTTTCGAGACGGTCCGATCCGCACCGCCGATCGGGGCGATGCGCAGGAATCCCTCGTCGGTGACGTCCCGAACGATGTACCCGACCTCGTCGGCGTGGCCCACGAACGCGATCTCGTGGGCGCCCTCGCTCCCCTCGTGGACTGCAACCGCATTACCGTAGGCGTCAGTTCGGACCTCGTCGGCGAATTCGCGGACGTACTCACACCAGACTCGTTGTCCGGCCGCTTCGAATCCCGACGGACTCGGTGTCGTCAGAAGGTCCTCCAGGAACTCTCGTCGTCTCTCGTGCATACCCGGAAAGGGGGGCGACGGGCAAAAGAATCCCGTGCCTTTCGTTTTATCAGTGTGCCCGCCGTAGTTCACACGCAATGACAGGAAAGAAGTTCACACTTCTGGAGCTCCACGTCCACGACGGCGTCCAGCTAACAGTCGGCGAGACTATCGGTCTCGGCGAGGAGAGGAACCACGATGGTGAGGGTCCAGCGGTCGAATCGAGCCACGACCACGGCGATCATAGCCACAGCCATGCGGGGCGAAACGCGGTCTTTCTGATACTGGGGCTCCTCGTCGGCGTAACTGTGGCGGTCGCAGCGCGGCGGGTGCTGGGATCGGACCTGGAAGCGGCCAAAGAACTCGACGCCGTGACGGACTGACCGGCCCGTTTACCGATCGGGACTGTCGTCGGTCGATCCCGGCACAAGCGATTTGCGTCCCCGTCCCCGAAAGGGCGTATGGATCTGTATCGCAGCGTTCGCGCGGTGACTACAGCGTCGGGCGACGGTGCGGTCGACTGGGACGGCGTTCGCGAGGCGGCAAAGGCCGGAACCAGACCGGGATCGCTGGACCTGTCGCCCGCCGAACGCGACGGCTACGCGGCCGACGTTCGGGCCGCCCGCGACCGACTACGGTCGGTGTCGGACACGGAGTTCGACGTTCCGGATCGACTCACCGTCCAGAACAGACACCACTGGATCGACGCGAACGTCGACACGTTCCGCCGAGTGATGGAGCCGATCGAGGCCGAGGTAGAGACGCTGTTCCCGAACGCCTCCCGCGTGGCGAACACGGGGACGATGGCGTTTACCCTCGGCTTTCTCGCCCGTCACGTGCTCGGGCAGTACGATCCGCTGCTTTTGGCCGACGACCCCGAGGAACACGGGCTGTATTTCGTGCATCCGAACATCCTGCGGGTGGCAGACGAGCTCGACGTCGACTACGAGCGGTTCCGACGATGGATCGTCTTTCACGAGGTTGCACACGCCGCGGAGTTCGGCGCCGCCCCCTGGCTGCCGGGCTACCTCGAATCGCGGCTCGAATCCGGCGTCAGAACGCTCTCGCAGGGCGGGATAGACCGCGAGGCGTTCGTCGAACTCGACGCCGCGATGACCGCAGTCGAGGGGTACGCCGAGCTGCTCATGGATCGGGCGTTCGACGAGGAGTACGCCGACCTCAGGGAGAAGGTGGACGAACGCCGGAACACGGGGGGTGGTCCGATCGGTCAGCTGGTTCGGCGGCTGCTCGGCCTGGGCCTCAAGCGACGTCAGTACGAGCGAGGGACGCGATTCTTCGAAACCATCGCCGACGATCGAGGGCTCGCTGCAGCCGGCGTCGTCTGGGAACGCCCGGAGAACTTGCCGACGGACGCAGAGCTGGACCGACCGGAGCTGTGGCTCCGCCGCGTCGATCCCGTCTGAAGTCGACACTCCCTACGGACCCATCTGCACCCATCGGCGGCTATCCCGGACGCATCGCTCGAAGGTTCCGTAGCAGGAACCACAGCAGAACGGTCCCCGCGACAGCGCCGCCCGCCAGCGCACCGAGCAACTGGGTCGGGGTCGGATCGAGCTGGAACGCCATCAATCCCATCGAGGCGGAGACCAGTCCGACGAATCCGATCTTGAGTCTGACGTTCGCTGCGGTGCGTTCCTCCTTCGAGAGGCTCGGACCGACCATCAGCAGTTCCACTCCGCCATCCGGCCTGGGCGCCGTGATCGTCCCGGTAATCTCGCGTCGGTTCCGCGGTTCATGCACACCTACAGGGGACCGATGCGCTTGAAAATGGCGGGATCGCTGGGTCGGTTCGGACACACGAACGGGGCCGAACTACGGCTCCGAGAGATAGCCTTCGAGCCGTTCGATGAGTTCCGCGTTGCCGAGGTGAACGGGTGTCCGTTCGTGGAGCTCCGTCGGCTCGGCGTCGAGGATCGACCCGGCCCCGTCGGAGGACCGACCGCCCGCGGCTTCGACGACGTACGCCATCGGGTTGGCCTCGAACTGGAGGCGGAGCTTCCCCTCCGGTCGATCCTGCAGGGCGGGATACGAGAAGATCCCGCCGTAGGTGAGAACCTGGTTCACGTCGCCGACCATCGCGCCACCGTATCGGAGCTTGAGCTCCCGTTCGATCTGTTCGGCGTACGCCACAAACTCCGGAGTCCAGTCGGGAACCCGACCCCCGAAGCCGTACACGACCGGGTCGTCCGGAAGCGCGAGCTCCGGCGTGACGATCCGCCGATCGACCCCGCTGTCGCCCGAACCGGGAGCCACGACCTCCTCCCTGACGACCCCGCCGTGGGCGACGACCATCGTCGTGATCGGACCGTAAAGCAGGTAGCCGGCGGCGACGAGCTCGCGTCCTGCTGCGGGAAGCGGCGCGTCGTAGACGCCGACGATCGTTCCCATCGCGTTGTTCGACCGAAGGTTCGAGGAGCCGTCGAGAGGGTCGACCGCCACCGCAACGCCGTCCGGATCTGCAGCGGAGACGTTCCCGTCGGATGCGTCTACTTTCGATTCGCGCTCCTCGCTCACGTAGCTGGCTACGCCGTCGATCGAACCGAGCCGCTCGCGGAGCAGCTGGTCGGCGTGCGCGTCAGCGGCGAGTTGAGTTTCCCCGGAGGGGTTCTCCTCGTCGATCGCCCTGCGACGTCCCGGGAGTCCAGCGCGGATTTCGGTGGCAGTTTCGGCCACAACGTCGAACACGCGCTCGACCGTCGCTGCGTGAACGCTTTCGGGTGCCGATTCCCTCCCTGCCTCGCTGTCCATCTCCACCATCAGTCGTCCGCAGGGGCGAGCGCCGCCCGTTCGAGCGCCTCGTCGACGGTTGTCTCCTCGTAGATAACCGCCTCCAGCGCGTCGAGGATCTCGATCGGGTTCTCCCGCTGGAACACGTTGCGACCGACAGCGAGGCCGTCCGCGCCGGCGTCCATCGACGACTTCACCGTCTCCAGGAACGCCCGATCGTCGGTTTTGGAGCCGCCCGACATGATCACTTTCATCTCACCGGCCATCTCGCAGGCCTGGGCCATCGCCTCCGGTGAGCCGGGATACTTGATCTTGGCGACGTCGGCACCCAACTCGAGTCCGAGGCGACTCGCATACGAGATCACGCCGGGTTTCGTGTCGTTTTTGACCCCTTGTCCGCGCGGATACGACCACATCACGACGCCCATGTCGCGCTCGCGGGCGGCCTCCTGCAGTTCGCAAAACTCCTCTGCCATCTCGACTTCGTGGTTCGAGCCGCCATAGAGGGTAAATCCGACCGCCTCGGCGCCGAGTTCCTCGGCGTACTCGACCGAGCAGTTCACCGCCGAGTCGTGTTCACCCATCCAGAGATTCGACGTGCCGTTCACCTTCAAAAGCAACGAGACGTCGTCTTCGAAGGACGGGTAGTACGCTTCGGCGATTCCTTTCTGTACCGCGATCGCGCTCACGGCGTCGTGGGTTGCGTACTCGAAGACGGTCGCTGGATCGGCCGTCTCCGGTACCGGATCGAAGTCGACCGGGCCGTGTTCGAGCCCGTGGTCGTACGCCAACACGAGGACCTTGCCGTCGCGAGCGATTCCCGAATCTGCTCCTGGTAGCATCGGTTCGAAATCAGGTAATAAGATACATAAAATTATTGGTCATCGATTCGAGGAGGACTTTCGGATAGACAGTCATTAACGGACGTTAGACGGCTCATAAACCCGATATCGAGTAAAGAATATGAATACAACTCGTGTAGTTAATTTCGGATCGGAGGTGGCGACACCTGCCGCCGGAGACAGGATCGTCAGTCCGACCCCCGGGAAGAGACGTCAGCGTTTTCGACGGCCGTTCGAACGTCGGGTGGTTGTTCTCGTCGGTGGCACGCTGCGGGGTGGTCGGCCTGCGGTGGAAGTTCGGGGGACACCACCTCGCAGATGCTCCGATACGCAGACAGTTCCGCCTCCGCGCGTTCCCAGTCGTCGGTCACGACAGCCTCGATCGCGTTCCTGACCTGTCTCCGATGTTCCCCGGGAAGCTCCACGTCGAGGAGCCGATCGAAGATCCGTTCGATCACACGATCGTCGTGGTTCTCCTCCGCCGACTCCTTGCCGACGAGTTCGCGGGCACCCTCGACGTCGATGTCGCGGTCCCGAATCCGATCTCGAACCGTGAGCACTGCGCGATACGACTCCTCGTCGATATCGACACCCTTCGGGGGAACTACTACGGGACACCGGGTCCTGAACCGGCAGCCGCTCGGTGGATCCCGGGGGGAGGGTACGTCGCCGGAAAGCGTTTCGATGTCTCGGTCCCGCTCGTCGGTGTCGACCCGTGGAACGCTCTCGAGCAGCGCTTCCGTGTAGGGGTGTCGAGGCTCCGTAAATATCTCCTCGCTGGGCGCGATTTCGACGATCTCTCCCAGATACATCACCGCGACCCGATCACAGATGTGACGGATCACGGAGAGATCGTGAGAGATGAGCAGGTAGGTGAGACCGAACTCCGACTGCAGTTCGCTCAGCAGGTTCAGAATCTGTGCCTGGACCGAGACGTCGAGTGCGCTCGTCGGTTCGTCTAGCACGACGAACTCTGGATCGAGCGCCAGGGCCCGCGCGATGCCTACGCGTTGCCGTTGTCCGCCGGAGAACTCGTGGGGGTATCTGTCGAACTGGTCCCTGGAGAGCCCCACGCGATCGAGGAGCCACCCCACGCGTTCGCGCCGCAGTTGTTCGTCCGAGCGCTCGACCGCAACCGCGACGTCGACCCCGTCCCCGGTCGCGGTTACGTCGACCGCGAGGTCCTCCTCGACGATCGCCAGAACGTCGCCGTCGGCGTCTACTCGACGGTCATCGGTGGCTCTCTGACGGTCGTCCTCGGGATCGTCGTTCCCGGAGCGTTCGACCACTGTCACCGAGACCGAAACTGCCCCGCCCTCTGGAGGGACGACCCTGTCGACGTCGTCGGCGACGGTGACGGTGACCGCGTCCGGATTGATCCCGTCGGTCGATACCGTCGCGTCCGTTTCGACGTCGGGGTCGGTGAGCGGCCAGCCGTGAACGTCGAGCGGCTGCTTGACAGTCTCACCGATCGTCATCCGCGGATCGAGGCTGGAGAACGGATCCTGAAAGACGATCTGTGCGTTTCGTCGGAAGCGGTCGAGGCCGTTCGAGGAGAGTTCGTAAACGTTCTGTCCGTCGAACCGGACGACGCCGTCGGTCGGTTGCTGGAGCCGCAACAGCGTCTCCCCGGCAGTCGACTTGCCACAGCCGGATTCGCCGACCAGCCCCAGAGTCTCCCCGCGTTCGATGTCGAAGCCGATCCCGTCGACGGCCCGAACCGCGACCGGGTCTTCGCCGAACAGCCGATCCAAAAGCGTGTCCTGTTCGTAGAAGTACTTCGTGAGGTTTCGAACTTCGACCAGCGCTCCGTCACTCGGGGGGACTCCGTCGGCCGTTTCTGCGTCGGTGTCGCTCGTCGTTTCCGTCGCCGTCTGCTCTGGATCAGTCATCGGTTGGAACCTCTTCGGGAACGTCTCCGGTCGCCTCTTCGGGGCGGTCGTCCGCGAGCGCTCGATCCGGATCGTACGCGCGATCCGCGAGATAGCATTTCGCGACGTGATCGTCGCTCCCGCTCGCCCGGAAGTCGGGAGGATCTTCGAGACACTCCTCCATCGCCTTCGGGCACCGGTCGGCGAAGTAACAGCCGCTGCCCATCTCGTGGTCCAGCAGACTCGGGACGTTCCCCTCGATCGGCTCGAGACGTCCGCCGACGTGCGCTAGATCGGGAACCGAGCCGAGAAGCCCCCGAGTGTACGGGTGGACGTGGTCCTCGAAGACGTCCTCGAGCGTTCCGCGTTCGACGATCTCGCCGGCGTACATCACACCGACGCGATCGCACATCCTCGCGATCACGCCGAGGTTGTGGGTGATCAGGACGATCGTCATACCGATCTCGGACTGGAGGTCGGCGAGGATGTCGAGCACCTGTGCCTGGATTGTCACGTCGAGGGCGGTCGTCGGCTCGTCGGCGATCAACACGTCGGGCTCGCCGGCCAGTGCCTGGGCGATCATCGCACGCTGGAGCATTCCCCCCGAGTACTGGTGTGGATATTCGTCGGCCCGCTGTACTGGGTCCGGAATACCCACCAGTTCCAGCAACTCGATTGCCCGTTCTCTACTCGATTCGGTGACGAACCGCTTCGACGGGAGCACGGTCGAGGTGATCAGCGACGACAGCGAGTAGTCGGCCGAACGTGTTTTGGCCCGCGTGGATCGCGGGTTCGCCCTCGCCCGTCGCTGGACCTCGACCGCCTCGGCGATCTGTTCGCCGACGGTGAGGCTCGGGTTGAAGCTGCTTTCCGGATCCTGGAAGATCATGCTGAACGAGGGGCCGCGAAGCGACCGCCTGACGTCCTCCGGGACGGACAACAGATCGACGAACTCGCCGTCGACGGCATCCGGATGGCTCTCGCGTAGGCTCTCCGCGAGCGATTCGTTGCGATACTCGATGGTCCCGTCGGTTATCTCGCCCGGTGATTCGACCAGATCCATGAGCGACAGCGCAGTGACGCTTTTCCCGCTGCCGCTTTCCCCGACGATACCGAACACCTCTCCACGTTCGATCGTCAGGGTCACGTTCGAGACGGCGTTGACCTGCCCTTCGCCTGTGAAAAACCGGGTGGACAGGCCGCCGATGCGAAGTATGTCCCCGGTCATGTCAGGCACCTCGTTCGCTGCCTTCGATGTTCGGATCGAGCGCGTCGCGGAACCAGTCGCCCAGCAGGTTCACGCTGATGATCGCGAGCATGATACCGACCCCCGGAAATATCGAAACCCAGGGTCTGGTACGGAGAACGTCCTGTCCCCGTTCTATCTCGTACCCCCACGAGAGGGTCGTCCCCGAGAACCCCAGATACGCGAGCGACGCCTCGAGCAAGACGATCACCGCCACCTGGATGGTCGCAAGCACGATGATCGGCGTGAGGCTGTTCGGGAGGATGTGTCTCCGCAGGATCTCCCGGTGACTCGTCCCGAAACTCCGGGCCGCCTTGACGTACTCCTGGTTGCGAAGCGACAGCGCCTCCCCGCGGGCGACGCGGGCGAACCACACCCAGATCACCAGCGCGGAGACGATCGTGACGGTTCCGGGGATCGGTATGGTCTCGGGCATTCCCTCCGCGAGTCCTGCCATCACGATCGGATCGGGAACGTGGATCGGGGATTCGCCGAATACCCCGATGAGCGCCAGTGCGAGCACGAGCGCGGGAAACGCGAGCATGATGTCGGCGACGCGCATCAGTGCGTCGTCGACGCGTCCACCGTAGTAGCCCGCGACCAGTCCGATCGGTACGCCGATAAACAGCGCCATGATCGTCGCGGTGATGCCCACCAGCATCGAAACCCGGGCGCCGTAGACGAACCGGGAGTAGACGTCCTGGCCGACGTTGTTCGTGCCGAATACGTGTTCTCTGGTCGATTCGACGGTCACGTCGGTGATTTCACCCTCCTGTGCGATTTGAGTATCGTAGCTGTGACCAAGCGGCGGATACTCCGCACCCTGCTCGTCGAAATACCCGGTCTCGGTCGGATCGTGGGTCGCGAGGATCGGTGCGAACGCCGCCATCAGAACGATCGACACGAGCAAGAACAGCCCGATCTTCGGGAGAATGCTCTCGGTGAACGTCTGTCGGAGGTTGGATCTGACTCTTCGCGAAATCATTCTTCGATCACCTGTGGGTCGAGATATGCATACAGCGCGTCGACGAGGATGTTGATCGTCACGAACGCGACGGCGATGAACACGACAATCCCCTGCATGAGCGGCCAGTCGCGCATGTCGATCGCGTCGATGAGCCGCAGCCCGAGCCCCGGCCAGTTGAACACGGTTTCGGTGATAACTGCCCCGCCGAGAAGCGTCCCCATCTGGAGGCCGAGGACAGTGATGATCGGGATCATCGTGTTGCGCAGCACGTGTTTGTACCGGATCAACACCAGCGGAAGCCCCTTCGCCTCCGTCGCGGTGACGTACGGCTTGCCGAGTTCGTCGACCATACCGCTGCGGGTGAGTCGGGTGATGAGCGCCGTGAAGTAGGTTCCGAGCGTGAGTGCCGGGAGGGTAATGTACTTCAACCACGCACCCAGCTCGGTGAGTGATCCGGTCAGGACCACCGCCAGAACGGCGTCCGCGAAGCTCGGGCCTCGCCTGCCAGTGGGGAACTCGACCATTCCGTACCAGATCGAGGACGGATACGGAAGGTTGACACCGAGAACCGAAATCGACGACGTCCCGAACGTCGGATACGGAATGCCGAACCAGACCCCAAACACGAGGATCAACATGAGTCCGAGCCAGAAGTTCGGCGTACTGATCCCGAGTAGCGAAAACAGCGTCGCTCCGTAGTCCGACGGCTGGTTTCGACGGGTCGCCGAGATGACCCCCAGCGGGATCGCGATGACGATCGCGACGACGGTCGCGGCGACCGCGAGTTCGACCGTCGCCGGCACCCGCTCTATCACCATCATCTCGACCTCGCGATTCGACTGCCAGGAGTAGCCGAAGTCGCCGGTGACGAGCCCCTGGAGGTAGTCGAAATACTGGACGTAGATCGGTTCGTCGAGTCCCTCCTCTCGTCTCACTTGCTCGACGAGTTCCTGGGTCGCCCCCTCAGCGAGCATCAGGTTCGCGGGATCACCCGGCGAGACTGCCCGAAGGCCGAACATGATCGTTACGACCCCCCAGATGACGAACACTCCCTGGAGGAGTCGGCGAACCAGGAACTTACCGAGCGACATAGGAATTCATGACGATAGTCGGTGTTGTTTACGCTTTCGTTTTCGGGAGCGTGTTTCGGAGATACCGCCCCGTTTGCCCCGACCGTATCGGAGAATCGCCCCTGTCGCAGCTTACGTGTCCATCTCCCAGGTGTAGATGGTTTCGTCCTCGCGGGGGTCCCACTGGATCCGCTCGTTGACGCCGTAGATGCTTTCCTGGGTGTGGAGGTAGACGAACGGCGCCTTCTCGTGGGCCAGTTCGTTGACGTACTGGAGCTGCTCACGCCGCTCGTCGGGGTCGTCGATCTGCTGGCTCTCCAGGATCGCGTCGCTAAGTTCCTCGTCGTGGAACGTCCGGTTCGGGTTGTCCGGGATCGTAAAGAAGCCCTGAACGCCGTAGTCGGTGTCGCCGGTGATGACTCCCCACCCGATCATGTAGAAGGGGATCTCCCAGGTGTCCTCGTACTCGTCGGGCTCGACGCCGGCCTGGTTCGCGTCCGAGACGACGCCGAACTCGACGATGTTCGCTTCGCAGCTGACGTTGTCGAGTCGGTCGATCTGGTCTGCAACCGTCTCCCCGATTTCGGCGTCGTTGAGATACCGGCCCTGCGGCGCGTACAGTTCGATCTCGACGTCGCCGTATCCGCTCTCCTCGACGAGGCTCTCGGCCATCCCGATGTCCTGCTCGTACGGTTCGATGTCCGGGTTGTAGCCGTTGATTCCCGGCGACACCGGCTGTCCTCGCGGTTCGCCGAACCCGGAGAGGATCGTACTGACGATCTCTTCGTTGTCGACCGCGTAGTTCATCGCCTGCCGGAACTCCTGACTGTCGAACGGCGGGACCGTGTTCTTCATCGGACAGAAAACGGTCCGGAAGCTCGTCACGTTTCTCACGTCGGCGTCGGGTGCCTCGTTGATCGTGGAGACGTCCTCCGGGAGGATGTTTATCGTGACGTCGGCCTCGCCGGTCTCGATCGCCGCGGCACGACCGCTCGATTCGCCGTCGGCGTTGAACGTAATCCGCTCGAACGGCGGCTCCGGGCCCCAGTAGTCGTCGAACCGCTCGACGACGACCTCGACCCCAGATTCGAACTCGACGACTTCGTAGGGACCGGTCCCGTTGAAGTCCTCGGCGTCCGCCCCCGAGATAGCGTCGTCCTCGGCCTCGTGCTGGTCGATCGCCCAGTCTTTGTTGATCGCCCGCGCGTAATTACCGAACTCGAACTCCGCGAGCCCCGGGGCGGCTCCGTAATTGATCGCCAGCGTGGTGTCGTCGACTGCTTCGGCGCCTTCGATCGATCCGAGTCCGAAGGTGCCGATCGGGCTGGGAACCCCCTTCTCGGGGTCGACAGTCCGGTTTATCGTCCAGGCCACGTCCTCGGCCGTCAGCGGATCGCCGTTGTGGAACACCACGTCGTCACGGAGATACACGTGCGTGGTGCCGTCGCCCTGTATCTCCCACTCATCGGCGACGCGGGGGAAGATCCCTTCGCCCGGCTCGAAGTCGAACAGCGGCTCGTAAATGTGGTCGTATACGTCGAAGTAGTCACCGGTAATGTGGTCGAGGGGGTCGATTGTATCGGGGAACTGCGAGAGCGTGATCGTGATCTCGTCGAGTTCTTCGACGGGGTCGTCGGGGTCGCCCGGATCGTCGGGGTCGCCCGGATCGTCCGGATCGTCCGGCGCGTCGTCTTCCTCTCCCACACAGCCAGCGATGGATAGAATCCCCGCGGATGCTGCGGAGGCACCGGTCATTCGAAGTATTTTCCGTCGTCGTACCGTGTTATGCTGCCGCATAGTAGAACCTTCACTATCTTACACTATTTAAATCCACCGCGGTATGACGGGTCGATGTCGGGAAGCGCACGATCGGCAGGACAGAATCGAACTACAGAAATCGGTCGTCAGCTCGCCGGCGTTCCGGGTCCTCCTCGGCTTCGTCGATCCACCCTGCCTCCGCTTCGGCGGGGACATCGAACGCGGGAACGAACGGTTTGATGTCCAACAGGGGCGTGCCGTCGAGCACGTCGACATCCCGTACCGTTAGGGTGGATCCGTCGACGCCATCGATCCGGACTACAGACAGTCCGATCGCGTTCGGCCGCCGCGGTGCTCGAGTGGAAAACAGCCCGCGTTCCGTGGAATCGAGAAACGGTTCGACGGTCGTCATGGCGTCCCCCTCCGAACCGTGAAAGTGATACAGGAGATAACAGTGAGAGAAGCCCTCGAGGTCGGACAGCCCGTCGGCGTACGCTTCGTCGACGGCCACGGTGCCGCGTGTTCCTCGGGACCCAGTGGGCTGGATCGGCATTCCTTCGAGCGAGTCGTACGGCGTGTTGATGACGCCGATCGGGTCGTACTCGATACCGTTCGTCGCGTTTTCTTCCTCCATACTACACCTGAGGCCTCCCCGAATAAAGCGCGACCGATCCAGGAGTCGCCCTTTTCAAGCGATTCCCAGGAGGGAGCTGATCCCCCAGTAGACGCCGTAGCCGACAAAAAGCGAGAACACGAGCGAGCCGACCCACGCGAGGGCGGTGTACGCCATCTTCTTGTGGCTTACAGCCTCGCTTCCCACCGCGTAGCCGGTTCCCAGGATCGCACTGATAAAGATCTCGTTGAACGACATCGGGATGCCGTAGAAGATGCCGATCTGTGCGATGACGAACGACGGGATCAATACGCCGACGGATCGTCGCGGTCCCAGCGAGGAGTAGTCCTGCGAGAGTGCCTTTATCATCCGTGCGGACACCATCCACGCGCCCAGAAGCATCCCGATTCCTCCGAAGACGAGCGTTGGCGTGATAACGTCGCCCGCGAGGAGTCCATCGAGGAGCGGCAAAAGCGGTCCGACCGCCAGGCCGACCTTGCCGCCGCCGGCCGTGAACGCCACCAGTGCCCCGAGTACGAGTAGGAACCACCGCTGGGCGGCAACCCGATCGTATGCGACGGCACGTCCGACGACGAGCGCGAGAACCCCGGCGATCGCGACGGTGACAGCCGCCGTACCGGCGAGCGGTCCGCCCGGGATTCCGGGAGCGACGCTACTCGCAATCGAGGCCGGCTCCCCGGGTGGACCGAGCAAAAGGAACTCCATGTTGGCCACCACGACGCCGACGACGCCCGCGAGCGCGGCGAGGACGTACAGTTCCGAGGTTCGCTCGCTGCGCAACAGTTTCGTCGTCACGTAGGAGGCCGGCGCGACGAAGAACGGGGTCAAAAGCCAGTAGAGACCGATTTCGGCGTACCGATCCCACGCCGGCCCTCCACCCATTGCAAGCCCAACACCGACGACGCTGCCGGTGATAGCAAACGCCGTCGCGATAGGATACCCCTTGAACACGCCCGCCGCGATGTAGACGGCGGCGATCGTGAGCGCCACCGTCGCAGCCAGCGGGGACAGGGTGACGTCAGTGACGAGCCCCCGTCCGACGGTCTCGGTGACGGCTGCCCCCTGTAACACGGCGCCGGCAAACGACAACAGGCCGACGACGAATGCGGCGCGCATCGTCGTGATCGCGTTGGCCCCGACCGCCGGGGCGAACGGCGTCGCTCCGGTCGACCCCGCCCCGATCGTCCACGCCGCAAAAAAACTCGCGCCGAGAGCGACGACAACCAGCGCAATTGTTCCTGCGTCTACCATCGTTTGTTTCCATGTCGGTGTTGCGCCACCGTGAAAGCGGTGTCGGATCCGGCACCGTCGAGTAGGAGGCTGCCTGATCCCCGTCTGCAGGCGGTTGTGTTCGGCTTTCGAAGCCTCCCTTCAGTTCAGGAACTCCGTTCGAGCAGGAGCTCGAGATACGACGTTCGTATTGCGTCCTCCGGGTCCAGGCCGAGCGATTCGAGGACGTCGATCGCCCCCTCTCGAACCTCCTCGATGTCGGCCTCCACGGCCTCGCGTTCGACTTCCACGAACTCTCCGAGTCCGGACACGTCGTCGAGGGTCACAGTGTATCCGTCGACGGTGAACAACTCCCGTCGTTTCTCGACGGTCGCAGTCGGATCGAATCCCAGCACCGAGAGGATGGAATTCAGTTCGTCGCCGTCGTCGACGCCGGTTTCGCGTTCCACTCTGGTTTTCGAGACGTCGTCGACCAGCGGGCCCTTGTAGGTAAGCGTCACGTCGTCGTCATGTCGGGGGTCGCTCTCGGGTGACCTCGCGCGTTCGCAGTCGGAATCCAGGTGCCGAACCCGCCGGATTCTGAGCGCTTCGTCGGTCTCTGCGAACTCGCGGTGAGGTGCGTCGTAGTAGGTGTCCGTCTGCTCGACGTACGTTTGCCGCGACAGTTCCATCTTCTCGAGGCGGCCGCGCACGGATTCGTGCGTCGCCGGGACCTTCAGTTCGACCTCGTACATTCGTTTCGCAGTGAGGTACGACCGGGACCGGCGTCAGTGTGTCGTTCGTCCCGGACGGACGTCGTTCGTCTCGAATCAGCGTGAGACATATAGTTCCGGCAGCGAAACGAGGACCGATGAGCGCCCTCGGGCCGCCGATCGCGCTGGAACGGGTCGTCGCCAGTGTGGCGTACGAACTGCCGGAGTCGCTGTTGTTCGTCCTCGCGCTCGCAACGGTCGGAACGGCGCTGGTCTTGCTGCTCGCAGTAGGGGGCTATCTCCGGCGGAGGTCGACACCGTATCTCCTTGTCGTGATTGCGGTTGCGGCGCTTTTCGCACGGTCGATCGTCGGTTTCGGGACGCTGTACGGACACGTTCCGATGGGCACACACCATCTCCTCGAACACGGATTCGACTTCCTGATCGCCGTCTGCGTGCTGACCGCGGTGTACCTGATGGGAGCACCCGACGTCGGGAGTCGAACCGACTGACCCGGTGACGGTCACAGGTTCCGTGCGATGAACGCGTCGATCTCGCGAACCAGCGACGGCCGAAAGGTCCAGAACCCCCGCCACCGTTCGGATTCCGTTTCGATTCCGACCAGGGCGGCATGCGGAGCTTCCGCTTCGCCCGCGACCCACTCGTTCGACTCCGCGTTGGAGTCGCTCGAATCGGACGGGGTGTACACGACGAACCAGGATTTTCTGAACGCCTCGGTGTAGCCCCCGTGAGCGATCAACGCCGAGTCGGTCGACGGACGCCAATCCGGTATCCCATACACGTGTGTTTGCACTTCGGAGTCGTCGAGCGTTCGGTACACCTTCCGAGTGCCACGCTCGTCTTCGATCCGGGAGAGACGCTGGAACGACGTCCTGAGTCTCCCCGCCCCCTGTCGGTACGCGCGCCGTTCGATGAACCGCGACATGGCGATCAACAGTAGTTTCTCCTTGTTCGACTCGGGGTAGCTGCGAACAACGAACGGTACCTCTTCGAGACCCGTAAGAACCGCCGGGAGGCTCCCGTCGCTGAACCCGGCGGTTCCGGTCTTGTACAGGTCCGAGTTCACGAGTAAGATCGTCTCTTCGAGCGAGGAGAGCGGCGATGTCGCAATGACCCGGGGATCCGCCTCCGATTCGGGTTCCTCGACCAGCACGACCACGTCGCTGTCCGCGTCGGGGAGATCCCGTTCGGAGACGTTCACGGGTTGTCCCTCGAACGTCCGTTCCAGGATTCGAACGAGCGGCTCCGGCTGTGAACGATTGACGAGGAGAAGCGAGCGGCGCGGTGCGGAAAGGGAGTCGAAGAACTGCTCGAGCGAGGACCTCATGTCTCGGTGGGGAGTGGTCAACCGGGACGCATAATTGTTGTGCACGAGGTGGAGAATTCGAGTCCCGGTCGAGTTGGGTTCGAGCGGCGGTTCGTCAGTTTCGGAGGAGTGCGTAGGCGACTGCGCCGCCGAGCGTAACGACGACACCGGAGCCGAGGATGAGCGTCCGGTAGCCGGCGACGGTGGTGACGAACAGCGCCTCCGCAAAGAACGTAAACGCGATCGGTCCCACCGTCTGTCCCAACCGCAGCAGGCTGGTTCGCATTCCCATCATCCCCGCACGCAGATCCGCCGAAACGAGCGTTATCACCGTGGTGTCGATCGAGGGCATCACGATCCCGAACCCGACGCCAAAGGAGAGCAGTGCGACCCCGACCGCGATCGGCGAGGGTGCAAGCCAGACGCCCAGCAGACTCACCCCGTAGGCGACGAACCCCAGCGCGACGAGCTGGGAGGCGGAACGCCACTGCGAGATCCGTCCGAACTGGGAGGAGACGGTCGCGCTCGCGACGGCAACCATCGCCAGGATCGGACCGATCTGTCCGGACGTAAGACCGAACTCGTCGCTCAAAAGCAGTGGCAAGGCGGTGAGGATCGCGCCGTAGAAGACGCTGAACGCGACGAAGATCGCGAGGTAAATCGCCAGCGCCTCCGGGAGGAAAAGCACTGCCCAGAGCCGCGAGAGGTAGGTCCGCACGTCGGTGGCCACTCCGCTGTCCGGCTCCTCGAGCAGGAACGCTGCGAGCACGCCGACGAGAACGGCGATCCCGAAAAACAGGAACGGAACGGACCACCGGATCGTCGCGAGCGCGCCCCCGATCAACGGGTACATCGCCGCGCCGGCACCGATCGTGCTCCCGTTGAAGCCGATCACCGCGTTCCGGCGGGGCCCCTCGTAAACGTCGCCGACGATCGTGATCGCCAGGGTGACGAGCGCGCTGGCGCCGATCCCCTGCAGGAACCGGAGCGCGATGACGGCCCGGAAGGTGTCGACGAACGCGATTCCGGCGCCGGCGACGCCGAACAGGATCAAAAGCGGAACGAGCGTGTTCCGGCGTCCGACGCGGTCGGCGACGAGCCCCATAAACGGCGTGACGAAGATTCCCGGCAGCGTGTAGGCCGTGATGACGAGTCCGACCTGAGCGTCGGAGACACCGAACACGGGACGGAGGTCCGGCAACACCGGACTGATTAGCGAGACCCCCATCACGCCGATCAGCGAACTGGCGATAACGAAGTACAGCGTCCGGGATCGCCACGGGATCGTCGCCGAGGGGTCGGCGTTCGCGTGCTCGTTCATTCACCAGGTCGGCGGCTCGAAGCCGGCGTCAGCGAGCAGTTCCTTCCAGCGGGATTGGATCGACAGGCGGGCGACGCCCATGGCGTCAGCGACGGCAGCCTGGGAGCGTTCCTCGCCGGCCACGAGCGCGCCCGTGTACAAAGCCGCCGCGGCGACTGCTGGTTTCGAGCGCTCTTCGTCGGGGAGATGAGAGAGAAACAGGTCGACTGCGGTCGAACGGGCGTCCGGGCCGACGTCGAGGTCGTCGGCAGCGCGGTCGAGTTCGGCGAGCCAGGGTTCGTTTTCGACTCGATCGCTCGCCCGGTGGTACATGCTCTTCGGTTACGCCGCATGACTTATAAATCCGGACGGTAGGGTGGCGTTGCGTCCGGCGAGTCCGACAGGTTCTTAGGCCGATTCATGCGTAGTAATCAGTGCGCGCGGGTAGCCAAGAGGTCAACGGCGCAGCGCTTAGGACGCTGTCCCATAGGGGTCCGCAGGTTCGAATCCTGTCCCGCGCAGTGAGGAGCGAAGCGACGAACGAGCAGGCAGGATTCGAACCCTGGAAGTCACAGCCCGGAACGGCCGAGCGAAGCGAGGCCGCAGCCCGGACTGTCTTCCTCCGGTTCGAATCCTGTCCCGCGCATAGCGAGGCCCGAACGGAGTGAGGGCCTCAAAACGCGAACGGCGACCGACGGGAGCCGTGAGCAGACCGGGCGAAGCGACGAACGAGCAGGCAGGATTCGAACCCTGGAAGTCACAGCCCGGAACGGCCGAGCGAAGCGAGGCCGCAGCCCGGACTGTCTTCCTCCGGTTCGAATCCTGTCCCGCGCATAGCGAGGCCCGAACGGAGTGAGGGCCTCGAAACGCGAACGGCGACCGACGGGAGCCGTGAGCAGACCGGGCGAAGCGACGAACGAGCAGGCAGGATTCGAAGGCCTCAATCGACGGAGTCACGAACCACCCACCGGGATTACCTTCCGTCAGATGCCAATTAACGTATCTCTGATATTGGGGGTAATTATATAGGTCATCCGTCATACTGAGGGATATGCCGGACCCCGACCGAAGACGCGACCGACAGTACCTTTCCGGGGAGAAAAAACGACCAGAGGCGTACCGTTCGGCAAACGAGAACGAATCACACGAGCGACCCACGAACGGTTGTGGCTGTGGCTGCGGCCGCGACCGAAGCCTCCGGCCGACGCGGAGACAGGTGCTCGGCGCGGCTGCGGCCGGCATCACTGCGTCGACGTTCAGCCTCGGTGCGGCGGCCGACCAGGACGACACCTACACCATCGTCCACGACTTACACTCCCACAGCGACGTCGGGGACGTCGGCGAGGCGAACATCGCCCGGTACCAGACGCTGATCCAGGAACACATCGCGGATCGGGACGACGCGCTGTTCGTGACCACCGGCGACGAACTGGGCTCGTCGCTCATCTCCTTTTTCACGGAGGGCCAACACAAGGTCGACTTCATGAACGACATGGGGATCACCGCCGCAGGCGTCGGAAATCACGACTTCGACTACGGGATCGACGCCACGTTCGAGAAGTTCGAAAACAGCGAGTTTCCCTGGATCACGTCGAACCTGAAGACGCCCGATGGCGAACAACTCCCCGACACGGAACCGTACCACGTCGTCGACGCGGACGGGATCCGCGTTGGCATCTTCAACGTGGTGCTTCGCGGGTTCCACAACATCACCAACTACCCCGACGACTACGTTCAGGAGGATCCCGTCGAGCGGGCAGCGGAGATGACCGAGTACCTCTACGAGGAGGAGGACTGCGACTCGGTCGTGCTGTCCTCGCACGTCAACCACGAGACGCACTACGAGATCGCGGCGGCCGTCGACGGCCTGGACGCGATCTTCGGCTCGCACTCGCACATCACGTTCGACGACGCCGACAGCCACGAGAACACAGTCATCAGCGAGATCGGCTACGCCTACGCTCACCTCGGTGTGATGACGCTCGATTCCGACGGGAACCTCGTCGACTGGCAGCGGATCGACCTCGACGAGGAGATCGACCCGGATCCGGAGTTCAAACAGCGACTCGAGGAGCTGCACGAGGAGATCGACGAGCAGGTGAGCCAGCCCGCCGGGCGGACGGCGTACGAACTCGACGCCTGGGGCGGGACGAACTACTCCCGCGAGAGCCACATGGGGAACCTGATCACCGACGCGATGCTCGATTACTACGAGGAAGCCGACGTCGCCTTCCAGAACGCCGGCGGGATCAGGACGAACGACACCTATGGTCCCGGAGAGCTCACGGTCGAAGATATCCTCTCGATTAACCCGTTCGACAACGAGATCGTGCTGTTCGAGGCGGAAGGGTGGCGGATTCGGTCGGCACTCGGTGAGCTCGGCCTGGTCGACGTCGAGGAGGAAAGTTCGCGGATCGACGCGCTGCCGGACGCCACCTTCGGCGCCCAGCAGGGGCAGCAGGTCGCAGGAATTCAGTACGAGTGGAGCGGCCACGAGGAACCGGCGGTCCACGAAGTGTACGTGGACGGCGAACCGCTACAGGACGACGAGACGTACACGGTCGCCACGACGGACTACATCAAGGACATCGCAAGCGGGTACGAAGCGTTCCACGAAATCCCGGAAGAAGACGTCATCGCCGAGTCGGGGACTCGATACGGGCCGGCTGTCGTCGAGTATCTCACCGAACAGGGAGTCGTCGAGCCGGCGATCGAGGGGCGGATTCTCAGAGTGGACGAAGTCGTCGGCGCCGAGTCGGGACTCGAGGTCGACGGTGAGGCGGGTACGGTCACGATGCGGTTCGAGACGCCCGAGCACGCACTCGGGATCTATCCGGACACCTTCACGGCGATCACCGAACATCTCGGGGGGTCGCCGGTCCGTGCCCGGGACGTCGCTGTCGACGACGACGAAATTCTCGTCACCTTCGACCGCAATCAGCTACTCACGCTTTCGACCGGTCCGGGAGACGTTTCCTTGCGCGTGTTCGGCGGGTTCGACCCCGACAGCGAGGCGTACGGGTACGAGGACGAGGACGGTGACCTGCGCGAACTCCCGGTGTCAGCAGGCTACGAGTACTTCGTCATGAAGGGAACCGTCGAAGATTCCGAAGGACGGCTCGGTCTGGATGACGAGCCTGCTGACGTCGACCAGGACGACAACGGGGACGCGGACGACGACGGCGACGATGACGACGCGGACGACGCTACTGACGAAGAGGACGACACTGACGGTGAGAACGAGGATGACGACGCGGACGACGTCGACGCCGACGATCCGGCAGACGACCCGGAAGAGGCTGCAGGCCTCGAAGTACCCGGGTTCGGTCCGCTGGCTGCGCTCGCGGGAGTCGGCAGCGCCGGAACGTACGCCTACCTCCGCCTCGGTGACGAGGAAGACGACGTCGAATAGAGAGGTTGGTATCTGTCCCTTCGGTCGAACGGAGAAACGGAGAATCGATCGAGCCAGGTGGTGTTTTCGAACCCCGAATTCACGGAAGCAAGGCGATTTGACTGCTCCACAAGATTTATGGTATGTTATGACATACCAATATACGCCAGGAGGTGGTGACGTACTCTATCGACGAACCAAATCCCACAATCCACTCGGAACCGCTCCCGAACGTATCCTGTAGGTCTGTCGTGCTCCACAGCCCGTTGTGTCAGCTATTCCGCGTTCAGTTTCTTCGAAAACGATGGGACCGCCGAAGACTCGCTTCGCTCGTCTTCGTGCTCCCATTTTTGCTCCGCAAAAAGTGGGACCGCCGAGATTCGAACTCAGGTCCGACGCACCCCATGCGCCGAGGATACCGCTACCCCACGGTCCCGCAATTCGACTAACGAGAGACCATTAATTAAGGGCTTCGTTTCGTGGAGGTGTCCCCGGGAAAACCGGCACGAGGATGACAACGAACTGGGGCCGACCGTTGGCGAAACCGAAACAGTCAATCCGAAACCACACACATACCCGAAAAATGTCCCCCGCAAAGCCGTTTGTCCTCCCTATCGCGGTCGCGTTCCTGATCGGAGTCGTCGTCAGTCTCACCCGCCGATTCGCGGTTCTGGTTGTCGAACTCCCGGTTTCCACACCTCCCACCGAACTACTCTCGTGGTACGGGTTCGGAATGCGAGGTGTTGCGTTCATTCTCGTTTATGGCACGCTGTTCGGACTCGCCTACTGGATCGATTCGCGAACCGATCACCCAAACGGCGACGCCGTCGTCGCCCTGGGCTCGGGGATCGCCGGGCTCCTGGGTTTTTGTCTCGCAACAACTGCTACCATCGTACTGACTGACATCGGTTCTCCCGGAATCACCTATGCGGTGGTAGCGACGGTAGGTTCGGGAATCGGGACCGGCGTCGAACTCGCCGTGGTGGCGTTCGCGGGTGCTGCGCTGGCCCGTCGGAGCGGGCCGAACGGGTCCGGGCGTGACAGTACCGACGACGTCGACTGACACTGGGTATCGTAGCCAGCTGGATGGTTCACGGTCTCGCTCGGTTTCGAGTCGGTCACGGCTACCGGTTCCCCTATCGGAGCGATAGACTCCTCGGAACCCCCTGTGACGGAGCCACTGTTTGCTCGTCACTCCCCGACCCTACGACCGCTCTGCAACGAGATCTCCATCGTCGCGAACCGCCATGCCTGCGACCGGATCGCCCTCGAAAACTGCCAGTCCCTCGTTCCGCGAAATCACGAACCCGTCGTGATCGGTCTCGACGACGTCGATTCGTTTCCCCGTCGACGTGACGACGTCCGCGACGATATCACCGGCAGACAGAACGTCGCCCGGCTCCACGCGGTGACGAACGAGTCCGGCCGTCTCCGTTCGCGGATGGAGCGCACGGCGAACCTCGTACTCGACCGGTGGAGCGACCACTCGCTTCCCGATTGACGTTCGGTTGGGTGGTGATGGCGGCCCGTCGTCGAACATCCCGACGTTCGCCATCGCCCGATACACCCCCTCGACAGCAGCCGCACGGATCCCCTCGTCGACGACGCTGTGTCCGCCGAGTTCGACCGTTACCGCCGGGATCCCGGCACCGTTGAGCGCCGCACCCGCGGTGGACCGCTGGAGGTTCTCTTCGAGGTACTCCGCGGCCGGATACTCCCTGATGGTCGGGAACGGGAACGCCGCCGCGAGCGTTCCGACGCGCTCGGACAACTCCTCGGCGTCGTCGCTGTTCCGGCGGTCACCGTACAGCACCCGGTCCCTGATGACGAACGGCAGCGAGTCGATCCGGGCGGTGTGGAGGTCGATCACCCAGTCTGCCGTGTCGGTGATCTCCTCGAACAGCCGGCGGTCGATCCGCTCTTGCGTGTTCGGTGGGCGCTCGGAATCCGATTCCGGATCCGGAAAATACCGGTTCGGATCGTGATCCCCGTAATACGACGTTCGGGCGTTCCGGCGGAGTCCGGCCGGGTTCACCACCGGCACGCACACCAACGTTCCACACAGCGTTTCGGTGAGTTGTTCGTGAACGACGTCCTGTGCGACGACGATCCCGGTGGCCTCGTCGCCGTGGACGCCGCCGGTGAGCCACAGCGTCGGCCCCTCGAGATCGCCGCGAGCGACCACGAGGGGGAGCCGTTCCGCGCCGCCGGTCGGCAGTCCGGTGACCTCGAGCCAACCGGTGTCGAACTCGCCGGGAGAGACGTCGATCGTTCCGATCTCCATACGCCGTCTGCGGTCCCGTGGGTTAAATGATCACTCTTCGACGACCAGAACCCGAAGATCGTTCACGTTGGTTCCGGTCTTTCCAGATTTCAACAGCAGCTCCCGGTCGTTCAGTGCAGTGTAGGCGTCGTTGTCGGCGAGTGCGTCGGCGGCTTCGGTCCGTGGAACCGCGTTCCCGTCGACGATTCCGCCGGCCGCGTCGGTCGGGCCGTCGAAGCCGTCGGTGTCGGCGGCGGCCACGACGATCGAGTTCGCGTCTCCACCTGCCAGTTCGCCGGCGGCCGCGAGTGCGAACTCCTGGTTCGGTCCACCCCGCCCGCCACCTCGGATCGTGACGGTGGTTTCCCCGCCGGAGACGACGACCGCCGGCGGGGAAACAGGCTCCCCCGTCGCGGCGATTTCCTCGCCGATCGCGACGAACGTCTTCGCCGCCTCCCGTGATTCACCGCGAACTCGCGAGGAGAGCACCATCGCATCGTACCCCCCGTCTTCGGCCCGGTTCCGGGCAGCGTCGACGGCAGTGTATCCGTCGGCCAACACGTGCGTCGTTACGCGGTCGAACACACGATCTCCGGGCTTTGGGGTTTCGGCGAGCTCGCCGGCTTCGCCGCGGTCCAGCCGTCGGCGGACCGATTCGGGGACCTCGAGGTCGTACCGATTCAGTACGTCGGCCGCATCGGCGTACGTCGTCGGATCGGGAACGAACGGTCCGGAGGCGATAACGTCGAGATCGTTGCCGACGACGTCCGAGACCACCAGCCCGACGACACGGGCCGGCGTGGCTGCCTCCGCGAGTCGGCCGCCCTTCAGGGCCGAGAGATGTTTCCGAACGGCGTTGATCTCGTGGATGGTCGCCCCCGCCGCGAGCAACGCGTCCGTCGTCTCCTGGAGATCAGACAGTGAGATCCCCTCGGCCGGTGCCGGCAACAGCGCGCTCCCGCCGCCGGTTATCAACCCCACAACGAGGGTGTTCTCGTCGGCCGCCGTCACCAGATCGAGCAGTTCCCGGGCACCGGCGACGCCGGCTTCGTCGGGCACCGGATGCGAACCGTACCGGACCTCGACGCGGTCGAGATCGGTTTCCTCTCGTTGTTCGCTGCCGGAGGGACGCTCCGTGCTATCTGCGTCACCTCTCTTGTCCCGATCGGTCACGACCACGCCGCCGGTGAGTCGTGGCCCGAGGATCTCTTCGAGTTGTGCTGCGACAGCGACCGAGGCTTTCCCTCCGCCGACGACGACGATCTCGTCGTAACCGGCGAGATCAATCGTCTCGACCGCATCGTCGACTGCCGACGGCCCGACCTGCAGTCGCGATCCTGTCAGGGAGACGCACGACTTCGTGACCGAACCAGGGTGGGCAGCCTGGATTCCCGCCTCGAGACAGTCGAGTGCGGTCGCGTGTGCCGGAGAGCGTTCCCGGCTCTCCCGATCTTCGAACATGCCGAACCGCACGTGCTCGGGTCTGATAAAAGCGCCACACTTTCACTCGACGCCGGCGATCGCATCCAGGTTGCAAAGTTCCGCCAGGTCGGCTCCGGTGTAGCCGTACTCTTTGAGAATCTCGTCTGTGTGTTCGCCCAAACGGGGAGGATACCGACGGAGTGACGCCGGTGTGCGGGAGAAATGCATCGGCGACCCCGGCATCGATACCTCCCCTGCAGTCGGATGTTCGGCTGTCCAGCACATCCCGCGGGCTTCGATCTGTGGATCCGCGAATACCTCGCTCATGTCCCGGACGTCGCTTGCCGGAACTCCGCGTTCCTTCAGCCGGTCGAGCAGTTCCTCGGTTCGGAAGGACCGGATCTCGGTTTCCAGCATCGGTTCGAGTTCCTCGCGGTTGCGGACGCGCTTTTCGTTTGCGTCGAACCGATCGATGTCGGCCAGATCCGGTCGATCGATCGCCTCACAGAACGGACGCCAGAACCCATTCGACGCGCAGGCGACCACCACGTACCCGTCCACCGTTTCGAACGCCCGATACGGCACGATGTTCGGGTGTCGACTCCCCATTCGCCCCGGCGGATCGCCGGTCGCAAAGTAGTTCAGCGCCTGGTAGCTCATCCACGCGACCTGGCCGTCGAGCAGACTCACGTCGATCTTCTGGCCGGTTCCGTCACCGAGTTCGCGCTCGAGCAGCGCCGCCAGGATCGCCTGCGTCGCGTACATCCCGGCCCCGATGTCGGCGAGCGCGACGCCGACACGCACCGGTGGACCGTCCTCGATCCCGGTGACGCTCATCAACCCTCCACGCGCCTGCATCACGATGTCGTATGCCGGTTCGTCGTGGTCGGGGCCCCACTCGCCGTACCCGGAAAGCGAACAGTAGACGAGACCTGGATTCTCCTCTCGGAGGGACGAATACTCCAGGTCCCACTCGGCCATCTTGCCGACCCGAAAGTTTTCGACCAGCACGTCGGCCTCTCGGGCGAGATCCCGGAACACCTCCCGTCCCGCCCTCGTCGCGAGGTTCAACGCGATCGAACGCTTGTTCCGGTTGACGCTGAGGTAGTATGCGCTCTCGTCGTCGAACGCCGGCGGGCGCCAGTCCCGTGTCTGGTCGCCCGTCCCCGGTCGTTCTACCTTGAGGACGTCGGCACCCAGATCGCCGAGTTGCATCGTGCAGAACGGCCCGACCAGTACGCGGGAAGCGTCGAGGACAGTGATCCCCGACAACGGACCGTCGGATTCTGTCGGCTGTTTGCACTCCCCTCCCATCGACCGACGGTTCTCGGCCCGGGTGTAAACTGTTTCCCCCTCCGAGTTATTAGGAATGATATCTCGTCCGGCCAGTTTATAGGAACGAACGGAGAACTCCAGGGTAGACGATGTCGGAGAGTCGCGAGCTACGTCGGAGGAACCGTAGAGCGGTCGCACCCGTGCTCGGAATCGTGATGATGGTCGCCATCGCGGTGAGCCTCGCGGCTGTCGTCGGGCTCTCGGCGTTCGGCGTCGCCGACGAGATCGCGGACGTCGGGCCGAGTGCGAGCTTCGAGTACGACTACGAGTACGACGACGGGTGGGGAGACGGCGACAGTATAACCATCACTCACGCCGCGGGCGACGAGATTCGAGCCGACAGGATCGAAATCGAGATCCAGGGTGCAGACACGATCCCCGGTGAGAAAGTGTTCGACGACGAGATCGTGACTGCCGGATCGAGTGCGACGATCGAATACGAGACTGGACAGGAAGGCGAAAACTGGTCGGGAGGATCGACGATTCGGATCGTCTGGCAGGGGAGCGCAGGAGAGACCAGCGTAGTCAGTTCCAGAACGATTCCGGGGTGAATCGTCGGACCCTCCACGTGGCAGCGATCCCTGTCTGAGCCTCTCGGATCGACGTCAGGAAATATCTTCGCTGATAATTCGACGGACGCTTTTATGTGAACGGGGAGTCCCGTTCCGCCTGCGGCGTCAGACGATTTCGGCGCTTCACGTGCCGTTGCGCGGACCGAGTGCCCGACGGATCGATCGAGCCTGGAACCCCGCACGGGAGGATGAACCGACCGTCCCGGCGACACCGGCCGGGACGGGCGTGTGACGCCGCGGTACAGCCGACCGAATCCGACTACTCGCTACATCGGTACTGCGACCCCGACCGCGGTACCGACTCTCCTCACACTCGTCACGACTCGGTGACTTGAAACCGTGAGCGTCCGAACTACGGGCGATGGGAAACGCGGATCTCAGAGCGCTCGCGTCGATCCGGGAGGTGTCGTTCGACGAATTGGACGGGACGTTCGTCGCCGTCGACGCACACAACTGGCTGTATCGGTATCTCACGACGACGGTGAAGTTCACCGACGAGCGCATCTACACGACCGACGACGGCGAGGAGGTCGCCAACCTGATCGGGGTCGTACAGGGGCTTCCGAAGTTCTTCGAACACGATCTGACGCCGGTGTTCGTCTTCGACGGGGGCGTCACGGAGCTCAAAAGCGACGAGGTGCAGCGCCGACGGGAGAAACGGGAATCCGCCCAAGAGCAACTCGAAGACGCCCGAGATCGGGGTGACGCGATTGCGGCTGCGCGGCTCGAGGCGCGAACCCAGCGTCTCACCGACGTGATCCAGGAAACGACCCGCGGGCTGTTCGACCGTCTCGACGTTCCGTACGTCGAAGCCCCGGCAGAAGGCGAAGCACAGTGTGCGTACATGGCCAGGGTTGGCGACGTCGATTACGCCGGAAGCGAGGACTACGACACGCTGCTTTTCGGGGCACCGCTTACGCTCAGACAGCTGACGAGCTCCGGCAACCCGGAACTGATGGATCTCGAGGCGACGCTTGCGGAGCTGGATCTCACCCTCGAACAGCTCGTCGACGTCGCCATTCTCTGCGGGACCGACTTCAACGAGGGGATCTCCGGTGTCGGGCCGAAAACCGCAGTAACGGAGATCAAAGAACACGGTGACCTGTGGGGCGTTCTCGACGCGAGAGACACAGAGATCCCCGACGCGGAGCAGGTTCGACAGTTGTACTTCGATCCGCCGGTCACGACGAAGTACGAGTTCGACGAATCGATCGATCCGGACGTTGCGGCCGCGAAACAGTACGTGACCGACGAGTGGGAAATCCCGGCCGAGGAGGTAGCCCGTGGGTTCGAACGCCTGGAGGAGGCCCTCACACAGACGGGTCTCGATCGGTGGACCTAGCCCGGCCAGAGACCGTCCGACAGTGGCGGGCACCGCCCGGGATGTCTGCCGCCGACGGGGGCCGATCGACGGTCGATTTATACGTATGCGAACAAACCACACGATATGGAAGCCGAATTCGATTTTTCGGGGGACGTAGTGATCGTGACCGGAGCCTGTGGCGCGCTGGGAAGCGCCGTCTGTGAGGCGTTTCATCGGGCGGGGGCGACCGTGGCGGCAGTAGACGTCGTCGACGTCGAGAGCGACGACTCCCTGCTCGAGCTTGCCGACGGGATCCACTTCTATCAGGTCGATCTCACCGAGGAGACGATCGTTCTCGAGGCAATCGAGGGAATCGCCTCAGAGTTCGGCGGGATCGACGCGCTGTGTAATATCGCGGGAACCTGGAGGGGCGGGGATCCGGTCGAAGACACCGACACGGAGCTTTTCGACTTCCTGTTCGACGTCAACCTGAAGACCATGTTTCTCGCCTCGAAACACGCGCTTCCGCACCTCCAGGAGTCGGAGGGGGAGATCGTGTCCGTGTCGGCACGCTCATCCCTGGAGGGAGGCAGCGGCGACGGACTCTACCGGGCGTCGAAAGCCGGCGTTCGGCTACTGACTGAAACGATCGCCGAGGAGAACACCGGCGTCGTTCGCGCGAACGCGGTGATGCCGAGCGTCCTGGACACGCCGATGAACCGCGAGATGATGACACCGAGCGACGACTGGGTCGACCCGGCTGACGTCGCACAGGTGATTCTGTTCCTCTGTTCGGACGCAGCCCGGGTGACGAGCGGCGCCGCAGTTCCGGTGTATGGCGAGGCCTAGACAGCTATCGCTCGAGATCGACGGCCGAATCCGTCGCGATCCACCCGTCCGGGTTGTCCGTCTCCGAAAAGAGGAGCCGACCGGGCGAGGTCCTGACAGTACAGATTTCCGGCGTAAGGTCCCTCGGCTCCCGTCTCGGGGATGCGTCGGTGGCGTTCTCGTCGGGGACGTCTCGTGTCCTCATGCGAGAAGTTAGGCGAGCCTAAACTAATAGGGGTTTCGGCGATTCCCGTGGGGCGGAACGCTCCGACGATTTGCGTCTGAAATCAGCCGACTGCTACTGAGTATTCTCGGCCGTACCCGAACGATCGGCGGGCCGGGTGGCCGATCGACCGGTAATCACTACAATAATCATTGCGACGCGACAGAACTATGGCCGGGGAGGTAGCGCTTGCTGGTATGACCGAATTTTCGAGGCGAGTCGAGGAGATCTCGATAAGCGGAATCCGTGAGGTGTTCGAGGCGGCCGGTGAGGACGCGATCAACCTGGGACTGGGGCAACCGGACTTCCCGACGCCGTCACACGCCAGGGAGGCGGCCGTGGAGGCGATCCGGGCGGGCAAGGCGGACGCGTACACCTCGAACAAGGGCATCGAATCCCTCCGGGAGGCGATCGTCGCGAAACACGGGCGCGATCAGCGACTGGATCTAGATCCCGAGCGTGTGATCGCGACTGCTGGCGGCAGCGAAGCGCTCCATCTGGCCCTCGAGGCCCACGTCGACCCCGGCGACGAGGTCCTGATCCCGGATCCGGGCTTCGTCTCTTACGACGCGTTGACCCGACTCGCCGGTGGAACGCCGGTTCCTGTCCCCCTCAGGGAGGACCTCACCATCGATCCGGGCGCCATCGAGGCGGCGATCACCGACGACACCGCGGCGTTCGTCGTGAACTCGCCGGCCAACCCGACCGGCGCTGTCGCAAGCGAGGCGGACACGCGAGAGTTCGCCCGGATCGCCGACGAACACGACGTGCTCTGTGTCTCCGATGAGGTGTACGAGTACACGATCTTCGACGGCGAACACCACTCCCCTGCTCAGTACGCCGAAACGGACAACGTGGTGTTGATAAACGCCGCCTCGAAGCTCTACTCGATGACCGGGTGGCGGCTCGGGTGGGTCGCCGCCTCACAGCGACGGATCGAACGGATGCTTCGAGTTCACCAGTACATCCAGGCGTGTGCGTCCGCGCCCGCCCAATACGCCGCGGAGGCGGCGCTTACCGGGCCACAGGAGATCGTTCGGGAGATGTCCGATTCCTTCAAGCGCCGTCGGGACCTCCTCCTCGAGGGGCTGAACGACGCGGGTATCGACTGTCCGACGCCACGGGGCGCATTTTATGCGATGCCGAAGGTGCCCGACGGGTTCGTCGAGGAGTGTCTCGACCGCGGCGTGATCGTCGTCCCTGGGGAGGCGTTCGGCGAGAACGGGGCGGGATACGCCAGGATCTCGTATGCGACCGACGAGAACACACTCCGAGAGGCCATCGACGTCATGGAGGAAGCCGTCGCTGCCGTGCGCTGACCCACCTGTGACCGCCGTCCACAGCTCCCCCGATCCCGGCTCTCGAACCGTAGTGTCGGGAGGGGCTTTTTATAATTTCGGACGAAACCATCGGTACATGATATCGCTGGACGAGGCCGTGACTGCCAGACTGGAATCCCACGGCGCTCGCTTCGAGGTGTTGATCGACCCGGACGCAGCGCTTGCGATCAAACGCGGCGAGTTCGACGGGGAGCTCGAGGACGTGATCGCGGCAGAAGACGTCTTCGAGGACGCCTCCCGGGGAGACCGTCCCGCGGAGAACGACCTCGAGACCGTCTTCGAGACGACCGATCCAATGGAGATCATTCCGCGGGTCGTGAAAGACGGCGAGATACAGATCACTGCCGAGCAGCGCCGCGAGATGCAAGAACAGAAGCGCAAGCAACTGATCAACACGATTACTCGCAACGCGGTCAATCCCCAGATGGACGACGCCCCCCATCCTCCCGAACGGATCGAGCGAGCCCTCGAGGAGGCGGGGTTCCGGGTCGATCCGATGGAAACCGTCGAAAGTCAGGTGGACGAGGCGCTGGAGGCCCTTCGCCCCGTGCTGCCGATCAGGTTCGAAGAAATTACGATCGCAGTCCAGTTGCCCCCCGAACACGCCGGTAGCGGCCAGGCGAAGGTACGGGAGTTCGGCGAACTCGAACGGGAGGAGTGGCAAAACGACGGCTCGTGGGTGGGGGTCATCACCTTCCCTGCGGGGTTACAAAACGATTTCTACGACCTCGTCAACGAGGTGTCGAGCGGCGAAGCCGAAACGCGGGTCCTCAAGGACAAAGACGAACTCGGAACCCGCTGATCGGAGCGGGTTCGTCCGCTGATCGAACTGCTTTCGGTGGTTCGAGTGCGCTGACGGAGTGGCTCGCAACATACCACATTATAAATAATAATGTATTTCGCGTAAGAGCGGGTAGTTCGACGACGTCATGGACGCTGAATCCGGAACCGAGATCGTTCACGAGCCCACCCAGGAGTTCGTCGAGTCCACGAACGTGTACGCCTTCATGAAGGAGTACGGCATCGAAGACTACGACGAACTGATCGAACGGACTACGGCCGACGTTCCGGGCGTCGAGGAAAGCGGCGTCGACTGGTTCTGGGACGAGCTGGTCGACTACCTCGACATCGAATTCGACGAGCCGTACGAGGTAGTACGGGACGACTCTGAGGGACCACAGTTCTCGAAGTGGTACCCCGGTGGGAAACTAAACATCACACACAACGTCGTCGACCGTCACGCCGATCCTGAATCGGAGACGCGCAACAAGGTCGCGTGTCTCTGGGAAGGCGAGGACGGGGAGGTCCGGACCCTGACCTTCCAGGAACTCGGCCGCGAGACGAACCGGGTGGCGAACGCGCTCGAGGAACGCGGGATCGAAACCGGGGACACGGTCGGCCTCTACATGCCGATGGTCCCCGAGGTGATCCCGATACTGTACGGCTGCTTTGCGGTCGGCGCGATCGCGGTGCCCATTTTTTCGGGGTTCGGTGTCGACGCCGTCGCGACCCGGATCGAAGACAGCGAGTGTCGGGTCCTGTTCACCGGTGACGGCTTTTACAGGCGGGGAGAGCCGATCTATCTCAAAGAGACCGCCGATCGGGCGATCGAGGAGGCCGGCCACGTCGAGCGAGTGATCGTCTACGATCGCCTGGGGTCCAGCGAACCGGCGCGCGAGGAGGGCGACCGCCCGGCGATACCCTGGAACGATCGCGACGAATGGTGGGACGAGGCCGTCGGCTCCCAGTCCGACGAGTACGACACCAAGTCACTCCCCTCGGCACAGGAGTCGATGTTACTGTACTCGTCGGGAACGACAGGGCAACCGAAAGGAATCGTTCACACGCACGCGGGAGTCCTGCTGCAGTGTGCAAAGGAGTTGTACTTCGGATTCGATCTCCAACCGGCCGACCGGTTCTTCTGGGTGAGCGACATCGGGTGGATGATGGGGCCGTGGACCCTGATCGGGAACCACGCCTTCGGCGGGACGGTGTTCATGTACGAAGGCGCCCCGGACTATCCCGAGCCGGATCGGTTCTGGGAGATAATCGATCGACACGGGATCACCCAGTTCGGCATCTCCCCGACGGCGATCCGGGCGCTGCGAAAGGAAGGCGACCACTGGGTCGACGGGCACGATCTCTCGTCGCTCCGACTGCTGGGATCGACCGGCGAGCCGTGGGATCCGGAATCCTGGCAGTGGTTCTACGAAGAGATCGGGGGCGGCGAGACGCCGATCATCAACATCTCCGGCGGTACCGAAATCTGCGGGTGCTTCCTGATGCCGATGCCGATCCAGCCGCTGAAGCCGTGTACGCTGGGCGGTCCCGGGCTGGGGATGGCCGTCGACATCGTTGACTCGTCCGGGAAATCGGTCGCAGACGATCACGAACGCGGATTCCTGGTTGCTCGAGACTCCTGTCCGTCGATGACGAAATCGCTCTGGTCCGGCGACGAACGCTACCTCCGGGAGTATTGGTCGAGCTGGGAGGGCCTGTGGGATCACGGAGACTGGGCCAGAAAAGACGAGGACGGCTTCTGGTATCTCCACGGCCGGGCCGACGATGCGCTCAACGTCGCCGGACGGAAAGTCGGACCCGCGGAGGTCGAGGGTGCGCTGATCGAACACGACGCAGTCAATCAGGCTGCAGCCGTCGGCGTTCCCGACGAGACGACCGGCACTGCCGTAATCGCGTACGTGATCCTCGAACCCGACGTCGACGCCGCCGAGGGGTTGATGAAGGGCCTCCAGGAGACGGTCGGGGAGCAGCTGGGCAAGCCGTTCCGCCCCCGCGAGATTCTGTTCGTCGAGGAGTTCCCGAAGACCCAATCCGGGAAAATAATTCGTCGAGCGATGGCGGCCGCCTACACGGGCGAAGAGCTCGGTGACCTCTCGAGTCTCGAGAACCCGGAAGCGCTCGAGGAGATCGAACGGAAGACCTGACTCGCGTCAGCGATATTGACTGCCACGGGTTGCCGGTTGCCGTCGCAGTTCCCGCCACGAAGGCTCCCCAAGGTACTTGACAACGGACGTAGGAGAATCGGTATGGTCCCCTCGACTGGAAGCCCCCAACGGAGAGACGTCCTTCGGTGGACCGCCGGTCTCCTTGCGGTCCCGCTTGCCGGCTGTCTCGACGCCCCGGAGTCATCCGACTCCGAGTCGGACATCGGTCCGGATCCGGAGAACGTCATCACGGACGTGACCGTCCTCAGCCAGCGACTCGAGATCGACATCGATCGTGGAGAGCAGATCGTCACCTACGACGAGAGCCACGACGACGCCGAGGGACAGTCCCTCAGGCTGCCGTACGTGATCGATTCGACCCACGTCGGTCTCCTCGAGTTCAGTCGGGAACTCCCAGATCCCGGACGGGTCGAGGAGTTCCTCCAGAAGACGGAGTACGACGACGCGTCGGTGCTGATCGAGGAGTCGTCGGTGTCGGCGTGTCGTCGAAATCGCCTCCAGTACGTCCACCGTCGATCCTCCGGATCCCGGCTGGCTCCCCAGTTCTGTTCGACGATGCGGGATCCCGCCGTCGACTGTTCCGCCGACGAGAACCAGTACCAGATTACGTTTATCCGGGTTCCGGTCCCCTTCGAGTCGCCGCCGAGCGGTTCCGGCCGCGGCTGGAGCAGTCGCTGTGAACTGCCGCCGGATCATCCCGCGAGCGGTGCGAAGCCGATAGAACTGGGGGGAGACCACAAATGAACTCCGACGATCGAACAACCGGCCGAGGTTCCGACCGTCCGCAGTCGAGACGGACGATCCTGTCGGCCGTCGCAACGGGCGTGACGTCCCTTGCGGCGTCGCTCTCCGGCTGTCTCTCGCTTCCCTCCGACGATCCACCGCCGATCGGCGTAGACGAGGAGGAACTACGCGAGATCGCTGCCATCGACGTTCCAGAGGTAACCGACCGTCTTCCGGTGTCACTCGGCGACGGATCGGTGGAAGAGAGCTGGGACCGCTTCGAGTCACTGCTGGATCCGATCCCGTCGGATCTCGCACCAGAGATTCCGAACGAGGCCGTCCGGAGCTACATCGCCGACTATCGCCAGCGTGCCCGGGAGCGACTCACCGACCTCGAGGAGGTCGAATCCAACTACGACCGGCTTACGACACTCGGGCGGTCGAGACGCGACGCAGCGGAGGCGGAAGCTGCCTACGCCGTCGCCACCGCCGGTCGGGTCCGAGAGGACGTTTACGAGGTAGTGGAATCCGTCGACAGAACGCGTCAGGAGATCGAATCCGATCTCGAACAAACGGGAGACGTCATACACGAAGCAGTGCTCGTGTACGACGCGATCGAAGCAGGTCTCGACAGTCTCGAGGGCAGGCTCGATCGTGTCGACACCCAGTCCCCGCTCACCTCCGAGGTCGAGGCTGTGGGCGAGGCTGCAGGGCGCCTCGAGTCGTCGAGAGCGCGGCTCGAACTGGTCGAGCTGCTGCTCGATCGACAAAAGCAGGGCAGCGATACTCCCCTGGATGAACCGATCGAACGCGCTACCTCGGAACTACTGGCAGAGATAGATCCGAACGTGGAGGCGCTCCCTCCAGCCGACTCTGACCCCGAGGAGGTGTTCGACGTTCCGGTGGCTGGCACTCCTCGAGAGATTGTTGTCGACGGTATCGGCGGGTCCGACGTGCTCAGGACGATTTACCGGTATCGCTCGCGCGTCGACGACCACCTCGAGAACGATCGCGACGCCCGGGCGCTTCTGGCGCTGTATGAACTCGAACACGAACGGCGAACGTTCGAGCGTCTTCGCGATCGGATCTCGGAGGGAGACCTCGACCGTCCAGACGACGTCGAAGCGGTAGCGGATGTCAAACGATCGGCAATCGAAGCGATCGAGGCGGCCCTGGACGTCGACTCGTATCCGCACCTGATCGGGAATCGAATCTCCGCGAGCGTTGCCGCTATCGGCCTGGCGGATCGAGACCTCGAGGAGGGACGGTACGGAGGGGACCGCGGTGCCGTGTACGCGATGGGACACTACGAAGTTGGAGGTGAGCGTGCGCGAACGCTTCCAGAGACCGCAGCGTGGTTCGCTGACGCACTCGAGTCGGCGTAAATCGCCCGCCGTCTCAGCTCTCGGAGAACAGTTCGTCGTACTCGCGATACTGATCCATCGGCCCGGCATCGGTGATCGCGTCCTCGATCCACGGTTCCTCTTCCCCGGAGTGTTCCTCGACGAGACTTCGGAACTCCTCGACTGTCACGGGGTCGTCGAGTTCGTTCATCGCACGGAACACGTCGAACAGGGTGTATTCGCCGTCGCTGCCGTCCCGAACCGCAGCGTCGACGGCGTACAGGAGGCGGGGTCCCCTGGTGTAATCGACGCTTTCGCCGTTCCAGGTCAACGGCTCGGACAACGTCGCGTCGGGATGTTCGGGAAGGGATTCGAGTCGACTCCGCACGTCGTCGTCGGTGACTTCCTCGTACTGCTCGGCCATGATTCGATACGAGAGGTATTCCGCGCTGGCTTCGGTGAACCAGACCATTTCGGTTTCCGCGTCGTATCCCTGGCGGAGATGAACGTACTCGTGTAACCAGACGCTCCCGACGTGGCCGTCCCAGAATTGCGGGACGGTTACGTACGCGGTCCCGTCGGCGTACGTTGCACCTCGGTGCGGAAGCGCGTCCGGGGCGAGGACGATCGTGGCGTCTGTCCCGTGGGGCCCGAGATCGTACGGGGAGACAAACTCCGCGAGGAAATACGACTTCAGTTGGGAATCCGCGTCCATACCCGCCGGGACGACGACGGTGACGGTTGCGTTTCCGGCATCCCGACTGGATACGGAAAGGTTGCCCACCAACGCTTTATCGCCGACGGTCACGATCCCGGACTCGGGATCGCCGGCTGCGGTTTCGAGCGCCGGCGGCAAGAGGCTTCTGTCGACGACGACCCATCCCGCCCTGGCGTCTATCAGCCGGGGATCGACGTCGTCGACGACGAGCCGATCGGAACTACCTGATTCGGTGCGGTACTCGATCGTGACAGTTCCCTGTTCGGAGGCTTCGACAGTCGGACTCGGGCCGTCGGATTCCGAGCTATCGAGGACGGCACCAGGCGTGACCGCCGCGAACGGACCGCTACCCAGTGCGGTTGCGACGACCACAGCTACCGCGACAAACACGATGGCCGAAACCACGATACGTGGCAGGGGAACGGATGCTCGGGACCCACCACAGTCGAGTTCGGTTCGACCACTCGTGTTCCGTCCTGCCATCGTTCCGTGAACTGTAGCCCGTTCGAAAGAATAAGCGTTGGCCTTTCGTGGGTCAGGCCGGAGACGCTCGTCGGTCAGGACGACCGCATGAGTGGATAGCTCGCCCAAAACAGGGTCACGACAATGTAAATCGCCCCGACGACGCTCGCGACGTTGGTCGCTCCGAACAGCCCGATTGCGGCGACCCACGCGAGACCCGCAGTAAACGCCGTGAGCCGGATCGTTCGCCGTTCGGTCTGCTCGAAGTGTTTCCGAACGATACGCCTGACGGCGTCCGTCCTCGACACTCCCGAGTGTGACGCGTACGCCTCGATCTCCTCGATTGTGGCCTCGGAAAACTCCAGTTCCACCTCCACGTCTACTGGAACGTCGGGGTCGGCCGGTTCTCCCCGCTCTTCACTCGCCTGGGATTCGGCGTTGACAGTGCTCATACGTTGCTCTCAGCTCCAGCACACTGGAAATCAACTGGAAACCGACCCCCGTCGTCCGGCTGTTTTCCCTGGGCAGATATTTGGTAGTTATTAGCACACATATCCCCCGATACTCCGACAGACAAAATAAATGGTGGGTACGATACTAATATTCTGAAAACGCGAACTACTGCTGGTCGCTGTTAGGCGGGACGAGATTGCGGTGAGCGCTTTCGTGAACTACTCGATTGCCTACGATAAACGCTGACTCGGGACGGTTGATATAGTGATATGTAGTGTTTACATATTAAAAATAAATAATACATGTTATAGTACTGATAAGACTTCCACAATCTATCATTTTCGAATCCAATTAAATCTATTCACTAATAAATTAGAAAGTATAGCTCCCCCTGGCATCAGATCGGTGTCGGAACTGTTAGAACGTCATTTATCCTCATGCATCCTTACTCGGACCCGAGCTCACCTTCTTGTCGCTACGACGACGGAGTTGTTGGGTGCCTGCATATAAATATCTGATAGATTATTATTCGTCAAACCTATCTATTATATTGTAGTTTATTAGTCGCAAGAATGTTGGATCGATACGGATCGAAATCCAGTCCAGTTTTCGAGACAGTGTGGTCTCCCTCCAGTCACCAACTTCATTAGACCCTTGTCCGTATCCCACTACATGGCACAAGAGCCTGTCGTGTCTTTCAGCCCGTGGGAAGTCAACGTCGAGACAGAATCCGGCCGAACACTGCTGGAAGTCGCAGACGGGATGAACGGACGAATCGAGGCTCTCTGTGGGGGTAACGGATTGTGTGGAACGTGTGCGGTACAGGTAACTGACGGTGCCGACAACCTCTCACCGATGACCGACGAGGAGCGAACGGTTCTGTCGGAAGAACAGTTGGCGGACGGGTATCGACTGGGCTGTCGTGCGGTAGTAGACGGTGACGTCTCGGTTCACGTCCCGGCGTCTTCACGAAGTGAGGGAGAGATCGTGATGACCGAGGGCGTAGAGATGGACGTCGATCTCGCTCCTCACGTCCGTCTGTACCGTCTGGAATTCGACGCGCCGACTCTGGAAGACAACATTGCGGATCGCGAACGCGTCCTCGCAGCACTCGAACGTGACTACGGGATCGACGTCACGGAGGTGGATCGCCTCGCGATGACGGATCTCCCGTCTCGAATCCGCGAACGAGCGGACGACGGGACCCTCCAGTGTACCGCCATCGTGTACGACCGGGAGGAGCTGCTCTCGGTCGTCCCCGGGACTTCTCTGTCCGCATACGGGCTGGCGGTCGACATCGGCACGACGACCCTTGCGGTGTATCTAATCGACCTCAAGAGCGGCGAAATCGTGAGCGTCAGTTCTCAGATCAATCCTCAGAGCAGACACGGCGGCGACATCATCAGTCGTGTTCAGCACTCCCAGAAGCCGGACGGACGGGAAGAACTACAGTCGGAAATCGTCGAGGCAGTAAACGAGAGCATTGCCGAGGTGACCGAGGAGGCGGACGTCGCAACCGAGGAGATCTACGACGCCGTATTCGTCGGGAACACCGCGATGCATCACCTGTTTCTCGGCATCGACGCGAGCGCGGTCGCGGCCAACCCATACGTGCCAGCGATGCAGTCGTCGACGGCAGTGAAAGCTCGGGAGTTAGGTCTCGATATCCACCGGTCGTCGTATCTGTCATGGCTTCCGATCATCGGCGGCTGGGTAGGTCCCGACTTCGTCGCGGACATCCTCGCTGCGGGACTGCTCGATCGGTCCGACACTGTGGTCTGTATCGACATCGGCACGAACGGCGAGATCGCGGTCTATGACGGCGAGCAGGCGTGGGTAGCCTCGGCTCCGGCCGGGCCAGCACTCGAAGGAGCGGAGATCTCTCACGGAATGCGAGCCAAACCCGGAGCGATCGAGGCGGTGTCACTCGACCCCGAAACCTGGGACCCCACTCTCGAGGTCATCGACGACGAGAAGCCGATCGGGATCTGTGGATCCGGGATCGTCGATGTCGTCGCCCAGCTGTTCCTCGTTGGGGCGATCAACCGTCGGGGACGCCTGGTCGATCCCGAGAACGGGCGTGGTCGCATCAGAGAGACGGACGGGGGCGACCGGGAGTTCGTCCTCGTCGAGGCCGACGCGTCGGGCAACGGATCCTCGATCGTGGTCTCCCAGGAGGACATCCGCGACATCCAGAACGCCAAGGCGGCCATCCAGACCGGCACGAGTGTTCTGCTTTCGGAGGCGGGAATCGAAGACGTCGATCGGCTGGTGATGGCCGGAGGCTTCGGCAACTATCTCGATCCCGAGTCTGCGAAGCTGCTCGGAATGTACCCACGGGTCGATGCGGATCGGGTGGAGTTCCTGGGTAACGCCGCCGGTCACGGAGCGATCTACGCCCTGCTCGACGGCGACGCCAGAGCCGAAGCCGAACGGATCGTCGAGGAGGTCGACTACGTCGAACTCGCCGCCTGGGACGGGTTCCACGACGAGTTCATGGAAGCGATGTATCTCCCCCACCGGAACCTGGAGGCGTATCCCGAGGTGAAAGCCAGACTCGCTGACGTCGACGCCGATCGCTCCCTGTGAGGTACCGACTAACACGTACCGGGAGCTCCAAAAATTCGAAACCCGAGGGCCTAACAGTACTTTCTGGGTGCCTCGATCATCGCCCGCACGTTTTCTGGCTTCGCCTCGTCCATCGCGACGCCGGGCGCCAGGATGAACCCGTCGGGGCCGACGTCTTCGATGAGTTCACGACAGTATGCGTCGACGTCCTCCGGCTCTTTGGTGTTGAGAAGCGAGCTGTGGACGTTGCCCGCGATCGCTGCCCGGTCGCCAAGCGCCTCCTTCGCGTCGCGCATGTCGGTCCGGTCGAACTGCCAGACGACGTTCCCGTCCGGCTGATCGGCGATCGCCTCGAGTCGGTCGTCGTAGCTCCCCTCCGCGAACAGCCAGGGGACGAGTCCGGCGTCGGTGAGTGCGTCGATCACATCCCGGAGCTGCGGCCAGTAGAACGTCCGGAACTCCTCGTCCGACATGAACCCGTCGGCCCCCTTGTGCAGGGGAATAAACACCAACGGATTCCCGGCGGCCTGCGCCGAGCGGATCCCCATCTCGATCATCGTCGGGGTGAGACTGTCGACGGCTTCCTCGAGCACGTCGGGTTGCCGCTTGAGGTCCATCGCGATCCCTTTTGTTCCCCGAAGTGTATCCCCGAGAGTGTCGTAGGGTGCTTTGGTGAAGCCACCGAACGACCGGGGATACCCGGATCGAATGACCTCCTCGACGGTTCCGCCGACGATCTCTTGCCATCGAAGCGCCTCCTCGCCGGCGTCCATGAGCGTCTCGAGGGCCTCCTGGACGTCGGGCAATCCGAACGGGATCGCCATGAAGTGAATGCTCGGAATCTCGACGAGATCGGTGAAGTGTGGTAGCTTCCGGAACGGTTCGAGCGCACCGACGATTTCCGGGATGTAGTGGCGTAGCCAGAAGTCGGTCGGATCCTGAAGGAGCTGTTCGTAGTCGTCCGGACCCATGTATTCCTTTTCGAGCGCCTGATATCCCGTATCGGGGGACGCGCCGTCCCCCGGCCAGGCGTACAGGTTGTAATCCAGCATCTCGAGCATCTTCGCTGACGGGAGCAACGCGGCCGACAGCTGGTGGCAGTCGGGCTCGAGATCGTACACTGTCTCCTCGAGCGCAGCGGCGAGCGCTGCCGCGTCGTTCATCGCTGTTTCAGGCGTGATCCCCGCATGAAACACCGGATAGAAGGTGGCGCTGAGCGCAGTGGGGATCCGATCCGGCTCTTCGCCCCGAATGGCGGCCGCGAACCGGCCCGTGCGTTCCCGGTAGGCGTCCCGTGCCGCCTCGTCCTCGAAGTCGATTCCCACTCCGTTCTCCCAGTTCTCCAGTGTGACGTCGTGTTCCGGTTTCATGAGTTGCTGTCGTCGAGTCGGGTACGTTCGGTAACTCCGCGGTTCGGAGAGATGACATCCCAATCCGACAGTCGATCGTCGTTCATGGTAGTTCCCGACAGTTGTTCTTTGTTGGGGCGGAACTTATACTTTCACCTGACGTTTTTACTGCAAGACTGGTGACTGAGAGCTGATCTCTCGACTGATGGGTCCATCCAGCGTGAAACGGCCGATCACGTCGGGTCTGCCGGACGAGGGGGCTACCGGACGACGACCCGAAACGAAGAGGAAAAACCCGATCCTACTTCACGGAGTCGACCAGCGCGTGGATGTTCTCCGCGGGCGCCCGGTAGACGGTCGCACCGGGGGTGAGGATGAAGCCGTCGGGGCCGACGTCCTCGATAAGCCCCTCACAGTACTCCGTGACCTTCTCGGGCGAGCCGGTCTTCAGGACGCCAGTGGGAACGTTGCCGGCGACGGCCGCCTGATCCCCGAGCACGTCCTTCGCGCGACGGATATCTGTCTGATCGAAGTGCCAGACGACGTTTCCGCCCTCGGGATGGTCGTCGGCGAGGATCTCCAGCCGGTCGTCGTAGCTCCCTTCCGCGAACATCCACGGGACGTACCCCTCCTCGAGTACGCCTTCCATCACTTCCTTCAGAGTTGGCCAGTAGAACTCCCGGAAGTCGTCTTTCGACATGAACGAGTCGGCACCCTTGTGGAGCACGAACATGACGATGGGAACGCCGGTCGATTTCGGCCCGCCGACTGCGAGGTCGGTCATCATCGGAACGAGCGCCTCCGATGCCTGTTTGAGTTTTTCGGGTCGCTTGCGCATGTCGATCATCGTCTTTCGGGTGCCACGGAGGGTGTCGCCGATCATGTCGAACGGTGCCTTCGCGTACCCCCCGGAGGCCGAGGGATACCCCTTCGCGTTTGCCTCTCCCGACACGGAGCCGACCTCCATCTGCCACCGGACGGCTTCGTCGCCGGCTTCCTTCAGCGTGTCCAGCGCGCTCTGGACCTCCGGGTCCCCGAACGACAGCATCATCGCGTTCGCGAACGGGAGTTCCGACGCGGTCGCGAGCTGTGGGATCTTCGAGAGCCCTTCCGCCTCCCCGAACACGCGCGGGAGATACTTGCGGAGGAAGTACGCGTCAGGGTTCTCGATGATGTCGTCGTACTCGTCGGGCTTGAGATACTCGTCTTCGACCGCCTGGTAGGCGACGTCTTCCTCCAGACCGTCACCCGGCCAGTTGTACAGCTTGTAATCGAGGATGTCGAAGATCTTCCCCGACGGGATCGGCATCACCGGATTGTTGTCCGGGTCGAACGCGTCGATGAACTCTCGATAGGCGCGTTTCGCCTTTTCGCCGTCGTACATGAGCTCTTCGAACGTGACGTCCGCGAAGTGGCCCGCGAGGTAGCCGGCCCTGACCTGCACCGGAACCCGATCCGGTTCCCCACGTTCGATCGCGGTCTTCATGCGGCCAGCACGGGCCTTGTACGCTTCCTCGGCCTCTTCGCTCTCGAATTCGATACCTTCGCCTGATGCCCACGACTCGAGGCTTACCATATCCGTTCGGACCTACCGAAGGTATCCATTTAGTCTTTTCTCAAAAGGCTGAAGCAGCGATAACCCAGCGCTACCGCGTTACTTGCCCTTCGCCTTGCTGACTCGGAGTCCGTACAACGACAGCCCAGTAGAGAGGAGCCGCAACGCGACTGCGAGCGCGAGTGCGAGCGCGTATCCTCCCCAGAGGTCGTTGATGTACGCCATCACGGTCGGGCCGAGCACGATCCCGGTCCCGACGGAGAAGGCGTTGATGTAGCTCATCACCATGCCGATGTTCTTCCGGCCGAACAGATGTGGAACCGCGGCGTAATGGACAGCAGGTTCGCCGCCGAAGAAGAAGAACATCACTGCACCGACACCGAGAATGAGATACAGGTTCGTGTAACCGAAGTAGAACACCCCGATCAGCACCGCAGGGATACCGTAAATGAACGGGAGCGTCCGCCAGGGGCCGCCGAGCCGGTCCATCAGGTCGCCCCAGACGTACGCACCGACCGCAGTGAGCAGCCCAGTGAGCGACAGGAAGGTCGGAACTAGCCAATCGGCAACGTACGCTTCACTGTACCCACCGATGGTCAGTCCCTCGATCATGATCGTGGAGATGTTCTGGAGCAGGCCCATGTACGAGAAGGCCGCGCCCATCATTGCGAAGTAGAGGATCCAGAACTCCTTCATCTTCACCGCCTCCCCGATCGTAACCCCCTCCTCTTCGATCCGGTCTTCACCGTCGTCTTCCGCTCCGGAATCCTCTTCGGAAGCCGCGTCCGAGGACATCGCCTCGTCGGTTTCCCCGTCATCGGCCCCGTCGTCGTCCTCGTCGTCGAGAGACGCCGAAAGCACACCGGAATCGATCTCCTCTTGGGTCGGGTTCCGCCACAGTACGACGCCGACGATGACGACCACGGCCGCACCGACGATACCGATCAGCAGGAACAGGTCGTAGCCGAACCCAATGTAAGCGATCAGGCCCGCAACGATCGGCGCGAGGGCAACGCGTCCCAGCGGGTCGCCCATGTTGATGATACCCATTGCCCGACCCATTCTGTCGCCCCGGTACCACCTCGACAGTGTGGGAACTGCGGTTCCAGCGGTCATTCCCACCCCGATACCGGTGAGGAAGCTACCCGCGTAGTAGAACCACTGCGCCTCCGCCCAGCTGTCGATCGCGAACATCGACGCGAGCAGCAACATCCCGACGAAGAACGACGCAGCCGCGATCGCAAACGGAATTTTCGGCGTTTCCAGGTAATCCAGGATCGTTCCAGCGATCGGCGGCCCGATCACCATCACACCGACACCGACGGCGGAGGCACCCGCCGCGAGAGGTGCGACCGTATCTAGCCCGTAAACGTTCTGTAGATACGGATAAAACAGTGACCAGATCCCGAGATACGCCAGTATGAATCGCAAACCGGTGCCTGATGCCGGATAGAACCAGCGTCTATCTGGACCTACTCCTCGCTTAAGTATGGACATGTCTAACTCGAACCTCCATCCGCAAAACTAGAGGGATAGTAATTATACTTTTTGGCATCAGGACGCTGTCTCCCCGAAAAAGGCTGTTCCCACCGCGGGAACAGGAACTATCGGCCGCGGTAATAGCCGAGATACCGCGTCGCGTAGTCGTCGCGACCCATCGCGAGGTCGGCGACCAGCGCGGTTTCCTTCGCGGATTCGGCGTGAATGATCGGCACGTTCAGTCCGGCGTTGACCGCCATCGCGAAGAAGACGTTGTTGATCAGTTCCCTGTTGGGGAGTTCGAAGGAGACGTTGCTCAGACCGAGCGTGATGTTGTTGCCCAGTTCGTCGCGGACTTTCTCCATGGTGTCGAGAGTGACGCGACCGGCCTCCGAATCGGTAGACAGCGGAAGCGCCGCACAGTCGACGATCACGTCCTCTTCAGGAATATCGTGTTCGGCCGCGCGTGCGAGAATCGTTTCGGCGATCTGGAACCTCGTTTCCGCGTCGTTCGGGATCCCGTCGTCGTCCATCGTCAGGCCGATAACAGCCGTCTCGTACTCGGCTACGAGCGGAAGGATCGTTTCGAGCGACTCCTGTTCACCGTTGACCGAATTGACGACTGGTTTACCGGGACAAACCTGGAGCGCCTCCTCGAGGGCGTCGGCGTCCTCGTAGTTCGTGTCGATCACGATCGGCACGTCCACCGCGTCCGCAACGGTTTCGACCGCCTTCGGGAGGATTTCGTCTTTGTCTACCCCGTCGGCGTCGACGTTGACGTCGATCAGGTCTGCACCGTTTTCGACCTGTTCCACTGCCAGTTCGCGTACCGGCTCCATGTTCCCCTCGGAAAGCGCCGCAGCCAGATCGGAATCCGGTCGCGGATTGATGCGTTCGCCGATGAGATGAACCTGTTCGGTTCGGTCGAGAGTGATCGGGTCGCCGGCACCTTGTACGGTTGTCTGTAGTGACATACTACCCGGTTAAAATGACACCGCGCGCCAGTAAAAGGATTGTGCTACGTGTGACAACCACAATCGAGAGCCAGTCTAGCGCACGGAGAACGCCTTGACTGACGACAAAGTGATACCCGTGCGTGCGATTGTCACCAAGCGATCCATCTCCCCCGAAGAAACAATCCTGATTGTAATAATTAAACTCAAGATGTACGAAACGGCCATCTCAGGCCGTGAGACCCGCAATCTTTAAGGAATCCCACTTTGACGTTTCAACTGGTTACCGATGTCAGACGAATTTGTGCAAGCGCTGGCTGATCTCGAGGAGGAGAAAGCAGTAGAAATGGCCGAAGAACGTCTGGAGGCCGGCGAAGACCCGCTCGATATCCTCGACGATCTGAAGGCGGGAATGGCGATCGTCGGCGACCGGTACGAGGCGGAAGACTACTTCATACCCGACCTCATGTACGCGGGCGACATCATCGAGCAGGTATCCGAGATCCTCCAGACAGAGATGCCCGACGCCGACGAGGAAGATCCGGTTGGCGTCGTCGTCCTGGGCACCGTCAAGGACGACATCCACGACATCGGGAAGGACCTCGTGTACTTCATGTTCGATCTGAACGGGTTCGAAGTCCACGACCTGGGGATCGACGTCCCCGTGCAGGACTTCGTCGACGCCGTCGAGGAGCACGATCCCGACATCCTCGCGTTGAGTGGATTCCTGACCGCGGCGTTCGACTCGATGCAGGAGACCGTCGACGCGCTCGAGGAGGCGGGACTCATCGAGGAACACAACGAGGACGGGCTTCGAGAAGGAGTGAAAGTGATGATCGGCGGCGGACAGATCACCGACGACGTCTGCGAGTACGTGGGAGCTGACGGCTACGAAACCGACGCACCGGGCGGCGTCAATCTGGCGAAAGAGTGGCTCGATGCGTGATCCCACGGCTGTAGTGAACTGACCGGCGTTCATTCGGTACCGGTACGAACGCTTATTTTATCGCCCGACAAATCACCGGGCAATGCTCGGTATCGTCGCCTGTGAAACGCTGTATGACGAACTTCGGCGGTCGGCTCCCGACGCCGTGATCGAACTGATCCCCCAGTGGTACCACGAGTTTCCGATTCACGCTCCCGAATCGGAACGGATACACGACGCGATCCAAGAGCGAATCCGGACACTCGAGGAGGCGGGAGTCGACGAAATCCTGGTGTTGTATCACGATCCCGATGGCGTTGCCGGGATTCGAACCTCCGACGTGCCCCTGTACGTCCATCACGGCGGCGATTGCATCGAACTATTTCTCACCGATCGTCCGAAGGGCCCTCACGGGGAACGGAAGGCTGCGGGAACGTACTACCTGACCAGGGGCTGGATCGACGTGGGACTGGACTGTTATAAAGTGTACAAGGCGTACGCGGGCGAGCTCGACGAGGTAACCGATCGATTCGAGGAGGCAATGGAGAGACATCCGGACCTGCGCGTGACCTGGCCCCGAAGCGAACGGATCGAACAGGCCACGGCACGGAGCGAGAGCATGCGAACTCCTCCGGAAACACTCGTCCGTGACGTCGTCAGCTGCTATCACCACGTCGTGCTTCTGGATACGGGGAACCTCTACCCGTTCCATCAAAAGTATGCCGAGGAGTTTTGCGAGTTCGTCGCCGAAGTCGGCGGCGACGATTCCCCGTCGGCAAGCGTCTCCCTTTCGGTGATGAACGGCGATCACCTTCGTCTCGAACAGATCCTCGATACCCCAGACACGGCTCGCGACGTGGAACGGTACGCGGCTGGAACGCCCGTCCCGGAGCCGACGAAGGCGGCTCCGCTCTCCGAATCGCTCGCCGAGTGAACGTCAGCCGTTCGATCATACAGAATCCCTCCGGTGTCCCCGAAAGTGAGGAGAAAACGCTACGGACACGACAACCCAGCCGGTGGACTTCTGACTTCTTCCCGGTTTCCAATACGGCTTCAGTCGACTGATTCCTGTGTGAAAAAGACTTTAACTGTTACTCATGAACATCGCAGCTATGAGCCGAAACGGGATCCGGGCGATCGATCGTATGTTCGATATCGTCGAACACATTCAATACGTCGACGGTGCAGGCGTGTCGAAACTCGCGGAGGATCTGGGGATGGCAAAGAGCACGATCCACTCTCATCTTTCGACGCTCGAACGTCGCGGCTACGTCGTCCAGGACGAGGACAACAGCTATCACCTGAGTCTCCGATTCTTCGTACTGGGCGGTATCGTCCGCGAAAAGCGCACCGCGTACCGGCACGTGCGGCCACTCCTGAAGGAGATCGCCGAGGAGACCGGGGAGAGCGTGACTTACGTCGTCGAATCGGACGGGAAGATGGTCTTCATGGGAAACGAACGGGGCGAAGAAGGAATTCAGACCGACATCCACGCCGGGTTCTGTACCGAGCTCCATACGACTCCCGAAGGAAAGCTCATCCTGGCACATCTCCCCGAAGAGAAACGATCGCGACTCCTCGACCAGATCAAATTCCCGCTCAAAAACAGGATCGGACGAGCCTCGCTCACCGCCGAACTGGAACGGATTCGGGAGGACGGCTTCGCGTACGGGCGCGAGTCGATCGTCGAAAGCGTCGGCACTGTCGCGGCACCGATCGTGGACAACCAGGACCGGTTTCACGGCGCCGTCGTCGTCGCTGCACCGTCTCTCAGATTCGACGACGAACGCGTCGAAGAGATCGCCGAGATACTGCAGTACAAGATCGGGAAACTGAACATCAACATCACCTACCAGGACCTGACGTACCGAATCGAGAGCGACATCAAAACCCGGTGAAGAGCTCTTGTAACTACAAAATTCGACAGTGATGAACTGTTGTAATTTTAATACCATCTCGCGGCGCTCTCGACGGTGTTTGCGTGACAAAATTATGTTTGTAATTCCAACCGGCTGTGAGCGAGTGTGTCTCGACCGGAACCCTGGCCGGTTCGAGAACGAAATTCATGTCGTCGCGAGTACGCCGGTCGATTCGGAACACCTCTGTTGGGATCCGTCGCCGCCGCGTTGCATTACGCCATTATTTTTGTAATTTCACTCGTATTCGGTAGTGGTCCGTCTCCAGTACAGACCTGACACGGTCTCCGTTGAAAGAGAAGAGCTCCTCGATGCAACGGGTGAATGTTCGACATCGTCGGACCACGAGTTGGTCTCTCCAACGGTATTCCGCAAAAATCTCGGACTCGACAACTCTTGTAATCGTGTTCCTGCCGAAAACCGCCCAGAGCATGCCGATCGTGGAAAGCAACCGAAACAGTTGGTACCGCGACGGAGTTCCGTCCCAGGAATTTCGATCAGCAGGATCTGCGTTCTTTTCCCCGACAACGACATCCGTAATAACCCTCGAACTGTATCGACAACGTGTAGTTGGCACGTTTCACTCACGTCGAACAGATCTTCGATACCGTAGTGCCAAAATCTCTTTACGATGTGCTATTCCTTGCCCGTGGAGATCCATCCCGAACTCCGTGTCGTTCGTCGCGTTCCGACAGTGGGCGCTTGGATTCGGGACAGTATCTCGAGATTCAACAGTAGCTCGATGTAATACCTGAATGCCTTCAGATGATCCCCGCGAGTATTCGGAGAGTTTGTGTGGTGCAGTAAAGATAATCACCGTCGCCTATCTCTGGTACCAGCGCGGAACGTGGCGAGAGCGCGACCCGACTGACCCCGACCACGACGTAGGTACTGACTCCTCCCGGAAGACCGACTGACGACGAAAAACACGCTGAAGGGGCCTATTCTCGAGGAAGGCGAGTTCGGACGATCACCCGCTCAGATAACTTTCTTTGACGCGGTCGCTTTCGAGCAGCTCCTTTCCGGTCCCTTCCGTCGCGATGCGACCGTTTTCCAAGAGATACGCCCGATTCGCTAGATCGAGCGCCTGATCGACGTGCTGTTCGACCAAGACGACAGTGACGTCGTCGCTGATCTCGTCGACCTTCTCGAACACCCGGTTCGTCAGCTGGGGAGCGAGCCCTCCCGACGGCTCGTCAAGTGCGAGCACTTTCGGTTTGGCCATCAATCCCCGGCCGATCGCGACCATCTGCTGCTGTCCGCCGCTGAGGGTTCCCGCCTTCTGGTCGTTGCGCTCTTCGAGTATCGGGAACATCTCGTACACTTCCTCGAGAGTCTCTTCGAAGGTTTCGCGTTCGGTGTAGGCACCCATTTTGAGGTTCTCGTACACGGAAAGGTCGCCGAATAGGTTCCGCTCCTCGGAGACGTGGACGAACCCGCGTTCGACGATCTCGCTGGGGGATAAGTTACGACTGTCGGTTCCGAAAATTTCTACCGTACCGTCGGTCGGCGTAATGAGGCCCGACATCGTCTTGAGAAGCGTCGACTTCCCGGTGCCGTTCGGACCGACAATCGCGACGACCGAGTCGTCTTCGCGGATCTCGAGTGAGACGTCCCACAGTACCTGGAGGTCACCGTAGTGAACGTCGAGTTCGTCGACGGTGATTCCCGTCATGCTTCCACCTCGGTACCGAGGTACGCCTCCACAACCTGCTGATTCTGCTGGATCTCGTCGGGAGTTCCCTCGGCAATTTTCTGCCCCTGATTCAGCACGACGATCCGATCTGTCGATCCCATGATCGCGTCCATAACGTGCTCGATCCAGAAAACAGAGATTCCGAGCTCGTCTCGAATGCGGACCAGCGAGTCGGCCATTTCGAAGAGTTCAGTCGGCGTCAGGCCGCTCCCGATCTCGTCGACGAGAATAAGCTTCGGGTCGGAGGCTAACCCTCTCGCCAGTTCGAGAAACTTTCGATCGGCGAGAGTAAGACTCCCGGCGTGTTCGTCCTCTGTGGCCTCGATGTCGACGAATTCCAGACACTCGCGTGCGATCTGCTCGGCCTCGCTTCGGGACAGCGATTCCTGTCGCCCAAAGATCGCTCCGGCTGTGACGTTGTCGAGGACGGACAACTCGTTGAACGTCTGGGGAGTCTGGAAGGTACGAGCGATACCGAGCTTGGCGATCTGGTTGGGTTTCTTGCCGACCAACTCCTCACCCTGAAACTGTATCGAGCCTGCATTAGGGAGATGAACTCCCGTCAAAGTGTGGAAGAGAGTGGTTTTCCCCGCACCGTTCGGACCGATCAGCCCAACGATCTCCCCCTCGTCGATCGCGAGATCGACGTTGTCGACGGCAGTCAAGCCGCCGAACTCTTTGGTAACACCTGTAGCAGTCAGCATGATCGCTCGTTTCGACTATCGATATATAAATTGTCGGGTAGATCTATAACTCGGCAAGAAGGTCGACCGGAACGGCGCGTTTTCTCCCCACCACAAGATCAACCAGCCGTCTACTGATTCGGCGTAACTCCCCGAAAATAAGTCAAATAACCAACGTGAGAGCCGAGCAGCGTTCCAAATCCTGGTCCCGTGCCTGTTCCATAGCCAAACATTTATAATAAATTGGTATAGTGGCCCATACATGGGGAGTAGTAGCTACTCACACAGCCGACGGGCATATATGAAAGCTATCGGTGGAGTTTCAGCGCTCGGCACGGCTTCCTTGGCAGGATGTGTGGGGGAAGATTCGGACGATGTATTGATTGGAAACACCGCAGCGTTGTCCGGACCGATGTCGTCGTACGGCCCCTACATCCGGGATGGACTCGAATACGCGGCCCAGCAAATCAACGACGACGGTGGAGTCCTCGGGCGAGATCTCCGGATAGCGACGGAGGACAACGAATCCGATCCCGAAACCGCCGCAACGACGGCACTCCGGCAAATGGACGAAGGGGCCGTGGCGGTAACTGGGCCCGTGTTGAGCGACGTCTCCATCCGGGTGAGACACGAAACGGAAGCACAGCAGGTTCCGTTCCTCCCGATCCAGGGGGCATCACCCCGTCTACTGGACAAGGAGACCCGGTACACGTTCCGAGTCGGGGCACTGCCGGCACCGTACTACGCGAGAGCTACCGGCGAATTCGTAGAACATATCGGCGCAGATAACTACGCCGCGATCGTGGCTGATTACTCCTACGGCCACTCGTATCAGGAAGGAATCGAAGAGTTCGTGAAGTCGATCGACGGGCTGAACACGCAAGTCGAACTGGCTCCGGCCGGCGCGGACGACTTTTCCAGCCAGCTCCGGGCATTGCCGGACGATATCGAGTACATGGACCTCGGCGGTCACCCAGTCGGCATCTTCACGATCATTCCCCAGATGTGGGAGGTCGGACTCGATCCGGACGCCACGTCGGGTCCCGGGGATCCGTTGCCGATCTTTTATGACGCCCTCGGAGACGACATCGACAGAGGAATCACCCAGATCCACATGGTCGATCCGACGACGGACGAGTATGTAGACGTGGCCCAGCAATACTTCGAAGAAACCGGCGAGTTCTTCGATCCGTTCACCACGTTCGGATACGTCACGGCTCAACTCGTCGCGGAGGCCATCGAAGACGCCGGTGAAGCGGATCCACAGGCAGTTCGCGACGCCATCAGCGATATCCGTTTCGATTCGCTGCTCGCGTATCCGCTCGAATACAACGAGTGGGGTGAGCTAACGGAGTCCAAACTTCAGGTGCTAGAGTTCAACCTCGACTCCCCACCGTACTATCCAGACGGCGACTTCTACGTGGAATCCCTCTTCGAGACGGACACATTCGAACCGCTGGATCCCGATGAGTGGGAGTAGGGCGGCCCCGTGGTCGAAACGACGTGAGGACGGCGGGAACACAATCGGTAGGACACGACTATGGAACTGCTCACGACGCTGATCGAGATAACGATCGATGGAATCGGGAGGGGGATGCTGTGGGCGCTCCTCGGCGCCGGGATCACACTGGTGTTCGGACTGGGGGAGGTACTAAATCTGTCTCAGGGCGTGTTAGCAGTGGTCGGCGCGGCGGTGGTGTTCGAGATGACCAATATCGGCGTCCACGTCGTCCCCGCGGTCGTGATCGGCATCGTCGCGCTTGCGGTGTTGAGTTACGCGATCGATCAGGTCATTTTGAGCAGCGTCTATCGATCGGAAGGGGAAGAGCGGATCATGGTGGCGATCTTCGTCACTGTCGGTATCCTTCTCGCGCTCGAAGGGTTGATGTTCCAACGGTATCCGGGCAGTTTCTCGCTTCCCGGGGGGATTTCGAGCATCGACGTCGGTAGTGTGACGATACTCGGCGCGAGCATCCTGAACATCGCCGTCGGTGTGATCGTTATCTCACTTCTATTCATCTATCTGAATTACACGTATTCGGGGAATGCAGCCCGAACGATCGCCTCCGACGAGACAGGAGCGTATCTGTGTGGCGTTGACGTGCGGAGAATGAGAACAGTTATTTTCATATTGAGCGGAATGTTGGCCGCAATAGCCGGGATCCTCTACGGAATCGGGACCGAGATCTCGGTCGCGGCGGCGTTCGAACTGACCGTGTTTGCGCTCCTTGTGTCAATCGTCGGCGGCGTACGAGACGTCCGAGGAACGATCATGTCCGGTATCGGCCTGGGAGTGGTGTTCACTTACGCGAACTATTTCATCGGTAGCTACGTTGCGATGATCGCCCTGTTCCTGGCAGTCATGTTGACGATCGCGATCAGAAAGGAGGACACACTATGAGTGTGATCGACTACGTACGGGAGTTCACGAACGATAGAGGGAACGGTCGGCTACCCGAAATAGGGATCATTCTCGCGTTCTTCGCCGTCTTACCGCTTTTCGCCGCCAGTGGATACCTCCTGCGAGTATTTACGATCATCGTCGTCTTCGCACTGTTTACCGTCGCGTTGAACATCGTTTTTGGCCATACCGATCAGCTGTTCCTCTTCGTCGGCGGGCTCGCAGGGATGGGTGCATACACAACCGTTATCGCAGCGAACTCCGTTGGAACGACGCCGTGGATAACGCTCCCGCTGGGGGTCGCAATCGCCGGGATGATCGGCGGGACGGTCAGCTACGTTGCCGCAAAGCGGAAGTTCACCGTCATCCTGATCGCGATATTTACTCTCGCTCTCCAATTGACCATCATGGAGCTTCTTACGGGCGCGAGAGGGGTGACCGGCGGTAGCGTCGGAATGCCCGTTCAGGGAGTCGGCATACAGAGTGATATACAGTTTTACTATCTGTTTGTCGCCGTTCTGATCGGATTCCTCGTCGTGTACGCACGGATGATCGACTCCCGATACGGACTTGCGTTCGAAACGATAAGACAAGAAGAGCTCGCCGCGGAGGCAACTGGCGTCGACGTTGTCAGGTACAAGGTCATCGCCGGAACTGTCGGATCTCTAATGATTGGATTCGCCGGCGCGGTTTACGCGTTTTGGGCCGGATACATCTCCCCCGGGACGTTCTCGTTTTTGAGTATTGACGTACTCGTGTTGATCATGTTGACTCTGGGCGGGATGCGAACGCTGTCCGGACCAGTCATCGGTGCGATAGCGGTGGTCAGCATAGAGGAAATACTCGCGTCGTATCCCCAGTGGAGGCTCGTCATCTTCGGAACACTACTGATCGTCCTGTATCTCAATTTCCGTCAGGGGATCGTTCCGAACGTCAAGAGCGCGTATCGCGAGCGGTTCGCTTCCGAGAGTGGTTGATACAGCAGGCGACGGAGGAACCGCCAAATCCATTCCCGCGCTCTTGGTCGGTCGATAGTTGTATAGGGGGAGCGGACCTGTAAGAACACATGGGACTGGTAATCGAGGAGGTGACGATCCTTCGGGAGGTGGGGATCGACTTTTCCCTCGAAGACATCCTGGCAACACCACCGCTTTCGAAGTGGCGGAAATCCCGGAACTCGAGAGACCAACTCGAAGCGGCGGTCGAACGGATCCGTCCGGAGGTCGAACGGGAACTGAACCCCCGGGCGATCTACAGAGGAGTGCCCACGGAGACCTCCGGAATTCACGCGTATTCGCCGCCGGCTCCGGTTACGAAAGCGGAATTCGTCGGCAACATCGTCGTGACTCCAGGGGAGCTAGAATACGGGAACGAGCACGCCGAAGGGATGTTCGACGACTTCGTGCGGGACGCGATCGAAAACGTTGCAGTTCAGCGGCTTTCTGCCGTCGTCGGGCAGCGGTTCAGGGACGAGGCGAACGAGCGGGGATACAACACGACCCGACTGTTCGCCCCGGGATCCGGCATTGAAAACTGGCCGTTGGAAAACCGCCGATACGTGTTCGACTCACTACCCTGTGAGGAGATCGGCGTGCGGTTGACCGACGCCGGACAGGTCGAACCGAACAAAACAGTGAGCTGTGTGATCGGGTTCGGTCCCGACATCGAACAGGCACCTGGGCTCGTCTCTTGTGAGGGTTGTTCGAAACTGCCCGACTGCCCGTACGCAGGGGCGAGGGACGCGATAGCCGCAAACACGTGAGCGAATGTACTCGCTGACTTCGACACCCGTATCGCATCACAATCGCTAAAGGCGACGAGGTCACACGTTCGGATAGCAGCTGGGAGCTGGCCTCGAACCACCATGCCCTGACGCGAGTGGGTTCCGTTGGCGTGTGTTTAGCTCCCGTCGTCGAAATCACAACCATGAACGATTCAGCGTATCCGACGAAACGATGGGCGATTCTCGGAATAGCCTGGGGAGGATTCTTCGCCGTGGCCATGGCGTGGTACGTAATGCCAACCTTGCAGCCGGACATCCTGGAACTGTACGGCGTTACGGCCGCACAGTTTCGAACCGCGTTGACGCTTCCCTTTCTCGTTGCAGGGATACTGGCGATCCCGGGCGGGATCATCGCCGACAGGATCGGACTCCGACGGGCTGCAACGCTCGGTCTCGGAATCGCGGGCGTCGGCTTCCTCCTTCGCTCACAGGTCGGCGGCTTCTGGAGCCTTCTGACTCCGATGTTGCTCGTCGGGGTGGGGATGGGACTGACGATGCCGAACCTCCCGAAACTGGTGAGCGTCTGGTTCCCGCCCGACGAAACCGGATTGGCGACGGGAATCTACAACACCGGCCTGATGGGCGGCCTCTCGACTGGACTGATCATCGCGCCGTTCCTTCCCGGCTGGTCGACCGGGAACCTCCTGCTGGGGGGTGTCGTTCTGGTGTTGGCCATCGCCTTCTTTGCGATCGTGCGCGATTCCCCACCCGGAGACGAGCTCCCGAAAACGCCCATGATCGAAGGGATACAACGGGCAGTGAAAAGCAGGAACACGTGGATCGCGTCGTTCGCGCTGTTTGCGGGACTCACAGGAATGGTGGCGATACAGGGGGAGCTTCCGGTTGGGCTTTTCGAGCTGTACGACATCCCGACTGCGACCGGCGGTCAGATCGCGTCGCTGATCACCTACGCGAGCGTCCTCGGGGCGTTGACGATCCCCGGGTTCGCCACCAGACGGGACCGTCGCAAGACGATGTTGGTCGTCGCCTCCGTCGGGTTCGGTGTCGTGATGTTCCCGGTCTGGCTCACGGGGAACGTGACTGTGCTGTTCGTCGGCACCGCGATCGCGGGCTATCTCGCTGGGGGTGCCCTCCCGATCATCATGGAGGTGCCGACCTGGCTCCCCCGACTGGAGTCCGATCCCGTCGAATCCCAGCACGTGGGTGCAGCCTCCGGCTTGATGACGAGTCTGATGAATGTGGGGGGCTTTGTCGGACTCCCGTTTATCATCGGTCCAATAATCGATCTACAGGGATACACCGTCGCCTTCGGCGTCGCGATGGTCATCTTCGCGTTCCAGGGAATTCTCGGCCTGCTGTTTACGTTCCCGGAGATCACGGAACCTGCCGGGAGTCAATAACAGGAATACACGGAGAGAAAATACCGAAATCATCGAGATCAGTTCATTACCGACATCAGTTCGCCATAATTATCTTATTTGAATAATAACATTGATATTGATATATTAGGGATTTCTGTCTACTGAGAGTACATCCACGATAGATAATCGTTGCCCACTCGGAAAGGTCGAGCAGTGTCCAGTTCGTCGATCGAGCCTTATCAGGTGATTCTATAGCGGTCTCGTCGCCGTTCTCTGCACAACAAAAGATACTAGATAAACTCGATGACCTCCAATAATTACAGAAATAACCCCAATATCGGGGATATATCCAATGTTATGAACTCCAGAACCGTATCGCCATCATCAAACGCTCGAGAGGGCTGTCGAGATCAGTTCGATGTAACTGTGGCGGCAGCTCCCCGTATGTTGAGGAAATCAAAACAGAGTTAGACTAAACGTGACCACCATTCGACAATTAAACAGACATGTAATACTATACATATCTAATACTATACTTTTGAGTAATAGTAAATATAATTACCTAGTATTCGGCCATCGATCGCTGCCCGTCGATCCACTATCGACGTCGCGGATGCTCGACGACGAGTTCGCGACACGTCTCGGGCGAGTCGACCGTCGTCTCGTATCCGCCGGGCCACCACACACGCAGTCGTCGGGGGGTCTCCCCGCCCAGTCCGAAATGTGCGACTGGTTCCGACTGACAGAGATAGCTGGAGCCTGCGTCGACGAGACGTCGTTTCCGGGTTTCGTCCGTTTCGAGTTCGACGACGGCACCGCGTGCGGGCGCTCCGTGAGCCGTCGTGGGTGCCACCCGGAGCCAGTCGTTGTCGTTTTCCACCGCATAGAGGCTGGGTGGCTGGGCGGCGACTTCGCCGTGGACGATGAGCAACTCCAGTGTGCCGTCGTCGTCGAAATCGGCGACGACCGCCCCAGTCCCGAACCCCGTCGGCTCGAGCGCGTCCCCCGGATCGAGTTCCGTCCAGCCGTCGAGTCGCCGACGGAACAGCGCGTTCGCTTCGCCCAGACAGTTCTGAAACAGTTCCACGTGTCCGTCGTTGTCGAAGTCGGCCGCGATCAGCGTCCGCGTGGAGGCTGGACGGGCAAACTCCGACGGGGCCACGTCTTCGAACCCCGATTTCCCCGGCCGAAAGATCCGGCCGGGGCCCTCCCAGTTGCCGACCGCGAGTTCGAACGCCCCCGCGGCCGCAGGCATAGACGACCGAGTGGGCTCTTCGCCGTCGGGAAGATCCGTGGCCCCGACGAGTGCGAGCCCCCGCGTGTTCCCGTCCGGATCCGCGAGTTCGGCGGCGGAGTCGACCTCCGAGAAGTTCCCGCCACCGTTTTCGAACAGGCGGTTCGGACCCCCATCGACCCCGAGATACAGGTCCATTCCGTCGGAGACGAGCGGCCCGGCACACACCGACCGCCCCCCACAGGTGACGTCGACGCCGAGCGCGGGTGCCATGTCGGTGAGCTCCCCGTCCTCGCCGAGTTCGTAGTACCTGAGTTCGCTTCCGTAGCAGGCGATCGCCACGCCGTACTGTCCGGTTCCGAACCGGTCGATCGCGGCGACCGACCGACCCGAGCGGAAGTTCTCCCGGCCCTCGTTCACCTCGAGGGCGAACACGTCCCGCCAGACGTCGCGGTCGGCAGCCGCCCGATCCAGAAGCAGGTCCCCGTCGGCGGTCACCCCTCCGAACGTGTCGGTGTTGTGAACGTACAGCTCCTCACAGCCGTCGGCGTCGAGATCGGCCGCCGCGACGCCAATGGCGTGACGCCCCGAATCGGCGACGATCCCACACGCGACGTCGACCAGATCGTCTCCGCCGTCGGAACCGGCCGCCGGCTGATACAGCCGATTGTTACCGTCGTACCCACAGACGAACGCGATCGGTCCCCGACGCCCCGGGGTCACCGCGGCCCCGTAGCCGCGCATCGCCCCGTCGTCCACCAGGCGGTCGGAGACGTCCCCGAACATACCCCGCCCTCACAGGTCACCGAATAAGAGGATAGGGGTTCGAATCAGGCCAACAGTTCCCGGATGGAACCGGTCTCCCGGATGGAACCGGTCTCCCGGACCGAACCGTGTCACTCCGATACGACCGCTGCCTCGAGCACCTGCAGAGGATGTTTGATCTCGTAGCCGGTCCCGTGTTCCATCTGCATCGCGCAGGTCGGACACTCGGTCATCCCGACCTCGCCGTCGGACTGCTCCATGTGGTGGAACATCTCCTCGCCCATCGCCATCGACGCCTCGTACTTCTCGGCTTTCCAGCCGTACGTACCCGAGATCCCCGAACAGGAGTCGCCGACGTCCTCGATCGCGACGCCGTCGACCTCGCGGAACAGTTCGACCGCCTGTCGGTCGAGCCCCTGGTTTCGGGCGTGACAGGGCGCGTGATACGCCAGCGCGGGATGGTCGACCTCGGCGTCGGTTACTGCCGACTCCAGATCCTCGTGGATCCGGAGATACTCGAGCGCCTCGTAGGTGTGCTCGGAGACGTCGTCGATTCGATCGATGTCGAACAGTTCGGGATACTCCTTGCGCAACGAGAGCGAACACGAGGTACACGAAGCGACGATGTCGGCGTCGTCGTCGATCGCCGCCGCGAGTGATTCGACGTTCGTTTCGGCGGCCCGCCGTGCGTCCGAGAGCATCCCGTTTGCGAACATCGGCGTGCCCGAACACCGCTGTTCGGGGACGAGCACCTCGTAGCCGAACTCCTCGAACACCCGGACCATCGCCTTGCCGACCTCCGGCGTATTGTAGTTGGAGTAACAGCCGTGGAAGTACGCCACCCGTTTGTCGTCGCTTTCGACCTGCGCACCGCCGCGCTCGCGCCACCACTCCCGGAACGTCTGCGTCGCGAACGCGGGGAACTCCCGCTCGCTCGGAAGCCCGAGCAGTTTCTCGTTGAGCTTCCGGGTCACGCTCAGTCCCATCACGAAGTTGACCAATCTCGGGACCTTGCTACCGACTTTAGCCAGGAGGCCGTAGTTCGCCAGGATCCGGTTTCTGAGGTACTCCCGGGATAACTTGTTCATCTGTTCGTCGACGTATTCGCCCCTGGCCTCGTTGTGCATCTGGGCCAGCGGTACCTCCGAGGGACAGGCACTATCACAGCGGAGGCAGTTCGAACACGAGAGGATCGAGTCGTCGATGTCCGCGTCCTCCTTTCGCTTGAGACGCCACTGTTCGGGCCCCTGGAACTTCGGCCCCGGGAACTCGTCGTCGACCGCTGCGACCGGACACGACGTCTCGCAGGTGGTGCACTTGTAGCAGGCGTCGGCGCCCGCCCTGAGGTCCAGTTCCCGTTCGGGGAACACCTCGATCGGTTCGACCGCGTCGTCGTCGCACGGTGGCTGGTGGTTGCTCATCGGTTTGCCTCCAGTGTGGTGTCGTTTGCAACCGCGGCGGCACCCCTCCCGGCGACGACGCCGGTGGCCAGCGAGACGCCGCTTGCCGACTTCTCCCGAGCGACGTCGGCACCGCCGAGCACCGCGCCGGCGGCAAACAGGTTCGGATACTCCGGCTCGCCGTCGCCGGACGGATCGACGGGTCGAAGCCGATTGTCCGTCGCGAGGCCGAACCTGGCGAAGGGGTGGTCGCCGAACGCGTCGTCGAGGAACCAGTCGTATCGATCCGCCGGATGGGCGACCGGACAGTCGAAGACGGGTTCCGTCACGCGTTTTCGATCCGACTGTAATCCCTTTCCGATCAGCCCACCCGTCGCGAGAACGACGGCGTCGGCGGCGTAGGGGACCCCCGTTCCGTTCCGATCGACCACGACGGTCTCGACGGCGCCGTCCGTGCCGACCGTTCGATCGACGGCTCTTACACCCGTCTCGAAGCTGACTCCCGCCGCGTCCAGTTGCTCGAGCAACAGGTCCTCGAGCCTGAGACCCGGAAGGCTCGGCGGCCCCATCGGGATCTCGAACACCTCCGCACCGAGACGATCTCCGAGTTCCTCCCGGATTTGGTCGGCACGGTCCTCGCCCAGAAACGCCGGAAATCCGACCCGGATGTCGGACGCGTCAGCCACCGAATCGGCGAACTCCGCCAGCTGCGGTTCGACTGCCGTCGTCAGCGCTTTTCGGGCCGGAACACCGTCGATCGGCTCGTCGTCGTCGAGCGCCCTGGCAAAGCGGGTGATCTTCGCGTCGTCCCGGAACGCCTCGGCGAACTTGACCTCCGCGCCCGCCACCGGGAACGGGACGCCGGACGCCGACAGCCCGTCGGCGAGCGCGCCCGCGTCGTACTCCGAAAGCGACCGGAACCCGACGACGAACATCGGGCGCTCGTCGCTGGCGACGCCGGCCGCCGTCGCCGCCGGGTAGCGCGCGGTCGGTTTGACCGTCCCGCCGAACGTCGGTACGAGCGCGTTGCTGTCGGTGTGTCCCCCCCGGTAGGCGTCGCCGACGAGCTCGTCGAACAGCGCGAACCCCTCGGCGACGGCCTCGGAGCCGACGATCGAGTAGGGGTGTTCCTCGGGAAGGTCTTCGATCGCGTCGTACGGATTCACTACCGGGCCGCGGAGCGTGGACTCGGAAGCTCGCTCGGATCCAGACCCGGAACCAGAACCGGAACCGGAACCGAGATCGGACTCGCCATCCTCGCGTTTCGGGACGTATCCGAGTGCGTCGACGAGCCCGGATGACTGTCGGAGAGTGCTTTTTTTGTGGGAGACGAGCCTGACGTCTGCACCCTCCCGGGCGGCCGAGATCGCCGCGGTCGTCCCCGCGAGTCCGCCGCCGATCACGAGCACGTCGCTTTCAAGCCCCATGACTCCCTCCCGACGTGCCGCGTTCGGTTCCCGGGTCGAACGCGTCGAAGTCGATCTCTTCTTTCCGTACGTCCCGCCGACCAGCGGGATCACAGTCGTGGTTCATCGTCGTCGCGTGGAGCATGTGCGTGAGCATCGCCTGCGATAGCTGTTCGCCCCACAGAGAGTGTCTGACGCCCTTGAATCGCTCGCGGTACAACTCCTCGCGCGCCTCCCGGGCGATCGCCTCCCCGTACTCCGGATACAGTTCTGCCGCCATTCGATGGCTGCAGAAGCCGCCCTGACAGTTCCCCATCGAGGCCCGGGTTCGGAGGCGGACGCCGTTCAAGTCGGATCCTGCCTGCGCGATCGCGTCCTGGAGTTCCGCGCGAGTGACCGCCTCACATTCGCAGATCACCGGGTTCGGCCCGTCGGTGTCGAGCACGTCGGGCGATCGCGATCCGAGCCGTTGGACACTCCGTCGGCTCACCGGCGACCGGAGCCCGAACTGGTTCATGTATCTCTCGAGGGCGTCGGGCTCCTCGGATCCGGGGAGGGGGTGATCGGCGGTTTCGCAGTCGGCGTCGACACCCAGGCGATCGCAGACGTGGTCGGCGACGTCCTCGGCCATCAGGCGGTAGGTGGTGAGCTTGCCCCCCACGACGGTCGTCAGTCCGGGAAGGTCGTCGCGGTCGTCGTGATCCAACAGGAAGTAGTCCCTCGTAATATCGGTCGGATCGTCCGTTCCCGTTCCGGGGGGCTCATAAAGCGGTCGCACGCCCCAGAACGACCGCAGCGTTCTAGACTCCCGGAGGACCGGGAGCAGTTCCGCGAGCGTGTCGATCATCAGGTCGACTTCCCACTGCTCTTCGGGATACTCCTCGGGATCCTCGACCTCCTCGTCGGTGGTGCCGAGGATGCACGCAGTCTCGTGGGGGACGACGATGTCGGCGTCGCCTTTGGGTCGACACCGGTTGATCACGGTGTCGACCTGCCGCACGTTCATCACCGTCATCACGCCCTTCGACGGTCTGACCTCGATGTCGACCCCAGCGAGATCCCCGATCCGTCCGGCCCAGGCCCCGGTCGCGTTCACAACGTGGTCCGCCTCGATGCGTTCGGTCGTCCCGGGCGTCCGGTGGACTCGTTTCCCCGGCCCCGAGTCGTGTTCGACTTCCACGCCGACGACCTCGCCGCCCTCGACGAGTACGTCGACGACCTCTGCATGGGTTTCGATCCGGGCGCCGTGGTTCTCCGCATCCGCAGCGTTGGCCACACAGAGCCGGAAGGGATCGATCGCCGCGTCGGGAACGGTGATTGCTTTGTCGACGTCGCCCGCGAGATACGGCTCTCGACGTCGGGCCTCCTCGCGTGAGATGACTTCCGCCGGGATGTCACACGCTTTGCATCCCTCGAGTTTCTCTTCGAAGTACTCCTCGCTGTCCTCGGGCCGCTTTACGAACAGCCCGCCGGTGTCTTCGATACAGTGTCCGGCGATCTCCCGCAGAATCCTGTTTTCGGCCATACACTCCCGGGCACTCTTGCGGTCCGACACCGCGTAGCGACCTCCGCTGTGGAGCAGTCCGTGCATCCGCCCGGTCGTCCCGTGGGTGAGGGTCCCCTTCTCGACGAGGACGGCGTCCAGCCCGCGCATCGCCAGATCCCTGACGATCCCGCAGCCAGTCGATCCGCCGCCGACGACGATCACGTCGGCTGATTGGGTCATTTCCGTTTCGACGTTCGTCCGCACGCACTTTATGTTATCTCCGATTCCGGAGCGTCGATAACGATATCTCGTTTCAACGACCCTGCAGCGCGGTCTCCCCGTGGTGACCCGCGTCAGGGGAAAGATTATGGCCCCGTTCCACGACAGTTATCGATGACGCTTCACCGAGCGTAACGAACCATGCAACGATACGTCGGAGCGATCGATCAGGGGACGACCGGGACGCGGTTCATGCTGTTCGACCACGACGGCACGGTCGTCGGAAACGCGTACCGGAAACACGAGCAGCTGTACCCCTCCCCGGGCTGGGTCGAACACGATCCCGAAGAGATCTGGAAGAACACACGGGCGGTCATCGAGCGTGCGCTCTCGAAGGCGTCCGTTGCGCCGGATGAACTGGCAGCGATCGGAGTGACCAACCAGCGGGAGACGACGCTTTTGTGGGAGCGGGAGACCGGGAGGCCGATCCACGACGCGATCGTCTGGCAGGACCGACGGACCACGGAACGGGTCGAACAGTTGCGCGAAAACGGTTGGGAAGAAAAGATCCGAACGAAGACGGGACTAGAGCCCGATGCGTACTTTTCGGCGACGAAAGCGGAGTGGCTGCTGGAGAACGCCGACCCGATCGAGGTGGAACCCGCACGCCACGAGGACGTCCGCGAACGGGCCGAAAACGGCGAGATCCTGTTCGGGACGATCGACACGTGGCTGATCTGGAACCTCACGGGAGAGCACGTGACCGACGTGACGAACGCCTCCCGGACGATGCTGTACGACATCCGCTCTGGGGAGTGGGACGACGAGCTGCTCGCGGAGTTTTCGCTGCCCCGCGAGATGCTCCCGGAAGTTCGGCCCTCCTCCGACGAGGAGACCTACGGGACGACTGATCCGGACGGCTTTCTCGGCGCGGAGGTATCCGTCGCGGGCGCGCTGGGCGACCAGCAGGCGGCGCTGTTCGGACAGACGTGTTTCACCCCCGGCGAGGCGAAAAACACCTACGGTACTGGGAGTTTCTTCCTGATGAACACCGGCGAAAAGGCAGTCGACTCCGAACACGGCCTGCTCACGACGGTGGCGTTCCAGCGTTCGGGCGAGCCGATCCAGTACGCCCTCGAGGGGTCGATTTTCATCACCGGCGCGGCGATCGAGTGGCTGGAGGACGTCGATCTGATCGAGGATCCGGCCCAGACCGAGGAACTCGCACGATCAGTCGAATCGACCGACGGAGTGTATCTGGTTCCGGCGTTTACGGGCCTCGGTGCGCCCCACTGGGATCAGCGTGCGCGGGGAACGATCGTCGGCATGACCCGCGGCACCCGGAGGGAACATCTCGTGCGGGCGACCCTCGAGTCGATTGCCTACCAGACGCGAGACGTCGCCGAGGCGATGGCCGCCGACGCCGACGTCAAGCCGGAACAGCTTCGCGTCGACGGCGGCGCGGTGAAGAACAACTTCCTGTGTGGGATCCAGGCCGACATCGTCGACACGGAGATCGTCAGACCGGAAGTCGACGAGACGACCGCGCTGGGGGCGGCGTACGCGGCCGGCCTCGCGGTCGGATACTGGGAGGACCTCGACGAGCTCCGGGAGAACTGGCGGATCGACAGGACCTTCGAACCGGGCGGTGACAGACGCGATATCGAACGGCGGTACGACCGCTGGAAGGAAGCAGTCGACCGTGCGAAAGGCTGGGCGATCGAGCCGGACGAGTGAGATCGAACACGGCTACACGCCGACATCCATCCGACAGATGAACCTCGAGGAACGAATTACCAGACGGCTACGGCGGAACCGGAGCCGGCAGCTCGTCCGGGACTACGCCGCGGTCAGTCCGGTGTCTCATCCACCGGAGCCTGTCGCACGCGAGGCTTCACTCGAGCGGATTCTGGACGCACTCGAGCCGGCATTTTCGGGGGCGCTTCCCCCGTCGACGTACGTCTGGGGGCCGAAAGGAGCCGGCAAAACCGCGCTTGTGAAAGCCACCTTCGATCTCCTCGCCGGCGTCTCGCGGGAACAACACCGTGGCATCCACACGACGACGAGAACCGAGCGTCCGAAGACGCCACCGTTCGTGTACGTCGACGCACGCGATGCGGACAGCGAGTTCGCCCTGCTTGCGGCCGTGCTGAACGGACTGCTCGATCGTCCCGCACCCACCCAGGGAGTGAGCACCGGACGGATCCGGGAGCAGATCTCCCGGGAGATCGACGGCCGCGATGGCGTCGTCGTCGCGGTCGATCACGTCGGGGAACCGCGCACACACGACCTCACGTCGGTCGCGGAAACGCTCGCCACCGTGGAGGGTACGTTCGTCTGGATCGGTATCGGTCGGGACTCCCCCGACGTGTACTCGACCGAGCCGGACCAGGTCGTCGAGGTTCCGGCGTTCCGGCGTCACGCGATGGTCGACGTCCTCACCGACCGCACGTCCGCCGGACTCTCCCGAAACGCGGTGACCCACGAACAGCTCCGGGAACTCGCCGTCTGGGCCGAGGGCGACGCACACGACGCCCTGGCGGCGGTGTTCGGCGGTGCTGTCCTCGCGGAACGGAACGGTACCGACACGATCCGACCGTCCGATCTCGACGCCGGCATCGACGCCGTTCCCTGCCCGTGTATCGCGCTCGGGCGGGTGCTCTCGTTACCGAAGAACTGGCAACGCGTGCTCGCCGCGCTGGTCGACCTCCCCCGTAACGACCGGACGTCGGTGACTAAAGCGACCGACGCGCTCGCCACGTCTTCCGGGATCGAACTCTCTGCGGGAACCGTCCGGCGGATGCTGTACGAACTCGCCGAGGAAGGCATCCTGGACCGAGAGCCGGCGGAAGCGTCCGGAAGCCGGGGACGACCCCCCAGCCGGATCGAACCGCTGTTTCCGACGCTGGTGTTTCGCGAACTGTATCGCGAACGGACCGACGAATGACGCGTCGTCGACGGCGGCAACCGGTGCGCTGGACGTGTAACTTTTGAACGTCGGTCCCTCACTGACGGGAAACGATGATCGAATCGACCGTACAACTGGGGGAGCTGGGGATCGGACTTCTCGGCTCCGAGCTGTTCCCCCGCGGGTGGGAACACTACCTCCTCGGCGGACTGCTCATCGGGCTGGGAACTGTCGTCATCTACGCTGCGACGGCGATCCCGGCGGGCGCGAGCACGTTCCTCGAATCGACGCTGTCGTACGCCTCCCGGCTCCGGCGGTTCCAGCAGCCGCGGTTCGTCGGCTCCCGTGACTGGCGGGTAGTGTTCACACTCGGGATCGTCGCGGGCGCGGCGGGCTACTCCGTCGTCGCCGGCGAGTTCGGCTGGCTGACCGACGTCCAGCCGTGGCGGCTGTTCGTCGGGGGAATCCTCATCGGCGTCGGGACCCGCCTCGGGAAGGGCTGTACGTCGGGACATGGGGTCTGTGGAGTCGGCTCCGGCTCCCGGACGTCGATCCTCAACGTCGCCGTGTTCATGCTCGTCGCGATCGGCGTCGCGCAACTGGTGTTCGCGATGGGGGTGCGGCCGTGAGTCCGACCGCCGAAGAGGGAAGCTCCGGGGAAACCGACGGCGGTCGCGACCAGCATCCGCTGTTTCTCCCCACCGTCTTCCTCGGGGGCGTTATCTTCGGCGCGGGGCTTTCAGTGAGTCGGATGGCACGGCCGGAGATCGTCCTCGAGTTCCTGCAGTTTCGGGATCTCGGGCTCCTTTTCGTCATGGGCGGGGCGGCGGTCGTCGTCGGGATCTCCGTGTTCGGGCTGGTCCGCTCCGGAAGGCGCGCGCCGCTTACCGGCGACCCGTACCGGCGGCGGTTGAAGTCGATGGACAGAAACGTCATCCTCGGGGGCGGAATCTTCGGTGTCGGCTGGGGCCTGTCCGGGATCTGCCCGGGAGCGGCGTACGCCAGCCTGGGTATCGGGAACGTGATCATTCTGTACGGCATCGCGGGGATGTTCCTGGGCGCGTATCTCCAGGGGTATCTCCGGGAACTAACGGCGGAGACGCCGGAACCTGCCGTCGCGGACTGAACTCCCTATCGGCCGACAGCGTCGACACGGCAGCCGCCGAAACCGGGCCGCACCCGCAGCCTTTTATCGCCGGCCACCGTTGCCGCAGATGAGATGCCCCAGGTTCACCTCGACGAGGAAACGATCGACCGCCTTGACCGCCTCCGGGAAGAAGACGAGGAGTACGACGAAATAATAAACGAACTGATCAACATCTACGAGGTCGAGGAGCTGACGCTTTTCCGCAGCGGCGGGGAGTAACTCCGTCGTCTCCGCCTGCAAACGGGTGATCTCCGGCTCGTTTGCGTTACCGCCGCTCGCGGACGAAATCGATCGCCTTCCAGGGGGTTCCCAGGGCGTTCAACCCGATTCCGACCAGCACGAACAGCACGTACAGCCCGAGCGTCGAGAGGAACAGCACGATCATCGCGGCGATCGCCCAGCCCCCCGAGAGATAATAAAACGCCCCGAGGGTGAGAACCACCCCGTACAGCAACACCAGATACGGGCCCCACCCTCGAGCGTGCCCGCGCCGGAGGCGGGATCGAACATATCGTTTCAGTTCGGCCTCGAGTTCCGGCTTCTCGACGGTCCGTCGTTCGACGTCACCTTCGAACTCCTCGAGCCGGGCGCGCAGCTCCTCCAGCTCCGTTTGCATCGCCGCCACGTCCGGGGCGCCCCTCACGCCGTCTGTCGGATCCGCGGACGGGGCGTCGTCGGACCCCTCCGTCGATTCGCCATCGTCGCGGTCGTCGTCCGCCATACGTGCCCCCACACGAACGGGGGACTGTTGTAGTTGCCGGTCCGTCGACCCGTCGGGGCGTCGCCGGACCCCCTCCCGGGTGGTGAAGGTATCTCGCAACCGGCTGACCCCTCGCGAGGGCGACGAGTCGCCCTCAGCTGGCGGTTCGCTATCCCTCTCTCCGTCGAGCACAGCGTTGATCGCTGCCCCGACCAGAAGCACGATCGCCGCAAAGTACAGCCAGGTAACGATCAACAGGATACCGCCGACGAGCCCGTACACTTGATACTGTCCGGCCGCGCCGGCGTACACCTGGAACCCCGCCTGCAACACCGTCCAGCCGACCGCGGCGAATATCGTTCCGGGAAGCACTTCGCGAGCCGTCACTTCCTGATAGGGAAGCAGGTAATACAGCGGGAAGAAGACGACCGCGAGCACGATCGGCAACGCGAGCACGCTCGTGATCCCGAACAGCGGACCCACATTCAGGGCGGCAACCACGCCCGCCGTGACGACCATGAGCACCGCCCCCAGGCCGATGCTTGCGGCGACGAGAACGGCATCCAGAAGTTCGTCGAGGAGCCCGATCGACTTCTTGGAGCCGTACACGCGCACGAAAGCGACGTCCAGTCCCCGAAACACCTTCAGTGCCGACCAGACCAGTCCAACGACGCCGACGACCGTTGCCCCGACCCGTCCTTCCGCGCCAGCGATCGCCCCCTGAATGATCTGTTCGCCTGCCGGCGTGAGAAACCCGGCGACGAGGCTCACGAGCGTCGCGGCCATCCGTTCGCCGAAGAACGTCGTAGAGAGAGCGACAACGAGCAGAAGTGCCGGGAAAAGCGAGACGAACGCGTAGTAGGCGACGCTGGCGGCGAGAAACGTGACCTGCTGGTCGCGAACGACGGCCACGACCTCCCGTACCAATCTTTCCGTCGTCGCGATCCGCGATCCGGGCCGATCGGGCTCCGTTTCGTCCCCGGAACGGGATGACACAGCGCTGTTCACACGGGAGATTTCGGCGCTTTCCTACATAAGTCGACGGGGGCGGTTTCCCGCCCTCACACCGGCCTCGTGGATTTACGAACTGTCATCACCGGAACGTCCGCGGTCCGGACGACTTTCTCCGTGACGTTGCCGACGAGGAAGCTCTCGATGTTGCCGCGTCCCCGCGTCCCCATGACGATCGCGTCGAGTCCGTTCTCCTCGGCGTAGTCGACGATCGCCTCGTAGGGCTTGCCCTGTTCGACCGCCTGTTCGCAGTCGACGCCTGCCTCTTCGGCCAGTTCGGCGATCCGGCCCGTCATCTCGAGGCCGTGTTCGCGGAGCTCTTCTATCCCCTCTTTTTTGCGTTGCAACTTGAACGGCTGCCCACCCACCTCTGGATCGATCACGTGCAGGGCGTGGACTTGTGCGCCGAGCTCGGCGGCGAGCTCGACACCTTTTTTGCCAGCAGCTTCGGCCTCGTCGCTTCCGTCCGTCGGGATGAGAATTGTTCGGTACATGAGGTTGTCACACGTACAAGTGAAACAACTGACACCGCTTATAAAATACTTTATGTGGGGTATACACTGCTTTATCGGCGACTGTAGGTAGTGGACATCGGGAGACGGCCACCGAAACGGAAAGACAGCCACCGACGGGGAGCGGTCGGGGAGCGTAACGAGCCACCTTTTTACTGTCCGACCGCACACGTCCGATAATGACCGACAGCGACTCCGCGTACGACTACGGGGATCTCGGGCTCGTCGCCGGCCTGGAGATCCACCAGCAGCTGGACACCGAGACCAAGCTCTTCTGTGATTCGCCGACGGCGTTGCGGGAACCCGAGCAGGCCGAGCGGACGATCACCCGGTATCTCCACCCGACGAAAAGCGAACTCGGAGAACTCGACGAGGCGGCACTGGAGGAGAGCCGCGTCGACAGGGAGTTCGAGTACCTCGCGTACGACACCACCTGTCTCGTCGAGGAGGACGACGAGCCACCCCGTCGGGTCGACGAGGAGGCGCTCGAGGTCGCGCTACAGATCGCCAGCCTGCTGGACGTCGACGTCGTCGACCAGGCGCACGTGATGCGAAAGCTCGTCATCGACGGCTCCAACACCTCCGGCTTCCAGCGGTCGATGCTGCTCGGACAGGACGGCGAGATCCAGACGAGCGAGGGCGCGATCTCCATCGTCGATCTCCTGCTCGAAGAGGAGTCGGCACAGCGCGTCGAAGAGCGGGACCACGGTGTCGTCTACAGCCTCGACAGGCTCGGGATCCCGCTCGTCGAGATCGGAACCGGGCCCGACATTCGCTCCCCCGAACAGGCCCAGGAGGCCGCAGAGCGGATCGGAATGCTGCTCCGGTCGACCGGCCGCGTAAAGCGCGGTCTGGGAACCATTCGACAGGACGTCAACGTCTCGATCGCGGAGGGGGCCCGCGTGGAGATCAAGGGCGTCCAGGAGCTCGGCGGGATCGCCGACATCGTGGAGCTCGAGGTGCGGCGTCAAGTGGAGCTGCTGGAGATCGCCGACGAACTTGCCGATCGGGGCGCAAGCGTCGCCGATCCCGTCGACGTGACCGACGTGTTCGACGACACCGACTCGGGAGTCGTCCGGGGTGCCGTCGATGACGGCGGGAGCGTGTACGCGGTCCGTCTGGAAGGGTTCGACGGGCTCGTCGGCAGAGAGATCCAGCCCGATCGCCGTCTCGGAACCGAGTTTTCCGATCACGCGAAACGCCACGGCGCAGGCGGGATCTTCCACACCGACGAACTCCCGGCCTACGGGGTGACCGAAGCCGAAGTCGAGGCGCTTCGGGAGGCAGTCGACGCCGGGGCGGAAGATGCGGTCGCGATCGTGGCCGACGGCACAGAGACCGCGGAATTGGCGATCGACGCCGTCGCCGAACGGGCGGAAACAGCGCTCGAGGGCGTGCCCGAGGAAACCCGGGGTGCAAACGACGACGGGACGACACGATACCTCCGACCCCTCCCCGGTGCGGCTCGGATGTACCCCGAGACCGACGTACCGCCGGTCGAGCCGGATCCGTCCGACGTCGAGACCCCGGAACTGCTCACCGAGAAAGTCGAGCGCTACCGCGACGAGCTGGGCCTCGACGAGGGACTGGCCCGACAGGTTGCATACGGCCGGCGAATGCCGCTGTTCGAGTCCGCCGTCGAGGCGGGCGTCGATGCGACGTTCGCGGCCTCGGTTCTGGAGAGCACTACGACCGAGCTCCGTCGCGATGAGGTGGCCGTCGAGAACCTCGAGGACGACCACTACCTCGGGGTGCTGCAACTCGTCGAGGACGGCGACCTCGCGAAGGAGGGTGTCGAAGACGTGCTCCGGACGCTCGCGGACGATCCGGTGTTGTCACTCGAGGATGCGATCGACGAGGCGGGCGTCGCAGGGGTCGACGAAAGCGAGGTTCGAGAAGCGGTCGTCGCGGTGGTCGAACGCAACGCCGACCAGATCGAATCGGAGGGAATGGGTGCCTTCTCCGGGTTGATGGGCGAGTGTATGGGTGCGCTCCGCGGAAAGGCCGACGGCGAACTCGTAAGCGACGTGTTGCGCGAGGAGATCCAGCGCCGGAGCTAACTGCCTTTCAGTATCTTTACGTTCCGTCGCCGTAACCGCCAGACGACAACTGTAACGATCGACTCATGAAACGAGCGTGGGAGATGACAGATGCGTCCAGTTGCTGAGCCGATCCAGGTGCTGTACGTCGACGGTGATCGGGAGCGGTCCGAGCGAATCCGGACAGCCATCGAAGGAGTGGACCGGGAGATAACCGTGCTGACCGCCAGCAGCGCCGCGGACGGCCTGGCGGTACTGTCCGATCGGGACGTCGACTGTGTCGTCGCCGTCTACGAGCTGCCGGAGACGAACGGAATCGAGCTCCTGAACGCTGTTCGGGAGCGGGAGCCGACCTGTCCGTTCGTCCTTCGTCCGGACAATGGATCCGAAGAGATCGCGAGCGAGGCGATCTCCGCCGGTGTGACCGACTACCTTCAGACGGGCGCCGGGAACGACCCCCACGAACTGCTTGCAAGCCGAATCCGGAACGCGGTCGAGGACACTCGGACCGGCGAGCAGACGGCAGTGGAACACCGGATCAACGTCGTGGTCAGGCGCATCAACGGGGCGCTGGTTCGTGCCTCGACGCGGGATGAGGTCGACGAACGCGTCTGTGAGATCATCAGCGACTCCGAGCCGTACCGGTTCGCCTGGATCGGCGAGTACGACGAGAACACCGACACCGTCGAACCTCGAACGTCCGCCGGGACCGGAGACGGATATCTCGAGGGGCTCGAGATCACTGCAGACGACAGTCCGACGGGACAGGGACCGACCGGGAGAGCAATCAGAAACAGGGAGTTGACCGTGCTCCAGAACATCCCGGAGACCCCGGAGTACGAACCGTGGCGCGACCGGGCGCTCGAATACGGCTACGGATCCAGCGCGGCAGTCCCCCTTATTTATAACGACACCCTGTACGGCGTGTTGAACGTCTACGCCGACACGAAGTACGCGTTCGACGAACACGAACGGGAGCTTTTGTCGAACCTCGGCGAGACCATCGCTCATGCGCACAGACGCATCGAACTCCAACAGCAGTACACCGACCAGTACCGCACCCTGTTCCAAGACGCTCCCGTGATGCTCGTGTCCACTCGGGCCACCGGCGACGGGCCGGTCATCGAGGACTGCAACCGGACGTTCGCCGATCGGCTCGGATACACTCGCGAGGAACTGTCCGACACCCGGCTTGCCGACTACTACACCACGGAGTCGGCGGAACAACTCCTCTCGGAGGACGGGTATCGACGCGCACTCGACGGCGATTTCGTCCGGGAACAGCGGACCCTCGTGACACGCGATGGCGAGGAACTGCTCACCGTCATGCGCGCGTCACCCCGCCAGAATACCGACGGTGAGATCGTCGGAACCCACGGACTGTTCGTGGACATTACGGACGAACAGCAAGTTCGAGAGCTCGAACGCACGAACGCGGTGCTGTCGACGCTGTTCGACGCGTTACCGCAGGGCATCCTCGTCGAAGACGAGTCGCGTCGCGTCCTGATCGCCAACGAGCGGCTGTTCGAGCTGTTCGAGTTCCCGGCCAGTCCCGAGGAACTCGTCGGCGAGGACTGTGATCGGATTGCCCGCGACGTCAGCCAGAAATTCGAACGACCCACGGAATTCGTCGAGCGCATCGACGACCTGATCGCCGACCGTGATCCCGTCGACAACGAGCGACTGACACTGGCGGACGGACGAACGTTCGAGCGGAGCTACCGTCCGATCGAACTCTCGGAAAGCGAGGGCCACCTGTGGGTGTACCGGGACGTCACCGATCGCACCGAGCGCGAGCGGGAACTGGAACGACAAAACGAGCGACTCGAGGAGTTTACCTCCGTGGTCTCTCACGACCTGCGCAACCCGTTGAGCGTCGCCCGAGGACGGCTCGAACTCGCTCGCGAGGAGTGTGACAGCGACCATCTGGACCACGTCGAGCGGATGCACGGTCGGATAGAAACGCTGATCGAGAACCTCCTCACGCTGGCCCGGGAAGGAACGTCAGTGAGTACCGGCGAGCGGGTCGAGCTCCCAGCTCTCATCGACGGCTGTGCCGGGAACGTCGAAATCGACAACTCGGCAGTCGTCGTCGACCTCGAGCGAACCGTGCTGGCCGACCGGAACCGCCTCAAACAGGTGTTCGAAAACCTCCTTCGAAACGCAGCCGAACACGGTGGGGCAGATGTTTCGGTGCGGATCGGCGAACTCGACGACGAGGACGGGTTCTACGTGGAGGACGACGGTCCCGGAATCCCGGAGAGCGATCGCGACGAGGTGTTCGAAGCGGGCTACTCGTCGTCCCCCGAAGGCACCGGATTCGGACTGAGCATCGTCAAAGAGATCGTCGAAGCACACGGATGGGAGATCCGCGTCACCGAAGGCACGAACGGGGGTGCGCGCTTCGAAATCACCGGCGTGGAGTTCGAGGGCGGGTAGCCATCCACGGCGGGATTCATCCGTCGGCTACTGGTTCGAACATGAATCCGTCCCACTCCTGGCTGTCGGCTTCCCGGATCCCGGCCTCGGGGTCGCGAAGCTGGGTGCAGTAGACCGGCTCGACCCGGTCGCCGATTTCGACGTCGCCAGTCGTGAGCTGGCCGATCGCCCGAACTGACTCGCCCTCGAGGTCGAACTCGACGATCGCGAGATGGTTCGGCTCGCGGACGCCCGGCGGCGTCGCCGTCGAGGTCGTCCAGGTCACGACCGTCGCAGTGCGATCGCCGAGGTCGATTTCCTCGACGGGTTCGCCGCCGTTGCGACCGACAGGATGTCCAGGATACGTGATCGTGCCGTCGTCGTATCTGACCGCACTCAGTTCCGGCCGAACTTCGGACTCTGTGTCGCGCTCAGACATCGCCGGCCTCCATGATCGTCGTGGTCACGCAGTTTCCGAACCCGCCGACGTTGCATGCGAGTCCGACCTCGGCGTCGACCTGTCTGGGGCCGGCCTCGCCGAGCAGTTGCTGGTAGATCTCGTACACCTGGGCGACGCCGGACGCCCCGAGAGGGTGACCCTTGGACTTGAGGCCGCCGGAGGTGTTGATCGGCAACTCCCCGTCCCGGTCGGTGACGCCTTCCTCGACGGCCTTCCAGCCGGCCCCCTTCTCGAAGAACCCGAGATCCTCGCTTTGCAGGAACTCGAGGATCGTGAACATGTCGTGGAGTTCGGCCACGTCGATGTCCTCGGGACCCCGGTCCGCCATCCGGTAGGCGATCTCCGAGGACTCCACGACACCCCGCATCGTCGTCGGATCGTCCCGCTCGTGAACGACGTGGGTGTCGGTCGCGCCGCCGATTCCAGAGACAACGACGTGATCGAATCCACGCTCCCGCGCGAGGGACTCGGGACAAAACAGGAGTGCAGCGGAGCCATCAGTGATCGGACAGAAGTCGTACAGCCGGAGGGGGTCGGCGACGATCGGTGATTCAAGCACCGTCTCGAGGTCGACCTCCTTGCGGAACTGAGCGTGGGGATTGTCGATCCCGTTGCGGTGGTTCTTGACCGCCACCTTCCCGAGGCTCTCCCGCGGAGCGTCGTACTCGTGGAGGTACAGCCGGGCGGTAAGGCCCGCAAACGACGGGAGCGTGACGCCGTGTTTGTACTCGACCGGGTGGGTAAGCGACGCGATCACGTCGGTCGCCTCCGCGGTCGACCGGTGGGTCATCTTCTCCCCGCCCACGAGAAGCGTCATCTCGGAGGCGCCAGACGCCACCGACTGCCAGGCCGCGTACACGCCGGCACCGCCCGAGGAGGAGGTCTGGTCGATCCGCTGGGTGTACGCCGGCAGCGCAGAGAGGTCGTGTGCGAGCGCGTTCACTACGCCGGTCTGTCCCTCGAACTCGCCGCTTGCCATGTTCGAGACGTACAGGTGCGCTATCTCGTCGGGGGTGACGCCGGCGTTCTCGAGACACGCTGCGCCCGCCTCCGCGAGTAGTTCCCTGATCCACGCCTCGCGGTCGCCGAACCGCGTCATCGACGCGCCGATTATCGCTACGCGATCCATACGCGGAGGCCGTGGGGAACCCCGGTATAGCTTTCGGCACGGGCCGACCGGATCGTCGACCGGAACGCACTTGTCCCCCGCCACGGATCGCCCGGACATGGATCTCACCGACGCCCGCGTGCTGGTGACCGGCGGCGCGGGACTGGTTGGATCGCACCTCGCGGCGGCGCTTCTGGAGGACGCCGATCACGTCCGCGTCGCAGACGACTGCTCGAAGGGCGATCCCGACCGGCTCCCCGACGGGGTCGAGTTCGTCGAAGCCGACATGTGCGACAGTGGCGACGTCGCCGACGTCGTGACGCCGGATCTCGACGTCGTCTTCCACCTGGCGGCGTACACGGACACGAACTTCACGGACGGTCGACTGCTGTTCGAGGAGAACACCCAGATGACGTACAACGTGCTCGAACGGATGGACGAGGTCGGCGTCGACGCCTTCGCATTCACCTCCTCCTCGACGGTGTACGGGGAGGCACCCCGTCCGACGCCCGAAGATCACGCTCCCCTCGAGCCGATCAGCGTCTACGGCTCCGCCAAACTCGCCGACGAGGCGCTTACCTCGACGTACGCTCACACCTACGGGATCCAGTCGTGGGTGTTCCGGTTCGCGAACATCGTCGGTCCCCACCAGCGGGGAACCGTGGTGCCGGACTTCATCGAAAAACTGCTTGCTGATCCAGACACGCTCGAGATTCTGGGCGACGGCCGTCAGGAGAAGTCGTACATGCACGTCACCGACTGCGTGGACGCGATCCGCCACGTCGTCGAACACGCCGACGACCAGTACAACGTGTACAATCTCGGGACGGAAACGACCACCTCTGTCACCCGAATCGCCGACGTCGTCTGTGCCGTGATGGGCGTCGATCCCGGCTACGAGTACACCGGCGGCGACCGCGGCTGGGAGGGTGACGTCCCGCGGATGCGCCTGGACGTCGAACGGCTCTCGTCGCTGGGGTACGAACCGGAACTGTCGAGCGACGAAGCGGTCCGCCGGGCAGCAGAACAACTGTACGCGGAGCTCCGGGAAGAGAACACCGCAGGCTGATTGTGGCTGCTGACAGCTATTCCGGGATCGGCCGCCACCGGCGTCACCGCCGGATGAGGTTCGACAGCTTCTCCGTGAGCCCGCCGTCCCCGAGCTTGAGGTAGTAGGCGTCGCCGCCGTCCTCGTAGTAGTTGCGGATGTGTCGGTCGACGTCGAAACCGAGATGACGGTAGAATTCGAGGGCGTTCTCGTTCGTGGTTCGGGCGTGGCAAGTCACTGTCCGGTGGTTCGCGGCGACGTCCGCGACGAGACGTTCGCCGTATCCTTGTCCACGGAATTCGGGGGTGACCGCGAGAAACAGGATGTAGCCGTCACGTCGGACGGAGGCGAACCCCGCAAGTTCGTCGTCCTCGAAGTAGAGGTGAGAGGTTGCCCGGCGGTAGGCGTTCCTGAAAAATCCCTTCCGCTGTTTCAGGACGTTCTCCTCCCGGCGGATCCGCTCTTTGAGCTCCCAGGCGAGCTCGAGGTGTTCGCTGTCCCCGGGTTCGTCGATCCGTTTCTCCACCCTGACGCTCACTACTCGCTGTTACTGTGCGATAGCAGTTAACTCCACTGGGCCGAAGCGAATACTACCTCCCCCAGCAAAATACCCCGTATGGAGTACACGCTGCGGGACCACACGGCCGACGTCGCCGTCGAGGCGACCGGCGCCACGCTGGGGGAGGCGTTTGCAGCCGTTGCGGAGGGACTCACTGAGGCGATGTGTGAAACGTATCCCTCCGGCGGCGAACGGTTCTCCGTCGAAGAGCGCGCCGAGAGTCGGGAAGCGCTGCTGTTCGACTATCTGGATCGACTCATCTACGAACGGGACGTTCGGGGCGTGCTCCCCGTCGACCACGACTGTGCCGTCTCCGTCGACGAATCGACAGCGAACGGGGAGGACGACGAGTGGGTTGCCGTCGCGAGCGCCCGCGGCGTGCCCCTCTCGGAGGTGACCGCACGCGACGTCAAGGCAGTCACGTACTCCGAGATGACTCTCGAGGAACGTGACGGCGAGTGGTACGCGTACGTCGTGTTCGACGTCTGATCCCCCGATCCCGACGAACACCCGACGGATTGATTTATAAGTCTGGTTTCCCGAAACGTTCCCATGTCCCGAGACCCTCCAGCGAGCGTTCTCCTCCCGACGACTGTCTGGACGTCCGCGATCGAGGAAGTCGCCGACCAGCTCGGCCCGTCGGACGAGCTCCTCGTGATCTGCGATACGGCGTCGGATCCGGTCGACAGAGACGTCTCGGAGGACACGGGCGCGGTCCGGCTCGTGATCGCCGGTGAGCCGGTGGGTTGTTCCGGGAAGGCGAACGCCATCGCCGCCGGGATGGAGGCCGCCGAACACGACCGGATTGTCTGGACCGACGACGACTTCCACCACCCGGACGACTGGCTCGAGAGGCTGCTGTCGGCGTACGACCGACAGGGGCCGACCACCGAGGTGCCGTCGTTCGTCGGTCGGGATCCGCTGTCGACGCTTTTCGAACCACAGTACGCTCTTGGCGGTACGGCCGGCGTCTACTTCGGCGACGTCGCGTGGGCCGGCGCCGTCGTCTTCGAGCGCAATGATCTCCCGGACGAAGGGATGTTCGTACGCGACCTCAGGAGTACGGTGAGCGACGACGGCCTGTTGACCGACCGCCTGGACATCACGCCGGTAAAGCGTGTGCGACGCGTCGAGGTGGGCGGTACGGTTCGGGAAACGCTCGAACGACACGTTCGGTTCGTCCAGATCGTCCGTCGACACGCGCCTGCCGGATTCGCGATCAACGGCGTCCTGGCGCTGGGGACAACGGTCGCAGGGGTACTGTTTCCCCTGCCGACGTTGGCCCTGTTGACCGGACTGTTTGCAGTCCTGTACGCCGCGTTCGGTGTTCGACGCTGGACGTTCCTTTTGGCGTATCCGTCGGTGATGGTGTCGGTACCGTTTCTGGCGTACGGCCTGCTGCGCCGCACGTTCGTCTGGGGAGGTCGGCGCTACCGGTGGCGGAGTCTGTTCGACGTCGAGGTAGTTGAGTAAACAGTTCCAGCTCGGCCGGCACGGTGGAGGGAGAATCGGTACGGTGGGGGCAGAATCGGTACGGTGGGGGCAGAATCGGTACGGTGGAGAGAGGAGACGTCGTCCTACCGGACGGAATTTACCATCGCCCGGACGTTCTCCGGTTTGGCTTCGTCGAGTCCGACTCCCGGCGCCAGAACGAAGCCGTTCTCCCCGACGGTCTCCACGAGCTCTTTCGAGTAGTCGCGGACCTTCTCCGGTTCCGCAGTGTAAAGTAGCGACGTTGGAACGTTTCCGGCGATACACGTTCTGTCCCCCAGCACCTCCGCCGCCCGGCCCATGTCCGTGTTCTGGAAGTGCCAGACCATCGGCCCGTCGGAATACTCGGCAATGATTTCGAGTCTGCTCTCGTAGCTCCCCTCCGCGAACAGCCAGGGAATCAGACCCTCTTCGTGGAGGGCTTCGATCACTGTCCGGAGCTGCGGCCAGTAGAACTCCTCGAACTCCGCAGGGGACATGAAGCTGTCCGCCCCTTTGTGCAATGGAATGAACACGTGTGGGTTGTTGTTCACCCGTGCGGTCGTGATCCCGAGTTCGATCGCCCACGGGGTAATCCGCTCGATCGCTTCGAGGAGAGTGTCGGGGCGGCGCTTCAGATCCATCATCACCCCTCTGGTGCCCCTGATGGTGTCCCCGAGCATATCATACGGTGCGAGAGTGATCCCGCCAACGTTTTGAGGGTGACCGGACGCGACGATCTCCTCGACGGTCGCTCCGACGACGCCTTGCCACTCGAGGGCCGCCTCTCCCGCCTGCTCGAGCGCATCGAACGCCTCCTGCACCTCCGGGAGGCCGAACGGGAGAACGAACGGGTGGACGCTTGCGATCCCGACGCTGAGCGAGATCAACTGGGGTAACTGCGCTAGCCCACCCAGCTCCCCGAACGCTGCCGGTACGTAGTGCCGAAGGAGGAAGTCCGTCGGATCCCGGATGAACGCGTCGTAATCCTCCGCACTCATGTAGTCGGGCTCCTTGGCCTGATAGACGGTGTCCGGCGAGGAGCCGTCTCCCGGCCAGTCGAACACCCGGTAGTCGACTGCCTCGAGGGACTCCGCCGACGGAATGAGGGTCGTCGACCACGGGAAGACGTCGAGATCGAGATCCTCCGCGAAATGAAGGAGCGCCGCACTGAGCTGTTCCCCGTCGTTCATCGCCGTTTCCGGCGTGATCCCGTGATGAAACGCCGGGTAAAACGTGCTCAACACGGAGACTGGAACCCGATCCGGACCGTCCATCCGGACCGCGTCGGCGTATCGTTGCGCCCGTTTGCGGTACTGTTCTCTGGCGTCTTCGTCCGTGAATTCGACTCCTTCCCCGGCGATCCACGAGTCGAGAGTCGGCTGGGGCAGCGACATCACGCCACCTCCGCCCCTTCCAGCCACTGTTTCGCCAACTTGACTCCGCCGGGTGCGTCGGTTTCGTAACCGTCAGCCCGAACGTACATGCGGACGTCCTCGGTGATCTGCCCGCCGCCGATCATCACTTTCGTCCCCTTGCGTAGCCCCTCGTCGTCGAACTCCTCGATGAGTCCAGCCTCCTCGAGCGCGTCGACGGTCTCCTGCATCGAGTCGAACGCCGCGGTCAAAAAGCCGCTCAGCGCCACAATGTCGGGGTCGTGCTCCTCGACGGCATCGACGAAGTCCTGCACGGGGACGTCGATTCCCAGGTCGTGTACTTTGAACCCGTTCAGATCGAACATGAAGTACACGAGGTCCTTTCCGATGTCGTGGATGTCGTCCTTGACAGTTCCGAGAACGACGGTTCCGAGCGTGTCCTCCTCCTGTTCGGGGAGCTCCTCTTGGATGAGCTGTGAGATCTGTTCGATGATGTCGCCCGCGTACATGAGGTCGGGTATGAAGTAGTCTTCCGCCTCGTACCGGTCGCCGACGATTGCCATTCCCGCCTTCAGATCGTCGAGAACAGCCATCGGATCCTCGCCGGAGTCGAGACGCTCCTCGGCGATCTGTATTGCCCGTTCCTCCTCGAGATCTGCTAACGCGTGTATCAGCTCGTCTGAAGTCATAATACACCAATATGTCGGTCCGCACATCACTTAAAGCAGGGCTGCTATTCCCATCGAACGGCAGGTAGAACGTTTGAAATTGGACTTTTACAAGTTCAGTATGAACTACAATATACAAACAGACAGTAATAGATAGCTGTCACATATTCGGAAAGCCACCCCGTCGTCGTTCCACAGAACTGTAACTGGAAGACTGCAGTTTTCGAGTAGTAACCGAGATTGTTCGCATCAGAGCGGTTCGATCAGTTCGACGACGTGGCCGTCGGGATCCTCGAGGAACGCGGTGCGGGCGCCTGCGGCGGGCTGGTCCCCCGGCTCTTTTATTGCGTCGTGGTGATCGATCCGCTCGAAGGCGGCGTCGACGTCGTCGACCTTCACCCAATTCAAGGCGGAGGCCCCATCCTCAACGAGCGCAGGGATTCCGACTGGTCGGAAGCACAAGCGAGTAGGGTGGGGAGGAAGCCGACAACAAGTATGTCAATCCCACGCACAGAGCCAGCCCTAATACCCCAACCGCAGCCTTTACAATCTAGTAAACCGACATATTACGTATGGTGGAAGCGAACCGAACTGTTGTGATTCCTCTCAAAATTCCAGAAGAATCACGCTCGGACTTCCACCAGACTATCCTGCCGTATCTCTACTGCCAGCAGGAAGCTGTCGAACACTGCTGGCCAGACTCACCGAAACAGCCAGCCGACCTGCAAACCAGCAAGCAGGATGCCGAAAACGCACTCTACGACCAACTTCGAGACGAGACCAACGAACAACTCCACTCGAATCTCGTCCAGAAAGCCATCAAAGACGCAACCAGCGCGATCTCCTCGTGCAAGACCAACTGGGAGAACGGCGACCGTCTCAGCAAACCTGATTTTTACCACCGTGAGCGGGCTGGCTACACGATGACCTACGACAAACGAGCCGCCACCTACGGTCGGTACGAAGCGACGTTCTCGACGCTCAACGGCACTGTGACCTGTAGATACGAACTGCCAGCAGAAATCGAGGGAACGCCGTACGGCGAGTATATCCTGGACAGACGGTGGTCGTTTTCCACGAGCAAACTCGTCTTTGACGGCGAGCGGTTCTGGCTCCACGCGGTGATGCAACGCCAGTTCGGAGATGACCCAGTGTATGCACCCACGACGGACAATTCAGGTTCAGACACGCATGAGGACACTCATCGTGTACTCGGCGTGGACTTGAACGTCGATGGGGCAACAGCGGTGACGTCGACTGGCCAGTTCTACGGCAACGCCGATGCACTCAACGCCTACCGGTCTGAGCAAGAACAGTTACGCGGCGAACTTCAGCAAACAGGGACGCGAAGTGCCCATCTCCGGTTTCAACAGCGGCGTGGCACGGAGTGGCGATACTACGACCAGTACGCCCACCATGTTGCCAATGCCATCAAACAGGAAGCACTCCGGGTTCGTGCCACCCACGTCGCCTTCGAGGAGTTGAGGCGGATTCGCACGCGCATCTCGAATCTGCCCAAGTTCCAGCACTGGCTGTTCAAAAAAGTCCGCACGTACACTGAATACAAGCTGGAAGGATACGGTGTGACTGTGGATACAACGAACCCGGAATACACGAGTCAGGGTTGTAGCCGCACAGATTGTGAGTGTGTGGACGAAGACAATCGTGACGGCAAGCACTTCGAGTGCGTTGAGTGTGGGTATACAGTAAATTCGGATTACAATGCGGCCAAGAACATCGGATTCCGGTATCTCTGTGAGGAGCTATCCAGCCCGGCGAGCCGCACGTGTTCGTCCGGGCAGGCCACGAGTCAACTGGCCTTGGTGTCGGGGACACTCTCACCACCCGGCGATTTTGCCGAGCATGAGTGGGTGTCCACCGACAAGCCCCACCCTCAACAAGCGAGTGGCAGTTCATCTGCCCGAGCGCAGTAGGGTGGGGTAGTTGACGTACGGATGTCCGCGGAGCCGTCGATCCATCCGTTCGGCGAGAACCGCCGGCTGCGTGGGGTCGGCACCGAGAACGGTGTCTGCGAGTTCTTCGATTCCCGCCCGTGCGCCACGGGGAAAGGCGGGGAGATATGCGGTGCCCAGCGTCGACAGTTCGCCCCAGCCGACGACTCCCTCGTCGGTGTCGAGACGGACGATCGTCGAATCGAACGCCTCGTAGGAGTTGCCGCCCGCCCAGTCGTAGCTTCCCTCGGCGATCGGGAGATCCACCTGATAGACGCGTATCCCTGTGACGTGCATTTACAGGCTACCAACCTGCCGCTTTGGCTAAAAGGTTAGGGGCGGAAAACGCGTTCGAATCGCGCCGGTAGAACCGCTCTCTTCGTTACATTCGACGATCTCGGTAGCGATGAACCACGGACAGCCCCAGCAGCGCACCCGCAAACAGTGTGGCGTATCCCATCCCCGGCACCGCCGAAAACGGCGACAGCCCGAGCCACGCCAGCCCGACCACCCCGAGCGACAGGCAGGCGAGCGCCAGATAGTACCTGCTCCACGTGTGACGCACCTGGCTGCTCCTCTCGAGATACGCGAGGAGTTCGTCGGCTTCTCCGGCCAGTTCGACCCGTCCGCGATCTCTGTCGTAGTCGATGACGCCTTCGGCGGCGAGTTTCGGCAGATGTGACTGGTACAGCGAGATGTAAACGCGCTTTCGTTGCTCCGAGGTCACCTCCCCCATCGGCAGGTCGTGTTCCCCGGCGGCAATCCGGGCCGCGAGGTCACCGATGGTCGTCTCCGCCTCGACGTGTTTCAGGTACTCGAGGACGTCCCGGCGGCGTCGGCTGCTCAACAGCTGGTGGACGGCGTCCGGAGAGAGGTCCCCGGCAACGTTCGCGTTCGGATCCACAGGTCGGTCGTTGCTCGGCTTCGTCGACTTCCGCGAGAGGGCTCCCGCAGCGAGTATTTTCCCCATTAAAGATCCCTGTCGGAGGAAACGAAGCAGTCGACAAAACAGTTTGCAGCAACACAGTACTATAGTCGAACTGACAGTATTGCCGGGCTGGTTGTGATTCGATGGCCAACCCATGCACAACAGGCGTTCGACGGCGTCACTCGTCGATCGGACACCTGGTCAGTTCGACGACTTCGACCGCCTCGTTCACTGTGACGCGAAGCTCTTCGGTGTCGACCGGAATTCTGATTCGGATCCGCAGGGGGTCGGCTTCGAGCAGTTCACACTCTATGTTGCTGATGTACGGTGCGTTTCGCCAGGTCAGTTTGCTGAACGGGATCGTCTCCTCCAAGCCGTGCTCGTAGTAGAAGGCGACCACTCCAGGATCGTTCAGGATCTCGAACCAGATCAGGCACCGGCGGGTGTACTCGCAGCGTTCACACACGTAGTCGACCCAGATGGGATTCCGAAAGCCGCAGGAATCACAGACGCCTCGGTCGCCGGCATCGTGCCCGTGGCAGATGTCGATCTTCGAGTCGACGCGTCCGGCACACTCCGGACAGACCCCGCTCATCATCGGGGTGGCCTTGGCGTCGTAAAAGGCGTGTGCGGCCTCGAGGAGTTCCTCGGGTGTTCTGTCCTGGATCCCTGCCGGCGGAAACGCGAACCGCATGTACGTCCCCGCCGGATACTCCTCGCCGCCGATACCCGGACACTCCGTACAACGAACCAGGATGCGCTCGTTTACGTACTGTAATTCCACAGGCGCGCCACAGTACGGACACCTTGAGTCACATTCGACCGGCTCGATTCGCGGTTTTCGGTTGATGCTCCCCGCGAGAACCGCCCGAATAACCTGTTTTCCCGCCTCCCGGAGGTCGTACCCCCTCTCGGTTTTCCGGACGAAGTTCCCAGTGAGCTTCGAGAGGTGATAGTTGAAGTTGCCGGGATCGTTGTGGCCGACTTTCTTCCGGAGGACAGCAAACCGGACGGGGGTCTCGGACGCCTTCCAGAGCGTTCGGAGAATCTCGATTCGGGTCCCGTCCCCGAGAATTGCGAACGCCTCGTCGGGCGTTAGTTCCTGGGACGTCTCAGAATCCGGGGAGACCATATCGTGTAATAGTTTCACATAACTAATTCTTTTTGGATAACTCGACGGGCAGATCGGGAGATCGCTGACTCGCGAGACTGTACTCCGAGTGAATACGTTCCCGGGGAACAGTCGACTCGGTGTCTGACCGACTGAATCGTACATCCTGTCTCATCCATCGTTATCACAGTCACGGATCCGGACGTACTCCGGATGTGGATGATCGAGACTGTGCTCACGCTGTCGTCGCCGATCCCCTATCGAGCGTTCGAGCCCCAGCCTCAGAATGGTCCGAGCCCCGATCTCAAAGCGTTTCAGCGATTTCCTCGACGGCGAGGGCGATCCGATACAGGAGATAGACCACCAACAGGAAAATGCCGACGCACAGCAGTCCGGCCCAGACCGCGAGCGGTATAATGAGGCTTCCCATGATCAGTAGTCCATACACGAGACTCGCGACGAACAAGACGACGACCGCTCCGACGGGCCCTGTCGGGACCTCGACCTCCGCGAATGTGATGCTCATACTTCCACACTCCGACGAGCGGACTAATAGATCCTGATCAATCAAACGCGTGTTTGCGCCTCTCACTCCGGCCACCGAACCACCTCCCCCGGACAAACAGCGGTCGACTTCTCCGGAGCCGTCGGATACTTGCTCCCCGAGGGCCAGTGTCGGGTGTGTCGACGGACGCGGACGAACGGAACGTCTTCGAGGTGTATCGGGACCGGGTCGACCGGCCGATCACGCGGCTGTTCCGCGAGTACGGCACCGCCGAGTGGCCGTACCTCGCGGTCGGGATGACCGCAAACGTGATCGCCCGTCTGGCGAGCCTGGTGCCGCCGCTGGTGTTGGGGGTGGCCATCGACGCGGTGTTCACCGGCGAGGGGGAGTTTTCCCTCCCGATCGTCCCCGACGCGTGGCTTCCGGCCGAGCAGGCCGGCCAGTTCTGGCTCTCGGTCGGGCTCATCGTCGGCGGCTTCCTCCTCACGGCGGTGTTCACCTGGATCTACGGCGTCGCTGCAAACTACTTCGCCCACCGGGTGATGCACACCGTCCGGACGGACTCGTTTGCGAAGATGCAGCGGCTCGATATGACCTTCTTCGACGACAAACAGACCGGCGAGGTGATGAGCGTCCTCAACAACGACGCCACCAACCTCGAGCGGTTCCTCGACAACGCCCTGCAAAACTCCGCCCGACTCGGGGTGATGGTGCTCGGGATCGCCGCCGTCCTCTTTTATCTGAACTGGCAGCTCGCGATCGTCACGCTGATCGCAATCCCGCTGATGGTGCTTTTCACCGTCTGGTTCATCCGGGCGATCGAACCCCGCTATGTGAAACAGCGCGCCGCGGTCGGCGATCTCAACACCGTCCTCGAGAACGCGCTGTCGGGCGTGGAACTCGTCAAGACGAGCAACACCGAGGAGTACGAGACCGAACGCGTCCGCCGGGCCTCCTTCGAGTATTTCCGGCGGACCATCTCGATCCTCAAGCTCAACTACCTCTACCGGCCCGGAATGGAACTGCTGGCTGGAGTGGCGTTCGCGGCGACGTTCCTCGTCGGCGGGATCTGGCTGTTCGCCGGCCCGCCAGGGCCGTTCACGCTCCCGCTTACGGTCGGCGCGTTCGTCACGTTCGTCTTCCTGACCCAGCAGTTCGTCGCCCCGCTTGCCGAAGTCTCCAACATCGTCGATCAGTACGAGAACGCGAAGGCGTCCGCCGAACGCGTGTTCGGCCTCCAGGACGTCCCGATCCGGATCACCGACGCCCCCGAGGCGGTCGACCTCGACGTGGAGGGTCGCGTCGCGTACGAGGACGTCTCCTTTGCCTACACCGAGAACGCACTCCAGGACCCCGACGAGGCCGGCGAGTACGTGCTTTCGGACGTCTCCTTCGAGGCCGAAACCGGCGAGACGGTGGCGTTCGTGGGGCCGACAGGTGCCGGCAAGTCGACTCTTTTGAAACTCCTGCTCCGGCTGTACGAACCGACGGAGGGATCGATTCGCGTCGACGGATACGACATCCGCGACGTGCGAATCGAGAGCCTCCGGAACGCGATCGGCTACGTCTCCCAGGACACGACGCTTTTCGACGGGACGATCGCCGAGAACATCCGCTACGGTCGCTACGAAGGAGCGATCGAGATCGGCACCGATCCGGACGCGACCGGGGGCGGGCTCCGTCGTCGGCTCGTGGATGTCTCCGCCGGCGACGGAGAGAGTGACGTTGACGCCGGCGGCGTGAAGCGCCGAATCGACCGGAGTCGGGAAATCCCGAACCCGGAGGAACTTCGCGAACAGGTGACCGAGGCGGCGAAGGCGGCGGAGGCTCACGAGTTCATCTCCTCGCTACCGGACGGCTACGACACCCGGGTCGGCGAGCGGGGCGTGAAGCTGTCGGGGGGTCAGCGACAGCGGATCGCAATCGCCCGAACTGTTCTCCAGGATCCCGAGATCCTGATCCTCGACGAAGCGACTTCGGCGGTCGACACGGAGACGGAAATGCTGATCCAGCGGTCCTTGAACCGCCTCGCTGCAGACCGCACGACGTTCGCGATCGCACACCGACTGTCGACGATCAAGGACGCCGACCGGATCCTCGTTCTGGAGGGTGGACGGATCGTCGAGCGGGGTGCCCACGAGGAGCTACTCGAACGCGACGGGCTGTACGCGAAGCTGTGGGGAGTGCAGGCCGGCGAGATCGAGTCACTGCCCGAGGAGTTTATCGAGGCCGCCCGCGAGCGCGCGAACGAACGGGGCGTCGAAACCGAGTATCTCGACGATTGAGACGGACTGGGAGTGACTACTTTCGATACGTTTCGATGTCCACGAGGAGTATCGACAATAGAGCCACTACTGTCCACGATACTACCATATTCAAATATTATCTGTATATATGATATTTATTGAATACTGATCGATGGGGTTCGAACAGGGAGCTCACAGAATCCATCTATTACCTTTCGTAATCGAACGGTTCGTCGCGCTGTACTCAGTCGATTATCGGCCAGTTCCTCGATCGGGTGCCTGCCAGTCCCCAGTCGAGGGCGATGACGCGAACTATACCGAATCTTGGCGAGAGAAATGCAGATTACACGTCGCTATCTGCCGATAAAGCGGAATTACTTATCGGATATATTCGGAAAACAGTCGAGATCTCGAAATCGAACCAAAGGATCCTTAAAAACATACGATAATTGATTTAAAGTCGGATGAGACAGATAATCGATTATTATCTGTCCCGAATCGATCTCGGCCAGCCTCAGACCGAAGTGAGTCCCGACCGATATCGAACCGGAGACTCGATCCGGCCTCACCGTAGGAACTTCCGCCGTCACTCCCGGGCAGCGGCGACTGCCTCGACGGTCCGACACGCGTTCTCCGTGATCCTCGAGTACTCGCCCCTGTCGACGGCCTCATCGGAGACGATTCCGCTTCCCACGCCGACAGCTGCTGCGCCGGCCTCGACGTACGACCCCGCGTTCGAGGGGCCGACACCGCCGGTGGGAACCAGCGGGATCTGTGGGAGGGGGCCGCCGATCGCGGCGACGTGTTCGGGGCCGCCCGTTTTCGCCGGGAAGACCTTGACGAATTCGGCACCCGCTTCGTACGCCTGTAACGCTTCACTCGGAGTGAACGCCCCCGCGACGACGGGCGTTCCGTAGCGATTACACGTCTCGATGACGCCGGGATCAACCGTCGGAGTCACCACGAACTCGGCACCGGCCAACTGGACGGCGCGGGCGGTTTCCCCGTCGAGGACGCTCCCGGCCCCGACGAGCACGTCGTCGAAGAGGTCCGAAACGGCGTCGACGAGTCCCGTCACGTTCGGCGTGTCCGCCGTGATCTCCAGTGCGGTTACGCCCCCGTCGACGACCGCGGAAGCGACTTCGACGACAGAATCCTCGGTCACACCCCGGAGTATCGCGAGTACGCCACTGTGGGTGATCCACTCGAGTTGACGATCCTCCATGTAGGCACCCGCGTGCCGGCCCCCTTAAAGCCAACTACCCGAATGCTACCTATCGATGTCGGAACTCCCTGTTTCGATGACGGACTCCACCTCCCGGGGCGTTACGACTGCGAGATCCCCTTCGATCGTACGCTTCAGCGCGGCCGTGGCAGCCCCCCACTCCAGTGCGTCCGCGATCGACTCCCCCCGGACGCGCTGGGAGAGGAACCCGCCGACGAACGCGTCGCCGGTGCCGATTGGATCGACGGTTTCGGTCCCGAACGACGGTTGCCACACGGGTCCGTCCGGACAGCTCGCGAGCGCGCCGTCCGAGCCTCGCGTCACCACGACGGTCTCACAGTCGTAGCGTTCCCGGAGCTGTTCGGCGATCGATTCGGCCCCCCCATCGACGTTCAGTATCGTCTTCGCGTCCCGCTCGGGGACGAACAGGAGGTCGACGTCCGGCAAGAGCTCGTCGTACGCCGACCGCGCGGTTTGGGGCGACCAGAGCTTACTCCGGTAGTTGAGATCGAACGCGGTCGTGGTGTCCACCGAGAGGAGTTCACTCGTCGTCCGATACAGCGTCTCGGAAAGCGCCGGGGTTATCCCCGTCGTAAAGAAGACGTCCGACTCCCGGATCCACCGAACCGAAAGTTCTTCGACGGTAGCTGAGGTTATCGCCGCGTCGGCACGGTCGTAGATCACATCCGTCCCCCGTGGCTGTCCACCCTGTTCGATGTAGTAGGTTCCCTGCCGGCCGTCGTCGCTCCAGGCGATTGCCGGAGTCACGCCGTGCTGTCGGATGTCGTTTCTGACGCGCCGGCCCAGTGATGTATTCGGGAGCTTCGACAGCCAGACGGCGTCGACCTCGAGACGGCTCGCGGCGATCGCGACGTTGCTCTCGGCGCCTGCGGTCCGGAACTCGAGCTGTGATGCGGTTTCCAGTCGCTGGCCGCGTTGCGGGGAAAGACGCAGCATCGTCTCGCCGAACGTCGTTACCTCGACCATTACCCTACACGTCGGTATTGACGAGGTTCATCGGTCCGTCCCCATTGAGTACGCCGATTACGTCTTCGGTTACGGTACGACGTAGCTCCGCGAGCGAGTCCTCCGAGTACCAGGCGACGTGGGGGGTGAGGATCACGTCGTCCCGGTCGATCAGGGGGGAGTTTTCCGGGGGTTCCTCGGGCAACACGTCGAGCCCGGCCCCGGCGAGCTCGCCAGTCTCGAGCGCCTCGGCGAGCGCGCCGGTGTCGATGACCGCCCCGCGGGCAGTGTTGACGATAAACGCGTGATCCCGCATCTGCTCGAACGCCGCCGCGTCGAAGAGTTCCTGTGTCTCGTCGGTCAGGGGGACGTGCACCGAGAGGACGTCCGACCCTGCCAGCAACTCGTCGAAATCGACCTTTCGCGCGCCGTGTTCTGCGATCTCTTCCGCCGAGAGATACGGATCGTACGCGATCACGTCCAGACCAAAGGCTTCGGCCTTCCTGGCGAGTGTCTGTGGGATCTCGCCGAACCCGGCAAGGCCGAGCGTCTGTTCGGTCAGGCGGTGGATCGGTTTCCCCTGGTTCCAGTCCCAGGTTCCGCCCGTTATTTCCCGATCGAAGAGCGCTACCTTGCGGACACACCCCAGGATCAGCGCCATGGCGTGTGTCGAGACTTCGTCGAGACAGTACGAGGGTACGTTCACGACGGAGACGCCGTGCTCGGTCGCGGCATCGAGGTCGACGGAGTCGACACCGATCCCGTACCGCCCGACGACCTGGATTTCGGGACGCGCCTCGAACACCTCCTCGGTCACCTCGCCGTACTGGACCAAGAGCCCGTCGGCGCCCTCGGCCGCCTCGATGATTTCCTCCGGCGATCTGGCCTGTGCACCCTCCAGCTCTACGCCCGCACCGTTCGCGAGACCTTGTTCTATCGACAGATCAGGGAAATTGTAATCCGTGACGAGTATCTTCGCCATACTGGCACCTATACCGGGTGAAGAAAATAGGGTTTCCCTTGCTGCAAGATTGTTGATGTGTGTAGGTCCCGGGTCCCCCTTCACGAGTTGTGAAGGGAAGCGATCCATCCGGCCTGTAGTCCCCGATCCGAAATGAGGGATCCTTTTTATAGCTATCGACCGAAACCGAAAATCACGATGACAGACGACACAGGGAGGGACGTAGTGATCTCGGAGGCGACGATCCTCGAGACCTGTGGCGATCGGGTGCTCCCGGAGATGGGAGTCGTCGAACAGCTCTGGGAGACCGATCCGATCCCGCCCGAGGAGATCGAGGATCGTGCCGCCGCGTGTGTGACGTCATTCGAGTGGGACGATGTCCCGGACGGTGGCTCAGTCGCGATCGGCGTGGGGAGCCGCGGGATCGCGAACCTCCCCACGATCGTGCGTGGGGTCGTCCGTGGGGTCGAGGACGCGGGCTATGAGCCATTCGTGTTCCCCGCGATGGGGAGTCACGGGGGTGCGACCGGGGACGGACAGCGGAAGAAGCTCGAGGCGCTGGGGGTGACGCCGGAGTCGATCGGCTGTGAGATCCGTTCGGAGATGGCCGTCGAACAGGTGGGGACAACCGCCGACCGGGAGGTCCCGATCGTGGCCGACGCCAACGCCGTCGCCGCGGACGCGATCGTGCCGATCAACCGGATCAAGCCACACACCGGCTTCAGTGGGTGCGTCGAGAGTGGCCTCTCGAAGATGCTCGTCATCGGAATGGGGAAACAGCGGGGCGCCAAGCTCGCCCACGAGTGGGCAGTCGACTGGAGCTTCCGGAAGATGATCCCGTCGATCACCGAACGATTGCTCTCGGAGCTCCCGATCGTGGGCGGCGTGGCGATCGTCGAGGATCAGTACGATGACACGGTCATCGTTGAAGGGATCCCATCTTCGGAATTCCTGGATCGGGAAGCAGAACTTCTGGAGATAGCATACGACTACATGCCGACGCTCCCCTTCGATGAACTCGACGTCCTCGTTGTCGATCGAATGGGTAAGGAGATCAGCGGGACAGGGATGGACACCAACGTAATCGGTCGGATCCACATCGCCTATGAGCCACCACCGGAGCGGCCGACGATCGGCCGGATCTATGTTCGATCGCTCACCGGGCCCTCTCATGGTAACGCCACGGCAGTGGGGCTTGCCGACTTCGTCCACGCCGACCTGGAGGCGGCGACCGATCGAACGAAGACCTGTATAAACGCATTGACCGCGAGCGCTCCGCAGGGGTCCCGGATGCCGCCGGTCGTGGAGACGGATCGCGGCGGGCTCGTCGCCGCGCTCTCGACGATCGGGGTGTACGATCCCGGGACGGTCAGGGTGGTCCGCGTCACCGACACGATGCACCTGGACCGGTTTTACGCCTCCGCTGCGCTCGTCGAGGCCGCCCGAAAACGGGATGACCTCCGCGTACTCTCCGAACCGAGCCCGATCGAGTTCGAGAACGAACGGTTCCGTGCACCCTCCCCTTCTACAGGCTGAGCAGACCGAGTGCCTCGGGGGCCGTGGACTCCCCAACCGTGACCCGCCCGACCGCCCGAGGCTACCAGGCCGATGGTCGGATGGGAATGTTTGACTAACCCACGGGAAGCCTCGGAGTCGTCCGGAAATCTTCGATTTCCGTAATGACGTGAGACGAAATCTCTCGAACCACTTGAGCCCGAGGCGGTTCACTCCTTGCTCGTGACCTTCGAGATGCCGACGACGGTATCGACCTCGAGTAACCACATCAGCTACAATTGGATGGCGTTGGCGTCTTTCTTGATTGCGACCATCGCCAGTACCTCGCGCTTGACACCCCCTACGTGTTCGACTCCAATCTCGTATTTAGGTTACAATACTAATTTTGTAACGTTCAGGTATTCTGTACGGCAATTCACTGTCGTCGCAACACGCATCATCCGCTCAGCCACGGCAATCGGACAAGTATCCGGCTTTCGAAGTCGTCGAAACGGCCGGACGATCGACAGCGTCGCGAGTCGGCTGCTCAAGTCGGCGGAGACAGTAGCGCTCGAGGTTGTCCAGAACCCGCGGAATTATCGTCTCCGAAGGCCGTCTACGCAGCAGTTTCCGAGGAAGCATTGACAGGGGACACCTTTCGGATCAATAGCGGAGTTGACAGCGGTCCCGGATCCCACGTCCGAATGTATCGATCCACTTCTGGTGAACTGCCTCGGCCTGCTCCGCCTGTAGAATCGTTTTCGAGGAGAGTCGGTACAGTTTTGGCCGGTACATTTTTGAAGATCTGAGAAGAAAACAGTGACATGGGAACGCTCGACCATGTAATGATCCGCGTGGAGGATCTCGATGAATCACTGGACTGGTACAAGACGCACCTCGAATACGAGGAGAAGGGACGCTGGGAGGCGGACACATTCACGAACGTCTTCCTCGGCCCGAAAGACATGCACGAGGACGGAGCGAAACTCGAATTGACGTACAATCACGACGGCCGAAGTTACACGATGGGCGACGCGTGGGGACACATCGCCGTCCGCGTCGACGACCTCGAGGACGCCTACGAGGGCCTGATGGAACAGGGCGTCGAAGACTACCGGGATCCCGAATCCTGCGGGTACAAGTACGCGTTCGTGAAAGACCCGGACGGCCACGAGATCGAGATCGTCGAGCGCGATCACGGCGCCCAGTGGAGCCTGGATCACACCATGATCCGGATCGAAGACCCAGACGAAGCGCTCGGGTGGTGGACCAGGAAGCTCGAATACGCGTACAACGGGAAGCGGTGGGAAGCGGACACGTTCGCGAACTACTTCATGGAGCCGCTCGACGCCGCGCCCGAGGAGATGGCAGTCGAACTCACGTACAACTACGACGACCGGACGTACACGATGGGCGACGCGTGGGGGCATCTCGCCGTCCGCGTCGACGACCTCGAAGCTGCGTGGGAGGACCTGATGTTGCGGGACGCCGAGGACTACCGGGACCCCGAGTCCTGTGACTACAACTACGCCTTCACGAAGGACCAGGACGGCCACGAGATCGAGATCGTGACCGTCGACTGAGAAGAGCGGGTGTCGTGATTTTCTGGTCGATCGGTCTTCCGAAAGGCTGGTCGAACGGTAACGACCGACAAATGTCAGACTAGCTGACATCACTTCTCGTGGACTTACGGGGCTAACCCGTAGATATTCTGGATCTGCTGTTCCGGGACGGTCCCGTCGTCGTTCCAGCCCCGCGTGTCGTAGTACGCATCGAGTGCCTCCTCGAACCCGTCTAACTGATCGACGTACGGGAGCGTGTCGTCCGCACGGTCGAATCCCCGCCGGTTGTTGAAGTCGCGCTCGAGTGTGACCACCCGTTCGCCGACGGCCGTCAACTCCGAGAGATCGGCGTCGAACAACGCCTCGAGTCGCTCGGGATGCTCGGCGATCATCCCCCGGGAGAACCGACAGATGACACCGCAGTCCTCGAGGGCGCGCATGTTCTCCTGGGTAGCGACCGCCGGCGCTTTCCCCTCCAGTCCCTCCGGTGGGAACGCATCCGCCTCGTCGACAAGCGGGTACTCCCACGCGTAGAAGGTGGAGTACATGTGGTCGCCGCCGCGGTTGGCGACGGCGTACGCGAGCCCCTGGCCGTGGAGCGTCCGCCCTTCGTGGGCCGCAAAGTCCAGCCCTTTTACCGTCCAGTTCTCTACCCCCAACTCCTCGTGACACCGGGCGATCCCCTCCGCGAGCGTGTCGCCGATCCCCTCGCGGTGGGCGATCTTCTCGACAGTCTCGTGGATCAATTCGACGTCGCCGAACGCGTCCTCGCTTTCGAGATACGCCGCGATCGTGTTGCCACACGAGATCGTGTCCATCCCGAGTTGATCACAGAGTTCGTTCGACTGCATCACGTCGACGACGTCGTCGACGGCCTGGTTCGAGCCGAACGCCATGATCGTCTCGAACTCGGGGCCTTCGGTCTCGAGGCCGCTTTCCTCGTCGCGGGTGGGGAGCTTGCAGGCGAACGCACAGCGGGAGCAGGTGCCGCGTTTGTGCTTTTTGGCCTCGACGGCGTCGCCGTTGATCCCCTCGATCCCCTCGAACTGTTTCTCCGACCAGTAGCGGGTGGGCATCCCCTCGATCTCGTTTGCGAGATCCGTCACCGACGCCGTCCCCTGCCGTTTCATGATGCTGTCGCTTTCGGCAGCCTCCCGATGGATCTCCGCTTGCACGTCCGGAACCTCGATGTCGGGGGCCGAGTCGCCCTCGAACGTGACCGCCTTCAGGTTCTTCGCCCCCATCACCGCCCCGAGACCGCCCCGCCCGAACGCGCGGCTCTCGGAGGTCATGATCGAGGCGAACCTGACCTGGTTCTCGCCGGCCGGTCCGATACAGAGCACGTTTTCGGCCTCGAGACCGCGCTCGTCGTGTACGTACTCGGTGACCTCGGGGACGCGCGCACCCTCGAGTTCCGGCGCCGGATCGAACTCGATGCCGTCGTCGGTGACGTGGACGATGAGCAACTCGTCGCTTTCCCCGACGAACTCGACGGCGCCGTATCCCGTCTCTGCAAAGGGGCGGGAGACGAATCCGCCGGCATTTGAAGATGCGAGCCCGTTCGTGAGCGGCGACACGGCGGTCGCGTTCGTTCGGCCGGTGAAGCTCATCTCCGACTGCTGGAGGGGGCCGGTCGAAAAGTAGAGCCTGTTGTCCGAGCCAAGTGGATCGGCGTCGAAGGGAATTCGTTCGTGAGCCAGGCGCGTTGCGACCCCGCGTCCGCCGATAAACTCGTCGCGGACATCGTCGATCCGTTCCGTCTCGTGGTCCCTCGCAGACAGATCTACTGTGAGGAGTGACCCTTGCGTTGTAAGCATCGTTCGATTCATCGCTCCGTTACGTTTTGAATCTACTGCTCGGTTACCGTGCTGCTGTCCGGGCGTCGATGGAACTATGACCGTCGTCGATTGGTTCGCTTGTCGACACCGTTTACGGACGACGTCGACTGGCACAACCCGATCTGGAGGCACGAGGATGGCAGCGTCGCGGAGTGGTAAGTTACCGGTACACGAGCTACCGATCGAAGAGCCTCCTCCTACCGATCGAGGATCTCCGTCTCCATCATCTCGATGAACTTCTCTTGATCCCGACTCGTGGACAGCAGTTCGACCTCGTCGAACCCGGCGGCCTCGAGTTCGTCGAGTTTCTCCCGGAGGTCGGCGGGATCGTCAGTGACCAGGAACTCGTCCGTCATCTCCTCGAGGGGGATCTCCCTGCCCGCAGCCTCGATTTCCCGCGGATCTGCGATTTCCTGGTCGAAGCCGATCGCCGGCGGCCCGCGCCAGAACCCGGTGCTCTCGAGCGCGCGCTCGTAGTCCTCGTCGTAAGACACCAGCAGCTGACGGATCCGCCTGATCTCGTCCGGATCGCGGTCGGCCGTGGCGGCACCGTCTTCCAGCGCCGGGACGAGATGCTTTTCGTAGACGTCGACGTCACGGAGCGTGAGGAACCCGTCGGCGTACTGTCCGGCGACGTGGGTCGATTTCGGTCCGTTTCCGGCGACGTACAGCGGCACGCGTTCCTCAGGAAGCGTGTAGAGGTACAGGTCGTTTGTCTGCCAGTAGTGGCCGTCGAAGTCGACGACTTCGCCGCTCCAGAGTCGGGTGATGATCTCGCAGGCGTCGATCAGCCGCTTTCGTCGTTCCGGATACGGGGGCCAGTCGTATCCCAGTGGCACCTCGTTCATCGCCTCCCCGGTACCCAGTGCGAGGTGAACTCGCCCGGGATACATCGCCCCAAGCGTGCCGAACGCCTGCGCCAGGAACCCCGGATGGTAGCGGGCGATCGGCGGTGTGACTCCCGTCCCCATCCGCAGGCTGTCGGTCCGCTCCAGGGCCGAACCAAGCCACGGGTGGGCCGCTCCGCAGTGAGCGTCGGTGTGCCACCACGGGTGTACGTGGTCGCTGGTCCAGACGGTGTCAAAGCCCGCACCCTCGGCCCGCTGTGCGTGATCGAGTAACGTCGTCGGGTCGTACTGCTCGTGGGCGGCAAACAGGCCAATCTCCATAGCTCCACTTGCTCGGTCAGTACGCATATAAGTATTCCCTGCTCCGAGAGATACCGTTCCCTGCCCCGACCGACATCATTCCCTGCCACGACAGATAAGTATCAGTAGACCGAGCGTGCGTGTATGGAGGTCGAGTGCAACTTCTTTGGACCCGTTCGCGACGTTGTCGGAACGAAGACTGTCGTCTGTGAACTTCCGGTGGGGGCCACCGTCGCCGAACTCGTCTGCGATCTCGACGAGACCTACGACGGGCTCGCCGATCAGCTACTGGAAAGAGAACACGAACTGGCCGAAAACCTCGTGATCACCGTCGACGGTCGGAACGTCCGACAGCTCGACGGGGGAGAAACGGAACTCGACGACGGGACGGTCGTCCGAATCTCCCCATCCGTCGGTGGCGGCGGCTAGAAACCGGAGACGGTCGCGTCCGAAACCAACGTTTAATATGTATGGTATTGTCTCACCAGACATGATCACTGCAGGTGGTCCACTGTTGACGTTGGACGTCACCGATCGAGAGGCCAGAGAAGAGAACATCGACGACGTGCTGGGGACGTTTATCGGTGGACGGGGGGTCGCAACCAAACTCGCCCACGATCGGATCCCGTTCGACGCCGATCCGTTCGGGCCCGAAAATCGGGTGTACGTCTCGACCGGGCCGCTCCAGCAGGCGACGATGAGTTTCACGGGCCGGATGAACGTCACCGGCCTCTCGCCGTTGACTGGCGGCCTCCTCTCGACGAACGCCGGCGGTTATCTCTCGCGGAACTTCGTCGGGACGGGACACAACTGTGTCGAGGTCGTCGGCGAAAGCGACGAGTTGCTCGCGATCCACGTCACCGAGGACGGCGTGGAGTTCGAAGAAGTCCCCGAACTCGAGGAAGCAACCGTCCCCGAGGTCACCGAGTACGTAAACGACGAGCGCGGTCTCGAGGCCGAAAACGTGCTCTGTATCGGTCCGGCGGGGGAAAACCTCGTCCGGTACGCCTGCGTGATGACCTACGAGTCCCGGGCGTTCGGCCGCGGCGGAATGGGCGCGGTGCTCGGATCGAAAAACGTCAAAGCCATCACGTTCGAAGGGGACGCCGAGTTCGACGTTGGGCTCCCGGAAGACGTCCAGTCGGAGGTCCACCAGAAGGCGGCGACGTCCGATTCGATCTTCCGGCGACAGGGCACGACCTCCGGGACGGAGTTCATAAACGACGAGTTCTCGCTGCCGACCCGATACTTCAACGACTACCACTTCGAAGAGGTCGAAGGGATCGGGGGTGACGCCGTCGAATCGAAGAAGTACAAAACGGCGGCGTGTTCGGCCTGTGCGTTCGCCTGCAAGCTCCCCACCCGCGACGAGGAGACCGGCCTCGAGACCGAAGGTCCCGAGTTCGAGACGGTCTACTCCTTCGGTTCGAACCAGGGAGTCGGGGACGTCGTCGACGTGATGAAATCGAACGACCTCTGTGACGAGTTCGGTCTGGACACCATCTCGTGTGGAGTCACCATCGCCGCCTACATGGACGCCCACGACGAGTTCGGCAACGCGGCGCTCGCCCACGAGCTCATCGAGAAGATCGCCTACCGTGACGGGGAAGGGGACCTCCTCGCGGAAGGCGTCGACCGCGTCCACGAGGAACTGGGCGTCGACAACTACACGGTAAAGGGAATGGAGTTCGCCGCCCACGACGGACGGACGATCCACGGCCAGGGGCTGTCCTATGCGGTTGCGAATCGCGGGGGCGACCACATGTACTCTGTGATGCTGCGGGACGAATACGACGGCAATTTCCCGCGTGAAGGGCTCGACGGGAAGCCCGAGCGCATCGTCGAACTCGAAAACTACGCGGCGTTCCGGGACAGCGGCATCATCTGTGCGTTCTCGAAGGAGGCGGAGGGGTTCGTCTCCGAAGAGACGTTCGAGAGACTGTTCGATACAGAGTACGAGAAACTCGTGGAGGTCGGGAGCCGGGTCGTCGAACTCGAACGGCACTTCAACAACAGACGCGGGATGGACCGCGAGGACGACGATCTGCCGTACGAGATCCCCGGGTTCGAGGCCGGTCTCGACGAGTATTACCAGACGCGTGGCTGGAACGACGACGGGACCGTCCCCGAGCACCGCGTCGCCGAATACGCAGAAACCGACGAGCCGGGCGGAACGGCCGACGACTGACCGTCACACCCCGCGTTATCCCTCTGGCATCGGTGAGGAAGTGATGCTAAGTCGATCGCCGTCTTCGAGTGTCGTATCGCCCCCGTCGAGTAGTTTCGCGTTCGTGCCGTTCCGCACGACCAGTACGGTTTCCTCCCGGAACCCCTCGAGGAGACAGAACTCGGCGGAACGGTCGTTTTCGGTTTCGAGTGCGGCGAGCAGATCTTCGACCGTCGAATCCGGCGGGACTGTGTAGGTGAACTCCGTTCGATCGAACAGCTCTCGAACCGCTCCGTACGTCTTGATTTCGATTTCCATGGACGGTGGTGGTGGTCCGACCGTTTGAATCTACGGCTCCGGAAGATGGGGCCCGACCGGGGAGTAATAAAAAGTATATTTCTACCTAACTACCATATTTCGTATATTAAATTCGAACGGAGATACCATCGATTGTTCACCTCCCGATCGAGTGAAACTAAAGGCGACGCGAGACGATGGTACCCGAAGGACGATCGCCCGATCGACAGCCACTCCTGGACGTAAAATTCGTCCGTCCGCCAAGCGACAACGAAACGGATTTGGACCGTTAAACCAGAGGATCAGTTGGCTCACCGTGGTTTTCGAATCGGATCTTCGAGTTCCGTCCGTAGTCGGTTACCTACTCCTCGAGATCGCGGTCTAGCTCGGATCGTTCGATGCGACGATCGTAACGAGTAGTTGTAAATTATCTCGTGATCCCATGGCATAATACTCAGTAAAAATACTATAACTGAAACATTATACTTATAACAATCCTTTGGGTTTTCAACCGGTGCCGAACCCCACGTTCTTTCTTCCTCCACAAACGTTTCTAGAACGGCTTCCGGAGCGCTACGACTCGAGACTTTTCCGGAGCGCTACGACCTCGTCGCGGATCGCGGTCCACGCTTCGAGAGATCCCGGGATTTCAGCGGCCGTCCGTCCCGTGGCCAGTTCGCGAACGATCTCGTAGGGCTCCGTCGGGTCGTACACGTCGTACAGTTGCAGATCGCGTCCACCGGCGATCTCGACGTCGACGGTGCCGTAGCCGAACACCGAGCCGGTGAGCCCCTGCGAATAGCCGACGTTTTGAACGCGGCTGTATTCGACGCGACGAACCGACCGACCCAGGATTCCAGTTTTCACCGCGATCTCGCCGTCGGTCAACACGAAGTTGGTCGTGACCACCCGCAAGTAGTGGTACAGACCCGGCACGGCCGCAACGGGAACCAACAGTAGCGCCCAACCGCTGACGGAAACGGCGAGCCAGAACACGACCACGAGCAACGCCACGCTGAGCCCGATGCCCGGCAATGCGCGAGTCGTTCGTGGTGACGCCTCCCACATGACAGTCTCGCCGTCGAATCGACGCCAATCGTCGGATACGACCGGATTCGGACTCATCGGTCTCGGGTGTTATCGGTGCCGGCGCCGTCGGTGTTACTGTCACCGTTGCTGTCCGTTCGATTGGCGTCGGTATCGTTTCCGTCCGTTCCAATCTCGTCGTTACCGTTGTCGTCCTGACCCTCCTCGACGATGCGCCGAATCGTGCGCAGTTCCGTCAGAATCTCCGCGAGTACGTCCTCCTTGTCGTCTCCACCACGTCCGTCTCTACGCTCGATCCGGCTGTCGATGAGCTCCTGGACGTCTGCGGGTGCCGGCACGCTCCGGAACTGCATCTCGACGCCGGAACTGCCGGCGGTGCTCACCTCGACGTTGCCGTAACCGAAGTAGGAACCGATGGCGCTCTGGCTGTAGGAGATGTTCTGTACCTTGTCGAAGCCGATTTTCTGGACGTCCCGCGAGAGGATGCCGGTCTTTTTATACAGGCCGGAGGTCGTGACGACGTAGTTCGTGTTCGTATAGGTGAGATACGCCCCGAGGATGATCACGAGCCCGATGAGGAGAATGGAGAGCGGAATGCCGACGATCAACGCCGGGACGAGGCTACTTCGGTGTGGACGGCTCGACCACAGCACTTCCTCGTCCTCTTCCAGCGTAAGCCAGTCGAAACCGACATCGTCCATCGAGGTCGCTGTCGTCACGTCAGGGGTTTCTGTAGTCACGTCCCCAGTCACATCCCCGGAGGGGAAAGATCTATCGCGACTTTCCGATGACTTTCCCGGGATCGACGTCTCGTATCGCAACTCCGTGAGAGTAGTTCACCGTCCGATCGGGTAGCCACGCGCTGACGGACGATTCCGCGGAACGGAGACGGCCGAACACACAATATCGGTACGGGTCGGCCGAATAGCAAGAAGCGGAACGCATACGGCCACAGTTTCCGAACGGGTTCAAAAGGGCCAAAACAATGACCGATCACGACGCAATAACGACACGGCTGTCACGGGCCAGGAGCGGGCTTCGATCCGGAGTCGCCGACGCGCTCGTCTGTTTCCCCAGTTCCAACATGTACTACCTCTCGGGGTTCGAGGACGAGCCGATGGAGCGGCACCTCTTTTTGATCGTCACCCCCGACGACGCGCTGTTTCTGGCGCCGGAGATGTACGACGAACAGATCCGGGAGGAGTCGCCGATCGCCGACGTCCGAACCTGGGGGGACGACGAGGATCCGATCGCATTGCTTGCATCCATCGGCGAGGAGTTGGAACTCGCCGCTGGACGGCTCCTGGTCGACGACCGCATGTGGGCAATGTTCACCCAGGACCTCCGGGAGGTGTTCCCGGAGGCCACCTTCGGTCTGGCGAGCGAACTGCTGACCGACCTGCGCATCCGCAAAGACGACAGCGAACTGGATCGCCTCGAACGGGCGGCGTCGATCGCTGATTCGGTGAGCGAATTGATCCGCACGCTCGGTTCGGACGCGATCGGCATGACCGAACGCGAACTCGCCGTCGAGATCGAACGTCGACTCGAGGACGCAGGCGGCGACGGGATCTCCTTCGACGTCGTCGTCGGGTCCGGTCCGAACGGTGCCCGTCCCCACCACCGCCACGGCGCCCGGGCGATCGAACCCGGCGATCCGGTAGTGCTCGACTTTGGGACCCGGTTCGGCGGGTATCCGAGCGACCAGACCAGGACGGTCGTGTTCGGCGGGAATCCGCCGACGGAGTTCGAATCGGCGTTTGACGCCGTTCTGGCTGCACAGAAGGCGGGGATCCAGGCGATCGAACCTGGCGTCGAGGCCAGCGAGGTCGATCGGGCCGCACGCGAGGTCATCGAAAAGCGAGGCTACGGCGACCAGTTCATCCACCGGACTGGCCACGGGGTCGGACTCGACGTCCACGAACCCCCCTACATCACCGGAGAAAACGACCGGAAGCTCGAGGAGGGAATGGTGTTCAGCGTCGAACCCGGCGTCTACATCGAGGGGGCGTTCGGGATTCGCATCGAGGATCTCGTCGTCGTCACTGGGGACGGCTGCAAGCGCTTGAACCGATCACCCCGAACCTGGAAACCGCTCGGTGAGGAATAAGGTCGGTTCCAGGCGTCACGCCGGCGCAAGTACCGCCAGCGTCGCCCCGCGGGTGAACTCCTCGTCTTCCAGGAGGTGAATTTCCTCGAGTTTCCCCGAGACCGGTGCGGAAACGTCGAAGCTCACTTTTTCGACCTGCAGTTCACACAGCGGATCACCGGCCTCGACAGTCGCCCCCTCCCTGAGGAACCAGTTGACGACGACCCCTTCCTCGGACTCGACGTCCGCAGGCCAGTGATCGTCGACGAGGACGGCGACTCGCTCCCCACTCATTCGTGGACAGCCCGGACGGCGTCTGCGATGTCACCGGTATCCGGGATCGTTTCGTTCTCCAGCGGCCGGGCGTACGGGATCGGGACGTCCGGGTGGGCGAGCCGTTCGACCGCCTCGAGGTCCGCGAGACCGCCCTCGACGACCGAGGCAATTATCTCTCCGGTCACACCGAACGAACGGTAGTCCTCGTCGACGACCACCAGCCGACCGGTCTTCCGGACCGATTCGAGGACGGTGTCGGTGTCCAGCGGAACGAGCGATCGGAGATCGACGACTTCGACGTCGATCCCCTCCTCAGTCAGCGATTCGGCAGCCTCGAGCGCCCGATGGACGTGGAGTCCGAGCGTGACCACGGTCACGTCGCCACCCTCGCGTTTCACGTCTGCGCTCCCGAACGGGATCGTGTAGTCTGTCTCGGGCACCGGCGTCTTCGGTCCATCCGGTGCGGGCATCCAGCCAATTCCCATCAGCCGCTTGTGGAACATGTACACGACCGGATCGTCGTCCCGGATCGCGTTGTGCATCAACCCCTTGGCGTCGAACGCCGTCGACGGGACGACGACTTTCATTCCCGGGAGATGAGCGAACGTCCCGTACAGCGTCTGTGAGTGCTGGGCGGCGTCGTTGTACGTCCCACCCACGGCCGCGGTGAGCACCATGGGCACGTTGACGGCGCCACCGCTCATGTAGGTGTTCTTCGCCATCTGGTTGTAGATCTGATCCATCGCGACGCCGAAGAAGTCGACGAACATCAGCTCCGCGATGGGCCGCATCCCTTCCTGTGCAGCGCCGACAGCCGCCCCGAGGTAGGCGGTTTCACTGATTGGGACGTCCATGACGCGGTCGTGGCCGAACTCGTCGAGCAGCCCCTGCGTGGAGTCGAAGATGCCGCCGTAGTCGGCGACGTCTTCCCCCATGTAAAACACCTCCTCGTTGTCGCGCATTTCGTCGGCGATGGCCTCGACCATCGCGCGGCTCATCGTCAGTTCGCGGTCGACCGTCTCCGAGTGAGTCTCTGCCGTCATCAGTCGTCACCTCCTGCCAGGTCGAACGTCGGTTCGGTGTCGGTCACTCCCGACGGCGGGTTGACGAACACGTCCTCGTCGGCCGCCTCGGGATCCGGTTCCGGCTGCTCTTTGGCCCACTCGATCGCCTCGTCGACGCGCTCGTGAGCCGCCGTTTTGATCGATTCCATGGTTTCCTCCTCCACGCCGTGTGCCCGCAGCTCTTCTTTCAAGCGTTCGATCGAATCGCGTTTCGCTGCCAGTTCCTGGTCCTCCTCGGGCCGATACGTCTCCGGATCACCCATGAAGTGCCCCATTCGACGGTGGACCTGGAGTTCGAGCAGCGTCGGGCCGTTGCCGTCGCGGGCGCGCCCGATCGCCTCGTCTGCGGCCCCGTAGACGGCGATCACGTCGTCCTCGTCAACGCGGATTCCGGGCATGTCGAATCCGTCCGCGCGCCTGGAACCGTCGAGGGGTGTCGTGACTCGTTCCTTCGGCATGCTGATCGCCCAGTCGTTGTCCTCGATCACGAACACCACCGGCAGGTCGTGGACGCTCGCGAGGTTCAGCGACTCGAGGAACGCCCCCTGGCTGATCGCCCCCTCACCCAGGAACGCTACGGCGACGCTGTCTTTCCCGCGCTTTTTGGCGGCCATCCCTGCCCCGACCGCGGGCGGACAACCCTGGGCGATGATCCCACTGCAGGCGAACTTCACGTCCGGATCGAACAGGTGCATGTGTCCTCCTTTCCCGGAGGAACAGCCGGTTTCCCGGCCGAAAATCTCCGCCGTCATTCGGTCGAGGTCGACCCCCTTCGCGATGGCGATGTGGTGGGGTCGATGTGGTGCCGTCACCGCGTCGTCGTCCCGGAGGTGATGGCACACGCCGATTCCGGACGCCTCGTGGCCCGCTGCGAGGTGAAGCTCGCCCGGGATCGGTCCGGCGCTGATGTCGAAGGCCGGCTGCTTGCCCACGAGGTACTCCTCTTGAAGCCGTTCTTCGTAATACCTGGCCGTCACCATGTCCTCGTACAAGCCCGTCAGCTTCTCTTTGCTTATCGTTGTCATACTACAATGTGTGAGCTACGACGCTAAACGTGATAAAGCTATGTCACGAATGTGTCCGGCGGCTGGTGGGTCCGGCTGTCCCTGACGTCGACTCCTCAGGAGTCACGTTCCTCGCGGAGATACGCCCCCAGATATCCACCGAGTGCCCCGAGCCCCGCGTTCCAGACCAGAAGGATCGGAAAAAACAGGAACAGAACCACCAGCAGTTCAATGCCGGCTGGAATCCCTGGACCGCCACCAGTCACGGGGGCGACCACAAAGAAGCCGAAAATAACGAGCCCGAAAAGCAGGAACGGAACGAACGCGAAGAGCCCCGAGAGGGCGCCGACCTTTGCTCCACGTTTGCGGTTTTCCCCCTGTAGATAGCCCGCCACGCCGCCGCCGAGGACCGGGGAGATGCCGGTAAACGAAAGGACAACCGTAACGACCGCGCCGATGATCGCGTTGAGGAGAGTGTCGCCTCTTGCCATAGAGGTTCGAGGACAGCGACCGATAAAATAGTTCCTCGTCTCCGTGTTTTTGTCCGGCTCTCACCACGCTACCGTGGAAGTTCTTCGATCGGGAGGTGATGGGCCGGGAACGACACCGACGGCTCGTCGTCCGACTGAGGCGATCTGGTTGACTCCCGAAACGTCCGAAGGCAGACTGAATCAAGGAGATTTGCAGCGAGAGTCGACGTCGACGAGTTGCCTCCGGGTGGCCCGAGCCTGGCTTCGAGCCGACTGTGGTAGTCGTCCCGGAACACCGCCGACATCTCCGCCGGATCCGTGAGCCGCCCCTCGCGGATCGCCTCTCGAACGTCCGTTTCGGCCCTCGCGAGGACGCAGTGGGCTGTAACTCCTGCAACCAGACAGTCGCGTGCGGCCCCGGCCGGATCCTCGACCGACGGGATCGTCGAGAGGTATTCGACCGCAGCAGTGTCGGCGACGTCGGCGGTGCCCTCGAGCCACGCTTCGATCCTGTCGGGGTGAGCCGACGTCCCGATCTCCGAATCGGCGACGAACGAGGAAGCGAGATCGGCTTCCTCGGCGGCGATCCGGTGGAAGACGTCCCCGACGATCACCGTATCGGCGCCTGCCGAGAGGATCTCGGTCGCCTTATCGCGGGAGTCGATCCCGCCGCCGTACCACAGCCGGGTCCAGTCGAGAGCGGGGGCAGTCATCTCGAGAATGTCGACCGCTTCAGAGCCACCATATGTACCGGAGTATTCGAGGTAGAGTACTTCACTGCCGAGATACCGTTCCGCTGCCATCGCCCGGTCTCTGGCCTGTTCGGGGGAGAGAAGATCTGACTCGCCGACCCCCGCCTCCCGGGCGGCCGCGCTGTCGGGGTTTTGGATGACGTACGCTTCGAAGACCGCGGAGTAGAGCATCCAGTTCGTGAGAAACTCCGCGAGACGGTCGCCGTATCGGTTCACGACCCGTGACGGCAACAGCTTCTCGACGGCTGCAGGTGCCAGTTCCTCCCGGATGAACCGCGTTCCGGTTCCGAGGGTGCCGACGAACGCCTCGTCGTCACCGTTGAGAACCTGGGGCACCGCCAGGAACGCCGACGCCGACAGCGTCTCTTCGGTGACGTGACTCGCCGCGCTGGGCTCGTGAAACGCCGGCGTCGACACCGACGAGAGCAGCCTGAACGTCTCGACGGTGTTCGTTTCCGTTACGTCCGCCGACCCGCCGACGGAGATGCCGTCCGTGTGTTCGAGATACCGCGGATACGCGATCGGGAGCTTCTTTGCGTCCTCCGGATCGACCTTCGTGACGTGCTCCCAGTCCCCCGGAACCGGGTTCGTGTCGAACGGCAACAGCGTTCGACCGGCGAGACACCCCGCCGTCGTCGCCCGGCCGATGGTTCGCGCGATCCGGTCGAATGCGCTCATTACACGTATGCTGCCCCGCGTGATCGAATAAGCGCTGCGTTTGAGCGTCGACTGCAATCAACTCCCTTCCAGGGCGTGAATCCAGATGGAATTTGATACCATAGTATTTCGACACGATTATACGTAGAGCGTCGAACCACCCGATACAGTCGATGCCGGATCCCTCCCGCCTCCGCGACAGCACGCAGATCGTCTTACCGTGTGCTGCACTGGACGGGATAGAAGAAAGCATCGAACAACAGTTTACGGTCACGGTGTTTCAGGACTCGGACCAGTGCCGGATAATCGGTAGTCCCGTCGAGATCAAAGCGGTAGGCGAATACCTGGCACGCCAGGGATATTCAATCAGATGACGGCCACCGGCTAGAGAAGAATTACGAGCAGTTCTCAAGCAGTACCTGCCGATATCCTCCTGTAAAGCGTGAGGAATTCACTCCACAGATCCGTAACAATAAATACCCCGTGTGCGGCAACGGGTGATATGGATCGACGGCAATTTCTGACGACGGTAAGCGCGGGAACAGCAGCAGCGATCGCGGGCTGTATGGGCGGCGGCGGCGGCGCAGACTTCAACGTCGGGATGGTGTACGCGACTGGCGGGCTCGGCGATCAGTCGTTCAATGACATGGCACACACCGGTGTTCAGGAGGCCGAAGAGGACTTCGAACTCGACTACCAGAACGCCGAACCCGACGGTCCAGACGAGGTAGGGGAACTCCAGCGTCGATTCGCGAACAGCGAAGACCCCGACTTCGACCTCATCAGTTGTATCGGCTTCGTCCAGGAAACAGACCTGCTCGACAACGCCCGGGAGTTCCCGGAGCAGAACTTCATGATCGTCGACGGCGTCGTCGAGGCAGACGACGGGTTCGTCGACAACGTGGCGAACTACATCTTCAGGGAGCAGGAGGGTTCCTTCCAGGTGGGCGTACTCGCCGGAATGCTGACCGGGATGGAGTACGACCACGGCGGGGGATCGACGAACACCGACGAGCAGATGGTCGGGTTCGTCGGCGGTCAGGAAGTGCCGTTGATCGAACGGTTCGAAGCAGGATACAAGGCCGGCGTCGAGTACGTCGACGAAGACATCGAATTCACGTCGGCGTACGCAGGCGACTGGAACGATCCGTCCACCGGGCAGGAGATCGCCTCGTCGATGTACGACGACGGTGCAGACGTCGTGTATCACGCGGCCGGCGGCACCGGATCGGGCGTCTTCGAGGCAGCCCAGTCGGAAGGGCGGTACGCGATCGGCGTCGACGACGACCAGTCGCGTACGGCGCCCGAGTTTTCCGACGTGATCGTTGCCTCGATGCTCAAACGGGTGAACGTTGCAGTGTACGAGTCGATCGAGAACACTCTCAACGACGACTTCCGCGGCGGAGAACTGAACGATCTGGGTATCGCCGAGGATGGTGTCGCCGCAGTGATCGGCCAGGACTTCGAAGGCGAACTCCCCGCAGCGATTACCGACGAACTCGAACTGACGCGGGAGGCCATCGTCGACGGCGACATCACGGTTCCCGACAACCTCGATGACGTGTAGTCCGTCAGAATGAGACAGTACGAAGGGCCGGACGGCGCCGAGGAGGCCGATAGCGTCGACTACGCCGTCAGAATGGAAGGGATCACGAAACGGTTCCCGGGCGTCGTGGCGAACGACGACGTCGACTTTGCCGTCGAACGTGGCTCTGTGCACGCACTGGTCGGCGAGAACGGTGCCGGCAAAACGACGCTCATGAACGTCCTGTACGGCCTCTACCGGCCCACGGAAGGGAGACTCGTCGTCGACGACACAGAGCGGACGTTCGGGAGTCCCCGTGACGCTATCGACACGGGAATCGGGATGATCCACCAGCACTTCATGCTGATTCCGCCCATGACAGTCGCGGAGAACATGGTGTTGGGAGAGGAGCCGACGAAGTTCTTCGGCCTCCTGACCGACGAAGAGCGAGCGATCGAGGAGACCCGTACGCTGGCAGAACGGTACGGATTCGACATCGATCCGACCGAACGCGTCCACGAGATCAGCGTCGGCGAACAGCAGCGCTTGGAGATACTGAAAGCCCTCTATCGGGGGGCAGACGTGCTCATCCTGGATGAACCGACCGCGGTGTTGACGCCCCAGGAAGTCGAGTCGCTGTTCGACATCTTCGACGAGCTCGTGGCGGACGGCAAGACGATCATCTTCATCACGCACAAACTCGGCGAGGCACTCCGCGCCGCCGACCAGATCAGCGTACTCAGAGACGGGAAACTCGTCGACACTGTCGACACCGACGAGACCACACGGGAAGAACTCGCGACGATGATGGTCGGACGCGAGGTGCTGCTCGAGGTGACCAGCACGCCGGCCGACCGGGGAGAGACGACACTCGCTGTCGAGAATCTCGAAGTCGACGACGACCGCGACGTGCGGGCGGTCGACGGCGTGTCGTTTTCGGTCGCCAATGGGGAGATATTCGGAATCGCTGGCGTGGACGGCAACGGGCAGTCTGAACTCGTCGAGGCGATCACCGGATTGCGGGCCGCCGAATCGGGCCGGATTATCCTGGACGACGAGGACGTAACCCACGACTCCCGACGCCAACGAATCGCCGCCGGAATGTCGTACATCGCGGAAGATCGACAGCGCCGGAGTCTCGTATTGAACTACGATCTCCGCCGGAACGCGCTGTTGGGGACTCAGCGGCTCCCAGAGTTCGCCGACGGCGGATTCGTCGACTGGGACTACACAGGCGAGTACACTGACACAGTTATCGACGAGTACGACGTCAGACCGCCCGACCCAACCGCATCAGCCCGCTCGCTTTCGGGCGGGAATCAGCAGAAGTTCGTCGTCGGTCGCGAACTCGAACGGGACCCTTCACTCGTCGTCGCTTCACAGCCGACCCGGGGCGTAGACATCGGTAGCATCGAGTTCGTCCACAACCGGCTGCTGGATCTCAAAACGGAGGGGGTCGGACTGCTGCTCGTCTCCTCGAAACTCGAGGAGGTACAGCGCCTCTCCGACCGGATGGCGATCATGTACGACGGTCGGTTCATGGACGTCGTCGATCCGGACGACGTGACCGAAGAAGAGATTGGACTGTTGATGGCAGGCGAGTATCCGGAGGGGGACGATGAATAGCGAGTCGATCGAAGAGTTGCTGGATCGGCTCGTCGACGCCTCGGGGACCGAACGGATCGCAATCAGCCTGGCCGCGCTGGTGTTCGCGAGTCTCGTCGGGGGAATGCTGGTGTTCGTCTCCGGCGCGGTCGCGACGTGTCGAGTCCCGGCGTTCGGGATCGCGGGCGTGGAGTTCTGCTACAACCCGATCGAGGTGTACGCGATGCTTGTGTACGGTGCGTTCGGGACTCCCGTGAACATCGGCCTCACGCTCCAGGAGACGACGCTTTTGCTTTTCACCGGCCTGTCGGTGGCGGTGGCGTTCCGCGCCGGCCTTTTTAACATCGGGACGCAGGGACAGATGGTCGTCGGGGCGCTGGCGAGCGCGCTTACGGTGATCTGGCTGGCGCCGTATGTCCCCAATAACCTGCTCGGGGCGCTTCTTCTGGTGCCACTTTCGGTCGTCGTCGGCGCAGCCGTCGGCGGCTTTTACGGCGCTATTCCGGGAGCAATGAAGGCGTACGCCGACGCCCACGAGGTGATCACGACGATCATGCTCAACTTCGTGGCGTTCGGAATCACCTTCTATCTCGTACGAAACCACGTCGGCGATCCCACGGTCGACGCGGTACAGACCGTGTCTGTCCCGGAGTTCGTCCGGTTGTCACCGACCATCGGCGGGACGCGTTTTTCGCTGATCGCCCTGATCTCGGGACTTGTCGTCGCCATCGGCGTGTATTTGCTGTACAAGCGCACAGTAATCGGCTACGAACTGCGGACGAGCGGGCTCGCACCCGAGGCGTCAGAATACGGCGGGGTGAACGCCGAACGCAACATCGTCACGAGCATGACGCTGTCGGGTGCACTCGGCGGAATCGCCGGGTCGATGTACGTGTTGATGATCCTGTACCGGTTCCAGACGGAGATGCCGCCCCTGGGATTCGACGGGATCGCCGTCTCGATTCTGGCCGGGAACAATCCCATCGGGGTGATCCCGGCGGCCGTGCTGTTCGGCGCGTTGAAAGCCGGTGCGCTACAGATCGACTTCGCCCTCGGCGTGCCGAACGAACTGATCGAGGTGCTCCGCGGGCTCATCATCCTGTTCGTCGCGATGCCGGAGTTCTTCCGGATGCTCGGCAAGCGTGCCGGCTACGGGACGGACGGTTCGGACGCCGCAGTGACCGACGGAGGTGAAACGGATGGATAGTCCCCGACTCTCCCGACGGTCGGGACTCCTCGCAGGTGGAATTATCGCACTGCTGTTCGTCGTCGCAATGGTGCCAGGGCTCCGGGAAATCGGCGCCGACGTGGTGGGGGTCGTCGACGCCTCCTACGTTCGCAGCGCGCTCCGGTTGACGGTCCCGATCGCGTTCGCCGGGATGGGCGGGATCTTCGCGGAGAAGTCCGGCGTCATCAACATCGGGCTCGAGGGGCTGTTGATCATCGCCGCCTTCACGGCCATCGCAGTAATGTGGGCGCTCGGCGGCAGGGGCGCGGAGGGCATGTGGATCGCCTTCTTCGCGGCCGTTGTGGCGAGCGCAACCGTCGCGTTCCTCTTTGCGGCGGTGTGCATCGAGTTCAAGGCCGATCAGATCATCGCCGGGCTGGCGGTCTGGTTGATCGCGCTCGGGATCGCCCCGTTCGGCAGCATCATCATCTGGGAGACGGTCAACAGCCCGAGCGTCGGCACACTCGATAGAATCCCGCTTCCGGTCCTGTCGGAACTGCCGTACGTCGGTCCAGCACTGTTCGACGTGAGCCCGCCCGTCTACCTGCTGTTTCTTGCCGTTCCGTTCTCGTGGTACCTGCTGAACCGAACGTCGTTCGGCAAACACCTCCAGGCCAGCGGCGAGGACCCCAAAACCCTCGACACAGTCGGCGTCGACGTGAGGAAGATCCGGTACGCTGGCGTCCTGCTGTCCGGAATCTACTGTGGCATCGGCGGCGCCGGGCTCGCGCTCAACACCGGCCAGTTCGTCGGCGGCGGCGAAACGATGATCGACGGTCGCGGCTGGATCGGCATTACGACGTACCTGATCGGCAACTACAACCCGATCGGCGCCGCCGTGGCGTCGTTTTTCTTCGCCGGACTCGACGCGCTACAGCTCGAACTGCAGCGGATCGCCGGCATCGAAGTCTCCTCGACGCTCGTCGGGATCATCCCGTACGTTGCCGTGCTCGTCGTGCTCACGTTCGTCGGGCGAACCCGGATGCCGGGCGCCGCCGGGGAACATTACGATCCCGACGAGTGACGGGTTCGATACGACGTTCTCGACGAGAGTGGTGGTCGCGACGGACACGGGATCAGTGCGCACAAGCGTTTTACTCCACGACCACCACCAACGCGTATGGAACGAAACGTCGGCGAAACGGACCGGCTCGTCAGGATCGCGCTCGGCGCCGTCTCCGGCCTCGCGTCGCTTGGGATTCTCGGTGGCGTCATCGCGGCGAGCGGTGGCCTGGCGCTGGTGTTGGGTCTCGTTGCGATCGTCCTGCTCGCGACCGGGACGGCGGGCACCTGTGGCGCATATCAGGTGCTTGGTGTCAACACCTGCAAGCGGTAGCCGACGATGCTGGGTGGGTGCAGGTGGCTCGCACTGGAAGTGACGTATCTCGATCCGGTCGTGGAGTTCTATCGAGAGCGACTAAATCTCGAACCGATCGTCCGATCGGACCGCGAGGTGGCGTTTCCGATCGGGCCGGACGGCGATGTCGAGAGGGCCCGAGGTAGCACCGATAGATCCGGGAGCGGAACCGGAAGTGAACTCAGGCTGCGACGGCCGGAGGGCGTCCCCCGCGGGGGGCTTCACACCCACTACGCCTTCGCCTGTCCGAGCGACGTCTACGACCACTGGTACGAGCGTCTCGACGACGACCTCGAACTCCAGGAAGTCGACTTCGGTTCGATGCGGTCGCTGTACGCGGACGATCCGGCAGGGAACTGCGTCGAAATCGCTGGGGCGGACCCACCGAGCGGATCCGGGGACCTCCAACTGACCCGATTCTTCGAGGTGGTACTGGAGGTCGAGGACCTCCCGGACGCGGAGGCGTTTTACGTCGATCTGGGGTTCGAGGTCGTGGATAGGGGATCGAACCGTCGCCGGACGCGGCTCTCGACCGGCGCCGTCGATCTCGAGCTGTGGGAACCGCACCTCGGGCTCGCCGACGCCCGGGGAGGCGTCCACGTCGACCTCGGACTCGAAGCCGCCGATCCGGACGCGGTCGCCGACGCGGTTTCCGACCGGGTGACAAAGCGGGAACGTATCGAGGACGGCGTTCGGATCCGCGACCGGGACGGGCATTACATCACTCTCGTCGAGATCGGTACGTGAATCCTCGAGACCGGTGTGTGAATCTGCAAGACTGTGGAGGGCTGTGACACGATCCCGCCGGTTTCCCGAACCGTAGGATGCGTCGAAACGCTGAAACCCGGGCTCTCTTAATTTATAAGAGACGACGTTCCGGATCGAAATCGAACCTACAGTACAACAATGACGAAAAACACGCTGAAGGAGTCCATTCTCGACGAAGACGAGTTCGGAGTGACGTGGGAACACGTGCCCGGTCGCGGGGCACGCGAGCAACAACAGGATGCGGTCTTCGAGGCCGCCGAGGTCGCCGCCGAAGGCGACGTCGTCCACGGGATCTCGGTGACGGAAAACGCGGGTGGAAACCCCGCTATCTCCGCGGAGTATCTCGGGATGAAACTCGAGGATCTCGACGTCGATCCCCTCGTGCACTTCACCGCGAAAGACAAGAACCGAAATCAGCTCGAAAGCCTCCTGTACGCGATGGACCGGGAGGGGATCCACAACCTGCTTGTAATGACTGGCGACTACCAAAACGACGGCTATCAGGGCCAGTCCAAACCCGTCTACGATCTGGACCCCGTCCAGATCATGGACCTGATTTCGGACCTCAACGAGGGGCTCGAGTACACCGACAAGTTCGGCCGCGAGAAGAGCCTCGAACCCACCGACTTCTTCGCCGGCGTCGCCGTCTCCCCGTTCAAAAAGCTCGAATCCGAACTCGTCCCCCAGTACTGGAAGCTCGAAAAGAAAGTCGAACAGGGCGCCCAGTTCGTGATCCCGCAGGTGGGGTACGACGCCCGCAAGTTCCACGAACTCCTCCAGTACGTAGAAGATCACGACCTCGACGTCCCCGTGATCGGCAACATCTACGTGCTGGATCCCGGCTCGGCGAAGGCGATGAACGCCAATCGGGTACCCGGCGTCATCGTCACCGACGAGCTGCTCGAGGACATCGAAGAGGAAGCCGAAGAACACGACGATGACGGCAAGCAGGCTCGCCGCGATCGTGCCGCCAAGATGTACGCCTTTATGAAGGGGATGGGTTACGACGGCGTCCACATCGCCGGCCACGAGATCGACCACGACGGCGTGGAGTACATCGTCGAGCGCGGCGAAGAGCTGGTACCGGAGTGGCGCGATCTCGTCGAAGAGTTCGACTACCCCATGGAGGACGGCTTCTACTACTACGAACGCGACCCCGAAACCGGTCTCAACACCTGGGATCGAAACGCGTTACCGGAAACGCCCAAGCGGTCGCTCAACTACCGGGCATTCAAGGTGATGCACGACCAGCTGTTCGAACCCGACGGCGCCCTCTTCGGTCCCATGCGCTGGAGCGCGGAGAAGGTCGACGGCAGCCGTCTGGAGGGTCCCTACCAGATGACCGAACGGATGGTCAAAACCGCCTCCAACGACTGCGAAGAGTGTGGCAACTGCGCGCTCCTGGATCTGGCGTATCAGTGTCCGATGTCCCAGTGTCCGAAGAGCCAGCGAAACGGCCCCTGTGGCGGCAGCTACGACGGCTGGTGTGAGGTCCACCCCGGCGAACAGAAGTGCATCTACGTGAACGCCTACCGGGAGCTGAAAGCCGACGGCGGCCCCGAAAAGGCCCGCGAAAAGCTGCGCGAACTGTACATCCCCCCGCCCGACTGGGAGCTGGAGAACACCTCCTCGTGGCTCAACTACTTCCTCGGGCGCGACTACGCCAGCAAAAACGCCGGCATCAAGCCCCCGCAATCCGACTGATCACTCCGCGTCGGGATCTCCGGCACCCTCGCGTACTTTCACGGCCATTCCGGTTTCGAACGTTCGCATGCCGTCAGCCGACAGCTCGGCACGTCCGACAGCCAGCACGTGGCCCGCCTCGTGGATCACGACCACCTCGTCGCGAGATCTGACGTCATCGTCGACCTCGGCGACGAACTTCGCGAACACGTTTTTGCCATCGCGGACGAACGGCTCCGACTCGTCGCCGACAACGACTGTGTAGCTCCCTTCGAGTGCTTCGTACAGCCGTCGCCCGCCAGCGATTCCGAGGGTGAACCGTCCGTCGACACCGTAGGAAACGAGCCGACCCTCCTCGGCGACGATCTGACGTGGACGGCCGCCGGTCGACCGACGAACCGTCAGCTCCTCTTCCGGCGGGAATAGGGCCTTGCCTGCGCCTGCGCCGAACTGGTAGTCGGCGACCGTGCGCAGCGACGCCAGATCCGGCGCGCTCGCATCGGGTGGCTCTTCGGTCGGTGAGTCGTCGGGGGAGTCCGCCGTCACAACAGGAACACCTCCTCCCGGTCCGAGAGGTCGAGGAAGCTGTCCGCCGCATCGACGAGTTCCTCGGCCGTCGAGGAGCCGAACCCCATCACTTCCACCCGGACCCCCATGTGACGGAGATGCGAACAGAGCCGGGAGAAATCCCCGTCGCCGGTACACAGAACGACGACGTCGACGTGGTTCGCAAGCGTCACAGCGTCGAGGCTCATCCCCACGTCCCAGTCGGCCTTCTTCGAACCGTCGGCGAACGTCTTGATGTCCTTGATCTTCGTCTCGAATCCGATGTCCTCGAGCGCCTCGAAGAACGTCTCCTCTTCGGGCGAGTCCGCACGGATAACGTACGCGATCGCACGCACGAGTTGCCGGTCCTGAACGGCACGGGACAGCAGTTGCGTGTAGTCGATGTTTCGAGAATAGCGACTCTGTGCGGTGTGATACAGGTTCTGAGAGTCGGCGAGGACGGCGATCCGCTGGTCCGGATGAATGTCGGTCATGGGAGGAAACTCGGCCGGCCGGATGTTAGGGATGTCGTTCGCCGCCGGCGCGAAACACGCCGAAGACGCAATATATAAGAGTCTCACCACCGTTCCTCCGTCCGTGACATCTACCGCACCTGTCGACGGCACGCTCCGCTCGGCAGCTTCGCGTCCCTTCTTCCCCAAAAAACGGGTGCGGTAACGCTCGTTGCGGGAGTGGCGATCCCGTCTCGGGCGGCGTTCGACTCGAAGCGAGTATCAGCGTCCGGACAACCAGTAGCGAACTACCAGCGAACCACGAAGGCGGATTACCCACTACGAACCCGAGATCACAATGACAGAAACACACTTCGAAGGCGTCTACCCCGCAATGGTGACGCCGTTTACCGACGACAACGAGGTCGACCACGAAACGCTCGCAGCCGACGCCCGCCGACTGGAGGCCGCCGGCGTCGACGGGCTGGTCCCGGTCGGATCGACCGGTGAATCGGCGACGCTCACCCACGACGAACACGCGGAAGTCGTCGAAACCGTCGTCGCAGCCGTCGAGGACGTCCCGGTCATCGCCGGCACCGGCTCGAACTCCACCCACGAGGCGATCGATCTCTCCCGGCGCGCCGAAGAGTCGGGGGCCGACGGCCTGCTTTTGATCTCGCCGTACTACAACAAGCCGGAGGCGCAGGGCTTTTACGAACACTACACCGCGATCGCCGATGCGGTCGATCTGCCACAGATCGTCTACAACGTCCCCTCCCGAACGGGACAGAACATCCCCATCGATACGACCGTCGAACTCGCCTCACACCCCAACATCGCCGGCTACAAGGCCGCTTCGGGCGACCTCAACCAGATTTCCGAGATCGTCGAACGGACCCGAGAGGAGTCGTTCGATGTGCTCTCGGGCGACGACGGCATGACGCTCCCGATCCTCTCGGTCGGTGGAACCGGAACGATAAGCGTCGTCGCCAACGTCGAACCCGAACGAACCTGTGCGATGGTCGGCGCGGCGCTTGCAGGCGACTACGACCGCGCCCGGCGGCTCCACCACGAGCTCGGCCCGCTGATGCGGGCGCTGTTCGTCGAAACCAACCCGATCCCGGTGAAGGAAGCCATGCACATTCGAGGCCACACCAGCCACTACATCCGATCGCCGCTGACGCGACTCACTCCGGAGAATCGAGATTACGTCAGGGAGGTACTCGCACAGCTGGACGCGACGGAACCGCCGGAGGTGCCGAACCCGTGACGCGGGACGACACGCCGGTCGAAACCGACGGTGGCACTACCCCCGTTTGCATCGCGGTCACCGGTGCCGGCGGCCGAATGGGGCGGGAGGTGATCGAACTCGCGAGCGACCGGAACGGGGTCGAGGTCGCGCTCGCGGTAAACAGGTCCGCTGTCGACGACGTCAGGGACCACCCCGTTCGGACCGTCGGGGGACGCGAGGATCTCGCGGAAGCGCTCGCGGACACCGAGCCGGACGTCCTCGTCGATTTCACCGCGCCGGCGGCGACCGTCGAGTACGCCGAGGCGTGCGTCGCGGCGGACGTCCCGATCGTCACAGGGACGACCGGCTTCGACGAGACCGACCGCGAGCGACTCGACCGGGCGAGCGAATCGGTTCCCGTCCTCGTGGCGTCGAACTTCTCCCGCGGGATCCTGGCGCTCCGTCGGGCGGTCGAGGAGGCGGTCCGTGCGCTCCCCGGTTACGACGTCGAACTCACCGAAACACACCACAACGGCAAGCGGGACGCGCCGTCGGGCACCGCCAAGACGATCCTCGAGGACGTCGAGGCGATCGTCGGTGACGGAGAGGACGCGCCCGGTCGGGTACACGGCCGGGAGGGCGACCAGCCCAGAACAGCCGGCGAGATCGGCGTCCACGCCCGCCGAGCTGGAGACGTAACTGGAGAGCACGAACTGCTTCTTGCGGGCAACCGGGAGGCACTCGAACTCACTCATCGAGCCGGCGACCGGGGCGTGTTCGCGGCGGGCGCGCTCGATGCAGCCGCCTGGCTCTCCGAGGAGGAGGCGGGGCGATACGAGTTCGCCGACGTCGTAGACGACCACCCGAACAGCGATTCGAACGGCAAGCAGACCGCGGAACGAAACGAGAAGCCACCGACGACAGACGATACGAAGGGAGACGATACATGACGCTCGAATCTGCAATCGACGACCTGTGGAACCGATACGACAACGGACTGACCGCCGCCGAGGCGACCGACGACGACCTGGCTACCCTCGAGGCGTTCCTCGAATCCCTCGAGGCGGGTGAGATCCGCGCCGCCGTCAAAACCGGCGACGGCGTCGAAAGCTGGGAGGCAAACGAATGGGTAAAGCGTGGAGTTCTGCTCAACTTCGGCCTCCGCGAGACCGAACCCAGACAGTACGGCGGAGTTACCTACTACGACGTGCTCCCGCTTCGCCGGACCGACGATCTCGGCGATCGAGGGACGAGAAACACGCCCGACGGGACGGTGATTCGTCGCGGGGCCCACCTCGGCGCCGACTGCATCGTGATGAGCCCAGCGTTCGTCAATGTCGGCGCCTCGGTGGGCGACGGGACGCTCGTCGACTCCTGTGACACCGTCGGCTCGTGTGCCCAGATCGGCGAAGACGTAAAACTGGGAGCCAACACGCTGATCGGCGGCGTGCTGGAGCCGATCGAGGACGCCCCGGTGATCGTCGAGGACGGCGTCTCGCTGGGTGCCGGCTGCAGAGTCACCTCCGGCTTCAGAGTCGGAAAGAACAGCGTCGTCGGGGAGAACACGCTTCTCACCCCTCGAATTCCGGTGTACGACCTGGTAGAGGAGGAGGTCGTCTACGGCCACCTGCCAGCGAACCGTCGAGCGTTCACGCGATACGTGGAGTCGTCGGTGTCGGACCACGACCTGCTGGAGGGTGGCGCGTACAAACCCGCCGTCGTTGCCACTCACGTCGAGGAAGAGACCCTGGAAGCGACGCGGCGGGAGGGAACGCTGCGGGAGTGAGATGGCCGGAACGAACGACGACCGGATCCCGGACCACGACGACCGGATCCCGGACCACGACGATCCAATCCGTCGACTCGACGACTGGAACGCGAACGCACTCGAAGGGTTAGCCGAGGAGTACGACACTCCATTGTACGTCGTCGACCTCGGGCGCGTCACGGAAAACTGCGATCGGCTCCGGGAAGCGTTCCCGGAAGCGGACGTCAGATACGCTGTCAAGGCACACACCGGACGTTCGGTCCTGGAGACAGTCCGACGCGCCGGGCTGGACGCCGAGTGTGCCTCCGCAGGCGAGCTTCAGCGCGCTCTCGCTGCCGGCTTCCCCGGAGACCGGCTCCACTACACCGCGGTGAATCCACCCGCCCACGACCTCGATGCGGTCGTTTCCGCGTGGGAATCCCATCCCGACCTCACTGTCACCGTCGGCGCGACCGACACCCTCGATCGACTCGAGGAACGAGGCTTCGACGGCCGGATCTGTCTCCGCGTCAACCCGGGAATCGGCGCCGGCCACCACGAGAAGGTCCGGACCGGGGGGGACGCGAAGTTCGGCGTCCCGCGTACCCGCGCGTCGGAGGCCGCCATCGACGCCGCGGAACGGTTCGATCTCGTCGGGCTTCATGCACACGCGGGGTCCGGGATCGCCGGAGACGACCTCGCGGACCACCGCGAACTCGTCGACCGAATGGGGAAGCTAGCCCGGACAGTCGCCAACCGGCTCAACGAGGTGGAGTATCCCGGACTCGAATACGTCGACGTCGGCGGCGGGTTCGGCGTCCCGTACCGAGAGGAGGAACCGCCGCTGGATCTGGCTGCGGTCGCTGCGGCCACGAGGGACGCACTCGGTTCCGTTCCGGGGCGAAACGGCAATGGGGCGCGCCTCGCGATCGAACCCGGCCGGTACGTCGTCGCGGACGCCGGCGTGCTGTTGACCCGGGTCAACACGGTCAAGCCGACCGCCGAAACGACGATCGTCGGCGTCGACGCCGGGATGACCGACCTGCTCCGTCCGGCGCTGTACGACGCCTACCATCCGATCGCGAACCTGTCAGCAGGTCGATGCCAGGAGGCGATACCTGCCACAGTCGCGGGACCTATTTGTGAAAGTGCCGATGTCTTCTGTGACAATCGTCCGCTCACCCGGCCCGAGCGCGGTGACGTCCTCGCCGTGGGGATCGCCGGAGCCTACGGGTACGAGATGGCGAGTCAGTACAACTCTCGCCCCCGTCCGGCGGAAGTCGCCGTCGACGGTTCCGACGCGTCCGGCCCCTGTCTGGTCCGGCAGCGGGAAACCGTCGAGGACCTCACCCGGGTCGAGCGACCGATCGAGCCACTGGAGGATTACGAATGAGCCAAACCCACGCAGCCCCGTTCGAGAAGTACCACGGAGCAGGAAACGACTTCGTCGTCGTCGACGCGAGCCACCCCGCCGTCCGGGGGATCCCGGATCGACGGGCGTTCGCGACGACGGTCTGTGACCGAAAGAATGGCGTCTCCCGCCTACAGAACGGGGACGACCACCCGTCCAGGCCGGACGGCGGTGCGACCGCACTCGACGGCGGTTCCGGATCGGCCCTCCCCGAAGGTGTGGTCTCCGAACCCAGGGTCGGTGCCGACGGCGTCCTCTTTCTGGACCTCTCCCCGGAGTTTACCCCAGCCCGGGTCGTCATGACGCTCGTCCAGCCGGACGGCTCGGTGGCGGCGATGTGCGGCAACGGCGCCAGATGTGCCGCCCAGTGGGCCCACGAACGCACCGGCGAGACGGAGTTCATGATCGATACGATGGCGGGGACCCGGTACGCGACGGTCGAACCCGACGAACCGGGCGAGGGATGCGTCGAGATCGAAATGGGGACGCCCAGGTTCGACGAGAGCGTGATCGAACGCGAGATTGGGGAGCTGACCGTTACTGCTGTCGACACCGGGGTCCCACACGCCGTCGCCTTCGTGGACGACGTCTACGAAATCGACCTCGAGTCGGTCGCTCCACCGATCAGACACGCCGACGTCTTCCCCGACGGGGCGAACGTGAACGTCGCCTCCCGCGTCGAGGAATCCACGGACACGGGGGACACAGAAGACAGAGCTGCAACATTCGAACAGCGAACCTACGAGCGGGGGGTCGAAGGAGAAACCCGGTCGTGTGGGACCGGCGCGGTCGCCATCGGCGCAGTCGCGGTTCACCTCGGGATCGTCGAGGGAGACGTCGTTGACCTGCGTCCCTCGGGCGGTGAGCTGCGAGTCCGAGTCCCCGACGGCGAGCCGGCACACCTGTCCGGTCCAGTCGAGCGGGAGTTCACCGGGACGGTGCTTCCGGGCGTCGCCGAAGAGCCGGGAGAACCGCCGGCCGCGGAAGGGTCAGCCAAGTGACGACAGCGTTTCCCCCGTTTCGTATCCGTGAATGAACACTCCCCGGAGTTCGATCCGATCGCGTTCCTCGAAGACGCAGTACAACGACCGTCCAATGAGAGTGTCGAGGACGTCACCGCGTTGCTCGTGGAAACCATCCGGAGCCACACCAATCCCTCCGTCGAGGTGACCACCGACGACCACGGGAACACGCTCGCCCGGAAACAGTCGGGGGCACCCGAGGCCGGCCCACACCTGGTCTTCAACACGCATCTCGACACGGTATCCCCACACGTCCCCTTCGAACGGGACCGGGCCGGAACCGGCGACGACCGGAGCGACGTGATCCGCGGTCGTGGCGCCTGCGACGCCAAGGGCCCGCTCGCGGCGCTGCTTGCGGCGTTCATCTCGGCCCGGCCCGAAACCGGTCGACTCACCCTCGCGGTTACCCCCGACGAGGAGACGCTTTCGACCGGTGCGGCCGGGCTCACCGGCCGCCTGCCGGGCACCGACGACACGCTCGCAGGGGACATGTACGTGGTCGGCGAGCCGACCGAACTCGACGTCTGTACCGCAGCGAAGGGGCGGTTCCAGGGGACGATCGATCTCGACGGCGTGGGAGCCCACGCCGCGGAGCCCGAAAGCGGAGTCAACGCGGTTGCTGCGCTGGAGGGCGCCCTCGGCGCGATCAGGCAGTTCGACGAGGGGTCCAAGTCGCATCCGCAGCTGGGTTCCCCCTCGCTCGTCCCGACGACCGTCGACGGCGGCGAGTCGACGAACCAGGTGCCGGCGTCGTGTCACCTCGTCGTCGACCGTCGTCCGATCCCCCCGGAAACCGCAGCCGAGTTCGAAGCTGCGCTGGAGACCGCTGTCCGTGACGCGATACCGGACGACGTCGGTGTCTCGTTCGACCTCACGGATCGTCCGTCGCCGTTCCTCGAGTCGTTCGCTACCGACCCCGATCACGAACTGGTGGAAACGCTCTCGAAGGCTGCAGCTTCGACCGGGGACGGGGGCAACGTCCGCCCGTTCGCCGCCGCGACGGAGGCGTCCTATTTCGCCCCCGCCCCGACGGTCGTGTTCGGCCCGGGAAGTCTCGCAGACGAGAACGGGCCAGTTGCTCACGCCGATCGAGAGTACGTCCGTGTCGCGTCAGTTCGGCAGGCGGCCACGGCGCTGTCGAAAACGGTCGAGGAGCTTCTCGGACACCGTTGAGCGGACTCGGTGAAAGCGAAATCGACCAACCGACGTGGCTCAGTCGAGTTCGTCGACGAGGTCGTCGGCAAGACCCGTGTAGCCGGCCGGCGACAGCTCCTGTAGATCCGCACGCACCGACTCGTCCACGTCGAGTTCGGCGAACAGCTCACGGAACGCCTCGAGGGTGACGCGCTGCCCCCGAGTGAGCTCCTTTACTCGTTCGTACGCCTCGGTATCTCCCTCCCGCCGGAGAATCGTCTGGACAGCCTCGCCGATCACCTCGGGAGTTGCCTCGAGCTCCTCGCGCATCACCCGCTCGTTGGGCGTCACTTTCTCGAGCCCGTCCGCGAGTTTCGAGTAGGCGATCAGACAGTGCGCCAGGGCGGCACCGACGTTCCGTTTCACCGTCGAGTCCGAGAGGTCACGCTGGAGTCGGGAGGTGGTCACGTAGTCGGCGAGGAACGTGAGGTCGCTGTTCGCCTTCGAGAGATTCCCCTCCGCGTTCTCGAAGTCGATCGGATTCACCTTGTGCGGCATCGTCGAGGAGCCCGTCTCCCCCTCGGTGGCCTCCTGGCCGAGATACCGGTCGGAGACGTACAGCCAGGCGTCGAGCGCCAGGTCCCGCAGAACGTTGTTGACACCCCGGACGGCGTCGAACAGCTCCGCGAGGTCGTCACAGGGGTTCACCTGCGTCGCGAGCGGACGGTGATCGAGTCCGATCGATTCGACAAACGACCGCGAGAACGACCGCCAGTCGACGTCCGGGTAGGCCGCGTGGTGGGCGGCGTAGGTTCCCGACGCGCCGGCGAGCTTGCCCGCGAGACTGTCGACGGCCGCGACGAGTCGAGCCTCGGTCTCGCGGGTTCTGGCGGCGTACACTGCCATCTCCTTGCCGAACGTGGTCGGCGTCGCAGGCTGACCGTGCGTGCGTGCAAGCATCGGGACGTCGCGGTGGTCGCGAGCCATCGACGCCAGCCTCTCTCGCACGTCACGTATCGCCGGGAGCACCACGTCCTCGAGAGCGTCACGGACGAGCAGACGGTGGGCGAGGTTGTTGACGTCCTCGCTGGTCAGCCCGAAGTGGATCCACGGGTACAGCCGTTCTGCGTCCTCGATCTCGTCTGCCGCCTCCAGATGGATCCTGAGGAAATACTCGACTGCTTTCACGTCGTGATTCGTCGGCTCGTACCCGTGGGACCCCTTCGTTTCGAGCCGCTTTACGAGGCGGGCGTCCTCGGCGTCGAACCCTTCGACGGCGTCCCGAATCGCGGCCCGGTCGTCCCGGGTGAGCGAAAGCGGGATCGCATCGAGATCGGCCAGCGCGAGGAGATACGCAGCCTCGACGTGGACTCGGGCCCGCATCAGCCCCGCCTCGCTCGCGTACGGCGACAGCGGCGTCGTTCTCCCCGCATAACGTCCGTCCAGCGGTGAAACGGCCGCGAGCGGATCCGATCGCGGGAGGTCCGACAGCGCACCCGTCCCCCAGGTCGACGGCTCGGTGTCTGTGGGCATGCCCGCTCGTGCCGTCGGGACGCGCAAAAGGCTGTCGGTGCGGCCAGCTCTCGGTGGCCACGGGCGTGCATATACTCCGGTAGTAGCTGCAATAATGACAGGTATGTATCCGAGAACGTGCGTATTTTCTCGAGACAAGGGAGGGGACGACCGGAACGGTTTTCCGAAGGCACGGGGAGTGATCACACATGGTGAAACTCGCTGGACTGGCGAGCAATCGGGGACGGAACCTGCTTCGGATCGACGAACTCGCGCCCGGCGGTGCCGAGTTCACCGTCGTGGTCACGAACCACGAGGGGGCGCCCGTGGTGGAGTCGGCCTCCGAGCGCGGAATTCCCACCGAGGTAGTCGAACGGGACGACGGCGAGTCGCGGATCGCTCACGAGCGCCGGTTGCTCGAGCGTCTCGAAGCGTACGACTTCGATCTGGTGTGTCTCGACGGCTACATGCGGGTGTTGACCGATGAGTTCCTGAACCAGGTGCCGGTAACTCTCAACGTCCATCCGTCGCTTCTGCCCGCGTTTCCCGGCGCGAACGCCCACGAGGACGCTCTCGAAGCGGGCGTCCGTACCTCCGGCTGTACGGTCCACGTCGTCACCGAGGAGGTGGACGGCGGGCCGATCGTGACCCAGGAACCGGTGCCGGTGTACGCGGACGACGACGAATCGACTCTCAAACGACGAGTGCTCGAGCGTGCCGAATACGTCGCGTATCCACGGGCAGTACGCTGGTTCGCCGAGGACCGCGTGGTCGTCGGTCACGACGGGGACGGTCGACCCACGCACGTCCACGTCGACGGCGACATAGACGACGCGTTTCCGGAACGCCGGATCGCCTCCAGCGACCGGGTTCGCAGGCTTCGCTACGGGGAAAACCCCCATCAGGAGGCGGCTGTCTATGCGGATCCGACCTGCAAGGAGCCGAACGTAGTGGACGCCAAGCAACGCAATCCCGGGGCAAAGGCGCTGTCGTACAACAACTACAACGACGCCGACGCCGCGTTGCGGCTCGTACGGGAGTTCGAGGATCCGGCCGCCGCCGTAATCAAACACGCGAATCCGGCCGGCTGTGCGACCGCCGACTCGCTCGCGGACGCCTACGACCGCGCGCTCAGAACGGACGCCAAGTCCGCGTTCGGAGGGATCGTCTCGCTCAACCGAACGTGTGACGTCGAGACTGCAGAGCGAATCGTCGACTCCTTCAAGGAGGTCGTGGTGGCTCCTGGATACACCGACGGCGCAATCGCGGTGTTGGGCGAGCGCACGGACCTTCGGGTGCTCGACGTCGGTCCGTTCGGCGAGGGATCGACCGACGGAACCACCGCCGAACAGACGGACCGGCCACCGATGACCGAAAAGCCGATCGTGGGCGGACGCCTCCTCCAGGAACGCGACGAGTGGGCCCCGTCGGCCGAGGAGCTCGAAGTCGTCACCGAACGGGAGCCGACCGACGCGGAGATCGAAACGATGCTGTTCGCCTGGAAGACACTCAAACACGTCAAATCGAACGGGATCGTCTTCGCGACCGGGACGGAGACGGTCGGACTCGGTGTCGGCCAGGTCAGTCGGGTCGACGCCGTGAACATCGCCGCGATGAAAGCCGAAAAGGACGCCGACGGGAAATCCGCCGAAGGTGCGGTGATGGCTTCGGACGCGTTCTTCCCGTTCCCCGACGGGATCGAAGACGCCGCCGAGTCCGGAATCGAAGCGGTGATCCAGCCGGGGGGCTCCGTCAACGACGCCGACGTGATCGAGGCCGCCGACGATCACGGGATGGCGATGGCGTTCACCGGTCGGCGGTGCTTCCGACACGACTGACAGCCGTGGGTCGGTTCCTCACGGTGATTTAAACACGTTCTCGACTAAGAATCAACCCTTATATATTGGGCCATCCAACCCTCGAGCGTTACGGAGAACTCCCCTAATGAGCTGGATAGCGATTGGCGCGCTCGCGGTGGTCGGACTCGTCATCGGACTGTCGATGATGGTGATATCCGCCCTGATCCGGCCGAGTGTGCCCGAACAAGGTAAAACCGCCATATACGAGAGCGGTGAGGTGCCGACCGGCACGGCGAGGCTGCGATTCAACATCCAATACTACATGGTTGCGCTGCTTTTCGTCGTGTTCGACATCGAGACGGTCATGCTGTTCCCGTGGGTGCTGGTGTATCGTCCGGCGCTGGAGCAAGGCGTCCCGGCGATGCAGCTGCTCGCCCCGATGTTGATCTTCGTCGGCATCCTGGTCATCGGTCTCGTGTGGGCGTGGCGCATCGGCGCGGTACAGTGGGTGAAATCACCGCGGGCGACCAGACGGAAGACGGAGCGTGATGCACAATGAGCACGGAACGAGAACCGTTCGTCGCCGACGAATCGAAGGTACAGACGGACACTCGCGACGCCCGGATGACGGGACAGGACAACCGATTTAACTCCCCCCTGCGGGACGCGCTCGGTTCCTCGCCGTTCATTCTCACGAAGTTCGACAAGTTCATGAACTGGGCGCGGGGGTCGTCGATGTTCATGCTGCAGTTCGGGATCGCCTGCTGCAGCATCGAGATGATGCACACCTACGCGGTCAAACACGACCTCGACCGCTTTCATGCGGGCGTCCCGCGCGCCTCTCCGCGGCAGGCGGACGTGATCATCGTTCCCGGGACCGTGGTATCGAAGTTCGCTCCGCGGATGAAGCGGGTGTACGACCAGATGCCCGAGCCGAAATTCGTCGTCGGAATGGGATCGTGTACTATCTCCGGCGGCCCCTTCCAGGAGGGGTACAACGTCGTCAAAGGCGCCGAGGAAGTCATTCCGGTCGACATCCACATTCCCGGCTGTCCTCCCCGACCCGAGGCGCTCATCTACGCGATCGCGAAGCTTCAAGAGCGCATCGCGAACGGCGAGTCCAGCCCCGTCACAGTGAAGCCGTACGAGCTCGAGCAGTTCGGCGACCTCGAACGGGACGAGATCGTCGACAAGCTGGCCGAACAGATCGACGAGGACGATCTGGTGATGCGTTACAACTGGGCTGATTCGCCATGAGCATGGAAAAACAGACGACCGAAACCGGACCGGAACCCATCGCACAGCAAGAGCCCGACGAACTGGAGTCGCTGCTGGGTGATCTGGTGCTCGAACGCGACGATCACGTCAACGCTCCCGGGTTCGTAATCCGCCCGGATCACGTTCAGGACACGCTCTCGCTGCTCAAGGAGGAGGCCGGCTTCGACCACCTCTCGTGTGTGACCGCCCAGGAGTACGAGGACCGTTACGAGTCGATCTACCACCTGAAGAAGTTCGACGATCCGACCCAGGAAGTCGACGTGGTCGTTCCCGCCGACAAGGACCGACCCGTCTCGGAATCGGCCGAGCCAGTGTTCAGGACGGCCGACTGGCACGAGCGGGAGGCGTACGACCTGGTCGGGATCGAGTACGACGATCACCCCGACCTCAGACGGATCCTGCTTCCCGAGACCTGGCAGGGACATCCGCTGTCGATGGACTACGACGGCAACCAGCCCCAGATCGTCCCACTGCGGGAACACGCCAACCCGCTACAGGAGGATCACATGGACGCCGAGGCGGACACGATGTTCCTGAACATCGGTCCCCACCACCCGGCGACCCACGGGGTGCTCCACCTCAAGTGCGTGCTCGACGGCGAGCAGGTTGCCGACGTCGAATGTGACATCGGCTACCTCCACCGGTGTGAAGAGCAGATGTGTCAGCAGGGCACCTATCGCCACCAGATCATGCCCTACCCGGATCGCTGGGACTACACACCCGGCGGAATATTGAACGAGTGGGCGTACGCGCGAGCGGCCGAAGATCTGGCGGACATCGAGGTCCCCGAGTACGCGCAGGTGCTCCGGACGATGAGCGCCGAACTCACTCGGATCGCTGCGCACATGCTTGCGCTTGGAACGTTCGGGCTCGACGTGTACGGCGACTTCACGGCGATCTTCATGTACGCCGTCAAGGAGCGCGAGAAGGTACAGAACATCCTCGAAGAGCTTACCGGCCAGCGGCTGATGTTCAACTACCTCCGGCTCGGCGGAGTCGTCTGGGACATCCCGGAGCCCCGCGAGGAGTTCTTCTCGATGACCAGGGACTTCCTCGACGAGCTCCCGGTCGCGATCCAGGAGTTCAACGACCTCGTCACCAGCAACGAGATCTTCCAGATGCGGACGATCGACACCGGCGTGCTCCCGCCGGAGGTCGCGAAAAACTACGGCGCCACCGGCCCGATCGTTCGGGGCTCCGGCGTCGATTACGACCTCCGCCGTGACGACCCGTACGGCTACTACGACGAGCTCGACTGGGACGTCATCACGATGGACGGCTGTGACAACTACAGTCGGGTGCTCGTCCGGATGAAGGAAGTCGAAGAGTCCGCGAAGATCATCGAGCAGTGCGTCGACCTGCTCGAAGACTGGCCCGAAGACGAGCGCAACATCCAGGCGAACGTCCCGCGGACCCTCAAGCCCGAGAAGGACAAGGAGATATACCGGGCAGTCGAGGGTGCAAAAGGTGAACTCGGCATCTACATCCGCTCGGACGGGACCGACAAGCCCGCCCGGTTCAAGATTCGGAGCCCGTGTTTCTCCAACCTGCAGACCCTGCCGGAGATGTCCACCGGGGAGTACATCCCGGACATGGTCGCGTCGCTGGGTAGCCTCGACATCGTTCTCGGGGAGGTGGACCGGTGACGCCCCTCCAGCTGTTCCCCGAACAGATCGCCGATCTGCTCGGGCTCGAGGGGTTGCTCGGTGCCGTCGTCGGAGGCGCCATCGGGGCGGCGTTCGTCGCGGTCGTCATGCTGAGCATGACCGCTCTCGCCGGCCCGTGGGCGAAACGGAAAATCACCGCGGCGTTCACCGACCGGTACTCGGTCGAACGGGTCGGACCGTGGGGCCTCGGGACGATCATCGTCGACTCGGTTCGCCTGCTGTCGAAGGAACTCATCATTCCCGACGGCGTCGAACGCCCGTCGTACGATCTCGCGCCGTTGATCCTGCCGGCGTCGGCGATTCTCGGCTTCGCGGTTATTCCGATGGGTGATCTCGGACCGTTCAACATCCATCTGGCCGATCCGGAAGTCGGACTGGTCTTGGTGTTCGCGTTCGCGTCCATCGCGTCGATCTCGCTCGTGATGGGTGGGTACGCCTCGAACAACAAGTACTCGCTTCTGGGATCACTGCGTGCGGTCGCTCAGAACATCGCCTACGAGATCCCGCTGATCCTCGCGGCGATGTCGGTGGTGATCTTCGCCGGAACGCTCCAGTTGGGCGAGATCGTCGCCGCACAGCAGACCGCACTCGTCACGATCGCCGGCTTCGAGATCCCGGCGTGGTACGCGATCGTCAACCCGTTCGCGTTCGTGTTGTTCCTTACGGCGAGCATGGCCGAGATCGGACGCAACCCCTTCGACATTCCGGAGGCGCCGACCGAGATCGTCGCAGGCTACCAGACCGAGTACTCCAGCGTCTACTTCGTGCTGTTCTACCTCGGGGAGTTCCTGCACATCTTCCTCGGCGGTGCGATACTGGCGACGGTGTTCCTGGGTGGCCCGGCAGGACCGGTCCTGCCGGGCTTCGTCTGGTTCATCATCAAGATCTGGGCGTTCTTCCTCTTGACCCAGTGGCTCCGCTCGGCAATTCCGCGGGTCAGGATCGACCAGCTGATCGAGATCGGCTGGAAGGGACTCCTCGTGCTCGCGCTCGCCAACTTCGTGTTGACCGCGGTTATCGTGGGGGTGATCGTCTGATATGATCGGACTGCTCAAATCGATGGCGGTGACGATGAAACACGCACTGGACGGCAAGAAGTTCACAGTGAAATATCCGGAAGAGGAGCCGGAAGTGAGCCCGCGTTTCCGCGGAGTCCACAAGTACAGCCAGGAGCGATGTATCTGGTGTCGTCAGTGCGAAGGCGTCTGTCCGAACGACACGATCCAGATCGTGATGGACGACCAGCGAAACGGCGAACAGTACAACCTCCACATCGGACAGTGCATCTACTGTCGGCTGTGCGAGGAGGTCTGTCCGACCGACGCGATACTGCTCACGCAGAACTTCGAGTTTACGGCGGACAGCAAACACGAGTTCGCCTACAATAAAGAACAGCTGAAGAACGTACCCTGGTATAAGGGGATTGACCCGCTCCAGGCGCGCGAATCGGACAAAAGCGCCTGGGTGGGCGAAGGGGACGGGGAGATCGACTACCAGTAAGAGTACGGGACCGATTCGCCCGTGGGTTCAAAGGGTCGCCGCAGCCGGGGGCCCGATTCCCGCACGGTGACAGCGGCGATCGGACTCGTAATCTTCAAAGGGATACCTCAAGCACACTTAACACAATGGTATATGAAATCGTCGCGTTCGCGCTGTTCGCCCTGGTGACAGTGGGGTTCAGCCTGGGCGTCGTCCTCGCACGGAACGTGTTCAACGCCGTGTTGATGCTGGGCGGCGCGCTGATCAGCGTCGCGGTGCATTACGTGATGTTGCAGGCGGAGTTCCTCGCCGCGGTTCAGATCCTCGTGTACGTCGGCGGGGTACTGGTGCTCATCACGTTCGCCGTGATGCTGACGCGCAACGAAACGGAGGTGGTAACGGCATGACAGGACGCAACCGGCTACTGCCGGGATTGGCCGCGGTCGCATTGTTCGTCGTGATGGCGGTCGTCTTCGTGACCGCACCGTTCGGGGCCGCCGCGGGCTTTCCGGAGGGAGAGTCGCTCGTGATGAACCTCGGATACGCCCTGTTCGATCTCGAGCTGGGCGGGATCCCCGCTGAAGGCTTCCTCGCGGCGTTCCTGATCATCGCGATCGCCCTCGACGTCGCGATCGACTCGGCGATCTTCCTCGCCAAACGCGAGGACGGTGGTCGGTTCGAGACCGGCTTCGGCGGCACAGACGACGAATCGGACGCTGCACCTGCCGGCGGTGCTGCGACGGCCGCCGACGGGGGCGCTTCCGAAGGGGGTGACGTCTGATGGTGTCACCGGAATACTACCTGCTGCTTTCGGCCGCAGTCTTCTCCATCGGTCTGTTCGGTGTTTTGACGCGGCGGAACGCACTGTACTTCCTGATGTCTGTCGAGTTGATGCTGAACGCGGCGGCCATCAACTTCGTCGCGTTCTCCCTGTACTGGGGGAACATGACCGGACAGACGTTCACGCTGTTCGTAATCGCGCTCGCGGCCGCGGAAGTCGCCGTCGGGCTCGGCATCATCCTCGTGCTGTATCGCAACTTCGGTGAACTGGACGTGACCAAAGCCGCAACGATGAGGTGGTAAATTCATGGCTGCATTCGACTACGTACCGGCGATCGTGTTGTTGCCGTTCGTGGCGTTCGTCATCAGCGTGTTCGCTGGACGACTGCTGCCGAAGAAAGGGGCCTTCGCCGGGATCGCCGCGACCGCCGGATCGCTTTTGTTTTCGATCTGGGTGGGCGCGTCGCTCGCGCTGGGGGCTGACCCGATCCAGGAAACGCTGTACACGTGGGCCGCGGCCGACACCTACGAGCTCACGTTCGGAATCCTGATCGATCCGCTCTCGGCGCTGATGCTCGTGATCGTGTCGCTGATCGCCTTCCTCGTCCACGTGTTCAGCCTCGGCTATATGAACGACGAGGGGGAACGCGACCTCCCGAGGTACTACGCCGGACTCGGGCTGTTCACGGCGTCGATGCTCGGGTTCGTCGTGGCGGACAACCTGCTGATGGCGTTTATGTTCTTCGAGCTGGTGGGGCTGTGTTCGTACCTCCTCATCGGCTTCTGGTTCCGCGAGGCAGGTCCGCCCAGTGCCGCAAAGAAGGCGTTCCTCGTTACGCGGTTCGGCGACTACTTCTTCCTGATCGGCGTGGTTGCCGTCTTCGCGACGTTCGGCACCGCCCAGTTCGCGGGCGCGGGCTCGTTCCCCGAACTGGCCGATCTCGCGATGCAGGGCGAAGAGACGATCTGGACGCCCGGCGACCTGGGCGTCGAGACCTGGCTGACGATCGTCGGCCTGCTCGTGCTGGGCGGCGTCGTCGGCAAGTCCGCGCAGTTCCCGCTGCACACCTGGCTGCCCGACGCGATGGAAGGCCCGACCCCGGTGTCGGCGCTGATCCACGCCGCGACGATGGTCGCCGCCGGCGTCTACCTCGTCGCGCGGATCTACGGGTTCTATGCAGTGACCCCGACCACGCTGGCGATCATCGCCTTTGTCGGCGGGTTCACCGCGCTGTTCGCGGCGACGATGGGCGTCGTCAAGGACGAACTCAAGCAGGTGCTCGCCTACTCGACGATCTCCCAGTACGGGTATATGATGCTCGCGCTGGGTGTCGGCTCCTACGTGGCCGCGACGTTCCACCTGATGACCCACGCGTTCTTCAAGGCGCTTCTGTTCCTCGGCGCCGGGTCGGTGATCATCGCGATGCACCACAACGAGAACATGTGGGACATGGGCGGCCTGAAAGACCGGATGCCGGTCACCTACTGGACGTTCCTCGCGGGGTCGCTCGCACTCGCGGGCATCTTCCCGTTCGCCGGCTTCTGGTCGAAGGACGAAGTGCTGTACGAGGCGTTCGTTCACGGCCTGAACGAACCGCTCCTGCTCGGTGCGTACGTGATGGGGCTTTTGGCCGTACCGGTGACCGCCTTCTACACCTTCCGGATGGTGTTTCTCACCTTCCACGGCGAGCCCCGGAGTGACCTCGCCGAGGACCCCCACGGCGTGCGCTGGAACGTGAAGTTCCCGCTCGTGGTGCTCGGCGTGCTGGCGGTCGTCGCTGGCTTCGTCAACATGGTCCCGGTCCAGAAGCTCACCGGGATCCAGCTGGACTATCTCACACAGTGGCTCGACTCCGGGTTCCCTGCGGTGAGCTACTCGCATTACAACGATCTCATTGCGTTCTCCGCCGGCACGATCGCGGACTCGCCGGAGGTAACCGTGATCGTCGCGGCCGGCGTGTCGCTGGGGCTGGCAGTGCTCGGGCTGCTCGTCGCCTGGCAGCTGTACAACGTCCCCGAGCCGACCGAACACACTGAGAAACTCGGAACGGTCAAAGACGTGCTGTACAACAACTACTACCAGGACGAATACCAGGTCTGGCTGGCGAACAGGGCGGCAGACGTCGCGGGCGCCGCGGATCGGTTCGACCAGGGCGTCGTCGACGGCGTCGTCAACGGCATCTCCTCGGTCAGCCTCGCTGCAGGGAGCCGCGTTCGGCGGCTCCAGACCGGCGTGGTGACCAACTACGCTGCGCTGCTTACACTCGGGCTCGTAGCGCTGATCGTGATCCTCGGCGTCGCAGGGGGGTGGTTCCTGTGATGCTCGAAGCGCTACTCGCCGTGACGTTCCTCTCGGCGTTCGTCGTGCTGCTGTCGCCCGACGAGTACGCCGGAAAGCTGGCGTTCGCACTGAGCCTGATCCCGCTTGCGGGCAGTCTACTCCTGTGGCGAGGATTCGACGCCGCCGGTAACGCGCTTACCGACGGGACGCTCGCGTTCGAGACGCAGGCGACGTGGGTCGAGTTCGCGGGCTACGAGATTCAGTGGTTCGTCGGACTGGACGGCATCAGTCTGCCGCTGGTCGTGTTGACGGCGTTCCTCACGACGCTTTCGATCGTGAGCGCCTGGACGCCGATCGACGAACGCCAGAGCCAGTTTTACGGCCTCATGCTGTTCATGGAGGCGAACCTGCTTGGTGTGTTCGTCGCGCTCGACTTCTTCCTGTGGTTCGTCTTCTGGGAGGCAGTACTTCTGCCGATGTACTTCCTGATCGGCGTGTGGGGCGGCCCGCGCCGGAAGTACGCCGCGATCAAGTTCTTCGTGTACACGAACGTGGCGTCGCTAGTAATGTTCATCGGCTACATGGCGCTGGTCTTCTCGCTGCCGGTCGAGACGTTCGGTCTGCCGGAGACGACCGCCGCGATCGCGGCAGGACAGATCGACCCCATCCTCGGCCTGGCGCCGTCGACGCTGCTTACGGCAGCGTTCGTCGCAATGTTCTTCGGGTTCGCGGTGAAGGTGCCGGTCGTCCCGCTTCACACCTGGCTGCCGGACGCCCACGTCGAGGCGCCCACGCCGGTGTCGGTGATGCTGGCGGGCGTCCTGTTGAAGATGGGCACCTACGCGCTGCTCCGGTTCAACTTCACGATGCTTCCCGAGCAGGCGTCCGCGCTCGCGATCCCGATCGCGATCATCGCGGTGCTCAGCGTGATCTACGGTGCGATGCTCGCGCTTGCCCAGCAGGACCTCAAGCGGATCGTCGCCTACTCGTCGGTGTCGTCGATGGGCTACGTCATCCTCGGACTCGTCGCGTTTACCGAGTACGGCGTCGGCGGCGCGACGTTCCAGATGATCGCCCACGGCCTCATCTCGGGGCTGATGTTCATGGCGGTCGGCGTCGTGTACAACGCGACCCACACCCGGATGGTGACCGACATGTCCGGGATGGCAGACAGGATGCCGATCGCGGTGTGGATCCTCGTTGCCGGCGCGTTCGCGTACATGGGCCTGCCGCTGATGGCCGGATTCGCCGGCGAGTTCTTCATCTTCGTGGGCTCGTTCGGCTCGCCGGCCGCCGCCGGACTGATGCCGCTGTTTACGGCGCTTGCGATGTTCGGCATCGTCATCGTCGCCGGCTACCTGCTGTTTGCGATGCAGAAGACGCTGTTCGGGCCGTACCGGCTGGAAGCCGACTACGACGTCGGGCGCGCTCCGGTTCACGACGTGCTGCCGCTTGCGGCGCTGCTCGCGGCGATCATCGTGCTCGGGGTCGTCCCCGACTTGTTCTTCGAGATGATTAGGGACGCAGTTATGCCGCTCGTCGAGAACGGAGGTGGACTGTAATGGTGGCACCCGAATCGGTGATGGCGGCCTCGGAGTGGTTCGCGCTCGCGCCGCCGGTCGTGTTGATCCTTACGGCACTCCTGCTGTTGACGGTCGACGCGATCCGCCCCGACGACCCGTCTAACGGACTGTTCGCGGGTATATCGGCGACCGGCGCGCTCGTTGCGCTGGCGTTTTCGGTGTGGTATCTCGTCGCCGGGGACGCCGTAAACGGGGGCGCGGTGACGTTCTTCAGTGACGCGATCGTCGTCGACGGAATGGCGCTGTTCTTCACCGCCATCTTCGCCTCCGTCGCGGCGATGGTCGTCGTCGCGAGTTTCAACTACCTCGAAGACCTCGACAACACCGCCGAGTTCTACTCGCTCGTGCTGTTTGCGACGTCCGGGATGGCGCTGATGGCCGTCTCGAACTCGCTGGCGACGGTGTTCGTCTCACTCGAACTGGCGTCGCTGCCGTCGTACGCCCTCGTCGCGTTCCTCAAGAGTGACAAGGGCAGCATCGAGGCGGGGACGAAATACTTCCTCATCGGCGCGGTCTCGTCTGCGATATTCGCGTTCGGGATCTCGCTCGTGTACGCCGCGACTGGCTCGCTGCTGTTGCCGGAGGTCGCCGCCGGCCTCGCCGACGTCGACGGGCTGGCCGGCGTCGCCGGCATCGGTATCCTGATGGTGCTCGGCGGGTTCGCGTTCAAGACCGCCTCCGTCCCGTTCCACTTCTGGGCGCCGGAGGCGTACGAGGGCGCGCCCGCACCGGTGAGCGCCTTCCTCTCGTCGGCCTCGAAGGCCGCCGGCTTCGTGGTGGCGTTCCGGGTGTTCGTCGAAGCGTTCCCGCTTGCGACCGCGGCCGCGATCAACGTCGACTGGGCGCTCGCCTTTGCGATTCTGGCGGTCCTGACGATGACCGTCGGTAACTTCGCGGCGGCAGTCCAGGAGAACGTGAAACGGATGCTCGCCTACTCGTCGGTCGGGCACGCGGGCTACGCGCTGATCGGGCTCGCGGCGCTTTCCGCCGGCGGTCCCCACAACGCGGACGTGATGGGTGCGGCGATGACCCACCTGCTCGTCTACGGGTTCATGAACACCGGGGCGTTCCTGTTCGTCGCCATGGTCGAGTACTGGGGCGTCGGGCGGACGTACGACGACTACGCCGGTCTCGCCCGGAAGGCCCCGATGGCCAGCGTCGCGATGACGGTGTTCATGTTCTCGCTCGCGGGGCTGCCGCCCTTCGGCGGCTTCTTCTCGAAGTACTTCCTGTTCGCGGGCGCGATCCAGAACGGCTTCGTCTACCTCGCGGCGGTCGGCGCGGTGAACAGCGCGCTGTCGCTGTACTTCTACAGCCGCGTGGTGAAAGCGCTGTGGATCGACGACCCCACCGGGAGCCTCGATGCGGTCGGCTCCCGACCGACCGGGATCTACGCGGCGATCATGTTCGCTGCCGTGGCGACCGTACTGCTGCTGCCGGGAATCGGCCCGGTCATCGAGACGGCGCAGGCGGTGGCGGCGGTCCTGTTCGCCTGATCGGCGACGACGGCTTCGATTTTTCGTTTCCGTGATCGTCGGCCCGACGGTTCAAAACTCGAACGCGAGCCGTGCGGCCTTCGTCCAGCCGAGGATCATGAGAATCAATCCGCCGATGAGTGCAAACAGCGCGATCATGAGCGGTTCCCCGGTGACGGACTCCCCACTGAAAAAGGCCCCTTCGAGGAGCATGTATCCGCCGTACCCGAGCACCGCAGCGCCGACAGTGCCGACGAGGAACCACGGATACGCGAACACGTGAACCAGAACGTGGTTGGTGGTCACTGAATCACCACCTGACCTCGAACCCATCTAGTCCCGTGGGCTGTTCGTACTCGACGTCGACGTTCGAAACGTCGGCGGCGGGGCTGCCCTCGTGACACCAGTCGACCAGTTGCTCGACCGCCGGTTCGGACCCCTCGAAGACGGCCTCGACCCGGCCGTCCTCGAGGTTCCGAACCCAGCCGTCGACGCCGAGTTCTCTCGCCGTATCACGCGTGTTCGCCCGGTAGAACACTCCCTGTACGTTCCCCGAAACGTACACGTGCGCTCGCGTTTGCTCGCTCATACGCTACTCTCACCCCTTGATTCACTTATAGGTATTCGAACCGACGGACTCAGGTTACCCGCGTTCGATGCACGTGTATGGATCTGTTCGGGACCGCGGGTATCCGGGGGGACGCACGCACTCGAGTGACTCCACGGCTCGCACTGGCGGTCGGGCAGGCGGTCGGAACCGGAATCGGAGAGCAGGACGCCGGGACCGGCCTCGGGCGGAGATCGGAAACGGGCGGCCCGCCCGAGGTGGTGATCGCCCGTGACGGCAGGGACACCGGTCCGGCGCTTTCGGCGGCGATGGAGGCCGGGGTGGCCTCGGCCGGGGCCCGTCCCCTGCGGGCGGGACAGCTCCCCACACCGGCGCTCGCGTACGCCTCGCGCGGGCGCCGCGGTGTGATGCTCACCGCATCGCACAACCCACCACACGACAACGGCATCAAGCTGTTTGCGGACGGCAGCGAGTTCCACCGCGAACTGGAGGGAGAACTCGAGGAGGCGATCGCGGCGGGAACTGAACCGGCCGCGTGGGACGACTGGACAAAAGCGGAAACGACGAGCGTTCTTCCGGCGTATCGGCGAGCAGTCGTCGAATACGCGGCGTCGTTCAGCGGAGTCGGATCCGACGAGGAACCGCCGCTTGCGGGGATGCGAGTCGCCGTGGACTGTGGCAACGGGATGGCGTCGCTCGCCACGCCGCAGGTGTTGCGCGAGCTCGGTGCGACCGTCCTCACCCTCAACGGCAACGTCGACGGTCACTTCCCGGGGCGGGAGAGCAAACCCACCCCGGAATCGTTGTCCGATCTGCGCCGGTTCCTCGCCGACGCCGACGACGTCGCGTTCGGGATCGGCCACGACGGGGACGCCGACCGGATCGTCGTCGTCGATCCCGAGGGGGAGGTGATTCACGAAGACACGATCCTCGCGATTCTGGCCGAAGAGTACGTCCGGCGGTCGACAGCCGACGAACCGGGAGCCCGATCGAGCGATCCGGTCGTGGTAACGACGCCGAACGCCTCGAGCCGGATCGACGAGCGCGTTCGGGCGGCGGGTGGGCGCGTCGAGCGCGTCAGGCTGGGTGCTCTCCACGAGGGGATCGCGACTGTCGAGGCCGACGGTGGGGACGTCGTCTTCGCCGCGGAGCCGTGGAAACATATCCACACCGCGTTCGGCGGCTGGATCGACGGCGTCGCAAGCGCCGCCGTAACGTCGTGTCTGGTCGCCCGCGAGGGGTTGGATGGGCTCTGTGCCCCGGTGTCCGCGCGACCGTATCGGAAGGTGAGCGTCGACTGCCCGGACGACCGGAAAGCAGGTGCGATGGAGCAGCTTTCCGAGACGCTACCGGCGGCGTTCCCCGCGTCGAACGTCTCCACCGAGCACGGGATCCGACTGTCGTTTCCCGACGATTCGTGGCTGCTCGTTCGTCCCAGCGGGACCGAGCCGTACGTCCGGTTGTACGCGGAAAGCGACGACGTCGAAGAGCTGGTCGCCAGCGCGCGGGACGCCATCGAAGGTGCCGTCGAAGCTGCTGCCCGCGCAGAATGAAGGCCGCCGTAGCAGGTTCCTGACCGTGACTCCCCGACGCAATTCGGGATAAAGAGTTTTGCTCCCCCGGCAGTCACAACAGTGCAATGACCGCCCAGGAGTACGACATGGTCGTGGTCGGCGCGGGCACCGCCGGCTGTTACGCCGCCGCCACAGCCGCACGCGAAGGGCTCGACGTCTGTATTGTCGAACGGAAAAACGAATCGGAGGCAGGACATATCGCCTGCGGAGACGCCCTCAAGGGAGCGGACGCGTTCCCGGACGCGATCCCGAAGTCCCAGATCGAGCCGGCGATCACCAACCCTGCGGTCGATCACGGTCGGTTCGAGATCCCACAGGAGGACACTGTACTCGAGATCCCCGTCCCGGGGGAACTCGCAGTGATCGATCGGTGGGAGTACGGGAAACGGATCATCGACGGGGCGACCGACGCAGGCGTCCAGATCGATTACGAGACGGTCGTCGCCGACGTGAAACAGACCGACGACGGGCGCGTCACCGGCATTCGCGGGAAAAAACACGGCAACGTCGTCGAGTACGACGCGGACGTGGTGATCGACGGCGCAGGATCGCTGTCGATCCTGCAGGACGCGGCCGATCTCTCCGAGGGGACCTTCGACACGAACGTCTCGTTTTCTCAGTTCAGCTCCGCCTATCGGGAGATCGTAGAGGTTCCCGAACCCGTCGAGTGGGACGACGCGCTGGTGTTCAAACCGACAGAACGGTCGGCGGGGTATCTGTGGTACTTCCCCCGGACGGAGACGGAGATCAACGCCGGGTTGGGATTCCAGATGAACGAAGAGCCGATGAAGCTGGTGCAGGACCTGAAACGGGACCTCCAGAACCGACCGGAGTTTTCCGGTGCGACGGTGACGGACAAACTCGGCGCGGCGCTTCCCACCCGGCGACCGTACGACTCCGCAGTCGCCCCCGGATTCATGGCGGTCGGCGACGCCGCCGCACACGTCAACCCGACGACCGGCGGCGGGATCGCCGGCGCCGCCTACGCAGGCAAGTACGCCGCAGAGGAGGCAGTCGAAGCGATCACAGACGGTGACGTCTCGGAGGGGGCACTGTGGAAGTACAACGAACGAGTGATGGACCACTTCGGCGGACGATACGCCGGGCTCGACGTGTACAACATCCTCTCGACAGCGGTCGACGTCGACGACCTGATGGGGCTTCTCGCGACGCTGCCCGGGGAGAAACTCGCCGAAGCGCTGTACTCGGGGACGACGTCGGTCGGGCTCGGACTCAAACTGAAGACGGCGATACAGAGCTTCGGGTACTGGGGGCAGATCTGGAACTTCTACGAAACGAAGTCGCTCGCCGACGAACTCATCGACGAGTACGAACGGTACCCCTCCTCGCCGGACGGGTTCCGGGAGTGGCAGCGCCGGCGCGACGGGATCATGGATCGGATCTACGAGACCACCGGCGCGGAGCCGAAGTACTGACGACGACGTTTTTACTCTGGGTTCGCGCGCTCGCCCGGCGCATGCGTCCCGCTGGAACGATTTCTCGACGGTCCGGACAGTACAAAACTGGAAGCCGACACCGTCGGGACCGATCGACAGCGCGGGCCTGTTCGACGTTCGACGAATAAATCATTCGACACCGATACATAGATTTTTACTTGCCCGCAGGGACGTCCCACCATGGGACTGGAAGACGACGCCCGCGAGTACCACCGGCGAGATCCGCCGGGGAAAATCGAGATATCGACAACGAAACCGACGAACACCCAGCGAGATCTGAGTCTCGCGTACTCGCCCGGTGTCGCTGCGCCCTGCATGGACATCGACGACGACCCCGAGAAGGCGTACGCCTACACCGCGAAGGGGAACCTTGTCGGCGTCGTTTCGAACGGCTCGGCGGTGCTCGGGCTCGGGAACATCGGTGCACAGGCGTCGAAACCCGTCATGGAGGGGAAGGGTGTGCTGTTCAAGCGCTTCGCCGACATTGACGTGTTCGACGTCGAACTCGATCACGCCGATCCCGACGACTTCGTCCGATCTGTGGCCGCGATGGAGCCGACGTTCGGGGGGATCAACCTCGAGGACATCAAGGCCCCGGAGTGTTTCGAGATCGAAACCCGGCTCCACGAGGAGATGGATATCCCGGTGTTTCACGACGACCAGCACGGCACCGCGATCATCTCCGGCGCCGCGCTGTTGAACGCGGTCGACATCACCGACAAGCGGATCGAGGACATAGAGATCGTCTTTTCGGGCGCGGGCGCTTCCGCGATCGCGACCGCCCGCTTTTACGTCTCGCTCGGAGCGAAAAAGGAGAACATCACGATGTGTGACTCCTCGGGCATCATCACGGAGTCGCGGGCGGTAGAACTCAACAAGTACAAACAGGAGTTCGCCCGCGACGTACCGGAGGGCGACCTCGCGGACGCGATGCGCGGCGCGGACGTGTTCGTGGGATTGTCGATCGGCGGGATCGTCTCCCCGGAGATGATCAAGTCGATGGCCGCAGACCCGATCGTGTTCGCGATGGCCAACCCGGACCCGGAGATCGACTACGAGGCGGCGAAAGCCGCCCGCGAGGACACCGTCATCATGGCGACCGGCCGATCGGACTATCCGAATCAGGTGAACAACGTGCTGGGATTCCCCTTCATCTTCAGGGGAGCATTGGACGTTCGCGCGACCGAGATCAACGAAGAGATGAAGCGGGCGGCCGCACGGGCGCTCGCGGAGTTGGCGCGAAAGGACGTGCCCGACGCCGTCGTCAAAGCCTACGGCGATCAGCCGCTCCAGTACGGTCCCGAATACGTCATCCCGAAACCGCTGGACCCGCGGGTGCTGTTCGAGGTCGCGCCGGCGGTCGCACGGGCGGCGATGGAGTCTGGGGCCGCCCGAAAGGAGATCGACATCGAGGCGTACGTCGAACGGCTCGAAGCTCGCCTCGGAAAGTCCCGGGAGATGATGCGGGTCGTGTTGAACAAGGCGAAAAGCGATCCCAAGCGGGTCGCGCTGGCGTCAGGGACCGACGAGAAGATGATCCGTGCCGCCTACCAGCTCGAAGAACAGGGGATCGCAGAGCCCCTGTTGCTCGGCAACGAAGAGAAGATTCAAAAGACGGCACGGCGACTGGGGCTCGCCTTCTCGCCGACCGTCGTCAATCCGCGAAAGGAGAACCACGAGGAGTACGCACAGCGGCTCTACGAACTCAGAAAGCGGAAGGGGATCACGCGAAGCGAGGCCGAGGAGCTGATCAAGCGCGACTCCAACTACTTCGGAAGCGTAATGGTCGAACAGGGAGACGCCGACGCCCTGCTCACCGGCCTCACTCACCACTACCCGTCCGCGCTTCGGCCGCCCCTGCAGGTGATCGGAACCGCAGAGGACACCGATTACGCCGCGGGCGTGTACATGCTGACGTTCAAGAACCGCGTCGTGTTCTGTGCGGACACGACCGTAAACCAGTCCCCCGACGAGGAGGTGCTCGCGGAGGTCACGCGCCACACTGCCGAACTCGCACGCCGGTTCAACGTCGAACCGCGTGCGGCAATGCTGTCGTACTCCAACTTCGGCAGCGTCGACAACGAGGGGACCCGGAAACCACGGCGTGCAGTCGACATGCTCCATCAGGATCCCGAGGTCGACTTCCCGGTCGACGGGGAGATGCAGGCGGATACCGCCGTCGTCGAGGAGATCCTGAACGGCACCTACGAGTTCGCCGAACTCGAGGAGCCGGCGAACGTGCTGATCTTCCCGAACCTCGAGGCGGGCAACATCGGCTACAAGCTGCTCCAGCGGCTCGGCGGCGCGGAGGCGATCGGCCCGATGCTCGTCGGCATGGAAAAACCGGTCCACGTTCTCCAGCGGGGCGACGAAGTGAAAGACATCGTCAACCTCGCCGGAGTCGCGGTGGTCGACGCCCAGTAACCGATCGGAGGTGAAAGCGCCGCCGGGGGAGCACCGCTGGGGGAGCGCCGCCGGAAACGTCCGGGTCGCTCGACTATACCGCGGCGTCGAACGCCGCAGTGAAGTCGTCGGTCTGGTCGCTCACTGCCTTTGCGGCCGACTCCAGCGCGTCGAGGGGATCGACGTCGCCGTCGGTCGTGATCGAAAGTACCGGATCCGTCTGGCCGCCCGACTGTTCGGGGTTCATGTCGTAGGTCGCGGCCTCGACTCCGTCCTCGTCGAGCAGCGCGCCCTTCAGCACGTTCATGAACGTGTGGTCCTCCCCAGCGATCTCGATGCGGAGTTCGACGTCCGTCTTCTGTATGACCCGCAGTTCCATAGCTCCTTTTTGCCTGTTCGAGGTTTCAACGTTTCGTATCGGCTACCGCCCCGGCCGAGAAAGCTATTTGCCTGCCCCCCGACTGCCGACGTACATGGGAACCCAGTCGCTCCCGGACCGGGCCGACGTGGTGATCGTCGGCGGCGGGATCGTGGGAACGAGCACAGCCTTCTTTCTCGCCACGGAGACGCAACTGGACGTGGCGCTTCTGGAGCGAGACAACATCGCCAGCGGTTCGACCGGTGATTCCTCGGCGATCCTTCGCCACCACTACGGCCCACAGGAGATCTACACTCGGATGGCCGCCTGGAGCCACGAGTTCTACCGGGAGTTCGAGGAACACACAGGCGAGCCCATCGCGTACGAACCGAACCCTCTCGTCAGGCTCGGCCGGGAAGACACCCCCGCCGGTCGCTACGCCCGGAAGGGGTTCGACGTACTGTCCTCGCTCGGGATCCCCGTGAGCGAATACGATCGGGACGCACTCGCGGAGGCGTTCTCGATGCTGTCGCTCGGTGACGTCGAGTTCGGCATCGTCGACGAAACTGCCGCCTATTCGGACGGGGCCGACGCGGCCGGCGGCTTCGCACGGGCGGCTGCGGAACACGGCGCGACGGTGCTCACGGGGATCACCGTCGACGATTTCCTGGTCGAGGAGGGGGCCATCACGGGTGTAACCACCGACGCAGGGACAGTTCACACCGGGAAAGTCGTCGTGGCTGCGGGACCGTGGACTCCCGAGCTACTTGCGCCACTCGGCGTCGAGATACCCGTCACGCTCACGAGGGAGGAGGTACTTCTCCTAGAACCGGGCGAGGGGTTAGACCAGGGGGCCGTCGGACAGATCCCGACGACCGCCCCGCCGGGCGGGGACTGGTACGTGCGGTCGGACTTCGGCGACGGCGTCCTGATCGCGACACACCACACCGGGAAAACCGTCGGTCCGGACGCGCCCACCGGCACGGTCGAGGAGTCGACGGTGCTGGAACTGACCGAATCACTCGTCGAGTTCGTTCCCGAACTCGCCGACGCGGGTCTGCGTGGCAGTTACGGCGGGATCTACTCCAACACGCCGGATCACGACTTCGTGATCGATCGGGTCGGACCGGACGGCTGTCACGTCGCCTGCGGGTTTTCCGGACACGGCTTCAAACACGGCCCAGTCGTCGGGAAGGCACTGAGCGATCTGGTCGCGGCGGGCTCGACTGACGCCTTCGACGTCGAGTTCTTCAGCCTGGACCGATTCGAAGACGATCCCGCCGGCCACGGCAAGCCGGCCGACAGCATCTAATCGCCATGAAACCCACAGTAATCGTCGGTGGCGGCATCGTCGGTGCGAGTCTCGCGTACCACCTCTCCGAGGGGGAACGTCCCGTCAAACTGTTCGAAAAGAACTCGCTGGGCTCGGGGACGACGGCCGCGTCGATCGCACAGTTCATCCGATATCAGGAAAGCCCAGATCGGGCGGAACACGAGCGCCGAGAGCTGTCCTGGGAGTGGTACGAACCGCTGATCGAGGCGGGCGAGTTCGAGTTCGACCCGATCGGAACCCTGCATACGGGCTCCTCGGAGGACGAGATGACACATCTCCGGGAGCTATACGCGGCATACGACGAGTTCGGACTTACCGCCGAGCTGGTCTCGCCGTCGGATCTTTCGGCGTATGGGCTCGATTCCGACAGGTTCGCCGGGGGCCTCCTCGTCCCCGACGACGGCGTGCTCGATCCCAACGAGATAATCCAGCACATGGTCGCCCGGGCTCGGGACCGCGGCGCGGAGATCGAGACCGGGGTCGCCGTCACCGACGTGATCGTCGAGGAGGGCGCCGTCGCGGGCGTCGAGACGACGGAGGGGCAAACCGACGCGGAGCGAGTAATAAACGCGGCCGGACCGTGGGCGCACGAAATAAACGAAATGGTCGGCGTCTCCGCGCCGCTGCGCCACACGGAGGGGCCGATCGTCGTCCTCCAGGCGAATCGGAATCACCCAGTTCCGCTGACGTTCTTCGAGGACGAAGTGTACGTGAGACAGGAAGGGAGCGGTGACCTGCTTGCAGGTCGGTTCGCCAGGGCCTACGAGGACACCACGCGGTTCGATCCGGATCACGCCCGGCCCATCGAGGAGTCGTACTACCTCACCGTCGCCGACGTTATCGACCGGTACTTCCCGTCGTTTTCGGACGTTCGGATCCTGAACGAGTGGAACGGCCTTCGGACCGTGACCCCGGACGGGCTGCCGATCGTCGACGACACCGCTGTCGACGGCTACCTGCTCGCTGTCGGGATGAGCGGCTACGGGGTCACGACGGCGCCGGCGCTCGGCGAACTGGTCGGAGAGTGGCTACGGAGCGGGATAAAGCCGGATCTGCTCGAGCCGCTCGCGCTGAATCGATTTGACACACAGTAATCATTACTGTTCAGGATTCCGAAAAAGGAAGTGACTGCTCGAGGCGTTCGTCCGTTCGACCGTGGAGTCATCGGCCGTTGTCACGAGATGAAATCTCATGGTACAACCTATCAATCATCATAGGGAACCATCAAGAATTAAGTACTTTGTGGTCGCTTGCCAGTAGTGAGGCATGGTATGACATGAGTGATGCTGAACTATCACGCGCAGAGTGGGGGACCCGGTTCGGGTTCCTGATGGCAATGATCGGCGCCATGGTCGGCTCCGGGAACATCTGGCGGTTCCCGTTCGTACTCGGGGAGAACGGTGGGGGAGCGTTCCTGCTTGCGTTCCTGATACTGTTGTTCCTTATCGCCGTTCCCGGATTGATGGCCGAAACGGCGCTGGGGCGGTACAGCGAGAAAGGTGTTATCGGGGCGTTGCGAGACTGTACGGGCCCGGGAGGAATGGCCGGGCTCGGGGTGATCGTCATCCTCGTGAACATCGCGTTGATGACGTACTACTCGCCTGTGGTCGGCTGGATCCTGTATTACATGCTCCAGTCGTTCACCCTGGAGTTCACCTCCGCGGGCTTCGAGGCGGAGGCGTTCTGGACCGCGTTCACCAACAGCCCGGGCATCATGGTCCTCATGCACACGATCGTGATGGCCCTGGTTGCGGGCGTGCTCGTGCTGGGTATCCGTGACGGCGTCGAGCGGCTCGTCGTGTACGCCGTTCCGGGGCTTGTGATCGCCCTCGCCGCGATCGCGATCCGTGCCCTGACCCTGCCGGGTGCCGCCGAGGGGCTCGAATTCACCTTCACAGTGCAGTGGGAGTACCTGCTGATCAGTGACACGTGGATCGCCGCGCTCGGTCAGGCGCTGTTCTCGACCGGTCTCGGCTGGGGTATCGCGATCACCGTCGGGAGCTACCTGCGCGAGTACGACGACGCGCCGCTGGGCGGTGGTTTCTTCACCGCGATCGGCGAGGCGTCGATCGGCGTGCTCGCGGCGTTCGCGATCTTCCCGCTGGTGTTCGCCTACGGGCTGGATCCGGACGCGGGCGCCGGGCTGACGTTCATCACGCTGGTGCAGGTGTTCGAGCCGATGCCGATCGGCGACCTGTGGGCGATCGTCTTCTTCGTCGGGTTCTTCCTCGCAGCGTTCACCTCCGCGGTGGTCATCACCGAGGTGAGCGTCACCACGATCTTCGAGGAGAGTCCGCTGAACCGAAATCAGAGCGTGTTGGCGGTCTGTAGCACGATCTGGCTGCTCGGCCTGCCGAGCGCCTACTCGGTGACGTTCCTCGACTTCGCTGACTTCACGTTCGCCAACTGGGGGCTGCCGCTGGCCACGCTGGCCGTGATGGTCGGTATCGGCTGGTACTTCGGCCCCGAACGGCTCCGCGTGCTGTCGGTGAACAAGACCAGCGGGATCTACGTCGACACGTGGTTCAACCCGATCGTGAAGTACCTGATCCCCGCCGTGATGGTCGCGATCATGGCGTTCTTCGCCTACGAGAACTTCATGGCCGACGAAATGATCGCGGGCGTCGGCGTCCTCATCGCGTTCCCGATCGCCGGCTACCTGATCATGAAATACGTCGACAGATCGAAAGCAACTACCGGAGCCGCAGCACCGGGAGGTGACGACTGATGGCTGAACCAGCCGTCGTGGTCGGACAGGTCGCAGGGATTTCGCTCGAAGCCTGGATCGGGATGGTCATCGCGATCATCGCGTTCTGGGTGCTCGCCACGTGGGCCCTGTTCAAGACGCTCCGTCAGGACGAACGGAAGATGGAAATGATCGAGCGGCAAGGCAAAATCGAGACGTACTCGCCGAAGGCGCTGCAGGATCTCCGCGACTGGATCGAGACCAATCCCGACGATCCGCTCGTCGAGGAGGCGAAAGACGAGTACAACGACTGTGTCGAGTCGCTCAAGGAGGTCGAGGAACCGTTCTACGACTGGCCACAGGAGAAGATAGACAACCTCGAGAAACTGTAGCGAGCGTCGCAGTCGCGAGACGAACCTCTCGTCGTCGATTTTTCCGGTGTCTTCGAACTGCCTCAGCTACCGGTCCCGAAGCACCCGCCAGGTGATCAGACTCTCTGCGGTGTAGTTGAAGACGAACGCACACCCGATCGCGATCGGGAACGTCAAAAACGCCCACACGTCGGTTCCGGCGAGGACGACGCTGACGTCGAGTCGGGTGAGCGTTCTCACGACGAGAAACTGGACCACAAGCCCGCCGCTCCGGACGAGGTTCGACTTGAGCAGTCTCCGGCCGGTCGAGAGTACCCCGGATTCCCCGTGTTCGGGGAACGTCCACCGGTCGTTGACGAAAAACATCGCGATGATCGCACACTCGGCGCCGATGACCTTGGCGTACTCCGGCGGGAGTCCGCCGATCGTCACTGCAGAACTCACCGAAAGATCCAGCACGGCGCCCGCAGCGCCCACGGAGAGGAACTTTCCGAACCGGTCTGCGGTGGCCAGTTCCCGGATCGCCGCGGTGATCACGCGTCGATTCCCTCCCCCTCACGGTCGGTTTCGCGCCGCACGTTCCGGGCACACAAACTGGCCGACAGCAGGGTTCTCGCCATCCGGACTCCGTCATTCGCCGGCGATACCGTCGAACCGGGCTGGTCCTCCCACTCGATCGGCACCTCCCGGATCCGGTAGCCCAGCGCAGCCGCGGTCGCGATCAGTTCGATGTCCCAGCCGAATCCGGTTTCGGTCAGATGGTCGCGAACGTCCCTCCAGGCGCCTGCGGTGAGCGCTTTCGCGCCACACTGGTAGTCGTACAGCCTCGCTGGGAGCAACCGACGGGCCGACCACGCGAACGCGTCCCCGAGAACCCGACGGACGACGCCCTGATGACCGGAAACCCGCGAGTCCGGATGCCGCCGCGAGCCGACCGCGACTGGGACCTCACCGCGGACGACCGGGGTGACGACCGCCTCGGCCGACCCCGGCGGCGTCGCCCCGTCTGCGTCGAAGAACGCCAGTACGTCGGTTTCGAGCGCGTCGAACCCCTCCGTTATCGCCGCCCCCTTCCCCCGGCGACGGTCGACCGCGTTGACCGTCGCGGGCGAGTCCCCGAGCGCTGCAACGACGTCCGGATCCGGATCGTCGAGCTCCAGCCGGATGACCTCGGGCGCGAGAACCGACTCCAGCTCCCGGAGATACGACAGCGTCCGCTCGACGTCCGGGCGAAACGCGGGGACGACAACGCCGACGGTGGACACGAACGACGGTTTCGTCGGAGGGCTTAAAAACCCGTTCGAATCCGAAAGCGTATGGTGGATCGCACGCCCCACACTGACGATGGAGTATCTGCTCGTCGGACGGTGGATCCTCGCGTTCGCGATCCTGGCTGTTCTGGGCTATCCGATCGGCGCTCGGCTGTTTTCTCGGTTTTCCACCGGCGGCGCCGGCTTCGCGCCGATCGTCGGGGTCACGGTCGTCACGATCGTCGCCTACTGGATTGGGCAGATCGCGTTCGGCTGGTGGACCCTGTGGATCGGACTCGCGGTGCTCGTCGCGCTCTCGGCTGCCTCCACGATGGATCTCGACCGACTCCGGGCCGGCGATCTTTCGGTCGACGACGACCTCCCGTTCAACCGCCGGGGCGCCGCCGACGCAGCGGTCGTGTTCGCGGCGGCGTTTTTGCTCGTGATCGCGATCCGGTCGGCCGACCCCGCCGTGAACCCGATCGGCGGCGAGAAGTTCCTGGATTACGGGCTCTTGCGGACGCTGCTTCGCGCCGAGACGCTCCCGCCGCCGGACATGTGGTTCGCCGGGGAGCCGCTGCAGTACTACTACGGCGGCCACCTCGCAGCGACGCTACTTTCCGGGCTCACGGCGACCCCGCCACAGTACGCGTACAACCTCGCGCTCGCCGGCTTCTACGCGATGCTGGTCACTGCAGCGTTCGATCTCGCCGGCAACGTCGCGTCCGAACGCGGGCTCTCGCGGCGCCGGGCAGGCGCGTTCGCGGCGGTGTTCGTCGGTCTCGCCGCCAACCTGCTCACCGCGACACAGCTGCTGGCGGGCTGGCTCCCCGAAGGGATTCGGAGACGGGTCGCCGAACTGGTCGCCGCCCGCGCGGAGCCGGAAGCCGCCGATCTCCTCGCCGGCGTCGACGGGTTCAGCTACTGGACCGCGAGCCGGGTCATCCCCGGAACTATAAACGAGTTCCCGCTTTTCGCCTGGCTCAACGGCGACCTCCACGCCCACATGATGGGTGGCTCGTTCCTTCTGTTGGCTGTCGCGGTCGCGTTCGCCTACTGGCAGACGCCGGCGGAGCGACTCCGACGACGACGGCTGCTGGTGTTCGTCGTGCTTCCGATCCTGGGCGGGTTCCAGATCCCGACAGACACCTGGAGCTTCCCGACGATCTTCGGCGTCGCGTGGCTGGCGCTCGCGTTCGCACCCGCGAGGCCGCTTTTGCTTTTGCCGGGCGGAGAACGCATCGAAACCGTGCTTCGGTCGGTGGCCGGCGGCGACACCACGACCGACGCGCCGTCGGGATGGGAGAAAAAACCGCTGTCGACCGAACTGTGTCGAACCGGCGGGGCGCTGGTCGTCGCGGCGCTTTCGGGGGCCGTGGGCTTTGTTCTGGGCGCGTCGTTCCTGCTGGGCGCAAGCGCCGGTCAGACGGTCGCGATCCTGGAGGCTGCGGATCGGTCGGGACTGGGCGCGCTGATGGTCGTACACGGCGCGTTCCTCGCGGCGTTTCTCGCATTTCTCTTCGGAACGCTCGGTTCCGGAGGTCGTGGGGCGCTTGCAGTCGCGGTGGCGTTTGGAGCCGTCTCGGGCGTGCTCTTCGAGTTCGCCGCGCTGGTCGTCGTCGCGCCGCTTCTGGTCGGCGGCTGGATCGCGTTTCGCCTCGAGCGCGAGGTCGGATTCGAAACCGTGCTTCTGGTGGGTGGGGCCGGGCTCGTCACCATCGTCGAGCTCGTGTACGTCGCCGAGGAGGCCGGTCCGGGGCGGCTCAACACCGTCTTCAAGACGTACTTCCAGGTGTGGGTACTGTGGGGGGTCGCCATGGGGCCGGTGCTCTCGGATCTCTTCGAGCCGCCCGAGCGGGATCGGATCGCCGACTGGTGGCCCAGTCCGGACACCCGACGGTTCGCTGGCCGCGCGTTCGTCGGGCTCCTGGTTTTGACCACGCTCCCGTACGCCGCGCTCGCGCTGGACGCCCACTTCGACCGGCACGACGCGGGCACTCTCGACGCGACCGCCTTCCTCGAGCGCGACCACCCGGAAGAGGCGCCGGCGATCGAGTGGATCGACGACAACGCCGACGCGGAAGCGACAGCTATCGACCGGGAGCCGACGCTACTTGAGGCGCCGGGCGCGTACAGTTCGCCCAGCGGACTCGCGGCAACCCCCAGCGAGCCCGGAATGTACGCCTGGAACGCCAACCCGGCCTCGAGTCTTACCGGGATCCCGACCGTCGCCGGGTGGCAACACCAGATCGGCTACCGCGGGGGCGACACCTACTGGTCGAGAGCGAACGCGGTCGATCGGGCGTACGCCGGCGAGGAAGCCGATCGCGTCGCCGTCCTCGAGGAGTACGGGGTCACCCACGTGTGGGTCGGTCCCGGGGAGCGCGACCGATACGGCGAGGTTTCCTTCGAACAGTTCGATGGGGTCGAACTCGCCTTCGAAACGGAGACCGTCCGGATCTATCGTGTCGACCCAGCCGAAGTCACCACGTGACGGTAGCGTTTTCCGCCCGGGAGCCGTGGCGAGAGATATGATACGGCGGCTGGTGCTCGGGTGCGGGACGATCGCACACACCGTCATCGAGAGCGTCTCGAAGGGACGGGACGCGCTGTACGTGGTCACCGCCGACAGCGGCTGGGCATCCACGCTCCGCGAGGAGAGTATTCCCGCCCGGGAGGGCGACCCGACCGATCCGTCGACGTTTCCGGACGCAGCCGACGTCGTGATCGTCGCCTCCGATCGACCAGAACGGAACGTCGCTGCTGCCGGCGCGGCAAGGGGAGCATTCCCCGACGCGGAGATTCTCGCGTCCGTCGGGACCGATCCGACACCCGACGCCGTCGAAACACTAACGCGGGTGACCGATCGGCTGATCGACCCGACAGAGGCGGTCGCCGAGCGAGTTCTCGACGCCGCCGCCGGCGAAGGGGGACAGCTGATGGCCGACCTCCACGCGACGCTTCGGGGACTGTCTGGCCCCCTCGGCGTGTTCGCCCACGACAACCCGGATCCCGACGCGATCGCCAGTGCGATCGGGTTGAGCCGACTCGCAGAGGAGATCGGGGTCCAGGCGGATGCCTGTTACTTCGGCGAGATCGCCCACCAGGAGAACCGGGCGCTGGTGAACCTGCTTGACCTTCCGATCCGTCAGATCGAGGAGTTCGATCCGTCCGCATACGACGGGATCGCGCTGGTCGACCACTCGCGGCCAGGAATAAACGACAGCTTACCGACCGAAACCGAGGTCGATCTGATCGTGGATCACCACCCGATGAGAGAGCCGATCCAGGCACCGTACACGGACATCCGCAGCGACGTGGGGGCAACGAGCACACTGCTCGCGGAGTATTTCAATCGGCTGGGGATCAAACCCGGAGAGACACTCGCGACGGCACTGCTGTACGGCATCCGAATCGACACCCGCGACTTCACGCGGGAAGTAGCCGCCCCGGACTTCGATGCCGCCGCATATCTCGTCCCGATGGCCGACGTGACGGCGCTCGAGCGGATCGAGTCGCCCGGCGTCTCCGGTGAGACCATGGACACGATCGCCCGGGCGATCCGGAACCGCGACGTGCGAAACTCGGTGTTGAGCTCCTGTGTCGGCGAGATTTCCAACCGCGACGCGCTGTCGCAGGCGGCAGACGGGCTACTCAACATGAACGGGATCGCGGTCACTTTCGTGTACGGCTTCACCGACGGGGTCGCGTACGGCTCCGCGCGTGCCCGTGGAGCCGACGTCGATCTCGGCGAAGTGCTCCGGGACGCGTTCGCGGAGGTGGGATCGGCCGGCGGTCACGCCGACATGGCGGGCGCACAGGTGCCGCTGGGTATTCTCGGGACGACGACCGGCGAGGACCTCACGGAGCTCTCGGCGGTCGTCCGGGAGGTCATCGCCGATCGGTTCTTCGAGGCGATCGACGACGCCAGGCAGGTCCCGACCCTCGAGTTCGACACCGACGTGACGTTCCCGGAAGACTGAGCGCCTGACGATCGCCAGCCCGCCGCAGACAGCAGGTGGCTACGCTTTTCCGTACGCTTCCCGTACGAACGGTCGATGAGCGGCAAGCCGACCGTCAAGGAGTACATGACCCGCGACGTCCAGACGGTGGCTCCGGAAGACACCGTCGAAGAGGTCACCCGTCGCGTCGTGGAAAGCGACGGCCACAACGGCTTTCCAGTGTGTGTCGGTCGGAGCGTCGAGGGGTTCGTTTCGGCGCGCGACCTGCTTTTCGCCGACCAGGACGCGCCGGTGTTTACAGTGATGAACGAAGACCTCATCGTCGCCCATCCGGAAATGGCCGTCACCGACGCCGCACGGGTGATCCTCCGGTCCGGGATCCAGAAGCTTCCAGTCGTCGACGACGCAGGCAATCTCGTCGGCATTATCTCGAACACTGACGTGGTCCGGTCACAGATCGAGCGTGCGACGCCGGGAAAGGTCGGCAAACTGCGGCGCACGCTCGAACAGATCCACGACATCGAAATCGGAGAGGAACGTCGACCCGTGAGTCTGAATCAGTTGATCCCTACCCAGGGGCGAGTGTACGGGGACGAACTCGAGGGACGGAAGTACGAACTCGAACGAGGACTTGCCGAACCGCTCGTGGTGATCGACAACGCCGGAACGCTGTATCTCGCCGACGGCCACCACCGCGTGATGGCCGCACGGCGACTCGGCATCGACGAGATGGAGGCGTACGTCATCGTGATCGACGAGGAGATCGAACTGGGGATGGCAAAGACCGCCCGTAAGGAGGGGCTCGAGCGGATCGAAGACATTGACGTCGTCGACTACGCCCGTCACCCCCTGGTCGAAACGACGAAACGCCTGCAGTGACCGGAGACTGCTTTGACTGGGGGTCGGGTTTCTGACGTGACAAGAGTTAACTCGTTTTAACCCCGTGTGGGAGTAGACCCATGCCCATCGATTCGAACTTCGAGCAGAACCTCGAGCAGACCGGTGAAGAACACGGCGTGGCCGTCTGGGGGGAGATAGATCCGCCAGAGAAACTGGGTATCCGGGGCACCCACGTCGCCGTCGATTTCGACATCTGTCTCGCCGACGGCGCCTGTCTGGAGGACTGTCCGGTCGACGTCTTCGAGTGGGTCGACACGCCCGGACACCCCGAAAGCGAGATCAAAGCGAACCCGACGAACGAGGACCAGTGTATCGACTGTATGCTCTGTGTGGACGTCTGTCCGGTAGACGCGATCGACGTCGACTCCGGTCGTGCCGGGCGAACCTGAGGGTAGCATCGACCTTCGGGTCATCCGACGACATCGGTGACCGAATCCAGATGTACCGCCGCGACCAGCCGAGCTGCAAGTTGGAAGCTGCAGTGTGTGGCAGCCACGGGAGTATCGATACCGTTCGTCGAACTCTGGATCCTGTAGAACGCCACGTGCCGTGATATCAGTATGAGTCGGTTCCGTCTCAGTCGTCCACGCTCGGCTCCGTCGAGGGCTTGCCGTCGGGGGAACCGGGTTCCGGACCGTCCGTCTCGGCTCCATCCGGGTCGCCGACTGAACCACCGGAAGCGGCGGGTGCAGTTCCCACGAGCTGTCCCGTTTCGTATCCAGTCCAGTCGAACTTCTGCTGGAAGTAGATTGCGACGTTGACCAGCGCCAGCAGCACAGGCACTTCGATCAGCGGCCCGATGACAGTTGCGAACGCGACCCCGGAGCCGACGCCGAAGACGGCGACGGCGACGGCGATCGCCAGCTCGAAGTTGTTCGACGCTGCCGTAAAGCCGATCGCGGTCGTCGTCGAGTAGTCGGCGCCGATGCCCCGTCCCATCGCGAAGCTCACCAGGAACATCACGACGAAGTAGATCGTCAGCGGGACGGCAAGCCAGAGGACGTCGGTCGGCTGGGCGATGATGTTGTCGCCCTGAGTGGCGAACATCACGATTACCGTAAACAGCAGCGCAAGAAGTGTTACGGGACTGATCTTCGGAATGAGTTGCTCGGCGTACCACGCCTCGCCTTTCGCCCGAACGCCGCCGACACGGGTCAGGATGCCGCCCGCAAAGGGGATCCCGAGGAAGATGGCGATCGCCCAGAACACCTGTTCGACGGTGATGTCGAAGGCGGCGATTCCGGCGACCATGGCGTCGAGCCCGAGGATCGGCGGCAGGAACAGCGCGAAAAACCAGATGTACACACCGTACGTGAGGATCTGGAAGACGCTGTTGAACGCCACCAGGCCCGCGGCGTATTCGCTGGACCCCTCCGCGAGGTCGTTCCAGACCAGCACCATTGCGATACACCGCGCCATCCCGATGAAGATCAACCCGAGGAAGTACTCGGGGCGGGCGGGGAACCACGGCACGATCCCGCTGAAGAAGATCACCGCCAGCGCGAACATCAGCGTCGGGCCGATCAACCAGTTTTGGATCAGGCTCAGACTGAGCACCCGCCACTGCCTGAAGACTGTCGGCAGCTGCCGGTAGTTGACCTTCGCCAGCGGCGGATACATCATCAGAATCAGGCCGATCTCGACGAGATGGTACTGCTGAATTGGTTCGACAACCCCCGGCGAAACGTATCCCAGCCCGACGCCTGCCGCCATCGCCAGGAAAATCCAGACTGTCAGGTACTTGTCGAGGAAATCCATCGACCGGGGATTCCCGCAGTCGGGACAGCCACAGTCGGGCCCGTGTTCGTGTTCGAGTTCACTCATCGGTGACGACCTCACTCATCGGTGGCGGTTCCGTCGAGCAGAGTCACCACTGCCACCGCGACGTTTGTGGCCCGGTATTTGCGCCATCGGCCGTCCTTGCGACGAGTGACGAGTCCTGTATCGTTCAACCGGGAGAGGGCGTGGCTGATCGCGCTCTCGCTGGCGTCCACCATCGCGTTCAGTTCGCAGACGCACAGTTCGCCGTCGGCGGCCACGAGCAGCCGAACCAGCTTGAACCGGGTCTCGTTCGCCAGTGCCGCGAGGATGGCCACCTCTTTGCCGATGCGGTCGTCGTCAAGCACCGTCTCAAGTGCGTCGAGCTCGGTAATTCGCTCGTCGACATCTGCTGGCTGACAATCCCCGATCTCGTCTTCGAGATAGCGTTTGAGCCGCACCGTCGCATTAGTCATACGTTCAATTTGCAATTTTATCAAATAAGGGCTTCGATTCTTCTCGTGATCTAGGGCCCCTGATGAGATACAGAGAACGGATGCCGTATAGAAACAGCAGTCAAGAGTGCTCCAATCGGTTCCACGACGGTGCCAGGTGACGGATCCCCAGAGCTGGTACCACCAAATGGTTTAATGATTCTTCAATCGTATAGCTCTTGCTCGACAGTCATTCACGGAGGTCCCCCACACAGTGTTTATGACGTTTCGACCCAAGAACGTGTTGAGGCTCGGTATCTATGCACACGATTGTACTGACGAAAGGCGTTCCCGACTTCCGTGAAGGCGAGGTCTCCTTCGACGAGGACGGCCACCTGGAACGGGGAAAGACCCCGACGGTGATGAACCCGAACGACAAGCACGCCCTGGAGGCGGCGTTACAGACTCGCGTTCGACACGGCGGGCGGGTGAGCCTACTGAGCATGGGGCCTCCCGGCTACGATGGAATTCTCCAGGAGGGAATGCGAGACGTGTACGCAGACGACCTGTATCTGATCTCCGATCGCGAGTTCGCGGCCGCGGACACCTGGGCGACCGCGATCACGCTGGCGACGGCGATCCGGCACCACGGCGACGTCGACCTGGTGTTCGCGGGCTTTAAAACCGCCGACGGCGAGACCGGCCACACCGGCCCCCAGACGTGCTGGTGTCTCGACTGGCCGCTCGTCACCCACGTCGTCGCGCTCGAAGTCGACGAGGAAGATCGCCGGCTCCGCGCGAAACGGCTCGTCGAGGGCGACGTCGAGGAGATCGAAACCGTCGAGGTGCCGATGCCCGCCGTCGTCGTCGCTGATCCGGAGTTCGAGCCCACCTATCGGACCGCGAACACCCGGCTCGAACACAAGCGCCTCCGGCAGGAGACGCAGAAGCGAGCCGAGGAGTACGAGGAGCACCTCGAGATGTGGGACCACGAGGAGCTGAACCTGGATCCCGACTACGTCGGCCTCGACGGGTCGCCGACGATCGTCGAGAGCGTGGACCCGATCCCACGGGCGCCCTCCGAGCGAGAGGCCACAGACGTCGATCCGGAGGATTCCGAGGCCATGGGACAGGTTCTCGAGGAGATGCAGCCGTTCGCCGCGGGGGGTGACTGACCGATGACACTCGATCCCGGCGAGTATGACGTCTCCGAACTCGGGCCGGAACTGGCCGACGTCGCCGACGTCGAGGAACTCCGCGAAATCCTCGACACCGAGAAAGCGGGCAAGGACCGAACCGCGGCAAAGACACTGATAGAGAGCCGCATAGAGAAGTTCGAGGGCGACGACGAGGAGGAGCCAGGAGACGAGAACGGGGACGCCGGCCTCGATCTCGCGGAGATGTCCGCCGCGGACGTGGGAAACGCCGTCCGGAAGATCGACGACGTCGAACGCCTCCGGGAACTGATCGAGCGGGAGGAAGCCGGCGACAACCGGGACAGCGTCAAACGACTCGTCGAAAACCGGATCGACTCGGTCGCCGGAAGCGAGGAGTCCGACGAGCGGGAGCAGCTGTCGCCCGAGGAGAAACACCCCGAGCTGGATCACCCAACTGCCGACAAACAGTACGTCAAGGCCCTCGATAATGGGGCCTATCGTGACATGTGGGTGTACTGCGAGACCCAGGCGGGGGAACTGATCGACGTCTCCCTGGAGATGCTCGGAAAGGCACGCGAGCTGATGGACGAGTACAACCGTCAGTACGACGCCGCCGAGCGCGTCGTCGCGGTGCTGATCGGCGACGACGTCGCCGGCCACGCCGACACGTGCATCGAACACGGCGCCGACGTCGTCGTCTACCACGAGGACGATCGGCTCGAGCGCTTCCGGCACAAGCCCTACACAGAGATATTCTGTGACATGGCCCGGGGGGGAGCCGAACCGCCGATGGGGGTCGGCGAGGAACGCACACCCGGGACAGACCCGGATCCCGCAGACTGGCGAGACTACGACGAGCCGCGGTACACCCTCTTTCCGGCGACGAACAACGGGCGGGACCTCTCTGCGCTCGTGCAGGGCGAACTCGACTCCGGTCTCGCCAGCGACTGCTCGGGGCTGTACATCACCGACGTCACCGTCTCGAATCCGGTGAAAACGGGAGGCTCGGGGAACAACCGCGAGTTCCGGCGCGTGCTTCACATGAAGCGCCCCGACTTCTCCGGGTTCGAATACTCGACGATCCTCTGTCTCGACAACCCGACCCGGGAGTTTCATCCCCAGGGTGCCTCGGTCATCCCGGGGAGCTTCGACGTTCCGGACCCGGATCCCGAACGGGAGGGAGCGGTAATCGAACACGACCTCGAACTCGAAGACGAGTGGTTCCGGGCGGAGGTGATCGACTTCGATCGGCTGGACGGCGGTGTCGACCTCACGGGCAACGACGTCGTCGTGTGCATGGGCCGGGGGATCAGCGCGGATCCCACCCGCGGAATGGAACTCGCGGTTGAGCTGGCCGACAGGTTCGAAAGCGCCGACGTGGGCGTCACCCGGGGTATCGTCACCGGCTCGTTCAACTTCGACGGCCACGTCGAGCAGTACACCGCAGAGGAGCGTCAGATCGGCGAGACCGGCCAGGAGATCGAACCGGACCTGTACGTCGCCGCCGGCGTCTCCGGCGCCGTCCAGCACAAGGTCGGCTGCGACGAGTCGGGGACGATCGTGGCGATCAACACCGACCCGGACGCCCGGATCCACGACTGGTCGGACTACTTCATCGAGGGCGACCTCTTCGAAGTGTTGCCGCGGTTGATCGACGGGATCGCCGCCGGGGAAATCGACCTCGAGGCCGCGGCCGACGGGGGTGAACTCGAATGACTCGCGAGTCGTTCGAGGCGGTCGTCGTCGGCTGCGGTCCGGGCGGGGCGGCTGCTGCGGCGACGCTCGCACGAAACGGCGTAGAGACGCTGGTGCTCGAACGGGGGGTCGAGGCGGGCTCGAAGAACGTCTCAGGCGGGCTCATCTACGCCGAGGAGTCGTCCCCGTACACGATCGACGACCTGTTTCCCGGCTTCCGCGAGGCGGCGACCGAACGCCCGGTGACCGAGTACTACCTCCACAACGTCGCCGGACGGCAGGTGAAGACCTTCGACGTGACGCAGTTGCACGAACACGACACCGAGTGGTCCGACGCGGTGCTCCGGCGACGGATGGACTCCTGGCTGGCCGACCGCGTCCACGAGATGACCGCAGAAACGGGGGGAGGACTGCTCACCGAAGTCAGAGTGAACGGCCTGCTCCGGGACGGCGGGGAGATCGTCGGCGTCACCTGCGACGAACTCGACCCGATCGAAGCGGACCTGATCGTCGCCGCCGACGGCGTCAACTCCGAACTCGCCCGTGATGCCGGTCTCATGGACTGGGAGGAGCCCGAAGAGTGGTTCCAGGGCGTCAAGGCCGTCGTCGACGTCCCGCCCGAAGAAATCGACGACAGCTTCGACGTCGGGCCCGACGAGGGGGCCGCTCACCTGTTTTCCGGGGATCTCTTCGGGGACGCGCGCGGCGGCGGGTTCGTCTACACGAACCGGGACTCCCTGTCCATCGGAACGGTGTTTCACCTCGACAGCGTCGTCGAGACGCGAGCCGAACCCCACGAACTGCTGGACGCGCTGTTGACCCATCCGGCGCTGGGCGAGTGGCTCCCCGACGAGTACACCGAACGGGAGTACTCCGCGAAGCTCGTTCCCGACTCGAAGAAGGTCGCCCACCGATCGCCCCACCGAGACCGGCTCGTCCTCGTGGGGGACGCGGCCGGACAGATGCAGGCACAGGGACCCATCATCAAAGGAATGAATCACGCGGTGACGGCCGGGGCACTCGCAGCCGAGGCGTACGTCGAGGCGCGCTCCCGAGGGGATTCCGGCCTCTCTGGGGAGCTGTACGAGCGGAAGTTGAACGACGAAGGCGTGATGGGGAAGCTCCGTCCCCGCCGCTACGAACTCGTCCGGCAGGTCGGCGAACACGACGCCCTCGCCGACGTGCTCGATACGGTGACGCGATCGCCTGTAGGTCGGCTTGGAGTGCGAGCGCTCGGCGACCGGCTGGAACGGCTCTACTCGTCGGCGTTCCTCGCCACGATGGTGCCGGACACGAAGACGCCGTACGTCACGCTTCCGACAGTGATCGCCGAAGAGCTCGGTGCACCCGTCGTGGAGGAAAACGACGTCGAACCCCCGAGCCTCGAGGAACGGATCGGCGAATTGACGTACAACACCGACGTGGGCAACCCGCACATCGAACTGATCGACGACTCGATCGAGGCGAGCGGCACAGCGGTGACCGCCTGTCCGGTGAGCGCGAAAGAGTTCGGCGGCGGCTGTTACCGCGAAGAGCGCGTGGGAACCAACGGCGGCGAACAGCGCGTCGTGAGCCTCGACACCCAGCCGTGCGTCGAGTGTGGCACCTGCGCGATCGTGGCCGACACCGAATGGGAGCACCCACGCGGCGGCAAGGGCGTTGCCTTCGACGAAGGATAAAAAGCGGCCAATGAGGGAGTAAAAAGCGGCCAATGAGGGAGTAAAAAGCGGCCAATGAGGGAGTAAAAAGCGGCCAATGAGGGAGTAAAAACGTGGCATCCGACTTCGAACCCCGGATACGACGGCTCGCAGCCGAGGCTCGGAAGCGACGGGAAAACAGGTCCTGGACCGACGAACACGACCCCGGAGGCGACCGTCGAACCCCCGAGGACTGTGCGACTGCGGCCGCGCGGGACGGGCTGGGATCGGTGGTAGCGCTGTACGTCGAAGCCCGGACTGCCGAGAAGGGCGTCCGGTTTTCCACCGAAGAGATGGAGTTGCTTCACCGGGCGACGAACGACTGGCTTTCGGTGTACGCAGCGTGTTACGGCGTCGACGTCGATCCCGACTTCACGGTTCGAGAGGCGGCCGAGTTGCTGGTCGACACCCACGACATCCGCGAGACTGCGGCGCTGTTGACGAAGGTCCCGGGGCGGGATCGCAGCGGAAACGGTTTGTAAGCGGGGGCTGTGGATACGTCCATGCCATCGCTTCCGTTCGAGATCCTCCTGGGGATCTATCTGGGCGTCCTCACGGGGATCATCCCGGCGCTCGTCGCCGGCACGCTGGGGTTCGTCTTCCGGTACGTGACCGGAGTGACCATCCCCGGGTTCGGTGTGGTCGTCCTCGCGCTCGCAATCGCGGGGATAAACGGGGGGCTGCTCGCGTTGAACGACGAGACGATCCGGACCGACGAAAACGCCGTCGCGATTCTGACGGCGATCGTCGTCGTGTTGATGCTCGCGCTGTACGCCCACGCGAAGGGGGACAAACTCGGCGCGAACGTTCCCAGACGGATGTCGCTCAAAGGGTTGCGGGAACGCACCCTCTCGACGGACGTCGTCGAACTGGTCGGAGGGCGGGGACGGGTACGGATCACCGTCGTCGGCGAGGTCGAGGACCTCGAGGGGTACCCTCCGCTGTCACCTGAACTCCGCGAGGAGATCAAAACTAACGAGTGGACGTTCCCCGCTGACCTCCCCGTCTCGGAGCTGGAGTCGCGGTTCGAAGACCAGCTCCGGACCGAGTTCGACCTGGCGAGTGCGTCCGTGTCGATCGACGAACGGGCGCGGGCGACGGTCGCTGGAGCCCCGCCGGTCGGGGGGCTCTCGAAACGGATCCCCCCGGGAAAGCGGGCGGTGTCGGTGCCTGCGCTGGTCCCGACCGGGCTCGTTCCGGGTGAATCCGTCCGAATCACTACCCCCGATCTCACCGTCGAGGGGACGCTGTTGAGCGCGTCGTCGGGGACGTCGACCGAAAAGAACAAGCCGGACGCGAAAACCGACGGCGGCGAACCCGAGGAAACGCCGTCGCCGGCGACAGTGGCCATCGACCGGACCGACGGCGGCGATGGACGGGTGACGGTGGCAGTCGACCGGTCGGACGCCGGAACGCTCCTCCGGGCAGAACGCGGGGAGGTTATCGTTCTCTCTCGGGGGATCCGACGGGAGTTCGAACTCACCTCGCTGCTCCGTCGCGCCGGAAAGCGCTTCCGGAAAGTCTCCGTGAAGGCGGGGGGACCGCTGGACGGAACCACGATCGGCGAGGTGAACGTTCGGGAGGCGTACGACGTCGTCATCCTGGCTGCGAAACACGACGGCTGGACGATCACCCCGCGGGGCGAGACGGAACTTGCTGCAGGCGACGATCTGTTCGTCGTGGGCACACGCGAGGCACTGACTGGCTTCGAGGTGGTGGCAGGGTGATCCCGGTTCCGGCCGCGACCTTCGCGGAGCCGAACGTCGCCCTCCTGAACCTGCTCACGTACGCGATCCTCGCCGGCGTCGCCGCCGGGTGCGTAGCGGCGGCGTACCGGTGGTACGTCAACGACGAACTGCCGGAGGGGATCGCCATCATCTTCGGCGTGTCGGTGATCGCGCTGTATCTCAACACCGCCTCCCTGGGATCGTACGTCGCAGGGGAACAGGTCGGGCTGTTCGATCCGGCGACCGCGTTTTTCAACCTCGTCGCGCTGGGCGTCGCCACGGCCGTCTCTCCGGTGGGGCTCCGGGTCGGTGACAGGCTGGGTCGAAACGCTGCCGCGATGGCGGGCGGCCGACGGCTCCAGGGGGACGTCTCGGAAGTGGTCCGCAGCGCCGGGCGCGTCACGACCGTCACGCTTCCCTCCGCAGACGACATCAACGACATCGACGCCTACGACCCGGTCGCCCCCGGAACGAAGGAACGAATGAGCGAGGAGACGCTGCTTTTCCCGCGGCGGATCACCGTAGCGGAGCTGCGAGAGCGGCTCGCCGTGCGAATCAAGGAGGATTTCGGCGTCGGTCACGTCGACCTCGACATCTCTGCGGACGGAACCGTCGAGTACCTCGGTGTCGGCTCCCGTGCGGCAGGGGTCGGGCCGACCCTCGCGCCGGGCACCGTCGCGGTCGCGGTTCGGGGGGATCCGCCGTACGCCGCGACCCCCGGCGACATAGTGCAGCTGTGGACCGACGAAGAGGGACCGAAACGCGTTTCCTCGGCCGAACTCCGGGCGACCGCCGGCGACGTCGCCACGGTCACGGTCGACGAGTCCGACGCCGAAAAGATCGACCAGTCGCGCCGGTATCGACTGGTCACGCTCCCCGCGGAACCCCAGGCGGACCGGGAGTTCGCCTCGCTGTTGCGCAACGCAGACGAGACGATGACCGTGGCAACAGTATCGGCCGACAGCGAACTCGTCGGTGCGCCGATCGGCGACCTCGGCCCGACAGTCGCCGCCGTTCGACCTCGCGACGGGCCGATCGAGGCGATCCCACCCCGAAGCTACGCGCTCGCGGCGGGCGACGAACTGTACCTCGTCGGACGGCCCGATAGCCTCAGGCGAGCAGAGCGACGAGCCCGGGGGGAAGGGGAACCCGAACAGCCGGGTGCGCAATCCTCTTAGTCCGCCGGCAGTGACAGATCCGTATGGAATGGAAACTGTTCGCCGACCTCGCGGAGGTCGCCGGCGAGGACACCGTCGAGATCGACGCCGCAATCGACACCGTAGACGACGCGCTCGCGGCGCTGCTCGAACGGCATCCCGGACTCGAGGAGCGGATACTCGACGAGGACGGCGAATTGCTGGATCACATCAACGTCCTATGCAACGGCGAGTCCGTCCGGAACGGCGACGGGATGGACACACAACTCGAAGACGGCGACGAACTCGCGCTGTTTCCCCCGGTAAGCGGCGGCGAACAGTGAAACCGGCGTTCCACTCATCGACACGGTGAAGTGTCGTCGCCGGGAGAATCCGGTATGAACGGCGACACACTCATCAACGCACTCATCGGCGCAGTCGTCACCATCGTCACCTCGTTCGTCCCGTTCTCGCCGATCCTCGGTGGCGGCGTCGCGGCGTGGCTCGAGAACGGCGACAGGACCGACGGGACGAAAGTCGGCGCCCTCTCGGGGGCGCTGATCTCCCTGCTGCTGCTTCCACTGTTGTTCGTCGGGCTCGTGTTGGCGCCGATCGACTTCGGATTCACGTTCGTCATCATGCTGTTTGTCGTGACTTTCGGCGCTGCCTACCTGATCGGATTCGGCGCCCTCGGCGGCTACCTCGGCGCATACATCCGCGACGAACACGAGGGATCGAACTCGGGATCAGCCGGAACGCAGTCGACGCTCGACTCTCAGTTCGACGGCGACGAGCGGTCGTAGTCACTCTCGCCGACTGTCCCCGCGAGTTTGTCTGCGACACTGCCGGCGACGGCGGTTTTCGTCCCCGACCGTTCCACCACCTCGTTGTCGACGAGGAGAACGCGGGTCTCGTCTTCGCCCATCACGTCGGCGTCGTTGGCGACGACGAACGACAGGCCGACGCGGTCGCGGATCCGGCGGGCCTCCCGGACCATCTCCTCGTCGTTGCCGCCGGTTTCGGCCTTGAACCCGACGATCGGCAGCTCCGGGTAGCGGTCCCGAACGGTGTCGATGAGCTTCGGCGTGGGTTCGAGGTCGACGCTCAGCGGCGTCCCCGAACGGATCTTCTCGACGACTGAGTCGGCGGTGAAATCCGAGATCGCCGCCGCCGAGACGAGCGCGTCGGCGGTGCGACACGCCTCGACTGTGGCCTCGATCATCTCGTCTGCACTCTCGATCTCGACGACGTCGGCGTAGCCGACCTCGGGCCCGTCCTGGACCAGAGTCACATCGGCGCCGCGAACGTGACACGCCCGTGCGACCGCCCGACCCGTCTTTCCGGACGCTCGGTTGGTGATGACCCGGATGGGATCCAGCTGCTCTTTGGTCGCACCCGCTGTGACGACGACGTGCTTTCCCGCGAGCGTCTGTGGCGTCGTCGCTCGAGCGACCGCAGTGACGACGTCGGATTCGCTGGCGATCTTGGCTTTCCCCTCCTCGAGCCGTGGCTTCACGATCGAAACCCCCCACGACTGCAGACGCCCGAGCGAATCGGCAACGCCGGGATGGTCGTACATAGGCTCGTGCATGGCCGGCACGGCGACGACCGGCAGCCCCGAGCCCAGCGCCGTCGTCGCACACGTCGTCACCGGCGTGTCGTCGATCGCGGCCGCGATCTTGCCGGCGGTGTTTGCGGTCATCGGCGCGACGAGCAGGACGTCCGCCCAGCCGTCCCGACCACACAGCTCGACGTGTTCGACCTCGCCCGTGATCTCGGTGACAACGTCGTTTTCGGTGGCGAACTCGACCGCCCACGGATGGACGATCTGTCGGGCCGCAGGAGTGGCAACTCCCCTGACCTCCGCTCCCTGTCGGCGGAGCTCGTGTGCGAGTTCGACCACCTTGACCGCTGCGATGCTTCCGGTGACGCCCAGCGCGACGTTGACCCCCTCGAGCATTCGTGCGGAACTCCTCGGCGGAACTACGTAAAGAAATCGACGGAACCCGACCCAGGAATCGTGTGGCTGCCGCTACGGAGTCGGTGCTATCGCGATTTCGCGAGAAGATTCAGTCCGCGGTCGCGGTCAGCGTTTCGGTCTCGGAGTCGACCTCAGACTCCTCCATCGGTGCGGTGATCCCGTCCGCCAGGGCAAACACCGCCTCCTTGTGGTCCGTTTTCGATCGGTGGATCGATGTCGGTTTGACGCCCAGCGATTCGTACTCGTCCAGTTCGGTCTCCTCGTTCCATGCCTCACACTGCTTGCGTACCTCCGCGAGCAGGCCATGAAGGTGAATGAGTTCCTGCTTTTTCATGAGCTAATCCACCATAGCGACTGGAGGGTTAAATTACTATCCTGATAGTCGTTAACACGGTTCCCGGATTTACGGCGTGTTTCCCGCAAAATTTGGCGGTTCGACGGTTGTGGGCCGGCAAGACTTTACTGTGTCCGACAGTATCTACCCCACATGGAGTACGACGAACAACTGGACCGTGCACTCGATCGGACGCCGGAGATCGAGAACGCAAGCGAGCGCTTCGAGGTACCGACGCCGGACGTTCGAGAGGAGGGCCACGTCACGGTGTTCGAGAACTTCCAGGAAGTCGTCGACGTGCTCGGACGGGAGGAGTCGCACGTCCTCAAAGCGTTGCAGTCCGAACTGGGCACCAGCGCCCACATCGACGAGAGCGGTCGCGCCCGGCTGACCGGGGAGTTCCGGCAGCGCCGGGTCGAAGAGGCCATCGAATCGTACACCGAATCGTACGTGCTGTGTCCCGAGTGCGGACTCCCGGACACCCGAATCGAACGCGAGCAGGGGGCTCAGCTGCTCCGGTGTGACGCCTGCGGCGCGCTCTCCCCGACCGGAGAGTGAGAGAAACGAGTTAATCCGGAGAGAATCCGGAGGAAACCCGGACGCTACTGGAACTGTTTTACGGCCTCGAGGTCCCGTTCGGTTCGCATGAACTCCGAGAGACGACGTGTCGCGTGACAGGAGGGACACGAGAAGTTCTCGCGCAGGTTCGGAAGGTCCATCGGGGCTTCCTGCCAATCTTTCGAACACTCCGGACAGACGAGTCTGACAAACGCTTCGACCATGGCAGTGCTGTTCGTGGAGGGACAAGATAAAAGCTGCGCGGAGCGAGCACTCTCGAATACGAGAGCTGAAAAGAAAATCGACGGCCCAAGAGACAGGTGACCGATCAGTCGTACAGGCCGTCGGGGTCCGCCTCCAGAAGCTCCTTGTACCGGTTGCGGATCGTCACTTCCGAGATGTCAGCGACGTCGCCGACCTGGCTCTGGGTTACCTTCTCGTTGGTGAGAAGCGCCGCCGCGTACACTGCGGCTGCGGCGAGCCCCACGGGCGACTTCCCGCTGGTGAGCCCCAGATTTTTCGCGTTCCGGAGCAGCTCGCGCGCCCGGCGCTCCGTTTCGTCGCTCAGGCCGAGCTGCGAGACGAACCGGGGGACGTAGCTCTCGGGGTCGGCAGGCTGGACCTCGAGCTTCAGCTCCCGGACGACGTACCGGTACGTCCGGGTGAGCTCCATCTTGTCGACCCGCGAGACGACGGTGAACTCGTCGAGGCTGCGTGGGGTGCCGGCCTGGCGGGCGGCCGCGTACAGCGCGGCGGTGGCGACGCCTTCGATCGAGCGGCCGGGCAGGAGGTCTTCATCGAGCGCACGGCGGTAGATGACCGAGGCGGTCTCGCGGACGTTCTCGGGCAGCCCCAGCGCCGAGGCCATCCGGTCGATCTCGCCCAGCGCCTGCTTGAGGTTGCGCTCCTTCGAGTCGCGAGTACGGAACCGCTCGTTCCAGGTGCGGAGCCGCTGCATCTGACGGCGCTGTCGGCTCGAGAGCGCTCGACCGTAGGCGTCCTTGTCCTGCCAGCCGATGTTCGTCGACAGCCCCTTGTCGTGCATCATCTTCGTCGTCGGCGCCCCGACGCGCGACTTGCTGTCGCGCTCGGCGCTGTCGAAGGCGCGCCACTCGGGACCGCGGTCGATCTCGTCGGTCTCGACGACCAGCCCACAGTCCGTACAGACGGTCTCACCGTGTTCGGTATCCGTCTCGAGTCGTCCGCCACACTCCGGACAGGTCTGTACCCGCCGCCGTTCGTCGCTCTGTTCCTGTTCTCGACCGGCGCGGTCCGATCGCTGCCGCTCGTCGGCACCGGCGTACTGCTTGATGGTGGTGTCTGTTTCGCTCATGGATGTCTCTTGGACGACGCCCCGGCGAAATAATAGAACCCGCGCGAACGTCCTTACACTTAGTTATTCTCGGAACTACTTAAATCTGTCGTGATATAATTATTCGTTATATAACGGTTTGAACCGTAGTTATTGGCGTATTTCGTGATTTGAGGACCTGGTCTGTGTTTGACTCGTCCCTTATCAATGTACGGTAAAATCTGATCCCCAACACTAATAAATCATTACGGTACTCGGATTCGAATATTCGATCGTACAGGGACGACCGTTCGACACCTGGAGAGGTTCCGCGATTCGGACGGAGTTCCCGAAAACACTTATCATGTCGGCGTGTTTTCCCGTCCGATGTCGGTGCTGGACCGACTGTGGGAGATACGAAACGACCAACCCGGATTCGTCAGCCTCGCAGTTCTCGTGATGGGGGCGATCGCGGCGTATCCAGTGGTCGATCTACTGCTCCGGAGCGCGGAGATCTCGACGGCGTTTCGGTACTACGACTTCGGAGCGTATCGAATCGCCGTCGACGACTGGCAGGCTGGCGAGCCCATATACGAACCCAACGAGGAGGGTGGCTTTCACGGAAACTATCTGTACCCACCGATCGCACTCCCCATCTTCGCGGCGTTTCTCGCTGCCTTCGAGAACCCGGGAATCGCCTGGGGCGTCCTCTCCGTGCTCGCGCTGTGGGTGAGCCTCCAGCTGGCGATCCGGGAGTTCGGCCTTTCGATGCATCCCCTCGAACGCCTCCTGTTGCTGTGGCTTCTCGTGGGGTTCCAGCCGATCCTGTTCGGCTTCAAAATGGGACAGGTGTCGACGTTCCTCGCGGCGCTTTTGACGCTCGCGCTGGTCGGGCTGATTCGGGATCTGAACGGCCGCGGTCGATCCGCGGCGATCGCAAGCGGCGTGTTCACGACGCTCGGCAGCTCGGTCAAACTCGTCTACGCGCCGTCGGGCGCACATCTCCTTCGATGTCGACGGCGGTTCGCCGGCGCGATTGCGGCGCTTTTCGCCCTGATCGGGCTGTCGCTTCTGCTGTTCGATCCGGCGACCCACCGCAGCTATCTCGACGTGTTGCTCTGGGGGAAAGGCTGGGGAACCGGCTCCCGTTCACCGCACCTGTGGACGCCGGCGTACTTCCGGCCGTTGCTCGCGATCGAGTCGGTGGGGCTCGCGGTTCGCGGGCTCTTGATCGTGTCGACCATTGGGCTGGCGATCGGCGCACAGGGGCCGGAGGCAGACCTCCCGACGTTCGCGCTCGGGATCGCGATCATTCCGCTCGCCGCGCCCCGAGCGTACACCTTCGACCTCGTAGTTCTTCTCCCGGCAGTGCTGGTGTTGCTCGCACTGGAACTGGACCGTACCGACGGACGGCCGGAGCTCCCGGTCCTTGGACTCCTGTTTCTCCACGTCCACGCGTACGGCGTCTTTACGTTCGGACGGGTTTCCGAGAGTCTCCTGGCTTCGAACGTGTTGCGTCCCCTGCTGCCGGTCTTGCAGCCCGGACTGTGGGGGGCCCTTCTCCTCGTGGGGCTCGCGTTCGTCCGCGTGGCCGAGCACACGGCAATCCCGACACACGCTCGACGGATCACGTCATTCAATAGCACCGGCGACTGATTCGCCAACATGGACACAGCGAGCACGTTGTCGACGCTCGGCGCCCTCCTCTGTCTGCTCGTGATCGTCGTGCTCGGCGTTCCCGCACTCGTCATCGAGGCGCCCGATCACCTGCTCACCGACTACTACACGGCGGGTCCGACGGGCGCCGTCGGCATCGGATTCTTCGCCGCGATCGGCGTCGTCGTCTTCCTCTCGGGGGAACGTGGCCGTGCAGATCCTCCGCTCGTGGCGGGGCTTTCGGTCGTGCTCGGAGTGGCGCTCGTCGCCCTCGCCGGCGTATGGCTCCTCTCGATCGACGAGACGCTCGTGTTTTCCTTCCCCGCCGAGTACGACTGGATCCAACACCACGGGCTCGCTGTACTGGCGCTCACGACACTGGTGCTCGGAGCCGCCACGGGATACGCCCGAGAGTACGTCTAGACCCCGAACATCCGGCTCTACTGGCTCGGTCCCACTTGCTCGACTGGATCGGCCCCGCAGGCCCGATCCCGCGACCCGACCGCGACTCGACCGCGACTCGACCGCGACTCGACAGTCACACCTCGACTGCCCACGCCGTGTACGACTCCGCTCGGCGGTACACCTCCCGAAACGCCCGATCCATGAACTCCGCGAGTCGGTTCGCGTCGGACCGTGCAGTGATCCGAACGTTGGTTCCGTCGGCGTTTTCCGGGCTCTCGAGTTCGTCGATCCGAAACTCCTGGTATTCGTCGAGCATCGACTTCAACCGCTGTAATTCGGCGTCCGTACAGTCCATATTGAGGGTGTGTTCCGACAGCTGAATCCACGGTGCGATCTCTTCGTCGTCGGTTTTCGGCGTCTCGACCGTGAGAAACGGACTGGCTCGCTGCCGGTGGGCGACGACGGCGTCGGCGAACAGTTTCCGTCGTTCCGTCGGCGTGTCGGCGCTAAACCGGGTCATGCCACCACGTCGGAGCGCGGAAAGAAAAGTCGTTCCCACCGGACGAAGATCTTCAAGGCTTTAACCGTGGGCCCGAAGGGTGGTAACGAGATGAGCCAACGCGTGTTGTTGCTCGGTGCCCCCGGTGCCGGCAAAGGAACCCAGAGCAAGCGGCTCGCCGAAGCGTACGACCTCGAACACGTCACGACGGGCGACGCGCTTCGGGCGAACAAGGACATGGAGACGGAACACGGAACGCCACGGGAGTATATGGAGGCCGGGGAGCTCGTTCCGGATCCCGTGGTAAACGAGATCGTCGAGGCCGCGATCGCGGAGACCGACGGCTTCGTTCTCGACGGCTATCCCCGCAATCTCTCGCAGGCGGAGTACCTCTCGGACATCACGGAGCTAGACGTCGTCGTCTACCTCGACGTAAGCGAGGACGAACTCGTCCGCCGGCTGACCGGCCGGCGCGTCGATCCGGAGACGGGTGACATCTATCACGTAGAATTCGACATACCCGACGACGAGGCAGTCCGCGAGCGGCTCGAGCAGCGCGACGACGACACCGAAGACGTCGTCAAGGAGCGACTCCGCGTCTACGAGGAGAACACCGAACCGGTGATCGAGTTCTACCGCGAGCAGGGCGAACTCGTCGAGATCGACGGTGAGGCCTCACCCGACGAGGTTTTCGAGCGGCTGACTGAACTCCTCGAGTGAGTGAACCGAAACGGGAGTGAGCCGAGAACCAGCTCCGAGTAAACAGGTTCTTAACTCCGCTTTTCCTACGGAGGCACAATGAGTCGTATCGAACGGAGGGTCCGCAAGCTCGTCGCCGACGACGAGATGCGCGACGCCGTCGAGATCGTCCTCGAACGCGCCGAGGACGGGGAACTAAAGTGGATCGACGTCCGCGAGGACCTCACCAGCGGTCAGTGGGGTCGCCTCATCGAGCAGGAGATCCTGGTCGACGGGGAAGAAGGGTTCGAACTCGCCGATCCGGAGGCGACCCGAGACGGCCTCGAGGAGGACGAAAACGAGTTCACGTCGGGCAGCGACGTGGACGTCCCGGACACGACCTCCTGGACGCAGTGGGACAAAGGCGCCCTCGTGGCGACGCTTTTGTTCTTCGTCGGCTACACGTGGGGTCCGATCCGCGATCTGATCGGCAACGCGGTCCATCTGCTTTTGGGTCCGGTCAACAACGTCCTGCCCTTCTATGCGGTGATCATGGTAATCGCGCTCGCGACCGGGCTCTACTCCACCCTGCTTCGGGCAGCGCTCATGGATATGGACAAGATGTCGAAGTACCAGGAACGGATGAAAGACATCCAGGACCGCCGCAAGCAGGCCAAGGAGGCAGGCGACGACGAGGCGCTCGACGCCATCCAGGAGGAACAGATGGAAGCGATGTCCGATCAGCTGGGAATGTTCAAAGAGCAGTTCCGGCCGATGGTGTGGATCATGTTCCTCACCATCCCGGCGTTCCTGTGGATGTACTGGATGGTCGGATTCCGCGGCAGCGACGCACACGGCACGTTCGAGTCAATCGTCATCCCGATTGCAGGCACCGTCGAGTGGACGACCGGCCTCATCGGCCCGATTCAGATCTGGATCATCTGGTACTTCCTGTGCTCGATGGCGTTCACCCAGATCATTCAAAAGAGCCTCAACATCCAGATGTCCCCGTCGACCTCGTGACCGCAGAGAATCCTCGAGCCTCGCGACGGTTCCCGGTTGCGTCGTAACTCACCGCCATACGAACCCTTTTTAATATCCCGCTCCACCTACCGATACCCATGCAAGACATTCTCGTGGGACGCTTGATGTCATCGCCCGTTCGAACGGTCTCCCCGGATACCCTCGTAGAGGACGCCGCGAACGTGATGCTCGATGAGGGCATCGGTTCCGTCGTCGTTGCCGACGAGGACAACCAACTGTGTGGCATCCTCACGTCGACCGACTTCGTCCAGATCGTGGCCGAACGGAAGCCGAAAGATCAAACGCCCGTAGAGAAGTACATGACGACCGGCGTACTTACTGCGAGCGCACAAGACCCGATCGTCGAGGCCGCGGAAACGATGATCGAAAACGACATCCACCACCTCCCGGTCGTGAGCGACGTCGACGGTGTCATCGGCATCGTCACGACGACGGATCTCGCCGCCTACGTCTCGAACCTGGAACCGGCGACTGCGTGATCGATCCCGAACGGTGTCGGAGGCCGGCACCGAACGAGTGCGCTTATAGGTCCCCGCATCGGTAGTAGTGGTATGTACGACGCCGTCCTGTTCGACAAGGACGGGGTGTTGGTCGGCCGGACGCGTTACGACGCCCTCGTCGAGGCTGCCTGGCAGACGTTCGACGAGCTCGACGTCTCCGATCCCGCGCCCGAACACGTCGAATCGGTGATCGTCGACGTCGATCCCGCGGACGTCAGGAACGTCTGTTCGACCTACGACCTGGATCCGGAGACGTTCTGGTACACCCGCGACAGTGTCGCGAGCGAGATCCAGCGAGACGAGGCCACTGCCGGCCGAAAAACCCCGTACGAGGACGTCCGCGTCCTGCCAGAGTTCGACGTTCCGCTGGGCGTGGTCTCCTCGAACCAGCAGGCGACCGTCGAATTCGTCCTCGAGCACTTCGGACTCGACGGTCACTTCCGAACGCTGTACGGCCGGGAACCGACCGTGGAGAGCCTCCGGCTCAAAAAGCCCAACGCACACTATCTGGAACGGGCGCTCGAAGACCTCGGAGCCGATACCGCCCTGTTCATCGGCGACAACGAGTCGGACGTCGCCGCCGCCGACAACGCCGGAATCGACTCGGCGTTCATCCGTCGACCACACCGTCGTGACCACGAGCTCGACAGGGAGCCGACGTACGTCGTCGACGACCTCCACGACCTGGTGAGTCTCACCCGTCGTGGACCCCGATACGGCAGCCAGTGAGCCCGTTCGAGAGCCCGAGGAACACCTTTCCCCGTTCGTCCCTTAATCAGTTCGATGACTGACCCCGAGCGGCCCGCGGACCACGGATCCGAACAGCTTCCCGAATCCGAATCAGAGTGGCGCGAACGACTCGACGAGGAGGCCTACCGGGTCCTCCGGGAACGAGGCACCGAGGCCCGGTTCAGCGGCGAGCACGTCGATCGCGACGACGATGGCATGTACCGGTGTAGAGGTTGTGGCACCGGCCTGTTCGACGCCACGACAAAGTACGACTCGGGCTGTGGCTGGCCGAGTTTCTACGCCGCCGAGGAGGAGCGTATCGAGACTGAAGTCGACACCAGACACGGGATGTCACGAATCGAAGTAAAATGTAGCCGGTGTGACGGTCATCTCGGACACGTCTTCGACGACGGCCCGGAGCCGACCGGCAAGCGGTTCTGTATCAACTCCGTCGCCCTCGAGTTCGATCCCGCCGAGTGACGGGGCGGCGGGTGCGTTACGTCGCCTCAGAGGAGCAGCAGGATAAGCTGGTACAACAGCCCGATCGCAAAGCCCGCGATCAACAGGACCGTGGCGACCACGACGACCGGCGAGAGCATCCCTTCGTCGTCGAGGATGACGTCTTCCATACCGGATACACCGCGAGCAACGGCAAACGCTTTTCGACTGAGGGCCGAACGTCGGCACATGATCCGACGAACTGGCGGTGGGCCGGTGTGACTACGCCCACCCTCGCGGTGTTGTCGTGTGGCGGAACGATCGCTGCCGAACCCGACGACGACGGGGCGGCACCCGCCAAATCCGGCGAACAGCTGCTGGGTTCGGTTCCGGCACTCGAGGGACGGGCTGAGTTCGAGATTCACGAGGTGTGCTCTCAGCCCGGATTCGACATGCGGTGGAGAGACGTGACCGCGGCCGCCGAACTGGCCGAAGCCGTCCAGTCGTCGGCCGACGGAATCGTGCTCACGCACGGGACGGACACGCTTGCAGACACCGCCTACGCGCTGGAACTGTTGGAAGACCTTCCGATTCCGGTGATCGTCACCGGCGCCCAGCGACGGCTCGACGAGACCTCCTCGGACGCGCCGGCGAACCTGCTGTCCGCGGTTCGGGCCGCAGCCGACGACCGGTTCGCTGCGGGCGTTCACGTCGCCTTCGATCAGGAGATCCACGCCGCACGGGACGTCGTCAAGGGCCACACGAGCGCCCTGGACACCTTCCGGTCGCCCGGGAAGGGTCCGGTCGCGACCCTGTCTCGCAGCGACGTGCGGATTCACCGAACCCCGCAGCGACGGGCGAACGTCCCACCGCTGGGAGCGGTAGCGCCGGAAACGATCCCCCGGGTTCCGATCGTTCACTCGGGAACCGGAGTCGGTGCCGAGGAGCTCAATCGACTGATCCAGGCGGATGGCGCCAGCGATGAGGGCGCCAGCGAGAACGGCCATCCAGTCGGCGGCGTCGTGATCGAGGGGACCGGCCTCGGAAACGTGTCGGGGGCGCTCGGAGAAGCGATCGCGTCGGTGTCGGAGGAACTCCCGGTCGTCGTCGGTACCCGGTGTTACGCCGGCGCGACCGAGCCGGTGTACGGGACTCCCGGCGGCGCCGTCACGCTGTCGGAGGCAGGGGTCGCGTTCGCCGGGGACCTCTCGACGGCGAAAGCACGGGTGAAGCTGGCGCTGGGACTCGCAGCAGACGTCGACGTGGAGATGCTGTTTGCAGACTGAAAAACGAATTCGGGGGAGGAAACACTGAGTGTCAGTCAAACCCGACCGGGGGATCCGCCAGCGTGTTCCGGTTGACCTGCAGTTCGTAGCTGTCTGCGCCACAGTCGTAGACGAGCCTGTCGATGGAAACGCCCGACGGAAGGTCGTCGACGCCAGTCACACACCGTGCGCGCGCACCGGGCAACAGCTCGATCGTCGAGTACCAATGCTCCGGGACGAACGAGGGACTCGCCGGCGTCGAAGCGAAGTCGTCGACGCCGAGGTCGTACTCCCCGACGCCGTACTGGTAGCCCTCCCCGTCGAGGAACGCGTGTTCGTCGGCCCACCAGGTCGTCCGGTCGGTGCCGGTGTTTTCTACCTCCAGAAAGAAGACTGTCGTTCGTCGATCCTCGCCCCACCCGAACGGACTTTCCTCCACCTCGACGTCGACGTCCTCGGCGATCGCTCGGAGTTCGACGTCGAAGTTCCGGCTCGACGTTCGGTTCGTCGTGTCAGACATACGAACACCCATTCGACGAAGGAAGAAAAACGTTCGTCAGACATCGCCCCGGTGTCGTCGGCTACCGTCAACCGTCACAACCGAACGGGGACACCCCGCTCGTCGAGATACTCCTTTATCTCCTGGATGGAGTACTCGCCGAAGTGGAATATCGAGGCAGCCAGCGCCGCGTCGGCGCCTGCTTCGGTGAACACCTCGTACATGTCTTCAGGTCCGCCACAGCCGGAGGAGGCGATCACGGGTGTAGAAACGGCCTCACACACCGCCGTCGTGAGCGGGACGTCGTAGCCGTCCTTCGTGCCGTCGGCGTCGATCGAGTTGACGAACAGTTCGCCGGCCCCGCGGGACTCCGCCTCCCGCGCCCACTCGATCACGTCGGTTCCGGTCCCTTCACGGCCGCCTTTCTTCGTACATTCGAACCAGCAGGACTCCCCGCCGACTTCGACGTAGTGTTCGCCCCCCTCGTCGTACCGCCGACGGGCGTCGACCGAGATGACGATACACTGGCTGCCGAACGCAGCCGCCCCCTCGTTTATGAGTTCGGGACGCTCGAGCGCCCCAGTCGTGATCGACACCTTGTCCGCCCCCGCACGGAGCGTCTCTTTGATGTCCGACTTCGTCCGGATGCCGCCACCCACCGTGAGCGGGATGAAACACTCGTCGGCGACAGCCGAAACCGTATCCAGCATCGTCTCGCGTCCCTCGGCGCTCGCGGTGATGTCCAGGAAGACGAACTCGTCTGCTCCAGCGTCGTTGTACGCCTTCGCCATCTCGACGGGATCGCCCGTGTACTGCAGGTCCTCGAAGTGAACGCCGGTGTACACCGCCGCGTTGCCCTCCTCGTCGAGGTCGACGTCGATACAGGGAATGATGCGTTTCGTGAGTGCCATTCGATACGTCACCATCTCGGCGGGGGAGACTTAAAAACGAGCGGATGACACCTCACTCGATCGAGAGCCCCGCATGCCACCGGTCCGTCCCGTGTTCCCGCTTTACCGCGTCCATCTTCCCGAGCAGTTTCACCGCGAGGCTGGCTGTTTCGGCCGCCCTCGATTCGCCTTCGGTACGGAACTCCCCGGTGATCCGGTTGGCGTAGACGGTACAGACCGCCCCCGCACGCAATCCGTAGATGTTCGCGAGCGTGAGGATGGCGCTGGCCTCCATCTCGATGTTCTTCACGTTCGCCTCGCGGAGCTCATCGACGAGTTCTTCGCTCCCCGCCGCGCGGAAGCCGCCGACCCCCGGGCGACCCTGGCCGGCGTAAAACGAGTCGGCACTCATCGTCGTCCCCACGTGATAGTCGTATCTCAGTCGCTCTGCGGCGGCGACGAGCGCGGATACGACCTCCTGGTCGGCGACTGCCGGATAATCTTCTCGGACGTACTCGTCGCTCGTTCCCTCCTGACGGACTGCACCCGAGGTGATCACGAGGTCGCCGACGTCCATCCCCTCCTGGATCGCTCCACACGAGCCGACCCGGATGAACGTCTCGGCGCCGACGCGGGCGAGTTCCTCGAGCGCGATCGCCGCCGACGGGGAGCCGATGCCCGTCGACGTCACCGAGATCGGCGACCCCTCGTAGCTCCCAGTGGCCGTGCGGTACTCCCGGTGGGAGGCGACCTCGCGGCTGTCGTCCCAAAGCGCCGTGATCTTGTCGACGCGTTCGGGGTTCCCCGGGAGCAACACCGCGTCTGCGACGTCGTCGGGACCGACTTCGAGGTGGTACTGGATATCGTCGTTCGGGTCCTCGGAGGTGGGCATACCGGTCGCGTTCGTCCGTCCGCGAGTTAGTTCCTTCGCGTCGGCGCCCGGGGCGGGCGGTTTAACTCTCGCCCGACCGTACCGGGGGCCATGAACCTCGGAGAATCGCAAAGTTCGAACGGTGAAACCCCCCCGACCCTGGAAACGATGGAGCCCGGATCCGACTGGGATCCGGCTTCACACGCCGACGTCGTCGAGATGCTTTCAACAGAAGGGCTCGCATTCAAGGTGTGGGGCGGGGACTGGTGTGGCGACTGTCGACGCCAGCTCCCGGCGCTCGGCGCAGCCCTTCAGGCGGCCGACGTCCCGCCCGAACGGATCGAACAGTACTCGGTCGAAAAGACCGAGGACGGGAAGAAAACGGGCCCGCGGATGTCCGAGTACGGCGTGGAGCTCATTCCGACCGTCGTCGTCGAACGCGACGGAACAGAGCTGGCCAGGTTCGTCGAAAGCGGCGAGAAACCGATCCCGGAGGCGCTGTCTGCGCAGCTCGCCGACGAGATCAGCGGACGATCGTAACCGGAACGTCGGCCTCGTCGACGACCCCTTTAGCGACGCTGCCGACCATCTTCTCGCGTTTACTGGAGAGCCCGCGGTGACCGGTGAAGATCGCGTCAGCGCCGATCTCTGTGGCGTGATCGGCAATGGCGTGTGCGGGTCGTCCGGTGAGAAGCTGCGTGGAAACCCGGAACTCGCCCTGGTGGGATCCCACGGCCTCCCGTGCGATCGAGCTGGCCCGCTCGAGGACTGCCTCCCCGGTTTCCGTCCCCTCCAGTTCGTCCTCGAGGACCGCCTCCCCGTCGACCGACCGCGTTCGTGACGTCAGCACGTGAACGATCTCCAGCTGTGCGTCGAACGCCGCCGCCCGAGTCGCCGCGTATGCAACCGCATCGTCGCCCTGCGGGGAACCGTCTGTCGCAACGAGATATCGCATACCTGTAGCTCGTGGGCGAGCCGGCAAAACCTTTGTCCGTCCGCGAAAATCAGTCGCCCCGAACGAGATTGCGCTCCTCGCGGGCACCGTGCTCCGCGCGGAACAGTTCGGTGACGAGTTTGGATTCGACTGCCCCGAGACGCTGAGAGACCGCAGAGCGGGAGACGTCCAGTTTCTCCGCGAGATCGCCGAGGTCCGCCCGACGCGGCGTCTCGTAGTAGCCGCATTCGATCGCCGTCCGGACAGCCTCGCGCTGTTTTTCTGTGATCCCACTGGCCTCGAGTTCGAGAACGCTTTCCTCACTCTCGGAGGAGGACTTGGTGAGTCGGTCAAGCTGAACCGCCGCTCCGACTTCTCGCAGTTCGGAGACGATCTCCGTCAGTTCCTCACGGTCGGGGAGGATGAGAGAAACGACGAGTTCCGCGCCGTCGAACGATTCGATGGAGGGCAGACAGTCGTATCGGCGAAACACCGGGCAGATACACCGATCGTTGACATCGCCGGCGACGAACTGCCGCGTCGAACCGCTGGAGACCTGAATCTCCGCACGACACTCGCAGTTCACGCAGTCGGCGTCCCAACAGACGAGATCGTGAGTCACGTCGTCCCCCTCCTCGCCGATCTGCGCGACGAAACAGCCGGCTTCTGGGTGTGGTTCCACCCGGAGAACTGCGCGAAGGTGTCCGGTTGGCTCTGGAACAGTCCGTTGAATACTCATGTGACTGTAGCTTACAGGTCCACCCTTTCAATAGTTGTAGTAGATTCCCGTAGAATTAGAATACTGTCGCTCGTTGACGTACGACTCGAGAGCCGAGTGAACCAAACCGCCGAAACGCGAACTACTGTTCGGTGGTGTGATCCAGCGGGATGCTCTGGAACATGGCCTGTACTAGTTTCCGTTCTGCCCCGTTGAGTCGCTGAGAAACCGCCGATTTCGAAATCCCGAGTTCGGTGGCGAGTTCTTCGAGGGAGGTTCCACGGGGATTCTGGTAGTAGTCCATGGCGAAGGCCAGCTCCAGGGTCTCCCATTGCGTTTGCGTGAGCAGTCCAATGTCCACGTGGACGGGACACGTATCGGAGCTGCTCGGATCGATCACCCCGACGTTCTGGATGTCCAGATCGTTTTTCTGTCCACAGTTGAGGATAGTTATGACGTCGTCCGGCTCCGGAACTGAAAACGAGATCAACACGCGATCGTCTTCGGAAAACTCTCGGGCGAGTATCTCTCCGTTCCCGGCTCCTTCGTTCCGCTTCTCTATGACGTCTCCGTCGCTAGTGGCGTTTCCCGACATACGTCACTCACCCCACATGGTCGATCGCGAACTCGGGGGACCCGTGTCGCTTGCGGTCACCCGGGCAGTCACGCCGTGTGTTCGGATGGGTTCAGGGGAAAGCACTGGTACTCACTCACCTGTAGCTATTATCTCTCCCCTACTGTCATTACTTCTCAATATTGGAGCAATTTATCAGTAACCAGGAGAGATTCAGAACAGTCCAGTCTATTCTCGATTCGAGTCGGCGGGTCCGGTAAAAATGGCTGTATAATTGGCATAGATGACAAGCTCTATCAGCGTTCATCGTCGTACGGTAGCTATGGACCGAAAGCACCCGGAGGACGCGCGACCCGAACGATGCTCGGGAGGCGGATGTGAAAACGGCAGGCAGTGTGACCGCTCCCCGTCGCAGACTCGACGGCGGAACCTCCTCGGAGTGGTCGCTACCGGCGGTTCACTCGCGCTTGCGGGGTGTGTTGGACTGTTCCCCGAGCCAGAACGGCAGACTGTCCCGGAACCGGACGAGGACGACGGGGAAAACGACGAGGCTGATCCTGGCCCGTTCGACGTCGAGTATCTGGTACAGGAGGCGTCGATCGAAGTTGCGCGGGACGAGAACTTGCTGGAGGCCGGCGAGGAGCAGGGCTGGGAGCTCCCGTATCAGTGTCGCTCCGGCTTTTGTGGACAGTGTCTGGGACACGTGGACGGCGACGGCCACGAACTCGTCGAGATGACGAACAACGACTACGACCCGCTCGACGACGACGCGATCGCCGACGGATACGTACTGACGTGTACCGGGCAGCCTCGGGGGGACTTCGCGCTGGAAACGGGTGTGGCGGGTGCGCTCACCGACGAGACTGACGAGGAGGACGAAGCGGACGACGAAACCGAGGACGCGGAAACACACGCCATCGAATACGTAAAGCAGGAAGCGACGATCGACGTCCCGGAAACCGAGAACCTGCTCGAAGCCGGCGAAGAGCAGGGCTGGGATCTCCCCTACCAGTGCCGCGTCGGCGTGTGTGGCCAGTGTACGGCCCGCGTCGACGGCGACGGACACGAACTCGTCGAAATGACCGACAACGACGTACTGAGCGACGACGAGATCGAAGACGGCTACGTGTTGACCTGTACGGGTCAGCCTCGGGCGGAGTTCTCCATCGAGACCGACGAGAGTCCCTGAAAAGAGACTACTAAAGAACTGTATATTTAAGCCACCCATAGTTATGGGTGAATGAATAAGTAGGTAGCTACTACTTGCAACGGGTATGGCGGATCTACCACCGAAAAAAGGTGATCCGGAGTGGGAGGAGTGGGCAGAGGATATCCTCGACTCCACCGAGTTCGACACCGATCTCGGGAAACGGATCTCGAAAGACGCGTTGCGCATCGCCGAGGGCGAACTCTCGAAAGCGGAGTTCCACGAGCGATACAGCGACGAGATGAAAGCGGAGTTCGGAGTCGACGAACGGCCGACGGAGCCCGCCCCCGAAACCGACACTGCGATGCCGAGGGTTCCAGGGGACCGAAACCAGACCCGCCGGAACGTGTTGAAAGCGATGGGCGGGGCGGCCGCCGCCGTAGGACTTGCGGGCTGTGTCGGCGCCAGCGCCGACGATGGTTCCGAAACCGGTGGGAACCCGGAACCGGACACGCAACTCGGGATGGCGATCGACACCGAGCGCTGTATTGCCTGTCTCCAGTGCTCGGAAGCCTGCAAGGAGGAGAACAACACCGACATCGGCGTCCACTGGCCGTACGTGTTCCGATACGAGGACGAACACGCCGGCGAAAACCGCGAAGACTTCCTCACCCGGCACTGCCAGCACTGTTCGGAGCCGTCCTGTACGTACGTCTGTCCGACCCAGGCGAGATACCGACGCACCGAAGACGGGCTGGTTCTCACCGATTACGACACGTGTGTCGGCTGCAAGTACTGTCAGGTGGCCTGCCCGTACGGCGTCAACTACCTCGGCAAGGACGAACCGAACGAAGTCGTCGGTAACGAGTTTGACGGGGACCGTGTCGGCCGCGACGGAAGAACTGTCGGAGGGAACCCTCCGAAGGGCGTCATGGGGAAGTGTACGTTCTGTGTCCATCGTCAGGACTCCGACGACGAGGAGCTGCAGGGGACGACCGCTTGCGAACAGGCGTGTCCGGTCGACGCTATTCACTTCGGCGACATGAAGGACCGCGACAGCGACCCCCGGGAACATCTCCGGGAGAAGGAAGCCTCGAACCAGTACAAGCTGCTCGACGAGGTCGGAAACGAGCCGAACATCGTTTACATCGGCAAGCGTCCCTCGAAGGACGCCGAGCCGGTCCAAGGACCGGTCTCTTATGAACAGCTCAACATGCGTGACGGGAACTACGACTACGTCGGGGCTCCCGAGGACGCGGCAGCCGAAAGCGAGGAGGGTGATGCCGCATGAGCGGCGTCGAGATCGACCCGGAACGGGTGTTGAAACCGCTGAAAAACACCTCGAAACAGTATTACATACTCCTCGGACTGTTCACGCTCGCGCTGCTTTTGTTCCTCGAGGCGTGGGTCCACCAGATCACCTACGGCGTCGGTGCCGTGACGGGGATCGGCGACTGGGGGATCTCCGGTGGGGTCCCCTGGGGCCTGTACATCGGCGGCTTCGTCTGGTGGATCGGGGTCGCTCACGGCGGGATCGCGATCTCCGCAGCGGTCCGGGTGATCAACCTCGACAAGTACCGGCCGATCGCACGGATCGCCGAAGTGCTCACCGTGCTCGCACTCGGGATGGCCGCGCTCAACATCGTGTTGAGCATGGGGCGACCGGACCGGATCTTCAACACGATCGTCCAGTGGCCGTTCACGGTGCATCACTCGCCGCTGGCGTGGGACATCGCGGTTATCTCGCTGTATCTGGTGCTCACGCTTACGTACATGACCCTCTCGCTACGGTCCGAGATCAGCGCGCTCCGTCACCGGCTGCCGACGTGGCTCGCGCCGCTGTACGCGTTGATCACGCTGGGCTACCGCCCGGACGAAGACGAAAAGATCGAACAGATCCTCTGGTGGCTCGCTGTCGCGATCCTGGCGCTCGTGCCATTGCTTTCCGGCGGGGTCGTCCCCTGGCTGTTCAGCCTCATCGCCGCCCAGCCCGGGTGGTACGGTGCCGCAGCCGGGGCGGCGATGCTCACCGAGTCGATTACCAGCGCGCTCGCGCTCGTGCTCATCATGACCGTCGTGTTCAGATACGCCTACGGCTGGCACGACATGATCGAGGACGGCATCCTGCGTGATCTCACGATCGTGCTCGCGTTCCTCGCGCTGGCGACGATCTGGTTTACGATGCACGACGTGTTGACCGGCTACTACATCGCGCCGGTCAACATCGGCGCGCTCACTGCCGGAATGCTCGAGTTGAACTTCTTCTGGCTCGCGATCGGCGGCCTGGTGGTTTCGGTCGTTCTCCTGTTCGGGATGATCGGCTGGCCGGAGTATTTCTTCAACACCCCACTGCTGGTGGGCGTCTCCGCACTGCTTGCGATAACGATCCTGAACAAGAAAGTGATGTTCGTCGTCGAGGGGCTCATGTACCCGACCCAGCCCCCGTTGACGAACCTCTATCCGACCGGCGTGTACTCGCCGACGCTCGTCGAGTGGATCCTGTTCCTCGGGACGATCATGCTCGCCGGGTTCGGATTCCTCGTCATCTCGAAGCTGATCCCAATGATCGAACTCGAAAAGGAAGAACGAGAACTCCTCAGACCGAACGCTGAAACCGACAAAACGGAGGTGGAATAATGGCACACGAAACCATTCACATCGGGCTGTACGTGATCTTCGGTATCATCATGCTGCCGGTGTACGTGATGATCCTCGGCTGGTTCCTCGGAAAACCCCGAGACTTCCGATCGATCGCGTTGACGTTCGGCTACATGCTGGCGTTCATCGGCGCGCTTGTAGCCGGGCTGTTCGTCATCGGAACGTCAATCTCGCTGCTCACGCCGTACTGAGCAGCTCCCGACAGCGCTATCCACGATCCGTTTTCAGTTCCAGTCAGATCTCGAGAACCCCTTCACGCTCCGCGAGCAGCAGCCCTTCCAGCGTGGCGTCGTTCGTCGATCCCTCACGCACCCGCGGAACCGCCTCTGCGATCGGGAGCGCCCGCGGAGCGAGAAACTCGTTCGAATCGAGTTCACGATCCCCCGGTTCCAGTCCGTCCGCGTATACGTACGCCCGTCGGTGACGTAACAGCCCTGTAGAGCACCACACCGTCTCCAGAACCGCCGTCGACGACGGACGGAACCCGGTTTCTTCCTCGAGTTCCCGGATGGCCGCACCGGTAAACGATTCCCCCTCCTCGACGATACCGGCGGGCAGTTCCAGTTGCGTCTCGCGGATGGTCGGTCGGTACTGTTCGACAAACAGCAGCTCGTCGCCAGCCCTCGCGACGACGACTACCGCGGGGGGAAGCTCCGCCCAGTAGTAGCGTTTCCGCGTTCCGTCCGGCTGTTCGACAAGGTCGTAGCCGCCGAGGAACCAGTCGGTCTCGTACTCGATTCGCGACTCGAGAACGGGCCACTCCGGCTCCCCCGGGAGTTCGACTCGCCGACGGTCGAGGGTTTCGGGCTCGTCGTTCCCGTCGGTCATTCGCGAATTACCTCCGCGTAGTATCGCCGGTCGTCCGTCTCGATGCGCACGCGACCATCCGCCGCTTCAGCCGCTGGAACGCGGTGGGCGAGCGCGCTCACCTCGTCGAACGGCGTGTGGGTAAAGTGCTCTTTGAGTCCGTAAGGGCCCTCCTGGTACGGGTCCGACCGCAGATCGTCACTCGCCAAAGCCCCCGTTAGATACGGGTATCGCCGTTCCGAGACGTCGCTCACGTCGACAGCGGTTCCATCGTCGTCAGTTTCTTCGAGAACCAGATAGTACGGATCGCCGCTTCCGAGATAGCCCGGTAGTGCGCCGAGCGCGAGCAGTCCGACGAGAACGACCCCGACGAGCAGAACGGCGTTCCGGGTGACCGAGCGCATGACTGGGATACGGGTTCGCCGGGGATACGGGTTTCGTCGCACGTTGCTACCGTCGGCAGACCGTCGACGTCCTGGGACGCGCCGACCGGTTTATGCGTGCGCAACCCCTGAACTCCGACGATGGACGAGTTCCGGTTCGAGCTCGCATTGTGTTCGTACCTGGAGTCCGAAACCGGGGCGATCGTCGCCAGACAGCTCGGCGGGGCGGTCGCCGAACCGGGCGCACGGATCGTCGACGTCGTCGTCCTGCAGCCGGGAACTGCGTTCGAAAAGCGGGCTCGGCTGTCCCCGAAAGCGATCCCGACGCGGGCGATCGAAAGCGACGTCGGGGCGGGACAGGCAGTACCGCGACGGAACGTGTTCGAGGGGACCTCCCGCGGCCGCCGAATCGTCGAAACGGCGGTCGAGGCCGGCTACTTTCAGCTCGAACGCCGAGACGGCAAGGACTGGGTGCGAGCGACCGCGAGATATCCGGACGACTGGTACGATCGGTTGACGGCGATCGAAAACAAGCCGGATCTCGGGTCGCCCGGCGATCTCGACGATCAGATCACACACGACGTGGCGCTGGGACTGTTCGACGAGGTCGTGCTGGCGACCGCCTCCTACGTCACCCGTGCCCACCTCAACAGGCTCCCAGAACCGGTCGGCGTCTGGCAGTTCGACCCGGAGACGGGGGAACGAACTGTCGTGCGAGAACCGTCGCGATTGCCCGTCGACGACCCCGGAATCGAGCCCACAGACCGGCATCCCCTCCGGACCGACGTCGCGGTCGTCGCCCCGGGAGAGAAGCGACGAAAACGGCTCACGATCGCCGAACGCGCCTACGGGAAAGGGTGGCGGCCGTCACTGGAAGCGTATCCCGCGTGTGCACACGCCGACGCGACCGGGGACTGTCGGCCATACTGCGGTCAGTTCGGGCACGTCGTCGACCCGGGAACGGACTGTGGAACGGACTGTCCGTCGTTCACTCCCGGGAGTCGACCGACGTGTGATCCGACCGAAGTCAGGGCGGACCGCTCACCGTGGATCGCCGACCCACCGGGAGCGGTCCGTAAGCAGGCGGGACTGGATCGGTTCATCCCGCGAGAGGGCGATCCCGGAGACGAACGCTTATCGAAGTCAAATTAAGTCGTCGGCGTCTCGCTCGGATATGAGCAAGCTCGATGCGTTCCTCGCCGGGAAGCGACTCGACGACGTCGCGATCTTCGTCAGCGACGCCCACCTCGCGGGTTCGGATCGCCTCACAGAGCTCGGCGAGAGCGTCGACGGCGGCGTCGTGATCGTGGTGGCCGGTGAAAAGGGCAGGCAAGCGTTTTCCGCCGGGACCGGCATGGACGCGATGGCGTTCGCAAAGGAGGCGATGGGAACGGAGGGGACGATCGCCCCGCGGCTCGACGCCGGCGTCTGTCCGGTAGCCGACGGGACGGAGGGAACCGAAGCCGACCACGAACCCGAGTTCGTGTTCGCGTTCGCAGAAGAGAAAAACGAGGAGGTCGGCGGCCTGTACGCGGAAGGGGACGTGATCCACGCGTACGCCCGGTGTTCCTGCGGCGAGTCGTACTCCCACAAGTGGGTCGTCGGCGATCGGGGCGTCTGAGTTACCGTGCGGCAAAAAGCTGGGAGTTACCGTGCGGCAAGAAAAGACGACGGGTCTTTTTGGGTGTAGATGAGAACTCTATATATGAGCACGCAGACGAAACCGTCAGTGTTCGGCGATCCCGAAGCGCTGATACAGGTAATCGGCGCCGTACTGGCGATCGTGGCCGTACTGCTGGTGATTTTAGTCGTGGCGCTTTCGGTCCCGGCCCCGGCGTTCCTTTCGGTGTCCGGACTCGCAGTTGCGGCCGTGGTTTTCTGGGGCGCACTCGTCGCGCTGCTTTACGGCATGTACCGACTGCGGTGAAGCGACACCTCTGCCTTCGAACGTACGCTCCGGCGCAGCGCTCTTGTTTCGACCGTGCACAAGTGTTTTGACGGAGGGTCGCCTATCGCCGGGTATGCCGGAATCACTCAGCGAGATGCTCCGTCGGGACATGGAGTGTGAGGGAGTTCTCGACTGCTTTCACGGTCTGACGGAGTTGGACAGGAACTGCTTTCGGGTACTCGTCGAGAGCGACGAGCCGATGACCGTCGACGAGGTGGCCGCGGAGGTCGACCGCGAGCGATCCACCGCGTACCGTTCGGTAAAACGGCTCTTGCAGGCCGGATTCGTCCAGAAAGAACAGAAAAACTACGACCAGGGCGGCTACTACTTCGTCTATCGCCCGGTCGACGGCGAGGAGATCGCCGACGACATGCAGCGGATGTTGAACGACTGGTACGCCAAGATGGGGCAGCTCATCGACGAGTTCCGCGAGAAGTACGAACAGCCGGCCGCCGAACCCGTCGACGCCGAGCAGTAGTTCCGGACGACAACGTCACTCCCGGTGTTTTCTGACCTGTTTCGGGTGCTCCGCGACGATAACTTTGGTGTGGTCCGGAATGTCTTCGGTGATCCAGGAGTTCGCGCCGATGCTCACGTGATCGCCGACCGTGACGGGCCCGAGTACGTTCGTCCCGGCGCCGATCACGACGTGGCTCCCGATGTCCGGGTGTCGCTTGTACCCTTTCTTCAGCATGTGCTCTTCGCTTTCTTCCTCCTCGAAGTGGAGCGCACCCAGCGTGACGTTCTGATAGAGCCGGACCCAGTCGCCCACAGTGGCGGTTTCGCCGATCACGACGCCGGTGCCGTGGTCGACGAAGAAGTACTCGCCGATTTCCGCACCGGGATGGATGTCGATCCCGGTTTCGGTCTTGGCGTACTCGGTCAGCTCTCGGGCGTACTCGGGGGAGCCCTCCTCGTAGAGGACGTGTCCGAACCGGTACACCAGGGCGGCGTGGACCCCCGGATACGACCGGACGACCTCGAGGTAGCTCTTCGCGGCAGGGTCCCCTTTGTAGGCAGCCTCGACGTCCTTTTTCACCGCCTCCCGGATCTCGGGCAGTCGGTCGAGCACCGCATCGGCGATCGCGTCGGGGTTCCCCGAACTGTGGGAGAGTTCGTCCGTCACGTACGGACTGATCCCCGAACAGCAGATCGAGCCGAGTTCCGTAAGCGCAGCGCGGGTGGCCTCCTCGTCGTCGGTGAGCGACCCGGCGTTCCAGCACCGCGGGAACACCAGCTTCTTCAAAAGGACGACCTCGTCCCGGAGGTGATCCCGGCGCGGGAACCCGGGCGAGTCACACGTCGGAAACGGGCTCTCGTCCGCCTCGTAGGACTCCACGAGTCGCCGGTGTGCGTCCCCGGAGTAGCTGTAGTCCATGTCTGTGTGTCTTTGGGGGGAGAAATATAAATGGGTCAGCATTCGACCCCCGAGTCACCAGCGACAGTGTTCCGAACGTCCGACTACGCCCAGACTGTGTCGTCCTCGGTCAGATTTACCTTGAACACGAGGATTCGGAACGGCCGATCCGACTCGTTTGTGACCTCGTGGACGTCCCCCGGTTCGCAGATGATCACCTCGCCCTCCTCGGGTTCGATCTCCGTGTCGTCGATCACGAGCGTCCCGCCGGATTGGAGGACGTAAAACACCTCCTCGGTTTCACGGTGGTAGTGTGGCTCGACGTGTTCGCCGGGCGGGATCTCGACCACCTGCAGGAGGTTCCCGTCGAAGCCGATCTCCTCCTCAGTCGCGAGGATCTGCTTGCGGTAGCTGTCGCGGTCCTTCCACTCGGACGGCGCGGGTCGTTTCATCGCCTGGAGGTTTCCGGACGAGCCGTTTGAATCTTTTCTCACGTGCGACCGACGGACGCGGTTGAAAGTTAGGGGGACGACTCGACGCGGATTCGCGGACCGTTTTTATCCCCGGCAACACAGAACTCTGGACATGAACCGTCGCGCCGTCCTTGCCGGCACCGGGGTCGCCCTCCTGTCGGGATGTCTGGGCCTTCGCGAAGATACCGTCCGACTCTGTGAACTCAGCGTCCACAACCACACTGACTCCGTTCACACCGTCGAACTGCAACTCCTCGACGGCGAAAAAGTCGTGTACGACGAGAAGCACGTACTCGGACCTCCCACAGAGGGATACGAAAAGGAAGTGTACGTCCTCGGATCGGAGCTCGAGTCACGGGAGGGGGAGTTCTCACTTCGGGTCAGACGTGACGACGCAGACTGGCGAACGGCATCCCTCGCGGACCGCGGCGACTCGCTAACGGTCCGAATATTCACGCGGGAAGCAGAACGGCTTCCGGAGCTCGAAATCGGGTACATTCACAATCCCGACTGTTGACACCGGCCACCAGTCGCTCAAAAACGGCGTCGGAACCACGCGAGATTCGCCTAGAAGCAGCCGACGAAGGATCGCTCAGCCAGTCGTCGAGAGGTAGAACCACCGATTAGTCCACAGCTGGTACAGCGTCACGACAGCGAACAGTGCCAGGAAGCCACTGGTGAGCAAGAGCGGATCGATCGCGGAGAGTCCCGGAACCGAAAGCAGACTCGCGAGGATGGTCAAAAGCGAAAGGATCCCGAGTCCCTGATAGAACTCCGACCAGGTGATCCCGTGGCGCGTGACGACCTCCATGTACAGGTCGACGTTGCGGGCGTTCTGTTTGAGGTGAATCTCCTTCGTCTCGCGGTCGTACTCGACGACCTCGAGGTCGTGGAGCTTCGGGAGGTGCGTCTGGTGAAGCGAGATGTAGACGCTTTCTCTGACGTTCTTCGGGGGTGGCGACTCCCCGGTTTCGTGTTCGGCGATCAAATGCGAGAGTTCGTTGACCGTGATCGACCCGCCCGCGAGATACAGGTGTCGCAGCGCCCGCGTGCGCCGGGGGTTCGAGAGGATCGCGTGAATCTGACTTTCCGGAAGATCGGTTGTGCGTAGCTGCATTGATAGCTCACCACCAGAGGCCGCCGGTGTTCTAGACGAGAGTTCGTCGGACGAGGGTATAGACATGGACCGACTACCGGCGTGATTGCGTTCGAACAAATTATCACCGACAATCGATGGTGAAAGTAGGAACGTCAAACCGGTTGGTAGGTCCGCCGATCCGGACGGTAGGACCGCCCATCCGGGCGGTAGGGACGTCGATCCGGTGCGTCTAAGCACTCCGTAGACGGGTCTATTCGGCCGTTAGACGATTCTGGGCGATTATTAGCCGGTGGCGTGGGTGCTCGTAACTATCCCCATAGGGGGGACAGTATCAGTCGTACCGGCACAGGGCCATCACGGGTGGCGATGTACCGGGGAGAAAAACCAATGACGGACAAAGAATTCGGACTCTCGCGCCGCAAAGTGCTCGCCGGCCTCGGCATGGTCGGGGTCGCGAGCGCGGGCGCGGGCCTGGGAACGACTGCGTACTTCAGCGACGAGGAGAGCTTCGAGGGGAACACGCTCACTGCTGGCGAGTTCGACCTCAAGATGGACTACCGGATGACGTACCGTGGCGGTCACGGCCGTCTCGAGGAGCTCCAGCAGAACTACCCGAACGCGACGTTCGTGGACGAGGACATGGAGCCGACCGACGAGGACACCGGCGTGTATCTCCTCGATCAGGTCCCTGGCCTGGACAACTACCCGGGTGCGGGGGACTGGGTCCGCGGCGCGAACGGCATCTTCGACCCCGAAACCGGAGAGGGCGAGGGCTTCCAACGAGATGAGCTCATCGACGCGGATGATCTCGAGGAGGCACTCATTCGAATCGGCGACGTCAAGCCCGGCGACTACGGTGAAGTCACCTTCAGCACCCACCTGTACGACAACCCCGGATACATGTGGATCGGTGGGGCGTTGACCGGCAACCACCAGAACGGTTACACTGGTCCTGAGATCGAGGCGCTCGAAGAGATGGGGATCCCCACGGACGACCCGGACGGAGAGGGCCAGCTCGCGGACGCCATCGAGGCGAAGATCTGGTACGACGACAACTGTGACAATATCCACCAGGAGAGAGGTGAAGAGGAAGGAGAGGGCGTCGACGTGATGCTCGTCATCGACACCTCTGGTTCGATGAGTGGTAGCCGGATCGTAAACGCGAGAAACGCGGCCAGTCAGTTCATCCAGAATCTCGGCGCCGACGACCGCGTCGGGCTCGCAACGTTCGACACCAACTCCCGTCTCGACGAGGAGTTGACCTTCGACCACGGTGACGTCGATACCACAGTCCAGGGACTCGGAGTAGGCGGCTGGACACAGATGGACGGCGGCGTCGACGTCGCCAAGCAGGAATTAGACGACAAGGATCGCGGTGTCGACCGAGTGATCATCCTGCTGGGGGACGGCGAACCGAACCGCTCGTCGCGAGGGCAGGATAGCGATGCTGTACAGAACGCGATCGCAGCCGCCCAGGACGCCAAAGACGATGGAATCACCGTCATCACCATCGGGTTGGCAGTCAGCGGGACTGCACAGAACACGCTCATCCAGATGGCAAGCGGCAGCAACGGCACCACGCTCTACTACGACTCACCGACGGGTGATGATCTGGACGAGATCTACGCACAGATCGCTGCGGTCGTACTCACCGGCGAGGCCGTGATCGTCGAGGGCACACTTCGGGAAGTGATGAAGGCACTTGAAGGAGGCATTCCACTGGACGCCAACCTCCAAGAGGAAGATCGCGTCTGCTTCACTAACTCCGTGACCCGCTGTTTCGGCTTCGAGTGGGAACTGCCCACCGACGTCGGAAACGAGGTCCAGACGGACTCCGTCGAGTTCGCGATCGGCTTTGCCGCCGAACAGTGCCGCCACAACGACGGCGAAACCAACCCATTCGCTCCCGAAGTGAACGGCTCCGCATAGATAACTGACCACGAGCGGCCACGCCGCTCTCCCCACTCGAGCCCTCAAAAGGGTGGCCGACGAGGCGGTTCGACGCCGCCGGTGGGAGTTCCCCGTACGGGGATGATACAAATGCAAGACGACAACATCGGTCTGTCTCGACGGAAAGTACTGGTCGGTCTCGGAGCCGTCGGCGTCGCCTCGGCAGGCGCGGGGCTCGGCACCACGGCGTATTTCAGCGACGAGGAGAGCTTCCTCGGCAACACCCTCACCGCAGGTGAACTCACCCTGTACGTCAACTACCACGCGTACGCGGATCAGGGCGAATACCTCGGCGAGTACCTGATGGAAGGTATCGCAGGCGAGGGCGAAAGCGAGGTCGAACACAGCTTCGAACTCGACGACGTCAAGCCCGGCGACAGCGGCCGCAAGAAGTTCTGCTTCTCGGTGGTCGACAACCCGGCGTACCTGTGGGGATGTGGGATGCTCACCGGCGAAGTGGCGGGAACCGGCGGTGGCCAGCTCGCGGACTACCTCACTGCAACTCTTCGCTACTGTCCGGTGGAAGACAGTGAACCAAACGGTGCCCCAGGCGAAGTTGTCGACGGTGACGTTATCGTCGACGGTTCGTTCCGGGATGTGCTTTCGGCGCTCCGGAACGGCGTTCCCCTCGATGCAAACGGCGACGGCGAGGTGCCAATCGAAGACCGTGCCTGCTTCGACGGCTCCGAGAGTCTCGAGGATTTCCAGGAAACGTGCCTCTGTCTGGACTGGGAATTCCCAATCCGGTCCCGGGATCCCGATGCAGAGTTGGACAACAACGACGCCCAGGCGGCCTCGATGGAATTCGACCTCACGTTCTACGCGGAACAGTGCCGCCACAACGACGGCCTGACGAACCCCTGCGTTACGACCCGCGAAGGCGAAGGCTGGGGCAAGGCCGAAGGAGAACTCGAAAACCCCAGCTGGCACGCCCGCGGTATCTTCGGTGACGGCGGTGGCGCCGCGAACCGCGAACTCGACATTCGAGATCCCGGCGACGACCCGATCCACACCGGCGACGAGAACTACGCGTGGCCCAACGGCGAGGCAGTTCCGTTCTCGCTCACTATCGACGGCGGCGACGCGAAGTGGACCGTCGGTGGTAACGAAGTCATGGTCGAGGACGCACCGCTCCCAGTCGCGGATGGCGTCGGTGTGACGGTCAAGACGCGCGATGCGGACGCAAGCATCACAGTCGAGGACGTCACGCTGAACGGGTCGAGCCCGACCGGCGCCGATTCCGTCTCCGCGTCGGGCAGCTCGGCGACGAACTACCTGATGCTCGAAGGCGCGACGCTCCAGGAGGGCGACGTCGTCTCCGGCTTGGTGACCATGTCCTGGAACGCCACACCGGGTCGAGAGGACATCGGGTTCCGCATCGACGTCTGAGAAGACAACCGACGAGCGGCGACCCCGCTCATCCCATTCGGACCCCTTCGGGGGTGGCCGACGAGGCGGTTCGACTCCGCCGGTGGGACTTCCCCGGATGGGGAGACAATCATGACGCAAGACAACCAATCATTCGGACTCTCGCGCCGCAAAGTGCTCGCCGGCCTCGGCATGGTCGGTGTCGCAAGCGCTGGCGCGGGGCTCGGGACGACAGCCTACTTCAGCGACGAGGAGTCGTTCGACGGGAACACGCTCACTGCGGGAGAGCTGGATCTCCTGATGGATTACCGGATCACCTACAACGGTGGGCCCGGTCGTCTCGAGGAGCTCCAGACACTGTACGACGATGATCCGAACTACAATCCAGATGTCAAGGTGAAGGAATACCCTGAGGGGTCCGGAAATTACGTGCTCGATCAGGTGCCGCGTCGCCCGGACTACCCTGGCCCGGAGGGCTGGGTCGAGGCAGCCAACGTGGGTGTTGGCGAAAACGGCAACATCACTGGCTTCGAGCGCGAGGAACTGACCGACGCCGGCTTCCCGCTGTTCAAACTCGAAGACGTAAAGCCAGGCGACTACGGCGAAGCCACGATCAGCTTCCACCTCTTCGACAACCCGGCGTACATGTGGATGGGCGGCGGCCTCCGCCGCAACGCCAACAACGGCGTCAACGAACCAGAACAGGCGACGCTCGACGATCTCGGATACGAAGAAACCACTAGCGACGACCCCGAAGACTTCGCCTCGTGGGCAGAGGACGATGCCCGTTATTACAACGTCGACGGCGACTGGGGTGGCCAGCTCGCCGACGCGATCGAGGCACGGGTCTGGTACGACGACAACTGTAACAACATCTTCGACGAAGGCGGGGATGGAGAGCCAGTCGACATCTCGCTCGTCATCGACGTCTCCGGTTCGATGACCTACGAGATCGGCAATCCGGACAACGTCATCGGCCAGGGTGACGGATCTCGAATCGCCGAGGCGAGAAAGGCGGCGATCGCGCTCGCAAATAACCTTCGCGAGGACGTCGGTGGAACCGGTCTCGACGACCGGCTTGGCGTCGTGACGTTCGGCGGTATCGACGAAGAGGAGTTCGGGCTCACAGACGCGTCCGACGTCAATACTCTCGTAGACGCCCTGGAAGACCTGGAATCGTATGAAGTCGGTCAGGACGATCCGCCGGACGCGCCGTTCGGTATCTCCGGCACGAACATCGGCGCCGGGCTGTACGGCGGACGGTACATGCTCGATACCCAGGGGACAGCCGACAGACGTCCCGTGATAATCGTTCTCGGCGACGGCGCACCAACGTGGTCTTACGAATCTGAACAGGTTGACGGCAGCCCCGAAAGTGGATTCCCGAGTTACAGCGAGTGGCAAGGATGGGATCGTGATGACAAGCTGGATGCGATGGCCGACGTGAACGACACCGTTGCTGCAAATGACACGATCGCAGTAGCCGACGAAATCAAAAATCAAACCGACTACCTCATCATCACGATTGGATTCGGACTCGAGGAGGTTCCGGGAACCGGTCTCGCACGGACGACACTCGTCGAGATCGCCTCACCCGGCGACGGGGACGACGGCAACAAGCTGTTCTTCGAATCGCCAGCAGATGTCGATCTCGTCGCAATCTTCGCCCAGATCGCCCAGGTGGTGTTCGGCGAGAAGGTAATCGCGGAAGGATCGCTTCGGGAGGTCATGGCCACACTGGAGGAGGGCTACGCGCTCGATGCCAACCAGTTCACGGAGGGACAGGACTGCTTCCCGCCGTTGCTCACCCGCTGTGTCGGCTTCGAGTGGTGGCTCCCGACCGACGTCGGCAACGAGGTCCAGACGGACTCCGTGGAGTTCGACATCTCGTTCTTCGCGGAACAGTGCCGCCACAACGACGACCCGCAGAATCCGTACGCCTGATCGCCCATTTCAAGTAAAATTTGGAAGGCAGGCACCCCATACCGCTCCAGAACGCCCGGAACGGGCGTCTGGCGTCCTCGAAAACGAAGCGAGACGAGCGCGGTAGCAACACCCTGACGGCGAGGCGCGTAACGGTACGCGACTCATACATATCCCCTTAAAAGGGGTATCTACAGGCGACAACCCACGTCGGCACCGAGCCCTTCCTCTCGAAGGTCTCGAACCGCGGCACTGCCGCGGGACGGCGGTTCGACTCCGCCGGTGGGAATCCCCCGGGAGGAACCCTCCACGAGGGAAGCACATCATGACAACCGAATCGAACAACTACGAAACGAACGCGATGGGGATCTCCCGCCGCAAAGTGCTCGCCGGCCTCGGCATGGTCGGGGTTGCCTCCGCGGGCGCCGGCTTCGGGACGACGGCGTACTTCAGCGACGAGGAGACCTTCGAGGGAAACACCCTCACCGCCGGGCAGCTCGAACTGAGCGTCACCTGGCAGCAGCTCTACTACGGTGGTCCGCAGTCGAGCCGGTCACAAGATTACGGCACGGCGATGCGGCCGTTCGTCAACGCGTACCCGGATCACGACGGCGACGGGCTCCAGTCGTTCGAGCGGGACGACGGCGTCCACGAATACGTCGACCTCGACGGCTACGAGGATCACGAACAGGCAGCAAAAGAGGGGCGGAACCTCGAGTTCGCCTGCGAGGAGATCGCGACCTTCGACGAGCCGTCGTTCGCTCCGAACGAGGAGAGCCTCATCGAACTCGACGACGTCAAGCCGGGTGACTGCGGTGAGATCACCTTCGGTACCAAACTGTGTGACAACCCGGGCTACATCTGGCTCCACGGCGTGTTGACCGACGAGTCGGACGGCGGACACGCGGAAAGTGGCGGTGCCGAACTCGCCGACAAGATCGTCGCCCGCGCGTGGTACGACGACGGCGACAACGTGTTCCAGGAAGATGAACCTCAGATCGCCGCAGGCTCGCTCCGTGAAGTGCTCGAGGAACTGAACGAGGGGCTTCTACTCCAGTACGACCCAGTCGTCATCGGGGAGTCAGAGGAGGAAATCGAACCTGGCGACCTCGAGGGAGACTGTATTGCACTTCCGAAAGAAGACGACGACGTCATCGCAAACCTCGCGGAGGGTGACGAATTCACCTACGATGTCGACGGAGAAACCATCGTCATCACCATCGAAGAGGTGTTTTACAAGGACGACGAGCCGACCGGCTTCTCGTGGTCCAGTAACGTCCCGATCTGTCAGGTGACACTGAAGGGCGGGCCCGACGGGATCGCACCCGGCGAAGGTCTCCCGACGGTCTACCCGTGTGCCTACGAGGGTACAGTCAACACGGAGATCAACCCGAACAACAACCAGCCGTACGGGATCAGCAACTTCCGGTTCTTCTACTGTGACGTAGACAACGGGAACGGCGACATCCCGGTCGAGGAGAACGGTGGGCTCTGCTTCCAGCCGTCGAACACCCGGTTCATCGGCTTCGAGTGGTGCCTCCCGACTAATGTCGGCAACGAGGTGCAGGGCGATTCGGTGTCGTTCGATCTGTCGTTCTACACCGAACAGTGCCGCCACAACCCTGACCCCGTGAACCCGTTCGCGGAAGAAAACGGCAACGACGACGAAAACGGCGACAACGGCAACGAAAGAGACGGTGATATCGACGGCGATCAGTCGTAGCTAAAAAACCAATCCACGCCGGCGCTTCGCGACGGTTCGACTCCGTCGGTGGACCTGTGCTCGCGGACTCCGTCCGCGACGCGTGACCGGTGTCACGCGCGCGAGCGGTACGCGACTCACAGTACCCCCGTTCGAGAGACGGGGAGAAGCGACCGACTGCTCCGGTCCGATCGGGCCGAAAACGTTGGGGGATCACACCACATGACGAATCAATCGAAAACCGAACTGAAACGCCGAACGCTCCTCGCGGGTATCGGCGGACTCGGCGTCGCCGGCATCGGCTACGGCCAGTTCCGCACCGTAAACCGCCAGCGTGCGTATACACACTACACGTACGCCCAGCCGGACGGCACAGCCCGGGAGAACGGACGCGGACCGATCGCCATCAGCGACGCCGAGGGACCCCGGATCCGGGTGTCCTGGTACAGCACGTACAACGGCCACCTTCTCACCGGCACCCCGACCACGACGACCAATTCCGAGGAGACGTGGGATTACGACACCGAGGACGGCTACGTCGCCGACGTCGACGGCCCGGTCATCCACGTCGACAACGTGCTTCCGGGCGACACCGGCACGGCGAGTATCGGTCTCCTGGCGGAGGAGGCCGACGCACGGGTCTGGCTCCGGATTTCGGCCACGTGTGACGCAAACGACGGTGGGGACGGCTGTCCCCCGCTCGCGGAAAACCCTCTGGCGAACGCCATCGAAACCGAACTGTGGTACGACACCGGAATTTTCGGACTGTTCGGCTGCCAGGGGGCCGAGGAGGGCTCTTTCGGCGAGCCGATCGCCGAGGGCGTCCTGGCCGAGATGCCAACCGCGAACGGCGTCGACGGGTCCGTTTCGGAGGGTCTCGAACTGAACCCGGGTGTGTTGAACAACAGTGTCCTCGAGGAGGGCGACCGACTCTGTCTGGCGCTGGCGTGGGCGTTCCCGACCAACCTGGAGAACGCCAACGATCTCCAGGGAGCCGCGGTCGCGTTCGACGTGGAGTTCCGGGCGGTCGCCGCGGATGATCCGAACAATCCGTTCGCGGTCGAAACCGAGGTGCAGGCATGACAGACGAACGTCGCTCGGAGGCCGAACGCCTCGCCGGGCTGAGTCGGCGACAGATCCTCGCCAGCGTCGGGGCGATCGGCATCGCCGGGGCGTTCACGGGCGCGGGAACCCACGCGTTGCTCACCGGCGAGCAGCGCGTCTCGGGACGGCTCGAAACCGGTGGCGTCGGCATCGGCGTCGAACTCGACTGTGACGGGAATCACTGTTCGGTCTCCCCGGACGGGAGGCTCGCCTTCGGATTCGACGGAATCGAACCCGGAGACACCGGTTCGGTGTCCATCGAACTGCGGGCCGAAGACAACCCCGCCAGGCTCTGGCTCGCGACCGACTGCCCGCCGTCGTACGATCCCCTCGGGGAGTCGCTCCGGGTGTGGATACAGCCGCGAAACTGGAACGGCGTCCCACAGATCCCCGAGCGGGGGACGTGGACCCTCTCCCAGCTAAAGCGGGAACTCCACGACGGGCTCCGGATCGGCGAGGGGTGTCTCGATCCGTCGGATCGCAGGGCAATCGAGCTCGTCCTCCGGTGGTCGTTCCCGTACGAGGACACGGAATCGCTTGCCGGCGAGACGACGGACCTGATGTTCCAGCTGCACGCCGATCAGTGCCGGCACGTGCCCGAGGAGTCGGCGCAAAATCCCTTCGCCGACCGCGCGCCGTGTCCGAACGCGTGTGAACCCTGCACGAGCAGGCTCTCGGAACTCACGATGGAATACGTCGGCACGGCGTCGGCCCAGGTAGCGGTGTACGTCCCGAGTGGGAACGTGGAGGCGGTCGAGCAGCTGTACCCGACGGACGGTTCAGAATCAATCGGGCTGTCGCCTAGCACGCAGTTCACCGTTCCGCTCCCCACGTCCGGCCAGCCAGAAGCCGCGTTCTACGTCGACGGCGAGAAGAACGCCCAGCTCCACACGAGCTGTTCGGACCCGGTCGCCCCCGGAATCAGGGTCGGCGACTTCCGCCTTGTCGGCGCGAGAAACGCAGACGGCGTCCAGCTGTGTCACGACCTCGAATGTGTCGACTGTACCGACAGCAGCGACGTCGGCGGCCTGCTGGTCCAGTACACCGGCGAGGAGGCCGACGTGCGGGCGTACTACCGGAAACAGGGTAGGCAAGGTCCAAACAGCGGACTTCAGGGACTGCTGTTCGAGGGACGGCTCTCCGAGGGGGACAAGTTCTTCCTCGAGGCCAGCGGCCGGGACGGAAGCTCGTCCAGCGGATCCACGTTCGAAAACACGCTGTACCTCCACGTCGACGACGACGAGCGGGAAGTGGAGATCCGGTGTGATCCCGGCCCGCTGTCGGTCGTCGATTCCGGGGATTCCGGCGATCTCGAGGACGACGCCAGCGACTTCGGACTCTTGGCCGCACACGATCCGTTCGGCTTCCCGTTCTGTGGAGGTGGGGCATGAACGTGACCGCTCGGCGGGTCGCAAGCATCCTCGGGGTGCTCCTGTTGATCGCTGTCGTAGCGCCGTTCGTCGTGTACGCGGTTCCCCAGACCGTCGGTGCCGACCACAGCTTCGTGGTGTTGACCGCGAGCATGACACCGGCGATCGCGCCCGGCGACGCGGTGATCGTGGCTGAACGCGATCCGGCCACGATCCAGGAGGGTGACGTGATCACCTTCCTGCGCGGGAACACCGAGGTTCCGGTGACCCACCGGGTCGTCGGGGTAATAAATTCCGGAGACGGCATCGCCTTCGAGACGAAAGGCGACGCCAACGACGCCGTCGACGCCGGAGTCGTTTCCGCCGAGAACGTCCTGGGCGTCGTCGCCGTGACGATCCCGTACATCGGGTACGTCATCCAGTTTGCCAACTCCGAATACGGCTTCGTCGCCCTGATCGTCGTCCCGTTTGGTCTGCTCGCGTTAAACGAAGCCTGGACGTTCTACCGCCGGAGCAAGGCGTCGAATCCCCCCGACCTCGATGCGGACGACGAGAGCGTGCCGGACTCGGCGTCATCTCACGCCGCGGAGGGCACCGACGGTGCTGGGGTGGATTCCGAAAGCGAAACGGAGGGAATTGGGACGACGAACACGCAATCGGCGAACACGCAAATGGCGGAGGCGGATACGGCCGCGAACGCCCCGTTCGTCATGACGCTTCGGACGTTCGAAGGGGCATTCCTCGCGCTGGCGGTGTTTACACCGTACAGCGCCTACGTCGCCTACAATTTGCAGACGACGCTATCGGTTACTGTCGCGATCGCCTCGGGAATGACGCTCCTGGCGGTCACGGCGACGCTGCTTCCCGTCTGGATTCGCCGTGACGCGCGGGGGACGTCCGAATCTGTAGACGTGACCGCGAACTCGGATCTCGGTGACGAGGAATCGCCGGATTCGGACATCGCAATCGGGTTCGACGGTGGCACAACTGTGAGGGACGACGAGCCGGAATCCGAGTGGGTTCCGGCGATGGAATCGGCGGTCCCCGCCGCGGACGGATCCGCGGTTGACGGGGAGGTGAAAGACGATGACAACTAGAGAACTGTTGTCGATCGTGGCCGTGGTGGGTCTGGTGTTCGCGGTCGCCGCGAGCGGCGGGTTCTACACGGCCGCGTTCTTCAACGCAGAGGAGAGGATAGAGGGAACGTTCTCGACGAACGAGACGTTCCAGACGGTCGAAACCGTCGAAACAACCACGAGTAACGAAACGGCAAGCGATTCGAACGGATCGAACGCGAACGACCCCGGAGCTGACGCTCCAGGAACGGGACCGACTGCTTCCGATGCATCCGAACTGGCCGGATCCGACACCGCCGAGACGGGGACGGATGAGCCTTCGTCTACCGATGAACGAGAGGAGTCAGCTCCGCAGACGGATGGCTCTGACATCGAAGGCGACCAGAACGACTCCGAGGACGAACCAGATGGTGTCGAATCTGACGGCGACGCCCAAGAAGACAATGCTGGCGACGACGAGGAAGTCAGTGCTGGCGACGACGACGAATCAGAATCGCAGACCGATCGTGAAAGCGACGCTGAAGGAGACCAGGAGGACGACACTGCTACCGAGGACGACGTCGCTGTCGACGAGAACGAAGACGATGTCGGCGACGAGGAGACTGACGCCGAAATCGAAGACGGTGGCGACGGAACTGAAGGTTCGACGTCCGAGTTCGAGGACGGCGAGGATGCACACTCCGAAACGGCATCCGATGAAACGGACAGCACCGACGACGGCACTGCCGACAGTAGCGATGATAGCAGCGACGACAACACCACAGACGGAGACGGCGAGGTGACAGACACCGACGACGGGGACGATGATACAGGCGATGGCGATGCCGACGCCGAATAGGTGTTCGAAAGAAGAGTCCCGGGCCGGGCGACGTCCTCGCACTCGGCGGTTCGAACGACCCGCGATTTATATCCTCCCCGGCTTTTACCCGGGCGCGATCAAGCGTAACGTGTTGGTCGCACTGCTGTATCTGCTCGGTTTCTCGCTCGGGGTCGGCTATCTATCGACTCTTTGGTGATTCCACTAGCCACCCGTGTCCGGTACCGGTTCGATACTGTTGCGTCGACCGTCGAGCACGGTGAACCGCTCGTCCCGACGCTGTTCGAGCCAGCGTAACAAGCGTTCCGCCCACCGGAGTTTTCTGGCTTTCTGCGGACCGACATCGGGGTCGTCGAACTCCCAGCCGACGAATCGGAGCTCCCCGGCCCCCAGCACGTCCGCTAGAAAGGCCGCGCGATCACCGTCTGTAAACCCACCGGGATTGTACACGGCGTCGACCGGTTCGGCCTGTGTGGTCACGAGCGTCGAGGCGGCGTCGAACTCCGGGAGAAATCGTCGAATCAGCTCGACGTTGTCCCCGTGGGCGTGGGCGGCGACACGTGTTCCCTCCCGTGTCAATCGCGCTGCAGTCTCCGGATTTTTGTCGAGGTCTGTCACCAGACAGTCGACCGGAAGGTCCACGTCCCGGAGTGTGTCACCCGCAGTCGAGGCGGCGAACACGGCGTCGACCGTCTCCGGATCGAAGGTGCCGAGTTCGGCCGGAAGCGATGGGGCCGCGCCGACAATTGCCGCTGTACCGCCTCCGGCGACGCCCACGTCTGTCGCCAGCGCGTCGAAATCGACGGGGGTCGCGAACCTGGTGGCCAGGTCCCGGGCCCGCTCGTCGGCCGCCCTGTCGAACCCGAAGTCCGCGAGGATTGCCTCGTACACCGGCTCCCACTCGGAGAACTCCATACCCGGGGTTCGTTCGGGACGCTAATGGCTCTCACGGATCGGTCGCGCCGCTTTCGGTGAGTAACCGTGTGCGCCGGAGTGGCAGCAAGTACCCCTACCCGCGTGCCCTTCCGGCGTCCAAACATTCGTTTAGGGGCACTTGGCATAAGTTTTCTCGTTGTTCCCCTCCACATCTCGGCGCAGTCGCGGGGTCCGAACGGGAGCTCCGAGCACGCCGTTTTTATCCGCTGGCGCGTTACGCCCACTCAATGGCCAAAGTGAGCGTGGGGCTTCGCGGCTGGCGGTTCGAGGAAGCCGAGATCTTCGACGAGGACGGGGAGTTCAAGCCACTGGATGAGATACCCGACGACGCGAGCGAACGGCTCGTCCGGCTGCTGGCGCTGGTCGAGGAGCCGTGTGACGCGTGTTACCTCGTTCACGGCGAGGCGGATATTTCGAACTGTCGTCCCGCAGAGATCGTCTACGGCGAGCCGGGAGCCGAAGTGTTGCTGTGTGGCGTCCACGAACCCGATTTCCTCTACTGGTTCAGGGAGGCGGGCGGCAGCGACCTGAAAGGAACTGAGGAACTACAGGACGCCTTCCACGAGTGGTTCGCCGACGGGAACCGTGCTCCGGACGACTACGGCGGCCTCGAACACGTCGAAACGGCCCCCGAGGAACTCCCGGAACCGCCCAGTCCCCAGGAGATTCAGGACCGCCTCGACGCCCAGCGAGAGGGACATCGCATCGACATCAAGGAACTCGCCAGCGACGCGTCCGCGGAGGAGTGATCGATGACGCCGCCAGGCGACCCCGACGGGGCCAACGGCGCCTCTCTGAGCGAAGGGGCGAAACGAGCGTCGTTTACGGTGGTGGTCGTCGATCCACAGACCCCCGGAAACGTCGGGACGATCGCACGTGCCATGAAGAACTTCGGGCTCTCGGACCTCGCGTTAATAGATCCACCGCCGCTTCCGGAGGGTGGCGAGGCCTACGGCTTCGCCGGGCACGCCAGGGAGGACGTCCTCCCAAATGCAAGGGAGGTGACGTTCGACGAGGTGGTCGAAAACTACCACACGGTGGGCTGTACCGCCATCACGGGAGAGGACGCCAGACGCCACGTCCGGTTCCCGTTCCGGACCCCCGCGAAACTTCGCGACTCGCTTGCGACGGTAGAGACGGACACCGCCCTGGTGTTCGGCCGGGAGGGCCGGGGGCTCGACAACGACGAACTCCGACGGCTCGACGAAGTGTGTTCGATCCCTGCGAGCCCGGAGTATCCGGTGTTGAACCTGGGCCAGGCGGCGACGATCGTGCTGTACGAACTCCGGGAGCTGTTTCTCGAGGACACGCAGTTACCCGACGTCGAACGAGAACGTGCAAACGAGCCCGACATCGAGCGCGTCCACGACCAGTTCGACGACTTCCTCGACGCGGCGGGCTACTCGGGAACGCGGTTCGACCGGACCCGGACACTGTTCCGGCGCGTCCTGGGCCGGGCTCACCCGACGACACGGGAGGCTCACACCCTTATCGGCGTGTTTCGCCGGGCCGCCGACCAGCTGAATCACCGCTGGGAGCTCGTCGAAAAATACGACGCCCCCGAGTGGCCGGCAACACGTGAGGCAGACGGCGACAAGGGGAGACACTCCGACGACGATCGGTAACCGGAATCGAACTCACTCCTCGCGTGCGGCGAGTCCCGCGAGGTGGCCGATCTCGGGGAGAATGATCTCTTCGACGCCGAGGCGGACGGCGTTTTTCGATCCCGGGAGACAGAATATCGGCGTGCCGTCGTCGACGCCGGCCACGGCACGCGAGCCGATCGACCGCGTACCGATCTCCTCGTAGGACAGCTGGCGGAACAGCTCACCGAACCCCGGGAGTCGCTTGTCGAACAGCCCCTCGACGGCCTCCGGCGTGACGTCGTCGGGCGTGATCCCCGTGCCGCCGGTTGTAACGACGGCGTCGGTGTCCTCCCGCGAGGCGAGCCTGTCGACCGCCGACTGGACGTCGTCGAAGTCGTCCGGGACCAGCTCACGGATTGCGACCTCGTGGCCCGCCTCCTCGATCGCGGAAGCGATGTACTCGCCAGAAGGGTCCTCGTCCAGCGATCGCGAAGATGAGACCGTGAGCACGGCGACTGCAGCCGTCTCGACGTCGTGGGAGTGGTGGTCGTGGTCGTCGTGAGAGTGGTGGTCGTGGTCGTCGTGAGAGTGGTGGTCGTGGTCGTCGTGAGAGTGGTGGTCGTGGTCGTCGTGAGAGTGGTGGTCGTGGTCGTCGTGGGAGTGGTGGTCGTCGGGGGTCTGATCGCTCATGGCGCTCTATTATAAACCCCGAGACAAAGTCGCTTCGGGACCGGACCGTAGCCGGCGTTCGGTCTTCGAGCGATCAGTCCTCCGATCCGTCGGCCGGCGCCCCTGTAGCCTTATAAAGGCTGAGCGTGGCCAGCGCGACGATCGCGGCACCCTCGAGTTTCACGGCGTGGACGGTCCATTCGCGCGGTTCGAACCGGTCCGGTGAGCGGTAACAGAGGCGTCCGAACAGCCGAAGGACGGTGCGGGGCGCCAGCAGTTCGAACAAGCCGAACGCGACTGCGAGCAGGCGGTACATGTCAGTGAAATTGTCCGGAATGGACTTATAAATGTAAGATCGGTCGAACGAAGGACCGTTCGGTGAGGTATCGAGACGGTCGGGCTCGCCGCGATTACTCGAGGTCGAACCGGTCGAGCGTCATTACTTTGTGCCAGGTCTCCACGAAGTCCTCCACGAACTGCTCTTCGCCGTCCTCGGCGCCGTACACTTCAGCGATGGCGCGGAGGCGGGAATTGGACCCGAAGACGAGATCCACGCGGGAGCCCTTCCACTCGAGTTCGCCAGTCTCACGGTCTCGCAGCTCGAAGACCTCCCGGTCCTCTGAAACCGGCTCCCACTCGTAGTCCATCGAGAGGACGGTTTCGAAGAAGTCGTTGGTCAACGTCCCCGGCTCGTCGGTAAAGACGCCGAGGTCGGAGCCGTCGTAGTTCGCGTCCAGCGCCCGCATTCCGCCAACCAGGACGGTCAGTTCTGCTGCAGTCAGGTTCAGGAGTTCGGCTTTGTCCACCAGCAGCTCCTCTGCCGATCGGTCCATCGGGTCATTGTCAGTGAGGTAGTTTCGGAAGCCGTCGGCGTCCGGTTCGAGCGCCTCGAAGGACTCGACGTCGGTCCATTCCTGGGAGGCGTCGGTCCGTCCCGGCTCGAAGGGTACCTCCACGTCGTAGCCGGCGTCGGCGGCCGCCTGCTCGACGGCCGCGTTGCCGCCGAGCACGATCAGGTCGGCAAGAGAGACGCGGACGTCGTCGGTCCGGGAACTGTTGAACTCCTCTTTGATCCGCTCGTAGGTCGAAAGTACCGTCTCCAGCTCCTCCGGCTCGTTGACCTCCCAGCTCCGCTGGGGTTCAAGCCGGATGCGTGCGCCGTTCGCACCGCCACGCTTGTCGCTGTCGCGGTACGTCGACGCCGACGCCCAGGCGGTCTTGACCAGCTGTGAGATCGACAGGTCGGACGCAAGGATCTCCGCTTTGAGATCGGCGATCTCCGCTTCCCCGACGATTTCGTAGTCGGCGTCCGGAACCGGGTCCTGCCAGATCATCTCCTCGTCGGGGACCTCAGGACCCAGGAACCGCTCGGGCGGACCCATGTCGCGGTGGATCAGCTTGTACCAGGCCTTCGCGAAGACTTCCTGGAACTCCTCGGGATTCTCGTGGAAGCGCTCGACGATCTCCCGATAGTCCGGGTCGCGCTTCAGAGCGATGTCCGTCGTGAGCATCATGGGGGTGACCGTCTCCCCCTCGATGTGAGCGTCCGGCACCGAGTCGTGGAGCTCCTCGTCTTTCGGCCTCCACTGCCAGGCGCCGCCCGGACCCTTCTCGGGTTCCCACTCGTAGTTCAGCAGATTGTCGAGAAAGCCCATGTCCCACTGCGTCGGGGCCTGGGTCCACGGTCCCTCGATGCCGCTAGTAATCGTGTCGGGGCCCTTGCCCTCGCCGTAGTCGCTCTCCCATCCGAGGCCCTGTTGCTCGATGGGTGCCGCTTCGGGGTCGGGTCCGAGGTGATCGTCGGAGGCAGCGCCGTGGACTTTCCCGAACGTGTGTCCGCCGGCGATGAGTGCGACCGTCTCCTCGTCGTTCATCGCCATCCGATCGAATGACTGTCGGATGTACTTGGCGGACTCTTCGGGGTCCGGCTCGCCGCCGGGTCCTTCGGGGTTCACGTAGATCAGACCCATGTGGTCGGCGGCGAGATCCCCGATGAGGTTCCCCTCTTCGTCGTGGCGCTTGTCTTCCAACATCTCCTCTTCGGGGCCCCAGTCGACTGCCTTGTTGGTATTGAACGCGTCCTCGCGTCCCCCGGCGAAGCCGAACGTTTCGAACCCCATCGACTCCATGGCGACGTTGCCGGACAACACCAGCAGGTCGGCCCACGAGAGTTTGTTCCCGTACTTCTCTTTCACGGGCCAGAGAAGCCTGCGGGCCTTGTCGAGGTTCACGTTGTCCGGCCAGCTGTTTACGGGCGCAAACCGCTGCGTGCCGCCGGAGGCGCCGCCGCGCCCGTCAGTGGTGCGGTACGTCCCGGCACTGTGCCACGCCATCCGAATGATGAGTGGCCCGTAGTGACCGTAATCCGCCGGCCACCACTCCTGGGAGGTCGTCAACGCGTCTTCGATGTCCTGTTTGACTTCCTCGAGGTCGAGTTTCTGAAACTCCTCGGCGTAGTCGAAGTCCTCGCCCCGGGGATCGACCTGTTCTGCATTCTGGTCGAGTATATCCAGGTTCAACTGATTTGGCCACCAGTCTTGGTTTGAACTCATCAGTGGCAAATTGTTCCGTTGGCCTATTAATATTGCCTAAGTCGGCGAGGATGTCTTTGTTTTACCCAAAACATTTTATCGAAATTGAAAACCTCTCCCTGACAATCATCCACGAATGACTCGCTCCCGGAGAGAATCGCGCTCCGGAAATGACGCACGGCGTTCCTGGATGAACGTCACCAGGTTCCGTGGAACGTATCGAACTCGAGGGAGTCGAGCGGTTCGTTGCCGACCGCAATCTCGTACTCCCCGGGCGTCAACATCGGCTTGTGGAACTGCGGCCCGTCGTCGGTCGTGATCCGCGGACAGCCCGTGTTGACGTACGCGTCACAGCCGAAGTTACGCAGTCGGTCGGGGGTGATCTCGTCCATCGTGATCAGGTAGGCGTTCTCGTTGTTCTCGACGATTTCTGTCGCGGTCTCCCAGCGACCCTGCCCGATCTTCGTACAGTAGAGCACGCCCCAGGTGTCGGCGTCCATCGCCCGGTGAACCGCGCCGTACCGCTGTTTGATGAACTTCTCCGTGTCGGCGACGTCGACGACGTTGTTGACGGGGTCGGCGATCACGACGTGTTTGTCGGGGTGTTCCATCGCCAGCCCGAGGGGGTGGAACTTCCCGCCGCCGACGTACAGCACCGTCTCGGCGTCGACGTCGGCACTGGCGTAGTTGCAACCGAGCACTTGCCCCTCGTGGGTGAGACGATCGTCTCCGCGACGGGTCTCGACGACGTAGCCGCGCGCTTCGAGCCACTCCCGCATCTCTCCGAACTTGTTCATGTGCTGGGCGGTCGTCACGAGCCCGACAGCAGGACGGTCGTCAGCGGTGTCGACATCGGGTCGGTCGTCGACGTCCGAGTCGCCGGGTGTATCGACCTCCGGAAGCTCCGCGAGCGCCTCCTCCATGATCGGGAACGGGTCGACGTTCGAGAACAACGGCACGTAGATGATCTTCTCCGACTCCTTCATCGGCGAGTGGCCGAAGTGGACGAACACGTCGGTTCGGCGCATCAACTCGGTGTCGAGATCGCAGGCGCCGTAACACGGCTGGCCGGAGATCAGCACACGAACGTCGTCGGTCAGTTCCCGGAGGTCGTCGGCGACCTTCGGCGCGCGCCGCTTGAGCCCCTCCGGGAACTGGAGCCCGACCGTCGTCGCGTCGCGTTCGTCGATCGCGTCGGTAATGCGGTCGAGTTCGTAATCCCACTCCCGGTCGCTTTTGAGCGACATACCCGTCCTGCGAAGGTCACCGGGGCGTCGATCGCTCCCGGCGTCGTCGCGCGCGTCCTGACTCATTGACACCGTTTGCGGACGCGAACGGTTAAACGCCGCGTTCCGACGACTTTACTTTCCTTGCCGACGAGGTTCGGCCGTGCGAATCGAGAACAGTTTTATCCCCGTTCACGGGGTCGGGGAACGGATCGAACGGCGGCTGTGGGAGGCCGGCGTCACGCGCTGGGAGGCGTTCGATCCGTCGGTTCCGGGCGTCGGGGAGACGACCGCAGACCGGATCGAGGCGTTCATCGACGAGGCGTCGACGCATCTCCAGCGCGGCGACGCGACCTACTTCGACCGGCAGTTCCCCAGCGGCGAGCGGTGGCGCCTCTACGAGAACTTCCGGGAGTCGACCTGCTTTTTCGACATCGAGACCTCCGGGTTGGATCAGCGCCGGGACCGAGTGACGACCGTCAGCTTCCACCGGGAGGGGGAGACCACGACGCTCGTCCGGGGCCACGACCTCACCGAAGACAGGCTCCGCCGGGAGTTCGAGTCCGCCGACATGCTGGCGACGTTCAACGGCGCACGGTTCGACGTCCCGTTCCTGGAGGAGTCGTTCGGGCTCGAGGTGACGACTCCCCACCTGGATCTGATGTATCCGTGCCGGAAGATCGGTCTCACCGGCGGCCTGAAGCCGATCGAACGGGAGCTGGGGATCGAACGCGAACTCCCGGACGTCGACGGCCGGGAGGCGGTCCGGCTGTGGCACCGATACGAGGACGGCGACGAGGACGCTCTCGATCGACTGATCGCGTACAACCGCGAGGACGCCGTCAATCTGCGGCGTCTGGCAGATCTGGTGACCGGAAACCTTCACGAACGGACGTTCCCCGCCGACACCGACGCCTGACCGACGCGGACTCACTCTTCTTCTCGTCCGTCGTCGGGCCGGACGAGCTTCATCTCGCCGCGAGCCCTGAGGGAGCCGTCTACCTCGGCACCCTCGTAGATCACCAGATCCCTGCCGGCGACGTCTCCGAGCACTCTGGCCCCCGACGCGACGGTAACGGTCCCGTTTCGGGTCGTCACGTCGCCGTGGATCCGCGTGCCAGTGCCGACGGTGACGTCCTCTCGAGCCCGGAGGCTGCCGAACACGTTGTTGTCCTCGCCCACGTCGATCGATTCCGCCCGGACGTTGCCGTGGATGCGGCAGTCGTCGCCGATCCGTGCCGGCGTCGACACCTGCCAGGCGTCGTCGGAGATGCTCGCACCACGCGGGATGACGAGCGTCTCCCGGACGTCCCCGCCGTCGCCGGCCAGCGCCTCAGCAAACCCTTCCGCCGCCTCCTGTTCCCCCACCCGGAGCAGCTGTGAGAGGACGATGAAGTAGAAGACGATCGTCGGCATCGGGTTCCGGATGACGATCCAGCCGTTCGCCTCGAACCCCTCGTCGATCGAGACGTCGTCGCCGATGTCCAGGTCGCCGGAAACCATCAGTCGGCCATCGACGTGCACCCGCTCGCCGAGGTAGGCGTCGGTCCCGACGAGGACATTGCCGTCGACCTCACACCACATGTCCAGCCGGCAGTCCCCGTCGGCCTCGATGTCGCCGCCGAAACTGACGCGCTCGCCCGCCAGGACGTTTTGCCCCCGTACCCCGAAGGAAACCGTCGACTGTCCGCCGACGAGGACATCGCCGTCGACGACGACGTCGTGTTCCTCCACGGTCGTTCCGTCGGGGATCGACAGTTCCTCGAGAGGGTCTCCTGCCAGTGACACGCCAGAAGTGAGTACGCCCCGAAACATAAGCGACCCGCCGGCGTCTGACGCCCGTCTTGCGGGGTTCGTGGATTGCCGTCTCGTGGTGCTCGCGGATCGAGAAAAGCCCGCCCGCTAGGAGTCCTCGTCGGTTCTCGCGTGGAGGGTGCTGTCGACGTCGATCGACCCCCACTCGTTTGCGACGTGTGCGCCCTCGCGGTCTCGGGCACTTTCGGCCACGCGGATGAACGTCGCCTTCTTGCGGGCCTCGGGGATCGTCTCCCCGCCGCAGTAGGAGAGCCCCGACCGGATCCCGGCGGAGAACTCCCGAGCCACCTCGACGACGGGACCCTTGTACGGCGTCCACCCCTCGACCCCCTCGTCGGCGTCGACGTTCTCTGCTTTGTCCGTTCGGTCCTCGGCGGCGGCGGTGGTCGCCATCCCCCTGGAGCGTTTGTACCGGATCCCGTCGATCTCTCTGGTCTCGCCCGGCGACTCCGCGGTGCCGGCAAAGAGGCTCCCCATCATCACCGAGTCCGCACCCACCATCAACGCCTTCACCGCGTCGCCGGACGACCGGATGCCGCCGTCGGCGATCACGGTCAGTCCCCGCTCGTGGGCGACCTCAGCACAGTCGTCGACCGCGGTTAGCTGGGGAACGCCAGCGCCAGCGACTTTTCGCGTCGTGCAGTGGGATCCCGGACCGATCCCCACCTTCACCGCGTCGGCGCCCGCAGCCGCCAGATCGGCGACTCCGTCGGGCGTCGCCACGTTTCCGGCGACGAGTTCCACCTCCGGGAACGCGTCAGCGATCTCCCCGACGGCCTCAAGCGCGATCTCGAGGTGGCCGTGCGCGACGTCGACGACGACCGCGTCGACGCCCGCGGCAGCAAGTGCCTCCGTACGGCGGAGATACGACTCGTTGATCCCGACTGCGGCGGCAACCGGGCCACCCGACTCTGCGGCGGCTTCGACTTCGGTGGCCTGTTCGTCGATCGTGAGGAACCGGTGTATGGTCCCGATTCCGCCCACCGACGCGAGTTCGGTCGCGAGCGCCGACTCCGTCACCGTGTCCATGGCTGCCGAAACCAGCGGCGTCTCGAGTTCGATACCGGGCGTAAACGCCGTCGACAGGTCGACGTCGTCTCGGCTGTCGACGGGCGAACGCTGCGGGACGAGCAACACGTCGCCGTAGCTCAGTCCCGTTCGGATGTCATCCATGACCGACCTACCTACGAGCGAGAACGTACTTAAGCCCGAGGAATCTCTCGAGGCCACGGACGCCGGCATTTAACTGTAGTGCCGCCCCAGTACCGCCGATGGACGTCGGCGAACTCCCGGTTCGAAGTCGGATCCGCGATCGGTTCCGACAGGAGGGGATCGAAACGCTGTACCCGCCCCAGCGGGCGGCAGTCGAGGCGGGCATCTGTGATGGTACCAACGTCGTCGCCGCCATCCCGACCGCGTCGGGGAAAACGCTGATCGCCGAACTCGCCATGGTGACCGCCGACGGGCCGAGCCTGTACATGTGTCCGCTCCGTGCGCTCGCCCGCGAGAAACACGAGACGTTCGACGCGCTCCCGGGCGTCGACGCCGGACTGGCGACCGGCGAATACGACTCCCCGGCCGAGGAACTCGCCACCTACGACGTCGTCGTCGCCACCAGCGAGAAGGTCGACTCGGCGATCCGGAACGGCGCCTCGTGGGTCGACGACCTCGCGTGTGTCGTCGTCGACGAGGTGCATCTGCTCGGTTCGGATCGCCGTGGTCCGACACTCGAGGTTACCGTCGCGACGCTCCGTCGTCGGGCTCCGGAAGCACAGCTCGTGGCGCTGTCGGCGACCGTTGCAAACCCCGAGGAGATCGCGGAGTGGCTCGACGCCGAGCTGATCGAGTCGACGTGGCGACCCGTCGAACTCAGGACTGGAGTGTACGCCGACGGACGTGTCGCATTCGACGACGGAACGGAACAGACCGTCGAGGTGGGGGGCGACCCCGGCGCCGACAACACCTCTACTGGCGACACCGACGCCGAGGAAAGACAGGGGGACCTGCCGACGAAGGCGACGATCGAACTGATCGAGGAAACCATCCAGAACGGCGGACAGTCGCTTTCGTTCGTTCGATCCCGCCGGGAGGCGGAGGCGCTCGCCGAGCGACTCGCCCGATCCGAGCTCGCAGGGAAACACTCGAACGGCGGGAACGACACCGCGGACGTTGCCGACGAGATCGCGGCGATCGACGGGACCGCGACGGGCGAAAGATTGGCCGACTGTGTCCGGTCGGGGGTGGCGTTTCACCACGCCGGAGTGGGAAGCGAACACCGCGCCGCAGTCGAGACCGCGTTCCGGAACCGGGAGCTCGCGTGTCTGTGTGCGACACCGACGCTCGCGGCCGGCGTCAACCTCCCCGCGAGACGGGTCGTCGTCAGGGACCTGAAACGGTACACCGGCACCGCGATGGAGTGGCTTTCGGTACTGGAGGTCCACCAGATGTGCGGCCGTGCGGGACGCCCCCACCTCGATCCGTACGGGGAAGCGGTGCTGGTCGGCGACGGCGACTCCCCCGAAGAGCTCACCCGGCGATACGTCGAGGCTACTCCGGAAGCTGTGGCGTCGAACCTCGCCGATCGAAGCGCACTCCGGACGCATACGCTGTCGCTCGTCGCGACGGGGTTTGCGGACACGCCACGGGAGGTTCTCGACCGCTTCGACGGGACGTTTTACGCCTCCCGGACGCCGAGTCCGGACCTGTCCGGCGACGTCGCTGCGGTCATCGAAGATCTCGCCGAGATGGGACTCGTCCGTGCCTCTGGAACGAGTGCGGACGCCCAGCTTTCGGCCACGGAACTGGGAACGCAGGTATCCAGACAGTACGTCCGACCGGAGACGGGTACCCGCATCGTGATGGGCGTCGAGACGATCGACCGAATGCAAACCGACGGACGAACCGTGACACCGCTTACCGCTCTCGAGGTCGTCTGTGACACGCCGGACATGCAGGACACCTACCTCGGGAACCGGGAACGAGCCGACATGTACCGGTTCGCACGGCGGCGGTCCGACGAACTGACCACCGGAATGAGCGACGCCGACGACTTCGAACGGTGGCTCGAGTCCGTGAAGACCGCACGGATCCTGGCCGAATGGATCGACGGGGCGTCCGTCGAAACGTTGGTCGACTCGTACCGGATCGGTCCGGGCGACCTCGAATCCCGGGTGAGTCGCGCGGAGTGGCTGCTGGGCGCCGCCGACGCGATCGCTGCGGTCGTGGACGTCGACACGTCGGTTTTCGAGTCCACGCGGCAGGGGCTCGTCGAACGACAGGAATGAACACGGGGCTGTCCCTGGAGATCGATCCCAAGATCAGCAGAAACGTTCTCTCGCCGACAATTGCTTGGTTCTGCGGGTTCCCCAGTCGCCATGGACGATTTCGAAGAAACCGCGAACGCGAAGCCGAAACCGTTCCGGTACGACAGCGAAGTGGACCCGGGTGAGAAAACGCACGTCCGGTACGAGGTCAGCGAGACGTATCTGGGGGATCCAATCGAGATTCCGGTGACCATTATAAACGGGGAACGCCCCGGTCCGACGTGTTACATGACCGCCGCGATCCACGGAGACGAACTCAACGGGGTAAAGGTACTCCAGGAGGTCGCAGCCCGGTACACGCCCCAGGACATCCAGGGAACGCTCGTCTTGCTCCACGTCTGTAACGTCCCGGGCTACCTCGTCCAGGAGCGATACATCCCGATCTACGACCAGGACCTCAACCGGTCGTTTCCCGGACGGGAACGCTCCAACACGGCAGAGCGAATGGCCAACGTCATCTACGAACGGTTTATAACGCAGTGCGACTTCGGGCTGGATTTCCACACCTCGACGCGGAACCGGACGACGATGTATCACGTCCGGGCGAACATGGCGGACGAACGGGTTGCCCGACTCGCGAGAGCGTACGGCGCGAACCTGATCCTCTCGGGGGAAGCAGACGCCGGAAGCCTCAGGGCCGTCGCGACGGCCGCAGGGATCCCGACGATCACGATAGAGATGGGGAAGGCACACCGGTTCCAGCCGGCACTCATCGAGCGGGCGCTGGAAGGGGTCGAGTCGGTACTTGCAGAGTACGACGTCCTCCCCCAGGAGGCGGTTCAGTGGCCCGGCTGGCGACGGGTAATCGACTCGGCGAACGACAAGACCTGGCTACGCGCGGACAAGGGCGGCCTCGTCGAAATGAAGTACGATCACCCGCTCGTGTACGAAGGAGAGACGATCTGTACGATCACAGATCACTTCAGCACCCGCGAGAAGATCGTCACCGCGCCGTTTACTGGGCTCCTTGTCGGCGTGCTGCAAAACCCCGTTGCCTCGCCGGGACATCCACTGTGTCACCTGGTGAGCGTCGGCGGCGAAACGCTCGCAGAGATCGAACGTGAGATCGAAAGTGGGGAGTTTTCCGAACAGCCCTGGGCGTGATCCGGCGGGTCGTCGGACGATCCGGGGCGTCGGACTCTCCTTGGCCGAATCGACTCACCGAACGCGATCGGCGATCCCCTGGAGGCGCTCGTACTGGTCGTGTCCGTACGCGATCACCCGCACGTCCGAGAGCGTGGCGGCGTCGTACGCCGCGATCGCCTCACAGACGATTCGGGCACCCTCCTCGAAGTCGAACCCGGCGGCACCGGTACCCAGTACCGGGACGACCACCGACTCGCACCCGCGTTCTTCGGCGGCCGAAAGCGCGTTCGTCGTGGCATCGCGGATGCTCTCTTCGGTTGCGAGTCCGTCGCCGTAGTGGGGCATCGCAGCGGCGTGGATCACGTAGTCGGCATTGAGGTCGAACGCGTCGGTGACTGCGACCACACCGAGTTCAACTGGTCCCTTCTCGACGGCCGCCTGGTTGAGCCGTTCGCCGCCGACCCGCCTGAGCGCGCCGGCGACGCCCGATCCCATCCGGAGGCTGGTTCCGGCAGCGTTGACGAGCGCGTCGGCCTCCTGGGCTGCGATGTCACCCTGGATGACGCTGTACTCCATGGCGGTCGTGCTTGGTCACGAACGAAAATAAAACCGATCCGGGCCACCGTTGAGAACCCGAGACAGACAGCCGGACGAACTATCGGGGTTTCCCGCGTCGGTACTGCGGTGGCCATTCGAGGTCCACATCAAGCGCCTCGGCCGCGTGCAACGTCCAGTACGGGTTCCGGAGGAACTCCCGGCCCAGGATCGCGAGGTCGGCCCGGCCGTTGCGGACGAGTGCGTCGGCGTGCTCCGGCTCCGTGATCTTCCCGACGGCCCCGACGGCGACGTCCGTCCGGTCCCGGATCTCCTCGGCGTACGGCACCTGATAGCCGGGAGCGGCCTCGGGGACCGTCTGCTCGGGATGGATGCCGCCCGCCGAAACGTCGATCAGGTCGGCACCGGCCTCCGAAAGAAGCGGCGCGAGCCGGACCGAGTCCGAAAGCGTCCACGACTCCCGATCCGGCAGCCAGTCGGTCGCAGAGATGCGGACGAAGACAGGCTTGTCGTCGGGCCAGACCTCCCGAACCGCAGCCGTTACGTCCCTGACGAGACGGGTTCGTCCCTCGAAGTCGCCCCCATAGGCGTCACTCCGGCGGTTCGTCACCGGCGAGAGGAACTCGTGGAGCAGATAGCCGTGGGCGGCGTGTACCTCGGCGATCTCGAAGCCGGCCCGACGGGCCCGCTCGGCGGCGGCGGCAAAGTCGTCGACCACGTTTTCGATCCCGTCCCGCGTGAGTCGGCGGAGCGGAACCGGATCCTCCTCGCGTGGCCACGGTTCGTCGCTGGGCGCGACCACGTCCCAGCCGCCGTCGGCGGGTGCGACCGGGCCGCCACCGTCCCAGGGCCGTTTCGTCGACGCCTTCCTGCCCGCGTGGGCCAGCTGGATCCCCGGAACCGATCCCTGGTCGGCGATAAAGCCAGCGATGTCGGCGAGCGCGTCGGCCTGGTCGGCGTTCCAGATGCCGAGGTCGTGTGGAGTGATCCGCCCTTCCGGTGATACTGCCGTCGCCTCCGACATCACGACGCCCGCGCCACCGACCGCCCGGCTACCCAGATGAACGAGATGCCAGTCAGTCGGCATGCCCTCGCTAGCGGAGTACTGACACATCGGTGACACCATCACGCGGTTCGGCAGTTCGGTGTCCCGCAACACGAGCGGATCGAACAGGGAATCAGTCATCGATCGGAGTTCACCCGCCAGGATAAAACGACTGTTGAAAGCGACGCCGCCACGGCCGCAGCTTCACCGCCCGCCTATGCGATTTCAAAAATAATTGTTTTCGATATAGAAAAGACAGTTTCCAAGAAACCAATCTTTAAGAGGAATGCGGCCGAATTTCCACTCGCAATGAGCACCCAAAAGCACGTTCGACAGCAGTACGGCGAGGTCGAAGGAAGCGAATCTCTCCGGATCCCATCGGACAAAGCCGAGCAGATCGTCGACGCGTTGACGACCGACCTGGCGTCGACGTACGTCCTGTACCACCAGCTGAAAAAGCACCACTGGATCGTCGAGGGGGCGGAGTTCCGTGATCTCCATCTGTTCCTCGGCGAGGCCGCCGGCGACGCCGAGGAGGCGGCCGACGTGCTCGCCGAGCGCATCCAGGCGCTTGGCGGCGTCCCTCTCTCGGGCGGTGCAAACTTCGAAGAACACGCGACGGTGAGCCCGGAGGACACCGACGCCTACGACATCCGGTCCTCGTTGGAGAACGACATGGAGATGTACGGAGACGTCATCGAGTCGTTGCGCGAGCACATCCAGCTCGCGAACAATCTGGGCGATTACACGACCGAAGAGGAACTGCGCGAAATCCTCCAGACCACCGAGGAGCACGCCCACCACATCGAACACTATCTCGAAGACGATACGCTGGTGCTCGAATCCAGTACCCACTGACCGAAAGAAGCGACAACGGGACGCTGCTTTTTCGAGCGATCAGTCGAGATCGAACGGGTTTTCGCGAACGACCGTCTGCTCGCGGTTCGGACCGATGCCGACCGCGTACACCGGAACACCCACCTCCGTCGAGAGATACGAGAGGTACTCGCGTGCGGCCTCCGGCAGGGCGTCGTATCCCTCCTCGGCGACCGCATTCCAGTCCACTTCCGGCCACGGCTCGAACTCCCGGTACACCGGCTCGCAACGCGCCCACTCCTCGGTGGTCGTCGGCATCGTCTCGGTCGTCTCGCCGTCGAGTTCGTACGCGTGACCGACCTTCACCTCGTCGAGCCCCGCGAGCACGTCCACGTGGTTGACGCCGATCCCCGTGAAGCCGTTCACGCGGGCGGCGTGTCGGAGCATCGGCACGTCGAGCCAGCCGATCCGACGCGGCCGACCTGTGACCGTTCCGAACTCGCCGCCGCGTTCCCGGATCTCGTCGGCGAGCGCCTCCTCGCGTGCGTCCCCGTCCAGTTCCGTGGGGAGCGGCCCGGTGCCGACGCGCGAGAGGTACGCCTTCACGACGCCGACGACCTCCCCGCGACCGATTACCGAGGGGCCGACGCCGGAGCCGACGCAGGCGCCCCCGGCGGTCGGGTTCGAGGAAGTGACGTACGGGTAGATCCCGTGATCGATGTCGATACTCGTACCCTGGGCCCCTTCGAACAGGAGGTTCTCGCCGTTCTCGCGTTTCTCCGCGAGGAATTCCCCGGCGTTTACCGTCATCTCCTCGCGCTCGAGACGTCGGCCGATCTCGCTGTACTCCTCGAACAGCGCCTCGACGTCGAACGCCTCCGCGTACTCGGCGTGTTCGTCGACGAGGTCGAGCCCGTACACTTCTGTCGCCAGCGTCCGCTTTTGCGGGACGACGTACTCGAGACGCTCCCGGAGCACGTCCGGATCGAGCAGATCGCCGACGCGAACGCCGCGACGGCCAGCCTTGTCCTCGTACGTTGGTCCGATCCCGCGGCCGGTGGTCCCCGCGTCCAGATCCGAGTCGGACTTGACTTCCTCCTCGATCCCGTCGAGAACGCGGTGGAACGGGAGGATGACGTGCGCCCGTCGGGCGAGACGGACGTCCGGGTCGACGCCGCGCTCACGGAGATCGTCGATCTCGGAGAATAGCGTCCGGGGATTGACCACGCAGCCGTTTCCGAGCACCCCGGTTTTCCCCCGAATCGCCCCGCTTGGAACCAGCGAGAGTTTGTACTCGGTACCGTCGTGAACGACCGTGTGTCCCGCGTTGTCCCCGCCCTGGTACCGGACGACGACGTCGGCGTCGCCTCCCCAGATGTCGACGAGGGCACCCTTGCCCTCGTCTCCGAGCTGGGAACCGACGATGGTGACTGTCATACACTGGTGGTTCAGTACCCCCGAACAAACCCGTTACGGTCGGTCTCTCCCGGACGAGGCCCCGGGGGAACCGGGATCAATGGAATAACTATATACGGTGTCCACGTATTGACAAGTGAAATGAAGCGATCGAAACTCATCGCGGTGATAGCGATCGTCGCTATCCTCGCCATCGTGGTATTGCGCAGTCGGTCGAACGACGAGTGATCTGTCGAGCCGCGGTATTGACCTGTCGAGCCGCCGTATGGCGGTTGCGAGTATCGGCTCCGATAACTGGCGTCCAACTTTTATGTGGAAACCGATCGAGGTCAACTCCGTGATCAGATGTCCGGTCCAGTTTCTGTAGCGCATGTTCGAAGGAGTTACGGTGCGAAACTGTCGCTCGCTCTGGTTGGGTTGACGGCGCTGGTCGTGGGGTACGGGGCGTTGATCCACGTCAGGGCCACCGAACAGCTCGGCGCTGCGGGTGGAGAGATAACCTCGGGGATCGTCGCGTTGGTGTTTCTGATGGTGATCAGCTTCGGGCTGCTCGGCGTAACCATCGGATCGAACACCGTGCTTTCGCTCCGCCAGTTGACCCGCAAGGCCGAGCGGATGGCGGACGGCGACCTCACTGTCGAGTTTCACTCTCCCAGGAAAGACGAGTTCGGACGGCTGTACGACGCGTTCGCGACGCTGCGGGACTCGCTTCGCGACCGGATCGAGGAGGCCGAAGCCGCCAGGGAAGAAGCAGAACAGGCCCGCAGGGAGGCGGAACGCACCCGCGACGAAGCGGAGGCGTACGCCGACGCCGTCGAAGCGAAAGCCACAGAGTACGAGGACGCGATGCGGGCCGTCGCGGAGGGTGATCTCACCCGACAGGTCGATCCGGAAAGCGAAAGCGAGGCGATGGAGGACGTCGGACGGGCGTTCAACGAGATGGTGACTGCGCTTTCGGAGATCGTCGCGGACGTCGACGCGGTCGCCGACGACGTCGCGGAGGCTGCCGACGAGGTGGATTCCAGGGCCAACAGGCTGCAAACGTCGACGAGCGAGGTGGAGGAAGCCGCAGCCGAAATCGCCGACGGCGCCCGAAGCCAGCGGCAGGATCTCGAGGGCGCCACCGAGGAGGCCAGCGACCTATCGGCGAGCGCCGAGGAGGTCGCCGCCACTGTCGAAAACGTCGCACAGACGGCGGCCTCGGCCGCCGAAATCGGCGAGGAAGGCCGCAAAGCGGCGGAAACCGCGCTGGATCAGATGGCGACGATCCAGGACGTCACCGACGAGACGGCCACGGAGGTCGAGTCGCTCGCCGCGGAGATCGACGAGATCGGCGGGATCGCGGATGCGATCTCGGAGATCGCCGAACAGACGAACATGCTCGCGTTGAACGCGTCGATCGAGGCTGCCCGCGCCGGGGCCGACAGCGACGGCTTCGCGGTCGTCGCACAGGAGGTGAAATCTCTGGCCGAGGACACGAAATCCGCTGCCGCGGAGATCGAAGGGCGGATCGAACGGGTACAGGAACGGACCGGCGATGCGGTCGACGCGATGCAGGAGACGGAACGCCGGATCGACGCCGGCGTCGAGACGGTGGAAACAAGCATCGACGCACTAGAGCGCCTCGCAGAGAGCGTTGAGGTAACCGACGCCAGTATGGACGAAATCGAGGAGGCCACCGATTCACAGGCGACATCGATAAACGGCGTGGTACAGCGGGTCGAAGACGTCGCCGCAATCAGCGAACAGACGGTCGACGCCGCCGAAGCCGTCACTGTGGCCGTCGACGACCAGACGGCGACGCTCTCGGAGGTGACCGGCGCGGCCGAAGGGCTGGCCGCACGCGCCGACGAACTGCAACGCGCTGTCGACGGGTTCAGAGTCGAGACCGGGCACGTGCAACGGGGCCGCACCGGAAGCGAGGACACAGCGGTCGCCACCGACGGCTCGGGCGACGAGTTCGGCTGGGTAACCACCCGCGATGACGACGCGGGGAGGAGGGAGTGACCATGCCGGTCGACATGACGACGTGGGCTGGGCTCGGTGCTGCCGGCATGGCGGTCGGGACCGCCTACCCCCTGTACGGGATGGCTCGCAATCCCGAAAAATATCGGTTCTACGGCGTACTCGCTTCGATCACTGGCATCGCCTTCGTTGCCTACGTGTTGATGGCATTCAATATCGGAACGGTCACGGCGGCGGGATACGACCTCCCGCTTCCCAGGTATATCGACTGGCTGCTCACGACGCCGCTTTTGGTGTTGTATCTCGGCATGCTGGTTCGGCCGGGACGCCGGCTGGTCGCGGCGCTTGTGGCGGTGAACGTCCCGATCATCGGGTTCGGGATCGGTGCGTCGCTCACTATCGGCCCGATCTCGTGGGCGATGTTCGGCCTCTCGTCGGTCGCGTACATCACGTTGCTGTGGATGCTCCTGTGGGAACTTCCGGCCCGGGCGACGATCCACGACGACCGCATCGAAGTCGTGTTCGGAAAACTTCGGAACCTGACTGTCGTGCTGTGGACGCTGTACCCGATCGTCTGGCTCGCTGCCCCGACCGGCGCCGGACTCATGCTGCCCGCCGAGGAGATGGTCGCGTTCGTGTACCTCGACTTCATCAGCAAGGTGGCCTTCGTCGTGGTCGCGGTCAACGGTGCGGCCGCGCTGGATGCACTCTCGACTGCCGAAGGGCCGGCGGTCGACCCGACCCCCGCCGACTGACCCCGGTCCGGAAACGACCCTCGCCTCCGGCACCACATCCGTTTTTATCACAGAGATCCGAGTGGCCGTATGACCGATCAGCGAACCTCTATCGTGGATTCCATTCGCAAGGAGGAGTACACCGGCGAAAACCGGTGTCTCCCCTGTACAGTAGTCAACGTCGGCATCGCACTCCTTCTGGGCGCGGTTGCGGCGGTTCGCTCCCGCGGGGCGGCGGTCGTGGTCGTCGCCGTCTCCGTTGTGGCGATCTATCTCCGCGGGTATCTGGTCCCCGGTACCCCGGAGTTGACGAAACGGTACCTCCCCGAATGGGCGGCGCAGTATTTCGATCACCACCCGCTGGAGGACGCCTTTACCGGAACGAAACCCACCGGTGAAACGGATGTAACCGTCGAAACAGAGACTACAGACGAGGACTCCACCGAATCGGAGTCGTTCGAAACCGTCGAGAAGATACAAAAACAGCGGCAGGAGGCGGTCGATCCCGAGCAGTTCCTGCTCGAGGTCGGCGCGACCACGGAAACCGAGGACGGAACCGACCTTCGTCTCACCGAGTCGTTTTCGGAGGCTGTCGACGAGGGAATCGCTTCGTTCGGGGGGGATCGGCCGGGGAACGCCGCAGTTGCGGACGTGTTCGACGCCGATCCCGCGGAGGTCGAGTTCAAGGACAGAACCTATCCTGCAGTCAAGGTGGGACGCCGAATCCGGAAGTGGCCCTCCGAGGGGGCACTCCTCGTCGACGTCGCGACTCACCGGGCGCTCGCGTCGCAAACCGACCGCTGGCGGTCGGTTCCGCTGGAACAGCGCGTGGGCATCCTCGAGTCGCTGCGAACGTTCCAGCTCCAGTGTCCCGTCTGTGACGGCGAGGTCGCGTTCGGCGACGCGGTCGTCGAATCCTGCTGTGCCACCTACGAGGTGATCTCCTACGAGTGTCTCGACTGTGGGCAACGACTCCTCGAACTGGATCCGGCAACGATCGACGAGGGCGACGGAACCGGGATCAGACCGTAGGCTACTCGGGGACGAGCCGGACCGTCGTCCGACTGTACAGCCCCTTGCCTTCGGCGTCCTCGACGTTGAGGCCGGCGCCGATGGCGTACTTGCCCGGACCGGCCGGCTCCCACTCGGACTCCGACACACGGAAGGTTCCCGTCCAGCGCTTCCTGAACACTTTCTCTTCTCCGCGTTCGAAGACGAACCCCCGTTGCTCGTCGGGCGGGTTCTTCAGATCGACGTGTGAGGCTTCCGTCACGCCGTCGACGTCCCACGTCCACAGCACCGGCGATCGGACCGGAACCGTCACCGGGAACGGCATCACGTTCCGCATCCGAACCACGAACGGAACGTCGGTTCCGACAGGGTACTCGTTTCTGGGGGTCGTAACGTCGATCTTGATCGACCGATATCGGAGCCAGTGTGGAACGAACACGCGGCTCAGCCACGTGGAGGGGACCATCTTGACCGCGAGCGGCTCGTGAGATCGGTCGCGCCGTTCTCCGGGGCTGAACGCGTCCTCCTCGTCCCGGCGAAGCGCCTCCGACTCGTAGATCCGACGCATCGTCGGACCAAGGGCCGCAACCGAGTAAAAGCGTTCGATCGACCGGACAACGGAGACGTCGGCGGACGGCGTTAGTCGTCCGCGTCGGTGTTAGTCGTCCGCGTCGGTGTTAGTCGTCCGCGTCGGTGTTAGTCATCCGCGACGGCGTCGTCGGCGTCGGATCCGCTCGTTCCGACGGCACCGGGAGCGAACTCGGGCGGCGTGCCAGGGTAGCCGTCGTCGTAGAGCAGACACGCGATCCGGTGGCCGGATTCCGTCTCCGCAAGCGGTGGAACCGTCTCTTCGCAGGGGGTGGTGAGGTCCTCAGCGATGACCGCGGCCCCCTCCTCGAGTCCGTCCTCGTGGACCGTCCTGACGTATCGCGTGAGCGCCTCCTCGACTGTCGAATCCGAAAGCCGCTCGGGAAGTTCGAATTCCTCCCGGACGAGGCGTTCGAGTTCCTTCTGGGGCAGTTCCTCGTAACTTTCGAATCCCGACCCTGCCTCGCCTTCTTCGACAGCGGTCACCGCGTGTATCGAATCCGCCGATCGGGCACGCTGCTTGAGGTTGAGCAGCGAGCGCCAGTGCTCCTGTTCGACGTCGATCGCGTCCGGCTGGATGACCCGGGGACACCGGGTGTGGAACCGACACCCCGTCGGCGGATCGATCGGCGATGGGACCGCCCCGCGGAGGAAGATCTGTTCGCCCTCCCAGAGCGGATCGGGCTCCGGGATCGCCGACAAAAGCGCCTCCGTGTACGGATGATACGGCGGCGCGTACACGCTCTCGGTCGGGCCGATCTCGGCGACCTTGCCGAGATACATCACGGCGACCCGGTCGGAGATGTGCTCGACGACGCTGAGGTCGTGCGCGATGAACACGTACGAGAGGTCGAACTGTTCTTGGAGATCCTCGAGGAGGTTGAGGATCTGCGCCTGGACGCTCACGTCCAGGGCGCTCACCGGCTCGTCACAGATGACGACTTCCGGGTCCACCGCCAGCGCGCGGGCGATCCCGATGCGCTGCTTCTGGCCGCCGGAGAACTCGTGGGGGTACCGGTTCGCGTGGCTCGGATTGAGACCGACCGTGTCGAGCAGCTCGTACACCCGATCCTCGCGGTCCTCCGTTTCGCCGATCGAGTGGATCTCCAACGGCTCCCGGATGATGTCTCCGACGGTCATCCGGGGGTTCAAGCTCGAGTACGGATCCTGGAAGATGTACTGGATGTTCTTCCGGATGTCCCGGAGTCCACTGCTGGAAAGCTCCGTGAGATCCGTATCGCGGTAGTAGATCGAGCCACCCGTCGGCTCGATCAGCCGTATCATCGTCTGTCCAAGCGTCGACTTCCCGCAGCCGGATTCGCCGACGACGCCCAGGGTTTCCCCCTCCTGAAGCTCGAAACTGACGTCGTCGACCGCCTTCACCTTCTGGGACTCCCCCAGCAGCGTGTCGAGGAACCCTTCGCTCGTGTCGTAGTACTTTTCGAGGTTCTCGACCCGAACGATCGGCTCGTCGCTACTCATCGCTTTCACCTCCGGTTGCGGCGGCGGTCGGATCCGACGTTTCGTCCCGAACGACGATATCGTAGTCGAGCCCCTCGGAGAGGTCGCCCGAGTACTCGAGACACGCCGCCCCACGCTCGGAGTCGACCGTCGTCCGCTCGCCGGTCTCGGGATCCAACAGACTCGGCTCCGTTCGGGCACACGCCTCCTCGGCGAACGGACACCGAGGGTGGAAGCTACAGCCGGGGGGCAGTTCGATGAGGTCCGGCATGGTTCCCGGGATCGTCTGTAGACGATCGCGCTTGTCGCCGATCCGCGGGATCGAACTCATCAGTCCCACAGTGTACGGATGCTTCGGATCGTAGTAGAGGTCCTCGACGGGCGCCTTCTCTACGGGCTTGCCCGCGTACATCACCATCACTCGGTCGCAGAACTCCGCGATGACGCCGAGGTCGTGGGTGATGAGCTGTACCGCTGTCCCCATGTCGTCGGCGAGTTCCTCGATGAGGTTGAGGATCTTCGTCTCGATCGTCACGTCCAGCGCCGTCGTGGGTTCGTCGGCGATGATGAGTTCCGGGTCACACGACAACGCCATCGCGATGATCGCACGCTGTTGCATCCCGCCGGAGAACTCGTGGGGGTAATCGGAGTACCGCGTCTCTGCTTCGGGGATTCCGACCCTGTCGAGCAACTGTATCGTCCGTTCGCGGGCCTCCTCCTCGCTGTAGCCGAGGTGGTGTCTGACCGCTTCCCCGATCTGATCGCCGACCGTGTACACCGGGTTCAACGCGGTCTGTGCGTCCTGGAAGATCATTGCGATGTCGTTGCCACGAATCTTCCGAACCTCGGATTCGGACATCTCGAGGAGGTTCTCCCCTTTAAACAGGATCTCGCCGCTCTCGATCTGTCCGGGATTGTCGATCAACCGCATCAGCGAAAGCGCGCTCACGCTTTTGCCGGCACCCGACTCGCCGACGACACCGAACTTCTCGCCCCGTTCGATCCGGTACGAGAGGTTGTCGACCGCGGTGACGGCCCCTTCCTGGGTGTAGAAGCGAACCGTGAGGTCGTTGACTTCCAGTAGCGCCATTACTGGGCACCTCCAGCAGTGACGCTGGTCTCCTGTGCGTCCAGGGCGTCGTTGATTCCGTCACCGATCATGTTCATCGACATCACGAACACGAAGATCGCCAGCCCGGGGAAGACGGTCGCATGCCAGGGGATCCGGCCGCCCGGACCCTGGATCAGCGTCTCCCGGGTCTGGTCGAGCATGGTTCCCCACTCGGCGGTGCCGGGCGGCATGCCCAGCCCGAGGAAGCCGAGCGCGGCGACGCCGATCACGACGACGCCGATGTTGAGCGAGGCGACGACGAGCACCTCCGCCATCGCGTTCGGCAGCACGTGACGCATGATCACCCGCCTGTCGCGGGCGCCCAGCGCCTTCGCCGCCTTCACGTACTCGCTTTCCTTGACAGACAGCACCTCCCCGCGCATGATGCGGGCGTAGCCGTTCCAGCCGAACAGCGAGAACGCCGCCACGAGCTGCCAGTAGCCGCCGCCGAAGATCGTCACGATGATCAGCGCCAGGACGATCCCGGGGAACGCGTAGATCGTGTCGACGATCCGCATCATTATCTCGTCGACCCAGCCGCCGTAGTAGCCGGAGATGCTTCCGTACACCATCCCGACGCTGGCGGTCAGCATGACCACGACGAACCCGATCGAAATGCTGTATCGGCCGCCAAAGAGGATCCGGGAGAACAGGTCGCGCCCGCTCCCGTCGACCCCCATCCAGTAGTCAGTGGACGGCCAGTCGTACACGCTGACGCTGGGGTCTTCGGTCAGGTAGAGGATGGTCGTCGGATCGTACGGCGCGAGGGCGAACGGCTGGATCGTGACGCCCCAGACCGCGATCGGGCGAGCGAGAAACGCCGCAAGGCTCATGAGCAGAACGATCGCGAGCCCGATCAGCGCCGAGCGGTTCCGCATGAACCGCTTGTACGCGCGAACCCAACGGGTTTCGGTCTCCGCCTGTATTTCGCCCGTCCAGTCGGAGATCCGCTCCCGCTCGGTTACCCGCTCCGGGTCGAACCCGGTGACTTGAATCCGACCGCGCTGTGAGTGAGATCTGTCAGTCATATCTGATCCTCGGATCGAGTACTGCGTACATGATGTCCGCAACCAGGTTCGCGATGATGATCGCGACGCCCGTCACGAGCGTGATCGCCATGATGAGGTCGATCTCGTTTTGCGTCAGGGCGTTGATGAACTCCCGGCCGAGCCCGGGCCAGTTGAACACGACCTCGACGACGATCGATCCGCTGACGATGCCCGCCGTGAGAAGCGCCGCGAGCGTCACGACGGAGATGAGCGAGTTGCGGAGCACGTGTTTCAACACGACCTTGCGTTCGGGGAGCCCTTTCGCCCGGGCTGCCGTCACGTAGTCTTTGTTCATCTCTTCGGCCATCGACGTGCGCATCACGCGCATGATCGCCGCCGCCGACGCCGTCCCGACGGTGACGCCCGGAAGGATGAGATACCACAGCATCTCCGGGCTGTACAGCGGCTGTCGAGAGGGCGGCAACACGGGCCAGAGATCCAGGATCAACGCGAAAAACAGGATCAACATCAGCCCGAGCCAGAAGTTCGGGATCGAAATGCCCGAAAGCGCCAGGAACCGGCTGACGGTGTCGCCCAGCTGGTCCTTTTTGACTGCCGCATAGATACCCGTCGGGATCGCGATCCCCAGCGCGAACACCCAGCCAAAGATGCCCAGCGCGATCGTCTCGGGGAGCCGCATCAGGACGATGGAGCCGACGTCACGGCCCGAACTGTACACCTGGCCGAAATCACCCTGTAACACGTTCGCAATCCAGTGGAAGTACTGCTCGTGGGCCGGCCGGTGGAGGCCGTACCGCCGCCGGATCGCCTGCTCTTCGGCGGCCGTCATGTCGGGGTTTAACCCGACCATCTGCTGGACGGGGTCCCCGGGCGTATAATGCACGAGTGCGAACGTGATCACCGACACACCGAACAGTATCGGGATGATCGCCAGAAACCGCTTGAGTATAAATCGTCGTAAGCTCATCGTGTGGGAGGAGTTGCTGCCGATCGACCGGCAGCACGGCGAGGGCTTATTCGTCGATGTAAATAACTTGTTCGTCCTGCGGCGCGAACAGGGCGTAGTTCAGGTAGCCCTCGTGGAACGGGAACTGCCCCCAGCCCTTCACGCTCTCGTGGCGGACGGAGGTCTGCAGGTCGAAGTGCGTGATCGCACTGGCTGCAAGCTCCTCGAGTTCGCGCCAGATCTCGTCGTACCGCTCGCGGCGGAGGTCCGGGTCTTCGGCGACCTCGGCGCCGTACCTGGCGTTGTCAAGCATCTCGTCGAGCCAGTCGAAGCTGACGCCGCTCAGGTTACAACACGCACCGTGGTTACTGCTGTGATGCAGCGCGTCACAGAAGCTGTGCGGGTTGAACGTGCCGGACAGGCCGATGCAGCCGATGACGCCACGCTCCGCGTACTCCGGATCGAGGACCCGAGCGACGTAGGTTGTCCACTCGAACGTCTCGATTTCAGTCTCGAACAGGCCGGTCTGTTCCATCGACTCGGCGACGAGCTCGACCATCTGGACACGGTCGTCGTTGTCGGCGTTGACCTCGAGAGTTACCTCGAGGGGCGCTTCGATGCCGTACTCGTCGAACACTTCCTGGGCGAGCTCTTCAGCCTGCTCGGGATCGTATTCGTTGTACGGGCGGAGCTCTTCTTCGAGCGCCTGGGCGTCGGTCGTCCCGGCGCCTTGCGCGAGTTCCGGAATCATCGTCCACGCCGGACGGGCCCAGCCCGCCAGGACGTTCTCGACGATCTGTTCGCGGGGGACGAGGTGGTTGAACGCCTGCCGGAGCCGCTGGTCGTCCCACGGCTCGACCCGGATCGGCGGCTGGAAGTACTCGTAGCCGCCGGTCTCGACGCCGGCGACCTCGAAGTCCTCGGAGGCGTCGAAGTCGTCCAGCGTCGCCCGGGTGAGGCCGGTCGTCACGTCGATTTCGTCGTTCTGCAGCGCGCCAGAACGGGTCGCGTCGTCCGGAATGATCTCCATTTCGATCCGGTCGATGACCGGCCCGTCCGGGAAGTCGTCGTCACCTTCGAACCAGTCGAGCGAATCGACGCCCATCTGCTCGACCCAGTAGTTGTCGTTCTTCTCGTACTCGACGTACTGCTCGTCCTCCATCTCGTCGAACACGTACGGGCCGGTACCGATCGGATCGTTACCCTGTCGGGGATCGAGATCGTTCGGTGGAAGTTCGGCCAGTTCCTTGGGATACACGTACATCGGCGGCAGCTCTCGTGCGCCTTCGGCGTCGGGGAGCTGACCGTAGATGTCGACGGTGTACTCGTCGATCGCCTCGTAGTACAGTGTCGAGTCGAAATACTGTGCGGCGTTGTCGGACAGCTTCAGCCTGTCGTAGGAGGCGATGACGTCCTCTGCGGTCATCTCCTCGCCGTTGTGGAACTCGACGCCCTCCCGGAGGTTGTATCGGATCCGCATGCCGAAGACGCCGTCGTCGACGGCGTCTTCGGCGTCTTCGAACAGCAGCGTTCGAACCTCGTCACCTTCTTCTGGAACTGCGTCCTCCGGATGACGAATGATCTCCTGTTCCTCGATCGGAAGCGCACCCTCTTCGACGGCTTCGACCGTCCGCATGTACGGCTCGTAGTCGGTGCGCTCGATGTCTTGCGTTTCGGCGACCTCGAAGTCCTCCGCGAGCCACGGATAGAGGTTCCCCTCGCTGTCAGTAATGGTCAGCGACTCGAACACGACACTCTGGACCAGCGTCGACGTCGTGTCGGTACTGTACGGGCCGTCGAACGAGTCAGCGTTGGCACCGATGCCGACGCGAAGGGTTCCGCCCTCCACGATCTCGCCGGGATCGACGTCTTCCTCGCCGATACCCGTGTCGTCTTCTTCGGCAGGCTCGTCGCCTTCGAGACAGCCGGCCAGGCCGACGACGCCCGCTGCGCCGACACTCTGGAGGACTCGTCTTCGGTTAATACGTGGACTGGATATCTCGGTATCCTGTACCATGGCCAGAATTGCGGGATCCCTACTAAAATATGTACTGCTTTGATCCCGCTGCCGTCGGGCGGTAAATATCTGTCAGAGTAAAACTATGATTCAGTTTTGAGCAATTTTTTACATCCGTGTCCAGATTCGGCCGGTACAGATCACCGGGATCCGGCGTCGACGCGGGGATCCAGATAGCTGTACGAGAGGTCCTGAATGATGTTCCCGACAACTCCGAAACCGATGACCACGATCGTGCTTCCCAGAAGAACCGGGAGATCACGGTTCTGTATGGCCTCGAGGAACAGCAGTCCGAACCCGTCGATCGCGAACAGCACTTCGATCACGAACACTGCGAGAACGAGCAACGCGAGCGCTTCGGTAAACAGCATCGAGAACAGCGGGACTGCGGCGTTGCGTACCACGTGTTTCGCGACGAGAACTGGCCCAGCACCCTTCGCTTTCACCAGCGTGATGAAGTCTGCAGACGCGTGTTCGATCGCGTACGCTCGCGTATAGCTCACGTATCCGCCAAGAATTGCTGCGGTGGCGAGACCGATCGGGAGTGCGTGGTCGAAAACCACCGGCGACCGTGAGATCACGTCGCCCTCCAGCAGCGAAACGAACATGCCGCCGATCCAGAAGCTCGGCAACGCAAAAACCAGGTACGCGGTTCCCCGGCCGCCGTTTGCGAACCGGCTTTCCGGATTCAAGGCCGCATACAGACCGACCAGCATCCCGATCGAGAGCCCGAAAACGATCGCCGGGACGACGTACATCCCAGTCCGCAGTACCGCAGCGCCGACGAGTTCGAGGACGGGCTCGCCGGTCACTAACGACTCGCCCCACGATAGCGTCATCATGTCCCCCATCCAGTCGACGTACTGCTCCCATACCGGTCTGTCGAGACCTCTATCCGCGAGATATGCATCTAGACGAGCCTCGAGTTCCTCGCCGGTGATGCCGGCCAATCTGAGCTGCCCCTCCAACCCCTGTTTGACCCAGTCGTCCGTCATCGTAAAGCCGACGAACACGGCAGTCATAACAGCCCACGCTGCAACGGCTCCGAGCGCGATGCGCTGGAGGAAAAGTCGGACGACGCTCACGAGCGATCACTCCGCGTCGGGATCCTGTAGACGACAGCTTTCGGTGCTCGTCGGGAGCTGACAGGGACCATGGAGGGCATACAATCTGGTTACCGACGGTCGATCTCAAAAACGTAACGGTTATGGCACGTTCGTGAAAACCCATCCACGTGCCACGATAACTGGTCCCGAAAGAGGTGCCCTCCATGAGCGACAACGACGACCCTCCCCGGTTCGAGACAGTCGACTGGTCACAGTTGCAACGATCGAGACGAATCGTTACCCCTCAGCGTATTACCCTTCTGACCGGCGTTACGCTCGTCGCACTACTGTACCTTTACGACGTCATGTATGCCCACGTATACACGATCGGCGAGTGGCGAGCCGAGCCGGTCGACTGGGTGTTCCTCCTTGCGTTGGTGACACTCGTCGCGTACGGTATCGTTCCCGCAGTACAGCATCGAGCTACCGCGAGGCAGTTCCTGGAGGGCGTCGGTGCCAAACTATCGACGAAGCTTGCCGGCGGCTACCTCCTGCTGTTGGTGGCGATCGGTTTTCTCGCCCCACTGGTCTTTCCGAACCCGGGGCTCGCCTTTCAACACGCGTTTCATCCGCCGGTCGGATTTACCAGCCAGGTCACGGGCGTCGAGTGTCTCGGCGCCGTGACCGGCGAAATCTTCGACCAGCAATGCCATGGAACGTGGACGTATCCGCTCGGAACGAACGAGCGAGGCCATCCGATGGGATACCTGGTTGCCTCCGGTGCGCGGGTCGCGGTGTACGTGATGGCCATCACCGCGGTGTTCGTGATTCCTGCGGCGGCAGCCGTGGGCGTAATCGCCGGACTTCGCGGTGGCGCCGTCGACAGTCTGCTGATGTCGTACGTCGACGTCCAGCTGTCCATCCCCGCGATCGTGCTGTATTTCATCGGGTACACCTACTGGGGCCCGTCGTTGCTCGTGTTATTGCTCGCGTTCGGGCTGCTCAGCTGGGGCGGCATCGCGAGACTGGTTCGCAGCGAAGTGTTACAGCGTCGCGAGGACGGCCACGTCCTCGTTGCCCGGAGTCTCGGAGCGTCCGGGACGTATCTCGCCAAGCGCCACATTCTGCCGAACGTGACGAACACCCTGGTCCCGGCGGTGTTCCAGTTGCTCGCGCTGCTCGTACTGTTCGAGGCAGGCGTCGCCTTCCTCGGCTACCACGAGCTGCAGACGTACTCGTGGGGCGGGACAATAAGCGAAGGGATCAACGCGGAGGTCGCCGCAGGGATGCAGACCAGGGCCGAACACCCCGCGTACATGATCTGGTGGGTGGCGACGCTTCCGGCGCTGGCGTTGACGGCGACGATCCTCTCGCTCAAGCTCGTCGGCGACGAACTCAGGGACGCGATGGATCCCCGACGGAGGGCGGGACGATGACCGACGAACCCGCAGAAAACGGGAGCAAACCGCTCCTTTCGGTCGAAAACCTCCGCAGCCACATCCACGCGGACGGGGACACCGTCCACGCGGTAGACGGAGTGAGTTTCACCATCGGCTACGGGGAAACCGTCTGTCTGGTCGGCGAATCCGGTAGCGGGAAAAGCGTCACCTGCGAGTCGCTCACCGGGATCGTGCCGCAGCCGCCGGCCGAGATCGTCGGTGGAACCGTCGACTTCGACGGTTTGTCGCTACTGGACGCCGACGATTCGACGCTGCGGTCGGTTCGTGGAAACCGGATCTCGCACGTGTTCCAGAACCCTCAGCAAGCACTGGACCCAGTGTACACCGTCGGAGAGCAACTCGTGGAGGCGATGACGATCCACGGTGCAGCCAACGACGCTGCGACCCGCAATCGTGCCGTCGACCTCCTGAGGCGAGTCGGGATCCCGCGGGCGAGCAAACGAGTCGACGACTACCCACACGAGTTCTCCGGCGGGATGGCTCAGCGGGTCGCAATCGCGATCGGTCTCGCGGCCGATCCGGAGCTTTTGATCGCCGACGAACCGACGACCGCCGTCGACGTCACCGTGCAGGCCCGCCTCATCGAACTGCTCAGAGGACTGACCGGGGGCGGCATGTCGCTGCTTTTGGTCACACACGATCTCCGGGTGGTCGCCGCCCTGGCGGATCGGGTCGTCGTGATGTTCGGCGGCACGGTGATGGAACAGGGACCGGTAGAGTCGGTGTTCGAACGCCCATCACATCCGTACACGCAGGCGTTGTTCGAAAGTTACGACGGACTGGACCGCCGGGGGGAACGGTCCGCGCGCGACGAGATCCCGACGGACGGCTGTCGGTTCAGACAAGAGTGTCCCCACGCCGTCGACGCCTGCGAGGGTGGAACACAGCCCACGACGTATCCCGCAGGGGACAACAGCACGCACGTGGTCTCGTGTGTCCATTACGCGTCCGGACGGGATCCGGATCCGATTCTCGCGGATGCGAGGGCAGCCAGCCCGGGCGGGGAACCCGAGGCAGCCAACGGAGGGTCGGCCGATGAGTGACGAGCCGCCAGTGCTCGGTGTCGACGGGCTGGAGAAGCACTACCCGATCAGGGAGGGGTGGCTGCGTCGCGAGGTCGGTCGGGTTCGCGCCGTCGACGGCGTGACCTTCCGGATCGACCGCGGCGAGGCACTCGGGCTCGTCGGCGAGTCCGGCTGCGGGAAATCCACGACTGCACTGTCGATCCTCCGGCTCGAGGAGCCGACCGGTGGGGAGGTCAGGTTCGAGGGAACCCCGATCGAGGAACTCGCCGGGGAACAGCTTCGATCGTTCCGGCGACGGGCACAGCTCATCGTCCAGGATCCGAACGAGGCGTTCAGCCCCAGGATGACCGTCGGAGAGGCGGTAGCGGAGCCGCTCCGCCTGCACGGCATGGACGATTCCGACCGTCGACGGGAGATCGTCGCCGACGTGCTCGAACGCGTGGGGCTGTCCGCCGCCGACGTCGACCGCTACCCCCACGCGTTCTCCGGCGGCGAGAAACAGCGGATCGCGATCGCCCGTGCGCTCGTCGTGAATCCGGATCTAATCGTCGCCGACGAGCCCACCAGTGCACTCGACGGCCGGGTCCAGTCGGACGTGCTCGCCCTGCTGGACGAGATCCGGCGGGAGTTCGACATTGCAGTGCTTTTCATCAGTCACGACATCGACGTCGTGCGCCGGTTCTGTGATCGTATCGCGGTGATGTATCTCGGGGAAATCGTCGAAAAGGGCCCAGTGGCGGAGGTACTCGACTCGCCTGCACATCCGTACACCCGCGTCCTGCTCGGATCGGTGCCGAGCCTCGATCCCGGACAGCGGGAGCTCGAACAACCGCTGACCGACACCGTGCCGGAGCCGGCGAACCCACCCGACGGCTGTCGGTTCCACACCCGGTGCCCCGAGGTGATATCGCCGGACGAGGTGGACGTCTCCACGGAGGAGTGGCGGGCGATTGCGGCACTCCGGTTCACCGTTGAAACCGGCGAACTCCCCGAACCGATCGCGCCGGATCGACAGGAGGAGTCGATCACGGCCGAAACGGTTCGCGAGGAGTTCGGAATCGCGGCGACACTATCGGATCCGGGCGCTGAACGGGCCGTGACAGCGGCGACCGCAGCGGTCGCAGAGGGCAACCTCGAGGCGGCACAGCGGGAACTCGCCGAGGCGTTCCCGACGGTGTGTGAACGCGACGCGCCGACTGCAGTCGATCTCGACGGTCAGTCAGTCCGGTGTCATCGGTACGATCCTGAAACGGCCGCCGATCCGCTGCCCTGGAATTGACGGCTTAGAAAAGACTGGAGAGTCGCGACCAACCCAAAACAGCCGGCCGGCCTTCACTCGAAGGCAACTTCAATCCGAATCACGACGACACGAAGCTGCTCTACGTCGTCGTACTCACACGACACCAGCGTGAGACCGTCCTCGCCGGCTCCCGGTTCGGGGTCGTCACAGTCCAGCCCGCTGTCCTCCAGATATCTGCTCCAGGCCCCCGGGTTGTCCGTCGAGACGTTCACCTCGACACTGTCAAACGAGGTACCATTGACCGGATCGTTCCGTCTGAGGACCTGTTCGGTCCGGACCTGAACGACCTGATCGCCGCTCACGGCGACGGAGCCACCCGACGTGAGCCGAACCACGGGGATCACAACGTGGTCGTCGTCGATTACGAACGGGGGCTCGCGAACCATCACACCACCGCCCTCGCCATCGCTGCGAACGACTGCGCCCCCGGAGTAGGTGACGGTACTGTCGCCGGATTCGAAGGCGATGGAACGGACCTGCTGTGGTGGATAGGTGTACTCCTCTCCGGTGTCTGGATCGATACCGGTGATTTCGATGTGCGTCGAATCCTCGACCGAAAGTGTCGCCTCGGACATGCGAATCTGGGTCGATCGGCTCGGCGCCCCGTCCAGGACGATGTCGTCGAGGTTCTCCCCGAGCACCTCGAAGGCTCGTTCGGCGTTGTTTATCCGCTCGTGATCCCTGGCGTCCTGGAGCCCACCCAGCCCGACCGTATAAACGATCGCGATGGAACCGATTACGAGTGCGAACACGAGAACGAAGCTCAGCGCCTCGCTTACCCCCCGGTTGCCGACCGTCGTCTCGCTCACAGAGAGACACTCTACGGGGAGGGGTTATCAAAGACACGGCCAGGTTATCAGGAACGAAACTGGCGACTCCGGACAGTCCGCCGACCGAAACTGGTGTTCCCGCTAGCGGGAAGACGAATCAAACAATGTGCGACCGACGGCGACACGACAGCAGCGTTTTATACCCGGACGCGACAGAGCCGATATGTTCAGGTCAGGGAAGTTCGTCGCGCAACGGCTCCGAAAGGCGAACGACGAACCGCTGACGTCCGAGCAGGTACAGCCAAATGGCGTCGATCTGACGCTTGGAACCATATACGAGCAGACCAGCCCGGGCCGCATCTGCAGGGACGGGAAAACAGTCGGCGACAGACGGGAACTGGAACCCGCGGACGACACGTTCGAACTCGGACCGGGGAACTACGTCGCCGAGTACGGGGAGGTCGTCCGGGTCCCCGACTCGCACGTCGGATTCGTCTTGCCGCGCTCTTCGCTCATGCGCAACAGCGCGATGTTGAACACGGCGGTATGGGACGCAGGGTACGAGGGCGTCGGCGAGGGGCTATTGCAGGTGGGCCACGAAATAGAGATCGAGCGGGGTGCGCGGATCGGGCAGTTCGTTCTCGCTGCCGCCGATCACGAGGGGGTCTACGAGGGTGATTATCAGGGCGAACGGCTGTGATCGGTTGCCCGGATCGGACCGGCGGGACCGACTCTTTTAGGTACCGTCCGATCGATTGACAGCACATGGAACACGTCTCACTCGGCGTACCGCGTGGCGTGCTCGAATCGCTTCCCGAGGAAGAAGACGCCGCGGAGATGGACATACACCGGGCCGTCGACGGGATCGAGCGCCGGATCAACGACGCGATCGACGAAGCCGACGATCCCGGCGAGGCCGCCAGCTACGTCGTCGACGCGATCGAACACATGGAATCCCGGATGGAACGGTACGACGAGTTCGTCCCCGAACTCAGGGCGTGGGGCCAGTCCCCGATCTACGCGATGGCGTGGCGGAACCTGTACGCGGAACTGATTGCACAACTGTACCAGGAGGAGTGGCTCGCGGAGGAACTCGATCGCGAGCGAAACTACCGGCTCGTCGACGACGGAGTCCGGTTCGACGGCTGAGTGTTCACCGCGTCGGTCCACCGACGCGGACACTAGTGGCCGGGACCGAGACGAATCGGATCCTCGCTGGGACGGATCGCGACCGAAACCTCCTGTCCGACCTCGAAGGAGGCGTTCCGGGTAATCAGTTTGGCGCCGTACTCGGCGTCACGGGCGGCGAAAAGCGAGAGTCCGACGATCCTGGTTTCGTCCGCGAGGACGTCGACGTCCCGCCAGCGTATGGTCCGTCCGGTCGCCGTGCCGATCCGCGTTCCGAGCAGTTTTACGACCGACTCCGTTTCACTGACGTCTGGCGGTTCCAATTTACCGTCGTCGACCGGCCCATCGAGCACACCGCCGCCCTCGTAATGGGTCAAACCGCCGTCCAGCGGCCGGCCGTCGTCGTCGGCGATCGCAACGAACTCGGCCCCGGGGGCGGGATGGGTCGGCGCGTCCAGCACGGCGTAGGTGCGTCCCGTCTCGACGACAGTTCCGGTCCCGTCCCAGTCGATTCCCTCGACGGCCGCCGCCACGATGACCGGAAGCGATCCCCGCGCACGAAATGGGTTCCGGTCCGGCGGACGAAATCCCAGATGGATGTGGTTGTCGACCCACGGACCGAAGAACCCAGATCTGACGAGGTGTCCGATCGGATCGCCGACCGCTATCCGGTCCCCGGGAGCGACCGCTGGATCGACGTGGAGAATCCGGGCGAACAGACCGTCGGCGTCGGCCGGTTCCCCCTCGACCCGGATTACGATCAGGTGATCACAATCGACGGCGTACGGCCTGTCCGGACAGCCGACCGTCTTCGTGTCGAGGACCTCCCCGGCGACCGGCGATCGTGCTGTTTCAGTGTCGGGATACAGGTCGATCGCGCGACCGCAATCGTGGGCCGGATACGGGGAGTTGTAAAGCGAGAACCGCCGATACCGATACAGGAGATCGGCGGGGAGCCGGACGATCGGGTCGGCGTCGGTGGCCGCCCGGCCGCCCGTGGTCTGTTCGGCGTCCATGGGTGCCGTTGGATCCGGTCGGACAAAGGGGCGTCGTCACGTGGGCAAGCGACGACGCCGGTGTCGTTTTCCGTTTCGGCTACGTCGTGTCGGACGTGGCAGTACACGTCGTCCGCGGGTGCCCTGCCGGAATCGAAGCCGATCGGGAACTCGCAGAGCGGCTCCTGGAGATCGCCGCAGAACGGGGAGAGCCGTGGATCCGAGTCTGGAGGCCGCCCAGACAGCTAGCGTTCGGTCGCCGCGACGCCAACGAACCCGGATACGACGCGGCAAAAGCGGCCGCACGCAGCAGGGGATTTCCCCCGGTCGAACGGAGTGTCGGCGGGCGGGCCGTCGCGTACGACGGCACCACCACTGCCGCGTTCGCCTACGCTGTTCCGCTGTCCGACCCCCGTCGCGGGCTCTCGACGCGATACGACTGGGCGATCGACCGACTCCAGGACGCACTAGAATCGACCGGCGCGAACGTTCGTCTCGGCGAGCCCACGGGGGCGTTTTGCCCCGGCGATCACTCGTTGCGTGCGGTTCGAGACCTGAACGGATCGGATCACGAGGGGGTCGAGACGGGCGGGAAGATCGCGGGGATCGCACAGCGCATTGGAACAGCAAGCGCACTCGTCTCCGGTGTCGTAGTGATCGAGGACACGGCCGAACTACGGAAGGTGCTCGCGGCGGTGTACGATCGGCTGGACCTCTCGTTCGATCCCGACGCGCTCGGATCGGTAAAAGCGGCCGGCGGGAACGACGATCCGGAAGCGGTGGTCGCCGAGATGGAGTCGGCGTTCGTGGACGGGCGTCAGTCCGTCGTCGAACGAATCGACCGGTAGCCGCCCGGACGTTCGTTTCGACGTTCTTTTTATTGCCCGGGAGCGTTCTCGTGGTATGGCCGAATTCAAAGTCGTCGTCGCTGACCCCGAAAGCGGCAAGACGTATCAGGCGGAAGTGGACGGACAGGACGCGAACCGATTCATCGGTCGAGAGCTGGGCGAGGAGGTCGACGGCGCCGCCGTCGGCCTCGACGGCTTCACCCTTGAACTGACAGGCGGGTCCGACGTGTCGGGCCGTCCGATGCGCACCGACGTCTCCGGCTCGGGTCTCAAAGAACTGCTGCTCGAAGGCGGCGTCGGCTACAAGCCGAACCGCGACGGCGAGCGCAAACGGGTCACCGTTCGGGGCCGCGAAGTGAGCGACGAGACAGCCCAGATCAACGTGAAAGTCGTCGACGGCGACGGCGACGTCGCAGCGGCGTTCGAGACGGAGTAAGCCTCACACTGGAGATGCAAGACCGGCTCCCCTCCGACGCCGACGCGGTGTCGACGACCCGGGCCACCGTCGACCGTTTCGGCGGAACGCGACGCCCCTGCGTTCGGCTCGGGGATGCGGTCGACGTCACTGACGGCGACATCGTCAGGCTCGTTCTCGACCGAACCACCTACCACGCCCGAGTCCACGTCGACGCGAACGGTCCACTCCTTCGGGGGGCGTACCGAAACCGTCGCCTGGCGCGGACGCCGGGCGAGGGCGAGAACGAACTCCAGACCTGGCTGGAAAACGTCGGCAAGCAACCCGGTGACGCCCTCGAATTCGACGAGGTCGTCGCCGGTGACCTCTACGGACTCAGGGTTCCCGGGAGTCGGACCGTATACTCCGTCAGCCAGGGCCCCAGATCCTCCCTCGCTGACATCGCCCGCGACCTCGACGGGTGACCGGCAGTTCGACTCCCGGCGAAGAACTGATGATTCTGTCCGCGACAGTCGCCCCCAGTCAGGCGAATAGCAACCTGAGATTTACGGCCGTGACCGTCACGCCGACCACTGTGAGCAGCGCCGGCGGGAAGTAGTACAGCACAGCGTCGCCGTCCCGGGCCCCCAGATAGCTGATCCACACCATCACCAGGAACGCAACGAGCTTTGCCGCGACGAGACCCCACAGACCGAAGGTGTCCATCGCGAGGCGCACGATCGGGTTCCCCTCACTCAGGTGCGGGACGAAGTAAACGAGCGCGATGGTCGTCACGACGTCCCCGACACCGTACGCCGCCGTGGCGACGATCCACAGCCAGTAGAACTCGTCTGAACGGCGATTGTATATCGGACGGGCACGGGAGCGACGCGAGCGAGACACGGTAGATCCAGTTTTTGCGAGATAGTAAAACAATTCGACAGCGAGACGAAAACCGGAACCGAACGATTCTTTCCGTTCGTGACAAACCACCGGTCATGGGAACCCCGCTGGACGAGCGAGAAGAACAGGTGACGGCAGTGCTTGACAGGTTGTTCGACGCGTATCCTGACTCGACGATCTCGTTGAACTACTCGAGTCGGTTCGAGCTCCTCGTTGCGGTGGTGCTTTCGGCGCAGTGTACCGACGAGCGGGTGAACGCGACGACTGCGGAACTGTTCGAGGAGTACGAGTCGCCCGAGGACTTCGCGAATGTATCGCAGGACGAACTGGCCGAGCGACTGAACTCGATTACGTACTACAACAACAAGGCGGGGTATCTGCGATCTGCAGCCCAAGACATCGTCGAGAAACACGACGGCGAGGTCCCCGATACGATGTCGGAGCTCACGGAGCTGGCCGGCGTCGGTCGGAAGACTGCAAACGTGGTCCTCCAGCACGGTCACGACGTCGTTGAGGGAATCGTCGTCGACACCCACGTCCAGCGACTCTCGCGGCGTCTCGGGTTGACGGACGAACAGCGTCCGGAGGCGATTGAGGACGACCTGATGGACGTCGTCCCGAAAGAGAACTGGCAGCAGTTCACACACCTCTTCATCGACCACGGTCGGGCGACCTGTACGGCCCGGAATCCCGACTGCGAGGACTGCGTGCTGGAAGATCTCTGTCCGTCCTCGAAACTGGACAACGGAGTCGATCTCGCCTCTGGCGAAGAGTGGTCGTAGGGACGTCGACAACCGCGGTCCGAACCGGGGGCGGAAGACCGCCCGCATCCGGAGCTTTTAAACGAGTTCCGGACCCACGTAGCCGTAATGGCTTTTGAGGAGCTCTTGAACGATCCCGTCATCCAGAAATACCTCCACGAACTCGTGGGACCGACGGGGATGCCGGTCGCCGCGGCACCGCCGGACGGCGAGGTGACCGACGAGGAACTCGCCGAGCGCCTCGATCTGGAACTCAACGACGTTCGACGCGCGCTGTTCATCCTCTACGAGAACGACCTCGCCTCCTACCGGCGCGTTCGCGACGAGGACTCCGGCTGGCTCACGTACCTGTGGACCTTCGAGTACGAGAACATCCCGGAGAACCTCGAAGAGGAGATGCACCGGCTGCTCGAAGCGATCGAAGAGCGTGAGGAGTACGAGCGCAACCACGAATTTTACCTCTGTGAGGTGTGTTCGATCCGGTTCGAGTTCGGGGAGGCAATGGAATTCGGATTCGAGTGCCCGGAATGTGGATCGCCGCTGGACTCGATGGAAAACGACCACCTGATCGACGCGATGGACCGGCGACGTGAAGAACTCCGGGACGAACTCAACGTCGACGTGACGAGCTGATGGTTGTACTCGCTACGAAGTGCTACGTCGCGGGCGACGCCCGGGACCGCGCGTTAGACGGGATGAACGCGCTCGTCGACAACGCGGTCGGGGAACTCGACGTCGAGTGGACGATTGGCGTCAGGAGCGATGACGACTTCGTCCAGGTCGAGTTCGAGGGAGCGGACGCGACTGTCGCGGAGAACCTTCTGGCTGAGGAATGGGGCGAGATTCCCGAAGAGATGGAGCCGGGAGAGACGTACGTCGGCACGCTGGAATCGTGGGACGATGAGGGGTTCACCCTCGATTCCGGGCGCCCGATCGAGGTGCCCGCCGACGAACTCGGCCTGGGGCCGGGGACCCCGGCCCAGCTCGTGAAGCGATACGGGCTCGTCCAGCATCTCCCGATGCGGTTCGTCGCCGGCGATCCGCCGAGGCTGGCAGACGCCGAGCGCGATCGGCTGTTCGACTGGAGTCGCGGCACTGGCCGGGTGAACGTAAACAGCGCGACCCGCGGCGAGGTGCGGGCGACAGTAAACCGGGCGGGACACGCCCAGGACATCGTCACCGTCGAGCGGCTGGGATTGCTCGAACAGAGCATCGTCTGTAGAGAGGACACCGACCCGCCGGGGCTCCTCGCGGCGATCGGCGGGTATCTCCCCGCCGAACTCCGCTGTGTCGTTCCATGACGGTCCGACGTCGACTGCTTCTTGCCGTCGTCGTGCTCGTCCTGCTGGCGGTCAGCGCCGGCTGCCTTGCCTACGTAACCGGTGGGGGCGAGGTTGACGACGAGACGCTCGACAGGGAGCCGGCCGAACCGTACGATCTCGACGTCGATCGGGACGGCTATCTCGTCGTGACGACCGAGGCGAACTATCGGGCAGTCTACAACGTGACCGACAGGGAGGAAGTTCGTCTCCACCGAGAGACCGGATACGGCACCGAGGAACCGATCGACCTGCACGCGTTCCGGATCCAGTACGCCGACGGTGACGTCGTCAACGGGTCGACGTTCCGGGCCCACGGTGGGGAGGTCGAACAGACACCCGACGAGATCTGGGTCCGGTTCCCCGAGGATCGCGAGGCGGACAAGCTGGCGTTTACGGCCTCGAGTACCCCAAAGCGGTTCGTCGCCCAGGTACCCGTTTCGGGCACCCTCGAAGTGGTCTTGCCCCCCGATCGCCGGATGGACTTTTTCCTGTTCGGGAACGTCGCACCACGCGGCTACGAGACGGAAATCCAGGGCGACCGCCAGCACATCATCTGGGACGATTTCACCGGTGACAGGGTCATCGTCCAGTTTTACCTCCAGCGCGACCTGTGGATCTTCGCCGCCGGACTCGGCGTCGCTGCCGTGATCGCCGTCGTCGGACTGCTTCACTACCGCCGTCGGATCGAGGAACTCACGCAACGCCGCAAGGAAATGGGACTGGACGTCGAAGAGGAGCTCGACGAGTACGATGACGACGACGAACCGCCGCCGGGGCTGCGGTGAGCAGTTACCCCGCTCGTCGGTTAGGGGGGTCGATCAGGCCGTCAGGGACCGCGCGTTTTTGTGCCCGACGCCCGTCCCGTGAGACATGGACGTAGCCATCGTCACCGTGGGCGACGAACTGCTCGCCGGTGACACCCAGGACACCAACTCCACGTGGCTGTGTGGACAGCTGACCGCACGCGGGGTGCGTGTGCGACGGGTGACGACGGTCCCAGACGACGTCGGGGAAATCGCCCGCGTGGTCAACGAATACCGCGCCGAATACGACGCAGTGATCTCCACCGGCGGGCTCGGTCCGACCCACGACGACGTGACGATGGAGGCAGTCGCTGCGGCGTTCGGCCGGACGGTCGAGCCACACGAGGGAGCACTCGCGTGGCTCGAAGACCACGGCGGATACAGCGCCGAGGACCTGGTCGCCGGGACGACTAACCTGCCAGCGGGCGCGCGGATGCTCCCGAACGAGGAGGGGGTTGCCCCGGGGGCAGTCGTCGAAACGGTGTACGTCCTGCCCGGCGTCCCTGCCGAGATGAAGGCGATGTTCCAGCTCGTCGCCGACGAGTTCAGCGGCGACCGGACCTACACGACGGTTCTCACCACGCCACAGCCGGAGAGCGAACTGATCGACCTCATGGTGACGCTCCAGGAGACGTTCGGGGTATCGGTCGGCTCGTATCCCGGCGAGAACGTCAGAGTGAAAGTGACCGCCCGGGACCCGGAGACGCTCGAGGACGCGGCGTCGTGGCTGCGAAACCGGATCGAGATCGTCGACTCCCCGGAAGTCTCCGAGACGACGTAGTCGAGAGAGTCCGGGCCGTCGACGACTCTGTCGGCGGTCGGATCAGCGATACAGGTAGATCAACCAGATCGCGGTGACGAGCAGGGACACCAGAAGCACCGTCGCACCCATTTCGGCGATCGGTATCGGTTCCGACTGGAGTAAAACCGGGAGCATACGCGTGAGTTTTTCCGGACGGGATTAAATGATTTCGTTCGTCGGGTGGTATCACACCACGGTGGCTTCGGTGAGGCGCACTCGGACCACCGCCCGCAGCTATTTACCCTCGAATTCCGGCTCTGAATCGCCCATGAAGGCGGTGATTCCCTCCATCAGGTCGTCTGTCGCCATGAGGTGACCGAACGCCTGCGCCTCGATCTCGAGCCCGGCGTCGGTGTCCTCTCGACCGTACAGCATCGCGCGTTTCGTGTACCGCTGGGCGATCGGCGGTCCACTCGCCATCTCGCGGGCAAGTTCGAATGCTCGATCGTCGAACTCCTCGTTGTCGACGACGTCGTTGAGGAAGCCGTACTCCTCCATCGTCTCGGCGTCGTAGCGCTCGGCGGTGAAGATGATCTCCTTGGCCCGCCCCTCGCCGACGATGTGGCTGAGGCGCTGGGTACCCCCCCAGCCGGGGAGCAGCCCGAGGTTGTGCTCCGGCTGTCCGAGTTCCGATCGCTCGGTCGCGATCCGGAGGTCCGCACACGTTGCCAGCTCCATCCCCCCGCCGAGACAGTAGCCGTCGATGCCAGCGACGACCGGCATGTCACACGCCTCGAGCTTCCCGAAGGTTTGCTGGCCCTTCCGGGAGAGTTCGACGCCTGCGATCGGGTCCGCACCGCCGGCAGCCATGCTCTGTACGTCGGCACCCGCCGAGAACGCGCGGTCGCCTTCACCTGTAAGGAGGATCGCTCGCACCTCTTCGTGCTCCTCGAGTTCGTCGATCGCCGACGAAAGTTCCTCGAGCAGTTCGTCGCTGATCGTGTTCATCCGGTGTGGCCGCGAAAGCTGGACGTGACCGACTCGGTCTTGGATCTCGACGGAAATCGCCTCGAAGTCGAACACGTCCCCCTCGCCTTCGGAGTCGCCCTCGTCCTCGCCGTGGAACGTTCCGCCGGATTCGGCCAGATCGGTGAGACACGCTTCGGGCTCGTATCGGGCGGCACCAGTGCGGTCGTACAGCTCCTCGAGTGTCTCCACGAGCGTCTCGATCCCCGCGTCGTCGGCCATCTTCGCTGGGCCGTCGGGGAAGCCGGCACCGAGCATCACCGCCCGGTCGATCGCCGGCGGATCCGCCACGTCGTTTTCGACGAGCCCGGCGACCTCGTTTGCCATCACTGCGAGCAGTCGCAGCCGAACGTCATCGTCACCCTCGCCGGTCGGGACGTCCGCACCGCCGTCCTCGTAGTCGTAAAACCCGGACCCGGTCTTCTTTCCAAGCTCCTCGGCTTCCACCTTCTCGACGAGGACCGGGCACGGTTCGTATGCGTCCCCGAGCTGGTCGTGCATATACTCGAGTACGTGGTAGCCCACGTCGATTCCGACCTGGTCTGCGAGCTCGAATGCACCCATCGGGAGGCCGATGTCGAACTTGGTCGTAGAGTCGACCTCGGCGACGGTCGCATCACCCATCTCGACGATCCAGGCCGCCTCGTTCATCAGCGGGACGAGCACGCGGTTGACGATGAACCCGGGACTGTCCTTTCGGACCCGCACTGGCGTCTTGTCCATCGCTTCCGCCAGCTCCTCGATCAGCTCCAGCGTCTCCTCGTCCGTGTGAGCTCCCGAGATGACCTCGACCAGCTCCATCCGAACCGGCGGGTTGAAAAAGTGCATCCCGCAGAACCGCTCTGGGCGTTCTGTGACCTCCGAGAGGTCCGTGATCGACAGGCTCGAGGTGTTCGAGGTGAACACCGTGTGATCCGGCGCGTACTCCTCGAGTTCCTCGTAGACGTCCCGTTTGATCTCCATCTTCTCGGGGACCGCCTCGATGACGACGTCCGCGTCCTCGACTGCCTCCTCGAGATCCACGAGCGGGGTTACGCGTTCCAGTGCTGCCTCGGCGTCGTCCTCGGAGATCCGATCCTTCTCTGCGAGTTTGCCCAGACTCCACTCGATCTGTTCGTAGCCGTCCTCGACGAACTCCGCTTTGATGTCCCGCATCCGAACGTCGTAGCCGGCCAGCGCCGCAACCTCCGCGATGCCGTGTCCCATGTTCCCCGCACCGAGTACCGTGACGTGTTCGACGTCGTCGAGCTTCATGTCCGACGCGTCGAAGCGGCGCCGGTTGAACGTTTCTATCTTACGAACGAACAACTGGTGTCGAGTTTATTCCTCCGAAAGAAACAGGCAGGCCTCGGCCTCGAGTTGGCGACAGGCCTCGATCAGGCCTCGACTTCGTAGCCGGCGTCCTCGACTGCGGCCACGAGGGCCCCGCGGTCGGCGTCCCCCTCTGCGGTTGCGGTACCGGCCTCGTGATCGGCGCTCGCCGATTCGACCCCCGAAACGCCCTCGAGCGCTTCGACGACCGCCTCTTCACAGCCATCACACGCCATTCCGGACACGGTGAGTGTCGTAGACATACAGGAAACTACTCCGTCACGAACTATGTGGGTTTTCCTTTCGTATCCAGTGTCGAGACGGACAGTAAAGTTTTGAACCATAAGCAAACGCAAAACGCACTTGAGGATGGAAAGATACGGAGACACATGCGCACGCTCGACGAGACCGATCGCGAGATCCTCCGACTGCTGCTTTCGGATGCCCGACGGCCGTACAGCGACATCGCAGATCGCGTCGGCCTCTCGCCGCCGGCTGTCTCCGACCGCGTCGACCGCCTCCAGGAGCTCGGCGTTCTCGAGTCGTTCACGGTCACGCTCGACCGGTCGATGCTCACCGAGGGGGCACGCCTGCTGATCACCGTGACACTCGCCCCGACAGCGGACCCGGCGGTTGAGGATGTTTCAGCCCACGACAGGGTCGAACACGCGTTCCTGACGGCGGCCGGCGACCTGGTGTTCGTCGCGATCGTCTCCGACGGGGACGTCAGACCGCTGGTTTCGGAGCTGCTCGGTGAGGACGAAACGCTGCTCAGGGGACTCGAGGTCGAACTCCTCGCCGGATCGTCGTGGTCGCCCACGCTGGGGAACGCCGAACTGGCCGTCGAGTGCGTCGAATGTGGCAACACCGTCACGAGCGAGGGAGAGTCGGCCCGCATCGACGGCACCCTGTATCATTTCTGTTGTGGCTCGTGTCTGGCGAACTTCGAGGAACGGTTCGAACGGCTACAGGAAGGGGCAAAGGAAGGCGCCTGAGTCCGGAGATCCATCGAGTCCGGAGATCCGTCGAGTTCGGAGACCGCCCGAAGACGAGGACGAGAGGGTGGTCTCGGAGGGAAAGTGTTAGGGTCGTCTCGCTCGTGGTACCCACGACTAATGTCTGACATCGCCGGCATCATCCAGGAGATAACGGCGGACCTCGCCTCCAGGGACGGCATCGTTGTCGCGTTCAGTGGCGGCGTCGATTCCTCGGTCGTCGCCGCACTCGCACACGACGCCCTCGGCGACGACGCCGTCGCCGTGACCGCCAGAAGCGAAACGCTCCCGGAGGCGGAGCTCGAGTCGGCGAAACGCGTCGCTCGGGAGATCGGAATCCGACACGAGACCGTCTCGTTCAGCGAGCTGGACGACGATCGGTTCGTCGAAAACGACGACAAGCGGTGTTACTACTGCCGGACGATGCGGTTGGGTGAACTGTCCGACGCCGCAGCGAGGCTAGGAATCGACACCGTCTGTGACGGCACCAACGCCAGCGACGTCGACGGCGGCCATCGGCCGGGGCTGCAAGCTGTCGAGGAACAGGAGGCGTACTCGCCGCTTCTGGCGCACGACGTCACCAAAGCACAGGTTCGCGCCATCGCCTCGTCGTACGACCTGTCGGTTGCGGACAAACCGTCGATGGCCTGTCTCTCCTCCCGCATCCCGACCGGACAGGAAGTGACCGAAGCGCGGCTCTCCCGCATCGAGCGCGCCGAACAGTTCCTGCGCGAGTGGGGGTTCTCCCAGTTCCGCGTCCGGGACCACGACGGGATGGCCCGGATCGAAATCTGCGCGGACGAACTCGAAGCGGCGCTGGATCCGACGTTCGCACGGGTCGCAAGAGAACACGTTCGGGACGCCGGCTTCGACACCGTCACCCTGGACCTCGAAGGCTATCGGACCGGGAGCGTGAGCCCGGGTGGCGGGAACTGATCGGCTTCCCCGAGTGAGTAGGGAGTCGATCAAGTAGGGAGTCGGTCAGGTTCTGGCGATCTGTGCCGCCTGCGCGCCCGCGACGAACCCGGCGTCGATGTTCACCGTCGAGAGCACGGTACAGGACTGCAGCATCCCCGCGAGTGCCGCCTCGCCATCCCCGCCGTGACCGTATCCGATCGACACCGGCAGGCCGATCACCGGGCTGTCGACGAGCCCGGCGACGACGGTCGGCAGGGCACCCTCCCGTCCGGCGGCGACGACGACAGCGTCGGCGTTTGAAAGCGCTTCGGCCTCCGAGAGGATCCGGTGGATGCCGGCCACGCCGACATCGTAGAACGTCTCGACAGTACACCCCATCTCGCCGGCCGTCACGGCGGCCTCCTCGGCCACCGGAACGTCTGACGTCCCGCCGGAGACCACCGCGACCGTGCCCTCCGGCTCCGGCGGTTCGTACGCGGCAGTTCGGAGCACGAGGACCCGCGAGTCCGGATACCAGCCGACGTTGGTGGCGAGCGCCTCGAGCGTGTCGACTGCCGCCTCGTCGACTCGGGTGAAAACGACATGTCCCTGCTCGTCGAGAAACGAATCCGCAATCGAGCGCAACTGGTCGATCGACTTTCCGTCTCCGAGGACGACCTCCGGGATCCCGGCGCGGTCTCCCCTACCGGTGTCGAGGCGCGCGAAATCGTCGACGCGAGTGTACCCGTCCAGCTCCCGTCTGGCTTCCTCGACCGTTCGCTCACCCGAGGCGACGTCTTCGAGTACGTCCTGTAGATCCATGCACCCCCTCCGGGCGTCGACGAAGAAAAGCTAACCGCCATCCGCCTTGGGGAACGCGTGTTCCATGCGGTGGGAAGAAGTCTCCGTGAGGGTCGCTCCTGGCGTCCCGGAGACTGCTCAGATCCAGCCCTCTTCGACCAGCAGCTCGCCGTTGAGGATCGACGCGCCTGCCGCGCCGCGGATCGTGTTGTGAGCCAGACAGTTGTACTTCACCCCGTCGACGGTCGTCTCGATCCCGCCGGCGACGACCGCCATTCCCCGTTCGGTCATCCTGTCGAGGCGGGGTTGGGGCCGGTCGGGCTGTGCTTCGCCGAACACGTGTATCAACTGGTCGGGGGCGCTGGGGAGGTCGATCCCCGGCAGCGATCGCATCGCCGCCCGGACCTCCTCGGCGTCCGGTTCCGACGTGAGTCCGGCGAAGACGTTCTCGAGGTGGCCGTCGATCGTCGGGATCCGGTTGCAGGAGGCGGAGACGTCGGCGTCGTGAAGCTCGAGTTCGGCACCGTCGAACGAGCCAAGCAGCTTCCGGGATTCCGTCTCCATCTTCTCCTCTTCGCCGCCGATGTGGGGAAGGGCGTTGTCGATAATCTCCATCGAGGTGACGCCGGAGTACCCCGCCCCCGAGACCGCCTGCAGCGTCGAGACGTGGACGCTTTCGAGCCCGAACTCGTCGAGTGCTGCCAGGGTCGGGACCATCGTGATCGTCGAACAGTTCGGGTTCTTCACCAGTGCACCGTCCCAGCCACGTTCGTCCCGCTGGACCTCGATCAGTCCGAGATGATCCGGATTGATCTCCGGAATCGTGAGCGGTACGTCCGGGGCCATCCGGTCGTTCGAGGAGTTCGAGGAGACGACGTAGCCGTCCTCGAGGAACGCCGGCTCGATCTCGCTCGCGACGCCCGAGGGGAGCGAGGAGAACAGCAGGTCGACGTCGTCGGGGACCGCCTCTGGAATCGTTTCGACGACCTCCATCCCCGCGACATCCGCCGGGATCGGGGTGTCGACACGCCACTTCGCCGCCTCCGCGTACCGCTTGCCCGCGCTGGCTTCACTCGCGGTCACCGCGGCGAGTTCGAACGTCGGGTGGTCGTCGAGAAGCTGGATGAATCGCTGTCCGACCGCGCCGGTCGCGCCGAGAATGCCTACCTGTACAGTCATTGTCTGTGGATGGGCTACAGGGACATAAGTCGGTTCGGGTTCGCGTCGAAATCGCCGTCTGAAGCGTCGCCCTGCCGGGACGAACGCGGATCGGTATCGGGGAAGCCCGACAGACAAAACAAGTAAAGCACCGGGAGCCCTACCATATGCTGCGTGCCTCAAGTCCTCGCCCGAGTTCACCCGGACGGGTGCGATGACAGAGCGACGAACCCGGGCACGCGACAGCGCGTCCGCGGCACACAGCGGACCGCCCGGCACGAGGGTTTCCCGGTCGACGCGGCACGCCGCCGGAGATGAGACCGGACGTTAGTGTTCCGGGCGATATCTCGCTTTTGCAGCGACGAGAATGCGGAGCTGCCCGGGCATGTTAACAATCAGTACTTAAAAGATAATAGCTCAATTAATAAACCCCGATCCCCAAGCGCCGATTGATGAGCGACGAAGCCGGCGGGACCGAACGGCTCGAACTCGCGGTCCCGGAGATGGACTGTCCGTCGTGTGCCGGAAAAGTGGAAAACTCGCTCGATCGGACTGACGGGATCCTCGCGTACGAAACGCGTCCGACGGCGGGGAAAGTGATCGTCCGGTACGATCCCGACCGTCTCACCCCCGCAAAGCTGGCCGCGGCCGTCCGACGCGCGGGCTACTCGATTGCAGGGTCGTCTGTTCCACTCCCGGGCGTCACCGACACCACCGCCAACGTGGATGACGATGCCGGAGCTGGTAAGGACAAAAGCGCCGTCGGCGACCCCGACAGCGTCTGGCACAGCGAGCGGGCCATAAAAACCTGGATCAGCGGGATCTTCGCGATCGCCGGACTCCTGGTGGAGTTCCTGCTCACCGGGGTCAACGCGGAAGTGGCCGTACTCCTGGGGCGGGAGCTGCTCGTCGCCGACGTGCTCTTTCTCGTCGCGACGGCGGCCGCCGGGGAGACGATCCTCACGAACGGCTACTACTCCGCCAGAAACCGGAGCCTCGACATCGACCTGTTGATCTCGATTGCGATCATCGGCGCGCTGCTCGCCAGTTTCGGGTTCGGGGCTGGACTCTACCTGGAGGCGGCGCTTTTGTCGTTCCTGTTCAGCGTGGCGGAACTGCTCGAACAGTACTCCATCGACAGGGCACGGAGCTCACTCCGGGAGCTTTTGAACCTCTCGCCGGACGAAGCGACTATCAGGCGGGACGGCGAGGAACGGACGATCCCCGTCGAGGACGTCCGGATCGGCGACGTCGCGATCGTGCGGCCCGGCGAGAAGATTCCGATGGACGGCACCGTCCAGGCGGGTGAAAGTGCCGTCAACCAGGCGCCGATCACCGGCGAGTCAGTGCCGGTCGACAAGATGCCCGGCGACGAGGTGTTTGCAGGGACGATCAACGAGTCGGGGTACCTGGAGGTCGAAGTCACCGCCGAGGCCGCCGACAACACCCTCTCGCGGATCATCCAGCTGGTCGAGGACGCCCGGGCGAACCGGACCGAACGCGAGCAGTTCGTCGACCGGTTCGCCGGCTACTACACCCCGATCGTGGTCGCGCTGGCGGTGCTCACGGCGATCGTTCCGCCGTTTTTCATCGCCGACGGGCTGACCGTCGAGCTTCTGGCCGGTTACAGCTACACGTTCCCGGGGGCCTGGGAGGTGTGGTTCCTCTACGGGCTGACGCTTCTGGTGCTCGCGTGCCCGTGCGCGTTCGTCATCTCGACGCCCGTCTCGGTCGTCTCCGGGATCACGAGCGCCGCCAAGAACGGCGTCCTCATCAAGGGAGGCAACCACCTCGAGACGATGGGCGAAATCGACACGATCGCGCTCGACAAGACCGGCACCCTCACGAAAGGGGAGCTGGTCGTCACCGACGTCGTCCCGCTGAACGGCAACAGCGAGGCGGATGTCCTCCGGTGTGCCCGGGGGATCGAGTCCCGGTCCGAGCATCCCATCGGGGAGGCGATCGTCGAACACGCCGCCGATCGGGGAATCGACCGGCCCTCCGTCGGCGACTTCGAGAGCCTCACCGGCAAAGGCGTCGAGGCGACCGTCGGGGAGCGACGACATTACGCCGGCAAGCCCGGGCTCTTCGAGGAACTCGGGTTCGATCTGAGCCACGTCCACGCCGCCACCGACGGCGGGATCGTCACCGCAAAAAGCCGGAGCATCTGCGAGCGAAACGACTGTCTCGACCTGCTCGAGGACACGATCCCCCGGCTCCAATCGGAGGGGAAAACGGTCGTGCTGGTCGGCACGGAGAACGAACTCGAGGGGGTGATCGCCGTCGCCGACGAGCTCCGGCCGGAAGCGAAAGCGACCGTCGACCGGCTCCGGGAGCTCGGGATCGGTCGGATCGTCATGCTCACCGGCGACAACGAGCGGACCGCAGGTGCGATCGCCGCCGAGGTCGGCGTCGACGAGTACCGTGCAGGACTTCTGCCGGCAGGGAAAGTCGCGGCGATCGAGGAACTCGGACAGTCGGGGCGCGGCGTCGCGATGGTCGGCGACGGAGTCAACGACGCCCCCTCGCTTGCGACGGCAGACGTGGGGATCGCGATGGGCGCGGCCGGTACCGACACCGCGATCGAGACCGCCGACATCGCACTCATGGGGGACGATCTCTCTCGGCTGCCGTACCTCTATGAACTGTCACACCGTGCGAACGGCGTCATCAGACAGAACATCTGGTCGAGCCTCGCGGCGAAGGCGCTTCTGGCTGCCGGCGTCCCGTTCGGACTGGTGCCGGTCTGGGCGGCGGTGCTGATCGGCGATGCCGGTATGACCGTCGCCGTCACCGGCAACGCCCTTCGGCTCTCCCGGATCTCTCCCGCCGATTCGTAGCCGGATTCCCGTGGTCGCCCGATCAGCCTTCGCCCCCGGTTGCGAGCGGCCCGACGGTGATCCGGGCGTCGTAGACGGTGCGGTCGTGTTCGTCGCGGATCGAGACCTCGATCGTGTACTCGGCTCTCGGTACCCGATCGTCGGTCTCCACGACCAGCGGCTCGCCCGCCGAGAGGTTCTCCGTCGCCTCGTCGACACGCCGGATTTCGGTTCCGTTCTCGAAGACGGCGTACGAAATCCGATAGGGGAGCTGTATTTCGGAATCGGGGACGAACGTGTAGACGATACGGTCCTCGTCGGCGTGTGTGTCCGCCGAGAACACCGCCGGAGACGGCGGATCAGCAGGCTCGGCCGGATCCGGAGTGACCACCAGTCCCCCCAGGATGATCCCGAACGCCAGGCTGACGACTGCGACGACCAGCAACAGGGCGAGCACCTGACGCAGCGTGACGTTCCGGTCGAGTGCCGATTCCATAGCGGTGACTCTCCTCGGTTCCTTATAACCCGGCGGATCGAGAGATCGGGGCAGAAGCGACGGCAGCTATACGGCAGTCACGATGACGACTGCGTTCCAGGCGGTGACCAGCCCGCCGACCGTCGCCAGCGCCAGCGGCACCGCGACCCGGGCGGGGGTGTACAGGACCGACCAGACCGCGCCGAAGGAGACAAAGACGGCGAGTTTCAGTCCCAGCAGTCCGGCGTACCCGTACGTCTTCATCGCCGGCGCGGCAAGCGGTCCGGCCTCGGCGACGCCGCCGAACGAGAGACCGACGAGCGTCGAGACGGTGTCGCCGATCCCGTACAGCAGAACCGCAGCGATCCACAGCTCGCGCTCGTACTGAACCAGAAGCTCCATTCGATCGATCCATGGGCTAGGGAATCATCAGTGCGACGGCGGCGACCGACACGAGGATCGTGAACGTCACGATCAACAGGAAATCGATCGCCGGCGTGAGATAGCTGTCGACGGGGGCTTCCGTCGCGCCGTCGACGTCCAGTCGTGTGGAATCGGTTGCCATCTGTACGCTCGGAGGTTTCCACTTTTAGTACAAAAAGTTCCGCCCCGAATTATCGGGTGTGATAGAGAGTAGCCGGTGTCAGTCGGCCGTAACTTCGACCCGGTTTTCGGTGACGTGGAGGTAGGTGATCGACGAAATTTCGTCGTTATCTATTTCGAAGTCCAGCGACGCACCTCCCGAGTAAACGAGATCGGACGGATTCCCGTTGAAATCCACGGATTCGATGACTAACGCGCCCTGGATATTAGGGGATTGTTCTCCTCCGCCGTCGAGGGTAGCCTCCGAGTATGGTGCATAAATAAATCCGGTCAACTGTGAGTTGCCAGAAATAGAAACAGTTGTGTTTGACGAGTGGACTAACACGAGCAAGTTCTCTGGATCCTCGTCGGTGTTCATCTCCGCGTTACCGCTGATTGTCACGTCACCCCTGACGTAAAATGTAACTAGCCCATCACCATCGATATCTGCATCATCCAACGTAACGTCCCCATCGACCACGAGATCGATATCACCCGACGTAGTGTCAAAAGTTATGTCCTCGAACGATTCATCTTCATCGGCGTAATACGTTCCGTTCTGAATAGTATTCGATTCGACAGCATCCGAGAGGTCTTTACAGTCTTCTGTCTCACAATAGTCGATCTGATCGTCGATTTGGGGACTAACTGAGGGACGATAGACGCCTTCCGCCCACTCGCCCTGAATGCTGTTATGTCTATCTTCTACGCCATCTTCATCAGTTGTCGCAACTCCATGTTCGAACGTCTCCTGAAAGGGTACAGTAAGATTCACCCACACTGTCCGGTTATCTGGGTCGTGCGTGACGCTCCCGTCAGTTCTGGTCTCGAAGAACTCTTTCCATCCGTAGTGGTAGTCACTGGTCACCTCAACGTGAACGTGTCCACCCTCGAGAGGATTGGTGTGTGTTTCGTTCGGGAAGTGACGATCGAAGTCGGACTCGCTGACTGTAATCTGGTCGCCGGGTGACGCCCCCGACGTGTCGCCCTCGACTTTTACCATCGGAAACGTCAGCGTCCGATCCCGATAATGGTATTCGGGCGGAGACACCATCTTGCTCCAGCCGTTCTCGGCGCGCCAGACGCCACCACCCTGGTAGGCGACTGTCCGGTCCCCGGATTCGTAGACGACTTTGCCGAACTGTTCTTCGGCGATCGGAACCTCGGTTTCGTTCTCGTCGATCCACGTGACAGTAATTTCGCCTGCACCCTCGTCGACGTAAACACTCCCGCTCCCGCCGTGTTGACCCAGCCGGACTGACTTCTTCGGCGACTCCCCGAGCGCGACTTCCGCAGCGCTGGAGTCGAACTGCGTCATCGCCGCCTCCGCCTGGCTCGCCTGGGCGGACTCCTCGACGTCCGCGATCGCCACCGCCCCAACCGCGACGACCACGCCGACGACCGCAAGCGAGAGTCCGATCACCAGAATGTACCCGACGACGGCGGACTGCCCCCTGGATCTGCCGACACACCCCATAGTATTGTGTAAATTGGCCGATAGCACTGACTTAAAAGCGGCGGCCGAGTTATCACTGTTGATTTTCCGGACGTCCGGTCAGTCGAACGAGTGGATCCCCGCCGTCGTCACCTCACAGCCGTCCTCGGTGACGAGAAGAGTGTGTTCCGCCTGGCTGACCAGACAGTCTGTGTCCTCTTTTAAGACGGGGTAGCCCTTCACGACGTCTCGCTGTTTGAGCCGTCGCAGCGCCATCTCGACGCCGGTCCCCTCGAGCCATCTGGCCGCAAACGGGAGCCCGTCGAGTTCTCGAATCTGGTCCAGGACGTCACGGGCCCGACGATCGCGGACGCTCCGGTCCCGCTCCAGTTCGAAGATCTCCTCGGTGGCCCCCTCGCCGACTTTGCCCCGCCCGTCGGTGGCGAACGGTTCGATGGCGATCGCCTGTCCGGGTTCGAGTTCGACCGACCGATCGACGCCGCGGTTGGGGACGTTCGGTCCAGTGTGGGCGTCGTACTGCTGGACGCCGTGACCCGAGAGGTTGAGCACCGGCGTGTAACCGTAGCCGCGGATGACGTCCTCGATCGCCCGACCGACCTCGCCGACCGGAACCCCGGGACCGACCTCGTCGACTGCGGCCTCCAGTGCGGACTCGGAGGCCTCGACGAGTTCGTCGTTGCCAGTGTAGTCGACGGTCACCGCGGCGTCGGCGATGTAGCCGTCGACGTGGACGCCGATGTCGAGACAGACCATCTCCTCGCCGAACGTGGTTTCGTCCTCGCGTCCCGGCGTGGCGTGGGACGCCTCCTCGTCGACGCTTATATTCACCGGGAACGCGATGCCCGCGTCCGCCTCTCGGATCCGATCTTCGGCGTACTCGGCGACCTCGAGGTGGGTCACGCCCGGTTCGATCATCTCCCGGGCCTCGTTCATCGTCTCGACCAGGATCTCCCCCGCTTCCCTGTAGCATTCGACGGCGTGCTCGTCGAGGTCTCCGTAACTCATACCGTGGGATTGAGGCGAGGCTGCCAAAGAGGTTGCGGGAGGCGATTCGACCACCCGACGACACTCGCGATCGTCCGACGACACTCGCGATCGTCCGACGGCGCTCGCGATCGTCCGACGGCGCTCGCGATCGCCCGACGACCCTCGCGCCCGCCGCGTCAGCGATCGACGGCGACGCTCGTCTGCATCCCGTCGGTGTTGAAGGCACTACCGGCCGCCGAGTCGTCGAGGACGATGATCCCCGCTCCCGACCCCGTGAGTTCCTCGAACTCCTCGATCGCCCGATCGGCCGCCGCTTGGGCGCTGTGACCCTCTTCGAGGAGATCGACGGCCCGTCGCGAGAGCGTCACCCGGGCGATGTCCTCCCCCGCCCCAGTCGCAGAGGCCCCGCCGGCGGGCGTACAGTAAAACCCGGACCCCACCTGCGGCACGTCGCCGACCCGCCCCGCGAGTGCGTACGATCGCCCGCCGGTCGAGGTCGCAGCAGCGAACGTCTCCCTGTCTGCGGCTACGGCGCCGACCGTGTCGTGATCCGGCGCCTGTGTCGCGTCGGACTCGTCGCCTCCACGTTCGCCGGCCTGGTCGTCGCCGCCGCCGAACCGCGAATCCAGCCAGGCGAGTTGGTCGCGGGGGGAGCCGTCCGGTGGACTCTCGGACTCGAAGGACTCCCGTTTGTCGGCAGTCAGTAGATCCGTCTCGGTTCCGACGCCGAAGTCCGCCGCGAGATCGACGGCGTGAACGCCCGAAACGAGCACGTGGGGGGTCGCCTCGAGGACGACCCGCGCGACCGACACCGCGTGTTCGACCCCCGGCATCGAACACGCCGCGCCGACCTCGCGGTCCGATCGCATGACGCCTGCGTCCGTCCTGACGATCCCGTCGGCCTGTACAGCTCCCCCGACGCCGGCGTTGAACCGCTCGTCGGATTCGAGCACCCGAACGGCCGCCTCGACGGCGTCGAGCGGCTCCGGCGAGGACGCCCCTACCGCCGCCGCCTCGTCGAGTACCGCCTGTCGTTCCTCGGGTTCATCGGGCGTGCTCCCGGCGCCGCCGTGAACGATCACTCGCATGCCCGGGTGAAATCCGGGCGTCGCCTTAAGAACCCGGGAAGCGGTCAACTACCCCACCCTACTGCGCTCGGGCAGATGACCTGCCACTCGCTCGTTGAGGGTGGGGCCTCCGCCTTGAATTGGGTGAACCGACCGCCGTGCCGTTCCAGTATTGTGAACTATCAACACGACAAGTGTTGTCATCATTCGTTGAAAACGGCAGTAACTTTAGGCCCCCCTCGGAAGCTTCGGACGTTCATGAGCTACGAGCAAATAGAAGTTCCCGAAGACGGGGAGCCGATCGAGCTTGTCGACAAAGAAACCGGCGAGCTGGACGTCCCCGAAAACCCAATCGTTCCGATCATCCACGGTGACGGGATCGGCACTGACGTCGGCCCGGCAGCCCAGAAGGTCCTCGACGCAGCTGCCGAGGCGACAGGGCGCTCGATCGCCTGGATGCGCGTGTACGCCGGCGCCTCCGCCCGCGAGCGCTACGACGAGAACCTGCCCGAGGATACCGTGACGGCGATCCGAAATCACCGTGTCGCTATTAAGGGCCCGCTCACGACTCCGGTCGGCGCCGGATTCCGATCGTTGAACGTCGCGCTCCGGCAGAGGCTTGACCTGTATGCGAACGTCCGCCCCACCTACCATCTCGAGGGCGTCCCGTCGCCGGTCGTCGACCCAGAGGAGATGGATATGGTGACGTTCCGGGAGAACACCGAGGACGTCTACGCCGGCATCGAGTGGGAGGCCGGCACCGACGAGGTCGAAGAGGTACGGGAGTTCCTCGAAGACGAGATGGAGGTCGAGGACGTCATCCACGACGGCCCCGTCGGGATCGGGGTAAAGCCGATCTCGGAGTTCGGCTCCAAGCGCCTCGTCCGGGAGGCGATCGACTACGCGATCGAGAACGACCGCGACTCCGTCACCCTCGTGCACAAGGGGAACATCATGAAGTTCACCGAAGGTGCCTTCCGCGACTGGGGGTACGAGGTTGCCGAGGAAGAGTACGGCGACGACGTCATCACCGAAGACGAACTCTGGGAGGGGTTCGACGGCGAACGCCCCGACGGGACGCTCGTCGTGAAGGATCGCATCGCCGACAACATGCTCCAGCAGCTGCTCACCCGTACCGCCGACTACGACGTGATCGCGACGATGAACCTCAACGGCGATTACCTCTCGGACGCCGCTGGCGCCCAGATCGGCGGGCTCGGCATCGCCCCGGGTGCGAACTTCGGCCACGGACGGTGTCTCGCGGAGCCGGTCCACGGATCCGCGCCGAAGTACGCCGGCGAGGACAAGGTGAACCCGACGGCGATGATCCTCTCGGGACGGATCATGCTCGAGTATCTCGGCTGGAACGACGCCGCAGACCTCGTCCGCGACGCCGTCGAGGAAACCATCGCCTCCGGACAGGTGACCTACGACCTCCACCGACAGATCGAGGGCGGAACGAAGCTCGCGACCAGCGAGTTCGCCGACGCCGTCGTCGAGCGAATCCACGACCTGGCCTGAAAAACGGAGGACGGATCCCTTATTCGGCCGCGATGACGTCGTCGATCCGGAGGATCATCGTCGCGGCCTCGGTGGCCGACTGGACGGCTTCCCGCTTTACCGCCGCCGGATCGAGCACGCCGGCCTCGATCGGATCGCCGACCTCGCCGGCTCGGCCGGTAGAGATGAGCCCCGCACAGCCCGCCGACTCGTGGAGAGCACGGAGATCCACCATCGCGTCGATCGGATCCAGCCCCGTGTTCTCCGCGAGCGTCCGCGGGAGCGCGTCGACGGCGTCGGCGAACGCCTCGATCGCGAGCTGTTTGCGACCCTCGACGCTCGCCGCAGAGGCCCGGACGTGATCGCTGATCGCGATCTCGGTGGCGCCGGCGCCGGGAACAACCCCGCCGCTGTCGATCGCTGCGACGGTCACGTCGACGGCATCGGTGATCGCGCGCTCGAGTTCGTCGACGACGTGTTCGGTGCCGCCCCGGAGGAACAGCGTCACCGCCGCCGACGCCGCACCGCCTTCGACGAAGACGAGGTCGTCCTCGTCGTATCGCTCGACGGTGACGTTCTCGGCGCTGCCCAGATCGCTCTCTTCGATGTCAGTCAGCGTGCCGAGCCGGTTCGCCCCGGTCGCACGTGCGAGCGAACGGGCGTCCTTCGACTTGACGTTCCCGAACGCGAGGATTCCGGCGTCGGCGAGGTATCCTGCGACGCGGTCGTCGATCTTCTTCGTACAGAAGAGCACGTCGACGCCGGCCTCCGAGAGGGCCTCGGCGTAGCCCCGGAGTTCGCGGTCCTCGGCCTCGATTGCGGCGTTGAGCTGGTCGACATCCGAGATCGTGTACTCCGCGTCGATCTCGCTTTCGCGGACCTCGAGTTTCGAATCGAGGACGGCAACGGTCGCGTCTTCGACCGTCCGTGGCATGTTGTCGTCTGCGGGCTCCTCGTCGACGAGCACGCCCTCGACGAGGTCCGAGGCGGAGGAGCTCGCGCCGGTTCGGGTGTGGACGTGGACGTCCTCACGATCGATGCCGTCGTCGGTCTCCACCTGCCGAACCGCGCGAACGACGAGTTCGGCAAGCCGATCGGCGGTGACGTCACCGGTTCCCTTGCCGGTCATCGACGATTCGGCGACGGACACGAGCAGGTCGTCGTCGATATCGCCGCCGTCGCTGCCGTCGATCACCGCCTCGTCGATCGCATCCTCGGCCAGCCGCGCTGCCTCGTAGTACCCTTCGACGATGACCGTCGGGTGGAGGTCGTCTTCGAGGAGATCCTCGGCGCGGGAGAGCAGTTCGCCGGTCAGTACCGCCGCCGTCGTCGTTCCGTCGCCGACTTCCTCCTCCTGGGTTTCGGACACCTCGACGATCATCTGGGCAGCCGGATGCTCAATGTCCATCTCTTCGAGGATCGTCGCCCCATCGTTCGTGACGACGACTGTCCCCGAGGAGTCGATGAGCATCTTGTCCATCCCGCGAGGACCGAGCGTGGTGCGTACCGCGTTGGCGACGGCTTTCCCCGCCCGGATGTTCGACTCCTGGGCGGCGGCGCCGGTCGTTCGTTGGCTATCCTCGGAGAGAATGAACAGGGGTTGTTGCATGCGTGCTCCCATAATCACCGGAGAGATGGTTTGCAGTTCTATATATAAGTTACTATAATCTACGAACTGCTGGGGTAGACAGATAGATAGACAGGCAGACAGATCACCCGAAGCTGTGGACGAATCGGGGACGACCGCACGCCAGCGGAATCAGGGACGACCGCACGCCAGCGATCAGATAAAGGGGCACGATATTTCGGCACATCTCTTTCGGCGTTCCCACCAGAACTTCTAACGCGGCTGCTGTCCAAATTCAGATGAGAACGACTCGCGTCTCGACTACCCGACCCCCGCCCGACAGGACAGCCCGAACCGGTCAGACCGAACAGTTCGAACCTAACCGACAGCTCCTGGTCTCACAGACACCGACCAATGTATCCCGATCCAGCGTTCGTCCCAGTCGCATCGTGGCTCCTCGGCGACGCAGGCGCGTCGCTTTGTACTGCCCTCGCATCGACCATCGCCCCGGGCGTGCTAAGCGGCGATCCGGAACTTCTGAGCCGGATCCAGTTCGCCTGGACGATCACGATCCACATCGTCTTCGCGTCGCTTTCCGTCGGCCTCGCTCCTCTCATCGTTTACTTCACCTACAAGGACGTGAAGACTGGAAGCGACCGGTACGCCCAGTTGCGTGACTTCTGGGTGAAGGTGTTCGCACTCGGATTCGTCATGGGGACGGCAACCGGAATCCCGATGAGCTTTCAGTTCGGGACGAATTTTCCGATCTTCGCCGAGTTCGCCGGCGAATTGATTGGGGGTCCGCTGGCGTTCGAGGCGAAGATGGCGTTTTTCCTCGAGGCCGTCTTCCTCGGGGTGCTGCTGTTCGGTCGCGAACGGGTGAGCGACCGGACGTACGTCGCCTCGTCGGTCCTCGTCGCGATCGGGGCGTGGCTGTCGGCGTTCTGGATCATCGTCGTCAACGCGTGGATGCAGACGCCCCAGGGATTCGATCTCGCCGGCGACGTCGCGACGATGACCGATCCAGTCGCCGCGATCGTCACGCCGCGGTTGGCGTGGATGTACGTCCACATGCAGCTGTCTGCGGTGATCGCCGTCGCGCTGCTGGTGGCCGGCGTCGGGGCGTACCTCCTGTGGAAACACGACGGCGACGACGCCTGGCGGACGGCGGTGACGATCGCGCTGGTGGTGCTCGTGATCTCGGCGCCCGTACAGGCGCTGCAGGGCGACGCCTACGCCAAACACGTCGAGGACACCCAGCCCGCGAAGTTCGCAGCCATGGAGGCCCACTACGAGACCGACGAGGGCGTGGCACTCCACGTGATCGCGTTCCCCAAGACGCTGGAGGGGTTCACTGATCCGCGGGCGGAGAACCTCTATACGTTGAGCGTACCGATGTTGGTCTCGTATCTCCTGGAAGGTGACCCCGGTGCGGAGGTGATCGGGCTCAACGAGTTCGAACACACCCCACCGGTGGCGATCGTGTTCTGGTCGTTCCGCATCATGGTCGGGCTCGGAATGTGGTTCATCTTCCTGGGTCTGTGGGGTACGTATCGACGGTATCAGGGCCGACTCTCCGAAAGCGATCGCCTCCTGAAAGCGTTGATGTTGTCGACGCCGCTGGGGTTCCTCGCGATGATCGCGGGGTGGTACACCACCGAAGTCGGACGCCAGCCGTGGATGGTGCAGGACGAACTGCTCGTGGGTGAAAGCGTCTCGCCGGTGTTGACTGGCGGGGAGGCAACGCTGTCCGTCGCGGCGTTCGTCGTCGTCTTCGGTGGCCTGTTCCTGATCGCTCTCTACGCGTTCGGTCGGCTGGTCGCGGCCGAGTCGCGACGCCTCTCTACGGCCGACACGAAGCACCCGACTGGACCTGAGCCAACCAGTCCGGGCTCCTCCGGTGCCGAAGGGGGAGATCAGTGATGACGGTCCCGCTGTTCCTCGCCGACGGCTATCTCGTGCCCTGGCTGCCGGAGTTCTGGTTCGGGGTCGTCGTCTTCACCCTCGCGATGTACGTGTTCCTCGACGGCTTCGACTTCGGGATCGGCATCGTCTACCCTCTGGCTCGCGACGAACGCGAACGGGAGACGCTACTGGCTGCGTTCGGGCCGGTCTGGAAGGCGAACGAGGTCTGGCTGGTCGGCTTCGGGACGATCCTTTTGGGAGCGTTCCCGCCGGTGTACGCCCGACTCCTGAGCGAACACTACCTGCTCGCGATCGCGATCGTCCTCGCGTTGCTGTTCCGGGGCGTTTCCGTAAAGCTCCGCGAGGAGCGCGACGACGAGGCATGGGTGCGTGCCTGCGACCGGGCGTTCGTCGCCGGGAGCGTGATCTCGCCGTTCCTGATCGGAACCCTCGTCGGCAGCTGGGTGTTCGCGTCCGGAACCGCGAGCGTCCCGGCCCTGGCGACGGGCGTCCTCCTGGTCGCGCTCTCGGCGACGACCGGAACAGCGTATCTGGGTGTGAAACTCCGTGGCGATCTGCGCGATCGGATGGCCGCATACGGCCGGCTCGTCGGCGCGATCTATCTCGGTGCCGTCGTCGTCGTGTTGGGCGTTCTGCTCGCGCTCGACGTTCGGGGTCTCCGGGGGATCGTTTTTACCCCCGGTGTGCTCGTCCCGGTCGTCGGGACGGTCGCGTTCGGGGTCGCGACGATCGGGTTGGCGAGTCGGCGGGCGTACCGGGGATTCCTCGCCGCGACCGCCGGGCTGTCGATCTCGCTCGTCGGACTCGTTGCAGCCCTGCTGTATCCGACGATCTACCCGGCTGCAGAGCTTACGGTCAGGGAAGCCGTCGTTTCCCCGATCCCCCTGAACCTGCTTACGGTGCTCGGACTCCCCGTTCTCCTGCTCGTCGTGGGATACTTCCTGTACCTCTATCGCGTGTTCGAAGGGCCCGTCGACGTCGGGGACGGCGAGGGAGGATACGGCGTCGGCGACGATTGACCCGACTCGTCGACGTCAGAGCCGAACTCGTCGACGTCGCTTCCGGGAGGACGGGACGTCCTTCGAAATCCTTTTACTGCTTTCGGGGAGAAATAGGGACAACTAACCATGGAAATCGACGTCATCTCCGAAGAGGAGAACCCAATGTTGCACCGGACCGACGTCCGCTTCGAGATCTCACACGACGACGCGACGCCCTCGCGACTGTCCGTGCGAGACTCGCTTGCGGCGAAACTCGACAAAGACTCCGCAGAAGTCATCGTCCACGAACTCGCCACCAAGTTCGGCATGCGCAAGACGGTCGGCTACGCGAAGGTGTACGACTCGCCCGAGATTGCAAAGGACGTCGAACAGGAATACATGCTCGACCGGAACAAGATCGGCGACGACGGCGAGCAGGCTGCCGAAGAGGCGTAACGCCGCCGGATGCTCGTTCTCGGTCTCGAGGGCACCGCCTGGTGTGCGAGCGCGGCGGTGTACCACACCGAGACGGACACCGTTTTACAGGAGTCGGACGCCTACGTCCCCGACAGCGGCGGTATCCATCCCCGCGAGGCGGCCGAACACGTCGCCGACGCGATTCCGACAGTGGTCGGCCGCGTGCTCGACCGGCTGGCGGAGCGCGAGTGGACCGCCGACGCGGGGTCCGGCGAGGGAACCGCACCGCCGATCGACGCCGTCGCGTTCTCCCGCGGGCCTGGGCTCGGCCCGTGTCTCCGCGCCGTCGGCACCGCGGCCCGAACCCTCGCCGGACGCTGGGACGTCCCGCTAGTCGGGGTCAACCACATGGTCGCCCACCTGGAAATCGGCCGGCATCAGTCGGGGTTCGATTCGCCGGTGTGTCTGAACGCCTCGGGAGCCAACGCTCACCTGCTGGGCTACCGCGACGGCCGGTATCGGGTGCTCGGCGAAACGATGGACACCGGCGTCGGCAACGCGATCGACAAGTTTACCCGGCACGTGGGATGGTCCCACCCGGGCGGACCGAAGGTCGAGCAAGCCGCAACGGACGGCTCCTACGTCGACCTCCCGTACGTTGTCAAGGGGATGGACTTCTCGTTTTCGGGCATCATGTCCGCCGCGAAGGCCGAATACGACGACGGAACGCCCGTCGAGGACGTCTGTTACTCCCTACAGGAAACCGTCTTCGCCATGCTAACGGAGGTTTCAGAGCGGGCGCTGTCGCTTACGGGCAGCGACGAACTCGTGTTGGGCGGCGGTGTCGGACAGAACGCCCGGCTTCGGGAGATGCTCGCAGAAATGTGTGACGCCCGGGGCGCGGGTTTTTCCGTCCCGGAACCGCGGTTCCTGCGGGACAACGCCGGGATGATCGCGGTGCTAGGGGCGAAGATGTACCGCGCCGGCGACACGATCCCGATCGCCGAGTCGTCGGTCGACCCCAACTTCCGGCCCGACCAGGTGCCGGTGACGTGGCGAAGTCGAGAAGAGAGCGTCGCCGTCGTTGATCCCGAAACGCGGCTTCGGGGCGCGGAGGCGATCGTCGAGATCGAGGGGGATCGCGTCGTAAAACGCCGGGTTGGGAAGTCCTACCGCCACCCGAAACTCGACGAGACGCTCCGGACGACTCGCACCAGGAGTGAGGCACGTCTCACAAGCGATGCGCGGCGGGTGGGCGTCCCCACGCCGCTCGTGTACGACGTCGACGTCCCGGAGGCGACGCTCACGCTCCAGTTCGTCGGCGACGCCGACCTCGCGGAACGGCTCGATCCCGAACGCTGTCGACAGGTCGGAGAGCACCTCGCGCGGCTCCACGGCGCCGGGTTCGTCCACGGCGACCCGACCCCACGGAACGTCCGCGTCGACGACGAGCGAACCTACCTCATCGACTTCGGGCTCGGCTACTACACGGATCACGTCGAGGACTACGCGATGGATCTCCACGTCTTCGAGGGCAGCGTCGCCGGCACCGCTTCCGACGCGTCTGTCCACCTGGAGGCGTTCGAGGGGGGCTACCTCGACGGCGGCGAACAGCGGGTGATCGACCGGCTCCGAACCGTCGAGGGTCGGGGACGATACCAGGTCGACGAGGAACCGTAGCTCCCTGTCCCGAGTTGGGTATCCGATCCGCGGTTTTGCTGTCGGTCACTCGAAGTATGGTCCGACGTAGCGAGGAACCCGACGCCGGAGGAGGGCGTACACGATTCCGACGAACAGCGCGCCCACGAGGAGTTCCCTGATCGGCGTGCCGTACAGGAGTAGCCCGGGGGCTGCAACCCCCGCAGACAGCGCCAGGTCTTCCGGGGAACCGTCGTATCTGATCCACCGCTTCGGCGTCAGCCATCGACCGGTGAGGTGGACGTAGACGCCTTCGGTCGATTTTCCCTCCCACGGCCGGAGCTCGTCTCCACCCCCAAACCAGTCGAGCACGGAGTGAACAGCCGCTGAGAGGAAGAAAAGCGCCGCAGAGACGGTCTCCGGACCGGGAACGATCGTTGCGACCCCGAGGGCCGGAACGGCGACGACCCAGTAGAGGACCGGAAAGTGGAGCGTTTTCCGGTGTTTTCCGGAGAACAGATCCAGGTCGGGAACGATCCCCCCGGCGATCCCGGCGAGCGCGCCGACGACCGCGAGCTCCGGTGCGACCGCGAGGAGCGGCAACGCGAGCGCCGCGCCGACGGCGACGTGGGTCGGGGCCATCACGGCCGAACAGAGCTCCCGGAGGGGCTGGTCGTCCCGCCCTCCTCGTCCGGTTCGAGCATCGGGGTGCCGTCGGCGTTCGGGCCGAGCGTCGGTCCGTGCGGCGGATCGTCGGGATCGATCGCGCGGCGCGCCCGGTAGTCGGTGGAGCGCTCGACGGGCGTCCGACCGACCGAGGAGATCAACTCGACGTAGTCGGCGACCGTCCGATACTGGCCGAACTCCCCACCAGCCCGTCGGGTGATCTCCTCCGAGAGGATCGTCCCCATGAAGTCGTTCGCTCCGCAGGACAGCGTTTTCAGTGCCTTCTCGTCGCCGTATTTCACCCACGACGTCTGGATGTTGTCGACGTTGTCGAGGAACAGCCTGGAGACGGCGATCAGGAGCTCGTCCTCGGCGTCGCTGGGGCCGCCCTCGACGATCCCCTGGCGGTACAGTTGGGTTCGCTCGTGGACGAACGACAGCGGGACGAACTCCGTGATCCCGCCCTTGCGGTCCTGGAACTCCCGGATCCGCTGGAGGTGGAGTGCGCGGTGCTTCTCGTTTTCCACGTGGCCGTACATCATCGTCGCCGTCACGTCGAGCCCGGCGTCGACGGCGCCCGCCATCGCGTCGAACCATCCCCGGGTGTCGATCTTTCCGGGACAGATGACCTCCCGGACCTCGTCGACGAGGATCTCCGCGGCGGTCCCCGGGACGGAATCGAGCCCCGCCTCCGAGAGGGTGTCGTACACCTCCCGGTACGACCAGTCGGTCCCACGCCGGGCGTGGGAGGCCTCCTCGGGCGTCATCGAGTGGACGTGGACGCCGTCGACGGACATCGCCCGGAGCTGTCCGACATACGTCCCGGGGTCGGTGTCGTACCGTTCGGGCGGTTTGTAGTTGACCTCGCGTGCGGGGTCGTCGAATCCCGAAAGGATCTCGCGGTGCGTTTCGTTCAGCGCGAACGCGGGGTGTAGCCCGGAGACGGAACACACCTCGTAGATCCCCCGGTCGACGGCGTCGGCGACGATCTCCCGGGATTCTGTGGGCGTCTTCGTGAAGCCGGGATGGTCGACGTCCGACCCCGTCTCGAAGGCGTGAGCGGTGTCCCTGAAGTTACAGAACAGGCAGTTCGTGTTGCAGGCGGTGGTGACGTTGTTGTTGAGGTTGGCGACGAACGTCACCTCCTCGCCGACGGTCTCCCGTCTGCGGGCGTCGGCCGCCTGGAGCACTTGTTCCTTGCGCGCCGAATCGATGCCGTCAACGTCGGTCCCTGTCGAGAGGAGTTCGACGGCGTCGTCGACGTCGAGTCGGTTCCCGTCTCTCGCTTTCGCGAGGGCGTTCTCGAACGACTGGTCGGTCTCGGGGACGTGTTCGAACGCGACGTTCCCCGCGGTCGACCGGCCGGCGTCCGAGCGAGTCATGGGACTGGATGATCGCCGGACGGATAAAAACGCGACGGCATCGGCCCCGGTATCGAACTACTCGGGTGCGATTCCGCCGTCGGTTCTCGTGAGCAGATACAGCACGAACGACGAGAGCCAGTGTGATCCGGCGTAATCATCGGTGAAGGCGCCGTCGAGGCCGGCTTTTGTGTGTTCCCACGCGCTCTCCTCGAACAACGTCACGTACGGGTGATCTCCACTGGCCTCCAGTGTCGACGCGATCCCGGCCAGACACCACGCCTTCGAGACGTTCAGCCCGACCAGGTGGAGCGCAACTCCCTCGTCGGGATCGGAATCGACGCGAACCGGGTCGAGGATCGAATCGAACGGAGCCTCGGTCAGATCGGGGAAGAACTCCACCAGCCACGCCGCGAACGGATCTGGGTCGTACACCCGATACATCAGATCCGCCTCCGTGAGGGCGGGGGAGACGAAATCCCAGCCGAGCGGCTCGTATTCGACGGGATAGTCGCGATCGTCGCCGAAGAACTCCCGTGCGGTCTCTTCGGCCTCCGACTCCAGAGAGTCGTCTCCGATGACCCGCGCGTAATCGACGACGCCCGCGAGCGCGAACGCGGTGTTCCCGTGGGTTCCGACCCTGAAGGGACGGTCCTGTGTGAGAAACTCCGACCGGACGAGCTCCCGGATCGTCGCTTCCAGCGGTTCGAGTGCCGATCGCCACTCGTCTGCCGTCGGTTCGTCCCACAGCCGCAGCTCGGCGGCGAGCCGGAGGAGCCACGCCCAACCGTACGGCTTCTCGAAGGACGGGTTCTCCTCGAACGTCTCGACCTCCGTCCGAACGTTTTCCGGAGTGAGACGTCGATCGATCGTCTCGCGGATCTTCGACTCTCTTGGATGCTCCTCGAACAGCCGTAGCTGACGTATCAGCGCCCAGTGGCTGTGGACCGCCGAATGCCAGTCGTAACAGCCGAAAAACACCGGATGGTTCTCCCGGGGACGGACGACATCGTCCGGAGAGTCGACCGAGCGAACGTAGTGGGGAAACTCCGTCTCGACGGACTCCAGCGGGTGTTGGGAAAGCCGCTCGGCCAGCTCCGGCGTGATCCAGTCGCTTTTGCCTCGGACGATCTCGTCGTCGTCGACAGCGTCGAACGGATACATTGCCCCAGTGTTCCGTCCGTGACTGTAAGTATCCGACGAGGGTGTGGTACTACCACACGCGGTCGGTGATCCGGGCGTCTCCCGAACATATCCTTTTTAACGACACCTTCCATAACGCAGTCCATGGTTGACCCATTGGCGCTGGGACTCGCTACCACGATCGTCCTCGTGGTGGTCGTCTTGCACTTCGCGCGCGGGACCGAGTGGGAGTCGGCCGAAGACATCACCGATCAACTCCTCGAACGTCGAGCCCGGACCGTTCCCGAGACCGATTTCCCCGAGCCGATGAACCGCTCGATCGGCGGCGGTGCCTCGGCGGCGGCCGCCGGCGCTGTCGCCGGCGGCGAGGGGGCGGCCGGCGAAGCCGAACTCGAGGGCGAGGCCGCCGAGGAAACGAGCCCGAGTGAGATCCCCGACGACGAGGTCGAGTACTTCGACGTCGAGTTCCTCAAGGAGGGCAAGACAGTCGAGGTCGCGAACAACGAAACGCTGCTCGAGGCCGGCGAGGACGAGGGATGGGACATGCCGTACGCCTGCAGACAGGGACAGTGCGTCTCGTGTGCCGGCCGGATCGCGGACGGCCCGTCCGAAGAGTACGTCGTCCACGACAACCAGCAGATGCTCGAGGCGGCCGAACTGGAGGAGGGGTACACGCTCACGTGCGTGGCGTACCCCAGAGAGGAGTTCTCCCTGGAGACGAACGAGGCGCCCTGATCGATCGTCGCGTCGACTTCTCGACAGACGTCGTCGCCGTCAGTTGGCTCGATATCGTTTGTGTGCTTCGACGACGAGGATGACGACTGGCGCGATCACGAAGATGAGTAGCCACGTTTGCAGTCGGATCGGTTCGACCCCGAGGAGGAACTGGGTCGGACCGAAGTACAGCGCGCCGACGTGGATCGCGAGTGCGAGGGCCGTCCCGACCAGCAAAAGCGGGTTCGAAAACGGACTCTTCTCGAGGATCGACCGGGTTTCCGAGCGACATTCACCGACGAACATCGCCATCGAAACCACCATGGTCGTGAGGGCGGCCGACTGGGCGTATCCGAGCGTCGCTCCCCCCGAGAGCACCCACCAGAACACGCCGACGGCGAGAACCGCGAGTACGACACCCACCAGGATCGTTCGTTCCAGAAGTGTCTGCGACAACAGTCCTGCGTTTGGATCGTACGGCGGCCGGGTGAACTGCTCTGGCTCTCCGGGTTCGAACGCGAGCGCGACGTCCTGGATCCCGTTGTTGACCACGTTGAGCCACAGCGCCTGAGCGGGCAACAGCAGCAACGGGAACGCGCCGATCGGCTCCCTCGGGAGGAGGCCGCCGATCGCGAGCCCGAACGCCGCCAGGATCGCGAGCACCAGCCCGACGCCGGTCGCAAGCAGGAAACTCGTGGCCTTTCTGATGTTCGAAAACACAGTTCGTCCCTCCTCGACGGCGGCGTACACCGTCGCGAAGTTGTCGTCGGTGAGCACCATCTCGCTGGCCTCTTTGGCGACGTCGGTGCCGCTTATCCCCATCGCCGCGCCGATGTGAGCCGCCTTCAGTGCGGGCGCATCGTTGACGCCGTCTCCGGTTACCGCGACCGTTTCCCCCTCGGCCTGCAACAGCGTGACGACCCGGAGTTTCTGAGTCGGACTGATCCGCGCCAGGACTGCCGTCTCGCGCAGCCGTTCGGTCAACTCGGCGTCGGAAAGCTCCGCGAGCTCCGTGCCGGTGAGCACCGTGTCGGCGTCGAGACCCACTTCCCGGGCGATCGCGCGGGCGGTGTCGGCGTGATCGCCGGTGACCATCAGGACGCGGATCCCCGCCCGGTTGCACGACTCGATCGCCTCCCGCACGCCCGGCCGCGGTGGGTCGACCATTCCAACGAGGCCGAGAAACGACACCCCATCAGGGTCGCTGTCGCCCGTGACGTCGCCGTCGGCCCGAGCCATCGCCAGCACCCGGAGTCCGTCGTTCGCGAGTTCGGTCGCCGCCGTGAGGATCTCCGATTCGTCGAGCCGCGCATCCGCCGTCTCACCGTCGACGTACCGGTCGTCACACAGCTCGAGGATCCGTTCGGGGGCCCCCTTGAAGTACGTCCGGACGCCGTCGTCGAACCGGTGTGCGGCCGCGGCGTAGCGCCGGTCCGACTCGAACGGGAGCTGACCGACTTGCGGGTGAGAATCCAACAGCTCGCGACGGTCGAGACCGACCCGCAGACCGGCCGAAAGCAGCGCCGTCTCCGTCGGGTCGCCGACGGGCGTTGTGCCGTCGTCCGTCTCCTCGATCCGGGCCTCGTTGGCGAGTGTGCCGGCCAGCACCGTCTCCGCGAGGAGTCGCTCGTGATCGATGTCGACCCCCGTCCCGTCGCGGCTGAACGCAGGTGCCTCGCCGCCACCCTGTGGGTGTTTTCCCGAGCCGGACTCCAACAGGTAACTTCCCTCCGGGGTCCACACGCGCCGGACGGTCATTCGGTTTTGGGTGATGGTTCCCGTCTTGTCCGAGACGATGACGCTACAGGAGCCGAGCGTCTCGACTGCAGGAAGCCGTCGGATGATCGCGTTTCGGCCGGCCATCCGCCGTGCGCTGACGGCGAGTGCGACCGTCATGACGACGGGCAACCCCTCCGGGATCGCCGACACGGCGATCGCGACCGCAAGCAGGAACACGGCGCCGACGGCAATCCCCTGTTGGAGGCCGATCAGGAACACAAGGAGCCCGGCGGCGAGGACGGCGACGGCGATCGCGTTCCCGAACCGGTGCATCCGCTGTTGCAGGGGGGTGACCGCCCGTTCTGTGCGGCGCATCTCGCCGGCGATCCGTCCGATCTGGGTGTCCAGTCCGGTGGCGACGACCACCCCCGTGGCCCGGCCGGAGACCACCGACGTCCCCATGTACGCCAGATTCGTTCTGTCGGCCACGGTGGCCTCCGACTCGACCGGTTCGGTTCCCCTCGAGACCGGAACGGACTCGCCGGTCAACACCGAGTTGTCGATCCGGAGGTCGGTCGCCTCGAGCAATCGCACGTCCGCAGGCACCAGATCGCCCGACTCGAGGGTGACGATGTCGCCCGGGACCAGCTGTGCGCTGTCGATTTCCCGGAGGCGCCCGTCACGGAGCGTCGTTGCCTTCGGGGAGACGAGCTTCGAGAGCGCGGCCATGGCGTTCTCGGCCCGGTACTCCTGGGTGAATCCGATCGCGGCGTTTATTACGAGCACGGCTGCGATCACGACGGCGTCGGTGTAATGGTCGATCGCGACGGTAACGAGAAACGCGGCCACGAGCACGTAGATCAGGGGGCTTTTGAACTGGTGCAGGAAGATCCGCACGGGGCTCACGACGTCGGCAGTCTCGATCTCGTTGGGGCCGTGGGTCTCGAGTCGACGGTCGGCCGCCTCGCTTTCGAGCCCATCTCGATCAGTGTCCAGTTCCGCGAGCACCGCCTCGCGGTCGGCCGCGTGCCAGTCGACGTCCGCCATTACGATCGTCCGTGACGTCGACCGGAGTCATCAAAAAACGACCGCCGGGATGGATCATCACACGGGGATTGCTCTGACAGGTGCTCTGCCGTCACGTCGTGTCTCGCTTCCGTTGTCCGTGTCGTTTCCGGATCCGGACTGCGTCGATCGACCGGAGGAACGCGTGGACCGCAAGCACGGAACCGAACGCGATCGTTCCGAGCTTGCCCCCGGAGCCCCCGAGATACGGCGTCGTGTACACGACTGCGAGTCCCACGAACGCGCCGGCGAGACCGATCCACCCGAGATGAGGGATACGTCGAGGATCTGTCATCCCCGCAAAGGAGGCCGAAAAGACCGCGGCAGCCAGCAGATCGCCTGAGGAACCGAACAGGAAGGGCAGCCCAGCTCCACCCACAACACCGACCAGGCCGGAGGCGAGCACCGGCGTCACCGGCAGCTCCCGATGGAGCCAGAACGTCACTGTGGCCGCGACGGTGGCGAATCCGACACCGAGCACCAGCGTTTCGAGAGCCGGGAGCGGACCACTGAGAAACCTCCCCGAGGTGGCAGCAACGGTCGCCAGCACACCCACGAACGCGGTCGTCCCGAGCTTTCCCCCGATGCCGTGATACACCGGCTGGGCAGCCAGAAACACGGCACTTGCCACCGCTCCGGCGACCAGCGCGTGCCAGTACGTGGAAAAAAGGGCGGGTGAAGTCATTCCCACGAACGCTCCACAGTACACCGGGACCGCATAGCCAGGGAGCAGCACGGCGGCGACGACACCGACGACTGCGGCGGCGACGATCGGCGAGAGACCCGGCTCGACGGCGAGCCCGAGTGTGACGACAGTTCCACCGAGGATGGCAAGGACGCTCCGCTCGGCACGAGCCAGGCCGACCGGAATCTGGTCGGCAACGGTTCCGAGGACGGTCCACTCGTATCGCGCGGCGGTGAGGATTCCCACCGTGGCAACGAACAGGAGCGCGCCGCCGATCGGTGAGCCGGCATCGACCACGGCGCCGGCGATGCCGAGTCCGAAAAGTACCGCTGCCACGATCGAAAGCACGCCTAGTCCGCAGATTCCGCCGAGCAAGGTCGCCTCGCGGAGCCGCCGTTCCGGATCGCTCACGCGTTCGGAAACGTCACGCACCGGGAAAAACTGTCTTGTCCCGTCCGGACGTGCGATCGATATGGAACTGGAGACCGTCCATATCGACCTCGACACGGAGACGCCGACGGTCGTGCTCCACGAGGAAGACGCCCTGGAACTGGGAATCCATCCGATGGATCGTGTCCAGCTCCGCCACGACGGTGGAACCGCCACCGGCGTCGTGAAGGTCACGACCGGGCTCGTCGCGATCGGGCAGATCGGCGTCACACATCCCCTCACCCATCTCCCGGAGCGTGTCGTCGTCCAGCCGGCGCCCCAGCCCCAGTCGTTGCGATACATCCGGCGCAAGCTCCAGGACGTCGAACTCGACCGCTCGGAGATCCGCACGATCGTCCAGGACCTCTACCACGATCGGCTCACCGACGTCGAACTGTCGGCGTACATCGCCGGCGTGTACGCCAACGGCATGTCATTGGGAGAGACGATCCACATGACCGAGTCGATGGCTGGCGTTGGAGATCGGATCGAGTGGGGGGAGCCGGTGGTCGCGGACAAACACAGCATCGGCGGCGTCCCGGGCAACCGCACGACCCCGATCGTCGTGGCGATCGTCGCCGCCGCAGGGGTGAAGATCCCGAAAACCTCTTCGCGGGGAATCACGTCGCCGGCGGGGACCGCCGACACGATGGAGGTGTTCTGCGACGTCGAACTGAACGCAGACGAGATCCGGCGGGTCGTCGGAGAGACGAACGGCTGTCTCGTCTGGGGTGGGGCGATCGAGCTGTCGCCCGTCGACGACCGCATCATCCGGGTCGAAACCCCACTGTCGCTCGACCCCGAGGGACAGGTGATCGCGTCGGTGCTCTCGAAGAAACGGAGCGCGGGCTCGAGCCACGTGGTGATCGACATCCCGTACGGTGAAGCCGCGAAGGTCACGAGCCACACCGAGGCACGGAAACTGGCCAGGGACTTCAAACGCGTCGGCGAGCGGCTCGACATGCGGATCCGGTGTGCGATCACCAGGGGCGACGGCCCGATCGGACGGGGGATCGGTCCCGCACACGAAGCACGGGACGTCCTCGAAGTACTCCAGGGGGCCGGCCCGCCGGATCTGCGATCGAAAGGCGTCCGGCTCGCCTCGATTCTTTTGGCCGAGTGTGACGTCGACGCCGACGCCGAAGAGATCCTCGAGTCGGGGCGAGCCCTCGAGACTTTTCGATCGATCGTCGGTGCCCAGGGCGGCGATCCGGACGTCTCGGTCGAGGACATCCGCGTCGGGAAACACACGCGGACGCTCACCGCCGGCCGCGACGGCGTGGTCGCCCACGTCGACAACTCGGTGGTGAGCGAACTCGCCAGGCGTGCCGGTGCGCCGAAGGACAGGGCGGCGGGGCTGCAGATGCACACCGGCGTGGGAAAGGACATTGCCTCCGGCGACCCGATGGTGACGATTTACGCGGACTCGGAGCCGAAACTCGAGGACGCGATCGCGCTCTCCGAACGGGCGGACGTGCTCAGAATACTACATCCCGAGGAAACGCTGATCGAACAGCTGTGAGGCGCCGGGTGGGGATCTCAGCTATCGGCCGGGGGCGTCCCCGGCGCTGCCGGGGGTCAGACCGCTTACGACCTCGCCGAGACGGTCGGTCCCGCCGTCGACGAACGACTGGATGGCGCCGAGGACGTCCCCGACGAAGTCGGGAACCGGCGCGGGGAGGTCAGCGGGCGGTCCCTGGGCGAGCACCGACGCGGCGTCGGCCGTGAACTGTGCGATCGTGAGCGGATCTAGTTCGATCATTGCAACTGTCCGTCCGAGCCAGGGAAACAAAAGGGGTGAAGACGCCGAACCCGAATCGCCCCCAATTTCCCCGAATTAAGCCCCGTTAACCGTCCGACTGCGGTGGATCGTGGGATACTCGGTTCAGATCGCCGCGAACCCGTCGAAGACGAGCCGAACGCCGATAACCGCGAGCAAACCGAGGACGATCCCGCGCCGCCGCGCTTCGCTCACTCGGTCGCGAAACCCGGCACCGATCCGAACACCCGCAACGGCGGGAACGACAGCACCGATGGATCCGGCGACGAACGCGAGATCCGGATACAGCCCGAGGGCCCCCGCGGCCGCGACCCTGACGCCGTTGAGGCCGAGAAACACCATCGCCACGACGCCCACGAACAGTCCATGGGAGAGGTCACAGCTGCGAACGTACGCCACCAGCTGGACGCCGACGTTGGTGGCGCCGAACAGCACGCCGGAGACTCCGCCGACGCCGGCCATCGCCGCCGGCGTCTCGACGAAACAGCCGTCCCGAACCCGACCCAATCCGGGGATGGTGATTCTCCGCTGTGCGGTCGCGACGAACCCGAGCGAGACGAGCCCCAGCCCCACCCGCAACGGCGCTTCCGGGAGCCGTTCGAGCAGGATCAGTCCGGCGATCGTGCCCAGCAATGCCGCGCCCAACAGCGGCCCGAACCGTCGGCCGCACGTCCGGAGCTGTTTTCCGGAGAGCTCCCCCACCAGCGAGAGGTTCACCGCAAAGATCGGCAGGATCATGAACACGACGGCCGCCGCCGGATCGACCATCGTCGCCAGCGCCATCGTCCCGACGACTGCGAAGCCGAACCCGGCGACGCCGTTTACCGCACCGGCGACGGCGGCCACCGCTGCGACGGCGAGGAGGAGTTCGGGGGTGAACGCGATCGACACGCCGGCTGTACTCCGGAGACCTAGTTAAGTGGTCGCCGGATTGGCGCCTCGGCGGCACGAACGTCCTGGCAGGGAACGTTTCGTGTAACCGGATTGCACAACCGCGCCACCGTCATCGTCCGTAGCCCCGTGTATTGTACTATGGTAACACGGTACAGGTCAAGACGCTCCATTCTCGCGGCCGTCGCCGGCACGAGTCTCCTCGCCGGCTGTACCAGTACTGCCCGGCCGGCGACCGGCGGGACGGGCCCGGGGAGTGACCGGGCAGAGGGCACTGGGAACGACGTTCCTGCCGACTTCGAGCCCGTTTACGTCGGCGACGATCCACCCGGTGGGGAACCGTCGAAGGCACCCCCGTTCGGCGATCGCGTGCTCCCTTTGCCCCTCTCGCCGGCGGAGTTGCGCAGTCGCGCCACCGACGGCGGCCCGCCGAAGGACGGGATCCCATCGATCGACGACCCCGAGTTTCTCGAGGTGGGAGACGCCGAAACGCCCGATGACGACGCGATTGTACTCGGGATGGTCGGCGACGACGAGGCGAAGGCGTATCCGCGACGGGTACTCGTCCAGCACGAGATCGTCAACGACACACTCGACGGGGTCCCGGTCGCCGTGACGTACTGTCCGCTCACCGGCACCGCGCTCGGGTTCGAACGCGGCGACACCGAGTTCGGCGTCTCCGGGATGTTGATCAACAACAATCTGATCATGTACGACCGGGAACTGGAGCGCTGGTGGCCACAGATCCCGGCGGTTTCGATTCCCGGCCCCTGGCACGACACGCCGGGTGGTGCGACGCTTCGCGAGTTCGACGTCGTCCGGACGAGGTGGGGTGCCTGGCGGGATCGGCATCCGGACACGGTCGTGCTCTCGGAGGCGACGGGCTTTGCCCGAAACTACGGCCGCGATCCGTACGGCGCGCGCGGCTACTACCAGAACGACAATACGATCTTCGGGAACCTCCACGAGAGCGATCGGTATCACTCGAAGCGGTGGGTGTACGGCATCCGGGCCGAGGAGGGGGCGACAGCGTTCCTGGCGGATTCGGTCCGCGAATCCGGCGTCGTCCACGGCGCTGTTGGAGACGTTCCACACGTCGCCGTCTACGACCCCGGACTGGACACGGCGATCGTCTACCGGAATCCGGACGGGGAGACGTTCGAATTCGACGGCGGGGCAGTTCGGGACGAAAACCGGGACGAGTATCCCCCTAACGATCTCCCCCTCCAGCCGGCGCTCTCGTTCGACGCGTTCTGGTTCGGGTGGTTCGCGTACTATCCCCAAACCGCCGTCTACGAGTGATCGAACCGATGAAGACCCTCCGACAGGCCGGCACTGCACTCCGGTTGACGTTTCGTAACCGGGGCGCCCGAGGCGTGATCGGTGTCACGACCGTCGCGTATCTCCTCGGATACCTCTACGCGATCGAAACACTCCAGGCGGGCGACGGTCGGTTCGGGGTCGTCGTCGCGAGCGAGCCGACCGTTCAGCTGTTCCGCCGGACGTTCGGGACGTTCACCTACGAGCCGGTGGCGCTGTTCCGGCTCGGTGTCGTCACCTACCAGTTCTCGCTCAACACCGTCCTCGGACTGGCGCTGGCCTCGCTGGTGGGGCTCAACCTGGGAGTGTCGTATCTCGCCTGGCGCCAGCCCGCCGCCTGCGGGATCGGCTCCCGATCGGCGGGCGCGCTCGCCGGGATCCCGGCGCTTCTGTCTGGGTCGGCGTGCTGTGCTCCCGTCGTCGTCATCCTGTTGGGCGTCCAGTTGACCGGCGGACTCCTGCTCGCGTTCGAACTCCTGGTTCCGATCGCAGTCCTACTGCTCGTGGGTACATTGCTGTTGATCGCCCGGCAGATCGATCCCGAACGCGCGGGGGCGGTGCACTAGCCGACGCCGAGCGATGCACGAAGCAGATAAACGGTCGGGTCGAAGCCGACACGCCTTTTTCATCGACGTACGATCGAACGGTATGGATCCGAAGCAGGAGCTGTCGAGCATCGACCTCGCAGCCCTCGTCACCGAACTGCACCGCTACGAGGGTGCGAAGGTCGACAAGGCGTATCTGTACGGCGACGATCTGCTCCGTCTGAAGCTTCGGGACTTCGATCGCGGGCGCGTCGAACTCCTCGCCGAGGTCGGCGACGTAAAGCGCGTACACGTCTCCGATCCCGAACGCGTTCCGGACGCGCCCGGTCGGCCGCCCAACTTCGCGAAGATGCTGCGCAACCGGATCGCCGGGGCGGATCTGACCGGGGTCGACCAGTACGAGTTCGACCGCATTCTCGTCTTCGAGTTCGAACGCGAGGATGCGGACACCACCCTCGTCGTAGAGCTGTTCGGCGAGGGCAACGTCGCCGTCCTCGACGAAAACGGCGAGGTGATCGGCTCGCTGGAGACGCTCCGGCTCAAATCCCGAACGGTCGCGCCGGGCGCCCAGTACGAGTTCCCGTCCTCCCGGCTCAACCCCCTGACGGTGGGCTTCGATCACTTTTCCCGACGGATGGACGAGTCCGACAGCGACGTGGTCCGCACGCTCGCGACACAGCTCAACCTCGGCGGCCTCTACGCCGAGGAGGTGTGCGCCCGGGCTGGGATCGAGAAGACGACGCCCATAACGGAGGCCGACGAACAGCTGTACCGGGCGGTGTACGACGCGCTGTCACAGCTCCGAGAGCGGCTGTCGTCCGGCGAGTTCGATCCACGGGTGTACCTCGAGGCAGCCGACGACGGAGACGGACGCGTCGTCGACGTGACGCCGTTCCCGCTCACGGAGCGGGAGTCACAGTCCCTGCAAAGCGAGACGTACGACTCCTTCAACGCCGCCCTCGACAGCTACTTCCATCGGCTGGAACTCGCGGATGGAGACGAGGCCGACGCCGGCGACGAGGGTCCAAAACTCGAGGAAGAGATCGCCCGCAAGCGACGGATTATCGACCAGCAAGAGGGTGCGATCGAGGGGTTCGAGGAGGACGCGAATCGGGAGCGGCGGCGCGCGGAACTGCTGTATGAAAACTACGACCTCGTCGACGAGGTGCTCTCGACGGTCCAGTCTGCCCGCGAGGAGGGAGTTCCGTGGGAGACGATCGAAGAGAAGTTCTCGACGGGTGCCGACCGGGGGATTCCGGCGGCCGAGGCCGTCGTCGACGTCGACGGCAGCGAGGGAACCGTGACGCTCGAACTCGAAGGGGAGCGTGTCACCGTCGAGGCGGACGTCGGTGTCGAGCGCAACGCCGACCTGCTGTACCAGGAGGCAAAGCGGATCGAAGGGAAAAAGGAGGGCGCCCTCGAGGCGATCCAGGAGACGCGCGAGGAGCTCGAACGTCTCGAAGAGCGCAAAACGCGGCGCGAACGCGGGGAGCTGGAGGCCGACGATCGGGACGGACCCGACGGAGAGGAGGGTGACAAAGAGGATCGCTCTCCCGACTGGCTCGCGCGGTCGTCAATCCCGATCCGGGAGTCCGAGGAGTGGTACGAGCGGTTCCGGTGGTTCCACACCAGCGACGGGTTCCTCGTGATCGGTGGGCGAAAGGCCGACCAGAACGAGGAGCTCGTCAAGAAATACATGGAGTCGAACGATCGCTTCTTCCACGCACAGGCCCATGGCGGTCCGGTGACGGTTCTCAAAGCGACCGGGCCGAGCGAACGCTCCCGGGAGGTCGAGTTCCCGGAGACGAGCCTCGAGGAGGCGGCACGGTTTGCAGTCTCCTACTCTTCGGTCTGGAAGGACGGCCGCGGTGCGGGGGACGCGTACGCGGTCTCGCCCGAACAGGTGTCGAAGACCCCCGAAAGCGGCGAGTACCTCGAAAAGGGCGGGTTCGTGATCCGGGGGGATCGGACGTACTACCGCGACGTGCCCGCCGAAATAGCGGTCGGCGTGCAGGTCGAACCGCAGTCGCGGGTGCTCGGCGGCCCGCCGAGCGCGATCGAACCCCGGACGGCAACGATCATCCGTCTCCGTCCGGGCAAATACGCGCAGAACGACGCCGCGATGCTGTGTTACCGGGAGTTCAAGGACCGGTTCACCGATCAATCGTTCGTCCGCAAGGTCGCCAGCGCCGACCGGATCCAGGAGTTCCTTCCACCCGGAGGAAGTCAACTCGAGATGTGAGTTCCGGCCGAAAACCCCGAGGTAACTTATATAGGTTAAATAAACAGCCTAATCGTTAATCCGAGAAGCCAGTATACTAGGTGACGAGGGAATTTCCGATGGTAACTGTCGAAGTCGATCAAGACCTGTGTATTGGCGATGAAATCTGTGCCTCGACCGTGCCGGACGTCTTCGAGATGGACGACATGGACGGGCTCGCGCACGTCGTCGACGGCATGGAGGAGCTCGACGAGGAATCGCTCATCGAGATGGCCCGGGAGGCCGAGCAGGCCTGTCCGGTCGACGCGATCACCGTCTCCGAGTAACGTCGCACGCTGAGGAAACGCGCTGATTCTGTGTCGGATTTTTTGTCCCCGCTCCGGCCTTCCCATCCTCTCGCGCTGTCTGTGTGAATGATTCACAGGCACCTGATTGTCAGTTCCGACCGGTCGACGGTGATCGCCTGATTCCGCGCGGTTCCGACAGCCCCGACCGGTCGACCCTTTTATACTCCGCCCCCGAAAGTGTACCGTATGCTCCGGGACGCGCTGGCGGTGCTTCCCCGTTCCGACGACGGGATCGGGACGGCGATCGTCGGCGGAGTGCTGCTGTTCCTGACCGTCGTCTTCGTTCCGCTGTGGCTCGGGTTGCTGGTCGTCACACCGCTTGCCGTTCTCCTGGCGCCGATCGCGCTCGCGCCGGCGCTTGTCCTGCGCGGCTACTACGTGCGGGTGATACAAAGCGGGCTCGCGGGGGACACGAGCGTTCCATCGTTCGTCGGGTGGGGCGGGCTCTATCGGGCCGGCGTCGCCAGCGTGCTGCTTTCGATCGTATTGCTCCTTCCGGCAGTTCTCCTCGTCGCGCTCGGCGCCGCGGCAGGTGCGGTCATCCAGCTCGGGCGGGTCGACCTCGGCGGGATGGCAGAACCCGTCTACGCGGTCTCGATCGGGTTCGTCGCCGTGCTCCTGATCGGCTACCTGCTCGCGTTCCTGTACGTCCGTCCGGCCGCGCTCGCCTGCTTTGCGGCTACCGGACGGCTCGCGGCCGGACTGTCGCCTCGGCGGAACCTCCGCGTGGCTTTCTCCGGCGGATTCGCCACGGGCTGGTTGGTCGCGATGTTCGTCACGCTGGCCGGGCTGGTCCTCGTCGGACCGTTCCTGGCCGTCCTCGTTGGGTTCCCGCTTTTGTTCGTCGTCCGGGTGGTCGCGCACAACCTGTACGGGCGTGGGGCGAGCGAGACGCTGGATTGTACGGCTGCAAGCGACGCGAGCGGGGAGCCGGTCGCCGTCGACGCGGCGGAGGAAGCCGATCCGGTCGCCGCAGAGACGCACGGGGAACTTCCCTCCGAACCGACCCCAGACGTCCAGGTGGGACGACGGGTTCCGCTCACTGCAAGCGACGTGCTCTCGCGTGCTGCGTCGCGGGAGGGTGAGTCGATTTCGGACGAGTCGTCCGACACAGCCGGGTCCCGGGCGGCGGGTGACGATTCCGGATCGTTCGAGTGGGCTGACGTCGACGAGGAGTGAAAAACCGATGCGGTTTTCGGGTCATTATTTAAATAGTCGGCTAAAGAACCAACAGGTATGTTCGGAGACGCGATTTCGTATCCACGGACGAACGACGACTGGCTCCCGACGATCGCGATCGGTGGGATCCTGTTGATTCTCCAGTTCCTGTTGATTCCGATCATCCTCGTGCAGGGTTATTACGTCCGCGTGCTCCGCGGCGTATCCAGTGGAGAATCGACGGCCCCGTCGTTCACGGACTGGGGCGACCTCTTCGTGGACGGGCTCAAACTCTTCGTCGTCGGGCTCGGCTACGGGCTGTTGATCGGGATCCCAGTGCTCGTGCTCTCGGCGATCGGTGGCGGCGCCGGCGCTGCCATCGGCGAAGGGGCTGGCGCGGTAATCGGGCTGATCGTGGGCCTGATCGCGCTCGGCTACGCGATCGTCGTCTCGTACGTCGTCCCCGCGGCGGTCACCAACTTCGCAGTCGAGGATTCGATCGGTGCTGCCTTCGAGTTCGGCACGCTCCGTGAGATCGTGACGACCGCCGAGTACGCCCGCGGGATCCTGTTCGGGGTTTTCGTCGCGATCGTGGGCGGGCTCGTCGGAAGCCTCCTCAGCTTCCTGCTCATCGGGATCTTCGTCCTGTTTTACGTCCAGATTGCCGTCTACTACTGCTTCGCCCAGGGGTACGCCGACGGACGGGACGCCGCTGGGCTTCCCCGTCCCGCCTAACGGAGAGTCGCCGTGAAGGGATCGAAACGGAAGGGTTGTTAGCCGGGGTATCGAATCCAGTTTCATGCGCATCGTCCAGCGCGGCCATGGGGAAGAGGGCCGCGAACGAATCACAGTCGTGCCCGAGACGGTCGACGACCTGTGGCACCTCTCGCACGTCCTCGAACCAGGGGACCTCGTCGAGGGTGACACGACCCGCCGCATCCAGCGCGACGAGGAGAACCTCCGGGACACCGGCGGCCAGCGGGAACACCTGCACGTCACCATCGAACTCGAGGACGTGGAGTTCGCCAGGTTCGCAAACAGGCTCCGGGTCGGGGGAGTCATCGTGGGCTGCTCTCGGGAGGACCAGCTCGGCCACCACCACACGCTCAACGTCGAGGAGCACGACGAGATCACCGTCGAGAAGGTCTTCAAACCCGACCAGATCGACCGGCTCGAGGAGGCGGAAGGTGCCGCAGAGAACCCCGAGGTCGCCATCGCGACCGTCGAGGAGGGGGCCGCTTCGATCCACACCGTCCAGCAGTACGGCACTGAAGAGTACGCATCGATTACGCGACCGACGGGCAAAGGCGAGTACGCGAGGCCGCGCGCGGAGCTGTTCTCCGAACTCGGGGAGGCGCTGTCGCATCTGGATCCCGACGCGATCATCCTCGCCGGACCGGGATTCACGAAGGGTGACGCCCACAAGTACGTCGACGAGAACTATCCGGAGCTCTCCGACCGCATTTCGGTGGTCGACACCGCGAGCGTCGGCGACCGCGGCGTCCACGAGGTGCTCAAGCGGGGCGCGGTCGAGGAGGTCCAGACGGAGACCCGGATCGCCCGCGAGGCCGAACTGATCGACGAGCTCACCGAGCGGATCGCGGAGGGGGAGAAAGCCTCCTACGGCCCCGAGGCGGTGGCCGAGGCGGCGGAGTTCGGCGCGGTCGAAACGCTGCTCGTGCTCGACGAGCGGCTCAGAACCGAACGACACGGCGAGGGCGACTGGGAAATCGACGCCGACGAGGTCATCGAGCGGGCCGAACAGCAAGGGGGCGAGGTCGTCGTGTTCTCCTCGGAGTTCGCCCCCGGCGAACAGCTGAAGAACCTCGGCGGGATCGCCGCTCTGCTCAGATACCGACTCCAATGACCGACGCGGATCTGCCCGACGATCCGTCCTCGAAAGCGACGGGGGAACGCTCCTCGTTCGTCTCGCGGTCGGCCGACCGGCTCACCTACTGGGCCGATATGCTGTTTTTCGCGGGCGTCGAGTTCTCGGTGCTGTCGACGCCAGCATTCTTGCCGGTGTTTCTCGCCCAGACGACGTTTCCCGACACGGTCCCGCTGGCGGGGTTGAGCGCGATCGCGTTTGGAGTGCTCTCGATTGCGATCTTCCGGAGCCGACAGGTCGACGTCGGGAAGTGGCCCCGGCGCGGGGAGCTCTCGTCGGTGCCGTTCCGAGTCGTCTACTTCTCGGCGGTGTTCGCGATCGCGACGCTCGGGGTCGCGTCCGTCGCCGTCTCTGCGTTCGACACCGCCGGGTCGTTCCTCTTCGCGATGGTGGCCGGTGGCGTCGTCGAGGTAGCGGGGATGGCGGCCTTCCCCAGGGCCTACCGGACGCTGTACGGGACTCCGACGACCAACCCGACCGAACGGGTTTGAGGCGGGTCGAACTGTCCTGCTGTGTGCCGGACGGACCTCCGAATCGGCTACTTCCCGGTGAGCGCCTCGCTTGCGGGTGCGAAATCGATCTCGGTGCCGCGTCCGGCCTCCCGGGCACGCCGGTACAGCAGATACGCCCCGGCGGTCGTTTCGATCCCGGTCCCGCCGGAGTCGAACACCGTCACCTCATCGGGGTCCGTGCGGCCGGGTTCGACCCCGGCGACGATCTCCCCGAGTTCGGCGTGGACGTGGTCTTCGTCGATCAGTTTCGCTTCCAGTGCCGCCAGAAACGAACCGGCGTCCTGGGTCGCCCGATCCCGGAGGTCGGGGACGTATTTCGCCCGCGCGATCGTCTCCGGCTCGAGTTCGGTTTTGCCGGGCGTGTACTGCCCCATCGCCGTCACGTGGGTGCCAGGTTCGACGTCGGCGTCGGCAATCACCGGTTCGGAGGCGTTCGTCGCCGTGACGACGACGTCGGCCCCATCGAGGGCCGCAGCTGCCGACTCGACTGGCTCGACAGCCGGATCGACGAGGTCGTCCGTCTCTGCGGCGAACGCTTCCCGGTTGTCCGGCGTCGGCGAGTACACCCGGACGTGCTCGAACTCCCGGACCGTCACCGTCGCCTTTAGTTGACCACGCGCCTGCGCACCCGAGCCGATGATCGCCAGGTCGGTGGCGTCCTCGCGGGCGAGCGCGTCGACACCGACAGCGCCGGCTGCGCCGGTCTTGAAGGGGTTCATCGACGCCCCGTCGACGATCGCGAGCGGCTCCCCTGTTTCGGCGTCGAAAAGCGGCGTGACGAACCAGGCGTCGCCCGCCCCGAACCCGGCCGAGTACATGTACCCGCCCATGGCTCCCGTCTCAGGCAACACGGCAGCGTACCCGGTGAACATCCCAGGCGGATTCTCCGCTACGAGTTTCGTCCGCGGTTCGGCGGGGGCCCCGTTGCCGCGCTGTCGATACGCCTCCCGCACCGCGTCGACGTACTCTGCCGGCGTTGCGAGATCGGCCACCTCGTCGCTTCGAAGGAACAGCGCTTCGGTCATATCCGGGGTTGTGGTTCCGGGGGTCAAAACGTGTTCGGCCGATTCGACTGATCGAATCGGACCCGGAAGTCAGTCCGCCTGCGGCGGGCCGCCCTCGCCTCTGGTCGCGGCCGATCGTGCCGACCGCCGGACTGGGGAGTGGTTCGGACGTTCGATGGTCGGAGCCGCGACGAAGAGGGCGTGGAGCATAAAGAACAGGGAGGGCAGGGCACCGACGAACACGGCGGCCGACAACGGCAACCCGTACGCGCCGAGGATCCCGGTGATTCCGATCAGCGATACGGGGATGAGGCCGAGAACGTGGTCGTAGTACCCAGTCATAATCCACTCCATACTATGTAAAATTAGTATATAAAATTTCCCCGTGACTAATCAATGACCATTCAAACACCATTCCATGGTAACTGTATAACTTATTATTTTTATTCTCTGCGATCGGCGTATTCTGGGCTGCTATGAACGTTTGACGAACTACTGTGTTCACACCTAACGTGATTTATTCTACGGTAATAATAAGCCGTTTCGAGACGCTGTGGATCCGGGAATCCACACTGGTTGCTCGGGGTACTCGCTGCAGAGCGTGCCGCCATCGAACAGTTAAACAGTTCGCCGACGAGAGTGACCAGTAGTGAACCGCAACGACAGAGCGATCACCGCACTCGTGATGATCGCCCACGCGATGGTCCACACCTACGAGATGGCGTTTCCGATCTTCGTGACCATCTGGTTGCTGGAGTTCGAGACGCTGTCGCTCGGCTTCACGTCGGTTGCAGTCAACGAGGCGACGCTGGGGGTCGTGTTGACGATCGGCTACGGGCTGTTCGGCCTCGGGGCGCTTCCGGGGGGCGTGCTGGTCGACCGTATCGGCTCCCGCCAGCTTATCACCGCCTGTCTCGCCGGGATGGGCGGTTCGTACCTCCTCTTGGGGCTGTCTCCGAGCCTGCTCGCCGTCGCCGCGGCGATCGTCCTGTGGGGCGTCGCCGCGAGCGTCTATCACCCGGCGGGGCTTTCGCTCATCTCGAAGGGAGTCCACGAGCGGGGAACCGGCTTCGCGTACCACGGGATCGCCGGCAACCTCGGGATCGGGCTGGGACCGCTCGTGGCCGCGATACTGCTGTTGCTGTTCGACTGGCGGAGTGTGGCGCTTGCGCTTTCGATCCCCGCGTTGCTCGCGGCGGTGTTCGCCCACCGCGCGCGGTTCGACCCGGAGGCCGCCGTAACGCGTCCGGACGAGACTACCCCCGACGCGACGGCCGGCGACGCGGCCACAGACGGGGGATCGAAGGCCGAAAGCGGCGTCCAGTCGTTCTCGGAGTTTCTGACCGAATCGAAGCGTCTGTTCGCGGGGAGCTTCGTCTTCGTGTTCCTGATCGTGATGTTCTCGGGGCTCTACTACCGGGGCGTGTTGACGTTCCTGCCGGAGCTGCTTCGGGCACTGCCCGGCTTCGAGGCCATTCCGATCGCGGACCTGCTGCCCGGCACGGTCGCGGATCTTCTCGGGGTGGATCCCGCGGACGGCGAGACGCTCGAACCGAGCGATTACTTCTACGCCGGGCTGTTGATGATCGGAGTCGTCGGACAGTACATCGGCGGGAAACTCACCGATCGGTTCCCCGTCGAATACGGCATCGCTGGCGCGTTCGGGATACTCGCGGTGCTCGCGGTGACGTTCCCGATCGTCTCGGGGATGGGTCTGGGCCCGCTTGCCGTCTTCGGTGTGTTCCTGGGCGTGTTCCTGTTCGTCGTCCAGCCGCTGTACCAGGCGACGGTCGCCGAGTACACTCCGCCGGGGACGCGGGGGCTCTCGTACGGCTACACGTATCTGGGTGTGTTCGGCGTCGGATCGCTCGGCGCAGCCGTGGCCGGAACCGTACTCGCGTACGCCGACTCGACGGCGCTTTTCTTCGTGCTGGCGGCGTTTGCGACGTCGGCGTCGCTACTGGGGCTGTATCTGGCCCGGTCGAGATAACTGGTCCTACCGGTCGGACTACCCGAACAGTTTGAAGTAGAGATATCGCCAGCCACCGAGGAACAGTGCGCCGCCGCCGAGCATGATGGCCGCGAACGTGACGGCGAACCCGCCGGCGAAAAGCGGCGAGGCACGCAGCGCCATCCCGAGGACCGCCGCGAGGATCCAGGATCTGACGGCGAGCGGGATCGACGATTTGGCGGACTCGCCCGCGCCGGGAGAGTAGGCACCCACCAGCGGGGCGACGGCGACCCATCCGATAATGAAGGGTGCGACGATACCCGCCCACACCAGCGGGTTCTCGGCGAGGTAGTCGCCGGGGTTGTGTTGCAGGGCGCCGATCGTGAGAAAAACGAGCAGGAACACGATGTCGCCGACTGCGATCGGTACCGTTCCGGGATCGATCCGCTCTTCGAGGAACGACGCAACGTCCATATCCGGAGTTTACGCTCGGACATAAAGACTTGACTGGATTGAGGCCGTCCCGGCGTTCGGTGGTCGTCCGTCGGTATCGCAGGACCGACGCGTCGATCAGGCGATGTCGCGGCTCGTGTCCACCGCGACCGTCTCCTCGAGTTTCAGCTTGATCGTTTCGCCGGGGGCGCGTCCGCCGCGGAACTTCGGCACGGCCAGCCGGTTTACGATCTCGCTTCCGCGGACCTCAGTCTCCAGATCGAAGACGACGTCGGCCATGTGTTCGGTCATGTCGCGGTTCTCCGGGACGCTGCGGCCGGTCAATCCGTGCAGGACCGCGAGACCGCCGGTGTTTGCCATGTGGGTCTGGACGCTGTTGAGGAAGTTCCGATACCGCGCCGAGTCGGACGACTCCAGCGGGTCTAGCGTGTCGACGATGAGGTTCGCCTCCTCCGGGAGCGCGCCTACGAGGCGGTTCGCGTGATCCAGCGGCGCGTCGGCGCCGATGTCCCGAATTGTCGGGTTTCCGGTGCGGGCGGTGGACCGGTCCAGCGCGTCCCTGACTGCCGCTTCCGAGCGAACCGTCGTCAGGTACAGTGTCCCACGGGTGGCGGACAGCTCGTGAAGGAACAGCTCCGACTGGCTCGCGGGGTCGGCGTTCAAAAGGACGATACTGCCGGCCGGGACGCCGCCGTCGAGCTGTCTGTCGAGGACGGTGATTCCGGTCGGCAGTCGCTTCGGCATGCACCTGATTTCTCTGGGGAATAAGTTAACTGTTGTTCCGGGTTTTCCACGTCTGATAATCGGGTGGGTTCTCGGCTACCAGACTGTCGATGGCCCGGGCATACGACTCCCGAACGGCCGGTGACGAAAGCGGGCTGTCGTCCGTTTCCGGGATCGTCGCCAGTACGGGGGCGTCCAGCAGCGATTCGAGACGGGAGCCGGCGGTCGCCGTCCGCGTCGCGATCACGCCGGATACCGGCGTTCCCACCGCCCTGGAGGCGGCTGCAGTCTTTACCGCTCCCCTGACGCTCGCGCGACAGAGCGTCGTGACAATCACCGTTCGATCGGCGAAGGACAGCGGCTTCACCGCGTCGGGGGCGATCCCGCAGGGACAGTCCAGCAGCACCGGCGTCGCTGTCGCTTGCAGACGACTCAAGCCCGAAAGCACGTCGGCACGCTCACCCCAGGAGACGGGTGGTGCCGGAAGCACGTCACAATCGAACCCCTCGGCCCGGCTGCGTCCCGGCCACTCCGGCCCCCAGAGGTGGGAGTTTTCCGTTCGACTCGGCCGGTTCACGCCTGCCATGGCGTGGAGGTTCGGCATCTCCCAGTCGAGATCGGCAGCCAGAACGGTGTCCGGATGGGCTCGTGCCAGCCCGAGCGTCGTGGTCGTCTTCCCCGATCCTCCCTTTCCGCCGGCGACGGCGAGCATGGGGGCTGCTGGCTCGGGCTCGTATATAAACGACCGCCGAACGGGTCGGAGGGCCTGCCCGCGATCGGGAGCTCAGTCGTCCGTGCTCGCGACTGCGGAGTCGGCTCTGCGTTCCCGGTCCAGTTCGGTGAGGTACTCGTCGGCGTCGAGGGCGGCCTCTACCCCCATTCCGGCGGCCGTGACCGCCTGCTGGTAGTGGAAGTCGACGACGTCACCGGCGCCGAACAGTCCGGGGACGCCGGTTTTCGTCTGTCCGCCCCCGCGGCCGCCTTCCGTCAGCAGGTATCCCTCCTCGTCGAACTCGGCGCCGGTCCCCTCGAGGTAGCCTGTGTTCGGCGTGTGACCGATCGCGTAGAAGACGGCGCCGACCTCGAACTCGAACTCGTCGACCTCGTCTGCGGTTTCGGGATCCTCGAGTTTCTCCGTCGGATGGCCGTCCGGGTGTTGCACGAGTGTCACACTCGTGATCCCCTCTTCGGGGCTCCCGTGGAGTTCGGTCACTTCGGTGTTCAACAGGAGTTCGATCTCGCCGTCGTCGACCTTTTCCATCGTCCGGTCGATCCAGATCTTCTCCGCGCGGAACTCCTCGCGCCGGTGGGCGACGTACACCGTGTCGGCGAACTTGGTGAGGAAGTTCGCCTCCTCCATCGCGGCGTCGCCGCCGCCGATTACCAGCATGTCCTCGTCCCGGAAGAACGCGCCGTCACAGGTGGCACACGTCGACAGCCCGTACCCCATGAGCTCGTCCTCGCCGGGGATCCCCAGCGTTCTGGCGGAGGCGCCGGAGGCGGCGATGACCGCGTCTGCGGTGTACACCTCGCCGTTCGTGAGCTCGACTCGGAACGGCCGGTCGTCGGCGTCGACTGTCTCGATGATGCCGTTTTTCACGTCCGCGCCGAACTTTCGGGCTTGCTCTTTCATCCGGTTTATCAGGTCCGGTCCGGAGATCCCGTCGGGGAAGCCTGGATAGTTCTCCACGTCAGTTGTAAGCGTCAGCTGTCCGCCCGGTTCGTCACCCTCGATCAACAGCGGGTCGTTGTTCGCACGGGCCGCGTAAATGCCCGCGCTGAGGCCGGCGATTCCGGTCCCTGCGACGATCAGCGTGCGATGTTCGACCACGTCTTCCGACATACATCTCGATTCGTGCGTCCCGCGTATGTACGTTTTGATATTGTTCTGCAGGCACACAACTATACCCGTCCCGTTCTTCGGCGGTCACTTTGGAAATGAAATATTAGGTGGGAAATTCGCAACGACTTCTGAGATTCTGTCGGGTTACATTTTCACGGACGAAACCACAAGCCGGTTGAACGAGGCCCCCAATAGTACTACTCGTAATGGGTATTCGCAGAGCGCACATCGAGATCACGGGTATGTCGTGTGCGACGTGTTCTGCCTCCGTGGAGGACGCGACCCTCGAACTCGAGGGCGTATCGGCAGCCGACGCCAACTTCGCGACCGACGAGGCGACCGTCGAGTACGACCCCGAGGTCGTAAACCTGGAGGAGATCTTCGAGGCGATCGCCGAGGCGGGGTACGAACCGCTCTCGGAGTCGCGAACGGTCGGCATCGCCGGCATGTCGTGTGCGAACTGTTCGCAGGCGAACGAGACGGCGATCGAGGCGCTGCCGGGCGTGCTCTCGGCGGACGTCAACTTCGCGTCAGACGAGGCCAGGGTGCGGTACAACCCGGTCGACGTTTCGTTGTCGGAGGTCTATGCCGCCGTCGAGGACGCCGGCTACGAGCCGATCCGGGAATCGGAGGGGGACGACGGCACCGGGGACGGCGAGTCCGGAACCCGCGAGTCGGCAGCCCGCCGGGAGATGCGAAAGCAGTGGAAGCTCACGGTCGGCGGCGGCGTGTTGACCGCGCCGTTCGTCCTCGTGATGATCGACATGTTCTATCCAGGATTTTTGCCCGAAGCCATTCCGGTGTTCGGTTTCTCCGTCGGCGTCGGCTGGCTCGAGTTCCTGCTGGCGACGGTCCTGATGGCGACGCTCGGACGCGAGTTCCTCCGAGGCGCGTGGCGCGCGTTCTCCAAGAGCCGGCAGGCGAACATGGACACGCTGGTGGCAATGGGGACGAGCGTCGGCTACGTCTACTCGACGGCGGTTCTTGCCGCCCCCGCATTGATCGGCTACCAGGTCGCCGGCGGGCTCTACTTCGAGGCGGTCGCGTTCATCCTCTGGTTCATCACGCTGGGCAACTGGCTCGAGGCGCGCTCGAAGGCGCAGGCCAGCGATGCGTTGCGGAAACTGCTGGAGATGCAGGCCGACGAGGCGACGGTGATTCGGGACGGCGAAGAGCAGATGGTCCCGATCGAGGAGATCGAAGTCGGCGATCGGATCAAGGTTCGACCGGGCGAGAAGATTCCCGTCGACGGGGTCGTGGTGGACGGCGACTCTGCGGTCGACGAGTCGATGTTGACCGGCGAGTCCGTCCCCGTAGAGAAGTCGCCCGGCGACGAGGTCGTCGGGGCGACGGTGAACGAAAACGGCGTGCTGGTCGTCGAGGCGACGAAAGTCGGCCGCGACACCGCCCTCCAGCAGATCGTCGAGCGCGTAAAGGAGGCACAGTCGCGGCAGCCGGAGATCCAGCGGCTCGTCGACACAGTGAGCGCGTACTTCGTGCCCGCCGTCATCGTCAACGCGGTGCTCTGGTCGACCCTGTGGTTTCTGTTTCCCGACCCGTTGTACGCGTTTGTCACGTCGCTTCCGCTGTGGGGCCCGGTGGGCGGAGGTCCGATCGGCGTCGAACTCGGCGGGATCCCCGTCATCGAGTTCTCGATGGTCGTGCTCGCCTCCGCGATCTTGATCGCGTGTCCCTGTGCGCTCGGACTCGCGACGCCGGCGGCGACGATGGTCGGCTCGACGATCTCGGCCACCAACGGCGTTCTGTTTAAAGGAGGCGACGTGCTCGAGAAGGTCCGCGACGTCGACGCCGTGATCTTCGACAAGACCGGCACCTTGACCCACGGCGAGATGCAACTCACCGACGTCGTTTCGGTGCAGGAGGCGCGCGCCGACGGTGGGGCGGCTGCCGATCCGGAGGGAGTCGCCGCTGTCGACTCCGTGGGCGACTCGCTCGGCGCCGAGTCGCTGTTGCTCGCGGTCGCTGCAAGCGCCGAGTCGGGTTCGGAACACCCGCTCGCGCGGGCGATCGTCGACGGCGCCCACGACCGGGGGCTCGACCTCGAGGAGCCCGTCGAGTTCGAGAACGTCCCCGGACACGGCATCCGGGCGACCATCCCCCACGGTGAGGTGCTCGTGGGCAACCGCAAGCTGCTTCGCGAGGAGGGAGTCGACCCCGAACCCGCCGAGGAGACGCTGCTCGAACTCGAACGGGAAGGGAAGACTGCAATGCTCGTCGCGCTGGACGGACAGCTTCTGGGCGTCCTTGCGACAGCCGACACGGTCCGAGAGAGCGCGAAACGGACGGTCGCGGCGCTTTCCGACCGCGGGATCGCGGTCCACATGCTCACCGGCGACAACGAGCGTACCGCCCGGGCGGTGGCAGAGGAGGTCAGCATCCCGCCCGAAAACGTCCGCGCGGAGGTGCTCCCCGATGACAAGGCGGACGTCGTCGACGACATTCAGGCGGACGGCTCCCGCGTCGTGATGGTCGGGGACGGGGTCAACGACGCGCCGGCGCTCACCGCCGCCCACGTCGGAATCGCGATCGGCTCGGGCACCGACGTCGCGATCGAGTCTGCGGACGTCACTCTGATGCGCGACGACCCGGCTGACGTGTTGAAGGCGCTGCGGATCTCCGAGGCGACGATCTCGAAGGTTCGGCAGAACCTCTTTTGGGCGTTCGTCTACAACGCGACGCTGATCCCGATCGCTTCGTTGGGCCTGCTCAATCCGGCGCTTGCGGGGCTGGCGATGGCGGGGTCCTCGGTGTCGGTGATGGCGAACTCGCTGGCGTTCCGCGGCTACGATCCCCACGAGGATTACACGCTCGCGGTGCTCAAGCCGTTCCGCGGGCTGTGGAACTGAATGCCGACGCGACGAACCGTCTTGGGGGCGCTCGGCGTGCCCCTTCTCACGGCGACCGGCGGCTGTCTCGGGAGGATTCCCGGGATCGAGGACGCCACTCTTTCTTATAAAGCCATCAGCGTGCGCTGGCTCGAAGCGGACGGACGTGGATACGGCGCCGACCTCTGTTGGCTGTGGTCCGATGGACAGAGCCGAGTGTACGGCTGGGAGCCCGCAGCGTATCCCGACATCGTTCGGTCGCCGACAGCGGTTCGGGTCTCGGAAGAAACCGAACGCCAGCTCGAGCGTCGGTTCGATGGAGTGGCGTACGTGGTCGGCTTTTCGGACCCGGATGCAGTCGAGAGGTCCCCCCTCGAAAACGACCGGGGGCAGGTCGGTGTACCTCGCCGGACGTTCAACCGTTTGCAGTTCGGCGATCGGGCGACGATCCATCGACGCGGATCCGGCTTCCGGATCCTCACGATCCAGGATGGACGGGGGGAACCTCCGGACGATTGGGAGATAGACGTCCGAGCGACGGATCTCCACGAACAGTTCCCGGACCGCAACGTCCCGGAACGGTGAATCTCCTCGGTAACCAGTGGCCAATTCGTGACCGAACTGGGTCCGAGTTCGATATGTTTACGGGCGGAACCAGACTCCTGCTATCTCGTGTCAGTACTGCTATTTATATTTGGGACGCATCCGTTCTGTATGGCACGCAAAATCACTATGTTCGAACTGCACTTCGACGGCGCCCAGATCGGCCCTGCCAGTCTGGACTTCGCCGAGGAGGCTCCCGCGAGTGAAAATCACGCGTCGGGCGACGAAATGGAAACCGAGACGGAGATGAGGACCATGGAGCGACCGTCCGAGGGCCGTCGCCTTCGGACCCTCGTGGCGATCGCCGGCGTCCTCTCGATCGTCTCGCTGATCGGCGTCGCCGTGGGCCGGTTCCGCAGCGACAGCGAGGACCTCGCAATCGAGATCGCCGACGAAAGCGACGGTGACGTCCTCGAAGAGCGGATCTGAGCACCGAACTTCCTCTTTCGCCGCCGGTTTTTCCCGACCCGTCTCTCGCGGTTTCTGGTCCCGCGATAGCTGTAATTTATTCTTCCTGTAGTTGTAGTATTTCTAACTACTTCTCTACAAAAAATTAAATATGATAGCCAGGAAGACTCCAAAAGAGACGGTAATCCGCGATCACACTCGACGCTATCCGTTTCGGGTTTGTTCCGAATCGAGGTTGATACTCAGAAACCATGGTCAACTTACGCGACGACATCGACGTGTTACACGTAGACGACGACGAACAGTTCGTCGAACTGGCGGCGACGTTCGTCGAGCGCCACGACGACAGGATCGCCGTCGAGACGGCCACGGATCCAGAGCGAGCGGTCGACCGTCTGACCGGGAGGCGGTTCGACTGCGTCGTCAGCGACTACCAGATGCCGCGGCTCGACGGCCTCGAACTGTTCGAAGAGGTTCGGGAGCGAGGGGTCGACGTCCCGTTCGTGTTGTTTACCGGAAAGGGGTCAGAGGAAATCGCCAGCGAGGCGATCTCACTGGGCGTCACGGAGTACCTGCAAAAGGAGACCGGAACGGAACAGTACGAAGTGCTCGCAAATCGCATCCGAAACGTCGTCTCCCAACATCGGGCGGAGACGCGGATGAAGCGTGGCTATCGCGCGCTCGACGCTGCGCCCGTCGGGGTCCTCCTGGCCGACGTTCGCCAGAAACGAACGCCTGTCGTCTACGCGAATACGCGGTTTCGAGAACTCACGGGGTGTGATCCGGGCGATCTCCTCGGAGAAGACTTTCGGTCGATCCTCGAGAACGGATCCGTGAGCCACCCCGTCAGGCGACTCTGTGAGGCGATCCAGGCGGAGGTTCCAGTCTCGGGGGAGCTGATCGGCTACCGGGAGAACGGGGCGGAACTCGAGGCCCGAATCGACGTCGCCCCGATCGGCAACGAAACCGGGGAGTCTACGCACTTCGTCGGGTTTCTGGCGGAGGTCGACGCCCTGTCGAACGGGGCGGGACTGTCCGATCCGGATCGGGTGGCCGAAACGGACTGATATCTGGCTCATACTGATTACTCTCGACCGTAACCGGACGATCGGCGGGCCGGGTGGCCGATCGACCGGTAAATCGCTACAATAATCAGTATCAGGGAACGACGACGTCGTGTTCGAGGGTGCCCACGCCCTCGATTTCTATTTCTACGCTGTCGCCGTCCGCGAGCGCCCCGACCCCCTCCGGCGTTCCCGTGGCGATGACGTCGCCCGGCTCGAGGGTGAGGTAGGCGGTGATCTCCTGGATCAACGTCGGAACGTCGAAGATGAACTGCGCCCGTGAGCCCTCCTGTTTGGTCTCGCCGTTCACCCGCAACCGGACGGTCGCGTCAGCCGGCACCTCGTCGGGGGTCGCAATACAGGGGCCGAGAGGTGCGGCGTTGTCGAACGCCTTCCCGCGGACCCAGTTCTGTTCCTTTCGCTGGTCTTCCCGGTTCGAGAGGTCGTCCATGCAGGTGAAGCCGGCGACGACGTCCATCGCGTCGGCGGCGTCGACGTTCCGGCACTGATTGCCGATCACGACCGCCAGTTCCGCCTCCCAGTCGATGCGCTCCTTGCCGGCGGGGACGGTGACGGTGTCGTGGTGGGCTGCAAGCGCGTTCGGCGGCTTCAAAAACAGAAGCGGCCGGTCGGGAACGTCGCTTCCCATCTCGGCGGCGTGATCTGCGTAATTGCGTCCCACGCAGACGATCTTGGAGGGCTCACACGGTGGCAGAACGTCGACTTCGGGATCGTCGAGGTCGTAGGTGGTGCCGCCGAAGGCGATGGTTTCAGCGCCGGGATCGAACGTCCCCCGACGAATCGAGCCGGCCGGATCGCGAAATCGCGCGTAATGCATGGGTAAAACTCCACGCCGGTATTCAAAAGGATTCGTGAGGCGGCGACTTCCCTTCAGGCAAGCAGCAGCCAGCCGCCCCCGATCAGAAACGAAAGCGAGACAAGGAGAGGAAACGCCGCCGATCGGATCCGCGCCTTCGCGATCTTCGAGGGGCTCTCCTCGCCGATCACGAGATCTCCCTCGAGTGCGACCGTGCCGTCCCTGCGTTCGATCCGTCCGAAAACGACGTACTCGGTGCCGGGATCGATCCGTCGTTCGACGAAGCGCCGGCGGCCGAGACCCGGGATCGACTGGAGCCACTCGGGTGCATCGGGGACGTTGCGGGCTTCGAGGAATCGACGGACTCGGTCCGGCACACCCCCGTCGGCGTCGGCGGTGACGACCTCGCCGGGGAGGTCGAGGGAGAACCGCCGCGGGGAGGGGTCGACTCGGATCGTCCCCCGGTCGCTTTCGAGGTCGAACGCGGTGGTTGCGACCCCGTCGTCGAGATACGCGTCGGTCCAGGGCCAGGCGATCCCGAACGGGTGCCGTTCGGTCACCTCGTACTCGAGCCCCAGGCAGTCGGCGCCCGTAAACGGCGCCTCGATCGTCTCCCCGACTGCGACTGCACGTCCCCGGCAGGCGACGAACTCGCCAGTGGCTCTGAGCTTCCCTGGTTCGCGGATCTCTGCCGCGAACAGTTTCGGCACCACAACCAGCGACCGGCTGCCGTACCATGCCATCGCGAGACCGAGCGCGATCACGACGAGTCCAGTGACAGTCGCGAACATGGTCATCTCCCCCGGCTTTGGGTCGTTCTCGCCATCGCGCCGCGCGTGTGATTTGCGGCGCGTCGTGTGGCGAGCTCTGCGGTGCGACGTGTGGTGTCAGTTCCGGTTCGGTTCCAGCTCATCAACGAGTGTCGGCCTCCTCGGCGTTCTGTCGTCGGCTTGGAGGCCGTGTAGTATATAAATAGGTGGTGTGGCGCCGGGAACGTTCGCCGGGATCGGTTCCCAGCCGTGTGGCGCGGGAGTGTGCCGTGTGGCGCGGGAGTGTGCCGTGTGGCCACGGCTCGCCTCCCGCGGAACGAAACTGATACTGCGACTATATATCCTCGGCTGCCGTACGAACTGTATGTCTACTATGACCTCCACGACCCGATCGCGACCTCTCCCGTCCGGCCGATTCCTCCTCGGAGCGCTAGTCGTTCTCGTGGGCGTACTCCTGCTGTTCCAGACCACCGGGATTTTCGAGACCCGCAGCCTCCTGCAGTACGTTCCGTCGCTGTTCGTCCTGCTGGGGATCTGGCTGTTCGTCCAGAGCGGTTACCGGAGCATCGTCGGACCGGTCGTCATCGTCGGCGTCGCCGGCGCCGTTCAGCTGAGCGTTCTCGGCTACGCTACCGCCGAGGAGCTGGTTGTCTACTGGCCGGTGCTGGTGATCGCGCTGGGCCTGTCGATCGCGCTGGGACAGTATCGATCCAGCGTCCGGCGTTCCGACGCGAGCTACACCTCCGGGGTAACGGTGTTCGGCGGCGTCGAGAAGCGAAACACCTCCGAGGCGTTCGTCGGCGGCGATCTGACGACGATTTTCGGCGAGACGACGCTGGATCTCCGGGACGCCAAGCTCACCGATCGACCTGCCAGGGTCGACCTGACGGTGCTGTTCGGCGAGGCCCAGCTGATCGTCCCGCGGGACTGGGTGGTCCAGATGGAGGTCGTTCCCGTGCTCGGGTCGGCCGCAGACGAGCGTCCCCGCCGGGCGCTCGCGGACGATCCGACCGGGGAAGAGGTTGATCCGACCGGAGGGGGGGCTGATCCGACTGGGGAGAGGACGGGTGCCGATCTCGTCGTCACCGGATTCGTCGCGTTCGGCGAGGCGTCGGTCAGAGACTAGTACCGAAGGGACGCCCCTGTCCGTTTTTTACTTTGTCACGACCGTTCCCTCGAGCAGTTCGACAGTGTTGTCGACGACCGGATCCAGGAGTTCGTGGTTGTGTGACGAAACGAGCACTGTCCCCCCGTAGTCGGTGTAGTTGCCGATCAACTTCAGGATCCGCCCCCGAGACAGTTCGTCGACGTCCGCGAGGGGCTCGTCGAGGATCACCACGTCCGGGTGCGACAGGAACGCGAGTGCGAGATCGAGTTTCTGCTGGAACCCCCCGGAGAGTTCCCCGGCCGGCCGGTGGGCGACCCTGTCGAGTCCGAGATCTCCCGTGAGCGTTTTCAGCCACTCCGCATCGATCGGGGCGTTCAGCCGCGAGAACACGCGGAGGTTCTCCCGTACCGTGAGCGTGCCGTAGAACTGTGGCTTTTGGAACGAGTATCCCATCTCCGCCGGCGGGGGCGCGATGACGGTGCCCGCGGTCGGTCGCCGCAGTCGCAACACGATCTCGAAGAGCGTGGTTTTCCCGGAGCCGTTGGGCCCGACGACGCCGTGAACCCTCCCCCGCTCGAATCGGCAGTCGACGCCATCCAGCGCCAGTATCGGGCCGAACCGCTTCGTTATCCCCCCCAGTTCGATCGCCGGCGTCTCGTCTCCCTCGGCCGGGGTTCGGTAGTTGCCGCCCGGACGAAGCGGTCGCGTCCAGCGTGTCAGGAGTTCGTGTACGGACTCGCGTACCGATTCTCGGTGCGGGTCGGTTCGGTCACTCACGGTCGGTCACTCCCGTCATCCGTGTTCAGGCCCTCCATTCGTAGCTGCGGACACACACCCAGCAGAACCCGAGACACGCGAGGGTGTACAGCCCCAGGAACCGATACCAGTCGAGGTAGACGCCGAATGGATCGCCCCGGAGCACGTGCCCGCGGATGATGACTGCGAGGTAGTGTGGCGGTAGGCTGCGGGCGATCTCCATTCGAACCGGGGAGAAGAACCCGACCGGATACACCAGGCTCCCGAGCCCGGCGATCCCCACCAGGACGCCGAGGTTGACGAACAACGCGACGCGACCGAGGCCTGTGAGGAACAGCACCCCCGTCCCGATTGCGGCAGTCGAAAGAAACAGCAGGCCGACCGCAGCCATCGTCTCGACGGTCGCCACGTCGATTCGGTACTCCAGCCACAGGTTCGCCGTTGCGATCGCGCCCAGCACGACCGCCATCATCGCCGTGTAAAACAGCAGTTTCGCCGCGAGGAACGCTTCGAGCCGCGACTGGTGGCGGATCCGGTCGAGCACCTGTCTGTCGACCCTGACGTCGTAGGGGACGTACAGCAGCGCCACGGACAGCACGAACAGCGTGATCCCGGTCGGAATGAGGTACTCCGAGAGCGTGTTTTCCACCCCTCGCTGTTCGTGGGTCACCTCGACTGGCCCCGACAGTAGCGACGACAGCTCGGCGTCCAGAAACAGCGCCAGCAGCCCGGTCGCGTCGATCAACGGAACCGCCGAGCCGTGAGAGAGCATCCGAAACTCCGCGGTCGTCTCCTGGTCGAGGACGTCCGGCGGAACCAGCACCACGATGTACACTTCCTCGCGATCCAGGCCGCGGATCGCTTTCTCGCGCGTATCGTACGGTTCGGGCGTGCCAAGCAGCGCGACGCCACCCTGGGCGAGCGTCAAATCGTCGTCTGTCGTTGCCTCATCGCCCGGCGCGACGCCGATCGGGACGTCCTCGGGCAGCGTCTGATCGAAGCCGACGGTCCCTCCCACCAGCAGGCCGGGAAGCAGCACGAAGCCGACCAGTAGGACCGCGATGTTGCGCCGTGCGCCGTACGCTTCCGTCCAGAGAAAGACGAGTGTGTCACGGATCACGGGTGTGTGGCTGAACGGGGGGTACCGCGGTCGCTGTATCGGCTGTTCGCTTTCCCACGGTCAGGGCAGTGTCTCCAGCAACGCTTCGATGTCGTCGAGATCACTCTCGTAGGTGACGACCACGACCGTGTCGTCCTCGGAGCTCTGGTCGGCGGAGATCTTCTCGATCTCGGCGTCGAGTTCCGCCATTCCGGTGTCGCCGAAGGCGACCAGCGCCCCGGAGATGACGTCGTTTACGTCCTCGGCGTCGGCGGCGCGGTCAGTGTACAGCCGGAGTTCGGAGCCGGCAGCACCGTCGGTCGTGTAGTACTCGTACGACATCGTCTCGACCGACTGTAGGACCGACGTGTCGAGGCCGAACGCCGCGTCGTCTGCAGGCACCTCCTCGCCGGGGAAGTCCACCACGACGGAGATGAGGCCGTCCTCGGTCGATCGGTCGTAGGCGTCCCGGAGATCGCCGCTCAGCGCGTCGTGGTCTCCGGCGGAGGTGTCGATGGCGTCCTCGACGGATTGTCTGTCACCGACGACGACCTGCCCCTCTCCGAGGGAAGCGATCGCGGCGGCGTCCCCTCTCACCGACCTATCCTCGAACGTGAACATGGTATGACCGTTGTGTTCCGTCTCCTCCAGGTCGCCCTCTTCATCCTCGATGGCGTCGATCACGCTGTCGCCCTCGAACTCCCCGTGGGCGATCAGCGCGAACTGATCTTCGCCGGGCTGTTCGGACGCCTCGAGGTCGTCGACGAACGCGACGACGGTGTCGACGTCGTCGGGGTCGATGTCGAGTTCGTCCTCGAACTCCTCTTCGATCTCGGCGGGATCTTCAACCGAGGGGTCCTCCTCGGCGAACGCCTCGAGGAGACGCTCCGTCTCTGGATCCTCGCTGAGTTCACCGTAGTCTACGTGTACGACGAGTTCGGACCCGTCGGGGATCTGTTCGACCGGCTGGGCGTCTCCACTTGTCAACGCTCCTGTACATCCCGCCGTGAGAAGAACGAGAGCGAAAGCGACTACGAGTCGTTTACGAACCAATTTTGTCCACCGAGTCGGTATATTGTGACACGCTACAAAAAATTCTCGGATAGATGAACCGACGTGCCGGAAGGCAGCCTGTTTTCGACGTCGTCTGCAGCGGGACCGGATCCTCGTTATCAGTCGTTGGCAACCCAATATTATTTACATAATACAATACGTGTAAATTTATGTTTCGGCCACAGTTTGCACGGTTTTGGAGTCGAAACGGATCGAATTGCCTACCGCTGTTATAGAACAACTACCGGTCCATTATCCGATAATTACCAAAGAGTCCTCGGGTTCTGCTCGCGAGTGATGGACGATTCACTCACGCGGAGGAGCGCACTGGTTTCCGGGAGCGTGCTCGTCGCCGGAACGAGCGGGTGTCTGTCCGGAGCGACGTTCTCCGCCGCAGACGACCCGGAAACGGAGGTCGACGAGGAGGGGGAACCTCCTGATCCCGAGGTAACTGTAGCCGTGGACACGGCAGAGGCCACCGATGTGACGGACTCGGCCGCGACGTTCGTCGGCGAGGTGGTCGAACTCGAGGGTGCCGACTCGACGTCCGTTCACTTCGACTGGCGGGGCGAGACCGACGGGGAGTGGAACGAAACGAGTTCGCAGGTCCTCGAATCCCCCGGGAGCTTCAGCATCGGGTCGACCGGATTCGATCGGAATACCCCCTACGAGTTCCGCGCGGTCGCGCAGGCACGCGGTGAGACGGACGTTGGCGAAACGCGGACGTTTACGACGGAGACGGGGATCGACCTCGCGGTCGAAACAGGCCAGGCGTCCGAGGTGACGGATTCGACTGTTACCCTCGTCGGCGAGGTGACGGAACTGGACGGCCTCGAGGAAGCGATCGTCGGCTTCGAGTGGCGGCCCGTGGGATCGGAGGAGTGGACAGCTTCCGGTACTGAGAGTCGGAAGTCCCCGACGACGTTCCAGCACTCGCTGTCCGGGCTCGAAAGCGAGACGGCCTACGAGTTCCGGGCCGTCGCCGAGGCCGACGGGGAATCTATCGCAGCGACGAGCGATCTCAGTTCGTTTACGACGACCGAAGAGCCGGAGGCCGTCGGCATCGAAACCGTCGAGGTGAAGGACGTGACACACTCGAACGCGGTTTTCATCGGCGAAGTAACGCATCTCGACCAGGCCGAGTCGGTCGACGTCCATTTCGAGTGGCGGGAAGCGGGAACCGAAGCGTGGACGACCTCCGACGTCGAGACTGTGGACACACCCGAGACGTTCCGGCATCCGATCCCCGGACTCGAAAGCGAGACGGCCTACGAGTTCCGCGCCGTCGCCGACGTCGACGGCCAGACCACTGTCGGCCAGTTGCTGACGTTCACTTCCGGGGAGTACGTACCGATCAGTTCCGACGATCCAGCCGAGCCGGAGCTCTCGATCGAGACGTTCGCCGCGACCGAGGTGACCGATTCGGCTGCGAGGCTTGCCGCCGAACTGACGGAACTCGACGGGGCTGACAGTGCTACAGTCGGTTTCGAGTGGCGGGAGTCGGGAACGGAGACGTGGTGGACGACGGAGATGGAAACGCGGAAATCGACGGGAACCGTCGACCTTCGGATGTCGGGACTCGATCCCGAGATGGCCTACGAGTTCCGTGCGATCGCGGACGCTGACGACGCGACCGACCGCGGGGACGTTCGCTCGTTCGTGACCACAGGCGGGGAGGCAAAAGAGGACCAGAAGTCCGGTGAAGAGGACCAGGAGTCCAGTGAAGGGGATCAGGAACTCGTCTACTGGCAGGTCGACTTCGGGGCGGGCGAGAAACCGCCCGAGCCGCCCCGCTACTACCCCGACGATGTCGTCGCAGCGCTCGGAAACTCCGCCGACGGCGTTACCGAGAACCCGTCGTTCCGGCGGAAACAGACTGACGGCCAGCTCGGGGACGTACGCGTCGCTGACGGATCTGTCTCCTTTGCCGACAGTGATGACCCGACCGAGGTCTCCGTCGCCTTCGAACTGGACGAGGGCGCACCCGAACGCCACCTCCATCTCGCCGTATTTGTCATGCCAGGCCCGTACGACCCTGCCGAGGTCGACGAGCAGGAGCTGTACGAGTACGCCAGCGCGACCTACGGCGGAGGCGACGCAGGTGAGCTTTCGGTATCGGTTCCGCAGTGACCTGACCGGCCGCGTTGCCGTCGCAAGCGTCCCCAGTATGTTGGGCACAATTCTAGCGGATCTGGTCCGAACACGGGATAACTCATACGAAAAGCGAACGTCTCGGTCGACGACGCGGAGTTCGAGGCGATGGGGATCGGGGAACTGATCGCCCTGGGTCGGGAGGCGGGGATCCGGAAGTTCGAGGAACTCGCGTGCCGGGGCACCGGCGGGATCGTCCAGGTGACGGTCGAATCGCGATACGACGAAACGCGTCTCCAGGACCTCTCCTGTGTCGACGAGTGGGAACACGTCTCGGAGACGGACGGCGGTCATCTGTACGTCATCGAGTTCACGGCGCCGGAGCTCCCGGAGAGCCTCGCCGAGGAGGCTGCGGACCTGATCGGCACCTGCGATCCGGAGCTCTCCGATCGTGAGGCGACGATGTCGCTCGTGGGGTCACAGGAGTCGATCTCCGGAACCATCCGCGAGTACGAAGCTGCGGGAGTGTCGCCGGATCTCCGGAAGCTCGGGACCTACGACGGGCCGAACGATCCCGTAGACGCGCTTACCGACCGCCAGCGAGAGGTCATCGAGACCGCCTACGAGATGGGCTTTTACGAGGTCCCGCGGGAGGCCTCGACCGACGAGGTCGCCGCACAACTGGATCTCGACCCCTCGACAGTCGCCGAGCACCTCCAGCGCGCCGAGCGGAACGTGCTGGGTGAGGTGCTGGAGTGAGCGGTACCGAGATACGATGCGCGTATCGGGGACGCTTCGATCGTGACCCTGCCGCTTCCCGGGCACGTACTTAACCGACCACGTGTCGTATGTATGCCTGTGTCAGCATGAAGGAACTCGATCACGTCTTGGACAGGTATGCGACCAGTCAGGAGCTCATGGACCACATCAGATACACTGCCGAGACCCTGAGCTTGGAATTCGATCGGTGGGGCGAACAGTACATAAGCGGTCCAAGTCTGTATCTGTTGATCGTTGCCGACATCAATTTCGATGCCTACACTGATCCGATGGGGGACAACAGGTGGCCGATCGAGCGCTGTCAGGTCGTCACCGAGTCGTCCGACAGGTTCACTGAGGTCGCTCGAGACGTGGCGTTCAGCCGCGACGGGGCTGTCGTCGTGACCGGGGACGGGACGGTTCAAGAGCAGATGGTTCGGGTCCGCAGCCCCAGTCGGGAGTCCATCAGGGAAGCAGGCAACTTAGAATACGGCGATTGGATGGGTGCCAAACACATGAGCGCGCTCGAAACGTCGATCCGTGACGAAGTCCTGTGGGTGATCACGCTCAGTGAAGAAGACGGGCGAGTCACGACGTTCCTCGACGGCACCTATCAGGACTATCCCCGCGAGGAGATCGGTGGCCGCTGGCGGCCTGAAAAATAGTCAGTCGACGACGCGCCACAGGTACCGGCTCGCGTAGCTCCGATACGGGGCCCACTCTGCGGCCTTTTCGATCATTGCGTCCCGCTGTGTGAGCCCGTAGGCGGTTTCCATTCCCCGGCGGATCCCCAGGTCTTCGACGGGAAAAACGTCCTCCCGTCCCAGACAGAATATCAATGCCATCTTCGCCGTCCAGGTCCCGACGCCCTTGATTTCGGTGAGTTCGGCGATTACTTCCTCGTCGGTCATCCCCTCGAAGTAGGCCACCGAATAGCCCCGCGTCTGGTGAGCGTCGGCGACGTTTTTGAGGTACTCGACCTTCGACTCGGAGAGCCCCAGCTCGTGGAGTTCCGTCGGATCCGCAGCGAGCATCCCCTCGGGTGTCACCTCGACGTGATCGAACACCCGGGTGCGAATCGCCCGGGCGGAGGCAGTCGAAAGCTGCTGATTGATGATCGAGGCGGCCATGCGGCGGAACATGTCGTCGGCCGGTTCGATCGTCAGTTTCCCGTGCGTTTCGATCAGGTCGGCCATGACCGGATCCTCGGACAGCGATTCCATCACGACCCGGTAGGGAGCCGACCACAGTAACTTTTGATACGGAACGATCGGTAGGTTCGGATCTGCGTAGTGGGCGACCAGTCGGACGAGACGCACGTACGTACTGTTCTGGGAATCGTTCGCGTCTTCTGTCGGGTCGTACCTGTCGTCGTACTCCCGGGCGCAGTCGTCGTACCGGCCGGCGAACTCATCGACTGTCTTGGTCGGAACGCGGTCACGATCGTCGTTTGTCACGATCTCATTTCCACTCCAGGCCCCGCGGCGACGTCGGCGGTGCCAGCGGGCTCGACGGGAGGTCCTCGCGCGGTTCCGGGTCGTTGTACCCGCTGGGCGCGACGTCGTTCGGCGCGTTCGGGTACCACAGCGAGGCGATCGCGTGGAGGTGCTCGCGGCCGACGTCGAGTTCGAACTGGCCACCGCCGAACAGGTCGATGTCGTGGTCGTCGCAGTACTCCAGCGTCTCGAACAGCGTCTGTACCGTCCCGAACCGAGAGGGTTTGATATTGAGCCACGCTGGCGTCCAGGGTAGTTCCTCGATCGATTCGACGCTCCTGATCGGGTAGTCCCAGGTCACCCGTTCGGCGTGCCCGTCGAACAGGGGGCGTGTCTCCTCGGTCAGTGCCGGATCTTCGACGAGCGCGTCCGGAAACCCCTCCAGAACCCGCTGGTAGAGGGCCGGATCCGCGGGCTGATCGACGGTCGTGCCCTGGTACTGGCCTTTGAGATCGAGCACGCGCACGGCGCCGGTTTCGGCCAGCCTGTCGACGACTGCCGACGTCCAGTCGGAGGTCGGATCGACCTTGAACTCGAGGTCCGGGTTCCGGTCGAGCCAGGAACGGATTCGATCGCCCGTCGGCGGCTCTTCCAGGCGCGTGCTCACGACGAACCGCACCGGGTCGTACGTCCGGTCCAGGCGCTCTGCGAGGTTCGTTCCCGCCTGTTTCAACGCGAGATCGAGCGCGGCGCTCTCGAGGGCCCAGCGTCGGTAGTTCCGGTAGATCGACTGTCCCGGCTCGTCGCCGTGAAACAGGTCGAGACCGGTCAAGAACTCCGAGAACTCATCGAGGGTGTACGTCCCAGTTACGGGAATCTCCTCCCCGAAAGCCAACAGTGCGTCGTGGGCCTCGGTGTCGTAGGTGACGTCCTCGCCCCGCCCGATTTCGCCGTCGCCTCGCAGGGAGATGACCGTCGTCGTTCGGGTGAAGCCGCTCGATGTCTCCCGCTCGCGACGGGCCATCTCGAACTCGTCGATGGACAGGTCGAGATCCGCCACGCGATCGTAGAGCATTCTTTCCCTCTGTACGGGCAGCGGTCCCTTAAATCTCTTCGCGCTCCGCCTTCCGTTTCGGCTGCGGTCCACGAAGGTACCGCCCTCTGAGTAGGACACCTGACTCACTGACTCGCGAATCGAACCGTGTCTCCGGACTCGAGTGAACGAATCCGATCCGTATTCGCTCTGCACCAGTCTCGACCTGCAAGTACTCTTTCCGAACCAGTCCCGATTAACTAGTCCTGCTGCAAGCGCACCGTCACGCTGGCGGTCCCGGCGGCGACGATAGACAGTTCGTACCGCCCGGTTTCAGGCGCATCCACGGTGATTTCGGCTTCGTCCTCGACGGAGCGGTTCGAGAGGGCGGTCCCCCGATCGTCGACCGTCGTGAGCTCGACGGCGGTGAAATCGCCATCCCGGTTGTCGATCGCGACGACGATGTCGTCGTCTTCCTCCGCCTCGAAGCGGAACGTCTGGCTCCCGTCGACGCTCGTACACACGACAAGGTCGTCGTCTCCGAGGCAGCCGGCAATCGACAGCGGAACCACCGTCAACACACCGACGAGGACTGATCGTCGGTTTACGCTCATATGTTCTGGTGTCATTCTTTCGGTAAATACGTCGGGGCACTGCTCGGGGTACTGTTCAGATACGGCTGGAACTAGTTAGTAAGTTGTTGTGTCACCAGTGGCGAAGCCGACTCGGGCCTTCAGCGCCTGCCTCAGCGCATTTCTGCACCTAGTCACTCACTGCGGCGGACGGAACTCTCTCGCACGCGCCAGTCCTCTGCAGTCACACGCCGTGTCACACGTCATACGCGTGCTTTTCGAGCGTCTCGAGGTCTACGGAATCCAGTACCGCCTCGTTCGTCGCGTCGAGAACGACGAACGGGACGGTCGTCTCCGGAAGGTGGCGGGTCCGTGTGGCTTCGAGGGCCTCGAGCCATCGTCCGAGACAGAGACACCAGCGATCGCCGGGTTCGAGCCCCGGAAACTGCAACTCCGGACGCGGCGTCACGAGATCGTTGCCACGCTGTTTGCTGAACGAGAGGAACTCATCCGTCATCACAGCACAGAGTTCGTGTCTCCCGCGATCGTCAGGATGCGTTCCACAGCACCCGTCGCGCTCGAAACCAGTCGTCGGATCAGTACCACAGACGGCGAGTTCCCCGCCGAGAACGTTCCGTTCGGGCATGGGGGCTGGTTCGGTTCCATAAATAAAACTCCTCTCCCGGGGATGGTTGCCCCCGGCGATCAACTCCTTTCCCGCCGTGATGCCTCGCGGGATTAGCCCTTGACTCGTTGGACGGTGCTCAAGGCGTTGATCCGTCCGGCACCGACTTCGGGGTCGCTCCGCCCAGCACTCCCCTCGGCACCCTGTTGAATCGCGGAAGCAACGCGCCGTGGATTCATGGTCGGGTCGAGTTCCCGGACGAGAGCGACGAGCCCGGCGACGTGTGGCGCCGCGAATGACGTTCCACCCTGCCACTCGTATCCGTACTCCCCGGTGAAGGGGTTGTACGTGGTCGAGAGGATCGCGTTGAGCGGGAACGGGTAATCGGATGTGGTACAGTGGAAGCACTCGGCACCCGGATAGTCCGGCGGAACGGGAATCGGAAACACCGCATCGGGATACGCGAAACAGACCTGGGTCTGTTCGCCCGGCTCGGCAATCCTGTCCTCGAAAAAATATTCCAGAATACCACAGTAGCTCTTTACGGCATCGGCCATTCCGCCTCCGGGTGCGGCAACGTCGATCACGTTGGTGCCGTAATCCGAATAGAACGTCAACAGATCGTCGGCACCGGTCGCGCTCGCGGCTATCGTCCCGGCCAGGCTGGAGTAGAACCGGAACCACCCACCGTGCTGGAGGTTCGCGTTACCGTTCCCCGCAGAAGCGGTGATGACTGTCCCGTCCCTGACGACCTGGTTTGCGACTCGCTCCCTGGCGGCTCTGAGTCCGGCCGCATTCGCCTCGGGTGGTAACGGGACGGTCCCCAGACTGAGATTCACCGCGTCAGCGCCGATTTCGGCGGCGTACTCCAGCGCGAGCAGGACGTCGACGCCTGTGGCGAACCCCTCTTCGGAAAAGACGCGAATAGAGACGAGCTCCGCGTCCGGGGCGGTTCCGAGTATCCCTTCGCCTTGCGCAGCTGCGATGCCGGCAACCATCGTTCCATGCGAGAACGGGCCCACGTCGATCGGTTCGCCGGCTTCGATTCGCTCTCCTTCGATGATCGCGATGCTATCCGTTTCGTTCAGATTGCCGAGGTCGGGATGATCCGGTTGAATGCCTGTGTCGACGATGGCGATCGTCGTGCCCGCACCGGTTGCTATCTCGTGGGCTTCACGGACGTTGATCCGTCGCTTTTCCCACTGGAAATCCCAGTACTCCGGTGTTTCCGCTCCTTCGGGATGGAGTCCCGCGGATTTATCCATCGCGGAATCGTCGACGAGGACCTCGTCGAGTTTGAACTCGATGTCCCGCGTGACGTGTTGGACACCGGGAATCCGTTCGAGCTCGGCTTGATCTTCCTCCGATCCGACGACAATCAGCACCGTGTCGTCAGCGAGCCCGTGACTGACGTCGAATCCCGCGCGCTCGATCCGTGGTTTCGCGTTCTGGTTTGCAGTGATGACGTACCGTGGGTCGCCGCTACTTGCAGTAGCGACTCCTGCGAACGTCGTCGATACTCCCAGCGCACCGACGAAGATCGCTCCTGCGGTTGCTTGGAGGATATTGCGCCGTCTAACGGTCTGTCTACGCTGTTGTTTCATATTGTTCCCTCCACACTGCCGCAGAAGACGTGTCTCGACTCTGATTCGATCCGCTGCCAGAGGTGTGAGATGTCTTCCACTGGCCATGTGGAGTGATACCTATACACAACCAGTCCTCTTAATCCTATCTCGGACGGGAGACGGTGCGTTTGCGCTGTACTCGGTGGGACTGTTCTGTCTATCATCCCTCCATTCACGGTTCTGTCTGTGCAAATCCGTCACCCTGTGACGCCACGCGACTGTCTCATACAGAGTAATAGAACTGGGCCGACGTCCGGCTCCGCCAGTTCGAAGCGGGACGGAACCACGAGTACGATTCGTGAGGTTCATGGAGGAACTGAATTCTCGTTCTTCCGGATCGACTCACTTTTATTTTGAGCCCGGTGAATTCGGGTGGTTACGACGCGTGTGTCGAGACGACGAGACGATTCCGGAGGACGAACAGGACGCTCTCCTTTCGATCGCCCATGGCGCAGTCGTCACCTCCGGCGGTGTCTCCGGCCAGCGACTCCTGATCACCGCCGTCGAGGTCGTCCTCGCACGGGGGCTCGGACCGACCGCCTACGGCGTCTACGCGCTGGCCTGGCGGATCGCACAGATCCTCGTCCGGCTGGTCACGTTCGGGAGCGTCCCGGCGCTACAGCGATACGTTCCCGCCTACGACGAGAAGCCGGGACGCCGAGCGACCGTTGTCGGACTGGCCTACACGACCACGGTGGGGTTCGGCGTCGCCATCGCGGCGGGCGTGTGGTGGCTATCGCCCTGGATCGACGCCGTCACCGTGGAAGAACCGGCGTTCGTACCGACGATGCGGTGGTTCGGTGCGCTGGTGGTGCTGCTCGGTATCGTCATGATCGTCTCCGGCATTTTCCGGGCGGTCGGCTCCGCACGCGGTGAGGTGCTGTTCAACAAACTGCTCCGGCCGGGGGTTCGACTCGTCGCCGCGGTCGTCGCACTCGCGCTCGGGTACTCGGTGATCGGCGTCGCCGCCGCAATCGTCTTCGGGACGGGCCTCCTCGTCGTGTTCGCCGTCCCGATCGCGGCACGCGTGACGGCGATTCGGCCGTCCGTGCGTGCCGCCCGAAGCGAAGCCCGGCGGTTCTACAACCACGCGGCACCCGTCGCGATGAGCAGCCTCGGCAAGGTGTTTCAGAACCGAATCGACGTCCTGCTCGTGGGGGCGCTGCTCACGGCGGTGGCGGCGGGCGTGTACAACGCACTCCTCGTGTTGATCGCCATCGCGTGGATCCCGCTGCAGTCGTTCAACCAGTTGCTGCCGCCGATCGCGTCGGACCTCTACTCGAACGATCGGCTGGAGACGCTGAACGCGATCTACACCTCCGTGACCCGCCTGATCGTCACCACCGTCGTTCCCTTCCTCGCGGTCCTCGTCGTCTACGGACGGGAACTTCTCGCGCTGTTCGGACCGACGTACGTGCAGGGATACGTCCCGCTGGTCGTATACCTGGGGGGTGTCTTCGTGGGCAGCGCCGTCGGTGCGACCGGCTGGCTGTTGATGATGACCGACCACCAGTACGCCCGGATGATCCTCGACTGGCTGCTCGCGGTGCTGAACGTGGTGTTGACCTACGCGTTCATCCTGCGGTTCGGGCTCGTCGGCGCGGCCCTCGGGACGTCTCTCGCTATCTCGGTCCAGAACGGGCTCCAGGTGCTGTTGTTGCGCCGGTTCGAGGGGCTGTGGCCGTTCGACCGGACGTTCTTCACCCCGATTGCAGCCGGCGTAGTGGCCGGGATCGCGATGTGGGCTGTCCGGATCGGATTGCCGGGTGGCCTCGCCGTCCTCCCCGGAATCGTCGTCGGCGTGGCGACGTACCTGGGTGCGCTTCACCTACTCGGCGTCGACCCCCGCGACCGGTTCGTCGTTCGCGAACTCGCGGCGGGTTACCGGGCCGATCTATCGGCTCTGCGTGGAGAGCCAGGCCGATGAGGCAATGACGGACTCTTCGACAGTTTCTGAGTCGAATCGAGAGGCTGGTCGTTCACACTGCGCTATGAAACGATTGGACGAGCACGATCGTGACTAGTGATTTGACTCTACGGAAAACACTTACAACTCTCGAACAATATCTGAGATTATGATATTCTGAAATTTGATTATCCAGAATATTTTTATTCTCGGCCGCACGACTGGCCGTTATGACTGCCTTCGTGAATCGGTCGGAGGAACTCGCCCGTCTGCACGATCTCTTCGAGTCGGACCGTGCCGAACTCGGCGTCGTGTACGGTCGGCGGCGGCTCGGGAAAACGCGGCTCGTGAAGAAGGCGCTCGAAGGCATCGAAGACGCGATCTTCTATCAAGCACGGCAAAAGACCGCCGAGCTCCAGATCGAACAGTTTGTTGAGGCGGCGAGCGACTCGTTCCCGGGTATCGAGAATATCCGCCTCGACTGGGAACCGTTGCTCACGTACCTCGGCAAGCGTGACGCGACCGTCGTCCTCGACGAGTTTCCGTATCTGATTGAGCAGGACGAGAGTCTCCCGTCCGTACTACAGGCACTGTTCGACCACGAGTTCGATTCCTCGAGTACCACGTTCGTCCTTGTGGGATCGTCGATCAGCATGATGGAGGAGGCGACGGTCCTCGGTGACAGCCCCCTGTACGGACGGACCTCGATGAAACTCGACATCCGCCAGCTCCCGTTCGAGTACGTCTCGGCGTTCCTCTCGGACGAGGCGTCAGCAGACGAGATCGTGCGTGCATGGAGCGTGTTCGGCGGCGTTCCGTACTACCTCGAGGAACTGGACGATGACCGCTCACTCGGCGACAACGTCCAGCAGTTGGTCCTCAGCCGTCATGGCTCACTTCGAAACGAGCCGGAGTATGTTCTCAGGATGGAGCTGACGGAGCCGACCCGGTACTTCTCGATCCTCGAAGCGATCGCCGGCGGAGCGACCAGCCGCAACGAGATCGCCGGTGCGACCGGAATCGAGTACAACCAGCTGTCGATGTACCTCGACCGGCTCTCGCGACTACGCCTCATCGAACGACACGTTCCCGTCACTGAGAAGCCCGAACGCTCCAAACGCAGCCAGTACCGGCTCCGAGACCCGCTTTTCCGGTTCTGGTTCCGGTTCCTGTACGGGAGCACTGATCGGTACGATCAGTTCGGCGAGAACGCGTACGAGCGGCTGGTCGAGCCGGAGATGGCCGACTTTATCGCGCCGGCGTTCGAGGCCCTCTGTTGTCGGGGCCTGTGGACGCTATACGACGAGACCCCACTCGTCGACGTCGGACAGTGGTGGTATCAGGACCACGAGATCGACGTCGTCGGTCTTACTGACGCGGAGGCGCTCGTCGTCGGCGAGTGCAAGTACCGCTCGTCGCGGACCGGCCACGACGCGCTCCGCTCGCTGGAGTCGCACGTCGAAGAGCTCCGGTGGACGCCGCCAAGTGGTGGGTCCCGGCACATCGAGTACGCCCTGTTCTCACGCGCCGGCTTCACCGAGAGCCTGCGTGATACTGCTGCCGAGCGCGGGGATCTTCGACTCTTCGAACTCGAGGACGTCGTCGATGCGCTCCGGAACTAGCCAACGCCGCGTGAGCTACTCGCGTGACTGTTCCCTCTCTTCATCCCGAAGCCCGACGGCCGCCCGCTCGAAGTGTTCCGCGAGGAACGGGGTCCCCGACGCCGCCCGCTCGTCGAGGAACTCGAGAGCATCCGTGACCGCACCGGCGTCGCGTTCCGCGGCCGCGACGCAGTCGACGTACCCGTCGAGTGCCCGACTGAACGCATCCGAGAAGTGGTCGTACGCGCCGTCGACGCGCTCCATGTTATCGTCGAGCGACTCGACGAGCACCCGGTAGACGGTCGCCGCCGACGCGTACCGTCCCTGCTCGCGATATTCGTTCGCGAGGTCGAACCACTGCATGAAGTCGATCGGCTCGAAGACGACGTAGTACTCGGGATTCGTCTCCTCGAACTCTCGGTCGATCGCGGCACGGAGCTCGTCGACCGACCGCGTCGTCGATTCTCCGAAGCGGGCGAAAAACCGGTTACAGAGATCGGCGTCAGTAGCGAGCACCTCGCGCAAGAATGCGCGGAGTTCGTCGTCGGCATCATCGAGCGCGTTATGGAGTCCGCCACCCTCATCCTCGGGGAACTCGTCGGCACACCGAAGCAGCACGGCGACGACGTGTTTGCAGGTGCCCGGACCGTCGTACGGACAGTCACACCATGGGGCGAACCCGTCGGCCACGAGGTCGACGCGAACGTCGTACTGACGGCTGCCGCTTACGGGAAATCGAGGCGAAAGTCTCGTGCTTCAGCGCGGGGATGAAGCCGACAACTGGGAATCAACCCACGCTCATAGCTACGACTGGCTAGTCCACCGTGAGGGATAATCCAAACAATTATGTAATTAAAAATATCATGCTTACATGTGTCGAATCAAGTCGTCACTCGGACCATCAAAGCGAGTATCGACAACCCCTCGCAAGTCCGTGACGATCTCGATTCGCATGGCTTCGCCGCCAGCAAACTGTGGAACGTCGGGCGATGGACAATTCAGCGCGTCTGGGACGCTATCGGTCACATTCCAGACGCCGACGAGTTGTGTTCGTATCTCAAATACCACGACCGCTACGCGGATTTGCACTCTCAATCCAGTCAGCGAGTTCTTCAAGAACTCGGTGAAGCGTTCACATCATGGTACGAACAGGATGACCCCGACGCGAATCCGCCCGGCTACCGCAAGCATGGCGATGAACATCCACGCTCAACGGTGACGTGGAAAAATCAGGGCTTCAAACTCGACACGCAATACGACCGTGTTCGGCTCTCCAAGGGGACGAATATGAAAGAGTCGCGGTACGCCGCTGACTACATTCTCTGTGAATACACGCCACAGACAGACCGGACGCTGGCTGATGCCGAAAGCGTCCAGACTGTGCGTGCGGTCTGGAACGGCCAGCGGTGGGAACTGCATTTCGTCTGCAAGATGCGGGTTGACTCACCGGAGACACCCGGTGAGAAGACAGCAGGGATCGACCTCGGCATCTGCAACACAGCCGCAGTCTCGCTTGGAGACGAGACGCTGCTGTATCCAGGGAATGCCCTGAAAGAAGACGCGCACTACTTCCGACACGAAGAGTACGATACGGAAGGCGAGAACGGCCCCAGCCAGAAAGCACAGTGGGCCCGCCGGAAGAAATCACGGCGACAAGACCACTTCCTGCACGCACTGTCGAAAGACATTGTAGCCCAGTGTGTGCAACACGGCGTCGGTACGATCGCAGTTGGGCATCCAAAAGAGATTCGTGCTGATACAGACTGGGGACGCCACGGCAACAAACGGTTGCACGACTGGGCGTTCGAGACGCTTCTCAGTCACATCGAGTACAAGGCCGAAGAGCGCGGGATCGACGTAGAGCGGGTCGATGAAGCGGGATTGAAAACGTCGAAAACGTGTTGTCAGTGTGGGACGGTAGCCGACTCAAACCGTGTTGAACGTGGGCTGTACGTCTGTGAGGAGTGTGGTCTGGTCGCCAATAGCGATTTAAACGGGGCGGAGAATATGCGAGCGACGGTAACTCCAAATCCTGGAGAGGATAGGAGTAACGGCTGTTTGGCACAGCCATCGGTACGCCTGTTCGACACATCCACGGGGCGAGTAGCCCCACAAGAACAGGTCGTCCCGTAAACCCTAATATCCCACCGTGGGAATCCTTGCGCTTCAGCGCGGGGAGGATGTCAAGACGGCTGTCACGGTACTGTTGACGCGATGAATTTCCCTGATCCGGCCCTCTGCGAGGTAGTTCTCGCCGCGCTCATAGACCGCGTCCGTACAGAGTTCGCGAACGTCGTCCACGGTCACGTCCATGTACAGGAGAGATATTCCGTCGCGAACCCGAAAAATCGATGCGTCGTACAGTTCTTTCGTGTCACTCGGATCACTCTCGCTTTCGTTCCGCATCGTAACGGTCAACCTCTCAAAAAACAGCGTTATCCCGATGCTGTATGGCGATTAACCTAGTACGGGCGCGCGTTACCGCCGGTAACGAATCGTCCTTTCAGGCCTGTGCCGCCTGATTTCGGACAGTTCAGATCGGGGCCAGAACGTGGTTCGCGAACCAAGAGCGATGAGGCTCGAACCACTCAACCCGGAAACCGGAGTAGAACTGTACCTCGCCGACCGCGAGACCGACGTGTCGAAGGCGACGCTGTACTCGCACAGCTCCCGCCTCGGTCACTTCATACGCTGGTGTGGTGAGGAAGAACTGAATAATTGTGCAGTAACGAAGATGCATCGGTAATCTCTATGCTCCCGTAATCGTTATTGCTACACAATTTCAACACAGCTGTATGTCCGAAGCTAGTTCACCGCCTGAAAAAACGACTGTCAACATCCGAATCACGGAGACGTTTCTCTCCGATGTCGACGCAACGTGGGAAGACCTCGGATACAACAGCCGTAGCGAGTTCGTCCGCGACGTCCTTCGTGACGCGGTCAAGCATCCCGAGTTCAACCGTGCGGATCTCAAGGCGATCGCTGCGAGCGAGGTCGACATTCAAGAGGGCCGAACACACTCCAGCGAGGAGATCAAAGCGGAGTACGGTCGTGACGATGCAAACGAGCGATGAGCGAGGAGTGGGACTGGCAGCTCACTGATCGGTCGAAGCGACAATTCGACGCACTCGACGAATACGCTCGCGATCGGATCATCTCCAAGCTTGAGGAAGTTGTCACCGATCAATGGCGGGAGCCAACGGACCACCTCGAACCGCTTGCGGGAGCCCCACATCAGAAGCTTCGGGTCGGACAGTTCCGGCTCGGCTGCCGCGCTGATCGTGACCAACGAGTACTGTACGTGGTCGCGATCAGAAAACGGGGAGGCAACGCGTACAGAGGCGACGATTGAGTTCGGTTTCGCCCACGTTTATTTTGCGTTCGTCACGTAGCGCAACGCTCAACCTCGCAAAAACAGTAACACCCCGACGCTGTACGGCGATTAGGCTGCTACGGGCGCGACGGGATCCCCGTGAGCGGGGCGAGGGGCGACCACCGGGAGCCCCTCGGAAAGCGAACGGGGGTAAGTCGCGCCCGTGAGTGAGCTGCGAGGTCGAACGGAGTGAGACCTCGAAAAGCGAACGAACGGGCGCGACGGGATTTGAACCAGAACCAGACGTGCTCGCTTCGCTGCGCGCGACTGGTAGGGTTCAAATCCCTGGATACCGCTTTCGTCCTCACTTCGTTCGGACAGAAAGCGGGCGCGACGGGATTTGAACCCGCGGCATCTTGGTCCGGAACCAAGTGCTCTGTCCGCTGAGCTACGCGCCCTCACGCCGCGATATCACCGCCGTGCGTTTAACGCTTCTGACTCGCTCCGACAGTCGCCTGACGGAACCGCGATCCCCACCCGAGAAAACCGACGGTCACTCCCCGTCGAAGTACGCGGAGAGAGCCTCCACAAGGATCTCGTCGGGGTCAGTGTCCTCCATCGACGCCCGCCGCCTGAGCTCCACGTACGTGTCCTCCGGTAGCGTCACCCTAACCTCGCCGAGCGTGACGTCCCGTTCCCGGAGCACCTCCGCGATCGGCCGCCCGTCGTTCACCTCCGAGGCGATCGCCCGGACTTCCCTGACGGTGAGTCCGCCATCGAGGATCGCAAACGCAAGCAGGTACCGCGCCTCCCCGGACACCCGGGCGACGTGTTTGGCCGCGCTGGGAGCGATCTCCCCGCGGGCGACGTGCCGCCGGATCGACTGCGGGAGCGCGTGCACCCGGGCCCACTTCCGGATGAACGCCACCGACACCTCATCGCCGGCACGCTCGGCCGCCGCCGTGTAGGAGTCCAGCCCGCGAACGAGCGCCGCACAGGCTGCCGCCCCCCGGAGCATCAACACGTGGTCGTCGCCGATGGCGTCGTTCGCGAACTCCCGGACGGTGCGCGCGGCCGCCGCCAGGTCGTCCGGATCGTCCGGATCGAACCCGACCGCCTCCGCGGCTCGCTCGCCGGTGACGGCCGGGTCCGAGCGCACGACCGGCTCCCCGACCGGCTCCTCGCGATCGGCTTCCCTGTCGGTCATTGGCACAGCCAGGGGATCCAGACAGTAAAACGTCTCGCGAGAGGCAAGCGTCGCAACGATCGATGACGCTGTGGCTGACGTCAGTCGAGGCCGAACGCGACGCTTTTGCCGTCCCATCTCCTGAAACGGGACATGAACGAACTCCCCGAACGCGTCCGACGCGCGTTCCGCGACCACTCCGCGTTCGAACCGACGCCGGACCCCCACCAGTTCCGGTACACGACGACCCCCTTCGAGGCGACCGTCGAACCTACCGCGTCCGGGACGGGCGAGGACGCCGTGGTCACCTTTCACCTGACAGTCCGGGTGCCGATGCTCGACGAGGTCACCGGCGATCACGTGGCCGACGTCGTCGAGGACGGCTGGTACGAGACGTTCGAACTCCGCGTTGCAGACGTCGGCGGCGTCCTGAAAGCCGACCGCGACGTCTCCCCGTCGGTTCGGCGGTCGATCGACGACGAGGAAACCCGGATCGCCGTCGTGGAAGCGAGTCTTGAAGATCGGAACGTCCGTCGGGGCGTCGGCGACGCCGCCGCGATCGCTGACTACGTCGAGGGAACCTACGTCCAGGGGATCATCCCCGGATACGACTACGAATCCCCAGTCTCCGAGATCCTCTCGGACGCGCACGCGACGGGTGGAAGCGACGAGACGTCCTATCCCGCCGAGTAACCGGATCCTCGTCGTGCTCGCACGGGCGACCGTGGCGAAACGCCTTTGCCGTCGGCCGCGATATCGCCGGGTATGATAACCGATCTGGACCTGGTCTTTATTTTCCTGCTGTTGTTCCTGCTGGGGTTGTTCTTCTTCGGATACCTCCTGGTCCGCCGGACGCTGATGGGGCTCCGGGAGGGCTACCGCGACGGTCAGCAACGGTGACCTGATGATCGGGATCGAAGCAGCCGCGACCTTCCTGATCGCCGGGATCGCGAGCCTCTTTATGGCGTGGGCGATCGGCGCCGGCTCCTCGGGGTCGACGCCGTTCGCGCCGGCGGTCGGGGCGAACGCGATCTCGGTCCTCCGGGCCGGGCTGGTCGTGGGCGTGCTCGGCTTTCTCGGCGCCGTCCTCCAGGGTGCGAACGTGACCGAGGCAGTGGGCACGGAGCTGATCGGCGGAGTTACCCTCACCGCAACCGCGGCGATCGTCGCGCTCGTCGTCGCGGCCACACTGGTCGCCGTCGGCGTGTTCAGCGGCTATCCGATCGCCACCGCCTTCACCGTCACCGGCGCGGTCGTCGGTGTCGGGCTCGCACTCGGTGGCGACCCCGCCTGGGCGAAGTACGCAGAGATCCTTGCGCTGTGGATCCTCACCCCCTTCGTCGGCGGCGGGGTCGCCTATGGCACCGTCAAACTGCTCGACGCCAAGTGGCTCGACGAACGTCGGGTGACGGCCGCCCTCGCCGGGGTCGTCGGCGCCGTTCTGGCCAACGTCGGCTTCGCCGTGCTCGGGCCGGCGGGCGAGGACGGCTCGATCGCCGAGACACTCGCGGCGTCGGTCTCGCTGCCGAGCGCCGCGGGGATCGACCTCGGCGTGCCGGCGGCGACGCTCGGAGTCGCCCTGCTTGCGGCGGGACTCCTCGGCGCGGATCTGCGACGCGATTTCGTGGGTGGACAGCGTCGATTTCTCCTCGTAATGGGGGGGCTCGTCGCATTTTCGGCCGGCGGGTCGCAGGTCGGGCTCGCCATCGGCCCGCTCGTGCCGCTGTTCGACGGCAGCGGGGTTCCCCTCTGGGCGCTTTTGTTCGGGGGTGGGTTCGGCCTGCTGCTCGGGTCCTGGACCGGCGCCCCGCGGATGATCAAGGCGATCGCCCAAGATTACGCCTCGATGGGGCCCCGTCGGTCGATTGCAGCGCTGATCCCGTCGTTTGCGATCGCCCAGACCGCCGTCGCGTTCGGCATTCCGGTCTCGTTCAACGAGATCATCGTCTCGGCGATCGTCGGCGCCGGCTACGCTGCCGGCCAGGCCGGCGTGTCGCGCCGGAAGATGGGGTACACCGTCCTCGCGTGGGTCGGCTCGCTCGCGCTTGCGCTCGCGCTCGGGTTCGGGATCTTCTCGGTAGCCGAACTGATCTTCGCATAGTTCGCTTGCTCGGCACGAACTCACCGAACAGAGCTGAATGCCACGAAGGTGCTAGTCTTCGACTTCCACGGTCGCGTCCTCCTCGTCACCGTCGCCCGGCCGCTCGTGGATGACGATCCGGGCGAGTTTGATCCGGGTGTTGTCGACCTCCTCGATCCGGATCGTGATCCCGTCGTACTCGATCTCCTCGCTCTCTTCGACTAGCCGTCCAACCCGATTGAAGATAAAGCCCGCGAGCGTCTCGAACTCCTCGCCTTCGGGGATCTCCAGCTCGAGTGCCTCGTTCACCTCGTCGATGTTCACCTCGCCGCGAACCAGCGCCTCGTCGTCGTCGACGAACTCGATCGGCTCCTCCTCGTCGCCCTCGAGGATGTCCCCGACGATCTCCTCGACCATGTCCTCGAGCGTGATCAATCCCTCGGTGGTCCCGAACTCGTCGATGACGATCACCATCTGGAGCCGGTTGTCCTGCATCTCCTCGAGCAGTTCGTCGGCGTTCTTGCTTTCGGGAACGTGCAGTGTCGGTTTCACGACCCGCGTGAGCGAGGGTTCGCCCTCGCTGTATCGCTGCTCCCTGACCAGGTCGCGGACGGTGACGATGCCGACGATGTTGTCGAGGTTCCCCTCATACACCGGCACGCGCTCGTGGTCGGACTGGATGCACGTCTCGATCGCCTCCTCGACCGTCGCGTCCCGTGGTACGGCAGTCACGTCGAGTCGCGGCGTCATCACCTCCTTCGCGATGGTGTTGTTGAACCGGAAGATCCGGTCGAGCATCTCCCGTTCCTCTTCCTCGATGACGCCTTCGCGCTCCCCGGTCTCGATGAGGTCCTGGATCTCGTCGCGAGTGATGTACGTCGACTCGATCGCGGCCCGCCCGCCGGTGATCCTGTTGATCGCCTGCGTGAGGTGATCGAAGACAATCACCAGCGGCAACAGCACGTACTCGGAGTACTTGAGAGGCCGAGAGATCCGCAGCGCCCACGATTCGGTGTGCTCAACCGCGTACGACTTCGGCGCGGTCTCCGCGAACAGCAACACCAGCGCTGTGATACCGAACGTCGTCGCCAGCACGGCTTGTCCCTCACTCATGTAGATCGCGAAAAGTGTCGTCGCGATCGCGGACATCGCGATGTTGACGATGTTGTTGCCCACGAGGATCGTCACCAGCAGTCTGTGGGGGTTGTCCTTGAGGTGCTGGACCGTCTTTGCCCCTTTGACACCCTCGTTGACGAGCGTGTCGACCCGGTGACGAGGGAGCGAGAACATCGCGATTTCCGAAGACGAGAAGAAGGCGGACAGCCCGAGCAACACCAGGATCGCGATGCTGCCCAGGATCGTTATCGTGGTCGGGTCCGATCCCATTAGCTGGAGGACGGCCGGTGAATCACCAACCACTGCAGGCGCAAACGAAGTCGGCAGCGACAAGCCCATACCGTTAGCCCTTCCCGGGCGGGAAAATTAAGGATTGCCCTCCGCACCCGGAACGTTCTCGTCGACACAGCGGCTGCGGCGGGAAACCCACGACTCGAAAGATGCTGAATTCCGCAGTCGAAGCCGTTACCCGGATGCAACCCGACAGATCGGCCATGACTTCGGCCGACATCACCGTATATCGACTTCAGGCGTGCCCGTACTGCGAACGCGTCGTGCGGCTCCTCGAGGAACTCGGAGTCTCCTACCAGTCTCGGTTCGTCGAACCGATGCACTCCGACCGGAACGTGGTAAAACGCGTCTCCGGGAAACGGAGCGTCCCGGTGATCGTAGACGAGAAAACGGGGGTCACGATGTCCGAGAGCGGAAACATCGTCGAGTACCTCCAGCGAACGTACGGGGAGAACTGATGGTCGAGTTCGACGTCGTCGAACTCCCGCCGGCAGATCATCCGGCGGAAGGGGAGACGGCCCCCGACTTCACCAGGCCGCTGGTGAACGACGAGTACTGGGAAGACACGTCGCTGTCCGAGGTGGTCGGGCCGGAGCCGACGCTTCTGGTCTTTCATCCGATGGACGGCTCGTTCCCGGCGACGTATCTGTACAACGAGATCCGCGATCGGGGTTGGGAAACAACGGCGACCGTCGTGGGCGTCTCCATTTCGACGCCCTACGAGCACAAGTCGTTCATCGCAGCCCGTGGAATCGACTCGCGGTTGTTTTCGGATCCGGGAAACGGCGTCGCCGAAGCGTACGGGATCGCCCACGAGCTCGACGGAATGGCCGGCATCGAAGAACCGCGGCCGGCGGTGTTCTTGCTCGCCGCCGACCGAACCATCGAATACGTCTGGGTGGCCTCGGAGTGGCCCGAGTTCCCCGATTACGACGAGATCCAACGACAGCTCGCTCGGACCGAGTGACCTACCGCCCCCACTCGCCAACCCGACGCGGACGGTCGGAGACCGCCATCACGTCCAGCGGTTCCTCTGCGTGTACGAGCGCCTCAAGTGTCGCCCGGGCGCTCGCGATCGTCGAACAGTACGGGACATCTTCCTCGACGGCGACCGAAAGCGCCTCGCGGTCCCGAGAGATCAGTAGATCGATCTCGCCGGCCCGCAAGGCGTCCAAAAGCGCCGTCTCGTCGTCGTACTCCGCGAGATGGAACCGCTCGGCGAACCCTTCCCGGAGCGCCGATTCCGTCTCCGGGTCCGTTTCGGTTCCGAGCACCGAGGGGGCCGACAGGTCGACCACCGCCGTCCCGGACCTGGGGATCCCCGCGCCGGCGGCCGACTGCGCCTTGTCGTAGGCCTTGCCGAACGACCGGGCGGTACCCATCACCTCGCCGGTGGACTTCATCTCCGGGCCGAGGCGGGGATCCGATCCCGGCAGGCGGTCGAACGGGAGCACGACCTCCTTGACGCTGTGGTGCTCGGGAATCCGTTCTTCGGCCTCGAGCTCCGACAGCGATCGACCGGCCATCACTTTCGCGGCGAGCTTGGCGATCGGGACGCCGGTCGCCTTCGAGACGAACGGGACGGTCCGCGAGGAGCGGGGATTCGCCTCCAGCACGTACACCGTCGGTTCCGCGGCCGGGTCCTCGACCCCGGTCACCGCGAGCTGGACGTTCAACAGCCCGACCGTCGACAGCGCGCGGGCGATCTCTTCTGTGACCTCGCGGACGCGACTCAGCGTCGCCGAATCCAGCGACCGGGGCGGGATGACGCAGGCGGAGTCGCCCGAGTGGACGCCAGCCGACTCGACGTGCTCCATGATCCCGCCGATCAGCACGTGCTCGCCGTCCGAGACCGCGTCGACGTCCAGCTCGATCGCGTTCTCGAGGAAGTCGTCGACGAGGATCGGCTTGTCGGGCGACACCCGAACCGCTTCGTCGATGTACGCCTCGAGTTCGGCGTCGTCGCGCACGACTCGCATCGCCCGACCGCCCAGCACGTAGGAGGGGCGCACCAACACCGGATAGCCGATCTCGCGGGCCAGCTCGAGGGCGCCCTCCCTGCTCGTCGCGGTGCCCCCCTCCGGCTGGGCGATCCCGAGCTCGTCCATCAGCACGTTGAAGCGGTCGCGGTCCTCCGCGAGGTCCATCGCCTCGACGCCGGTGCCCATGATCTCACAGTCGAGCCCGCGACGCTCGAGTTCCGCCTCCAGGGGCGCCCCGACGTTGACAGACGTTTGCCCGCCGAACTGCACCATCGCGCCGTCGGCGCCGGTCGCCTCGACGACGTCGGCGACCTCCTCGGGGCTGATCGGCTCGAAGAACAGCCCATCCGAGGTGTCGTAGTCGGTCGACACCGTCTCCGGGTTGTTGTTGACCACGTGGGCGTCGATTCCCAGCTCCCGCAGCCCAGTCACCGCGTGGACGGCACAGTAGTCGAACTCCACGCCCTGTCCGATCCGGATCGGCCCGCCCCCGACCACGACGACGCTTTCGGCGTCCCGGTCGACCTGGAGCTCGTCTGTTCCGGTCGTGGTGTCGTCGCTTCCACCGCCCGCGAGAAATTCGGGCAGACGCGAGGAGTAGTAGTACGGCGTGGACGCTTCGAACTCGCCCGCACAGGTGTCCACCTGCTTGAACGCCCTGTCGGGGACCGACGATTCGACGTCGCCGACGTCCGCACCCGCGATTGCGGCGACTTCGGCGTCGGTGTAGCCGGCGGTTGCCGCCGGCGTGAACTCTCCGTCCTGGGCGCGCTCGGCGGCGTCGGCGACGCGCTCGAACCGCTCGAGATACCACTCTTTGATGCCGGTCAGCTCCACCAAATCGTCCACGGTGTACCCCCGCTCGAACGCCTCGAAGATCGCGTACGGACGGTCCGGCGTGGGCGTTTCCAGGTGCTCCTGCTCCAGTTCGACGTCGCTCACGTCCGCCCAATCGACTGCCGGGTCGTACTCCGAGGAGCGCAACGCCTTCAAAAGTGACTCCTCGAACGTCCGGCCGATCGCCATCGCCTCGCCGGTCGACTTCATCGCGGTCCCGAGGTCGAACTCGACGTCGTCGAACTTGTCTTTGGGCCAGCGCGGAACCTTCGTGACCACGTAGTCGATTGCGGGCTCGAAGGCGGCGGTCGTCTCGCCGGTGATCTCGTTTTCGATCTCGTGGAGCCGCTTGCCGAGCGCGACCTTCGCGGTCACGCGGGCGATCGGGTAGCCGGTCGCCTTCGACGCGAGCGCCGACGACCGAGAGACCCGGGGGTTCACCTCGACGACGCGGTACTCCCCGCCGGGCGTGCCGTCGTCGCGCCAGGCGAACTGGATGTTACAGCCGCCCTGGATCCCCAGCTCGCGGATCACCTCGAGTGCGGCGTCGCGCATCTCCTGGTGGCCCCTGTCGGGGATCACCTGCGAGGGTGTGACAACGACCGATTCGCCGGTGTGGATCCCCATCGGGTCGATGTTCTCCATGTTGCAGATGATGATACACGAGTCGCCGGCGTCGCGCATCACCTCGTACTCCAGTTCGACCCAGCCGGCGATCGACTCGGTAATCAACACCTCGTGGTTGCGCGAGAGCCGTAGTCCCTTCCGGACTCGCTCGACCAGTTCGTCCATTTCGTGGACGACACCGGAGCCGGAGCCGCCGAGGGTGTAGGTCGTCCGGGCGATCACGGGCAGCCCACCGACCGCCTCGACGGCCGCCTCGACGCGATCTCTCAGCGCCCCTTCGTCGAAGTCGGTCAGCGACTCACCCTCCGAAAGGGAGATTGTCGTCGAGCGGGGAACCGGCTGGCCGATCCGTTCCATCCGTTGGCGGAAGAGATCGCGGTCTTCGGTGGCGTAGATCGTGTCCAGCGGCGTTCCCATGATCTCGACGTCGTACTCCTCGAGTACGCCCTGCTCGGCGAGTTCAGCGGTGACGTTGAGTCCAGTCTGTCCACCCAGGCCGGCGATCACCCCGTCCGGCTCCTCGATCCGGATGATCTCCGCGATCGCCTCCGTCGTGATCGGCTCGATGTACACCCGATCGGCCATCTCCGGATCGGTCATGATCGTCGCCGGGTTGGAGTTGACGAGGACGACTCGGGCACCCTCCTCCTGGAGCGCTCGACAGGCCTGCGCGCCGGAGTAGTCGAACTCCGCTGCCTGTCCGATCTGGATCGGTCCGCTGCCGATGAGCAGGATGGTCCGGTCGTCTGACCCCGTGTGTGTTTCACCCGGGGAGTTCTCGTCGGTCATCACCAGTCTACAGTGTGTTCATCGTAATAAGGTCGGCGATATAGTACGATTCTCGCAGCAAATTTTCGAAAATCGTAAGCTATGTGGTATCGAGCCACAGGGGTTGCTCTCGAACTGTGGAGGAACTCGCTGCAGAGGCGAAAGTATTTGTGTCCGAATCGAGAGAGTCAAAATTATGAAAGCTGTCGTACTCGCCGCCGGGAAGGGGACTCGCCTCCGCCCACTTACCGACGACAAACCGAAGGGGATGGTCGAAGTCGCGGACAAGCCCCTTTTGACCCACTGTTTCGAACAGCTCGCGGACCTGGACGCCGACGAGTTCGTCGTCGTCGTCGGCTATCGAAAGGAGGACATCATCAGCCACTACGGCGACGAGTTCCGCGGGATTCCGATCACCTACACCCACCAGCGGGAGCAGAACGGACTCGCCCACGCGCTGCTCACGGTGGAAGAACACGTCGAGGACGACTTCATGTTGATGCTCGGAGACAACGTCTTCCGGGCGAACCTCGGTGACGTGGTCAGCCGACAGCGGGAGGAACGCGCCGACGCGGCGTTCCTCGTCGAGGAAGTCCCGTACGACGAGGCCTCCCGATACGGGGTGTGTGACACGAACAAGTACGGGGAGATTACGAACGTGATCGAAAAGCCCGAAGAGCCGCCAACGAACCTCGTAATGACCGGCTTTTACACGTTCACGCCGGCGATCTTCCACGCGTGTCACCTCGTCCAGCCGTCCAACCGTGGCGAGTACGAGATCAGCGAGGCCATCGACCTGCTGATCGAGAGCGGGCGGACGATCGACGCGATCCGGATGGACGGCTGGCGCATCGACGTCGGCTACCCGGAGGACCGGGAGGAGGCCGAGCGCCGACTGACCGGAGAGATCGGCGTCGAGCCGGAGTCGGTGGAGTCAGCCGCCGACGGCGAAGAGTCCGTCGAAGTTACTGACGGCGAGTGATCTACCCGCCAGACGATCGGCACACTGCGAACGAAGGCGCACTGCGAACGAACAGAGATATACGCCCGTGCGGCGACGACCCTCACGATGAGTTCGACCGACGACGTCTGTGTTCTCGTTCCGACGCTCGATGAGGCCGAGACGATCGGCGACGTCGTCGCCGGGTTCCGGGGGGAGGGGTTCGACGAGGTTCTCGTCATCGATGGCGGTTCGAGTGACGACACCAGAGAACTCGCCCGCGGGGCCGGCGCACGCGTGATCGAGCAGTCGGGCACCGGGAAAGGACAGGCGGTCCGGGAGGCGATCGAGGAACACGTCGAGGCACCGTACGTGTTGATGGTCGACGGCGACGGTACCTACCGTCCGGAAGACGCTCACGCCATGCTCGAGCCGCTTTTCTCCGGGGAGGCCGACCACGTCGTCGGCGACCGGTTCGCCGACATGCGGGAGGGCGCGATGACGCGGCTCAACCGGATCGGCAACCGGACGATCAACCGATCGTTTGCGGCAATTCACGGTCAATCGTACGGGGACATCCTTTCGGGCTATCGCGCGTTCACGCGGCAGTCGTTCCGGGAAATGAACGTCACTGCGGACGGCTTCGGCATCGAAACGCAGCTTTCCGTCGAGTGTGCAAAACGGGATCTCGAGGTGGCCACCGTTCCGATCACGTATCTCCCGCGTCCCGACGGGTCGAAGACGAACCTACATCCGATCCGTGACGGGGGGATCATCTTCCTGGAGCTGTACCGACGGGCGAAAACCAACAATCCGCTTTTCTACTTCGGGTCCGTCGGACTCTCCTCGACGGTGTTTGGAGCGTTCGTCGGGCTGTATGTGGGGTATCGCTGGTTCGTCGTCGGCGTCAGCCACGAGGTCCTCGCGCTCGTGGCGGCGTTCGGGATCCTCTTTGGCGTCCAGCTTCTGATGTTCGGGGTGCTGTCGGATCTGATCCTCACGCTCCACCGCGAACAGCTCGACCGGATCGAACGAATCGAGAGCGACTGAGCTCGAAGCGACGGCGCTAGAACGGAAGCAGCCCCCGGATCCGATCGAAAATCCCGCCGGCTGCACGACGGCGCCGCTCGAACACGGGGTGGATCTCCTCGAGGAGCTGTGCCTCGGATTCGAACTGCTCGGTTTCCAGCTCCGCCAGCCCCTCCCGAAGCTCGAGCGTGTTCCCCGAACCGTCGTACGGAACGTCGGTGTTGTCTACGGCGGTACAGATCTCGTCGGCCGTCGCTGGATACTCGAGATCGGCCTCCTCGAGCCTCGCAGCAAGTGCGGCGATACCGAACTCTATGTGATCCGGGTCCGATCCGTCGCCGGGCGGTCTCACTGCCATCGACGACGGGTTACGCCGTCCGAATAAAAAACACCGGCGACTGTCCGTCAGTTCCCGTGTTCTGTCACCCGTTTAGCCGAAAACCGCGCTTTTGAGCGTTTTCAGGTACAGCGAAGGCGTTTCGCTCCGGGACCGGTCTAACGCTGCCCGGAGCTCACGGTGCGCGTCCTCCATCACGCCCTCGCCGTGGCCGACCAGTATTCGCTCGGGACGAAGCCCCTCGAGCACAGCCCGTGGCGGGAACAGCCGGAGCATCGGATGAACGCCCAGCCGTTCCTGTTCGGTCCGGAAGTACGAACACGTGCCGACGGCCTCCGGAACGTATAGGGTCCCTGCAACCGGGTCTTCCTCGGGACCGTCCCCCGGCGGGGCGTACAGCCCGACTTCCTGCCAGGGCGGCACCGTCGAGTTCCGGATCCGGATCGCCCGGAACCCGGTGTCGGCGAGCGACCTGCCGAACCGGCGCGTGGGCGCATCGAACGCGTCCGAAACGCCGGTCATCCACTCGGGGAGGAACACGGGAACCTCGTGGCGATTCGCGATCGTCCCGCAGTCGCGTTTGTGCCGATCCAGACAGCAGACCACGCCGGCAACGTCGCCGTACTCTCCGAGCAGTTCGTCGACCCCGTCTGCGTCGACCGGGTCGAGCACCCACACCTCCCCGTCGACCGCCACCGCATGACTCGCTCGCTGCATCGTCTCCCCGGGATACGCCAGCCATCCCACGCCGCCGTCCCACTGGTCGATGACGTCGAGGTCGGCCGCCCCGGATCCTTTCATCGGCATGCCTCACAGTTGGGCTTCCGTGATGTTAACCGTTGTTCGGGACCGGTTCGCCGACCTCTCTCACTCGAATGCCCCTTCGACGTACGTCACCGCCGCTTCCGGGGTGTTCACGGGTTCGATTCCGGTCACGTCGCTGACGTCGTGGGTATCCAGGCCGGCTATCGGCCGATCGAAAACGCCGGCGAGGCCGATCTCCGAGAGGGTACCGGGGCCACCGTCGATCGCGATCACCGCGTCGCCGTTCATCACTACGAGCGCGTTCCGTGCGTGGCCAAGACCCGTTGCGATCGGGGTTTCGACGTAGTCGTTTGCGTCCTCGGGACGGTCGGTCGGGAGGATACCGATGGTTTCGCCGCCGACCTCGCGAGCTCCCCGACAGACCGCCTCCATCACTCCGCCGAGCCCGCCACAGACGACAACGTGGCCTCGCTCAGCCAGCAACCGTCCCACCGCTTCCGCCCGTGCTGCCGTTCGATCGGAGACCGAACTCCCGCCGATCACGCTCACCCGCATATCTGCTTCGACCGGCCGGGACGGGAAAAAGCCACCGCGCGGTCGGCACGAAAAAAACATCAGGCTTGGTGCGGACCGATCGTCAGATCGCTCACCCGAAGACGTGATCCATCAGGAACCGCTGGAGCAAACCGGGGTTCCGATCGCCGTGGCTTTTCACCATCACGGCGTTCGCGTCGACTGAGTCGACGAGCCTGTTACCCGGCCGTCCGAACAGGCGGGCGGTAAGGCCCGTCCGGTCCACTCCGGTGACGAGTAGCTCCGCGTCGCCGACGAACCGTGTGAGTCCCGTGATCTCGTCGTCGGTTTCGATCACCGTCGACCGAGTCGGAACGGTCAACGTCGAGATCAACCGGTCGTGGTACGCCTCGATCGTCTGTCGTCTGGTTTCGGGGGCGTCCGCTGGGACCGCCTGCAGGAGGTGGATCCCCGCGCCCGCCTCCTCGGCGATCGAGTCGGCCAAAAGGAGCTTTACGGGGTCGTACGGCCCGCGGTTCGCGACCACCGCCACCTCCGAGGCGTCGTTCACGCCGGGGCGGTCTTTCGACGCGGGATCCGGGCCTTCGTCGACTAAAAGCACGTCACAGGGGGCGTTTTCGAGTATCCAGTCGGATCCCTTGCCGAACAGCCGCGTGTGGAAGTCGGCCCTGTCGCGCTCCATCACGAGCAGGTCGTGATCCTCGTATGTGGCGTAGTCGACCATCGACTGTGCGGAGTGCTCCGACTCGATCCGGCGGTACTGGACGTCGATATCGGTTCCCGGCGTTCCGCCGTCTGCACGCACCGCGTTCAACCATTCGGGGTTCTCTCTCGAGACGCTCGGATGGGTTTCGGCGAACATCTGCTGGGGGACATCGACAAACTCGACGACGGAAATGGCCGTCTTCCGGAGTCGACCGATGTCGCTCGCGGTCCGGACCAGCTCCCGTTTCATCGCCGGCGACGTGTCTTCGGTGATCGCCACGAGCACGTCGAACGGCTCCTCCGAATCGAACAGCGCTTCCGTTTCTTCGATCGCCCGGTCACCGACGTTCTTGCGGGCGCTCGTTCGCACGACTCCCTCGCGGTCGATCCGGGAACGGGCATACACGTAGTACCAGACCATCGAGCCGGCCGTTATGAGCACTGCGCCAACGAGCGGGATCGTTCCAATCGTGAACAACAACACGAAACCGCCGACGATGCCGGCGACCTGCAGCCACGGATACAAAGGTGCGACGAAATCTGGGTCGTAGCCCTCGACGGCGCCTTCGCGGAAGCCGATGACAGCCAGGTTCACGAGAACGAACACCAGAATCTGGAAGGCGGATGCCAGCTTCGCGATCTGGAGGATCGGCACGAACGCGATCAACACGAGAATGACGGCGCCGGTGAGCGTGACGGCTCTGGATGGAGTGTTGAATCTGGGGTCGAGTCGCTCGAAGGCCGCCGGAACGAGGTTGTCCCGGGCCATCGCAAACGGGTATCTGGACGCAGAAAGCACGCCTGCGTTGGCCGTGCTCACGAGCGCAAGCAGCGCGGCCGCGACGACAGCGGCGACGCCCAGGGCGCCAAGCGTTTCTTCGGCGGCGACCGCGACCGGCGCGTCTGTCGCCGTGAGGACGTCCCCCGGCGTTACTCCTACGAGGATCGCCACGAGAAGCACGTACAAGAGAGTCGTAAACCCGAGCGAGAGCATCATTCCGAGAGGGATGTTTCGGGAGGGGTTTTCGATCTCCTCGGCGACGCTTGCGATCTTCGTGACGCCCGCATACGAGACGAAGACCGCACCGGTCGCCACCAGCAGTCCGGGCGTGCCCGGATCGAACGCTCCCGAAAGGCGGCTTCCCTCGACGGCGAACCCGCTACCGGCGACGAACCAGGTCATCGCCGCGAGCATCACTGCGACGATCGCGACCTGGAACCGTCCGGTGACGTCGGAACCGAGCAGGTTGACCAGGATCAACACGACGGCAAGCCCCAGTGCGATTGCCGTGACCGTCCCCGAAGAGAGGTCGCGACCGAGCGCGAACACGAGGTACGGAACGCCCCCGACGAGAGCCAGTGCCCCCTTGAACGAGAGGGAAAACCACGTTCCGATGCCGGCGATCGTTCCCATGAGCGGTCCCATCCCCCGCTCGATATATACGTACGTCCCGCCGTCCTCGGGCATCGCCGTCGCCATCTCGGATTTCGAGAGCGCTGCTGGCACGACGAGCAGTCCCGCCAGCAGGTACGCCAGCACTACCGTCGAACCGGCGATTTCGTAGGCCAGCGCCGGTAGGATGAAAATTCCCGAACCGACCATCGCCCCGATGCTGATGGCGACGACTGCCGGCAGTCCGAGATCACGTTTTAGCCCTGTCGGCATCTAATCGTCTCCCCCTGGAGTCGACGTCGGCGGCGTCACCTTCCGTTTCCGCAACGCCACACCACCGTAATAGAGGATCACGACCGTCACGAACACCGACGAGCCGATCAACAGGACGAAACTCACCGTATCGAGGATCGGCATCTCGAGCCAGGTTGCGAGTTCGCCGAACGCGACGGCGGTGCTGGCCAAAAGCAGCATGATCCCGAAGTAGATCGTGACGTCGTCCTCGTCGACGTACGCTGTCGACGCCGAGCCGATTCGGGCTCCGAGCGCGCTGCCGACCAGTAGCGCCGTGACGACGCCCAAATCGATGACGCCGGAGAGCCCGTAGGTGAACGCGCCGACGGCGCCGGACATCAGCGCGCCGAACAGGCTGGTGCCGACCGCCGCGGTTAGGGAAACGCCGATCAGGTAGTAGATCGCGGGCATGCGAATGAACCCGCCCCCGACACCGAGAAAGCCGGACACGACCCCGACGCCACCGCCGACGCCTGAAATCGTCCACATGGACGCCTTGCTGCCGTCGGTAAGCGTCACCATGGGCGGGATGTTGTACGACTTGATCTTCGTGGCGATCTCGGGGATGTCGTCTCCGTCTGTCGTCACCTCGGCATCTTCGGATTCGTCGCTGTCGCCGTTCCCCTTGAGGGCGTTCCGGGTGAAGATGAGCCCGATCGCTGCCAGCAACAGGACGTACGCGATCCCGACGACGAGTTCGGCCTGACCGAGCTGGTCCAGGAACAGCACGATCATCTTTCCAGCCTCGATTCCCAGCGCGATCCCGACGAACATCAGGGCGCCCAGTTTGTAGTCTACTTCGCCGACGTCGTGGTGTTTCAGCGTCGCAATGACGGCGGTTCCAAAGACGAACGCCATACTGGAACCGATCGCCACCGGCGCGGGGTATCCAAGGATCAACAGCGCGGGCGTGACCAGAAACGATCCCCCCATACCGAAGAACCCGAAGAACACCCCGACCATGAACCCGAAGCTAACGAACAGCGCCAACAGCTCTGGGGTAAGTCCGAGTAGCTCCATTTATCAGGCGTTCTGTATCGTCTCGATCACACGCGTTGCAGCCCGGTCCTCGAGATAGCCGTAGCCGACGTACAGCAGCACAGCCTCGACGAGCACGACTCCCACGAGCAGTGCCGCCTGTAGCCATGCGGGCAGTCCGAGCGACTCGATCAATCGCGCTCACCTCGCTGTCGTTCGGTCGTCATTCGTTGCCACCCCGTGTACCGTCGGATCGTGTGCGAATCACGCGTTCTCACTCGGTCGTTCCTAACCGACGCGGTGTAATAACAGTTTTGGGATTGAAAGACAATATTACTACAAAGAATGCCATCGGTATCTCACGAGAATATTCGCATAAGTTTCCAAAATACGGAGGGTTTTGAAGTACAGTTGCGGGCGTAATCGGGCGCATCCTGCCGATCACCGCCGCGCAAAACGGCGGGGTCAGACGCATCAGTATTGGAAAAGCAAAACAATATTATACCGACAGTCCCTACGCCGAGTATGAAAGCGGTGTACGCGACAGATCTCTCTGCGGCCAGCGAGGCAGCGATCGAAAACGAGACGTGTCTCGGCTGTCTGGCTCGCATCGGCATCGAGGAGATGCATCTGGTGACTGTCGTCCCCTCGAACGTCCATGCGGGTATGCCGGGCATGGACTTCGAAGGCCGACGAAAGCGCGGGTTGGCTCGATACCGTCGCACCATGGAGAACGCGGGGTTCGACGTCGAGACGCACGTGGTCCGTGGGACGCCCCACCGACGGATCAACGGGATCGCCGGCACGGTCGGTGCCGACCTGACGGTCGTCGGTTCCCGCGGGAAGAGCCCGCTCGAAAACAGGGTGATCGGATCGACCGCCCGAAACCTCGCACGAACGACGGTCGTCCCCCTGGTGGTCAACCGGGTCGAACGAGGGGCCGAGAATCCCGACGTCGTCCGGCAACACCTCTTCCGGCGCGTGCTGTTCGCGACCGACTTCTCCGAGAACGCGGATCGGGCATTCCAGGCGTTCTCGTATCTCCGGCACGCGACTCGGGAGGCGACACTCGTGCACGTGCGATCGCCGAAGGATCCCGGCCCGGAGGGCGATCTCACCCCGGAGGATCGGCTGACCGAACTCGCCGAACAGCTCGACGAGTGGGAGATCGATGTCGAGACCGACGTTCGCCGCGGCGATCCCGCCGACGAGATCCTCGCCGCCGAGGCCGAGTACGATCCGACGACGGTGTTGATCGGATCGCGGGGACACAGCCGGCTCCGGCGGCTCCTGCTCGGGAGCGTCTCCGAAGACGTCGTCGCGCGTGCGAACGGGAACGTCTTCCTGGTCCCGCCGCCGCGGACTGTGTGATCGCTTCCGAGTCCGACTGAGCCGGTGCGAACAATCCTTTATAGGACGCGGCGACCAATCCTCGGCCGATGGACGTAGACAAACATGCCGAGGAGCTCGCCTCCGCTCTCGGCGTCGACAAATCGGAGGTCAGATCAGACCTGGAGAACCTGCTCCAGTACAGCGTTCCGATCGAGGAAGCCAAACAGTCGATCCGGCGCAAACACGGCGACGGCGGTGGCGGCTCCGCCGAACCGGTCTCCCTGGACGTCGCGGAGGTGACGGCCGACCGATCGAACGTCACCGTCACCGGGAAAGTGTTGACCGTCGGCAGACGGACGATCCGCTATCAAGGCGAAGACGTCGAGATCCGGGAAGGAGAACTCGCCGACGAAACCGGCGTGATCTCCTACACCGCCTGGCAGGACTTCGGGTTCGAACCCGGCGACTCGATCACCGTGGGCAACGCCGGCGTCCGCGAATGGGACGGACAGCCGGAGCTCAACCTCGGCGAGAACACGAGCGTCGCAGTGGCAGACGACGTCAACGTCCCGTACGAGGTGGGCGGCGAGTCGAGCCTGATCGATCTCGAACCCGGGGACCGCGGGCGGACGGTCGAGGTTCGCGTCCTCGAGATGGAGCGCCGGACGATCGACGGTCGGGACGGGGAAACAGAGATCCTCTCGGGGGAGGTCGGAGACGAAACCGGCCGGCTGCCGTTCACCGACTGGTCGCCCAGAGCCGAGGTCGAGCCCGGCGCCGACCTCCGGATCGAGGACGTGTACGTTCGGGAGTTCCGTGGCGTGCCGTCGGTGAACCTCTCGGAATACACGACGGTCACGCCGCTTCCGGAGCCGGTCGCGGTTCGGGAGGACGCCCCTCGACTGTCGGTGGGCGACGCAGTCGAAACCGGCGGGATGTACGACGTCGAAGTCGTCGGAACCGCAATCCAGGTGCGGGACGGCTCGGGGCTAATCGAGCGGTGTCCCGAGTGTGGACGCGTGGTTCAGGGCGGCCAGTGTCGGAGCCACGGCGCTGTCGATGCCGAGGACGACCTCCGGATAAAGGCGATCGTCGACGACGGAACCGGAACGCTGACCGCGATCCTGGGGACCGAACTCACCGCGGAGGTGTACGGCGGCGGCATCGAGGAGGCGAAATCCGCCGCCCGCGACGCGATGGACAAGGAGGTCGTCGCCGCGGAGATCGCGAGCCGGATCGAAGGACGGACGTTCCGCGTTCGGGGGAACCTCTCGGTCGACGACTACGGCGCCAACCTCGACGCCGACGCGTTCGAGCAAGTCGAGGTCGACCCCGCCGAGGAGGCGAGAGCCGCCCTGGAGCGGCTCGGTTCGGCCCCCGCAGACGGTCCCGCTGCCGACGGAGGTGAGCGACGATGAGCGCCGAGGACGGCGGTTCGGGAGGCACCGGTTCCGGCGACGGTGGACCCGTCGGCGGTGGCGGGCGGGAGATCGCCCACAGGCTGTTCGCTGCGGAGTTCGACGACGCGACGCTGTCGTATTCGGAAAGCGACGAGGAGCGAGCACCGAACTACGTCGTGACGCCGACCGGTGCCCGGGTCAACCGGCTGTTCGCAGTGGGCGTACTGACGGAGGTCGAGGCCGTAAACGAGGAGACGAGCCGGGGACGGATCGTGGATCCGACGGGGGCGTTCGTCACCTACGCCGGGCAGTACCAGCCCGACGAGGCGGCGTTCCTCGAACGCGCCGATCCCCCGGCGTTCGTCGCGCTCACCGGGAAGGCCCGAACGTTCGAGCCGGAGGACTCCGACCGGGTGTTCACCTCGGTGCGTCCGGAGAGCCTCAACGCGGTCGACGCCCGGACGCGCGATCGCTGGGTGGTCTCGACTGCGGAGGCCACTCTCGACCGGCTCGCGGTGTTCGTTCGCGCGCTGGAGTCGGATCTCCGCGGTGATCGGCTCCGGGAGGCGCTGGCCGCGGGCGGGGCCTCCACGGCGCTTGCAGCCGGGATCCCGAAGGCGCTTGCGACGTACGACACCTCGCCCGCGTACGTCGAGGCGATCCGCCGGACGGCGGTGGAAGCACTCGAACTCGTCGCCGGCGAGCGCGAGGAAGTGACCCGTCCCTCGATGGCTCCGGCGGAACGGGGCGAGGTCGGGATCTCGGAGGTCGGGACGTTGCCGGAGACCGACGTCACGATCGCGGACGTCGACACCGAAACGGACGCCGAGCCGGCCGCAGTCAATGAGTCGGCCGCCGATGCCGAGGCGATCGACGACGACTCGGCGGCCCCCGCCGAGTCTGAAGACGTGGCCGAGATTGCGACCGAAGAGCCGCCGACAGCTGAACCGGAATCCGAGCCGGATCCGGAAGTCGATCCGGAACCGGAACCCGAGGAGGAAACCGAATCCGAACCCGACGAAACGCAGGCTGCGACTGACGCGAGTGCAGGTGGCTCGGAGTCGGTCGAGGGCACCGACATCGACGCGTCGCCGGACGACGATTCCGAGAGCGGTGACGGAATGTACGAACTCGACGAGGACGAGCGCAGGGAAGTCGAAGACGAGTACGGGACGGAGTTCACCACCGGAACCGAGGTCGACGACCCCGGTGAGGCGGACATCGACGTGCCCGACGCCGACGAGCTGGCGGCCGAACTAGAGGCCGACGCCGGCGACGAGGCGACCGACGCCGAACCTGCCGAGGAGAAACCCGAGCCGGACACCGACGGGGAATCCGAGGCGACCGACGAGGTCGATCCGGTCGACGTCGACCTGGAGTCGGCGGCGGTCGATGCGATCGAGGCGATCGACGACGGCGACGGCGCCGACAGGGAGGCGGTCGTCGCCCGCGTCGTCGACGAATACGGGGTCGATCCGGACGCGGTCGAGGACGCGATCCAGGACGCCCTGATGGGCGGTCTCTGTTATGAACCCGGCGACGACCGCCTGAAGGCGATCTGACGACGGTGGCGCCGACGCCAGTCGAGCCGATCCCGAACGCGCCGGCGGCGATCGTCGACGGCGACGGGAAGCGGGCACTCGCCGTCGCGGACTACCACGCCGGCATCGAGATCGGCCTCAGATACGAACGCGGTGTCGAACTCGACTCGGCGGCCGACAGCCGCCGCGAGCGATTGCTGTCGCTGCTCGACCGGACAGATGCGGATCGGGTGATTGTGCTGGGTGATCTCGCCCATCGAATTCGTGCCCCCGACGGCGAGGAGCGCGAGGAGCTCGAAACACTGATCGGCTCGGTGACCGACCGGGTTCCCCTGACGCTCGTGCAGGGAAACCACGACGGCGGGGTCGCGGCCGCCTTCGCCGACCGGATCGACGTCGCTCCCGCCGACGGAGCTGTCTACGGGAACGTGGGACTGGTCCACGGCCACACCTGGCCCGCACGCGAGGTTCTCGAGGCCGACGTCGTCTGTGTGGGCCACGAACATCCGCAGGTCCGACTCAGAGACGAGGTAGGTGGCACCCGGGTGGAGCGGGCGTGGCTGCGTGGGACACTCGATCCGGAACCGTTCCGGACTGAGGGAATCATCGCCGAGGAAACCGCCGGCTCGGAAACGGAACTCGTGGTGTTTCCAGCCTTCAACGACCGATCGGGCGGAACCTGGGTGAACGTCGAGGGACAGTCGTTCCTCTCGCCGTTCCTGCCGGCCGGACTCGCCGACGGTCAGGCGTATCTCCTCGACGGGACTCGACTCGGCCCGTACACCGATGTATAGCCGAGTTCACTCCGGAATCAAAAGGTCACGCACCCGCCTCCCGGAGTCCCAGAGAAGCGCCGCGTCGTCGGTGAACACCTCGACCGCGACGCTCCTGTCGAAGCCGGAGAGCTGCTCGGACACGATGTCGTAGTCGATCTCGCCGGCGCCGACCGGGATGTGGGTGTCTCCGCGGCGACGCGCGTCGTGAACGTGGAGGTGAGTTATTCGGTCGCCGTGGCTCCGGAGAAACCGTTTGATCCCGTCGTTTCCGGCCTCCATGTACGCGTGACCCACGTCGAAACAGACTGACGCGCCGACCTCCCGTGCAGCCTCGCCCAGGACGGACAGTTGGACGCCGTGGTGCTGGTGGCCGACGTTCTCGACGACCACCTCCACCCCTGTGCGATCGCCCGCGGTGACAATCCCAGCCAGCTGCTCCGTGAACCCGTCCCGGAGGCCGACGTCGTCCCGGTCGGCGGTGGTTCCGTGCAACACCGCTTTCCGGGCGCCCACGTCTCCGGCCCACGACAGCAGCCGAGTTTGATACTCGCGGATCGCCTCGTTTAGCTCCGGGACGTGTGTCACGACCGGCTGGTCGAACGGCAGGTGGACGTACAGTTCGCGGCCGTCCAGCGCCGTCTCCAGGCGGTCGCGATCGATCGATTCTGGCGGGAGGAATCCGTCCCCGATCGAGAGTTCGAGGAAGTCGTACCGTGGATCGGCAGCGCCGATCCGCTCGAGTTCGTCCCCGACCGTGAGCCCGAGGTCCATACTGAATCGCTGTACGCGATCGACTTATAAGGTCGGGCGGTGCCAGGGGCGGAAATCGGAACCGTCGAAACGGTGGCCTTAATCGCGTCGCCCCGCTATCGTCGGCGATGGCAGAGGGGCGATCGGCCGACGCCGGGATGGACGCGTTCGCCGCGCTCGGGGCGTCCGTTCGGGAGGCGCTGTCCGACCGCGGATTCACCACGCCGACGGAGCCGCAGCGCCGTGCTATTCCGACGCTTTCGGCCGGTCGGAACGCCCTGATCGTCGCCCCTACCGGAACCGGAAAAACCGAGACTGCGATGTTGCCGGTGTTCGACGCGATCGTCCGGCGGCGGGAGCGCTGCCGCGACGAGGGGCGGGAACCGATCGAGGGGATTCGGGCGCTGTACATAACCCCGTTGCGGGCGCTCAACCGCGACATGATGGATCGCCTCGAATGGTGGGGCGAGCAACTCGACGTCGAGATCGCGGTCAGACACGGCGACACCACGAGCTATCAGCGAAAAAAGCAGGCAGAGGACCCGCCGGACGTGCTGATCACGACTCCCGAAAGCCTCCAGGCGATCCTGACGGGATCGCGGATGCGCGAGGCGCTTTCCGACGTCGATCACGTGGTCGTCGATGAGGTCCACGAACTCGCCGCGGCGAAACGCGGCGCACAGCTGACCGTCGGACTCGAACGACTCCGGGCGGTCGCGGGCCCTTCACAGCGGATCGGGCTCTCGGCGACGGTGGGCGATCCCGAAGAGGTCGGTCGCTTTCTCGTCGGCGTCGGCACCCCACATTCTGATCACCCGGCCGCCACCGCGGATACGACGGTACAAAACGAGGAAGTCACCCGAGGTGCAGACCGAGACGTCGAGATCGTCGAAATCGACGTCGGCAGCCGCGTGGAGTTTACCGTCACCGAACCAGCGGTGACCGACGAAGACGAACATCTCGCGGGCGAACTCGCGACCGATCCGGAGATCGCCAGCCACGTCCGGTTTATCCGTGACATCGTCGCGGACAACGAGTCGGTGTTGATCTTCGTCAACACCAGACAGACGGCCGAGGCGCTCGGCTCTCGGTTCAAACAGCTGGAGGCGCCGATCGAAGTCCACCACGGGTCGCTCTCGAAGGAGGTCAGGATCGACGTCGAGGACCGGTTCAAATCCGGAGAGATCGACGCGCTCGTGTGCACCTCTTCGATGGAGCTGGGGATCGACGTGGGGCGGGTCGATCACGTCGTCCAGTACAACAGCCCCCGGGAAGTGGCCCGACTGCTCCAGCGAGTCGGTCGGGCCGGCCACCGCAGAGACGAGATTTCGCGAGGGACGATCCTCGCGAGCGATCCGGACGACACACTTGAGGCGCTCGTTATCGCCCGACGGGCGCGGGAAGGCGAGGTGGAAAATTCGGCAATCCATCACGGCAGCCTCGACGTGGTTGCAAACCAGCTGGTCGGGCTCGTGATGGACTTCGGTGAGCTCGACGTCGGCGACGCTCACGATGTGCTCACCGCTGCGTATCCGTTCCGGAAGCTGTCGGTGGCACAGCTTCGGGAGGTGATCGAGGAGATCGCGGGCAACCGGCTCGTCTGGTACGCCGCGGACCACGACCGGATCGAGAAGACCGGCGGCTCCTGGCAGTACTTCTACGCCAACCTCTCGATGATTCCCGACGAGGAGACCTACGAGGTGTACGACGTCTCCTCTCGGACGGGGGTAGGGACCCTCGACGAGCGGTTCGTCGTCAACTTCGCCGAGCCGGGAGCGACGTTCATCCAGCGCGGGGAGATGTGGCGGATCACGAAGATCGACGACGAGGAGAGTCGGGTGGAGGTGTCGCCGGTGGAGGATCCCGGCGGGGAGGTTCCCTCCTGGGTGGGCCAGGAGATCCCGGTGCCGGCGGCGGTCGCACGCGAGGTCGGCGAACTGCGGCGTGTCGCCGGCAGGCAGCTTTCGGCCGGCGGCTCCCGGGACTCCGTCGCCCGAGAGCTGTCACGCCGATACCCCGCGGACGAACGGACGATTGCGAACGCTCTCGAGCCGGTCGAGCGCCACGTCGAGTCGGGGGCGCCGCTGCCGACCGACCGACGCCTCCTGGTAGAGGGGGAGGCGCGGACTGTCGCGTTGAACGCGACGTTCGGCCACGAGATCAACGAGACGCTGGGGCGGCTGCTCGCGGCGCTGGTCGGCCAGCGAACCGGCTCGTCCATCGGCATGGAGGTCGACCCCTACCGGATCTCCTTCGAGGTGCCGCCGTCGGTCGGCCCCTCGACGTTCCGGGCAGTGCTTCTCGAAACCGACCCGGACCACCTCGAGCCGCTGCTGGAACTCGCGTTGAAGCGCTCTGACACCTTGAAGTTCACTCTCGCGCAGGTGGCCGCGAAGTTCGGCGCGCTCAAACGCTACCAGGGTGACCACCGGTTCGGCGCCGACCGGCTGCTGGCTGCGCTCGCGGACACGCCGGTGTTCGACGAGGCCGTTCGGGAGGTGTTTCACCGCGATCTCGAGATCGACGGAGCCGCGGACCTCCTCGGTCGACTTCGATCGGACGACACTACGGCCGACAGCGACGGTCGAGATATCGAGGTCGCGATCGTCGGCGAGCGGACGCCGCTTGGAACCGGGGGACGATCCGGGGGGCGGGAGTTCCTGGTACCCGAGAACGCGGACGCATCGGTGATCGACACCGTGCGGGACCGGATCATGGACGATCGCGTCAGGCTGCTGTGTCTCCACTGTCTCGAGTGGGAGCGAACCCGTCCAGTCCGTCGGGTGACCGACCAGCCGGAGTGTCCCGACTGCGGCTCCACCCGAATCGCCGCGCTCAACCCCTGGGACGAGGAAACGCCCGCGGCAGTGCGGGCCGGCGAGAAGGACGACGAACAGCGCCGGCTCACCGAGCGGGCGTACCGTTCGGCGAACCTGGTCCAGAGCCACGGCAAGCAGGCGGTGATCGCGATGGCGGCCCGCGGCGTGGGGCCGCACAACGCCGCGCGGATCATCGCGAAGCTCCGAGAGAACGAGGACGACTTCTACCGGGACATCCTCGAACAGGAGCGCCAGTACGCCCGGACGCAGTCGTTCTGGGACTGATTTCTCGACCGGTCTCTCGACGGCTCAGCGTGCGGAAAGTCGTGGGAGTACGAACCCGAGAAACGGGACGCCGAAGCCGACGACGAACCCCGTCAGGTGTGCGTACAGGTTGGTTCCGGGGGCGACGATGACGAGCGAACCGAGCACCCCCGCGATGGTTACGGACATCCCGAACACGAACATGAACTCCCGTTCGGCGGGGAGGCCGATCCACCGTGGCGCGCCGTTCAGGTGGAGCAACCCGGCTGCACCCCCGGCGGCGACGAGGAAGAACAACGCCGCGATCGATGGGTCGGGGGGCAGGAAGCCGGTGTTCCGCGGAACGGCGAACGCGAACGCCAGCGCGAGCGAAAACGGGACGACCGCCCAGGTCGGATCGATCCGTCGATCCGTCTTCGACCTCGACTCCGACTCCCCCTTCGACTCCGACTCCGGTGCCGACTCCGACCCGAGGGCGACGAACCAGACGACAACGAGAAACCCCAGGAACGCCGAGTTGAGTCCCGAAAACCCGGCCGACGGGTAGTTGGAGAACTCCCCGAGCGTGTTGATCGACACCCACGAAACGAGGATTGGAACGGCGAGGAGATAGCCCGCGGCGGCGCCAGCGAGCTTTCGACGCCAGTCGGCCACGACCGCGAGCGGATGGATCGCCGCCATCGTGAGCCAGTACACGCCGACGTTGTTGAGGAGATGGGATGTGTCGGCGTGGACGTAGCTCGACGCGAACGCCGTCCACAGTGTCGGTCCGTCAGCGAACGGCGACTGGACGGCAAGCGAGAGGCTCCAGCTCCGGGTCCCTGGAAGGAGATAGACGAAGACCAGAAGCGTCGGAACCGCGAGATACACCGCGAACAGTTCCCACCGGGGGCGTCGACAGAGGCCCGCAGCCGTCGCTTGCAGGATCCGGGCTGCGAGCCGTCGGCGAGGGCCGTTCTCCCAGTTCACGCGTGGAGGAAGGGAGCAGCCGACAAGTGTCTTTTCCGTCCGACGGTCGGAACCCGAAAAGGAATACCGGTTCCTCCCCAACGGCGACCATGGAGACGCCAGTCGTTCGCGGCCCGGTTCGGGACCGTCCGCTCGCAGTCACGATCGCCCTCTCGCTCGTCGGTTACGTCGCGGTGCTCGGGGTGTTTCTCTCGCCGTCGTTCGCGGCACTGTTCCCCCGGCTATCACAGCCCCAGGTCGAGTTTCTCACCCACGCGATCGCCGCCGTGAACGCTCTTACGATCCTCACGCTTTCGCTTGGCTGGTACTGGATCCGCGCCGGCGAGATGAAAAAACACGCCGCGGCGATGACGACCTCGTTCGTGTTGATCCTGATCTTCCTCGGGATGTATCTCCCGCGGGTCGCCGGCGGCGGGACGAAGTACTTCGAAGGCCCCGACCCCGCCTTCTACGCGTATCTGGTGATGCTCGGGATCCACATCGTGCTGTCGATTCTCGCGGTGCCGGTGGTAATCTATGCGATCGTTCTCGGCCTCACGCACACCGAACGGGAGCTCCGGACCGAGACGCCTCACCGTCGGATCGGACGGATCGCAGCCGGTTCGTGGCTACTGTCGCTGATTCTCGGGGTCGTGGCGTATCTCCTTTTGAATCACGTGTACGACTCTACGTACGAGGCAGCACAGGCGGCTGCCATCGTCCTGTTGTAGCAGTCGCTTCGCGCGTTTTTCTCGGGAACCGAGACTTACAGCCGAACGAGTTCCGCACGGATCGCGTCCCGCTTTACGAGCAGAAAGCCCGTCAGGATGAACAGGAAGCCGACCCAGGTGTGGATCGTCGGCACCTCTCCGAGGAACACCAGCCCGGTGACCGCGGCGGCGACCGGGGCGGCATACGAAACGAGGTTGATCTCGATCGGGCCGAGCCGTTCGAGGAGGTCGAAGTAGATCAGGAAGCCGGCTGCGCTTGCGACGACGACGAGATACAGCAGCGCTACGAGCGCCTCGAGCGTCCACTCGACGTCCGCCACAGATTCCGCGAGTGCGACGCTTACCCCGTGCATCAGGAGTGCGCCCACCAGCATCGACCACGCCTCCATCGTCTCGATCGGGAGTCCGGTGTCGAACCGCCGGGTCAGCACGCTGCCGAGCGCGAACGACGCCGCCGCAAGGAAGATCAAAAGCATCGACACGGTCCGGGCGTCCAGCAGGTTGTTCGGATCGGGGTTGCTCAAGATTACCACACCCACAAATCCGACCAGGAGGCCGACGACTCCCAGGATGGCGAGCCGTTCGTCCGGCAGCAGCGCACGCGCAAACCCCGTCGTCAGAATCGGCGAGAGGCTGACGATCACTGCCGCGGCGGCGCTCGTGGTCCCTTGCTGGCCGACGAACAGGAACGCGTGGTAGGCGGCGATCAGGAACGCCCCGCCGGTCCCGACGAGCAACCACTCGTCGCGACTCCGGGGTCGCCACCGATCGGTGGCGTACACTGCGTAACCGAGCATCAACAGGCCGGCCAGATCGTACCTGAACGCCGCAAACAGGACCGGGGGAAAAAACTCCAGTCCGGCCTTGATCGCGGTGAACGCGCTCCCCCAGACGGCGGCGAGCACGACGAACAGGATCGCGTTCCGGAACGGCGACGTCACGCACTCATCACTCGAAAACGTCTCGAGTACACAGCGCCGAGTAGGTTGCGATCCCGGCGAAGAACGATCGGTTCGCTAGCCTTTCTTGTAGGTGACGCCGGCGCCGCGTTCGGGGTAGGTCCACACGACGTTGCCGTGGCGACAGCCCCACCGACAGCTGCCACACTCCAGGCAGTTCTCGTAGTAGATGTGCGGTACGCCGTCGTCGTCCCGCTGCCAGACGTCTGCCGGACAGACGTTCACGCAGTCGTCGTTTACACACCGCTCTTCGCAGATGCCGGGCACCTTCACGTCCAGGTGGGATTCGCCGGCATCCTCGTACTTGACGGTGTACAGCTTGTCTTCCATCGATTCGTTCTCGACCCCGAACGACTTCGGGGAGAGGTCCGGTCCGGTCTCGTCGGCCGCGTCAGTGTTTGCGCTCATTGTGTCACCGTATCATTTTGTTGTATCTGTACGCCAGTTTCGCTGCACCCGTCCAGCCGCCGACGGCCTCGAGGATGCGGTCTTTCGCCTCTTCGGCGTGTGCTTCCTTCGGCTCGCGGTCCATCCGGAAGTATTCGGTACTCGCGTCGGCGACCGCCTGCGGGAGTGTCTCGAACAGCAGCTCCTTGTCCTCTTTCACGCGCTCGATCATCCAGTCGTACCGCTCGAGGTTCTGCATCACGAACGACTCCTCGAGCTCTTCGGGGTACGACCGCAGGGCGGCGGCGTCCGTGCGGTCGCGGGCGGCCGCGCTCGCGATCGCCTTCGCCGCCAGATAGCCGCTCTCGACGGCCATGTTCGTTCCTTCGAGGTGGACGCCGTTGTTCAACACCAGTCCGGCCGTGTCGCCCACCAGCACCGCCCCGTCGTGGACAAGGTCCGGGACGGCCTCGGGGCCGCCCTCGGGGATCGTTTTGGCGGTGTACTCGACAGTGCGGGCGTTCCGGAGCAGTGGTGCGACCGCCGGGTGGGACTTGAACGCGTTCAGCGTCTGCTCGGGTTTGGGCTGGGCGCCACGGGCGTCCGAGAGGCGGTAGGCGAGCCCGACGCTTACGGTGTCGTCGTTGGTGTAGATGAAGCCGCCGCCGAACGCGTCGCCGACGGCGCCCTCACCGAAGTAGTGGTAGGAGACACCGGCGTCGTCGTACAGCCGGAAGCGGTCCTCGATGACGTTCTCGCCCTCGGGGAACTCCAGCACTTCCTTGACGCCGACCGCCACGTTCTCTGCGCGTTCGACCGATCGGAGGTCGCCCGCCTCGCTCACCAGGGAGTTGCCCCCCTCCGCGAGCACGACGTACGGCGCTTTGATCCGCCCGTCCGGGCGGTCCGTCTCGACGCCGACGACCTGTCCGTTCTCTTTGATGAGATCCGTGACGGTGGTCTGGGTGACGAGCGTGGCCCCTTCTTCGACGGCCTGCTCGGCGAACCAGCGGTCGAACTCCCCGCGAAGCACGGTGTAGGAGTCGTTGTGTGGCGGCTCGTGCCACTGACCGGGGCGCAGAGAGACGGCAGTTTCGTCGCGCTCGGAGAGCATACTGAACCGCCGCTCTGCGACGTAGCGCTCCAGGGGCGCATCCGAGAGGTCGACCATCTCGCGCACGGTCGGCGTGTACATCACGCCCCCGAAGACGTTCTTCGCGCCCGGGAACCGACCGCGCTCGATCATCAGCACGTCCAGGTCTTCCTGTGCGAGCTTCGTCGCCGCCGCACAGCCGGCCAGCCCGGCGCCGACGACGATCACGTCGAACGCGTCGTCGTAGTTCGGGTTCTCGATCGGTTCGGCCCTGTCGCTCATTGGGCCACCTCCGTGAGTTCCGCTCCGGATTCGATCGCTTCGACCAGCTCCGGCACGATCTCGAAGATGTCGCCGACGATGCCGTAGTCGGCGTGCTCGAAGATCGCTGCGTTCGGGTCGTCGTTGATCGCGACCACGACGCCACTGTCTTTCATCCCTTCGAGGTGCTGGATCGCCCCCGAAATGCCGAGGGCGACGTACAGCTCCGGACGGACGGTCTTGCCGGTCTGACCGACCTGCCGGGACGCTTCGACCCATCCCTCGTCGACGGCCTTGCGGCTCGCGGCGAGTTCGGCGTCCAGCGCCTCCGCGAGTTCGACGGCGGGTCCGACGTCGCCCTCGATTCCGCCGCCGACGGCGACGATGCGGTCGGCGTCGGTGATGTCGGCGGTGTCTCCGATCTCGCGTTCGAGCACTTCCGAGATGGTGTCGTCTTCTCCCACGACGACCTCGACGTGTTCGATCTCGCCGTCGCGGTCGGGATCGGGCTCGGCAGCCTCGAAGACGCCGGCACGCACCGTCGCCATCTGCGGGCGGTGGTCCTCACAGACGATCGTCGCGAGCACGTTGCCGCCGAAGGCCGGACGCTTCGCGAGCAGCAGGCCGTCCTCTTCGACGTCGAGAACCGTGACGTCGGCGGTGAGGCCGGCCCACGTCGGTACGGCGACCCGACCGGCGAAGTCGCGACCGGTGTGGGTGCCGCCGATCAGCACGATCGAGGGGTTTTTCTCCTCAACCATGTGCCGGAACTGGGTGCCGTACGGGTCCGCCCGATACGGCTCGAAGACGGGATCGTCGGCGACGAGTGCCAGATCCGCCCCTCGCTGGATCGCCTCCTCGGCGACGTCGTCGACGTCTTCACCGATCACCACTGCAACCAGCTTCTGATCGATCTTGTCGGCGAGTTTGCGTCCCTCCGCGAGCAACTCCCAGGAGACGTTCATCACGTCGCCAGCGTGCTCCTCGATGAAGACCCACACGTCCTCGGCATCGGCGACCCGCTGTTCTTCCTCGGTCAGTTCCTGCTCGGCTTCGTCGCTCATGAGAACACCTCCGTTTCGGCGAGCGCCTCAAAGAGTTCCTCGGCCGTCTCGAATTTCTGTTCTTTCCGGTCGACCGGCGAGACGGTGTCCATGCCGCCGACCTGGGTCGGCGAGGCGTCGAGCCCAACCTCGTCGGGATCGATGCCGAGATCCTCGGCGGTAATCTCCATTGGCTCGAACTCGTTTTCGGCGTAGATCTTGCGGTGGAGCCCCGCGGGGCGGGGCACGTTTTCGCCGAAGGCGAACGCGACGACGACCGGGAGGTCGGCGGCGACGCGTTCGTGGCCGCCTTCGACGTCGCGGACGGCGACGAGACGGTTCTCCTCGGGACGGGGTTCCAGGTCTTCGACGTAGGTCAGTTGCGCCCAGTCGTTGTGGGCGGCGATCCCCGGCGGAACCTGGCCGGTCGAGGAGTCGGTGGTTTCCTCGCCGCAGACGACGACGTCGGCGTCGAAGTACTTGACCGCCTCCGCCAGCGTGTAGCTGGTCGGCCAGGTGTCGCTACCCGCGAACGCCCGATCGGTTATCAGGGCGGCGTCGTCACAGCCCATCGCGACGGCCTCCTCGAGTACGGCGGCGGCGTTGGGCGGGCCCATGGTGATTGCGATCACCTTACCGCCGACCTCGTCGCGCAGCGCGAGTGCCGCCTCGAGCGCGTTTCGATCCGGGGAGTTCAACACGGCAGGGGCGTTTGCCCTGTCGAGTCGACCCGTGTCCGGATCGATCGTTACCTCGTCGGAGTCGGGAACCTGTTTGACTCCCACTACGATTGTCCAACCATCACTCATTTATTACACCTCATATTGTGTCGGCTTCCGGACCGACATCGCGTGTTAGAACTTCGGCTATCTCGACGAATAAAAGGGGAACGTGTTTCTCACAGTCTGGGAATTTCTTCTCTCCCGAGTGAATTGGCGGGACGTTATTTAAGCAGTAGCGGCGCGGGTCGCCGTTTTCTCTCGGATTCTTTAAGTAATATTCGCCGGAGATGAGGTGTCGTACGGGGCAGGTTTGTGATGTCGACTCGCCCTTCGGTTCGGTCCAGTCTGTAGTTCGTCTTTCGCAGGAAAACGGGCCGAGAGGGATTTGAACCGGAACCAGACGTGCTCGCTCCCGCCGGTCGCTGTGCGCGACTGGTAGGATTCAAATCCCTCTGTATGCGTTTTCACTGCTCACTTCGTTCGCAGGAAAACGGGCCGAGAGGGATTTGAACCGGAACCAGACGTGCTCGCTCCCGCCGGTCGCTGTGCGCGACTGGTAGGATTCAAATCCCTCTGTATGCGTTTTCACTGCTCACTTCGTTCGCAGGAAAACGGGCCGAGAGGGATTTGAACCCCCGACCGTCTGGTTAAAAGCCAGACGCTCTGCCGGGCTGAGCTATCGGCCCTCGATGGAATTCTGACGTCCGGCCACTTAAGCGTTCCACTCCGGGATGGCGATTCAATCGAGGGACCGACGGTCGATCCTAGCTGTACCGCTCTTCGGCCCACGGATCCGCTGTCCGGGAGTATCCCCGCTTCTCCCAGTAGCCCCGCTCGGGTTCAGTCAGAAACTCGACCCCGGTTACCCACTTTGCCCCTTTATATGCGTACTTGTGTGGCGTCACGACCCGCAGGGGGCCACCGTGGTCGTCCGATAACTTCTCCCCGTCGAGTTCGGACGCGAACAGCACTTCGGGCCGCATGCACGTCGCCAACGGGAGATCCGTCGTGTAGCCGTCCAGTGCGTGGAACATGACGTGCACCGCATCGTCGTCGACGCCGGCACGCTCGGCGATTTCCGCGAAGGGCACGCCCGTAAACTCCCGGTCGAAGGTGCTCCACCCGGTGACACAGTGGAAGTCCTGTCGCTGGGTTTCCGACGGCAGTGACCGGAACTCTTCGAGATCGAAAGACAGTCCGGTGTCGACGGCCCCCCACACTTCGAACCTCCAGCTATTCGGATTCCAGTCGGGCGTTTCTCCCTTCGAAAGGACGGGGAACTTCTCTGTCTTCCGCTGTCCCGGCGGAAGCCGTTGTTCCCCGAACTCCCGGTAGAGGTCGGTATGATCGACGACCATGAAGGCACCACGACTTCCAGAACCGTATGAATGTCGGGTCGCGCCGAATCCCGAGCCACAGCCGAACGGGTGAGTCGCGGGAACGCGTGTCGCGAAGCTGGCAGCAACTTTATATACACCCTCCGTCAAACCCCGGTTGTTCAGATGCCCAAGGTCGAAATTACGATCCCGGAACACCTCGAGATGCAGATCGCCCAGCTCGTCGAACAGGGCGAGTTCGTCAACCGCGAAGAAGCGATCGAGGAGCTGTTGTCCACCGGGATGAAAGCGTACAAAACGAGCGGCCCGATGGACGACGAGGAACCGGGGTTCGAAGACGACGGAATGATGGGACACGAGGACGAGTACGTCTTCTAGTCGACACCGCGTTTTCTCCCGCGAGGCACCCTTGCGGCGAACTGCTCGTCCTTTCAGCGTGTGCCATCGGCTCCCGAGCAATATTTAAACGGAGAACGCGCCTACAACGGGGTATGCACAAAGACGAATTGCTCGAGCTCCACGAGCAGATGGTCACTATCATGGAGTACTTCCGCGAGAAGGAGCACGTCGATCCGGAGCTGTTCGAACCGTACGAGGAGCTCGACGTCGATCCGTCCCACGTCCACAAATCCAAAAGCGAGCACAAACACGCGGTGTTCGTGCTCGGCAACGCCCTCGCGTCGGCGATGGCCAAAGACGAGTTCTCGACAGCTGGCCGGGTCGGAAAGCGAATGAAGGAACTCGCCGAGGACGCGGAAAACAAGCTGTAGGTTCTTTCGCAACGCCTTTGCGTCGAGCCCGCGGTCTGTCGGTATGGGCCTCCCCGAGGAGCGGATCGACCGGTTGCACGCTCTCGCCCGCGAGGCCGCCGGAAACGGAGAGTTCGACCGCTCCAGGGAGTACGTCAGACTCGCCCGTCGGATCGCCCAGCGGCACCGCTGTGGAGTCCCCCGGGAGTTCAAACGGTTCACCTGCGATCGCTGTGACGTGTACCTCCTGCCGGGACGCAACGCCCGGGTGCGGCTGCAGTCGGGGCACGTGGTGATCACGTGTGATTGCGGCGAGATCGCCAGATATCCCTACGAGTGACCGGCGACTCCGTCCGGCCGGGCAGAACCCGCGGCCGTCGAAGGGAAAACACCTTACGCCGGACGAACCCATCGGGTGACATGATCACTGTCGTCGGCGGGGGTATCGCCGGGCTGGCGGCCGCCCACCGGCTCCAGGAACACGGCTTCGACGTCACGGTGTACGAAGCTACCGCTGACGTCGGCGGTCTCGCGGCGCTGTACGACACCGCCGGGGACCCGATCGAACGCTACTACCACCACCTTTCGAAGTCGGAGGAGACGATCGTCGAACTCGCCGAGGAACTCGGGATCGACGAGCGGCTGGAGTGGATCGTCGGCAAGAACGCCTACTACGTCGACGGCGTCGTCCACCCGCTCGACACTGCAGCCCAGATCGCCGCCTATCCCCACCTGAGCCTCTATGACAAGTTTCGGCTCGGGATGCTCACGCTGGGCGTCGACGTGCGCGGCGGCCGTCCGCGGTTCGACACCTACGACGATCTCTCCGCGTTCGAAGACGTGCCCGTTCGGGAGTTCGTCGAAGAACACACCACTCGCGGCGTGTACGAGCGGTTCTTCGACCCGCTTTTGGACGCGAAGTTCGGCGACAGGAAGGCGGACGTCAGCGCGGCCTGGCTGCTCGGCCGGATCAGATTCCGCGGCGAACGCGACCTCAGACGGGGGGAGATCCTCGGCTACTTCGACGGCTCCTTCGGCGTCCTGATCGACGCGCTCGTAGACTCCGTCGGACGCGATCACATTACCACGAACGCCCGGGTGGTCGACGTCGGATTTACGACTGACACAGAGGAGTCTGCGGATCGACGCGTCGAAACCGTCACTGTCGAGACGGAATCCGGGAAGGAAACCCACGACACCGACGGCGTCGTCGTGGCGGCGATGCCGAACGTGCTCGAATCACTGACTGGCTATGAATGCGACATCGACTTCCAGGGCGCAGTGTGTGCGGTCGTGACGATGGATCGGACGCTCATGGACACCTACTGGCTGAACATCGCGGACGAGGCGCCGTTCGGCGCCCTCATCGAACACACGAACTTCGTCCCGCCGGACCGTTACGGCGGCCAACACCTCCTGTATGTCGCGAGCTACGTCCAGTCCAGTGACGACTGGCGGTGGCAGGCCGACGACGACACACTCGAGGAACGCTGGCTCGACGGGATCGAAGAACTGTTCCCGTCGTTCTCCCGCGAACACGTCGAGTCGGTCCGGCTCTCCCGGAACCCGCGGGCTGCGCCCGTCTACGAACGAGGATACCTCGAGACGGTGATCCCGTACGACCTGCGCGAGTCGGTCGGCGATGGGATGTACTACGCCGGGATGGCTTCTCGGGCGCAGTACCCCGAACGGTCGCTCAACGGCGGGGTGGTGGCCGGCTTCGAGTGTGCAGACCGTATCGCGGACGGCGAGTGACCGCGTCGACGGCCCGGGGACGCGACCGGGTTGTTCCGATGTTTCGCCGGTGGCCGCCGATTTATTAGTCCCCTCGACATCCGTGCAGGTATGACCGACGTTTCCGACAGGGGGACCCGACGGGTATCGGACCGGACGATCGCTATCCTCGCCCACGAGAAGTTTCCCGACCGTGCGAAGACGGCGATCGGCGTTATGCGCTACGGCAACTACGACGTCGCCGCCGTAATCGACCGCGAGGAAGCCGGCTCCAGCGTTGGCGATCACGTGCGGGACCTCGATGACGCTCCGATCGTCGGCTCGTTCGAGGAGGCTCTCGAGGTCGAATCGGATCTCGACACGCTGTTGATCGGAATCGCGCCGATCGGCGGAGGGTTCGAGGAGTCGTGGCGACCGGACGTCACGGCGGCGATCGACGCGGGCTGTGACGTCATCTCCGGGCTCCACTACTTCCTCTCGGAGGACGAGGAGTTCGCCGCGCTGGCCGATCAGGAGGGCGTCGAACTGTGGGACGTCCGAAATCCCCACGAGGATCTCACGGTGAGTGAGGGTGTCGCAGCCGACGTCGACGCCGACGTCGTCCTCACCGTCGGTACCGACTGTTCGGTCGGCAAGATGACCGTCTCGCTGGAGCTGCTGGCGGCCGCCCGAGATCGGGGGATCGACGCCGGGTTCGTCCCGACGGGACAGACCGGGATCATGATCGCCGGCTGGGGGAATCCGGTCGACCGGGTGATAAGCGACTTCACCGCCGGTTCAGTCGAAGAGATGATCCTCGAACTCGGTGACGAACACGACGTGCTGTTCGTCGAGGGGCAAGGGAGCATCGTCCACCCCGCCTACTCGGCTGTCACGTGTGGCATCCTCCACGGAGCGATGGCCGACGCGCTCGTGTTGTGTCACGCTTCCGGACGGGAGGCGATTCACGGCTACGAGGAGTTTTCGCTTCCGCCGCTTCCCGAGTACGTCGACCTCTACGAGTCGCTGGCGAAACCGGTTCACGAGTCACCCGTCGTGGCGGGCGCGCTCAACACCAGGGAAATCGACGGCGACGACGACGCCCGGGAAGCGGTCGCGGAGTACTCCCGGACGATCGGCGTCCCGGCAACCGATCCGGTTCGATTCGACGCGGAAGACGTTCTCGACGCGGTGCTCGAGGGGGTGGACCGATGACGCTTTCGGCGGAGTTCGAACGGGTTTCCCTCGAACTCGACGACGCGTTCACGATCTCACGGGGAACGACGACCGAAACCGAAAACGTCGTCGTCCGGATCACGGACGAGGGCGGGATGACCGGGATCGGCGGGGCTGCCCCCTCGCCTCACTACGGGGAAACTGCAGACACCGTGGGTGCCGTCCTTCCGGAACTGCTCGACGTCGTCGAGGAGGTCGACGACCCCCATGCGATCCACGAGGTCGAGCGCCGACTCACCGAGGTCGTTCGCGACAACCCTGCAGCCAGGTGTGCGGTGTCGATTGCGCTGCACGACCTGGCAGCAAAGCGACTCGGCGTTCCACTGTACCGGCTGTGGGGGCTCGACCCGACCGACGCGCCGACGAGTTCCTACACGATCGGACTCGACACGGTGGACCGAGTCGGAGAGAAGACGGAACGGGCCGTCGAGTCCGGCTACGACGTGCTCAAACTGAAGCTGGGCACCGACCACGATCGGGAACTCGTCGAGGCGGTTCGGGAGGCCGCCCCGGACGCCCGGCTCCGGATCGACGCCAACGAGGCGTGGACGCCCCGCGAGACGGTGGCGAAAAGCCGGTGGCTCGAAGAGTACGACGTCGAGTTCATCGAACAGCCGGTGCCGGCTGAAGACCCCGAGGGGCTGCGGTTCGCCTACGAGCGCTCGGTGCTGCCGATCGCCGCCGACGAGTCGTGTGTCACGGTTTCGGACATACCGGAAATCGCCGACCGGGCCGACATCGCGAACCTCAAGCTGATGAAATGCGGCGGACTTGCGGAAGCGAGGAGAATGATCGCGACAGCACGAGCCCACGGGCTCGAGGTGATGCTCGGCTGCATGGTGGAGTCGAACGCCTCGATCGCGGCCGGCTGTCACCTCGCACCGTTGCTCGATTACGCCGACCTCGACGGATCGCTTCTCCTCGCCGAGGACCCGTACGCGGGGATCGACCTCACGGACGGAGAGATCCGGCTTGCGGAAACCGATCGAGCAGGTACGGGAGTCCGACGGGTCGACTGACGGGCGAGAGCGGAGGCCACGCCCGTCCGTTCCTGCCGCTACCCTTGTGCCGCAGCCGCGTCGGTGACGCGACCGACGAACAGCACGGCGTCGGTCGGTCGGTCGCGAATACAAAACAGGAACGGACGATCGATCGTCAAATCGAATGACTCGGCCGGGGCGCTCTCGACCATGGACACGGCAGTTGCAGCCGCGGCCTCGGTGCCCTCCTCGTCGACGCTGACGAAGGCGTCGTGGTACACCTCGTCGATCCCCGGCCCACCTTCTCCGTCGACCATGTTCGAGAAGTCGGCGCCGGGGCCGAACGCGGACTCCATGCCGAGGTCCGAGAGGGCCTCGCGCAGTTCGGCGTCGAACTCGTATTCGAACCGCGGCATCCGGAGGTCGCCGGCGGCGTCGGTGAGTTCCTCGAACACACCGAAGAGGTTCTCGCCCGCCAGGTCGGACTCGACCGCCTCGAACTCGCCCTCGTCGGGAACGACGAGGACCATCGACACCTCGCCGCCGACGTAGGGGAGTTCGATGGCCTGGGCGCGCGGCAAATCGGCGTAGTCCGTGCGGAGGTTCTGTGCCATCATCGGCACTGTCGTCTCCGTGCCGTCGAGCGCGATAAACGGTGCCTCCTGAGTGTCGTCGGGGTCGAACTCCTGCTCCCAGCTCGCCATGAAGTAAATGGCGTTGGTGAGCACGAGGACCGTCTGGGGAGTAATCCCGTTTTCGGGGATCAAGTCCTCGATCCGGTCGTCGGTCTCGTCGGCGACCCAGTCGTTGATCCGCTCGCGCTCGAGTTCGGGTTGCGCGGTGAAATTCGCCTCGTTGAAGCCGCCACCGTAGTACTCGTCGACGAGGTCCAGGTACTCCTCGTCGAACGGGTAGCCCTCCTCGCCCCACAACGCGTTTGCGACCGACAGGGTGAATGCGTCCACCTCATCCGTTTCATCGTCGTCGTCCGGCATGGGATCCGCTGTCGTCTCGCGCTCGTCGAGCGCGGACTGCAGATCCGAAAACGCCGGGTGGGTCGCATCCTCCAGCGTGAATCGGAGCGCTTCTCGCATCGCCGTCTCGGCGTCGCCGGCCGACCCTGCGTACGTCATCGCGAGCGCCATCGAGATACTGTACGGCGAGTAGAACACGTTGTCGGCGTCCTCGTCGGCGACGAACTGCTCGTGGAGGTTCATCGCAAACTCCGCGTTGCCGGCGACGAGTTCGCGGATCCGCTCGTCGGCCGCCCCGGGGTCGCCCTCGGGAAGCGATTTCTGTTCCTCCCCGTCGCCACCTGGTGTGTCGGCCGGCTGGTCTGTGGGCGTCTCTGTGTTCTCGTCGCCTCCCGATCGCCCCTCGTCGTCGACACAGCCCGCGAGGATCGCGGCCGCCAGCATTCCGGAGGTCGCAAGCACGGCGCGTCGATTCATGGCCGTCACTACGGCAGGTCCATGTAAGTGTCTTCCAGAGGCACAAATGTCAGTTTGTGCTATCCTGTTCCAACTGGATCGGTTCGTGCGGAATCCCCGAGAGACAGAGATCCGCCAGGGAGACGGGCGGTATTCCCCCATCTCACAGCCAGTCTGCAAACGACTCCGAGGCTGCGGCGCGGTCGAGATATCTCCGTTTCGTCCCCCGAATCGCTTCCGGGAGTGTCTCCCCGCCGCGAACCCGAGACAGCACTCGGTCTCGTTGCCAGGAACTCGGCGTGGTTCCCAACCGCACACGGGCTTCGATCGGGTCGAGCAGCCAGTCGACGGTCGTCCCGTCGGTCCCCGAGGCTGCGAGGCCGCGACGGGCGTATTCGAGCAGCTCCTGACGGATGCGCCGCCGGTTTTCAGTGTACGTCCCGTCGGCGGCGACCCACGACAGCTCCGCCTCGGGACCGTCGTCGACGGCGGCGTAGAACGCGTCTCTCGCGTCACTCCAGGGGAGTTCCCCCAGCGGGTGATCCTCGATGACGAGTCCCCGCAACAGTCCGACCACGAGCGCCTGGAATGCGACGGTGTCCCGGACCGTCGGCTGGGTCGGCAGCGGGCGGTATTCGAGCCTGAGCGACGCCGTGTCGTTCCCGGGATCGGTCGGCTCTCCGTCTGCGCCGGTCGGGACGTCCCCGCCGACGACGCCACGGACCCACCGCCAGTACGTCCCGCGCTTGTGACGGTATTCGGGGATCCGGTCGGCGTATGGAACCGACTGTTCGGCTGTCGCGGCGCTGGCTGCCGGGAGGTCGTCGTACAGATGGGGGGCGTACGTGACGTCGGCGACCACCCTGGCGGGGAGGCGATCGAGACGTTCCAGGTCGTTTGGCACCCGCACTTTCCGTTTCTCGCCAGCGAGCCCGGCGTTGATCGCGTCTTCGAAGACGGGTATCCGGTGTTCGTGAGGTGCAGCCGCTAGGAGGCGTTCGACCGCCGAGGAGTCCTCGAGCGGCCGGTAGCAGTCGGCCGGTAGGAACGGGGAGTTCGTTGCAAGCGAGAGCACCGGCCCGAGCGTCCGAATCGCGAGGTCGTGATACCGGGGGAACGACGACGCGTTTGGCACCTGGAGGTGCGGCTGTATCGACGCCGTCAGCGACTCGATCAGAATCGACGGAACGGTCAGGTCGACACCCGGGACCGACAGTTCGATCTCGCCGTCGGCCCGGTTCCGGACCTCGTTGTCCAGGGCGTAGTATCGGGCGTCGGCGTGCATGTTCTGTGAGAGGAAGACGCCGTCGTGTTCGGTCCCCGACGAGAGATACGGACGAGTACCCTCGGCCGGCGGGACGGTCCACATCGAGTCCAGTGCGAGTCGACGGTCGTCGGGAAGCAGTTCCCGGGCGGTCGACACCAGCTCCCGGAGGCGTCGGGCCTGTCGACGCATTCCCGGCCCATCGAGCACGTCCGGCTCGGTGTTTAGCTCCAGGTTGTGGACGCCCAGCTCCGGGTTCGTGCCGTCGGCGCCGAAAAGCTCCGTCGGAACTCGAGTGAGCGTTCCGTCAGAAGTTGTCACGTACGCCTCGAGTTCGAGGCCGACCGAGAAGTCCGCGTTGTCGAGCCGCCCGGCGGCCAGATCGGCGGCGACGGCGTCGGCCTGAGTTTCGACCCGGTCGTCGAACTCTCGCCGGGTTTCCGGTGCGAGGGATTCGTGGACGGCTGCGGCGTACTCGTCGGGCGTCATCGAACTGGAATGGGGTTACTCTCTGGCGACGCGAACGCCTCTCAGTTCTCCTCGTCGTCCTTCAGGTCTGCGAGTTCGGACTCGACCTCGGCGTCGTCGAGTTCGGCCTCGAGATCTTCTTCGTCGAGTTCGTCCTCGAGCCCCTCGATCTCGGCGTCGACGTCGACGTCCGACGGCTCCTCCGGCTCCGCCGCCGTCTCTTTGCCCATCTCGGTTTTGATGGTTTCCAGCTCCGCGTCGACCTCGCTGTCCGTCGAGAGCGACTCGAGCTCCCGGTCGATGGCGTCTTTGTCCGACAGAGCGTCGTCGAACGCGCCCGTCTCCTGGAGTTCGTCCATCGCGGCCGCCCGGGCCTCCATCTCGTCGGTTCGCTCTTCTGCGCGTTCGATCGCCCGGCCGACGTCTTCCATCTCGTCGCCCACGCCGCTCATCGCCGAGGAGACCCGCGAGGAGGCCTCGGCGGCCTCGTAGCGCGCCTTCATGGTCTCTTTTTTCGTCCGGAACTCCTCGATGCGGTTCTGTAGCTCGTTTTTCTTCTCGACGAGGTTCTCCTGTGTCTGCTCGAGCTCGGCGATCTGTCCCTCCAGGTCCTCGATCTGTTGCATCTTGGATTTCTTCTTCTCGAGGGCCTTGCGGGCGAGGTCGTCCCTGTCCTGTTCGACGGCCTGTCGCGCCTGCTGGTTGTGCTTCTCGACGTTCTCCTCGAGCCGGCGCTTCTGGATCTCGAGGCGCTTTTTCTGGGTGGTGAGATCCGCGATCCCCTGTTTCACCTGCTGGAGTTCGTCGCGCATCTGCTCGTAGGAGTAGTCGAGAGTTTCCGTCGGATCCTCGGCCCGATTCAGGAGGGCGTTGATCTTCGACCGGACCACGTACGACATACGCGAGAGGATTCCCATAGCCCACAGTTGGCTCTGTAGGTCTTAAAACCCAGCAGGTCGGAGAGAACGGTCGGACCGGCCCGGCTCAGTCGGCGAACAGTTCGTCGACCGCGTCCTGGGCCGCTCTGGCCGCCTCGTCGACGACGGCCTCGGGGTCCGGGTCGGCGTCGTCGGGAACGTTCAGGTAGACGTCCACCTCCAGAACGCCGTCCTCGAACGTGACCGTCACGTCGAGATCGACGACCTCCGACTGTCGGTAGTTCTCGAAGACGACCTCCTCGGCGGCTTCCGCCGCGGTTTCGACGACTTCCGCGTCGGTCGGGCCACCGCCATCGGCTGCGGTGTTTGCGTCCGAGAGATCGTCCGAACCGTTCGCGTCTTCGGACATCGGTTTACGCGCCGCCGGCGCCGGGACCGCCCGGTCCGCCCATACCGCCGGCCGGACCGCCGCCCGCGCCGCCCTGCAGGAGCTGCTGGAGTTCTTCCTGCAGGCTCTCGAACTGCTGCTGGACGCGCTCTTCCTGTTTGTTCAGCTGCTCGACGCGAACTTCGAGGCTGTCGACCTTCTCTTCGAGATCGTCGGAGGCCGACTCGTAGTCGGTCTCGACCAGGATCTCGCCGACTTCGCGGTACATTCCGGCGTCCTCGTCGACGTCCTCGAGCGCGTCGAGTGCGGTCTGTGCATCGTTGAGGGCCGTTTCGGCCTGTCCTTTCTGCTGTGCGACCTTCTGTGCGGTCTCTTGAAGGTCCTGTAGCTCTTCGAGTTTCTCCTGCGCCTCCGGCGGCAGATTACCCTGCATGGACGGAGCGAAGCGGCCCGCACTGAAAAAGCCCCGTTTTTGTTTCCGTCAGAGGGGAAGCGCGACCGCGATCCCCTCGGCGATCGCCACCAGCGCTCCGACGTAGACGGCGGTTCCAGCCAGCGAGACGACCGAAAACCCCGCAGCCGACTGCCGGGACGCGGCCGCGGGAATCGTCATCGATCCGCGCGCGACCGGGAGGGTGTTCGAGACCGCGACGGCGGGCAGCCCCCACCGGTCGAACCAGCGCTCGGCACGCCGGAGGTGGCTTTCCTTCAGTCCCGTTCCCGAAAGCGTGTCGTACTCCATTCCGGCGTACCTGACGAGCCCGAAAAGCAGGAGCTGTCCGGCGGTTGCCCCCAGTATCGCGGCGGCCGCCACAGGCAGCAGCTCGAAGAGACTCGTACCGAGGACGAGCACGGACGCGACGAGAATCGCTCGCGTCGGGATCAACTTCCCCACCAGCGCTCCTTCCAGTGCGAAAACGAGAAACAGCACTCCCAGCCCGTAGCGGACGACGAACGCTGTGGTGAGTTCGGCTGCGAGTGTGAACACGTTCGGCTTTGGCTGCGAGCGTATATGGGCCTTCTGTCGAATCGTGCAGGAGACTGCCTGACACGGGTAGATCTGGCAATCAGGGGTTTTCAACGGCCGTCCATCTTCGACTGGTCGAGTCCCGGATGCCGTCCCGAAACGTGAAGCCAGTCCCGCAGGAAGCCGAGCAGGAACGGAACGCCGACGATCACGACGCCGACGGCGACGGCGTCGGTTCCGAGAATCGGCGACAGTGCGGCCGCCAGAAACGCCATCTGGGCGCCGGCGAGCAGTCGCGCGGGCGTCCTCTCGGGGAGTTCGTACACGGGCAGGCCACGGAGCCGCCGCAGGCGGACGCCGCCGACAAACGCGTAGCGGGCGAACCCGACAGAGAGGTACCACGCCGGAATTGCGCCGCCGAACACGCCGACGACGGTCGCGACCAGGATTCCGAGCGCGTCATACTCCGTGTCCAGTTGTGCTCCAAGCGCCGTAATCCGTCCGCGATGTCGAGCGAGTGCGCCGTCCCCCGCGTCCAGCAACGCGGCTACGCCGTAGCACACTGCTGGGAACCACCCGACCGTCGAGAGCCACCCCCCTCCGAACGCGAGGAACCCGGCAGTCCACGCGATCAGAATGCCCCGAAGAAGTGTAAGGAGGTTCGCCGCACCCAGATTCGGTGAAAGTCCCTCGGCGTCCGGACGGTGGTTCGCGGGGAGGCGGACGACGACCAGTCGGTACTCGACTGCGAGGACGACAAGCGCGATCGCGGCCCAGCCGAGCCAGGTGGCGCCGAACCCACTCCTGACCGCCCCGAGAGCGCCCACGCCTCCGGTCGCGATTCCCGCCGTCAGAAACCAGGCCGCGGTATGCTGTCGAAGCCTGGCGTGCGCGCTCTCGGCTGCGACGCGCGTCGGCGTGTTCACGGTCGTGAAACGGTTTGGTCCGACTTGAGTATGCGGTCGTCTGTGTTTGGGGGAAGTTCACACACGTTTCGAGCGCGCCTCGCGAACGTTTGCACCGTCCCGTACCTTGTCTTCACAGGAGGGACACACGCGGACGTCGTCGTAATGCGGCGGCGCAAACACTCGGACGTATCGCTCCGTGACGAACGAACCACAGTTCCTGCATTCCGGCATCGCAGTCGGCACTACGGAACCATCTGACGTATTATTTTGGGTGGTCTCGGCCGAAAATCACGATCTCGACCACCGAAACAATGGGAACTCTCGACAGGTTGTTAGCTGTTGTATCCGGCCTCCCAGGCCGACAGACACCCCGGAGCCGCAACCGCTTTGAGGTCGGCCCCACGTGGTTGGCCCATGCAGACGGTCGTCCTCGCCGCCGGGAAGGGAACGCGGATGCGTCCGCTGACCGAGAGCCGCCCGAAACCGATGCTTCCGGTCGCCGGATCGCCGCTCGTGGAACACACCGTCGACGCCGCAGTCGAGGCAGGTGCGAGTCGGCTCGTGATCGTCGTCGGCTATCGCGGCGATCTGATACGGGACCAGTTCGGCGACAGCTACCGCGGTGTGCCGATCGCGTACGCCGAGCAGCCGACCCAGCGTGGGACCGCCGACGCAGTCGCGCAGGCGGCATCCTCGCTCGACGAGGAGCCGTTCGTCGTGCTCAACGGAGACAGCCTTTACGACGTCGACTCGCTGTCTCGTCTGTACGGCGGCGGCCCTGCGGTCGCGAGCTACCGCGTCGAGGACCCCACGAGTTACGGCGTGTTGCTTCTCGACGGGGAGCAGGTGACGGGCGTCATCGAGAAGCCCGACGATCCGCCGTCGAACCTGATCAACGCCGGCGCGTACGTCTTCCCCGAGACAGCGCTAGGGTGGCTCGACGTGGGCGAGAGCAAACGAGGCGAGCTCGAACTCACGGATGTCCTCGAGCGGACCTGCGAGTCGACGGACGTTCGTTCAGTGACGGTGAGGCGCTGGCTCGACGTCGGCCGCCCGTGGGAGCTTCTCGAAGCCAACGAGTGGAAGCTCGAAGAGATCGACGACGTGCAACGCGGCGAGGTGAGTCCCGACGCCACGCTGTCGGGTCAGGTGTTCGTCGCCCGGGGTGCCGAAATCCGGGAGGGTGTGACCCTCGAAGGGCCGGTGTACGTCGGGCCGGACGCGACTGTCGGCCCGAACGCGTACGTCCGCGGTGCGACTGCCATCGGCGCCGGTGCCCACGTCGGCCACGCCGTCGAGATCAAAAACAGCGTCCTGATGTCGGGGGCGACCGCCGGCCACTTGACGTACGTCGGAGACAGCGTGATCGGCCGGGACGTCAACTTCGGCGCCGGAACGACGGTCGCCAACCTGCGTCACGACGGCGAGGACGTTCGCGTGACCGTCAAAGGGGACCGTATCTCGACCGGTCGACGGAAGTTCGGTGTCGTCTGCGGGGACGACGTCAAAACGGCGATCGACACCAGCATCAATGCCGGGGTGGTTCTCTCGGAAGGCGCAACGACGACACCCGGCGAGAACGTCCTCAAAGACCGGTGAGCGGTCGCAATCAGTCTTCGTCCGGCTCCAGTTTTCCGGCGAGCACTTTTGCGGCGGTCAACACCGGATCCCACACCGGACTGAACGGCGGCGCGTACGACAGATCTAGTTGCTCGAGTTCCGGAACCGTCAGTCCGGCGGACAGTGCAGTCGCCACGGTATCGATCCGCTTTGCTGCGCCTTCCTCGCCGACCATGCTCGCCCCGAGCACCCGGTTCGTCGTCGCGTCCGCGACCATCGTGACCTGCAACTCGGCGCCACCGGGGTAGTAGTGAGCCCGCGTGGGTGCCGATATCGTCACTGACACGGGATCGAACCCGCTGGATCGCGCCCGTTCGGGGTCGATCACGCCGGTGCGGGCCACTTCGAGGTCGAACGCTTTCAGCACGGCCGTGCCGGCGATCTTGCCCACGGCGGTTGCATCGCCAGCGAGCGTCGACCCGATTGCACGACCCGCCCGGTTCGCCGTCAACGCGAGGGGAACGTGGTCCGGCTCCCCGGTGACGACGTGGCGGGCCTCCGCACAGTCGCCAGCCGCGTACACGCCTTCGACGTTCGTCTTCCCGTGCTCGTCGGTCGCGATCGCACCCGTAGGGCCGGTCTCAATTCCTGCCTTCTCGGCGATCTCGACGTTCGGAACCACGCCGACGCCGACGAGCGCGAGATCCACCGGGAAGCGATCTTCCCCGGCCTCGACTGCACCGATCGCGTCGCCATTGCCGAACCCGTCGTCGGCGTCCCCGGCGTCGGTCTCTACTGCCGAGCGGGGCAGGAAGCCGTCGACGCCCGTATTGAGGTGGAGCCGGATCCCCTGTTCACGGAGGTGGTCCTCGACGACTTCCGCGGCGTCGCTACCGAACGGCTGGAGAACGTGTGGGAGCATCTCGAAGAGGTGTACCCCCAGCCCGTGGTGGGCGAACGCCTCTGCCATCTCGATACCGACGTACCCCCCACCGACGATCGCGACAGCGTCGTGATCTGGCTCGTCGCCGGGATCGAGTCCGAGGAACGTTCGGATTTCGCGTGCGGCGTCCATCTCGTGGAGGGTGAAGACGCCGTCGAGATCCATCCCCGAGAACGGCGGTTCGACCGCCCTAGCCCCTGTTGCGATGAGAAGCTCGCCGTAGGGCTGGACGAACGTTTCAGTGTCCTCGTTGCCCAGTGGTTCGACGGTGACGGTCCGGTCGTCGGGATCGATCTCGATGACCTCGTGGTTCGTCCGGAGGTCGATCCCACGCTCCGATCTGAACTTCTCCGGCGGAATCGACACCAGGTCGTCGAGCGACTCCACCTCGCCTTTTATATAATACGGCAGCCCGCAGGCTCCATACGACACCCAGTCCCCTTTCTCGAAGACGATCACCTCTCGGTCCGGCCGTTCCCGCTTGAGTTTGCTCGCGGCGCTCATCCCCGCAGCGTCGCCGCCGACGATGACGACCGGGTTTTCGTCGGCTGCTCCGGGTACCTCGGCTGTGGTGTCGTCCATACCAGAGGATTCGTCTCCCCGCCATAAAGTATTGTGGTGTATATACAATACAGGACGATCGGAGAGGGATTGACCCGAAGCGCAGTTCCTACGCCTTAGCGTTGCTGGTTGTGACCGTGTGGATCGACGGGTTCGCCGGGGTAGTCTTTCTCGCCGGCCTCGATCCGGACGTCGAGCCAGTTTTCCATCGGGATCAACGGACATTCGTATGCGGTGTTGTACGCGCAGGTGGGATTGTACGCGGCGTTGAAATCGAGGATCCAGCCGTCCTCCCTCTCGTGTGACTCCGGGTCGAGATCGAGGTATCGCCCCGCGCCGTACGTCTCGTCACCGTTCGTCTCGTCACGGAACGGCACCCACAGCCGATCCGATTCGGGGGGTCGATAGGCCTGTAGCGTGATCTCCGTGCCCTCCAGTTCGACGGAGAATTCGCCGTGTCTGTGGTACTGCTGTTCCCCATCTGCCGTCGTCTCGACGGTGATCAGTTCGGGATCGTCGTGTTCCTCGAGAGGAACGACGAACCGGTAGTTCTCGCGTATCGGGTAGTATGCTAACCCTGCGAATGTTTCCTCGGGAAGCGGCGACTGGGGATGCTCCCTGAAGTACCGTTCCCGCTGTCGGCGCTGTTCTTCGGTTTGCTCCTCCCAGTGCGCGTCCGTGTCGGCGGTCATCGGTCGTCTGGACCGGTATTGTTCTTGCAGTACAATAAATGGGGGGTTCAAGTAAAGACACGCAATGGTGAATCGCCTCGGGATCAAGTGGTTCGAGAATCGAAGATTCTCGTCATCATGAGAGAGCTTCGCTCTCTCGAACGACCCCGAGGCTTCCTGTTTCTACGACGCGCTTTGCAGACACCGAAGTGGTGTCCGTAGGGAGCGCAGTCTCCACAGGCGTGGATTCGGGCCATCCCAGCCCTAATTCAGAAAAGCCTCTCTTGAGAACATTCATCGCCGCGTTCGTATCACGGTCACACTCAAACCCACACGACGGGCACGAATGCTCACGTACCCAGATGGGCTTCGCTGTTTCCACACCACACGACGCACACTCCTTGGTTGTGCCCCGAGCCTCCACCTGCACGACGTGCGTGCCGTAGAGGTCGCCTTTGTATTCGAGGAGCGTGATGAATTGTCGCCACGCAGCATCCTGCTTGTTCCGAGTATTATGCGACTGTTCGAGCATCTCTTTCACGTCCAAGTCCTCGACGAATACAGCGTCGTACTCGCGGACGAGCCACGTCGTTATCTTGTGCTGGTAGTCCAGAACCTTCCGCTTGATGTGACGCTTGACCTTCGCCACTTCCCGGCGTTGTTTCTCGTGGTTGTTCGAGCCTTTCTCCTTTCGAGACAACTTCCGTTGCTCACGCCGAAGTCGTTCGTACTCGTCTTCGAGGTCAAGCCAATCCACGGTCTTGCCGTCCGAGGTGTGGATGTAGTTGAGGATGCCGAGGTCGATACCGACGCTGTTGCTCGCGTCCAGCGAGTCTACGTCGGTTTTCTCGGGCAGGTCAGCCGCATCAGTTTCGAGTCCGAAAGAGACGAACCATTCGCCGGTCGTCTCCTTTTTGAACGTGACTTCTTTGATGGTGGCGTGGTCTGGGATTGGGCGATGGTAACGGATTTTCACCCAGCCGATTTTGCTGAAGCGGACGTAAGCATACCTGTCGCGGCCCCTCTTTTCATCGAGGTCGAAACCAGACTGGGTGTACGTCACACTCCGGTACTCTGTGGGTGCTTGCCTCTTGAGCCGACCAACGTTGTACCCCTTCTCTTTCTTCTTTTTGAGGTTCGAGAGGTTCCGATGGAAGCGTGCGACGGTGGCTTGCGCGGCCTTCGAATGTAGTTCACCGAACACTGGCCACTTGCGCTTCCACTCGGGGAGTTTGTTGTTCTGGTCGTACTCACTCGGCTTATCGTCCTCTGGACTGTTCTCGTAGTCCCAGCGGACGTGGTTGTAGAGTTGGCGATGAACGTCGAGATGGTGTTCCAGTCGCTCCGCTACCTCTTGTGTCGGGTGGGCGTGGTAGCGGTGACTGTGTTCCATCGCTGTCTCTCGATTAGGAACTATTGACTTAATGGTTTGTATCACGAGTTGTCGGCTTCATCCCCGAGGTCAAGCCTCGGGGTATTCGCCTTGCCCGCTGATAAAAAACAACCATGTGAAGATGAAAGTCTATTACCATGTCTCCGGTACTGTACGTCGGTTGCCTTCCAGAACAGATCGGATCGATTTACTACCACATGAACGAGGACGGAGGACACAATCAGCGATGTACCGAGAGCAGTCAACAGACTGATGCGGGTTCCGAGTGTTGCGGTGACGACAGCCAGCCGACCGCCGACGCCACCGACGCCAGGGGACGTCACAACATCGACCCCGAAGGCGGTATCCACCTCTCCTTGCAGGTCCCCGATCGACCGACGCTTCACGACGTGCTTCGATCGCTCGTCCAGTCGGACGTTCCATTCGAGATCAACCGGATCAGCGACGCGGGGGCCCACTCCTCACTCGCGATCGTGGATCTGGACGAACTCACCGAAAAACAGCAAAAGGCGATCGAACTGGCGTTCGAACGCGGCTACTACGAGACGCCCCGGGAGACGGATCTCGAGGCGATAAGCGACGAACTCGACGTCTCGAAGTCCGCCGTCTCACAGCGCCTCCGCGCGAGCGAATCGAAGCTCATCCAGTCGGTGCTCGCAGAGCAGACCGACGCCGACGGGACCGACTCGTCGGACGTGGAGTGAGCCTGATACTGATTATTGTAGCGATTTACCGGGCGATCGGCCACTCGGTGGGCCGATCGTCCGGTTACGGCCGAGAATAATCAGTATGAGTCCGATTTTTCCGTCATAGTTCCTCGCGGACGAAGTCCCAGTCACAACGGATCGTTATGCCGAACATGGAGATAGACACCCCATAATAAAGGTCGGAACTTGTTCAGGCTTATCTAGTCTATGGTATTAAATTTGGTGCTTAACTTTTCCCATTATTCTAAGGTACGTGGGCTCCCCGGCTGGAACTAAGAACAGCAATCGTGTACGTCTGCGTGGAGATGCACCAATGAGTACGACACCGTCACAGTTCGACATCGAACGCCGGGGAGTCCTCAAGCTCGGAGGGGCCGCCGCGCTTGCTGGACTCGTCGGCGGGCGAACGCTCGTCGAACCCGGGAAAGCCGAGGAAGACGCCGACGAGGAGGGGGAGACAGAACTGGTGAAGACGATCTGTTCACACTGTGCGGTCGGGTGTGGACTGAAAATGGAGGTCAAAGACGACACGGTCGTCGGTCAACAGGCCTGGAAGGACCATCCGATCAACCAGGGCGGACTCTGTTCGAAGGGTGCAAGCCAGGCCCAGACCGTAAACTCGCCGCGACGGCTCAAGGAGCCGGTCAAAAAGGTTGACGGCGAGTGGGTGACCCTCTCGTGGGATGAGGCGATGGACGAAATCGCCGACGAGCTACTCCGAATCCGCGAGGAGTACGGGCCCGACAGCACGATGTGGATGGGGTCGGCGAAGATCAGCAACGAGGAGGCGTACCTGTTCCGGAAGCTCGCGGCCTTTTACGGCACCAACAACGTCGACCACCAGGCGCGGATCTGCCACTCGACGACGGTCGCCGGACTGGCGAACACCTGGGGCTTTGGCGCGATGACCCAGTCGGCAAACGACGTTCAACACGCCGACGCCAACCTCATCATCGGACACAACCCCGCGGAGTCGCATCCGGTGATGATGCGGTACATCCAGCAGGCGCGTCAGAACGGCGGGGACGTGATCGTCGCCGAACCGCGGTTCACCAAGACCGCGGCTCACGCCGACGAGTACGTCCGATTCCGGCCCGGAACGGACGTCGCGTTCATCAACGGTCTCCTCTATCACATCATCTACAACCTCGAGGCCCACGACGAGGAATTCCTCGCGGACCGCGTCTACGGCTGGGAGGAAGTCAAAGAAAACGTCGCCGACTACGACCTCGAGACGGTTTCGGACATCACGTGGGTCGACGTCGAAGACATCAAAGACGTCGCGGAGACGCTCGTCGACTCCGACGTCAGTACAGTGGAGTGGTCGATGGGGTCGACCCAACACACCACCGGCACGCAGAACATCCGGTCGTACGCGATCCTCAACTTGACGCTGGGCGATTCGGGACAGGTCGGCGGCGGGAATAACCCGGTGAGGGGCCACGACAACGTCCAGGGTGCGACGGACATGTGCATTCTCTCGCACACGCTCCCGGGCTACTACGGTCTCGACGACGGTGCGTGGGATCACTGGACGAACGTCTGGTCGGAAACGCCGAGCACCAGCGGGACCATCACCCGCGAGGAACTCCTGGCGGATCACTTCCACAGCCAGGACCTGATGAATAAGAACGGTCTCACGGTGAGCCGCTGGTTCGAGGGCGCCCTCGAGGACGACGAACGGAAGGGTGGTCTCTACCAGCCCAACCCAGTGAAGGCCGTGATGGTGTGGGGTCACTCGCTGAACTCCCTCAGCGAGATGAAGCGGGTTAAACAGGGCCTCGAGAACGTCGATCTGGTCGTCGGCGTCGACCCCTTCCCTGGCCTGTCGGGAACGCTTGCGGACCGAGACGACGGGATCATCCTGCTGCCGGCTGCAACACGACAGGAAGGTGAAGGCAGCGTTACGGCGACGAACCGCTCGGTGCAGTGGCGCTACCAGGCGGTGACGCCGCGGCACAACTCCAGGACCGACTTCGACATGCTCACCGACCTGGCCGAGCGACTCGGCTTCGCCGAGCACTTCGACTACGACGCAGTCGAGGAGGTGACCGACGAGTACAACCTCGGCATGCGCTCGATCGGTCAGATCGGTCAGACACCCGAGCGTATCAAGGCCCACATGGAGAACAGCCACGTGTTCAGCTCGGAGACGCTCCAGGCGGAAGTCACCGAGAGCCACGACCTCCACGGGGAGTACTTCGGGCTGCCGTGGCCCTGCTGGCACGAAGATCACCCCGGAACTACGATCCTCTACCGCGACAGCGTGCATCCTGCCGAGGGCGGGCTCGACTTCCGTGCCCGGTGGGGGACGGAGGCCCCGGACGGCGAGACCCTCCTCCGGAACAGCTACGATCCCGACTGGTGGGACGGCGAGATCGAGGGCGTCCCGCAGTACCCTGGGTACGCGACGGAGCTGCCGGACGGAACGACACCCGCCGCTCCGACGACCCCGATCGAATACGCGCTCAGCGAGGATCACTCGGTGTACGACGCCGCACAGGCGGTCGACGGAGTCGACGCCGCGGAGTTCGCCGAGTTCGACAACGAACAGCCCGACCCACCGACCGGTCGCGGTCGTGCCCGTGCCCGTGCCTGGAACCTCCCTGACGACGTGCCAAAACACCGGGAACCGGTCGAGACGCCCCGGAAGGACCTAATCGACGAGTACCCCAACTACGAGCGCCAGGAGGACTTCTACCGCCTGGACCTCGACAACCGCGGCGCACAGGAGGAACGCCGGGACCTGGTCGACGACTTCGAGTTCGTCCTCACCACTGGCCGGCAGGTGGAACACCAGGGCGGCGGCTACACCACGCGGAACACGATGGGCACCGCGAACCGCGCACCCATGATGTACGCCGAGATCCACCCGAACGTCGCGAACGAGCTGAACGTCGACACCGGCGAGTGGATCTGGGTAAAGACCGATCCCGGACGGATGCTCGTGCAGGCTCGCGTCACCGAACGCGTGAACGACGAGGAGGTGTTCCTCCCGTTCCACTGGGGCGGCCTGTTCGAAGGCGAGTCCTACACCGACCGGTATCCCGAGGGAACGGAACCGCTCGTGATCGGCGATTCGGCGAACATCGGGACGTCGGTCGGCTACGACGCCGTCACCAACATGCAGGCGACGAAGGTGACCCTGTGTGGCCTCGAGCCGGCGAGCGCCGACGAGATTCCGGAGCTTCCGGAGAAGCAGCAAGCCTACCAGAAGCAGCGCGGATTCAAAAAGAGGTGATCTCCAATGAGCGCAAACACACCCCTTAGAGTGATTCCCAAGGTGGGAGCCTGTATCGACTGCGGCGCCTGCAACGTCGCATGTAAAGACGAGTGGGACCTCTCGGACAACAACGACCGCATCGCGGTCGTCACCCACAACGAAGGAACGGGAGGTGGCCGGTTCAGTGCGGGCGAAACCAGCGTCCCGATGTCCTGTTACCACTGTGCGGAGGCACCGTGTAAGGAGGTGTGCCCCACTGACGCGATTTATCGTGACGAGCACGGACTGGTTCAGGTCGAGAAGGACGACTGCATCGGCTGTTCGTACTGTGCCTGGGCGTGTCCGTTCGGTGCAACCCAGTTCCCCGACGAGATCGAATCGACGGGCAACGCCGGGACGATGGACAAGTGTACCGGCTGCGTCGAGCGGATCGAGGAGGACGAAAACCCGGTCTGCTTCGACCAGTGTGCGACGGACGCGCTGGCGTACGGAACGCCATCGGAGATCGCACAGGAGCTCCGGGGTGACCGAAGCGCGGATATGTTCCGGGGAGACCTCGGTGACGTCGTGTTCGGCGGGTCGCTGTAACCGTCACTGACCGCAACCATGGCCAGTCAAACAATCGACGTCGACGGCGGCGGGATCTCGGGCACGATCGCCCAGTACCGCTCGCAGATCGCGGCGGTCCTCACAGTAGTGGTAGTTGCCGTCGTGCTGTTCGCACTCGACGCGATCGCGGTACCCCTCGAGACCGGGGAGACGCTTCGCGTCGCCGGCAGCGCCGCCATTGCGGGCGGCGACTCCGTGTACAACCAGTACGCCGGTCTCTGGTTGGCGGTTCGGGCGACCATGGGTGCCTACATCGTCTTCGTCGCGGTCTTCATCTCGGTGCTCGCGTTCGCGACCTGGAAGGAGGTGCTCGAATAATGGCAACCGAAACCGACTCCGGCGCGTTCGGACGGATCAATCGCTTTTCGGACGTTCAGGTGTACGTCCACGCGACCGCGGCCCTGTCGATATTCTTCCTGTATCTGACGGGGCTGCCGATCACTTTCAGCGAGCACCTCGGATGGCTCTTTGCGATCTTCGGCTACGGTAACGTGGTGCTGTTGCACATTATTGCCGGCGTCGCGCTCATTCTGGTGGGTATCTACTACGTGTCGTATCTCTTGCTCGGAGTTCTTTCCGGACGCGCTGGCATCCCGGCGGTGCCGACCCTCGAGGACGCCCGTGAGGCGGTACAGTACGGGAAGTATCTGGGGGGGAGAGCGAACAAACCCGAGGCGGACAAGTACGGCTGGCTCCAGAAGGCCGAAGTCGGCGTGATCGTTACCGAACTCACGCTTATAAGCCTCACCGGCCTGCTGCTCTGGTACAGGGGGCTGTTCGTTTCACCCGAGTTCCGGGCACTGCTCGGCGGTCACGAGCCGCTGGCGGACTTCATGCTCCTTATCGCTCGGGACATCCACCTTATCTTCGCGCTGACGTTCCTGATGGGGATCGCGTTCCACCTCTACATCGTGAACGTCAAAGAGAAGTATCCGTTCAACGAGACGATGTTCTCCGGCGACGTCTCCGTCGACCGCGCGGCGCATCACTGGCCGGCGTGGGTCAAAAAGAAGCTCGGCGAGCTTCCGGGCCACGCCGAGACCGCAGCTCCCTCCAAGAAAACGCTGGCCGGGATCACCTTCGCGTTGCTCGTGTTCTTTGCGGTGGTCGTGACGGCGACGCTGTTTGCCGCCGTGTTCTCGCCGCTACCGACCCGCGATTACCTGCTCGCAGTGTCGGGAGACGTCCTCGCACAGGGGGTGACCGGCGTCGTCTACTTCATCGGACTGAACGTCGCCGTTCTGATGGTTCTCGGCGGGAGCGCCGCGATCATCTACGGAATAGGCAAACGGCTCCGGGGTGAGTACGATGTCTGAACCGACGAACGCCCCTCGAGACCGGGAACCCGACACCGGCGAGACGCTTTCGGAACTGTACCGGTTCGTCTCGGGCGTCCTGGCGGATCCACCGTCCGCGGCAGCCATCGAGGAGTTCCAGGCCGGGGCGATTCCCGAGCCGGATGGACTCCCACCCGGAGCGCTCCGTGAGGGGTTCGGTTCCCTCCGGGAGTGGGCTGACGGGGTCGAGGCTCCGGCCGAGGCGGCGGCGGAGCTCGAGCGGGAACACACCCGGCTGTTTGTCGGTCCCCGACCGAGTCTCCAGGTCCACGAGTCGTACTACGCCGACGACTATCTGGGTGAACCGCTGGCGGCGGTGAAGGGCACTTACGCCGGCCTCGGTATCCAACCGAGTGAGGACCTCAAGGAGGAGGCCGACCACGCCGCCGTCGAACTCGCGGCGCTTTCGGTGTTGAGTCGACGGGAAGGGGAGAGCCCCGACGACAAGCGACTGTTCCTCCGGGATCACGGCTGGTGGCTTCCGGAACTGGCTGCAGACCTTCGCGATTCGGCAGACAGTCAGTTTTACCGCGCGATCGCCGACGTTTTGGACGGGCTGGTGCGGTTCGACGCGGAACGGTTCGAGGTCGGCCTCGAATCCAGTTCGAACCCGTAGCCCTCCCGGTGGCGATCCGGGGTTTTTCCCCGCCTTCTTGTTCCGTCAGTCGAATCGCTGCACGCTGTGTCCGTGGCCCCCGATCGCACAGCATCGTGTCGGGTTTCTTCTCGGTAACAGCCGCAGACGGAGACGATTACGGGATCCACGGGGACGATTACGGGATCCACGGAGGCGATTAAGGCGCCGCGACTCGAAGGCGTCGACCATGGAACTCGTTACAGTCGCTGCGGTGGCAGAAAACGGCGTGATCGGCAACGACGGAGAACTTCCGTGGCCGAGCGTTCCCGCGGACAAACGGCAGTACCGTGATCGGATCGCGGACGCGACCGTGATTTTGGGCCGCGTCACGTTCGAATCGATGGTGGACGACCTCCCGGGAACTGCACAGGTCGTCTTGAGTCGCTCCCAGCGGGAGTTCGACGTCGAGACGGCTCACCACGCCTCTGACGTCGACGACGCCATTGCGGTCGCCGAGTCACTCGGGGGGGACCGAGCGTACGTAATCGGGGGTGCCGTCATCTACGATCTTTTCCAGCCAGTCGTCGACCGGATGGTGTTGAGTCGGATTCCCGGTGAATACGACGGAGACGCGTACTTCCCCGAGTGGGACGCCGACGAGTGGGAGCTGGTCGACCGGGTCGAGTACGACGATTTTACCCTCGAAGAGTGGGTTCGGTCCTCGAATTAACGGGGTTTTTCAGATAGCGCAGTTGAATGCGCCCGGACTGCAGTTCGGGCTAGCGATCGAAACGTACACACGCCTGGCGATTCGATCACCACTAATGACCGGAAACGAGGGGCTCGTCGACGCACTCGCGGTCGGCGAGGATCCCACGATCTGCATGGTCGGTGCCGGCGGCAAGAAGACGACGATGTACGCGCTTTCTGCCCGGATGGAACGTTCCATCGTCACCTCGACCGTCCGCATTCCGATCTTCGATTCACACGTCGCCAGCGTGGCCGTCACCCGGTCGCCGACCGAAGTGCTTCGCGAAGCCGATCCCGAAGATTTCCCCCTCGGGCTGGTTCCGACACAGGAGCGGTCGGATCGGTATCTCGGCTACGGCCCCGAGACGGTCGACGAGATCGCCGCCGAACACGACGGACCGGTGCTGGTGAAGGCCGACGGCGCGCGAACCCGGACGTTCAAGGCCCCGAACGAGCGGGAACCACAGCTTCCGTCGGCCGTCGACGTGGTCGTTCCGATCACCAGCGTCCGCGTGGTCGGCCGTCCCCTCACCGACGAGTGGGTCCACAGGCCGGAACGGGTCGCCGAACTCACCGGGCTGTCGGTCGGCGATCGGGTAACTCCCGAAACGGTCGCGACCGTGCTCGCAAGCGACTCGGGCGGGCTGAAGGACGTCCCGGACGACGCGTCCGTGATCCCGCTTCTCACCCAGATCGACACCGACGACGACGAGCGTGCAGCCCGCGAAATCGCCGACGGCATCCACGCCCGGACCGACGTTTTGCGGGTCGCGTTCAGCCGGCTAGACGTCTTCGACGTCGTGGAGTAGTCGCCGATTCCCTCGCGTCCGGCCCGCCCCGGCGCGTGCGGAGAGCCGACCATTTTTGTCCGGACCCCACCACCGGACCGGTATGGACGCCGACCTCGACGGGTTTACCCTGTGTGCCAGCACGGCCGACCTCTCCCGGGAACCTGTTGCCCGCGATCGCGCCGACGCAGTCGAGTTCCGAATGGACCTCGCGGACGAGCCGACCGCCGATCTCGAGTCGTACGACGGCGAACTGCCGATCGTCGTCACGAACCGCGCGGAGTGGGAGGGGGGCGGTGCCGAGGATCTCGGCCGGTACGACGAACTGACCGACGCCGTCGCCCACGACGCTGTCGTCGCCGTCGACATCGAACTTTCCGCGTTACGGGGCAACGCCCCCGAGGGCGAACAGCCACACGCCGTCGCGCTCCGGGAGACCGCCCGCGAGGAGGATGTCACCGTGATCGCGTCGGTCCACGACTTCGAGAGCACTCCCGAGGAGGGAGTGCTGGTAGAGCTACTCGCGGACGCCACCGCCGAGGGCGACGTCGCGAAGCTCGCGACGACCGCAGAGGGGAGGGCGGACGCCCTCGCGATGCTCTCTGCGACCCACCGGGCGACAGCAGCCGGACACGACGTCGCCACGATGTGTATGGGCGAGGCGGGCAGACACACCCGGGCGGTGACGCCGATTTACGGCTCTTTGATCGGCTACGCGCCGGTCGATCCCGACGAAGCCACCGCTCCCGGTCAGTACGACCTGGCGTCGCTGCGGAGCCTGCTCGACGGTCTCGGCGTCGCGTGACCCCGTCTCCGTCCTGACCCCGTCTCCGTCCTGCCCCCCGTCCCGTCTACTCGCCGTCGGTGATGTCCCCGTCGTTCGATTCTGCCACCCGGTCGACGCTTTCCTCCGCTTGCTCCGCGACGCGTTCGAACGCCTGAAGGATCACCCGCTTTGCTGCCTGGCCCTCCGTGGTCCAGTGGTGCGCGTAATCCAGCATGTCGTCGTAGATGTCGGGCTTGCAGCCGGCGGCGCGCGGGTGACCGCCCCCCTGCACCTGCCCGGCAACCTCGTGTGCGCGCTCGAACCCTTCGCTGCCCCGGATACTCGCGCTTCCGGCCGGTTTGACGATCACGGCCGCGTCGGCGCCCGCCTCCCGCAGCGCCTCGGCGACTTCGTTTTGCGAACACCGACCGTACGTGACGCCGACGGTCCACGGGCCCACTTCGGTCGTGACGGCCCGGTCGACCGCCGCCTCGATCCGTCGCTGCTTTTCGACCCGTCGTTCCTCGAGGAACCCCTCGACCGGCTCCGGGAGGTCGACCCCGTAGGCGCCCACCACGGTGACGTACTCCTCGGGATCCGCCCAGTGGGCGTAATCTGCGAGGTCGTCGCTTCGGGGATCCTCCTTCAGCCAGAGGTCGTGATCCCGCGTGACTGCCGCGAGTTCGCGGAACCGATCGGGGAACTCGTACTCCAGCGATCGCAACGCCACGTCGACTGTACACTCCTCGTCGGATTCGCCGACGACGAGCTGTGCGCCGGCCTCCCGAACAGCGGTAGCGACGTCGTCGTCCCACTGGTGGTGATCGTACCACGAGACCCGATCACACCGGCCGACGAGCGTCTCGAGCGGATCGGCGATCGGCTCGTACTCGTCGGGACAGAGGTCACACACGAACAGGTCGATTTCGGGATCTGCGTACTCGGCGACCTGTTCGAGCGCGTTCGAAAGCGAGTACGGGCTGGCGGCCAGAAGCGCCACCGTCGATTCGGCGTGCGCGTTCGCGGTCGGGTCCTCGTCGGTGTCGTCTACCGCCCCGTCGTCGGGTTCGGGGTCCTCGGAGAGCTGTCGTTCCAGTTCCGCCTCGAAGTCGGCGACGTCCAGTGCCGCGTCGTACAGCTCCCGGAGGAGCGCGACACAGCCCAGCCCGTCGGCGTCGGAGTCGGTAACGACTACGACTTCGGAGCCCTCGATCGCTTCCTTCGCGCGCTGTTGTGCCCGCTGTTTTCCGAGGGAGTCCGGATAGAAGAACCCCGCCCCGGGGAGCCGCGACCGTCGAGAGAGCGGAACGTCCTCGGCGTGGATGAGGTCGTCGTCCATACTCCGGCTGCGGGCGGGACCGGGAAAACTCCGCCGTTGTGGATCCGCGTCCGATCGACGCCGACGGCGAGGGAAACACACTTGAGGGGATCCATCCAACTCGCCACCCGTGCACGTCGGCGCAGACGAAGCCGGAAAAGGGCCCGTGCTCGGTCCGATGATCGCAGCCGCGGTGCGGTCGCCCACCGAGGCCATTCCCGAAGACGTGGCCGACTCCAAGCGCCTCTCATCCGATCGCCGCGAACTGCTCGACCGGCAGCTCCGGGAACACCCCGACGTCGAGGTCGCCGTCGCCGCCGTCGAGCCCGTCAGGATCGACAGCCTCGAAACCGACATGAACGGCCTCACGGTCGCGGCACAGGCCCGTGCGCTTTCGGCGGTCGTCGACGACGGCGACGTGGCGATCGTCGACGCCGGCGACGTCTCGGAGTCGCGGTTCGCGCGTCGCGTCCGCGAGGGCGTCGAAGACCGCGGCGTGGGGATACAGGTGACCGCCGAGCACGGCGCGGACGACAGACATCCGATCGTCGCGGCCGCGAGCGTCGTCGCGAAAGTCGAACGAGACCGCCGAATGGAACTGATCGACGAGGAGTACGCTCCTCGAGTGACCGACGAGGGGATCGATACGATCGGAAGCGGCTATCCGAGCGATCCGGCGACTCGCAAGTTCCTCCGGGCGTACGTCCGCGAACACGGCGACGTCCCCGACTGCGCCCGTCGGTCGTGGGCGACGTGTGCGGACGTCCTCGCGGCGGCCGAACAGTCGTCTCTCGGCGAGTTTTGAGCGTCGACTATGCCGCTGTGGCGGTCCCTTCGCGAGCGCGCTCGAGCGTCGCGTAGAGGTCGTCCGCGAGTTCGTGTGCTCGATCAGAATCACGCGCCTCCGCGTAGATGCGGATCTTCGGCTCGGTACCGGAGGGACGGACCAGCACCCACGCGTCGCCGTAGTCGAGCCGGTAGCCGTCGGTCGTGTCCGGTTCGGCGTCGGCCTCGCGGACGTACTCCGCGGCGGCTTCGAGCATCGCCTCGAGCTGCCGGTCGTCGTCGTATTCGAGGTTGTGCCGGACGTTCACGTACTCCCGGTATGGGGCGACGAGTTCGCTCACCGTCGCGTCCGTTCTCGCGAGAAGTTCGAGGAACCGCGCGCCGATGAGGGCACCGTCCCGCACGAGGGCGTCCTCCGGGAAGAACAGCCCGCCGTTCCCTTCGCCTGCTATCGGGACGCGCCTGGGTTCGTCGACGCCCTCGCTCGGGCTGGCAGTGTCCGAGACGCCGTCGATCCCCCACAGCTCGCGAACGCGCGTGATGATGTTTGTCGCCCCGATCGGCGTGAGTTCGAGGTCCGCGCCGACCTCGTTGCAGACGTCGACCAGGCGCTGTGAGACGTTCACTGCCGACACGGTCACATCGCCCGGTTCAAGCGCCGACGCAGCGAGTGCCGCAAACGAGGCGTCACCCTCTACGTACTCGCCGTTCTCGTCGACGAAGATCGCCCGGTCCGCGTCGCCGTCGTGGGCGATCCCGACGTCGGCGTCGGAGGCGCGGACGAGTCGCCGGAGGTCGTCGAGATGCTCCGGCACCGGTTCGGGAAGCCGACCCGGGAAGTGGCCGTCGGGCTGGCCGTTCACCGTCACTACGTTACAACCCAACTGCCTGAAGAACGTCGGCGAGGTGAGCGCACCGGCACCGTGTGCCGGATCCAGCGCCACAGTCAGCTCGGCGTCGGCGATCGCATCGCGGTCGATCTCCTCGAGGAGCTCCGAGACGTAGATCCGGTTGACGCCGTCGACGTCCCTCGTGCGTCCGGCTTCGTCCCACGCTGCCACCGAAAACGACTCCGTGAGGACGCGTTCTTCGACGCTTTCGAGCGCGTCGACGGACAGTTCGACACCGTCTGCACCGACCAGCTTCACTCCGTTGAACTCCGGCGGATTGTGCGAGGCGGTCAACAGCACTGCCGGCACCCCTTCGCGTCGGCAGTACCGACAGACAGCCGGTGTCGGGGCGACGCCGAGTCGGTCGACGTCGTGGCCGGCGGAGGCGAGCCCTGCAGCCGCCGCGTTCTCGAACAGTTCCCCCGTCGTTCGCGTATCGCGTGAAACGGCGACGCTGTCGGTTTCCCACTCCGACCCCGAGGCCTGTGCGATCCGTAAAACGAGCGACGGCGTGAGGTCCGAGAGCGCGATGCCGCGCGTTCCACTGGACCCGAAAAGTTCCATGCCCGGGCTTGCGGGCCCGGGAGGGAAAGCCGTTCCGACCGAATAGCTATTACCTGAACGACATTTCGTGTCGTCGTCGGCTCACTCGTCTACGTCGAGTTCGAACTGCTCGTTTTCCGTCACCGCGTTGAGCACCACGGCGGTGTTCGATTCGCGGATGTTCTCGTCGGTGAGCAGCTTCTTGATCTGGCGGTTCATCCCGTCGGTGTCGAGGAACTTCCCGACGGCGATCACGTCGTAGTCGCCGGTGACCTCGTACACCGAGATCATCTGCCGTTCGCTCCGTAACCGTTCGGTAATCTCCGGGAGTGCGTCCCCTTCTACCTTCAACTGGAGGATCGCGGTGACGTCGTACCCCAGCGCACCGTAATCGACGATCGGCGTGTATCCCCGGATCACTCCTTCCTCTTCGAGATCGCGGAGATGGTTCGAGACAGTCGTAACGGAGACGTCCAGTTCCTCTGCGAGGCTCCGGAGACTCGCGCGACCGTTGCCCAATAGCTCGTTTACCAACTTGGCGTCGAGGTTTTCGTACGTCATTACATTCACGCTGGGGACGGGAGGCCTATAATTTTACGAATGTCCACTGTCTGAGCAGCCTGGGCGGATTGTGCATCAAACAACAACGTCTTTATACTGGCTGTATTGCGTTCATCCGTCCATAACATGACGGACGAACACAGCGTACCCGACGGCGGACTCTCCGCCGAGGAACAGCAGCTCGTAGAGACCATCGAAGAGGAGGACGTCGACTTCCTCCGGCTACAGTTCACCGATATTTTGGGCACCGTAAAGAACGTCTCGATTCCGGCATCCCAGGCGGAGAAGGCGTTCGCGGAGGGGATCTACTTCGACGGCTCCTCGATCGAGGGGTTCGTCCGGATCCAGGAGTCGGATATGCGGCTCAAGCCGGATCCGGAGTCGTTTGCGGTGTTACCCTGGAGGGACACCAACTCGGGATCGGCCGCCCGCCTCATCTGTGACGTGATCGACACCACCACCGGTGAGCCGTTCGTGGGCGACCCGCGGTACGTCCTCAAGCGGGCGATCGATCGCGCCGAAGAGATGGGGTACACGCTGAACGTCGGTCCGGAGCCGGAGTTCTTCGTGTTCGAGAAGGACGAGAACGGCCGCGCGACGACGACGACCCACGACGCCGGTGGATACTTCGATCTGGCGCCGAAGGACCACGCCTCCGATCTGCGCCGCGATATCATCTACAACCTCGAGGCGATGGGATTCGAGGTGGAGGCGAGCCACCACGAGGTCGCCGAGGGGCAACACGAGATCGACTTCAAATACGACGACGCCCTCACCACCGCCGACAACATCGCCACGTTCCGGTCGGTCGTGCGCGCGACCGCAGAGGAGAAGAACCTGCACGCGACGTTCATGCCCAAGCCGATCGCTCACATCAACGGCTCCGGGATGCACACCCACCTCTCACTTTTCGACGACGGCGAGAACGTGTTCCACGACCCGGACGACGAGTTCAACCTCTCCGGGGAAGCGAAGTCCTTCCTGGCGGGGGTGCTCGAACACGCACCGGCGCTTACGGCGGTGTGCAACCCGACGGTGAACAGCTACAAGCGGCTCGTCCCCGGCTACGAGGCCCCCGTCTACGTCGCCTGGTCGGACGTCAACCGGTCGGCGCTGATCCGCAAGCCCGCCGCGCGCGTGCCGGCCGCCTCGCGGATCGAACTCCGGTCGCCGGATCCCTCGTGTAACCCGTACCTCGCGATCGCGGCGATGCTTCACGCCGGACTCGACGGGATCGAACAGGGGCTGGAAGCGCCCGACCCGGTCCGGGAGAACATCTACGAGTTCGACGAAGCCAAACGCGAGGAGTACGGCATCGACACGCTTCCCGCCAATCTCGGCGAGGCCGTAAGCGCCCTCGAGGACGACGAAGTTGTCCAGGACGCGCTGGGCGAACACGTCTCCGAGAAGTTCATCGAGGCGAAGACACAGGAGTTCGCCGAGTACGTCGCGGAAGTCTCCCAGTGGGAGCTCGACCGGTACCTCGAGAAGTTCTGAAGGGATCCGCGGTCGGGGTTACTCCTGATAGGCGATTCTGACCTGCTCGAAGCGGTTGTTCGCTTCCAGGTGTGCCTGGAGTTCGTCGGCGTACTCCTGGGTGAGTTGCTCTGCAGCCTCGAGCCGCTCTGCATCGACACCGTCCTCGCCGCCGAGTCCGAGCGCGCTTTTTATCCCGTCGAGTAGCCCGCCGGAGCCCGATCCGCCGGATCCACCGCCTGCCCCGCCACCCATCGCGGCCATCTGATCCTGGATATTGTCCAGTTCGGGCATGATGCTGGGCAATTTCTCCGTGTCGGCGACGATCCGTGCCCGGTCGGGATCGTCGGCGTGTTCGATTTCGAACTCCGTGGCGGTCATGATAAGTCCCCACTCCTGGCTGGAGAACTCCGATGCCTGCACCCGGTCGTTGAACTCCCTGTCGACGGCCATTCGCTCGCCGACGATCGCGTCGGTCCAGTCACTCATACCCGTAGGTTCGGTGCATCGGAGGAAAGCGTTGTGCTCGCCCTCGCGATCGTCACGTTCGTCGGGCTGTCCTCGGCGGCTACCGGCCGGAAAACTCCGGCTCCCGCCGCTCGAGGAATGCCTCGGCACCCTCCCTGTGGTCTCGCGAGGCCAGTGCGGCGGCCTGGGCCTCGGCCTCGCGCTCGATCGTGGCCGAAAGCGACCGCCCGCCGGTGTCCCGAAGCAGCCGCTTGGAGGCGCGAAGCGCGATCGGCGGGCCGCTCGCCACGCGTTCGGCGAACTCCCGAACTCCCTTCTCGAACTCGCCGTCGGTGTACACGTGGTTTACCAATCCCCGCTCCCGTGCGCGTTCGGCGTCCAGCTGTTCGCCGGTGAAAACCAGCTCGCGGGCGACGTTGTCGCCGACGAACCGGGGCAGGAAGTACGACACCCCCGAATCGATCGCGAGGCCGACCTCCCGAAACCCGAACCCGATCCGGGCGTCCTCGTGAGCCAGCTGGAGGTCACACGCAAGCGCCAGCGCCCCACCGGCGCCGATCGCCGGGCCGTCGATCGCGGCAACGGTCGGGAACTCGCATTCGGCCGTCCGCCTGACGCATCTGGCCGTGTTCCGGATGACGTGTCGAACTGCCGCTTCCAGCGGGAGGTCGGTCGTCTGAAGCTGTGCCATCGCGGCGACGTCCCCGCCGGCACAGAAGGCGGGACCCCGTCCCTCGAGGACGACACACCGGATGTCTGAACCTTCGATCGCGTCGATCGCATCGACGATCCCGTCGGCCATCTCCCGCGAGAGGGCGTTCCGCCGGTCCGGGTCGTCCAGCACGAGTCTGACGACGCCCTCCGGATCGCCCGCTCGGTGGGCTTCGAGGTCAATGACGTCGCTGTCTACGGTCACGTCTGTCGGATCGGGCCGATCGATCGCCTCGGAGCCGCCGTCGGCTCTGCGGTCGGTGTCTCGACGGGCGCCCTCGGAGCGGTCGTTCATGGGGATGGGTCCTCCGGCGCCGTAAAAAATCTCCCGACGGGAACGAACCGCTCTTTGGCGATCGGCACGTACCGCCGGTATGCAAACGCAGTCGGCAGACCGGGGGGAGTCGGATCGTCCCTCCGGTGTCGTTTCCCGCCGTCGCCTCCTCGAAGGGCTGGGTGCGGCTGTCGCGGCCGCCGGACTCGCGGGCTGTCTCGGGGACGGCGACATCGAGGAGGAAACGTATGGGGACTGGTTCCGGGGCGCCAACAACTTCGAGGGCACCGTCGATCGGACCGGGGAACCGGAGGTCGTCGTCGAGGTCGGAACCGGAAACGGCCTCTCGTATGATCCCGCTGCAGTCCGGGTTTCGACGGGCACGACCGTCATCTGGGACTGGACCGGGATCGGGGGGCAACACGACGTCGTCGAGGTCGATCGGGCGTTCGAAAGCGAGCTGTATCTCGAGGACGGACGACAGTTCAGCCACACGTTCGAGGAGGCGGGGGTGTACAAGTACGTCTGTACGCCCCACCGAACCAGCGGGATGAAAGGCGCCATACACGTCGTCGAGTGACGCCCGAGTCGCTGCCGGCCAATGCGCCCGAGTCGCTGCCGGCCAATGCGCCCGGGCCGCGCGCACCTGCCTACGTGGGAATCCCGGCTTCCTCGAAGGTCGCCATCTCCCGGAGCGCCCTACAGGCGCCGCGGTAGATGCCGATCGCGACCGCCGCGCCGGTGCCCTCCCCGAGCCGCATGTCGAAGTCGAACAACGGCTCCAGGCCGAGCGCGTCGTGTTGGACATCGTGGCCGTCCTCCACGGAACGGTGGGACGGCAGCAGGTAGCGGCTCACGCGTTCGTCGATCGCCCACGCGGAAAGCGCCGCCGCGCCGGTGATGAACCCGTCGACGACGACCGGAATCCGCCGGCTGGACGCCTCGAGCGCGACGCCGGCGAGTCCGGCGAGTTCGAACCCGCCCACTGCACGGAGCACGTCGACGCCGTCCTCGGGGTCCAGTTCGCGGTCGGCGAGCGCTTGCCGAATCACCGCGACCTTTCGATCGAGCCCCTCGTCGTCGATGCCACTCCCCCGACCGGTCACGTCGGCGGGATCCGAGCCGGTAATCGCCGCCGTGACGGCGGCGCTCGCGGTCGTGTTGCCGATCCCCATGTCGCCGAGCGCGATCACGTCGGCGTCGGCGGCGTGTTCGGCGACGACCGCTCGTCCCGCCTCGATCGCTTCGATCACCTCCTCGCGGCTCATTGCAGGCCCCTCTGCGAGGTTTGCGGTCCCGTCGGCGACGGGCTTTCGGATCACTCGGCCGTTGCCGTCGTAGTCGCCGACGACGCCGACGTCGACGATGAGGTTCTCTGCGCCCGCGGTGCGTGCGAGCGCGTTGACGCCGGCGCCATCGTGGGCGAAGTTCTCGACCATCGCCGCCGTCACCGACTGCGGGAACGCGCTCACTCCCTCTTCGACGACACCGTGGTCGGCCGCCATCGTCACGACGACCGGGGAGTCGATCGACGGCGTCGGATCGCCGACCATCCCCGCGATCCGGACGGAAAGCTCCTCGAGTCGGCCCAGGCTGCCGGGCGGCTTGGTGAGCTGGTCCTGTCGCTTTCTCGCGCGGTCCATCGCGGATTCGTCCAGCTGCGGGATGTCGAACTCCATCGGTTCGGCTGCCGGCGGGTGATTCAATAAAGCTTTCCAACTCGACTTTTGAGATCACAACTCGATTTGTTCTCCGCTCGAAGCGGTTCGACGGTCGGTCTCAAAACTCGGTGCCCTTGCGGGCGGGGTAGCCACCTTCGAGAGGGTGTTTCTCCTTTTTCACCTGGCTTATCAGTTCCGCGTGTTCCGACAGGTAGTCGGGTCGGCTGTGGCTGCCGGTACAGATCAACTCGAGGTTCTCGGGTTTGTCCTCGATCAGTCCGAGAACGTCGTCGGGGGAGAGCAGCTCCCGGTCGACCGCATAAAGGATCTCGTCGAGCACGAGCATGTGGATCCCGTCTTCCGGCGGCCCGTCCAGCGGGAGCGGTTCACGGAGATCCGTCTCCCGTGTCGACTCCAGGAGCTCCTGACCCCGGGCCAGTGCCCCCCGTGCTTTCGCCTCGTGTTCGTTGTCGGCGGTCCCGTCGAGAAATCCGTACCAGCCGTAGTGGCCGGTGTTCTCGTAGCTGATCCCGGGCACCATCGCCATCGCGTTGTACTCGCCCCGAACGTCCTCGACACTTTCCGTTCCGCCTTTCAGGAACTGGAGCACGTGCACCCGGTAGCCGTGTCCAGCCGCCCGGAACGCCATGCCGAGGGCGGCGGTGGTCTTCCCCTTTCCGTCGCCCCACCACGCCTGTACCAGGCCGAACTCCTCGGGGACCGACGGCTCGATCGGGTGTGCGGTCAGTCTCGATTCGCCGTCGCCGGTGTCGGCGTCCGTGTCGCCGTCTTCATCTGCCGTTCCGGTGTATTCGTCTCGGTCCGTCACGGGCGATGGTTACACTGAAACGGCGTATAGCTGTCGCTGCTCCGCCAGGCAATACCTGCCAGATCGTCCAGTTTAAGTACCCTGCCTCCAGAGGGGAAGGTACCATGTCGGATCTTTCCAACACCGGCACGGAGGATAGACCAAGTCGCCTCACGGCGGCTGGCCGAGAAATTCTCCGGTAACGCACGAGACGTATTCGGTCCCGAGTCGTTCTCGGGAGAGGTTTCGCTTCTGGACACGACGCTTCGCGACGGCGAGCAGATGCCGGGCGTCTCGCTCACCCCGACGGACAAGGTGTCGATCGCCCGCACGCTCGACGCGGTGGGCGTCTCGACCGTCGAGGCTGGCAGCGCCTGCACCTCCGAGGGCGAGCGCGAGGCGATCGCCCGGGTCGCAAGAGAGGGCCTCGACGCACGGGTGACCAGCTTCGCCCGCGGCGTCCGCGCCGACGTCGATCACGCACTTTCCTGTGACGTCGACGGCATCAACCTCGTCGTCCCCGCTTCCGATCGCCACGTGGAGACGAAGGTGGGGACGACCCGCGAGGCGGTCGTCGACCGAACACGGGAACTCGTCGAGTACGCCAAAGACCACGACCTCTGGGTCGAGGTGCTCGGCGAGGACGGTTCCCGGGCGGATCCGGCGTTCCTCGAGCGGCTCCTCTCGGCGGGGATCGAGGCGGGCGCCGACCGGATCTGCTACTGTGACACCGTCGGCGCGGCGACCCCCGACGAGGTTGCCGAGGCGGTCGCGCGGCTCGAAACACACGGGCCCACGGGCGTTCACACTCACGATGACCTCGGGCTCGGGCTCGCGAACGCGCTTGCGGGAGTGAGCGCCGGGGCGGACTTCGTCCACGCCACCGTCGGCGGCGTCGGCGAGCGCGCCGGCAACGTCGCCCTGGAGGAGGTGGCGGTCGCCCTCGAGGAGGGGTACGGCGTCGAGACGGTGGACCTCGAGGGGCTCTACGAGCTCACCCGCAGGGTTGCCGACGTCACCGGTGTCGGCCATCCGCCGAACAAGGCTGTCTGCGGGGCGAACGCCTTCGCTCACGAGAGCGGGATCCACACCGACGGCACACTCAAGGACACCCGGATGTACGAGCCGTATCCGCCCGAACGCGTCGGCCGGGAGCGCCGGCTCGTTCTGGGGAAACACGCCGGACGGGCGGGCGTCAGGGCGGCGCTTTCGGAACACGGCGTCGACACCTCCCAGGAGGATCTCGACGCCGTCGTGGCTCGCGTCAAGGAACTCGGCGACCGGGGCAAACGCGTCACCGACGCCGACCTGCTGGCGATCGTCGAGGACGTCCAGGGGCGAACGCGGGATCGGACAGTGGAACTGCTGGATCTGTCTGCGACCTCCGGGGCAGGGGTGCCGACCGCGTCGGTGCGGCTCCGGATCGGCGACGCCGAGCGCATCGCCGCCGGTACCGGTTCCGGGCCGGTCGACGCGGCCGTCGAGGCGGTCCGGGAGGCGCTCGACGGCGTGGACTTCGATCTCGACTCCTACCACGTGGACGCGATCACCGGCGGGACGGACGCGGTCGTCACCGTCGAGGTCGACATCTCGCGTGGCGATCGGTCGGTGACCGTGTCGGCATCGGAGGCGGACATCACGCGGGCCAGCGTCGACGCCATGGTCGAGGGACTCGATCGGTTGCTCGCGGCGACCGACGACGACGTCCCCGGCGAAGTACCGGTGGCCTCGGACTGAAAACGGCGTCACGAAAACGCATCGGCCCGGCGACGTCGAAACGGACGGAAACGGGACGGGTGGACGAGGAGCCCGAGCGCGACGGGATCGGGAGTGTGGGAGCAGGCCGGATTGTGCCGACTCCAACGGCGAGAAAAGCGCCGTATCGTCGGCGTCAGTTCGTAACCGACTCACGGACATAAAGCCACCGGCTCCGGCGTCGGTCACCGGCGCCGAATCACCGGTGTCGAGTCACCGACGTCGATCCCGGAGGGACGGGAACTCCTCGCGGATCTCCCTCACTCGGCGGGGGTCGACGTCGGCGGTCACCGTCGCCGGCTCGTCGCCGGCGGCCGCTACCGTGGTTCCCCACGGGTCATACACCGCCGACCGACCCAGAAGCGTCGCCTCCTCGAACTCTCCGGATCCGTTGATCGTGGCCACGTACGCGAGGTTCTCCACAGCGCGGGCCCGCGACAGCGTCTTCCAGTGTTCGACACGGGGGTACGGCCACGCGCTGGGAACCAGTACGAGCGTCGCGCCCAGATCGACGAGTTCCCGGTACAGTTCCGGGAACCGGAGGTCGTAACACGTCGTCACGCCGACGGTGAACCCGCCGACATCGGCCGTGTCGATGCGTTCTCCAGGCGTCAACAGGCGGGTTTCCGCCGACTCGTACCCGAACAGGTGGTGTTTCCGATAGACGAGTTGCCGGGTCCCGGACGGATCGAAGAGCACCGCCGTGTTCGCGTAGCCGTCCGTCGCCGGCACGTCCACCCCGGACTCGGCGGAGGCAGAGAGATCTTCGACGACGCTACCCGACAGCAACCAGATCCCGTGATCTGCAGCCGCGTCGGCGAGTTCGCCCAGCCGGGCCCCCTCGAGCCCCTGGGCGACCCGCGGATAGGCGTCGAACGCGAAGTAGCCCGCGTCGAAAAGCTCCGGAAGCGCGACGACGTCCGCACCGTTTGCCGCCGCCTCCTCGATGCGCTGTAGGGCGCGTTCGAGGTTCCTGGCCACCTCGTCCGGTTCGATTTCGAGTTGACACAGCGCGAGCGAGACTGTCACGGGTCCACCTCTTCGATTCGATCGAGTTCGGCGCGCAGCGCCCGCTCCAGGTTCGACAGCTCCTCGTCGAGGTTCCGCTTGAAGAACCGCTCGACGCCGGGCAGTCGCCCCTCGACGATGAACTCGTTGTGGAGATTACAGCCGGTTTCGGTGGGTTCGATCTCGTGTTCGCCGGTCACCCGGAGCGCTTTCGACCGCCCGATGAACTTCACACGGTTCGGGGGTTCCATCCGCAGGTTCTCGGTTTCGACGGTCACCGTCGAGGAGATCACCGGGATCGGCAACGCCACGTGCCACGTCGCCGAACCGTCCTCGTGAACTTCGTAGGAGTCGACCACGCTTATCGCGGCGGCGCGCTTGTCTGGATCGGAGATGAACGCCCAGACATCGTCGGGATCGGAAGTGAACTCGAAGGTCCGGGAGACGCGAACGGTCATGTCCGACGGTAGGCTCCCACTCAAGAAAAGCGTCGGGGGGACAAAAACAGGTATTCAAGAGGGGGTGGCAATTCCCCGTCACGTGGCGCTCGCGTCGACAGTTTCGAGGACGTACCCTCGAGATGTTCACTCCGCGTCGGCGCCGGCCCTCGGACCGAACTGCTCTTCGTACTCCCGGTAGATCTCCCAGTACTCCTCGATCTCTTTCCACGGGTTCGGGCCACAGGCGACGTCCAGCTTCCACTTCAGTTCTCCTTCGATCCCGAACTGTTCCGACCGGCTGTGGCTCCGGACGTGCTGGAGTGGATTGACTTCGAGGTCCCGATCCCACGTCCCGGAGGTCAGCCGGTAGCAGTAGGCGATCTCTCCGTGGGCGTGCTCCTCCCAGCAGCCGCTCCTGTTGTGCGTTCGCAGGCGTTCGCCGACTTGTTCGGACTCCCCGACGTCCAGATAACAGTCGACCTCACCGTCGACGAGACAGACGACGACGTAGACGCCTCGGCGGTCGAGCGGTACCTTCGACACGTCGGTGAACGGTCCCTTGAACTCGTATCCAGCGATATCCATATATAAAACGACCCGTTCGGGCTACTTAAACGTAGATGCTCCACACGAACGGTCTTTTCCTCACTCGGGAGTCACGCGCCAGGTCGTCGATCGGGCACGACCCCACTTTTCGATCTCGACGTCCTCGGACTTCTCTGCGAGCTGGGGTAGACGCGCGCCGACCTGTTTCGAGGAGAGTCCGATCGCCTCCGCGATGGTCTTCGCGCGGAAGTACCGCTGTCCGCGCGAGACGCTGTCGTAGAGGTACGCGAGGATCCGTTGTTCCTCGTCGGTCAGCTCGGTCATCTTCACTGTAGGTAGGGGATTGTGAGCCTTAACGATTTCTTCGCCGATCGGACGGTCCGGCGCCGCGTGGAACAGTGTCGATTCAGCCGTCGAAGAGGTGGATGGCGCTTACGGCAAGCGACGCGGCGACGATCGCCACGAGGAACCCCCAGGCCCGGTCGAGCTGAGTCGGTCCGCCGTACAGGACGACGGCGCCGACGATCGCGACCGCCGACAGCGCGAGCATGAGTCCTAGTCCCATATCGGTCGACGCTGTGTGTTCTGCCATGCACGATGCTTCCGGGGGTCGGAACTTAGCTCCTGCGGTGCGGGGTTCGCCCCTGACACCGACCCGGATGCAGTACCGCGATGTCGTTCGCTTAACTCGGCTTAATTCGGGCTGATTCCGGGCGAGTATGTCGAACGTATAAGCGATGGGCTCGCTATGTGGCGAACATGAATCAGATCGTGGCGATCGCGATGGCGATCGTGATGGTGACGTCGGCGTTCGGTGCGACGGGAGGTGCGGCGCTGGACGCCGAGGATCGGACTGTGCTGGACGGCGACGTTCCAGTCGTCGGCCAGTTCCAGGCCGACGACACTCCTGGTGACGACGAAGACGGTACCGACACGAACGACGGCGACGCGGACGACGGTGCCGACGGCGACGCGAGGAACGACTCCGTCGCGCCAGGCGAGCAGTTCGGCGGTGTCGTCGGCGTCGGCGCCGCGGAGTTCAAAGGTGAACTCGACCGCCGCGCCTTCGCCGCAGCGATGGCCGCCGCCGACACCGACGAGGAACGCGCCCAGCTGATCGCCTCGCTGATCCAGCGGACCGAAGCACAGATCGAGGAGATGGAAAACCGCAACGCCTCGATCGCAGACCAGCGTCATCGAAGCGACCTCTCACACGGGATGCACAACGCCCGGATGGCAACGATGTACGCTGAAACGCGGAGCCTCGAACGGGCACTGGCTGACGCCAACGCGACGGCTGCGGACATCCCCGAGGAGACGCTCGAAGAGCAGGGGGTCGACGTGGCGAAAATCGATGAGCTTCGGGATCGCGCAGGCGAACTCGGTGGAGCCAACGTCGCCGAGACTGCACGCGAAATCGCCGGCCCCCACGCCGGTGACCGGCCAGGTCCGCCCGACGGGATGTCACACGGCCCGCCCGGTGACGGCGACCGCGGCCCCGGCCACGATGGCGGCGGCGCCGACGACCGCGGGCCAGATCACGACGACGATGACGACCGCGGCCACGGCGGTCGCTAACGCAGCTTTTCGCCCTATTCGTCCTCCGTTTCCGGGAATATACTCTCCGGGATGTACGCCGTGACAGTCCAGTTGGGCGCGTCGACGACTTCGCTGATCTTGAGATCCATCGCCGCCGAACAGAGGATGTACGCCTCCCCGCGGGTGAGTCCACGCTCGCCGGCGAGATACTCGATCATGTGCAGCGTCGCTTTCTTCGTCGCGTCCATCAGGTCGTCGCTGATCCCCGTCGTAGCGTACATCTGCTCGTCGTGACCCGTCGGCGTGAACGGTCCGGACGTCTCGAACTGCGGCTGTTCGATCGACATGTCCGTCCGGAGGGTGAACCGTGCGGTGACGAACATCGGCGCTTCGATCCCCGTCACGCACACCTCCCCGTCGCCCTGGGCGGCGTGACAGTCGCCGACCGAAAACAGCGCGCCGTCCGCCTCGACCGGGAGATAGACGGTGGAGCCGGCAGCCATGTGCTTTACGTCCATGTTGCCCCCGGTCGACCGGGGCGGCAGCGTGTCGTGTTCTCCCTCCTCGCCGGGGGCAACGCCGATCACGCCCGGGAACGGATCCAGTGGCACCTCGATCCCGTTTACGAACCGGCCGACGTCGCCCTCCAGGTCCCAGTAGTGCACACCGGCGTCGGGGAACTCCTCGGGGAGCAATCCGAGTCCCATCTCGCCGGGCAGGAACCCGGTGTATCCCCAGCCCTTGTGCTGGAGATCCAGAAGCTCTACCTGGAGGACGTCGCCGGGTTCGGCCCCCTCGATCGCGACCGGCCCGGTAAGGGGGTGAACCGGGTCGAAACTCACGTTCGCGAAGTCCTCGACGTCGGACTCGATGTCGACCTGTCTGTCTACCGCGTCGCGGCATTCGAACCGGACGACGTCGCCGTCCTCGACGGTCAAAATCGGATCCAGCGAGTTGTCCCACACCCGGTGGATGTTCTCCTCGCGGTCCGAGAGCCGGTAGTCGACCTCGTACTCCAGCGACTGCCCGCCGTGGCTGTGTTCGTGACTGTGGCAGTGAGTGTGCGCGTGGGCGTGCCCGTGTGCATGTCCGTGGCCGTGCCCGTGTCCGTCTCCGTGGCCGTGCCCGTGTCCGTCTCCGTGGCCGTGCCCGTGTCCGTCTCCGTGGTCGTGGTGTGTCATACAGTTGCAACATCTACCGCGGAGGTCTTAAATCGGACTGCCGGTGAGACGGCTGGACCTCCGAAACCACCCGAACTCGGCTCCCGCGCCCCGGTACACCGGCGCCTCTCAGCCGGCGTCGGGATTCGCCTGCCCGCCGACGTCGGATTCGCCGTCCGGGTTCCGGACGGTGACGTCGAACGTTGTGGTTTCGACAGTCTCCTCGAACTCGCCTTCGTTACCAGTGATCTCGACGCCGACGTAGAGTTCGACCGTCGTCGTCGCGGTTTCGTCGGCCTCCAGTTCCGGATCCCCGAACGACTCGGTGGTGACACCGTCACCGACCGCCGTCGCGTCGATCGTCTCGAAGCTGAATGCAAGCGTCCCGTCGACGTCGTCGAACTCCCCGTCAACGTCCGCGATCGGAGCCTCAGTCGGCTCGTCGGGGGCGACCGACACGTCGGCCAGCAGGTCCATCCTTCCGTCGACGCTGGCGCCCAGCGTCAATCCGATCTCGGCCACTCCGCCGCCGAAGTTCCGCCAGTCGACGTCGATTTCGGGGGCGACGGTCACGGCGCTCACGCGGCCGTCGTTGCGCTCGACGGTCGGGGCGTCTTTGGCCTCGAACCGGGAGGAACCGGGATCGCTGACTGCGACCGCCGGGCGACTGCTCCGGTAGATCCCCGCCAGCGTGGTCCCGCCACCCGCCAGAAGCGGTGCGAGCAGTTTGAGGCCGGTGCGTCTCGTGAAGCGTGGGTTTTCTGTCACGGCACGCCCGGGTGGCTCGTAGTCCGGTTTGAATCCTCGGGGGCGCCGGCGACTGAGAAATCACTTACCGGATGGCGCTCGAAAGGGGGGTTATGGAGAGCATCAACCGGACGGCCATCGAGCTGATGGACGAGGCGCTGGACTTCGCCGAGGAGCTGGGAATCGTCGCGAGGGAACTCGGCTGTGGGGCGACCGTGCTCGACTTCGGTGTCGATGTCGACGCCGGGCTCGAAGCGGGGCTGTTGCTGTCGGAGATACAGACCGCGGGGCTGGCGACGGTTCAAACGCGGATGGACCGCGTGGCGGGCGCACCGACGCCGTACGTCGAGCTGTCGAGCGATCACCCTGCAATCGCGCTGTTGTGCTCCCAGAAAGCGGGCTGGGAGATCGACGTCGAGGGGTTCAACGGGCTCGGCTCCGGTCCCGCGCGGGCGCTCGTCGGAGAGGAGTCGGAGTTCCAGCGGGTCGGCTACTTCGACGAGTTCGACCTCACCGTGCTGGCGGTGGAGGCGATCGATCTCCCAGGCGACGACATCGCCGAACACGTCGCGGACCTGGCGGGCGTCGAACCGTCTGGGGTGTTCCTGCCCACCTTCGCACTCGGCTCGACCGTCGGCAGCGTGACGGCCGCCGCGCGCGCGGCCGAGCTCGCCGTCTTCCGGCTCTCGGAGCTGGGATACGACCCTCGGGACGTCATCACGGCGACTGGCTCCGCGCCGGTCGCGCCGGTCTCGTACGACGAATCCGTGGCGATGGGGCGGACCAACGACGCGGTCGCCTACGGTGGGGAGGTGTACCTCCAGGTCGCCGAAGAGTTCGATCGGTTCGAGGAGGTTCCCTCCAGCGCCCGCGAAGAGCACGACACGCCGTTCGTGGAGGTGTTCGAGGCGGTCGACTGGGATCTCTACGAGGTCGACGCGTCGGTGTTTGCGCCCGCCGTAGTCACGATCGACGTCCAGGACGGGCCGACGTACGTCTACGGCGAAACAGACGAGGAACTGCTCGCGGAGTCGTTCGGACATACGACCCCGAACTGACCCGATGCGGTTCAAGCCCGTCCCGACGGTGCCCGAGCGATCGTCGCTCGAGGACGTCCGCCGTGCGATACCGCTGGTCCCGGCGTCCGAACCGGACTGTAAGCGTCGGCTCCGTGAGCGACTGGACATCGACGAAACGGAAGCCGGGGCGTGGCTCGCGTTTCTCCGGGCGCTCGGACTGGTCGAACGTACCGCCCGAGGCTATCGCCGAACGCGCCGCGAGGAAACTTCGGAAACCCTCGACCGACCGTTTCGACGGCGGGTGTACGCTGCCGAGGAGGCGCTGACTGTGGTTTCCTCGGCGGATCGCCCCTTGACTGCCGCAGAGATCGCCGAGCGAATTACCCACTGCGAGCCGACCTGGGAGCGTCACCGGCGCGTCCACCACGACGAATATTGGCGGGAACGAACCGGACTGCTCCTCGAGTGGGCGGTCCGGCTGGATCTGGCAGACCGCATCGAGCCCGGGGAGAAATCAGCGGTGCCGACTTATCGACTGAAGACGCGCCGATGACCGCAGGTGCGTAATAACCCTTTTATCGCTTCCACGGAACGTATCGTTCATGAACTTGTTCGGGGGCCGAGACCCGGCCGAACCGGTGGAGTACGAACCCACCAGTGTGAAGGAGCTTCTGGTCGAGATGAAGGACACCTCGGAGCTGCTCATCGATCTGGCGTACTCGGCTGTCCTCCATCAAAGCGAGAACATCGCCCGGGAGGTTCTCGAACTCGAACACCGCATGGACGTCCTCCAGATGCGCGCCCGGATGAGTCTCATCCTCGCGGCCCGGAACCCCTCCGAGGCCGAACAGCTGGCTCCCGTCCTCGGGATCGTGGCGGGCGCGGACAAGGTATCCGACGCCGCCGGCGACATCGCGAAGATCGTCCTCGAGGACATCGGGCTCCCGGATGCGATGCGGGGTGCGCTCTCGGAGGCGGTCGAAGTGCTGGTTCGCGGCACGATCGCGCCGGACTCACCGTACGCCGGCCGAACGCTTTTGGACATCAACCTCGAGTCGGAGACCGGCGTCCGGGTGATCGCGATCCGGCGCGACGACGACTGGATCCTCAACCCCGGCCCGGAGACCGTTCTCGAAGACGGCGACGTCACCATCCTCCGGGGCCCGGAACCCAACATCGAGGAGGTGTACGAGCGGGCAACCGGTGACCCCTACGAGGTCGAACCGCCCGTCGAGTCCGACATCGACGACCTGGAGCGAGCGGTCGACTCGATCGTACTGATGAAGAACCTCTCGGAACTGGCGGTCGATCTGGCCTACGGGAGCGTGCTCTTCGACAACGAGGAACTGGCCGAAGAGGTGTCGAACCTCGAGGTCGAGGTGGACGCGCTGCAGTCGCGGTTCGAGGCGTGGACGCTCCAGGCGGCGAAAAACGCCGAGGATCCCGTCGCCCTGCGCGGGCTCATCCATCTCGGCGTCGCGACCGAGGAGGTGTCCGACGCGGCTCTGGAGATCACCGAAGGGGTGCTCCGGGACCTGGACGTCCACCCGGTCGTCGAGCTCGCGGTACGGGAATCCGACGAGATCATCACTCGAACGACGATCGCCGCCGGGAGCGCCCTCGACGGGACGGACGTCACGGAGGGGGTTCCCGACACAGACATTTCGACGAGCGTCATCGCGATCCGACGTCCCGAGGAGGGTTGGATCGTCGGTCCCGACATGAATACTGCCCTTCGTCCCGGGGACGTCGTGATCACGAAGGGTACCCGAACCTCGGCGGTGGAGTTCGCCGAACTGGCGACCTAGCCCGGACTGGTCCAGGTTCGATAAACTACTTTCACAACAGAATGAGCACAGCGCCGAGTTCTTCCAACAGCACGACGTGAAGCGGCGGGCCGCCGAGCACAGCGATGGCGACGACCGACAGGATGATCACGCCGAGGATGTCACAGACGTTCGTCACCACCGGGATCGTCGTGTCGTCCGGGTCCAATCCCTGTTTGTAGGAGACGTACGTCGCCGCGATCGACAGCACGATCGCGACAACCGCGAGGATCATCCCGCTGACGACCGAGATGACGAGCAAGTCCCAAAGTGCCATCGGCTCACCGGTTATCAGGTGGCCGACCCCGTAGGCGACGAACCCGAGGATCGTGAAGATCGTTCCAGCAAGCGCGAGGATCGCGAGGATGTTCGTCCACAGGACTGTATCCCGGGGATCGAACTCGAGCAGTCCCAGATGCAGCCGGGTCGAGAGCCGCGAGGAGAGGATCGCCCCGAGGTTCCCTCCCATGTCGATCATCACAGGGACGAGCACCAGAAGCGTCGGGTTGCCGAGATACGTCTCCTCGAGCGTCTCGAGGACAAACCCCGATCCCATCTCGAGGATCGACAGCACCACCAGAATCGGGAACATCGTTCCGACGATGCTTTTCACGGTCCAGCTATCCAGCGAGTCACCGGGGATCGACACCATTACACGACCACCCCTACGACCGTGATCGCGACGAACAGGAAGACGACGCCGAAGATGTCACCCAGTGTGGTGACGATCGGTCCGATCAGGTTGTCGGGATCGAGACCGTGTTTGTAGCCGGCGAACACCAGCACCAGCAGTCCACCGATGAGAACGATCGACGTCAACACCCCGGAGATGAGCATGATACCGACGAGTTCGACGAGCCGTGCGGGATCCCGTCCCGGAACGAGCTGTAACAGCCCCCACGACAGGAAGCCGATGAATACGGAGATTCCGATCCCGTTGATAAACGAGGCGATCACCGCGGCCAGTAGCCGCCGGTCGCGCTGGAACCGTGGTTCGATGAGCCCCTGGTGGAGCCCGGAGGAGATCCGCGCTCCCAGCGCGCCGTAGACGTTACCACGGGTGGCCAGAAACGCGGGTAACAGCAGTAACAGCCCAGGATAGCGCTCGAACCCGTCGATCATCCCCTCGGTCCCCAGAACCGACCCTGCGAACACACCCCCCAGAAGGCTCACGAGGAGGATGGCGATGGATTCGCGGTAGATACGCCACACCCCGTGCCGTACGTCCATACAGGGATCTGAAGCGAATCGGACATAAATGTACCGAGCGAGCGAGGGCACTCCCGTTCGGTCTCAGTCGTCGTTTTCTGCTCCTGGTGTAAGATCAGTTACAGTACCGACGCCCTTGCTCTGTCCCTCCCGAAAGACGAACTTCTGTCCCTCCTCGACGAGGTACGGCCTGAACTTGAATCGAATCCGAGCCGTCCCGGTGTCACCTGGAAGCAGGCGTCCGTCGTCGGGATGGAACGAAGCCGCCTCCGAGACGGTCTCGAGGTGGACGACCGGTTCGTAGCCGTCCTGGATCCGCGTAGGATGGTTCAGCACCATCACTTCCGCCTCGAACTCCCGTACCGGGGTTGGATCGGCGTCCCTGGGGAGCAGCGCCATCCCGCGTTCGATCTCGGGTTCGCTCACCCCTGTAAGTGCGATCCCGACGATCCGACCAGCGCGCGCCTCGTCGACCCGGTGGTAGTGCATCTCGATCGACCGGACCTCGACGTCGCGGAACGTTCCGTCCGGCATCGGGCCCAGGAGGAGTTGGTCTCCCGCCTCGACTGTCCCCGAGTTGACCGTTCCGGAGGCGACTGCGCCGACGCCGGTGACGCCGTACGTCCGATCGACGTACATCCGGAAGGCCTCTCGCTTTTCCTCGTTGCGGTTCGGAAGCTGTTCGAACAGTCGATCCAGCGTTTCCAGTCCCTGTTCGCTCACGGCCGACGTCCGGAGGATCGGCACGACGCCGTCGCCGATCTCGTCGACGGCCGTCGTGACGCCGTGGCGGGCCAAAAGCAGGGGCGTCCGCCCGGCGTCCCGGAGCATCGACTCGACGTCGCGTTCGACCTCCAGCAGCCGCTGTTCGTCCACGAGATCGACCTTGGTGAGCGCGACGATCGTGGGGAGATCGGTCGCCAGCAGGATCCCCAGATGCTCCCGGGTGGTCTTCGTCGGACCGTCGTCGGCAGCGACGGTCAACAGTCCGTAATCGAGCTTCTGTCCGACGAGTCCTCGGATCGTGGTCCGGAGCCACGGCTCGTGACCGACGGTGTCCACGAAGGAGACGAGCCGGTCGGCCTCCTCGACGACCCGGGCCCGATCCTGCTTCCGGTGGGGGTTCTCCAGACGGACGGGCCCCTCGTCGTCGAAGCCGTACACCCCGTACGAGAGATCCGCAGAGAGCCCCCGCTCGACCTCGTGTGGCTGGACGTCGAGATACGACCTGGTGTCGCCGTTACCGTCGTCAGGTCGGCCCGTAACCAGCGATCCCACGAGCGTGGACTTGCCGTGATCGACGTGGCCGGCCGTCCCCACCACGATGTGATCGTCATCGGAGGCCAGCATTCCGCCGTCCCGGATCGTCGCCACCCCCACCAGCCCCTCCTCGGAGCCGTTCCCTCGTTTTCCCGCACTCCATGTCTCGACATCGGCGATGTGTGCGTCGGCCTCCTCACAGAGCAACGACAGCACGTCCATCGTCTCGGAGAACGCGTCCGGCGAGATCCCGGCGATCCCCCCGTCGTCGGTGACGCCCACAACGTAGGTCGCCTCGCCGTTGCCCGACAGTACGCGGTGCCGGAGCTGGGCGGCGAGGCTCTGGAGGCGACCGTCCGCGAGGTGGATCTCCCGGGAGAGGCGCTCTTTGAACTCGACGTGTCCGCCCTCCCGTTCGCCACGTTCGAGGGCCCGTTCGAGCACGACCCTGTCGGCGCTCATGGGCGCGAGTACGCCCCTGTACCGTATAACGGTTGTGCGGGTTTTGCTCTCGCAGGGAGTGTCGAAGGGGTCACGGCGGCGGATCGATCGTTTCTGGCGGTTCGGAATCGAACTTTCGGTCGAGGAACTCGCGTTCGGCCACCGAGAGCTCTCGGTCCAGAAACTGTCTCAGACCGTTCTCGTAGGTTCCCGGATCGGCGCTGCCGGGGCGTTCGAGAACCAGCTCCGCGATCCCCGTTCGTCGACCGGTGTACGCGAACCCCGCCCTGTAGGCCGCCTCGTAGGCGAACGGGTTGTTGACGGCGATTCGACAGCGCTCGTATCCCCGGATCTCGGCCCTTCTGGCGACGAACCCGAGGAGACGGGGACCCAGTCCCCGTCCCCGGTGGTCGGCGTGGACCGTGACGTACCGAAGCCAGAGGGTTCCGGGATCTGTTCGGTCCTCGTTGAACGCCACCGCTGCCAGGACGTCGTCCTCGAACGCCGACGGATCGACTCCGTCGGGGAGATCCTCGGCGTCAGCTTCCGCTTTTGCCGCGCCCTCGATTTCGGTGTCACCGCGGATCACGGCCTTACCGGTGGTGGTCATGACGAACTTGCCGGCGTAGCTGAAGGTTCGGAAGTCGAGCCCGAGTGTGGGCCCCGACGGCGGCCAGCCGAGCAGTTCGAACTTCACGCATTCGGTAGGATCCGCTCTCTTAAGTACGGTCTGCCTCTCGCAATCACGGTGTGTGTCGCAAGTACTGGGACGATACATCCTTTATGCGTCCCTGGATCGTAGATGGAACCATGTTCGGCCCCGGCGACGTCCGTTTTTTCGATCTCGTCTCGCACGTGTACGACGCCGTGATGCCGCCGGCGTCCGTCGAGGACCTGTCGGCGGGGCTCGCGATGGCCGACCGGCCGATCGATCGAGTCCTCGACGTCGGTGGAGGAACCGGACGGGCGATCGCGTCGATCCGCGGCCCCGAGCGAGTTGTCGCCGACGCCTCCGCGGGGATGCTCCGACGTATCGGCGGCGAGAACGTCCACGGGGTGTTGACCGACGCGAGGCGGCTTCCGTTTGCGGACGCCGCCTTCGACGCGGCGCTTCTGGTCGACGCACTCCATCACGTTCCCGACCGGCCAGTAGTACTACGGGAGGCGTTCAGGGTGCTCGCACCGGGGGGTGTGCTCGTGATCCGGGAGTTCGATCCGTCCCACCCTCTCGGACGACTGCTGGTCGCCGGCGAGCACGCCGTCGGTATGCGCTCCCGCTTTTATACGCCCGCGGAACTGGCCGACGAACTCTCGGCTGCCGGTTTCGAACCGTCGGTACTCGATACGGGGTTCGGATACACGGTGGCCGGGGTGGTTCCGGTCGACGGTGACCGTCTGTGAGGATCGTATAGCGGTTGCACGAGTCGTGGAGTACCTCGGGGTCAAGTCGTTCGAGAATCTTCGATTCTCGTGATCACGAAAGTCTTCGATTTTCGGACGACCCCGAGGCACTCGGTCTGCTTTTGTCTGTAGACCAGATCGATGGCCAGTCACGCCACGACGACGGCGGTCACGACCGACACCAGAACCGCGAGAATTGCCCACGTTTTCGGAGTGTCGTATCGGCCGTACGGTCCACCCTTCCTGGAAAACACATAGAGTACGTACACCAAAAGCGGTGTCAGACGGTACTGGAGCGGTATCGGGGTCGAAAGCGCGTATTCGAACCCCAGCGTGAGCGCGACTGCACAGGCCGCGGCGACTCCCGCGACGAGAAGGTCCTCGCGGGCTCGGTCGAGATCCATGTGCTCGCTATCGACGAGGCGCGAAAAGAACTCGGCGGTTCGCAACCGGTCGGTCGCGGTCGATCGGAGCCTCCGGAGCCGCTACGTGATCGAGAACGACGCAGCGACGCCGAGCAGTGCGACGAGGGCGGCACTCAAAAGCATCAGATACGTAAGCGACCGCGGCTCCTGTTTGAGATGCTGGTAGTAGCCGACGATCAGGCCGGTTTTGAGGAACGCCGCGACCATCGTGGCGCCGATCGCGGTCCAGTAGTCGAACCCCGGGAGATTGAAGAACAGCCACTTCGAGGCAGCAAGCACGAGGAGAAGCACGTAGACGAGTGTGTACTGTCGTACCGACGTCATTGGCGTCCGAACCGGGGGACCGTGTGAACTTATATCTTCCCCCAATGTGGGGGGGTAGCCCTTTACAGTCACCTCGTCGACAACAGCTCATCCACGATATCGACGGTACAGGAGATACGCGATCGCCAATCCGACGATCCAGCTCCCGATTCCGAACACGCCGATGAGGACCCCGCGGAGCACCGGATGCAGTTCGGACAGCATCACCATCAGGGAAAAGACGTCCATCGATGCAACTGTTCGCGTCCGACCGGAAAAGTGGTTCGGGGCGTCACACCGACGTCGTTCGGGGCGTCACACCGACGTCGTTCGGGGCGTCACATCAGGTAGAACAGCGGGAAGAGGAACACCCAGACGATATCGACGAAGTGCCAGTACAGCCCGAAGTACTCGATCGACCGTTCGTCCTCCAGGTAGGCGCCCCTGGCGGCCCTGGCGATCAGGAACGCGGCGATGAGCAGGCCGATGATGACGTGCACGGCGTGGAGGCCGGTGGTGACGTAGTACGTCGACGCCTGGACGCTGGAGCTGAGAGTGATCCCGTCGATGTAGATCTTCTCGTACCACTCGAACAGCTTGATGCCGAAGAAGGTAAATCCGAGCAGCATCGTCGCTCCGAGAGCGCCGACGAGCTTGCGACTGTCCCCCCGTTGTGCGGCAACGAGCGCAAGGATCACCGTAAACGAGGAGGTCAGCAGAACGAACGTGTTTATGAGGCCGAAGGTGGCGTCGGGGATCGGCTCCCAGGCGGTCCAGCCGGCGTTGACGCGGATGAACACCGCCGCCGAGAGGAACGCACCGAACACCATCACGTCGGAGGCGAGGAAGAACCACACGCCGAGTTTGTTCTTCTCGATCCCCTCGAAGGGCCACCGCTCGGCGACCTCGCTTGCGGGCGCGAAGAAGTCTTCGAGGCCGAACTTGACACACGCGTAGATGAGCCCCGCGAGCCCGACGGCGGTCGTGATCGGGTAGAAGTAGCCGTCGATACTGCTTGCGCCCGCCTCGAGTGTGATCTGGTCGGCCAGCCCCGACAGTCCGAGGAAGAACACGAACAGCCCGACGCTGATCCAGAACGGCCAGATGCTGGCGTGAGAGGCGTGGTCCCCCGGACTGGCGTTTATCGAGTCGGTCGAACCCGCGTGTCCGCCGTCGGGCACCGCGTCGGAGACGAACTCGAGCCTTCCGGAGGCGTAGCTGGGGCGCCCGGACCAGTTTTCCAGCGGCGGCGGAGAGGGAACCGCCCACTCGGCAGTCCGGGTGTACCGCCAGGGATTGTCGGCCGCGTCCGGGCCGGAAACGTAGCTCTTGAAGAAGTTGTAGAACATGATGAAGAACGATCCACCCAGCAGGAACGCACCGATCGTCCCGAACTGATGGAACGTTATGAAGTCGACGTTGTACTCGAAGACGCGGCGGGGCGTCTCCCAGGCGAGGAACATCGAGAAGTAGACGACGTTGAAGGAGACGAAGAAGATCGCGAAGTGGAGCTTTCCGAGGAGCTCGTCGTACATTTTCCCGGTCATTTTCGGGAACCAGTAGTAGAGCCCGCCGAAGAGGGCGGTCGCGCCGCCGAACATCACGTAATGGAAGTGCGCGACGACCCAGTAGGTGCCCCGGAACTCGTAGTCGAGCACAATCGCACCGAGGAAAACCCCGGTGATCCCACCGAGGATGAACAGAAGCAGCGCCCCGAACGCGAACAAAAACGGCGTAGTAAACCGGACACGTCCCTTGATCAGGGTGTAGATAAGCGCGAACACGAGCAGATCGAACGGGAGCGAGATGCCGATGGTGGTCGCCATCATCAGCGTCTTGATCTCGAGGTTGATCGTCGTGAGGAACATGTGATGCATCCACACCAGGAACGACTGGATCGCGATCAGACACATCGCGATGATCACCCACTTGCGGCCGACGAGACGCTTGCCGGCGAACGTCTGGAACAGTTCCAGCATCACCCCCAGCGCAGGGAAGAAGACGATGTACACCTCCGGATGGCCGAAGAACCAGAACAGATGCCCCCACAGTAACGACCCTCCCTCGGTCGCGGAGAAGTAGACGCTGCCGAAGATCCGGTCGGAAAGCAAGATCAGCGCCGCCGCCAGCAGCGTCGCGAAGGCGAACAACATCATCCAGACAGTAAGCAGGATCGTCCAGGTGAACATCGGCATGTCCCACAGCCCCATCCCCTCCGCCCGCGAGTGATGGATCGTCACGAGGAAGTTCATCGTCGAGGCGGTCGAGGCGGTGAGGAACATGCCGAGTGCGAGGATCGCCCCCGTCGAGCCGATGCTGGGCGTGTACGCCGGCAGATTCAGCGGCGCGTAGATCGTCCAGCCGGCGTCCAGCGTTCCGCCCTGGAAAAACGAGATCGCAAACAGGACCCCCGAGAGGAGGTACAGCCAGTACGATAGCGCGTTGAGCCGGGGGAACGCCAGGTCCTCCGCGCCGATCTGCAGGGGGACGAAGTAGTTCGCGAAGCCGAACGCCAGCGGCGAGAGGAACCAAAACACCATCAACAGGCCGTGGGCGGTCACCGCCTCGTTGTACGCGAGCCCCGTCAGGACCTGGTCGCCGGGCACCCACATCTGCATCCGGATGAGCAGCGCGAGCATGCCGCCGAAAAGCAGAAAGAACAGCGCAGTCAGGGTGTAGAGGATGCCGACGTCCTTGTGGTTCGTCGTGACGAACCACCGTTTCAGCGTCGATTTCGGAGGGAGGTGGTGGCTGTGATCGTCGTCTTCTCCTTCGGATTCGACGGGGGCGGGCGATCCGTGTTCGTCCCCGGCGTGGGCGCCGCTCATGCAGCGACACCTCCGGAGGAGACGACGGCTCCGAGAGCCGGGCCGGTCAGCGAAGACGACGTATCGTCAGCGTCCGAGTCGTCGGCGTCGTCAGTTTCGGCGTCGTCAGTTTCGGCGTCATCGGCGTCGTCAGTTTCGGCGTTTTCTCCGCCGTTTTCGTCAGCTTCCGGATCCGTTCCTTCGTACCACTCCTCGAACTCGCCAGGTTCCATTACGATAATGTCTGCTTTCATGTACGAGTGACCGCTTCCGCACAGCTCGAAGCATTCGGCGGTGTACGTTCCCGTTTCCTCCTCGAGGAACCAGGTCGTGGAGGTTTCGCCGGGGATGGAGTCGGTTTTGATGCGTAACTCCGGCGAGCCGAAGTTGTGCCACACGTCCCGTGATGTCACGTGGAGGTACACCACCTGATCGGCCGGAACTCGCAGTTCGTTGTCCACGGAGTGCCCGTTCGGATACTCGAACTCCCAACCGAACTGGTAGCCTTCGACGTCTATCTCGAGTTCGGCCTCGGGATCGACGTCAGGCCCCGATTCGACGTAGATCAACAGGGTGTACGCGTACACGACCAGACTGATGACGATGATGGCGCTGATGCCGAACGAGAGGAACAGCTTCTTTCCTTTTCCACCGTCGTCTCCCGTCGGGAGCTCACCGAGAGTCGGTCGGTTTTCTTCGTCGTCCTCGGGCTCGCCGTTGTCCCGGTACTTGTAGGCGTTGTAAAGCGTGTAGGCGACCACGACGATCCCCACGAGCGTCCCGAGCGCGAGGAACACGAAGAAGATCTCCTCGAACACGTCCGCCTGAGACCGCCATTCCCCGGGTCGAACCTGCAGGAGGAGTCCCGATAAGAGTACACATGTCATGGGTAGCGAGTCTTGGTATTCCTGACGGTAGGACGTACTTAGCTCTTTTGGCAAATAGGGGATGTAGCCGGGGAGCTCGAAGCTGCCATAAGGCTATTTTCCCGAGTTATGAAGGCTATTTTTAAGTATGGATAAAAAATCTGATATTAACTCGAGGGAGGCAGCGAAGGGTATAAGTACAACCGAACGGAGTACGCAGCACGGGACATATTCGCATGGTTACTGCCCAGTTACTCAGTGCGGTTTTGATGGCCGGGGTACTGCTCGTCGTCTTCCTGGCGGCGACGCGGCGCTCCAGGAAAGCCGGCGGGAGTTCGGACGATCGGGGGCCGGGCGGATGGCGCCGGCTGCAGTCCCGCATGAAAACGGCAGCCGAGGATCCGGCCGTTCTGGCGGTGGGATTCCTGCTTTTGGCCGTCGGAATGGGCCTGGGCGTCGTTGCCGCGGTCGGCGACGGGTTCCTCGAGGGGGTACCAGTCGACCTGCTTGCGGTGGTGCTTGGAGCCACGCTTGCGCTCGTGCTCGTGGCGTACCTCTTTTGGGGAACTTACGCCGCGAGTCGACGCCGGGGGCTCGGCAACGCTCAGGCGGTCGGCGTCGGGGTCGGAACCCTCGGCCTGCTGTTCCTTGCCGTGATCGCTGCCCAGCTCCTGTTCGGCGTCGTCGGATGAGGTCCCGGGGCTGTTGTACTTTTGGCGTCGTCGTTCTGCTGTCCAAAAAAGGGTTCCTCGATCGGGAGAGCTAGTCGACGGTGATCGTGATCGAGCGCAGAATGCTCGAGCGGTCGCCCTTTTCCCAGACGAGGTTCGCGGTGGTGGTTCCGCCGAAATTATCGCTGATCTCCCTGCTGATCGTGTCACCGGCGGCCAATCGAGCGTCGCTGGGTTCGGCGGCGTTCATGGCCTCGAACACGGTACTGTCCGATGCGGTGATCGAGAGTTCCGACGCCTCCACCGCGTCACCGCCCTGGTGGGTGAACGTCACTGTGCCGTTTTCGCCCCCGTTCGCATCGAATTCCGCGCCCCAGTTCGCGTTGGGGGCGGTGTCTCCGACCTGGTCGCCCAGTCCGAGCACGAACGTGCCGATCACTGCCGCCAGGATCACGGTAATCGCGACCATCAGTATGACGCCGATAACCGGAGAAACTGCGCGCCGTTCCGTAAATAATGTCTGTAATTTCATGACGTATTTTCTCTGTGTACTGACACGGAAAGCGAACTGTTTGGCGATAAATCACCATACGTAGCGGTTACCGTGAGACAATTGTCTATACACCTCCCGACTATATATAGGTTCCCTGATATTACTGTGTCACGTCTCTCGTTAGCGCGGTCCTCGATCGTCTGTGCCACCCGATCCTGTACCACCCGTTCCTGTACCACCCGTTCCTGTGCCGTCTTTGGTCCCAGTCCGTGACCGAAGTCGACCCACCGGCGGCAACGGTTCCATCGGTTTTTCAAAATTGTATAGAAACCACAATACTAATACATCCCAGGGTCCAAACGACAGTCGATGTCAACGCAACTCGAATCCGACGAACCAGTGATCGTCAACGGAACCGCCGAGTTCGAAGAGCTGATCGCGGACGGAGAGACCGTTCTCGTCGACTTCCACGCCGACTGGTGTGGCCCCTGTCAGATGATGGAGCCCGTAGTCGAAGAGATCGCCGCAGACACCGACGCAGTCGTCGCAAAGGTCGACGTCGACGCCAACCAGCCGCTGGCACAAAACTACGGCGTTCGCGGCGTGCCGACCCTGCTGCTCTTCGATGGGGGCGAGGCGGTCGAACGGCTCGTCGGTGTCCAGTCGTCCGAACAGCTAACTGCTGTCGTCGAGCGGTACGCCTAATCTTTTCACACCCCGGCGCGATCACCCGGGTGACCTGGAAGTCGGACACTACAGTGATGAAACCCGCAGAACTCAGATCAGAGATTCCAGCCGTACAGAACGTGGCGTACATGAACACGGGCGCGAGCGGTCCGAGCCCTCGACGGGTCGTCGAGGCCGCCCACGGTTACCTCGAGCGTGTAGAGTACGACGTTCACGCCTCGGGCGACATCTACGAGTTTACGTTCGGGGAATACGAACGGATCAGGGAGGAAATCGCGGAGTTTGTGGGTGCCTCGCCGGCGGAACTGGCGCTCACCGAGAGTACGACCGACGGGATCGCCCGGTTCGCGTCCGGGATCGACTGGGAGCCGGGGGACATCGTCGTCAGAACGGATCTCGAGCATCCTGCAGGGATCTTGCCCTGGCAGCGGCTCGAACGCGAGGGCGTCGAGGTCCGCGTCGTCGAAACCGAAAACGGCCGGATCGACTTAGACGAGTTTACCGACGCCGTCTCGGATGCGAAGCTCGCGTGTTTCAGCGCGCTCACCTGGACCCACGGGACACGGCTTCCGATCTCGGAGCTTGCAGACATCGCCCGCGAGGCGGGAGCGCTCACGCTCGTCGACGCCGTCCAGGTACCGGGGCAGGCACCCTTCGACGTCGAAGAGTGGGGAGCCGACGCCGTCGCCTCCGCCGGCCACAAGTGGCTGCTCGGGCTCTGGGGCGGCGGCTTCCTCTACGTCCGGCGCGAGGTGGCCGACCGGCTCGAACCGCGGTCGATCGGCTATCGGAGCGTCCAGTCGCCCGGTGATTCGTCGTTCCGGTTCAAGCAGGGTGCTCCCCGCCTGGAGATCGGGACGACGAACCTGGCGGCCCACGTCGGACTGCTCGAGGCGATCGAAACGATGGAATCGGTCGGGCTGGAAACGATACAGGGTCGGATCCGCGATCTCACGGACCGGTTCAAGGCCGGCGTGCCCGACGAACGGCTGTTGAGCCCCCGGGAGTACGAGTCAGGACTCGTGACCGTCGACGTGTCCGATCCCGAGGAGACGGTCGAACGACTCGACGACGCCGGGTTCACGGTTCGGTCGATCCCGCCGATGAACGCGGTACGCATCTCCCTGCACGTGTTCAACACGCCCGCGGAAGTCGACGCGCTGCTCGCAGAACTGGACTGGGAACTGTAAGGTACTTCACGCCTCAGTTCGCTGTCCCGTCCTGCCCGCCGGTGCGGCCGGCGATCCGCGGATACCAGTCGAGAACCACGACCAGCAGGGCGACCGCGACGACCGTACCCACCAGGTGGACGAGCGGATCGATGTCGATCCCGAACATGCCAAGCAGCGTGCGCAGCTCCAGCAGGATCACGGCGGCGACTCCGGCCGTGACCAGTAGTCCACTGCGGGAGATTCCGCTCATCGGATCGCCTCCGCGAGCGCGACTGCCGAGTCTCCGAGACCGGCCGGGAGCAGTCCGCTTCCGAGTTCTAACAGCACCGGGAACGCGCGGCCGCCGAGGCCGAACAGCCCGCGGTCGGTGACAATGCTCGCGAGCGGTAGCGCGTACGCGAGAACCACGAGCACGATCGCGATCCCGGTCCACAGCGCCAGGTTGTCGAGCACCTGGGGAGCGTCGTCGGGGCCCGAAAGCGCCGGCGGTAGCGTCTCTCCGACGCCGTCGGCCCGGGGGTTCCCCATCGTCAACACGACGTTACCGAGGAACAGTACAGTCGAGACGAAAAGCAGCGTGCCTCCGATGGCAATCTGGAGGTTGAGTTCGGCAACGCTGCCGAAGACTGTCTCGAACTCGAAGCCGGCGTACTGGGGTTCGGCAGTCCGTCGGGGAATGCCGAGCAGCCCCTGGACGTGCATCGCGTTGGCCATCAGCGCCATTCCGACGAACCACAGCACGACCTGCAAAAGCGCGATCGGCCGGCTGTACAGCTGTTTCCCGCTGATCTGAGGCCAGAGCCAGTAGGTCCCCGCCATGAACGTCAGCGTCACGGCGGTGCCGACGGTGAGGTGGAAGTGACCCGGCACCCACATCGTGTTGTGGACCAGGTAGTTGATGTTCATCCCGGCGTTGATCATCCCGGAGAAGCCGGCAGCCGCGAACATGAGCCCGGCAAGCGCCATTCCCGTAAACGCCGGATCCCGCCACGGCAGCGCGCGGAGCCAGCCGAACAGGCCAGTCCCGCCGCGCTGTCGGGCGCCGTACTCCATGCTCGCGACCACGGTAAAGGCCGTAAGCAGGCTCGGAAGCAGGAGGAACATGGTGTTCGTCATCGCGATGAACTTGAACCCTTCAGCGATGCCCGGATCCAGGTACTGGTGGTGGATCCCGACGGGAGTCGAGAGCAGCAAGAAGAGCACGAAGACGACGCGTGCGAGCGGGTCGCTGAACAGCCGCCCGCCGGAGATCTTCGGGAGGACGGTGTACCACAGCAGGTACGCCGGCATCAGCCAGAAGTAGACGATCGGATGGCCGAAGAACCAGAACAGCGTCCGGGTCAAGAGCGGATTCACCGTGTCGACGATACCCAGCGACCACGGCAGCAGGAACGCGAGTACGGCGACGGCAATGCCGGTCGTGGCGATGTACCACATCAGCATCGTCGTGAGCACCATGAACGTCTGCAGCGGGATCCGCTCGTCTGGGTTCTCCTTCCGCCAGGCGAACCACGACCGGAACCAGTCGGCGCCGGCGAGCCACGTTCCGATGATGAACACCACCAGTCCCGCGTAAAACAGCGGATGAGCCTGGAGCGGCGCGTAGAAGGTGAACAGCACGTCCGCGCTGATGTCGATGCTCCCGACGAAGCCCAGCAGGATCGTCAGGCCGGTAATCGTGATGCCGAGAGACATCAGCCCGTACCACAGCCAGGTGAATCGGATGTCCTCTACGGGCCTCCCGAGACTGCGAACGGTTGCCCACGTGAACACACCCACGAGGAAGAAGATGGTGAAGCTGATCACGAGGAAGACGCCGTGTGCCGTCAGGATCGTGTAGTAGTCGACCGAACTGAATATCCGCAGGATGTCCGTCCGGTGGAGTGCCTGTACGATCCCGAAGAACGCACCCAGTGCAAGCGCCAGGAACGAGCCCAGGAACGCAGCCCTGATCACCCGCGATTCTTCGGGATACTCGTCGACGAACGCGGTTTCAGTCATTCCTCGTCACCTCCCTGGTGGTGTTCTTCGAACTCCTCTTCGGGAACGACGTGTAGTTTCCCCTCCATCGCGTGATGGGCGGCTCCGCAGTACTCGTTACAGACGATTCCGAACTCCCGCGGTTCGTCCGTTTCGACGGTGACCTTCGCGACTTCTCCGGGGATCACCATCGTGTTCGCGTTGGTCCCGACGACCCCGAAGCCGTGGATCACGTCCGGGGAGGTGACGTAAAACGTCACCGTGCTGTGTTCGGGGACCACGATCGGGTCCGGCCTGAACTCGAACTGTTCGGCGATCACGTACACCTCGTACTCGTTTTCGCCGACCTGTTCGACACCGGGTTCACCGAACTTCGGATGGTCGGAAAGCGTGTCCGGGTTGACCGGTTCCTCGTCGTCGGCGACCATCGAGACGCCGGCGCCGACGGCACCGTACGTCACCGTTGCGATGAACGCCAGGATGAGCACGAGCGAAAGCGCGAGCCAGAGTTTTTCGTACTTGTGAACGTGCATAGTCACCCGATCACAACCAGGTCGTTTCCGAGGAACTCCACGAAGTACATGAAGAACCACATCACCACGAGAATCCCGAAGTACACCATGATGAGGGCCAGAGTGCCTTTCGGATCGAACTCTTCTCCGTCCGAGTCGTCGACCAGAGCCGACTCGGTGGATGTCTGTGACGCCGCCCCGTTTGTCATGGGTATGCCTTCGATCTACGGTTGTATAAATACTACGAGACGCATCCACAAATCAGCCGACATGAACGCGATCACTCGTCGTTTTGCATCGGCACCAGGTCCAGTTCGTGACGGGGGCCTACCCGCGGTTCGGGCGCAAAAAGCTTCTTTTTGACTTCCGGAGTCAAGTAGCGTCGAATCGGGGGGCTCGAATCGGGGAACGATTCTTTACCGGGTAGTCCATACGGAGGGTATGGATCTCTCGCCACGGCAGGTCGTTTTGATCGGACTCGCCGCGATCGTTCCGGGGGCAATCTTCGCGGTCGGCACCGGCGAGTACATCGCCGCGATCGCAATCGTCAACGTGGTTCTCATCGTCGCGAGTCTCGTGTACGCGATGTCCGACACCGAATCCGAGTCGGAACCGCCGGAAGCGAAAGCGGCGAACGGAGGCCCCGTCGGACAGTAGATGTCCTCGCGTGAGTGTTCCCTCTGTGATCTCCCGACCCCGGATCCGCCAGTGAGTGGCGACGCCGTCGAGGGGGAGTTCTGTTGTCGCGGCTGTCTGGAGGTCGCAAAGGCGCTGGGAACGGATGCCCTCGAGGGCCGGGAGGGGGACGAACTCGACAGGGAGGCGATCGAACGGGCGGTCACCGGCGAAAAGAACGAAAGCGCCGACGCCGATCAGATGTCGCCTCCGGAAAACGCCTGCGAGACCGCGTATCTGACGGTCGACGGGATGCACTGTGCGACCTGCGAGACGTTCCTCGAGGCCGTGTCGGAACGCGAGTCGGGCGTCGTCGACGCCACGGCCAGCTACGCGACGGACACGATGCGGATCCGGTACGATCCCGAATCGGTCGACGAGGAGGATCTCCCGTCGGTCGTCACTGGAACCGGGTACACCGCGTCGTTCCGGGAGGTCGACCGCGAGCCGGAGTCGGGAGACGTCGCAGTCGTCCGGTTCCTGATCGGCGGCGGCTTCTTCGGCATGATGGCAATGCTGTGGTACGTCCTCTTTCTGTATCCCACGTACTTCGGCTTCCAGCCGGTCGTCGAGTTCGGACAGTTCGACCGGCTGTACCTCTTTACGCAGATCTGGCTGTTCACATCCGTCGTGCTGTTTTACACGGGATTTCCGATCCTCCGAGGGGCGTACGTCAGCCTCCGGGCCCGGCAGCCGAACATGGATCTGTTGGTGTCGCTTGCGGCCTCGAGTGCCTATCTCTACAGCACGATCGCGATGCTCGTCGGGCGGACCGACCTCTACTTCGACGTCACCGTCGCCGTAATCGTGGTCGTCACCGCGGGCAACTACTACGAGAGCCACATCAAGCGTCGGGCGATGGGACTGCTCTCGACGCTTGCTGGCGACCGGATCGAGACGGTCCGGAGAGAGGACGGCACCGAGTTCGGAATCGAGAACGTCTCGCCCGGCGACAGGCTCCTCGTAAAGCCCGGCGAACGGATCCCGTTCGATGGGACAGTTCGGGATGGGGCCGCCGCAATCGACGAGGCGGTCGTCACCGGCGAGTCGCTGCCCGTCACCAAGCGCCCGGGCGACGAAGTGGTCGGCGGATCGGTCGTCGCGGATTCGCCACTCGTCGTCGAGGTCGCCGATCCCGTCGAGAGTACCCGAGACAGGCTGGTCGAGCAGCTCTGGGAGATCCAGAGCGCCCGCTCGGGCGTCCAGCACCTCGCCGACAAACTCGCGACGGTGTTCGTCCCGCTCGTGACCGTGCTTGCGGTCGCGATCACGGCGCTTTTCCTCCTCACGGGAGCCTCGCCCACCCGGGCGTTCCTCGTGGGACTCACCGTGTTGATCGTCTCGTGTCCGTGCGCGCTCGGGCTGGCGACACCGCTTGCGGTGGCAAGTGGAGTCCGCACTGCCGCCGACCGTGGGATCGTCGTCGCCACGGAGACGATCTTCGAGGACGCAGCGGAGGTCGACATCGTCGCGCTCGACAAGACGGGGACCCTCACCGAGGGGCGTATGCAGGTGGTCGACGTTGTTCCCTTCGAGGGAACCGAACGGCACCTCCTGGAAGTCGCCGCCGCAGTCGAGCGGTTCTCCGAACACCCAGTCGCGGATGCGATCGTCGAACGCGCCGCAGAGGGCGCCTTCGAGGGCGGAGCGGTCGCCGACGGCGGCCTGGTCGACGGCAGCACGGCCGACAGCGATCCACCGGGTGGCCTGCAAGGGGAGGACGATTCGGCGTCCGAACCCGGACACGATAGCCTGGAACGGGCCGGCGACGGAACTGTCGACGCCGGCGACGTGACGATCCACGCACGCGGCGTCGAGGCGGCCCTCGACGGTGGATCCCTGCTCGTCGGGCATCCGTCGCTGTTCGACGAACGGAACTGGACATTGCCCGAGGAAACCCGTACGCGAGCGGCTGCCGCCGCCGAGTCCGGCCACGTGCCGGTCGTGGTCGGCAGGCGAGACGCAGGCGGAGAGGGGGAGATCCTCGGCGTCCTCGTCGTCGGGGACGCCCCGCGGGCCGAGTGGGACGAAGTCGTCGCGGAACTGGCCGGGACCGGTCGGGAGATCGTCGTCCTCACGGGCGACGACTCGGCGGCCGCCACCCACTTCGAGTCCCACCCGGACGTCTCGAGTGTCTTTGCCGGCGTCCCGCCGGAGGGAAAGACCGCAGCGATCCAGCGTCTCCGGTCGTCGGGTGTGGTGGCGATGATCGGCGACGGAACGAACGACGCTCCCGCGCTCGCCGCCGCAGATCTCGGCGTCGCCATGGCTGAAGGGACCGAACTCTCTGCCGACGCTGCCGACGCGGTCATCACCGGACGAGACCTGTCTTCGATCCCGACCCTCTTTGCGGTCTCGTCTGCGACCAACCGTCGCATCCGACAGAATCTCGGTTGGGCGTTCGTCTACAACGGGATCGCGATTCCGCTCGCCCTCACGGGTCTTTTGAACCCGCTGTTTGCGGCGGCGGCGATGGCGACAAGCAGCCTGCTCGTCGTGCTCAACTCCAGTCGCCGACTTCTCTGAGGCGGAACGACGCGGGACCGACATCGGTTTCGCCGGTCTCGCTGTCGTCCGGTATCGCCACCCCAGTGTGACAACAACTGTTAATCGGCGTGAGACCTAACTACAACCAATGCTACTCCAGATGGAGCTTCTCGGTCCCGAGACGCTGCCGCTTCTGTTGATAACGGCGGGGCTTTTGATCTCGATGGCGGAGGCGCTCGCACCGGGAGCAAACTTCATCGTCGTCGGGATCGCCCTGCTCGGGGCGGGGCTGGTCGGTCTCGCACTGGGGCCGCTCGCAAGCCCGATCGTGCTGGCAGTGCTCGTCTTGCTGTTCGGTTCGGTCGCCTTCTACGGTTACCGGGAGCTGGACATCTACGGCGGGAAAGGGCAAGCACAGACGCGGGACTCCGACTCGTTGAAGGGCCAAACCGGACGAGTGACGGAGGCGGTCACGCCGACCGGCGGACAGGTGAAACTGGACTCCGGCGGGTTCAACCCGTACTACTCGGCACGGAGCATCGACGGCGAGATCCCGGAGGGGGCGGAAGTGCTCGTGATCGACCCGGGCGGCGGGAACGTCATCACCGTCGAATCGCTGGAGGTCGTCGAAGACGAGATCGACCGGGAACTTGCCCGCGGTCGCGACGCCTCGGACGCCGCAGACGCCGCAGTCGACGCAGCCATGCAGGAGGCGAAAGAGGAGGAAGACGACCGCGACTCGGATCGAGAACAAGAACCCGACTCGGATCGAGAGCAAGAACCCGACTCGGATCGAGAGCAAGAACCCGACTCGGAACGGGAACCCGAACGCGAACGGTGACCTCTCCCGGTGTCGGCCTCGCTACCCCACGAGTCTCTTGACCATTGTCGATACGTGTTCGATTTCGTCCGCGTTTATCCCGTGGCCCATGCCCTCGTAGATCGACTCGGTGACGTCGCCTCCGAGACGCTCGAAGACGTCGCGAGTCTCGTGGACGCGTTCGACTGGAATGTGCGGATCGACGTCGCTGCAACCGAGAAACACCGGCGTTCCGTCGAGCGTGCCCCCGTAGTCGCGGGGCGTTCCGTCGGGACCGACGAGACCCCCCGAGAGTGCCGCGAGCCCCCCGTATCGGCGCGCGTTTCGTGCGGTCCACTCCGAGGCGAGACACGCCCCTTGCGAGAACCCGATCAGTGCGACCCGCTCTGTGCTCACCCGATCGGCGGCCTTCGAAACGACCTCGCCGACCCGATCGAGGGCGGCCGAAAGCCACGGCTCGTTTCGCTCGATCGGCTCCAGGAACGACTGTGGATACCAGGTTCGCTGTGCCGCCTGCGGGGCGAAGTACGCGACGCCCTCGGCGTCGAACTCCTCGGTTAGCCCCAGGATACTTCGCGCGCTGGCCCCCCGACCGTGGAGCAACACGACGGCGGCCGACGCCGCAGACAGCTCTGTCCCCTCGCGCAACAGCGGCTGATCCCCGTGGTTCATACTCCCGCTCGGGACTCGGGAGGGTTATCGCTTCCCCCGGCGGTGGTGTCCCGGCGTGTCCCGGCGTGTCCTGTGCCTGCCCCGGTTGCGCGGGTCGAATCGGGAGAGTGCTGGCCAATCCTTATGTGGCGCGTCGCCCTATGCGGTGTATGGACCCCGTACTGCAGTTCGGTCTCGAAACGGGCGCGGCGACGATCGGATTACTGTTTCTCTTGCTCGTCGTCATCGTCATCTGGCAGTCCGTCGAGATCGTCGACGCCTACGAGAAGAAGGCGCTTACCGTGTTCGGAGAGTACCGGAAACTCCTCGAGCCGGGATTCAACATCATCCCGCCGTTCGTCTCCCGGACGTACCCGTTCGACATGCGGACCCAGACGCTCGACGTCCCGCGTCAGGAGGCGATCACGCGGGACAACTCGCCGGTGACCGCCGACGCTGTGGTCTACATCAAGGTGATGGACGCGAAGAAAGCGTTCCTGGAGGTAGACGACTACAAAAAGGCCGTCTCGAACCTGGCTCAGACGACGCTGCGTGCGGTGCTGGGAGACATGGAACTGGACGACACGCTCAACAAGCGCCAAGAGATCAACGCGAAGATCCGAACCGAACTGGACGAGCCGACCGACGAGTGGGGAATCCGGGTCGAATCGGTCGAGGTTCGCGAAGTCAACCCATCGAAGGACGTTCAGCAGGCGATGGAACAGCAGACGTCCGCCGAGCGCCGCCGCCGGGCGATGATCCTGGAAGCGCAGGGTGAACGCCGCTCTGCCGTCGAGAAGGCGGAAGGTGACAAGCAGTCCAACATCATCCGGGCACAGGGTGAAAAGCAAAGCCAGATCCTCGAGGCGCAAGGTGACGCGATTTCGACCGTGCTCCGGGCACGATCCGCGGAAGCGATGGGCGAACGCGCAATCATCGAACGCGGCATGGAGACGCTGGAGGCGATCGGCCAGGGTGAATCCACGACGTTCGTGCTACCCCAGGAGCTGACCAGCCTCGTGGGTCGCTACGGCAAACAGCTCTCGGGTGCCGACACCCAGGAGATGCAGGCACTGGACGCCCTCGAATTCGACGAGGAAACCCGCGAACTTCTCGGCCTCGACAACATCGAAGAGATTCTCGGACAGATCGACGAGGCGGCAGAGATGGACGTCGAGCAACTCGAGGAGGCGGCCGAAGCGATCAAGGCGGGCGACACGGGCGGGGGCATCAAGTCCGCGAACGAAGTGATCGAGGAAATGGACGAGGAGATGGAAGGGGAAGCCGCCGTCGAGACCGACAAGGAGTGAACACGATCGGCCGTTCTCAGCGGTAGAATCGGCTCGACCAAGCGAAGTGTTTTTAGCGCCAACCGACTACGAACGGGTAGTGACAGACGGCGTCGACGAACGGAAGCGGGACACGCTGCGGCGGTTCGCCGCGCTTGGAGCCGCCGCCCCGTTCGTCGGATCGGCAACAGCAGACTCGGACGACGGGACCGCGGATGATCCGTCCGGACAAGACGACAACGAGACCCGGGAGGCGATCTGCGGATACGTCTCGACGACGCCCGGGGCCCACTTTTCGAAACTCCGAGACGACCTCAGGCTCGGGACGGGCGAAACTCAGTATCACCTCCGTCGGCTCGAAGACGGCGGTGCCGTCGAATCGATTAAAGACGGCGACTACCGACGCTACTACCCGGCCGACAGGTTCGACCGGTGGGAGAAGCAAGCGCTGGGGTATCTCCGTCGTGAAACGCCGCGGCTGATGATCCTCGAACTCCTTTCGGAACCAGACCTCACCGGCGCGGCGCTGGCCGACCGGATCGGCGTCTCGCGGCCGACGATAAGCGCAGCTGCAGGCGAACTATCCGAGGCCGGAATCCTCGATCGAGAGGACGGCTATCGCTTGGAGGAGCCCGAACGAATCATCGCACTCGTCGTCCGGTACGCCGACTCGTTCGGGCCGGAGGCGGTCGCGTTCGCCGATCAGCTCGCCGACTACGTCCGCCACGATCCACGTCGCTGACAGTTCCACCGGATCTCGTCAAGAACAGACCGCGTCGGTTTCCTCACTCGACCATCCAGGTCGTCCCCGACGAGTACCCCCACTTCTCGATCGTGAGGTCCGTCTCGGCCTCCCGGACTGCCCGGATGTTCGCACCGACTTCCTTCGCGGAGAGTTCGAGCTCTTCTGCGATGAGCCGCGACTTGAAGTACGTCTTGTCGTCGGCGTTCGACCGGAGGTATTCGTAAATGCGCAGCTGTTTCTCGGAAAGCGAGCCGCGGACTGGTTCCGGCAGCGATCCGGACTCGCGAACGGGTTCGGTGTCGACGGACGTCTCGGCGCCGGCCGATGCGGCTGTGCTGCTCATACTGGTACCAGGCGAGCACCGACTAAAACGGGTTTGGTACGTCGGCCTAACCCGCCGCTATACTGTGGTTTCACCCGAGAAACTGCCACAATAGCGGCCGGGTGTCCCCCAGAACGGGTACGGCTGTCTACGGGGTCGCAAACGCCGACGGGGGAGGAGAGCTCGGACGGTCGAACGCGCAGAGTGCTTCAGAAGGTACTTATCCGCGCCCCGGCGATGGTCACCCAATGAGCGACGGTCCACGGCCGGACCCGGCGGCCGTCGAAGTTAGCGTCGTCCTCCCGGCGTACAACGAGGAGGAGACCATCGAGTCGACGGTTCGGTTGACGCTCTCGACCCTCTCGGAGTTTCTTCCGTCGGGCAGCTTCGAGGTGATCGTCGCGGAGGACGGCTGTGACGATCGCACCCCGGAGATCGCGACGCGGCTCGCCGAGTCGGATCCGCGCGTCCGTCACTTCCACAGCGACGAGCGGCTGGGACGGGGCGGGGCGTTGACACGGGCGTTCGACGCGGCGGACGGCGGGACGCTCGTCTACTTCGACACCGATCTGGCGACGGACATGGGCCACCTCGAGGAGCTCGTGGAATCGGTGCGGTCCGGGGAGTACGACGTGGCGACCGGCTCCCGGTGGATGCCCGGCCACGAGGCCGACCGCCCAGTAAAGCGGAGCATCCCCTCGAAGGGGTTCAACCTCCTGGTCAGGACGATGCTGCGCTCGGACGTGCTCGATCACCAGTGCGGGTTCAAGGCGGTGTCCCGGGAGGCGTTCGACCAGCTGAAAGGCGAGATCCAGGACGAACACTGGTTCTGGGACACCGAACTCCTGGTCCGGGCGCAGCGGCGGGGGCTGTCGGTAGCGGAGTTCCCCGTCGAGTGGGAGCCGAAAGGCGACACGAAGGTCGACCTGGTGCGGGACGTCTTCGGGATGGGCTCGCAGATCGTCCGGCTGTGGTGGCAACTGTCGGTTCGCCCGCGGATCACGACGCGGGTGACGCTCGTTGCGGGGACGCTGCTGGTCGCCCTCGCCGTGCTGTTGATGACGCGGTATCTGGATCCCCGGGAGGTACTCGCGGAGATGGGACGTGCGGATCCGACGCTTATCGGACTCGCCGTGGGCGTGTACGTGCTTTCCTGGCCCGTTCGCGGCTACCGGTATCGGGACATCCTTGCCGAACTCGGGTTCCGCGAGGACCTCGGGTTCCTGACGGGAGCAATCTTCGTCAGTCAGACCGGGAACCTGGTGTTCCCGGCACGGGCTGGCGACGCGATTCGAGCGTACATCGTGAAGGTCAGACGCGACATCCCGTACCCCTCGGGCTTTGCGTCGCTCGCGGCCGAACGGGTGTTCGATCTGTTGACCATCACGGGGCTTGCGGGACTCGTGCTCGTCGGCTACGCGATGTCGGGTCAGTTCGGCGAGGTCGCGGCGACGGTCTCCGGCGGGGAAGACCCGGGACAGATCGCCGTCGCGGGCGCCGTCGGCGTCGGGAGCGCGGCGCTTCTGGCCGTCGCCGCGATCGTCGCCTCCGCGCGATCCGGCGGGAACCGGATCCGCCAGTTCGTCGGCTGGATTACCGACGACTCCTACGGCCAGTACGTCGCCGGAGTGCTCGAACGGTTCGTGGCCGACGTCCAGCGGGTCGGTGCCGACTCGACGGTGTTCGCGCGGGTCGGCGCCGCCAGTGTGGTGATCTGGACGCTCGACGTACTCACCGCCGCGCTGGTCCTCGCGGCGTTCGGCGTCGGGTTGACGACGGCGTCGCTGCTCGCGGTCTGTTTCTTCGCAGTCAGTGTCGGAAACCTCGCGAAGGTGTTGCCGTTGTCGCCCGGCGGAGTCGGTCTGTACGAGGCAGCGTTTACGTTGCTCGTTGTCGGACTCACGCCGATCGGCCCCGCCGTCGCCGTCGGTGCGGCGATCCTGGATCACGCGCTGAAAAACGTGGTCACCCTCGTCGGGGGCGGGATATCGATGTTCGCGCTGAACGTCTCCTTGTCGACCGCCGCAGAGGAGAGTCGGGAACTGAACGAACCGGATCCGGTCAACGAGTGATTCGTTCGGAAGCACCACCCGGGACGAAACCGAAGAACTATTTAAGTACGCCTTTCCGGCCCTTGTAAACCTCCCGAACCGTCCCGGATCGACGGTTTCCTCGCCCGACACCAAATCTTTTAAGTGATTCACTTCCGTCCACCGGGTACAGACTACCACCCAGCACGTTCGGTTGTGGGTGATGTGACACACAATGAGTGACGAAGTAACGACACGAACGAGAACTGTAGAGAACGAACGAACGAGTGGAACCAGCGAGTCGCTCTCCTGTCCGGAGTGTGGTGGCAACGTCGTCACCGACGAGGAGCACGGGGAAACCGTCTGTAGCGACTGCGGGCTGGTCGTAAGCGAGGGATCCGTCGATCGTGGCCCGGAGTGGCGCGCCTTCGACGCCCGAGAGAAAGACCAGAAGAGCCGGGTGGGCGCCCCGACGACGAACACGATGCACGACAAGGGGCTGTCGACCAACATCGACTGGCGCGACAAGGACGCCTACGGCCGGTCACTTGGCGCGCGACAGCGCCAGAAGATGCAGCGGCTCCGCAAGTGGAACGAACGGTTCCGTACCCGCGACTCGAAAGAGCGCAACCTCAAGCAGGCGCTCGGCGAAATCGACCGCATGGCCTCGGCGCTGGGCCTCCCGGACAACGTCCGCGAGACCGCCTCGGTCATCTACCGCCGTGCGCTCGATGAAGACCTCCTGCCCGGCCGTTCGATCGAGGGCGTCTCGACCTCCTGTGTCTACGCCGCCGCCAGGATGGCCGGTGTTCCCCGTAGCCTCGACGAGATCGCCGACGTCTCGCGGGTCGAGAAAAGCGAGATCGCTCGGACGTACCGCTACGTCGTCCGCGAGCTCTCCCTCGAGGTGAAGCCCGCCGACCCCGAGCAGTACGTCCCGCGGTTCGCGTCCTCGCTCGAGTTGAGCGACGAGGCGGAGCTCCGGGCGAAACAGCTGCTGAAGAACGCGAAGGACAAGGGCGTCCACTCCGGGAAGTCGCCGGTGGGACTGGCCGCCGCCGCCGTGTACGCCTCCGCGCTACTCACCAACGAAAAGACCACGCAGGCGGCCGTAAGCGAGGTCGCGGACATCTCGGAAGTGACGATCCGGAACCGGTATCACGAACTGCTGGAAGCCGAAGAAGGCATCGTCGCCTGAAGCGGCGTTTACGTGGTGTTCCGCCCGGAACTCCGTTTCCGCTACTCTTCGAACTCGACGACGCCAGCGGCGCGTTTCCGCCGCCGCCGGTACTCCCCGTACCTGTCGTTCGGATCGAATCTGGCTGGGGCGCTGTTTTCCGCCGGAGCGCCACAGCGGGGACACTCCTCGCCGAGCGTGTACACCGGTCGGTCGTGACGGTCGCGCCACACCGAACACCGTCGGATGTCGGATTTCATCGGGGTTCAAAAGTAGCGACGCCGGTCACTCGTCGTCTTCTCGCCGCTCGCGGTGGAATTCCCCGGTTCCGCCGGCAGATTCGATCGATTCGCGTGCGCGGGCAGCGCTGGCCTCGAGTTCGTCCTCGGCGGTCTTGTAGTCGGGTGCACGCACCCGAATCCGGTACTCGGGCGAGCCCACGTACGTCACCTCGAGGTCGATCTCCTCGGGCACCTCGCCGTTCCCCTCTGCTGCCTCGAGCGCCGCTTTGATCGCGTCGACGCCGTCGCCGGCCGCACACTCCAGGTCGACGTAGCCGGTGACGTCGACGTAGGGAACAGAGACGTTCTCGCGGGCGGTCTCGACGACCGCCTCGATTTCGTCCTCGTCGAGATCCACGTCCGAAAGCGCTTCCGTCCCCCGGATCGCCGCCGACTCGAAAGCGTCGTACAGGGTTTCGAACTCCGCGAGCAGCGCGTTCGCGACCGCGCCGTACGTCTCGTCGTCGACGTCTTCACCCAGCGCGAGCAACAGCCAGTTGTCCGCCTTCTGCTCGTTTTTCCACTCCTGGATCTTGTCCTTGCGCTGGTGTTCGTTGACGTCTTTCAGGGAGAGGTCGATCTGCTGGGAGGACTGATCGACGTCGAGCACCTTCGCGACGACCGTCTGGCCTTCACGGACGTGGTCCCGGACGTTCTTGATCCAGCCGGACGCGACCTCGGAGATGTGGACGAGGCCACGTTTGTCCTCGTACTCCTCGAGGTCGACGAAGACGCCGAAGTCGGCGATCTCGTCTACCTTGCCGACGACGAGTTCGCCCTGGTCGGGATAGCCGCTGTACTTCATGCCCGGAACCCCCCGTTATCGGGCCTCGACGGTCTCGAGGACCTCGTGTTCGATATGGCCTTTGCCGCTTTTGGGGACGACGAGCGTCGTCCCGCAGACCGCGCAGTTCACCTTCGAGGCCGGCTTTTCGAAGACGATCTGTTCGTTCTCGCAGTCGGTACACCGGACGCGAAGGAAGTTTCCTGCCATCTGAATCCCTCCGGGGTTACTCCTGGAACTCCAGTCGGCCGGCGCGCCAGCCTTCACGGTTGTGTGCTTTGCCACAGTCCGAACAGCGGTAGGTGAGATCGACCTTCTTCGTCGGCTTGTCTCCGCCGGGCACCTTCGAGAACTTCCCCGTGTTTCCGATGGTGGCCGTCTGGCGCTTCCGCTGTCGATCCTGGACCTTCTTCATCCCGGTCGAGCGACCGGTACGGACTTTTTCTACTTCGTGCTCCCGGTGCCCGTTGCAGAACGGACAGTACGTGTTGAAGCGTCGTGGAATCTGCATGGCTGATTACCTTACAGGCCTCTACTGGGTCGGTCGTTAAAACCCGTTTGGTCTCGGACGGCGTCGAGGGATGGGTTCGCAACCACGCCCGGTTCGAAAACCCCGCCGGAAACCAGCGCGCTTTAGGCGCTCATCGCCGAGAGGTACGATAGAGCATGAGTCACGAGAGCTTTCCGACCGACCGACCCGCGGTCGTCACCTGCGGGCTGCCGTACGCCAACGGCGATCTCCACGTCGGTCACCTCAGGACGTACGTCGGCGGCGACGTCTTCTCCCGCGCACTCGAGCGACTCGGACAGGAAACCGCGTTCGTGAGCGGTTCGGACATGCACGGGACCCCGGTGGCTGTCAACGCCGATCAGGTTGGCGTTTCCCCGAAAGAGTTCGCACTCGAGTGGCACGAAACCTACGAAAAGACGTTCCCGCGGTTCGACGTCGACTTCGACAACTACGGGCACACCCACGACGAGACGAACACCGAAACGACGAAGGAGTTCGTCCGGACGCTCGACGAGGAGGGGTACGTCTACGAAAAGGAGATCATGGTCGCCTACGATCCGGCGGAGGATCAGTACCTCCCCGACCGCTACGTCGAGGGGACCTGTCCGTACTGCGGCGCCCACGCCCGCGGCGACGAGTGCGACGAGGGCTGTCAACGCCACCTCGAACCCGGCGAAATCGAGAATCCCGTTTCGACGATCACTGGCAATCCCGCGGAGTACCGCGAGCGCACTCACAAGTTCTTCCGGGTGTCGGAGTTTGCCGATTACCTCAGCGAATTCCTCGACCGACTGGAGGGGACGAGCAACGCGCAAAACCAGCCCCGGGAGTGGATCGAATCCGGGCTGCAGGACTGGTGTATCACCCGCGACATGGACTGGGGGATCGACTACCCCGATTCGGAAAATGACGGAGAAGACGGGGCGGAGGAAGACGATACCGACGACCTCGTCCTGTACGTCTGGGTCGACGCCCCGATCGAGTACGTCTCTTCGACGAAGCAGTACACCGACCGCGTGGGCGAGGACGTTTACGACTGGGCGGAGGTCTGGCAGGAGGACGGCGAGATCGTCCACGTGATCGGCCGGGACATCATCCAGCATCATACCATTTTCTGGCCGGCGATGCTGCGGGGCGTCGGCTACGAGGAGCCCCGTGCGGTGATGGCGAGCGGCTTCGTCACGCTCGGCGGCAAGGGCTTCTCGACGAGCCGCAACCGGGCGGTCTGGGCCGACGAATACCTCGAGGAAGGGTTCGAGCCCGACCTGTTGCGATACTACCTCGCGACCAACGGCGGCTTCCAGCAGGACGTGGACTTCTCCTGGGAGCGGTTCCGCGAGCGGGTGAACAACGAACTCGTCGGTACCGTCGGCAACTTCTGGTACCGGGCGCTGCTGTTCGCCTATCGGGAGTACGGTGGCACTCCCGACGCGGCGCTGTCTCGGGACGTCGAAGAACGTATCGGGGAGGCGATCGACGCGTTCCGCGCTGGCGTCAACGACTACTCGATAAAGAAGGTCGGCGAGGCCGCCGTCGACCTCGCGCGGTTCGGCAACGAGTACATCCAGCGCAACGAGCCCTGGAAGCTGACCGACGACGACCCGGAGGCGGCGGCGCAGGTAATTCGCGACTGCGTGCAGCTGTCGAAGGCGGTGGCGGTGCTGTTCGAGCCGATCGCCCCCCGGACGGCCGAACGGTTGTGGGCCCAGATCGGCGAGGGAAGCGACGTCCACGACGTGACCGTCGAGACGGCGCTGGAGGACCCGCAGTCGACGTTCGACGAGCCCACGGAACTGTTCGAGAAGATCCCCGAAGAGCGCGTCGAACAGCTCAACGAGAAGCTGGAGGTGCGCGTCGAGGCCGCGACCGAGAACGACGAGTCATCTCCAGACGATACCGAAAGCGACGAGGTGACGGACGACGACGAGGGAGACATGGCAGAACTCGAGCCCGTTTCCGACGAGCGGATCAGTTTCGAGAAGTTCCAGGAACTCGACGTCCGTGTCGGCGAAATCATCTCCGCGGAGGGGATCGAAGGCGCCGACAAACTCGCACGCCTGGAGGTCGACATCGGCGTCGAGACCAGACAGGTCGTCGCCGGGATCAAGCAGCTCCACGACCTCGACTCGCTTCCCGGCACGAAGGTGATTCTACTGGCCAACCTCGAGAAGGCGGAGCTGTTCGGGGTCGAGTCGAACGGGATGGTCCTCGCCGCCGGCGAGGAAGCCGACCTGCTTACGACCCACGGCGACGCGGAACCGGGCGAGCGGATCCGATAGCGGCGTCGGGGGAACCCCCATCTACCTCGCCGAGAGGGAAGGACAGCTTTTTCGCCGGGCGAACCCGACGATCCGGTGATGGGACTGGAGGAGGAGATCGAGGAACTCCGCGAGGAGATCGCCGAGACCCCCTACAACAAGGCGACCGAAGAGCACATCGGCCGCCTGAAGGCCAAACTCGCGGAGAAAAAAGAGAAGCTGGAAAACCAGTCCTCCCCGGGCGGCGGCCAGGGGTACGCCGTCGAAAAACACGGCGACGCCACCGTCGCACTCGTAGGGTTTCCCAGCGTCGGCAAGTCGACGCTGATAAACGCCGTGACGAACGCAGAGAGCGAAACCGGCGCCTACGAGTTCACGACGCTGGACGTCAACCCCGGAATGCTGCAGTATCGGGGGGCAAACATCCAGATGCTCGACGTTCCCGGGCTCATCGAGGGCGCTGCAGGAGGTCGCGGCGACGGCAAGGCGGTTCTTTCGGTGGTCCGGACGGCCGACCTGGTCGTCTTCCTGCTTTCGGTGTTCGAGATCGACCAGTACGACCGCCTCAAGCGGGAACTGTACGACAACAAGATCCGGCTGGACGCCGAACCGCCGAACATCTCCGTCCGGAAGACCCACAAGGACGGGATCCGCGTCACGATGGGCGATGGCGTGTCGCTGGACGAGGAGACGGTAAAAAGCGTCCTGCGGGAACACGGGTTCGTCAACGCGGAGGTGACGATCCCCCACGACCTCACCTTGGACGAACTGATCGACGGCGTGATGGACAACCGCGTGTACCTCCCGTCGATCGTGGCCGTGAACAAGGCGGACCTCATCGACCGAGAGTACCTCCCGACCGTGGAGTCGGAACTCGAGGAGCGCGGCCTCGATCCCGACGAGGTGACGTTCATCTCGGCAGAGCAGGAGCGCGGCCTGGGCGCCCTGAAAGAACGGATCTGGAAGCAGCTGGGATTGATCCGCATCTACATGGACAAGCCCGGACGCGGCGTCGACTACGAGGAGCCGCTGATCCTCCGGGAGGGGCAGACTGTCGGCGACGCCTGTCGGAAGATCGGCGGCAACTTCGAGGAGCGGTTCAAGTTCGCACGCGTCACCGGTCCGAGCGCGAAACACGACGAACAGCAGGTGGGGAAGGACCACCAGCTCGAAGACGAGGACGTTCTCCGGATCGTGGCCCGGAAGTGAACGAACTGCTACCAAACCTTTAGGTCCGGCGTCGTCGTCGGTTCTCCCGACCCATGCGTGCAGCGATCCTTCGCGAGTACGGCGAACCGCTCGAGATCGCGACGGTTCCCGATCCCGAACCGGACTCCGACGGCGCGGTCGTCGCAGTCGAGGCCTGCGGTCTCTGCCGGAGCGACTGGCACGCCTGGAAGGGACACGGCGAGTGGGCGGACGACAACGTTCCCCTCGGACAGGTGCTGGGACACGAGCCGGCGGGAGCGGTGATCGCGGTCGGCGAGGAAGTCGACCGGATCGAGGTGGGCGATCGTGTCGTTGTCCCGTTCTCGCTGGGTGAGGGAACCTGTCACAACTGCCGGTCCGGTCACGGGAACGTCTGTCGGGACGGCCTCGCGCTGGGGTTCCAGCCGGAGGCGCCCGGGGCGTTCGCCGAGGAAGTGGCGGTTCCCGCGGCCGACTACAACCTCGTTCGGCTTCCGGACGCCCTCGAACCCAGGGACGCTGCCGTGCTCGGTTGCCGGTACATGACTGCCTACCACGCGCTGGCCGACCGTGCTGATCTTTCCGGTGGCGACTGGCTCGCGGTGCACGGCTGCGGCGGGGTCGGCCTGTCGGCGATCCAGCTCGCGGACGCACTCGGTGCCCGCATCGTCGCCGTCGATCCAGACGACCGGGCCAGGGACCGGGCGGCGACTGTCGGCGCCGACGCGACGATCGATCCTGGGGCGAGCGATCCCGTCGAGGAGATCCGTTCGCTTACGGACGGCGGCGCCGACGCCTCTGTCGACGCCCTCGGCATCGCCGAAACCTGCCGCAACTCCGTTCGGTGTCTCCGCGAGCGGGGCACCCACGCGCAGGTCGGGCTAACCACGGACGCCGAACGCGGCGAGGTCTCGCTACCGACCGACTGGATGACCCGGTGGGAGATCACGTTCGTCGGCTCCCGGGGGATGCCACCGACGCAGTACCAGCAACTGTTCGATCTCGTAGCGGCCTCCGGGATCGACCTTGCGGATCTCGTCGCCCGCGAGATCTCCCTCGAGAACGTCTCCGACAGGCTGGCGGCGATGACCGACCACGAAACCGTCGGCGTAGAAGTGATCACCGAATTTTGATCGCCGTCCGGTGAGATACGAGCGACCACTCCTTCCCGTGAGGTTCAAGCGACTCGATCCCCTCGAACTTCCATGGACGACGCCGTCTCTCGGCCGCCGGGTTCAACTGCTCGGGCGGCGATCGCCGTCCTTCTACTGGGGTTGCTCCCCTGGAGCGTGCTCTGGCAGGGAGACGACGTCGCGTTCGTCATGGTCTGGGGGCTGTTCCATCCGAGCGGTCTCCACGTTCACTCGCTTTACGTGTTGCTCACGGAGTCGTGGCCGTCCTACTGGCTGCTCCCGCACTCGCTGCGCGTGTGGCCGGTCGGGACGCTCCTGTACGGGGCGGCGCTTGCGAGCGCAGGTGGAGGTGCCGTCTTTCGACGGGAGGATCCGCGAGTTACGGGCGGCTTACTCGTCCTCGCGGGGATCGCGGCGCTTTGGGTCTCGCTTGGACTTGCAACCCGAACCGTGGGGGACGTGATCGCGATTCCGGTCGGCACCGTCGGGCTCTGGCTAGTCGCGTGGTGGTGGTACGGTCCGGCGCTGCGAAACCTGGTGTAGGAGAGTTCGCCGGCCGCGACCGATCAGTCCTTCCAGTCTGGATCAGTCCGTGGCGGGGAGAAGACGTCGATGCCCACCGCCGGTTCGTCGCCGTGGTTGGACACCTCGTGGGGCTGGCCGCCCGGGAGCACGTAGCTGTCGCCCTCTTGGAGGACGAGCTCTTCTCTCTGGCCGCTGTCCTCGCCGACGACGAACGTGAGTTCCCCTCGAAGGAGATAGCCCGCCTGCTCGTGGGGGTGACTGTGCGTCGGGACTTCCTTGCCCGGTTCGATCCGGAACTTCTGGAGGCTCATCCGCTCGCCAGCCGCCAGCGCCGAGAGGTGAACGCCCTCGACAGCTTCGCTCGGGTCGGCCTCGTCGGCCGTGATCCGTTCCATACCCCCTCTGCGGGCGTACATCACTTAAACACCTGCAAATACGGAGGTCACTCTCCCCGGCTGTTCAATTTTGACCATTCGCGTCGCCTTTAAGCAGCACTCGAACGTGTACTTGTGTACTGCTACCGTACAACAGTACAATGATCGATTTTTCCAACCGAGTCAACGCAGTCGAACCGGCCGCACCGTTCGTGATAACCAATCTCGTTTCCGAACTTCAAGAGCAGGGAGAAGACATCGTCGATCTCAGCGTCGGCCAGCCCGACTTCGAAACCCCAGAGGAGATCCTCGAGGCGACCCACGAGGCGCTGGATGCGGGACACACGACGTACACGCCCTCGGACGGGATCCCCAAGCTCCGGCGCGCTGCCGCAGGGTATCTCAACGAGCGCCACGGACTCGATTACGCCCCGGAGAACATCATCGCGACGCCTGGTGGCAAGCAGGCGCTGTTCGAGACGGTCATGGCGATCGTCGATCCCGGCGACGAAGTGATCGTGTTCGATCCGGTCTGGTCTTCCTACGAGCCGATGGTGAAACTCGCCGGCGGCGAGGCAGTTCACGTGGATCTCGCGCCGTACGACTTCCGGCTCGAGCCGGCCCTGGACGACCTCGCCGAGGCGATCACCGACGACACTGCCCTGATCATGCTCAACTCGCCGGTCAACCCCAGCGGGATGGTGTTCTCCCGCGCCGCCTTCGAGGGAGTTCGCGACCTCGCGGTGGATCACGATATTCCGGTCATCTCCGACGAGATCTACAAGGAACTGATCTTCGAGAAAGAACAACCGAGCCTGGCGGCGCTGGACGGGATGTTCGACCGGACGATCACCATCAACGGCGTCTCGAAGACCTACTCGATGACCGGCTACCGCCTGGGCTTTATGGCCGCACCCACCGACCACACGACCCAGGCCGGGAAGGTCCACAGCCACTCGGTGTCGTGTGCTTCGAACTTCGTCCAGCACGCCGCCGCCGAGGCGCTCGGCAACGCCGACACCGACGCGATCGCCGGGGAGATGAAAGAGACGTTCAGGCGCCGCAGCGAGACGCTCGTCGATCTGTTCGCCGAGCGCGGGGTCGATATCCCCGAGCCCGAGAGCGCTTTCTACGCGATGATCCCGATCGAGTCCGACGACGACATGCAGTGGTGCAAGGACGCGGTGCGGGAGGCCGGTGTCGGCCTGGTTCCCGGACAGGCGTTCGGGACGCCCGGCTACGTGCGTGCCTCCGTCGTCGACACGGAAGAGCGGATCCGTGAAGCCGTCGATCGGCTGGACGCCGAGGGATTCATATGAGGGACGGAAGCGCAGGGGATCCGAACGGCAACCCGACGGTGTACGTCACCCGGCAGATCCCCGACGCCGGCCTGGAACTGCTCGAAGAGTCGTGTGACCTCCACGTCTGGGACGGCAAGCTCCCGCCGTCGAAGGATCACATCATCGAGCGACTCGCGGAGCTGGAGGCCGACGGCCTGTTGTGTCTCCTCTCCGACGACGTCGACGGCGAGGTCATGGACGCCTCGCCGAACCTGCAGGTCGTGAGCACCTTCTCCGTGGGGTACGACCACGTCGACCTCGACGACGCAGCAGACCGCGGGATCGCAGTCGGCCACACGCCGGGCGTCCTGTCGGAGACGACCGCCGACTTCGCGTGGTCGCTTTTGATGACTACCGCGAGACGGACCGTCGAGGGCCAGGAGTACGTCCTTGACGGCGAGTGGGAGACGTGGGGACCGAAACTCCTGACCGGCCCGGACGTCCACCACGCAACGCTGGGCGTCATCGGCCTCGGAAACATCGGCGAGGCGGTCGCCCGTCGCGCGGCTGGCTTCGAGATGGAGGTGCTCTACTCCGACGTCGGACCGAACGAGGAGGCGGAAGCCGACCTGGAGGCCGCCGGCGTCGACGTCACCTACGTGGATCAGAACGAACTCCTCGATCGCAGCGACTTCGTCACCCTCCACGTCCCGCTGTTCGAGTCGACCCACCACCTGATCGGCGAGGCGGAACTCCGCCGGATGAAGGAGGGTGCAATTCTCATAAACACGAGCCGGGGTCCGATCGTCGACACCGAGGCGCTCGATACGGCCCTCGAGGAAGGGTGGATCGAGCGTGCGGGGCTGGACGTGACCGATCCCGAGCCGCTCCCGGCGGACCACGAGATCCTCCGGCACTGTCCCGAAAAGCTGGTCGTCACCCCGCACATCGCGAGTGCGAGCATCGGAACCCGCAACCAGATGGCGACGATGGCCGCCGAGAACCTGCTTGCCGGCATGGCAGGCGAATCGCTCCCGAACTCGGCGCTCGAGGATCGTTCGTAAGCCGACCAAACGAATTCCCGTACCGGTATTCACCCTTCTGGAAGATCGCTTATTGCGGTTCGATAGCCTTTACTACTGCCCATCGACAGATCAATCACCGTCAGCTATGTCTGATCCGAACCTCTCGGTGGGTTTTTGATGACCGATATCGAGCGACGTCCGGAGGACGAAACGGAATATAATGAGTACCTCCAGCGGAGTGAAACAGTCTGGAACCGATGGAGCGAGTGGTACCGGCTGAGTGAGCAAGATTTCGAGCCGATACGCGAGGCGTTGCTCGACAGCCTCGACATCGAAGTGGGTGACCGTGTGCTGGAGATCGGCTGTGGCCCCGGTGTCAACTTCGGAATGATCCGAGATGCTATCGGCTCCTCCGGGCGCCTCGTTGCTGTGGATTACAGTCCAGAGATGATTGCCAAAGCCAACGCACGGATTGCCACCAACGGCTGGGAGAACGTCGACGTTGTCCGGGCGGATGCGACGACGGCCGACCTGGGTGGCCCCTACGACGCAGCTATCGCCACCCTCGCATTGGGTGTGATGCCGGACATCGAACGCGCCGTCCAGAATATTCACTCGTCGCTCGAGCCGGGGGCTCCGCTGGGCGTCCTCGACATCCGCCCCTTCCAGTCGGGTTTGCGTAGAGTGGTTAATCCGCTACTCCGGTGGGTCCTGAGCTGGTACGCCAACTGGAATCCGAATGAGGACGTTCCAACGGCTGTCGACGGTGTCTTCGGGGGATATGACCAGTTCCAGACGTATATGTTGGGGACGGTCTACACCCTCGAAGCGACCCGACGTAACAGCAGGGACTGATCCCCCGTCTTGCACGACCGTCTCTCCAATTCAACGATTATCTGAACATAAATGCAAGACATCGAGTATTAATACACGGCGACGAATGACGGATCGAGACTGAGACTGTGATTGTAGTTTACAGAATTTTTATGCAATCGATCCGTTTACTGGAAACCGAACCGCACTGAACGAACTGATCAATCCACGAGAATACCCGAATCCATGATGGGCCGAACAATTATCGAAAGAGTGATGGGAATCGCCCATTCGATATTCTCGACTATCCTGTGGAACGACTCGCAGGATAGAGCCCGGGCACCATGGCGAATTGTTCTGCCCCTGGTTCCTGTTCTCCTCATAGCGGCCCTTGTTGCAACCGTAATCGTCGATACGGTTTCGATACCCGCACTCATTTTCATCACCCAATTGACCCTCGCCCTCTCGGCGTTCGTTGCATTCGCAGTGAGTACGCGGTACCTCGATCGAGGCCGATCGATCTGGGACTACGGGGTACGTACTGATCGTCGCTGGGGACTGAATCTCACCGCGGGGTTCGTGATCGGCATTCTGGCTGTGGTGTTCCCATCTGTTGTGGGAATCGCGACGGGATGGTACGGGGTCTCAACCTTGTTTGCCACCCACTCGATGGCGCTTTGGGCCGGACTCGGGTTGATCTTCCTGGCGTACCTCTGTACGGGCTTCTGGGAGGAACTCGTCTTCCGGGGGGTCCTCATGTCGAACGCGGCAGACGGACTTCGGGGTTGGTTCGGGAGGAAGAACGTGATCGTCGTCGTGCTGGTACTGCAGGCAATCATTTTCGGTCTCGTCCACGTCGATCAATGGATGGTTCAGGCACCGCATCCCGCGTTCGTTGCAACCTGGATTCTCGGCGGGCTCATGTTTGGACTGCTCTATCTGTGGAGCAACGATCTGGCCCTTCCGATCGGCGTCCATGCGGCGATCAATACTGCAGAGGCCGGTCTGGTTTCCCAGACGGCGCCGGCTGACGGCGGTATCCCGGTACTCGTATTGGTCGAACCGATCAGTCAATCGATACTCGCGGGCCACGGTGGCATCTTGATGATCAGTCGAACACTGATCGCCTTGCTCCTCGGCGTATTGTGGCTCCGTTACGTTCGAAAGGGTGATCTGGTGTTATGGACGCATCCCGCTATGGTCGTGGTTGAACAGCCCCACGAGGAAACGTGATTTCCTCGCCGATCTGGTAATTCTGGAACGGGTTTCGCTTATATACTGTGTAAAATTTCGACATCTCGGAAGTACAATAACCACAGGATAGCGAGCAGTCCGACTATCAGGACTCCCCCGGCTTCAATCCCGCCACCGTACTCTACGATCGGTGATTGGATGGTCGGCTCTACACGGGCGATCGCCGACAACTCCCCGGGAAGGGAGGTTCGCACCATGACTCCCGAGTGTACGATATTGAACGACGCGTGGATGCCGATCGGAAGCGCCAGATCACCACTCAGGAGGTAGAGAACCCCGAACAGTACCCCGACACCGACCCACGTCAACAAATAAAACGGATGTTCGATCGGTTGAGGGCCGATATGGAGGCTCCCGAACACGACCGACATAACGAGTAATCCACCAACGATAGCCCATTGTGTCGGGAACCTATCGCGGAGGCCTTCAATACTGTTCGAAAGGAGGACGCCTCGAAAGAGCAATTCTTCCGAGAACCCGACACAGAGATTGGCGAGGACGAGTATCAGTAGTCCACTCCACAGCGCGACTGCGCCGCTGTCCAACACGTCCACGACCTCGAACCACCCAGCATAAATCCCGAGCAGGAACGGGACTGTCGCTCCGGCAAGACCGATCACGAACCCCGCAAGGAGATCCGAAACCCAGCGGTGGTTGATCCGCAATCCGTAGTCCCAGATAACTCGATTGTGGTCGAGATAGCGGGTGCTGGCCGCAACAAATACGAGAGTCGCTACCGCTATCGAAAACTGTAACAGGAGCATAGCTACCGGTACAGCAACCGCGTCGAAGAACACGGGACCGATGCTGAATCCGATAGCAATCACCGGGAGCAGTGGGACAAGAATTCGCCAGGGTGCCCGGACCCGCGTCCGATCGTAATTCCAGATAAACGAAGTCACCGTAGCGCGGATCGATCGAACGCTCATCAGTTGCTCACCCCCGGATACAGGTTCGCGCCGATGAGAATCGTTTGTACGGCAACGAGGAAGCCAAGGAGCGTGAAGACAGCGAATTCGTAGGAGCGTCGAACGTCTTCGAACTCATCGGTTCCTTCGAGATGGCGGGCGAGTCCCGTGGATCCGACGTAGAGTGCGGCAACGACGACGGGAAACCCACCGAGAACGATAGCCGTTGGTGCGTACTCGGGACCGTAATGGACGCCAACTGACCAGCGGATGCGAACGTACTCCCCGAGCACTCCGTATGCAGCGGTGCTCAAAACGGTACTTCCAAGGACGACCAGTAACCCGCCTACTCCGGTCGGACGGAGCCAGGTTCCCGGCCGTTCGAGATGGCTTGACATCATTGCGGGTGGATCAACGGAGTGGTGTCAAAAAACAACGAGACCACCACTTCAGCTTCTGAAGCAGTGAAAACCCCTTTTAGTACCGGTTCGTCATATCACACGCGTGAATGAGGATTGTGATGTGGAAACGATCGGGTCGTTGTTAGCGGACACAACTGCCCGAACAATCATTCGGAAAACCAGTCACGAACCTATGTCAGCACGCACGTTGAGCGAACACTGTGACGCGTCGCAACCAACCGTCTATCGTCGGTTGAACGATCTCCGCGAATGTGGGCTACTTGTCGAACGCACCGAACTCGATCCCGACGAGGGACACCATCGAACGGTGTACGCGACGAACCTTCACCGGATTGTCGTCCTTCTCGACGATGACACGATAGCCCTTCAGATCGACCGGCGGGAAGACATGGCGGATCGGTTCACTCGGCTCATCGAGGGGATGTAAGATGTGCGCTGTACCGCTCCAACTGTGGGAACCGGGGGCTCCCCCGGACTGGGCCGTCACGTACATACAAGCGACCGACGTTTTGAGCGCGCTGATCGGCATCTTCATCGCCTACCAGGCCTACCGCGGCTACCGTCGGAACGAAAGCCGACCGATGCTTTTTATCTCGATCGGATTCGTCCTCGTTCTCGCCGTCCCATTCGTGTTACTGTCGGCGTATCTGCTGATTCCGTTCCTGACCGAAACGGTCGTCGGTGTCGTCCAACAAACGAGTCAGATACTTGGCCTGCTGGCGATCGTGTACGCACTCCGAATGCCAGGGTGACTTCCAATGACCGGTGGCGCTTCACGGAAAACGTACGGCTATATCCCCCCGCACGAGGCGCTCGCGCTCCTCGGTAGCGAGATCCGTGCCAAGATACTCCTGACACTCAGCGAGGCCCGGGGTGGAGCGGGACCGCCGCCAATACTGTCGTTTTCGGAACTCCGGTCGGCGATCGATTCCGACGTCGACAGCGGCGGGTTCAACTACCACCTGCAACAACTGACAGGAACGTTCGTCGAACGTGTCGAACCGACCGACAGCCGTGATGACGCCCAAGTCGTCTCGGAGATGGCAGACGTCTCGAAGGAAGGATTTCGGCTTCGTCCCGAAGGAACCACCCTTATTCGGATCGTCAGGGCGTGGACGACCACGGGTGAAGAATCGATCGATCCGTTCGAAATCGGACTCGACTGTTATCACTGCGAAGCGCCGGTCACCGCAGAGTACCGTAACGCTCTCTTCGTGGTGCAGTGCGGGCACTGTGAGTATCTGTATGACTACAATCTCACACCTCCCGGAATTCTCGGTGGCGATTCAGAGGCCATCCTCGATCGGGTTGCGGAGTACAACCGCACCCACCGACTGGCGTTCGCTCGAGGGCACTGTCCACTTTGTGGCAGCAACGTGAACGTAGAGTTTCAGGATTCTTCGGAAACCGCCTACCCACGCCGGGACCTTCGTTCGGTTCTGATCCAGCGTGGCTGTCGTCACTGTGGGAACAAAGACACCCTCACAGTCGGCGAAACGATGCTCGGTGACGCTGAACTGATTGGGTTCTGCCATCGACACGGTCTCGAGGTAACGACGACGCCGATCTGGGAGCTCGAGTTCGCCGCAACCGACCGCGGCGTATCCGTTCGATCGAAAGATCCCTGGGAGGTACTTCTCTCGGTGAGCGTCGACGGCCACACACTGGAACTCGTCGTCGATAGTTCGCTCTCGGTGCTCGAACGAAACCGGAAGTGAGCACGTACCGAGAATAGACGCTGACACGCACCGCCGGAGAGCCGAACGATAAAATACCCGACCGCACAACCCGGTACCATGTACGCGGTCGTCGGCTGCAACGAGTGTGGAAACCTCTGGCTGCTCTCCGATCCCGACGGTCAGGAGTCGGCCACCTGCTCGCGGTGTGGCAAGCGCCACCGAGTGGCGAAGCTCAAGCGCTTTTATACCGACGAGGACCGCGCGGCCGCACGGCAGGCTCGGGCGGCGCTTCTGGCGAACAAGCGGGACGAAAGCGAGTCGTTCGCCGAGGTGGCCCACGTCGCCGACCTCGAACGGCAACTCGAGGACGCGGGCGTCGACGACCGGGAGTACCTCGAGGAGTCGGGGCTGGACGTGGCCGAGATCGAATCCGCCGGCGAGAACGCGAGCGTCGGGGCAGGCCAGTCCTCCGCCCGATCACGCGAGGAGATCGTTCGCGACGCCGTCGACTGCGTCGAGGAACCCACTGAATCCGAAATCGTCGCGTACGCGACCGATCGCGGCGTCCCGGAAGACGCCGCCCGAACGATGCTGGAGCGGCTCGTCCGGAGCGGGGACGCATCCGAATCCGGCGGTCGATACCGGCTCTTGTGAAGTACCTCGGACGACCCCGAGGCACTCTGCTTGCTTTCTCTGTAGACCGCTATACCCCGCGTTAGGGAGGACCCGACAGCCTCATTTCCGTCCCGCCACAACCGACGGACATGCGCGTCAGGGACTGGCAGGACATTCTCGAGGACGTCGCCTCCGAGGACGCGGATCCCGACGGCTGGCGGGCCGTTGCGGGCCGCAGGAACGCTGGCGTCGGCGAAGACTTCTATCTCGGCCATCCCGCGATCGGCGTCTACCAGCTGAAAACGTACGCCAAGAATCCCCGTGATCTACGGGGGGTGGGTACCCGTGTGGCTCGCCGGATCGACGAGGAACTGGATCCGCTGTTGCCAGGTCACGGGGAGGAAGACGGCGGTCGGTTCGCGGTACGACAACCCCCGGAAGACGAAGACGAGGCCGAACGGATGGCCAGACAGCTCGAGGAGACCGTCAAGGTGCACGCGGAGGCCCCCACGACGCCCGAGGACTTCTTCGAAGACGTTATGGAGGCCGTCGACTCCCCCGCTTGGGGGCCGATGGAGTACGAGTTCGCCGGTCGACCGGACCGACTCGACGAGTTGTCGGGCACCTTCGAGGAGGCCGAGCAGCTGTTGAACAGCGAACTCGAGGACCTGATCCAGGAAGACGAGGTCGACCGCGGCTTCCATTGACTTCCTCTCCGCCCGGCGGCGAAGATTCCCCCGTGGGTAACGCGTCAGTCAGCGCTCACTCGCCGGTCGGGTCGGCCGAATCGCCCCCCGGCCTGATCGAGTCGACCCGGCGGAGCTGATAGGAGAGGCCGGCTGCCGCAAACAGGAGTACAGCCAGGTTGAATCCGGCTTTCACGATCGGTTCGTACGGCTCCGAGATCCACAGTTCGATCGCGGCGCCGACCTGGAAGTAAAACTGGAGCGCGGCAACCGCTGCAAGCAGCAGGAACGCGACGAGTAACGCCCTGTCGAGGTAGCGCCTGAGCCGGTTGGTCGTCCCAACAAACTCCTCGTCGGGCTGTTCGTCGGTGGGTTGTGCTTCGGTGGATTGTGCTTCGGTGGACTGTTCGTCGGTGGACTGTTCGTCGGTGGACTGTTCGTCGGTGGACTGTTCGTCGGGAGACTGTCCGCCGTTCGGTTCGCCTGCGAGGGATTTTTGGTCGGTCATCGTTGGGAATTCCGTTTGGGTCGAGGTCAGTTACCTGGTGTCCGACGCGAGCGAGCCAACAACAGCGCAAGCGCGATCACGGCGACGCCCCCGACGAGGGGGCCGAATCCGGGCGTCTCTTCCTCGAGTTCCTCCGGCGCCGGCGTCGCCTCCGGCCGCGGTTCGGCCGTCTCCTCTGTGAACTCCTCGATCTCGAACGCGATCTCCTCGCGCGTCTCGTTCACGTCGAGTGTCTCCTGGGGATTCAGGTTGGCCGCCTCGCGCGTCTCGTCGAGGATGACGTCGTTGCGAACCAGCGCGGCATCGACGTAGTAGTTGTAGCCGTCGGGAACCTCGACGGTCGCGTCGACGGAGTGGGTTCGGCCAGGACGCAGTTCGCCGACCGGTTCGACCCCCTCGTCGGCGACGACGTTCGAGTCGGCCTGCCGCAGCACGATCCGGAGCTCGACGTCGTTGACGGGGTCGTCCCCGCCGTTGGCGACCAGCGCCGAGATCCGCAGGGTCGCCGTCCCGTCGCTCGCGTCCTCGACGCCGACCGACAGCGACGGCAAGACCGGCCTGTCTGCAAAGGAGACGGTGGTTCGTTCGTAGGGCGGTTCCAGCGCTTCGACCCCGCGGACCGTCGTCGACGTGGTGTCGAGCCGTTCGGACCCACGGAAGACGGTCGTCTCGAGGCGGTAGCCACCGTCCCTGGGGACCGTAAGCGACGCCTCGACCGACTGTTCGCCGTCGACGTCGACCTCGCCTACGTCGACAGTCTCCTCGGCGGTGAGGAGCCCGGAGTCGGCGTCGTAGGCGCGGTGACGGACGGTCACGTTGTCCGCAGCGTTACCGCGGTGGGCGAGCGCAGTGGTGAGCTGGAGCTGGACGGTTTCGCCGGTCACCTCGGCCGGGGAGACGGCCACCTCGGCGATGCCGACGTGCCCGGGACGGACCGGCTCTTCGGGATCCGGATCCGCGAGCACGCCCGGACCGGCGAGGGCGGCGATCGCGACGACCGCGAGCAGTCCGACTGCGGTCGCCGCAAGGAGGGCTTCGCGGTTCATGCGATGGGACGTTTACGATCGGGGGATAAGTCTTTTGTGACGATCCACAGTGTCGGTACGCTACTCCCCCCGGCTCCCGGACCGATTATATGCTCCGGCCACACACCAACTCGTATGACGACGTTCGTTCTGGCAACGAATGGGGTTCACGTGAGCTCGACGCTGTGTGATTATCTCGACGAGCGGATCGAGGCCGAAGACACCGTCCACGCGGTGAACTCACAGCGCGGCGGCGACGCCACAAGCGCCGAGGCCGTCCGAGACGGCGAGGAGGCGCTGAACGTCGTCTCCGCCCGACTGGGAACAGTCGCGACCGTCGATACCCACCAGTTCATCCGCGGCAATACCCCGGCGGCCGACGTCCTGCAGTTCGCCGAGGAGGTGGACGCCGACGAACTTGTCATCGGCGTTCGTGAACGGTCTCCGGCCGGAAAGGCGCTGTTCGGCAGCGTCGCACAGAAGCTCCTTTTGAATACGGACCGACCAGTCGTCGTCGTCCCGCGGGAGTGAGCCGGCCGCCGTCGCCTCCGAACTTCGGCCTTACTCCTCGATGAGGTACTCCGCGAGCGTCGGCACGAACGTCCCGATGTCGGTGACCATCCCGATCGCCTGCGAGGACCCCCGATCGAGCAGCTGCGTCACCGTCGCGGGGTTGATGTCGACACAGACGGTTTTCGTCGTCGATGGGAGACAGTTCCCGACGGCAACCGAGTGGAGAAGCGTCGACAGCATCAACACGAGGTCCGCCTCGTGAGCCTGGTCCCGGATGGCGTCCTGTGCTTCGACGGCGTCGGTGATCGTGTCGGGCAGGGGGCCGTCGTCCCGGATCGACCCTGCGAGAACGAACGGCACGTCGTTTTCGACGCACTCGTACATCACGCCGTCCGTTATCACGCCCGCCTCGACTGCCTCGGCGATTCCGCCGTGCCTGATCACCTCGCTTATGGTGTAGATGTGGTGTTTGTGTCCCTTCCGGGGATGTTCGAGGGTGTCGACGTCGACTCCCAGCGACGTCCCGTACAGGTTGCGCTCGATGTCGTGGGTCGCGAAGCCGTTCCCGGCCGACAACGCGTCGACAAAACCGGCACGGACGAGCCGCGCGAGGTCTCCGCCCGCGCCCGCGTGGATGACGGCCGGCCCCACGACGACGAGTACGTTTCCATCCGACTCGTGGGTGGCCTCGATCTCCTCTGCGACCTCCCGGATCGTCGATTCCGAGGGGCGTTCCGCCGAGACGCCCCCCTGCATGAAGCCGAACGGTCCCGACGCGTCGCGCGGACGTTCCGGCGGTCGAACGCGGATCCCCGACTCCCCGACGACGACCAGGTCGTCCTCCTCGATCGCGTTCAGGACCTTCGTGTACGCTCGCGGTTCGTCGGTCCCCTTTTCGCTACCGGGATCGACCACGATCGCACAGTCCATCTCCATCCGCTCGACGTCGAGCCACTCTCCGTCGTACCGCACTGCAGTCGGATGGTTTGTCGTAGAGTAGAAGCCGGGCGGAACGACCTGATCGGCCGGTGCCGCTTCGAGCGTCGCGTCCCGCGGGTTCGCAAGCGTCGCCCCGTTCTGGTGGAGTTCGTGGATGATCGACTGCAGGGTCGACTCCTCTTCGGCGGTGACGACCATCCGACAATAGGAGGTCTCGTCTTTGTGCTTTCCGACGTCGAACTGCTCGACCTCGAACATCCCCCCGAGTTCCATGATCGCGCCGAAACACTGTTGCATTGTCCCGGAGTCAATGATGTGCCCCTCCAGTTCGACTGTCCGCGAGTGAGTCATGGACGAGCGAACGGTGTCCGCCGGTATGTGGGTTGCGGCGAAAGCGATGTTTGCTCTGCCGGGGGATACGCATGATCGTGGGCAAGATTGCGGTGTAGCCGCCCCCGTAGCGGCATAGAGGTGGGAAGATTGAGACACATTGATACGGGTGGCCCTCGCGTACTCGCACATGACGAGCGTGAAGGAGTTCCGGATCGAAACCGAGCCGACCGCGACAGAGACGGGACGCGGACGGTTTTACTTCACCGACGCGTACTCGGTGTTCGACTGGGGGCAGATGCCGGATCCGATTCCGAACAAGGGGGCGAGCCTCTGTGTGATGGGTGCCGACAACTTCGAGCGTCTCGACGCTGCGGGGATTCCGACCCACTACCGGGGAGTCGTGCCTGCCGGAACCGACGACGCGGCCGGGGATCGCGAGTCGACGTCGCTTTCGGCTGCCGCCGAGGCGGTCGAATCGGGCGAAGCAGAACCCCCACGCGAGATGGAGATCCAACTCACACAGGTTCCAGACCTCCCGTACGACGGTGAATCGTACGACTACGGTGCGTACCACGCCGAGGCGGGCGACAACTACCTCGTCCCCCTGGAGGTCGTGTTTCGCAACACCGTTCCCGTCGGTTCCAGCCTGCGATCCCGAACCGACCCTGCCGATCTCGGACTCGATTTCGACACCTGGCCCGACGAGACCGTCGACCTCCCGAAGCCGGTGGTGGAGTTCTCCACGAAATACGAGGAACAGGACCGATATCTCGACCGGATCACAGCAGACGAGATCGCGGGGAAGGCCGACATTGACGACCTCGAGACGCTCGCACGCGAGGTGAACGACGTCGTCACGGAACGGGCGACGGACGCGGGGTTCGTCCACGAGGACGGGAAAATAGAGGTCCTGTACCACGGCGGAGCGCTCCGCGTGGCCGATGTCGTGGGGACGTTCGACGAAAACAGGTTCTCCTACGGCGGGCAAGAAGTCTCGAAGGAGGTCGTGAGACAGTGGTACAAACGGGAACAGCCCGAATGGGTCGACGCCGTCGCCGCGGCAAAGCGGGACGTCACAGAACGGGAGATCGCCGACTGGCGGCGGCTCTGTTCGGCCGAACCGACGTCGCTTCCCCCCGACGTACTCGACGCGGTCTCGAAACTGTATGCCGCCGGCGCCAACGCGTACACCGGACGGGAGTGGTTCGACGCACCCCCGATCGGCGACGCCGTCGAAAAGGTCCGGCGGCTGTAACGTCCGGCGGCTGTAACGTCCGGAAGCTGCAGCTCGACGACAGTAGCGCTCGACGGAAGAGACCTCCCGTCCTGGCCGACTACACCGCCAGTTCGCCTTTCGCCTTGATGACCGTCAACTCCTCGGCCTCGATCGTGTCCACCTCGAGCCAGGTGGGGACGTACTCCCGCTTCTCGAAGGTTTCCCGCTCGTCCTCCGTTCCGATCGTACACCACAGCTGAACCTCGTCTGGACCGTGCCAGTCGCCCTGGCGTTTGACGGTGAAACAGACGAGTTCCTCACCCTCGTACTCGATGATGGCGTCCTTGCGGATCCCCGGGTCCCCCCGAACGATGAGGTGTTGCATACTTCCTGGTTCTGTAGGCCCGGGCTTGAAGTCTTCGAAGATCAGTCCTCGGCCGCATTCTCCCCTCCCGAAATCAGCCCCCGACCGAAAACGGCGATTCGGTCTCGCGCCACTTCCATCCGGGCAGCCGCGTCTGGAACCCCGCGGCGAGCGCCGCATCGAGGTCGTCCAGCCCGGCGGCGTCGTCCCCGGGGTCCAGGTCGGGGCGCCCGTCGTCTACGTCCGGCTCCGCGTAGTGAACGTGCGAGTCCGCGAAGTGAAACGTCGCCTCCGCCAGCAGCGCGAGGGGCTGACCGCCGGCGATCGTCGACGCCAGTTTCCGACCGAGTATCTCGTCGACGACGAACCCCGGATAGTCCCCTTCGATATCCAGGTCCCGGAGGAGGCCGACGTAGCCGGCGACGTTCACCGCACAGTCCCCGTCGGCAAACACCGTCGCGACCTCGCGGCGATACTGCTCGCGGTCTACCGTACCCACGTCAGTCTCGAACAGTTCCCCCAGCGCAGTCCGGGTGTCGTTTATAAGTGGAACGACGATCGGCGCGCGGTCGCGGACCCAGTCGCGCTCGCTTGCGACCGTCTCGGGCGTTATTCGCATACGACCGGATCGACCGCTGTCCTCTTAAATTGCCGGCCGTCGAGGGATCGCCACGAACCGCGTCTTTGCGAAGGCTTTTATAATAATCGCGTTTAAGGTTCGTTCGAGCGGGTTTTCCTGCACTGTTCCCGCACTGCAGCCCCGGATACGAACCCGGACAGACTACCACTATGTACCCTCGTGGCTCGACCGTCCCGGCGATACCGCTATCGAGCAGTGCCGTCCGGCGGTCGGTCGCGGCGGGGAACCTCTTTGAGCTATGAGCGCAGTCGACAAACAACTCGAGCAGATACGAGACGAGATCGAACAGGAAGTACCGCCGGACATCCACGTTTCCGACGTCAAGTACGAAGGACCGGAGGTCGTCGTGTACACCCAGCATCCGAAGGAGTTCGCCCAGGACGGCGACCTCGTTCGCCGGCTCGCGTCGAAACTTCGAAAGCGGATCACCGTCCGCCCCGACCCCAACGTATTGACGCCGCCATCGGAGGCGGAAGCCGCGATCCAGAACGTCATCCCCGACGAGGCCGGCGTGACGGACCTCGATTTCCACGCCGACACTGGCGAGGTCGTGATCGAGGCCGAAAAGCCGGGGATGGTGATCGGTCGACACGGGTCGACGCTGCGGCAGATCACCCAGGAAGTCGGCTGGACCCCGGAGGTCGTCAGAACGCCGCCGATCGAGTCGGCGACCGTGTCGAACGTCCGGAACTTCCTGAAACAGGAACGCGAGGAGCGACGCGACATTCTCGAGCGCGTCGGCAGGCAGATCCACCGCGAGGAGATGGCCGACGAACAGTGGGTGCGAATCACCACACTCGGCTGCTGTCGGGAGGTCGGTCGGGCCGCGTTCATCCTGTCGACGGCTGAGACGCGTATCCTCATCGACTGTGGGGACAAGCCCGGCGCCGAAGGGGAGGTCCCGTACCTCCAGGTGCCCGAGGCGCTGGGGGCCGGCGCGACGAACATCGACGCGGTGGTGCTCACCCACGCCCACCTCGACCACTCCGCGCTGATCCCGTTGCTGTTCAAGTACGGCTACGACGGGCCGATCTACTGTACGGAGCCGACGCGGGACCTCATGGGGTTGTTGCAGCTCGACTACCTCGACGTCGCCACAAAGGAGGGTCGGACGCCGCCGTACCAGTCGGAGATGGTGCGGGAGGCGATCAAACACACGATCCCCCTCGAATACGGCGACGTCACCGACATCGCCCCCGACGTGAAGCTGACGCTCCACAACGCGGGCCACATCCTCGGCTCTGCAGTGTCTCACTTCCACATCGGGGACGGACTGTACAACGTCGCGTTCTCCGGTGACATTCACTACGACGACACCCGCCTTTTCAACGGCGCGGTCAACGACTTCCCCCGCGTCGAGACGCTCGTCCTCGAGTCGACCTACGGCGGGCGAAACGACTACCAGACCGACCAGGAGGACTCCGAGCGGAAACTGATCGATGTGATCAACCGGACAGCCGACGACGGCGGGAAAGTGCTGATCCCGGCGTTCGCGGTGGGGCGGTCACAGGAGATCATGCTCGTGCTGGAGAAGGCGATGCGCAACGGGGAGATTCCGGAGATGCCGGTCCACCTCGACGGGATGATCTGGGAGGCGACGGCGATCCACACCACCTATCCGGAGTATCTGCGCGACGAACTCCAGAACCGGATCTTCCACGACGACGAGAACCCGTTCCTCGCCGACCAGTTCAACCACATCGACGGCGGGGAGGACGAACGACAGGAGGTCGCCGACGGCGGCCCCTGCATCGTTCTCTCGACGTCGGGGATGGTCACCGGCGGACCGATCATGTCCTGGCTCCGTCACGTCGGAACCGAACCGGAGTCGCGGCTCGTGTTCGTCGGCTACCAGGCCCAAGGGACCCTCGGCCGCCGGATCCAGAACGGCTGGGACGAGATCCCGATCAACACCCGGGGCAACCACGGCCGCGGGGAGACGCTCAAGCTCGAAATGGACGTCGAGACGGTCGACGGCTTCTCCGGTCACGCAGACAGACAAGGCCTCGAGAACTTCGTCAAGACGATGAACCCCCGCCCCGAGAAAGTGCTTTGTGTCCACGGCGACGAGCGCTCCGTCCAGGACCTCTCCTCCGCGCTGTATCACGAATACAACATGCGGACGTTCGCGCCGAAGAACCTCGAAACGTTCCGATTTAAATAGCTCACTCCGATTTCGCGGGGCGACCGAGTTCGCGTTCGACTGCCTCGACTTTTTCGCTCGCGCGCTGGTCCCGCGTCCGTTTGTCGTCGATCTTGAGAAAGGTGCTCACCCGGTCCCCGTCGACCGCCTTGTGGGCTGCGGCAACCGCATCGAGCAGAGTGTCGACGTCGTCGGCCTCGACCACTGTGCCCATCGGATTCGTCTCGTAGCTCACGGCGAAGTCGTCGAGGGCGGCAACGGCCTTCGCTACCTCGCCAGACATGCTCTCTTCGGTCACCGGTGCGACGCTCAACAGGGCGATAACTGTCATGTCGTCCCGTTCGGGCCTATCAATCGTAAACGTGCCGCCGACTGCGCGGACAACGGTTTTCAGCGTCGAGCGCCATCGGACGGACGATGGGATACGCGTGTCCAGTCTGCGCGGTCACACAGCCCGGCGGCGAACACCTCGCACATCACCTGGCGTTTACGGCGATGCTTCACGGCGACGACCACGAGGCGTGGCTCGAGGAGCACGCGCCGGGGTGGGGCGACTGCGGCCCCGAGGAACTGGCCGAGGTGATCGTCGAGAAGGCGTCCGAGACCGAGGGCCCCGAAGTGGAGCAGACGCACTCCCACGGGGAGTCGGTTCCGACCCGCGAGCGGCGTCGCCCTGCTTCAAGGGGCGGCGGATTCGACGACGAGGCCGCAGCGATCCTGCAGGAGGCGCAGGCGCTCACCCGAGCGATGATGGACGACGAGGAAGAAAAAGTGGCGACGCAAGAGGATGAGAAAGCGGACGCTGATAGCGACGGCGACGAAAACGACAGCAATGACATCCAGGACTGACCGACGGGCCTTTTGAATCCCCGTCCCGAGGAGAACCCATGGAGACGACGGGAGTGTACGAACCCGAGACGATCGAGGAGGCGCAGGAAGCCTACAGGGAGGCCGGCCCCGCGGCGAAAGTTATCGTTCGCGAGACGGCCAGCGCGATGGAGTTCGACAGTGCCGAATACGAATCACGCGTGACGAGCGACGTCGTCGAGACCGCCCGGGACGCGCTGTTCGCGTCTCTGCTTTCGGTCCGGATCGGGAGCCGCGAGGAGTTCGAGGAGTGGTGTGGGGAGCGACCGTCGTACGACAGCCGGCTCGTCGGCGGGGAGAACGTCGACCGGGTCGTCTGGCACGCCGCACCGTTCGCAAAGCGGGTCGTTGCGGCGACCTTCCAGGACGCTCGGGAGGCTGCGATTGCGACGGTTCGACGGCAGGCGTTCGGCGAGATCTATCGGAATCGGTTGTAGCCATATCGCTGGCCAACGCACACCCGACGCCAGGCCGGATTCCTGCTGATGGGATGTGTGAAATCGGCCTTTGTGCCTACAGAAGGGATTCAAGTAGACGGAGCGAACCTGTTACCATGAACCGACGACGCCTGCTCGCCGTGTCTGCCGCCCTCGCCGTCGAGGGGATCGCCGGCTGTGTCGGCGACGGTCCCGGCGACAACGGTGGCTCGATGACCCCCGCCGGACCGCTCCCGGACGTGGACGACGAAACGCTCGCGACGACGATTCGGAACGCCAACGGGTTCACGTTCGACCTGTTCGACCGACTTTCCCACGCTGCCGACGAAGACGGAGCCCCCAACCTGTTTGCGTCCCCGCTGTCGGTGTCGACGGCCCTTGCGATGACGTACGCCGGGGCCAGGGGAGTGACGCGGGAAGAAATGCGTGCAGCGTTGCGATACGACCTGGGCGACGCCGATACCGCCGGGGACGCTGGGAATGACGACACTGACGGAAACGACGGTGACGAAGACGCTGGAACCGACGTCCCGAACGAGGCGCTCCACGGGGCGATCGCCGAGCTGCTGTCCCGGCTGAACGAACGTGGTGAAGCGATCGACCCGGAGGACCTCCCGTCGGCGTACGACGAGGAAGACGATCCCGTCCCGTTCGAACTGTCGATCGTCAACGCGATCTGGGGGCAAGAGAGCTACCCGTTCCGCGAGGAGTATCTGGACCTGCTCGAGACCTTCTACGGCGCGGGGCTTCGCGAGGTGGATTACGTGAGCGACGCGGACGGCGCCCGCGAGGACATAAACGAGTGGGTGGCCGGCCAGACCGAAGACCGGATCGACGAGCTACTCCCGCAGGGTGCGCTGGACGAACTCACCCGGCTGGTGTTGACAAACGCCATCTACTTCCAGGCCAACTGGGCCGAGCCGTTCGAAGAACAGGCGACCGAGATCGGGCCGTTCACTACACTCGAGGACGAGTCGGTCGAGGTCCCGATGATGCGCCACACGGAGATCAGCGTCCCGTACGCGCAGACCGACCTGTCCGGCGGTGACGTAAAATCGGTCGAGCTTCCGTACGTGGGAGACGACGTCTCCATGCTGGTCGTCCTCCCCGAGGAGGGCGCATTCGAATCGGTCGCGGCCAGCTTCGACGGCGACGATCTCGCCGCCATCCTCGAGGACCTGGACCGACGGGAGGGACGGGTCGAACTCCCCCGATTCGAGTTCGAGTCCGGCTTCCAGCTGCGGCCCGCCCTCGAAGAACTGGGGATGGTCGAAGCGTTCGACCCGGACGAGGCCGACCTCACGGGGATGTACGATCCCGACGACCCCGCCGCAGGCGGCGAGAACCTGTTCGTCGACGACGTGTACCACGACAGCTACGTCGCAGTCGACGAAGAGGGAACCGAAGCAGCCGCTGCAACGGCGGTCGTCGTCTCCGCGGATTCGGCGCCGGCGGATCCCTTCGAATTCGTCGCCGACAGACCGTTCCTGTTCCTGATCCGCGACCGGCCCACAGACGCGCTGCTGTTTTACGGTCGGGTCGCCGATCCGACCGCGGAGTGACAGCCGGCGGATTTCGCCACCGGCCCGCCCGCGTCCAGTGCCCGACGGGAGATCCATAACAGCAACTTTATCACTCGCAGAGAGCGAATCACGCACAAGATTACTCCAGGAGGTACACGGTGACACGAAACCACAAACAACCGGAGGTGAACATCGGACTGGTCGGCCACGTCGACCACGGCAAAACGACGCTCGTACAGGCGCTGTCGGGGTCGTGGACCGACCAGCACTCCGAGGAGATGAAACGCGGTATCTCCATACGGCTCGGGTACGCGGACGCGACGTTCCGCGAGTGCCCGGGGATGGACGAACCGGAACGATACACAGTCGAAGAGGAGTGCCCCGACGGGGAGGAAAGCGAGCCCCTGCGTACGGTGTCGTTCGTCGACGCGCCGGGCCACGAGACCCTGATGGCGACGATGCTTTCGGGCGCCGCGATCATGGACGGCGCCGTGCTGGTGGTCAGCGCCACCGAAGACGTCCCCCAGGCGCAGACCGAAGAGCACCTGATGGCGCTGGACATCATCGGCATCGACAACATCGTCGTCGCCCAGAACAAGATCGACCTCGTCGATCGAGATCGGGCGGTCGATCACTACGAACAGATCCAGGGGTTCATCGAGGGAACCGTCGCCGAGGGATCGCCGATCGTCCCGGTGAGCGCCCAGCAGAACGTGAACATGGACCTGCTCATCCAGGCGGTCGAAGAGGAGATTCCCACGCCGGACCGGGACCCCGATCTGTCCCCGCGGATGTTCGCGGCCCGCTCGTTCGACATCAACCGGCCGGGCGCGACCCACGAGGACCTGGTCGGCGGCGTCGTCGGCGGGTCGCTCGTGCGTGGCACCCTGTCGGTCGGCGACGAACTGGAGCTCCGACCCGGTCGACAGGTCGAGGAAGGGGGACAGTCCGAGTGGCGCTCCCTCGAGACGACCGTCCGGTCGCTGCAGGCCGGGGGATCCCCAGTCGAGGAAGCGTCGCCGGGTGGGCTGCTCGGCGTCGGCACCGGGCTGGATCCGAGCCTCACCAAAGGCGACGCCCTCGCCGGACAGGTCGCCGGCGAGCCCGGCACGCTCCCGCCGACCCGCGAGTCGTTCGAGATGGACGTCGAACTGCTCGATCGGGTCGTCGGCGAGGGCGACGGCGACGGTAACGTCGAGGAAATCTCCACCGGTGAACCGCTCATGCTCACCGTCGGCACCGCCACGACGGTCGGCGCGGTGACGAGCGCCCGTGGCGGGGAGTGTGAGGTAAACCTCAAGCGTCCCGTCTGTGCCGAAGACGGCGCCAAGATCGCGATCAACCGGCGCGTCGGTGCCCGGTGGCGGCTCATCGGCGTCGGGACGCTCAAGTGAACGTGAGTGTGAGAACCCGTGGCCACCGTCGTGATGGACACGAGCTCCCTGATGATGCCCGTGGAGTGTGGCGTTCGCGTGTTCGAGGAACTCGATCGACTCCTCGGCGAGGTCGATCCGCTCGCGCCGCAGCCGGTGGTCGCGGAGCTGGAGTCGCTCGCCTCGGGCGCCGGCGAGGAGGCGACAGCCGCCAGTGTCGGACTGGACCTCTCGAAACGGTGCGACGTCCGGGAGACGGAGGCCCGCTACGCCGACGACGCCGTGTTAGAGCTGGCAGTCGCCGAGGGCGCGTACGCGGTGACCAACGATCTCCCCCTGCGGGACCGGCTCCTGGACGCGGGTGTTCCAGTAATCGGTTTAAGGGGTCGGAACACACTGGCAATAACGGAGCCGTGAACCCGACGGCGTCGCTCCGGCGTCGCCAAACGCGGGACGGTACACTGCGATCCGCGGAAACCAGGGAGATTATACGGCGGCGACGAGACAGCAACCCTACAGGAAGACGGTCACGGGGAGACGAACGGTACGAGATGACGAACGTCACAGGAATGCGAGGTATCTGATCAATGTACAAACGCGTACGACTCAAGGACACGGTCGAAGTTCCGCCGAAACATCTGGCGGACGTCACCCCCCAGCGGGTGAAGGCCCTGTTGCAGGAGAAGCTCGAGGGACGAATGGACGAGGACGTCGGGAGCGTCGTGAGCGTCGTCGACGTGCACGACATCGGCGACGGCGCCGTGCTGCCGAACCGTCCGGGAGTGTACTACGAGGCGGAGTTCGACGCCATCACCTACGATCCGGAGATGCAGGAGGTCGTCGACGGCACCGTCGTCGAGGTGGTCGAGTTCGGCGCCTTCGTCGGTATCGGTCCGGTCGACGGGCTGTTGCACGTCTCGCAGATCTCCGACGAGTATCTCGCCTACGACGGAGCGAACCAGCAGCTCGCCTCCAGCGAGTCGGACCAGTCGCTCGGGGTCGACGATCCCGTCCGCGTCCGGATCGTCACCAAGAGTATCGACGAGCGGAACCCCCGAGACTCGAAGATCGGTCTGACGGCGAAACAGCCCGGACTGGGCAAACACGAGTGGCTCGAGAAGGCCCGCCGTCGCCGCGAGCAGGAGGGCGAAGCCTCGGCGGGGGACGAATAGATGGCCTCCGATCGCCTCGCGTGTCGGGAGTGTCACTTCGTCAACCACGGCGACGCCCAGAGCTGCAAGCTGTGTGGCTCCTCGTCGCTGACGGAAGACTGGGCCGGCTACGTCGTCATCACCCACCCCGAACAAAGCGAGATCGCCGACGAGATGAACGTCACCGAACCCGGAAGTTACGCCCTGAAAGTCCGGTAGGTGTCCGCCGTGGTCGACCTCCTGTCCGACGGCGGTACCGGCGCCCCCCTGTTGGGTCTTCCGGACGAACTTCGACCCGAGCTGAAGGACCCGCTCGGGCCGATTTACACCGACGCGAACGAGCTACTTGCTGCGATCGACGAGTTCGCCACCGAGCACGCCGACCGGGAGGGCGACGAGAGTGAGCCCGACGGCGCCACCGAGTCCGTCACTCGGACACCGAGGCTCGTCGCAGTCGGCGACGTCGTCACCGCCCACCTGCTGGACGCCGGCCGTCGTCCGGACCTCGCGGTGGTCGACGGGCGGACGGAACGGGAAACCGCACCCGAGCCCGTGCTCGAGGCGATCGAGGGGGCGAGCAACGACGCCGACAGCCGAACGGTCGAAAACCCCGCCGCAGTGTTGCGCCGCGAACTGCTCGAGGCGCTCCACGAGGGACTTTCCTCGCCGAACCCCACGATCCTTCGCGTCGACGGCGAGGAGGACCTCGCGGCGCTTCCCGCCGTGCTCGCGGTCCCCGTCGGATCGAGCGTGGTGTACGGACAGCCCGGTGAGGGGATGGTGCACGTCGCCGTCACCGAGACGGTGAAACGCGACGTCCGCAGGTTGCTCTCCCGGTTCGACGGCGACACCCGGACCGCGTTTCGCCTCCTCGAATCGTAGTGGACGGTACACGCTCGAGCGACACGTTCTGTTTTCCCCGCCGACACGGCTTTGTCGGTGCCGGAACGCGAATCCCGTATGGGCGATTCCGAACAACCGGGGCTGACGCTGGACGGAAGTGTCGGGGGCGGACAGTACTTCCGGTCCGCGCTGTCGTTTTCGGTGCTGACCGGCCGGCGCGTCGAGATACGGGACGTTCGCGGAGCACGCGAGAATCCGGGCCTGAAACCACAGCACGTCGCCGCTGCCGAGGCGCTGTCGTCGATCGCAGGCGCGGAGATCGACGGTGTCGAACGTGGAAGTCGAACCGTCTCGTTCGTCCCGGGGGAAGTACGTCCGGGACGGTACACCGTCGAGATCGAAACCGCCGGCAGCGCGCCGCTGGTCGTCGACGCGGTGTTGCCCCTTTCACTCGTCGCTCGGGGACCAGTACGACTGCGGGTAACAGGCGGAACCGACGTGAAATGGTCACCGCCGCTTTCGTATCTCCGCCGGGTGAAGCTGCCGCTCCTCCGTGAGGCGGGACTGCTGGCGTCAGTTGACGTCGGGAGGCGCGGATTCTATCCGGTTGGCGGCGGGGACGTGACGCTGTCGATCGGCCCTTCGACCCCTGCACCGCTCGAATTGGACGAATCTGGCGAACGCCGAGGGATCAGGGCGCTTTCGACTGTCTCCGAGGATCTTTCCGACGCTGACGTCGCAGAGCGCCTCGCCGACGCCGCACTCGAACAGGTCGACGACGACTGGACCGTGCTCGAACGCACCGTGAGCTACGTCGACAGCGACGCCACAGGGGCGGTGATCGTGCTGGTCGCAGAACACGAAGCCGGGACCGACCCACCGGCATCGGAAGCGGCCGACGCCGGATTCGGGCCGACGTGTCGGTTCGGGACCAGCGCGCTCGGGGAACCCGGTGTTCCCGCAGAACGGGTCGGGCGCGACGCGGTCGACGCCCTCCAGGAACCGATCGACGCCGGAGCGACCGTCGACGTCCACCTCGCCGACCAGTTGCTCCCGTTTCTCGCCGTCGCCGGCGGAGCGTTCCGAGCACCGCGGCTCACCGAGCATCTCGAGACCCACCTGAAACTGCTCGAGACGTTCGGGGCTCCCGTCGAATGGAACAAACGGGACAACGGGACGGTGGACGTTTCCGCACCCGGAAAGCTCCCCGATCAGTGGTGATCGCCGTCGTCGGGTATTTCGTGTTTATTGGTAGCGATACACAATAGTTGCCTCCACGCATACGTTGCGGTGTGTCGGAACGTACAACACTCGAGTTGGGGTTCAGGCTAGTGAGAGGAACAACCGGGACGAACGAACCGGACGGCTCCCCGGACGGACAAATCGGGTGGGACGACTGAGATTCATAGGTGACGCCGACAGGAACCAACTTTCAAGACCACACGCATCCAACCGCCGAATACCGCTATGAATATCACTGATATTGCTGTCGAGGAGTACGTCGAGGTCGATGCCTCCACTCGCCTCGGGAAAATTCGGTCTATCTTCGAAGAAAAGAACCCCAAAGGGATCGTCGTCACCGAGGACGGGGAGTACGCAGGAGTCATCGGGGAACGGGACCTCATCAAGTCGCGGATCGAGGACGACACGAAGGCGTCGGTCGTGATGAAAAACGCCCCGCGGGTGAAGCGAACCGAGCACGTTCGCGAGGTTGCGCGGATCCTCGTCGAGGGGAACGTCAAGATCGCGCCCGTCTACGAGGGGGAGAAGCTCTACGGGATCGTCACGGAAGACGGCATCCTCGAGGCCGTACTCGACAACCTGGATGCGATCACCGTCGAGCAGATCTACACGAAAGACGTCGTCACGATCACCGAGGAAGGACACGTCGGGCAGGCGATCAATCGGCTACGCGAAAACGGCATCTCCAGGCTGCCCGTGCTCAACGAGAACGATCGGTTGACCGGGGTGATCACGACCCACGACATCGTCGAGTTCGTGATCCGGGGCGAGAACCGGCTCGGACGGCACGACCGGTCGGGCGACACCGACCGGATGCTCGACATCCCCGTCTACGATCTGATGTCCAACCCCGTCTTGACGGCCACGCCAGAGGAGACCGTGAAAGCCGCCGTCGAGCGGATGTTCGAAAACGACATCGCGGGCCTGATCGTCAGCGACGACGGCGACGCCGTCGACGGCGTCGTGACGAAGACGGACGTCCTCAGGGCACTGACGTTCACGGAGGAGGAGTCGATGGACGTCCAGATCACCAACATCGCACTTCTGGACACCATCTCCCGGGAACACATCGTCGAGTCGATCGAATCCGTCTCCGAGAAGTACCAGGAGATGGCCGTCCACCACGCCCACGTGCGGTTCCACGAGCACAAGGAGAAGCTTCGCGGCACCCCGTTGCTCCAGTGTCAGATCCGGCTCCGAACGAGCGAGGGACAGGTCGCCGGCTCGGGCGAGGGATACGGTTCCGAACACGCGTTCCACGTCGCACTCGACAAACTCGAACGCAACGTCCTCGAAATGAAGGGATTCAAAGCCGACGAGGAGTACCGCGGGCAGCTTCTCCGGAAGCTCGGCGAACTGTAGGTTTCTTCCCCGGTGCTTTCGTTCGGACGGAATCGGCGCAACGGTTTTTACGACTGACTGAATGGTTCAAAACGACCATGAATCAGCGTTCGCGCCGGTTACGGCTCGCCGAATGGGCCGATCTCGTCGACGAGGAACTACCGGAACGGGCGCTCGAACGTCCCACGCTGTCGGCGTTCCCGGACGGCCATTCGGACAGCGAGGACGACGGGGACGGCCGAGACACCCGAAACCCCCGGGGGGACGGACGTGGACTGCACCGACGTTCGAGGTAGCCGCCGGTTCACTTCCGCCGCGCTTGGGGAACCCTTTTCGAGGAAGCCGCCATAGACCCGACGATGGCGGCCACCGAAGACGTCGCGTACGTGGAGCATCCCCTTTTGCCCCCCGGGCTCGTCGAGCGCCGCCGCTACCAGCTCGAACTGGCCGGCCAGGCGCGGTCCGAACACACCCTTGTCTGTCTGCCGACCGGTCTGGGAAAGACGACGGTGAGTTTGCTCGTGACCGCCGAGCGGCTCCACGAGCGCGGCGGGACCGCGCTGTTTCTCGCGCCGACGAAGCCGCTCGTGACACAGCACGCCGAGTTCTACCGCCAGGCACTCGAGATCCCCGACGACGAGATCGTGGTGTTCACCGGCGAGGTCAGCCCCGACGACCGCGGCGACCTGTTCGACCGGGCACAGGTCGTGATCGCGACGCCGCAGGTCATCGAAAACGACCTGGTCGGCAATCGGATCGACCTCGCGGACGTCACACACCTCACCTTCGACGAATGTCACCGGGCGACCGGCGACTACTCGTACGTGTACATCGCCGAGCGGTACCACGCCGACGCCGACGATCCCCTGGTCACGGCGATGTCGGCCTCCCCCGGCGGCGACGGCGAGGAGATTCGGACGGTCTGTGAGAACCTCGGCGTCGGGAACGTGGCGGTGATGACCGAGGAGGACGCGGACGTCGACGAGTACACACACGACACGGACGTCGAGTGGATCGAGGTGGAGCTCCCGGAGACGGTGATCGAGATCCGGGACGCGCTCAACGAGGTGATCGAAGACCGGCTGGAGAAGCTGAAGGCGCTCGGGGTGACGGAGTCGACCTCGCCGGACCTCTCACAGAAGCAGCTCAACCGGATGCGGGGGAAGCTCCAGAAGATGATGGACGCCGACCAGTCGGAAGGCTACAAGGGGATCTCCACGCACGCAGAGGTGATGAAACTCCGTCGGGCGGTCGAACTCGTCGAGACGCAAAGCGTCGACGCCTTATGTCGGTACTTCGAGCGCCAGCGACAGGCCGCCCGTTCGTCGGGCGCCTCGAAGGCGAGCCAGCGTCTCGTCTCGGAGCCGAAAGTGAGGGAGGCGATGCGGAAGGCCGAGTCGTTCGACGGCACCCACCCGAAGTTCTCCCGGACGCGCATTCTGCTGGCCGAAACCCTGGGCATCGGCGGGGGGGAGCGCGTCATCGTGTTTACAGAGTCACGCGACACAGCGGAGGCGCTTACGGAGTTCCTCGGGGAACATTTCGACGTCCACCGGTTCGTCGGACAGGGCGACAAGGAGGGCTCGGACGGCATGACGCAGACCCAGCAGGCCGAGACGCTTTCGGCGTTCCGGAACGGGGAGTTCGAGGTTCTCGTCTCGACGTCGGTCGCCGAGGAAGGGCTGGACGTCCCGGAGGTTGACCTCGTGTTGTTCTTCGAGCCAGTCCCGACGGCGATCCGGTCGATCCAGCGGAAGGGTCGCACTGGACGGCAGGCAGCCGGGCGCGTGGTCGTGTTGATGGCGAAGGACACCCGCGACGAGGCGTTCTTCTGGATCGCCCGGCGGCGGGAACAGCGGATGGAATCGGAACTCCGGGAGCTCAAGGAGTCGGCCAACGAGATTCAAAAGGAGCTTCCGGGCGAGGGCGGCAACGACGGCGATAATGGCGACGACGACGGCGGCAATGGCGACGACGACGGCGGCAACGGCGACGAACACGTGGGCAAGGAAGCCGAGGGCGACTACGACGGGGACAGGCAGCCTGGACTCTCCGATTTCACAACCGGGTCGGGAACGCCAGCGGACAGTAGCGACGGCGAAACACCCGAAGACGGAGCCACCGGAGACGACAACGACGAGGAACGCGGTAGCGCCAGTGCGGACAGCAGTGGCGGTGCGGGCGAGGAGGACGGAATCGTCGCGACCGCCGAGCGCGACGACGGGGTCGAAATCGTCATCGACCAGCGCGAACTCGACTCTCACATCGCCCGGGACCTCTCGACTCGCGAGGGGATCCACACCCGGCTGGAGACGCTGTCGGTGGGCGATTACGTGCTGTCGGACCGGGTCGCCGTCGAGCGGAAGTCAGTCGACGACTTCCTCGATACGTTGACGGGCGGCGACCGGTCGCTGTTCGACCAGGCCGGCGACCTGGCTCGCAACTACTCGCGACCGGTGGTGATATTGGAGGGCGAGACCGACCTGTACGGAGCGCGCAACGTCCATCCGAACGCGATCCGGGGGGCGCTCGCGAGTCTGGCGATCGATTTCGACGTGAGCGTGCTCCGGACCGAGGACGCCGAGGGGACGGCAAACATGCTCGAGACGATCGCCAGGCGGGAACAGGAGGACCGCGACCGTGCTGTAAGCGTCCACGGGGAGAAGGGGAGCAAAACGCTTCCCGAACAGCAGGAGTACGTCGTCTCCGCGATCGCCGACATCGGTCCGATCACGGCCAGGGGACTGCTGGAGGCGTTCGGCAGCGTCGAAGCCGTGATGACTGCAGAGAAAGACGACCTCCGTGAGGTCGACGGCGTCGGCGAGGTCACGGCAGACAGGATTCGGGAGGTCGTCGCGAGCGAGTACGTCCGGTGAGCTGTGTCGGACCGTCGAAGAAACCTACTCGATCGGTTCGTCGGGTTCGTCGAACCGGACTACTCCACCGGATCGTTGGTCTCGTCGAGCCTGACGACCGTCGGGTCAGGAATCTCGTCGTCGTACAGGCCGTACGCCATTATGATGACCCGATCGCCGACCGCAGCCAGCCGGGCGGCCGCGCCGTTGAGACAGACCTCGCCGGCGTCGCCGGGGATCGTGTACGTCTCGAACCGCTCGCCGTTGTCGACGTTCACGACCTGCACCTTCTCGTGTACCGCGATGTCGGCCGCCTCCAGCAGCGACCGATCGATCGTGATACTCCCCTCGTACTCCTTTTCAGTCTGTGTCACCCGAGCGTGGTGGAGTTTCGCCCGCAGTCCCTGGCGCATTGTCGGCGCAACGCTGGACGGGGGGATAATTCCTGTTATTCGTCGGTTACCACGTGGGGTTCGATTTCGTCGATCATCGGATCCGTCCCGGCGACCAGCAGGTGATCCCCCTCCTCGAGTTCGAAGTGGGGGGAAACGTCGGGGTCAAGTTCCCCGTTGCGCTCCACCGCGATCACCAGCCGACCCGAGTCGCCGATTTCCGTTTCAGCGATTGTGCGTCCGACGAACTCGTCTGCCTCGATCCTGACGACCTTCATCTGTCTGTCGTAGGAAAGTATCTGCTCCCTGAGAACCTCGAGTGCGAGTATCCGCCCGCTTATTTCCGGAAGGCTCAAAACGTAATCTGCGCCGGCGCGGCGGACCTTGGTCGCGTTCGCCGGATCTGCGATACGCACGAGCGTGTCCAGGTCCGAGGATAGCTCCGTAGCCAAAAGCGTCGCGAGAATCGTCTCGTCGTCGTCAGCAATTGCCAGGACCAGCACGGTCGACTCTTCGATTCCGGCGCGTCGAAGCGTCTCCTCGTCGGTGACGTCACCGATAACGTCGACTCCCTCGAGATCCGCTCGGTCGATAACCGTACACTCGATCCTGAACTCGTCGAGTTCCTCGACGATGGTAGCGCCAACTTCTCCATACCCTGCGACGATGGCCTTCGCGTCCATCGGACGGCCCCGGTAGGTCTCCTCTTCAATCTCCCGGAGCGCGTCGGTGGGACCGGCGACGAGCAGGACGGTGTCCTCGTCGACGACGGTATCGGGAGCCGGTTCGTCGAGGAACTCACCCTCCGTCCAGAGCCCGAGGATCCTGACGTCGGCATCGAGATCAGTGTCGATCGACTCGATCGATTCCCCACAGATCGGGCTGTCCTCGAACACGGACAGTTCGAGCAGACACAGGTCCTCCCCCAGTGAGATTCTGTCGCTGGCGCCCGACCGCGTTTCCGCCCGGATCCGTTCTGCGATCCGCTTGCCGAGGAGGTGCCGCGGCGTCATGACTGTGTCAGCTCCGGCGTACCGGAGGTACTGTTCGTACCCGATGTCGCTCACGAGAACGATCGTTCGCACGTCCTCGTTGACTTCCCTGACGGCGAGTACTGCGCTTGCTGTCCGTTCGTCAACGGTGTCGACGACGACTGACCGCGCCCTGTTGACGCCCGCGCGCTCCAGCGACTCTGCGGAGGTCGGGTCGCCGTGAACAACGGTGATCCCTCGACCGTGGAGTTCGAGCGCACGCTCTTCGTCGGGTTCGAGGAGCACGTAGTCGGTACCGCGCGCTTCGAGTTCGTCCACCAACCGTTCGCCCTGCTGCACTGCACCGGAGATTACCACGTGCCCCGAGAGAGCAGTCTCCGCGGGAACCTCCGGCGACAGCGCCTCCTCGAGCACCGGGCGAAAGACGTACGGGACGACGATGAACAAGATGAGGAACGTCGATAGATCCATCAGCGAGACGAAGACGTTCGCCACGGGGGAGTCCCACGGGGAGTCCGAACCGTAGCCAGTCCCGGTGTAGGTCTCGATGACCACCTGCAGCGAGTGGAGATACGTCGGTGATTCGCCCTCGAACGAGACCATGATGTAGTGGTATAGCACCGACGTAACGAGGATCAGCACGATGACGGCGACGATCGTTTTCGCCGCTCGGCGCTTCCAGAGCTCCATAGCTGGACGGTCACACGCCCGGGGCAAGAAACTATCCGGGGGTTTTGGGCGAGTTCAATCCCGCTTAATTCGGTCAAATCCGCCTTGAGGGCCTCGACTACCTATAAGCTACCAGGCCTTCCGAACAGACTGCGATCATGAACCTAGATTCGACGACCCTCCGAAAGGCGATCGGCCGCACCGAAGTCAGATCTGCGAGCAAGCTCCTGCTTTCGGCTGCGGCACTGTTGTTCGTCCTGTATCTGGTGACGCTTCTGCCCGGAGTCGACCGACTCGTGCCACAGACGCCCGTGACGTTCGCGGCAGTCGTAACCGCGATCGCGACCGTCGCCGTCGTCGGGCTGCTCGTGTACTCCGCCCCGAAGCTCGCCTCGCTCGTTCGGTTGGCTTTCGATGGCCCGCGCGAGGTAGTCGAGAACGTCGCGTCCGTCGTCCACTGGGTCGTGGTGTTGGCCGCCATCCTCGTGGCACACAGCGGGCTGGCCGGGATCGCGACTCCACTGTTCGACGGCTTCGAGTGGGTGTACGACGCGATGTTCCTACTCGTCGCGCTCCCGGTGCTCGTCGTCATCGTCGGGCGGCTCTACGTCGGACTCGATCCGAGTGCCGATCTCATCGCCGACAAGATCGTCGGCGAGGGGAACGATTCGACCGACGGCAGCGGACACGAACCGACCGACCAAACGAAGTGAGCCGAGATCGAACGATACGAACGACCCCGCCATATCCGATACCATGAGTCAAAACAGATCCTCCGACGACAACGCGGAAGAACATACTCGAACAGAAACTCACGAGAGGGGCCCGGCTACCGGTTCCGACTCCGGAGTCGGGAGCGTTCCGATCGTCGAGGGGGCCGCGGCTGGCCTCCTCGCGTGGCTGCTCGGCTATCTCGCCACGTATCTCGTGGTTTCACCGGGCGTACGGGATTCGCCGTTGAACCAGATTATCGAGGCGCTCGACGGCGAACCCGCGACCTACGAGATGGTCGGGTGGGTGTTTTACAACGCCCACTTCGTGAACACCGTCTTCAGTGATCTGCCCTTCGTCGGTAGCCACACCACCTCCTACATCGGCGGCGAGGAGGGCTTTGCTGTCCTGCTGTACGTGGTCCCGATCGTCCTGCTGTTGCTTGCAGGGTTGGCCGTCGGCTACTATCGGGGCGCGTCGGATCCGACCGACGGGGCGATCGCCGGAGTGACCGTCCTGATCGGCTACCTGGTGCTGTCGGTTGCCGGACTGTTCCTCTTTGAGATCACCGTCGGCGGCGCCAGCGCTGCACCCGATCGGCTGGCGGGCGTCGTCCTCGCGGGGATCGTCTATCCACTGGTGTTCGCGGGGGCCGGCGGGGCAGCGTCGACGCTGTTTGAACGCGACGGTTCGTGATCGAGACGACCATCCGACGACTCTCTCTTGCTCCGTCGTTGTCGAAGCGACGCTATTCCGGCAGCGCGAGAATTGACAGCAGTTTGTTACCGTTCGGCACCGTCTCTCCAGACGGGGAATGGTCGACTACTACGACAAACTCCTCGCGGCCGTTCCGGCCGTACTGGCCCTCGGTGCCCTCGCGGGTCTCCTCGGGCCCCTGGCGTTCCATCAGGGGCTCGCACTCGGAAGTCTCGCATCGTCGATTTTACTGTACGAAGCGATCCTTCGCAATCCGCCGATCGAGCCGACGGCGGCCGACGTCACGGCGTCGACGATAACTGGACTGGGCTGGGTACTTTCGCTCCTGCTGTATCTCTTTTGAGTCACCCGCTCTCCGTCCGAATCGACGGCGATGAGGGGAGTGTCCGAAAGCTACTCGAGGTACGCCATCGCTTCCTCGTCGGACACCTGATCGAACCGTCGGTAGAACCCGCCGACACCCATAAAATATTCCGGGCTCTCCAGACAGACCACCTCGTCGGTAATCCGCACGAGTTCCTCGATCGTCTCGGGTGGCCCGACCGGTACGGCGAGGACGATCCGTTCGGCTTGAGCGTTTCGCAGTTGTTCGATACACGCACGGGCGGTCGAGCCCGTTGCTACCCCGTCGTCTACCAGGACGACCCGCTTTCCGGCAACCGCCGGTTCGGGTCCCCCCTCGCGGTATCGCTCGGCTTTTCGCCGCGCGTTTTCCGCTTCCTCCTCCCGCTTCCGCTGGAAGTACTCCTCGTCGATCTCGCGTCCCCGGAACGCTTCCTCGTTGCGCCAGACGCTCCCGTCACTCGCGACCGCGCCGATGGCATACTCCGGGTTCCCGGGTGCGCCGATCTTCTTGGCGACGACGACGTCGAGTGGCACTCCCAGTTCGTCGGCGACCGCCCGCCCCAGCGGCAAGCCTCCCCGCGGGATTGCGAGGACAAGGTCGGCCTCGACCTCGCGCTCGCGGAGTTTCGCCGCGAGACGCTCGCCCGCATCCGTTCGATCCTGGAATGGAGTCTGCCCGGACATATCTAATGGTTAGTCCCGTGACACCATGTACCGATCGAAGGTTCCCGACAAACGGGAATACGGAGAGTCGCAAGCGACGTCGAAGTTTCCGAATCGACGTGACGGCAGGTTTTCATCGGCAACTCGTTCGAGATGAGTTGACAACCGACCCCGGACGGCATAACTTAAGGGTGGATGACATGGAGTACATAGGGACGATGGACGAGATGGTGGTGCGTGCGTAGCCGGCTCAGAATTCGGCGGTAGTGACCCCGTTCCCAACCTGCAAGAACCCACACCTAAATTAATGATAGTTCCGGGATTTCTATCAATTGTATGAACTTCGATGAATTCACCGGGACAGTACAACACAGGCTCGAACTCCCGGACACGGGACGTGCAGTGCGCGCGATCCGGGCGACGCTGATGACGCTGGGTTCTCGGATCCCGGAGGAGAACGCCGAGGACCTGGCAGCTTCGCTGCCGATGGAGATCAAGTGGTACCTGACCGGTGCTGTAGAGGAACACGGCCAGCGGTTCGACTGGCGGGAGTTCATCGACCGGGTAAGCGAGATCGAAAACGTCGACCCGCCCGAAGCCGCCCACCACGCGAGAATCGTCGTCGACCTCGTCCACTCGGAGATACCGACATCCGACTTTCGGCAGCTCCGGGACATGCTGCCGGAAAGCGAGGACGACGAAAACTGGCGGAAGCTGTTCGAGATAGTCGACGCTGGCGGGTGGAGCAACGCCCACGAGGTCCAGACCGGCGGCGGGCCGCAGCCCGAGACCGATTCCGAGTGATTCGGTGTCCACTCGGTTTGGCCACTGGAGGAACGTTCACCGGTCGATGCGTCGGACGGCGAACGCGAGAGCCGACCCGCTTCCCGCGATCACTGCGAGCACCACGAACAGAACGCCGACGTCGGCGTACGTCAGTACAGTTCCGGCCAGTCCGGCCCCGAGAGCGCCGACACCGAAGATGGCCAGGAACGTGTAGCCGAAGGAAAGCCCCCGCGTTTCCTGTGAGGAGTAGCTCGCGACTGTGGCCTGCTGGAGCGGCTGGATCGTAAACAGTGCGATCCCGAGAAACAGTGCGACCGCAAGGAACGGCAGCAATCCGACGGCGACTGCGGGGACGAAAAGCACCGCCAGGACGGCAAGCACCCCCAGTGCAGTCGAGAGAGCCCGGACGGGGTCGAACCGATCGGCGAGCCGTCCCCCGAGATACTGCCCGACGACGCCGACCATCAGGATCGCCACGTAGAGATACCTCGAGACGTCGAACTCCTCGGCATACTGGCTCCCCTCCGAGAACAGCTGGATATCGACTAGTCCGCCGAGCAGATCCGAGAGGAGATCCGGCAGGAACGTGAGAAATGCCCGGTAGTAGAGACCGCTCAACAGGACGACCACGAAGACAAGCGAGAACGCGACTGTGAAAAGCGCCCGCGTGTTGGTCGTAATCGCGGTCACGGTGAGTTGCCCCTTCGTTTCACCGTCGTCTACCGTCTTTGTATGGTCGATGCCGGCAGTCTCGTCCAGATCGACGGCAAGGCCGTAGGTGACGACCAGGACGGTCGGCACAGCAAGTGCCAAAGCGACCGTCCGCCAGCCGAACTGTAAGAGCAACAGCACGGTGACCAGCGGACCGAGGCCGATACCCAGATTGCCACCGATCCCGTGGTAGCCGTACGCCACTCCCGGACTCGAAACACCCTTCGAGATGAGCGAGAGACCTGCCGGATGGTAGACGGAGGCCGCCACCCCCCACAGGGCGATCGCCACCGCGAGCGTGAGAAACGTCGGAGACGCGCTCGCGAGGACGAACGACGCCGCCATCCCGAGAAGCGAGGCGACGATCAACGGCTTCGATCCGAACTGGTCTACGAGGATACCTCCCGGTAACGCACCGACGCCGAACAGCCCGTATCCGAGCGTGACGACCACCCCCAGAACGGCCGCAGTCACGGAAAACTCGACGAGCCAGATCGTCATCAGGATCGGAATCGACAGCTCGTAGGTGTGAACGAGGCCGTGTGATCCGGCAGTGAACAAAACGATTCGGCGGTCGTTCTGGTTCATTCAGTGAGATACCTGGAGGACAGCCACGGAGAGTGATCGAAATCCGGGCGAGTCAGCTACTGTTCCTCCGGAACCGTTCGACGGCCGTTGATGTATCCGAGGAGGTTCCTGAAGAAAGATCGGAACGCGCCGACGGGATCGGGCTTGCCTTTGAACGCCTGGAGCAGGTAAAGCAGAGCGATCGCTGCAACTGCACCGAGCTGTACGACGAGATTCGGGAACACCATCGCCACGATGCCCAGTGCGAAAAACACCGCGCGGGCGGCGTAAGTCACCGTGCGGTCGAACGAAAACCGGTAGTTGATCCCGTGAATGATCGACAGCGCGCCGATCAGGGCGAGCACGCCGATGCTGTACGTCGTCGCGTCGAAGGTCCCGGAGACGATCTCGGGGTGGTAGACGAACGTGAACGGGAGGATGTACAGCGGCGCAGAGATCTTGAGCCCCTCCCAGATCGTCTCCCAGAAGTCAGCGCCAGCAATTCCACACGCCACCGCAGCACACGTCGCAATCGGCGGAGTAAGCCCCGCGAGGATCGCCGCGTAGAACACGAAGTAATGGGAAGCCAGGTGAGGGATGTCGAACTGGTTGATCAGCGTCGGCGCTACGAGCAACGCGACCACGGTGTACGCCGCCGTGGTCGGCATGCCCAACCCGAGCAGGATACAGATCGCCATCGAGAGGATTACCGCGACGATCATGATCCCACCAGAGAGATCCAAAAGCGCAAGCGACACGGCGGTCGGCACGCCGGTAGCCATCAGGATGTCGACGACGCCGTTGATCGCCGCGAGGATGATCGCGACCGGAGCGAGCACGACGACGCCTTCGCGGGACCCTTCGATCGTCTGGTCGATGACGGTTCTGATCTCCCCGGAGATACTTCGTCGATCGTAGGCTGCCTTCGCAACGGGAATCGTTGTGCCAGTGATGATCATCGACACCGACGTCCACAGCGCGCCGGTCATCACCGTGTACTGCAGGACGCCGAGGACGTAGATGAGAACGACGAGTGGAATACCGTACTTGAGCGTCTCCAGAACGATCTCTACGGCAGTCTTCTTGTCCTCGAAGAAGTCGTCCATCGACGGGTCCTCGATCTGTGGGGCAGCGATGTAGTGGACCGCGACCACGACGGAGACGACGAGGATCGCAGCCGGGATCAGGCCGGCGATGACGACGTCGATGTACGTGATGCCCGTGATCAACGACGCCATAATGAACGCGCCAGCGCCCATGACGGGCGGCAGGACCTGTCCCGACGTCGAGGCAACCGATTCGATTCCGCCGGCAGTTTTCGGTTCGACGCCGTTCTCTATCATCATCGGGATCGTGAACGAGCCGGTCATTCCGGCGTTTGCGGTCTGGCTCCCGTTGACCGAGCCAATGACCGCACTCGCGATCACTGCCGTCTGGGCGACGCCGGAAGAGACGTACTTCGCCGACCTGACTGCGAGTCTGAGGATCAGGTCGAACGCCCCGTACGCCTTGAGCAGGCCGGCGTACAACAGGAACAGCGCGATCCACGCGGCAACCAGCCGGTTCAAGAACCCGTAAAACCCCTCGACCTCGAGGACGAGAAGCCGGAGCATCCGACCCCAGGAGATCCCCCCGTGACCGAGAACGCCGGGGATGTACTGGCCGAACAGCCCGTAGCCGATCCCGGCGAGCAGGACGACGAGAAACGTCATTCCGAACGACCGCCAGGTGAGGTAGATCATCGCGAGGGTGAACGCGACCGCGAGTGCGAGTTGGAGATCGGTTGCCGTCCCCCGCTGTTCGACGAACAGCATCTGGAAGTTCTGGACAATGTAGACCGTGGTGACCAGAACGATTATCGCAGAAATGCCGAGCAGGACCGCAGACAGGTAGTCGTCCTCCTCGAAGACGTCCATGTACTCGTGGACGATGTACAAAAGGAGGATTCCGCCCAGGAACATGACGCCGTACAGCGCGCGTTCGATGAGCTGTGTGTACGCGTAAAATATGACGACGGCCCACAGCAGGATCGAACCGTACGTCAGTATGAACTCGAGTACGTTTTGATTGCGATCGGTGTTGAGAGTTTTCATTCGAACTTATTTGGAAGCGGCGTGTCCGCCGATGTGTCATCGAGCGAACGATACTGACGTTCGACGCCCTTCGACGCGACGCTGTCTAGACTTCACCACGGATCCACGAGTCGTCCCAGACGCCGTGCTCCTCGAAGAAGTCTGCCACACCCGGATGAATTTCGAGGTCCTCGATGACGGCGTCGGTCATACTCTCGGGAGTGTGATCGAGCGTCGTCGGGTCGGACTCCCGGATCGTGTCGTCGTGTTCGACCGCGAGTCGGCAGAGCTCGTAGGTCGCATCCGCCGAGATATCCGGTCCGAACGCCCACTGACCCGCCAGTGCCCAGCTCGTCACGGTGTCCGTTCGGCTCGTGACCGCCTCCTGGTTGAGCCAGCCGTACGGTTCGAACTCCGTCTTCAGCGCGCCCGGGGTGTTGTCGATCGCCTCCTCGAACGTGTCGTGGATCGGAATCGCGTACAGTTCGCCCTCCGCCCTGGCGTCGACCTCCTGGGCCCAGCCCGTGAGGTCGACCCCGTTGGCGCCGTAGACGACCATCGCGTCGATCCGCCCCTCTTCGACCGCGCCGGCGATGTCGCCCGTGTCCAGGTTGTTGATGTCGTTTTGCTCCCACAATCCCGCGCGTTCGATGACCTCCTGTGTCAACAGCCGTGTCCCGAACCCGGGCTGAATCGGATAGATCGTGTACCCGCCATCCTCGATGTCCTGTGTGGACTCGATGCCGGACCCCTCGATGGCCATCCAGTACATCTCCAGGCTCGTGAAAATGAACCCCTGCATCGGAAGCGTGTCTACCGGTTCGTCTTCGAATGGCCCTTCACCCGCCATGGCCTTTGCAAGCGAGTTGTTGTCGACTCCCATCGCGGGAATGTCTCCACCTTCGAACTCGTAGAGGTTCGCCGTCCATCCCCCCGTCTCCTGCGGGTCGACGCGGACAGTTTCGCTGTGCTGGTTTGCGGCCCTCGCGAGCGCCTGTGCGGCCGCTTGCGTCGAGCTTCCGGTCGACGTAGCACCGATCGTGACGACTTCCTCACCGTCCCCGAGGCAACCCGCGAGACCTGTGGCCCCAACTGCACTAGCTGCTCCAATCGTTTTTAAAACCTCACGCCGCGACTGGTTGTTATTCACTACCATTACCTAATAGCTAACTCACCAATATTTAAATCTATTTATCGCATGGTTACATTCGTGTACAATTATTTTCGTTGTGAGCGAATGTTCTTGAAAAAGTAAATATTGCGTAATGGTTGGCGAAAGGCGTTTGATAGTTTAGATGAAGTAACCACCGTCGGTTTCTTTCAGAGGCGCCTCGAGAGCTCAGTAGCGTCGCAACAGCGCAAACAGCAGGAGAAAGGAGGCGAACGTCGCCAGCGCGAGCATCGTCCACGCCTCGCTGTAACCGCGGACGTCGACGAGAAATCCGAACGTCGTCGGGGCGACGAGCGCCCCGGAGTTGAGCGCGATCTGCCCGCCTGCAGTCGCACTCCCCATCTGCTCGGTCGGAACGAGCGATCCGATACACGAGTAGTAGATGCCGGTGAATCCCAGCACGAACGTTCCGAGCAACGAGAAGGCAAACAGTGTGACGAGCGGCGACTCGACACGTGTTACGGCGAGGAAAAGCAGGGTCGAAGCTCCCGCCTGCACCACGAGGATCCGCAGCGTCGACGTCGTAAGCGGGGCCGAAAGTCGATCGGCAAGCCAGCCGAATCCGACCCGGCCGACGCTGCCGAACACCTGAGCGAACGCGAGCGTGACTCCGGCGAACACCACGCTTGCGCCGACGGACTCGTCGACGTAGAGGATCGTGTACCCGACTGTCGTAAAAAGCGCGGCGCCGAGGAAAAAGCCCGCACCGGTCACCACGAGATACGAGGGATTGCTAAAGTGTGTTCGGATCCCGTGTCGACTGCCGCCGTCCCCGCCACCGCCCTCCTCGTACGTCCAGTAAAAAAGGACGCCGACCACTGCGGCGGCCACTGACGCGAGCAAAAATCCGACTTCCCATCCGAAGCGGGTCGCTCCGAACCACGGGATAAGGATCGCGCTGATCCCACTTCCTGCGGTTACGCCGACCTGTTTTATCCCCATCGCGAGGTTGAGTCGCTCCGTCGGGATGGCATTGAACACCGCCTTGTTCGTCCCTGGCATCGCTGTCGCGTAAAACGCTCCGAGGACAAACACGACGAAAAGCAACCCGAGGTACGTCGGGGCAACCGTCACGGCGGCCGCCGCGAGACCGAGTCCGAAGAGTCCGACGACGAGCATCAATCCCTCCCCGTACTCGTCGACCAGCGAACCCACCGGGAACAAAAACACTGTGTAGCCGAGAGTCAACGTCGTCAACATCACTCCGACCAGGGTCGCGGACACGAGAAACTCGTCCCTGACGAACGGAGTCACCGCGTAAATAGTGTAAAAACACACGCTGGCCGTGACCTGCCACAGCAGAATGAGGACGGTGTTTACTTTCCACCCGCGAGAGGTCGATTCACTGGTCATTTGTTGGCTACGGCTCCGGAACCGCGCTGTGGCGAGTGCGGAGGAAACGAGGTTCCGCCTCCATCGAAGCCGCGGTCACTGCTCGGTTCTCGGCTCCGGCGCGACTGTCACCGGGCAGTCGCTATCGAGGATGACCGACTGGGTGACGCTCCCGAACAGGACTTTTCCGACCGGCGACCGCCGACGAGCACCGAGAACGATCGTGTCGACCTGGAATTCGTCTGCGAGTTCGAGGATTGCTGTGGCCGGATCACCGGTGACGCTGTGGACGTCCGCGTCGACGCCAGCCTCCCGTAGTCGATCGACGAAAGTTGCTGTCGAGTCCGGGAGCCCCTGCAGGTTCTGGAGGTTTTCGTTTATGGCGTCGATGTACGCCGTTCCCGCCTCGTCTGCAGGGGCGTCGATCTCCTCGTGAACGTACAGAACCTCTACCTGTAGGTCGTCCATCTCCGCTGCGAGGTCGAGAACCGCCTCGGCCTGTGCTCCGGCACGGGTCTCGTCTACGTCTACCGGCACGAGCATTCGATACATGCTCATTTCTCTACTGTCATGATATATCAAACCACTCGTTCCGGACATCCGACACAGGATTCACCGCGAACCGGGTTCCCTGACCACGACCCGACAGTCAATCCCGACTGTTCTGCCATTCAAAAACGGTCTCGAGGTCGTGTGGCGTGTTTCCTCCCCCTTCTTTGGCACGCCGTAGATATGCGCGGAGGTCCCTCCTGAACGACGGGTCGGCGATATCGACGAGCGCCCGGGCGCGTTCCCTCGGAGTCGCCCCGCGCAGGTCGGCAATCCCGTGTTCGGTGACCACGACCGAGAAGTCGTGTTCGGTGTGGTCGACGTGGGGACACATGGGGACGATCCGCGAGATGTCTCCGTCCCCGGCCGTCGAGGGGAGTGCGAGAACGCTCAACCGGCAGTTGCGGTTGAAGTCCCCGCCGCCGCCGATCCCGTTTACGAGGTGGGTTCCGCCGATGTGAGTCGCGTTGGCGTTACCGTACAGGTCCACCTCGATTGCGCTGTTCACTCCGACAACGCCGAAGCGTTCGACGAGTGCTGGGTTGTTCGACACGCTTGCCGGGCGCAGCGTGACGTCTGCGGCGTAGCGGTCGATGTCGGCAAATAGCCGGCGTTGCCCGGTTTCCGACAGCGCGAGAGACGTGGCACTGGCTCCCGAGAGGAGCCCGCTATCGATGCTGTCGAGGAGACCGTCCTGGAACACCTCCCCGAAGTAGACGACGTCCCTATCCCCGAAGTCGACTGCTCCGAGCGTCCCCATCAGCGCATTTCCCATGCTCCCGACGCCGAACTGCAGGTGAACTGTCTCCGCGAGCATCGGGTTCCCATCGAGTTCCGCCTCCAGAAAGGTGCCGAGCCCCTCGGCGATTTGTCGGTCGGTGTCGTCTGGATCCCGAAACTCGTAGGGATCGTCGGCGCGGTCCGTCTCGACGACCGCGACCAGCGTTGCTGGATCGAACGAGATCGCCGGGCCGCCGATCCGGTCGGTCGGCCCCTCGAGCGGTATCGCCTCCCTGTTCGGCGGAAGCTCTCGGAGATACACGTCGTGGACTCGTGCCAGTTCCAGCGGCTGGGTTCGGTTCACCTCGACGATCAACCGGTCGGCGGCCGCGACGAACGAGGGCGTGTGTCCGATCGACGTCGACGGAACGAGCCAGCCGTCTCCGACCGCCACGGCCTCGACGATCGCGAGGTCGGGCGTTCCATACTCGCCGAACCGAACTTCGTCGCCGAATCTCGAGATGTGCCTGTCGTGGAACCCGACCCTGCCGTCGTTGATGGCGTTTCGAGAGGTTCGCCTCGTTTGAAACGGATACCGACGGGCGATATTCCCGGATTCGACGAGCCGGTCGTCGATCTCCGCACCGACGCCGCCGCCGCTCACGACAGTGAGGCCCAGGCCACTGTAGCCTGATGCCAGCGCTTCCGGAACCCGCTTTGGATAGCCAACTCCTCCGAAACCGCTGACGAGGACGACGTCATCTGGATCGATCGCTGACGCGGCGGTCTGAGCGTCTACGACGGACGAGACACCCTGCAGGCGCCCGGCCTCCGGATCGAACCCTGTCGTTCGCGTCATTATGGGCCGTCCTCGCCGTCCGTCTCTTCCCCGTCGACCGTCGTTCCCGTGTCATTGGAGAGTGAGTCGTCGCCGAAGAGGTCGTCCGGCTGCGTTCCGACATCCGGCGGCCATCCCGGCGGACGCGCCGCAGTCGGCTTCGCGTGTTCGCGTTTGAGCACCATCGGTGTCCGTTTCAGGGAAAGCACTTTGGTGTCCTCCTGGTTGTACGCACGCAGCTCGGTCGTAACGATACCGACGTGCTCGCGGGAGCTGCTCTCGCGTTTCGACAGCACCTGGCTTTCGGCAAAGATCGTGTCCCCGTGATACACCGGGGCGTGGTGCCGCACGTCGTCGTATCCCAGGTTCGCTGTCGCATTGACAGAGACGTCGATGACGCTCATCCCGACCGCCAGGGCGATGACGAACGTTCCGTCGACGAGACGCTCGCCGAACTCGGTTTCGGCGGCGTACGCCTCATTGAAGTGCATCGGATTCAGGTTCATCGTCAGGTTCGTCAACCAGACGTTGTCGGTCTCGGTAACCGTGCGACCGAACGGGTGTTTGTAGACGTCGCCGACGGTGAAGTCCTCGTAGTAGCGCCCGTGCCAGCCGGCGACGAGTCGTTTCGGTGTCGATTCGGTGTCTGTCGTGTGGTCGTCGGATTCGTCGGTCATGCTCCGAGACACGCCGCAACTCGACGTAAGTGTATGGTCGACAGAACACTCTGTCTCGCTGGAACGATCATTCGACTACCCCGCTCGACGGTTCCTCGTCAGTCGATCACAGTTCCCTCGCGTAACCCCGCGTCCCGTTCGAACCGATCGGCAGAAAGCGGCGAGACGTCGACTGTTTCCGATGTTCCATCGACGATCAGTTCCGCGACCACCTGTCCGGTCGCCGGAGCGTGCATGAACCCGTGTCCCGAGAATCCCACGGCGTTTACGAAGCCGGGTATCGTCTCCTCGACGATCGGGTGGTGATCCGGCGTCACCGTGTACAGCCCCGCCCAGCCGCGGACGACCGCTGTCTCCGGACCGAAATAGGTAGCGACGTCGGCAGCGCGGTCCAGCGTGTCGACGATCCAGTCGGGATCGTTCGAGGTTCGGTACCGGTCGGGATCGCGCTCGGGATCCCCGTCGGCGTCCCGGCCGCCGACGATCGCTGCGCCGTCGGACTCCGGTCGGAAGTGAACGCTTGCGTCCACGTCGACGGTCATCGGGGCGTCCGACGGCAGCGCCGGCGCCGGTTCCGCGACGAGCAACTGTCGACGACGGGGTGAAACCGGGAGTTCGAGGCCGACCATAGCCGCGACGTTTCCCGCCCACGGTCCAGCAGCGTTGACCACGAAGTCGACGTCCGAGACGCCGTCCTCGGTCTCGATCCGGTCGACCCGTCCGTCCCGCGTGTGGACGTCGATCACCTCGACGCCGGTGGTAATCTCGGCGCCCGCCTCCCCGGCACCCCGCAGGAACCCCTGGAGAGCGAGATGCGGATCCGCGAAGCCGTCCGTCGGGCTGTAGGCGGCACCGACGTACCGATCGGCGTCGAGGCCGGGACAGTACTCGGTAGCCTCTGCCGGGGAGAGACAGTCGCTGGGGACGCCGTGGTCGTTCTGTCTGGCGACGTTCTCCCGGAGCTGTTCGGCGGTGTCGGCCGTTCTCGCGAGGAAGAGATAGCCCGTCCGGCGGTAGCCGATATTCACGCCGAACGTCCCCTCGAACGACTCCCAGACCCGCATGCTCTCGCGGGAAAACCGCACGTGCACCGGCGAGGTGAACTGTGCCCGGATCCCCCCGTTCGCCCGTCCGGTAGTCTCGCCACCGACCGACTCCTTCTCGAAGACGGTGACCGAGACGTCCCGGTCGGCCAGGTAGTACGCGCTCGCCAGCCCGACGATCCCGCCGCCGACGATCGCGACGCGCATGTCTCTTACAAGGTCACGGCATCAGTTAACAGTTAACAGTCACGTCGTCGGGAAGAAGAACGCCCCAGAGCGGAAGAGAGATCTCAGGCCGGCGTCGCGAGCGGGTCGCGTTCGCGTTCGAGCCGTTCCTCGGCGTACTCCCGGGCGGCCTGGAGGGGCGTCACGTCGCGGTCGTCGGCGCGCTCGTACAGTTCGACCAGGCGTTCACCGATTCGGTCGGCCTTCTCGAAGGCGTCCTCGATCGTTCCGCCGACGTACTCGGTGTGGACGGTGATCAGTCCGCCGGCGTTGATGACGTAATCCGGCGCGTATCTGATCCCGCGATCGCGGAGCATCTCCGCGTGTTCGGGGCGTTCGAGTACGTTGTTCGCCCCACCGGCCACGACGTCGCAGTTCAGTTGTGGGATCGTGTCGTCGTTCAACACGCCGCCGATCGCACACGGTGCGAACACGTCACACGACTTCGCGTACGCGTCCTCGGGCCCGACCGTGTCGACGCCGTGTTCCTCCGCGAACGCCTCCACTGCGTCGCTGTCGACGTCCGACACCGTCACGTCTGCCCCCCGTTCGAGCAAACGCTCGGCCAACCCCGTTCCGACCTTCCCGATCCCCTGAATCGTCACCGAAAGCTCCGAGACCGGTCGGTCGAGTTCGTCTCTCGCAGTCTCCTCGAGTCCACGGAAGACCCCGTAAGCCGTCACCGGTGAGGGGTCGCCCAGTCCGTCGCTTACGCCCACCACGTGGTCGGTCTGTTCAGCGATGACGTCCAGGTCTTCGACGCCGGTGTTGATATCGACCGAGGTGATGTACCGCCCGCCGAGCGCGTCGACCGCCCGACCGTAGGCGGCCATCATCTCCTCGGTCTTTTGTTCCGGATCGCCCAGGATGACGGCTTTCCCACCACCGAGATCGAGGTCGGCAGCCGCAGCCTTGTAGGTCATCGCTTCCGACAGGCGCAACACGTCACGGAGGGCGTCCGCCTCGGTGTCGTATGGGAGCATTCGCGTTCCGCCCAGCGACGGACCGAGTGTCGTGTCGTGTACGGCGACGATCGCCTGGAGACCCGTCTCCGGATCCGTATGGTACGTTACCGTCTCGTGGCCGTACTCGGTCATCCGATCGAGAACCATGCCCTTATATTATGAATATTCATTAAAGAATACTCCGGTTTCGCCGGCAGGGGATCCTGGTTTCGCCGACGGTCGACAACCAACACAGGAAACCGGAGCTGTCGGAGAAACAGCCCTACACTGGAACTGCCGAAAGCGCATCCATAAAGGCGGGAAACCAGAGACTGAGAAACCAGATCAGCACGATCGCCGCGAACAACTTTATCAGGAGCGTCTGTGGATCGGATGGAATCATCGTGGCTGGTAGTTTGACCTCTCGAGTCGACTCTACTCGGGTGTCTCGTAAAGAACTCCCGATCGTTTTCGGTAGCGCAACTAGTTACTTCCCTTCAGTGTCGCGTTTCACTCGCTGATGAACTTGTTGTCCCGCCAGTTCACGCCGCCCTCCCCGTCGCCGCTGCGGGGGCTTTCGACGACTTCGACGCTCGCGGGGCGTTCCTCGCCCTCGACAATCCGGGTCGCCTGGAGCTCGCCGTCGGATTCGGTGATCGCTGTGAGCGTCCCCTTCTCGGACAGCAGCGCGATCTCCCGAAGCACCAGGAACATCGGATACTGGAGGGCAGTGTTCTGCAACACCGTCTCTCGGTCACCTTTGAAACAGGCGAACTCGACGAGCTCGGAGGGGATCTCCTCTTCCTCCTCGCGGGCCCACTGCGGGCCGCCCGCCCGGGGCGGTTCCTCTTCGTACACTCGCGTCTCGGTGACGCTCGCTTTCAACTGTGCCGTCGGCGTGTACTTGCTGATGCTGTCGTCCGCCGAGACGGCTTTCAAGATCAGCGTGTTGTTCCGCCGAGTGATATCGACGTCCTCGACCTCCGGCGGTAGTTCTGGGTCGTCGTCGAAGAACGATTCGACGTCTTCGAGGGGCAGTTCCAGCGTCGAGTGCAGTCTGAATACGCGGCCTGACATGGATTGAAGCGGTCGTTGGTCGATCGAATTCCGGCGTGTCGGGGGCAACGGAACCCCGCACGGCGACGGTATCTACTGCCTAATACGCACCCAGGGGTTATATGACCTATCCTTCACGGCGTCGCGAGCCTCCCGGTCCCCCGAGCGTCCGGGACGTCACGCGTCCGGAAGCGTCGACTCGAGTTCCCCTCGCTCGTCGAGTTCCGCGAGCACGTCGCTCCCGCCGACGAACTCGCCGCCGACGAACGTCTGCGGGATCGTCTCCCACCCGCTGTGCGATTCGAGCGCGTTCCGGTACTCGGGGAGTGCCGGTAACACGTCGACCGTCTCGAACTCTTCGGTGTACTGTCCGACGAGTTCGAGCGCCCGCTTCGAGTAGCCGCACTGTGGCATCAACCGGTTCCCTTTGATAAACAGCACGACGTCGTTCTCCTCGATGGCTCGGTCGACCCGCTCGTCGACCTCCTCTTGAGACAGATTTCCGCCTGGCTGGAACGTCATCGGCTTCCGTTAGGAGTTGATAGGGAAATGCGTTCCGCCGCCGAACGTGCACAAACGTTCACGTCCTCGATCCCTTCCTCCTCGATCCCTTCCTCCTCGATTACTCCTCGTCGCCCTCGCGGGCGACCTGGACGACGTTCACGAGCGAGTAGACGGGCACGTCGTCGATCTCCTCGACGCCCTGTTTGTCGACGAGGACACAGCAGGCGACCGGGGTCCCACCCTGCGCGCGAACCGCCTCGATCGTCTCGGTGAGCGTCGTCCCGGAGGTGATGGTGTCGTCGACGACGTAACACTCCCGGTCGCGGATCGTCGCGAAGTTCTGTGAGAACCCGCCACCCTTGTCGGCGATGTCCCCCTCGTCCCACAGGTGTTTCGCCGGCGCGTACGTTCCCAGGTCGGTGTCGAGTTCGCGCGCGACGGTCGTCGCGATCGGCGCGCCGGCCTTCTCGATCCCGATCGTGAGGTCGACCTCCTCGCCCCGTTTCGAGAGCAGGTCCGCCATCGCCCGTCCGACGTGGGTGAGCCGGGCGGAGTCCCGCCCGATCGCGCTCCAGTCGACGTGGATGTCGGCCGGGTGAGCGGTAGCGGGCTCGGGCGTGGGTTCTATCTGGTTCGCGCCGCTGCGTTCCACCAGCCAGCTCGCGGTCTCCCGGGAGACGTTCAGCTCGTCCGCGATCTCCCCTTTCGAGAGCCCGCGTTCTGCGAGTTCGGCTGCGCTTTCGATCAGGTCGTCAACGTTCTTCATAGGAGGCAAATTCGACGGCTGTTTTTATAGTCGTGTCGTCATCCGCGAACGCCGACTCGTACTTGTCGAGCCCGTAGACACCGGTGACCAGTCGGTCGAGGAACGCCTCCTCCAGCCCGGCCAGCGTGTCGATCGCCGCCTCGAAGTGGCCGGCGTGGGAGTTCACGCTCCCCACGAGCGCCTTGTTGTGGAGCACGAACTCCCGGTGGAGCTTCCCGCCGTCGATCTCGAACGACCAGTCCTCGGGAACGCCGACCAGCGCCCCGACACCGTTGGGTGCAAGCGCCTCGATTGTCTCGAACGCGTGCGGGGCGTAGCCGGTCGCCTCGTAGATCAGATCCATCGGCTCGTACGCCGCCGGGATCTCCGACACCGGCGTCTCGGTGGAGTTGACGTACGTCGAGCCGAGCCACTCGATGATATCGATCGTCGGATCCGGACGCTCGCGCCGGCCCAGGCAGTACGTCCGCTCGTACTCCCGTTCGAACGCCGCAAGCGTGATCAGTCCCAGACTGCCATTGCCGAGCACGAGCGCGGATTCGGGCTGCCAGTCGAATGCCGACCGCGCGGCCTCGGCGTGTTCGACCGCCTTCTCGGTGATCGAGAGGGGCTCGACTAGAAACCCCCACTCCGCGAGTTCCGGCGGCAGCGTCACCAGATACTCCACAGGGGAGGTAAAATACTCGGCCATGAACCCGTGGGCGCCGACGATCCCCCGTTCGACGTACTGCCCTTCCGGGGCCATGTCGGGTTCCCCGCGTTCGAAGTAGTCGTTCGTCCCGTTCGGCGGGCGTCTGACTGTCGGAACCACCAGGTCGCCCTCCTCGAGGTCGGTCCCGTTCGCGTCCGCGACCACTCCGACGGCTTCGTGACCGAGCACGAGGTGGTCCTCCCCCTCGGGAAGCTCCCCGTGAACCCCCTCGATGACCTCGTGGTCGGTGCCGTCGACGCCGACGCGGAGCGTCCGGACCAGCGCCTCCCCTGTCGACGGCTCCGGACGGGGCTTTTCGATGCGCTCTACGGTCGCGTTCCCGCCCTCGCGCCGAACCGCTATGGCTTCCATGTATACACTCAAGTGGAGCACCGACAAAAGATTTATTCTATGGCGAGTAAAGATCGCAGTCCGGTGGAGCGACCGCGTCCCGAGAACAATTATCGTCGCAGCGCTTCGAGGGTCTCGGCAGCCTCCCGCGCCGCCGACAGCGCCTCCCGGGCACGCCGCGGGTCGTCGGTAGACTCGGCGGCTCGCGAGAACTTCACGACCGTCCGGACGAGCGAATCGTGGGCCTCCGAGAGCCCCCCATCGACGGGTGAGGGGTCGACGGAATCTGAAGGATAGCCTCGACCGGGATCGTTCGTCGGTCCGGACGCTCCCGGCGAGGGCTTCCGCTGATCGACGCCGTCAGCGCCGACCCCTCCACTCGCGGTCGACTGGTGGTCTGTGGCAGTCTCGTCCACTTCATCCCCGTCTCCAGGGGAGGGTTCGGAGGCGCCCTCGTCAGCCTCCGAACGCTGGCAGGTCGGACAGAACTCCTGGCCGTCGTATCGGAAGATCGGATCGCCGCAGGAGTCACAGTGGCGGTTGGTCATCGTCGCCCCCTTCAAGAGGAGATCGCTCATCACCTGGGTCGACTGACGCTTCTCTCGGTCGCGTTCGTACTTCTCGCGGAGTTTCTCCCGCTCTGCTTCCTTGTCGAAATCGCTCATAGGGGAACGAACGAGCCTAAAAAGGAAAAAGACGACGGAAACCGGGACGCCGACGGAAACAGTAGCCAGCAGGACGCAGAGATCTGGGCGTTCAGTCTTCGGTTCTGGTCGGCCCCAGGTCGTCGACCTCGCCGCGGTGGAGTTTGGCGCCGTCCTGGGCGACCTGCCTCGCGAGGACGGCACACTTGATCCGCATCGGGGAGATATCGACGCCCAGCATGTCGGTGACGGCGTCCGTGTCGAGCTCCTCGAGCTCCTCGAGAGTCATCCCCTGGAGGCGCTCGGAGAGCATGCTCGCGCTCGCCATCGAGATCGCACAGCCGTCACCCGTAAACGCCACGTAGTCGATCGTCTCGCCGTCGTCATCGAGTCGCACGTCGATCCGGATCGTGTCGCCACACGAGGGGTTCTCCCCGACGTGGCTGAAATCGGAATCTTCCAGCTCCCCGTAGTTACGGGGGTTCTTGTAGTGATCCAGGATCTGCTGGCGATACATGTCCGAGCCCAGTCCCATTGTGAGTCGAGATAGACGAGTCCCGCTCAAAAGGGTTCCGGGGTCGAACAACCGTACGACGGGAAAAACGGATCAGCCGTCTTCGAGCCGCGCTAATACGGCGTCGGCGTCGTACTGGAGTTCAAGGGAGCGCGAGCGACCCCGCCCGTCGACCTCGGTGTACTCGGCCTCGATGAGGTTGAGCCGGTCGAGCTTGTTGACGATCTCCGAATACCGGGTGTAGCCGAGATCGGTTCGGTCGTGGAACGCCTCGTACACCTCGCCTGCCTGTTCGCCGTCGTGGTCGGCGACGACAGCCAGAAGCGTCCGTTCGGAGTCGGCCAACCCGCGAAGCGACCGAGAGAGATGGACGTACTTCGATTTGTCGTACGCCTCTTCGATGTCCGCTTTTGAGACGGTCCGGGAGGCGCGCATCTCCGCGTTGAGTCCCGCGCGTCTGAGCAGGTCGATCCCGACCCGGAGGTCGCCGCTCTCGGCGGTCAACTCGGCGACCCGCTCCAGCTCCGGGCGGCCGGCGACGCCCTCGTGGAACCCCCGCTTTGCCCGCTCCCGAAGGATGTCGTAGATCTCGTCGACATCGTACACCGGAAAGTACACCTCCTCGGGGCGGAAGACGCTCTGGACCCGGGAATCGAGCGAATCGACGACGTCCAGGTCCAGGTCCGAAGAGATCAATATCACGCCGATCTTCGCGCCGGAGTGGGCCTCGTGGGCGCGCAGCAGCGAGTACAGCGTGTCGGACGCTTCGTTTTCATAAAAGAGGTAGTTCACGTCGTCGAGCGCGACCACGAGGACGTCGTCCTCCTCGACGAGCTGCTCTGCGACCTGTCGGAACAGCTTCTTGAAGGAGACACCCGAGGAGGGCGGTTCGTAATCGAAGATCGCCTCGAACAGCCGGGAGAAGACGGCGTACCTGGTCGAATCCACCTGGCAGTTGACGTGGACGGTTCTGACGTCCGTCTGGGCGTGAAGCTCCCCGAATAGCTTCTGGACGGCGGTCGTCTTCCCGGTCCCCGGTGGGCCGCGAACCATCGTGTTGAGCGGACGCGAGCCACGGACGGCCGGTCTGAGCGCGTACTTCAGGCTCTCGAGTTGACTCTCGCGGTGTTTGAACGTCTCGGGAACGTAGTCGATCTCGAAGACGTGCTCGTCGCGAAACACCGATTCGTCCCACGAGAGCATCCCGTCGTCGTGGCCGTCTCCCATCGGCTGTATCACTGATCGCCGGTCACTTAACCGTTCCCCGACCTCGCAGTGGAAGTGAAATACCCGTTCATAAGCCCGCACACAGCCATCGACGAGCAGATCACGTTCAGTTCCAGGGCGCTTTCGGAGCCGGATCGATTCGTCACCCTCGTTGCCGGAGGGACCGTTTTATACTGGTTTGCTCGCAACTGAGAGCTATGGCGAAAGAGACGGCCGAAGCGGCGGGCCCGATCGACGCGTTCCGGCAGTTCTTCGCCCTTCAGCGCGACGTGCTGGTGCTCTCGCTTGCGATGTTCGCGTTCAGCCTCGGGTTCCAGATGACGAACCGGTTCCTCCCGGAGTACATGGTCGCGCTCGGGGCGACCGGGTTCGTGGTCGGGCTGTTCGGCACGTTCGGCAACGTCATCTCCGCCCTCTACCCGTATCCCGGTGGCGCTATCTCCGATCGCATCGGCTCCCGATACGCGCTTACAGTCTTCGGAGTCGTTTCGACGATCGGGTTCGCAGTCTGGCTGTTCGCGCCGACCATCGGGGCGTTCAGCGTCGCGGGGATCACGATCGAACCGTGGATCTGGATCTTCGTCGGCCTGCTTTTCGCCCAGGCGTGGAAGTCGTTCGGGCTCGGCGCCACGTTCGCGGTCGTAAAGCAGGCGACCGACCCCTCGCGGCTGGCGGCCGGCTTCGCCAGCACCGAAACGTTCCGGCGGACGGCGTTTCTGGTCGGTCCGGTGCTCGCGGCGATCCTCATCGACCTGCACCCCGACTTCACGGTGAGCTTTCGATACGTGCTCGCAGTGGCGGTGGTCTTCGGCGTCGTCGGCACCGTCGCCCAGCATCTCCTGTACGACGCCACCGCGGACACGATCGGGAGTTCCTTCGAAGGGATCGCCCGAATCCGGCGGGACCTGCGGGAGATGCCCGACGAGCTGCGTCCCTTGCTCGTCGGCGACACCCTCGTCAGGTTCGCCAACGGCATGGTGTACGTCTTCTTCGTGCTCGTGGTCACGCAGATCCTCCAGGTGGGCCTGGAGACGACGATTGCCGTCGGCGGATTCAGCTACGACGTCAGTCTCTCGCCGGCGGCTTTCTTCGGGTACCTGCTCGGCGTGGAGATGCTGATCGCGCTTCTGGTGATGGCGCCGGCCGCGAAACTCGCCGAGTCTGTCGGTCTCAAACCCGTCGTCGCCGCAGGGTTCGCCGTCTACGCGATCTTCCCCGTCGTGCTTATAAATACTCCCGCGAGCGCCGCCGCGTTGATCCTGGTGTTTGCGTTCTCGGGCGTGCGCTTTGCTGGACTCCCGTCACACAAGGCGCTCATCGTCGGCCCCGCCGAGAGCGGCGCCGGGGGGCGGGTGACCGGGACCTACTACCTGCTGCGGAACGCGATCGTGATCCCGAGCGCGGCGATCGGTGGGGCCCTCTGGGAGTTCGTGAGCCCGGAGGTCGCGTTCACGATCGCTGCCGTAATCGGTGTCGTCGGTACGGGCTACTTCCTGGTGTACGGAAAAGAGTTCGAAGCGTACGCCTGAGGCGAGACGAACGCCCGACGGTCGTCGACTCACCCCGCCGTCCGGACGCCGGTCACAGGCCGTCCTGACAGTCCGGACAGACGAGTTGACCGTTCACCGACGTGAGCTCCGGGGAGAGCGATCCACACACCTCACAGATGCTGTTTTCCACGGCGGGATCCGTCCCCTCGTGGAGATGTGTCGGTCCCCGAACCGTCGTCGTCGCTGCAAGCAGGTCCCGCTCGGTGATCACGCCGATTGCCTCACCCTCTTCGGTGACGATCAGGTGTCCCGCGTCCTCCCCGAGCAGCCGTTCCTCGACGTCGGCGAGGCGCTGTTCGGCGGACACGGTCGGGACGGGGGGCTCCATGACCGTGGCGACGTCGGTCTCCAGCGACTGGTCGGCGAGCACCGCATCGAGCACGTGTCGCGCCGAAAGCGAGCCGACCGGCTCGTGTCCCCGCAGGACCACGAGATACTCCGCGTTCTCTTCGACCAGTAGTTCGGCGGCGTCCCCGAGCGCGTCCGACTCGCTCACCCCCAGGAACTCCCGATGCATCACGTCCCTGACGGTCGGTTCGTCTCTCATATCCGTACCTTACCGTCCATCCTGTAAAAACTGCCCCCGGTACGGTTATATCAGTCCTTGACCTAGTTTCTTGGTCTGAGTCGATCGAGATCACTCGCCCCAACCCGTCGCCCTTTTGCTTGCGGCAGTCGCTCGTACGATCATGACAATTCCGTCGTTCGTGATCGGCATCGCCGGAGGGACCGGAGCTGGCAAGACGACGGTCGCACAGCTCGTCACCGAAAACGTCGAGGACGCCGTCACTCGGATCCCGCTGGACAACTACTACGAGGACCTTTCACATCTCGAGATGGAGGAACGCGAGACGGTGAACTACGACCACCCGTCGGCGTTCGAGTGGGAACTCCTCCGGGAGCAGTTGAGCAACCTGCTCGAGGGGCGAACAGTCCAGATGCCCCAGTACGACTTCGAGATCCACAACCGCAAGGACGAGCGCGTCACCGTCGAACCGACCGACGTCATCGTGCTCGAGGGGATCCTCGCCCTGTACGACGAACGGATAAACGAGATGCTCGACCTCCGGCTGTACGTCGAAACCGACGCGGACGTTCGCATCCTCCGGCGGATCCAGCGAGACGTCATCGAACGCGGACGAGATCTCGAGGGCGTGATGCGACAGTATCTCTCGACGGTGAAGCCGATGCACGAGCAGTTCGTCGAACCGACGAAGAAACACGCCGACCTCGTCGTCCCCGAGGGAGCAAACAGCGTCGCCGTGAACCTGCTCGAAGAGAAGATCCAGGCGGAAGTCGAAGGGGAGGCAGTCCGATCGTGGGATCGAGAGACGATCGAAGACCGGGTTTCGGAAGGGTTCGATCTAGATTCGGAGTAGTGGGACCGTCACCGTCGCTTCACCGCTCGATTGCACGCAGCGTTTCGGCGACGTCTTCGGGCGTCGCCGTGCTCGCCTCGACCCGGTGATCCGGGACGAAAAGCGGCGTCGGGTTTTCTTCGAGTGCGTCTTTCACCAGCTCGACGTCCTCCGGATCGTCGGAATCGAGTCCGGAGAGTTGGACGACCTGGCTCACGGTCGACGTCTCGCCGTACGGGATCTTCCGGGTCGCCTCGAGGATCCGGCGTCGATCGGTCGCCAGCGTCAGCGCCACCTGGACATCCGTAAAGTCGTCCGGTTCGCCCTCGAGATACGCGCCGATCCGATCGAGAAGCGGATGGTCCGCGTCGGCGTCCGCCGCCGGCGACTCGGGAAACGAGACGCTGATGACGCGCCCGCTGGCGAGGCCGAGCTCGACCGTGCGGCCGATGCGTTCGAACTGCCGGGCGAACACACCGGTCGATCCGTTCAAACTCCCGTCAAATTCCACGTTCGATCACCTGTGGAATCCTCGGTTGTCCCCTGCCTTAAACGCTCGTCGTATCCGACGGCGTGGCGTTTATCTCCCTGCCGCACACGTGATCGAACAACGATGGCGAAAGCGGGGATCGACGAGGAGCGCGTGACCGGGGTGCCGCCGTCGATGGCGCCCGTCGACGACGAGCTGACGCCGATGCTCACCCAGTACGTCGAACTGTGTACAGCCCACGAGGACGCGCTCGTGTTGTTCCAGGTCGGCGACTTCTACGAGGCGTTCTGCGAGGCGGCCGAGGCGGTCGCGCGGATCTGTGAGGTGACCCTGACCCAACGCGAGGATTCGACCGGCGAATACCCGATGGCCGGGATCCCGATCGACAACGCCGCCTCCTACCTCGAAGCGCTGCTGAATGCGGGCTACCGGGTCGCGATCGCCGACCAGGTGGAGGACGCCGAGGAGGCGACCGGGCTGGTCGACCGTGCGGTCACGCAGGTGATCACCCCCGGAACGATCGTCGACGACGAGCTGCTCGAAAGCGCCACGGCGAACTACGTCGCCGCGGTTGCCGGAGAGACGACGGCCGACGGGGGCCCGGACGGTAGATCCGCCGACCTCGTCGGGCTCGCCGCCGTCGACGTCTCCACCGGCGAGTGTCTGGTCACCGACGGCGACCGCGAGACGATCGCCGAAGAACTCCAGCGGATCGCCCCCGCCGAGCTCCTCGGATCACCCGACGGACCCGAGTTCCCGCCCGACACGGTCGGCGCCGACTGGGAGGAAAACGAGTACGATCCGGCGGCGTTCGAACTCGACCGCGCGAGCGAGCGTCTCGGCGAGTACGTCGCCGCGCCGGAACGCCGTTTTTCGCGGGTCCAGCGCCGCGCCGCCGGTGCGGTGCTCGCGTACGCCGAGTACACTCAGGGGGACGACGGGCCGTTGGAGTACGTCTCCCGGATCCGGCGGTACGACACGCGGGACCACCTCCGGCTGGACTCGGCTGCACTCAGGTCGCTGGAACTGTTCGAAAACCGCAACAGCGGGGACGGGACCACGCTGTTCGACAGCCTCGATCGAACCGTCTCGGCGCTCGGGCGGCGGCGGCTCGAACGCTGGCTCAGACGGCCCCTCCTGGACCGGGACCGGATCGAGGCCCGCCACGAGGCGGTCGCAGAGCTCGCCGATCGCCCGATCGTCCGCGAGGAGATACGTGACCACCTCGCAGCGGCGTACGACCTCGAGCGTCTCGTCGGCCGGATCTCCCGGGGACGGGCGGACGCACGCGACCTCCGGTCGCTGCACGCGACCCTCGAGATCGTTCCGGAACTCCGGGCGGCGCTCTCGGACGACGGCGGGTCGGACGCGGAACGCGAAAGTGATCCCCTCGAAGCTCTCCGGGACCGGCTGGATCCGCTCTCGGACGTCCGGGAACTGATCGACGAGGCGATCGCCACCGATCCACCGACGGAAATTACGGAAGGTGGTATCGTCTGTGAAGGATTCGACGAACGGCTCGACGACCTGCGGGCGACCGAACGCGACGGCCGGGCCTGGGTCGCGGATCTCGAAGCCAGCGAACGGGAACGGACCGGCATCGACTCGCTGAAAGTCGGTCACAATCAGGTCCACGGCTACTACATCGAGGTGACAGATCCGAACCTGGACCGGGTGCCGGACGACTACCGCCGGCGACAGACGCTGAAGAACGCCGAGCGCTTTTATACCCCGGAGCTGAAGCGGCGCGAAGACGAGATCCTCGGGGCCGCCGAGCGCGCCGACACCCTCGAATACGAACTGTTCACCGGCGTTCGATCGCAGGTGGCCGCCGAGGCGGACCGGATCCAGGCGCTCGCGTCGGCGATCGCCGAACTCGACGCGCTCGCCTCGCTTTCGACCGTCGCAGTCGAGCGGGAATACGTCCGGCCGTCGGTTCGATCCGACGGGGAGATCGAGATCGAGGGTGGACGACACCCAGTCGTCGAGCGGACCCAATCGGAGTTCGTTCCGAACGACGCCACGCTTCCCCGGGGGAGCATCGCCGTCATCACCGGCCCCAACATGAGCGGGAAGTCGACGTACATGCGTCAGATCGCGCTGTGTGTAGTGCTCGCGCAGTCGGGGAGCTTCGTTCCCGCCCAGCGAGCACGGCTTCCGGTCGTCGACCGGGTTTTCACGAGGGTCGGCGCGAGCGACGACATCGCGGGCGGGGAGTCGACGTTCATGCGGGAGATGGCCGAGTTGACGGAGGTACTTCACGACGCAACCCCCGACTCGCTCGTTCTGCTGGACGAGGTCGGACGCGGCACCGCGACCACCGACGGGCAGGCGATCGCCCGGGCCGCCGTCGAATTCGTCCACGAGGAGCTGGAAGCGACCACGCTGTTTGCGACCCATTATCACGACCTGACGACGCTCGCCGACGAGTACGAGCGCGTGTTCAACCTCCACTTCACGGCGACCCGAGAGGACGGCGACGTGACGTTCCTCCACCGGGTGGCCCGCGGTCCGTCCTCGTCCTCCTACGGCGTCGAGGTCGCCGAGATGGCCGGCGTCCCCGAGCCGGTCGTCCGGCGTGCGCGGGAGTTCCTCGAGGCGGTGGACCGAACGGAGCGCTCGCCGGCCGGAGCCGACGAAGGGAGTTCGGACAGCACCGTGGACGACGACGGTGACACCGACCCCCGCGACGGAACCGGCCAGGAAGGTGACGTCCCCGCAGGTCGACACGGGGTGCTCTCGGCGCTCCGGGAGGTCGACCTGGCCCGGACGACTCCGATGGAGGCGCTGCTCACGCTCCAGGAGCTCCAGGAACGGCTCGACGATGAGTGACGGAGATACCGGTGCCGACGGCGAGGCAGCCAGTGTCCGCGAGCTGGACACCGAGACGATCGAACGGATCGCCGCCGGCGAGGTGACCACCCGGCCGGCGCGGGTCGTCGCCGAACTCGTCGAAAATGCCCTCGACGCCGGAGCCTCCAGAGTCGAAGTCACGGTCGACGGCGACGGGACGGATCGGGAGAACCGGGAGTCAGCGGAACCCACCGGCCGTTCCGGACGGATCCGCGTCGCCGACGACGGCTGTGGAATGAGTCGACGGGACGCCGAACTCGCGGTCGAACCGCACACGACGAGCAAGATCGAGACGGCGGACGATCTCCGGCGGATCGACACCCTCGGTTTCCGGGGCGAGGCGCTCGCGGCGATCGCGGAGGCGGCGACGCTCGACGTCCTCACTAACGACGGCGGCGACCGGGGGACTCGCGTACTCGTCGAACGCGGCGAAAAGACGGTCGCCGACGCCGGCCGGGGCCGGGGTACCACCGTCGAGGTAACCGACCTGTTCGCCGACCGACCAGCCCGGCTGGCGTCGCTTTCGGATCCGGACACGGAGTTTTCACGGATCTCGACGCTCGTCGCGGACTACGCGCTCGCGCGCCCCGACGTGGCGTTCGTGCTGGTTCACGACGGTCGGGAGACGCTCTCGACGAACGGCGACGGTGTCCGTGGGGCGCTGTTGTCGGTGTACGGCAGGGAGGTGGCCCGCCGGGCGATCGGACTGGATCGGACCGTCGAGATCGGCGCCGGTGAGATCGACGCGAGCGAGGAGCCCCCGAACGGTCCCTTCACCCCGAACGACCCCCTCACCCCGGACGATCCCTTCGAGTGTCGGATCCAGGGGGCGATCGTCTCGCCGGCCGAGACCAGGGCCACGGGGGAGGCCACCCGGGTCGCGATCGGGGGTCGCCCCGTGTCGAACGCCGGGCTCGCCCGGGCGGTCGAATCCGGGTTCGGGACGCTGCTTCCCGAGGGACGCCACCCGATCGTCGCGATCGACGTCCGGCTGCCACCCAGGCTCGTCGACGCGAACGTCCATCCGGCGAAACGGACGGTCGCCCTGTCCGTCTCCGAGACGGTGAAGACAGCAATCGAGGCCGTCGTCTCCGACGGACTCGAGACCGCAGACGTCGAGCGTGCCGCCGCCGCGCCGACGGACTTCGCGACCCCGCTCGAATCCGGAGACGTCGCGGACGCGACCGGGCCCGCCGCATCGATCGCCAGCGCGGACGTCATCGGCCAGTATCGGGAGCTGTATCTGCTGTGTGAACTCGACGGCGACCTGCTCGTCGTCGACGGCCACGCGGCCCACGAACGGGTGAACTACGAGCGACTCAGGGCGGCTCTCTCCGGTGAACCGATCCCGAACCGGGAGCTGGAGCCGCCGGCGACCGTATCACTCGATCCGGGACACCTCCCAGTGTTCGAGGCCAACGAGGGGACGATCCGGGAACTCGGCTTCGACGCCGACCCGTTCGGCGGCGACCTGGTCCGGGTGCGGGCGGTGCCAGCCCCGCTGGGACGGGGGACGGACCCCGAACTGCTCCGTGACGTGCTGGATCGACTGGCCGACGGCGGCACACCGGATCGGCGACGAGACCGGCTGCTCCGGGACCTGGCGTGCCATCCGTCGCTATCGGCGGGAGAGACGCTGACCGACTCGGAAGCGAACGCGCTGCTGGACCGGCTCGCGGAGTGTGATGAACCGTACGCCTGTCCCCACGGACGGCCCACGCTGGTGCGAATCGAGGAGGCGACGCTCGCCCGGGAGTTCGGCCGCGAGCAGACCCGGTTCCGGTGAGGTGAGCCCTCACCCCGCCCCACGGCCGGAGTCCGGGTTCGATCCCACTCGAAAGGCTTAGTGACGCGCCCGCTCCAGGACGGATATGCGCGACTGCTTCGAGCTGCGGGACGCCGACTGTCTCGGCCGGATCGGGGAGCTGTCCGTCCCCAGGGCCGACGCAGTCGTCGAGACGCCGGCGCTGATGCCGGTGATCAACCCGAACCTGGAGACGATCGCTCCGTCCCGTCTGCGTGGGGAGTTCGGCGCCGAGATACTGATCACCAACTCCTACATCATCCACTCGAACGACGACCTCCGGGAACAGGCCCGGTCGGTAGGGCTCCACGAAATGCTCGGATTCGACGGCGTCATCGCCACGGACTCGGGGTCGTTCCAGCTCGCCGAGTACGGCGACATCGACGTGACGACCGAGGAGATCCTCGCGTTCCAGCGGGAGATCGGCTCCGACGTCGCCACCCCTGTCGACATTCCGACGCCGCCGGACGTGGACCGCGAGCAGGCCGAACGGGACCTCGAGACGACCGCGATGGCGCTGTCGGACGCCGAGGCCGCAAACACCGGAGAGATGCTCGTCAACGCACCGATCCAGGGATCGACGTATCCGGATCTCCGAGAGCAGGCCGCCGAACGCGCCGGCGAAACCGACCTCGACGTGTTCCCCGTCGGCGCCGTCGTCCCCCTGATGAACAGCTACCGCTACGGCGAGATGATCGAGGCCGTCCTCGCCGCAAAGCGGGGGCTCGGTCCGGCCGCCCCCGTCCACCTGTTCGGAGCGGGCCACCCGATGACGTTCGCGCTGGCGGTCGCGGCGGGGTGTGACCTGTTCGATTCCGCGGCGTATGCGATCTACGCCCGCGACGGACGATATCTCACCGCGTCCGGAACGGAGCACCTTTCGGAGCTGTCGTATCTCCCGTGCTCGTGTCCAGTCTGCGTCGAACACACCCCCGACGAACTGCGAGACGCCGACGAAGCGGAGACCGAGCGGCTGCTCGCCGAGCACAACCTCCACGTCAGCTTCGGGGAGCTCCGCCGGATCAAGGAGGCGATCCGGCAGGGGCGCCTGCTCGAACTCGTCGAGCGTCGGGCCCGGGGACATCCCGCACTCCTGGATGGCTACCGAGCGTTGCTCGACGGCGCAACACAGCTGGAACGAGAGGATCCCACCTCGAAGGGGACGTTCTTCGCCGTCTCCCCCGAAAGCGCTCGCCGACCCGAGGTCCGCCGGCACCACGAGCGGCTCGATCGGCTCGAGGTTCCCGACAGCGTACTGGTCACCGAAGGTGGGGTCCCGAGAACACACGAGTACGACGCCGTCTGGCGTATCAAGCCGCCGTTCGGGCCGTATCCCCGTGAACTCGCAGAGACGTATCCGCTCACCGTACAGACGCCCGATCGATCCGAGGAAACCGCCCAGCGTGCCGCCGCCGACGGCGTCGCCCGGCTGGCCGAGGTGGCGCCGGAGAGCCGGATCCGTCTTGCACACGACGACTGGGTCGACTCGGCGATCGATCGACTTCCCGACCGGGTCGAACTCGAAAGCCTCGCGGCGATCGAGCGCCGAAACGACGACGGGTGATCGGCCGCAAGGAGAGGGAGCGATCGGTCGGTTGTCCCGGCCTGCGCCGGTGTAAGATCCCGGCGACGGAACGCAAAAGCTTCCCGCCTCCGGGTGCGATCCGTTTTCATGACCGACTACTTCGAAGTCCTCGAGCGGGACGCCGCCGCCCGGCTCGGGGAGCTCCGGCTCGATCCGCCGGTCGTGACGCCGGCGACGATCGACGGCCGGCTCCGGGACGCCGGCTCGCTGTGGGCCGCCGATCGGGAGATACCCGAGCCGGACGACTCGGTGTTGACAGTGCTTCCCCACCGGGCGTTTCCGTCCGGAACGCCGCCGGACGTTCGAGAGGCGTTCGCGGTCGATCCGACCGACGTCGACGCGCCGACCGCTGCAGTCGTCTCCAGTGAAGCTGTCGAGTTGTCGGGCGAGGCGGAGCTCGACATCGCTCCCGGCGACGAGGTCGACCACCCACCTGACTCGTACGTTCTCTCCGACGTCCAGGGGTTCATCGGCCATGCCGCCGGCCTGAAGGAGGCGATCCTCGCGGTCAAGGGGGCGATTCCGGCCGACACAGCGCTGTGTCTCTCCGGCGTGGCGACGCCGGCGAACGTCGCGACGCTTTCGTCTGTCGGCGTCGACCTGTTCGATCGGACGTACGCCCGGATCGCCGGCTCCCGCGGCCGATACCTCACTGCCGACGGCGAACACTTCCTCGAGGATCTGACCGAACTCCCCTGTTCGTGTCCGGCGTGTCAGGGCCCCCGGGAGGAGTTTACCCGCGAGGACTGCAGCCAGCACAACGTCAACGCGCTGGAGGCGGAGCTCCGCCGGGTTCGCGAGCGGATCCGGGCCGGACGGCTCCGGGACTACATCGAGGGGCAGGCCCGCCACGAAGCGTGGCTGACCGCGACGTTCCGGGAGTTCGACGCGGAGTACGGCTACCTCGAACGGCGGACGCCCGTCGTGCGCGACACCGAACTACTTGCCGCCAGCGAGGACACCATCCGGCGGGTGGAGATCCAGCGGTTCGCCGACCGGGTGACGACCCGGTACCGCAACCGGTTTTCCGCACCGCTCGTGTTGCTCCCCTGCTCGGCCCGGAAGCCGTACAGCGAATCACAGAGCCACAAGCAGTTCCACGACGCGATCGGCTGGCGGGCCCACATCGTCTCGATGACCTCACCGATCGGGGTGGTACCACAGGAGCTGGAGCTCACGTATCCGGCACAGCACTACGACACGGTGGTGACGGGCCGGTGGTCCGAAGACGAAAAGGGGTTCGTCTCGGAGGTTCTGCGGCGGTATCTCGAGGGCAACGACTACCCGCGGGTGATCGCACACGTCCCCGACGAGGGCTACCGGGACATCTGCGAGCGCGTCAGCGAGGAGGCCGACGTCCCGTTCGAGTTCACCTGCGACGGGCATCCGACGTCGGGGGACTCGCTGTCGAACCTCCGGAATGCTCTCGACGGGGAACTGGCGTACGCGAAGCGGCAGCGGGAACACAACACCGTCCGGGCGATCGCCGACTACATGCTCGGGCCGGCTGCCGGCGATGACGTCTTCGGCGAGGGTGCGATCGAGACGACCGGCCGGTATCCGAAGCTCCAGATCCGGGCCCGCGACGTCGACCGCGGCGGCGACGACAGCGACCAGCTGGCGACAGTGGTGCCGCAGTACGGTACCCTGGCGTTCACCCTCGCCGGGGCGCGCCAGTGGGTCGACAGTGACGCCCCCACGAAACGGGTCGAGATCGACGGGTTCGTCCCCCACGGCTCGGTGCTCGCGCCCGGTGTCGTCGACGCCGACGACGCGATCCGTGTCGGCGACGAGGTCGTCATCGAGGGGCCGAAGGCGTTCGCCGTCGGACGCGCCGCGATGTCGGGCCCGGAAATGGTGGAATCGACGCGGGGCGTCGCCTCCGCGGTTCGCCACGTGGAAGAAACGTAGTCCCCGCAATCCGGGGCTGACTACCGGGGGCGGTCACACCCGGGGCTGGATCGACGGCTCCGCCACCATTGACGGACCGTTCTTGAGCAGAAGCGATAGCACGATCAGCCACCAGAGAGCACCCCCGAGGAGCGGGAGGACGGGAGAGCCACCGAGCAGGCCGCCGGAGACTGCAATCACTGCGCCGAGGTTGGTCGTTCCGTGCAACAGCATCGCCGGAAGCGCCGACCCGTCAGTCGCGTTCACGAGCGCGCCGAGGACGGTCGAGATCCCCAGTATCATCGCGCCGTACGACGCGAACGCCCACGGCGCGAGCGAGTAGTTCGGATCGCCCGTAAGGAACATCGGCAGGTGCCACGCCCACCAGATCACGCCGATCGCGAGTCCCGCGGTGAACACCGACGTCCGCTCCTGGAGCCGTGGCTGCAGGAACCCTCGCCACCCGATCTCTTCGGTTCCGCCCCAGACGAACACGTTCACGAGGACCCACACCACCATCAGGCCGACGGAAGCCGGCGGATCGTACCGCAACATCCCCCCGCCGATCGCCCCGATCACCGGTTGCAGGTTTGTGACGAAAAGCGGCGCGAGCACGGCGAGGAGATACAGTGTGGGCCGAAGCCGCCAGTTAAGTCGTCGCCGGAACCACGACCGGAACGTCGTCTCGCCCGCCCAGACGACGGTGATCGCGCCGATCAGCGGGCCCCAGACGGACGGGATCGCCGTATAAAGGAGCTCGTCCCACAGGCCGAACAAAAAGAAGATCCCGTGCCAGAACCACGTCCAGGCGAACGTCACGAGGAGGAAGGCGGGGACCTGGTTGCGTCGGATCCACGCTCGCGGCATACCGAACGGGAACGCTTCGAACTGTCAATAATATTGTGTTCGATCAGCTCCGGGACGATCCGCTGGATCGAATCAATCCATTTATCGGGACTGCTGTCAGCCGATACGGTGTGGTATCGACACTGAGTTCGCTGCTGTTGGGAACACTGTTCGGCCTGGCGCTTGCGGCACCGCCCGGGCCGATGAACGCGATCATCGCGGAGGAGAGCGTGGTCCGAGGGTGGCGAGAAGGCGTGCTGGCCGGACTGGGTGCGGGCGTCGCCGATTTGCTGTTTTTCGTCCTGGCGTCCGTCGGCGTCGTCGCGGTCGTCGAACGGTTTGAAACCCTGCAGGGCGTGATGATCGGCGCGGGCGGGCTGTTCATGTTGTACTTCGCGTACGACGCGACCCGGAGCGCCCGCGCGTCGTTCCGACCGACCGACGGGTCGCTCCCAGAGAGCCGGGGGTTCAGGAAGGCGCTCGTACTCGGGCTGTCGAACCCCTATCAGATCCTCTTTTGGCTCACGATCGGTACGGCGCTTTTACGTCCGGGACGGGTCGACCTGTTCGCGCAGGTGCCGTACGTCGGCGACGCGCTTTCGGGAACCGTCATCGTCGAGACCGGCTCGGCAGCGCTCGTCGGCGGGCTGTTCGTCGGAATCGGGATCTGGATCGTCGCCTACCCGGCAGCGCTCGTGTACGCCGAGCGGCGAATCGACAGCATGGCGCCCGTCGTCGCGGTCCTCTCGGCGCTCGTGCTCGCCGGGTTCGGCGTCTACTTCCTGTCGGACGCGGCCGCGACGTTGCTGGGTTGACCCACCGGACACAGCCCTCCGGCCTTCCGGCGAAGGCCTCCTCCGAGATCGCCCGCGAGAGAACAGACATCATAGCTCACATACATTTTTTCACCGCTGCGTGCGACAGTTCCAGTATGGTAGTCATCCTCACCTCGTACGTGTCGATCGGCCTGGGTATCGTGCTGATCGCGCTGGGACTGTACCTCCGGAGTCAGGAACACGCACAGGCGACGATCGTTCTCGGCATCGGGACGGCGCTTGTCCTCTTCGGCCTCGCGTTGCTCGCGTGGTTCATGCGGGCGTTCGGGTGATCGAAATGACGACGCGCAGATCGTTCTGTCGACGGGTGGTTGCAGTCGGCGGGGCGATCAGTATCGGCTCACTCGCCGGCTGTGTTGGCCCCTGGAACGACGCGGCGGTATACTGGTCGGACCCCGGCCAGGTCGGCCCCGACGACGCCGACTACGAGGCCGTCATCACGAACGCGCGTGACGCAGGATACACCGTCGAGGAGCCCTACTACGTGAACGCGCGGCGACCCGGCGGAATCCATCCGGAGGGAATCTCGCGGCTCGACGAATTCCTCGGTCCAGACTACCGCGTATTCGAGTTCGCGTTCTACCACACGCCCCAGATCGTGCTGGTCGTCGAACTGACCGGCGGCACGTCGGTTGCGGTCTTCGACTGGCGGACGGTGATGGAGGATTTCGACCTCGAATCCCTCCCGCCGGAAGCGTGGCTGGTCGAACGGATCCTGCTTTCGTTCGACGTCGATCGATCGACCGCCGAGACGTACGCCAACGACCTCCGCGAGCAGGTGGTCGCGGGGACGCGAACCCCGCGGATCGACGTCTCCGATCGGGTGACGTTCCAGAACGCGTACGCCCACATCGAGGCGGAGCGGGACGCCGTGGAGGGATCCGAGACTGGGGGCGATGGCTGGTACACAGAACGCTCGTTCCGAGACGACGTGCAGTTCGCCGACGTCGACTTCGTCGTCCAGAGCCTCGCAGTCGTCCACCGGGATGGGGACCACGAGTATCGGCTCAAGTTGGATCGGCTCGGCGGCTTCAACCTCCGGATCGACCTCCCTGCAGGCGAGGAGATCCCGGAAGCCGAGTACCGAGAGACGTTCCGCCGGATGTTCGAGGACGTTGGGTTAGACCCCGGACACGTCGACGAACTAGCGTTCGAGTACACGCGATCGATGTGGTGAGAGTCGCGTTTTTGGGGGCCGGTCCGGCCGAAGGTCGTCAGGGACTTGGTTCTCAGGCCGCCATAGCCGGTATGGACGACGCCCTCACGGAAACGATCAGGGCCAGGGGTCACGAGAACGTCATCGGCGAACACGAAAGCACCTTCGAAGTGACAAGCGACGACTGGCTCACGCCGGCGGGCGACTGCATCCTCGCAGTCGATGCCGACCGAACACCGACGGAGTTCTCCCCGGAGTTCGTCGAGGCCTGCAAGAGTCGAGACGCGACAATTACTGCCCAGCTGGAAGTAACTCGCGGCGACTCGGTTGACGGTGAAGGACCGCTCGTCGAAACCATCACCGGCCGAGGCGACCCGGAACTCACCTTCGAAAGTGACCGAAGCCTGGTGGGACGGACGAGCGACTACGTCGACGACCGAACCGTGCTCGTGGAGGCAGACTGCGCAGCCGTCGGTCTCGACAGGGAACTCGTGGCGGCACTGGCCGAGGGGGCCGACGCGACCCTGACGCTTACCGTCGAGTGAGAGACCGGACCTCGGCTATGAAAACGTTCTCGTCGGTGGAAACCGTACGGCGAATCATGGCCGAGGAACCCGCCGAAAATATAAGCGGTGGCGCCGGTGGAGGCGGACGTGCGGAGGCGTTTCCGGACGGCGAGCCGGAGACCCGAGCGGAGGCAGTCGTCGACGAGCTCGGGGACATGTACTGGGAGAAGGCGTACGGGGGACAGGCGGCCGTCGAGTGTCTCGTCCGGACGATCCTCTCACAGAACACCTCCGACAAGGCGAGCCAACCAGCGTTCGACGAGTTGCTGGCCCGGTACGGGTCGAAAGAGGATCCAGTCGATGGCAATCCGGAACGAGGCGACCTCGCCCGGGCGCTCGCCGACGCCGAGCGATCTGAGCTGGCTGAAACGATTTCGTCGGCCGGGCTGTACAACCAGAAGTCGAAGGTGATCCGCCAGGCGGCCGAATGGGTGCTCGAGGAGTACGGGTCGGCGGCTGCCTTCGACAAATACGTCACGACGGGCGACCCCGGGGAGGTCCGAGAAACGCTGCTGTCGATCCGGGGGGTGGGCCCCAAAACGGCCGACTGCGTGCTGCTGTTTTCCGGCGGACAGGACGGGGTTTTTCCCGTTGACACCCACGTTCATCGGATCGCACGTCGCATGGGTCTCGCCCCGCCCGACGCCGATCACGAGGGGGTACGCGAACAGCTGGAGGCTGCAGTCCCCAGCGAGAAGTGCGGCTTCGGCCACACCTCGATGATCCAGTTCGGTCGGGAGTACTGCACGGCGCGGGAACCCGCGTGCCTCGAGGGGCCGGAGGCGTGTCCGCTGTACAACCAGTGTGATCGGATCGGGATCGACGAACTCGACGGTGAAGCGGTGGATCCGGCCGACGCAGTCGAGCCGTAGCGGATCGAAGAGCCGAGCGAACCGGACGATTTAATGTCGGCTGCGAACACCACGCGGATACCTGCCCTCCCATGCACTCCCCGGACCCCGCCCTCAGACGTCGGATTCTGATAGCCAGCGCACTGGTGGTCCTCCTGCCGTTCGGGTTCATCTACGCGTTCGTGGCCGCCATAAACCACGTGCTCCTCCCGTTGCTCGAGTCGTTCGGACACGGCCCATACCACGGTCGCGTGTACGTCAGCCCCCTGTTGGCCGTTGTGATCGTCCTCGGGGGACTGGCGACGCAGATCTGGTTCGGCCCGTCGACGGTGCTTGGGAGCATCGGCGCCCGCCGCGTCGCTCCCGACGAGCGCCCGGAACTGCACGCCGCGGTGACCCGACTCGCACAGGCGGCGGATATCGAACCCCCCGACGTGGCCGTCACGAGCAACGACGCCCCGAACGCGGCCGCCGTCCGCGGGCCCGCGAGGGCGTCGATCGTCGTGACGACGGGGCTGCTCGACCGCCTGGACGGAGAGGAGCTCGAGGCGGTTCTCGCCCACGAGATCGCCCACCTCAAGAACCGCGACGCGACGGTCATGACCGTCGCCTGGTTCCTCCCGACGGTTACCTACTACCTGGCGCTCGCGGCGGCGTACCTGCTGTACGGCACCTACCGAGCCCTCGGCGCCGGCAGCTCCTCCGGCAGAAACGGCCGGGGATTGGCGAAGGCGGTGATCGTCCTCACGGTCACTGCGGTCGTTACCATCGCCATCTCCGCGCTGTTCTGGGCGGCGAGCGTGCTGATCCATCGGATCCTCTCGCGATACCGCGAGTACGCCGCCGACCGGGGGGCGGCGACGCTGACCGGCGAGCCAGCAGCCCTCGCGAGCGCACTCCGAACCCTGGACGAAGAGATGTCCGAGATTCCGGACCGTGATCTCCGGAAGCTCGACGGCGGCGCCGAGGCGTTATACGTGGCCCCGCTTTCGGCGCGATCGTTCACCGACGCCGCACTCGTCTCCACGGACATCTTCCCCGACACCCACCCACAGACCGAAGACCGCATCGACCGCCTCCGCGAACTGGCTGGTGAAGTGGAATGAAGAACTCCCGACGACGACTCCTCGCGGCGATCGGAACCGGACTCGCCACCGGGATCGCCGGCTGTGGCTACGCCCCCGGCGGCGGTGACGTGCGCAGGGAAGCGTCGCTCCTAACAGGGATCGGTGGGCTGGGCGGCAGCAACCGGTTCGATGTCGAGGGGGATCGGATCGCCGCCGCCAAAAGCGGCCAGCAGTGGGTCGGCGAGTTCGGCGATCGATCGTTCGAGACAGCAACGACCGTGCACATCACCGACCGAGACGCCGAGGAGATCGGCGAGTTCGTCCACCTCGAACCGACCCTGGACCTGGCGCTGGGAGAACGCCTCGTTGTCCTCGACGAGGCGGGACGCCTCGTTGCCTCCGAGCCGATCCGAGCCCGCGAGGACGCCGACGAAACCGACGACACCGACGGCCTCGAAGAGGCCTGGCGTATCGAACTCGACGACCCGGACGCACCGATCGCCGCCGCCGACGGGACGGTGTACGTCCCCGACGGAAACAGACTCCTCGCAGTCCGGGACGGAACTGTCGTCTGGGAACGAAGCCTTGCTGGACCAGCAGAGACGCTCCAGGCCCAGGACGGGGTCGTGCTGGCCGCGATCGAGTCGGCCGCGCTCGCGCTGGATCCCGACGGCGGGGCTCGCTGGGAGTTCGAGATCGACGGACCGGCGACGTTCGCGGTCGACGGTGACCTGACAGTCCTCCGAGCACGAGGGAGCCTGTCCGGCGACGACACCGACCTCGCGGCTGTCGACACCGGTACTGGGGACGTCCGCTGGTCGACCACTGTCCAAGGCAGAGACGCTCGGCCGGCGATCGCCGACGGTCGGGTACACCTCGTGGTTCACGGGAGGGTGACCGCCTACGACCGGGACACCGGTGATCGACGATGGGAGACGGCGGACGTCGGCGCCGCACCGCCGATCGTTGCCGGGACCGAGGGCGTCTACTCGCTCGGTGAAAACTGCGAGGCGATCGGCGTGGACTCCGAGGGGCGACGGTGGAGTCGAACGCTCGACCGGGGGAGCTGTTCGGTCGTCGACGGCTGGATCGACGGGGAGACGGTCGCGTTTCTGCTCGCCGCCGGCGGAATCGTCTGGCTCCAGCGGGTCGACGAAGAGCCCGGGCTCTTGGGATAAGGGTCTCGAGCGACTCGAACTCCGAACCGAGAGCACGCCGTATTGCTGGATCGTTTTTCAAACGGCGATCCATCCGCCAACGGGACGTGGTCTGACTATGCCGGCTATCTCCCCACCCGATTCGAACTTCGTGTGAACGTTTACGACGCCGTTTCCCTCGACGAGTTCGTTCCAGATGAGATTCCGGACGGTTCCAACCGACTTGTCGACGTCATCGTCACGAATGGTTCCAGTTAATTTTTCGTCGTTGATTGGTTCACCCTCGTACAGCGTCACCCAGATCGGCCCGTCAGCTCGCCCCTCGCCGTGAATATGGGCCGCAAATGCACCGCCTTCCAGGTTTGCGACGTGCAGTTCGAAGTGGAGTTCGGTCCCGTCTGAATCACCCTCCAGTTCCACCCTTCCTCGCCCTCTGGACCGCACTTTGTCGTGCCCTGGAATCGAGGGGTTGTCCGAAAGGCGGGCGAAAAACGTGGCACCGGGATGTGAACCCCCGTGGTCGGCGGTGGCTGTCCCCGAACCGAGCAGCATACCCCCACCGATCCCGATCAACTTCAGTGCTGTACGACGCGACGTGTATGTTCTGTCAACCATGGGTACATCCCTCCGTGGATTTACTACTGTCGGCCCTCAACGGGGATAAGCATATTTCTGAATATGTGTCAGTTTTCTTTTACTCGTTTCCGAATATCGACAGGGATAGAGAGATCGGAACAGCGGAGCTCCGATAGCCCCCGACTCACTCCCACTTCTCGGGCCACAGGTCCGCCGCGCGCATCCCGACCTCGAATTCGGCCTCGCGGAACGCCGCGGAGAGTTTTTCGTCGTCCAGTCGCGGCAGTTCCCGCCGCCCCAGTTCGAACGCCAGAAGCGCCGTCAACATGGCGTGTTCGCGCACGTTCCGGTCGTCAATTTTGTCTCGAGTGTCGGCGTGGGTGTGGCCCCAGCCACGTCCGCGCTCGCCGCTGTCGCTGTGGAGCTGCAGTGCCGGGACGCCGCGCCGGACGAACGGCCACTGATCCGAGAACGGATGCGGTTCCGATTCGAGTTCGATCGGCTGGCGGGTCGCCTCCGACACGTCCTTTGTGGCACCCGCCGTCGCCTCCGATCCGTGGGAGTACGCCACCAGGTTTCGGTGGCGTCCGGCGCCGTCCACGTTGATCACGCCGTGGACGTCGGAGAGATCGAGCCGGTCTGCAAGCGCCTCCGCGCCGAGCAGTCCGACCTCCTCGCAGCCGACGCCGGCGACCCGAACGCGGGTCGGTAGTTCGTCTTCGACCGCCGAGAGAATCCGGGCGGTTTCGATGACGGTCGCGATCCCGCAGCCGTTATCCAGCGCCCCTTCGGCGATGTCGTGGGCGTCGTAATGGGCGAGCAACAGCAGCGTCCCGTCGGTCTCCGGGCCGAGACGTCCCACGACGTTCCGGCTCGTGGCCGGCGCGGTCGATGCTTCGACCGCGAGGCGGACGGTTCCCGTCCCCCCGGGCGAGTTGACCGCGTACTCCCGGAGCCACTCGCCGGTTTCGCTGCTGACCCCGACCGCCGGGGCGGCAGCCTCCTCCCCGAACGTGAGCGCCCCCGTCGGCGGGAGCTGTCCCGCCACGTGGTTTGCGAAGACGAACGCCTCCGCCCCCTTCTCGATCGCGTAGCCGAACTTCTCGATCCGATGGATAAATCGCCCGCCGGGCGGGGTCGTCGTCGAGGCGACCGCGATCCGGCCCTCGAGATCGACGTCGAGATCGTCGATCTCGTCGGGCGTGCCGTACCCCACGTCGACGAGGTCGCCGGTCATCTCGCCCGACGGGGAGTACGGGAGCGCGATCGCCTCGAACAAGCGTTCCCGTGGCGACAGCAGTTCCAGGGTAGATTCCCCCCGCTTCCAGCCGGTCAGTTCGAACGTCTCTTCGGTCACGTCGTCGACGCCTGCGTCCCGAAACGCCCGTGCGACCGTCTCGGCTGCCCGTCGCTCTCCGGAACTGCCGGCCATGCGACTCCCGATCGCGGTGATCTCGGTGAGAAACTCCCACGCGCTGCGATCGGTCCACGTGCGTCCGAGCGCGTCCAGAAGCGCCGGCGGATACGTCCCCGCTACATCCGCCGTGGACGGTGGCTCGGCTGGATCGTCTGACATGCTGAAAGCCACGCGACGGGGGCGAAAAAGCCTGGGGAAAGCGGCTGAACGGCCCGAGAGGGCGATTCAGTTGCGCGTCGATATCCCCTCAGTCGTCGACGATTACTTCGACGGGCCCGTCGTCCTGCTCCTCTTCGGTGTCGACGTCACTGCGGGACTCCCGGTCGTGCCACAAGAGCGCCCCGACGACCACGAGCGCGATCCAGGACCGCCAGTTCGCGAGGTTCAGCGTGTAGCCGATGCCGAACGGCTTCTGCACCAGCATCCCCTTGCCGGGCTGCCAGTAGGCCGAAAGCATCCGACCGAGGCTCGGTCGCTCGAAGTTGTACGGCACGCCGAAAACCTCGCCGGATTCGGGTTTGTCTGCCATACGAAAACCAACGACGGGACGGGATAAATCGTTTGTGTCAGCGTTCGGGTACATCTGCGTCGAGAACAGTCCACCCACCCAGACGCCGTAACGGCTAAGCGGCCGGCGCATCCACACGGTTGTTATGGGGAGCTTACCGCTGGGCGTGGGGCGACTCGACAGGCTTCTCGGCGGGGGAGCGCCGTCGGGAAGCGTCGTCCTCCTGGCCGAGGAGTCAGGTGCCGGCGCACGGGAGTTTCTGTACACCAGCGCCGCGATGAACGCGCTGTCACACGCGGATCAGGAACTGTTTTCGCTGCACTACGGCGATCTCGACCCGAACGTGTCGGTCCCGCCGGAAGTTCACTATCTCTCGTTGACAGAGGGGCCGGAATCGCTCCGTCGGGAACTCGCGTTCACGATGACCGAAGAGATCGTCGACGCAGCGATCGAGGAGATTCAGTTTCGTGATTTCTCACCCGAGTACTTCCAGCTATCCCCGCTGCCGCGGGAGTGGTATCTCGGAAACGCCACCTCGATCGGAGAGATGGGAAAGCGCGAACGGCGAGATGGAGTCCTCAGCACGCTGGGAGAATATCTGAGCGAACACGCGCCGGGGAACCTCGTCCTGCTCGACTCGTTGACCGATCTCACGACCGCGAGGGGTGGCGAGATGGAACGAGGATGGGACGACGTCATCATGCTCGTTCGCGGGCTCAAGAAGGCCGCGTTCCGCTGGGACGGACTGATACTGCTTCTGGTGAGCGAGGACGCGATCACCGACCGACAGTTCGGCGCGTTGATGGACGCCGCGAGCGGAACGTTGCGGTTCTCCTGGGAGACGGGCGGATCCCAGCGGGCGAGAACGATGGTCGTCCGGGAGTTCCGGGGCGTACTGTCCCGTCTCGAGGAGGAGGACATCGTACAGTTCGAGGTAGAGATCCACGAGGGTGGACTCGACATAAGCGACGTGAGGAAGATCCGATGAGTAGATGCCGACGCCATCTCGGGGGAAGCGAGAATGTCTGATACCGGCGAAAGTACGACCACACCACAGCTGCAGGAGGAGCTTGAATCGTGGCTGACCGACCGCGTCGAGGGGACCGACCGGACTCCTGGGGAGGAACTCGATCGCATCGTCGCCGTCTACCGACTCGCCACCGACGGCGCCGGCCCCGGAACCGACGGCACCGAGCTCGGCACCGACGGCGAGAACCCGCCCGACCTCGAGTCGATCGCACGGCTCCCCGACCGACTCGAAGAAACCAGAGCGGAGTTCCAGCAGGGGATCGAGGACGTCCGCGAACGCGTCATTCAGGTTCTCGAGGAGACCCACGACCGGGCGGAGAAAGACCACACGCACCCGGAGATCGACAACTCGATCGCCGACGTCACGGACCGGATCGAACCTCTCGAGGAATCGCTGGCAGACCTGGAAGCGTCACTGACGGAGCTCGAGGAGTCGATCGACGTCGAAGCGCAGCGTCAGGACATGGAGGCTCTCGAGTCCGATCTCGCGGAAACTACCGACCGCGTCGACGAATTCACGACGCGTTTCGGTGCCGTCGAGGATCGAACCGGGGAAATCGAGGGGAAACTCGACAGGCTCGCAAGCGCCGTCGTCGGGCTCCGAAGACGAACCGACCGGCTCGAAGCGAGGCTCGAAACCCAGGACCGACTGGACGCGCTCAAACGGGAAGCGAACCGGACGGGGAGTCGGACCGCAGACTGTGGGCAATGCGGTCGGACGGTCACGGTCGCGCTGCTTTCGGCCCCGAGGTGTCCGCACTGCGAGGCGGGGTTCCGGGAGATCGACCCGTCGCGGGGCTTTTTCGGTTCGGCGACGCTTTTGGCGGACGATCGGCCGGCGTTGGAGGGGGAGACTGCCCCTGAAGCGGATCCCGGGAACGACGAGTCTGACGACCGACGGGGGGCGACCGCCCGTGAGTGATCCGAACCGGGATCCCGACGGGAGGGACGATCCCTTCGCGGAACTCGACGACGGTGACGACTCGTCCGAGGATCCGTTCGAAGAACTGGACGACTCGTCCGAGGACCCGTTCGAAGAACTGGACGGCTCGCCCGAGGATCCGTTCGAGGAGATGGACGACGAGGAAGAGCCGATAGAGGACGTCTGGGAGACGCTCGGCGAGGGGGAGTCCGCGGGCGAGTCGACGCTGGCTCCCGTCGATGAAAAAGACAGGGTGGAAGCGGACGTCGTCGACAAGCGGTCGTTCTGCCAGCGCTGCCGGTACCTGTCGGCACCGCCGGCGGTTGAATGCACCCACGACGGAACCGAGATCCTCGAGGTCGTCGACAGCGAGAGGTTCAGGGTTCGAGGCTGTCCGATGATCGAGCGGGGCGGACCGGAATCGACGACGCGTTGACTCCCGACCGGCGGCGGATCCGCCGGTGGCGGCGTCCATCCACACGATTAATTTTGACGAGGTCGTATACACGGAGACATGCAGTTCTGTGAGGAGTGCGGTTCGATGATGGTGTCACAGGACGGAGAAATGACGTGTACGAACGACGACTGCGGTGCGACCGCAAAACGGGACGAGGGGCTGGCCGCGGAGTTCGTCTCGACGGACCAACAGCGCGACGACGACGTGATCGAAACCGAGGAAGGGGCGAACTTCGAGGGCAAACCGACGGCGGACGACGTCACCTGCGAGGAGTGTGGCCACGGCGAGGCGTGGTACACGATCAAACAGACCGCCTCCGCCGACGAACCGCCGACGCGGTTTTTCAAATGTAAGGAGTGTGGCCACCGGTGGCGGGACTACAACTGATCGAGGCGACAGTCGGTCGACCCGGTTCGGCGGATAGTCAGCCCTAAGAGTCCGGCACCCTCACTGTCCGTCGATGGAGTCGCCCCGAACGAGGAACCGCCCCGGCCTCGTCAGCCGGGCCAGACAGTTGCCGGAGACGTCGCTCCGGACAGCGTTCGACGCCCTCTCACCACCTCGAACTGTCTGGGGCCCCCCCGAGGGTGCACTCGTCGTCGCCGGAGGAGCGGCCGCCACGATCGAGGCGACGGAGGGGAACCGCTTTCGAGAGGTGGCATCGGCGATCGAGACGCTGTTCGATTCCGGAGACGTCCACGCGGGAACCGAGGCGGCTCGTCCTCGCGTGTTCGGCGGGTTCTCCTTTCACGGCGGCGACGGGGATCACCGCGAACACGACGACGGATCGACGTGGGACGGATATCCGGACGCGCGGTTTCTGTTGCCCAGCGTGCAGGTTACGCTCACGGATCGGGGCGCGTGGCTGACCGTCACCGAGGCGGGAGAGAACGCGCGGGTCGAGGACGTCGAGCGGCGTCTCGACGCCGAGTTCGACCGCCTCACCGAGACGTCGCAGGCAGCGTCTCCCCCGACCCCGCCGGGGATCGCAAAGCGGCGGCGGACCACCACCCCCGAAGAGTGGAGCGCGTCGATCCAGTCGGCGATCGACCGGATCGAGCGAAACGAACTCACCAAGGTCGTGTTCGCCCAGGCGCTCGAAGTCGAACTCGAGGGAAAACTGGATCCGGGCTCGACGCTGGATCGGCTCGGCAGCGCGTATCCCGACTGTTATCGCTTCTGTTTTGAAACGCCCGACGGTGAGGCTGCGTTCTTCGGAGCGACGCCGGAACGACTCGTCTCTCTGCACGGTCGGACCGTCGAGACCGGAGCGCTCGCCGGCACGACCGGCCGCGGCGAGACGCCCGCCGAAGACGAGTGGCTCGCACAGCAGCTCCGAACGGACCCGAAAAACGCCCACGAGCACGAGCTCGTGGTTGAGGCGATCCGCGACCAGTTGTCCCCGTTTTCGGCCTCGATTTCGACAGGGGAACGACGGATCAAGCGGCTCGCGACCGTCCAGCACCTCTGGACGCCGATAACCGCCGAACTGGTCGGCGATCGCGGCGTTCTCGAACTCGTGGAGGCGTTACACCCGACCCCGGCGGTCGGCGGCGTTCCGCCCGAACGCGCACTCGAGACGATCAGGGAGACGGAACCGTTCGACCGCGGCTGGTACGCCGCACCGGTGGGGTGGGTCGACGCCGCCGGAAACGGCGAGTTCGCGGTCGCGCTCCGGTCGGCGCTTGCAGCCGGATCGAGTGCGACCCTGTTTGCCGGTGTCGGCGTCGTCGGCGACAGCGATCCCGACGAAGAGTGGGACGAAGCGCAGCTCAAGTTCCAGCCGGTCTTGAACGTCCTCGAGGACGCAGACGGCTCCGAAGAAAAATAGCGCTCCGATATTCCGTCCGAAACTCAGTCTGAAACTCCGTCCGAAACTCCGTCCGACAGAACTACTGGTACATCCGCAGCGGTTGCACCTGTGTGCTCTCCTCGCCGCCGCTTTGCATCTGCTGTGCGAGCTGTTCTTTCGCCGTTCTGATCTCGCTTGCGCTATCGACGAGGTCGTCGACGGGGAACTCCCTTCCCGTCAGCGGTTCGATCCCCTCCGTGATGACGATCCGGGCAGCTTCCGGGTCGGGGAACTGCGGATCCGATTCGACGACGAAGCCGACAGCAGTCGTGTCGTTCTCGATGGCGTGAGCGAGCAACGCCCCCGTCGGCCCGGTTACGATCCCGGTTTCGGTCGGATCGCCGATACCGACATCCGAGAGCAGTCGACCGCCGTCGCCCGCACAGATCCCGTACAGCTCCGGCGGTTCGGCGTCCTTCTCCCGCGGAATCCCGGAGAGATACACGGGCGTTACCTCCTCCTCGTCGAACCAGCCCTGGATGCAGTTTGCGATCTCCGTGGCCGCGTCCGGCGAGACCGGGATGTCGCTTTGCAATACCAGAAGGTCGCCGGTTTCGTTAGCGTACAGTCTCAGCGGCGTCGAAAGCGTCGGATCCCCCTCCTCGTATCGTGCGACGGACGGGAGCCCGCTACAGTGGACGTTCGCGTACTGAGTCATCTCGAGGGCATCGATCAGGTGATCGGCGACGATCTTTCCGACCAGCCCCACGCCCGGAAGCCCCTCGATCATGTACGGTTCCGTCAGTTCGACGTCGTCCTCGAGAATACGAACGTGTGCCATAATAGAGGCAACTCGACGGAACATATAAAGTGTGGTGCGGTCCCGCAGTACCCGGGAGGCGGGGTACTGGCCGCCGACTCCGAAACCGACAAACGCCTTCCCGCCGAGAGGCGAGTATGAACCCACTCGAGCGGTACGAACCGCTCGTCGACGATCCGGCGGCGTTCCGGGCAGCCTGCGACCGCCCGCTCCCGTCGGTCGTGCGCACGAACACGATCAAGGCGACCGTCGAGCGGGCCCGACAGGGGCTCGACTCCGAGGGCGTCGACTACGAGCCAGTCGACTGGCACGAGGGCCTGTTCCGGCTCGGCGGGCACAGTCCCGGGCGCAACTGGGCGTACGTCCACGGCTGGCTCCACGGCCAGGAGGAGGTGTCTGTGCTGCCCGGAATTGCGCTCGCCCCCGAACCGGGCGAGCGCGTGCTCGACCTCTGTGCGGCCCCGGGAAGCAAGACGAGTCAACTGGCGGCCGCCATGGACGACCGCGGAACGCTGGTCGCCAACGACAACAACCTGGGTCGGCTATCGGCGCTGCGGCACAACTGCGAGCGCCTCGGGGTCACCAACGTGGCGGTGACGAACAAGGACGGCCGGAACTTCTCGGTGAAACCGTTCGGTTTCGACACGTTCGATCGAGTCCTCGTCGACGTCCCCTGTTCGTGTGAGGGCACGTGTCGGAAGAATCCTGACGTCCTCGAGGAGTGGACACTGGATCACGTAGAGTCGATCACGGGGATCCAGAAGGGGCTGCTGCGCCGGGCGCTCCAGCTGACGGCGCCGGGCGGCCGGGTGGTGTACTCGACGTGTACGTTCGCGCCCGAGGAGAACGAGGCAGTGGTCGATCACGTCCTCGATCTGGAACCGTGTCGGATCGATCCGGTCGACCTCCCGCTTGTCACTGCCGAGGGCGTTACCGAGTGGGGCGGTGAAACGTACGACGACAGCGTTCGGGACACTCACCGGGTGTATCCCCACCACAACGACACCGGCGGGTTCTACTGTGCGACGCTGGAGGTGACGGGATGACTGCCGGAGAAGACAGCGCCGAACCCACTCCCACGAACGACGGACAGCGGTTCGACAGGCTCCCAGAAACTGCAGCAGAACGGACGGTTCCCGGACGGGCCACGCGGGCGGAGGTGCTCGAATGGTGGGACGACCGGTTCGCGGTCCCGCCCTCGACGTTCGACGAGCACAGCTTCTGGGAGAAGGGCGCCGGGAAGATCTGGGCGTACAGCGGGGAAGCGCCATCGCCGATCGAAATCGAAGGGCTCGGGCTCGCGTTCCTCCGGACGAGACAGGAACACTGGAAACCGACGACGAACGCCGTCCAGCGATTCGGGCGCGAGGCGACGAAAAACGTGATCCAGGTCGAGGGCGAAACCGCGACCCGGTTCCTCGCCGGCGAAGACCAGGAGGTCGACTGGGACGGCGACTGGGGCTATCTCATCGTCACACACGAGTACGCCGGCGAACCGGAGCCGATCGGCGTCGGGCTGTACCTGTACGGCGAGCTCAGGTCGGTCGTTCCGAAGGGGCGACAGGAATCGCTCGATCCACGATAACACGTTCTGTGCTGGCGGGGGACGGGATCGGCTCGGCTCACCACCAGACCGAAAACAGCACCCAGAACGTCGCGTACGCGCCGACCGTCGAGATGATCGGCACGACGTTTTGCATCACGATCACTCGTCCAGTAGTGGAGGGATCGAAAAGGTCGGCGGCCGATGGGATGTCCTCCGGCTCCTCCTCGCCGATTCCGGGCGCTTCCTCGCCCGGTTCGTCGGCCGCGAGTGCGCCGACGGACACGTTCGGCTGCTCTTTGCCCCGAATCCCCTCCGAGACGGTGACAGACCGGGTCGCCCGCCCCCAGCCGAGTCCGACGATGGACATCGTCGCGATGATGACGAACGAGGCGGGGATCCCGATCGCCGAGAGGCCGACGACGATCCCCGAGGAGACGACAGCGACGACGATCGCCGCCGTGAGGGGAAGGTCTGTGATGTCGTTGCCCAGCGTGTCCAGCGTCCGGCGGGCGATCGTGAAAGCGCCCACCGCGACCGCGGCGCTGCCGAGCAAGATCAGCGGATCCATCTCGACGCCGGCGCCGTAAAGCGGGGCGATCGCGTTCGCGATGTTCGACGTTCCCGAGGAGAACGCCATCAGACAGCCGATCGTTATCAGGACCAGGACGCCGACGAACTCTCGGGTCGTCGTGTTCGGCCCTTTTCTGGGAACGGGAACTGTCCCGGAACGGTCGAGTTCGATCAACGCCCCGTCGGTTTGCGTGATCGAGACCCAGCGGTTGATCGTCGGGTAGAAGTACCGCCCGATCACTCCCGAGACCCAGAAGCCGATGATCGGCGCGACGATCCACCAGACGGCGATCTCCCCCATCACGGCCCAGTTGAGCTGTCCGGTGGCGACTCCGAGCCCGGCAATCGCGCCGACCGCCGTCATCGAGGTCGACGCCGGGACGCCGAAGTAGTTCCCGATGAACAGCGCCCCGCCGATGAAAAACAGCACCACGATGCTCGCCTCGATCGTGAAAACGCTCGGATCGTGAACGAGGTCCTGTCCAAGCGTGTCGACGACGCGCCGGCCAATAGTCCAGGCACCCACCAGGAAGAACACGGACATCAGCGCTGCCGCCATCCCTTTCGAGATAACTTCTGCGCCGACTGCGGGGCCGAATGCCGGCCCAGTCGTCGCGCCCCCGATGTTGAAACCGACGAACAGGGCTACGACGAGTCCGATCAAAAGAAGCGGTTCGATCATAGATTCACGGATCGTTCCTGCCGGGTTAAAAGATGCGACTTGGGGAAAGAGCTACGGACCGCTGTTTCGTATCACGACCGAACTGACGGAGAGCTCCGTCGAAGGAGGAGTGACCAGTGAAAAGCCGGGAGATCGCGGTGGCGCTGTTCGTGCTGGGAAGCGTGGCGGCGCTGACTGTCGGTATCGGCGCAGTCACCCTGACTGTCGAGGACGTCGAGCCGGGGGACGGACAGCCGGCGACCCTCGACGACGGGACGATAGCGGAGGTTCACGAAGCGGGGATCACCGGCGAAAACGTCTCGGTTGGGGTACTCGACGTCACAGGGTTCGATCGAGACGCCATCGACGGTGAAATCGCCGACGGAGAGACGTTCGGTGAGGGACAGTCGGTCGACGGCGGCGATCGTCACGGCACGGCGACGGCTGCGACGGTCGCCCGCACCGCCCCCGAGGCGGAGCTGTACCTCGCGGCGTTCGAGACCCCCGACGACTACGAGGCTGCGCTGGACTGGATGCTCGAACGCGACGTCGACGTGATCGTGACTCCGGTTGCATACGCCGGAGCGCTCGGGGACGGGACCGCCGAGCTCGACCGCGCGACGACAGCGGCAGTCGATCGAGGGACGGTAGTCGTCGCCCCGACGGGGAACTTCGCCGGTGGCCACTGGTACGGAACGTACAACCCGACGGAAGAAGGACTGCACACCTTCGGCGCTGGCCCCCTGAACGAGGTACAGGGTCCGCCGGGACGGGCGGAGTTCTGGCTCGCTGCGGACACCCCCGAAAGCTACGCGATCGAACTCCACCGGATCGGCGACAGCGAGACGGAGCTCGTCGCCAGATCGGTTCGACACCGAAACGAAAGCCAGCGACTGACCGTTCGGCTCGACGATGACCGCTACGCGATCGCGATCAGGGGGCCGGACGATTCCGACACGGACGGCGACGAGATTCGGGTCGCGACGACGACGCACACGCTGGCGGACGCCCGGACGGAACGAAGCGTCGCTTCGCCCGCAGCCGCCCCGGGTGCGATCGGCGTCGGCGCGGTCGATCCCGCGACCGGGGAGGTAGAGCCGTTCAGCGGACGCGGGCCGACCGCCGACGGCAGGCTGGGCGTCTACGTTGTCGCCTCGAGCAGTCAGCCAACGGACGGCGGACCGTTCGTCGGCACGTCCGCTTCCGCGGCGTACGTCGGCGGTGTCGCCGCCCTCGTGCTCGATTCGGACCCCGACCTGGAGCCGGACGAAGTGCGCTGGACGCTCGCGACGACAGCCGGCGCTCAAAACGACGTGAGCACACGGGTCGGTCACGGTCGCGTCGATCCGGCAGCTGCGATCGCAGCGGCCGAGGAACGATCCGATCGCGACCGCGAGTAGCGACGATCTGCCGCTCAAATCCGCATTTAACCTACGGAAAGCTATGTGTCACTCGAAACCGAACCAGCGACCGATGTCGACGCTCACCGATATCCTCCCGACAGGTCCCCCGACGTCCGAGGCCAGGACCCGGATCGTCGAGATGGACGACGAGGAGGCCGACGACGTCTTCGACGTCCTCGCAAGCGACACCCGCCGAGACGTGTATCGGCGTCTGCTGGAGGAGCCGGCGACCGCCTCCGAACTGGCCGACCGGCTCGACACCTCCCTCCAGAACGTGTCCCACCACGTGTCTGCCCTGGAGGACGCTGATCTCGTGGAGGACGTCGGTCGGCGCTACTCCGAGAAGGGCAACGAGATGGTCGTGTACGGCCCGACCAGCGATCCGCTAGTGTTCGTCGGGCAGGAGGAGCTCCGGTCGCGCCTCGACCGGTCACTGTCGGACGTCGTCGCCGGCGTCGGCCTGCTCGCCGGCGGGGCACTACTCGTCCAGTGGGGTGCCTATCAGCTGTTCTCGCCGGACCGGGCAGCGGCAACCGCGATTGATCCCGCGAGTTTTACGGCGGGAGCGAACGACGCCGGCGGCGTATTCGTGTGGCTCGTTTTCGAGGCGGGCGAACCGGGGCTGTTGTTCTTTTTCGCCTGTCTGTTCGTCGCGGCAATCGCGTCGACGGTGTTGCGTCGATAGGGTTGCGTCGAGAGCGTGACGGTGCCGTCGTTACGGAAAGACAAGGCGAAAGCCTCGCGGTTCACCGCGGGGAGGAAGTCAATGACGACGACCGAGGCCGACGATCAGCCCGATCCCGACGACCGCGAGCCCCGCACCGACGACGAGCGCGCCGACTCCGCCGAGCGCGTCGCCGGGAACGGGGAGCGTGGCGCCGTCGGATTCACCGTCGTCGATCCGGGTGTCCGTCTCTCCGCCGGAACCGTCACCGGCGCCGTCACCACCGGCGGATTCGACGACGACTCCGGGGGCCGATCCCTGCACGTCAGGGTTGTCGGTCGCCCGCACGTGGACAGTGAACTCGGTCCCGGGCGGGATCTCGTCGAGGTCGACCGCGGCCTCGAAGGTGCCGTGTTCGTCGACGGTGGTCTGGTTGGAGACGAGGAACGAGATGCCGTCTGCCTCCCCGCGGAGCCGGATCTGGACGCCCTCGCCTTCCTCGAGGTCCGCCTCGCCGACGATCCGCTGGTCCGGTTCGGCCTCGAGTTCGAGCTGGTCGCCTTCGTACACGAGTACGACACCCTGGCTCTCCTGGGTTCTGTCGCCGTCATCCGGGTCGTCGGTCGCAGAACCCTCGACGACACCCGTCGTGGATCCGACCGTCCGGTTGTCGTGGCGGGCGACCACCTCGAAGTCGGCTCCGGGCTGGACGTTGCTCGCGTCGAACGTCGCCTCGAACCGCTCGTCCTCGACGACCGCGTCCTCCGACAGCAGGAACGCCCCGTTTCCGGTCGATCTGACCCGAATCTGGAGCTGTTCGCCGTCTGCGAGGTCCGCCTCGCCGGTGATCGTCTGTCCGTCGGTTGCTTCGAACTCGTCGATCGGGTCGAACACGACGATCGGTTTCACTTCGAGGACCGAGCGGTCGACCGGTTCGTCGTCGGCGACGAGTTGCAGATCGTGGAGCCCGCCGGGGGGCCGTTCGCGCTCGAGATCGTTCGCGTGGACGGTGACGTTCTGGAGCATGGCACCGTCGGTCGAGAGATAGTCGTCTGGTTCCTCGGCGCTTGCGTTTCCGGTGTCGAACAGGATATGAATCTCGTCGTCGTGATCGATGACAGTCGCCTCGACGTGGAACTGCTCATCAATGTCGATCACAACCTCGAACGGCTCGTCGCCGGGCGCGTCGATCCCGATCCCCGCCTCGTCGGGGGGCGCGACGCTCACGAGCTGTTGGTCGAATTCGGGCGGTTCGGCCGTCTCGTTCGTTTCGGTGTCCGCTGCAGCCGTTGCGGGGACTGCAAGCGCAGCCGCGACTGCGAGGACCACGACGAGGAGTACGACGCGCCTCGATCGCAGCCCGGTCGCAGCCTGTTGGAGGGTTTCGGGCATCGTTTCCCGGTAGCTCGCTATCGGTAGTTAAACCGCGGATAGCTAAAATGAAGGGTTGAGCGACGTCCGGTTGCGCACACAGGGCGTCACAGCTCGTACACGTACTCGTCTTCGGTCAGTTGGGCGTAGGCACCACGGAGCTTCCGTTTCTGCCACTTGTAGGAAACCACCAGCTTGGCTGCCCGAAGCCCCGCCGTGTACGTCTTTTCGACGAGTCCCTTCCCCGCCTCCGCCGCGAGCATCGCGTCGGCACAGGAGATGACGCGGTCCCAGTCGTTCGGAGTGTATCCGCGAACCACCTCCGCCATCGTCAGGTTGCGAAGCACCTCGTCCCCGATCGCCTCGTGCCACCGGTGGTTGTATGCAGAGAGATCACCGCGTGCGGCCAGTTCGCCGGCGATCGCTCCGGTCCGGACGGCCACGTGATCGCCCCCCTCGTGGAACGCCGACGTCGATCCCATCGCCCCCCCGGCGACGGCGATCCCTGCGTCCACTGGAGATTCGATCGGTCTGGTCGAGGAGATGGCGTACGTCTCCGTCCCGTCCCGTTTCCCGGTTCCGTCGACGATCGGGAAGTCGTCTTCGACGTTGTAGTCGTCGCCGTATTGCCATTCCAATAGCCGGCGAATGTACTCGCTGCCGCCGGGTATGCGATCGTCTCCGGGACGGAGCAGCCTGTAGGAATCACGGGCCTCGACGTCGTCGATCTCGAGTCCGATCGGCATCGTCAACCCGACGCGACACACTCGGTCATTGTTCGGAAACACCCACGGATACGCGGTGTGGCCGGGCATTACACCCCACCAGAACCGGATGCTGGAGTCGACGTCAGCGAACGCCTCCTCGGGAAATCGACGGTACTCCTGATAGGCGATGTGGTTGGCCGTGCCCGAAGCGAGGATCTCCGAGGCTTTCCGTCCCTCGGGGAGGAACCGATCCAGCACGCGGTTCGTGACGGTTCGCTGGGGGCCGTCCGCGAGCACCAGGAAGTCGGCGCCGACCGTCTCGCCGGACGCCAGATCGATCTCGTGTCTCGGCTCTTCGGCTCCCGGTCCGGCCGAGAGATCGGTTCGGACGTCCTTGACCGAGACGCCGACCCGATACTCCACACCGGCGTCTTCGGCCCGTTCTCGGAGCCAATCGTCGAACCGAGCCCGATGGAAGGTGTAGCCGAAATGCTCGTAGGAGGAATCGATTCCCGTCCCGTACAGCGTGGCCTTCGCGTTGGGCCCGACGAACTCCGCCCGGTCGAGCGTGCGCTGGACGACACCGTCCGGGAACTCGTCGGGATGGATCCCCATGATGTCGACCCAGTAATCCAGGATACCGGCGGCGTCCGTCGAATCGGGACCGAGTCCTTCGCGGTCGGCACGCGGAACTCCCTTCTCGCAGACGAGCGTCTCCGCACCACCGCTCGCGGCCGCGTGGGCCGCCGAAGAGCCGGCCGGTCCGCCTCCGACGATCGCGACGTCGACGCGTTCCATACACGCTACCGGCACCGTTTCAGTATTAAACCCACGGAAGACGGACAGTCCGTGTTTCCCGGACGAAATCCGCGGCCGGCACGAATTCTTCCCGAAAGATCGTCAAAAATGACCCATTTGAAAGGACAGGTTTTTGCGTTCCGTAAAGAGACGGAATCGCATGGCACGCGAAACGTGGGCGACCCGCATTGGATTCATCCTGGCTGCGGTGGGGAGCGCGGTCGGGCTCGGAAACATCTGGCGGTTCCCGTTCCAAACGGGGCAGGAAGGGGGCGCAGCGTTCCTCCTCGTGTATCTGCTGTTCGTGGTTGCGATCGGGTTTCCGGCGATCCTCGTGGAGTTCGTCATCGGGCGCCGGACCAACCTCAACGCGGTGGGATCGTTGCGCGAACTCGGCGGTGGCGCCTGGCGGTACGTCGGCTGGCTGTTCGTCGTTACCGGATTCGTCATCCTCTCGTACTACAGCGTCGTCGCCGGCTGGTTCGCGCGGTATCTCGTCGTCGGCGTCACCGACGGGTTTGTCGTCACGACAGAGGCTGAAGCCGCAGAACTGTTCGGCACCGTGTCGACGGGACTCGACTCGCTCGTGTTCCACGCGATCTTCATGGCGCTCGTGATCGGCATCGTCGCGATGGGAGTTCGACGGGGGATCGAACTGGCAGTGAAGGTGATGGTGCCGGCGATCATCCTGTTTTTGATCGGCCTCGCGGCGTACGGAGCGACGCTCGACGGCGCGAGCGCCGCGTACGCTTACTACCTCTCGCCGGACTTCGGCGCAGTAATGGACAACTGGACCAGTCTGCTACCGGCGGCGGCGGGCCAGGCGTTCTTCACGCTCTCGCTGGGGATGGGCGTGATGATCACCTACGCGTCGTATCTCGGCGAGGACCGCAACCTCGCGACCGACGCAGGCGTGATCGTCTTCCTCGATACCGCGATCGCGGTGCTCGTCGGGTTCGTGGTGTTCCCCTTCATCTTCGCGGCGGGGACGGATCCGGGCCAGATCGCCGTGGGGGCGATCTTCTTCAGCCTCACGCAGGCGTTCGCGACACTCCCGTTCGGCACACTACTGGGGATCGTGTTTTTCGGCGTGGTGACGATCGCCGCGCTTTCGAGCGCGATCAGCATCCTCGAGGTGCTGGTCTCGTATCTGATCGACGAACACCCGATCGACCGGCTCCCGGCGACGATCGGTGCGGGGTTTGCGATCTTCCTGCTCGGCGTCCCGGTGACGCTGGATCTGGTGTTCCTGGACCTACTGGACGGGTTCGCAGACGGCGTGCTGCTGGTTCTGGGCGCGTTAATTCTCGTCGTGTTCGTCGGCTGGGTGATCCCCGACGTCGGGCTCTCGGAACTGCGACAGGGGATTCGGGGCGCCGATCCGTGGGACGACATCTGGCTGTGGATGGTCCGCATCCCGATCGTGATCGTGTTGGTGATCGCACTCGCGCTCGGCACACTCGATTACGTGGACTTCCTCGCCACTGACTTCGCCGAGTGGCTCGGAAGCTGACACGTCGTTCGGCCCATCCCGCGACCGATCGAAGGTCGGATCCACAGGTTTTTCCTGACGCCGACCGTTCTCCCGGGCGATGAAGGAGTCGCTACTGGACATCCTCTGTTGCCCGGTTGACAAAGCCGATCTCGAACTCGACGTCGAGGATCGAACCGACGAGGAGATCCTCGAGGGCACCCTCACCTGCACCGAGTGTGGCGAGGAGTACCCGATCGAGGACGGGATCCCGAACCTCCTGCCGCCGGACATGCGCGACGAAGCGCCGGCGTGAGGCTTCGATCCGAGACGAGTCCGGACGCGATTCGTCTCGGAGCGGCGCTTGTACAGCCGGAAGATCCGGAGGCAAATAGACCACGCTGGGGGATCAGGGGATCGACGGAGCCTGAACCTTTTTGCTCCATGCCTGTGATCTGGCGAACGTGGCAACCGTTCCCGTCGACCTCAACCGCGGCCGTACCCACCAGCTCGACGCGCCCGGAAGCGTCACGGTTTCGGGGTCGTTCGCCGTGGTGCTCGAGAATCACGGTGCACCGACCCACGTGCATCTCAACTTCGATGACGACCTCTCGCAGGTTGCAACCCTCGGGGAAGGGAACCACTACGTCGAAGGTGCCACGCCCCACGAGGTGTTCGTCGACGTCGAACCCATCTCGGAGCCGGTGACCGGCCGCCTAAAGCTCGCCACCGGCTACGGAACCGAGACGAAATACGTGTCAGTGACCGTCGAACCCGGACCGGCCGGAAAGCCACCGGTCGAAGTCGACGAGGCGTTGGGCAAGCCGAACGCCGGGAAGTCCTCCGGATCGGAGCAACCCGACTACGTTCCGCTTCGCGAGCGAGCCGAGGAGGCCATCCCGGAAGGGCCACAGCTTGCCGTCGGGGCCGTCGCGGCCGGCGCCGTGGTGCTCGCCGTCGTCGTCGGAATCTCGATCGGGTCGACCGCCGTACTCCTCGGGACCGGGATCGTCGTCGGCGCCGCGATCGCGGCACTTTTGCTCTCCAGCGAGTAGCAGTGTGGAGGTGTAACACCCGTCCGGCAGCTTCGACGCTTTTAAGGCCGTCATCGGCCTCCATCCGATGAGACAGGCGCAGCCTGTTTCACTGACCCGTAGCAGCGGTCACCGCGTACTACGGAGGTGAATAATGGCAGACTCAATCGAACAAGCAGTTACTCGCGCACTCGAGGAAGCGCCGCCCCGGGAGTTCCGGGAGACGGTCGACCTCGCGATAAACTTGCGCGATCTTGACCTCAACGATCCGTCGAATCGCGTCGACGAGTCGGTGGTTCTGCCGGCCGGAACCGGACAGGACACCACCATCGTCGTCTTCGCGGAGGGCGAAACAGCCGTCCGCGCCAGAGAAGTCGCCGATCAGGTACTCGACTCCGACGACCTCGAGGACCTCGGCGACGACGACGACGCCGCGAAAGACCTCGCGGACGACACCGACTTCTTCGTGGCCGAAGCGAACCTGATGCAGGACATCGGCCGGTACCTCGGGACCGTTCTCGGTCCCCGCGGGAAGATGCCGACCCCGCTTCAGCCCGACGACGACGTCGTGGAGACGGTGAACAGAATGAAGAACACGGTCCAGCTTCGCTCCCGAGACCGGCGCACGTTCCACACGCGCGTCGGCGCGGTGGACATGTCCGCCGAGGAGATCGCCGAGAACATCGACGTCATCGTCCGGCGGCTGGAAGCCGACCTCGAGAAAGGACCACTCAACATCGACTCCATCTACGTGAAAACCACGATGGGGCCGTCCGTGGAGGTGCCCGCATGAGCTCGGAGGCCCGTCGCACGGAGACGATCCCCGAGTGGAAACGGGAAGAGGTCGACGCGATCGTCGACTTCCTCGAATCCTACGAGTCGGTCGGCGTCGTGGGCGTCACCGGCATCCCGAGCCGACAGCTGCAGGCGATGCGCCGGGAGCTGCACGGCTCCGCGGAGCTCCGCATGAGCCGCAACACGCTCGTCGTCCGCGCGCTGGAGGAGGTCGACGAGGGGCTGGAGACGCTGACCCAGTACGTCGCCGGCGAGGTCGCCCTCGTCGGAACCAACGACAACCCGTTCGGCCTCTACCAGCAGCTCGAGGAGTCGAAGACCCCCGCCCCGATCAACGAGGGCGAGGTAGCCCCGAACGACATCGTCATCCCGGAGGGCGACACCGGCGTCGATCCGGGACCGTTCGTCGGCGAGCTCCAGCAGGTGGGGGCATCGGCCCGCATCATGGACGGCTCGATCAAGGTCACCGAAGACTCCACGGTGCTCCCGGAGGGCGAAGTCGTCTCCGATCAGCTCGCGAGCGTACTCGCCGAACTCGGTATCGAACCGAAGGAGGTCGGACTCGACCTCAAGGGCGTCTACTCCGAGGGCGTGCTGTTCGAATCCGACGAACTCTCGATCGACGTCGACGAGTACCGCGCGGACATCGAGTCCGCCGCCGCCGGCGCCCGGAACCTCTCGGTCAACGCGGCGTATCCGACCGCGAGGACGGCCTCGACGCTCATCGCGAAGGCGACCGGCGACGCGAAGGCGGTCGGTCTGTTCGCCGAGATCGAGAGCCCGGACGTCGTTCCGGACCTCATCGGGAAGGCCGACGGTCAGCTCCGCGCGCTCGCCGCTCGGATCGACGACGAGGAGGCGCTCCCCGAAGCCCTGCAGGGCGTCGACGCGCCCGCAGCCGAGACGGGAACGGAAGAGGAACAGATCGACGAAGACGAGGCGGAAGACGCCGAACAGGCCCCCGAAGACGGCGACGACGAGGACGACGAAGACGACGAGGACGGTGCCGAGGGCCTCGGCGCGATGTTCGGATAACAACGGAGAAGAACAATGGAATACGTTTACGCAGCACTCATCCTGAACGAGACGGGCGAAGAGATCAACGAAGACAACATCACCGCGATCCTGGAGTCGGCCGGCGCCGACGTCGACGAGTCGCGCGTCAAAGCGCTCATCGCGGCGCTCGAGGACGTCGACATCGAGGAGGCCATCGAGACGGCCGCAGCCGCACCCGCCGCGGGTGCCGCGGCCGCGGGCGGTGCAGACGAAGCCGACGACGAGGAAGCCGACGACGAAGAGGAAGCCGAGGAGGCCGACGACGACGACGAAGACGAGGAAGAAGAAGACGCCTCCGGAGAGGGCCTCGGCGAGCTGTTCGGCTGACGCCGGACGCGACGCCCCGACTGCAACCGGTCGATCGATTCTCCCTTTTTAAGTAGAAAGACGGTGCCATCCGTGAGCGATGGATCCGGTCGTCCGCTTCGTCGTCGATCCCGGCTTCGCGCTTGCAGCGTTCGCGTTTCTGCTCGCTGGAGCGACGCTGGGGGCGGTGTCGGGGTTGGTTCCGGGGCTACACGCGAACAACTTTGCGCTGCTTCTGGCGGGGATCGCTCCAAGCATTCAGGCGGATCCGTTGCTCGTCGGCGTCGCGATACTCGCCGCCGGCGTCGTCCACACGTTCCTCGACATCGTGCCGGCGCTCGCGCTGGGCGTTCCCGACGCGGCGATGGCCGTGGCTGCTCTCCCGGGCCATCGGCTCGTGATCGCCGGGCGCGGTCGGGAAGCGCTTCGGCTCTCGGCGGTCGGCTCCGCAGTCGCCGTCGCCCTCGCGGTTCCGCTTGCGATACCCGTCACGTGGGCGATGGTACGTGCGTATCCGACGATCAGGGCCCACCTCCCGTTCGTGCTGGCAGGGGTGGTGGCAATCCTCCTGGTGACAGAGTCGTCGCGCAGAGCCGCCATCGCCGGCATGATGGCGTTTCTGGCGAGCGGAACCCTGGGTCTCGTGACACTCGATCTGGATCCCGCCGCGCCACTGGGTTCGGGCGGTATGCTCGTACCGCTTTTCACGGGGCTGTTCGGCGCCCCGGTCCTCGTGGAAGCGCTGGGTGGAAAGGGCGTCCCACCGCAGGCTGACGCCCGGATCACGATGCGGCCCCGATCGCTGGGGCTGACAGCCGGCGCCGGATCGTTCGCAGGGGCGCTGGTGGGATATCTGCCCGGCGTTTCGGCGGCGATCGCGTCGGTGCTCGCGCTGCCAGCCGTACCGGCAGCCGACGCGGACCGGGGATTCATCGTGTCGACGAGCGGCGCAAACACGGCTAATACGGTGTTCGCGCTCTTCGCGCTGGTCTCGCTGGGAACGCCACGGACGGGAGTGATGGTCGCACTCGAACGGATCGAAGTGCCGTTCGCGTTGCCGGTACTGCTACTTGCAACCGCAACGGCAGCCGTCGTCGGGTTCACGCTGGTGTTGCTCGTCGGCGACGCGTACCTCCGAATCGTCGGAACGGCAGATTACACCCGCGTGTCGGTGGCGGTGCTGGCTGCGCTCGTCTGTCTGTCGGGACTGTTCGCCGGTCCGCTCGGCGTCGCCGTGTTCCTCGTGTCGACGCTTTTGGGTCTGATCCCTCCACGACTGGGCGCCAGACGGGTCCATCTGATGGGCGTACTCATCGTTCCGCTCGGTCTCTCTACCTGACGGAGAGGACACAGTATCGGTTTCAGAACGGATAATTTGAACGATATTCCGTAGAAACAAAGAGTATACCCGCCTCAGTACGTCGATTATAAATTCTATGTAACCCGGTATAAATATCTCCGATGAGAACGGTCGGAACGCTTTTTGAGGGTGGCGGTTTGGATAAAACGATGACAGACGAGGACGCCGACGGCCCCGAGGCAGGGGAATCGACGGGGGAAGAGGGGGTCGAGTCCTCGCCTCTCGAGACGGACGCGGACGCCGACGGGTCCACCTCCAGTGAGGGAGGTTCCGAGGGGGGAGACCTCGAAGGAGGCGACACGGAATCCGACGTCGAGGACGAAACCCTTCCCGAGCCCGCCGAAAGCGGGACGGAACTGGCTGGCGATTCGGAGGAGCGATCTAAAGCGCTCGAGGGACCCGGCGACGGGGCCGAGGGCCCGATCGGTGAGACCGACGTGGGACGGACAGACGACGAGGATAACACCCGGGAGACACCGGAACTCGAGGGCGAAACAGCCGTTTCGCCGGAGGGCGAGTCAGCCGACCGAGAGGCTGATGCAGTTCGAGACGAAGAACCGGGTCGACAGGACGAGGAACCCGAACCGCCGGAGTACACCGCCGTCGTCGGCGAATACACGTGGGACGATTTCCTGCGGGAACACGGCTACGAGGAGGCTGCCGAAGCGCTGTACGCCCGGTTCGACACCGCCCCCGGAAGCGAACGGTGGGGTGATGGCGAAGTCGACCGGAGCCTCGAGGAGAGAGACTGGGAGCGTGCAGGTGTCGATCCTGCCGAGTTCCTCGGCTTCCATCCCGACGAACTCCTGTGGCGACTCGGCGCCGCCGACAGCGTCGGCTCCCGACTCCGGGAGCTCGCCGCGGAGATACACGATCTCTCGAAGACGCCACCGATCAAGGGATACTACACCTGGGAAGATTACAAAAAAGAGTTCTTCTACGACGAGGAGGGGAATCCGCCGACCGACGAGGAGGGAAATCCGCTGGCGTTCGATCGCACGGAAGCGCTCGGATTCGACCCCGAGGGGACCGAGAACGTCCTCTCGGCCGGGAAGGAAACCGCCGAACGGCTGCTCGATCTCGAGGACGAACGCACCGTCGACGTCCAGGAGGAACTCGACGAAAACGAGTTTTTCGGTACGACCGAAGGGAACACGACGCTGGTCAACCGGTACGACCTCGAGAAGGCCGTCCCCATCGAGAAGAAGACCCATTTCCGGGAGGTCGAGCGCTACTGGGTGAACAAGCCGTACTCGTTCGTGATCATCTTCCACTCCCGGAAGGAGAACGAAAAGAAGTACTACGCGGTCCAGCCGCACCTGAACGAGATCGAATCGCGGATCCAGGAGTACCTCACGGACAAGATCCGCACCTCGATCAAATACTCCGACGAGAACGTCGCCGGCGCAGGCGAGGGCGAACGCCGCGACGTGATCAAAAGCGAAGCCTATCAGCTCCTCGATCGGTACGACCTCTACGAACGCGAAAACGAGCCGCTCGGAAACAAGCTCCAGGGGACGCTGGGGCTCGAGCACGAGGGGTGGATCGGGGGCTTACTGGACGCGATCGGGTACGAGGAACCCACCAGTGACGTCGAGCACCTCGCGGGGCTCTCTGCGCGGCCGGAACGGGCGGTGATCGAGGACGATCCGGAGACGCTAACCGAGTACCAGGTCGAGAAACTGCTGTATTACCTCATCAGGGATTTCATCGGCTACGAGCGCATCGATCCGATCAAACACGACATCAACGTCGAGGACATCTCCTGTGACGGGTACAACTCTCCGGTGTTCGTCTACCACAGTGACTACGAACAGATCATCTCGAACGTGTACCACGGCGAGACAGAACTCGACGACTTCGTCGTCAAACTCGCCCAGCGGTCGGGGAAGGGCATATCCAAGCGTTCACCACAGGTGGACGCAACGCTTCCGGACGGCTCCCGCGCGCAGCTCACCCTCGGCAAAGAAGTGTCCGACCACGGGACCAACTACACGATCAGGCAGTTCAAGGACGTCCCGTTCACGCCGATCGACCTGATCAACTGGAACACCTTTGCGCTGGATCAGATGGCGTTCCTGTGGCTGTGTATCGAGAACCACAAGTCTTTGATCTTCGCGGGGGGCACCGCATCCGGGAAGACGACGAGTCTGAACGCGGTGTCGCTTTTCATCCCCTCGAACGCGAAGATCGTCTCCATCGAGGACACCCGAGAGGTCGAACTCCCACAACGCAACTGGATCGCGTCGGTCACCAGACCCTCCTTTACCGCCGACGACAAGGGGGACGTCGACGAGTTCGACCTGCTGGAGGCGGCGCTGCGCCAGCGGCCGGATTACATCGTCATGGGCGAGATCCGCGGCGAGGAGGGGCGCACGCTGTTTCAGGTCATGTCGACGGGCCACACCACCTACACGACGTTCCACGCGGACAACGTCGGTGAGGTGCTCAAGCGCTTCACGACGGATCCGATCAACGTCTCGAAGACGATGTTTACCGCGCTGGATCTGGTTTCGGTCCAGTCGTCGACGCGGGTGAGAGGGAACAAAGTGCGGCGGAACAAGTCGCTCACCGAGATCAACCACTACGACCCCGAAAACGACGAGATCAACGTTCAGGACGTCTTCCAGTGGCAGGCAGAGACCGACGAATTCCTCAAGATGGGGGCATCGAACACGCTCGAGGAGATCAAGTTCGACCGCGGCTGGAAACAGGAGCGGCTCGAAGAAGAACTGTTCAAACGCCGGGTCGTGCTCGCGTACCTCATCGTCAACGGACTCAACACCTACGCGCAGGTGGCGGCGACGCTGCAGGCGTTCATCAACGACCCGGACACGATCCTCGCGCTTATGGCCAACGACGGCCTCGAACAGTCGCTGGAAGACCTCCGGGAGATGGAGTCGGTGCTGATCGACGTCGACCCGGAAAAAGAGGAGATGGTGCCACGTCCTGACCCCGACGAGGAGGGACTCGCCGAGGCGAAACGCATCCTCGAGGAGGCCGAAGAACTGTTCGCAGAGTACCGCGACGTCGAACCCGGCGACGTGGCGGACGCGCTGTTCGACGTCGACGGGGAAGCGACCGTTGAGGCGTCCGCCGGCGAGGATCGACCCGCACTGGAGGCGGCAACCGAGGACGCCGACGGGGAGGCGGCCGATCCTTCCGGACCGGCGGAACCGCCGTCCCCGGACGGAGACACGGAAGGACCACCCAGGATCACCGGCGACGGCGAGGGGATCGAGGCGTCGGGCGAGCTCGAGGGAGAAACCACAGCCGAGGCCGACGGCGAACTCGACGGGACGACCGTCGCGGGTGAACTCGACGGAGACACTGCAAACGACCCCGACGATTCGTTCGGAACTCCGGCGGGAAGCGACGACGGCGACGCGAACCTGGAGGGGCTGTTCGACGACATCGACGGCGGCGACGAGCCGGCAGACGACGTGAGCTTCGACGACTCGGCCGACGACGTGAGCCTCGACGACTCGGCAGACGACGTGAGCTTCGACGACTCGGCCGACGACGTGAGCCTCGACGACTCGGCTGACGACGTGACCTTCGACGAGCCCTCGTTCGACACCGGAACCGACTCCGAGTTCGACACAGAATCCGGATTCGGAAGCGTCGATGCGGGATCGAGCTTCGACGACGGCTCCTCCAAGCAAGAGCGGTCAGTCGGGTCGGACGGTACACTCGACTCGGACGACACCGAGGACGAACTCGACGACTGGGGATTCGGTTCGGTCAACGAGGACGACTCCGCCGACGGTGACGGGGCAACTGACGGCGGAGAGAGCCCCGAAACGAGGGAGGACGGATGAGCCTCGAAACGGGATCCAGCGGCGGTCTCGGCGGGGACGCAGACCCCCTCGCGAGCGCCTTTTATCCGGTGTTCAAGCGGCTGTTCGACGAGGACGGCGATTTCGTGAGCGACGTCGACGTCAAGCTTACGCAGGCGCGGATCCCCGACCCGGTCGAGATGTATCTCTCCCGTTCGCTGGGGCTGGGGATCCTCGTCGGTGCCGTCTTCTGGATCGTCGGCACGGCGATCGGGTGGGGAATCTTCCAGTTCGGGCTGATCGATCCGGAGACGCTCGGGCTCGGCGTGCCGGTGCCGACCGCAGAGATGGGAGCGCTGTTGCGCTCGCTGGTCGTTCCCGTCACGATCGGCATCACCGGAATCGTCTTCGGCGGGATCGGGTTCGCGATGGGGTTCGGGACGTTGATTGCGATCCCCTACTCGCGGGCCTCCGCGAGAAAGCGGGAGATCAACATGCTGCTTGCCGACGGAGTCTCGTTTATGTATGCGCTCTCCGTGGGCGGGATGAACCAGCTCGAGATCCTGCGGGCGATGGCCCGCGCCGAGGACACCTACGGGGAGGTCTCCCGGGAGTTTCAAAGCATCATCAACGAGACGGAGTTTTTCGGAACCGACTACCGGAACGCGATCAGACAGCAGTCGATCGAGACGCCCAGCGACGAGCTCTCGCAGTTCCTCACCGACATGCTGTCGATCATCAACTCCGGCGGCGACATGGAGCAGTTCCTGAAAGACAAGAAGGAAAAGCATCTCCGGACCGCCAAACAGCAGCAGGAGATGACCCTGGAGACGATGGAGCTGTTCGGCGAGATGTACATGACGCTGTCGCTGTTCCCGCTGTTGCTCATCATCATCCTCGTCATCATGAGCATGCTCGGCGACGCGGAGGCGTTCCTGTTGTACGCGAGCGTCTACGCGCTGATCCCGCTTACCGGGGTCGGCTTCCTCGTGCTGGTCTCGACGGTCAAACAGGACGAGCCCGGCGATGGCTATCTCCGCCCACAGGGCGGCAGCCAGCGGCTCCACGAGACGAGCCAGGAGAGCCTGCGTCACCTCGGTCTGATCGAAGGGTTCGTCGGCAACTACAACGTCTTCGATCGGATCAAAAGCCGGGAGGGGACCTACCTCACGAGCAAACTCCTCAAACAGCCGCACCTGTTTTTCCGTGACAATCCCCTGTACACGCTGGCGCTTACGGTTCCGGCGGCGCTTGTGCTGTTGGCGATCGCGATCACGTCCGGGCGGGCCCCCCTCTCCCCCGACGGCTGGATCTCGAACCCCGTCTGGAGTACGTTCATCTGGGTGTACGTGCCGCTGTATCTGGTGTTGGTTCCCCTCGCCGTCTTCCACGAGTGGAACGTTAGGTCGCGAGCGGCAGTCACGGGGAAGCTCTCGGAGAACCTCCGGAAGCTCTCGTCGGCGAACGACACCGGACAGACCCTCCTCGAGTCGATCAACTCCGTGGCTGAGACCTCCTCCGGGAAGCTCGCAGACGAGTTCGACGTCATCTACACCAAGGTTAACTACGGGATGAGCCTCCGCGAGGCGCTGGTCGAGTTCAACAACAAATACCACATGCCCCGCCTCGCGCGGACCGTGAAGCTGATCTCGGAGGCACAGGAGGCATCCTCACAGATCACGGACGTGCTCTCGACTGCCGCCCAGGCGTCGGAGAACCAGGACGACATCGAACGCGAACGGCGCTCCAGAACCCGGATGCAGGTGGCAATCATCCTGATGACATACCTGACGCTGCTCGCGGTGATGGCAATCTTGCAGACGCAGTTCATCGACGTCATGGCCGAACTCACGGCTGGCGCCGAGGAAGCCGACGGCGCCGCACAGCAGGGCGGCCCCGACTTCGGCGCCGGCGTCGATCCGTCGCTGCTGTCGCTTCTGTTCTTCCACGCCGTGACGATCCAGGCGATCCTGTCCGGGTTCATCAGCGGCTACATCCGGAACGCCGACATCGTCTCGGGGGTGAAGTTCGTCGTCGTGCTGATCACGCTGGCGCTGGCCACGTGGGTGGTGGTCGGATGATCTTCGAACTCATTCCCGGCGGATCGACGGACAGTTGGACCCGTTCGTCGCGAGCCCAGACGACCCTGGACTTCGCGATCGGCGCCGGGGTGTTCCTCGTCGCGATCGCGTTCGTCGTCGCGTTCGTCCCCGGGATGTTCGTCCCGTTCGACGCCGACACGGGGACGATCACCGCCGACAGAGTAGCCGATTCTGCCGCCAAGGACCTGCTTGGCGATCCCGCCGAGCCCGGCGCACTGGACACCGCCTGTACCGTCGGATTCTTCGCTCAGATGAACGGCGGCCAAGCGCCGGACGACTGCCGGTTCGATCCCGACGCTGAAGAACCCGGAGAGGTGTTCGGAGTCAGCGACCGGATCAACCTGACAATTGAGGAGCGCGACGGACCGATCGTCGAAACGGAAACAAAAGCCGGAGACCCCATCCAGCTCGCTGCGGGCGACGACCCGGCCACTGCACAGTCTGTGTCGACCGTCCGTCGAACGGTACTGTTCGACGGGGGATCCAAACGGCTCGTCGTGAGGGTCTGGTAATGGCTGACTGGAAACAGACAGTGCGCGGGCAGGCGCACACCCTCGAGGCGATCACGGCCGCGCTGCTCGTGCTTTCGGCGGTCGTGTTCGCCCTGCAGGTGACGGCAGTGACGCCCCTCACCGGCAGCACCTCGAGCCAGCACATCGAAAACCAGCAAACTGAGATGGCAGAAGGGCTTCTTGCCGCCGAAGATCGACAGGGGACGATAAGCGAGACGCTACGGTACTGGAACGAGTCGAACGGCCGGTTCCACGGAGCAACTGGAGACGGATATACGGCGGGTGGCCCTCCGACAGCGTTTGGCGAAGCGTTGAACGAGACGTTCCTGGATAGAGGCATCGCGTTCAACGTCCAGGTGCGATACGTTGATCCGGACGACGGCTCCCGTGGCAACCAGCAGATCGTCGACCTCGGAGAGCCGAGCGATCACGCCACGACGGCGACCCGTCTCGTCACGCTGTACGACTCCGATCCGTTGATCGAGGCCGACGGAAACGAAAGCGAGACGACGACGGTCGGCGGCGGGGACTTGTACGTCGATCACGACGTCTCCACGGAGACGGATCTGTTCACAGTCGTCGAAGTGGAGGTGGTGGTATGGCGGATGTGAGCCGACCACCCGTTCGAGGTGAAGCCCACGACCGGGGTCAGCTATTCCTGGTCGGGGCGCTCGCACTCGCAGTGACGTTCGTGGTCCTGGCGCTGGTGATGAACGGCGTCATCTACACCGAAAACGTCTCGGCACGCGACCTGGCGACCTCGACCGCCCCCGCGATCGAGTACGAAAACGAGGCGAAAAGTGTGGCCGCAACGCTTGTGGCTACAGAGCGAGGCGACGACTACGACGAACTGGAGGCGACCGTCGCCGGGGGGCTGTCGGCCTGGAGCAACACCACCCAGCCGTTCGGTGCAGTCGAGGGTCGGCTCGCCGGCGTCGAGGACACGACCGGCAGCAACGGCACAGCGCTGGCACAGGACACGAGTGACCGGAACTTCACTTCGGTGAACGACGCGGAGTCGTGGACGCTCGCGACCGACGTAAAAACGAGGGACGCGTGGATCAACGCGACTCCCGAGGTGTCGGAAGACGACATCGAGAACGAAACCTTCGCGGATTTGACTGACGACGGCGGGCCCTTTTACATCAACGTCACCGACGGCGGAGGCGTGGACGTGACCGTGTTCGTGTACGAGGACGAAAACAGCGACGACGCCTGCGTCGCAGTGTTCGACGGCGACACGTACGAAAACAGCAGTTGCGCCGACGCCGAAAACATCTACGTCGACCTCGTCGACGGGACGTACGGCGAGAACTCGATCGACCAGAGCGACGAACACGGGTGGCTCCAGGTCCTCGAACGCGCCGGACCGGATCACACCCTCGAGTTCGGCAACGCCGACGCCTCGGACGGGACTTACCAGTTCGTCGTCGACGCCGAAGACGACGACGTCGAGTCAGACAACTTCGGAACCGATCCCGACGCCGAGCCGTACGCCGAACGGGCGCTGTACGACGTCGAGTTCCAGATCAGGTACCGGAGCCAGAACGTCCGCTACGAGGCGACGGTTCGCGTCGCACCGGGGGAACCGACGTATGAGTGACTCGCAGCTCCGGCGGGACGAGGGTAACGGGAACCCGTCGATGGACCGAGGCCTCTCTACGACTGTCAACTACGTACTCGCGCTGGCGATCACGTCGATCCTCATCTCGGGACTGCTCATCGCCGGGAGTGGATACATGGAGAGCCAGCGCACCATCGCGGTCGGAAACGCTCTCGATGTCCAGAACGAACAGCTCGCCGATTCGATCGGCGAAATTGACCGACTCGCGGCCGCGATGGACGGTTCAGAGGGCGATGCCGCAATTAGAGTCAACCTGCTGGACCGGGTGATCGACCGGTCGTACGACATTGCGGTGACAAACGAGAGCGACCCCGACGATCGGCGATACACCTATCGCCTCGAGGCAACGAGTGGCGACGTCGAACGCGACACGCTCGTCAAAACGTCGACGCCGATCCAGGAGACGTCGGTTCGTGGGGGGTCCACGGTGATCCGGTACGAGATCGAAAACGGGGATCCGGTGCTCGTTCTCGAAAACGCCGACCGGCTGTAAAATCGTCCGTAGACGTCCTGAAAAGGGGTTTTAACGGCACATTTAATACCCTTATGATCCAATTATTCGGTATGACCGGGGGGAGGAGCCTGTCGACGACAACCAGTTCGGGTATCGGTGAGACGACCGATAACCGAGCCGTAAGCGAGACGGTCGGGTTCGTCCTCCTCGTCAGCCTGGTGTTGTTCGGTGCGACCGCTACCGTCGCGGTCGGCTCCCTGGCGGTGGGGGACTCACAGAACGCAGCCGACCTCCAGCGCGCCGAAAGCGCGATGACGCAGTTCGACTCCAAGGCGTCGATGGTCGCGCTGGGAGATTCCGAGCGGCAAACCGTCAGGTTCGGCAACGGTGAAGGGGAACTCTCCGTCAACGACACCGCGGGCCACATGGAAGTGTGGCACCTCAACCACACCGGAGCCGGCGACAACGAACGGATCTACAGCGGCGCGCTCGGGACAGTGACGTACGAAGGGACCGGGACGACAAACGAGCGGGTCGCCTACCAGGCCGGCGGCGTGTGGCACATGCGGGACGGGTACGCCCGAATGGTGTCGCCGCCGGAGTTCCACTACCGCGGGTCGACGCTGACGCTTCCGATCGTTCAGGTGTCCGGCGACGCCACCTCGGCCAGTTCCCGCACCGTTCGGGTGGAAAATCGGGGAATGACCCGCCACTACCCGACGGCCGAACGGTACGAGGCCGACGACGCGCCGTACCGCAATCCAGTCACGAACGGAACCGTGGTCGTGGTTCTCGAAAGCGAGTATCACGAGGCGTGGGAATCGTTCTTCCGGACGCGAACCAGCGGCGAAATACTCGACCCCGCCGATGTCGACATCGGAGAGACCGAAAGCAACGTCGATCTCGACGGCGAGGAGACGGTGATCCTCGAACTCCGTACCGTGGGCGCAAGCGGGACGTTCCCGTTCCCGCACGACGGCGAGAAGCTACCGATCCGAGGGATCGGCGACAGTCACGCGATATCAGAATTCGAGTTCAGTCTCGAGACGAACAACCTCCACAACCGGTGGGTGTCGTTCTACGCCGAATCGGACGGGGGCGATCAGTTCGAGGTGATTCTCGATGTCCCGACGCAAAACGAGCTGAACCACTGTGAAGACGCGGAGATCGGGATCGAACTGCTCTATCGCGACGACGCAGGTCCCCAGGAGTACTGGACGGGAACCACGAACGCGAGCGAGGGCGACATCCAGATATCCGACTGCGACTCGACACTCGAAGGCGATCTGATCGGCGATGACGTCCTGTCGCTGTCGTCGGACGGACCGACCGATCGGGGAACGTTAGACTGGAACGAGGACAGTTCCGCCGACACCGTCGAGATCGTCCACTCCGGGGAAACAGAGCCGACGGAGTACAGCGCCGGCGACGAAGTGGAACTGTCGGAACTGGTCGGCTACTACTTCTCGAAGACCGGGCCGACCTACGACCTGAAAGTCGACAGCGGCGCCGGTCCACAGTCGAACAACCAGGGCTTTTTCACTCAGATGGAGGACGGATCGACGCTCACCATCGAATACGATGGCGGGGACGGCTACTACATCACGTATCTCCACGTCACGGAAAACCGGATCGAAGTCGAGTTCCGGTGAGCCACGCCCAGCGCGCCGGGCAGGTCAAACGAACACGTACAGCTGGAGATACCGGTAGATTCCGCTGAACCAGGCACACAGCCAGAAGAACGTGTAGCCGAAGACCCCGACCCGGAGCCGCGCCCGCCAGGCGCCGACGTTCTCGTGGAGATCCGACAGGGAAACGTCCTGATCCGGTCGGTGGTAGAGATCCGCGTCGCGTTTCGCCTGATAGATACGCGCGATGCCGGTGAGTCCGACAGCGAGCAGAGCGTACGCCTGTAGTCCGAGAAAGGCGTGTACCGCCGCGATTCCCGAAAGCTGGTCGAACAGTCGGGGGAGCATCCATCCGACCGTGGGAACCGTCGTCAGGGCGAGCCCGACGGTGACGAACTTCAGGTGGTGGACCAGCACTTCCCAGGTCACCTCGCGGGCGCGAAGCATTATCCACGTCCCGTAGAGGTAAAACGGTAGGCTCGCGCTTACGACGACCAGCACGGCCGTCGCGATCATCGCGTCGTCGACCATCGGCCGTTCGTTCGGCCGGCATGCGGTAAAGCGTCCGGATTCCGTCCGAAAAGCGTTTTCCCGGGTGCGGCCCTACTCCGAGGCGATGACTGACGGAGAGTCGCCGGAGGAACCCCCACCCGAGGATGCAAGCGACGACAGTTTCGAGCAGCCCCACCCCGACGATTCCGACTCCGAGGACCCCGAACTCGAGGCGCTCCGCGAGGAGGTCGAACGGAAGTACGATTTCGACGACTTCGGACCCGAGGACATGATGGAGATGACGGCCGAGGAGTGGGAGGCAGTCTTCGACGACGAGTCGTGGGTGACAGGCGTGGAACTGCTCGATCGGGTCGAGGCGGAGCTGAAAAACCGCATCGCGCGACGGGAAGTGTTCGCCGTACTCGAGCGGGTCGGCGAGGGGGACGACGAGCGGGTGCTCGCGTACTCCGACGAGGGGTACGCTGTCGTCTACGCCGACGGCAGCCTCGAAGGGGAGGGGACGGTGTTTCGCGACGTGAAGCCGACGCTCGTGCTCTGTTCGATGCCGGAGTTCGACGTGGCGGAGCCGCCGGAACACTACGGACTCCCCGACCCCGGGGACGTCCCCGACGGAGCCGAGGAGTTCGGAAACACGGTCCTGCAGATCGTCGCCGCCGCCCAGCTGGTCGCCGGCGTCGCGCTGTTGGGTGGGTACGTTCTGATCGACGACCTCACGACGATCGTCGCCCCGATCGCCGGCGTCGCCTTCCTGCTTGCCGGCGTGTTCCTGTTTTTCGTGGTCGCAAACGCCCGCCTCTCCGATCGGTTCCGGACAGAAGAGTACAGAAACCGGCTGCGTGCGGTCCAGTTCGAGGACGGAAAGCGACCCGATTTCGTTCCCGAAATGCCACCGGAGGCTCCACACGCCAGTGACGGCGATGGGGACGACACGAACGACGAAGACCGGTAAGTTCCGGGAGCGTTCCGACGCGAGCACCGCCTTTCGAGACCCAGATAGTCGGTGGGTTTAAGCGCGTCCCATCCTGACGAATGCCCGTATGAGACGGCGGGAGTTTGTACGAACAGCCGGCGGGGCAACAGCCGTCGCAGCCACAGGAGCGGCGACGGCCGGATCCGCCAGTGCCCAGGGAGACGTCGAGCCCGACTTCGAGGGGTATCTCGACGGGATCGGCGGCGGCTATGCCGACCTCCGCGGGGAGGAGGAAGTCACAGTCGACGTGGGTGCCGGCGACGGGCTCCAGTTTTCCCCGGCCGGCATCTGGATCGACGAGGGGACCGAAGTGACATGGGAATGGACCGGGCAGGGTGGCGAACACAACGTCGTCACCGACACGGAGAACACCGACTTCGAGAACGCACACGATTTCAGGAGCGGCGACCCGATCGACGAGGCGGGCCACACCTTCTCACACATCTTCGAGGAGGGCGGCCGGACCGGCTACGTCTGTGAGCCGCACCGCGGGGTCGGCATGTTCGGCGCCGTCGCCGTCGGCGACGACGTGCCGGTCCTCGAACCGGCACCCGACGACGGCTGGCCCGAGAGCGTCCACGATTACGGCGTCCCGTTACACCCACACTTTGTCGGGATCATGTCGGCGTTCGCGATCGTTGCGACGCTGGTCTTCACGTTCTACGTAGTGAAGTACGGCGAATCCGCCCACACGGGCACGGGGAGGAACTGAACGATGTCTTCGTCAGGCTCATCGTACGGCGATGTCCATCGCTACGAACCGGCACGGGAAAGCACCGCAGCTGCGATCGCGATCGTGCTTTTGACTCTCATCGAGATCGTGTTCGTGTTCCTGTTCACCTACGGACTCATGCAGGGGTGGGCACTGTCGGAGTTTGGAAACATGTTCCTCGGCGGCGTTCTCGCGCTTATCTTCATCGACCTGGCCTTCATCCTCGCGCTGTATCGCAAGGAGTTCCTGCCGGACGTCGTGATCGTAAAGAAACGCCGACGCAAGTGGGAGGACCTCTACATCCGGGAAGAACAAGCTGACGGCGAACAGCTCGGCGGCGACGTCGACCCGTGGGAGACGGTGAAACGAGCGGTGTATCCGTACTACAAACGATAACATGAGTCTGGAAAAGAAGGACGAACACGACCACAAAGCGTGGCTCGAGGAGCGGGATCTCACCGCAGTCGAGAGCATCTTCCTGACGTCGCTCGTCTGGCTCGATCGTCGGTTCCGCATCGTCGATTACCTCGAGGCGCTGGAGACGATGTACTACCGAGTCAACCTCCAGATGCCCAAAAGCCACACCGAACAGTACAACCTCGACAACAAGTTCTGGTACTGGTATCCGCTGTATTCGCTCGGGTTCCTCTCGATCGTCGCGTACCTCGTGGCGGCCGTGACTGGGGCGATACTCGGCTTCTACTACTCGCCGTCGACGGCCGGCGACCCCAGCGCGGCGTACAACAGCATGCTGTTCATCATGGAGGACCTGCAGTTCGGCTTCATGCTGCGGTCGATCCACCGCTGGGCGGCCCAGTTCATGCTCGCTGCGGTGTTCCTCCACATGCTTCGCGTCTACTTTACGGGCGCGTACAAGGAGCCTCGCGAACTCAACTGGCTGCTCGGCGTCGTGTTGATCTCGCTGACGCTGCTGTTCGGTTACACCGGCTACCTGCTGCCCTGGAAGCAGCTGTCGTTCTGGGCGGGACAGATCGGCGTCGAGATGGCGCTTGCGACCCCGCTGGTCGGCGAGTGGGCCGCACAGCTGATCTTCGGCGGCTTCACCCTGGGAGAATCGACCCTAATTCGGATGTACATCCTGCACGTGTTCATCCTGCCGTTCGTCGTGACGGCGCTGATCGCGCTCCACGTCGGCATCGTCTGGGTGCAGGGAATCGCAGAACCCCACTGATATGACAGGGAACGAATCCACCTCCGACGGACGAACCGACGAGCAATTACGAACCGACGGCGGGCCGCCTGCGACGGTTCCGCCGGACGACGAGACGCCCACCTGGCGCGAGCGCAAGGAGCGCACGCAGGGACTCTCGCGGCTCACCTACGAATACTTCGAGCGTGCGCGACGCGAGGATCAGGATCTCCGACAGGAGTCCGACTACGTCGAACGCGACGTGCTCGCGTTCCCGACCTGGCCCCACGAGATCATTCGGAACCTCGCGATCACTAGCTTCTTCGTCGGAATGATCATCCTGGTGTCCGCGGTCGCGCCGCCGCACTTCGGCGATCCGGCAGACCCCTCGAGTACGCCGGCGATCATTCTCCCCGACTGGTATCTCTACTGGTCGTTCGGGCTGTTGCACCTCGATCCGATCAACCCCGAACTGGCGATCCTGGGCGATCAGAAGATCATGGGCGACGAGATGTACGGCGTCCTGGCGAACGGGGTCGTCGTGGGCGCGATCGCGCTGGTTCCGTTCCTCAACAAGGGAAGCGCCCGACGTCCGGTCGAACAGCCGTTCTGGGCGGCGGTCGGCGTCGGCGGCGTCGTGTTCTCGATCACCCTCGGCGTGCTTGCGATCCAGAACCTCGTCCCGCTGGACCTCAACGTCATCTTCGATCTGACGTTCCTGCTGCCGGTGATCGCCGGCATCCTCACCTACGCGGTGTTGAAAACGATGCGGGAGGGATACATGTACGACCTCAACCGGCGGTACTACCGGCTTCGTCCGCCGAAATAGCGAAAGGTTCCTTTTCGTTCCCGCCGTCGGTGTCAGTATGAGCGACGACGGGATCCCCGAGACCGAGACCGGCAAACGTTCCTCGTCCGGTGACGACCGCGTCCCGGCTCTCGACGATCACGCCACGGTCCGAGATGATTACGTCCGTACTGACGCCCGCGGGCGTCGGGAGGTGATCGTCCCGTTGCGACTGTACAAGACGGTGACGGTGTTCTCGACCCTCCTTGCAGTCATCGCAGTCGTGCTCGGGTTTCTCCTTTTGGATGCGGCGACGCTGCAGGTCGGCGTGCTTCGGCGCCTGGCAGCCGGGCTGTTCGCGCTGGTCGGGGTCGACGTCGCCGCCGGGACGCTCGACGCGCTGCTTGCGGGGACGGGACTGGCCGTGATGGCGCTGGGCGCGGGAGTGTACGTGCTCGGGACCCGATTTCGGGCTCCCGACATGGGAAAGTCTCAAGAGGATTCCCCCGAAGGGACTGATAATGGCTGACGAGTTCATAAAGGGGCTCGCCTTTTTCACCGTCGGCGGGCTCGCGTGGATGACGTTCGCCGGCTGGTATCAGACCCCGACGTTCGACACCACACGACAGCTGATCGCGGCGCCGTCCGAGCCGAACAACTTCTTCGACGTCCTGGGAATCCTGGGCGCGGAGGTGTTCCTGTGGGTGACGATCCTGGGGACGCTCACCTTCTGGGTCGGGATCCCCGCCGCACGTGAACTCCGGCGAGCCCTAGAAGAGCGCGAGTCCGCAAACTGAGCCAGAACGGCTGCGAAAACGGTTCTGCAGTACGACTACAGATTACACGACGAGTTCCCAGAACGGCGCGACGAACTCGAAGAACGCCTGATACGCCGCGTACAGGAACGCCAGGCCCCAGGCGGTAAGCGCCGACTTGGGGCGCTCGATCGTCATCCCGTTTCGGGCTTCGACCTGGCGCGCTTCGAACTCGAAGATGTCGGCGACGAACATAGTCAACAGCAGCGCCGTCATGATCAGCCCGCCGTGAGTGTGATAAATCACGTACAGTAGACCGAGAACGACGAGCGCGACGTTCGCGACAGTGTGTGGGAGATACCGGGTGACGTTCTCGTCGCCGTCGTCCGCGCTTCGCTTGTGCGATCTGTGCGCCTGATGGCGGGTGATGGCGTTCACCACGACCAGTGTGAAGATCGCAAACGGCAGGTACTCGCCGATCGCGTCCACCCAGCCGAGGGGGACGATGAACTGGAGCGGATCCATACCACCCTGTGAGGGGACGACTCATTAGAGTTTTTCCAATCGGCAGTTCTGCACGGGGGACACTCGACACGGACGCGACACCGGATGCAAACAGAAAGCTCAAAAGCGCAACAAGGTAACCGGATCCGTCCGTGTTACCGCGACCGACTCGTCGCGGCCGACACTGCAAACCTCTTTCCCGTCCGCGACTACCGACACGTCGTCGTCCCGGGTGACGGTCACGCACACCTCCTCGGCGACGACCCACGCCTCGGGATGGGTAGTGAACGGCGAGATCGGGACGACCGAAAGGCCAGATCCGGGGGAGAGTACGGGCCCCCCGGCCGACCGGGCGTAACCGGCGCTCCCTGCGGGTGTCGCCGCCACGATCCCGTCCGAGCGCACGGTTCCGAGAGCGTCCCCGTCGCCGACGACGGCGTACTCGGAGATGCGGGCGGGTTCCTCCGTCACCAGCGTGAGGTCGTACAGCGCGGTTGCAACCTGCGTACCGTCGGTCGAGACGCCGAGCTGGTAGTGTTCGGTCCGCCGCGCCTCCCCCTCGATGACGGCCGCGAGTGCGTCGGAGGCGTCGGGTTTGGAAACGACGTGCTTCCCCTCTCCGGCCGCGATCGGAAGCACGGGAACCTCGAGACCGCCACCGACGAGTTCGAACAGTGCAGGCTTGCCGATCGCGACGATCGTGTCGGCGTCCGGAGCCGAAACGACGGATCCGCCACGTCGTGCGACCACATCTGCGAGCTGGCCGGTGATCGCGTCGTCACCGACGATCGCGACGTTCATCGACGGCCCTCCCGTTGCTGCATACACGCAGGTCAGTGTTCGGGGAAGAAAAACCCACACGCATTCGATTGGCTCGGGCGTCAGTTCGACTCGCGTGTCAGTTCGACTCGCGTGTCAGGTTCGACTCGCGGAGGATAATCCGACCCAGGGATCACTCCTCGAACGGCCAGTCTCCGGTGACTTTCATCCCCTCCGCGGCACCCTCCGCCTCCAGATCTGCCGCGATCTCGGCGGGGTCCCGCCGGGCGGGTTCCGTCGTTTCGTCGGCAAGTTCGACGGTCAGTTCGGTCAACAGGATCGCCTGTTCGCGGAGGTTCCGCGGCTCGAGCTTCTCGAGGGTGTCGGCGTGAGTGTGTCCCCAGCCCCGATCGCGCCCCTCGGTCGCGCCCGAGACCATGTATCCGGGAACGCCTTCCCTGACGAACGGCCAGTGATCGCTGTGAGGGACTGGAGAGTCGCTGAGCCGAACCGGATGGTCGAACCGTTCTGCGACCGTCTGTGCGGCCGCCTCCAGTTCGTCGAAGCCGTGGTAGTCCAGTTTCAACGTCCGGGCGGCGACGTTACTGTCGACGTTGACGATCGCCCGGATCGCGTCGAGGTCGACCCGGTCTGCCGTCAGACTCGATCCGACGAGCCCCACTTCCTCGGCGCCGAAACAGCGGAACCTGACCCTGGTGTCGAGTTCGTCCACGCGTTCTGCAAGCGCACGGGCGATCTCCACGACCGTCGCCGTGCCGGCACCGTTGTCCATCGCCCCGTCGGCGATGTCGTGGGCGTCGACGTGCGAGGAGACCACCACTTCCTCGTCGGTTTCGGGCCCGAGCTCGGCGACGACGTTGCCACTCTCTGCGGGGGCGATCTCAGCGTCGACCTCGACAGTGATCGACTCGCCGACCCGTTCGCGGGAGAGGCGAGCGCCGAGCTCCTTCGAGACGCCCATCGCAGGGATCTCCCCGATCGGACTCTCGTCGCTGCCGACGCTCCCCGTCGGCGGGAGTCCGCCCTCGACGTGATTGGCGAACAGGAAGGCGGACGCTCCGTGTTCGACGGCGTAGTAGTACTTCTCCCGGCGGTGGATGAACCGATCGTAGTCGTCGGGAACCGTCGTCGACACCATCACGACGCTGTCTTCGATCTCTGCGGAGCGCTCCTCGAAGTCAGAGGGAACTCCGTAGTCGAGATCGACGAGCTCACCCGTCGCCGATCCCGCAGGGCTCCGAGGGAGTGCAATCTGGTCCCGCCGCGGAGGAACCTCCCCGTCGTCGGCGAGAAGTCGGCTGTCGCCACGTGTCCACCCCTGGACGTCGAACGGCTCGATCCGAGCGTCGCGGGCGCCGACGGCCTCGAGTGCGTCGCGGGTGCGTGCAAGCGCCTCGCGTTCCCCGGAGGTGCCCGCCATCCGATCAGGGATCGCCACGAGCTCCTCCAAAAGCTGCCAGCCCGCGTCGCTCGTGAACGTGCGACCGATCCAGGACGCGTCGGCGTCGTCGAAGTCGTCCATGGTCACCGGCCCGTCGCCAGCACCAAAGCGGTTCGCATACGGGCCCACCTCTCTGGAACCCACTCTTCACACTCGCTCGGGAGCGTGACGATGGAGCCACAGTGCACACCCGACCGTCGCCAGACTCGCGGCTGCCGCGATCGCGAACGCGATACGGTAGCCGGTGACGGTGTACACCCGGACACCGCCCGCGATTTCGCCGGTCCAGTAGGTGTCGAGTACGACGCCCATGAGCGTCGGGAACGCCGCGGCGCCGAAGAAGGACGCTCCGTTTATGGTTCCCAGTGAGATGCCACTGGCCCGGTCTTCGTGACGGCGTTTGATCATCGGATACGTGAGCACGAACGCGCCCAGCAAGGCCCCGGCGACGAAGAACGCGATCCCGACGACGAACAGGGGCGGGGTACCGAGCAGGGCGATCACCGCAAGCGTCGCAGTGTAGACGACAGTGCCGGCCACAACGAGTTCCGTTCGGTGACCGATCCGATCGGAGAGTCGGCCGATCACCGGGGGGCCGACGACGATGCCGACCCCGCCTAGCAAGGTGACCGTGGACGCGACCGTCACTGACGTGTCGTACAGCTGCACCACATACGGGATCCCCCAGAGACCGAACAGCGTGAGGTTGATCCCGCCGGTGACGAAAAGCAACACGCTGACCACCCAGGTCCAGGGGTCACGCAGGACTGCCGCAACGAACGTCCGCGCTTCCTCGAGAGTGATCCTGGGACGTTCTTGTATCCCCTCGATCGACGGAAACCCCGCCCGTTCGGGCGAGTCACGAACGAACAACAGCGTCGCAACCGACAGCCCCAGTCCGACGACCGCCAGTCCGAGAAACGACGTCCGCCAGCCGGCAGCACCGACGAGCAGTGCAAACGGCGTCGTCGCGAGAATACCCCCGACGCCGCCGACGGCAAACGAAAGCCCGTTCATCGTCCCGAACTCCTCAGGGCGAAACCAGTTCGCGCTGAACCGGAGCATCGACACGAAGATGACGCTGCCTCCGAGCCCGATCAACAGTCGCGCCCCCATCGCAGGTCCGTAGGTAGACGCCAGCGCGAACCAGATCGCGCCGACGTTCATCACGGCCGCCCCAGCGGCCGCGGTGAGCCGCGGCCCGACCCGGTCGACGAGCACGCCGGTCGGGATCTGCATCACCGCGTAGACGAAGAAGAACACGGCGTGAAGCGTCCCCAACTGTGCGCCGGTGGTGCCCAGCGCACCCATCAACGCGTCCGCGATCACGGCAGTCGACAGTCGATAGACGTTCACGAGCAGGAACGTCGCCGCGATCAGTCCCCACAGCAGCCAGCGCCATCGACGGGCCGACTGTCGCGAGTCGGTCGCCGAGAGAGAGAAACCACTCGATCGACGGGTCACGCCTCGAGTATCCACGTGGAATACAAAGGAGCTATCGATGACTGCCGGTGCTCAAGTTCACAAAACGAAGGGGAAGGAGTGGGGAGCAGACGGCGTCGAAAAGACGCCGAAAGCGCTGTCGGCATCCTCCGTGCCGGAAGGGGAACGGGATTGGAAGGGATCGGAGGCACGAGTGCCGACATAGTATTGTATATATTGCGCACTAAAATAGATTTCGGAGGCGGTCCCCATCGAGTCGAGTGATCGAGGCGTGGCTACACAACAGATATAGCTCCGAAGAGACTACACAACAGAGATTGCGCCCTTCATACCGACCGCTTCGTGGGGCGTACAGACGTACAGATACGTTCCGGTATCCTCGAAGGTGTGGTCGAACTCGTGGCCGGCGGCGGCGGTGGTTTCGGACTCGAACGCGCCGTCCTCCTCGACGACGTTGTGGTCACCACCCTGACCGGTCCACTCCCAGACCACGCGGGTACCGGTCGAAATTTGGACGGCGGGCGGCTCGAACTGAAGTCCGTCGCCCGCGCCGACACCGATGCGTACCTCTTCGCGATCCGTAAAATCGATCGTTCGATCGTAGTTCGGCACGTCGTTCAGGAACTCCCCGTAGTCCGGTTCCTCGTCGACGTAGGCTGTGTCGTCGTCGCCGTTACCTGCACAGCCCGCGAGAGATACCGCCAGAGCAGCAGTGCCGGCAGTGCGAAGGAACTCCCGTCTATCGATGGTATTCATGTAGTGTTCTATTGGTTGCAGAACGACAAAAGGCTGCTGTAAATCGGGGCGTCCTCCGAGACACCGACACAGCAACGTGCCGACACAGCAAGGTACCGACACTAGCACGGTCGGACGGACAAACTTATCGCCCGGGGTGTCAAACGAAGGTACAGATGGTCCGGAACGCGTCGGGACGGGAGAACCAATCGAAGCCCGACCCGGAGGTTGTTCTCGACGCACTGGCCGACGATGCGGCACAGGCGATCGTTAAGGAACTCGCGGAGCCGATGACCGCAAGCGAGCTCTCGGACGCCTGTGACATCCCGCTCTCGACGACGTATCGAAAGCTGGAGCTATTGACCGACGCCGCCCTCCTATCGGAATCGACAGAGATCCGACGGGACGGGCAGCACACGACGAGATACTCGCTCGCGTTCGAGGAGGTCCGTGTTCGGCTCACCGACAACCGCGACCTCACGGTCGAGATCGAAGCCAGGGACCGCGGACGGGACGAACGCCTCGCGGAACTGTGGAAGGAGGTGCAAGAGGAAGCATGATGGAATCCATACTCTGGGACGTAATACTCGTAGTGTCGCAAACCGCCATCGTCGTTCTCGGCGGGAGTATCAGTTACTTCGCGTACAAGGCGTACAACCGGACGGCGAACCCCGCACTCAGGGCGCTTTCGATCGGCTTTGCGATCGTGACGATCGGCGCGGTGTCCGCCGGCGTGTTGCACCACCTGTTCAAGGTGGAACTCGAGGCCGGCATCGCGATCAACAGCATCCTGACCGCGATCGGATTCGCGGTCGTGACCTATTCGCTGTACGTGGAGTAGTCGACCGGAGCTCGACTCACGGTCCCGTAGGGCGCCGTCCAGGAACGAACGTCCCGGTCTCCGTTCGGACGCCGAGCAACAGTACGCCACCAGCCAGAAGCGGAATCACCGCACACGCTGCGTACACCGGACCAAATCCGACGATTTCGACGAGCGGCAGCGACACCATCGGACCGAGTCCACCTCCGATGTCCCCGAACACGTTGTTCGTTCCCGTCGCCCGTCCCATCCGTTCGTTTGGCGTCAGATCCGCCAGAAGCGCCATCAGCGGGCTGCTCGTTCCGCCTTGCCCGGCGCCGATGAACAGACACGCGAGCGCGAGTTCCACGATCGAGCCCGCCCGGGCAAGCAACAGGAAGCCGACGAAGGCCACGACGAGAAAGCCGACGAGAACCGGAGTTCTCGCACCGTAGACGTCGCTGAGACGTCCACCGGCGATCGTCATGGCGCCGGCGGCGAGCACGGTTCCCGCCATGAAAATGCCGGACGTTCCCTGTGCGTCGAGACCGAACACTGCGAGGTCGTTCGCCCCGAGAAACAGCACGAGCGTCGCGAACAGCGCCCCGATGTACGCGAAATACAGTCCGAAGTTGACGAGGCCGACGGTGACGGCGGGGACGGTCAGATCCACGTCCCACGGCTTCACCGATGTCGACCCTCCTCCCTCGACGTGGGTCTCGGGAACGATCAGATACGCGATCAGCGACGCGAGCAGTGCAAAGACGGCAGCGACGACGAACGCCGTTGCGTTCCCGTACAGCGCACTCACGACACCTCCGAGCACTAGTCCCGCGGGGAATCCCAGGGTGATCCCCGCACGAACGACGCCCATGTTGGTCCCGCGGTCCCCGGCGTCGCTCACGTCCGCGGCGATGGTGTAGGCGGTCGCAAACACCAGGGCGCTACCGAACCCCCACAGGATCCTGGCAACCATGAACCACGTTTCCGGCGCGAGCAGGAACGCGACGATGATCGACGCCCCCGGCGCGGGATCGGGAACGAGCAGGGCGACGACGTACCCGAAGGTGGCGATACCTTCGATGACGAGGCCGGCGACGAACGGCTTTCGCGTCCCGACGCGATCGACGAAGGCGCCGGCGGGGGCGTTCGCCACGAGCCTGACGAACCGGTTCGCCGAGAGGATTACCCCCACCATGAACGCCGAGATCCCCAGCACCGCCCCCAGGTTCGGGAGGATCGGGAAGACGACGCCCCCGCCGAAGCCGACGAAGAACGTCGAGACGATGACCGCCACGATGATTCGCCGGTCGGAGGCGCGGGCTGCCGTCGACGGGTCGGGTGTAGTGGTGTTAGCCATGATCGGTGCTCAATCGTTCGCGGGAGCCGGCACTGATTGACGATCGTCGACGACGTTCGAGGTCCAGGTCCCTCGCGAGAACCACAGTGCCGTCGTCGCGAGCGAGCAGACGTACGAGACCACGAACGCGTACCACACGCCAGTGATCCCCATTCCGAACGTCGAAAGCAGGACGTACGCGACCGGGATCCTGAACAGCCACAGCTCCTGGATCGAAAACACCATCGCGGCCCGGGTGGATCCGGCACCCCGGAACGCACCCAGGAGGATCTGGAACGCGCCGAGGAACACGTACGACGGTCCGGCGATCGTGATGAACGCCGCGCTCATCGCGATCACCTCGCCGGCGTTCGGCGTGGTCTCGTCGATGAAGAAGCCGGCGATCGCCTCCGCGAACGGGTACGCGAGCGCGACCACCGCAACGAAGACGGCGACGACCATCCCGACGCTCAACGTCACGGCCCGCTTCGAGCGGGCGACCTGCGAGGCGCCGAGGTTCTGTCCAACGACGGTTTCGGTCCCGCGTGCGAGCCCGAGCGCCGGCAGAAACAGGATCGAGGAGAGCCGTGTGGCGATCCCGTAGGCCGCAACCGCGTCGGTGCCAGCGAGCGCGACCACGGCGGTGAGCACGGTGATACCGAACGCCCGGACCCCCTGTTCGACGGCGGTCGGCCCCCCGATGTCGAGGATCCGACGGACGGTCTCGAGTTTCAAGATCAGGTCCGAAAGCGCCGGCTGGAGCCCGACCCGACCGCTGAACAGGAGGTACAGGCCGATAAACGCCGCGAACCCGCGGGAGAAGACGGTCGCGTACGCGGCGCCGGCGACGCCGAAGCCCGCAAAGCCGGTTTCGGCGAGCAACGCCGCGCCGAGCGACTCGAGTCCGGTCCACGAGAAGACCGGGTTGCCCTCGAATCCGAGGATGAGAAACGGGTCGAGGACGACGTTGATGGTCACCGATATCGCCATCAGATACAGCGGCGTTTTGGTGTCTCCCCATCCCCGCGAGAGCGCGTCGTAGATGAAAAACCAGAACATGAACACGACGCCGGCGAAGATGATCCGGGTGTACTCGACGGCGTAGACGTACGCGTCCCCGCCGGGATCTGCGCCGATCAACTGCATCATCACGGGCGTAAAGATCCAGCCGAGAACGCCGAAGACGATCGCGACGACCGTAACGAACGACAGCGTCTGGCCGGCGACGTGATGCGACTGGGCGAAGTCCTTCGCCCCTTTGTGCTGGGCGATGAGCACGGTTCCGGCGACGGTGAGTCCGCCGCCGATGCTGACCATCAAAAAGACGACCGCCCACGAGTACGACAGTGCAGCGACAGCGTCGGAACCGAGTCGGCCGACCCAGTAGGTGTCGGCGACGTTGTACGCCACCTGGAGCACCTGCGACCCGACGATCGGAAGCGAAAGCAAAAGCAGCGGCCGAAACAGGGCACCGTCGGTGACGTTCACCGACCGGTCGCGGCCCGGACCGGACCGACTCCCGTCGGTCATTCGCCCGAATCACCACCGACCTCGGGGACCAACCTCATTGACTGATTAGTCAGTCAGCCCGGTTCAAATGGATTTCGTTTCGAAAACACCTCGCAGCCGACAGGGGAGAACACGACGGCAGGAGACGACGTCCGGAACGGAAAGAATCAGGGCGTCTCGCGTGTACGTCTAGCCCATGAGCGACGAACCTCACGAGGCAAACGCGGGACGAACCGGAACTCCCCCGTCTGCGATCGACAGCCCGTACGCCATCGAAACGCGCGCGATTCACGCGGGACAGGAGCCCGATGCGGAGACGGGCGCGCTGATGACGCCGATCTACGCCAACTCGACGTACGAACAGGACGCCCCCGGCGAGCATCGCGGCTACGAGTACTCCCGGACCGGGAACCCGACCCGGTCCGACCTGGAGGCGAACCTGGCGTCCCTGGAAAACGGAAGCCACGCCCGGTGTTTCTCCTCGGGGATGGGCGCGATCAACACCGTGTTGAATCTGCTGTCGTCGGGAGATCACGTCGTCGCCGGCGACGACGTCTACGGCGGCACCCATCGCATCCTGACGGGTACCTACGAGCAGTACGACGTGGAGACGACGTTCGTGGACACGACCGACCACGACGCCGTTCGCGAGGCAATGTGCGACGAGACGGAACTCGTGTGGGTCGAGACGCCGACGAACCCGCTGATGCGGGTAAACGACATCGCCGCGCTCGCTGAGATTGCCGGCGAATACGACGCGCTGTGTGCGGTCGACAACACGTTCGCGACCCCGTACCTCCAGCGTCCACTGGAGCACGGCGCCGACATCGTCTGCCAGTCGCTGACGAAGTATCTCGGGGGACACTCCGACACCGTGGGCGGCGCGCTGATCGTCGACGACGCCGACCTCGACGAGGAGATCGGCTACTACCAGAACGCGGTCGGGGCGACGCCCGGACCGTTCGACGACTTCCTCGTGTTGCGTGGGACGAAGACGCTGCCCGTGCGGATGGACCGCCACTGCGAGAACGCCCGCGAACTGGCACAGTGGCTGCAGGATCACGCCGACGTCGACCGGGTGTACTACCCCGGACTGGAGTCACATCCCCAGCACGAGCTCGCGGCCGAACAGATGGACGACTTCGGCGGTATGCTCTCCTTCGAATTCGACGGGAGCCTGGCGGAGGCTTCGACGGTCGTAAGCGAGACGGAAGTGTTCACGCTGGCAGAGTCGCTGGGCGGCGTCGAGAGCCTCATCGAACAGCCGGCGGCGATGACCCACGCCGCGGTCCCCAGAGAAGAACGTCTCGCCGCCGGTCTCACGGACGGGCTCATCCGCGTGTCGGTGGGGATCGAATCGATCGACGACCTGAAGCGGGATCTCGAGTCGGCGTTCGAGGCGGCCCGGGCGGGGAAGTGAGGAAAGTCGGTGGCAGCGTCCTGACTGCCGGGGGACACACATTCTTGTAGACACTTCTCGAACGGAGGCGTATGACCGAGATCGCGGTGTTGCGACAGCACGTTCACGGACTCCCGGCAGAGACGTACGCAGCGGAACTGCGAACACGACTCCCCGACGTGGACGTCCGGCTCGCGCGAACCCCGGGAGAAGAACAGGAACTTCTCGCGACCGCCGAGATCGCGACCGGTCTCCAGCTTTCGCCGGCTGAGCTGGAGGCGGCGCAGAACCTGGAGCTTTTCGCGTGCGTGTACGCCGGGACGGGACACCTGGACCTGGACGCGTTCCGCGAACGCGACGTCGCTGTCACCAATGGCTCCGGCGTGCACGGCCCGAACATCGCCGAGTACGTGATCGGTTCGATGATCGTCCACGCCAGAGACTTCAAGCAGGCCTGGCGACAGCAGAAGCGCCGTGAGTGGCGGAGTTTCCCCACAACGGAGATTCACGGCTCCACCGTGACGGTCGTCGGGCTGGGTGCGATCGGCGAGGCGGTCGCAACGCGGCTCGAACCGTTCGGCGCCGAGCTGCTCGGCGTCCGGTACAGCCCGGAAAAGGGCGGACCGACCGCGGAGGTGTACGGGTTCGAGGAGATTTACGAGCCGCTCTCCCGGTCCGACTACGTCGTGCTGGCCTGTCCGCTCACCGAGACGACGGAGAACCTCATCGACGAGGAGGCGCTCCGGACGATGCCGACCGACGCGGTCCTTATCAACATCGCTCGCGGCGGGGTCGTCGACACCGACGCGCTGGTGCGGCGGCTCCGCGTGAACGGGCTCGGCGGGGTTACACTCGACGTGACCGATCCCGAACCCCTCCCGGAAGACCATCCCCTGTGGAGCTTCGGAAACGTTCACATCACTCCGCACAACGCGGGCTACACGCCCGAATACTTCTCCCGCGTTGCCGACATCCTCGCCGACAACGTCGCACGGATCCACGACGACAGGAACGAGGATCTCAGAAATCAGGTCGCATAGCAGGGACCATCACATAGGGCCTCACGCGGCCCAACAGGGGTGCAACGGCTATCTCGTCACAGCCACGACCGCTCACCGAGGAGACGCTCGTCGACCTCGAGGCGGGAAAGCCCGAGCTCGCGGCCGTGTGAAACGATCTCGCGGTACTCCTCGGATTGGACACCGCGACTCAGTTCTTCGTACTGTCCCGGCTCGCTCGCGCGGTATGCCGGCCGGTACTGCGACATGAGGTTGACGTACGTCTCCCGCGAGAGTTCTTCGGCGATGAACGTCAGCACCTGCTTCGAGCTTTCGACGTGGTTCGGCATCACGAGATGGCGCACGAGCATCCCCTCGACGGCGAGCCCGTTTTCGAGCCTGAGTTCCCCGACCTGCCGGTGCATCTCGCGCAGGGATGCGCGGGCGTTCTCCCAGTAGTCGGGCGCCCCGGAGTATCTCGCGGCAGCGTCGTCGTCTGCCCACTTCACGTCGGGCATGTAGATGTCAACGATATCCTCGAGAAGTTCGACAGTTTCGGCGCGTTCGTAGCCCCCACAGTTCCAGACGATGGGGATTTCGAGTCCCCGATTCCTGGCGATCAGTACCGCCTCCGCGAGGTCCGGGGCGAAGTGGGTCGGCGTGACGAAGTTGACGTTGTGACAGCCGTTCGACTGGAGCGACAGTGCCATCTCGGCGATCTCGTCGGGTGTGACCTGCCTGCCGACCCCCTCCTGGCTGATCTCGTAGTTCTGGCAGAACACACACCGGAGGTTACACCACGAGAGGAATATCGTCCCACTTCCGCGCTGTCCCGAAAGTGGCGCTTCCTCTCCGCGGTGCGGGAACGCCGAGGAGACGACCGGCGTGTCGTCGGCTCGACACCGGCCCCGTTCCCCGGCCGTTCGGTCGACACCGCAGGCGTGAGCGCACAGATCACACTCCCGGTACCGTTCGCGGAGGCGATCGACCCTGCGCTGGAACTCGGCGTCGGACAAACGCCTGTAGTTCGGCACGGTCGCTGTGTCGCTCATATGAATTGTAGGTTCGTAGCACGGATAGACGTGTTGTCGTTTCCCAAGGCGTGAGGACAGCCTGCCGGTCGGATCCGGGCGGGAGACCCCCGGTGGAGGACGGTTATTTCGGCCCGGCTTTAAGTATCACCTCGACGCAGTGGGGTGTATGAACACCCAGCGTGCGTTCCTGGTCCTCCTTATCGGCCTTTCGGCGCTGGCGACGCTGCTCGTGGTGTTGCCGTTCCTCCAGTACATCCTCGCTGCGGTGATCATCGGCTACGTGCTGTACCCGCTCCAGCGACAACTGGCACCCCGCGTGGGCGAACAGGCGGCCCCGATCCTGTTGATCCTCGGTGCGTTCCTGGTCGGCGCGGTTCCCCTTTTGTACATCTTCCTGGTGTTCCTCCGGGACCTCCAGGCGTTCGCCCGCGGGGAAACCGGGCTCCAGCTCGGCGAGATAGAGGCGAGGATCACGGACCTCACGGGCGTGGAAATCGACCTGCGTGCAGCCGCCATCGAGACGGGCGACAACCTGATCGACGCGCTGTTCGGCAGCGTCTCGGAGGTGTTTACAGTCGTCCTGCACGGGGCGCTCGGCGTCGCGCTCGTGCTGTTTATCGTCTACTACGTGCTCCGGGACGGCGAGGAGTTCGTCGGGTGGCTCCACACGATCATCCCCCTCTCGCCGCCGATGACGCGAACACTGTTCGAGCGGATCCACCGGACGACGTGGGGTGTCGTGATCGGCCACATCTTCGCGGCGGTACTCCAGGGGGTCGTTGGCGGGATCGGTCTCTACTTCGCAGGGCTGCCCAGGCCAGTGTTCTGGACCACGGTGATGATCGTGCTGGCGTTGCTGCCGCTGATCGGCGCGTTCATGGTGTGGGGCCCGGCGGCGGGCTATCTCGTGTTGATCGGCGACCCCGCGACGGGGATGTTGCTCGCGCTGTACGGCGTGTTCGTGGTGAGCATGATCGACAACTACGCGCGGCCGATCGTCATCGATCAGCAGGCGCGATTGAACCCCGCGGTGATACTGATCGGGGTGTTCGGCGGCGTGTTCACGCTTGGATTCACGGGCCTGTTCGTCGGCCCGATCGTCATCGCCGTGTTTGCAGCGACGCTTGTTACCTTCAGAGACGAGTACGACCGCTTATAAGGAGAACGCGCTCACTCGCCGGCCTTCGACTGCCACTCGTAGCCGCGCCGTTTTGCGGACTTGCCGAAGCCGCACGAACTGCACACCTTCTTTTTCACGTGGTAGGATTTCTCGCCACAGCGTCGACATTTGACGTGTGTCGTCTTGTTCTTCTTGCCCTGGCTGGGGGTCCCTGCGCCGGTCATGTGCTTATCGTCACGACGTTGTCGCCGCGTATAATGGTTGTGTCTTGGACCGCCTCTCCGGGTTCGTCGGCGAACGCCTCGACGTCGTCGACGGACTCGAGAACGAGGTTCATGTGCTGGTCGTAGCCTGCGAGAACGCCGTGGTAGATCGCCCCGTCCTTGAGCTGGATCGTCACGGTCGCCTGCAGGGTCTCTTCGAGTACGTCCAGGGGTCGTCCACTCATGGATTGAACGCCACGATATTCAGTAATAAACGTACCGGAGCCAGTTCGGGCGATTGGCGACCTTAACGGTTGCTGGCGCCGTCTCCGTCGTCGCCGTCGTCGTCCGACCCCTCGGCCGGAACGACTTCTTTGCCCGTCTTCCGGGGGACGACCCGTCGATCGGCGTCCTCCCACTCCCGGTCGAGTTCGTGGCCCTCGAACAGTCGGTCCAGAAAGACGGCGAGTCCCGCGACCTCCGAATGGGGCTGGTTCGTCACGCCGACGTTGAAGTCGGCCCGTTCGTACAATTCGAACGGGACCTTCTCGCCGCCGACGACGATCAAGATCGGCTCCCCTTCGGCCGTTCCGGTCTCGGGTCGGTGACGGTCCCTGATCTCGGCCTGGACCTCCTGGATCGGTTCGCCGTACATCGTGAGGTGGACGACGATCCCGTCCCAGTCGCGAACGATCGCGTTCTGGTCGTCGCGGAGTTCGGCGACGAAGGGACCCCCGAAGCGATCGGTGACGGTGTCGACGGTCTCTTTCGACTGGGTCGCGTTCGACGGGAAGAGCACACGATCGGCACCGAGCGCACGCGCGGTGAGCCCCACGTGCGTCGTCATGCGGTCGTCCCGGCCCGGACGGTGACCGTACCGGAGCACGACGACATCGGGATCCCCCTGCACGATCAGTTCCCGTCGCCGCGACCCAGCGCCGACTCGCCGACGGAGTCGTGACCCTCGATCAGTTCCTGCCCGTCCATGTACGGTCGGAGCGCTTCCGGCACCTCGACGGTTCCGTCCTCGTTTTGGTAGTACTCGAGGATCGCCACCATCACCCGGCCGATCGCAGTCCCGGAGGCGTTGAGCGTGTGGAGATGCTCAGCCGACTCGTGATGTTCCCGGCGGAACCGGATGCCCGCCCGTCGCGCCTGGTACGCCTCGAAGTTCGACGCGCTGGACACCTCGAGCCACCGACCGCCCTGCTCGGGCCCGTCGGGCATGTCGTCGGCGGGCGCCCACACTTCGACGTCGACGGTCTTCGCTGAGGCGAACGTCAGGTCCCCGGTGCACAGATCGAGTGTCCGGTACGGGAGCTCCAGACGGTCGAGCACCGCACACGCCTCGTCGATGAGCGCCTCCAGCCGGTCGTCGCTGTTCTCGGGCCGGACGAAGTTGACGAGTTCGACCTTATTGAACTGGTGGACCCGGACGATTCCCCGGGTTTCGGTGCCGTGCTCGCCCGCTTCACGCCGGAAGTTCGGCGTGTACGCCTGATACTTCAGCGGGAGATCCTCGTCGAGGAGAATCTCCTCGCGGTGCATGTTCGTCACCGGTACCTCTGCGGTCGGACACAGCCACAGGTCGTCGTCGTCGTAGGCAGCGTGTTCGTCGCCGCCGATGCGATAGGCGTCGTGGTTGAACTTCGGGAGCTGACCCGTCCCGCGCATCGAAGAGCTCTTGACCGGGATCGGCGGGAAGATGTCGTGATACCCCTGTTCGCGATGGACGTCCATCATGAACTGGATCAGCGCGTGCTCGAGGCGGGCGCCGTCGCCCTTCAGGAAGTAGAAGCCGGAACCGGTCGTCTTCGCACCCCGCGCTTCGTCGAGGATCTCCAGTTGCTCGCCCAGTTCGTAGTGCGGCACCGCCTGGGCCGGGACGTCGCGCAGGTCGTCGAATCCAACCCGTCGGCGCTCGACGTTGTCGGACTCGTCTTCGCCGACCGGAACCGACTCCTGGGGGATCTGGGGAATTTCGAGCAGCCGCCGTTCGAGCTCCGCCTCGAGTTCGTCGGCCCGTTCCTCGAGGTCGGAGAGTTCCTCCTTGAGTTCGCTGGACTCCTCGATGGCTTCCTGAGCCTCCTCCTCTTTGCCCTCGGCTTTCAGCTCGCCGATCCGGCTGGACACTTCGTTTCGCCGGTGTCGGAGGTCGTCCCCCTTTGCTTTCAGCTCGCGCCACTCCGCATCGATCTCGAGGATCCGGTCGAGGTCGACGTCCTCGGTGCCGCGGGCCGCGAGCGCCTCGCGGACGGCGTCCGGGTTCTCCCGGACGTACTGTCGGGTCAGCATAGACGGATCTTCTGCGGGGACTCGGAAAATCGTATCGGGTCCGTGACGATGTGGGACACGCCGGCAACTGCGTGCAGTGGCCACTCGACCGACACGCCCAAGGGGCGTGCTCCCGCGAGTGACGCCTATGGAAGACATCGAAATCGAACGCGTGGCCGACACAGAGCTCGACGCGCCCGTGCTCGTCGAGGGGCTCCCGGGAGTCGGTCACGTCGGGAAGCTCGCGGCCGAACACCTCCTCGAGGAGTGTGACAGCAAGCTCGTACGGCGGGTATACGCCACGGACTTCCCGCCGCAGGTGAACGTCGACGAGGACGGCGTCGCGGATCTCGTCTGCGCGGAGTTTCACGCCATCGAAACCGAGGGCGCCGACCTGCTCGTGTTGACCGGGGACCACCAGGCGTCCTCGAACGAGGGGCATTACCGGCTCACTGACGCGTTCCTCGACCTCGCAGCGGAGTTCGGCTGCGAACGCGCCTTCGCACTCGGGGGCGTCCCGACCGGGGAGCTCGTCGAGGAGTATACGGTGCTCGGTGCCGTCTCCGGCGGAGAGCTGCGGGAGGAACTGGAGGCGGCAGGTGTCGAGTTCCGCCCCGACGAACCTGCCGGCGGTATCGTCGGCGTCTCCGGACTCCTGCTCGGGCTCGGGAAACGCCGGGGGATCGAAGCGACGTGTCTGATGGGCGAAACCAGCGGCTATCTTGTCGATCCGAAGAGTGCCCGCGCCGTCCTGGAGGTGCTGGAAGCTGCCCTGGAGTTCGAGCTGGGATACGAACAGCTCGAAGACAGGGCCGAGGAGATGGAGGAGGTCGTCGGCAAGATCAGAGAGATGCAGGAGGGAGGCTCCGGGATCCCGGACGACGAGCTCCGATACATCGGGTGAGGGCGAAGACAGTGGTCGACACTCCGGCACACATATGAGCGACGTTGCGGTACCTACGAGTATGACGAATCGTGACACGACAGCGGCGGTCGACGGGACCGTTCGGTCCCGTCCCGTCCACACGGTATCTGAATGGGGACGACAGCAATGACGGGAGTTCGCGTTGCAGGCGTCGGATTGACCCACTTCGGACAGCATCCGGAGCGAACCGGACGGGACCTGTTCGCGGAGGCGAGCCAGCTTGCCTTCGAGGACGCGTCGGTCCCCCGCGGGGACGTCGAACAGCTCAACTACGGCAACTTCATGGGCGCGCTGGCGGAGCATCAGGGCCACCAGGCGCCACTGATGGCCGAGGCCGCCGGGATCGACTGCCCCGCCACCAGGTACGAGGAGGCGTGTGCCTCCGCGGGCGTGGCGGTCAGGGAGGCCGTAAAGACCGTCCGGAGCGGCGAGGCGGACGTCGTACTCGTCGGCGGGATGGAACGAATGACGAACCTCGGCACCGCCGGCGCGACCGAGGGACTCGCCATCGCCGCCGACGACCTCTTCGAGGTGCGCGCGGGAATGACGTTCCCGGGCGCGTACGCCCTGATGGCGTCGGCGTACTTCGACGCGCACGGCGGCAGCCGGGAGGACCTGGCAGCCGTCGCCTCGAAGAACCACGGCAACGCCGTCGAGAACGAATACGCGCAGTACCAGCAGGAAGTCCCGGTCGAGAAGGCGATGGACGCCCCGCCGGTCGCGGAGCCGCTTCACCTGTTCGACTGTGCGCCGATCACCGACGGCGCCGCCGCGCTGGTGCTCGTTTCCGACGACTACGCCGCGGCGAACGATCTCGATGTCCCCGTCGGGATCGTGGGCAGCGGACAAGGAACCGACAACCTCGCGCTCCAGGATCGCGACGAGCTGGCGTGGACGCCCGCGACCGAACAGGCGGCGGAGATGGCGTACGCCGACGCCGCAATCGAGGCCGACGACGTCGAACTCGCGGAGGTGCACGACTGCTTTACGATCGCAGAGGTGCTGGCACTGGAATCTCTGGGCCTCTATGACCCGGGACACGCGGCCGGGGCCGCCCGCCGCGGGGAAACGACCGCCGGCGGCGACCTGCCGGTGAACCTCTCGGGCGGGTTGAAAGCGAAGGGTCACCCGGTCGGCGCCACCGGCGCCTCGCAGGTGGTGGAAATGACCCGCCTGCTCCGGGGGGATCATCCGAACAGCGACGCCGTCGACGACGCCAGGCTCGGGATCACCCACAACGCCGGCGGGACGGTCGCGAGTGCAGTGGTTCACGTCCTGGAGGTGGTCGCATGAGCGACCGGAGCGACCGCACCCGGAGCGACCGCCTCCGGACCGACGGCGGCGAGGAGCCGGGTGACGCCGGCTTCGACGAATGGCTCGCGGCGATCGGTGACGGCGAGGGCTACTATCTCGAGTCACCGAGCGGCGATGGGTCGCTGCCGCCGCGCCGCATCTGCCCGCACAGCGGTTCGAGTGACCTCGAGGAGAAACCGCTCCCCGAGACGGGCGAGATCGAGGCCGTCACCGTCGTCCACGTCGCCTCGCCCCAGTTCGCCGAAGACACCCCGTACGCGACCGCCGTGGTCGACTTCGGCCCAGTTCGACTGACGGGGGTCGTTCGGGGGATCGACCTCGAGGAAGTCGAGACCGGAACGACCGTCGAGCCGACCGTCGAGGAGCGCGAGACGACGGGTGATCCGCTCCTCGTGTTCCGGCCGGTTTGAATCCCCCCGAGAGCAGCCCGTCACCGAACGCAGGACCTCACGGGACGTCCATCGATTTCGTGATCTCGTCGACGAACTGATCGGGATACTCGACGTGCGGGAGGAGTTTCGCGTCGTCGAACACGACGAGCCTCGCGTCGGCGGCCTCGGCAATCTCCCGGCCCCGTGACAGCGGCGACACTTCCGCTTCACGGCCCCAGATCACGGTTGCGGAGACGTCCAGCTCAGAGAGCGCAGCGCCGAGGTCGACATCGATGTTGAGATACCCCGAGAGGAACGCCCCCGGCGCGAACCGTGCGTTCGGTCGATGTCCTGTCTGCCACTCGTACTCGACCCACTCGTCGGTGAGGTTCGCGGGATCGTAGTAGCCGTGGTCGGCGTTGAAGTACTGGATCGCCGGCCGCGAGACCGAGAGGTTAAACAGCGCCTCTCCGACGACCGGTGTCCGGATCAGTGTCCGGAGCCACGCTTTCGGCGGTTCGGGACCGCCAGTGGTGGAGGGACAGACCAAAAGCAGCCGGGAGACGTCGGCGTCTTCGGCGGCGGCAACGGCGTAGGCGCCCGAAAGCGACGACGCCAGGACCGCCGGCTCGTCGTACGGTTCGAGGAACTCGTGGATAAAGTCGACGTACAGCTCCGGCGAGTAGTCGATCGCCGGACGGTCCGAGCAGCCGTACCCCGGGAGGTCCGGCGCGACCACGTGGTACTCCTCGGCGAGACGATCGAACACCTCCCGCCACTCGCCGCTCGTCGCGACGGCGCTCGTTCCGTGAATCAGCACCAGCGTCGGATCGGCGGGATCACCGGCGAGGGTGTGTGCGATCTCCATGCCGCGCCAGCGGTAGCTCCGCTGTTCCCCGGGGAGTGGCTGGTCGAGCGGTTCCGTTCGGCGGAGCCCCCGGTTCATAGCCGCGAGGGTTCCCGCGGCGAGTGCACCGTAGCTCGCGAGTCGACGGAGGTTCATGTCCGAAGGGTAGTTCGCCAACAGCTTATATCCGGGCGTTTCCGAACGTCCAATCATTCCGATCACCCTCCCCGAGGACCTCTCGAACGGGACGAGAGAACGCCGGCTCAGTACTCGTAAAACCCTCGTCCGGTTTTCTTTCCGAGGTCGCCGGCTTCGACTTTTCGCTTGAGCAGATACGCCGGCTGATACCTGTCTCCGAGCTCCTCGTGAAGCGTTTCGCTGGCGTGGAGACAGATGTCGAGCCCGATGTGATCTGCGAGCTCCAGTGGCCCCATCGGGACGTTCGTCCCGAGTTTCATCCCAGCGTCGATGTCCTCTTTCGTCGCCACGCCCTCGTCGTACGCTCGTATCCCTTCGTTTATCCACGGCATCAAGATCCGGTTCGTCACGAAGCCGGGTTTGTCGTCCGACTCCCAGGTCGTTTTGCCCAGTTCCTCGGCGAATCCGTGAGCGAACGAGACGACCTCCTCGTCGGTGTGTTCCCCGACGACGACCTCGACCCCCTCCATCAGCGGGACCGGGTTCATGAAGTGGAGTCCGACGACGAGTTCCGGACGTTCGGTGGCGGCCGCGATCGAGGTGATCGAAAGCGTCGAGGTGTTGGTCGCGAGCACGACGTCGTTCGGAAGCTGTTCGTCGAGCGCTTCGAACACCTCGTGTTTGACGTCGAGATCCTCGAGTACCGCTTCGATGACAACGTCGGCCCCGGATAGTTCCTCGAGGTCAGTTACGCCGGTGATTCGCGAGGTGATTTCCGCGGGCGAGGCGTCGAGGCGATCCTTCTCCGCGAGACGTTCGAGACTCGAGTCGATCCGGTCGAGTCCATCCTGGAGGTACTCGGCTTTCACGTCCCGCATCACGACGTCGTAGCCGGCGGTCGCTGCGGCCTGGGCGATCCCGCTACCCATCGTTCCGGCGCCGACGACGCCGACTGTCTCTATTTCGGATAGTCCGCGCATACACGGCGTTGCGGGTGGACGGATAGTAAGCGTGGTGTCCCAGAGCGTGCTGTCCCAGGCGCGGGAGCTGCAGAAAACGGCGGCCCTCGGTGTGACATTCATTCGTACAGCGACCGGATCAGCCGCCGCAAGCGCCGCCCCCGGTGTGTTCGATTCCGATCGCGGATCCGTCCGGTCCCCAGCAGAAACCGACCGAGGCCGTAAATCCCGCCGGCGAGGACGGTGTTTATGGCGACGATCGGGAGCCAGGGGTGGATCCGGTACAGCTCGTCGATCACTGGAGCAGGCAGCACAGCGAGATAGCGTCGCTCGGTGACGAACCGACGGTATGCACCGGTCTCATCGGGTGCAGACAGCGTAAGCGTCGCGGTGGTCTCGGACCGGGAGCCGACGTAGGTGTGCTCCGGCTCGACGGCCACCCCCTCGCTTGCGGGTTCGAGGTAGACGTGGACCGGCACCAGCCCGGCGTTGGGAACGAGATACGGGAGCTCCTCTGCGGTACCCCGCTCTATGACGGTGGGGTTGTCGGACTCGAACTCCGCGGAGACGACCGTGAACTGTTCGGTTCCGGCCGGAACGACCATCGCCGCGGTGGCGGTGATCACGAGCACGAGCGCGAGCACGAGAAGCAGGGTCCGGGCGGACGTGCCGGTGTTCCGGGTGCGCTCTCGGAGTCGCTGTTTTCCCGCCGAGCCGAACAGGAGGTAGTCGGCCGCGTAGGCCAGGACCGAAAGCGCAAAGAGCACGTACGCGATCCCCTGTGGTCCGAGCAACGCCCGCGTCCCGAGCGCCGCCGCCAGCTGGCGCTGGATCGTCTCGAGCCCCGCCTGCAGCCCCATCACCGCCGTCCCCAGATGCGGGATGGCGACGACCGATCCGCCCACCTGCAGCGCCGTCGCGACCACCTGTGCGTCACGCACGACGGGTTCGTCGCCATCCTGATCGGTGAACGGGTTGGCGTCCCCGCGGGTTATGTAGCCCTGCTCGGTCACCTCGACGACGCGGTGGGTGGTGAGCCCGCCGCCCTGGATCTCCTCGGCATGGAAGACGATCACGTCACCCTGCTGGATCTCGCCGGACAGCTCCGCCGGAACCGCGACGAACCCGTCTCCCGGATCGAGCGTCGGTTCCATACTGCCGGTCTCGACGAAGCTCAACAGGATCGGCTGGCCGAGAAACTGTCCGACGACGAGCGCAATGACGACGGCCGCGAGCGCGAGCTGCAGCGTCACCGAAAGCGCGCGTTTGAGATCCATTCGGAATCGGTCCCCCGAAGCGACGTGCGAGTGAACGGCGGCCGGGATTATAAGCACCCCGCCGGACACCTGATTGGTACCCCTCGAGAAGAGAGCAGACCCTCCCGTCGACCCAAAGGCACATTTAGGCGGGAGACAAAGCGAGACCAAGAGATGTCCCGGAGCCCGTCGCTCCCCGACCGCCCGCGCCTGGAGCTCGATCCCGAGATGAGCGACGCCGAGCGGTTGGACGCCATCCGCGAGCATTACAGGCGCATCGTGGGCGTAAACGAGGAGCTGGAACAACGGTTGGCACAGACGCGGAGTCGTCGAGAGCAGCTCCGCGAGAAAGTAGATCGATTACAGCGGCGAAACGAGACGCTGAAAACGTCCGCGCTGTACATCGCCAGCGTCGAGGAATTGACCGACGACGGCATCGTCATCAAACAGCACGGCAACAATCAGGAAGTGCTGACAGAGGCGTCCCCGAAACTCGAGGATGCCCTCGAAGCGGGAGACAGGGTCGGGATCGACGACTCGTTTGGCATCCAGACCCTTCTGGACGACGAAACCGACGCCCGGGCACAGGCGATGGAAGTCGAGGAGTCGCCCGAGGTGACCTACGACGACATCGGCGGGATCGACGAGCAGATCCGGGAGGTGCAGGAGGCGGTCGAGGACCCGCTTTCGAACCCCGAGATCTTCGAGACCGTCGGCGTGGAACCGCCCTCGGGCGTGCTGCTGCACGGCGCACCGGGGACGGGCAAGACGATGCTCGCGAAGGCGGTCGCAAACGAGACGGACGCGACGTTCATCAAGATGGCCGGCTCCGAACTGGTCCGGAAGTTCATCGGCGAGGGCGCCCGGCTGGTCCGTGACCTGTTCGACCTGGCGGCCGAGCGGGAGCCGGCAGTCATCTTCATCGACGAGATCGACGCGGTGGCCTCCAAGCGGACCGACTCGAAGACCTCCGGCGACGCGGAGGTCCAGCGGACGATGATGCAGTTGCTCTCGGAGATGGACGGCTTCGACGATCGCGGGGACGTGCGGATCATCGCCGCCACCAACCGCTTCGACATGCTCGATGAAGCGATCCTCCGGCCCGGCCGGTTCGATCGGCTCATCGAGATCCCCAAACCCGACGAGGAGGGCCGTCGGAAGATCCTCGAGATCCACACCCGGGAGATGAACGTCGACGACGACGTCGACTTCGCCGACCTCGCGACGGAGCTGTCCGGCTATTCTGGGGCCGACATCGAATCGCTGGTGACGGAATCGGGAATGTTCGCGATCCGGGACGACCGGACGACCGTCGAACGTCGTGACTTCGAGGACGCCATCGAGAAGCTCGACCACACCGACGACGGGCCCGACGGCGTCGTCCACTACCAGTACTGACGACCGCGTCGCGACGGCCTCTCGCTGCAGAACGCAACTCCTTAACGCGTCGGTGACCCAGTTTCGGTAATGAATCGGATCCACGTCGCCGGCGGCGTCGGGGTCGCCCCCACGGAGATGGCCGCCTACGACGCGGCGCTTTCGGACGCGAACCTCCACAACTACAACCTTGTTCGCGTGTCTTCGATCGTTCCCGCGGGGGCTGCGGTCGAACGCGTCGACCGGGCGCCGGACCTCGGGCCGGCCGGTAACCGCCTCACCGTCGTGGAGTCGCAGATCACGGCCCCCCCAGCGGAGACCGAAGAGCTCGCCGCGGGACTGGGGTGGGCAACGGGCCCGGGGCCGGGACTCTTCTACGAGGCGACGGGACGGGATCCGGATGCGGTCCGTCGGGAACTCGAAGACGGGCTCGAGGCGGGCTGTAAACTCCGTGACTGGGAGCTACCGAACCGCGAGTTCGAGGTGACCACCGCGGTTCCCGAGACCGATGGCTGGACGACAGTGGTGACGCTGGCGGCGTACGGCGAGAGCGAACCGATCTTGTGAAACCAATCACGCGTGTCGTCGCGGTGGTCAAAAGTGGAGGGAGGTTTCGATCGGGACATCACCGGGGTACACCGCTCGGAGGGACGGCGATCCGGTTCAACTCTCGACCGTCGTCCCGTTCGGTGTGCCGACCGACAGAACAGTCGCTCTGCGTGTTGCCTCATGAAAACGCCGAGGGGGAGATTTGAACTCCCGAGTCCTGACGGACAGTTGCTCTCGAGGCAACCGCCTTGGCCGGGCTAGGCTACCTCGGCTCGTTTGGTATTCTGCGACGGGACGTTTTAAGGTTTACCAACGACGTCGACCGGAGGCGGTCGACGGTGTGCTGCTCGACACGTATTCGAGTCCGACGGTCACAGTCGGTCGTCGATCGCTGCAGAGATCGCATCGTACGTCGGGTCGACCTGCTGGTCGTCGACGAACACGGTGGGGGTTCCGCTCACGCCCCGGTTTACTCCCTCCTCGCGGTCGGCACCCACGACCGTCTCGTACGGCTCGAACTCCGCGTCGGCGATGGCGAGACAGCCGTCGTCGCCGACCGTCTCGGCGTGCTCCTCGATCGCCTCGTAAGAGTAGCCGTCCCCCCGAAGCTGTTCGAACAGCAGCGTCGCGTACTCGAAGTAGGTTTCGTCGTCGAACCGCTCTTGCACCCCGCGGGCTGCGTTCGCGACCGGTTCGGACCAGTCGCCGTCGGCCGGAATCGGGAAATCGTACTGGCGGAACTGGACGAGCCCCTCCTCGACGTACTCGGTACGGAACTCGGGGAACGCATCGAGCTTGAACGTCGCACAGTGGGGACAGGCGAAGTCGTCGAACGCCGAGACGACGACGTCGGCGTCGTCGGGACCCAGCGTCGGGCGTTCGAGGTCGGTCACCGGATCCGGTTCGGTCAACTCGCAGTCGTGGGACTGGTCGGGACCGCCGAGACAGCCCGCAAGGGCGACCGTGGCGGCGCCGCCCAGCGTCGCGAGCACTGTCCGTCGAGAGACGGGACGCTCCATACGGGAGTGTCGGTGCGGGCGAACTTAACGCCTACGAGCGATTCGCCTGGCGTACCTTTCGACCGGACTCGAAAATCAGTCGTCTGCGGGGCTCTCTGTCGCCGCCTGGACCTCCTGGAGCAGCCGGTGGAGCGGGAGCCGCAACCCGACCCGGTTGGCGAGGAGCGCGATCGGGAACAGGACGATCCCGACCGCGACGATCAGTTGGTGAACAGCGAGCATGACGGCACTGCGTGCGCGTTGGATCATTGCCTACTCGGCGGTGGGAGCGCACCCATATATAAAGGTGTCGAGAGGGAGGTGTCGGTTACCCCTCCGCAGTCTTGCGTTTTTTCGAATTCCGGCTGCAACCGGTTGCAGAAGTGCAAGCGACCGTTTCACGGTGGATTACCTGGAGTGGCCCTCCCGTGGATATCCGTAACTTATGAGGAACGAAGCCGTCTCGTGCGCCTTTCGAACGGGGAAGTTCGGGCCCAGAACGGGCGAAAATCGGCCCGCGAACCGCAAGACACGAAACCCCGGGTCTCGTTGGACGCCACATGAGCAATTACCTCGTTGCGATGGAGGCGGCCTGGCTGGTTCGCGACGTAGAAGACATCGACGACGCGATCGGCGTGGCCGTAAGCGAGGCGGGGCGGCGCCTCAACGATCAGGACAAAGAGTACGTCGAAGTCGAAGTCGGGGTGACGACCTGTCCCGCCTGCGGGGAGCCGTTCGACTCGGCGTACATCGCTGCGGAGACGGCGCTCGTTGGACTTCTCCTGGAGATCGAGATCTTCAACGCCGAGGGGGAGGAACACGCCACCCGGATCGCGAAAAGCGAGGTCGGGGGTGCACTCCGCGACGTCCCGCTTTCGGTCATCGAGGTCGTCGAGACCGAGTCCGACGAGGACGACGAGTAGCGGGGAGGAGCACCCGGCCGCGATTCCACGATTATTCGACGCTTTCAAACGCTCGCCGTGGGTAGAGGCTCCCGATGACCCTTTCGGTGACCAACACCCTGTCGGGCGAACGCGAGGCGTTCGAGGTCGACGACGGCGAAGTCCTGCTGTACGTCTGTGGCCTGACGGTCTCGGACGACGCCCACCTCGGTCACGCCCGGGCGTGGGTGCACGCCGACATCATCCACCGCTGGCTCGCATACCTCGGCTACGACGTCCGCCACGTGGAGAACGTCACCGACGTCAACGAGAAGATCACCGCGCGGGCGGGGGAACGTAACGACTGGGAGACCGAATCGGACGTGGCCCGTCACTTCACCGCGGAGATCTTTGCGGACATGCGCGGGCTCAACCTCCTGCGCGCGGAGGTGTATCCACGGGTCTCCGAACACGTGTCCGAGATCATCGACCTGGTCGAGACGCTCGTCGATCGGGGATACGCCTACGAGTCGAACGGGTCGGTCTACTTCGACGTCACGCAGTTCGACGACTACGGCCGGCTGTCGAACCAGGAGCTCGAGGAGCTGGAAGCCCAGGGTGATCCCGACGAGCGCTCCGAGAAGCGACATCCCGCGGACTTCGCGCTGTGGAAAGCCGACGGCGTCAGCGAGTCCGCCGTTCGGGAGCACCGGAAACACGAACACGACGGCGCGCTTCCGACCGGACAAACCTGGGACTCCCCCTGGAGTGAAGGTCGTCCAGGCTGGCACGTGGAGTGCTCGGCGATGTCGATGACGCACCTCGGGGAGACCATCGACGTCCACATGGGCGGGCGCGACCTGGTGTTCCCTCACCACGAAAACGAGATCGCCCAAAGCGAGGCCGCAACCGGCGAGCGGTTCGTGCGCTACTGGCTCCACAACGGGCTGCTCGAGACCGAAGGCGAGAAGATGAGCTCGAGTCTGGGCAACTACTGGAGCGTCTCCGACGCGCTCGGGGAACTCGGCGTCAACGTCGTTCGGACGTTCTACGCGGGCGCACAGTATCGGACCGACCAGGCCCTCTCCGAGGACGCGCTCGCGGAAGCCCACGAACGGTTCGAGCGACTCCAGCGGGCTTATGAGACTGCAATGGCGGCAGCCGACTCGGTCGACGCGGCGACCAAAGCCGAAGACGAAGCGCTCCATGACGCCGTCGAGGCGACGCGAAGCGAGTTCGAAGCGGCGATGAACGACGACTTCAACGTCCGCGAGGCGATGGCGGCGCTTCTGGACCTCGCTGCCGCGGTCAACCGCCACGTCGAAGCCAGCGAGACGTACGACTACCCCGGACTCAGGCGGGCGATCGAGACGCTCGAAACGTTCGGCGAAGACGTGCTCGGGCTCCAGTTTACCGGGGTCGACGACGGCGACGCCACGCTGGCGGACGAGCTCGTCGAACTCGTGTTACAGATCCGAGAGGAGGAACGCGAGGCCGGCAACTACGAACGTGCCGACGAACTGCGGGATGCCCTCGACAACGTCGGAGTCGAGGTCGAGGACAGCCCGGAGGGGCCGACCTACCGGTTCGAGTGACGCGACCGCGGGATCGGTCGGAGGTGAGACCGGCGGTCGACCGGACCGCCGACAGCTATTTTCCCGGCGGTGGCGTATTCCCCTCCCATGATCGTCGAGCGCGTCGGGGAGTACCGCAAGCGAGTTCACGACGAACTCAAGCGGGCGTTCGCCGACGATCACACGCCCCGTGAAGTCGCCGGGAGCTTCGCAGTCGGCGTGTTTATCACGATGTTGCCGACGCTCGGGACCGGCCTGCTTTTGTTCGTCGTGCTCGTGGCGCTGTTCAAGTCGATCAGCAAGATCGCCCTGTTCGCATCGGTTCTCGTGTTCAACCCCGTCGTCAAGTGGGGTGTCTACGCCGCCAGTTTCACGCTGGGCACGCTGCTGCTCGGACCGGTCGAAGGCGTCACGATGGCAGACGTCTCGCTTTCGGCCGGCCCCGAGATCGTCGTCAGGCTGCTGGTCGGTAATCTGGTGCTCGCGGTCCTCGCGACGGTCCTCGGCTACGTCGTCGTCTTCCGCCTCGTCGTCTCCTACCGGGAGCAGCTCGAACCGCTGGAGGAGGCGATCGAGGAGGTCGTCGACAGGACGCTGGACCCGGACGCAGCGTAAACCGGTACAGAACCGCACAGGTACGCATTCCTCACGACCTAGCTGGTGAACAGGTCGCTGTCCCCGGGAACCGAAAACAGTCCCATCCGCACGCCACAGTCGAGCCAGCCGTAGCCGTACGAGTACGAGGCAAGCGCGTTGACCGGGTCGTCCTCTTCCCTGAAGTGACGGCCGTCCTCGAGGTAGGATTCGGCCATTTCCCGACAGTCACTCGCGGCCTCGCCGAGCGGTGTCCCTTCGGGAACGGCCCGATCGGCGACATCGAGTGCGTCCGCGAGCATTCGTTCGTACCGATCGACCTTCTCTTCGAGCTCCGCGGGCATGCGCTGGGATTGGATTTCGATCCCGATAGACGTTCCCCTGTGTCGTGTCGAGAAACGCCGAGGCGGCGACCCACAGCTGTTCGAAACTGTTTTGCTCGTGGCCGAATCGCCCGTACTTATGCACGCCATTACGCGCTCGGGGTGGATCGAGGTGATAACGGGGTCGATGTTCTCCGGGAAGACCGAAGAACTGCTTCGGCGGCTCCGGCGTGCAGACATCGCGGGCCAGGAGATCGTCGCGTTCAAGCCGGCGATCGACAACCGATACGGCGAAGCCACGATCGGGTCCCACAACGGGCGCCAGTGGGACGCACGGATCGTTCCCAACGAGGGCGATGCGGTGTGGGAGCTGTACGACCGATACGACGGCGAGGAAGTCGTCGCGATCGACGAGGCGAACTTCTTTTCCAGTGAACTCGTTGAGGTGTCCCAGACGCTGGCGTCGGACGGTGCACGCGTCATCGTCTCGGGGATCGACCAGACGTTCCGCGGGGAGCCGTTCGATCCGGTACCGCGCCTGATGGCCGTCGCGGAGTACGTCGACAAACTCCAGGCGATCTGTTCGGTCTGTGGCGAGCCCGCCACCCGAAACCAGCGGCTCATCGACGGCGAGCCAGCCCATCGGGACGACCCGACGATCCTCGTCGGCGCCGAGGAATCCTACGAGGCCAGATGCCGGAACTGTCACACCCTCCGGACCGGACCGCGGGAGGACCCGGTCGACCGGTCCGCCCCTGAAGCCGACGAGTAACCGTCATACGGTTCCGGCACGTACCCGAGCCAGTGACGACCTGGATCGACACCCCGGAAGGGGGACGGGACCGCGGTCCACGCGCACTCGTTCGTGCCTGGATCGAAGTGCTCGTGCGTCCGCGCCGGTTCTTCGGGACGGCGATCGCCCCGGCCGACCAGGCGCCGGCGCTGTTCTTCGCGATGGCGGTGACGGCGACGTCGATCGGGGGATTGTTTCTCGCCGTGCCCGGCCTGTCTCCCACCGTCGGGGGCAGCTCACTGGTCGGCGGTGCCGTCGTCGGCGGTCTCCTGGTGGTGCTTGTCACCCCGGTGACGTTGCACCTGACTGCTGCGGTCGGAACGATCGCGCTCGTCGTGGTGGCTCCCGATCGCGGCGGCGTCAGTGAAACCGTTCAGCTCGTGGGATACGCGAGCGCCCCGTTGGCGCTGGTTCCGGTCCCAGTCGCGCTCGCCGACGTCTCGATCGCCAGCGCGATGTGGACCGGCATCGCGTACGCGGGGATCCTGCTTTTTGTCGGAATCGCGGCCAGACACGGGACGGGACCGGTTCGTACGGTTCTCGCCGCGCTCCCGCCGGTCGTCTTCGCGGGTGGGGTCGTCACCGCGATCCGGGTCGGAAACGCCGTCGTGTTTGGCGGTTGAACGGAGTTGCAGACCCGAGCTGCGGCTGCAGTCGAATCAACTGCTGTCATGGGTCGGTCCGCGTCCGACTTTCGACAACCGTTTTAGGCCGCGGCTATTTCGTTCGTTCAAATGGGTTCGTGTATCATCTGTGGTGTGTCTGTCGACGGCCGAATATGCGACAGCCACCAGGAAGACGTCGTTTTCGAGTTTCGTGGAGATTCCCCGGACCAGCTGGTTTCGGGTCGATACTACCGTGGCACCGTCGACGGGTACGCCGACTTCGGCGTGTTCGTCGATCTCGCGCCGGGCGTCACCGGGCTGTTGCACCGCAGCGAGCTCGACCGCCGGCTGGAGTCGCTCGACTGGGAGCCCGGCGAAACGGTGTTCGTCCAGGTGAAGAACGTCCGTGACAACGGCAACATCGATCTCGGCTGGTCGATCCGCCAGGCCGAACGCGAGTTCCGGGGCGCGCTGATTCAGGACGGCGACACCGATCGGGAGCCGGAGACGGAAGCCGACGACGAAAAAGAGACGCAGGGTGACGACGAGGACGTAGCGAAACCGGACAGCGGCGAGGAGGACGTTGCGACGACCGACGACCGGGCGATCGAACGGAGCGCCGAAACGGACGCCACGAGTGGTGGCGAGCCGACCGAAGTTCGGGATCCGTCCGGCAACGCGGGTACGACTGCCGTAACGAAGTCGGAGGCGGCAACCGAAGCCACCACCGAGCCCGAAGCCGAGTCCGAACCGGAAGCCGAGTCCGAAGCCGAGTCCGAACCGGAAGCCGAGTCCGAACCGGAAGCCGGAACGTCCATCGATCGGGTGTCCGTCGAAGCGCTGTCGGACGCCGTCGGCGAGACGATCCGCCTCGAAGGAGAGATCGTGAGCGTTCGCCAGACCGGCGGCCCCACGGTGTTCGAACTCCGCGACGAAACCGGGGTCGTGGACTGCGCCGCGTTCGTGGAACCCGGAGTCCGCGCGTATCCGGACGTCGGCGTCGACGACGTCGTTCGGCTCGAGGGTGACGTCGAGCTCCGGCGCAACGAGATCCAGATCGAGACCGAAGCGCTCGTCGTCCTCGAGGGAGACGACCGCGACGAAGTCGTAACGCGGCTCGAGGACGCCCTGGCCGCGAAGGCCCGTCCGGACGTCTTCGAGCCGATCGGGAACCACGAGACGGTCGAGGCACTGCGCGAGCCGATCCTGGACGCCGCAGAGGCGCTCCGTCGGGCCGTCCTCGAGAGCCGACCGATCGTCGTCCGACACCCGGCGACGGCGAACGGCTACCTCGCCGGTGCTGCCGTCGAGCGCGCAGTGTTGCCGCTCGTGGCAAAGGAGTACGCCGGCTCCGACGCCGAGTACCACTACTTCAAACGCCGTCCGCTGGAGTCGTCGGTGTACGACATGGACGACGCGACGATGGACGTCACGCGGATGCTCCAGGACCGGGACCGACACGACGAGAAGCTCCCGGTGTTTCTGCTGCTTGGAACGGGAGCGACCGCCGAGTCCGAGGACGGGCTGGACCTGCTCGACATTTACGACGCCACGCGGGTCGTCGTCGACGCCGAGCCGGCGGATCCGGAGGCCGGCGACCACGCGGCAGTGCTCGTCGCGCCCGACGAGGACGACGAAGACGACCTGTCGGTGGGTGCGCTCGGAGCCGAACTCGCCGCGGCGATCGACGACGGCGCCCGGGACGGGCTCGCACATCTTCCCGCGACGAGCTACTGGGAGACGGCTCCGGGGACGTACGCCCGGGTCGCCGACGAGGCGGGCTACGACGCCGACAGGCGGCGCGATCTCCGCGAGGCGGTCGCGCTGGAGGCGTACTATCAGTCCTACGAGGACAAACGGGAGCTGCTCACCGATCTCCTGTTCGGGGACGGTGGCGCGGATCTCGCAGCGCACGTCGCCGAACAGTTCCGCGTGAAGGTCGACACCGAGGTGGCGACCGCACGCGAGAACCTCGAGCGGACCGCCCGCGACGGCGTCGAACTCGCACTGCTGGACACCGACGCGTACACCCATCGGTACGACTTCCCCCCGACGTCGCTGCTGCTCGATGAACTGCACCGCCGGGAACGAACCGACGGCGCGTTCGCGACGATCGGCGTCGGCACCGACGAGCTGTTCGTCCGGTCGACGTTCGACGTCGACCTTCGGGCGGCCGTCGACGACGCCCGGGAGGCCGTTCCCGAGGCGGATCTCGGCGTCGCCGACCTGCGCGACGGCCGCGTGGAGTTTCTGGCCGGCCGCCGGGAAGACGCCCGGGACGCGATCGTCGACGCCGTCGTCGATCAGGCCCGATAACGACGGATCGACCCCGCAACGGCCGAAGCGACGACCCGCAACGGCCGAAGCGACGACCCGCAACGACACCCTTATTCGCGTCACGCCGTGACTGTGTGCCGATGAGGTCCGACACCGACGACGTCGACGAGACGCACACGCAGGTGTGTACCGAGCTCGTCGAGCGGATCCTCGCGGGCGAGGTCGACCGGGAGAACCTCGAGTCCGCCAAGCTCGACGTCTGCTCGGCCCACTCGGCGTCGACGGTGCCGAAGAACACCGAGCTTCTGGATCACGCGCCCGACGACCGTCGGGAGGAAGTGAAGGCGGTCGTCCAGCGCAAGCCGGTCCGGACCGCGTCGGGCGTCTCCCCGGTGGCGATCATGACGTCGCCACAGCTGTGCCCGCACGGCAAGTGTCTCTACTGTCCCGGAGGGCCGGCCTCGGAGTTCTCCTCCGCCCAGTCGTACACCGGACACGAACCCGCCGCCGCTCGTGGCAAACAAAACGAGTACGACCCCTACGGCCAGGTGACGCTCCGCCTCGAGCAGCTCCGGGCGATCGGCCACCCGGTGGACAAGGTGGAGCTGATCGTCATGGGCGGGACGATGACGGCACGGAGCCACGACTATCAGGAGTGGTTCCTCAAGCGGGCGCTCGCGGCGATGAACGACTACGACGTCGAGTCGGATCCCCACCCCGCCGAGGACGAGAGCTTCAAACCCGATCCCGAGGAGTACGAGTTCCGCTACCTCGAGGACGTTATCGCAAAAAACGAGACTGCCGACGTCCGCAACGTCGCGACGACCTTCGAGACGAAGCCCGACTGGTGTGACCCCGAACAGATCGACCGGATGCTGGCGCTCGGCGGCACGAAAGTCGAGGTCGGCGTCCAGACCACCTACGAACGGATCAACCGAGAGATGCACCGAGGGCACGGAATCGAGGCGTCGAAGGACGCCAACCGGCGGCTCAGGGACGCCGGGTTCAAGGTCGGGTTCCACATGATGCCCGGCCAGCCCGGGATGACCGAAGAGATGTGCCGGGAGGACTTCCGCCGGCTGTTCGAGAGTCCGGAGTGGCGCCCGGACTACCTGAAGATCTATCCCACGCTCGTGGTGCAGGGGACCAGAGTGTACGACATGTGGAAACGCGGCGAGTACGAACCGCTCTCGAACGAGGAGGCCGCAGACGTCGTCGCCGACGCGATGGGAGAGATCGCGCCGTACACCCGCCTCCAGCGTGTCCAGCGGGACATCCCCGCCGACTTCATCGAAGCCGGCGTCTGGAAGTCCAACCTCAGGCAGCTGGCCGACCAACGCGCAAAAGAGAAGGGGATCGAACCGCGGGACATACGAGCGCGGGAGGTCGGGATGAACGATGCCGATCCGGATCCGGACGACATCGAGTTCACCGTTCGGGAGTACGAGGCCGGCGGCGGCACCGAACAGTTCCTCAGCTTCGAGGACACGGTCAGGGACCTCCTGGTCGGGTTCTGCCGGCTCCGGTTCCCCTCCTATGCTCCCGGTCAGCCAGGGGCACCCGACGGCGCCGACGACCCGGTCCGGCGGGAGCTCCAGGACGCCGCGGTCGTGCGCGAACTCCACGTGTACGGCAGCGAGGCTGCCATCGGCGAAGAGGGCGACTGGCAACATCGCGGCTACGGAACGCGACTGATCCGGACGGCCGAAGAGATCGCCGAAGACGCCGGCTTCGAAAAGCTCAGTGTCCTCTCGGGGATCGGCGTTCGGGAGTACTATCGGGAGAAACTCGGATACCACCAGGACGGGCCGTACGTTTCGAAACGACTCGACGGGACGCGTCAGGGACTGTAACTTTCGGGGCGGCCGGAGTTTTGGCGTCGAATGGTTCGCCCGGCAACGTATAGCGGAAGGCCGAAAATCGCGATGATCGGGATCGTCACGAGGACGACCGGGAGGGTGAAAAGCAGCACGAGAATCACCCACCCACCCTCGAGGACGGCAAGGAGCGGAATTGCGACGAGCATTAGCACCGGAATAATACCTATGCCTGCGAGTAGGAGGTATCGATGCCTGGGGTCTGCGGCAACCCCGAGCGGAAATAGCAAAGCAGCGATGTAACAGACGTAAACAGGGGCAGGAGCCAGCAGCTCGGGGCTGATCGTGCCTCCCCGGACGATGTCGGGCGCGGAGACGACTGCCGCGCTCGCGACGAACACGACAGCTGCGATAGCGAGCGATGTTCGAAACGTCAGTCGCGACAGCCATCCAGTCCGTCGCCGCACGATGAGGACAGCCCCAACGCCAAGATGAATCACACCCAGACCGGACGCAGCCCAGCCGACGAGGTCGAGGGCGTCTCCCGGCAGTCCTCCAATAGAGACGCCGGGAACAGCGGGAAGTTGGGCGACGCCGAGCCAACCGATTCCGATGAGTATCAACCCGACGCCAGCCCATCGGCGATAGCGATCGAGATACTCGTGAATACTCTCTGCAGGCATCCTACTCGATTACGTGTGGTACTCATTCGGTCGACGGTTAACGGTTCGTGTTACTCAAAAGGCGGCTTGACTCACGGACTGGCTCGGCCGTTCGAAGGATCGACTCGCCTCATTCAAATCCCTTCGAGAAGGCTCTTCGATCTCGCTTCGCTCGATCAGCAGAGCCAGGGCAGGGATTTGAACCCCGGAAGTCTCGATTACAAGTCGAGTGCATGAACCACCCATGCTCCCCTGGCGCGTCGCGGTGCAGGCGTTTCTACTGTGTCCTCCTTTGAGTCTCTGTCGTTTTTCGCCACCGGGCTAACACCCAGCGCTCGACCGGTCACTCCTCGAATCGCTTTTCGAACTCGATCCGGTGTGGACTGTAGCCGTGCCGCCGGTAAAACCGGCGTGCGCCCTCGTTTTCGGCCATGGCGTCGAGCGACACCGCCTCGGCCCCGGCCTCGCGGAGCGTCCGTTCGGCGGCTTCGAGTAGCCGTGATCCGACGCCCTGATTTCGGGCCTCTGGACGAACGTAGAGGTTGTCGACGATGCCGCGGGTCACGTCCTGCCGATATCGACCTGTCTCCATCGAAAACATGACGAACCCGAGTGGCTCTTCGTGGTCCTCGGCTGGAGTTGCATCGGCTCCCGGACGCGCAACCAAAATGGTGCCGGAGACGACTCCCCGACCGATCGCTTCTCGGATCAAATCGCGGTTCGCCTCCGAAAACAGGTGAGAGTCGTACGCCCGCTGCTCGGCGGCGAGTTCGACCCACCAGTCTGCGAGCAGATCCACCTCGGACAAGGTGGCGGGTTGGACGTGCACGATGTCGAATTGGGCGAGGCGAGTAATAAGGATGGGCGGCGGAAAGCGGTCGACGGCGTCGACGAGACTTTATTTACGGCGGGCGTTGGAGGCGGCGTGGCGATCGAACTCCGATTCCGGGACGGAACGATCCACCTCGCCGACGGGGTAAGTGATCGCTCATCCGACAGCGAATTACTGTCCGATCTCGAATCCCTCCCCGGCGTCGAACCGGATCCACGATCTGGCGGGTACCGGGCGCCGGCCTCCAGTTACGCCGCCCTCCGAGACGCCATCGAAGAGCGCGGTCTGTCGTACGAGGATCGAGTGTTCGACGATCGAGACGAACGCAGGCTCGAGCTCGCGACGGACTACCGCCTCCGGGAGTACCAGGTCGACGCACTCGACGCCTGGGAGGAGGCCGGCCGATGCGGCGTGATCGAACTCCCGACCGGCAGCGGGAAGACCGTGATCGCGATCGCCGCGATCGCGTCGGTCCGGCGCCCGACGCTCGTGGTCGTCCCCACGATCGACCTGCTGAATCAGTGGGAGCGGGAACTCAACCGGGAGTTTTCGGTTCCGATCGGTCGGTTCGGCGGCGGCGAACAGCGACGGGAGGCGATCACCGTCTCGACGTACGACTCCGCGTATCTACGGGCCGACGACGTCGGCGACGCCTTCGAGTTCGTCGTCTTCGACGAGGTGCACCACCTCGGGGGCGAGGGGTACCGCGACATCGCCCGACTGCTCGCTGCGCCGTCCCGTCTGGGGTTGACGGCGACGTTCGAGCGACCGGACGGCGCCCACGAGGCGATCGCCGAACTGGTCGGGGATCGGGTGTATCGGCTCGACGTCGACGACCTCGCGGGCGAGCACCTGGCCGCGTACGACATCAAACGGATCGAGGTCGAACTCACTCCCGAGGAGCGGGAGGCGTACGAAGCGGCTCAGGAAACGTTCGTCGACTATCTTCGGTCGTCGAACCTCCAGTTACGTAGCGGCAGTGACTATCAGAAGCTGGTGTTGCGTTCCGGCAACGACCCCCGGGCACGGGAGGCGCTGTTGGCCAAACAACGGGCACGGAACGTGATGATGAATGCAGACGCGAAAGTGGACGCGCTCGCACGGATCCTCGAGCGGCACCGCGAGGACCGGATCATCGTCTTCACCGCCCACACCGAACTGGTGTACCGGCTCTCGCGTCGGTTCCTCCTGCCGGCGATCACGAGCGAAACCGGGACGTCGGAACGCAGGCAGATCCTCGAACGATTCAGGGACGGTCGCTACTCGCGAGTCGTGACCGCAAACGTGCTCGACGAGGGGGTCGACGTTCCGGACGCGAACGTCGCTGTCGTGCTGTCGGGGTCGGGCAGCGAACGCGAGTTCACCCAGCGACTGGGACGAATCCTCCGGCCGAAGGACGGCGGCGGCCGGGCCCTTTTGTACGAGGTCGTGAGCGACGAAACGGCCGAGGAACGGGTTGCAAGTCGGCGGCGGTGAGATTGTCGGGAGAACCAACGCTGCTTCAACAGTCGAGAATGACGCCGTCCCGCGGGTCGTCGTCGGGGTCGAACCCTTCAGTTCGGTACACCGTGTCCTCTTCGTCGACGAGATACTGTGCCACGACGAGGAAATCGACGTGTTCGTCCGGCCCCTCCTCCTGGGTTCTCGTTGCGCCGAAAGCGGTTTCGAGTTCGAAATACGCTCCGTCCTCGCGTGCGGCTGAATCGACGACAGTCGGTTCGAGCGGGTCGTCGATCGTCAGATCGGGACCGTCGATCAGTTCGGTCTCGACGTGGTCGATTTCACAGTCGATCACTCGTCCCTCGACGTCTGCGGGCTCGACCGCGCCGTTCTGCCCGGTATCCAGACAGCCAGCGAGAATCGTCCAGCCGGCGGCGCCGATCGTTGCGAGCACGGTTCGGCGGTTCATATCAGTCGCTACTGGGGTGCGAATAAATGTTTCCTGAAGACTCAAACGGTGTTTTTCGCTATCGGGAGGGCGAGACGGATCAGATCGGTAGATACGCGCTGGCGTTCGGGAACACCGGCGGTACCGACACCATCACGTCCAGCACGATCAGCCCCACAAAGTGGGCGACCACGACCGGGAGAATCGATCTGGTTCTGTAGGCCACCCAGCCGAACAGCAGACCCACGCCCGCCGACAGAGCCATCTCGATCGTCGGTCGGGGGACGTGGACGAGCACGTACACCGGAACATGGACGACGATACATGCAGGACCGAGATGCCGGAGCCCCACACACAGCAGTCCCCGGAAATACGTCTCGGTGACGGCGGTGAGCACGAGTAACCCGAGCACGTGGCCGAGATACCCCGGAAACTCCAGGGTCGCCCCCCACATCGGATAGGCGTTCCGGACCGCCGGTAACGACGCCCCAACAACGTAAAACGGCAGCACGAACAGGGTAAGCCCGGCTGCAGCGACCGCCGTTTCCCGATCGACCGTCCAGCCGAGTTCCTCGCGGAGGCTTCCGTCGTAGCTTGCCGCCAGGCCGATCGAGAGTGCCCCGTAAACGATCGCATCACGGAGGATGCGCTCCCCGAACGACCCGGTCGACCACAGTGTCCACGCGAGGGCGACGACCGGCACGCTGGCGAGTACCGCAAGCGACCAGTACTGACGGTCGGGCGTAGTGTCCTGTCTCGGCATGTGTGCTTTCGCGTCTGTGCCCATCCGCAAGGGTCGATCTACCGTCGACCCACAATCGTCTCCTCCCATTCGCCGGTTTTGGTCGCCGGTCGTCACTCGTCGGTCGTTACCGACGCGTCGACGATGCCTTCTACGGCGAACCGGCCGAACTCGATTCCGGGCTGCAATTCGTAGCTGTCGGAACCACCGGCCTCGACCGTCACCCCCCGAGTCACCACGAACACCTCATCGTCGGCGGTCACCTCCACGCGCAAGTCACCCGAGCGCTCGGCGTCGGAGACGTTCTCGACGACGACAGTCACAACGAGCATTCCCTCCTCGTTCTCTCCGAAGTCGAGTGACTCGACCCGGAGATCCCCCGGAGGATCGGTGGGTTCCGGGGAGTCTTCCCCGTCGTCCGTGTCTTCGGGCGGGTCGACCTCGTCGTCGGTTTCCGGGTCGTAGGCTTGCGAATCAGCGTCCTCCTCGAGTTGACCGTCCCGGGGGGTTTCGGGTGGCGAACGGGGTCCCGAGGGCGACCGCTCGTCCCCGATACAACCCGCGAACGCTCCGGCGAGGAGTGTGACACTCGCGCCGAGGAGTCGACGCCGACGCATACGGATCCGTTTCGGCTTCCGGTATGAAAACGCTCCGGCCTCGCCGGTCCGACGTCCGATCGATCGGGGTCGGTGCCGCGACTGCCACCATATTTATCCGAACGCCCCCAATCCCGGTCCGTGCTTCGCAAGGAGCTGCTCCGCGTCTCACGGGCCGGCGGCGGCTATCACCCGCAGTTCGTGGATCAGGAGGCGCGACCGCTCGCCGCACGCGTGATCGGCACCTACCAGGGCCACGTCGGAAAGCGCCGGGAGCAGCTGGACGCAGCAATCGAATCGCTCGAACGCGACGCCGACGACTTCAAGCTCGTGCGGGGGTTCGCCGCACTGCTGGACCGTGAGGCCGTCTTCGAGACGCGCGCGCCGATCCCGCCCGAACGCACCCGCAGGGTGGCGTTCGAACGCGCCGAGGCCGTCGGGGTGGCCTCCGAAGACGAACGGGACCGGGCGCTGGCGGCAGCCGCCGACCGGCTCGGCGTCGCTCCCGACGACGTCGAGCAGTCGCTATACGCCGATCGGGAGCCGAACCAGTACCTCGCGTCCTTCGAGAGTCCGTGGGGACCCGACGAGCTGCTCGACCGATACAATCTCTCGCTGGCTCAAACCGCGCTGTTCGACGCGACGGAGGTGCGGATCCGGAGCACCGAACCGCGGGAGCTCGTCTCCGCGGTCAAGCGGCTCGGCCTGTTGTACGAACTCCGCCGGACCGACGGCGGTCGGGAACTGATCGTTACGGGTCCCGACGCGCTGTTCGGCCGGACCCGCCGGTACGGGACGGCGTTCGCCAGGCTGCTCTCGACGATCGCGGGCGCCCCGGAGTGGCGGCTGTCGGCGACGATCGACGACAGGGGAACCGAACGGGAACTGACGCTGGAAACCGGCGACGTCCTGCCCCCGACCGGGGAGCCGATCGCGGAGCCGACCTACGACAGCGGCGTCGAGGCCGACTTCGCCGCTCGGTTCGAGGCGTTGGACCGCCCGTGGACGCTTCGCCGAGAACCGGAACCCCTGGAGGTCGAAACGAGCGTGATGATCCCCGACTTCGCGTTCGACTACGATCACGCCCCGTTTCGGGTGTTCTTCGAGGTGATGGGCTTCTGGACGCCGTCGTACGTCGACAAGAAACTCGACCAGCTCGCGGCCGTCGAGGAGGTCGAACTGGTCGTCGCGGTCGACGAGTCGCTCGGACTGGATCCGGAATCGTCCACCGAACAGCGGACCGAAACCGGGGACGCAACGGCGGAGGTGGCCGCCAGGGATCACCGGGTGATCCCCTATTCGGGAACCGTCCGCGTGAAAGACGTCGTCGACACCCTCCGGGAGTACGAAACCGACCTGATCGCGCGGGAGATCGAACGGATCCCCGAGGAGATCGTCCCCGACGCCGCGGTCGTTTCCCTCGCCGATCTAGCGGCCGACTACGGCGTGAGCGTCGCGGCGGTCGAAGACAACGCGTTCCCGGACCACCGACTCGTGGGTCGGACACTGGTGCGACCGGACGTGCTCGAAGAGATCGACGACGAACTCGAACCGGGAATGTCACTTTCGGCGGTCGAGGCGGTGATCGAATCTCGGGGGCTGTCTGACGCGAGTGCGGTCCTGTCTGCACTGGGGTATCGGATCGAGTGGGAGGGCCTCGGGGGCGGCCGGCTCCGCCGGCGCGAGGAGTGATCCGGCGGGTCGGGTCCGAGATTGCTACAACCACCCGGGCGTTGAAACCCGAAGACGGGAGGACACCGGTCCATGGCCAGCGAACTCAGACTGTTCGCGGGAGCGTGTACGACCACCTTCGAGGGTACCCGGTCGAGAACGCAGCACGGCTACGTCGTCGTGCTGGTCAAACCGGACGACACCGTGCTCGTTCACGACGCGGACGGCTACCAACCGGTGGCGTGGCTCACCCGACCCGACGAGGCGTCCGTGGAGACTACCTGCGACGGAACGGACACGGCCCACGGCGGGTTTACGATCACGGCACAAACCGGCGACCAGCGGCTCACCGTCGAGTCACACGGCGAGGGGACAGTCCGAACGTTCCCGATCGGTGAGGCGGGAGTTCCGGTGGGCGAGTGTGTCGCAACCGACTGTGAGGGAACGCTCGCGAGAACAGGTGGCGACGTCGCCTGCGTCGACTGCGGGGAACGCTACGGGCTGCCGGCAGGGGCGACCGTACTGGACCGTCAGTGTGACGACTGCGGGCTCCCGCAGATCCGCGTGGACCGGGGCGAGACGTTCGAGGTGTGTCTCGATTACACCTGCGAGTCGCTCAACGACCGAATTCGGGAGCGATACGATCGCGCGTTCGACTGTCCCGACTGCGGGAGCGATCTCCGGATCCGGGTCACGGACGGCCGCCCATTCTTCGGCTGTGAGGGCTATCCCGACTGCGAGACCGCCTTCTCGATCCCCGCCGGCGTCGTCGTCGGCCTGTGCGACTGCGGGCTGCCGGTCTTCGAGACCGCGACCGGACGGCGCTGTCTCGACGGCACCTGCGACAGCTATCTCGAGTGAGCCACCGATCGCGACGCCGACGCTCTGCCGGCGTGCCCGATCGAACCGGTGATCATAAGCGGCCGCCGGCCAGGGATCCCGTATGCACATCGAAGGGACCCTGCGCGGCGAGGAGGTCCGCGTCGGCGGCGACGCGCGACAGCGCTTCTACGACGCCAGGGGCTACGGCCGACCGCTCGGAGGGAACGAAATCGCCCTCTCCCGGGTCGAGGCGGCACACCTGCTGTTCCGGGGTGATCTCGACGAAGTGACGGTCGACGGACGGTCGATGACGTTCGAGGAGTTCTTCGTCGACGCCGCCGCGGCCGGCGACCGGTTCGCGCTCCGGTTTCTGGTGTATGCGGACCTCCGGGAGCGCGGGTTTTACCTCTCGCCGGTGCGGGAGGGCTGGCCCGGCGAGCGGGCGGTCGATCCCGATGCCCCGGGACGGGTGGACTTCGCCGTCTACGATCGGGGTGAGGGACCGCCGGACGGATCAGTGGCGTACCGCGTTCGCGTCGTCGGCGAGCGTGAGCGGCTTCCGGCGGCCGAGCTGTCCGGCGTACTCGCGATCGTCGACGAGGAGAGCGACCTCACCTACTTCGAGACCGGGGCGCCGGCGATGGACGGATCGACGACGCACGACCCCCCTGCGTCAGTCGATGGAGTGCTGCTCGAGGATCGGGTCGTCGTCTGGGACGCCCCCGACTCACTGTACGAGCGGGGGTTTTACGGCCAGCCCCTCTCCGGGAGAACCGGGCCCGTCGAGGACGCGCTCCAGCTTTCGCTGGTCGAGGCGGCCTCCCTCGCAGCCGAGGGGGTGCTGTCGCTTTCGTCCGTGATCGGTGGGGACAGCTCGGGGGACGACGTTCCGGCCCTCGCGTCGATCGTCGAGCGGGGGCGCGCCGTCGAAGGCGAGCGGTTCGATCGCCGGCTCCGGGTGTACCGGCAACTCAGAGACGCGGGGATCGTTCCGAAGACTGGCTTCAAATTCGGCGCCGATTTCCGCACGTACGCGAACGTAGAATCCGTCGAGGAACTCCCACACTCGGAAACGCTCGTGCGGGTGTTGTCCCCGGATCACGTCTTCGATCCCCGCGAACTGTCGCTGGACGTCCGGCTGGCGGGCGGCGTTCGCAAGCGAATGGTTTTTGCGTTGACCGACGGGAGTACAGTCGAGTACCGTTCGGTAGCTCGACTCACGCCATGACCGGAGCCCAACCATGACCGACGAGAACGAAGCCACGGACGGAGGCAGCGACACGGCAGCCGGCGCGGACGACCTGGCGCTGGACCCGTGGGGCTCCTCGACCGTCTCCGATTACCGGAAGCTGTTCGAGGAGTTCGGCATCGAGGAGTTCGAGGACGTTCTGTCGGGGGTTCCGAACCCCCACTACCTGATGCGCCGGGGCGTCATCTTCGGCCACCGGGAGTACGATCGGGTCGCCCGGGCGATGGCGAACGACGAGCCGTTCGCAGCGTTGTCGGGCTTCATGCCGACGGGTGATCCACACATCGGCCACAAGCTGGTGTTCGACGAGCTGATCTGGCACCAGGAGCAGGGCGGGGACACCTACGGCCTCATCGCGGATCTGGAGGCCCACTCCGCGCGGGGGATCCCGTGGGAGGAGATCGACGAACACGCTCGCAACTACCTGCTGTCGTTGATCGCGCTGGGTTTCGATCCCGAGGAGGGAGAACTCTACCGGCAGGCGGACAACCAGGACGTCCAGGATCTCGCCTTCGAACTCGGCTCGAAGGCCAATTTCTCGGAGTTTCAGGCGATCTACGGGTTCGAGGGCGACACCAGCGTCTCACACATGCAAAGCGTCGTCACCCAGATGGCCGACATCCTCTACCCGCAACTGGAGGAACCGAAGCCGACCGTGATCCCGGTCGGCCCGGATCAGGATCCGCACGTCCGGTTCGCCCGCGATCTGGCCGCGCGGTTGCGCTACTTCGGGATCACCGAGGCGTTCGCGAGTTTCGAGGTCGATTCGGACGAACGTAAGCTGCTCTCTCGGGCGTACGAGGCGCTGTCGGAAGAGGGCTCCCTGGACCACGAGGACGGGGGGCCACCGCGGTGTGAAGACGCCGCCGACTGGCTCGAAGAGTCGGCCGACCCATCCCCGGTTCGAGAGTCGCTGGTCGGGAAGCTCCGGGCCGCCGGGAAAGAGCCTCTTCGACCCCGGGTTCGGTTCCTCGACCGCAACGCCACCGACGAGGCCTTCGAGGCGCTGATCGAAGCGGTGGACGGCGAAAAGCGCGTCTTCGACGAACACGTCGACAGCTTCGAACTGTCCCGAAAAACTGCCGAGGAGCTGGCCCGCGAGATCGAGATCGACCACGGTGGGTACGGGTTCATGCTCCCCTCGTCGATCTATCACCGGTTCATGACCGGCCTCACGGGCGGGAAGATGTCCTCCTCGGTGCCCGCGAGTCACATCTCGCTTCTGGACGACCCCGAGGACGGATACGAGAAGGTGAAGGCGGCGACCACAGGCGGCCGGGAGACCGCAGAACTACAGCGCGAGCTCGGCGGCGAGGCCGACGACTGTCCGGTGTACGAACTGTACGCCTATCTACTGGCCGGCGACGACGACGAGTTTGCCACCGCGGTGTACGACGAGTGTGTCGGCGGCGAACGCCTCTGTGGCGGCTGCAAGGAACAGGCCGCACAACTCATGCGGGAGTTCCTCGCGGATCACCAGGAGAAACGCGAGGAGGCCGAAGCGATCCTCGAGGACCTCGATATCGAACTCGACGCCGAACGGCGCGGCGTGCCCGGCGACGAGCACTGAGGGGTGTTCTAACGGAGTTTCCGGCAGCCGACGCCGGACTATAGATCGTCCACGACGTCGATCACCTCGTCGATCGCCTCGGCGTATCGGCGTGCGCTTTCGTATAAAAGCAGCGCGAGGTCGAGTTGCATCGCCCACTCGGAGTCGTCGACCGCGTGGGCGTCTTCCGTCAGGCGTTCCACCCGACTGTCGGTTGCCCGCACGACGCCGAGCGGGACGGCAGCGAGATGTCCCACGAGCGGATCGTCGCGATCGAGGTACGGTTCGACGGTGTCGATCGCAGCGCGCTTCCGTGCGCGAAGGTCGTCAGGATCCGCACCGTGTTCGTAGTCGATTTCCTCCCACCAGACGGGATTCGGAACGTCGGAAAACGCCTCGTACAGCGGTATTGTCGGGAGCAACAGCACGTGGGTGTGGGCGGCCCGTCCGTGATCGCCGTCATCGAACAGGCGACTCGCGATTTCGGGGGTCCCGCCGAGGTTGCGCATGGGCCGTTGCAACGCCCCGATCCCCCGCATGGCGAACGTCGAGTTTGCCCCGTCGATCTCGGGGGCCTCGTGGCGAGCGGGGGCCGCCTCGCGGTGGTGCTCGTATTCGTCCACGAGACGTTCGGCGGCCGCCGAAAACTCCGGACGATGATTCTCCCCAGAGCGGGTTTCGACGAGGGACTCGGCGTCTTCGACCGCGGCTGTGGCGCGTTCGAGCTGTCTCCACCGATCTCTGCGTTCGTCTTCCTCGCGTGCGTTCTCGAGCGCGCTGGTGGCCTCGCCGAGTGCCGACTCGATCGTCGAACCGGCAACGATCGCCTCCCCGAAGCTCGCCCCCCGGTAGGGAACCGAGACGGATTCGATCCGTTCTTCCAGGGCCGACGCACGCTCGGCGAACGGCTCGAAGGGCAGTTCGTCGGGGGCTTCGTGTGCGAGTATCCCCACCAGACGCGACCGGACCCGTCGGTACGTGAAAAGCGCCTGCCGACGGGCGTAGTGCATCGCGGGGACGCCGCGGGACCAGATAGTCACAGTTTCGGGCGCCCTGTCACTCAATCGCGCCCGAAGGTTCTCGATGAATTCCTCGGAGTACCGATCGTACGGCGGGTCGAGACGGGGTTCTATCTCCTCGAACCGCTCGACTGCCCGGTCGTACGACGCATCGAGCAGCGTCGAGGTGATGATCTGGTCGTCTTCGATCCGTGGAACCTCGCTTCCGGTGACCTCACGGAGGTCGAGCACCGACGGGTATCGTCGGATCCGGCGCCGTTGCCAGTAGCCGAGGCCGAGGATGCCGGCGCCCGCGGCTCCCGTCGCAGCGAGGACGCGTCGTCTGTGGAGGGCCATAGCTGCCGGCGACTCGTTCGAATGCTGGCACAGTAAATGTACTGCCGGTTCAAAAGGAAACGTCGGTCTCGATGTCTTCGGTCGCCTCCTCCAGGCCGTCCTCGTGGGCGTCCTGGGCGAGCGGTCCCTCGATGTCCGCGTCGGTCAAAAGCTCCCGGAACTCGTCGCGGAAGCGGTCGTTCGCCCGGGTGGATTCCAGTTCGGCGTCGACGACCGCCGAATATCGCCGCACCGTTTCCTCGTCGGCGTCCAGCGTCTCGACGCGTTCCGCCATCGAGACCCCGTCGGCGTGGAGCCGCTTGAGCGTCTCCAGTTCGAACGGCGCGTCCCGGTCCCCGTCGGCGACCAGATGAAGATCCATCCGGGCACGGAACACCCCCTCCCGATCCACGCCGAGGTGGTCGGCGATGGCGTCGTCGTCGGCGCCGTCGAAGTGACACCGAACGACGTCGACGAGCTCCCGGTCGCACAACGAGGAGTCGAACTCGTATCGTTCCCGCATCGTCCCGACGAGTTCCGCCACCCGATCGAGGACTGCCCCCTCGTCCCCGTCGGTCAGCGATCCGGGCGACTCCACCTGGCCCTCCGTCACCGATTCGGAGCCGGTGGCGTCGATGAAGATCTCCCGTAACTCCTCGGTCTTTTCGTCCATGGCTGGGAAGGAACGTGTCGAGCATATAAAAGGTTGCTGTTCGAACCACAGGGTTCAAGCGCGTCCCGAAAAACGGCCATCCATGGCAACGAGGGCCGAATCGGTCGAACTCGTCGAGGAAGGAACCGTCACGAACCTCGCCAGGGCCGGGCTGTTCGCCGCGCTGGTCGGCGCGTTCGCGTACGTGGCGATCCCGACGCCGTTCTCGCCGGCTCCGGTGACCCTGCAGGTGCTCGGGGTGTTCCTCGCCGGGATCCTGCTGGGACCGGCGTGGGGCGGGTTTTCGATGGTGCTGTATCTGGCGGCCGGCGCGCTGGGCGCGCCGGTGTTCGCCGGCGGCACCGCGGGCCTCGGCGTTCTCGTCGGGGAGACCGCCGGATACCTGTGGTCGTACCCGATCGCGGCCGCCGTCGTCGGCGCGATCGTCCACCGCGGAACCGAACTGCGCCCCCCGAAGGAGGCAAGTGTTGGCCTCCTCGTCGGCGCGATGGTGGTCGGTGTCGCCGTCATCTACGGGGTCGGGACGGTCGTGATGGCGGCCGTCCTCGGACTCACTCTCCTCGAGGCGTTCCTCCTGGGGGCGGCCGCTTTCGTCCCGTTCGAGGTCGCGAAGATCGCCGCCGCCGTCGGAATCGTGCACTCGGATCGCCTCGCCGCAGTGTGAACCGATGGCCCGACCATCGACGACGTGGTGTCGGACTGATTCAAGATGATCCAGGTCCGTAACGTCACGGTGCAGTACGGAGACGTCGTCGCCGTCGACGACGTTACCCTCCAGATCCCCGACGGCGAGTTCCTCGCGCTGGTCGGGGCGAACGGCTCCGGGAAGACGAGCCTCGTGCGGACGTTCAACGGCCTCGTCACGCCCGACGAAGGGGAGGTGTGTGTCGACGGCCAGGAGGTCAGCTCGAACCCCGTGGCCGCCCGGACGGCCGTCGGCATGGTGTTTCAGGATCCCCGCGACTGTTTCGTCGCTGCAACCGTCGGCGACGACGTGGCGTTCGGGCCGGAGAACCTCGGCCTCTCGCGGAAGGAGATCCGCAAACGCGTAGAGTCGGCGCTTGCAGCCGTGCGAATGGAGGGTCGAGAAGCCGAACGGATCGACTCGCTGTCCGGCGGCGAACGCGCCAGGGTCGCGATCGCGGGGGCGCTCGCGATGGAGCCGTCACACCTCGTTCTCGACGAGCCGTTCGCAGGGCTCGACGCGCCGACGCGGGAGGCGGTCCGCAATCGACTCCGGACGCTTCACGGTGACGGAACCGGGATCGTCGTCGTGACCCACGACGTCGGGACCGTGATCGAACGTGCCGATCGTGTCCTCGCGCTCGCCGACGGCGAGATCGCACTGGAGGCGGACGTGAGCGGGGACGCGGCCCCCGATCCAGCGGTCGAGGACCGACTGGTTGCACTCGGCGTCCCGATTCACGGGCGCGAGTAGCGTGCTCCAGTATCGCCCCGACGACACGGTCGCACACCGGCTCGACCCCCGGACGAAACTCGTCGTCCAGTTCGCGGTGGTCGCCGTCGCGTACGCCTACACAACACCCGAGGGGTTGGCGGTTCTGACGGTCGTTGCGCTCGCGGCGCTTTTCCTCGCCGGGACTGGCCCGATCGCCGCGCTGTACGGCTTCCGGTTCGCACTCCCGTTTCTCGTACTGGCACCGATCATCGCCGGCGTCACCGTCGGCCCGCCGTGGTTCTCGCCGGGCGACGCCGCTGTCACCGGCCTGGCGTCCTACCGGGTCCTGCTCGTGTTGCTCGTGAGCGCGGCGTACGTCCGGTCGACGTCGATCCGGGAGTCGCGGGCGGCGATCCAGCGGACCGTCCCCGGCCGCCCGGGACAGTTGCTCGGGGTCGGCGTCGCCGTTACGGCCCGGTCCCTGCCGCCGTTGCGCCGGGAGCTGCTGGCCGTGCGCCGGGCAATGCGCGCGCGCCTCGGCGAGAACCGATCGCTCCGGGACCGGATCGGGCTGCTCGCCGTCGGTGGCGTCTCACGAGCGCTTGCGAGGGCGGATCGGCTTGCACTCGCACTCCGGGCGCGGTGTTTCTCCTGGAACCCGACGCTTCCGCCGCTGTCGTTCTCGCCGGTCGATTACCTGGTGACGCTGGGATCCGTCGTGACGATTCTGCTCGTTTTGACGGACAAAATACTGCGTTAACCGGCCGAACCGAGCGGAGTTACTTAAACGGGTGAACAAGCTCTTGGCAAGATTTAACCTGTGCGTGGCCACGTGAGAATATATGACAGTTCTACAGGCGGCGACCCGCGAGACGTACTGGACGATCAGTCCGACCGGCAAGGCGATCTTTTACTTCCTCGCCGCGGTCGCGATCCTGGTCTTCCTGTACGGCGCCTACGAGCGAGTCACCCGATACACGAAAGGATCGGAGGATCCGATTCCCCGACTCGATGACCTCGGGGCGCGCGTGATGGACGCGGCGAAGATCGTCGGATCGAACGAGAAACTGTTCGACCGGGACGTCTACGCCGGGATAATGCACACGTTCATCCTGTGGGGGTTCTTGGTACTGCTCATCGCGACGTCGATATTGGCGTTCGACGAGTACGCATGGCAGCTGCTTCTCGGGGAGTCCTTCTGGGTCGGCGACTTCTACCTCTCGTATCAGTTCGTCGTCGACCTGTTCGGTCTGCTGTTCGTCGTCGGGCTGGGGATGGCCATCTGGCGGCGCTACAGGAACCGTGACGGCCGCGTATGGGGAAAACACACGGATCTCGACGACGACTTCCTGGTGTGGTCGCTGTTCTTCCTGGGCGTGGGCGGCTTCCTCGCGCAGGCGCTTTCGATCATCGGCCAGCCCCAGCGCGCAAACGAGCTCGTCAGCTTCGTCGGCTACGGGATGGCACAGGCGATGATCGCCGCGGGGGTCACTCCCGAGATGGCGGCGACCGCCTACTGGTGGACCTGGTGGACCCACGCGATCGTGGCGCTGGCGTTTATCGCGTGGATCCCGTACGGCAAACCGCTGCACATCCTGTCGTCGTTCGCGAACGTCGTCGCCAAAGACGAGAAGGCTGGCGCGCGCCTGCCGAACGTGCCGGCCGACCTCGAGGAGACCAACGCCGAATCGATCGACGACTTCACCTGGAAGGAGCTGCTCGATCAGGACGCGTGTACGAAATGTGGCCGGTGTTCGTCGGTGTGTCCGGCGAACGCCTCCGGACGACCGCTTGATCCCCGCGATGTTATCCTCGATCTGAAAACCTATCGAGAGTCGCTCGACGGCGACAACGGCGGCGAGGAGGTGCCGATCGTCGCCGACGGCGGCGTCATTCAGCCGGAGACGATGGAGTCGTGTATGGCGTGTATGGCGTGTATGGACGCCTGTCCCGTCGAGATCGAGCATCTCTCGTCGTTCACGCGGATGAACCGGCAGATCACCGACGAGGGAATGGTCGACCCGAGCATGCAGGACGTGTTCGGCAACGTGATGCAGCGGGGCAACACGTTCGGCAACCAGCAGAGCGCGCGTGCCGACTGGGCCGACGAACTGGAGTTCGACCTCGAGGACGCCCGCGAGGAATCCGTCGAGTACCTCTGGTACGTCGGCGACTACCCGAGCTTCGACGACCGGAACAAGAAGGTCGCCCGGGCGCTGGCCCGGATCTTCGAGGCCGCCGACGTGGAATTCGGCATCCTGTTCGACGACGAGAAGTTCGACGGTAACGACATCCGCCGGGTGGGCGAGGAGTTCCTCTACCTCGAACTCGCGGGCCATCACGTCGAGACGTTCGAGGAGTGTGACTTCGAGAAGATCGTCTGTACCGACCCCCACGCGTACAACACGATGAAAAACGAGTATCCCGAGGTCGACTTCGCCGCCTTCGCCGACGACCCGGTGATGCCCTTCGAGTACGACGAACAGTGGAACGCAGACGGCGCCGTCGACGTGCTCCACTGGACGCAGGTGGCCGAAGAGCTCGTCGCCGACGGCCGACTCGACCTCTCGGGGGCCGAACTGGACTACACCGTCACCTATCACGATCCGTGCCACCTCGGCCGGATGAACGACGAGTACGAGGCGCCCCGCGAACTCATCCGTGCGACCGGCGCCGACCTCCACGAGATGCCGCGCAACCGGAACGACTCCTACTGCTGTGGCGGGGGCGGGGGCGGTCTCTGGCTCGACATCGAGGAGGAGACGAAACCCAGCGAGGAGCGACTCCGTGAGGCGCTCGAGGACACCGCGGCGGGCGAGTCCGTCGAGAAGTTCGTCGTCGCCTGTCCGATGTGTACCACCATGTACGAGGACGGCCGCAAGACGGGCGGCTTCGAGGACGACATCGAGGTCGTCGACGTCGCCGAGCTGTTGATCGAGGCGCTCGAGGCGAACGGCACCCTCGATACCGGCGAAGCGGCGGCCGCCTGAGCGGCCCTTTATTACCTGCGTTTTTCACCCGATAAAAACCGTCGATCTTTCTTTTTTCATACGCGCGCGTGCGAGGCCTTTAAGTCGGATGCCGAGTAAAGCCGTACATAGTTCTATGTCAGAGGATACTGAATACGGGGCCGGGCAGATCCAGGTCCTCGAGGGTCTCCAGGCCGTACGGAAACGCCCGGCGATGTACATCGGGTCCACGGACGGCCGTGGGCTCCACCATCTCGTCTACGAGGTCGTCGACAACGCCATCGACGAGGCACTCGCGGGGTACTGCGACACTATCGAGGTGACGATACACGATGACCACTCCGTGAGCGTCAGCGACGACGGGCGGGGGATCCCGGTCGATCCACACGAGGAGTACGACAGGCCGGCGCTGGAAGTAATCATGACGGTGCTGCACGCCGGCGGAAAGTTCGATAGCAAATCCTACCAGGTGTCCGGAGGGCTCCACGGGGTCGGCGTTTCCGTCGTCAACGCGCTTTCTCAACGGCTCGAGGCGGAAGTGAAACGCGACGGCTACCTGTGGCGCCACCGGTTCGACCACGGCGAACCCGTCGAGGGCGCCTTCGAACGGGTTCGCCCGCTGGAGGACGACGAGGAGACCGGGACGTACATCCGCTTTTGGCCCGACGACGAGATATTCGAAACCGTCGACTTCTCTTTCGACACGCTCTCCTCTCGCCTCCGGGAACTCGCCTTCCTGAACCCGGGCGTCGAGATCACGCTCGCCGAGGAGGAAACCGACGAGAGACAGATATTCGAATACGAGGGCGGAATCAGGGAGTTCGTCCGCTATCTCAACGAGACGCGGTCGCCGCTCCACGAGGAAGTGATCTTCTTCAGTGAGGAGGAGCAGGGCGTCCACGTCGAGGTGGCGATGCAGGCGACAGAGGAGTTGCAGGGGTCGCTACACGCGTTCGCGAACAACATCAACACCAGGGAAGGTGGGACCCACCTCACCGGGTTCAAGACGGCGCTCACGCGCGTCGTGAACGACTACGCGAACGAACACGACCTCATCGGCGACATCGACGGTAACCTCAAGGGCGAGGACGTCCGCGAGGGGCTCACGGCGATCATCTCGGTGAAACATCCCGACCCGCAGTTCGAGGGGCAAACGAAGACGAAACTCGGAAACAGCGAGGTCCGTGGGATCGTTGAGTCGGCGATGCACGAACATCTGAGCACGTACTTCGAGGAGAATCCCGACATCGCTCGCGCGGTGGTCTCGAAGGCAGCAGAGGCTGCCCGGGCACGGCAGGCCGCAAAGAAGGCCGAAGAGCTCACGCGCCGGAAGTCGGCCCTGGAGACGACGGCGCTGCCGGGGAAGCTCGCGGACTGTCAGACTCGCGACCCGGGCGAAGCGGAGCTGTTCGTGGTGGAGGGAGACAGCGCCGGAGGAAGCGCCAAACAGGGCAGAGACAGGCGCTTCCAGGCGATTTTGCCACTCAAAGGGAAGATTCTCAACGTCGAAAAGCACCGCCTCGATCGGATCCTCGAGAACGACGAGATCCGAGCGCTGATCACCGCGATCGGCACGGGAATCGGCGAGGAGTTCGACATCGAGGAGGCCCGCTACGAGAAGATCATCCTTTTGGTCGACGCCGACGTCGACGGCGCCCACATCCGGACGCTGCTTTTGACGTTCCTCTACCGGCACATGAAGCCGCTGCTCGAGGCCGGATACGTGTACGCGGCCCAGCCCCCGCTGTACCGGATCCGGAAGGGCGGGGACACCTACGACGCGATGACCGAAGCCGAGCGCGACCGGATCGTCGAAGAGGAGTGTGGCGGCGCTCCCGACCAGGTGCAGCGGTTCAAGGGACTCGGGGAAATGAACCCCGACCAGCTGTGGGAAACGACGATGGACCCGGAAAACCGCATCCTGAAACGGATCGCGATCGAGGACGCGGCGGCCGCCGATCGCACGTTCAGCGTGCTGATGGGTGACGCCGTCGAACCGCGAAAACAGTTCATCAAGGAACACGCGAAGGACGCAGAGTGGGTGGACATCTGATGAGTTCAGAGATACCCGATCCCGACGACGATCACGCCGCAGAGGTACAGGTCGCCCGCATCGAAGACGAGATGGAGCAGTCCTACATCGATTACGCGATGTCGGTGATCGCGGGCCGGGCGCTGCCGGACGTCCGCGACGGTCTCAAGCCCGTCCACCGGCGCATCCTGTATGCGATGCACGAGGCGGGCGTGACCAGCCGGGCGAGCCACCGGAAGTCCTCTTCGGTCGTCGGCGAAACGATGGGTGATTACCACCCGCACGGCGACACCGCGATCTACGACACGCTCGCCCGGATGGCCCAGGACTTCTCGATGCGGTATCCGCTGGTGGACGGTCAGGGGAACTTCGGCTCGGTCGACGGCGATCCGCCGGCGGCGATGCGGTACACCGAGGCCCGGATGGCCCCGATCGCCGAGGAACTGCTCGCGGATATCGACAGGGACACCGTCGACTTCGCTCCGAACTACGACGACCGGCTCGAGGAGCCCGAAGTGCTGCCGGCGGCGTTCCCGAACCTGCTGGTCAACGGCTCGTCGGGCATCGCCGTGGGGATGTCGACGAACGTTCCGCCGCACAACCTCGGCGAGGTGATCGACGCGACGATCCACCTGATCGACAACCCCGACTGTACGGTCGAGGACCTGATGGAACACGTTCCGGGACCGGACTTCCCGACCGGGGCGAACATCGTCGGCCGCAATGGGGTTTACAAGGCGTACAAGACCGGCCGCGGGAAGATCCGGGTGCGCGCCGAGTTCGAGGTCGACGAGGAAAAGGGACGGATCGTCATCACGGAACTCCCCTTCCAGCAGAACAAGTCCCGGCTGGTCGAACGGATCGCCGACGACGTAAACGAGGGGACGATCCCTGGGATCCGGGATCTCCGCGACGAGTCGGATCGGGACGGTATCCGGATCGTGATCGAACTCAAGCAGAGCGCGATGCCGGACGTGGTGAAAAACCAGCTGCTCGACAACCATCTCGAGCGCACGTTCGGCGTGATCAACCTCGCGCTGGTCGACGGCGCGCCGCGGGTGCTGACGCTCAAGGAGACGCTCGCGGAGTATCTCGATCACCGCAGGGAGGTGGTCCGGCGGCGCTCGCAACACGAACTCGAGGAAGCCCAGGACCGTGCACACATCCTCGAAGGGCGGCTGCGGGCACTCGAGAACGTCGACGACGTCGTCGAGCTCATTCGGAACGCATCGGATCGCGACGCGGCCAAGTCGGCGCTGCGAGAGGAGTACGGCTTCTCCCAGCCCCAGGTCGAGCACATCGTCGCGATGCAGCTCGGCTCGCTCACCTCGATGGAGTCCGAAGAGATCGAACGAGAGTACGAGGACATCCAGGCCCGGATCGAACGCCTGAACGAGATTCTCGAAAACGAGTCCGAACTACTCGGGGTTATCGAGGACGAGCTCCGGGAGATCAAGGCAGAATACGACGACGAGCGCCGCACCACCTTCGTCGAGGACGACGGCACCGTCACCCACGAGGACCTCATCCCGGAAGCCGAGATGGTCGTCACGATGTCGGAGGACGACTATATAAAGCGGATGTCGCTTTCCACCTTCCGGGCGCAAAACCGCGGTGGAAAGGGGATCATCGGCACGGAACTGAAGGAAGGCGACAGCGTCTCCTCGGTGTTCGTCGCGAACACTCACGATCTCCTGTTGGTGTTTACGACACACGGCCAGATCTACGAGCTCAAGACCTACCAGATACCGGAGATGTCGAGAACCGCCCGGGGCAAGTCGGCAGTGAACCTGCTGGACCTCGAGGACGGCGAGGAGATCACTGCGGTGGTGAACACAGAAGCGCTCTCCGACGAGCAGTACCTGACGATGGTGACCCGGGACGGCTACGTGAAACGGACCTGCGCGAGCGAGTTCGGGCACATCCTCTCGACGGGGATCCGCGCGATACGGCTCGAGGAGGGCGACGAACTGATCGACGTCGAGGTGACCGACGGCGAGACCGACCTCGTGATCGGCACCCGCGGAGGGATGTCGATCAGGTTCGACGAGGAGGAGGTTCGTCCGATGGGTCGCAGCGCCCGGGGCGTGCGCGGGATCCGGCTGGAGGGCGACGATCGGGTTGCCGGGATTGCGGCGGTAGATCCCGACAGACACAGCTGGGTACTGACAGTGACGGAAAACGGCTACGGCAAGCGGAGCGACGTCGGCGCCTACCGCGTGCAGTCGCGCAACGGCAAGGGCCTGATCGACATCAAGACGAACGAACGCAACGGCGAAGTCGTCGGGATCGCGACGGTCGGCCCGGGAGATCACCTGGTGACGATGAGCCGCGGTGGGCAGATCATGCGCACCCGGGTGGAGGACCTCTCGATCGTCGGTCGAAACACGATGGGCGTGACTGTCATGGAAGTCGAGCCGGGCGATGCAGTTGCCTGCATGGAGGTCGTCCCGGCCCAGCGGCTGGAGGAGGCGCCAGCCACCGATGAGGATGAGACGACCACCGATGAGGATGAGACGACCACCGATGAGGATGAGACGACCACCGACGGGGACGGTGAAGAACCGGACACGGATCAATCGAACAGGTAATCCATCAGGAACCGACCGACAGGACCTCTGGTGTCGGTGTCCTCGTGGGTCTGGACCATTACCGCTGTGCAGTCGACCGAATCGACCAGCAGATCTCCCGGCCGGCCGAGAACCCGCCCACGAAAGCCGCCGCGGTCGACGCCGGTCACCAGCAGATCCGCGGTCCCGACGAACCGAACGAGCCCGGAAATCCCGTCCTCGCTTTCGACGACCGTCGATCGCGTAGGAACGGTACACAGGGAGATCAATTCGTCGTGGTAGTTCGCCACAGTTCGGCGCTGCGTCTCCGGCGGGTTCTCCGGAATCGCCTGAAGGAGGTTGATCTCAGCGCCGGTTTCCTCGCCGATCGCGTCCGCGATGAGGAGTTTCAACGGGTCGTACGGTCCACGAGTCGTCACCACGGCAACCTCGTCGATCCCGTCGAACCCCCGATCTTCGACGAGCAACACGTCACACGGCGCGTTCGCGAGGATCTCGTCCGTCTCGCTGCCGAAGAGCCGACGATGCAACTCCTCCCGGCGGCGTTCCACGACCAGCAGGTCGTACCTTCCGTACGCCGCCACGTCGATCATGGCACGCTCGTGATCCCTGCTGTCGATCTCCCGGTACTCGATCGTCGGTCCGTTCCTCCCAGCGGATCCGCGAACGGTTCCGGATTGTCCACCGGACGGTCGAGTTGCCGGTCGGACAGTGCCGTTCTCCGGGAACCATTCCGCCGTGTCCCCCGAGTCAGTCGGGAACCAGTCGGGAACGTCGGCAGCGTGAACCTCCGGATGATCCTCGTCAAATACCCGACGTGGAACGTCGAAGAACTTCACGAGGGAGACTACCGTCGTCCGCAACCGTCCCAGATCCGCCGAGATCCGGAGCATGTTCCGCTGTGTGTCTTCGGGCGTCCGGTCGGTGATCGCAACCAGGACGTCGTACTCGGCGTCGTTTTGAAACAGCCTGCGGGTCCGATCGACCGCGGAGACACCGAGACTCTCCCGTACACCCGCCCTGACGGCCCCTTCGCGGTCGATCGTCCCCCGCGCATACAGAAAGTAGTACGCGACACCCACCGCCACGATGACCGCAGCACCGACGAGCGGAACCGTTCCGACCTGCGTCAAAACCACGATACCACTGACCATGCCGAACACCTGCATCCAGGGGTATAGCGGCGACGTGAATTCGGGATCGTACTCCTCGATCGCCCCTTCGCGGAAGCCGACGAGCGCGAGATTGACGAGGACGAAAACGAGGATCTGGAACGCGCTGCCGAACTTGGCGACCTCAGATATCGGGAGGAACGCCACCATAAACAGGATCATCCCGCCGGTCACGCCGACGGCGAGAACGGGGGTGTGAAACCGGTCGCTGACGCGTTCGAACGCTGCTGGCGCGAGGTCGTCCCGGGCCATCGCGAACGGGAACCGCGAGCCCGACAACAGCCCCGCATTGGCCGTCGACGCGAGCGCCAACAGGGCGGCGATCGTTACCCCGACCACGCCGACGCTGCCGAGCGTCTCCCGTGCAGCGATCGCCATGATCGGGCCTTCGCCCTCCTCGGTGAGCAACCCGTTCGCGTACGCCTCGACGTCGGCCGCTTCCGCAGCGGACAGTTCCGCCACGTCGACGACCCCGATGGCGACGTACACGGTCGCAACGTAGATGACAGTAGTGAGTACGAGCGAGCCGACCATCGCCCGAGGAATCACTCTCCCGGGGTCTTTCACCTCCTCGGCGACGGCAGCGATTTTGATCACGCCGGCATACGAGATGAACACGAGGGCGGTTGCCGCGAGAAATCCGGACTCGCCGACCGCGAAGGCGCCGTCGATCTGTGCGCCCTGGACCTCACCGAATCCACCGGCGACGAACCACGCCATCACAACCAGCATGAGACCGACGATGAGGAACTGTAACCGGCCTGTGCTGGACGTACTGACCGCGTTGAGCACGACGAACCCGACTGCGAGAACCAGGGCGAAGGGAACGATCGGATCGCCGAACACCGGAACCTGTACCTCCCGGAGCCGGGGGAACAGAAACACCAGATACGGCATCCCGCCGATCAACGCGAGCGCCCCTTTAAACGAGAGCATGAACCAGTTTCCAAGGCCCGCGATCGTCCCGAGTAACGGTCCCATCCCGCGTTCGACGTACACGTACGAGCCGCCGTCCTCGGGCATCGCAGTGGCCATCTCGGCGGCCGAGAGCGCCGCCGGCAGTACGAGCACCCCTGAAACGAGAAACGCCATCACGACCGAGGGATGCCCACCGTCGACCGTGACGAAGGCGACGCCGGGAAGTATGAAGATACCGGAGCCGACCATGGCCCCGATTGCGATCGCAGTCGTCGCCGGGAGTCCGAGGTCCCGCTTCAGCCCAGTCGGCACGGCCCCCTCACCTGTCGCGTTCGAGACGTTCCACTCGAGTGTAGCCGTTCGGATCGCACGCGAGGAAATTGTCTCCCACCGCGTTTAGACGCCGATCCAAACGAGTTAGGATCACACCGGGGAGCCGGATTACAACACGCGTTTCCCGAACGCGCTGGCGGCGAGTTCGGTCGCCAGTTCGGCGGTTTCGTTGTGCTGGTCGAGCGTCGGATTCACCTCGACGAGTTCCATCGATCGGAGCGTCCCGGTGTCGGCGACGATCTCCATCGCGGAGTGAGCCTCCCGGTAGGTAACCCCGCCCCGGACGGGCGTGCCGACCCCGGGGGCGACGTTCGGATCCAGCCAGTCGAGATCGAGGCTGACGTGGAGCCCGTCGACCCCGTCGGTCGCGATCGACAGCGCCTCCTCGACGACTTCGGTGATACCGTGCTCGTCGATGTCCGACATCGTGTAGGCGGCGAACCCGCGCTCGCGGAGCAGTTCCTGCTCTGCGGGATCGACGCTGCGGAGCCCGACGAGGGCGATGTTCTCGGGGGAGAGCCGCGGCGCGTTCGCCCACTCCGTGTCGGCGAACTCGTCGATCCCCAGCGCCGCCGCGAGCGGCATCCCGTGGACGTTGCCCGACGGCGAGGTCGACGGGGTGTTCAGGTCGGCGTGGGCGTCAAACCAGACGGCGCCGACGTTCGCCTCGCGTGCGGTCCCCGAAAGCGATCCGATGGCGACGCTGTGGTCGCCACCGAGCACGAGCGGCGTCTCCCCGTTGGAGAGTGCGAGTGCAACCTCGTTTCCCAGCTGTCTGGAGACCGCAGCCGTCTCCCGGAGGAACTTCGCGCGACCGCCCGGGGGTTCGTCTGCGTCCGGATCCCGCTCTTCTGCACGGGGAACGAAGAGGTCGCCACCGTCCCGAGGGTCACTGCCTGCCGACTCGAGCTCCTCGGCCAGTCCGGCATAGCGGATGGCGGACGGTCCCATGTCGACGCCGCGTCGGTTTGCGCCGAAGTCCGTCGGCGCCCCGATGATCCGGACGGTTCTCATACTTCGAGTGGAACTCTCCGGCCGCTTGAACTTCCCGATCGGGCGCAGGATCGACGTGCCGGAGACGGTGTGGGCGTCAAGTTCATACCGTCCCGTTCCCAACGGACGGACAGGAAATGCGGCGTGACTACTTCGAACTGGACGTCCGAAACGTCGACTGGATCCGGAAGGGCGGCGAGCCGCAAAAGCCGTTCGTTCGGATCGACTTCCACGGGCCCGAAGAGCTGCTCGAAGGTCAACTCGCCGACGTCGACGAGGACGACGGGGAGCTTCTCGAGGCCGAGAACGTCGACGTCTCCTTCCGGCTGCTCGAACCCCACGAGGACGACCCCGACGCCGAGGGCGTGGTGAGCGTGACGAACAGGCTCACCGGCGACTTCGTCTTCGAACTCAACGCCACGGCCGGGGATGTACTCCAGTTCATCCGCGCCGCACGCGAGTACGGGCGTTCCGACGGCTCGGACGGCCAGTACCGCATCGAGATCGATTACGAGGGGAACCCACTCGTCGAGTACGAGAAGGGCACGTTCCTCGTGTACGACGCCGACGGGAACCTGCTTCGACGCGAGAGCCTCATTCCCTCCGGGATCGAACTGTGAGGAACGTCACGGACAGGCGGCGAAACCCGTTCGGAATGACTCCCCCGTGCGATCGCTACGTTCCGGGGTACGGCGACGCGAACGCCGACTTTCACGTCGTCGGTGACCATCCCGGCGTCCACGGCGGCATCGAGACGGGTGTTCCGTTCACTGGGGCCCCGTGGTCGGCATCGTTCCTCGCGGCGCTCGTCGACGCCGGCCTCCTGGTCGACGATGATCCCGAACGGCCCCGGGTGGCGTCGACGTTTTTCTCGTATCTCCACAGCTGTGTCCCCGACGTCGAACCGCCGACCCCGAAGTCCTACGCCGACATGGAACGGTTCTTCGACGCGGAACTGCGGGCGATTGCCGCCCACGTACTGCTTCCGGTCGGCGAACGCGCAACCGAACACGTGCTCGAAACCTACACCGCGAGGGATCCGGAGCGCGCACGGGAGATGGATCGGCTTCACGCGAGTGAGCTCCACGGCTCCGGCTTCCTCGTCGTGCCGATCAAGGACCCCACAGACTGGAGCGACGACGACGCCGACAGACTCGTCGAAGCGCTCGTGGTACTGCAGGCAACCGACTACAGGCGAGAGTCCGATCTCGGCCGGTTCCTTCCCGGTGGAGACCCGTATTACGTCAGGTGACATCCGTTCATCGACATCGATTTTGAACACTTATTAGTAGTCGTTCGTTCGGGTTTTATCCAAATAAAGTAATATTCGAACAGATTATTAGCAACCGCCGGTGAATGTTGGCACGAAAGAAGAGATAAACTTAATATCGTCCTACGACACGAATGGCGCGAAACAGTCGCGCCGACACGGACTAGTGCTCCAGTGGCTTGGTCAGTCAATCGACCGTTTCAGGTCGCCCTCCCGGCCGTCCGGTCGGGAGGATCCGTGTCACGACGAACGCAGTCGAGTCCTACTGCTATCCGGCCCGGAGATATCTCCCAACGTCGACGAGGAAGGCGACGACCGCCCCGACCGGAATCACGACGAGCAAAAGCGCCGTCACCGCGACCGGGACGCCCTCGGCCAACACCCCGGGCACGGGGACGCCCGCCACCGCGAACGGGAGATCGCTCGCGAGCAGGAGCCACACCGCGGGCAAGAGTGCTGCGACCCCGTACAGGCGAGCGGCACCACGACCGAACCGAAGAACCGTAGTACCGACTGTCACCGGAAGGAGAACGACCCCGACCGCGAACGCGATCCCGGTGACAGCGTCCGGTGACGCCAGAACGTACACGATCGGATCAATGAAGCCGGCGCTCGCGAACACCGTCTCCTGGGGTGTAGCTGACACCTCGTCGGCCAGCGTGGCGAGAGTGCCCGCGTTGGCGGAGAGATACGCGGAAAGCCCCGCGAGATAGACAACGAGCCCGACGAGTGACGCGTACAACCCGCGGCGGAGGCCTACCCGATGAGCGTCGACGCCGGTACTCTCGCGCACGTCGGTCGTCGTCGACGGATCCTCATCGGCGGCACCCTGCTCCGATGCAGTCGTCGTTCCGTTCGTTCGCGGGTCGGTCGTACCGACGCCCGTCGAACTCCCTTCCGCCTTCGATGACGCCGAACCGGACGTTCCCGTCGCGGTTCCGGTAGTAGAACTGTTTTCGGCAGCGCTCGACCCAGAGGTGGTTCTCCCAGCAGTGGTGTCTGTCGCCGTCGAACCCGTCGCCGTCGAACCCGTCGCCGTCGAACCCGTCGCCGTCGAACCCGTCGCCGTCGACCGACCGGTACCCGAACCCGTCGACGTGGCGCCACTGGAGGTTGCACCGCTGGAGGTTGCACCGCTGGAGGTTGCACCGCTGGAGGTTGCACCGCTGGAGGTTGCACCGCTGGAGGTTGTACCGCTGCCGGTCGAAGAGCGCGATTCCTCCCTCGAACCGCTTCGGCCCGTGCTGCTCCCTGCCGAGTTTGTCCCGCTCGAGGCGGAACCGTCCCATCGGCCGGCGCCGCCGGACGATCCGGCAGATCGTGCGGTCGTCTCGGTCGCAGCGGGCGTCGGATCCGTTCCCGAAGAGTCCGAACTGTCCGACCCGTCGTCGACCGTCGACACGACCGTGGTTGGAAGCCCGCCGAGCTGTTCTCGGACGTACGATCGATGACCGAGCCGGTCGTAGCGTGCCCGCTCTTTCGGATTCGAGAGCGTCTCGTAGGCGCGTTTTACGACCTTGAACTGTGCGTCCGCGTTCTCCCTGTCGTTGACGTCGGGGTGGTATCGGCGGACTGCCCGTCGGTACGCGCGTTTCAACTCCTCGTCGTCGGCGTCCTCGTCCACCTCCAGCAGATCGTAGAAGTCCGCCGACATTGTCTGCAATCGAATAGCGAGCCGCCCCGTTTCAACGTGACTCTCTAAATATCAGTACTGAAATCCACGAGGGATCCGCCCGGGCTTTCCGTACGTTCATATTCGTTCCCGTCCGATCCGAAAACGTGCAGCGAATACAGCTCGGAAACACGGTGTTCGAGGGCGAAAACGACGTCTACCTGTTCGACGGCGATACCACGGCGTTGATCGACACGGGCGTCTCGCTGCCGTCCGTGCGGGAGGAACTGCAGTCGGGGTTGGCGGAGCTGGGCATCTCGTTTGGCGACGTCGACGAGATCTTCCTCACTCACTGGCACCCGGACCACTCCGGGCTCGCGGGCGAGATCCAGGCGGCGTCCGGCGCGACCGTCCGGATCCACGAGGCCGACGCGCCGCTGATCGACGGCAGTCAGCGATCGCTGCTCGAGGATCCCGCGGCACAGCGAGCCCAGTTCGACGACTGGGGGATCCCAGAAGAGCCGAGAGCGGAGCTCCAGGCGTTTCTCGGAAACGTGATGGAGGACCTCCGCGGCGAGCCGGTCGACACCACACCGATCTCCGACGGGGAGACGTTCGTGGTGAACGGAACGGAGCTTTCGGTGGTCCACCTTCCGGGGCATACGGCCGGAAGCGTGGCCTACGAGTTCGAGGCCGAGGAGGATCGACTGTCGGAACGTGCCGATCGCCTCCCGGAACGCGAGGCGTTCGTCGGCGACGTGATCCTGCCGGAGTACACCCCGAACGTCGGCGGTGCCGACACGCGCGTCGAGGATCCGCTCGGAACGTACGTCGAGAGCCTGGTTTCGATCGTCGAGCGGGGCTGGAACCGGGCGTGGCCGGGGCACCGATACCCGATCGACGATCCCCCCGCCCGTGCGGCGACGATCCTCGAACACCACCGCCGCCGGACGCAGCGAGTCGTCGACAGCCTCCGAGAGGAGGGCCCGGCCGACGTCTGGACGGTGTCGGCGCGGCTGTTCGGCGACCTCGAGAACATCCACATCCTCCATGGGCCCGGGGAGGCCTCCGCTCACCTCGATCACCTCCAGCGGGGCGGCGTCGTCGACCGGGACGACGACGGAGTGTACGCGCTGTGTGAGGAGTCACCCGACGTCGACGCACTGTTTCCGGCGCCCGCGCGACGATCGAACCTTTGAGGAGTACGACATCTGGAGCGACGACCGAGGCTACGCCCTGCCCTCGAGGAGCGACTCGACGTATCGGTCGACGTGGCGATCCATGCGCCGCTTGAATCCGGCCCGCCTCGCGAGTCGATCCAGCTCCCGGGAGACGTAGGTCCCGTACTGGAGCGCCTTCTTCTCTGCAGTCCAGACCGATCGCGGGACGACGTCGGTTTCGTCGGCGAATCGGCGGAGTGCAACCTTCCGGATCCCGTCATCGACGAGCAGCTCCGCGGGCAATCGGAGCGCCGCCTCGACAACCCGGTCCTGGAGGAACGGGGCGGCGACGTCGGCGCCGGCCGCCCGGATCGCCGTTACGTCCCGGGCCAGCTGCTCGGGCAGCGTCGCGATCACCTCCCGGACCGCCCCCCGAACCGACTCCGCCTCGACCCGGTGATCGTCGGCCGGGTCGACGACCTTCGCGTAGCCGCCGAACAGCTCGTCGGCCCCCTGGCCGACCGCGAGCGTCCCGTAGCCGTCGGCCGCCGCGCGTTCGGCGACGATCGAAAGCGGGATCGCTATGGCGACGTCCATCGCGTTCGTCCGCCCAGTCGCGGAGACGACGCGGGGGACCGCACGCCGGAGCGTTTCGTGTGTGAGTTCGATCACTCGCAGGTCCCCCGACCGGCCCATGGCGTCAGCCGCCTCCCGCGCAGCGGCGACGTCGTGACATCCCTCGAACCCGACGACATACAGCGGGGCGTCCGGGTGGCCCGCCGCCACGAGCGCCGAGTCGACCCCGCCCGAGAAGGCGACGGCGACGTCGTCCGAAGACGACTCTTTCCGGTTCGATCCCTCACCGTCGGGCCGCTCGATCCCGAGTGCGGGAGCCAGCGCCCCTCGAAGCCGGTCGAGTGCGGCACCGGACGCCTCCGGCGACGGCCTCGGGAGGCGCCATCGCCGTGTCCGGTTCGCCCATCCCCCGTCGCGTTCCGGCGACCACGTGACACCGGCGGGGAACAACACCGGGTCGTCCAGCGGTCCCGGCTCGAACGCCCAGTCGACGGCAGGCGGGCCAGTGTCCGATCCGTCTGTCCCCGACGTCTCCGAGGTCGTCTGCCCCTCCAGGAACAGCGGTTCGCGGCCGAGAACGTCCCGGAACAGGGTTCCATCGAGCCGCCCCGCAAAGCCCGCAAGCGACGCCGGATACCCGGAACGGGATCCGGGAAGCGGCTCGCGATCCGCGATGGCTCGCCGAACGATCGACGGATCCGCACCACAGACGTCGGGTCGTGTCACGGCAGAACAGCACCCATCCGGATCACCCGCGTGCGGTCTCGAGCAGTTCGTCCACCCGACGGTAAATCCGACGCTTCGCCCCGCCTGCTGCCTGCCGGAAGCTGATGTGCCAGGGTGTGCGCTTCCCGACGACGCTCGTTCGTCCCGCCGCGATCGCCTCGAGGATCGCCCCGGAGGTTCGGGCGTCGGCATCGACGTCGGTGACCGCCTGACCGACCATCTCGGAGATGTGCGCGTCGCTGCCGGCAGTCATCGAAAGCCCGCGAGCCCGGGCGAAGCGTTCGGCCTTCCGGTTGGCCCGGCCGGTGAGCAGCCGGGAGTTGTACACCTCGATCGCGTCGGCGCTCGCGAGCTGGTCGTCGGTGACGTGGGGGGCGACCCCGTGACGCGACTTCTGAAACGGGTGGGGAATCACGGCGATCCCGCCCTGTTTTCGGATCCGGTCGAGCGTCTCGTCGTACGGGAGCCCCGCGGGAACGAGCTCCTCGACACCCAGCGCGAGGACGTGGCCCACCGCGCAGGTAACCTCCATGGCCGGAATACCGACGAGCCCGTACTCCGGCGCCAGCTCGGCGGCCTCGAGGCTCGCGTCGATTTCGTCGTGGTCGGTGACGGCGAGCGCGTCGAGTCCGACGGCCGCCGCCTGCCCGAGGAGGAGTTCCACCGGATCCCGCCCGTCGTGAGACAGCGACGAGTGCGCGTGTAACTCGACCGATAACACGGCCGCAGCTACGAGTGTGGACTTAAAAAGGATCACGGTAGCATCTGCCGATCCGTCGTCCCTGCGTCGAGGGACACCACGTTCGTGCATATAGAAAAGCATTAATCCGCTCTATCTGACCATATAAGTGGATGAGTCTCTCCGATTCGGATCACGAGCGCATCACCGCCGAACTCGACCGGGAGCCGACACCTGTCGAGGCGGCGCTTTTCGAGAACCTCTGGAGCGAACACTGCGCGTATCGCTCCTCCCGACCGCTCCTGGGCGCGTTCGAAAGCGAGGGACCGCAAGTAGTCGTCGGCCCGGGAGACGACGCCGCAGTCGTCGCGGTGCCGAAGCCGGAGGCGTCCCGTCTTCCCCCGGGCGAGCGGGACGAGCACGACTACACGGACACGTACCTCACGTTCGGCATCGAGAGCCACAACCACCCCTCCTACGTCGATCCGTTCGACGGCGCCGCGACCGGGGTCGGCGGGATCGTCCGCGACACGATGAGTATGGGGGCGTATCCGATCGCGCTGGCGGACAGCCTCTACTTCGGCTCGTTCGATCGAGACCACTCCCGATATCTCTTCGAAGGCGTCGTCGAGGGGATCAGCCACTACGGAAACTGTATCGGCGTCCCGACGGTCGCCGGCAGCGTCGACTTTCACGACGGCTACGAGGGGAACCCGCTCGTCAACGTCGCCTGCGTCGGCCTGACCGACGCCGACCGGGTTGTCACCGCAGAGGCGCAACAGCCGGGAAACGCGCTCGTTCTGGTGGGGAACGCAACCGGCCGCGACGGGCTCGGCGGGGCGTCGTTCGCCTCCGAAGACCTCGGAGAGGACGCACAGACGGAGGATCGCCCCGCGGTGCAGGTCGGGGATCCGTACGCCGAAAAGCGGCTCATCGAATGCAACGAGGAACTCATCGAGGAGGAGCTCGTCATCTCGGCCCGCGACTTGGGCGCGGCGGGGCTGGGCGGCGCCTCCTCGGAGATGGTTGCAAAGGGGGAACTCGGCGCCCACATCCAGCTCGAACGGGTCCACCAGCGGGAGCCGAACATGCGACCCCTCGAGATCCTGCTCGCCGAGTCCCAAGAGCGGATGTGCTACGAGGTCCGCCCCGAAGACGTCGGGCGGGTGCGCGAGCTCGCCGAGCGGTTCGATCTGGGCTGTTCGGTCATCGGGGAGGTGACCGACGGGAACTACGTGTGCACGTTCGCCGACGAAGCGGGCAGCGAGGACGAGGACGCAACGCGGGACACCGTCGTCGACGTGCCGGCAGAGTTCCTCGCCGACGGCGCTCCGATGAACGACCTCCCGATGACCGAGCCCGAAACACCCTCCCAGGAGCTTCCGGACGTCTCGCTGGAGGCGGCAGTCGAAGCAGTCGTTTCGAGCCCGACGACCGCAAGCAAGCGGTGGGTGTACCGACAGTACGACCACGAGGTCGGCGTCCGAACGGCAGTGGGGCCCGGCGCGGACGCGGCGGTGCTCGCACTCAGGGAACTCGCCCCCGAACCCGAGGCGAACGTCGGCGACGGCGTGGGGCTCGCGATCTCGGCGGGCGCCAACCCCAACTGGACGAGCGTGGCGCCGTACGACGGTGCCCGGGCGATCGCCATCGAGAACGCCGCAAACCTCGCGGCTGTCGGCGCCCGGCCCCTCGCGGCGGTTGACTGCCTGAACGGCGGCAATCCCGAAAAACCGGACGTGTACGGCGCGTTCGCCGCGGTCGTCGACGGACTCGCCGACGCCTGTGCCGGGCTCGACGTGCCGGTCGTCGGCGGCAACGTCTCACTGTACAACGACTCGACAGCAGGTCCGGTGCCCCCGACGCCGACGCTCGCGGTGATCGGAACGAAACGCGGCTACGACGCTCCCGGAATCGAACTATCGGGTCGGACGGACACGGAGCTGCTCGTCGTCGGCGAGGGGTCCGACTGCCTCGGCGGCTCCGAGTATCTCGTCCGGTGTGGCGGGAGCGATCGGTTCCCGACGCTACCGGCGGATCCGGCCGCCGCCGTGGATTCGCTGGCGTGGGTCGCGTCCCTGGAGTCGACGGTGGCGGCCCACGACGTGAGCCACGGCGGACTCGTCGTCACGCTCGCGGAGATGGTGACCGAAGAGGCGGGCGTCGACGTCTCGCTTCCGGATCGGATCGCGGCGTTCGAGGAGACGCCCGGACGGCTCGTCGTCGAGACGACCGACCCGAACGCAGTCCGGGACGCTGTCGGGGACGCCGTTCCGGTGGAGTCGCTGGGGGCGTGTACCGACGACGGTCGCTTCTCGCTGTCCGTGGACGGGGAAACGATCGAACTCTCCGCCGGCGAGATCGCCGAAAAGCGGGCAGTCATCGAACGGGAACTGGAGTAGGAAAATTTGAATACGGAAGACAGCCGACGAAGAAGAAAGTGATATCTCTGCATAATAGTACGTTATAAGACACATATGTGTGAGGAAGGAACCACCGAAGAGCAGTTGCGCCGGTTGTCCAGAGAAGTTCCCGCTCACAGATTTTAACCGGTTTGTACAGCAGATGGAGAAATAGATCGAAACGGACCTGCCGCTGCCGAAAACGTATATAAGATACGATAAGCCGTCATACGGACGTTTGAATTCTTGAAAAGTGATCGCACCCACATAGTATAATATTCCCCACACTTAACAAATCGTGTATTTATTAGTATACTACGTTTCCCCACCATACGGCCGAAGGAATCGAAGGGCTACCGACCGCGTCGGTCTATCGTCCGTTGAAGGGAACGACCGCGTCGGTCTATCGCCCGTTGAAGGGAACGACCACGACGGGGCAGCTGGCGTGTGAAAGCACTTCGCCGGGGCGGCTCCCGAACACGGCTTTGCCGGCCGGGCTCCGCTGACGGCTGAAGAGGTAGATCCGATCGGCGCTGTCCTTCGCTGCGAGTGAGGCGATTTCCTTTCCGGGTTTGTTCCCCGCTTTTATCCCCCGTACGCGGGTCACAACCGGACTGTCCTCGATGGCGGACTCGATCGCTTTCACGCCGGACTTGCGAGTTGCGAGTTCGTCGAGAGAGTACGGCGCCTCCGACTCCGGGATGTTCAGGTTCGCACGGGTCGATTCGAGGTCGTCACCCTCGAACACGTAGAGGATGACAACTTCGGTCTCCTCGGACGGTTCGATGTCGAGCGCGATGTCTGCGACGTCACGGGCCCAGTTCGGATGGCCCGGAACGGAAATGTAGACCGTGTTCATCGGGTGTACGTTCGGCCGACAGCGGTAAGGTCGTGTCCCCGAACATAGCGAACCGTTTTTATCGGGAGTCGGGAAAACCAAAAAGAGACAGAGACTCAACGCGGGCCGTCCGCAGCCAGATTGAGATACGGAAGCAGGAACGATACCATCTGTCGTTCGGCCTTTCTGAGGTGATTCGATGCGGTGGTCTTGGTGATCCCGGCTTCCTCGGCGATCTCTTCGAGCGTTACCCCCCGCGGGATCTCGTAGTATCCGCCCTCGACGGCGGTGTTGAGCACCTCGAGACGGCGGGGCGGGACCGAGCCGAGTAGCTCCTGCCACCCGGCAGCGCTCGGTGTGACCTCCCGAGAGAACTCTTCGGAGACCCTCTCGAGGGTCACGTCCCCGAATTCCTCGAGCAGTTCGACCGCGTTAGACAGTTCCTCACGGTCAGAAACGAGCAGGGTGAACCGTTCTCTCCCCCCCTCGAGAACAGTCGGTCCCACTGGAAGGAATCCCTCGTAAAGCAGACTCTGAAGCGGCGTGAACTCCCCCAGTTCGCTGCGGATGAACAGGGTTGCAACCGACCGTTCCCCGGTGCCGGGAGTGTACCGTTCGATCACGTCCACAGCCGACGTTCGCCGGTGGTTCCGGATCACTGAAACCGCCTCGGACAGCTGTGAGGATTCCAAAGAGAACAACCCGATGTACTCTCGGTTCCGAAACGTCGACGCGAGGAACTCCCCGAACGCGTCGTAGTCGGCAAGCTCTTCGGTCCAGTTTCCGGTGTACCGCACGGAGAGTTCGGCTGTGAGCATAGTCGGAGTTGATCAGCCGGCCGGCGATGTGTGGAATACAGTCATTCGCCCTCGAGGATCTCGGTTCGCTTCTCGTCGACGTACGCAAGCAGCTCCGATTGGACGTCGGAATCGATCGTCGGGCGTTCGTACTCCGCAAGCAGCTCGCCGACCCGTTCGTGGGCGCGTTCGTAGGAGCTTTTCTTTCCGTTCTCCGCCCAGGTGTCGTACGACTTCCGGTCGTACACCTCGGGAATGAGAAACTCCGAGCGGGAGTGTGTGAGCGTGTGACGCTTGTTGAGGAAGTGACCGCCCGGCTCCACCTCCTCGATGAGATCCAGCGCGAACGAGTCGTCGGTGATCTCGTACCCCTCCTCGTACCGCGTTAGATACCGAATCCGGTCACAGTCGAGCACGAACTTCTCCGGCGAGACCGTCGAGTAGGAGTCGAGGATGCCCGCACCGTGGTAGACGAAGTCGATTCCGCTGAAAAACGTCGTCGACAGCTGGAACATCGCTTCGGTGCCGGCCTGGTCATCCAGCGTCTTCGAGTCGGTGAGGCCGCCGCCGGCCCGAGAAGGGACGCCGTAGTGATCCGCCATCTGCCCGGCAAAGGAGACGAACAGTGCACCCTCCGGGCTGCCGATGCTGAACGCGCCGTACCGGACGTCCACGTTCGAACTCGGGAGCCCGTAGACGACGGGCGTTCCCGGGGAGATCTGCTGTGCGATCGTCACCCCCGAGAGGATCTCCGCGTTCGCAAGCGCCATCGCACCCGGCAGGGTCGCCGGACCGGACGCTGCCGCCATCACCGCCGGAGCGAGGATCACCGGCTGTTCGTGGCTGGCGTACTCGTAGAGCCCTTCACACATCTTCGTGTCCCACATCCGCGGGGAGACGCTGTTCACGACGGTAATGAGATACGGCCGTTCGACGTCGGGATCCTCGTTGGCGATGCCTGCCATCTCGATCGACGCCCTGGCTCGGTCGGCACCCCACGAGGATCCTTTGAACGGTTTGTCAGAATACAGTATATGTCTTTTTATTGTCTCGAGATGCTTTACAGACTGGTCGACGTCGTTTGGCTCACAGAGCATCCCGCCGCTGAGGTCGGTCACCTCCGCCATGTGAGCCAGCTTCAACAGCTCCTCGTAGTCGTCGATCGTCGACGGTCGCCTGTCTTCGTCGTATTTGACGACGTTGGGCGCGCTCCCGGCAGGCAGGATCACACGGTCGTCTCCCCCGACTTCCACCTCGCGATCGTCCCCCCTCCCGTGGAGCGTGAACGACGACGGCGCCCGGTCGACCGACTCTTCTACGAGTTCCCGTGGGAACCGAACTATCTCCCCGTCGACGTCACAGCCGGCGTCCGCTAACAGCTCCCGGATCTCTCCGTGCGAGACCTCGATTCCGGTCTCCTCGAGAATAGTAATTGATTTGTTGTGTATCTCTTTTACCCCATCATCTGACAGTCGATGATGGCGTGGAACGTCCTCCGTCGTCAACTGGTGCGTCATTGTCTAGCACTACGAGCCACACCGTATAACTGTTTCTCCGGAGAAACCGTTTTTGCCGGGGGCTCGAATGTGAAATCATGACGACTCCACCGCGCGTTGCAGCCTGCGGGTTCGAGCCTGTCGTCGGCGACGTCGACGCAAACCGAAACCGCGTTGCAAGTGCCATAGAGGTGCTCCCCGGGGACGTGACGCTTTCCGTCTTTCCCGAACTCTGTGTTTCGGGGTATGATCTCGACACCGCACGGGAGATCGCAGCGCCGGTACCGGGGCCCCTCACGAAGCCGCTCGTCGAGATCGCCGCATCACACGACACGTCGATGGTAGTCGGCGTTCCCGAACGTAGCAGAAACTCCGAGGAGACGGTGTACAATTCACTCGCGTACGTTACTCCGGACGGCGTCGAGGGGGTGTATCGGAAACGGTTCCTGTGGGGCGAGGAAGCGACCGTCTTCTCGGTCGGCGAGGAACCGCTCGTGACGGAGACCCCCGCCGGAACGCTGGGGTATCTGACGTGTTATGATCTCAACTTTCCGGAGGCCGAGCTCCCGTACGCACACGCAGGCTGTGACCTGCTCGCGGTGAGTGCAGCCTGGCGGACGGAGTACCTCGACGACTGGCAGCTGCTCGCCCGGGCGAGAGCGTTCGACGGGAACTGTTATGTGGTCGCCTCGAACCACACCGGGACCCAGCGCGGCCGAGATCACGCGGGGCACTCGCTGATCGCTGGCCCCGACGGGAGCATCGTCGAGGAGACCGGACCGGAGGAAGGCGCTGCAGTCGCCCAGATAATGGGGACGGAGCTCGAACGCGCCCGAGAACGGAACCCGGTCGCAGAAACCCGCCGAGAGAAGGAGTAACAGTCGACGACGGCGGTGACCGAATCGGGAGCAGTCAGGTCGCGACGGACGCGTCCCTGACGCCGCCTTCACCGCCGAGATGTCCTTCGATGCGAGCCAGCACGAGATCGGCGCTGATCGCCAGCAGCGCCCCCGGAATAGCGCCGGCCATCACCCGTGCCATGTCGTAGGTCTGGATGCCGTTTACCACCATCAGTCCGAGTCCTCCACCGCCGATGAAAACGGCGAGGTAGGCGGTACCGATGGTGAGCACGATGCTGGTACGTATCCCCGCAAAGATGACTGGTAATGCCAATGGCAACTGAACCGACCTGAGGATCTCCCAGTCGGTCATCCCCATGCCGCGAGCCGCCTCGATCGTGTTCTCGTCGACGTTTTCGACACCTTTGATCGTGTTGATGATGATCGGAAGGATGGCGTACGCCCACAGCCCGACGATCGACGGCCAGAAGCCGAGCCCGAGAAACGGCAACACCAGCGCCAGGATAGCGAGCGTCGGGACAGTCTGTGCGGTGTTGCCGAACCCGAGGAGGATCGACCGGAATCGGTCGTTGCGCACTGCAAAAATCGACATCGGGAGAGCGAACGCGAGTGCTGCCCCCTCCGCCAACGCGACCAGCGCGAGATGCTGGCGGAGCAGAAACAGCACCTCGTCGACGTTCTCTACGAGGTAATAGAGGCTTTCGACGAACGTGCTCATACCCGATCACGGGCGTCGCCCTGAATACTGTACACGTTCTCCCAGGAAACCGTACCCACGACAGTATCCTCTTCGTGGACTGGAAGCTGATCCCGCCCGCTTTCGACGAGTTTCGACAGCGCGGCGAGTGCAGTGTCATCCGGGGCGACAGCCATCCTCCCTTCCCCATCCACACTAGTGTCGACCTCCGCAGACTGGATGTCCCCGTCGGAAGACATGATCTCGCGAACCCGCGTGACGCTCAACTTCTTGAGTGGACGGTCCGAACCGATGAAGTTCTCGACGAACTCGTTTTTCGGGTTGTCGAGGATCTCCTGTGGTGTGTCGTACTGGACGACTTCCCCGACGTCGAAGATCGCGATCCGGTCGCCCATCTTCAGCGCCTCGTCGATGCTGTGGGTGACAAACAGGATGGTGGTCTCCAGCTCCTCCTGGATCGAGAGGAACTCGTCCTGGAGGTTCTCCCGCGTGATCGGGTCGAGTGCACCGAACGGCTCGTCCATGAGCAACACGTCCGGGTCGGACGCGAGCGCGCGAGCGACGCCGACCCGCTGGCGCTGTCCTCCCGAGAGTTCCGTCGGATACTGGTGGCGGTACTCCCCTGGCGGCATGTCCATAAGATCCAGAAGTTCGGCCACCCGATCTTCGATCTCGGACTCGTCCCATCCAGTGAGTCGTGGGACGGTGGCGATGTTGTCTTCGACCGACATGTGATCGAACAGCCCGATCTCCTGGATGACGTAGCCGGTGTTTCGCCGGAGATCGATCGGGTCGAACTCCGAAAGCGGAGTCTCGTCCCGGTACACTGTCCCCTCCGTCGGGTCCTCCAGCCGGTTGACGAGCTTCATCGTCGTCGTCTTCCCACAGCCGGACGGCCCGACGAGGACTGTCGTCGTCCCCTCTTCGACCGTAAACGTGATGTCTTCGATGGCGACTGTCCCGTCGGGATACTCCTTGGTGACGTTTTCGAACGTAATCATGATAGGGCTCGCTGAATGAATCGGGTAGCCACCGATGGTTCGATCTCTTCGCCGTTGTTGAGACGGAAGATCTGCTCGCTAACCCCGAACGCGTAGTCGAACGCCAACGCGAGAAGCGACAGGACGACCGTGGTGACGACGATCATCTCGGTGTGGGCGTAGGAAATCCCGTCAAAGATGAGGTCCCCGAGCCCGCCGGCCCCGACGAACGCCCCGATCGCCGCGATCCCGATGAGGATGACGACGGCGTTCCGGACGCCGGCCATGATGACCGGCAGCGCGATCGGCAGCTGCACTTTCCTGAGCAGCTGTGGCGTCGTCATACCCATCGCTTTCCCGGCTTCGAGCGCCGCCGGATCGACGTCGTTGAGCCCGACGTACGTGTTCCGGATGACCGGCAGCTGCGAGTAGAGGACGAGCGCGACGATGACCGGTCGCGATCCGATCCCGAAGTACGGGATCAACAGCCCGAACAGGGCGATGCTCGGGATCGTCATCATGATGCCGGCGAGCCAGATGACCACGGTGGCGAGTCGGCGGTCGTACGTGATGAGGAATCCGAGTGTGACCCCAATCGGGACTGCCATCGCGATGGCGAAGACGATTATTTCGATGTGTTCGATCGTCGCCACTGTCAGGCGATCGGAGTTCTCGACGAGGAACTCCAGGTAGGCGACGAAGACGCCGTGCAGTACCGACGTAAACATCGGTTAGATGTACCCTTCTTCCTCGAGGAACTCCCGAGCGACGTTCTGTGCGTTGCGCTCTTCGATCGCGACCTCCGCGTTCAGTTCCCTGATCCGTTCGTTCGTGAGCTCCGGCGAGAGGTCATTGAGGAGATCCGCGATCTCCGGGTTTGCCTCGAGTGTCTCCCCGTGGACCATCGGAACAGCGTTGTACGTCGGGAAGAACAGCTCGTCGTCCTCGAACACGTGGAGATCGAACATCAGGATGCGGGGATCGGTGTTGAACCCCATCCCGACGTTCCCCTCGTTTTGGTCCAGGGCCTGATACACGATGTCCTCGTCAACCGTCTGGACGTGGTCATTGACGGTTTCGATCGCGTCTTCCTCGAAGTCGTAATACTCGAGCAGCCCCGCCCACCCGTCGTCGCGTTCCTGAAACTCCGGACCCAACACGGGATCGAGGTCTGCGGCGTTGCCGTCGTTGGCGTACGCGGCGAGTTCACTCAGGGTGTCGATCCCGGTTTCCTCGTACCACCCCGGACGCGCCGTGATCACGTACGTGTTGTTGAGTGGCGACCGTTCGAGAACGGCGATGCCGTGCTCCGCCTCGAACTCCTCTTGAACCTCCTGGTGGAGTTCCTCCGGATCGGCGATAACCTCCTCCTGCTGTGGTGGGAGCGTGAGCCAGGCCGTCCCCGTGTACTCCCAGTACAGGTCCACCTCGTTCTCTCGAAGCGCCTCGAAGTTCGGAACAGTCCCTCCGAGCCCAGTTTCGTCTTCGACCTCGACGTCCAGGTTCTCTCCGAGAAGCTCGTACGCGAGATATCCGAGGACGCGCTGTTCTGTGAACCGCTTCGAACTGATCGCCACGGAGTCATCGTCCCCGAGACAGCCGGCGATCCCCCCGAACGCGGCGACGCTGGCGACCGCACCCGACTGTTTGATGAAGCTCCGTCTCGACGTGTGTGATGCCATTGCAATACGGGGTTACATAACCATCATATTTAAAAATTGTTCAATATGAGAGATAGGTTTAATAAGGGCAGGTTCGGCGACCGGGGTGTTCCACGCGAACGACCCGAAACCGACCGGGCATCAGCGACTGTCACGGTCCGGGCGTTCGATCGACGATCGCGAGATTGTCCGTCAACCCCAATAGTACCAGGTCGAACATCTCAACGGTTTATACGCGGTGCGCCCTCCCTCGTCGTCGACCGTATTTCCCCTCAAACCGAACGAACGAACGACGGCATCGGGAGATCGAGCATCGTCGCTAGTCCCGGATCGGCGCCGACGACCCGCGGTGCGCAGTTGGCAACGACTGCCGACGTGGCGACGTCTCCGTGGTATCCCCCGTCGACCTCGATCGTTACGTCCGGATCGCTCTCGAAGTCGACGGTGTCGCGGGCCTCGAGTCCGACCGCCATCTTCAGATCGAGCGTGATCCGCGGGTCGCCGTCGACGTAGCCGTGGGTGACCTGGTGGACGCCGGCGACTTCCCCCTCCTCGACGGTCAGGTAGTCGGTTTCGAGCCGTTCGTCCGCGACCACGGGATCGATCGTTTCGGAGATCTCTTCGAGCTCCCACCCGAGGGCGGCGCCGAGCATCGCCGCCGACTCCGCGGAGCCGACGTGTCCGGCCTCGGTCGCGATCTCGGCCTCGAACTCCGCGACGGTCGTCCCCGCGCCGACCTTGCGCTGGAGCGGCTCCCGACGGCTTCCGGCGTCCTGTACCCGTTCGACACGGACCGACTCTACCGACTCCATCGGCGTCGACAGCACTGCCGGCATCGCGTCCATCGCGAAGCCGGGATTCACACCGGTTCCGAGGCAGGTGCTTCCGTGTTCGCGTGCGGTTGCATCGAGGGTCTTTGCCTCCTTGGCATGGTCCCGCCAGGGATACGCGAGCTCCTCACAGGTCGTGACGACGTCGTACCCGGCTTCGAGAACGGGTTCGATCTGGGATGTGGCCGGCGGCGCCGCCGACACAGTCGAGTGGAAGACGACGTCCGGATCGTTCCCGAGCGCCTCCTCGATGTCGTCCGTGACTTCGGCGCCGATCTCGTCGCCGGGTTCGCAGACGTCACCCAGGTCGCGACCGACCTTCTCGGGATCGATGTCGACCGCCCCAACGAACTGTACACCACGTCTCTGCGCCGCGCGCACGATGCGTTCCCCGATCGGACCGACACCGAACTGTACGGCGGTGAGTTGGTTCTCTACCATCTCGAGTACCCCGTGGCCGAGGGATTCCCCGGCCGTGACTTAATCGTTCTGGTCGTCCCAGTACTTCTGCCGGGAAGCGACCGTCGTACGGCGAGGCTAGTTGACGGGGGTACAGCACAGAAAGCACCGACCCGGGGCCCGAAGTTGTTTCCTTATAAGAAACTATATCTGACCATCACCAGCACTCGGCGAGAAACGTTTCTCGGGGGAGAGTCCGGGGGAAACCGACGGTTCTCGACCCGCTGTTTCTCTAGCGGCTGTTTACTATCGTGAAATCACGGATCCACCCGCCGATCGGGGGCGAGAATTACAACACTATGAGTGTAATTTATTCCGGAGATCGAGGGATTACGGACGAAACCGACCCACGGAAGTTGTTCTTTATGAAGAAACAGTGATCGTCGCATCCATCGACGGCCGCAGTATCGGCAGGGACGGCAGTTAGCGCGAGCTGTTCCGAGAGAGGTTCTGACGAAGGCGAGGCGAGGGATCGAGAGGCATCACGGATCGCTCGGAAATCACCGACGAAAGGAGGGCTCGGTAGCCGGCGCCGGTACATTTTAATACGGCTACGTTGATGGCCCACACATGGCAGCAATCCTGTGCCATAGCGATGCGAGCGCGTACTGTACCCGAGGAAGTCCGACGATCGGAGCCGACGGAACGCCGTCTACGGGAGGGGCGTAACCTGCCGATGACGGACGAAGATTTCCCCGAAAGCGCCGAAACGGTCATTATCGGCGCCGGTATCGTCGGCAACAGTCTCGTGTATCACCTGGCCGAGCGGGGGAAAACCGACATGCTGCAGATCGACAAGGGACCGCTGCCGGACCCCGGCGGGTCGACGGGACACGCGTCGAACTTCATCATGCCGATCGAGCACAACTCGGAGATGACCGAACTCACCCACGACTCGATCGAGCAGTTCGACGAGGTCGGAGTCTTCGAGAACAGCGGCGGCATCGAGGTTGCCCGGACCGAACGCCGGATGGAGGACCTCCGTCGTCGAGCGCAGTCCGCCCAGGCGTTCGGAACCAACGCGGAGATGCTGGAGGCACAGGAGGTCAAACAGCGGGTCCCCTACATCAACGAGGACGTCATCGAGGGGGGAATGTACACGCCCGACGCGGGAACGTGTGACCCGCTTCGGTTCGGAGAAGTGTATCGCGAGCGCGCGAAGGACATGGACGCCCTCACGGTCTCGGCGAACACTGAAGTGCTCGACATCCACGTCGACGACGGCGAAGTCACCGCCGTCGAAACCGATCGCGGAACCGTCGAAGTCACCGGAGAGGTCGTCGTCGCCGCCGGCGTCTGGAGCCCCAAGCTCGCCGAGATGGCGGGCACACGGATCCCGCTGTACCCGGTCGCTCACCAGATGATAAGCGTCGGTCCGATCGACAAACTCGCCGAGGACGACGGGGAGATCAACTATCCGGTCGTCCGAGACATGGACACACGGATGTACGAGCGACCCCACGGGAACGACATGGAGGTCGGTTCGTACGAACACCGGCCGCTGCTTTACGACGTCGACGAGATCCCGTCGATCGACGAGGCCCCGCTCTCCCCGACCCAGTTGCCGTTCACCGAGGACGCGTTCGAAGACTCGTTCGAACACGCCCTCGAAATCATGCCGGACGTCCTCGACGATCCCGACGCCGGAGTCCGTCACGCGATCGACGGTCTGATCTCGCTTACACCCGACGAAGGACCGGTCGTCGGCCCGGTCAACGACGTGGACGGCCTCTGGTCGTGTGCCGCGATCTGGATCCGGCTGGCCCCGGGGATCACCAAGGAGATGGCCCGGTGGATGACCGAGGGATGGGGTGCGATGGAGACGGACCTCCACTCGATCAACGTCGCCCGGTTCGACGGCTACGGCCGGGGCAAGGAGTTCGTCAAGGAGCGCGCCTACGAGGGATTCACGCGCCATTACGGGATCAACCACCCCAAAGAACAGTGGGACCGCGGTCGGGACGTCCGTCGGGCCCCGTTCCACGACCGCCAGGAGGAACTCGACGCACAGTTCCACGAAACCGCCGGCTGGGAGCGTCCCGCCTGGTATGAATCGAACGAAGACCTCCTCGACCGGTATCGCGACGACATCGAGGGGCTGCGGCGGCCCAACGACTGGGATTCCGAGTGGTGGTCGCCAATCATTCTGGCCGAACATCTGCATCTCCGCAATGCGGCCGGGATCGTCGGAAACATCGGCTTCGGCATCATCGACGTCGAAGGCGAGGACGCCAGGTCGTTCCTCGAACGGATGGCGGTTGCGCCGATGGACTTCGAGCCCGGGAAGACGACGTACACGCCCCTGCTCGATTCGGACGCCGCTGCCAGATCCGACGTCACAATTGCGCGTCTCGGCCGGGACCACTTCCGGCTCATCACGGGCGGAACACGGGTCGGTCCCGACTACCAGTGGCTCAGTCGTCACCTGCGTGACGACGAAGCGGTGTCGCTGTCCGACAGATCCTCGTCGATGGCGACGATGGGCGTCTGGGGTCCGAACGCGCGAGGGATCCTCCAGGACGCAGCAGAGGAGGACATGTCGGACGAGGCGTTCCCGGCGTACGGTGCACAGAAGGTGACGATCGGCCCCGTGGAGGGGTGGGCGATCCGCGTCTCCTACGTGGGCGAACTCGGCTGGGAGATCTACGTTCCGATGGAACAGGGCGCCCGCACCTGGGACGAACTGATGGAGGCCGGCCAGAAGCACGACCTCCGCCCGGTCGGAACGGAAGTGTACGCAAACACCGGTCGGATCGAGAAGAACTACCGCGCATACGGCCACGAACTGCGCCGCGAGTACGACGTAATCGAGGCGGACCTCGCGTTCCACGGCGTGAAGGACGCGGACTTCATCGGCAAAGAGGCGTACGCAGAAGCTCTCGAGAGCGACCAGGCGGCGACACTCTGTACCCTTTCGGTCGACGATCACGCCCCGAACGGCGGGGAGAAGCGGTTCATGCTCGGCGGCGAACCGATCCTCGACGAGAACGGTGACGTCCTCGTCGACGAGCAGGGACGCCGTTCGTACGTGACGAGCGCGGAAACCGGGCCGTCGGTCGGAAAACACCTCCTGCTGTCGTATCTTCCGGCGGAGTACGCAACCGAAGGCGAGCAGCTGCAGGTGCTGTACTTCGGCGAGCAGTACCCGGTCACCGTCGAGGCGGTCGGGAGCGAACCGCTGTTCGATCCGGAGAACGAACGGCTCCACGGGTAGTTCGTTCCGTTCCGTCGAGCGTTTATTATAGAGAAACGAATTTATGGGTGGGCGTGGCATCCCCACACATGACAGAGGCACCCCGGAACGGCTCGATGGTGAAGTCGGGAGAGAAAACCTTCGAGATCGTCGAGATCCTCAAGCGAACCGACGGTGCGGGTGTCACCGAGATCGCAGAGCAGATGGACGTCTCGAAGAGCACCGTCTACAAGCACCTGCAGACGCTTGTCACTCACGACTACGCCACAAAGGTCGACGGTGAATATCGCGTCGGATTGCGGTTTCTCGATCACGGGATCTACGCCAGACAGCAGCAGGCGATCTACCGGGTATCTCGCGACAGGATCGACGAACTCGCCGAGGAAACCGGGGAGCTGGCGTGGTGTCAGACCCACGAAAACGGACGTTGTGTCTACCTGTACGGGGCCGCCGGGATGCACTCGGTGCATCCACCCGAACGGGTCGGCAACCGGACGCCGATGCACCAGATCGCCGGCGGAAAGGCGATGCTCGCTCACTTGCCGGAGGAACGGATCGCAGAGATCATCGCACAACACGGGCTCGAACCCGCGACGGCACACACGATCACCGACCGGGAAGCGCTATTCGACGAGCTTCGAGAGATCCGCGAGCGGGGCGTCGGATACAACCGAGAAGAGTCGACCGAAGGATTGTACGCCGTTGCCTCGGCTGTTCTCGGACCCGACGGCGAGGTTCTCGGTGCGATCGGTCTATCGGGACCGAAACATCGGCTCGAAGGCGAGCTGATCGAAACAGAGTTGCCGGAACTCTTGCTCGGGACGGCGAACGAACTCGAACTCAACCTGGAGCACCAGGAGTTCTCCACCGACGGTGGTGGATCACCCGTCGTCGAGGGTTGACACGAGCGCCGATACCGGTTTCTCGTCGGTCGATAAGACTCTGCGCAGCTGTTCGGCGGTTCCGGATCCGACGTGGGCGTCGATGAACAGCTGCTGTTTCTTCCGGTGTTCCTCCGCAGTCATGGGTCGTTCCCGTGATCCACGTGGATGCGTCAGCCCGGATCGATAGGTTTCAGAGGAGGTGTGGATCTCGACTCGGGAGACGGACTGCTCCGGATAGCGTCGCTGGGCCTCCTCGTCGAGGTGCAGCGAAATCCGGTCGACCATCGCGTGAACGCGGTCGTCCTCCCGCCAGGTTTCGTTCAGTTGCTCGGGAGTGATCCAGTCGCCCCGAAGCAGCGTGATCGCGAGGACGTAGGGGTACGAATACTGTGCCGCGTCGGGGGTACTGGGACGGGGCGTCTTCAGCTCGATCGCCTTTCGATGGCTGTAGGCACGAACCTGTGTTATCTCGTCGGGGGCGATGCCGTGCTCTTCGAGGAGTGCAAGCGCCGCATCGATCCCGGAGTGAATCCAGCGGCAGGCGGGATACGGCTTGTAGTAGCTTTCAGTCACCGTGTACTCCCTGCCCAGTGGGGGGAGATCGAGTCCCTCGAGACCGTTCCATTCGATCTCGTCGAACACGGTGCCCGAGGCCTCGAAGCCCCGTCCGGCCAGTTTTGCGGCCGCGACGCCGAGGTGGCTCCCCCACCCGATCCCGTCTTTCGTCATCGAACTCGACGGACGCGCGACGGATCGCATCACCGGCGACAGCGGGGCGTTGAACTCCGCGATCCCCATCGCGTCCATCGTCGTCTCGACGTCGTAGCCGTACAACCGAGAGACTGCTGCGGCCGCGGCGACTGCGCCCCACGACCCACTGCTGTTGTGCATTCCGGTCCGCTCGTGGAGCGCCACGGACGCCCGGATCGAGATCTCGTAGCCCGCGAGCATGGCGTCGAGGAACTCCCCCACGGTAGCCTCGACCCCCTCGGCGGCAGCGAGGGTTGCCGGAACCAGCACCGCTGCGGGGTGCCCCTCCGCGATCCGGTTCCCGTCGTCGACGTCGAGCGCGTTCGCGGCCATCGCGTTCGCGTACGTCGCACCGGACGGATCGAGCCGTCGGGTCGATCCGTCGAGGAGAGTCGACTCGCCGGTTGCGAACGTTTCTGCGGCGTAATCCGCCGCCGCGTCGATCCCCTCGACCCGGTAGCCGGACACGATGGCGGCAAACGTATCGAGGACGCGCCGTTCCAGATCGTTCCGGACCGCGTCCGGGGCCGACGAGAATGACTCACCACAAGCGTACTCTGCAAGCTGGCGAGTCCCGAAGCTAGCTACAGATTGCTCTGTCATCGTGTGCGTACAAGGAACAACCCCCGGATGAAAAACTTTCGGCTCGAACGTCGGCAAACGGAAGCTGATCGAGAACGTCTGGGGAAATATATTACATAACTTTCCAGTAATATGTCTAATCATACCCGTATCACATATTGTATATAATTATGATAATTATGGCTGATAGCGCACATCCACATGCACGGACGCGGTAGACGAACTCGATCACTGTACACAGTCTCGGTCTCGACATAACGCGGTCTGGTACAATGACTTGCTCGAGCAATTCGACAATTCTCGGTCCGGATTCGGCCAGAATCCAAGAAACGATACCCCCAGAGATCCTGAGCTTCGATCGCCGAACAGGGTTAGTTGCTTTTGTACTACCACAGGACCCTCCAGTTCAAAACCGTCGACAGTAACTATTAGAAATAGGATACTGATTGTACTTGTAAAATTTGAAGTTTATATTTAATCGAGATAGTTATTGGTTCCCTCGTTCGTCCGGGTACGACTTCCTCTATCGTCAACGACCCCAGATGGTGACAAAGGTTTTACATTCGGTCCGACAACTCTCGGACGTTCCATGAGTCACATCGTCGTCGCGCTCGGCGGAAACGCGATACTCGAGGGGGGAAAGGGGACGATTGCTGAGCAGCGCCGACGCGTCCGTCAAACTGTGTCCCAGATCGGAAAACTCGGCGATCGAGGATACGACCTGATCGTCACACACGGAAACGGTCCGCAGGTGGGACAGCTGCTCTTACAAAACGAGGAGTCACAGTCGATCGACCGGAAACCCCTGGACGTCCTGGTCGCCGAATCCCAGGCCCAGATCGGCTATCTACTCCAGCAGGAACTCCACAACGTGCTCGAGACGACCCCCGTAACGCTCGTCACTCGAACGCTGGTGGACGACGACGATCCGGCGTTCGAGAACCCGACGAAGCGAATCGGTCCGTTCTACGGGGAAACGGAGGCCGAACGAAAGGAGTTTCCGACGCGGCCCGACACAGACGGGGCTGGAAACGTTCGGTATCGGCGCGTCGTTCCGTCCCCGGCCCCCCTCGAGATCCTCGAAACCGAACACGTCGAGACCCTGCTGGAAACGGGACGGCCGGTCGTCTGCGTCGGCGGCGGAGGCGTACCGGTCGTGAAAACGACGGACGGCTTCGCCGGCGTGGAGGCCGTCGTCGACAAGGATCTCGCCTCCAGAACGCTCGCAAACGACATCGGGATCGGGGAACTCCTGTTCCTGACTGACGTCGAGGCCGCGTATCGAAACTTCGGCACCGAAGATCAGGAGCTGCTGTCCCGGATCACCGCCGAAGAGGCCGCCGAACTCCTCGAGGCGGGGGAGTTCGGCGAGGGGAGCATGGCGCCGAAAGTCGAGGCCGCGATCGCGTTCGTGGAAAACGGGGGCAGCCGGGCAATCATCACCGCAACCACGGCGGTGACCGAAGCGCTCGATGGGGAAACGGGGACGACGATCGTCCCGTCGTCCGACTCGGGGTGAGGACGTCGCCCGTAACGAAGAAATAATAATTACGGATCCGGGACAAGATCCGGACGATGAAACAGTTGATTGACATTCGTGACCTGACTCGCGAGGAGATCGAATCGCTGTTCGAACGCACCGACCAGCTGAAATCCACGCCGGTGAAGTTCTCCTCGGCGCTGAAAAACCGGACGCTCGTGATGCTGTTCGCGAAACCCTCGACGCGGACGCGGCTGTCCTTCGAGACGGGAATGACACAGCTGGGAGGTCACGCCATCTTCTTCGAGATGGAGGAGTCCCAGCTCGGGCGGGGCGAGCCGATAGCCGACACGAGTAAAGTGATGTCCAGGTACGAGGACGCGATCATGGCCCGGCTGTTCGACCACGATGAGATCGTCGAACTGGCCGAGCACGCGAGCGTACCTGTCATCAATGGGCTGACCGACTTCCTCCACCCGTGTCAGGCGCTCACGGATCTGTACACGCTGTACGAGCGAGACCTGCTGGACACTGTCGCGTTCGTTGGCGACGGAAACAACGTCGCACACTCGCTGATGCAGGCCTGTGGGAAGCTGGAGGTGAGCTGTCGGGTCGCGACGCCGCCGGAGATGGAGCCGGACGAAACGATCCAGGATCGAGTTCGGGACGCCGACGTCGTAGTGACCAACGACCCATACGAAGCCGTCGACGGAGCCACCGCGGTGTACACCGACGTGTGGGTGAGCATGGGTGAAGAGGAGCGGCGCGAGGAGAAGCTCGCCGCGTTCGAGGGGTTCCAGGTGGATCGGGAACTGATGGCCGCCGCCCGCGAGGACGCCGTGTTCATGCACTGTCTCCCGGCACACCGCGGCGAGGAGGTGACCGCAGAGGTCATCGACGGTCCGCAATCGATCGTCTTCGATCAGGCCGAAAACAGGATGCACGTCCAGAAGGCATTGCTCTACACGCTGCTCGAGAAGTGAGCGTCTTACAGAGGGACAAGTCTCCATCACACGTTCGCGTTGGTCTGTGGGGCGGCTTTGCAGACGAGAGGGGGAAGAGAGCTTCGGTCGAAATCTCGACGGTTACTCCCGCGACTCTCGCAGACCCCGTTGTCTGCTGAAGGGTCCACTGAAGTACTCCGCCAGAGGCATGTCGAAGTAGTCCAGAGGATCGACGTCCCCGATCGATCCATCCGCGATCGACTCGAAAGTAGTCATGAACCCCTCGACCGAGACCTTCACCATGGTTCCGAGCGCCTTCTGTCCGCGATCGTCACTCTGGTGGGACACCTCGTAGAGCATTCCGGCGGCGTCGGTTCGGGGAGCCAGCCCGTCGAGGTAAGAACCCCAGAGCGGCCCGTAGCCGAACCGGGTTAGCGTGTTGAACAGGCCGTATCCGAAGTCCTGCATCCGCTCGTTGACGAGCTGGTTGAGCTGGAGCGACCGGGTCTGTGCGTCCTCGGACATGTAGGGGTTCCCGTCGCCGACGTACCCGGCGTAGTCATATTCGTCCTCGCGGATGTAGTGTGGGCCGAACGGGGCCATCACACTCATGACGGACTGCCATTGGGGTCCGCCGCCTTTCTCGGGGGTTTCCGGATGGAGCGCCGGCGTCTGGTGGTGATGCGTGATCGCCCAGTCCGGATCGGCCTCCATGTACGACTCGGTAACGGCCTGGTTTTCGGGGTTGACGTTCGTCCCCATACTCCACAGGACGTCGTACGGGTTCTCGTCGACTGACGGATCCTTCAGATCTAGCGGCACTTCCTCGATGGGGATGTCGAGGTACGCGAGTTCCTCCTCCTCGTCGACGACGTTCCACCACGCTTCCTGTTCGTCGAACGGGTCGTGGCCGAGAAGGTTGAACCCGCGGTTCAGATCGTAGCCTGGATGATCCGCCCAGTAGTAGTAGGAGTTCGCGTTCTTGTACCGCGTATCACCCTCCTCCCACTCGTTCGTGTTGATCCGTCGCTGCCGGAACTCTCCCTCGTCGCCGAGTCCGTCCTCGCCGACGAAGTTCGATCCGTCGGGATTGACCCGCGGCATCATCGTGATCGTCAGGTTGTCGAGGATTTCCTCGACCTGCGGGGAGTTCCCCCTGGCCAGCCGCTGGAGAATCCTCACCATGGCCTCGGGCCCCGTAGGTTCGTCGCCGTGGATCTGATTGATGATGTGGACGCTCTCGTTGCCGTCCCCGATCGTGACCTCCCAGATCGGGTCCTCCCGTCCGGCGGACGTACCCACCTGCTGCAGTTCCACGCGGTCGCTCCGTTTGTCGATCTGCTGTAGCCGCTCGCCGAGTTGTTCGTTGTCCAGATACCCGCTGTAGTTGACTGCCCGTTCGTTCGGCGCCCAGGGCCCCCCTGGACGGTAATCCCTCGCCTGTGCTCCGGTCGTCCCTATCAGGGCGAAGGTGCCCACTGCCGCCCCGGTCTTGAGGAACTGTCTTCGGTGCATGGTAACACCTGAAGAGTGTTATTTGTGACCACCCCACATAATATTTTTGTCAAGAAAAATATTTTTCAAAATAGTCATAGTCGGTAGGTCTGAGACCAAAACTCGGTGACCGCTGACGGTAGGTTTCGATCCCAGCTACCGAAAAAGACCCGTGATACCGTCGGGATCGACTTGTGGCTTCTGAAAACCGTTCGAATACCGTCTCACAGCCCGAGAACGTCGGCGTGTGCCTCCAGTGCCGCCTCGAAGTCGAGATCGCCCCGCTCCTCGATCTCGTACCGGACGCGCACGATCGGCGTGTCGACGTCGACGATCTTCGAGAGGTCGATCGGCGTACCGGCAAGCACGACGTCGCAGTCGACGTTCGCGATCGACTGCTCCAGCTCCGCGAGCTGTCGCTTGCTGTAGCCCATCGCCGGGAGGACGTTTCCGAGATGCTCGTACTCTCCGAACACCTCGGCGATGCTGCCGACGGCGTGAGGCCGTGGATCGACGATTTCGCTCGCTCCGAACTGCTCGGCCGCGATCGATGCCGCCCCCACCGAGGTACCGCCGTGGGTGAGCGTAGGTCCGTCCTCGACGGCGAGGACGCGCGCGTTCCGAACCGCCGCCTCGTCCTCGACCGTGATGACCGAATCCGCGTGGATGATCCCCGCGTCGGGGTTCGTCGCCTCGACGTTGTCGACGATCGTCTGGATGTCCACCTCGTCTGCGGTGTTCTCCTTGTTGATCACGACGTAGTCGGCGATCCGGAGGTTCGCCTCCCCGGGGTGATACCGCAGCTCGTGTCCCGGCCGGTGTGGATCCGCGAGCACGAAGTGGACGTCGGGGACGTAAAACGGGAGTTCGTTGTTGCCGCCGTCCCACAGGAGGATGTCGGCCTCCTTCTCGACCTCTGTGAGGATCTCCTCGTAATCGACGCCGGCGTAGACGACGTGTCCCTGCTCGATGTGGTGTTCGTACTCCTCGCGCTCTTCGATGGTGACGTCGTGACGTTCGAGGTCTTCGAGCGTTTCGAACCGCTGGACGCGCTGTTTCTCGAGGTCGCCGTACGGCATCGGCTCGCGAACCACGACCACCTCCTTGTCAGACCGCTCCCGGAGGAGGGAGGTAAGCTTTCGCGCCGCCTGAGACTTGCCACAGCCGGTCCGGACAGCGTCGACCGCGACGACGGGGATGTCGGCCTCGTACATCATCCGCGTGCCGACGAGATGGAAGTCGGCCCCTGCCGAGATCGCGCGCGAGGCCTGGTTCATCACGTACTCGTGAGAGAGATCCGAGTACGACAGCACGACCTCGTCGACGTCCCGTTCTCTGACGATCGTTTCCAGCTCGGACTCCGGAAGGATCGGTATCCCGTCGGGATAGTTCTCTCCCGCGAGCGAGGCCGGATACGTCCGCTCGGGAACCTCGTCGAGTTCGCCGATGTTCTGGGAAAACGTCTGCGTAAACGCGACAACTTCGTGCTCGTCGTCCCCGCGAAACACCGAGTTGAAGTCGTGGAAGTCCCGCCCCGCAGCACCCATGATGACGACTCTTCGGGTCATGTGGTTTGAACAAAACGTTCATGGCATATAATTATATATTTTCGGTTTCTGGATCCCTTCGCGCCAGAATCAACAGACAAAATATAAACTACAATATCGTTTCTTACATCCGACCTAACGCTCTATTCGGCAGTTCACGTACGAGACTGAATATGGCATTATTACACCAGAACGAGTTCAATTAAGCGTATCCAATATATATAATCAGGCCGAAATCACAGCGTCGTGTTAAAAACAAATTCTTGTTTATTAGGATAATTATCAAATCTAAAAGGAGTCATCCAACGGGAAAGATACACAGTGTCGAAAATTTCTCAGCAACTGAATCCGAGCGACATACTTTTAGGTTCTCCTAAAAGACGTACTGGCAACGATGGCTCCTCGCGTCTCTCGAAGCCCGTCACGACGCCCCAGTTGGGCGCCGGAATCGCTGCCATGGACTGAATCGGCGGCAGGGACGTCAGTTGGAGGATCACATGTCTCACAGTAAACCACTGCAACACGACCGGTCGGAACTCCGAACGACCGCCCCGAGAGCCGAAAGCGAGAGCACACAGCCCCCGGAAACTGGTGGGGAAACACTGCTCGAACTCGACGGCGTGTTCAAAGAGTACGACGCCGAGACAGCGGTCGAAGACGTCTCGTTGACCGTCAAACAGGGGGAGCTTTTGACCCTCCTGGGCCCGTCCGGCTGTGGGAAGACGACGACGCTGCGTCTCATCGCCGGACTCGAACGGCCGACACGCGGGCGCGTCACGATTGGGGGAGAGACCGTCGCCGACAGCTCGACGTTCGTCACCCCCGAAACTCGGGACGTCGGGATCGTGTTTCAGGACTTCGCGCTGTTCCCCCATCTGACCGTCCGGGAGAACGTCGGGTTCGGTCTGACCGATGCCGACGAGGAGGAGGCGGACGCCAGAGTCGAGGAACTGCTCGACCTGGTGAATCTCCCGGAACACGGCGAAAAGACACCGGATCAGCTCTCCGGGGGACAGAAACAACGGGTCGCACTCGCCAGGTCGCTGGCACCGGAGCCGGAGGTGTTGTTGCTCGACGAGCCGTTCTCGAACCTCGACGTCCGTCTCCGCGTGGAGATGCGCGAGGAGGTCCGACGGATCCTCAAGGAGGCAGGGGTTACTGCCGTCTCGGTCACCCACGACCAGGAGGAGGCGCTGTCGATCTCCGATCGGGTCGCGGTGATGAACGAGGGACACCTCGAACAGATCGGCGATCCGGCCGCCGTGTTCGAACAGCCCGAATCGAAGTTCGTCGCCTCCTTCCTCGGGCGAGCGAGTTTCTTGGAAGGGCGGTTATCGGACGGAAAAGTCGAAACGGGAATCGGACGGTTCGACGCCGCGACGCTCGAAGGCTACGACACCACCTACGACAACGCTCCAGTCGACGTGCTCGTGCGTCCCGACGACGTGCGGGCGACGCCCGCGGCTGGAGCTGACGCCGACGGCTACGTGCTCCGTCGTCAGTACGTCGGTCCGTCGTTCATCTATCGGGTCGAACTCGACTCCGGCGAGATCGTCCACTGCCTCCACAACCACGTCGAGAACTTCGAAACAGATCAGCGAGTGGCGGTGGATCTCGTCGCCGACCACCCGCTCGCGTGGTATCCCAGACAGGAAGAGCCGCAGCGATAGCCCGATCAGGCTAGCACGAGCGGAACGCCGAAGGCGACCGCGAGTCCAACGAGCAGTACGACCAGTCCGATGCCGACCTGTTTCGTCGTAAACTCCTGCATCGGGGCGGTGACGCGCGCGTCCGGGTCCGGTTCGTCGTCGTGGTCTGCCATACTCGACGGTGCGTACGGCGGGTACTAAAACGCATCCGTTCGATGCTCGCCCGACTCGACTGTGGCGGGACGGCAACGCCCGGTCAGCGGCGCCACGTCGGACAGGTCCAATGACGAGAAATTGAGGAAAGCGTTTATATCAACATACGCATACTATAGGGACGAGAACTGGGGAGTTACAAATGATGATGAATAACGGTTGGTGGGGAAGAGTCGACGAGGGCACTCGGAGAATCGATGAATTCGGATGCCGCTGAGCTTTCGGCGCCCTCCGGGGCGGAAAACGAGGTCGGGGACGAAGCGTACGACCTCACGAAAGACGAGATATTCGGAACGCTGAGCAACGCCCGACGGCGATACGTACTTTCGGAGCTGAAGCGGTCTCCCGACGGCGAATCGACGATACGGGACCTCTCGAGTACGATCGCCGGACTGGAAAACGGTGTGGCTCCACACGAAGTGACGTACGCACAGCGCAAGCGGGTGTACACGTCGCTGTATCAGTCACACGTGCCACAGCTCGCCCGCCGGGGCATCGTCGACTACGACGCCCGCAGCGGGACGGTCAGCTTGACTGACGTCGCAAACACCTTCGACGTCTACCTGGAAGTCGTCGAGGAGAAGGAGCTGACGTGGGCCGAGTTCTACGTGCTCCTGTCGATATTTTCCGGCGTACTCCTGGGTGCAGTCACCCTCGAGGCGGTGTTTTTCGCCAGTTTGTCCGGCCTCGCTGCGGCGACGATCATCGCAGTGGCGTTCGCGAGTGCGTCGATCGCACAGCTGTATCAGACGCGAAAGAACCGGCTTTGACCCGCGTCGATCGCCCGGTCACGGCGACAGCGCTTCGAGGGTCGCGTCGATCGCGTCCCGGTCGGCGCCCCGCGGGAACGACACCGTGACGGCGTCGACTCCCTCGAGCGCCTCGAACTCTGCGACCCGCGATGCGACCGCCTCGGGCGTCCCCGCGGCCGCGAGTTCCTCGAGGAGATCGTCGTCGATCGCAGAGAGCGCGGCCCGTCGGTTACCCTCCTGCCAGGCGTCGTGGATTCGGGTTGCGGTCTCCTCGTACCCCTGCCGGGCCAGCGCGTCGCGGTAGAACGTCCCCATCCCGCCGACGTAGAAGGCGAGATGCTGCCGGACGAGGTCGCGAGCCGGTTCGGGATCCGGAAGCGCACAGCAGGTAACCGAGAGGGTGACCCGCACGGAGTCGACATCCCGGCCGCCGAGCTCAACACCGCGTCGCAGATCCTCCAGCCGATCTGCGAGCCCGTCGGGCGTCAAAAGCAGCGCGTGCCACCCGTCGGCGAACCGGCCCGCCAGCTCGACCGACTTCGGCCCGAGCCCGGCGGCGTCGACCGGCGGTGCCGGCTCGGGTGGATCGAACCGGAGCCGGAACCCCGAGAGATCGAACAGCTCCCCGTCGTAGTCGAGCTCCTCGCCCGCACAGACCGCCCGGACGATTTCGACGTACTCCCGGGTCCGCCGAAGCGGGCGCTCGAACGACTGACCGTGCCAGTTTTGGATCACGGCCGGTCCGGAGGGGCCCAGGCCGACACGGAACCGCCCGTCGCTGGCTTCATGCAGCGTCGCGGCGGTCTGACCGACCAGCGCCGGCGATCGGGAGTAGACGTTGGTGATGCTGGTTCCGAGACCGATCTCGTCGGTTCGTTCGGCGGCGACCGAAAGCGTCGTCACCGCGTCCCGCCCCCACGTCTCCGGGAGCCATACCCGGTCGTAGCCCGCGTCTTCGGCCCGTTCGACCATCGAGACGATCGCCTCGAGTGACGGCTGTGCGGCCACCGGCAACGAAAGGTCGCGTGCGGCGTCCATGTCCGGGACTGCTCACAGGAGACACAAGAAGATAGGGGAGGATCCCCCATCTTCAGGGGACTGGCGCCCAATCGAAACCCATGGAGCTGTTCTGGCATCGGCGGGACCTCAGGATCGCCGACAACCGGGGGCTTGCGGCCGCGGGAGACGGCAGTAGCGAGGCCGCCTCGATATTCGTCTTCGACGACGCTGTCCTGGAACACGCAGCCTCACCGCGAGTCGCGTTCATGCTCGATGCGCTGTCGGCGCTGCGGGAACAGTATCGGGAGCACGACTCGCAGCTACTGATCGCCCGTGGCGATCCGGCGACGATTCTGCCGAACGTTGCGACGGAGCTGGAGGTCGACCGAGTCGTCTGGAACCGCGACTACTCCGGGCTCGCCCGCGAACGCGATGCCGGCGTTCGTCGGGCACTCGACGCGGTCGATCTCCCCCGAGAGTCGTTTCACGATGCGGTCCACCACGACCCCGACGCGATCCGGACGAACGCCGGCGATCCCTACTCGGTGTTTACCTACTACTGGAAGAAATGGCGCGATCGGGAGAAAGACTCGCCGTATCCGCCCCCGAATCCTGACGACCTCGTCGACGCCGAGCGCGTCCGGAACCTGACTTCGGCACTCGAGTGTGCGCTGGAAACGCTCCCGTCGATCGATGAGCTCGGATTCTCCGAGCCCGACGCGGAGATCCAGTCGGCCGGTACGGAGGCGTCCAGACGGCGACTTCGGGAGTTCTGTGACGGGCCGATCTGCCGGTACGAACACCGCCGGGACTACCCGGCCGACGGGACGACCTCGCGGCTGTCGGCCGACCTGAAGTGGGGAACGATCGGCGTCCGCGAGGTGTGGGAGGCGACCGTCGAGGCGGCCGAAGCGATCGAGGCGAGAGAAGACAGCGAGGGCGACGACGGCACCGACGGCGACGACGGCACCGTCGGCGCGGAGAAACGCGAATCGGTCGAGGAGTTCCAGTCACAGCTCGCCTGGCGAGAGTTCTACACACAGGTGCTGTTTCACAACCCCGAGGTCGTCTCGGAAAACTATCGCGAGTACGAGAACCCGATCGAGTGGGAGAACGATCCCGAACTGATCGACGCCTGGAAGGACGGCGAGACCGGGTATCCGATCGTCGACGCCGGGATGCGACAGCTCCGGACAGAGGCGTACATGCACAACCGGGTGCGGATGATCGTCGCCTCCTTTCTCACGAAGGACCTGCTCGTCGACTGGCGGTACGGCTACGAGTGGTTCAAACAGAAGCTCGCGGATCACGACACCGGAAACGACACCGGTGGCTGGCAGTGGGCCGCCTCGACCGGGACCGACGCCCAGCCGTACTTCCGGATCTTCAATCCCATGACACAGGGCGAGCGGTACGACCCCGACGCGGAGTACATTCAGACGTACGTGCCGGAGCTTGCGGGGGTGGATCCGGAGGTCATCCACGAGTGGCACGAGCTGTCGGAGACGGAGCGACATCGGATCGCGCCCGGCTATCCCGAACCGATCGTGGACCACTCGAGGCGCCGCGAGCTGGCGCTGGAGATGTTCGAGCGGGCGCGGGGGGAAGAGAACTGACCGCGACTGGTCTCCCGCAAACGGCCGGAAGGACCGTTCTCACCGCCGTTGCAGGTCGTGGAAGCTGATCCCCACTCGCCGCAACCCCAGCAGGATGCAGAACGTCATCCCGATAAACAGCGTCGAGAGCGCGGACACCAGCTCCAGGTTCGCCTCCTTCGTCCAGAGGTGGAACACCTCGATTGCGATCACTTCCGTCCCCGAGGTGTACGTCATGATCGGGATCGTGAGCAGCTGGAAGATGTGGATGAGAAGGTAAAACCAGACGACTGCTGCGGTGTTTCTGAAAAGCGGGAGGAACACCTCCCGGATCCCCTGGAGCCACGACGCGCCGAACACCCGGGCCGACTCCTCCAGCTCGTCGTGGATCTGGACGACGTTCCCGATCGCGATCCGCGAGGCGTACGGAATGAAGACGATAATCGACCCGATCATGATGATCCACAGCGTCCCGTACAGGTCGAAGATCGGGTGTATCTTCCCGACCCACAGTCCGGTGAAGATGACCGCAGTGCCCATGATGATCCCCGGCACCGCCAGCGGCGACAGAGTGAGGAAATCGACGACCCCACGCCCACGGTACTCGGTCCGTTCGGTGTAGTACGCGACCGACACGACAAGCGCAGTCCCGAGCGTCGCACCCCCCAGCGAGATGGTGATACTGTTCAGAAACGCCCGCCGAACGTTCCGGTCGGTCACTGCCTCGAGGTAATGCGCCAGCGTGAGATCCGAAAGCGTCGGGATCCCGGTCCAGAAGGAGTGAAACGAGACGAGGACCATGACGAGAACCGGGAGCACCCACACGAAGAAGAGCACGACCCAGATAGAGAGCGCCAGCGGCCAGCCCCATGTGCCGAGCTCCCACTTCTTGGGCCTGTACGATCGGCCGGTCACGGTCATGTAGTCGGCCTTGCGGCTCGTCACCGACCGGTAGTACCAGGTCAGAACCGCTGTCACCGCAATGAGGCTAAATGACAGCGCCGCCGCCTGGCCGTACTCCGGGGGTGCCCGAAGCGAGACCGCAGACCAGATGGCAGTCGCGTACACGTCGAACCCCTCCGGCGCTCCCAGGATCGCGACCACGGAGAACTCGCCGAGCCCGCGGAGAAACGTCACCGTGATCGCAGCCAGGATCGCCGGCACGACCAGGGGGAAGCTAACCGACCTGAGCGTCCGAAAGATGCCCGCCCCGTGGATACGGCTCACCTCTTCGAGTCCGGGATCCATCTGCTGGAGCGCCGGGGCCGTCAGCAAATAAAACGAGGTCACCGCGTTGATGCCGACGACGAACGCGATCCCCCACCCGCTGAAGAGATGACTCGCCGCCGCGTCGACGCCGGGTATCCAGCTCAGCGCCGACGTCACGAGCCCGCTGTCGGGGCCGTACGTCGCGATGTACATGATCGCGTAGATGTATCCCGGGACCGCATATGGGGACACGATCACCAGTTCCATCGCCCCCCGCGTCGGCAGATCGGTGCGGACGAAGAGCCAGGCGAACCCCAGACCGAACGTCATCGCGATCAGCGTCATGCCGACGGCGACGAAAAGCGAGTTCGCGAACAGGCCGGTCACGTCGTACACCCGCTGGATGTACACGAGCTCGAAGTTCTCCAGCGTGAACGACCCGCTGAAATCCCCCGGAAACGCCGACCAGAGGCTCGACCACAGCAGGAAGACGAGCGGGACCACCGTCAACACCCCGATCGCGACCACGGCCGAACCGAGGGTGACGCGTTCGATGAGGTCCCCCCGGGTCACGTTCCCCCCCGTTTCGGGATCGGTGCCCGGCAACGCACCCCGCGCACGGACGGCCAGCTCGCCCAGGACGTTCACTGTCGTTTCGACCGCTTTCTTGCCGTCCATCAGTGTTGCGAACGCGATATCGGTGGCCCGAACAGGTCCGGCGGCGGTCCGAACGGGGCCGACGGCAGCCCGGCTCGAACCGGACCGTCGACTGCGCGGTTCACCGATCCTCGATTACGGTTTCGATCACTCGTTCACCCACAGCGGTGTACTGTCCCTCTTCCTCGAAAGTGACCAGGGAGACGTCGGCGTCGAAAAGCTCCTCGTAGTACGGATCGACGTCGAGATCGGAGTAGTCGACGTCGAGCCGGCTGGGGGCAAACAGCTCGACGTCCTCGAGGATTCGGCGCTGGACCGACTCCTCGAGGGCCGCACTCAAGAGGAACCGGGCGGCCCACGGGTGCGGGGCCTCGCTGTTGATCGCCAGGTGTCCGGAGCTCATCAGCGCCTGAATTCCCTCGGGGTAGTGGTTCTCGACCGGCAGATCGTCCATCACCTGACGGACCGTCCACGGGAAGTTGTAGAACATAACTGGGACGTTCCCCTGGCCGACCTCCCTGGCGCCTCGCGTGTGGCTCTCGACGCCTTTGAACTCGAGGTGATCCATCATCTCGCGCAGCCACTCCTCGTCGTCCATGCCGAGCTGGTCGGCGTGGTGTCGGACGATCCAGCCGATTCGACTCGGAACCACATACGAGGGCAAACACGTCTCGAGCCCCTCGTACTGGTCGTCCAGCAGGTCGTTCCAGGTGTCCGGATACTCGAGACCGCGCTCCGTGAATATCTCCGAGTTGATCGCCATGCACGTCGACGGACCGCCGTTGAGCGCCGACACGTACCAGGGCTCGGTCATCTCTCCGGGGAGCACCTCGGAGAACCAGAAGTTCTCGTCGATGCCGAGCTCGTAGTAGTCGCCCGCCTCCATGTCCTCCTCGTGGATCTGATCGTACAGTGCCGTCCCCTGTGAGATGATGTCGGCCTGGTCGCGGTCGGCCTGTCGCTCCTGGATCACTCGCTGGGCGACGTCTCCGCCGTCGCTGACGTACAGGTCCGGGTCGAGGCTGGTCCCGAACTCCTCATTGACGACGTCCACCAGCTGGACCCACGCGTCGCGGGTGCCGGCCGCCGCGTAGATCGTAACGTCGGTGTCGTCGCCGACGACCGCCGCCAGCTCCTCGGTCGTCCACGGCGTCTCGGGCGCGTTCTCCGCGTCGGGTTCCCCGTCGTCGGTAGTTCCGAGAAGTCCCGTACAGCCTGCGAGTGCGGTCAGCGCTGCCACGCCTCCTCCGGCGACGACGGCGCGCCGCGAGTGGGGCGCCGATACCCCGCCCCGGTTCCTTCCGCCGTGGGTTCCCGTGTCCCCCTCCGACACAGCACCGGATCCGAGACTCCTTTCCATGTTATAGGATTTTTGTAATAGGTAATAAAAATCTTCCGTTGTAGCTCTCGCGGGACCCACTGGACCTCACAGAGACAGCTTCGAATCCACGAACAGTTCCTCGGGATCGTACTCCCGGAGAATCAATCCCTGATCGTGGGCGTACTGGACGAATTTCGCCAGCTCGCGCCGGGTCTTCTCAGTGACCCCGTACTCCCACACCTTCTCGTCGGGCCCCAGAACCTGACGCTGTTTCGCGGCCTCGATGTGTCCCCACGTGAGCGCCATGTGGGTGCTGGGGCTCCGGGCGCGTTCGAGCCCTACATCGCGCGCCTCACGGAAGGCGTCGTAGAGGTTCACCGCCGCCCAGGGATGGTCCGCCAGCACGTCGTCGCGGATCGCCACCACGTGCATGATCGGGTGGATGCCCGTCTCCTCGAAGTACGCGCGTTCTTCGGCTTTTGGGTCGTCGAACACGAACTCTACCTCGTCGGCGTCGGCGACGTCGTGAAACAGCGACCCGGCCGGGTCCATGACCGCGTCCAGCTCGCCGGCAAACAGCAGCTCCCGCATGTCCCGGGGATCGTCGACGGCGTCGGATTCTCTGTCCCCGGAGACCGGCCGGACGTCGAATCGATCGGGGAGCTCGACGGGAACGTCGTCCCCGCGCCGACGGACCCAGGTCACGTCCTCGAGATCGAGGTCGTAGTGTTTCGCACAGATTCCACGCAGCCAGACGTTGGCCGTCGTCTGCCAGGACTGCACCCCGACCGTCTTTCCTTCGAGGTCGGCCGGCTCCGTCACGTCGGCGTCGACGTGCTTGTAGAAAAACGAGTGGCGAAAGCGCCTGCTCGGGAACACGGGGATCGCCGTGAATGGATACTCCTCGGGCTCGGCGCGCGAGGAGAGGTACGACGCTAGCGATACCTCGCAGACGTCGAACTCGCCGTGCCGGAAGAACCGGCGGTGACGCCGAGGGGGATACTCCGTCATCGCGGTTAGATCGATCCCTTTCGGCTGGACTTCGCCCGTCAAGAGCGCCCGGGTGAGGTCGCTGTCGCTCCCGCAGAAGGTCAGCTCCACTGACATGCCGGGAACTGCTCAGGTGGGCGCCCTAGTTCTGTCGGTGTGTTCAGCCGTCACCGGGAGGTGGGACCCGTCCGCCAGTTATTAGTCTCAGTCGCCGACACGGCGACGTATGGCGGTCGAACTCACGCTCAGCTGTGACGACACAGATCTCACCCGGGCGCTGCTTTCGGGCGAGGTGGACCCCGACGGGATCGACCTCGCAACGGACACGACCTACCCGCCCCGGCGTCACCGCCGGTTCTGCCGGACCGACGCCTACGACGTCGCGGAACTGTGTCTCGCCTCCTACGTCGCCTCCCGATCCGACCCCGATCGGTACCCGTTCACGGCGCTTCCGGTCTATCCGAGCAAGACGTTCAGGCACGCTTTCTTTTATAAACACGTCGGCGCGGACGTGAACGCCCCGGCAGATCTCGCGGGAAAGACGGTCGGCGTCCAGTCCTGGCAAACGGCGGCCAACGTCTGGATGCGCGGGATCGCACGGGAGCACCACGGGCTCGATCTCGAGGACGTGACTTGGTACCGTCGCCGGCAAGACGACGTCGAAAGGCCCGTCCCCGACCGGTTCGAGGTCCGGCCGGTGCCGGGATCCCAGGACGGCGACGCGATCGAGGAGCCGCGCGACATGCGTGAGCTGCTGTTTGCCGGCGAACTGGATGCAGTCATGGACCCGTCGGGCTCCCTGCTCGAGGCAGTTTTCGAGGCCGACGACGTGAAGTTCGTGTTCGACGACCCGCTGGCGGCCGAACGTGCCTACTACGAGGAGACGAGAATTCACCCGATCATGCACGTGGTGGCGATTCGCGACGACGTGCTCGAAGCGCACCCGTGGGTCGCAAAGAGCGTCTACGAGGTGTTCTGCGAGGCACGCGACCTCGGACTCGACCGGGTGCGACGACCGAGTTACAACATGTCGTTGACGTGGGCACACCTCCACCGGCTCGAACAGCGCGACATCATGGGTCCCGGCGAGGACGTCTGGGAGTACGGCCTCACAGATCGGACGCGACGCGAGCTGGCGAAGTTCCTCGAGTACGCCCACGAGCAGGGGATCGCCGATCGAGAGTACGAGCCCGAGGAACTGTTCGTCGACGTGGACGAATAGACACCCTCTTGGTTCCGAGACCGAACGATAACGCATGACGCAGTCGACGCCGACCGACCGTTTCGACGAGATCGACGGGATCGAGTCCAAGGCCCTCCTGAAGCCGAAGCCGATCGCGCTCGTGGTGACGCAAAGCGAGACCGAGGGACCGAACCTGATGACCGCGGGGTGGTGGATGACGGCCGGATACAACCCGTTCCGGTACATGTTGGGCGTCAGCCAGAAGACGTACACCTACGACATCATCGAGGAGAACCCCGAGTTCGTCCTGTCGGTGCCGTCGACGGAGTTGATCGACGCGATGGTACTCTCCGGAATGGTCAGCGGCCGGGAACTCGACAAGATCGAGCACCTGGACCTCGAGACGATCCCCGGCGCGGAGATCGACGTCCCGATCCTCGCGGACGCCGTCGGCAACATCGAGTGCACGGTGCTCGACTCCTTCGAGTTCGAGAACACCACCTACTACTTCGGGAGCGTCGAGAAGGCGTGGGTCACCGAAGGGGGCATGGACGGCCGTCTGCTCTCGCTGGAGGAAGACGTGCTCGCATACATGGGTAGCGACTGGGTTGGCGACGACGAAACCAAACACCGCTTTTACGCCGACCTGGGCCCCGAGGACCTCGAGTCGTTCCCGGGCGACGAGGTGCTCGAGAGCCTTCCCGAGGAGCTACAGGAGAAACACCGATAGGACGGGACGACGGTTATTCGCCCGTCGGGTACACGACGACGGTTATTCGCCCGTCGGGTACAGTTTGATGGCTTCTGCGGACGCCCGAAGGAGAACGCGATCCCCACGATCGAAGTCGTGGATGTGGTCCGATCGGACGACCACCTCGGCGTCGGCGTCCTCGAAGCCGACGGTCATTTCGTAGAGATCCCCCGAGAGACCGGCCGCGAGAACCGTCCCTCGGTGCGAGAGGCCGTCCGTCGGTTGGTCTTCCGTAGCGACGGCGAAACCGCCGGTCTCGGCTCCGGAGGCGCGACCGCCGTCGACTGCCGACGGCCGTCGAACGGTGGCGTCCCGTGGGCGGAGGAAGCAGTGAACCTGTCCACCGATCTCGCCGGCGGAGACGACGTCGACGCCCTCGACTGGGACTGCCCCGAGTGCGGTCCGAACGACGCGAGTCCCCTCCGCGCCACGTTCGATCGACCCGTCGAGGCGGTTCCAGTGGCCGACAAAGTCGCGGGTGAACGCCGAAGACGGGCGACGATACAGCTCTTCCGGCGCCCCCCGCTCGACGATCTCCCCCTCGTTCATCACCAGCACCTTGTCCGCGAGGTAGAACGCTTCCTCCTGGTCGTGTGTCACGTACAGCATGCTGACACCGACCTCCTGTTGGAGCTTCTGGAGCTCGTAGCGCATGGTCGCCCGGAGCTTCTTGTCGAGGTTCGACAGCGGCTCGTCGAGCAACAAAAGGTCCGGATCGTGCGCCAGCGCGCGGGCGAGGGCGGTGCGTTGCTGCTGTCCGCCGCTGAGATCCGTCGCGGGCTGGTGTTTCAGCGCCGCGATGTCGACCAGTTCGAGCAGATGATCCACCCGGGATTCGTACTCGTCTTTCGAAAACGAGTGGTCGGCGTACTTCAGCGGGAACACCACGTTCTCGTACACGGACTTGTGTGGCCAGATCGCGTAGTTCTGGTACACCATGCCGATTTCGCGATCCTCCGGCGGCCGCGAGACGTCCGCCGAGAAGACCGTCTCGCCGTCGATGATAATCTCTCCCGCGTCGGGAGTCTCCACGCCCGCAATACACCGCAGGGTCGTGGTCTTCCCGCACCCGCTGGGGCCCAGTAGCGCCACGATCTCGTCTTCGGCGACGTCGAAACTGACCGCCGAGAGGATCGACTCCGTCCCGAAGCTCTTGTCGAGATCCCGTACCTGGAGCCGCGTCGTCTCTGTCATGTGTGAGGGATGTGGTCTGGTCGGTGTCCCGGGAATCCGACCGTCCGTATTCCACATTACAAGTTCTATGTAATAAGCGATGGGGGTTTCGGGCCGTTCGGTGCGACTATGGTTCGCCGGTGGAAATCCACGGGCATGCTCGACCTCTCGCTTGCGTGTGGCCGGTACGAGTGGACCCGGGGCCTGTGGGACGGAAGCGTTTCGCCGGAGGGGATCGACCTGTCGACCCTCGAGTACCACAACCCGGAGCGGTTCGCACGAATGGCGAACAACCTGGAGTTCGACGCCTGTGAACTCTCCATGGGCACGTATCTCGCAACCCGGTCCCGACCGGAACGGTATCCGTTTACGGCGATCCCGGTGTTCCCACACCGGCGGTTTCGACATTCGTACATTTACAGACGGACGGACGCGGATATCGACGGCCCGCAGGATCTGGAGGGGAAACGCGTCGGCGTCGTGAACTGGCAGACGACGACCGGAATCTGGCAGCGCGGAATCTTGCGCGAGCAGTACGGGGTCGACACGACCGACGTCGACTGGCACCGCGTCGGCTCCGAAATCGTCCCGATCGAGGTACCCGGCGAGTACACGGTGACGGACCTCGACCCGGGCGGAGGAACCGTTCCGTACATGGAGGAGTTGCTCGGATCCGGAGAACTCGATGCGGTGTTGCATCCCGTGCCGTTGCAGATTCCGGCGGCCGAGCGCCTGTTCGAAGATCCCATCGCCGAGGAGCAAGCCTACTTCGAAGAAACCGGAATTTTTCCGATCATGCACGCGATCGTCCTGAAAAACGAACTCCTGGCAGACCACCCGTGGCTCGTCCAGAAACTGTACGACGCCTTCGAGAACGCGAAACGCGAGTGTCTCCGGCGGCTGGAGCGTCCTCAGTGGATCCCGCTCCTGTGGGCCGACATCCACGCCGAGCGCCAGCGCGACCTGCTCGAGGATCCCTGGGAGTACGGGCTGACGGAGTCCAACCGGACCGTCCTGAACACCCTGGTGGAGTACGCCCACCGACAGGGAATCGCAGACCGTCGATACGACCTCGAAGAACTGTTCGCCACCGAATCGCTGGAAATCGGCACGTTCGGCTGAGTGCTGCCGCTCCGAAGTGACCCCAAAACGGAAAAACGATCCTGAAAGACCGATTGCTTCCGCAGTTATTTGTCGTCCGGGCTGAACCGGGACGCGAGTTTTGCGAACGGACTCTGCGTCTGTGACAGCAGTTCCGAATCGACTGTTCCCATCAACTGTGCATTTTCGAACGAGCGTGTGCTCTTTTGCGACATCGTATACAATATTACTACCTTTGGCCGGATAAACCTTTTTGTACATAGTCTTTCAGTCGGTAAAATAGACCAAACGTTCATGCAATAGTTCAAAAAATAATGATCGATCCGCCGCTGCGCTGGAGAGTATTGGTCCGCGAAGAATTGCTCCTACGTTCGATCACTACCCGGCGTCAGTCTGAGCGCACAGGCGGGACGTCGCTCGCTTCGATCGCGTCGTCGGGAACGGTCCCATCAGAACTCCAGCCGCGTTCCTCGTAGTACTCGTCGATCGCGGCCTCGAGGTCGGGGATGTCGTAGGGGAGTCGATCGTCCTCGCGGTCCATCCCCCGTTTGTTGTTGAAGTGACGCTCCCGTTCGACCGTCCGGGCGCCGACGGCGAGCAGTTCCTCGTACTCGGTTCCAAGCAGCGTCGCCAGCCGGTCGTCTGTGATGTAATCGCTCGAGAACGCACAGATGATCGCCGAATCCCGCACCGCGTTGCGGTTCTCTTTTCTCGCCAGCAGTTCGCTTTTCCCGAGGGTTCCTTCCGGGTCGATTTCGCCGTTGTACTCCGGACCCAACATCCCGCCGTACATGTGGTCTGCACCGCGGTTGGCCACCGCATACGACAGCCCTTGGCCGTGGAGCACCCGGCCGTCGTGGGCAGCGAACTCCATGCCCTTCACCGTGTAGTTGTCGACGCCGAGTTCCCCGTGAGCACGGGCGACACCCTCCGCGAGCAAGTCGCCGATCCCCTCCCGGCGTGCGATCTGTTCTGTCACCTCGCGTGCGAGTTCGGCGTCGCCGAAGGCGTCCTCGCTTTTCAGGTAGGCGGCGACAGTGACGCCCGCCGAGATGGTGTCCATCCCGAGTTCGTCACACAGCTCGTTGGCCTTCATCACGTCCACGATGTCGCCGACCCCCTGGCTCGAGCCGAAGGCGTACACCGTTTCGAACTCCGGCCCCTCGGTCTCGATTCCTTCCGCCTCGTCGCGGGTCGGGAGTTTGCAGGCGTAGGCACACGACGAGCAGGTGCCGGTGCGGTACTTCTTTTCTTCGACTGCGTCGCCGCCGATCCCGGCAGCGTCTTCGAAGTGGTACTCCTCGAAGTATCTGGTTGGAAGCGAGAAGTTCTCGTTTATGAACTCCGTGCCGCCGGTGGTGCCCTGGCGTTTCATTCGGTCGTCCGACGTCGCAGCCTCCCGGTGGATCTCCGACTCCGGCGGATCGGGGATCTCGATCTCGGGCCGGGATTCCCCCGCGAACGTGACACACTTGACGTTCTTCGATCCGAGCACCGCGCCGAGGCCACCGCGTCCGAACGCCCGCGAGTCGAACGTCATCACCGACGCGAACCGGACCAGGTTCTCGCCGGCGGGGCCGATGGCGATGCAGTGTTCCGGCCCGAGGTCGTGGTGCTCCTCCATGTAATCTGAGGTCGCAGAAACCGTCGCTCCTTCGAGTTCGGGAACGGGTTCGAACGTGACCCGTGGGTCGCCGTCCCCGTCGGGATCGCGAACGTGTATCGCAAGCAGCTCGTCGCTCTTCCCGGTGACCTCGAAGACGGAGTAGCCGGTGTCGGCGAAGTTACGCGAGAGGAAGCCGCCGGCGTTCGTCGAGGCAAGCCCGTCGGAAAGCGGCGACAGCCCGGTCATCGACATGCGTCCGGTGAACGACGTTTGACTCACCTGCAACGGCCCCGTCGCGAGGTACACCCGGTTTTCGGGCCCGAACGGATCGGCGTCGAACGGGATCCGCTCGTGGGCCAGGGCGGTCGCGACCGCCCGGCCGCCAACGTGCGTCTCGAGGAGGTCGTCGATCTCGGTCGCGGTTGCGGTCCGCTCGCTCACGTCGACTGTGAGAAGCGGCCCCTTCGCGTGGAGCATGGTCAAATTGACCGGCGGGACCAGCATAAACGCTGGCGTGGGGGGTGGTCTCTGCCGGAACCGACCGGATGCAAGGGAATCGTCGAAACCGGGATCACCGCTCGCTTCCGGTGCCGACCCCGGGGATCGCGGTTTTCCGTTCGACCCACCCCATCACGTTTGAGGCTGTAAGCACCAAGGCGAGATACAGCAGGCCGACCACGACAAAGATCGCGGTGTACCGGAACGTGTCTGAAGCGATGGCGAACGCCCGGTAGTACAGTTCGGGGACGGTGATGAACGCCGCGAGCGAGGAGTACTTGATCAGGTAGACGAACTCGTTGGTCCAGGAGGGGATCGCGTACCGGAGCCCCTGCGGGAGGACGACGTAGTAGATCGTCTCGATCTTCGAGAGTCCGATCGCCCGGCCGGCGGTGATCTGCCCGAGATCGACGCTTTCGAGCGCCCCACGGATGTACTCCGCCTGGTAGGCGGCGCCGTTCAGGATGAACCCGACAATGGCGACCCACACGACGTTTCGGGGGAACACCCCATCGAGGAACGATGGCACGTATCCGCCGAGGTTGAGCCCGAAGTGAAGCACGAACAGCTGTGCGAGAAGCGGTGTTCCCCGGAGCAGTTCCGTGTATCCGAGCGAAGCGTACGCCGTGTAGTTACCGTACACCCGCGCCACCGCGAGCGGCACCGCGATGAAGAAGCCGACGAAGAGGCTCGACAGGGTTATCAACACCGTGAGCCACAGTCCCCCCGCGAGCCGGGGAAGCGTCTCGACTGCGAAGGCGATCCCGTCGGCGTACGCTCCCAGTACCGGCAGCCCGGCGAGACCCGCCTCGATCGCCGCCGGGGGAACCACCGGCTCCCCGTCGGGAACGAACGGCTCGCCGAGCCACCGGTTCACCCACCGGAACAGCACCCAGCCCCAGAACACCACGCCCGCGACGTACAACGCCATCCGACCGGCAGAGGGCGTCGCCTCGTCGACCCGGTCTCGGACAGTCGTGGGGCGAGTGGTGCCGGCCGGAGTGGTGGTGTCGGACATGTCAGTCGTGGAGCTGAGTGATCCGGCTGAGGAACTGCGCGGTCCGGTCGCGCTCGGGGTGTTCGAACAGCTGTTCGGGGGGGCCACGCTCGACGACGGCGCCGCCGTCGAGGAAGACGATCTCGTCGGCGACCGACCGGGCGAAGCTCATCTCGTGGGTGACGACGAGCATCGTCATCCCCTCTTCGACGAGCCCGTGCATCACCTCGAGCACCTCGCCGACGAGTTCGGGGTCCAGCGCGCTGGTCGGCTCGTCGAACAGCATCAGCTTCGGCTCCATCGCCAGCGCCCTCGCGATTCCGACCCGTTGTTTCTGTCCGCCGGACAGCTCCGCCGGATACGAGTCGACCTGCGCGGCGAGCCCGACCTGCTCGAGCTGTCTCCGCGCACGGTCGCGGGCCGCCTTCTTGTCGAGGCCCAGCACCCGCTGTGGGCCGAGCGCGACGTTGCCGAGCGCGGTGAGGTGAGCAAAGAGGTTGATGTCCTGAAACACCATCCCGACGTCGCGGCGGAGCCTGTTTACGTCCATGTCGGGGGCGGTGATCAACTCCTCGTCGAGATAGATCTCGCCCTCCTGGGCGTCGGTGAGCCGATTTACGCACCGCAGCATCGTCGACTTCCCGCTTCCGCTGGGACCGATGAGTACGGTGACATCGCCTTTCTCCATCTCGAAGCTGACCTCGCGAAGTACCTGCTCGTCGCCGTACCACTTCGAGACGTTCTCGACCCGCAACAGGTTCTCCCGTCCGCCGTCCGGACGCGTTTCGGTGTCGCTGCCCAGGTCGTCGCTACTCGTGTATTCACGGCTCGTGTCGTCTCTGTTCATGTCGTCTCACCCGATGGGATCGCGTAGTAGTCGCTGACGTAATCCAACGCGCGGTTCGTCGAGAACGTGAGCACGAAGTAGATCGCACTGATAAAGAGGATGAGCTCCAGCACCGCAGTGTTGCCCTCCGCCGTCGTAAACAGCTGATAGCTCCGGGTCAGGAGCTCTGCGAGGCCGATCGCAAAGACGATGCTGGTGTCCTTCAGCACGATCGTCACTTCGTTTTGAAAGCCCGGTACCGAGCGGCGAAGCGCCTGCGGAACGACGACGTGTCGCACCGCATCGCGTTTCGTCATCCCGATCGCTCGGGCAGCCTCGAGCTGGCCGCTGTGGACGCTTTGCAGCGACGCCCGGAAGATCTGCGACTGGTAGGCACCGCTGCGGAGGCCGAGTCCGAGGATGCCGGCAACGACCGCACCGGAAATAGTCGTAAACCCGAAGTAGAGGTCCGGTGCACGGAAGATGAAGTACATGAAGATCAGGATGACGACGATCGGCGTTCCGCGGAGGACGACCCCGACCGTCTCGACGAACGTCCGGCTGTAGCGTCCGCCGTACACCTCGATCGCGCCGGCGGGAAAGCCGACTGCGAAGCCGAGGAGGATGCTCGCGATCGTCAACCCGATCGTGACGACCAGCCCGCCGAAGAGGTAATCCAGGTTGTCGAGGACGAACAGCCAGTCTTCGAGGTCGCCGACGAACAACAGCGTGTCGGCTATCGGATCGGCAAGCGAGCCGGGTATCGCCACGAACCCCGCCGCAGACGACATCACTCGCCGAACCAGCGGGCGGTGATCTCCTCGTAGGTTCCGTCGTCCTGGACCGCAGCGAGGCCGTCGTTGAGTGCGGCCTGGACGTCCTCGTCCTCCTGCCGGATACCGAAGCCAAACTGTTCTCCCGTCTCGAAGACGAACGCGACCTCGACGTCACGCTGGGCGGCGAACGTCTCGGCGACCGGCTGGTCGAGCACGATCGCGTCGATGTTCTCGTTTTCGAGGTCCTGAACCGCCAGCACGTAGTTCCCGTACCGGCTGAAGTCGTCCTCGCTGATGATCCCCGGCTCGATGAGTTCGCTCTCTACGACGCCCGCACCGGTGGTTCCCTCCTGGGCACCGACCGTCACGCCCTCGAAATCGTCGAAGGAGGTCGGCTGGAAGTCGCCGCCCGCCCGGACGAGAACCGTCTGGTCGGCGTTGTAGTACGGGTTCGAGAAGGCGATCGACTCCTGGCGGTCCTCGGTAATCGTCATCGCGGCGGCGATCACGTCGATCCGCTCGTTCTGGAGCGCCGGGATGAGCGAGGAGAACTCGAACTCCTCCCACTCGTCGAGTTCGTAGTCGGTCTCGGCGACGACAGCGTCGAGGAGATCGATGTCGTAGCCGACGATTTCGCCGTCTTCGATCATCTCGAACGGCGGGAAGCCCGGTGCCGTCCCGGGCGTCAGGAGGTCGTCCCCACCGAGACAGCCTGCGGTGGCTGTCAATCCGGCGACTGCGGATCCACCGGTGAGTTTCAGGTACGTCCGACGGCTTACAGAATCGGTGACGTAGCGTGTCATACTCGGCTACAATGTCGAGGAGAGGTTTCAACCTTTCTGGAGCCGACGCCGGCGCAAATTTTGCACGGTGAGACAGTTCCCACCGACGACCTGACTCGGCCGATCAGTCGGCCTCGGCCACGCCGGACCGGGCGTCGGTCGCCGGCGACTCGCGCCCGAGCAGCCAGGCAGCGGCGGCGACACCGACCAGCGCGCCGGCGAGCGCGAACAGATTGACGAGTTGCCACGTGGCGTCGTAGAGAACCAGATCACGGCCGAGCAGCAGCGTCCCCACCAGGAGCACGATTGCGGCGAAAGCGAGCGCACGAACTCGGTCCGAACCGGGGAATCCGCCCCCTTCGAACGTGTCGACCACGACCGAGAGCAGCGCCAGGTATCCGGAAAGCGACAGGCCGTAAAACCACGCCTGTGCCCCAGGAGAGTAGGTGAGCAGGGGGACCGCCCGGGAGAAGACGGCGCCGGCCAGAAGCAAACCGAGCGCGGTGAAAAGCGTCAGCCGAACCCGGCGGATCGAGGGACCTCCGCCGCCGGATCCAGCCCAGAACGTCGCGAGTCCGAGAAACGTAAAGATCAACAGCGCGACCACGAGGTGAAGCGCGTGGGTCGACATCGTGTAGCCGCCGGGGACCAGCCCGCCGACGGTGACGGTGACGGCGCCGACGGCGATCTGCAGCGGCAGCACGACCACCGCGAGGGTGGCTGCAAGCCGGATCCGGCGGTCGTCGAGTCGCCACGCCCAGCCCGCCATGCCGACGATGAAAAAGCCGGTGATCATCGCCCAAACGCGATGGAACCACTCCACGAAGTCGGGGTTGAACGTGAGTGCCGGCACCAGTTGATCGGAACAGAGCGGCCACTGCGCCTCACACGCCAGGCCGGACCCGGTCGCGGCCGTGTACACGCCGATCGCAAACAGCGCGAGTGTCATCCCGGTGGTGAGGCCCGCATACCGCCGGAACGTGAGCCAATCGGGGCGGAGACTCATTGCAGCACTGTCGGGGTGGCGCCTACTTGAGCGTTTCACTCCCAGCACCGGATTCGGGCCCCGAAGGGGTCCACCGCATTCAAGTCGACGACGACGAAGCTACGGTATGGTCGATCTCGACGAACGGGCCGCACGACTCGACGGATTCCTGGCGGAACGGGAACTCGAGGCAGTGTGGTTCGCTCGACCCAACGGCTTCGCGTGGCTCACCGGCGGCAGCAACATCGTCGATCGGGACGCCCCGGTCGGCGTCGCCGCCGCCGGCTACGACGGGGAGTTCCGCGTCGTCACCAACAACATCGAAGGTGAGCGCATCGCCACGGAGGAGGTGCCGGACGTCTTCACCCCCGAGGAAGCACCGTGGTATTCGAGCAGCCTCGCGGAGGCCGTCGCCGAGCGCTCCCCGACGCCGGCGGCGGCGGACGTTCCGATCTCCGGATTCGAGGAGTTCGAGCCGGGCCGGCTCCGACAGCCACTTTCCGGGGAGGACACGGACCGGTACCGCGAACTCGGGCAGGAGGTTGCCGCAGCCGTCGAGAACGTCTGTCGGGAACTCGAACCTGACGACACGGAACACGAGGTCGCCGCCGGGATCCGGATCTCGCTTGCCGCCGGAAACGTCGAGGCGCCGGTCGTACTCGTCGGTGGGGGCGAACGCGCACGGAAGTACCGGCATTACACGCCCACCGACGCCGAACTCGGCGACTACGCGCTGGTGTCGGTCACCGCCCAGCGGGGCGGGCTGTACGCCTCCTGTACGCGAACCGTCGCGTTCGACCCGCCGGACTGGCTCCGCGAGCGGTTCCGGGCGGCTGCGCGGGTCGAGGTGACGGCGCTTGCGGCCACGCGAGCGGCCGCCGGAAGCGATGGGGACAGAGCCGACTCGGGGAACGGGTCGAATGACATCCGGGGGACCGCCGGCGACGTGTTCGGTACGATCCAGCGGGCATACGACGCGCTCGGCTGGGGCGGCGAGTGGCAAAACCACCACCAGGGCGGCGCCGCCGGCTACGCCGGACGGGAGTGGATCGCCAGACCCGACGCGGAGGATCCAGTGTACGCGCCGATGGCGTACGCCTGGAACCCCACCGTCCAGGGCGCCAAAAGCGAGGATACCGTCCTGATCGACGGCGGGTTCGAAACGCTGACCGAAACCGGAAACTGGCCGACTCTCGAGGTCGAGGCTGTCCCGGAAGCGCTCCCGGAATCCGTCGAGTTACCCACGCTGTGCCGGCACGCCCCCGTCGTTCTCGGCGACCGATGAGAAACCTATTTGTCGAAGGGCTGATACGGGACGGACATGCCCTGGTACGCGATCGACGCGGTCGACGACGCGATCGACGCGACCCGTCGATTCCTGTTCCCGTTTAGCCTCGTTCGCTGGGTCAAACTCGCGGTGATCGTCCTCTTCATCGGCGGCGGTAGCAGCGCGAGCAACGCCTCGAACGTTCCCTCCGCAGGCGGAGAGTTTACACTCCCGACTGGATTCCCCGCCGACGGCGCCGCGCCTCCGAACGGAGCCGCCCCGCCCGGCGATCCGTTCCTCACCCCGGAGCTGGTCATCGCCGTCGCGGCCGGGATCGTCCTCCTGGCGGTGCTGCTTTCGATCGTCTCGACGGTACTGGAGTTCGTCTTCTACGACGCCCTCCGCACGAACGACGTCCTCCTGTGGGGCCCGTTCAAGCGCCGGTTCCTCCAGGGGATACGGCTCATTCTCTTTCAGATCGGCGTCACCGTGCTGGTTTTCGCGCCGGTCGCCCTCGCAGGCTACGGCCTGTACGTGGCCGATCCGGCGGTTCCCTCGCGACTCGCGGTGTTCGTTCTGGCGGGCCTGGGACTTGTCGGCGTGTTCCTGCTGTGGCTTTTGGTGTTGACGTTCACCGACGACTTCGTCGTCCCGATCATGGTGCTCGAAGACGAGACTGTCCTCGGCGCCTGGAGCAGGTTCTGGCCGACGCTGAAAGGAGAGTGGGTGCAGTTTCTGGTGTATCTAGTGGTGTACCTCCTTCTGGCGATCGGCATCGGCATCGGCCAGAGCATCGTCACGCTCGTACTGGCCGGGATCGTCGTCGCCCTGGGAGCGATCGCCGGACTGGTGATCGTCGGCCTCCTGGGCGGTCTCGCCGCCGCCGTCGAATCCGTCGTCGGCCTGGCACTGTTGGGGCTGCTGGTGCTGTTCGTGATCCTCGCACTGGCGGTGGTGATCCTCCCGATCCGGATCCTCGTGGTCACCTACATGACGACCTACCAGCTGGCCGTGCTGGGCGGCGCCAACCGGTCGTTCATGCTGCTTCCCGGTTCGGTGCTCCCGGATCCCGACGCGGGTGGCGACGGGGAAGATAACAGCGCGACCTAGCGGGACAGCCACGGCCGAGACGTCACTCGACCGGATCGCCCTCGGTGACGACGGAGACGAGGTCCGCCGCGGCCGCCTCGATGGACGACTCGTTTTCGACCATTCGGACCGGTGCACCCGTCTGCATGGCGTACGACATCGCCGCCGCGCGGGTCAGATCCTGATGGAAGTCGATCGATCGGACGCCCGTCTCCCGGTAGGTCCGGTGGCTCACCTCCTCGCGTCGCGAGGCGATCGTCTCGGGAGACGCCTCGATCAACACGAACCGGTCGGGATCGACCTCCCGAAGCGACGACCTGGACAGCCCCGGCAGATAGCCGTGGACCGTCGCGACCGCGAGATGGGTGTTGAGGACGACTGCTCGTCCGCGCGCACGTCCGGCGACGTATTCGGCGGCCCGTCGTTGCAGCAGCCGGAGTTCACGCTGACTCAGGTTCGAGAGGTCGTCCCGGTCCCTGGTGAGGCCACGGGCGGCGGCTTTCTCGAGCATCACGTCACCGAAGTTGATCAGTTCGTACCCGTCACCGAGCTCCGTGCGGGCGACCCGACACACCTCCGAGGCACCGACTCCGGGGACGCCGGAAACGACAGTGAGATCCATCAGAAGGACACCTCCTCGTCGGTTTCGGGGTTCATTCCCCTATCGTCGTAGAACTTCCGTCCGATGTACTGCTCGCCCACGAACGTTATCAACGCGTCGTACAGCTCGTCGACGCTGTCGAACTCCGCCTGATCGGTTCGAGAGAGCACCTCAGCGATGGTCTCGGGGTCGCCGTACATCGCGTCGAGTTCGACGTTCCCGACCCCCTCGATCACGGTGTCGCGGTGGGCCGGGAAGTCGAACTCGCGGATGAACAGGTCCCGGGTCTGTGGAAGTCTCATGCAGGTTGTTATTATTCCACATAGCATATAAGTGTGTCAGGCACCCATCACCGCAACCGAAACGCTTTCACGGCGATGTACGGAAGCGTGAGACGATGCGGAAAAGTGGCCCACCCAAAGGGTTGATCTCGTATCTCGTGCTCGAGCTACTCGAAGAGAAACCGCGGTACGGATACGAGATACTCAAGGAGATCTCCGAGATAAGCGGGGAGCACTGGGAGCCGTCGTACGGCTCCGTGTACCCCATCCTTTACAAGTTCGAGGAGGAAGGGTGGACCCGTCGGATCGAACGGGAGGACGAGCCGGACCGCAAGTACTTCGAACTCACCGAGGACGGGCTGGCCGAACTCGAAGACAAGCGGGACGAGACCGCCGGCAAAGCCAAGGAGTTCGCCGACGTCATTCTGGGGTTTTATCACGTGTACGCCGCCGTCGCGACCGACGATCGCTTTCGGGTTCCCGAGCGGGACGGGAACTGGCAGTTCGACGAGGAGTTCAGCTCGTGGATCGTCGAGCAGATGATCCGCCACCACGAGCGCGATTTCGGGGAGTTCGAACGGATCGACCTGACGCCACCGGAGTTCAACGAGAGACACGGGTTGTGACCCCTCCGCTCCGGGAGGGCGCCGCCAGTCACGAACGCGGCCGATCCGCACGTTTTTGATTCCACGCACGAACGATACTGTATGAGCACCAGGCGCAAGCCGGAGTGGCTGAAGATGCGGGCGCCGACGGGCACCCGGTTTACCGAGGTCAAATCCGCCCTCCGCGATCGGGACCTCCACACGGTGTGTGAGGAGGCCAACTGTCCCAACATGGGGGAGTGCTGGAGCGGGCACGACGGCCCGGGCACGGCGACGTTCATGCTGATGGGCGAGCGCTGTTCGCGCGGATGCAACTTCTGTGACGTCCAGACCGGCGGGATGGACCCGCTGGACCCCGACGAGCCCGCGGACGTCGCGGCGGCGGTCGAGGAGATCGGACTCGACTACGTCGTCCTCACCTCGGTCGACCGCGACGACCTCCCCGATCAAGGCGCGGGACACTTCGCGGAGACGATACGGGAAATAAAACGGGCGGCTCCGGAAACCCTCGTCGAGGTGTTGATTCCGGACTTCCAGGGCGAATCCGACCTCGTTCGGAAGATCATCGACGCCGAACCCGACGTGATCGCACACAACGTCGAAACCGTCGAGCGGCTACAGTGGCCCGTCAGGGACCGACGGGCCGACTACGAACAGTCGCTTTCGGTGCTCGATCAGGTCCGCCGAGAGTCGGACGCGTACACGAAAACCAGCATCATGCTCGGGCTCGGCGAGTACGACCACGAGGTGTATCAGACCCTCGTCGACCTCAGGGAGATCGGCGTCGACATCGTCACGTTCGGCCAGTACCTGCAGCCCTCCAGATCACACCTCGACGTCTTCGAGTACGTCCACCCCGAGGTATTCGACACCTGGCGACGGGTCGCAGAGGAGGAGCTCGGCTTCAGCTACTGTGCTTCCGGCCCGATGGTCCGGTCCTCCTACAGGGCCGGCGAACTGTTCGTCGAGGCGATGGCTCGCGAGGAGGAGAGCCTCGACGAGGCCCGCCGCATCGCCCGCACCGCAAGCGAGTAGTCGGTCCGGGGACTGGAGCCGCGGCCGGCAGTATTTCTCCCCATGAAAAATTATTTACGAAACTTCTATTACTCGAGCGGCGAGATTCCACCGTATGCGTAGGTGGGTCCGACCGTGAGCGTACTCGAGCGCGATCCCAGGGACGACATGTATCGAGTTCTCGACGAGGACGGCACAGCCGTCGGTGAGGTCCCCGATCTCGAGGAAGAGACGCTGGTCGGGATGTATCGGCACATGAAGCTCGCCCGCCACTTCGACAAGCGGGCGGTCAGCCTCCAGCGCCAGGGACGGATGGGAACGTATCCACCGCTGTCCGGACAGGAGGCCGCCCAGATCGGAAGCGCGTACGCGCTGGACGAGGACGACTGGATGATCCCCAGCTACCGCGAGCACGGCGGAGCGCTCGTGCGGGGGCTCCCCCTGGAGAAGACGCTGCTGTACTGGATGGGTCACGAGGCGGGCAACGCCGTCGCCGAGGAGGCGAACATCTTCCCGGTCGCGGTCCCGATCGCCTCACAGATCCCGCACGCGACCGGGGCGGCGTGGGCCGCAAAGCTCCGCGGCGAGGAAGACAAAGCGTTTATCTGTTACTTCGGGGACGGCGCTACCTCGGAGGGTGACTTCCACGAGGGGCTCAACTTCGCCGGCGTGTTCGACACCCCGAACGTCTTCTTCTGTAACAACAACCAGTGGGCGATCTCGGTGCCGCGGGAGCGCCAGACTGCCTCCGAGACGCTGGCCCAGAAGGCGACTGCGTACGGCTTCGAGGGGATCCAGGTCGACGGCATGGATCCGCTGGCCGTCTACGAGGTCACGCGGGAGGCCGTCGAGAAGGCGAAAGATCCCGGCGAAGGCCAGCGGCGACCGACGATGATCGAGGCGGTGCAGTACCGGTTCGGTGCCCACACCACAGCCGACGATCCGAGCGTCTACCGCGACGAAGAAGAAGTCGAACGCTGGCGTCGGAAGGATCCGATCCCGCGGCTGGAGGCGTATCTGAAAACCGAGGGGATCCTCGACGACCGCCGGATCGACGAGATACAGGAGTCGATCGAAACCCGGGTTGCCGACGCGATCGACGCCGCGGAATCGACCGTGCGTCCCACCCCCGACGAGATGTTCGAGAACGCGTACGCAGAGATGCCAGACCGGCTTCGAACGCAGTACGACCGGTTCGAACAGCTTCGAGAGGAGCTCGGCGACGAAGCGTTTCTGGAGGAGTAACTTATGGCGACGGAACAGGAAACACAGAACCTCACGCTGGTACAGGCAGTACGGGACGGACTCTACACCGAGATGCAACGCGACGAGGAGGTGATCGTCCTCGGCGAGGACGTCGGGAAGAACGGCGGCGTCTTCCGGGCGACGGAAGGCCTCTGGGAGGAGTTCGGCGAAAACCGGGTGATCGACACGCCGCTTGCGGAGTCGGGGATCGTCGGCACCTCCGTCGGGATGGCCGCGATGGGGATGCGACCGGTTCCGGAGATCCAGTTTTCCGGCTTCATGTACCCCGGCTTCGACCAGATCATCTCCCACATGGCCCGGATGCGCACCCGCACCCGGGGGCGCTACACCCTCCCGATGACGCTGCGGGCCCCGTACGGCGGCGGGATCCGCGCCCCCGAAAGCCACTCGGAGTCGAAGGAAGCGTTCTACGTCCACGAGGCGGGGCTCAAGGTCGTCATTCCATCGACGCCGTACGACGCAAAGGGGCTCCTTGCGGCCTCGATCCGTGATCCGGATCCGGTGATCTTCCTCGAGCCGAAACTCATCTACCGGGCGTTCCGCGAGGCGGTGCCCGAAGGCGAGTACACGATCGAACTCGGCCAGGCGAAGACTCGAAGGGAGGGCGAGGACGTCGCGGTGTTCACCTGGGGTGCGATGGCACGCCGGACGCTGGAGGCCGCAGAGAACCTCGCCGAGGACGGCATCGAGTGTGAGGTCGTCGATCTTCGGACGCTTTCTCCCCTGGACGAGGAGACGATCCTGGAGGCGTTCAAGAAATGCGGCCGGGCGGCGGTCGTCCACGAGGCACCCCGAACCGGCGGGCTCGCCGGCGAGATCACGAGTATCATCCAGGAGGAGGCGCTGGCCTACCAGGAAGCGCCCGTAACGCGGGTCACCGGCTTCGACGTGCCCTACCCGCTGTACGCGCTGGAGGACTACTACCTGCCCAACGAGGCCAGGATCGAGGCGGGCATCAGGGAGGCGGTCGAGTTCCCATGACGATAACCGAGTTCAAGCTCCCGGACGTCGGCGAAGGCGTCGCCGAGGGCGAACTCGTCTCCTGGCTCGTCGAACCCGGCGACGCCGTAAGCGAGGACCAGCCGGTCGCCGAGGTGGAGACCGACAAGGCGCTCGTGGAAGTACCCTCGCCGTACGACGGCACGGTGAAGCAACTGTTCGTCGAAGAGGGGGAGATGGTGCCCGTCGGCGACGTGATCATCAGTTTCGAACTCCCGGACGACGAGGAGACGGCGGAAGCCGAACCGGCCGACGAGGAACCGGCTGACGGGGAACCGGCTGACAGGGAGCCGGCGGAAGTCGAAACCCCCGATGATCGAGTGTTCGCGCCGCCGTCGGCCCGCAGGCTCGCCCGAGAACTCGGCGTCGACATCGCTGCAGTGTCCGGCTCCGGTCCGGGAGGCCGGGTGACGGAGGCCGACGTCCGGAACCACGCTGAATCGACCGCCACACAGGAGCCCGAACCGACCCCCTCCGCCGAGGAGACAGTGGCCGAATCCGCCCCGGAAACGGAGGCCGACACCGAGGACGCGGCGGTTCCGTCCGGCGTCGACGCCGTCGACAGGGACAACACGCTCGCGGTGCCGGCGACGCGTCGGGTCGCCCGAGAACTCGGCGTCGACATCGACGACGTCCCCACCGACCAGACTCGTGACGGCGAACCGTTCGTCACCGAACAGCAGGTCCGAGAGTACGCAGAGGCGCTCGAGGCGGACGCACGGGAACCCGCCGCCAAGCCGACCGCCGAACCCGCGGCGGCCGAGGCGGCGGGCGCCGAGACCGCGACCCCGACGCCCGGAGAAACCGGGGCGGGCGCACGGCCCGAGGAGACCGTCCCCTACCGCGGAGTCCGGCGGACGATCGGCGACCAGATGGAGCAGTCGAAGTACACCGCACCCCACGTCACCCACCACGACACCGTCGAGGTGTCGGCGCTCGTGGAGGCCCGCGAACGTCTGAAACCGCGGGGACAGGAGCAGGACGTTTCGCTCACATACCTTCCGTTCGTGATGAAGGCAGTCGTCGAGGGACTGAAGGAGTACCCCGTACTCAACTCACAGCTCCGCGAGGAGGACGAGGAGATCGCACTCAAGAAGTACTACAACGTCGGCATCGCGGTCGCAACCGACGCCGGACTGATGGTGCCGGTTGTCGAGGACGTCGACAGGAAGGGGCTGTTCGAACTGTCGAGGCAAGTCCACGACCTCGCCTCGCGAGCGCGAGACCGGAAACTCGACCTCGAGGAGATGCGCGGCGGGACGTTCACGATCACCAACTTCGGGGCGATCGGCGGCGAGTACGCCACCCCGATCATCAACTACCCCGAAACCGCGATTCTGGGTCTGGGCGCGATCGAGAAACGCCCAGTCGTCGAGGACGACGAGGTGGTCGCCCGGCCGACGTTACCGCTGTCGCTGTCGATCGACCACCGCGTGATCGACGGCGCGGAGGCCGCAGCGTTCACCAACACGGTGATGTCGTACCTGAACGAACCGCTCTTGCTGCTGGAGTAGCGGTTCCTCGGCGTCCGGATCCACAACCGACCGACTTAAGGAACGATTCGACGCATATTCTCCACGAACAATGGTTGTCGGAGACATTTCCACCGGGACAGACGTACTGGTCATCGGCGCCGGACCGGGCGGCTACGTCGCCGCCATCCGCGCGGCACAACACGGCCTCGACACCACGCTCGTCGAGCGGGACGCCTACGGCGGGACGTGCCTGAACTACGGCTGTATCCCCTCGAAGGCGCTGATCACCGGCTCGGATCTCGCCCACGAGGCGGGCAACGCCGAGCACATGGGGATCCACGCCGATCCCGCCGTCGACATGGCCGCCATGAGCGGCTGGAAAGACGGGGTGGTCGATCAGCTCACCGGCGGCGTCGAGAAACTGTGCAAGGCAAACGGCGTCAATCTCGTGGAGGGCGAAGCGACGTTCGCGGACGAAACCACCGTCCGCGTCGCCCACGGCGGCGACGGCCAGGGCTCGGAGTCGATCGAGTTCGAACACGCGATCGTCGCCACCGGCTCACAGCCGATCGAGATCCCCGGCTTCGAGTTCACGGACGAGGAGGTGTGGTCCTCGCGGGACGCGCTCGCCGCAGACGAGATCCCCGACCGGCTCGTCGTGGTCGGGGCGGGCTACATCGGCATGGAGCTTGCGACCGTGTTCGCGAAGCTCGGCACCGACGTCACCGTCGTCGAGATGCTCGACGACGCGTTGCCGATGTACGAGTCGGACGTCGCCCGCGTCGTCCGCAAGCGCGCAAAGGACCTCGGCATCGAGTTCCAGTTCGGCGAAGGCGCAAGCGAGTGGCAGGAGTCGCCCGACGGCGGCATCCAGGTCGTCACCGAGACCGAGGACGGCGTCGAGTCGACGTACGCCGCCGACAAGGTGCTCGTCGCCGTGGGCCGACGGCCCGTCACCGAGGGGGTCGGCCTCGAGGCGGCCGGGATCGAAACCGACGAGAACGGGTTCATCCCGGTCGACGACCGGATGCGAACGAACAAGGACCACGTGTTCGCGATCGGCGACGTCGCCGGCGAGCCGATGCTCGCCCACGTCGCGAGTCACGAGGGGATCGTCGCCAGCGAGGTGATCGCCGGCGAGCCCGCCGCGATGGACGCCCAGGCGGTACCGGCGGCAGTATTCACCGACCCAGAGGTCGCCACGGTCGGCATGACCGAGGCCGAAGCCGAAGCGGACGGGTTCGATCCGGTCGTCGGCGAGATGCCGTTCCGGGCCTCCGGACGGGCGCTCACGGCCGATCACACCGACGGGTTCGTCCGGATCGTCGCCGACGAGGAGACCGGGCTCGTCCTCGGCGGCCAGATCGTCGGCCCCGAGGCCTCCGAGCTGATCGCCGAGGTGTCGCTGGCGGTCGAGATGGGCGCGACCCTCGAGGACGTCGCCTCGACGATCCACACCCACCCGACGCTCGCGGAGGCTGTCATGGAGGCCGCCGAGAACGCGCAGGGGCAGGCGATTCACACGCTGAATCGGTGAGTTGCCGAATCGTCGAACCGCTTTTCAGTCGTCGCCGGTCGCCTTCGCCGGCTTCCGCCGGTCGCTTCTGGGTCCCTCGGCGTCGACCTCAGGGAGGTAATCACGGAGATAGCGGCCGGTGTACGACGCTTCGATTTCGGCGATATCCTCGGGTGTGCCGGTCGCGACGACCTCACCGCCGCCCTCGCCCCCCTCCGGCCCGAGGTCGATCACGTGGTCGGCGTTCTTCACGAGGTCGAGTTCGTGTTCGATCACCACCACGCTGTTGCCGTCGTCGGTGAGCCGGTGGAGCACGTCGATCAGCTTCCGTTCGTCCTCCTTGTGGAGCCCGGTCGTCGGCTCGTCCAGCAGGTAGAGCGTGTCGCCGCTGTCCTTCTTGCCCAACTCCTCGGCGAGTTTGACCCGCTGGGCCTCCCCGCCGGAGAGGGTCGTCGAGGGCTGGCCCAGTTGCATGTAGCCGAGTCCCACGTCCTTCAGCAGCTTCAGCCGGCGACGGATTCCGGTGTGACCCTCGAAGAAGTCGTACGCCTCCGCGACGCTCATCTCGAGGACGTCGGCGATCGTCGCTTTCTTATAAGTCACATCCAGAGTCTCGTCGTTGTATCGGGCGCCGTCACACTCCTCGCAGGGGACGTACACGTCCGACAGGAAGTTCATCTCGATCTTGACGGTGCCCTGGCCGCCACACTCCTCGCACCGCCCGCCTTTCACGTTGAACGAGAACCGGCCCTTCTCGTAGCCGCGCTGTTTGGAGAGCTTCGTTTCGGCGAACAGCTCCCGGATGTGATCGAAGACGCCGGTGTAGGTGGCGGGGTTCGACCGTGGGGTCCGGCCGATCGGCGACTGGTCGATGAGACGGACGGTCTCGATCTCCTCGAGGGCGTCGATCGCGTCGTGTTCGCCCGGGTTGACGTCGGTGTCGTTCATCCGCCGAACCAGTCCTTTATAAAGAACCTCGTGGACCAGCGTCGACTTTCCGGAGCCGGAAACCCCGGTCACTGCGGTGAACTGGCCGATCGGGATCTCGACGTCGAGGTCCGACAGGTTGTGCTGGCGGGCGCCTCGGACGACGAGTTCGCCGTCCCGCTCCCGTCGTTCGTTGGGGACTGGAATCTCCTTGCGACCGGCGAGGTAATCGCCGGTGATCGACTCCTCGCAGTCGACGACGTCGTCGAAGTCCCCCTGCACGACGACCTCGCCGCCCCGCTTTCCGGGCCCGGGGCCCATGTCGATGATCGAATCCGCCCGGCGCATCGTCTCCTCGTCGTGTTCCACCACGAGCAGCGTGTTGCCGAGGTCGCGAAGCCCCTCGAGAGTGTTCAACAGGCGGTCGTTGTCCCGCTGGTGGAGTCCGATCGACGGCTCGTCGAGGACGTACAACACGCCGACGAGCCCCGAGCCGACCTGGGTGGCAAGGCGTATCCGCTGGCTCTCACCGCCCGAGAGGGTGGAGGCCTCCCGATCGAGCGTGAGATACTCCAGGCCGACTTCCTCCATGAACCCCAGCCGGGCCCGGATCTCCTTTAAGATCTCCTCGGCGATTGTGCGTTCGCGGTCGGTCAATTCGTCTTCCATTCCCTCGAAGTGGTCGAGAGCGTCGCCGATGCTCATCCGGTTGACCTCGGTGATCGAGGTGTCGGCGACCAGTACCGACCGGGACTGGGGGTTGAGCCGCGTTCCTTCACAGGCGGGGCAGGTCGTCACCGCCATGTACTCCTCTATGTGTTCGCGAGTGCGTTCGGATTCGGTCTCGACGTATCGCCGTTCGAGGTTCGGGAGCACCCCCTCGAACCGTTTCTCCTTCCGGCGGACGCCGTTTTTGGTCTCCCGACGGAAGACGACCTGGTCGTCGGTGCCGTAGAGGAACTGGCGTTGCACCTCATCGGGTAGTTCCTCGAACGGGGCGTCGACGCTCACGCCGAAGTGCTCCGCGACCGCGTCGATCCGGGTCCGGTAGTACGACCGGCTGTAGCTCCACGCCTCGAAGACGTCTTTGATGGGGTTCGAGGTGTCCCGGACAACCAGATCCTCGTCGATCTCCTTCGTTTCGCCGATGCCGTCACACTCCGGGCAGGCGCCGTGCGGGGAGTTGAACGAGAAGGACCGCGTTTCGATCTCCGAGAAGTCGATCCCGCAGTGGGTACACGCGAGCTCCTCGGAGAATTCGACGACGAGTCGGTCGCTCTCGTCGTCCCCATCGGCGGCGGACGACCCGTCCTCGCCCGTGGCGGCGGCGTCATCCGGCCCCGAGAGGTCCCCGGTCGCCCGGGCGACGGAGCCGCCGAGCTGCTCGCCGGCACCCTCCGGCGGGTCGGGGACGATCAGCTTCACCACTCCCTGCGCCTCCTCGAGTGCGGTCTCGACGGAGTCGGTGATTCGCGAGCGTTCGTCTCCCCGGATCACGATCCGGTCGACGATCACGTCGATCGTGTGATCGTAGTTCTCGTCGAGTTCGGGCCAGTCGAAGGAGAGATCGTACGACTCCCCGTCGACCTCCACCCGGGTGTATCCCTCCGAGACGAGCTCGTCGAACAGGTCCTCGAAGGCCCCCTTCTGGTCGCGGACCACCGGCGCGGCGATCTTTGCCCGCGTGTCTTCGGGCAGTGCCATGATTCGCCGGACCATCTGCTGGGCGGACTGCTCGCCGACTTCCCTGCCACATTCGGGGCAGTACGGCGTCCCGACGCGGGCGTACAACAGCCGCAGGTAGTCGTGCAGTTCGGTGACGGTGCCGACCGTCGATCTGGGGTTGTTGGCGGCGTTCTTCTGGTCGATCGAGATCGCCGGCGAAAGCCCCTCGACCGCCTCGACCTGGGGTTTGTCCATCTGGCCGAGGAAGTTCCGGGCGTACGCCGACAGCGACTCGATATACCGGCGCTGACCCTCGGCGTAGACGGTCTCGAACGCGAGCGACGACTTCCCCGACCCCGACAGCCCGGTGACGACGTTGAACTGCTCGCGGGGGATGGAGACGTCGAGGTCCTTCAGGTTGTGCTCTTCGGCCCCCCGGACGTCGATGTACTCCTTCATGGGACGATCGTCACAGCGCGAGGCGATCTGCTCGAGAGTCCGGTCCGTGAGAAGGAACGACAGGTGACAGTGACTGGCCGACTCATTACCCCCCGTTCGGACTGCTCGAACTTAACGTGCTTGCGATGTTCGTCCCGTAGCGCAGCCGGGAGCGGCGATCCAACCGCCAACAGAGCTTAACCGGCGGCGCCCGTTGACGAAACGATGAGCTCGCGGTCGGACCCAATCCAGTCGGCGGTCGACGATGACGACGATCGTGACCTGTACGACGTCGCCACCTGGGAAGAGCGGACCTCCCTCGACGGGCTGGCGGTGGCGCTCCACTGGCTGTTCGTCCGGGCCGCGAAGCTGGTCGTGGTGTTGCTCGCAGCGCTGATCCTGCTCTCGATCGGTGCACTCGGGGTCCTCTCTGAGCCGCCGATCGCGTTCTTGACGCTGCTTTCGGCGATCCCGGCGCTTGCGCTGACCGGCTACGTCTGGTACTCGGACGTGACGACGAACGAACCGCTGTCTCTTCTTGTCGCGACGTTCCTGCTTTCGGTGTTGACCGCGACGTTTGCCGCCGTCGTCAACGGGCTCGCCGCCGGACTGCTCCTCCCGCTCGGCGGGATCGGACTGCTCCTGTTCTTCTATCTGGTGGTCGGGCCGGTCGAGGAGACCGTCAAACTGCTCGCGGTCCGACTGTACGCCTACACCGACCGCCGGTTCGACGCCGTCATCGACGGGGCGGTGTACGGCGCGGTCGCGGGGCTGGGGTTCGCCACCATCGAAAACTCGCTGTACATCGCCAGGAACGTCGACATCGGGGAGCTCACGATCGGCGCTGGTGTCGTGGGGCTCGTCGGCGCCGGCGAGGGGATCGTCGGGATCCGCGCGCTCGCGGGACCGGGGCACGTCATCTACTCGGCGTACGCCGGCTACTACCTCGGGCTCGCGAAGTTCAACCCACGGAACCGGGGGCCGATCGTCATCAAGGGGCTGTTGATCGCGGCGCTGATCCACGCGACGTACAACGCGACCGCGGGCGCCGGCACGACGGTTATCCAGGCCGGGACCGGCCTGCCGTTCCTCGGTGCGTTCGCCCTGTTCGTGTTGCTCTATCAGGGTTTCTTCGGCGGGATTCTGTTGCGCAAGCTGTGGCGCTACCGGACGGTGTATCTGGAAACGAGAAACGAGACCGGCGCGGACGGAGAGAATTCAAACGAGCGACCGACCGATCTCGAAGCGGCAGACCCGGAACTGACGGAGTTCGAAGAGTAATCGGGGACGAACGCCGATCGTCGACCTACAGTTTCTCGCGGGAGATCGACACGCCCGTCGGCGTCAAAATGAGCTGATCGTCGCCCTTCTGGACGATGTCGCCGTCCACCTCGCGGGCGACCTGCCGCAGCTCGTCGATGATGTGTTCGATCGTCCTGTCGCTCGTCGAGTGGCGGGTGATGTCAGCGATTACGAAGTCACCGTCGTAGACGGCGTCCTTGATCGGGATGACGTCGCTTTGATCGCTGATCTCGGCGATGTGGACCGCCATGTTGCTTTCGGTGACCGCTGCCTCCGCGTCGTCGACGTCCAGTTCGACGTAGTCCTCGGTGCTGTGGCTTCCACCGGCCCCGAGGATCTTGCTCATGATGCCCATAGGGTACACACACGTGGAAGCAACAATAGTTCTTGCGTCAGACGCACAGCACGCGTTCTCGAACAGCGACACCGGGGCTGTCCGAGACGTGGACGGGGGTGTTTTTTGCTCACAGTTACGCAGATAAGCTTAAGTCGACCGAGTAACACTACAATCCGTCGCATGTCACGAGAGGGCATCTCAAGGCGAACGGTACTGAAATACACGGGCGGCGCCGTGGGGGCGGCGGGGCTCACAGGAACTGCAACCGCCGCCGACCGCGTCGAAGTGAACGTCGGCTTCGCGAACGCACGCGGTCGACGGGCCGCCCTGGAGGCGGCCACCTCGGTAAAACGGGAGTTCTCCTTCGGGGCGCTGACAGTGACGGTGCCACGCGAGGCCGTGGACGGGCTGGCGGCGGATCGGAACGTCCGGTACGTCGAGGAGAACGGCGAGATGTACGCGTTCGACCAGACGACGCCGTACGGGATCGAGATCACCGACGCCGACGTCGCCATCGACGGCGGCAACACCGGCGACGGGGTGTCGATCGCGATCCTCGACACCGGGATCGATGCCCAGCACGAGACGCTGGAGGAGAACCTCGGCGAGGGCTGGGCAACCGACGACGCTGCGTGTACCACCGACTGTGGAGGCGGTCCCTTCGGCGGCAACGACATCGACGAATGTCTCGAGGAATGGGACGACGACAACGACCACGGCTCCCACTGTGCCGGGACCGCCGCCGCGGCGGACAACGGAGAGGGTGTGCTCGGGGTAGCTCCTGACGCAACGCTCCACGCAGTGAAGGTGTTAGACTGTGAGGGCAGCGGGAGCTTCGACGACATCGCCGCCGGGATCGAGTGGTCGGCCGACCAGGGTCACGAGGTCCAGAGCATGAGCCTCGGGGCGGACTCCGATTCTGACGTGGTCTCGGACGCGATCGACTACGCCGTCGAGCGGAACGTCGTGCTGGTGGCGGCAGCCGGCAACGACGGCGAATGTACCGACTGTGTTGGCTTCCCGGCGCGACACGAGGAGGTCATTGCGGTATCGGCGACCGACGAGAACGACGACCTGGCCAGCTTCTCCTCGACAGGTCCCGAGGTCGAACTCGCCGCGCCAGGCGTCGGCGTGCTCTCGACGGTGCCACGGGACGACTACGCGGAGTTCGACGGCACGTCGATGGCGTGTCCGCACGTTTCGGGGGCAGCCGCCACCGTGATCGCCGACGGGACGACCGACCGGGAGGCGGTGCGGGCCGAACTGAAGCAAGCGGCCGACGACATCGGACTCGACGATAACGAGCAGGGTGCCGGTCGACTGAACGTTGCCGACGCCGTCGACGCGGACGAAGATGACGATGACGACGATGACGGCGACGAGGAGATCGTCTCGGTCGTTACAAACGAAGCGACCGACGTCGGTGAGACGTCGGCGACGCTGAACGGCGAAGTGACCGAACTCGAAAACGCCGACGAAGCGGACGTCGGCTTCGAGTACGGCGAGACCGGCGGCGACCTCGCGAACACGGCCGACGCTGGAACACTCTCGTCGACGGGAACCTTCGACGCGACAGTGGAGGACCTCGCGTCTGGCACCGAATACGAGTTCCGCGCAATCGCGGAGACGGCAGGGGGTAGCGACGAAGGCGACGTACTGACTTTCGTTACCGAGGATGAAGAAGAAACAGAAAACACTGCGCCGGTAATCGACAGCTGGGACGTCAGCACCCGGACGACCGGTCCCTGGTCCCGTGCCGAATCGGTGTGGGAAGTGTCCGACGACGACGGTAACCTCGAGTCCGTTACCACGGAACTCCTCGAGGGCGGCTCTGTCGTTGCCGAAGAGACGAGCACCGTCAGCGGTTCCAGTGCCAGCGGCGAACACGAAGTGCGTACGCGCGGGGACGCAGACGAGGTTCGGCTCGTCGTGACCGACGAAGAAGGTGAAACCACGAGCGCCACCGAGAACTTCTAGTCGCGTTCGACGGTCGGCGGTTTTCTTGTTTTCAACGCAGTGGTCGGCCGCGGAGGAGTCGACTCAAAGCAATTAGCGACTGGTCGTCCGAACGAGCCGGGTGGGCCACAGGAACGCGATCCCCACGGTGGGGTATATTTTATATCGCAATATAAGGTGTATACCTGCGCGCCGTCGCGTAACCGTTATTCCCGTCGGGTAAAACGGTGATGCATGGCCGACTTCGATCCCGAGCAGTTCGAGGACAAGTACGCGAACTACTTCCCCGAACTCCAACGCGCGTACAAGAACGCCTTCGAGACGATGAACGACGAGTACGACTCCGAGTTGATCCACGCGATCGACCAGGCGGTCCTCAACGAGTCGGAACCGTTCTACCGCGAGGGAAAGTTCGTCGTCGAACTCCCGGATGACCCCCTCGACCGGATCGAAGGGGTTGGCGTCATCGTCGAGGAGGATCGGGTCGAACCGATTCTGGACCGATACGTCGAGGAGATCGAAGCACACCTGCACAGGGTCTTCGGCGTCGACCGTCCCGACTGACCGGACGTTCCGGAGCCGGAATGCGGCCACGCTGGGGGGCAGCTCTCGCCGGAGAATCCCCGGCGTTTTATAAAGAACATCGAAGTAGCAATCGGACCAACCAAAGGCTTTAGCCCGTACATCGCTAACCTCGGCCCATGAGCACCGACTCGGCGGATGCGGAAAGCGAGCTTCGCGAGGAGATCACGAACTTCCTGCGCCGGAACTTCCCGCAGATCCAGATGCACGGGGGCAGTGCCGCGATCAGCCACCTCGATACCGAAACGGGCGAGGTCCACGTCCAGCTGGGCGGCGCCTGTTCCGGCTGTGGCATCTCCCCGATGACGATCCAGGCGATCAAGTCCCGGATGGTCAAGGAGATTCCCGAAATCGAGGAAGTTCACGCGGACACCGGCCTCAACGGGGGCGGCGGCATGGGCGGAATGAGCCCCTCGTTCCCGGACGAAGAAAGCGGCGACGACGCCGACGACGAAGGCCCGCAAGCGCCTTTTTAAGCGGTGAGATCGCGGGGGCCGTTCGAGTTCAGTTTTCGTTCGATTATCGTTACACCGTGAGCCGTCGCTGAGGGCCGTGTGTTCTCAGCCGATTCAGCGATTCGACCGCTCGTCTCGGGCGTCGACGACAGCCGGACCGCGGTCTGCGGGTTTTTGAAGCCGGTGTCGCTGGGCTCTCCAGAGGGTTTGGCGCGGTTATAAACCACATGTGACGATAGCAAATCCACAATCGTTACATCCGCGCCGCCATGAACTCCCCGACGCGCTCGGCGACCCGGTCGTACTGCCCGACGAACAGGTGATCGGCCGAAAATTCGGCGACGGCGACGTCGTGGCCAGCGTCGGCGCGCTTGCGAGCCCGTTCGACGACCGGCTCCCAGTCGGCCACCGAGTCGCGAGTGCCGTAGACGACCTGGATCGGCGAGTCGATCCTGTCGATCGCCTCGACGGCGTCGACGTCGGCGTTGACCCGGGCGGCGGGCGCGAGCGCCGAGACCGCGACCAGACACGGTCGGGCAGCTGCTGTGACGAGGGCGACCGTCCCGCCGAAGGAGAAGCCGAACAGCCCGACCCGTTCGTACCGTTCGAGCGCCCAGCCGATCGCGTTGTCCGCATCCGTCGTCTCGCCGTATCCTTCGTCCCAGTCGCCGTAGTCGATCCGGAGGCAGTCGATCCCCCGGTCCGCGAGCGCCTCGCCGACCGCGAGTAGGCGGCTGTCGCGTCGCGTCCCCCCGAACTGGGGGTGAGGCGGGCAGGCGACGACGACGTCGTCCGCCCGATCGACACCGACAGCCATATCGAGCGTTCCCCGGACGTCGCGCCCCCCTGGAATCAGAACAGTGTCGTCGGTGTCGGTGTCGGTGTCGTCGGTGTCGGTGTCGGTGTCGTCGGTGTCGGTGTCGGTGTCGTCGGTTGCGACCATGGGCCAGTCACCCCCTCGATCACTCCCGCGGTTCGTGGACGTGTCCGCAGTTGGGACACTCGACTTCGCTCGCGCGGAGTTCGGCGCTCGACTGTCGGACCTCCCGCATCACCTCCGAGATGCGCTCCTCGGTGTCGAGTTCGTCCTCGACTGCGAGGTCGACGCCCTCGACTTCGAGGAGGAACTTCGCGACCTCCGTCACCTCGTACATCAGGTCGTCGAGTTCCTCCGCAGTGAAAAACCCGGACATCGCGCCGTAGAGGAACGTCGCCCCCGCCTTCGTCACCTTGTCCTCGAAGGAGGACCGCGCCTGGTTGACCGCCTGCGGGGTGTAGGTGTCGGTCATGAACGGCACCAGTTCCGGGAGGTTCTCCCCGATCTTGGTCATCTCGACGCCGGTTTCCGTCCTGAAGTCGGCACACAGCCTGGCGATCGCCCACTCGCGGGCGGTGACGTACGTCCGATCCCGGAGGAACTCGTTTACCCGCTCGTACTGGGCGCCGTCCATCTTCTTGAAGCGCTCGTACCGACGGACGTCGGCCGGGATCGACGCCCCATCGCCATCGCCCCCGTCGTCGGCGTCCGTCTCGGTTTCCGTCTCTACATCGCCGGTCGGTTCCGCTTCAGATTCGGCCACTGATTCCCGTTCAGTTGGATCGGGATCCGCGCCGGTCGGCTCCGGATCCGGTCCCGTCGTTGGGTCCTCGGCCATGGGATGGCTTCCGGAGCGGGGGGCAAAAGGATTGCGTGCCCGTCAGCCGACAGACGGCCGCCGATCTCACAGCCGCGGGATGTCGGACCCCCCGCCGTCGGTCCGGGCCTGGAGTTTCTTCGCCCGCGTCGAAAGCGCCAGGAACGTCGGCACCACGGTGAGAATCACCGCCGCCCAGGCAGCCACGAAGAACGCGGTCGTGCCGAGATACGGTTCGTTGGGAGCCGCGGGATACCACGTGTGGGTGAACCCGCCGAAAACTGGATAGAAGTAATCGACGGTGAGATCCAGGGTGTACCACGCCAGCGCGACCCCGACCGCCTTCGTCGGAAACTCCGAAATTCGATGGATGAGAAACGCCTGTGCGACCATCCCGAGGTGGCTCACGAACAGGAACGCGTACATCGGGATCGGGTTGATTTCGAGGAACTGGTCGGCAAACACCGCGAGCACCCACGGGGTCCACAGCCCGAGTTTGATGTTGCCGTAAAACGCCAGCGCGTTGAGGTACTCGTTGCGACGGTCGAGCGCCCACAGCGCGAGCGCCAACGCGATGAAAAGCGTCGCGAGCGGGCTATCCGGGACGAACGGCCACCCGACGACCGGCGTGTAGGAAAGCTGAGCCCGGTAGTACCAGAAGCCGAACGCGGTGCCCAGGAGGTTGATCCCGACGATGACCCACACCCATTCGAGCGCGAGCGACTCGAGCCTGTCGGGCAACGGCGCGAGCCAGCGGGGGAGCGACTCCGGCTCCGGCTCCGGCCGCCGGTGGCCGCGAAGATCCATACCGGATCCTGTAGTCCGTGCGACAAAGCAGTAGTGGTTCCTGGGCGCACCGCCGGTAGGGATTTACCGCGGCCGGACGGTGTGTGTAGTATGACCGACATCCAGGGAATCGAGGCGGAACTCCGGAGCAACGGGATACACGTCGAATCCATCGAGGCTGGCGAACCCGTCGATCTCACCTACATGACGGCGTTCCCGGGAAGGGAAGTCGACCGCGGGGAGGTCGGTCGGATCTGCAGCACCTTCATCGACCTGTACGAGAACGAACGATGGGAGCCGACTCGGATCGACGCGACCGTCGTGCGGTCGGCCGACGACGTGCTGGCGTACTGGCATGCAGAACCCGAATGGATCGAAGACGTCTCGGACGGGGAGTGTTCCGAAGTCGAGTTTTCTACGCTGGTCGTCGAGACGATCACCTATCCCGACTCGTCAGGACAGAACCGTGGTGAACGCGAACCAGACGACCGAGGAGAGCCATGACCAGGCGACGACCGATCAACCGGAGTCAGCGATCGCTCCGCCGGCCGGCCCGCGAGCGGTACGCGGTCCGGAAGGTCGGGTTCGACAGCGACGGAACCCGAGCTCGAGGGTCGTTGTACCTCCCCGACCGCACCGATACCGCGCCGGTCGTCGTCATGGCGCCCGGGTTGGGTGCCGAACGGTCGTTCGGCTACCCCGCAGTCGCCGAGCGGTTCGCGGAGGCGGGCTACGCCGCGTTCCTGTTCGACTACCGCCACCACGGGGAAAGCGACGGCCATCCGCGGCGGCTGGTGTCGCCGTCGAAACAACTGGCCGACTACGACGCCGCGATCGACCGGGTTCGCCGGATCGACGGGGTGGACGCCGGCCGGATCGCCGTCTGGGGCCACTCGCTTTCCGGCGGCCACGCGCTGGTCACCGCTGCCGATAGGGGCGACGTCCGGGCAGTCGTGGCGATCGCCCCGTACACCGACGGACGTGTCTTCCTTCGAACCCGGCCGGCCGGGTACGTCGCCCGCGCGACGGTCTCCGGTGCGCGTGACGCACTCGCCGGCGTTCGCGATCGGCTCCGTCGACGGCTCCCCGGGGGGACCGGTGCCGAAGCGCGAGGATCGGGCCGTGCCAGACAGGTACCGATCGTCGGCGACGCCGATCGACTCGCCGTGATCACCGAACTGGGTACGAGGCGGGCGTACCTGGATCTGGTGGACCGAAACTCCGAGTGGGAGAACGCGACGCCGGCGCGGTGTCTGCTGGATCTCGTCCGGTACCGTCCCGTCGAGCGGTTCGAGGACGTCGACGTCGACGCCTTCGTGTTCGTTCCCGAAAGCGATCGCATCCTCCCGTCGGGCCGGATGACCGCGGCCGTCGACGAACTCGACCGGGCGACCGTGGTTCGCGCGCCGGCGGACCACTTCAGCGTCCTGGCCGGAGACTTCGAAGAGGCCGTCGCCTACCAGCTCGCGTTCCTGAACCGCGCGGTCGGAAAGCCCGAACGCTCCCGGTGAGTGTTCCGGGAGGCCCCCACTGCAGACCGCTACCGCTTCGGATGGCTACCGTTCCGCAACCGGCGGGTACGACCGTTCGAGTTCGCCGACGTACCGGGCCCGCGGACGGATCAACCGGTTGTCCTCGTACTGTTCGAGGACGTGTGCGATCCAGCCGCCGACCCGGGAGATCGCGAAGATGGGGGTGAACAGGTCGATCGGGATCCCCATCTGGTAGTACGTGGTCGCCGAGTAGAAGTCGACGTTCGGCGGGATCCCCTTCTCTTCGGCCATGAAATCCTCGATCGCGACGCTCATCTCGTACCACCTGGTGTCGCCGGCCGCCTCGCCGAGTTCCTCGCTTTTCTCCCCCAGTATCTTCGCCCGCGGATCCTTCACGTCGTACACACGGTGACCGAAGCCGGCGATGCGCTCGCCGCGGTCGAGCGCGTTCACGACCCAGTCCACCGGATCCATCTCGGAGTCGTCGACCTCCTGCAACATCCGCATCACGTTGGCGTTGGCGCCGCCGTGGAGGCTCCCAGACAGCGTCCCGATCGCCGAGGTCACCGCGGCGTGGATGTCGGCGAGCGTGGAGGCGGTCACCATCGCCGAGAACGTCGAGGCGTTGAGCCCGTGATCCGCGTGCAACACCAGCGCCATGTCGAACGTCTCGGAAAGCACCGCGTCGGGCACCTCGCCGTTGAGCATGTACAGGAAGTTCTCGGCGTGGTCCAGTTCGGGATCGGGCTCGACCGGCTCGTCGCCGTCCCGAAGCCGTTTGAACGCAGCGAGCGCCGTCGGCATCTTTGCGGTGATCCGCTTGCCTTTCCGGACGTTCGCTTCGAGGTCGGTGACCTCCGCTTCGCCCGCGTCTTCGTCAGCTGCCGAAAGCGCCGACGTGATCGTCCGCAGCGCCGCCATCGGCTCCTCCTCCTGGTCGGCCAGTTCACGAACCACGTCCATCGTTCCCGGCGCGAGGGAGCGCTGTGTTGCCATCTCCTCGGAGAACCGATCGAGCTGTGCCGGGGTGGGTAACTCACCGTGCCACAGGAGATACAACACCTCCTCGTAGCTCGCCTCCCGTGCGAGGTCTTCGATCGCGTACCCCCGATAGACGAGCTTTCCGGCCTCGCCGTCGATGTAGCTCAGCTCCGATTCCGCGACGAGGACGCCTTCCAGACCCGGTCGTAACTCCTCGGACATGACGTAGAGATTCACAGACAGGGTGGAAAAACATTACCGTTGTCGCGCCGATTCAACGAATCGTCGGGTCATATTTCGTCGATCGACGAATTAAAGGCGGATATCGCCCGACGGAACGCGGCTATCGCGAGAACTCGATCGCCGCACCCTGCCCGAAGCCGACACAAAGCGTCGCCAGTCCCCGGTCGGCGTCGCGTTTCAGCATCTCGTGAATCAGCGTCACGGGGAGTCGCGCGCCCGAGGCGCCCAGCGGGTGGCCGATCGCGATCGCGCCGCCGTTGACGTTGAACCGCTCTTCGTCGATTCCGAGTTCGCGCCGGGAGTACTCACACTGGGAGGCGAACGCCTCGTTGAGTTCGACGAGATCGTAGTCGTCGATCTCCCGTCCCGCCCGCTCGAGCAGGTTCCGGGTTGCGGGCACCGGGCCGATGCCCATCACCGTCGGATCGACGCCGGCGACGGCGTTGGTGCCGATCTCGGCGAGTACGTCGAGGCCCTGGTCTTCGGCGAAGGCGCGACTGGTCACCAGAAGCGACGCCGCGCCGTCGGAAATCTGCGAGGAGTTGGCCGCCGTAACGGTTCCATCGCCCGTAAACGCCGGCGGCAGCCCCGAGATCGTCTCGACGTCGGTGTCCGGACGAATGCCCTCGTCCTCCTCGATCAGTCCCTCGTCAGTTTTGACGGGGACGATCTCGTCGTCGAATCGTCCCGTTTCGGTCGCCTCCGCCGCGCGGTGGTGGCTGCGAACAGCGTATTCGTCTTGCGCCTCGCGACTCACCCCGTACTCCTCGGCCACTTTCTCGGCGGTCATTCCCATCTGGAGCTGGAACACGTTGTATTTGTTCGACAGCTCCGGGTGGAGATGCTGATAGGAGTCACCGTCCATCGGAACGCGCGTCATGTTCTCGGCGCCGCCGACGAGCACGCAGTCGCGGTTGCCCGCCGCGATCGCGTCGCCCGCGCTGACGATCGCCTGCATCGAGGAGGCACACCATCGGTTGATCGTCGTCGCGGGAGTCCCCTCCCCGAGCTCCGAGAGGAGCGCGATCACGCGCGCGACGTTGTTGTCCTGTTCCGTCCGCTGCTGGGCGATTCCCCACATCAGGTCGTCGATCTGGTCGGCCGACAGCCCCGTCTCTTCGAGAACGTGATCGATCAGCGCGACCGACAGATCCTCCGTGCGCGTGTCCGCAAACACCCCGTCCTCCCGACCCTGGGGGGTTCGGTACGCCGCCGTAACGACCGGTGTGGTATCGTCACTCATGTACGGGTGAGTCGTCCCTCACGGTCTTAAAGACGGATGGAACGCGGAGAAATCCCAAACAAGTTGTTTATTTACATCCCCGTGCGGCCGGACGGGCCGCCCGGCTTCGACGCGCTTAAACGACTCGGCCTTTTAATTCGGTAGGATGAACGACCCCGCTCTCGACGTGGTCGAGTTCGTGTTGACGGCTCACTGCTACACCGAGGACCGTCGACTCGAGGAGAGCGACCTACCGCCGCGGTTCCGCCAGGTGTTCTGGACGGACGGCGAGATCGAACGACCGCTCCGCCCCACGGAGTCGACGACGACGACCGCCACCGGCGTCGAACGTCCCTGGGAGGCGATATCGGATCTCCTTTTCACTGGGCGCGAGGAGTTCTCCGGCGAGCTACAGCTCACGCAGCCGGAGATGGCGCTCGAGTGGTTTCTCAAACGGACCGACCCGGAGCGCCTCCGGACGAACCCGACGCTCGCTTCCGCCGCCGAGAAGTTCTTCGAGGATGGTGTCCCGGAGGAGGTCGGCCCCGACGTCACCGCGATTACCCACGAAGAGGCCCAGGAGAACGTCCGGCCGATCCAGGCCGACCGGGTGTGGATCGACTCACTGCTCGAGGAGTACTTCGACGAGGAGGAGGACGCCGAGATGCTGGATCTCGTCACCGTGAAAGCGCCCGAGGAAATCGAAACCACCCTCGACGACCTGGTGTTGACCGAAGATCAGGAGGACGAGATCGCGAAGCTGGTACAGGCGATCGAACACCGGGACTACCTGGCGTCGATCGGCCTCCGAGAGATCGGCAAGCTGCTGTTCGTCGGCCCGCCCGGAACCGGAAAGACAACGATTTCCCGGGCGCTGGCCCACGAACTCGGCCTGCCGTTCGTCGAGGTCAAGCTCTCGATGATCACCTCCCAGTACCTCGGCGAAACCGCCAAAAACGTCGAGAAGACCTTCGAGGTCGCAAAGCGGCTCTCCCCGTGTATTCTCTTCATCGACGAGTTCGACTCCGTGGCGAAGACCCGACGTAGCGACGAACACGCCGCGTTGAAACGCGCCGTGAACACCCTACTCAAGAGCATCGACGAGGTGTCGCTGATCCGCGACGAGGTGCTTTTGATCGGCGCCACCAACCATCCAGACCAGCTTGACGCCGCCGCCTGGCGTCGGTTCGACGAGATCGTCAACTTCCCGCGCCCCGACGAGGAGATGCGCCGGGACATCCTCGAAGTGATCACCCGGCAGATGGAAATCGCCTGCTTCGACCCCGAGGAAGTGGCGACCCGGACGGAGGGACTCACCGGCTCCGACCTCCGGATGGTGATGCGTGAGGCCGTCCTCGAGGCGCTGGTCGAGGGGCGTCGCGAACTGACCCAGGATGACGTCCTCGCGGCCGTCGAGGACTTCGAGGAACGCGACAACCTCAAGAATATGGACATGATCGAGGGCGAGGGGGCCGCGATCACCGGTGGCTCCGGCGATTCCGGGGGCGGAGACGACAACCACACCCACGATCACGACCACGATCACGACCACGATCACGATCACGACCACGATCACGATCACGATACGTCGAACGGGAGGGAGTCCGATACGAAGTCGTCGGCCGAACAGCGACAGGATCCGGCGCAGCACTAATGCGCGTCACGCTGCTTGGAACAGGTGACACGACCGGCACGCCGACGGTCGGATGCGACTGTGACACCTGCAGCGAGGCCCGCCGGCGAGGCGTGGCCAGAACCAGGTTTTCTGTCCACGTCGAAAACGAGCGAACCGGCGAGTCGCTGCTGGTCGACGTCAGCCCCGACTTCCGGACGCAGATGCTCCGTCAGGGGGTGACGCTCCCGGACGCCGCGATCGTCACCCACATCCACTTCGATCACCTCGACGGACTCGGCAACGTCTATCGGACCATCGACGACCTGGCGGTGCACGCCGCAAACGAGACGGATCCCGAAACGGGCGAAAGCGTAGCAGAAACCGTCGAACGGCGGTACGACTACCTCGCGAGGCGGCTCGAGGTCCACCACGAGACGCCCGGCGAACCGTTCCGGGCTGCGGGATTCGACGTCACGCTGGTTCCGGTGTCGCATCCCCCGCTTCTGTGTTACGGGCTCCGGATCGAAGAGCCCGTCGAGGACGGCGACGATCCGGCCGTGCTCGCGATCACCGGCGACACGAGTTACGACATCCCCGAGGCGAGTCGCGCGGCGCTTTCGGGAGCGGACCTGTTGCTTGCCGACGCCATCGTTCCGGCGAGTTCCTGTGTCCATCATCCGATCGGCGGAAACCACCACGACGACAACGGGGTCCCCAGGACCTTCGGAACCAAACACATGACCCGAGAGGGCGCACTCCAGCTGGCCGAGGAGCTGAACGCCGACAGGCTCCGACTCGTCCACATCGCCCACTTTTACCCCGCAGACGAGGCGTTCGAGGAGCCGCTGGCCGTCGACGGCGAACGGTACGAGCTGTGAGACGGCCGACAGCGCCGTCGAAACGCGGGCTCAAACGAAAAACACCAGCATACCGAGCAGGAACGTCACGAGCCCGTAGATCGGGACGGCGACGAACGCGAAGACGACGTGGACGATCGCCCACTCGCGTTTGATCCGGTCTGCCGGGCGATCCAGCGCCGTCTCGTGTGCCGGCAGCCAGCGATAGGCGATCACCGCCCACGGGCCGCCGATCGCAAGCGCCGCAACCACCGGCGGCCAGAGGAACAACGCCCCGACGAGCAGTGGCCCGGAAACCCCACCGAGTGGGCCGAACAGACGGGGGAGTCCGAGCTGGATGGCCAAAAACAGCGCCCCGAAGACGGTCGAAAGCGCGACGCCCGCAAGGAAGTGAGCGAACACGGCGTCCCGTCCCGTAACCGTCTCGATCGGCCGGCGGCGGAGTTTTCCCGCAAAGATCGTGGGCGGGAGCCGCGAGTAGTTGCCCAGCCGGATCAGCCCCCACGTGAGGCCGGCCGCGACGAGGCCGCCGAGCAGGCCGCCGACGGCACCGAAGCTGGTCATCCCGAGTTCGGCGTTGTCCCTGAGCCATCGCACCAAGTCGACGACGCCGCCTTCCCTGGCGTCGGCGCCCTCCGAAAGCGCCTGCGTCGTTCTGACCATGTGGGTCGCGTAGACGGTGTCGCCGACGACAGCGAGTTCGTTGTCGGTGCCACCGTACGGATCGCCGGGGCGGTGCTGCCACGCGAGGGTACCCGACTCGCGATCGATCGCGTAGATCGCGTCGCTGTCGGAGATGTACACGTGCTCGCTGCCGACCGTCGGCGGGGATCGCGGATCGTCGACGCTCCACTCGGTCCAGACGACCTCGCCGGCGTCGGTGTCGAATGCCGCCACGCCGGCCGGCTCCTCGTAGCCCGTGCTCGTCGGGTAGTACAGGGTTCCGTCGGCGTACGCCATCGGCGTGTCGTAGTGGACGTCGACGTCGTACTCCGCGCGGATCTCCCCGGAGTCGGGGTCGATTGCATAGAGGTGCTCGCTCGTGTGCGTGTACAGGGTAGCGTCGGCCAAAAGGAGGTGACGCGTGTACCGATCGACCGACTGCGTCCAGCGGAGTTCCTCCGTCTCACGATCGAACGCGTGTAAAACCGTCGGATCCTCGTGGGTCCGCTGTTCCCCGCCCAGCGAGTAGACTGCGTCGTCGGTCACCACCGGGAGACCGGCCTGCCCCTCGTGGGTGACCCGCCACAGGTCTGGCCAGTCGCCATCCGCCGGCGTCGGATCGACGCCGAGTATCACCCGTTCCCCGTTGTCGGTCCCGGCGATTGCGACGGTGCCGTCGTCGGCTACGGTCGGCGACTCCGTCACGTCGAAGCCGAGTTCGTACTCCCACTCGATCGCCCCCGTCTCCCTGTCGACGGCCACCAGCGTGTCTTTCATCTCCCACCCGCCGTGAACTGCGAGCACGTGGGTTTCGGTCACCGCGGGCGTCGTCCAGACGCCACCCTCCAGTTCGGTCTGCCACTGGACGCTCCCCGACTCGGCGTCCAGCGCGATCAGGTCACCGTGCCGATTGCCGGTGTAGAGCGTGCCGTCGGAAACGGCGGGGCCGCCGCCTGTCGCCCCGGTCCGAACGATCCAGGCCGGCCCGACGTCGGCTGCCGGGCCGGGCGCTCCCGGATTCGCGCCTGTCAGCGCGGGATCGGCGCGCACGGACGGCCAGTCGCTACCGGGAGACGAGTCCGTCTGGGCCACAGCCCCGTCGATCGCCCCCGAATCGACAGGAGTAACTCCGGCACCGATCGCCCCGACGGCGAAGGCCACGAGGAGTACCGCGAAGACGAATCCGACCACGATCGCCGCAATGCGCCACGGGAACCGCGCCCCTCGTGTCGGTTCAGTAACCATACTGGAACGTCTCGACGAAAGACCTTAGCTATGCTGTCTTCCTGGACGTCGTCGATCAGCGTTCGGCTCCGATCTGGAGCGCCCGGATCATCGACGTCGCGCGAGGAGAGCGACCAGCGCCACGACGAGAGCAACCACCGCGGTCGCCGGACCGAACCCGGGCGTCCGGACAGAGGTTTCGTCGGCGTCAGTCGGGGTCGCAGGCTCGGTCGGCGTCTGCGTCGGGGTTGCCGACGGTGAAACCACGATCGTTTGCGAGCGATCGCCGACCTGAACCGTCACCTCGCCGTCGCGTTCGGGCTGGATCGTCCATTCGAGGGTCTCCTTCCCGTCGACGTCGAGGATCACCTCCATGGGGTCGCGCTCGTCGCCGTCGACGGCGACCGGGAACGTCCCTCGGGCGGGCACTCTGCCGTCGTTGCGGACGGTCGCGGTGACGGTCGTCGTCTCGCCGAGTGTGAGTTCCGCCGGCGAAACGCCGACGTCGACGACCGTCGGCTCGGCCGGTTCCCCAACGACCACGGAGAGTCGCTCCCCGCCGACGTTGATCTGGTGTTCTCCAGGGCCACCGAACTCCCGTTCGAACCGCTCGATCGTGGTCTCGCCGGCGCCGATCCTGCCGTCGCGGCTGTCGACCACCCTGCCGTCGACGACCATCGTGAGATCGTACTCGCCGGCGGTGCCGCCGGTGTTTTCGATCTCGACGGCGATCTCGAGCGTCTCGTCGGTCACGAGTTCCACGGGTTCTCCGGCCACCGGCCGGTCGCGGTAGGGGCCCGCGACGCGGACGGCCTCCTCGCCCGCGATCGAGTAGCTGATTCTGGCAGGCAGCTGTCCGAACGCCCCGTCGTGGGCCTCCCGGTCCCAGGCGGCTGGCACTGCCTCCGTCGTCGTGTACCGGCCGGCCTCTTCGGCGACAGTGCTGCCGCCTGCGTCGTTTACGAGGCTCAGAAACGTTCCCCCGTCGACGGGCTCGTCTCGCGCGTTCAACTCGCGGAACACAGTTGCGAGTGTCGCCTCCCCGTCGGTCGACAGCCGAATCTGTCGATCGATCTCTCCCGCGACCAGCGCACCCTTGGTGTAGTCGGCGTTGTTCCGCCAGGTGGCGGGCTCTGAAAGTACGGACTCCGCCTGGGGGGAGCGCTCGCCGCGGGCCAGGACCCGCCGGAAGTCGTCGAAGTCGACGTCACCCCGTTGGAGCGTGAGCAGGGCGGCGTAGTAGGTGGCCGAGGCTTCGGTGAACCACCGTGTGCTCCCGTCGGTCCGGTACCCCTGCCTGGAGTGGACGTACTCGTGGACCCAGACGTTCTGCGGATCGTCGAGGCGTTCGAAGTCCCGGACCCACATGTCGGCCGGGCCGGTCTGGAGCCCCCGCACCGCCCACGCGACGTCGTCGGTCGGCGCGGCGACGACGAACACCGACGGGTCGCGGCTACCCACCCGAAGAGCGTCGGAGCTGTCGGCGAACACCTCGAGGATCTCCTCGGGAGGCTCCTCCAGCTGTGCGGCGTCGGGAACGACGAGCCGGAACCGCTGGCCGTGAGCCTCTCGGACGTGCTCGTCGTACGGGCCCAGATACGCCACGACGTCGCCTGCGGCACCGTCCCCGTCGACAGCGTGTTCCCGGTTGAGCCGGACAGTTTCGCCGCGCCATCCCCAGCCGACCCGAAGGTTCGGCACGCGAACCAGCCCCCACTCGCCGGTGTCGACGAAGAGGTACTCCCCGTCACCGGCGAGCGGCCCCGGCTCGCTCGTCCGGTTTGCCTCCATCCGGTACTGCAGGTGCGGCTCCTCGGTCGAGCCGTCCCACTCGTAGGTACGGGTGCGCTCCCCTGCGGTGTCGAAGCCGTTCGCCTCGACCGACGTCGCCTCCTCGGGGAGCGTCACCTCCAGGCGGGTCACCCGGTCCGGGATCGTCACGCGGGTGGTCGCGCCGTACTCCCCGGCGGGTTCGACCCGCCGGAGTTCGGTCCGCATCGCGAGGTCGTCGTTCGTCGACCGGACGGGTGCCGTTATCCCCTCGTCCCCGTCGACGACGGCACCACCGTCGTCCGGGGCGGTGTCGACGACGGCGTCGAAGCCGCCCTCGTCGGCGATTCCGTGGGAGCTCTCCAGGGCAAGCCCGTGAGCGCCCGCACCCGTATCGACCGATCCGACCCCGGCGACGACACCGACCCCCCCGAGAACGAACGCGACGAGGAAAAGCGCAACGAGCCAGCCCGGCGGGATCGGACGCATGCCCCGAACACGGACGCGGAGACTTATAAGCCCCCTCGCCTGAACCGGAGCCATGGAGGAAACTGGCTCCGGCGCCGAACCGCTGATCGAGCGCGCCCGGGAGGCGCTCGCGAACGCACACGTCCCCTATTCGGAGTACCGGGTCGGCGCGGCGCTGGAAACGACAGACGGTGCGGTGTACACCGGTTGCAACATCGAGAACGCGAACTACTCGAACAGCCTCCACGCCGAGGAGGTCGCACTCGCAGCCGCGGTGAGCGACGGCCACACCGACTTCAACAGGATCGCGGTGGCCTCGAGCGCCCGGGACGGGGTCACCCCCTGTGGAATGTGTCGCCAGACGCTCGCGGAGTTTTGCGACGAGTCGTTTTCGGTGCTGTGCGACGAGGGCGACGGGGAGCCGAAAAGCGAGTACACGCTGGGCGAGCTGCTACCGAACACCATCTCACAGGACACCCTCGAGGCGGCGAGCGAAACCGACGACGACCGCTAACCGTCCCGCCGTGCGACCTCGTGCCGGCCGAAGCCGTACCGCAGCCGGTTTGCGAGGCGGCGGGAGAACCGGGCGTCCGCCCGGGAGCCGAACCGCTCGGAAAGCGCGGTGTAGATCAGCGGCAGCGGCACCTCCTGTTCCAGCGACTCCTGGACCGTCCAGGTGCCCGTCGAGCCGCCGGCGACGTGGTCGGCGACGTCCCCCAGGTCGCTCCCTTCCTCGCGAAACGCCTCCTCGCACAGCTCCAGCAGCCACGACCGGATCACCGCGCCGTTGTTCCAGGTCCGGGCGACCGCCTCGAGATCCAGATCGTATCGCCCTTCCTGGAGGAGTTCGAATCCTTCGCCGTACGCCTGCATCAGCGCGTACTCGACTCCGTTGTGGACCATCTTCACGTAGTGACCGGATCCCGACTCGCCCATGCGATTGTGTCCTTCGGTACCGGTCGCGACCGCGTCGAACGCCGGGACGAGTTCCTCGTAGGCCCACGCGGGACCGCCGACCATGAGCGAAAACCCCAGCTCCGCACCCGCCGGACCACCGGAGGTACCACAGTCGAGATACGCCGCGTCCGTCGACTGCGCGCGGCGGACCGACGCCTCGAAGTGGGAGTTGCCGCCGTCGACGACGACGTCCTCGTCGGTAAGGTGCGGCTCCAGTTCCGCCAGCGTTTCGTCGACCGGATCGCCCGCAGGTACCATCAGCCAGATCCGTTTCGGCTCCGCGAGGCGATCACAGAGCTCCGCGACCGAGTCGGCGGGAGTCGCCCCCAGCTCCGCGGCCGCAGCGGTCGCCTCCGGCGAAACGTCGTACGCAACAACCTCGTGTCCCGCGTCCAGCAGCCGATCGACGACGATCTGTCCCATGCGTCCGAGTCCGATGACGCCCAGTTCCATATCGGAGGCTCACCGTCCGGGCGGTAAGCCGTTGCGGTCTGGTGTCGCAGCATGGCACGCGCCATTCATGTCCCTCGAGTCCCAAGGAAAGCCGATGAGCGATTCACTCGAAACTGCGACGTTCGGCGGGGGCTGCTTCTGGTGCATCGAGGCCGCCTTCGAAGAACTCGCCGGCGTCGAAACCGTCACCTCCGGCTACGCCGGCGGACACACCGAGGATCCCACCTACGAGGAAGTCTGTACGGGGAACACCGGCCACGCCGAGGTGGTGCAGGTGGAGTACGACCCCGACGTGATCGACTACCAGGAACTGATCGAGGTGTTCTTCACCGTTCACGACCCGACGCAGTTGAACCGCCAGGGGCCCGACGTCGGCACTCAGTACCGGTCGATCGTGCTGTACCACGACGACACCCAGCGTCGAATCGCCGAGGAGTTCGTCGACGCGCTCGACCGGGTGTACGACGACGACGTCGTGACCGAACTCGAGCCCATCGAAACGTTCTACCGGGCCGAAGAGAAGCATCAGAACTACTTCGCGAAGAATCCGAACGACGCCTACTGTACGTTCCACGCACAGCCCAAAGTAGAGAAAGTGCGGGAAAAGTTCGACGCAAAACCCGCGAACTGATACTGATTATTCTCGGCCGTAACCGGACGATCGGCGGGCCGGGTAGCCGATCGACCGGTAAATCACTACAATAATCAGTATGAGCCCGTCGAAGTCGGTGGCGCACCAGGTCGCCTACAGCCGCTGTGAGTCGACGTGTACGTCGAGTTCGACCGCGCGAGGTTTTCCTTCGAGATCGGCGACCGCACGGGAGACGATCCGTTCGGCCTCCCGTTGGATCCGGGGGAGCACCTTCGAGAGCACCCAGTCGAAGGAGACCAGTTCCGGGAGGTCGAACACGCCCGCACGGGCGGAGTCCGGGTCGAAAAACACCTGGAACGTCACCTCGCAGGCTTCCCCTTCCGGGTTGCCGGAGACGGCCGCCGCGTCGGTTTTCAACGTCTCCCCGGGATCCAGCTCAAGGGGATCGACGTGCCAGTAGCCGTACGCGTCGATGTCCTTCGTGAGTCGCCAGTCGATCCGGTCCGGCGGATCGACGTCGGTTACCTTCGAGTGGGCGGTGTAGGACAGCTGCCACCACGAGAACGTGAGACCGTAGCGGGTTCCCGGACCGCCGTCACCCTCGTACGTTTCGACTGTTTCGAGGTACTGTGAATATTCCGCGTATCCGGGGAAGTCAAGCAAAAACTCGAACGCCTCCTCCCGGGGCACGTACACGACTGCGGAGACGCGAATTTCGTCCACGGTGGCCGAGTTATTCGTCGAAGGTTAAAAACACCCGTGGCCAGACAGCGTTCGACCGACCCGGAGACGCACTCGCGCTCGGACGGGTTTAAGGTGATCCGGTACCAAATTCGGGGCGAACAGTGCTGTACACCCGTAGACACCCGAGCGTCCCGACACGCCAGGACACCGACGCATGAAGGCAGTGCTCGCAAAGCGCGTCGACAGCGGCACGGCCGATCTGACGGAGATCGAGGATCTCGCGGTTTCCGCGGGATACGACGTGGTGGGTCGACTCACCCAGACCCGGACGGAGGACGCGGCGTACCACTTCGGCGAGGGGAAGGTCGACGAACTCGCCGAGCTGGTCGACCGGACGGACGCCGATGCCGTCATCATCGACAACGAAGTCGGTCCGTATCAGACGTTCAACCTCGGACAGAAGCTTCCGGAAGGCGTCGAAGTAGTCGACCGGTTCACGCTGATCCTCGACATCTTCGGGCAGCGGGCCAACACCCGAACGGCGCAGTTACAGGTAGAGCTGGCACAGCTGCGATACGAACTGCCGCGTGCGGAGGCGAAAGCGAGCCTGGCAAAACGCGACGAGCGGCCCGGATTTATGGGGCTGGGGGAGTACGACGAGTCCCGGGAACGGGACATCAAGCGCCAGATTTCCGAGATCCGCGAGGAGCTCGAATCGATCGCGGACAAAGAGCGGTCCCGTCGCGAGCAGCGTCGCGACTCCGGGTTCGATCTGGTCGCGCTGGCCGGCTACACCAACGCGGGGAAGTCGACGCTGTTGCGCCAGCTCGCAGCGGAGTTGGACGTCGACGAAAACGTGGACCGTCACCCCGACCTGGCGACGACGGCCGAATCCGAAGACAGGCTGTTTACGACGCTCGGGACGACGACACGCCGGGCGAAGATGCAGCGGCGGGACGTGTTGCTGACGGACACCGTGGGCTTCATTTCGGATCTGCCACACTGGCTCGTCGAGTCGTTCCAGTCGACGCTGGACTCCGTCTACCGGGCCGACCTGGTGTTGCTCGTCGTCGACGCGGGGGAGCCGACCCAGACGATGCGCGAGAAGCTCGTTACCTCCCACGACACCCTCTATGAACGCAACGAGGCACCGATCGTCACCGTGTTCAACAAGATCGATCGGATTAGCGACGAGGAACTCGCGGAGAAACGCGCTGCGATGTCGGACATCGCCCCGAACCCGGTGGCCGTGTCGGCGAAAACCGGCGCCGGGATCGACCGCCTGCGCGAGCGCGTCGAGGAGGAACTACCCGACTGGCACCGGGAACGGCTGTTGTTGCCTCTCTCGGAGGCGACGATGGGCGTCGTCTCCTGGATCCACGACAACGCGCACGTAAAAGAGGAGACCTACTCCGAGGAGTACGTCACCCTGGAGTTCGAGGCCAGACCGGCAGTCGTCTCGAAGGCCCGGGCGAAAGCCGCCGAGATCGCGCCGGCCGAATCAGTCTGAGAGGATCGGCTCGAGATCAGTCTGAGAGGATCGGCTCGAGGAGTTTCGTCTGGGCGGCCGCGAGGTGTTCTGCGAACGTCGAGTGGCTGATCCCCAGCGCCTCCGCGACATCGCCCGCGTTCGTCCCACTGTCGTAATCGAAATAGCCCATCGCGAAGGCGGTCCGGACCACCTCGCGCTGGCGCTCGGTGAGCCGGCTTCGGTTGACGAGCACGTAATCGTCACCTGCGCCGTCGTTCTCCCGCACGAGGTGGCGCAGTCGAACGTCGTCGAAGGCCGCCTGGAGGTCTGACACCACGGATCTGACCGCTTCCACGTCGGACGCGTACAGCCACAGGAAAAGCGCGCCGTTCTCCGCGCGGATCGCCGAGATGGGCGTCCCCGAGCGTTCGACCACCTCACAGACGCAGTCGTCGGCCGTCTCTCGCCTGAACCGATAGACGTCGATCCCGTCGGCGGAGAACACCTTGCGGATCTCCTCATCGGAAAGCGACTCGGTACCCTCCGGCGTGGTCAATTCGAACTCCTCGATGACGGCGCCCGACTCGACGCGAGAGGACCGCGTCACGCCATCGATCGGCCCGTCGATCTCACTGGAAGCACGAGCGAGGGGACATCCCGTCGCGTTGCGAACGACGAAGGCCGCCCGTATTCCGCTCATAACGTAAAAGCAAGCCTACGAACTCAAAGAGTAGACTGGTCGTTGCCAATAACTGAGAACGGGTGTGGGGGGAGCGATCAGCCTTCGAGCCACCAGCCGAACCGTTTCTCCCAGAACTCCTCGTCCCGCGGCTTCTTGCTCTTGCCGTAGGTCTTCCGGTCCTGGATCCGCCGCTGGAGCACCTCGCGCGCCTCGCCGATGGCGTGGCTCGCGCCGTACCCCTCCCCGGATGCCATGTACAGCCCGCGGTCCGTGTGCAGACGGATTCGCGCGAGCAAAAGCGGCGTCCCTCGCAGCGTCTCATCGTGCTCGTGGAGGTGGATCCTCGCGTCGAGCACCGTCATGTTCCCGTCCCGCTGGTCGAACGAATCGACCATCTCCACGACCTCCGGGTAGCTCATGTCGTCCAGCAGGTCGCTGCCGTACAGCTGGACCGCCCGCGTCCCTTCGGCCTCCCAGGTGAGCGCCTCCAACACGTCGGTCTTCGTGACGATCCCGTTCGCCCCTCCGTCGTCGACGACGACGAGCGCCGAGCCGCCGACGTCGAACATCTCCCCGACGGCCTCCTGTAGCGTCCGGTCGGGCGCGATCGTCCGCACGGGCGAGACCATGACGTCCCGGACCGGGAGTTCGAGCATCCGGGCGAGCTCCCCTTCCCGTGCGCCGTAGCCGCCGCGCCTGGTTCGGCCGGCGCTGTGGGCGATCTCCCCGCCGAAGGGATCGGTGCCGGCGGCGTCCCCGCCCTGGCTTTTCCCCTCGGATCTGACGACGACCCCCATGACGTCGTACAGGCTGAGGATACCGACCGCGTCCCCGTCGTCGACCACCGGAAGGTGGGCGATCCGGTTGTCGCGGAGCACGTGCAACGCCTCTCCGAACGTCGAGTCGGGGGCCACCGAAACGAGATCCTCGCTGTAGACGTCGGCGACGGTGGCCGAATCGAGGAACGGTTCGACCGCACCGAGAACGCCGTCGGCAGTGACGACGCCGACCAGTTCACCGCCGTCGATTACGGGGAGGAACTGGGAATCGCTTCCAGTCATCAGCCGAGCGACCTTGCGGACGTCCTCGTCGGGCGCGAGCTGTGGAACGTGCCACACGAGCGACCCGAGCTTCTCATCGGGAGGGTGATAGGAGCTCGCGAGCTGCCGTCTCGTTACCACCCCCTCGACGTCCCCGCCTTCCTCGCGAACGACGACCCCTTTGACCGACGGATCCTCGAAGGTCCCGACCAGCTTCGAGACCCGTGCGTCGGGCGTAAACTCTACGTACTCCGTCGATACGATGTCGGCAATATCCATTGTTCTGTGGGTAGGTCCGCTCGGGATATCTCCGTTCCGATGCTCACAATCGGGATCCCGCGTTTTTGCGTTCCCGAATGGACGTTTGTCTGCCAGTTCCAAGTAGTTCGGGGGTGGTTCTCACCCCGCGGGAAGAAAGCGTTCGGTGGGGCCGTCCCGTTCGACCGAGGGGAGGCTACAGTCGCGAGAGGAACTCCTCGAGTGCGGCGTTGAACGCGGTCGGCTGTTCGAGCATCGCGAGGTGGGCGGCGTCCTCGACGTGGGCTAGTCCGCAGTCGGGGATCTCCTCGGCCAGGAACTCGTGATACCACGGCGGAGTGAGCTTGTCGTGTTCCCCGACGACTGCAAGCGAAGGTACGTCGATTCCATCGAGGCGGTCTCGAACGTCGAACGCGTGGCAGGTCCGGAAGTCCCGTTCGGTGACTGCCCGTCCGGCAGCTTCCATCGACTCCCGCGAGAGTTCGAGCAACCGCTCGTCGGGATCGTGAAACAGTCGGTTCCGGGCGTGGAGGAAGTCGACGGCCCGATCGAAGTCCTCCGAGAGCCACACGAGCAGGTCCTCGAGCACCGAGAGCTTCGCGCCCGTCCCGACCAGTACGAGCCCGGCAGGATCGAATTCGCGCTCGAGTGTGACCCACATGGCGACCGCCCCCCCGAGCGAGTTGCCGACGAGCACGTCCGCGCCCGTCTCCTCGGCGACCGCCTCGACGTCCGCCGCGTACGCCGAAAGCGACTCGACCCCGGCGTTGGCGTCGACGTCGTCGCTCTCGCCGTGTCCCGAAAGGTCCAGCGAGACGATTGGGTAGCGATCCGCCAGCCGGGACTGGCTCTTCCAGACGCCGTGGCTTCCCCCGCTGCCGTGGACACACAGAAGCGACGGCCCCGTCCCGCCCCGGTCGGACACCCGATAGGCGATCTCCCGCCCGTGGTGGCGCACTCGTTGCATACCTCGAAATCCGACGCCCGAAGATAAAAACCCCACCTGCTCCCCATTCGCCGCCTCGAACGGTCGCCACCACCGCATTTCCTGCGGTTCGACGGACGTCAGTGGTGTGAACCGCAATTCTACCGTTGAGCCATCGAAATCGCCGAATCATCGGGATATCCGGCTTGTGTCCTCGGTTATAGTAATCGATATATTTAAATAGTCTTGCACCTAACCTGTAGTTAGGATACTTATGAACCAACAGCTACAGATCGATCGTGACGGCGGATTCCTGCGCCGGTACAACTACGGCGATCGGGTCGTCATCGCCGCCGACCTCTCCGTCGCAGACGAGGCGGTCGACGTCGACGTCGTCGGCGACACCGCCATCGTCGTGATCGAACACGACGGGGGGATCGGCGAGTCCGAACTCGATCTCCCGCACGGCGAGACCAGCGCCACGGTCAACAACGGCGTGCTTACGATCGAGATCGAAACGGATCGGACCGAAGACGCTATCGGATCAGGCGACGATTCGACCGAACTGGACGAGAACGCATGAAGCTCACAGTCAAACCACTCAAACAGAAAGACGCCGGGCGTCGCCTCGCGGCGATCGATCGGGTCGCCGCCGAGGAGATGGGGCTTTCGGGCGGAGACTTCATCCGCATCGAGAGCCACGAGGGCACCGCCGTCGCGCGGGTGTGGCCCGGCTACCCGGAGGACGACGGTACGGGCATCGTCCGGATCGACGGCCAGCTTCGACAGGAGGCCAACGTCGGGATCGACGACCGCGTGACCGTCGAGAAGGCCGACGTCGAACCGGCCGAGCGCGTCACGATCGCGTTGCCCCAGCGGCTCGGCATCCGCGGCAACCTCGAGTCGCTCATCCGTCGCGAGCTCGGCGGCCGGCCCGTGACGAAAGGACAGAGCGTCCAGCTCCCGCTCGGGTTCGGCTTCATAGGCGGCCAGTCGCAGGCGATCCCGCTGAAGATCGCCTCGACGACGCCGTCGGGCACGGTCGTGGTTACAGACTCGACGGAGGTCGAGATCAGCCAACGTCCCGCAGAGGAGATCCGGGAGGCCGGACCGGAGGACGCCGCGGACGCGCCCGACGTCACCTACGAGGACATCGGGGGGCTCGACGAGGAGCTCGAGCAGGTCCGAGAGATGATCGAGCTGCCGATGCGGCACCCCGAGCTGTTCAAGCGGCTCGGCATCGAGCCACCAAAGGGCGTCCTCCTGCACGGCCCGCCCGGGACCGGAAAGACGCTGATCGCGAAGGCGGTCGCAAACGAGATCGACGCCTCCTTCCACACAGTTTCCGGCCCGGAGATCATGTCGAAGTACTACGGCGAGAGCGAAGAGCAGCTCCGGGAGGTGTTCGAGGAGGCCACAGAGGAGGCGCCCGCGATCATCTTCATGGACGAGCTCGACTCCATCGCCGCAAAGCGCGAGGAGGCCTCCGGTGACGTCGAGCGCCGGGTCGTCGCACAGCTGCTGTCGCTGATGGACGGCCTCGAAGAACGCGGACAGGTGGTCGTCATCGGCGCGACCAACCGCGTTGACGCGATCGATCCCGCGCTGCGCCGCGGGGGGCGGTTCGACCGGGAGATCGAGATCGGCGTCCCCGACCGGGACGGCCGCAAGGAGATCCTCCAGGTCCACACCCGGAACATGCCCCTCGCCGACAGCGTCGACCTCGACGAGTACGCCGAGAACACCCACGGCTTCGTCGGCGCCGACCTCGAGAGCCTCGCAAAGGAGGCGGCGATGACCGCACTCCGGCGGATCCGCCCGCAGCTGGACCTCGAGAGCGAGGAGATCGACGCCGAGGTGCTCGAGTCGATACAGGTCCGGAAAAGCGACTTCAAGGAGTCGCTGAAAGGGATCGAACCCTCGGCGCTCCGGGAGGTGTTCGTGGAGGTCCCCGACGTCACCTGGGAGGACGTCGGCGGCCTCGCGGACACCAAAGAACGCCTCCGCGAGACGATCCAGTGGCCCCTCGAGTATCCCGAGGTGTTCGAGGAGCTCGACATCCAGTCGGCCAAGGGCGTCCTGATGTATGGACCGCCGGGGACGGGCAAGACCCTGCTCGCGAAGGCGGTCGCCAACGAGGCCGAGTCGAACTTCATCTCGATCAAGGGGCCCGAACTGCTCAACAAGTTCGTCGGCGAGTCGGAGAAGGGCGTCCGCGAGGTGTTCTCGAAGGCCCGCGAGAACGCCCCGACGATCGTCTTCTTCGACGAGATCGATTCGATCGCGAGCGAGCGCGGCAGCCACACCGGCGATTCGGGCGTCTCCGAGCGCGTCGTCTCCCAGTTGCTGACGGAACTGGACGGGCTGGAGGCGCTGGAAGACGTCGTGGTGATCGCGACGACCAACCGGCCTGACCTGATCGACTCGGCGCTGTTGCGCCCCGGCCGGCTCGACCGTCACGTCCACGTGCCCGTTCCCGACGAGGAGGCCCGCCGGGCGATCATCGAGGTTCACACTCGAGAGAAGCCACTGGCGGACGACGTCGACCTCGACTCGCTGGCCCGGCGGACGGAGGGGTACGTCGGCGCCGATCTCGAGGCGGTGTGTCGCGAGGCCGCAATGGCCGCCTCCCGGGAGTTCGTCCACAGCGTCTCCCCCGAGGAGGTCGGCGAGTCGGTCGGCAACGTTCGGATCACCGCCGACCACTTCGAGCAGGCGCTCGACGAGGTGAACCCGAGCGTCACCCCCGAAACCCGGGAGCGCTACGAGGAGATCGAACGGCAGTTCAAAAAGAGCGACGTCGAACGCGACGACGCCGAACTGGGCCGGACGTTCCAGTAGTCGATGAGGCGACCGGTTCGCCGGGGGTTCGATTTTTCTACCGTCCGCGGTTCGACGCGCCGTCGACTGGGCGGACGCCGATGCCGTGGAAATCGCTGTTTTCGTCGCCCGGAGCCGGCCGAACGACCTCGACGATCTCCCGCGTTTCGATGTCGAGCACCGAGAACCCGGGGTTGACACCCGTCGCGGCGTGCGGATCGCCCGAAAGTGGGTTCGGTCCCCGGAGCGTGACGAACATGTATTCGTCGTCGGGGGAACTCCACATGATGTCGGGGGAGTCGCCGTCGGGCGGCACCTCGGTGTTGGGCCCGAACTTTTCGATCCTCTCGACGGTGTCGTCGTCCGGCTCCGTTGCATCGTCGTCGGACGGATCGACGACTATTCCGTCGTTCGTCTCCCTGTTGAGGAGCCACAGTTCGAGTTCGTCGGTTTCTGCGAACCAGAAGCCGTGCGCGTCGACCCCGCCCGAGTCTCGGGCGATAGCTTCGGGCTCGATTGTCTGGCTCTCGCCGACAGTATTCCCCTCGGTGTCGATCGGTCGGTGAACCTCCGTATCGAAGACGTACCACTCGCCGACGCCCTCGAGGTCGTCGTCCGGATCCGACGGGAGCCCCGCAGTGAGGTAGAATCGATCCCGTTCCGGATGGGCGATCGTCCCGCAGTTCGTCGGAACGTCCGTGGGCGGGAACGCCGCCTCGAGTTCGAACGTCTCGGCGTCGAGGATCGCCAACCCGGCGTTGTGGTAGCTCGGCCCGAGTGTGTGATAAGAGTAGCCGTCGGCGGTGTAGTCGTGGCAGATCGGTCGCAGCTCCCCGTCGTCTTCATCGAACTCACCGTATCGGTCCCCGACCAGCTCCTCGATTTCGCTTGCGACGTTGATTTCGTCGACGATTTCGAACTCCTCGTGTCGGAGATCCGCATCGACGCGTTTGATCGTCCCTTCGCCGATCACGTCGACCTGGATGTGTCTGTCGTCCGGTGTAAAGCCCGCAAAGTGGCTCCCCGGGCCCGTGTCGATCACGTCGACGACTCGCTTGCTCGGCGTGTGAATGACGGCTACGTCACCGGATCCGGTGTTTGCGGTCAGGGCGTACTGATAGTCGGAGGAGTAGGAAATCATGTGAGGCGTTTCGATTCCCCGAGCACCCAGATCGACGACGTCCTGAAGACGGAACTCGGGTTCGCCACGCCCGCGCCTGTGGGGACGATAGACGTACAGCGTGTTCGTCCCCTGATCCGCCGCCCAGATCTCGTATCCCGGACCGTTCCCGGGGGCGGTGTCCGACCGCTCGGATCGTCCGGCAGCCGATCCTGGAATCGTTCCGAGAACGAGGCCTCCTGCCGCCGCTTTCACGACGTCGCGTCGTTTTGGTGGTCGCATCGTGGCCATAATAAAAAGACCCACAATAATGAGGCTTGGGCATGTAACTAAATACTCCGCTATCTCGGAGATACTGTGACTGAATTACGTTATCTCGCGGAGCCACATCGAATGACACTCCAGCCGGTCGTCTGGAGCGAACAGAATAGGGATCCCGCGTGTCGTTTACTCCACCCGTTCCGTGTCGGGATCGACGATCGTCATGCCGATGAGTCGGGTGAGACCGCGTCGGAGCCGGCCGCTCGCGGCGGCGGGCGAGATGCCGAGTTCGTCAGCGAGCTCCACCAGGGAGATCCCGCGCGGCTCCTCGAAATAACCGCGTTCGAACGCCGTCACGAGCGCCTCGTGTTGTTCTGCCGTGAGACCGTAGCCGTCGTCGTGTTCCCGTTCGCTGATCTGGTGGAGTTCCAGTACGTCGAACGTAAAGGAATTGTCCCGGGCGTACTCCCAGATCTCCGCCAGTACCTCGCGGCTGGGAAGCTGCCAACGTTCGATCCACCCGTTCGAGAAGGATCTGGCGTCGAGTGACATCCCGCCGACCTCGGTCACCTTCGGCGCAATCAGTTTCGTCTCGTCGGTGAAGATGATGCCGTACACCAGCTGGTCCCCGTAATCGGACATCAACTTCGCCTCCTCGACAGTGTGATCTTCAGCGAGAATGTCGTCGATCGGCTGGTCGAACTCCCCCTCGAAGACGATGTAGTACATGTTGTGCTGCGGATCGGTGGCGACCTCCGGAAGCACCCGAACGTCGCCCCGGGGAAGCGACCGGATAGTGTGGGCGAGAGCCATGTCCGGATGAGAGTAATGGATCTTCGTGATGGTGCTCATTGGAGGTCCCTTGAGCGAGCGAACCTATAATTGTTCAGTGTTGGGCTGGCGCCCCAGAAGCTGCAGTCCGTCCCGAAGCGATTGCCGTCTATCGGTTACCGCCGGCCGACTACGCGGTGTCGATGTCGCCGGCGTCCATGGCTTTCTCGACGGCCTCGACTGCTTCGACCATGTTCTCGAGTTTCTCGCGGGCGATCGGTCGCTCCACCGGCTTGAGCCCACAGTCCGGCGTGATCGTCAGCTGTTCGGGGGGGACGATCGACACCGCCTCCTCGATCCGGGCCCGGATCTCCTCGACCGAGTCGACGTCCCGGTCCTGCGGATCGACGACGCCGAACCCGATGTCGACGGTGCCGTCGTACTCTGCGAGCACGTCGGCCGGGTCGTCGGCGTCGTCGCTGGCGAACTCCAGATCCACTTCGTCGACCGGGAACGAGAACATCTCCGGGGCGAGGTTGTCGTAGTTGCCAGAACAGACGTGAACGCCCAGACGGACGTCGTCGGGAACCTCCTCGGCGATCCGCGAGAGGCTCTCGTGGGCCAGCTCCGAATGTGGGGAGATCCCGAGCCCTGGCTCGTCGATCTGGATCCACTCGACGCCGGCGTCGACGAGCCGCGCGACCTCCGCAGCGACCAGTTCCGCGAGATCCGCGGTGAGCTCCCCGACGTCATCGTACGCCTGCGGCTGGCTGAACGACGCGAGCGTGAACGGCCCCGTCACCGTGACCTTGATCGGACAGTCGGTGACTGTCGTGGCGAACCGGTAGTCGTCGACCAGCCACGGCTGGCTCGAGGAGACCTCGTCGACGATCGTCGGCATCCCCGTGTTCCAGCCGGTTCCGTCCCCCCCGCCGTCCTGCTCCATGTTGTCGATAAACCGCGCGAAGTATTCGATCATTCCCTCCCGCCGCACCTCCCCGTCGGTAACGACGTCCAGTCCCATCCGGTCGAAGACGTTCACGACGGCCCGGCTGGCGTCGTCCAGCGCTTCCTCGACCGTCTCTTCGGAGACCGAGCCGTCGGCGTGCGCGTCCTCGATCTCGGCAAGCCACGCCGGCCGGGGATAACTGCCGACGACTGTCGTCAAAAGGAAGCTCTCCGTTTCGTGGTCTGGGGGACGGAATCGTTCGCGCGTCATTGTCCCGTGGTAAGGGTCGACCGGAATAATCGTTTGGCTTACCGGCACGATCGGCGAATGTATCAGTAAAAATTCACATAATCATAATGTGACTGTTGTACAGATATACTGAACCGCAGATAGTAAACCCGAGTGATTCCTCACCGGTAAATTGGACATGCAACTTATTGAAATATACTCAAAACCTCATTTTCCAAAGTACTAAACGAAAATAACGATGTATTCCACACTCTTGTCCGAACTTCTCTCGAAACGCGGTTATGACATATTCCCTACTAGAGTGCGATAATATAAATTATCGTACTACAATATTCACGACCGGCGGCGGTCGTCTACTCCTCGAGCTCTTCGATGAGCCGCGGGACGACCTCGTGGAGGTCGGCGACGACCGCGTAGTCGGCCTTCTGCATGATCGCGGCCTCGGGGTCGGTGTTGATCGCGATCACGTTCTCGCTTCCCTTGCAGCCGACCCAGTGCTGGACGGCCCCGCTGATGCCAGCGGTGATGTACACCTCGGGGGCGATCTTCGCACCCGTCTGGCCGATCTGGTCGTCGTGGGGTCGCCACCCCTCGTTGACCGCCGCGCGGGTGGCGCCGACCGTCCCGGTGAGCAGATCCGCGAGCTCCTCGAGCTGATCGAAGTCCTCCGCGCTGCCGACGCCGCGGCCGCCACCGATGACGACCCGGGCCTCCGACAGGGGGATACCCTCCATGTCGGACTCCTCCTGCCGGACGACGCGGACGGCGACGTCCTCGTCGTCGAGGTCGGGCGCGAACGGCTCCACGGCGGTATCGGCCGCCGCGTCGGCGGGCTCGGCGGACACCTCGTGGGGGACGACCGTAAGCAGCTTGACGTCCGCCTCGAGCTCGGCGTGCTCGATGAGGCTGCCGCCCCAGCGCTGGCGGGTGACCCCGTACACGTCGCTGGCCTCGACTTCGGTACAGCTCGTGGCCAGCGGCACGTCGAGCTGCGTCGCCAGGTGCGCGAGCACCTCGTGACCGCGGTCGCTTCCGGGAGAGACAACCGTCCCGGCCGACAGCTCTTCGACGAGCTGGGCCAGGCTCTTTGCGTACCCTTCCGGTGCGTAGGCGTCCAGCAGGTCGTGCTCGATCGCACACACCTGATCGACGCCGTACGCCGAGAGATCCTCGGCGACGTCTCCTGCGCCGTCACCGAACGCGGCAGCGACGAGCTGTTCGTCCTCCTGTGTCGCGACGTCTCGGGCGAACGTGACCGTCTCCAGGGAGACGTCGTCGACCGCGCCGGCGTCGTGTTCGACGAGTGTAAGTACCATTTAGACCACCTCCAGATCTTCGAGCACTTCGACGACGTCCACGGCCGCCTCGGGGCTGTCCCCGAGCACTTCCGCGGGGCTGTCGTCCTGTTCCGGCACCTCGAGTTCGACCTTCCGGACGTCCGTGACGTCCTCGGGTTCGGCGCCGCTGCGGTCGACGTCCGTCTGGCGGGCCTGCATTCGGCTCCGCATCGACGGGTATCGCGGAGTGTTTACGCCCTCCTTCACGGTGACGACAGCGGGCATCGGAACCTCGAAGACGTCGTTGCCGCCGGGCACTTCGCGCTTCGCGATCACGGTGTCGCCGTCGACTTCGACATCCTTGATTCCGGTGACGACCGGCAGGCCGAGCTGGTTCGCCACGCGGATACCGACCTGGTAGTTCTGTGCGTCGGCGGACTCGTTTCCGAAGAACAGCAGGTCGTACTTCGACTCGCCGTCCTCATCGCTCACGGCCTCGGCGATCTCGCGGGCGGTGGTGATCGGACCCCACTCGTGATCTCCGGCCTCGAGCAGCTTCGCCTCGTCTGCGCCCATTGCGACGCCCGTGCGGAGCTGTTCGGTGGCGTCCTCGTCGCCGAGCGTCAGCACCGTCGAGGTGCCGCCGTTCTCCTCGACGAGGCTGACTGCCTCCTCGATAGCGCACTCCTCGTGCGGGCTGATTGTGTAGCCGATGCTGCTGGCGTCGACGTCCTGTTTGTCGTCGGTCAGTACGATCTTTGCGCCCGTGTCGGGCACGCGCTTGATACAGGCTATGGTTTCCATGGTTGTGTGTTGAAGTGATTACTGGAACGCTAAAGAAACCGGGGGTTTCAGCGTTCCTACAGGGCTTACTGCAGGACGCGGTCGTTGCTCGGATCGAACAGCGGCTTGCTGCCGACTCGCTCGACGGTGACCGGGTAGTGGTCACCCATGTATTCGACCTGCAGGCTCTCGCCTTCCTCTGCGTACTCCTGTGGGATGTACGCCATCAGCAGGTGCTTGCCCAGGGACGGACCGGTGCCGGCACTGGTTACGTACGAGCGACGGCCCTCTTCGTCGACGAGCACGTTGCCGTCCTGATCGAGGACCGGCTCGTTGCCCGTCATGAACCGCGGCTCGCCGCCTTCGGGGGCGTGGTCGTCGACGGTGAGGGTACACAGCGTGGCGACGTTCTCCTCCTCGATCGCCTCTGCGTACGCCTCCTTGCCGATGAAGTCCTCGTCCTTGACGCCGTGGAAGGTGAGGCCTGCCTCGGCGGGGTTGTACTCCAGTTCGAGCTCGTGGCCGTACAGCCGGTAACCCTTCTCCATGCGACCGGTGGTGCCGTAGACGCCCATGCCGACCGGACGGATGTCGTACGCTTGACCTGCCTCGTAGATGAGGTCCCACAGGCGGCCGCCCTGCTCCATCGGGGCGTACAGCTCCCAGCCGAGTTCGCCGACGTAGGAGATGCGGAACGCCCAGACGTCGACCTCGCCGAGCGTGAGTTCCTGTGCGGTGTACGGCGGGAACTCCTCGTGGGAAACGTCTTCCTCGGCGAGATCCTGGATGACGTCCCGGGCGTTGGGGCCCCAGACGCCCAGGGTCGCAAGCGACGACGTCTTGTCGACGATGCGGACGTCCAGATCGCCGATGTTGTTGCGGAACCACCGCTTGTCGGGACCGGTCTCTCCGCCGCCGGTCATCACACGGAAGTGGTCCTCCGCGAGGCGAGCCATCGTCAGATCGGAGACGAAGCCGCCGTTCTTCGCGAGCACGGGAGTGTACACCGATTCGCCGACGTCGATGGACGTATCCGCGACCATGACCTTCTGGGTGAACTCCTCGACGTCATCGCCGACGAGATCGAGGATACCGAAGCCCATGTCGCCGATCATGCCGACGTTGTCGCGCATGTGGAGATGCTCGCCCAGGATGATCTCGGACCACCAGCGACTGTCCCACTCGTTGGGACGCTGGAGGCCGTCGAGTTCGTCCTCGTACTTCTCGAGGAGGTCCTCGTTGGACTCGAACCACTGCGGGCGCTCCCAGCCGGCGGATTCGAAGAACTCCGCGCCGAGTTCCTCCTGCCGGCCGTAGAAGGCGCTCTGGCGGAGGGGACGCGAGGACTGCCACTGCTCGCGCGGGTGGACGATGTCGTAGATCTTCTGGAATCCTTCGTGGGCACGCTCTTTGACGAACTTCTTGGAGGTTCCGTAGCCCTCGAAGCGGTTGACGTCGGACTGGTGGAGGTCGACCTCGGGATAGCCCTGGGTCATCCACTGGGCGGTGTACTTCGCGAACGCCGGCGCTTCCTTGATCCAGATCGCCGCACACGACCAGAGGCCGTCGACGTCGTCCATCGGGCCGACCAGCGGCATGCCGTCCGGCGTGACCGAAAGCAGGCCGTCGATCGCGTGACGGATCTCGGCGTCCTCGAGGATTTCGGGCATGATCTCCAGGGCGTGCTCCATCGACGGATCGAACGCGTCCTGGGTCAGCGGCGGCTGCGTCGGCGACAGCGGCGCCTCCTCGTTGGACGGGACGTCCTCGACGTCCCACAGGATCGGCCGGTGCTCGTAGGAGCCGACCTCCATGTCGTTACCGCTCGGCCGCTCGTACATCTGGGTGTCGACGTCACGGACGATCGGGAAGCCGACCTCCTCGCCGGTCTCCTCGAGTACGTCGATCGGACCGACGCTGATCATCTGGTGGACGGCCGGTGTGAGCGGGATCTCGGTGCCGGCCATCTCCGCGAGCTTCGGGGCCCAGAGGCCGGCGGCGATGACGACCTCGTCGGCGGAAACCGTTCCGCGGTCGGTCTCGACAGCCGAGATCGCGCCGTCTTCGACGTGAATGTCGGTTACTTCGGTGTTTGCAAACGACTGCAGCACACCCCACTCCTCGGCTTCCTTTCGCTTGATCTCGCCGAACCGGAGGGGGTCACAGACGCCGGCGTTGGGCTCCCAGAAACCACCCTCGATGATGTCCTCGTTGATGTACGGGACCATCTCTTTGACTTCCTCGGTGGAGATGATCTCCGCGTCCTGACCCCACGACTTCGAGGAGGCGATCTGGCGGCGGAACTCCTCCATTCGCTCCTCGGTTCGGGCGACCTCGATACCGCCGCTGTTGGTGAAGAGGTCTTCCTCTTTGTACTGTTCCATCGCGTCCTTCGTCAACAAGGCCATCTCCTTGTTGTGCTCGATGGGGAAGATAAAGTTGGACGCGTGGCCGGTGGATCCACCCGGGTCCGGGAACGGCCCCTTGTCGATGAGAACGATGTCCTCGCGGCCCTGGTCCGCGAGGTGATACGCGAGGCTCGTTCCGACGATCCCTGCGCCGATAATGACGGTGCCTGCCTTCGACGGCAGCTCTTTACTGCTCATACGTGAACTACATTATCAGCCAATCCTAAAAAACACTATCCCATCAAGATTTCATGTCTTTATTATCCCCGACGAGGAACGCCGGATCCGACGCCTCACGCCCGACAGGATCGGCGAAAACCGAACGTTGCAAACTCTCGTTGTTCGCAATGACTTTAATTATATTTAACTATATATCCCTAACTCTTGCCGTTAAATAGTTCGCTCCTTTAAGTGCTCCATTACAACAGTAGGAATGTTATCGTAGTGAACGGTCCGGCGTTCACTCCTCGTCGACCACCACGTACTCCCCGAAGTCCTCGACGGTGCCGACAGTCGGTGCTCCGAGCATGAGCCACACTGCCTCACCTTCGTCGGCGTCGTTCAAAAGTTGTCGCGGTGTCTCCGAGGGAACGCGGACGACGCCCCACTTCGGCACGTCGACGAGATCGCCTCCGATCCGAGCTCTTCCGGGACCGGACAACAGCACGAACACCTCCTCCTGGCGCTCGTGTTTGTGGTACCCGGTGACGTCCCCCGGGGACAGCCGGATGAAGTTTACCCGCATCTCCGTTGCGCCGAGAGCCTCCGTTAGCTTTCGGTGGTTGAGCCCGGACTCGGGGAACTGATCTGGTTCGATCTCGTCGGGATCGACGACGGTGTACTCGTGGGACATCGTTCGGACAATCCGAGTCGTTGTGAATATACTTTTTGTCAACTAATTATATCATGCGCGGTTCGTGCCGAGGTACCAAACAACGGCGACACGCTTTTGACTGGGGGTTCCTGTTTTCCAACAGAAACCTACATGAGTGACGATTCGACTGTGCGATTCTCCCCCTGGGAAACCAGCGTCGACGTCGAGGAGGGAACAACCCTTCTCGAGGCAGCCGACCGAGCGGGACTTTCGATCGAGAGTCTCTGCGGTGGGGAGGGTCTCTGTGGAACCTGCAAGGTCATCGTCGACGACGGTGAAGACTGTCTGTCCCCCGTAACGGACGCCGACGAACTACTGTTGTCCGAAGAGCAGCTCGAAGCGGGCTATCGTCTCTCCTGTCGTGCGAACGTCGAATGCAGCCCGGTAGACGTCACGGTTCCGAACGTCTCACAGAACACTGGCGGCGTCGTCCTCACCGAGGGTCGCGAACTGGAGGTCGACCTCGATCCAGTGGTCACAAACTACCACCTCGAGCTGTCGCCGCCGTCGCTTTCGGACAACACGGCCGATCTCGAGCGCGTGGGCGAGGCGCTCGAGGATAACTACGGGGTCACGATCGAGGAGATCGATCGAACTGTCCATCAGGAGCTTCCGAACCTGATTCGCGGGGCGGAGGCCGACGAAAAGCTCCACGCAACGGTGACGGTGTACGACGACGAGGAGATCATCGACGTCACGCCGGGATGGGACGAGACCATGTACGGGCTGGCGATCGACATCGGCACGACGACCATCGCCGTCTACCTCGTCGACCTCCAGACCGGCGATCGCGCTGCGGTGAGTTCGCGGATGAATCCACAGAGCAAGTTCGGCGGCGACATCATGAGCCGGATGCGACACACCCGGCGAAGCGAGAACGGTCGCGAGGAGCTCCAGGACGCGATCGTCGGCGGGGTAAACGAGCTCGTCGAGGAAGTAATCGAGGAGGCAGGGATCGACGCCGAGGACGTCTACGAGGCGGTGTTCGTCGGGAACACCGCGATGCATCACCTCTTTTTGGGGATCGATCCCCACTATGTCGCCGGCTCCCCGTACGTGGCGGCCAACCACGCCCCCGTCACTGTCAAGGCCAGAGAACTGGACATCGACATCAACCCCGCCGGCTACCTCTACTGGCTCCCGATAAGCGGCGGCTGGGTCGGACCCGACAAGGTGTCGGTGCTCCTGGTGTCACAACACCACGAAAACGAGGAGCTCACCGTCTGTGTCGACATCGGGACCAACGGCGAGATCTCGGTCGGAAACAGCGAACGGATGTGGTCGACCTCCGCGCCGGCCGGTCCCGCCCTCGAAGGTGCAGAGATCACACACGGCGTACGCGCCCAGGACGGCGCCGTCGAGTTCGTCACCATCGACGCGGAGACGCTTTCACCCGACCTCGAGGTCATCGGCGAGGAACCGCCCATCGGGATCTGTGGGTCGGGGATCATCGACGTGCTCGCGGAACTGTTCGAGGCGGGCGTGATCGACCAGCGGGGGCAGTTCCAGGAGGAGCTTCTGGATCATCCGCGGCTCAGGCGAAACGCCGACAACGTCATCGAGTACGTGCTCGTCTTCGACGAGGAGTCCGGGATCGACGGCGACGTCGTCGTCACCCAGAACGACCTCCGGGAGATCCAGCAGGCGAAGGCCGCGATCCAAGCTGGCACCCGCGTGTTGATGGACGAACTCGAGATCGACGCCGTCGATAGGGTCGTCCTCGCGGGGGCGTTCGGCAACTACATCGATCCGGAGTCCGCGATGACGGTCGGCCTGTATCCCGACGTCGACTTCGACGCAGTCGAGTCCCTCGGCAACGCCGCCGGGATCGGCGCACAGCTCGCGCTGTTGAACCGGGAGAAGCGGGCCCAGGCCATGGAGATCGTCGATCATGTCGAGTACTTCGAGATCGCCGGGACCGAAGTGTTCCGGAACAACTTCATGGAGTCGATGTACGTCCCCCACCAGCGGATCGAACTGTACCCCAGCGTCCTGGAACGGATCGGCGAGTTCGACGAGGAGCGGGGTGTCGTCGTGCGGGACGGACAGCGGGCCGAACGATGAGCGAGCACACCGAACAGAACTCGCTCGGAATCGTCGCCTGTGAGACGCTGTATGCGGAGCTCGAACAGATCGCGCCCGACGCGACGGTTCGGTACGTCCCACAGGAGTATCACGAATTTCCCGTGAACGTCCCACGGAACGCGGAGATCACCGAGTTGATCGACCGGTACGTGCGGGAACTCGAAGACGCCGGCGTGGATCGGATCCTCCTCCTGTACGACGCCGACGACGAGGCGCTGTCCGGGATCCAGACCCGTCAGGTACCGCTGTTCCGAAGTCGGGCCGGCGACTGCGTCTCGGTGTTCCTCCACGGTATCGAGCCCCTCGAGTTCGGCGAGCGGAAGGCAAGCGGGACGTACTATCTCACGCGCGGGTGGATCGACCGCGGCCTCGACGCCCACAAACTGTACCGGGGATTCCTCGGTGAGGGGGAGCAGCTGATCGAACAGTTCGATCGGGCGAACGCCGAGCCCGACGAGCTTCGGATCAGCTGGCCGGACACCGGCGGGTTCGAACGGGCCGTCGAACGCGGACAGGGAATGTCCCGGGAGGCGATCGGACGCTTCTTTCACGACGTCGTCGGGTTCTACGACCGTGTGGTTCTGACCGACACCGGCACGTGTCTGGAGTTTCACCGGGAGTACGCCGAGTCGTTCCGGACGTTCGTGGCAGAACTGTCCGCCGAACACGGCGACGGACACGACGTGACGCTCTCGATCGTCGACGGCGACACGTCCGTGCTGGAATCGCTCGTCGATCCGGATGAAGACACCGAACACCTCGAACGGCATCCACCCGGAACCCCCCTGTAGCTCTCGCTGGTCTGCGTCCTCGCAGACGGAACCGCCCAACGACGGAATGCAAAACGCTGTTTCCAGAACACAGTGTTTCTTCTCGGGAGAGCAAAGTATAATTTCACTCTTCCAAACATATATCCCGGCTTCGACCATACAAGACGTAGGAGAAACCGACAGATGACAGCCGACGACATCAGGGCTCTGCTCACGGATCCGCGCTTCGAGTTGCTACCGTTCGACAGCTTCTACGATCAGGCCGACCAGCTTCCGGAGAGATCGAAGATCGCCGTTACGGCGTCACCGGATCTCGGGATCGACAGAACCATCGAGGTGTCGCTGGACGCCGTCGAGCGCGGGTTCAGGGTGACGCCTCACATCGCCGCCCGGGGCGTCAGAGACGTCGATCACCTCCAGGAGATCGCCGACCAGTACGAGGAGGCCGGCGTCTCCGACCTGTTCGTCGTCGGCGGCGACAACGAGGAGCCGGTCGGCGAGTTCGAGTCGGCCCACGACGCGCTTGTAGCGCTTTCGGAACACGGCTACGACTTCGAGGAGGTCGGGATCGGCGGCTACCCCGAGGGACATCAGAAGATCGACGACGCGACCCTCGCGGAGGCGCTCGAAAAGAAATCCCCGTACGCGACGTACGTCGTTACCCAGCTGTGTTTCGATCCCGACGCGATCATCGAGTGGAGCGAGGGAGTCCACGATCGAGGGATCGAACTCCCGGTCCACGTCGGGATTCCCGGCGTGGTGAAGTACAAGCGGTTGCTGCAGATCTCCCGAAAGGTCGGCGTCGGCGATTCGATCGGTTTCCTGCGCAAGACGACCGGGATCACCGGCTTCGTCAAGCAACTCGTCGGATCGCGGGGGAACTACACACCGGACAAGCTCGTCGAGGAACTCGCACCCTACGGGGCGGATCCGGAGTCCCCGATCGAAGGCGTTCACCTGTACACGTTCAACCAGGCCGCCGACACCGAGGAATGGCGGCAGAAAGTGCTGTAGCGGCTCAAAAAGACCCGACGATAAGTTACAAAGAAATAAGGGTGCTCCCACAGTAATTGTACGCGATGTTCACGTTCGAATCGGAGCAAGAGGTGTACGACATCAACGGCGTCAAGATCGGTGGGCAACCCGGCGAGCATCCCACCGTGATGGTCGGCAGTATCTTCTACAAGGGCGACTCACTGCTCGAGGACCCGAAGACCGGCGAGTTCGACGAGGAAGGCGCCCGCGAGGCGATCCGGATGGTCGAGGAAGTCTCCGAGGAAACCGGCAACCCCGCGATGCTCGACGTGATCGGCGACTCCCCGGAAGCGCTGATCAAACACGTCGACTTCGTCGCCGAGGAGACCGACATCCCGATCTTCATGGACGGCCCCACCCCGAAGATCCGGTCGGAGGCCGCCAAACACGTCGGCGAGGTCGGCATCCAGGACCAGATCATCTACAACTCGATCGAGTCCAGCACCAAGGAGGTCGACATCGAGATCGAGGCGATTCAAAACGCCGGCATCGACGCCGCCGTCCTGCTCAGCATCGACACCAAGAACCTCACCCTCCAGGGACGGTTCGACGCCCTCGATGAGAACCTCGAAGTCGCCGAGGAGGCGGGCATCTCGAAGACGATCGTCGATCCGGCCGTCATCGACATCCCCGACTCCGGGTTCGCGGCGAAGGCGATCCACGAGATCAAAGACCGGTACGGCATCCCGGCCGGCTGCTCCCCGCACAACGAAGTGATCCGGTGGGAGATGGACGACCCGCTGAGCGAGGACACAAAGAAGCTCCGCCAGGCGGTCGCCAACTCCGTCATCGTCCACCTCGGGGCAGACTTCAACCTCTACGGGACGATCCACAGCGCCCCGGAGATGTACTCGGTGGTCTCGCAGGCGGACGCCTACGTCGGCTACGCCGCCCAGATGGCCTACGGCCGTCGCCCCGCCCAGGATCACCCGCTGTACAAGATCTTCCGCAAGGGCGGGAACTGACGCTTCGAAGAACAGTTCGGAACACGCGATCGGGAAAACGGTTCGGTACGCAGTTTCGCCTTTTCAGTCGTCCGCGGGCGCGTCGTCGGGGGCCTCCGCGGGTTCGATCCCGACCTCGACCTCCGCGGCCGCGGCTTTGTACTCGGGGATCTTCGCGCGCTCGTCGAGCACGTCGTTGGTCAGCCGGTTCGCAGAGGCGGCCGCAAAGTGTGGCGTCGTCCAGACGACACCCTCTTTGATGTCCTCTGTGACTTGTGCGAGCAGGGTGATCTCGCCGCGGCGGGACTTCAGCTTCACGTAGTCGCCGTCCTCGATCCCGTAGCGCTCTGCGTCGTTCGGGTGGACGTCGACGAAGTTCTCGGGGTGCTGCCGATTGAGCGTCGGCGAGCGCCGACTCATCGTCCCGGTGTTGTAATGCTCTTCGAGTCGGGCGGTCGTCAACACGAGCGGGTACTCGTCGTCAGGGACCTCCTTGGGTGGCTGGTGAGTGACGCCCTCGATCTTCCCGAGGCCGTTTTCGGTATCGAACTCCTCCTCGTAAAGGTACATGTCCCCCTCGTCGCCGGGCTCGTAGCAGGGCCACTGGACCCCCTCCTCGCCGAGCCGGTCGTAGTCCATGCCGTAGTAGATCGGACACACCTGACGAAGTTCCTCGAAGACGTCCTCGACGTCGTCGAATCGGAACTCCTTCTCGCCGAACAGCCGGGAGCCGACCTCCATCAGGATGTCGAGGTCGTGTTTCGTGTCCTCGTGGACTTTCTCGACCCCGCGCATCCGCTGGACCCGGCGATCGGTGTTGGTGACGGTGCCCCCGCGTTCCGCCCAGGTCGTCGCCGGCAGGATGACGTCGGCCAGCTTGGCCGTCTCGGTCATGAAGATGTCCTGGACGACCATGAACTCGAGCTCCTCGAGCCGCTCTTCGACGCGGTTGCCGTCGGGCTCGCTCATGATCGGGTTCTCACCCATCACGTACAGCCCGTGGACCGAATTGCCGGCCTCGTGAGAGATCTCGACGTTCGTCAGGCCGGGCTCGGGCGGCACCTCGAAGCCCCACACCTCCTCGACGCTCCGGCGGGCCTCGTCGTCGTCGACCAGCTGGTAACCCGGCAGGACGTTCGGCATCGCACCGACGTCACAGGTCCCCTGGACGTTGTTCTGGCCGCGAAGCGGGTTGACGCCCGTGCCCGGTCTGCCGAGGTTGCCGGTGATCAACGCGAGGTTGATCTCGTTTTGGACGTTGTCGACGCCGCAGGTGTGCTGGCTCATCCCCATGCCGGTGAAGATGGCGGCGTTGTCTGCGGTGGCGTACTTCTCTGCGGCCGCCTCGATGTCCGAAAGCGGGACGCCACACTCCTCGGCGGCGGCTTCCTTGTCGAAGTTTTCGAGTGTCTCTTTCAGGTGCTCGAACCCCTCGGTGCGCTGGTCGATGAACTCCTCGTCGATCCAGCCGTTCTCCAGGATCGTTTTCAACACGACGTTCAGGAGAGGGATGTCGGTTCCCGGCTTCAGCTGGAGGTGCATGTGCCGGTCGGTCTCGTCGATCTTGAACGACCGGGTCGTCTTGTTGGCGTGGGGATCGACCTGGATCACCGTCGCTCCCTCGAGAACCGCCTGCCGGAAGTACTGACTGTTGGCGATCGGGTGCTGTTCGCCCGGGTTCGCCCCCTGGATCCACAGCACGTCCGCCTCGTCGCGGAGGTCGGCCATGCTGTTGGTCATCGCGCCCGCACCCAGACTCGTCCGCAGCGCCCACACGGTCGAGGCGTGGCACATCCGGGTGCAGTTGTCGACGTTGTTGGTGCCGTAGCGCCTGGCGAGCTTCTGGAGGAGGTAGTTCTCCTCGTTCATCACCTTCGAGGAGCCGAAAAAGCCCATCGCGTCGGGGTCGTGTTCCTCGCGGATCCGCCCCATCTCCGAGACGACGAGGTCGTACGCCTCTTCCCAGGTGGCCTCGCGGAACTCCCCGTCCTCCCGAATCAGCGGTTCGGTGAGTCGGTCCTCGTGGTCGACGACCTCGGTTGCGGCGCCGCCCTTGATACAGACGCGCCCCTCGTTTACCGGTGCCTCGCCCCACGGCATGAACCGCATGTCGCCGGGTTCCTCTCCGGGTCGAACCGAGATACCACAGCCGACGCCACAGTACGGACAGATCGTCTTCACTGGCTCGTCGTCACTGGACATTTCGATCACCCGAGAACGTAGCTATTTTCGAGTGCTTCCGCGCCATCGGCGACGGATTCCCGGTCGGTGTCGTAATCAGAGTCATACGTCTCAAACTGCGGCTCCAGCTGCATGAATCTTTCTCGGAGGAGCGTCGAACCGCTCGCCCGATCGGGAAAACGTTGATCCGAGTGGATCCCTAGCCGACTGCATGGAACTTACGCCCTCGCTGATCGAAGAAACTGCCACGGCGTATCGAACCGAAGAGGCGCTGTACGCAGTCGAGTCCGACCACCTCGAGATCCTCCCGAAGACGTTCGAATCGGGGGAGTACGGTCGCCGGGACGTCCAGTGGCCGATCCGGTGGTACTACCGCCGGCATCTCGGCGCGTTCCCCGACGAAAAGCGGCGCGAGTCGGAATCCCGGTTCCGCGACAACGAGTTCGACACAGTAACCGAACGCATCGAGGAAGCGAGAACCGCCGAATCGTCGACGGAGGCGGTCGACTCCCTCACGGAACTTCCCGCCGTCGACGTCGGCGTCGCCTCGGCGTTTCTGTTTTTCATAGACCCGTCCCGCTACGTCGCAGTCGGGGCCCGCGAGTGGCACACACTCCGGGAGGCGGGCGAACTGGATGAACCGTACCCCGACGAGCTCTCGGCTGCCGACTACGAACGATATCTCGGAGCGTGCCGCCGCGTTACCGATCGCGTTGGCTGTGACCTGTGGACGCTGTACCGGGCGCTGTGGCGCCTTTCGGACGACACGTCGCCGGGGCAAAAAACAGTACTCGAAAGTGATCGGAGCTGAGAGCGGCGATCGGCGGCCTAGAAGAGGCCGGAGATAGTGCCGTCGGCGTCGATGTCCATGTCGGCGGCGGCGGGACGGCCCGGCAGGCCGGGCAGGTCCATCACGTCGCCGGTCAGAACCACCAGGAAGCCGGCGCCCGCAGACGGGTACACTTCACGCACGTCCAGCGTCCAGCCCTCCGGGACGCCCTTCTTGCTGGGGTCGTCGCTGAAGGAGTGGAACGTCTTCGACATCACGATCGGCATGTCGTCGAGGTCCAGTTCCTCCATCCGCTCGATGTCGTCTTCCGCGCCGTCGACGTAGTTGACGCCGTCGGCGCCGTAGATCTCCGTCGCCACCGTCTCGATCTTCGATTTGATCGACTCTTCGGTGTCGTAGAGGAACTCGAAGTCGGCCTCGTTGTTCTCGACGGCGTCGGTGATCTTCTCGACCAGTTCCACGCCGCCTTCCCCGCCTTCCGAGAAGACGTTCGAGACGCCCGCGCGGATCCCCTGGGATTCACAGTGGTCGATGACGGCCTGAATCTCCTCGTCGGTGTCCTGGGGGAACCGGTTGATGGAGACGACGACCGGCACGCCGAACTGCTGGAGGTTCGCGGCGTGCTTGTCGAGGTTCTCCAGGCCGGCCTCGACCGCCTCGACGTCCGGTTCTTCGAGTTCGTCCATGTCGGCGGGCCACATGTCCTTGCCGTGGTATTTGAGTGCCCGCACGGACGAAACCAGCACGATCGCCGAGGGTTCGACGTCGCCGAAGCGGCTCACGACGTTGAGGAACTTCTCTGCGCCCAGGTCCGAGCCGAAGCCGGCCTCGGTGAGCACCCAGTCGGCCATCCCGAAGGCAGCCTGGTCGGCGATCAGCGAGTTGGTGCCGTGGGCGATGTTCGCGAACGGACCCGCGTGCACCAGCGCCGGCGTGCCCTCGAGCGTCTGGACCACGTTCGGCTTCAGCGCGTCCCGCAGCAGGATCGTCGCGGCGCCGGTCGCCTCGATGTCGTCGACGGTGATCGGCTCGCCGTCGGTGTCGTACGCGATGATGATGCGCCCGACGCGTTCCTTGAGGTCCGCAAGCGAGTCAGCAAGCGCCAGCACGGCCATCAGCTCGGAGGCGGCCGTAAGCAGGAAGCTGGCCTCGCGGGTGTGACCGCCGGATTCGCCGCCCAGGCCGACGACCATGTTGCGCAGCGCGCGGTCGTTCATGTCGATGGCGCGCTTCCAGGAGATGTTGTTCGGGTCGATGTCGAGTTCGTTGCCCTTCGAGAGGTGGGCGTCCAGCATCGCCGAGATGAGGTTGTGCGCGGCCGTCAGCGCGTGAATGTCGCCGGTGAAGTGGAGGTTGATGTCCTCCATGGGGAGCACCTGCGAGTAGCCGCCGCCGGCGGCGCCGCCCTTGATGCCGAAGACCGGGCCCAGCGAGGGCTCGCGGATGGCGATCATGGCCTGACGACCCGTGTGGTTGAACGCCTGACCGAGGCCGACGGTCGTGACCGTCTTGCCCTCGCCCATCGGCGTCGGGGTCATCCCGGTTACCAGGACGAGATTTGAGTCCTCGGAGCGCTGGTCTTTGAGCCGCTCGACGGCGTCCATCGACAGTTTCGCCTTGTGGTCGCCGTACAGCTCAAGGTCGTCCTCGGAAAGGCCGAACGGCTCGACCACGTCGGTGATGTGTTCCAGGTCCGCGTCCTGTGCGATCTCGTAATCCGTCGGGAATCCGCTATCCTCGTCTGAAGACATGGCTACGTGGGATAACAAAGTCCACCATTAAGAAAGATGCTGTTTAGTCCTACACTCGTTTAAGTACCCTCGAGAAATTGTTCGTTTGATTGGTGAATAACCGTGAATAAGGTTGACAAGCATGGGGTTTTACTCGAAAACGGTAGATTGGATCCGGTCGAGTCCGAACGGGTCGACGGGAAGACGCCCGAAGAAGAAAACGGAGAACTCAGTCGCTCGAGGAGTCAGTAGGCGGTTTCGGTGGCTTCCGCGACGTACGCCTCGATGTCCTCTTCGATCTCTTCGTCGATCGGCGGGCGCTCGTACTCGTCGAGCCGGTTTTGCACGCGGTCGTGTCCCATCTCGAATCCGGTCTTTTCGCCGTCCTCCTCCCAGTCGCCGTGGGAGCGTTTGTCGAACACCTCGGTGCGGAACAGCTCGTCCCGCGAGTGGGTGAGAGTGTGCCGCTTGCTGAGGAAGTGGCCCGCGGGTTCGACCTCCTCCATGAGATCGAACGCGAAGCTCTCCTCGTCGATCTGGAACCCCTCGTCGATCCGCTCGAGGTTCCGGATCAGCTCACAGTCCAGCACGAACTTCTCCGGGGAGATCGCCGAGTACGACTCCAGGATGCCACACGAGTGGAGTACGAAGTTGATCCCCGAAAACTCCGCGGCGGTGAGCGTCATCATCGACTCGAAGCCGGCCTGGTAGTCGACCGACTTGGAGTCCGAGAGGCCGCCGCCGCCCCGGGAGGGGACTCCGTAGTACCGCCCCATCTGTCCGGCAAACGAGATGAACAGCGCCGATTCGGGGCTGCCGATCGACAGCGAGCCGTACCGGACGTCGATGTTCGAGGAGGGAACGCCGTACACGACGGGCGTTCCCGGGTTGACGAGCTGGGCCAGAGCGATCCCGGTGAGGTTCTCCGCGTTCGCCTGCGCCATCGCGCCCGAAAGCGTCGCCGGACCCGACGCGCCGGCCATCGTGAACGAGGAGACCACCGCGGGCTGGCCGTTCTTCGCCATCGTGAGCAGCCCACCCAGCATTTTCTTGTCGAGACTCCGGGGCGGGACCGTGTTTATCAGCGCCGCCGCGTACGGCTTCGACAGCTCCGGATCCCCGTTGGCGATACCGACCATCTCCAGACCGGCCTCCGTCCGGTCCTCGCCGTAGGCCGACACCATCGGCACCTTGTCGGTGAGCGTGAGCGACCGCTTTACCATCTCGAGGTGTTTCACTTCCTGGTCGACGTCGTTGGGCTCACAGACGTTGTACCCGGCGGAGTTGAGCACGTCCTCGGTCTGGACGAGCTTCATCATCGTCTCGTAGTCCTCGATCGTCGACTTCCGACGCCCCTCGTCGAACGTCCGGAAGTTCGGCGCGCCGTAGCCCGGCGCACGCAGCGGCTCCCCGGACTCGCCGCCGATCGTGACGTTGTTATCCGGATTGCGCGCGTGTAGGGTGAACGACGAGGGAGCTTCCTCGACGGCGTCCTCGATCACGTCGCGGGGGATCGTCACAATGTTGTCCTCGTGGACCTCCGCGCCGTGTTCCTCGAAGACCTCGATCGCCTCCTCGTGGTTCAGCTGGATCCCGATCTCCTCGATGATGTGGATCGCTGCCTCGTGGATCGCTTCCTCGCCTTCCTCCGTGAGTCGGTCGAAGGATGGCACCGGCTGCGTTTCCGTATCGTATTCTTTCACGGCTGGTTGTGAGTACCAGTGACTCCCCCATAAACATTTCCTGGTGGACGCGACAGCTGAGAAAAGACGACTGGCAGTCTCGAATCGGCAGCGGTCAGGGAAGCTCGACGTCGACGTCGTTCTGGAGGCTCGCTGCCTTCACCGTGTTGTACAGAAGCATCGTGATCGTCATGGGACCGACGCCGCCGGGCACGGGCGTGATCGCGGAGGCTTTCTCCTTTGCGGATTCGAACTCGACGTCGCCGACGAGCTCGTAGCCTTTCTCGTTGTCGGCGTCGACGCGGTTGACCCCCACGTCGATGACGACCGTGTCCTCGCTGAGCATCGAGCCGTCGACGAACTCGGGGACGCCGACCGCGGCGATGACGATGTCGGCGTTTCTCGTCTTCTCTGCGGTGTTTTTCGTCCGGGAGTGACAGACGGTGACCGTGGCGTTGCCGAGTTTCGTCTTCTGGATCAGCAGGTTCGCCATCGGCTTGCCGACGATGTTCGACCGACCGACGATGACCGCGTCCTTGCCTTCCGTGTCGACGTCTGCCGCCTCCAGCAGCTTCTGGACGCCGAACGGCGTACAGGGTTTGAATCGGGCGTTGCCGGCGACGAGTTTGCCGACGTTTTCCGGGTGGAAGCCGTCGACGTCCTTCATCGGATCGATGTACTCGAGAACCGCACGCTCGTCGACGTGATCCGGCACGGGCATCTGAACGAGGATACCGTGAACGGCCGGGTCCTCGTTGAGTTCGTCGATCTTGTCGAACAGCACTTCCGCGGGCTCGTCGGGATCGATCTCGTGGTGGAAACTTTCGATGCCGATCTGCTCGCAGGCTTTCTGCTTCATCGAGACGTACGTCTCGCTGGCGCCGTCGTCGCTCATCAAGACGGTCGCCAGCCCCGGAGTAACCCCCTCCTCCTCGAGAGTGTCGATGCTCGATTCCAGCTCGGATTTGATGCGATCGCCGACCTCGTTTCCGTCGATTATCTCTGTCATAGTTATGGATCTTCGCGCGCACGAGTCGAATCAGCTGCCGCTCGACTCGTCGCCTTCCGTTCGACAGTTTTCCCGAGGCGCTAATTAAGTTATTGCTCGGTGTTTCGGGCATTTATAAGCGCGGCCCGACCTCCGCCGGCTACCGGCGACAACGGCGACCCCTTCGACCCATGTGCAACTACAATAGGACTTATGAATCTATAATTGTACTGCAATCGAACCAATCCGTAAAAAGATAAATCATCCTACAAACCGCCCGGAGAGCCGCCACGTTGCCGATTTCCACAACGGGAGAGAAGTGAAAACCGCCGTCGTGTCTGATAAGAAAAACAAGCTTTATGGATAATCATGGTTATTCTCCACCCACTGGACACATGACCGATACCAATGGGGACGACAGCGCTGGCGAAGAAGAAGTCGAAGACGAACTGTTACTCGAGATCCAGGAATCGATCATCAATCTCGACGAGGAACGGACCGAGGAACTGACCAAACAGGCGATAGACGAGGGGTACGATCCGCTCGACATCCTGCAGAAGGGCCTGACGAAGGGCGTCAAGACTGTCGGTGACAAGTTCGGACGCGGGGAGGTTTTCCTGCCCGAGCTGGCGATGTCGGCAGACTGCATGCGTGCCGGCGTCCAACACGTCGATCCGCTGCTTGCGGACCTGGAACTGGACGAAGACGACACCGGCGGGAAGTTCCTCATCGGCACCGTCGACGAGGACATCCACAACATCGGGAAAAACATCCTCATCACGATGTTGAAGGCCAACGGCTTCGAGGTCGTCGACCTCGGCGTCGAGATCGAAAACGAGGAGTTCGTCGAGGCCGTCAAGGAACACGACCCGGACATTCTCGGCATGTCCGCGCTGATGACGATGACGATGGACCACCAGCAGGAAGTCATCGAACTTCTCGAGGAGGAGGGTCTCCGCGACGATCTGAAGATCATGGTCGGCGGTGCCCCCACCTCACAGGAGTGGTGTGAGGAGATCGGCGCCGACGGCTACGGCGACAACGCCGACGCCGCCGTCGAAGTCGCAAAGCAACTGGTCGAAGAACAGCGGGCCGCGAAGGCGTAACTTTCACTCCGTGCGAAATGCGGAAGGTCTCTCCGTAAATAAACCACCTCAACCTTCAACAAACGACGGCAGTTTTATAACAGATCCCCGAGTTGGATCAGGATGACCCACGCAAATGTTACGGGTCGTTTGACAAGATCGACTATGTCACGGACAGTTGAAGCGAATCGACGAACCGGACAGACGAAACCAGGTCGACCGACGGCAGTTTTATAATAGATCAATGAGTCGTTTGGAAACGACCCACATATGGGTTTACGAGAACGTAAATAACGATTAAATATGAGCCAACAACAATCGCAAGGAAAACTGGACAAGTTCACGAGCGAACTGGACTACGTCGTGTTCGGCATCGGCGTAGTGGTGGCAGCACTCGCAGTCGCGGCGTTCATTCTCCGGGAAGAGGCGGCGTCCGCGGCGATGTGGGACGTAAACGACTTCCTGTGGACGAACCTGGGGTGGGCGTACCTGCTCATCATGTTCACCCTGGTCGTGTTCGTCTTCTTCCTCATACTCGGGCCGTGGGGGAACATCAGGCTCGGTGACGAGGACGAAGAACCCGAATTCACGTTCCTGTCGTACTTCGTGATGCTGTACTCGGCGGCGATCGCCGCAGGGATCGTGTTCTGGGGTCCCACGGAAGGCGTCGTCTTCTTCGGCGATCCCTTCGAGCAGGGGATCGGATACCTCGGTTATCCGGGAGAGGGTGAGGCCGCAGTCGCCGCGATGCAGTACACGTTCTTCCACTGGGGGATCTCGGCGTGGACCGGATACGTGGTGATGGCGCTTCCGATCGCCTACCTCGCGTACCGGTACGACGCGCCGCTTCGCATCTCGACGGTGATCGCCCCGTGGGTCGGGCTGGATAACCTCGACAGCGTCTGGGCGAAGATCATCGACATCGTCGCGGTGTTCGCCACCATCGGCGGCGTCGCGACGACGCTCGGACTCGTCGGCTCCCAGTTCCTGGTGGGACTGGAATACGCCTACGGGATCGAACTGGGCGACATGGGGACCGTCATCACGATCACCGGACTGACGATCGCGTTTACGATTTCCGTCGCGGCCGGTATTCGCAAGGGGATCCGTCGGATCTCCTACTTCAACATGGCGCTGTTCGCGCTGTTGATGGTCGTCATCTTCTTCATCGGCCCGACCCGGTTCATCATGACGACCGGGACCGAAGCGGTCGGTAACTACATCAACGACTTCATCAACATGAGCCTCTACACGGAGGCGTCGATGGCCGAGCCGACCGGCTTCGTCGGTGGCTGGACCGTCTTCTACTGGGCGTGGTGGTTCTCGTGGGCGCCGTTCGTCGGCCTGTTCATCGCCCGGATTTCCCGGGGGCGGACTGTCCGACAGGTCGCCTTCACCGGCGTCTTCGCCGCGACCGGCGTGACGATCCCGTGGTTCGCCACGATGGGCGGTACGGCGATCTGGATGGAGGCGAACAACGTCGCACCGATCCTGCAGGTGTACGAGGAGTTCGGCTTCGACGAGGCCGTCGTCGGCTTCCCGATGTTCGAGGCCCTGCCGCTCGGCGGGGTGTTCATGTTCCTGTTCCTCGTGTTGATCACGACGTTCTTCATCACCTCCGCCGACTCGTCGACGCTGGCGCTTGGAATGCTCACCACCGGCGGTGCGGAGAGCCCGTCGACGATCAACCGCGTCATCTGGGGAGCCCTCATCGGGCTGTTGGCCTCGATCCTGATGGTCGTCGGCGGAGTCGACGCGCTACAGGCCGCGGCGATCATCACCGGCGGTCCGTTCGCGCTCATCCTGTTGCTCGCCGTGGTGTCGATGGCTGTCCTGTTCGGGAAGCGCCGTGCGATCTTCCTGCAGGAGGAAGAGTCGCTGCCCGGCACGTCGGTCGACTTCGTACAGGACGACGACTGACGACGCAACCGTTTTTCCGTTTTTTTATCCGGCGATAGCGGCGGCTCCCCCGCAACGACGACAAGAAAAACGAAACTACCCGCGTTGTGTCACTCGAGCTTCGGCCGACGGATCGTCACGACCGGCACGTTGGAGGTGCGGACGACCTTCTCCGTGACGTTGCCGAGGAGATAATCCTCGATCCCACTGCGGCCACGCGTCCCCATCACGATCGCGTCGATGTCGTTCTCGTCTGCGAATTCGATGATCTCCTCGTAGGGCTTGCCCTTCCGGATCGCCGTCTCCGACGTCAGGCCCCGCTCCTCGGCCATCTCGGCGACCCGACCGGTGAGCTTCTCCCCGTACTCCTCCATCTCGTCCATCGTCTCGGCCTGTTTGAGCGACTTCGAGGGGAGCCCGCTCACCTGGGACTCGATGACGTACAGGACGCAGACGTCCGCACCGAGGTCCTCCGCGAGGTCGAGACCGTGTTGTGCCGCCGCTTCGGCTTCGTCGCTACCGTCCGTCGGAATCAGTATCTGATCGTACATGTGTCAGTTGCCTCCGTGACAACTGTAATGACTAACGGTGGTTATAAAATTGTTTGTGTGAAGAGTTGAGCCTATTAGGCATCTTCCCGAGAAAACTCGGTGAATATCAGATTTCTCCCGGAAGAATTCGTGCGTCACGAAGAGTGAGCTCCCGCCGATGCCGTCACCGGTGCACTTATACCACGGTCGCCACGAGTAGCGTCCGTTCGAAGGGGCGCTACCCACAGCGTCGTCACACAGCGGTAGTCACAGCGCGCACCGTGACGACGACGGCTGTGGGCGTCTCGACACACGACAACCGATCACGCGAACGATGACAGAAGGAAACACGCGAGTACGATACGAGGACATCGAACGGGCGAACGAACGGCTGGACGATCCATCAGTGGTAAAGCGAACGCCGGTAGAGCAGAGCACCTCGCTCGGAAAGATGGTCGGCGCTGCCGTCCATCTCAAGATGGAACATCTCCAGTGGACGGGATCGTTCAAAACCAGGGGCGCATACAACAAGATCTCCCGGGCCGTCGAGGAGGGTGCCACGGAGTTCGTCGCCGCAAGCGCCGGCAATCACGCACAGGGCGTCGCGCTCGCGGCGGCCAAGTGTGGGGCGAACTCGACGATCGTAATGCCCCGTAACGCCCCACAGGCGAAGATCGACGCCACCCGGGAGTACGGTGCGACAGTCGAACTGGTCGGCCAGGACTTCCAGGAGGCGATGGCCCACGCGAAATCGCTCGCACGGGAGGGTGACGCGGAGTTCGTCCACGCCTACGACGACCCGGACATCGTCGCCGGTCAGGGAACACTCGGCGTGGAGATGTACGGGGACCTCCCGGCCGTCGACACCGTCGTCGTTCCGATCGGCGGTGGCGGACTGATAAGCGGGATCGCCGTGGCGTTCGATCACCTCTCGCCGGAGACTCGGGTCGTCGGTGTGCAGGCAACCGGAGCGGAGACGGTCCACGAGAGTCTCGACAAAGGGATGCCGGTTACCCTCGAGAACGTAAACACTATTGCCGACGGGATCGCGACCGGCGGCGTCTCGGATCTCACGCTGGGGCTCATTCGCGAGCACGTCGACGAGATCGTTACCGTGACCGACGGGGAGATCGCGAAGGCGATCCTGCTTCTGTTGGAGCGGGCGAAACAGGTCGTCGAGGGCGCCGGAGCGGCGTCGGTCGCAGCGCTTCTGGGCGATCAACTCGACGTCGAGGGCGAAACGGTGATGCCACTGCTGTGCGGCGGCAATCTCGACATGACGATGCTCCGGACGGTGCTCGTTCACGCGATGACCGAGCGCAGGCAGTTGCTCGATCTCCGGGTGAAGATCGACGATCAGGTCGGCGTGATGGAGGAGCTGTCCGACATTCTCGCCACACAGGGTGCAAACATTCACAACGTCCGCCACGACCGATCGGTCCAGGATCTGGAGATCGGCGAAGCGTACCTCGTCTTCGAGGTCGAAACCAGCGGCGTCGAACACGCGAGCGCGATCGTGGAGGCGATCGAATCCGCCGGCTACCCCGTCACCGACGTCACCCGGAGCTGATACGGACGAAAACCGGCTGTCTTCCGGCCGGTCACCGGCTCTCTTTCCACTCTCCGATCCCGCCCGGGTCGAGGTGGACGTGGACGTCGCCGACGTCCGCGATCTCGCTGACCCTCTCCACCAGCGCGGTTTCGACGTCGTGTGCCTCCCGCAGCGTCAGGTCGCCGTCGACCTCGACGTGAACCTCCACCTCGAGGGCGGTCCCGTCGTAGTACACCGCGAGGTCGTGGATGCCGTTGACCGCTGGATGGGACCTGAGCTGTTTCTCGATCTCGGCTCGCCGGTCGACATCCGGAGCCGCACCGACGAGGTATCGAACGTTCTCGCGGCCGATCTCGACCCCCTGGTAGATGACGAGCGCGCTGACGAACGCCCCCGCGAGCGGGTCGAGCCGAGGGACCTCCAAAAGCACCCCCAACACGCCCACGAGCGCCGCGATCGAGGTGTAGATGTCGTTCCGGCAGTCGATCGCCAGGGCCGCCAGCGCAGTCGAACCGAGGTCGGCGTTCACCAGATCGGTGTACCGGTAGACCAGATACATATCGACGATCGCGAACGCGAGCGCCCCGACGAGCAGCCAGCTGAACTGGACGTCAGTCCCGAACACCAGCCCGCGTGCCGATTCGTACAGCAAGGTCCCCCCGAGAAGGACGATCACCGCACCGACGAACAGCGCCGTGAGGGGCTCGATACGCTGGTGGCCGTGCGGGTGTGTGGTGTCGGGCTCGTCGAACCGGCGGCTCCCCCAGACGAACACGACGATCGACGCCACCAGGTCCGCGATGGAGTGAGCGGCGTCGGCGACCAACGCTGCGGAGCCGAACGCCAGCCCCGCCGCCCCCTCGACGATGATCTTCGCCGCGTTACCGAGAACGTTGACGAGGGAGGCTCGCCGGAACCGACCTTTCCCCCCGCCGTCGTCGTCCATGGAAGTACTGTCCGGCGCGTCGTACTTAAACTACTCCGACCGGTCGGCGCCCCACTGCCGGAACCCGTCGATCCCACGATCGTGCAACGCTGTGGAGACCTCGCCGACGCCGTCGACGAGCTCCTCGTGGTACTCGACCAGCCGCCCTTCGATCTCGGGATGTTTCCGGGCGAGGATCTGGGCCGCCGACAGCGCCGCGTTGAACGACTTGCCGGCGTCGACGGCGGTGATCGGCGCGCCGGTGGGCATCCCGATCACCGAGTCGACGGATTTCTCCTGGACGGGAACGCCGATCACCGGCAACGGATACGCGATCGAGGCAGTCATGTTCGGCAGATCCGCCGACTTGCCGCCCGCGCCGGCGACGATCACCTCGATCCCGCGATCGCGGGCCGTCTCCCCGTAGGCGTACATGAAGTCGGGAGTCCGGTGGGCCGAGACGACGTAGCTCTCGAAGGTGAACCGGGCCTCCGGCGGGTCGGCGAAGTCGGTCTGTTCGGCGAATCCGAGTTCGAACAGCGCCTCGTAGGCCCCCTCCATCGTCGGCAGGTCCGAGTCCGATCCCATGATGATCCCGACGTCCGGGGTGGTCTCGGGCTCCCGACGCTGGTCGGCTTCCGATTCGAGCCGGTCGATCAGTTGCTGGACGCGCTCGCTCATTGTTCCTCCACGGATCGATCCTCGACCGTCCCCTGCTTAAAAGTGAGCCCGTCGCGGAGCCGCCGTGCGCGTTCGAGGACGTCGGCACCGCCCTCCTCGTCGGGGGAACGCCCCGTCACGGTGAGATGGCCCATCTTCCGGAGCGGACGAACCTCGCGTTTCCCGTACCAGTGGAGGTGTGCGTTCGGCGCCGAGAGGACGGGATCGACGCCCGAAAGCGTCGCCACCGTCGACTCCTCGACGTCCCCCAGCAGGTTCGCGATCGCCGTCGGACATCGGCGGGTCGTCTCTCCGAGCGGCCAACCCAGCGTCGCCCTGACGTGGTTTTCGAACTGCGAGCAGGTCGCTCCCTCGATCGTCCAGTGGCCGGAGTTGTGGGGGCGAGGGGCGATCTCGTTTACGAGCACCTCCCCCTCGCGGGTCTCGAACAGCTCGATCCCGTAGACCCCTCGTCCGTCGAGTTCCGCAAGAACGTCGCGTGCAACCGCCTGTGCGCGCTCGCGTACAGCCTCGCTCGCCCGCGCCGGCGTCACCGTCTCCCGGAGGATCTCCTCGCGGTGGATCGTCTCGGTCGTCGGATACGTTCGGACCGCCCCGTCGCCTTTCACGCCGATCACCGCGAGTTCTCGCTCGAAATCGAGAAACTCCTCGGCCATGGCGTCGCCGCCGACCGAGTCGAGCGCCGGTTCGGCAGCATCGACCGTCGCGACCGGGAGGTTCCCCCGGCCGTCGTAGCCGCCCTCCCGGGCTTTCAGCATGACGCCGTCGTGTCGTTCGACGGTCCGTCGCACGTCTCCGGCGTCCTCGACCGCCTCGAATTCGGGCACGGGGATTCCGGCCGTCGCGAGTGTCTCCTTTTGAACCAGCTTGTCCTGTATCGTCCGCAGGGTCGACGGGTCCGGCTGAATCGGGACACCGGTTTCCTCGCTGACTGCGTCGAGAAGATCCGGATCCGCGAGCTCGATTTCGAAGGTCAAAACGTCCGCCCGATCCGCGAGCTGCCGTACCCCGTCGGGATCGTCGAAGTCGGCGACGATCTGGTCGCGCGCCACCGGCGCGGCGGGACAGTCCGGCGTCGGATCCAGAACGATCACCTCGACGCCGAGCGGGGCGGCCGCCTCCGCTAGCATCCGACCGAGCTGTCCGCCGCCGACGACCCCGAGCGTCGGTCCCGGTAGTGTCACTGTCACGGCCAGTGGTTGTAGACGATCCTGCATAAGGATTCTCACTTATGAAGGGATAGTTGCACTGTCGTGTGTATTTTCCGGTGATATCCGGCGGTGAACACCCCGCGCGCGGATAGAAGGATTCAAAAATCGGGGGCGGAAACATCCGGAGAGAGCCGGGTCGCGAGTGCGGAGACTCGCTGCTTGGCCCCGGTCCATCGACGCCGAGAGTGCCGCGAGAGCGGTGTGTCCGTCGATCGACAGGAGGAAACAGTCCATGAAACGGAGTACTACCGACACGTTCGACCGAGAGATCGATCACCCGGCGGAGGGAAGGAAATGACCGACGACGACGGGGAGATCGAGGGGATCAGACACCTCTTTACCGCCGACACCGACCACGAGCCGGGGGAGAACAACGTCAGAACGCTCGGGTTCGACGTCCACCCGTACGTCTTCTTCGTCTCCGGGTTCGTTATCGTGGCGTTCGTTCTGCTATCCGTGCTGTTCACCGAGCAGGCGGGCGCGGCGTACGACTGGGCGTTCGAGTCGATCAATCAGTACTTCAACTGGTTTTACGTGATCGCCGCGAACCTCATCGTCGCGGCGGTGGTGTACTTCGCGTTGAGCCGCTTTGGCGACATCCGGATCGGCGGCGTCGACGCCGAAAAAGAGTTCAGCGACGTCTCCTGGCTGGCGATGCTGTTCAGTGCCGGCATGGGGATCGGCCTGATGTTCTTCAGCGTCGCGGAACCGCTGTGGCACTTCGACGATCCGCTGTTCGGCGTCGAGAGCCAGTCGGAGGCGGCAGCCGAGATGGCGATGGTCGTCACGTACTTCCACTGGGGCTTTCACCCGTGGGCGATATACGGTCTGGTCGGGCTCAGTCTGGCGTTTTTCATGTACAACAAGGGGTTGCCGCTTACGTTCCGGTCGGTGTTCTGGCCGGTGTTGGGCGAGCGGATCTACGGCTGGCCCGGCCACCTCATCGACGTGTTGACCGTCTTCGCGACGCTTTTTGGCATCACGACCTCCCTCGGGCTGGGCGCCCAACAGATCAACGCCGGGCTGTCATTCCTGGGCGCTGAGGTGCTGGGTACCCAGATTCCGGTAGCGACACCGATCCAGCTGATTATCATCACCGTCATCACCACGATCACCGTGATATCGGTGCTGGTCGGGCTAGAGAAGGGGATGCGTCGGCTCAGCAACCTGAACATCGCATTAATCCTCGTGATGATGGGGCTCGTGCTGCTCATCGGGCCGGCGTTGTTCGTCTTCTCACTGTTCCCGCAGGCGCTGGGGTCGTATCTGGGCCAGTTCTTCGAGCTGTCGACGTTTACCAACTCCTTTGGAAACGTTCCCTACGAGGGCTGGCAGGGCTCCTGGACCATCTTCTACTGGGGCTGGTGGATCGCGTGGTCCCCGTTCGTCGGGATGTTCATCGCGCGCATCTCGCGGGGGCGGACCGTCCGGGAGTTCGTCTTCGGCGTGCTGTTCGTTCCGGCGCTGTTCTCCTTCAGTTGGATGGCGACGCTCGGGGGGACGGCGCTTCACTTCGAGCTGTTCACAGAATCGACGATCGTAGAGACGGTTACCACAGAGGGCGAGGAAGTCGCCATGTTCGAGCTGTTCACGATGCTGCCGCTCACGCTCGTGTTGTCCGGGCTCGCCGTGGTGCTGGTGACCACCTTCTTCGTCACCTCCGCCGACTCCGGATCGATGGTGCTCGGTCACCTCAGCTCCGGCGGCAAACACGATTCTCCCCGGAACCAGCGCGTCTCCTGGGCGATCGCCGAAGGCGCGATCGCGTCCGTGCTGCTGCTGGGCGGGGGGCTGACTGCGCTTCAGACCGCCTCGATCACGGCCGGACTCCCCTTCGCCCTCGTGTTGCTGTTCATGGCGGTGTCGCTGAAACAGGGTCTCGAAGAGGAGTACCGGATACTCAACTCCGAGGAGTTCTCCGGCCTGATCGAGGAACTGGAAGCGGCCGGCGAGATCGAGGTCGACCGCTCCGGCGGTACCGTGGTAACCGAACTCGCGCCGGCGGACGATCGATCTGACGACGTCTCGACGGACGCGGATTGACTTCCTCTCCGCCCGGCGGCGAAGATTCCTCCGTGGGTAATCGGCGAACGACGATCGAACGGACGAGCGAGCTCTCGCCGTGGATCCGACGAAAACGGACGAATAGTAACTTTTCATATCATAATATTATTATTACTATTTAATTCAAATCCGGAAATCGGACGTGACCCACTACCGTAATTCAGCCGAGCTAGCCCGCAGGTTGTGGTAGTATCGAATCTACGGTTATAACTTTACCCGTAAGTTATGAACTAAGAGCAGAAATTGTTCGGAAGATCGTCTGTCCACCTCGGCCATCACGAGAAGTCGATGTCGATATTTATGTGTAAATAGATATAGTACTATCAGTAATAAATGTCTTTCTGATATGTTCGTCGGGCTGTGAGAGTCAAGACGGAACGGGTCGAGCCGCGGACGCGAGCGCGTCTTCATCGAGGAAGATCGCGATCCGGAAGCCCCACAGCCGGGCCTCGTGTTCGCGGACGACGTAGCCGTCGAAATGTGGGGAAAGCGCCTCGCGGTCCTCGGCGACAGCGATCACGACCGGAGGCGCGCCGTCGGCGACTTCGGCGGGATCGGTGTCGGGAGCGCTGCTTTCCACCTCGGCGCCTGCGCGTTCGAGATACCACGGGAGCGGGAGCCGGTCGTACCACCCGGAACCGGCGGGTTTCTGGTCGTTGTCCGACTCGTTTGCGACGTAAAACGTCGACCCGCGTGTGGAGTGGTCGGCACCGACGAACAGCACGTCCGGGCCGTCCTCGTGAGTGGCGACGATCGCCTCGACGTCGTCGAGGGACTCCCGGAGATCGTTTTGCGGCTGGGCGTACTGGACGAGCTCGGTGTGGTCCGGGTTCGTCGAGTTCCAGTACGTCGCCGTCGGCACGAGCACCCCTGCGAGAGCGCCCAAAAGCAAAATCCCCGCGAGCGAAACCGCCACGGTGTCCTCTGAGACGATCCGACCGGATCCACCCCGGAGCCGATCCCGGAGCGCCGCCACGTCGATCCCCGCGAGGAACTCCCGGGCGACGAACGCGAGCCCGACGGCGGCGGGCACCGTCAACGGGACGACGACGTGGGTCGCAGTCCAGCCGGCCTCGATGTCCGTCGCCGCGGGGTAGCCGACGAAACTCGCGATCCCCCAGTAGAAACAGAAGGCGACGAACAGCCGGTTTCGACCCCCGAGAGTGTCGACAGCCATTCCCACCACGGCGAACACCGAGACGACAGCCGCGGCGTTGGCCATCGTCGACGCCAGCCCGAAGGCGTACTCCAGGTAGTCGTGTTCCTGCATGTCGCCGGTCATCCAGAGGTCGACGAGCTCGCGGGCGCTCCCGGCCGTCGCCTCCTGAAACACGCCCGGCAGAAGCGACGGGTCCGAAAGCGCCGCCCACAGCGTCGGCCGCGGGGCGAAAAACCAGACGACGATCGCGAGGAAGGTGATCGCGAGACCGACCGCGTGACCGGCGGTCCAGGCGACGGTTCGACGGTGCGTCGCCAGTTGTGGCTGCGTGGACCCGTCCTCACCACCTGCTGAATGACGGAGCGTCCGCCAGATGTCCGCGAGCCACCCGCGGACGGTGCCCCGGATCGATCGGTCCTCCCTCCTGGCCCGAACGAGCAGGTGATCCACCACCAGTGCCGTCGCGCCGGCGTAACACAGCAGATACAGCAGCGCGTTGCCCTTCGTCGTGAACGCGAGCGCGACGAGCGCGACGGCCGGATACAGCCGACGCACGTCCCGGGTCGAAATCGCACGGATCGCGAACCCGAGTGCGAACACGGAAAACGCCGCCACGAGGACGTCGTTGCGCATGAACCGCCCGTAGTAGACGAGAACGGGATTGAACGCGAGCAGGAGTCCCAGCGCGACAACCTCGAGGTCGTCGAGATGATCCCGAAACAGCCACGCCGCAAGCGGAAGCAGGCCGCCGACGAGGGCGACGACCAGCCGAGCGACGGCGTCCGTCGGCGCCAGTAGATCGAACACCGTCGAGTTTACGAGCGGGAGGAACGGCCCGTGAATGATCGGGTTGTATTCGAAGATCCCCGAGTCCGCGTACCGGAGGGTCCAGTAGCCCACGCGACCCTCGTCCCAGTGGAACACGCGGGTCCCGAGGCCGACGAACCGGACGAACAGCGCTGCGACGACGACGAGTGACAGCGACAGGAGCCTCCGGTCGACGTCGCGTAGCCGCTCGGGGCGCATGTCCGGAAATCCGCCCGGGGGAATACAACGTTTGTGTTCCGCGGCGGCGACGGACGGGGACCAACCGGTGACGAGGAGGGTGCTCCCAGCGAGTGGGAGAACCTGACGGGAACGGTAGTTCTATGATCGCTGCACTGCGTCGTTCGGACATGGTAACGCTCGGACTCGTGGTGGCACAGTTCAACGCAGAAGTGACCGAACAGATGGAGACGGCGGCGAATTCGGCCGCACAGGAGCGCGGCGCGACCGTCGCGGAGACGGTGTATGTTCCCGGCGTGTACGACTCGCCGCTGGCTGCAGACCGGCTCGCGCGCCGGGACGCGGTCGACGCGGTCGCTGTCGTCGGTGCGATCGTCACCGGCGACACCGACCACGACCGGGTGATCGCCGACGCGACCGCCCAGGGACTCACGGAGGTGAGTCTCGACCGGGACACGCCGGTTACCTTCGGCGTCAGCGGCCCGGGGATGTCGGGTGCCGAAGCGAGAGAACGGATCGACAAGGGCGCAGAAGCCGTCGACGCCGCCGTCGACATGGCTGGGGTGAAAGCATGAGCGACGAGTTCGCCGCCCGCGTCGAGCGGGTCGAACCCAGCGCGACACTCGCCGTGTCGAATCTCGCGTCGGAACTGGAGGCCGACGGCGCCGACGTCGTCGACCTCTCGGTGGGCGAACCGGACTTCGACACCCCCGAAAACATCGTGGAGGCGGGCAAGGCCGCCATGGACGCCGGCCACACCGGCTACACGCCATCGAGTGGCATCCCCGGGCTGAAGTCGGCGATCGTCGACAAGCTGACCGGCCAGGGCATCGACTGCGGCTCGGAGAACCTCATCGTCACGCCCGGCGCGAAGCAGGCGCTGTACGAGACGTTCCAGACGGTCGTCGACGACGGCGACGAGGTCGTCCTGCTCGATCCGGCGTGGGTCTCCTACGAGGCGATGGCGAAGATGGCCGGCGCCGACCTCGAGCGGGTCGACCTCGCGCCGCACGACTTCCAGCTGGAACCTGCACTCGAGGAACTCGGGGCTGCAGTCTCGGACGACACCGAGCTGCTCGTGGTCAACTCCCCATCGAATCCGACGGGCGCAGTGTACTCCGACGCCGCCCTCGAAGGGGTTCGCGACCTCGCGGTCGAACACGACGTGACGGTGATCTCCGACGAGATCTACGAGCAGATCACCTACGACGCGGATCCGACGCCGCTTGCGACGATCGACGGGATGGCGGACCGAACGGTGACGATCAACGGCTTCTCGAAGGCGTACTCGATGACCGGGTGGCGTCTCGGCTACCTGTGTGCCCCCGAAGAGTTGATCTCGCAGGCGGGCAAGCTCCACTCTCACTCGGTGTCGTGTGCGGTGAACTTCGTCCAGCACGCCGGGATCGAGGCGCTCGAGGACACCGACGACGCGGTCGCGGAGATGCGCGACGCCTTCAGAGCGCGGCGCGACCTGCTCGTGGACCTGTTCGACGATCACGGTGTCGACGTCGCCGTCCCGGACGGGGCCTTTTATATGATGATACCCGTCGACGACGACGATCAGTCGTGGTGCATGGACGCTCTCGAGGACGCCCACGTGGCGACGGTGCCCGGCGGGGCGTTCAACGCGCCCGGCTACGCGCGGATCTCGTATGCCGCAAGCGAACAGCGACTGCGCGAGGCGGTCGACCGGCTCGCTGACGGCGGCTTCCTGTAACGTCGCTTCCCCGACCTCGCCTCGACCGCGCCCGGACGTCTATAGCCCGAGTTCCCGGCCGATGACGAGGTGCTGGATCTCGCTTGTCCCCTCGCCGATCTCCATTAGCTTCGCGTCCCGGTAGAACCGCTGGGGGGCGAACTCTTCGGTGTAGCCGTAGCCGCCCAGCACCTGCACCGCGTCCTCGGCGACCTCCCTTGCGGCCTCGCTGGCGTCGAGCTTCGCGAGCGCCGACTCGCGGGTGACCCGCTCGCCGCTGTCGTATTTCGCGGCTGCCCGGTGGGTGAGCAGTCGCGCACGTTCGGTCTTCCGGTGCATGTCGACCAGCTTGTCGCGGATCGCGTCGAACTCGCTTATGGGCTGGCCGAACTGCTCCCGCTGTGTGGCGTACTCTTTCGCCGCCTCGAAGGCACCCTGTGCGAGCCCGGTCGACAGCGCCGCGATCGAGATCCGACCGCCGTCCAGCGTCTTCATCGTCTGTTTCCAGCCCTCGCCTTCCTCGCCGAGCAGTCGATCTGCTGACAGTCGGACGCCGTCGAGGGAGATCTCGCAGGTGGGCGAGGAGTTGAGCCCCATCTTCTCCCAGACAGTCGTTACCTCGAAGCCGTCGTCCTCGGGCGACACGATGAACGTGGAGATCCCGTCGTAGCCCGCCTCGGGGTCCGTGACCGCCTTCACGAGCACGCTGTTTGCGACGGTGGCGTTGGTGATGAACTGCTTTGTCCCGTTCAGCACCCACTCGTCGCCCTCCTTCCGGGCGGTCGTGTCCATGTCGGAGGCGTCGGAGCCGGATTCCGGTTCGGTGAGCGCCCACGCCCCCAGCTTCTCGCCGGACGTGAGTGGCTCGAGCCACTCCCGTTTCTGCTCGTCGGTGCCGAACAGCTCGATCGGCTTGCTCCCGAGCGAGACGTGGGCCGCATACGACAGCCCGATCCCGCCCGAAACCCGGCCCAGTTCCTCGGTCACGAGCGCGTACATGAGCTGGTCGCCGCCTAGTCCGCCGTACTCCTCGCCGATTGGAACCCCCAGTACGTCGAGTTCGCCCAGCTGCTCGAAGATCTCCGCTGGAAACCGGTGGTCGTCCTCGATTTCGTCCGCGATCGGCTCGATCTCAGCTTCGCAAAACTCCCTGACGGTGTCGCGGATCATCCGGTGTTCCGCCGGCAGCTCGAAGTCCATACGTTCACGTTCGCGTCCGGGCGCATAAATACCCCGAACGACCGTGATAGACCGCCGGTCGACGCCGAACGATCGTAATAGCCCGCCGATCGACGCGGCCCTCCCGCGTTCGGTGCGATTTATACCTTCCGAGCACGTCGTACCGACGTGATGGAACTTCGCCGCCTGGTTCGTGGCCGCCTCGACTGGCCACGGCTGGAGGCGGTCGCGGTGGAGCTGGCAGAGCGGTACGACCGCGACTGCGTGCACGTCAGGTTCCTGGAGGCGGACAACTGGCTCTCGACGCCGATGGTGCTCGACGAGGACCTGTTCGTGAAGGTGATCTCGCGACAGAACACCCTCGTTCACACCCTATTTACGACCGGACGGAACCTGGGGGCCTTCTCGGCCGGGACGGAGGGCTTTTTCGAGCGGTTCAAAACCCCCTACGAGATGGCGGAACACGAACTCGAAGCGACCCGGCGGATGCGCGAGCTGGGGATCAATGCACCCGAGCCGATCGAGGCCGTCGAGGTCGACGGGCTCGGCGTGGTGGTGCTCGAGTACCTCCCGGAGTTCCGGCCGCTGGATCGACTCGACGGCGAGGAGGCGCGGGACGCCGCAGTACAGCTGTTCGGCTCGCTGCGGACGCTTCACGACGCAGGACTGGCCCACGGGGATCTCAGAGCCGAAAACGTGCTCGTGCTCGACGGAGAACTGTACTTCATCGACGCCACGAGCGTCAGCGACGACGCCCGAGAGGACGCCCGGGCGTACGATCTCGCGAGCGCGCTCGCGGCGCTGGAGCCGGTCGTCGGCTCCCGGGCGACGATCGACGCCGCGCTGTCGGCCTACTCGACGGACGAGCTGCTCGCGGCGCGGCGGTTCCTGGACTTCGTCGCCATCCGACCGGACCACGAGTTCGACACGACGGCCCTGAAGGGGGAACTCGAAAAACGAGCGGACGGGACGCCACGGTAGCCTGACGGACGGTGAGAGCGACTACAGGCCCTCATCTGGCGCGGCCCTCGCTTTTATAGGGCGTCGTACGGTCCGGCTTTGGCTTCGGTGAGTCGGTCGATCTGCTGAGCGGTGAGGTCGATCGTCGCCGCCGCGAGGTTCTCGGTCAGCTGATCGACCGTCCGGGCGCCCACGATCGGTGCGGTGACGCCCTCGCGGTGGATCAGCCACGCGAGGGCGGTCTGGGCCGGCGTCGCGTCGATCTCCGCGGCGACGGCGTCGAGTTCCTCGTGGAGATCGAAGTTCTCCTCGGTGAGATACGCCTCCCGGAACCGGCTCGACTCCGCCACCCGGGACTCGCCGTCGAGACCGTCTTCGCGACTGTACTTGCCGGTCAAAAATCCCTGGCCGAGCGGGCTCCACGGGCAGACTGCGAGGCCGCGCTGTCGGGCCATCTCCAGGTAGTCGCCTTCGATCTCCCGGTCGACGAGGTTGTACCGGGGCTGGAGCACGGTGAACGGCTCCCATCCCTCGCTGTCGGCGATCGCGTTCGCCCGGGCCACCTTCCAGGCGTTCGGCCGCATCGTCGAGGCGCCCAGATAGTGGACCTTGCCCGACTCCACGAGGCCGTTCAGGGTCTTCATCAGTTCGCGAGTGGTCGTCGCGTCGTCCCACCGGTGGATGTACAGCACGTCGACGTAGTCGGTGTCGAGCCGGTCCAGCAGGGCGTCGATCCGGTGGCGGACGTTCTTCCGGTTGGTTCCACGGCTGTTGGGGTCGCCCTCGCGGATCTGCCAGTAGATCTTGGAGGCGATCGTGAACCGCTCGCGGTCGCGCCCGTCGAGCCACTCGCCGATCCACCGCTCGCTGTCGCCGCCGCCATAGACGTCGGCGGTGTCGATATACCGGCCGCCTGCGGCCTCGTAGGCGTCCAGCAGTTCCGTGGCGCGCTCTTTTCCGATCTCCACGTTCCCCTCTTCGGTCTCCCTGCCGAATCGCCAGGTACCGAACTGCAGTTCGCTCGTGTGGATGCCGGTTCGGCCGAGCGGGACGAAGTCGAGATCGATCTCCTCGATTGGCTGTGTCATCAGTGTAGCGTTGGTGGGTTCAGGGAAAAGCCTGTAGCAACCGGAAACCTCCGGCGGGATGGCCAGCCGCAACTCGCGTACGTTTATTAGTGGCCACCAAGTAGCAGGCGGTATGGAACCGGGCCGGTTCGTGAGTTACGTGTTCGTCTACCTGGGGATACTGTGGCTCGTCGAGTACGCCGTCTTCTACCCGCTCCAGTTCGGGTTCCCGGACGTGATGTATCTGGGCGGCGGCGTGTTCTTCCTTTGGTTCGGCTTCTACAGGCGACTAAAGCCCGAAACCCACGAGAAACATCCGAAAGAACACGGTATCGAGTCGTACGGGTTCGCCCTCATCGCGGTCGTGCTGACGGTGATCTTCCTGTTACAGCTGTTTTGACGGCCGAGGTTCGGTTCACTGTGCGGTTTTGTGCGACAGGGCGAGTGTCCCGAGAGGAGAGACTGTACCCGAATATCCCATTATTTGTTATGTTATTTAAAACCGGAACGGATTAAGGGAGACGCGTATGTACAGGGGTGGTAATAAATACACGTAAAGAATAACCCGCCCATTCAAATTATGTCATCCGCACTCCACCCAGAACGGGACCTAAAGCTCGAGTTGAGGGTGACCCCACCAAAATCGTGCGAGATACACAAACTCGACGGAGAGATCGTGAGTGTCAACCAACATCCGACGCACGGTGGATTCTACTGTGAAATCGTCTATCGAACCGACGAAGGGGACGAGAAGACGTTTCACACGTTCAAAAAAGCGGGCTGTAACTGTCCCGCAAATGTCTTCGCGGAACACGGCTGCGTGCCGACGGTGACCGGAGTCGACAGGGACAGCTGCCTGGTGACGACGTTTCTCTCCTCCCGAGAGCAGGCGACAGATCTCCTCGAAGAGCTGTCTGACCACACCGAAAACCTGGCCGTACGGCGCATCAGCGACAACGGGATCAAAAACCCGAGCGATGTCGTCGACTACCAGTCACGTACCATCGACCTCTCAGAGCTGACCGAAAAACAGAAGGAAGCGATCCAGCGCGTCTCCGATGCAGGTTACTACGAGCAGCCGCGCGAGACCACACTCTCGGAGGTGGCCTCGGAGCTCGATATCACCCAGTCGGCACTCTCTCAGCGGTTGCGGGCCGGTGAGAACAAACTGTTCCAGCAGTTGTTCGCAACTGACAACGGACGGGAAGACCGAGTGGAAGAAGAAATCGGAACGTAACTGTCCTGTACAGCAGATAGCGAACGTGTTTGCCAGATCCTCGTGTAGACCATCAAACGAAGACGGATACGTAGATGTGCAATCCTTTTGGATAATTTAAACAGCAGTATTAAAACAGTAGATTGTTTATATACTTCTTCATATAAAGTACTTATCTCTAGAAGAGTCACCGTTTCGCCCGTCGATATCCTACCACTTGGTATGGGAAATCAACCCCCAGAACCGGACGAAGGAACAGTTCCAGGAGATGATACGTCCAGGAGAAGTTTCCTGAAAGGAGCCGCCGTCGGAGTGGGTGCGGCAGCGGCCGGTGGGTCCGCCGGCTTTCTCGCGTTGCGAAACGAAGACACCGGCGACGTCGCGGCGGCGATGCCGGCTTCCGAGGGATACCTGTTGATCGATCCGGAGAAATGCGCGGGCTGTCAAAGCTGCATGCTGTCGTGTTCGGTCGGTCACGACGGCGAAGCGAGCCTCTCACAGTCGCGGATTCAGATCGTCGAAAGTCCATTTAAAGGATTCCCGGACGACATCGACGTGAATCACTGTCGGCAGTGCACGTATCCCGCCTGTGCGGAAGCGTGCCCGACGGACGCGCTCCACGCCGACGAAGAGACAGGGAACGTGAGGTTCGTCGACGAGGACAAATGCATCGGCTGTGAGCGCTGTATCGAGGCCTGTCCGTACGACCCCTCCCGTGTCACCTGGGACGTGAACAGCCAGACGGCCAAAAAGTGCGATCTCTGTGCTGACACCCCCCACTGGAACGAAGAGGGCGGCCCCGACGGCTCGCAGGCCTGTGTGGAAACCTGCCCCGTCGACGCCATCAAGTTTACCGAACAGATTCCCGCACAGGTCGGACCCGGTGCCTACGAGATCAACCTCCGGGACGAACAGTGGGCAGAACTCGGTCTCTACGCAGGTGATGCCCTATGAAAGGACACGCCGGAAAAATCCTCGACATCGATCTAACGAACCGCGAGATAAGCACTATCGACACCAGCGAGTACGAAGAGTGGGTCGGCGGTCACGGGATGGGAACCGCCATCTTCTACGATCGGGTCGAGGACAAGACGATCGACGCCTTCGATCCCGACAACGTCATCACGATGATGACCTCCCCGCTTGCGGGTACCGGCGTTCCCGCAGCGTCCGCCAGGACGGAGATTCAGGGAATCAGCCCGCAGCCGTATCCCACCGAGTGGTTCAACCGGAGCAACTTCGGTGGGCGGTTCGCCTCGATGCTGAAGTACGCCGGATACGACGGCGTCATCATCCAGGGCGCCGCCGACGAACCCGTCTGGGTGAACGTCGTGGACGATCAGTTCGAAATTCGGGACGCCAGCGACCTCTGGGGACTCGGTACCTGGGAAGCACAGGCGGAAATCTGGAGCGAAGTCGGCCAGCGCGGCTGGAACCAGGTGGACGAAACCCGTGACTCCGGACGGACGACACAGAAGCCCGCCGTCGCCTGTATCGGTCCTGCGGGCGAGGCCGAGATACGAATGGCGACCGTCCAACACGACGCCGGCAACGGCGCTGGCAACGCCGGTTTCGGTGGTGTCCTCGGCTCGAAGAATTTCAAGGCGATCAGCGTTCTCGGAACGGGCAGCATCGAAATCGCCGACCCTGCAGAGCTGCTTGAAGCACGTCTGTGGGCCCAGCGCGAGTATTCGTACGATCACGACGAGGATATCCCACAAGTGCGGGACTTCTACTCGTTCAGCCGATCTCCTGGCGAAGGGGATCTCGGAGGCGTCGTCGAAACGAAGGCACGGCCCCAGGGCTGTGTCGGATGTCACAACACGTGTCGCAAACGAACCTCGAGCTCTCACGGGAACGAAAGTTCCTGCGTGGAGGCAGTGTACTACTCCGGCTTTGATTCCGCAAAACACGGAGAGACGACCGCTGAAACGGCTAAAGCAGCGGACATCGTCCAGCAGATGGGGTTCAACGCGTACACCCTGAACGCGGGACTCCCGTGGCTCGAGGCGCTTCACGAGCAGGGCGTTCTCGGTGAAGACGGAGAAATCGAGGCCGACCTCCCCTGGGACTCCCTCGGGGAGGCGAGTTTCGTCGAGGAACTCGTCCAGAAGATCATCGACCGCGAAGGGATCGGCGAAGCCCTCGCAGAAGGCAACGCCAGGGCAGCCGAAGAGTGGGGCCGGCTGGAGCAAGATCTCGAATCGGGACTGCTCACACTCTTTGCATGGGGATACCCACAGCACTACGACGCTCGAACCGAAGTCGAATGGGGATACGCGACGATACTCGGCGCCAGGGACGTCAACGAACACGACTTCAACTGGCACGTTTACTGGCAGCCCCACATATCGATCCTGACCGGCGAGGAACCGCCAGTCTCGGCGGAAGAGCTCGCGAATATTATCGAAGAGAGCACGCCCCCTCACAACGTCATTCCCGACTACAGCGACGGAGCAATCTACTCCGAGGTGGCTGCAGAGCGAAACTCCTGGCACCGGCATTACAGTCGGTTCTACAAGCAGAGCGCACTGTTCTGTGACTGGGCGTTTGCAGACTTCACTAGCCCTTACACCGACGACAAGTCCGGAATCACACCCGAAGGCGAAGAGCGGTTCCTCAACGCAGTTACAGGTATGGACATTACCTTCGAAGAAGGAATGGAGATCGGCCGCCGTATCTGGAACCTCGAACGGTCGATCTGGACGCTTCAGGGCCGGCACCGCGACGACGAGGAGTTCGCAGCGTACAACTACGAGGAGCCGGCACCTGGTCCCTACTACCTCCCTGCGAAGGTCGACGGCGAGTGGGAGTACATCGACACAGGTGGGCGAAAGCTCGATCGTGGGAAGGTCGAGGAGTTCAAGACGTTATACTACCAGGAGGAAGGCTGGGACACTGAAACCGGACGTCCTACTCGAGAAACCCTCGAAGAACTGAATCTCGGCCACGTGGCCGACGAGCTCGAGGGCGAAGGGAAACTCCCCGGGTGATCAGTGATGTCCGAACTACCCCCACCAGGTGAGGAGCTCGCAAAGCGGTTGATGCGGAAGGTCGACTTCGAAGACCGGTTCGTCGGCATCGACATGCACGGACACAAGGGGAACACGAAAGAGAGACTCTACTCCCTGGAGTCGATTTCGACGTTCGTCGGCGTCGACGACAAAGAGTCACTCCAGATACACGGCTCGAGTGCGTCGATCCGCTACGTCGACTTCGAAGAACTCGCCGAGTGGCTGGAATCAGTCCACGGCGATCAGGAACTCGCCGATGCAATTCGACGCGAGATCGCAATACACGACAACTTCAAAGACGAGGCGCAAGCCGTCCAACCGTTGCTCGAACGTCGCCTCGAGCAGGCGACGGAGGTGACATGATGAACTGGAGACGTCCGCTAATCGTCGGTGGGCTGCTCGTGGTGGCAGTCCTCGGATTCCTGCTCGCGGAGGCAGCCGCCCAGCTGTACCTCTGGCAGCCCTACCAGGCTGGGACGTACTTCTACGAGATTCTCTTCGAGAGCCAGGCGTGGATGATACCGGCAGCGATCGCGCTCGGACTGATCTTCGGCGCCGTCTACGGCACCTCGGAGAAGTCCAAACAACTGTCCGAGGATCCCCCCGAACGTGACGGGTTCATCCAGCGGCACGCCGCTTTCGGGGCGTTCCTGGAACACTGGGTCGCAACTGTCGGTATGATCCTGCTGGTGCTGTCGGGGATCTGGCTCGGCTTCCTGTTCGTTCCGCGGCTGGCAGGCACGACCGAAACAGTCGGACTCGCGCTCAACGTCCACTGGGTCGGTACTGGACTGCTCGTGTTCGCGGTCTCCTATCACGTCTCGGCGCTGTTTATGGGCGCTCACCGAGAGATCGTCCCGGAAGCCAGCGACTTCCGAAAGGCGGTTCGAGACGTCGGACACTATCTCGGGATGACCGACGCGCCCGAGGCTGACAAGTACAAACCGATTCAGAAGGTAAGTTACCTCGCGTGGGGCGCGCTCGTGGGAATCATGACGATTACGGGCGTCCTGATGGCGCTGGATTACGTCGCCGCAGTCTCGGGGAGCGTACGGGCAGCCTCGACGTTCCTTCACGAACTGTTCGCGCTGTTTACCATCCTGTTTTTGCTGGCACACGTGGCGATCACGCTGATGCCGTCCCACTGGGCGATGTTGCGCTCGCAAGTGACAGGATGGATGCCAGCCGACTACGTCCGTGAAAAGCTCCCGCGCTGGAACGTTCAGCGGCGAACCGACGGCGGGACGGAATCCAAGGAACCGCCGAACCCGTGAGCGCCGATCCACCCACAAACACATGACCGACGTCCTGCTGTTCAACGCGCCGGTGGAGCAACCTCGCGGGAGTGCCCACGCCGGCCTGCACCCCCCACTGGGGCTCGGCTACATCGCAGCTGTCCTTCGAGACGCAGGCTACTCCGTGTCGGCGCGAGATCTGAACGTGACCGGGTTGAACCCGCAGCTGATCCGGCGCGTCGTCTCGCGAGAGTCACCGGCGATGGTGGGAATCTCGGCTCACACCGAGACGTACCCGAACGGGCTAGAGATCGCTGATCTCGCGAAGGCGGAAGCGCCGACGACCGCCGTCGTCATGGGCGGTCCCCACGCGTCGGTTACCTACGAGCAAACGGCGATAGAACCGGCCGTCGACTACGTCGTCCGGGGGGAGGGTGAGTACGCGATGCGCGATCTGGCAAGCGTGCTGGTCGGACGCGACGATAATGACCAGGACGAACTGGTCGCCGAGATCGAGGAGGTTCCCGGACTCGCGTATGTGTCCGCAGACGGTAACGTCGTGGCGACCCCCGAGCGGTCGATGATCGAAAACCCCGACGAGTTACCGTGGCCCGCCAGGGACCTCTTCCCGCTGGAACTGTACGAAAAACCCGGAAACGTCCTCTTTTCGAGAGGGGGGTGTCCGTTCAGTTGCCACTTCTGTGCGGTAAACAGCATCTGGGTCGACCGAGCACGGCGGTTCCGCAACCCGGAGGCAGTCGCACAGGAGGTCGAACACCTGCTTGTCGATCACGGGCTCCGACAGATCAACTTTGCCGACGACACCTTCACACTCCGGAGGGACGCCGTCCTGGAGCTGACCCACCGACTGGAGGCGATCGAGGCGCCGTTCCCGTGGGACTGGACATGTTCGACCCGGGTCGACCTCGTCGATCGGGAACTGCTTGAACAGTTAGCCCACGCCGGCTGCTCGGGCATCCAGTTCGGCGTCGAGACGGGTTCCCAGGAAATTCTCGACGCTACAGGGAAAAACATCACCTTGGATCAGGCCCGGGAGGCGGTGTCGGCGGCCGCAGAGTTTGACATGGACGTGCTCGCCTCGTTTATGTTCCCCCACCCAGACGACACGGAGTCGTCGATCCGACAGCAGGCCGAGTTCATGAGGGAGATCCGCGAACTCGGCGCCGACATTTCGATCGCGTTTACGACCCCGTATCCAGGGACGACATACGCCGAGATGACCGCCGAAAGCGACCTCGAAGTCGCCGCGGACGACTGGAACGAGTACGACGCCAAACACCTGATCATGTCGACCCGGAACCTCTCGTTTCCGGAACTCGAAGAGCTGTTCGAAGAGCTCGTTCGGGATGTTGGCCTGAAAAAGCGGGTGACCGCATGACTGACTCGCGTTTCCCGGACGGACACGTTCTCGAGGTCGACCTCACGAACGAAGAATTGTCGCCGTACGAGGTTCCAAAAACCAGGGCTGGACAGGTTCTGGGTGGGCGGGAGCTCGGGTTGCGTCTTCTGCAGGAGGAACAGCCGTCCGAATGCTTCCCGTTCGACGAGAACAGCGTGTTGGTGTTCGCCGTGGACACGTCTGCCGAAACGAACAGTTCTGACGACGCCCGTCACTGGGTCGGGGGCGTCTCACCCCGGACCGGTGATCCTGGAGGATCGTGGGTCGAGGGACGGTTCGGAACGTCGTTAACGCGAGCCGGTTACGCCGGGATCGTCGTCCGCGGACGGGCAGACGCGTTGACGACGCTCGTCGTCGAGGACGGAACCGCCCGGCTCGCCAAAACGACTCACCTCTGGGGTGCCAAAGTCGACGAATGCGAACGAGTATTGACCGCCGACGGTGGCGTGTGTGCGTGCGTCGGTCCGGCCGGAGAGAACTTCGTGAAGATCGCAGAGATCGTTCACGACGGCGACTGCCCCACGGAAGGGGACGGGCTCGGCGCAGTTATGGGCGCAAAGCGCCTGAAAGCGATCGTCGTCGACGGCGGCGTCCCGGTCAGCGACAACCAGTCCGGCCACGGTACCGTGTGGTCCTTCCCGGAGGCCACCCCCGAAACGGCAGCCGAGATGCGCCGTCGTTGTCGACAGTACGGCCTCGACGCCGGGCGGGTGGAGGCTGCCGTCACCGTCACGATCGACTCCCTCGAGGCATACGACTGGAGCGACGGGAACACACTTCTCGAACTCCTGGAACGGATCGCGTACATGGACGGAATCGGGGAAGTTCTCGGGGACGGAGTCGAGTCGGTTCACCGGCACCTGGGAAGCGACACCACCGGATCGGAAAGCGGCGCCATCCCGTCGCCTCGCACCGACGGCGGTGCCGAACGGCGCGACTAACCCATCCACCCGATCTCCAGTTCGTCCAGATCCGTCATCTTCGGGGCGTACGGCTTGATGTCGAGGATCGGCGTCCCGTCGACGAGATCGAGGTTCGAAACCGAAAGCTCCGTCCCGGAGATTCCCCCCAGTTCCACGATCGACGTGCCGATCGGGTTCGGTCGGACGGGACCCGAGGTGGCGAAGATCCCCACCTCCCCGCGTGAAGCGATCGGGGTGACCCGGAGTCGCGTCTCCTCGACCCGGTGCAAATGCGAGACGAGCACAACGTGTGAAAACTCTTCGAGCCCCTTCAGCCCGGGCTCGTACTGGGGCTCGATGTGGACCGTTCCGGAGGCGTCGACGAACTCCTCGGACGGACGCGGGACCTCCTCCGGCTTCGAAAACGTCGATTCGACGACGCCGATCGGCTCGTACGTGACCGGTTCCATACTGGAAAGAACCCCCGGAAGAGGTAACTGCTTTCGGTTTCAGCACGGGGACACTGGGCCAGGGGGAGATGCCTTTTTGTCTCGGCGGCCGTTCCGTACGGATACATGTCCGACCCGTACACACATTACATCGACGGCGAGTGGACCGACGGCGCCGGCGAGGAGACGTTCGAAAGCGTAAACCCCGCGACAGGGGAGACGCTCGGGGAGTTCCGGCGCGGAACGCCCGCCGACGTCGACCAAGCCTCGCGGGCCGCCGGGGAGGCGTTCGAGGAGTGGCGAGAGATGTCCCACATCGACCGTGCGGAGTATCTCTGGGACATCTATCACGAACTCCGGGAACGGACCGACGAACTCGGCGAGATCCTCACCAAGGAGAACGGAAAAGAGATCAGCGAAGGGAGAGCCGATGTCGTCGAGGCCGCCCACATGGTCGAGTGGGCCGCCGGGGACGCCCGACACCCGAAAGGCGACGTCGTGCCATCGGAGATCCCCGAAAAGGACGCCTACATGCGGCGCAAGCCGCGGGGCGTGGTCGGCTGCATCACGCCGTGGAACTTCCCGGTGGCGATCCCGTTCTGGCACATGGCCGTCGCGCTGGTCGAGGGCAACACCGTCGTCTGGAAGCCCGCCGAACAGACGCCGTGGTGTGGCCAGGTCATCGCCGAGATGTTCGAGGACAGCGGCATCCCCGAGGGCGTGTTCAACATGGTGCAGGGCTTCGGCGACGCCGGCGCGGCGATCGTCGACCACGACGCCGTCGACACGGTGCTTTTCACCGGCTCGGCGGAGGTCGGCCACGAGGTCGCCCAGAAGGTCGCCGCCGATCCCCAGAAGCAGGCTGCCTGCGAGATGGGCGGGAAAAACGGGATCGTGATCACCGAAAACGCCGATCTCGACGTCGCCGTCCACTCGGCAGTGATGAGCTCGTTCAAGACCACGGGCCAACGCTGTGTCTCCTCCGAGCGCCTGATCGTCCACACCGACGTGTACGACGAGTTCAAAGAGCGGTTCGTCGACGTCGCGGAGGACGTCGCCGTCGGTGATCCGCTGGACGAGGACACGTTCATGGGCCCGCTGATCGAGGAAGCCCACGTCGAGAAGGTGACCAAGTACAACGAACTCGCCAGGAACGAGGGCGTGAACGTGCTCGTCGACCGAACCGAACTGGAGCCCGAGGAGATTCCCGAGGGCCACGAAGCCGGTCACTGGGTCGGGCCGTTCGTCTACGAAGCAGACCCCGACGAGAACCTCCGGTGCACCCACGAGGAGGTATTCGGTCCCCACGTGGCGCTGCTCGAATACGAGGGTGACATCGAGCGCGCGATGGAGATCCACAACGACACCGACTACGGGCTGGCGGGCGCGGTCATCTCCGAGGACTACCGCCAGATCAACCACTACCGCGATCACGCGGAGGTCGGTCTCGCGTACGGCAACCTGCCGTGTATCGGCGCGGAGGTCCAGCTCCCATTCGGCGGGGTGAAGAAGTCTGGGAACGGCTACCCCAGCGCCCGCGAGGTGATCGAAGCCGTCACCGAACGCACCGCCTGGACGCTGAACAACTCCAGGGAAATCGAGATGGCGCAGGGTCTCTCGGCGGACATCAAGACCCGCGAGGAGTAGCGAACGGTAGCGACGGGACGACTCGAGTTCCGTCTCACTCGCCGCCAGCGAAGCCACCCTGCCGCAGGGCCTCCTCGACCCCGACGTCGTCGTGGACGACCGCGGAGACCGCCCGTGCGATCGCCCCCGGGTCGTCGTGCTGGAAGATCGACCGTCCCATCGAGACGCCAGCGGCGCCGCCGTCCATCGCTCCCCGCACCATCTCGACGGTCTCCCGATCGGTCCCCTTCGAGCCGCCGGCGATCACGACCGGCAGTCGAGTCGACTCCGTGACGTGGATAAACGAGCCGCCGTCGCCGGAGTAGCCCGTCTTCACGACGTCGGCCCCCAATTCCTCCGCCAGCCGCACCGCGTGTCCCAGCGCCTCGGGATCCGACTCGTCGACGCCGGGACCCCTGGCGTACGCCATGGCGAGCACCGGAATCCCCAGGTCTGCCGCCTCCGTCGTGAGTTCCGCGAGATCCTCGATCTGTTTCGGCTCGTACGTCGAGCCGACGTTGAGATGCATCGACACCGCGTCGGCTCCCGCACGGACGGCGTCCCTGACCGTGCCGGTCATTCGCTTGTCGTTTTCGTCGGGGCCGATCGTCGTCGAGGCGTTCACGTGGACGACGTAGCCCGCGTCGTTTTTGTTCGGATGGACGCGAGGGGCGATCCCCTTCTGGGTGAGCACGGCGTCTGCGCCACCCGCCGTCACCGCGTCGATCGTCGATTCGATGTCTTTCAGCCCTTTTACCGCCCCCATGGTGATGCCGTGGTCCATCGGGACGATCAGGTACCGTCCGTCCGTCGAAATCCGTGTGAGCCGCGCGTCGATTCCCGGGTTCATCGTTCGTATGTTAGAGTGTATCAATCGTCGGTATGTAGCTTGCGAAGCACGCTCGCGTAAGGCCGTTGCGGTCCCGGCGGGGGTTGCGTCATTTTTGCCCCCGCGTTGCACCGGCCTTCAGTTCGCGGGCCTTCGCTTCGATGCGATCGGCGACGTCGTCGGCGGCGTCACCGTTCTCGACCCCTTCGGCGACGATGTCCACCAGCGCGGAGCCGACGATGATCCCGTCGGCGCCGGCTGCGACGATCCGTTCGGCCTGCTCGCCGTCGGCGATCCCGAAGCCGACCGCCTTGGGCACCTCCCAGTCGGCGACCCGCGCGAGGCTTTCTTCGGTCTGGTCGGAGACGTCAGCCCGGGCGCCAGTGGTTCCCAGCCTGGCCTGGACGTAGACGTAGCCTGACACGAGCTCGCGCATCCGGTCGAGTCGCTCCCCCCGGGTCGTGGGGGCCACGATGAAGATCAGGTCCAGCCCGAACTCGTCGCACGCCTCCCGCAACGGGCCGGCCTCCTCGGCGGGGAGATCCGGGACGACGAACCCCGAGAGCCCGGCCTCGGCGGCGCGCTCGACGAACGCCCTCGGACCGCCCCCGTCCTCGCGCTCCGACGCCGGGTGGCGGCCGAACTGGTAGATCAGGTTGTAGTAGGTCATACAGACCAGCGGGACGTCGACGTCGAGCTCCTCGACGAACGCGAAGAAGCGCTCGGGGGTCATCCCCCCCTCGAGTGCCCGGACGATCGCCCCCTGGATCGTCGGTCCCTCGGCGATCGGTTCCGAAAAGGGCAGTCCGAGCTCGATCACGTCGGCACCGCCGCGCGCCAGCGCCTCGACGTACGCGAGCGACGACTCGTAGTCCGGATCACCGACCGCAAGGTACGGCACGAACGCCGGTTCGCCCCCGAAGGCAGCCGCGAGCGCCGCGTCGTTGGCGACCGTCCCGATAGCCCCGGATCCATCCGCTCGACTCATCGCAGTCCTCCCGAGAACAGCGACATGTCCGGGGCGTTCCCGATGTCGCGTTTCTCGGTTTCCTCGATCACCGTCTCGAGGTCCTTGTCACCCCGCCCCGAGACGGTGACGACGACGAGGTCGCCGAGGTCGTCCCGCTGTTGTTCGAGGTAACCGAACGCGTGGGCAGTCTCCAGCGCCGGGATGATCCCCTCGTCGGTCGAGAGTCGGTGAAACGCCTCGAGGGCGGCGTCGTCGTCGACGTTCGTGGCGGTCACCCGCCCCTCGTCTGCGAGCGCTGCCAGTTCGGGGCCGACGCCGGCGTAATCGAGTCCCGCCGACACGGAGTGAGACTCCATGATCTGACCGTGACGATCCTGGAGGAGTTTCGTCCGCGCGCCGTGAAGCACACCCTCTCCACCGGTCGACAGCGTCGCCGAGTTGGGCGCGACGCCCGCCTCCTCGTCGACTGACAGCGAGGAGCCGCCCGCCTCGACTGCGTACAGATCCACGTCCTCGTCGCCGAGAAACGCCTCGAAGGAGCCCATGGTGTTCGACCCGCCGCCGGCACACGCGAGCACGGCGTCGGGGAGCCGTCCCGTTTTCTCCTGTACCTGCGACCGTGCCTCCCGGCTGATGACCGCCTGGAACTCCCGGACCATCGACGGGAACGGGTGGGGACCCACCACGGAACCGATCACGTAGTGGGTGTCCTCGACGGTCGCCGCCCAGTCGCGCATGGTCTCGGAGATCGCCTCCTTGAGTGTCCCGCGGCCGGTGGTCACGGGCTGTACCTCGGCCCCGTTTATCTTCATCCGGAAGACGTTCGGGCGCTGGCGGTTGATGTCAGTCTCGCCCATGTAGATCGTACAGGGCATGTCCAGATGCGCCGCAGCCATCGCGGTCGCGGTGCCGTGCTGGCCGGCGCCGGTTTCGGCGATGATCCGGTCTTTACCCATGTACTTCGCCAGAAGCACCTGTCCGAGGGCGTTGTTCAACTTGTGTGCCCCGCCGTGGAGCAGGTCCTCGCGCTTGAGATACACCTCGGTGTCGTACCGCCCGGAGAGGCGGTCCGCACGCTGGAGCGGCGTCGGCCGGCCGCCGAAGTCGTCGAGCCGGCGGTGGAACTCCTCCAGAAAGTCGTCCTCGTTTTCGAGCACGTACCGGCGGTAGGCGTCCTCGAGCTCCTCGAGCGCCGGCATCAGCGCCTCGGGAACGTACTGGCCGCCGTACCGGCCGAAACTGCCGTCGTCCGCTGCGTTCTCGTCGTCGCTGTGGGTTGCGTCGGTCATGTCTGCTCCTCGGTGGCGGCAGCGAGCCGCCGGGTGTTCTCCGCGGGATCGCCGTCCATGATCGCCGAGCCGACCAACAGTGCGTCCGCGCCCGCAGCCCGCATCCGCCTGACGTCCGCGGGTGTCGACACGCCGGATTCGGCGATCAGCGTCACGTCGTCGGGAACCGCCGGTGCCACGCGCTCGAACGTCCCCAGGTCCACCTCGAGCCGTCCGAGGTCTCGGTTGTTCACGCCGACGATCTCCGCGCCCGCCTCGAGCGCGTCCTCGAGTTCGTCTGTGTCGTGGACCTCCACGAGCGGTTGGAACCCGCGGTCGCGGGTCGCCTCGATCATTTCGGGCAGATCATCGCCCAGGAACCGCGCGATCAACAGCGCGAGGTCGGCCTCGACGGCGTCGAGCTGTGCGGGCGACAAAAGGAAGTCCTTCCGGAGCACCGGCACGTCGACCGCCTCCCGGACCCGCGCAAGTGCCTCGGGACTCCCGCCGAAGTGGTCGGGTTCCGTGAGCACCGAGATCGCGGCGGCGCCACCTTCGACCATCGCCCGCGCGAGTTCAACGGGGTCGTCCGTTCGTTCCCCCTCCGTCGTCGGACTCGTCGGCTTTACCTCCGCGACGATCGGCACCCGACCGTCGGCCGCTGCCGCGGCGAACGCGTCGGCCACGGGTCGCGCGTCGACCGCGATCCGGTCGCCCCCGGAAGGCCCGGAGTCGGACGGTTCCCGGGTGCGGGCCGACGCGAGAATCGACCGGACTTCGGATGCGAGCCCTTCCTCTGTTTTTACCATCTATGTCCATCAATGTACGTTTATGTTCATAAGGCTGTCGCTGTGTGCACGTTCGACGCGGAGACACGGGTCGATGCAGGTACGGAAGGATCGGCCGCGGACTCAGTCGCCTGCGTCGTCGGGATTACCGGGGTCACCAGGATTCGGTTCCGCACCCGCGATGGCGTCCTCGAGGCCGTCCCGGACGGCCTCGTCGATCCGGTTTTCGCCCCTAATTTCGCGGTCGTAGTTCTCTTGTTGTGGCTCCGTGACGCGTTCGTCACCAGTGACGGCGACGAACAGGTCGGCGAGTTCGCGGCTGCGGTCGGTGGATTGACTACTGCTCATACACCCGGTTTGGTACCGAAACACATAGTCTCGACACCTACCCAGTCAGGCTGTCGAAGATACCGAAAGAAAGTCAGGAAGCGGAGACCTACCGCACCGAATCCAGGAGCAACTGCTGTTCGACCCGCTTTGCCTCGTGCTGAACGTCACGCACGGCGTCGATGTTCGCCGAGATCGAAGAGACCCCTTCCTCGACGAGGAACCGAACCATCTCCGGTTTCGAGCCGGCCTGTCCACAGATGCTCGTCGCGACGTCGTGTTCCCGACACGTTCGGATGGTGGATCCGATGAGATCCAGCACTGCAGGGTGGAGCTCGTCGAACCGGTCGGCGACCTTCTCGTTGTTGCGGTCGACTGCGAGCGTATACTGGGTGAGGTCGTTCGTCCCGAAGGAGGCAAAGTCGATGCCAGTCTCGACCAGCTCCTCGATCCGGAGCGCGCTGGCGGGCGTCTCGATCATCACGCCCCAGGTGTGTGCGTTCGGGTCGATCCCCTCTTCGCGCATGAGTTGCTTCGCGCGTTCGACGTCGGCGGCGTCGTTCACGAGCGGCAACATCAGCTCGACGTTGTCATAGCCCATGTCGTAAAGGCGCCGGAACGCCGCCAGCTCCGCCCGGAACACGTCCGGTTTGTCCAGACTCCGGCGGATCCCCCGCCAGCCGAGCATCGGGTTGTGCTCGTTGGGCTCGTCCTCGCCCCCCTCGAGTTCCTTGAACTCGTCGGTGGGTGCATCGAGCGTCCGCGCGCGAACTGGCCGGGGATAGAACTCCTCGGCGACCTCGCGAATGCCGTCGACGATCTCGTCGACGTACGCGCGTCGTCCGTTTCGCTGGATGTAACGTTCGGGCGTCTGCCCCAGCGACAGCACCATGTGCTCGATCCTGAGGAGTCCGACGCCGTCCGCCCCGGTGGCTGCCGCGCGCTCGGCCGCCTCGGGGATCGAGACGTTCACCTTCACCTCGGTGGCGGTCATCGGTTTGACAGGGGTCTGTGGCCGGACCTCCTCGGTGGGCTCGAACTCCGCTGCTAGCTGGGCCTCCTCGTCTGTACCCTCCCGGACAGTCCCCTTGTCGCCGTCGATGGTGACCTGCTGGCCGTTCGAGAGCGTCCGGGTGGCCGAGCCGGTGCCCACGACCGCCGGGACACCGAGCTCGCGGGAGACGATCGCGGCGTGGCTGGTCATGCCGCCCTCGTCGGTGACGATCCCGGCGGCGCGTTTCATCGCCGGCACCATGTCCGGCATTGTCATTTCGGTGACGATGATGTCACCTTCCGCCACGGAATCGAGATGATCGAGCTTCGTGACGATCCGGACGGTCCCGCTGACGATCCCCGGCGAGGAACCGAGACCGCTCAACAGGACGTCGCCGTCGCCGTTCGGGCCCTCGTTGCCCTCGTCGTGTCTCCCGTTTCCACCGTTCGACCTCCCCTCGATCGGATCGAGCGATCCCTGATCCCGATCCTCCACGTCGCGGTGTGAATCGGCTCGTGAACCGCCTTCCGACTCCGCGATCGTCGTGACCGGTCGGGACTGCAGCATGAACACATCGTCGCCGACGATCGCCCATTCGACGTCCTGGGGTCCACCGTAGTGAGATTCTACCCGCTCTCCGATCTCGACGAGCCGTTCGATCTCCGCGTCCGAGAGGACGCGCTCGGTCCGGCGGTCCTCCTCGACTTCGACTTCGACCGTCTCCCCGGTGTCAGGATCCTTGCACATCTTCGTCTTCTTGTCGGCGACGGTTACATCAAGGATCTCGTCTGTCCGACGGTCGTACACGTAGTTGTCCGGCGACACCGACCCCGAGACGACCGCCTCACCGAGCCCCCAGGCGGACTCGATGACCGCCTCCGGCTCGCCGGTGGAGGGGTGACTCGTGAACATGACGCCGGACTTCTCGGCGTCGACCATCCGCTGAACGACGACCGCGATGTCGACTGACTCGTTGTCGTACCCCTGGCGGTTGCGGTAGTAGATCGCCCGCTGGGTGAAAAGCGACGCCCAGCAGTCCCTGATCCGTTCGAGGAGGGCGTCCTCGCGGACGTTGAGAAACGTCTCCTGCTGGCCGGCAAACGAGGCGTCCGGCATGTCTTCTGCCGTTGCCGACGACCGGACTGCGACGAACGCCTCCTCCTCCTCGCCGCCGAAGCTCCGGTACGCCTCGAGGATCTCCGTAGCGACGTCTTCGGGGATCTCCGTCCCCGTGATCAGCTCCTCGGCGGTCTCGGCGGCCTCTCTGAGCGCGGCGGAGTCCTCGGGGTCGACATCCACGGCGGAGAACAGTTCTTCCTCGATGCCGGCCCCCTCGATGAAGCGCCGATACGTTCCGGCGGTGACGACGAAGCCCGGCGGCACGGGCAGCCCCGCGTCGGTGAGTTCGCCGAGCGAAGCGGCCTTGCCGCCAACGGTTTCCACGTCGTCGGCTCGAACGTCGTCCAGCCAAATTACTGCCATTCCTGTATCGGGAGGATTCACGACACGCCATATCAAAGTTCCGGAGGCCAAACCGCCGAAAAAGCGCTCACTCGGAGCTGAGTAGTGGTTTCAGGCGTCCCCGCCGACGAACGCTTCGGCGCCCTCGTAGTCCCAGAAGCCGCCCGCTCGCATCGCCTTCCCGACTGCCCTGTGGAGTTCGACGAAGTCCGCAAACTCCTCCTGTTCGACGTGTTCGAAGATGTCCCGCAACGCGACCACCCGCTCGTGGTTGATCCGGATCGGGTCGTCGCCGTACTCCTCGAGGAACGCCTCCTTGGAGAGGGGAAAATCCTCCTCCTCGTCGACCTTCTTTGCGATCACTGCGTGGCCGTACTTCCGCATTCCTTCGCTACCCTCCTCACCGTCGGGATCGTGTGGCCAGTCCATACGGGCCCGTACTCACACCCACCCGATAGAACTTGCGCTCCGAGCGTCGGGCGTCGGTTTCGTCGAAAACGGCGGAAAACCGAGACGCGGTGGGACTGGGATTCGAACCCAGGAGGCCTGACGGCCACCTGCTCTCAAGGCAGGCGCGATAGTCCACTCCGCCATCCCACCACGTTTCGCAGTTGTGTGCGACCCCGCAAATGCGTGTCGGTGTCGACCGGATCCCGCTGCCGGTCAGTCGGACACCAGCGTCGGCTCGCCGTTCTCGATTTCGACGTCGACGTCGAGATCCGAAAGGACAGTGGCCGTGTTGACTGGAACGATCCGTTCGGAGTCGACCCGTGCCCGCAACTGGACCAGCATCGCCGCCAGATCCCGTCCGGTTTCGATGGTCGGCTGCATTTCGACGAAGTCCACCTCGAGGTCGGCGTCCACGGCCCGATCCGCGAGCGTCGACAGCGCCGGCGGCTCCCAGGCGTCCGTAAAGTCGATCGGTTCGCGGAAGCCGGCGTAGTACACCCGTCCGCCGGGCGCCGGGCCGAGCACCGCGCCTGACTGTCGGAGTTTCATCGACGCCGAATCCAGAACCGTCCGGAAGAGGAACGGGACGGTCGGCCGTACGATCGCGACGGAGCTGGCTTCCTCCTCGCGGAGCAGATGCGTCGCGGTGTTGCCCGCCCGCGCGGAAAACGAGGAACCGACCTGGGGTTCGAACCGAACCGAATCCCGGAACTCCGGATCGTCGACCTCGTCGACGACGAGTGTTCGAAGCTGCGCCTCCGGGGGAATGTCGTCGCCGACACCGTCCGGGAAATCCGCCGCCGGGGCGTAGTTCACGAGCAGTGACCCGGCGGATCGCTCGACGGCGCGTACCGTGTCACGAAACAGCGCCTCGTACAGTTCGGCGGCGTCGGCGGCCGAAAGCGGGCTCGTCTCCACCAGTTCCTGGAGTACGTGACCTTCTTCGGGCGGCTCAGCGAGAACGGCGACGATCGTCATACCCGCGGTTCGTGCCGGGTTTCCTTGAACTCACCGTTCCTGGCGGCCCTTCGTCTGCCGGTAATCCCGGCCGAGCACTCCCTCGATGAACTGTTTCACCCACGCCTCCTGTTGCTCGTCGGTCGCGCGTTCGGGCGCGAGCATCGGCACCAGTTCGAACCCCCGGCCCCGGATCGTCGTCGCGTGCGCCGCCTCGATGTCGAACGCCTCCGGCGGGCTGGTGGTGTACTCGACGGCGAGTGCCGCCAGGGTCCGGCCGCCGACCGGGACGATGACGTGTGGGTTGATCATCCGGATTTCGGCGGTCAAAAACGGGTCGCAGGCGCCGATCTCGTCGTCGGATGGGTTCTCGGGACCGTGACACCGAGTGAGATGGGTCACATACGCGTTGTCGAGAGGCAGTTCCCCAATTCCGTCGGAGCCTTCATCGGCGGCGATGTCGGGGTCCTCGTCGACCAACCCGACCGCCTCCAGGATCCGACCGAGGTCGGTGCCCTCGAGGATCGGATCTCCGGCTTCGTCGGCTTCCGGTGACGGTGCTTCGGCGACGAACAGGAAGTCGGCCGCGACGTCGCCGTAGCCGTGAACCACGTTCGATCGCGTCTCACAGCGACGGCAGTTCTCGCAGGTCTCGTCCATGCCGAACGGGTTCGAGGGCGTGTCCTGTCTGGCGTCCACGGCCTCCAGTTCGACCGGACGGCCAAAACGCTGTGGGTCGACCTGCTCCTCGAGAGCGTTACAGACAGCCGGAACGAGCGGTGCGGAGAACTGGCATACGGCGAACGAATCACAACCCTTAACCGTCATACCCGATTTTTTTCTGGTAGCGGGATGGGATAGCCAGGAGATTCCGCCGGGCTCATAACCCGGAGATCGGTAGTTCAAATCTACCTCCCGCTACTCCCACTTTTCCGGTTTCACCACGGACGGAGAATTTTCCAGTTTCACCACGGACAGCGAAGGTTAACGGTCGTCCGACACCCATTTCCCGTCGATGGAGGCAGCCCGACTGCCCGGTACCGCCGACGAGGACGACCAGCGGATCGTCCTGCACGTCGATATGGACTGCTTTTACGCCTCCTGCGAGCGGCTGCGCGAGCCCGAACTCGAGGGGGAGCCGGTGGTCGTCGGCATGGGGTACGAGGCCGGCGAGACGAACGGTGCGGTCGCGACCGCGAGCTACGAGGCGCGCGAGCACGGCGTCGAGAGCGCCCAGCCGATCTCCCGGGCGCTGGAGCAACTGCCGCGGATCGACGGCGAGACGGCAGACGGGACGGACACCGATCACCGGGGACACTACCGGCCGGTCGACCTGGAGTTCTATCGAACCGTCGCAGCGGACGTGAAGTCGGTGTTACACGACTGCGCCGACGTCGTCCGGGAGGTGAGCATCGACGAGGCGTACCTGGACGTCACCGACCGCACCGGGTGGGATCCGGTTCCCGGCGGCGATCCGAGTGGGGCGGCGGGGCCGGCCGAGACCCGCCGGCTGGCCGAGGGGTACGCCAGACACGTGATCGAGCGGATCGACCGCGAGGCCGGCGTGCCCGCCAGCGTCGGCGTCGCACCCAACATGTCGACCGCGAAGATCGCCTCCGACTTCGACAAACCTAACGGTCTGACGGTGGTTCCACCGGGCCACGTCAGGGAGTTCCTTTCGCCGCTTTCGACCGCCGAACTCCACGGCGTCGGTCCGGTGACAGCCCGTGAACTCTCGGAGCAGGGGATCGAAACCGCCGACGATCTAGCGGCGGCGGACCCGACGGAACTCGAAGCGCTGTTCGGCCAGCGCGGTCGGGAGCTGTACGCCCGGGCCCGCGGCGACGACGACCGCGAGGTGACGCCGACCGGTCGGCCGAAGAGCCTCTCGCGGGAGTCGGCATTCGCCGAACCGGTACGCGAGGGAGAGCCGAAACGCGAGACAGTCCGGGCGCTCGCCGCGGACGTCGCCGACCGCGCCCGGAGCCGGGAGGCGCTGTACCGGACGATCGGGATCAAGGTCGTCGAACCGCCGTTCGAGGTGAACACCCGCGCGGAGTCGCTCTCGGGCCCCGTCGACGATCCCTCGCTGGTCGAGGAAATTGCCCTGGACCTACTCGAGGAGTTCCACGACCGGCGGGTACGCAAGCTCGGCGTGCGCGTCTCGAACCTCTCGTTCGAGGCGGGGGATCAGGCGACGCTCGGCGGATTCGAGGGGGCGGACGCCGGGATCCGAGACGACGGAGACGAGGACGACGGAGACGAGGACGACGGGCACACCAGCTCGAGGCCGTCGCGCTTCCGTCGGGGCTCCGGCCAGGCCGCGCTCGACGAGTGGACGGAAGACGGGTGAGGCGTCGACGCCGTACGGGGAACCCGGGACGAAAGGACCGACGTCCGGTACGTTCTTGTACGAGAGCGACCCATCTCCCGAAACCAGTGACCCGGCCGAGGATCCTTCTCACCAACGACGACGGCATCGACGCCCCGGGGCTCGCGTCGCTGTACGAGGAGCTGACGGCGATCGCCGACGTCACCGTGATCGCCCCCGCGGAGAATCAAAGCGGCGTCGGACGCACCCGCAACGGCACCGTGACGGTTTCCGAGAGCCCTCGCGGCTACCGGGTGACGGGGACCCCAGCCGACTGCGTGGCGTTCGGCCTCGGCGGCGGCGTGAGCGCCGAGTTCGATTTCGTCGTGGCGGGCGTCAACGACGGCCCGAACGTCGGAAACTACGTCGTCGGCCGGTCGGGAACGGTCGGGGCCTGCATCGAGGCCTCCCTCCTCGACACGCCCGGTATCGCCGTGTCCGCCTACCACTCCCGGGACTACCACTGCTACCCGGCCGAGCGCTACGAGTTCGATCGGCCGGCTGTCGTCGCGCGGCGGCTTCTGACTCGGCTCTCCTCGACGAACGCGGCGACGGACATCGACGTGCTGAACGTGAACGCCCCGGTCGATCTCGCGGCGGCGCCGCTTCGGCTCACCAGCCTCGTCGTCGATTACTCCCAGCGCGTCGAGTACGACCCCGCCGACGGCTCGGTGACGGACGGCTACCACGAGTCGATTCCCGACCGGGACGCGAGCCGGGGCGATCCGGACGGAACCGACGTCGAGTTGATCGACAAGACGTGGCCGCACGTCGAAGGCTACGAGAACCCGCTCGAGGGAGCGGCCCGCTACCGGGATCGGTATCCCGAAGCCAGCGACCGACGGGCGCTCATCGACGGCGCCGTGAGCGTCTCGCCGCTCTCGTCGTCCCTCTCGGCGGTCGATTCGCCGGCGCTCGCCTCGCTGGTGGAGACGATCGACGAGACGTGAGGGCCGTAACGAGCGGCGATAATCCATGACGGAACGTGAACGAGGCGTCTGACGTGCGTCCGACAACGGGCAACACCTTTGCCATCGCCACGTGGAACCTACGCCAATGAGCGACGACGCGAAGGACGAAGAAACCATTCACGTCGCGGAAGCGAGCGCCGGACCGGGCGCGTCCCCGGACGTCGAACCCGGGTCGCCGATCGAGATCCCCGCGGTCGAACTGCTCACCGGACGGGGGTTCGTCACCGGAAAGTCGGGGTCGGGAAAGAGCATCCTCGAGGGAACCCCTGTCGAGACGCTCGAGGGTCCGAAACCCATCGAACACGTCACCGAGGGCGAACGGGTGCTCTCTATCGACACCGACACCGGCGAGCCCGCCTTCCGGCCCGTCAGGGCGAGCATCCGGCACACCGACGACGACCTCCTCCGGATCGAACTCGAAGACGGGACCGAGATTGTCGGCACCGGCGACCACAGCTTCCTCACTCGCGAGGACGGCGACCGGGGGGAGATCGTTCCGGTTCGCGGCGACGAACTCGAGGCGGGTGACCCGATGCCGACCTCGCCGACACACGTGGAGGGTCGCGCCTCGTCGCCCCAGGCGTCCCGAACCCGTGCCGACGGTGGGATTGCCGCGACGCCGACCGCGACCGCGTGTTCCCCCTCGAGCGACGACGTCCGCTGGCAGCAGGTCGCCTCGATAGAACCGTACCCCGGCGAATACGAGGTGTACGATCTCGACGTCGCCGGCACGGACACGTTCCTCGCGAACGGCGTGTTCGTCCACAACTCCAACACCGCCTCCGTCTTCGTCGAGAACCTGCTGGCGGAGAACCTCAACGTCCTGATCGTCGACACCGACGGCGAATACTACGGCCTCAAAGAGGAGTACGAGATCCTCCACGTCGGCGCCGACGAGGAGTGTGACATCGTCGTCTCGCCGGAACACGCCGAGAAACTGGCGAACCTCGCGCTCGAACAGAACGTACCGATCATCCTCGACGTCTCGGGCTACCTGGAAGAGGACGTCGCGAACGAACTCCTTTTGGAGACGACGAAACACCTCTTTGCGAAGGAAAAGAAGCTCAAAAAGCCGTTTTTGCTCGTCGTCGAGGAGTGTCACGAGTACATCCCCGAAAGCGGCGGAATGACCGAGACCGGGAAGATGCTCATCAAGGTCGGGAAACGGGGGCGGAAACACGGGCTCGGCATCGTCGGCATCAGCCAGCGCCCCGCCAACGTCAAGAAGGACTTTATAACCCAGTGTGACTGGCTGGTCTGGCACCGACTCACCTGGGACAACGACACGAAAGTCGTCGGTCGGATCCTCGGATCCGATTACGCCGACGCGATCGAAGATCTGGACGACGGTGAGGCCTTCCTGATGCGCGACTGGGCGGACTCGATCGATCGGGTGCAGTTTCACCGCAAGCAGACGTTCGACGCCGGTGCGACGCCGGGGCTCGAGGACTTCGAGCGCCCGGAACTCAAAAGCGTCTCCGGGAACCTCGTCTCCGAACTCGAAGAGATCAGCGACGAAAAGGAGCGCCAGGAATCGAAGATTGCCGACCTCAAACAGGAACTCGACCGCAAGCATGCGCGGATCCAGCAGCTCGAACAAGAGCTCGAGGAGGCGCGGGACCTCTCGCAGATGGCCGACCAGTTCGCCCAGGCGCTCCTGGGCCGAGCGGAGGCACCTTACCGGGGGGGGCAGGGCCGAAACCTGCACCGCGAGGAGGTGTCCGACCAGTCGGTACTTCCGGAGTACGAATCGGACGGAGCCGATGGCCCCGAAGATCGGAACCCCGATACTCGAGGTGAAACGACGGGTCGAAGGGAAACGGAGGCTCCAGGCGAAGCCGAGTCTCCAGGTGAAGCCCGTTCTGCAAACGAAACAGAGGGTTCGGGCGCAGCCGATGTGCCGGACAGCCGTGCCGCGAACGGCGGCCCGGTTGCACCGATCGACGCCGCCGACGTCGCGGAGGCGGCAATGGAGTTCGCGGCCGACGTCCGGCTCGGCACGAGAGAGGCAGTCATCCGCGAGCTTCGCGACCGGATCGAGTCGCTACCGGAGCTTTCCAGGCGGATGCTCGATCACTACCGCCGGGAGGGGACGAGCGAACCGGTCGCCGCCCACATCGACGCCGGCGGCGACGGCGACAGACAGCTGGCGTACGGACGCAACCGACCAGTCAGGACCGCCGGACTGATCCGCCACACCGGCCAGGGGGAGTACACCTACGCGATTCCGGAACTGGTCCGGGACGCGTACGCGGATCGCCTCGGCGACGACGAGGTCGAAGAAATGGTCGAGGCGATCGAGGAAGCGCTCGACGACGAGACTCCCGAGGACGAAAACTGACGCCTCTCAGATCTCGCTGACCAGATCCCACAGCACCGCCTCGGGATCGTCGGCCTTGGCGACCCCCGACGCGAGCAGCACGCCCTCGGCACCCAGTTCCTGTGCGGCGGCGACGTCAGAGCCCGTCGAGACGCCGGCACCACAGAACACCGCCACGTCCTCGTCGACGGCGGCGGCGGCGTCGACGGCGTCCTCGACGATTCCCGGATCCGCGGTCGACACCGAGACGTCGCCGCCGATCAGCTCCGGCGGTTCGACCGCGACGGCGTCGGGACTGAGCGCGGCAGCAGCACCGACCTGCGCGGGATTGTTCGCACAGACGACCGTCTCGAGACCCGCCCGTTCGGCCGCCGACAGCGCGCCGTCGACGTCGGCCAGACGGAGCCGTCGCTCGGAGTGGTTTATGAGGGTCCCTGCGGCACCGGCGTCGGCGACCGCCTCCGCGAGCGTCGAGCCGGTGTGGCTCCCGTGTTCGACCGGGGAGACGTGCTGGGCCCACGTCTCCGCGCCGGTGTCGTGGATCGCGCGCAGTTCGGCCGCCTGCGGGGCGACTGCCATGCGGACGCCGGACTCCTCGCTCACTTCCCGGACCGCCGCGGCGACGGCAGGTCCCTCACACGGGTACGCCTTCAGGTTCACCAGAACGAACATACCGTGAGTGGTGGCCCGCGTGGCCAAATAGCTTCACGATCCGGACACACTTCGGTCGGTCGAGCCGGCACGCGAACCGAACAAGTGGGAGTAATTGTCAAATACCTGCTTCTCGAAACCCCGAACGAAACCGAGATGTCCCTCACCGAGCTTATCGCCGGCGTCGAATCCTACGAGAAGACGCTTTCGGTGATCAACGCGGACGACGACGTCGTCGCGGATCTCCGCGAGCGCTTTGCGGATCGGAACCTCCGGATCGAGACCGCGACGATGGATGGAGGTCCCGAGTCGTTCGGCGTGCTGGGACAGACGGGGACGTTCCTGACGGCGATCGATCTCGATGAACTGGCAGAACCGGAAACACAGCGGGATCCGGAGTTCGTTGCCGGCACGTACCGTCCGATCCTCGATCACCTCGACGAAACGATGTTCACCTCCTACTCTTCGAGGGAGATGCTCGCTGCCTCCCGCGAGATCGAGGACCGCGCCTGGCGGATCGGTGCGGGCAAGCTCCACGCCGGATTTCAAACCCTCGAGGTGTTTTCGAAGGAAGCTGCTACCTACGAACGGCTCGGAAGCAAACAGGGGTTGTCGGTGCACGCGTACGCCGTGCCCGAGGGGACACCCCCGAACCTGAAACACGTCACCCTCCACGTCGAACGGAACACCGAGATACGGAAGACGTGGTTTGTCGCCTACGACGGTGCCGGCGTCGACGACAACAAGTGCGCGCTGCTGGCCGAGGAGCGCGAGGACGGCGACTACTACGGGTTCTGGAGCTACGATCCCTCCACGGTCGACTACATGATCGACCACCTGACCGCCACGTACGGCTTCGCCGAACCCGACGACCGCGACGGCGTGACGCCGTGACTTCCGCTCGGCCCGGCGGCGAAGATTCCTCCGTAGGTAACTGGTTGCGTTCCCGGTTCTCGCAGTCCAATACTTAAAAACACCCTGGGCAGTGCTCGAGGAACAGGTACGTGAAACAGGGGACCGTTCGAACAGACCCCTCGAGATGCAGTGCGTACAGCATCCAACTCTCCTCCTCGTCGTTGTACCGGGAGCGAGGGCCGAAGGCCCGAGTTATCGGCTTTGTCCCTCGACCGTTTTCACCGAGCGGTCCTCCGAAAGCGAACCCGAGGCAGAAAAAGGTCGTTGCTAGTCTTTCCGCTTGACTACGTCGCCAAGCGTCATCGTCCCCGTCGAGTCGCTGGACCACTCGGAGTCTTCGACGTCCTCGCCCTCGAGGAGCGAGATCTCGAGTTCCCGCTCGAGTTTCTTTTGAACGTCGTCGCTGGGGAGAATGTCGCCGCGTTCGAGCTTCCGAATCAGGCTCGCCTTCTCGTTGAGCTTCTTCGCGAGCTCCTCCTGGCTCATGCCGGTCGACTCGCGGGCGTTCCGGATCCGGTCGTCGTAGTCGGCCGCGAGCTCGTCCATCTCGTCGAACATGTCCCGCCGGCGCGACCGGGAGGATCCGCCCGACCCCGTGCTTCCGGCGCCCCCGCCGCCGGAGTCGCCCGATGCGGTGCCCGAACTCGAGGTCGTGGAGTACTTGCTCCCCGAGGAACCGGTAGACTCGGTGCGGACCTCCGTGCCGAACTCCGAACAGGAGTCACAAAGCTCCAGCTCGGCGCCTTCGACCTTGGTCGTGGTGAGGGACGGCTTCTCCGCACCACACATCTCACACTGGGGCATACACGTCCGTACCGCCGCCGAGAGTAAAAACCACACGCCCCAGTGTCGAGCGCCGAGAACGGACCCCGGCGCGTCACAGATCGGACCACGCGCCGTAGAACCGCTGGAGCGCGGTCAGGTGGCCGACCACCGCGAACGCGACGAGTAGCAGTTCGACGACAGTAAAGCCCGCGGCCAGTTCGCCGGGGACCACCGCCGCAACGACGCCGACGACGCCCACGAGCGCGAGGCGGTCCGCCCGTCCGAGGGCGCCGCCGTACTCCCGACCGAGGCCGACCGCCTGGATCTGGGTGCCGAGATACGAGGTCATCAACACCCCGGTGACAGCCAGAAAGCCCAGCAGATACGCACCCGTTCCCGCCGCGAGTCCGGCGATGATCGCGATGTCGGCGTAGCGGTCCAGCACGTGATCCAGCAGGTCGCCCGCCGCCGACGCCTGGTTTTGACGGCGAGCGAGCGCGCCGTCGACCAGATCGAGCCAACCGTTCGCGAACACCAGCACCGCGCCGACGACGAACCAAACTGGCTCCGCGATCGCGAACGCGCCGCCGGCCGCAAGCGCGCTGCCGAACGCCAGCACGCTCACCCCGTCGGGGGAGAGGCCGACCGCGTCGGCGGCGTCGACGAACGGCCTCAAGGCCCTGTCGGCGATCGGGCGGAGCCGATCCAGCGTCACCCGTCTGTCCCCCCCGGGAGAAACTCGAGATAGTCGACCTGGCCGGCGCTGGGCGCCCGCTCCCCGCGAACCACTGCCGCGATCTCCTCGGCCACCGTCGAACTCGGCCAGTCGGTCGTGTCGATCTCGAACACCGACTCCCGGCCGTGACGTTCGACCGCCTCCGAGAGGATCACGTCGAGCGCCTCGCTCTCGCGGTTCTCCACGGCGTTCGCGGGTGACTCCCCGCGGTTCAACAGCCGTTCTTCCAGCACGTCCGGCCGGCACCGCAACACGATCACCCGGTCCGCCTCGAGGTGGTGGGCGACGTGCGACTCGACGATCCCGCTCCAGTCGCCCAGCCGGTCGCGCACCGCATCGAGATCGACGACGAGGGTGTCGCGCTCCGCGTCGCGGTCGGTCCACAGCCCGTCGGATTTCACGAGGTCGTTGAGGTGAACGACGTCGACCTCGAGGTCGGTGGCGTCGGCCAGTTGCTCGGTCGCGGAGGTCTTTCCGGTTCCGGGAGTCCCGGTCACGACGACCCGGCGGGCACGGCTCCCGGGGGGCGACATGTCGTCGGCCTCTTCGGCCCTTTCAGTCACGCGTCCTCACCCCGGCGACGTCGGCGTCGGCGAGCACCTCCTCGAGCGTCTCGACCGCGAGTGTCGTCTCCTCGCGGGTTCCACAGGAGATGCGGACGTACTCGGGGAGCCCGAAGCTCGTGCAGTCCCGGATCACCACGCCCGCCCGTTTGCTGCGTTCGGCGACCGTTTCCGCGTCGCCGACGTGTGCCAGCACGAAGTTGGCCGCGCTCTCGACGGTCGGGACGTCGAGTTCGGTCCGGAGGTACTCCCGGCTCCATCTCGCAGTCTCGACGGACGTCTGGAGGTGGTCGTCGTCTCCCAGTGCCGCCATCGCCGCCCGACAGGCGAGTTCGTTCACCGCGAACGGGGTGTTCACCCGGGCGTAGGCGTCGCCCCATTCCCCGGGGACGACCGCGTAGCCGACCCGAAGGCCGGCGAGTCCGTACGCCTTCGAGAACGTCCGGGTCACCGCAAGGTTTCGGTGGGAGTCCAGCAGCTCGATACTCGAGGGAGACTCGCTGAACTCGCCGTACGCCTCGTCGACGATCACGAGCGTCCGGTCCTCGACCGACGAGAGCAGTTCCAGAAGCTCGTGCCGCGGGAACTCGGATCCAGCAGGGTTGTGGGGCGTGGTGACGTAGACGATCCGCTCGCCGTCGTAGGCAGACAGCACGGCGTCTGCGGTCCCGGCGAAATCGTTCCCGGACGAGAGGTCGTACGTCGCCACCGTCCCGTGGTGGTACCGCGCGCTCATCGGGTAGTACGCGAACCCGGGGTCGGGGACGAGCACTCGATCCCCCGCTGACAGCATCGCCCGGGCGAGGTAATCAAGCGCGCCGTCGGCCCCCGGAGAGAGCCACACCTGCCGGGAGTCGACCCCCCACTCCGCGGCGATTCGGTCGGTCAGATCGGCGTGTGCGGCCTTCGGATACTGGTGAATGCGGTCGGCGTGTTCCCTGATCGCTTCGACCGCGGCTGGGCTGGGTCCGTGGGGGTTCTCGTTCGAGGAGAGCGCGACGAGCTCGTCGGGATCGACGCCGAGTTCCCGGGCGACCTCCTCGATGCCGCTTCCGGGGACGTACGGCGAGTGTGAAGAGAGGTCCCGTGGTTGCATGTCGGAAGCCTCGGGACCGCGCGACTTAAGGGTGCTCAAGCCGCTTCGGCCCTGCGGTCAGGGATCGGTGTATCCGCGCTATTTTCTCGGTCTCCGTTTTCGTGGCCCATTTGTTCGTTCGATCCCTGGAGGGGGGCATGGACGGATACGACGCCGTGGTGTACGACCTGGACGGCACTCTCGCCAGGCTCGACGTCGACTGGGAGGCAGTCGCCCGAGAAGCGGCAGCAGTGTACCGGACCGCGGGAGTCGATCCGCCGGCCGGGGACCTCTGGAACCTGTTAGACGAAGCCGGAGCGCACGGCGTCGGCGAGGAGGTCGCGAGACTCGTCTGCGAGCGGGAACGCGAGGGCGCACGTCGATCGGATCGACTGTTCCTCGCCGATCAGCTCGTCGAACGAGCATCGGCCGGCGTCCCGATCGGTGTCTGCTCGCTCAACTGCGAGGACGCCGTCCGGATCGCGCTCGCGGAACACGGACTCGCCGAGTCAGTCGGCCAGGGAGCGATCGTGGGACGGGACACGGTCGCGACCCGAAAGCCGGATCCGGAGCCGTTGCTGTCGACGTGTCGGGCGCTTTCGGTCGACCCCGAACGAACGCTGTTCGTCGGCGACTCCCCCCGGGACGAACGAACTGCAGACCGCGCCGGTACCGGGTTCGCGTACGTCTCGGAGCTCGTTTCGGATCGCGACGAACCGTCCCCCTAGTCCGCGTCGATCCCCCGATCAGTCGACGCCGGTCACCCGGTGTCGCTTCGCGTAGGCGAACACGGCGATCGCCGTGAAGAACCAGATCGGCGCGCCGACCCGGATCGCGAACGCGGCGCGTTCGCCCCACGTCGCGAGCTCGACGCCGGTTCCCGAAGCCAAAAGCGCGACGGCGGGCGCGCCAACGATGATGGTGACGACGAACGTCACCTGCATCACCCAGCCGTAATCGACCCCCTCCGGGTCGGTCTCGTCGACGACTCGTGGCACGACCGAGCGGTTTGTGGGGTGGCGAGTAAGAGTTACCGATTCCGTCCCCTGACGCCCCCGGCGCGTCGTCTGGTCCGGACGACCGGCCACCGGACGCTTTATTCTTCGGGTGTCTGAACGTGGAGGTATGGTGACGACACGCGACCTCCGCGAGCGCGCGGGCGAGGAGCCGATCACCATGCTGACGGCGTACGACGCGCCGACCGCAGAGATCGTCGATCGGGCCGGCATCGACGTGATCCTGGTGGGCGACAGCATGGGAAACGCGGTGCTCGGTTACGAGACGACGCTTCCGGTGACGCTCGAGGAGATGCACAGCCGGACGTCTGCGGTTGCCCGAGCGACCGATGAGGCGCTCGTCGTGGCCGACATGCCGTTTCTCTCGTTCGGCGTCGATACGGCCGAAAGCGTGGAAAACGCCGGCCGACTCCTGAAGGAGGCGAACGCCGACGCGGTCAAAATCGAGAGCGGCCGGCACACGGTCGAACTGACCGAACGGCTCGCCCAGGTCGGGATCCCGGTGATGGCACACGTCGGGCTCACCCCACAGCAGGTCAACGAGCTCGGCGGCTACGCCCGGCAGGGAACCACACAGGACGCAGCCAAGGATCTGCTCGAACTCGCGATCGCCCACCAGGAGGCCGGGGCGTTCTCGGTTGTACTGGAACACGTCCCCGCGAACGTCGCCGCCAGGGTGACCGAGGAGCTGTCGATCCCGACGATCGGGATCGGCGCCGGCGGCGACTGCGACGGCCAGGTGCTCGTGATCACCGACGTCCTGGGGATCGAGGCGGAGTCGCCGTCGTTTTCCAAACAGTACGCCGACCTCAGAGGCGAGATGAAACGGGCCGTCGAGGAGTTCAAACGGGAGGTCGAATCCGGCGCGTTCCCGGCCGAGGAACACAGCCACGTCGAGGAGGGCCTCGAAGGACTGGACTGATACTGATTATGAGTGCCAGTGGTCTCGGGAAACCGGCTCGCGACGTCACTGCCCGTTTCCGATCCGGCTGTGGGCCCCGATGAGTGCGCCGGCGAAGTCGAGCCCCTCGATGTGGGTGTCCTCGTCGATGATCGACCGCTTGATCTCCGCGTCACGAATCGTCACGTCCGGAAAGACGATCGCCTCCGACAGCGACGAGTTGACGACCGAAGAGTCAGCCATCACGTGGACGTTCTCGTCTAACTGGGAGTGTTCGACAGTCGCGTCGGGATGAACCAGGCAGTCGCCGTCGAGTTTCCACCGGACGGCGTCGAGATAGCTTTCGGGGGTTCCGATGTCGAACCAGGCACCGTCGAACGTGAACGCGTGGACCTGCTTTCGCTCCTGGAGCCACTGGATGAACCACCCCGGTTCGTCCGGATTGTTTCCGCCCTCGAGATACGTCTCGAACAGCGACAGCGACGTCGCGGGGAACGCGTAACAGGCGATCGACACCAGCGTCGAGTGGGGGTCGTCGGGCTTCTCCTGGAAGTCGACGACCCGCTCGCCGTCGAGTTCGACCAGCCCGTACGACTTCGCCCGCTCCCGGGAGCCGACGTCGTAGGCGGCGAGAGCGGGCGTCTCCCGGCGCTGGTAGAAGTCGAGGAACTCCGCGAGGTCGAAGCTGATGAGGTTGTCACCCGCCACAACCAGCAGGTCGTCGTCGATCCCCTCCCGTCGGATGAGCTGTGCGAGCGCGCCGATCACGCCGAACTTCTCGGACTCGTTTTCGGTGTCCTCGACCGAGAGGATCGGCTTCTCGTAGGGGGCGTCCGCAAGATACTCCCGGAAGTCCTCCTCGAAGCGCTCGTTCGTGCTCACGTACACTTCGTCGATCCGGTCGTCGACTTCCAGATCGGCGAACGTCTCGTCGATCACCGTGTTCTCGCCGACGGGAAGAAACATCTTCGGCCGGTTTTTCGTTATCGGCCACAGCCGCGTCGCGTATCCGCCCGCGAGCACGATCGCCTTCATGACTACAGGGTTACTGCCGGTCGGTAAGTCTCTTTTCCTCGGCGGCCGTCTACCAATCGATGAGTGACGAACCGACGGAGGAAACCGCATTCAGAACCACCCGTCAGCGGATCGCCGAGCTCCTCCGCGAGTCCGAGGCGACCGCGAGCGAACTCGCAACACAGGTCGACGTGCCGGTTCCGGCCGTTTACGATCACGTCAGCCACGTCGCACAGTCGCTTTCGACGGCCGACGAGGAGCTGCTCGTCGCGCCGCCGACGTGCCGCCGCTGCGGATTCGACGGGTTCGACGATCCGGCGAACCAGCCGTCGCGGTGTCCCGAGTGTCGAAGCGAGGACGTAGCCGAGCCAGTTTTCACGATCCACGGAGAGTAAACGACACTCGCGGGGATCGGAGGGTGTCCAAGGGCAGCTATCCGTCGCCGCGGCGATCGACGATGACCACCTCGCCGTCCTCGACGGTGACGTTGATGAGCGTCTTGACCCGGTAGTCAGTGTCGTCCAGCTCGTTCGGGCCGGTCTTTTTGATGACGGCGACGACGTCGATTATCTCCGCGCCGATGTCCGACAGCGCATCGAGGATTCCCTTCATCGTTCCGCCCGTCGAGAGCACGTCGTCGAGCACGAGCACGCGGTCGCCCGCCTCGACGTCGTTTATGAACATCTCCGACTCGGAGTAGCCGGTCTGCTTGGCCAGCGACACTTCCCCGTCGAGGCCGTACTCCCGCTTGCGGATCACGACGAGCGGGATGTCGGTCATCAGGGAGACAGCCGTCGAGATGTGGATCCCCATCGCCGCGGGGGTGACGATCTTGTCGACGTCTTCCAGTTCCGCCTTCCGGATGATTTTGATGACGATCTCCCGGAGCAGTTCCGGTTCGAGCATCGGGACGCCGTCGCTGATCGGATGAACGAAGTACTGGTATTCGCCCTTCTCGATGATCGGGGCGTCGAGCAACGACTGTTCCAGTCGATCCATGTCGTGGGTACTGGGGTAGGAAGATAAAAAGTGACGGTTCGCAGCTCACGGGGGGCTGGAGCTGTGAGAAACGATCCCGAGCGGTCACCGACGCCCGAGCCGTCGTTCGACGTCGAACAGCTTCATCGCTTCGAGATAGTTCCGGTGTTCCGCCTCGAGTGAATCCACCGCCCGCTCGTCCCCGAGGACGCGCTCGACGTTGTCGACCAGTTGATCGGCCGCCAGCACGTCCGGGACGGCGACGAACTCCGCACCGGCCGCCAGGAGTTCGCGTGCTTCCCCGGATTTGTCGGCCCGGAGAATGACGTCGGCGCGCGTTTCGAGTGCGAGAATCGACTCGGAAACCGGCCGGTGATCGGCAGTCGATATCACGAGCTGTGCACGGTCGACCCGGGCCAGGTCCATCGGATACGACGCCATCGCGTCGCCGAGCACGTAGTTGCGACAGTCGGCACGGAGGTCATCGAGCAGTGTCGGATCGTTCTCGAGAACGACGTATTCCTCGCCGAGTTCCTCGAGTGTTTCCACGACCCGCCGCCCCTGGCGGCCGTAGCCGACGACGACGACGTGATCGGTCAGTCCGTCCTCGACGCTACTGTTGGTGTCGATGTACCGGGTTCGCCCCGAAAGTATCGGCTCCAAGATTGCGTCGTAGAAGGCGTTCTCGTACCGCTCTGAAACCGCCCCGATAATCATCGTCGCGACGCCGGCGAGAACGATCGCCTCGAACAACGGTGGGGCGATCGTCCCGAGCAGCCACGCCTGGATCGCGATCACGAGCGACAGCTCGCTGACCTGGTTGAGGCTCGACCCAGCCAGGAACGCCGTCCGGCCGTCGTATCCCTCGAACACGAACGCGAGCGCGTGCAGTGCCGGGTTGGCTGCGATGACGAGCAGCGTGAGAATGCTCGAAAGCACGACGACCTCGATGGTCGGAACCGCCACCAGCGCACCCAGGGTGACGAAGAAGATCGCAGCGAAGAAGTCCTTGATCGACTCGATCCCGTTTCGAACGGCGAGCGACTCCACCCCTTCGCTCCGGACTGCCAGCCCAGCAGCGAACGCCCCGACGACGATCGAGATCCCAACCGTTTCGGCGGCGGCCAGGAACGCGATCAGGATCGAGATGCTCCCCATCAAGATTAGCTCCTCGCCGCCATCGGAGATCCGAACCAGTGCGGGGTAGCCGTGGCGGTAGATGAGCAGGCCCGCCAGGACGAACAGCACGGCGTAGCCGATCTTCGAGGTGATCAACTGTGCGTCCGTGATGACTTCCGCCGACAGGACGACCAGTGCCATGATCGCCACCACATCGTCGAAGAAGTGCACCGAGGAGGCGAGACGACCGTACACGAGGTCGTTTCGGATCTCTTCAGCGAGTACGGCACCACCGACGAGCGTCGAACTCAGCGTCGCCGCCGCGCCGAAGTAGATCGCGTTCCGGAACGGATCCTCGAACCCGAACAGGTCGCCGAGAAGATACCCGATTCCGACGGCGATCGGCGCAACGAGGGCCAGCTGCGTGAGTGCGGCGACTTCTCCGTCTCGCAGCACCGACTGGAGGTCGCCGAGGTCGATCCGGATCCCGAAGACGAACACCAGGAAGGCGATCCCCCACAGCGCGAGTTCGACCAGCGCGGGCTGGCCGACGACGAGCCCCGTTATCAGCCCCGCGATGATGTAAAACGGGATCGGAGGAAGGCCGAGCTGGTTTGCAACCAGCAGCAAGGCCCCGGCGGTGACGAACACCACCGCGAGGGCGATCACGAACTCAGTCATCGTCACCACCCCACCGGCGCGGGTCGGCCTGGAGATCGAACCGCGGCGACGTCGGCCCGTCCCGTCGCCGTCCTCTTCGCATGATGGTCTCGATGTCGGCGGCGATCGCCTCCTCGAACGCCTCCCGGTCGGTGAAGTACCGCTCGATGTAGTCGCTCAACTTTTCCCCGGCCAGATACGTGTCCATGATGACGTACGCCGCACCCTGCTCGTAGAGTGTGTACGCGTCGACGATCCGGTCGGCCTCGACGAAGACGACGGCGTCGTCCGGTGCCTCCGCGAGCAACGCGGCGTTGACGTCCCGTTCGACCGTCGAGCTGAGGACGAACTTCGCGTTTTTGAGCCCGGCCGCCTTCCGGATCTCCGTGTGGCGGACGTCCCCGAAGAGGTAGTCGTATTGTCCCTCCTCGCGGAGCTCGGCGACGTGTTCGGTTTTCCGGTCGACGACGACGACCTGCCCGTACCGTTCTTGCAATAGCGGCAGCGCCTGTTCGGTGATCTCGTCGTAGCCGATCGCGACGGCGTGGTCGTCGTACTCGCGGAGTTCCCTGTCGATCTTCTCGTCGGACTGGAACCGCTCGAACCAGGGGTGGACGCGTTCGTATATCTCGTGGTTGTAGGTGATCACGTACGTCGAGGCGGTCATCGTCAGCAACGCCATCAGCGTCAGGTACCCGAGGATGTCTGGACCGATCAGCTCCTGCTGGAGCGCGAGCGCGCCGACGACGAGCGAGAACTCGCTTACCTGGACCATGTTGATGCTGCCGAGGAACGACGTCTCGACGCTGAACCCCTCGCGGTCGATGAGGTAAAACATGATCCAGAAGTTGCCGATCATCAACACGACCGACGCGACGACTGCTTCCTGCCAGTAGGCGAGCAGGCTGGCGAGGCTCTCGATCTGGAGGCCGATCGACGCGAAGAACACGAGGATGAAGAAGTCGGTGATCGGCGTGATCCGGTCTTCGAGCTCCTTGCTGTACGGGAGCTGGGCGAGACTGATCCCGGCGAGGAACGCGCCCACTTCGACTGAAAGTTCGAACGCCTCGGCGATCGCGATAAAGAGGAACACCCACGCGATCGCCACGACGAGGAACACCTCCTTTTGATCCGCGATCCGGCGGAAGAGCCGTGGGAGGAGATACCGCGAGGAGGCGAGCGAGAACAGCCCGATAAAGCCCATCATGACGAAAATGACGCCGAGCGTCGTCGCGACCTGTACCGGATCGTCCAGCCGGTCGGCCGAAAACAGCGCGAGCACGACGACGAGATAGATGTCCTGAACGATTAGCACGCCGACGTCGATCTTGCCCGGCAGGGAGGTGATCTCGTTTTTGTCCGTGAGGAGTTTGACGATGATCGGCGTCGCCCCGAAGACAGTTGCCAGTGCGATCACGATGATCTCGACGGTTGCGAACCCGAGCGCCCAGGCGACAGCGAACGCCAATGCGGTCTGGAGGATCGTCTGTCCGACGGCGATGTTGGTGATCGGCCGGAGGATCTCGCGAATGTCGTCGAACCGCATCTTCAATCCGAGCAGGAACAGGAGGAACCCGAGTCCGAGTTCGGCCATTACCTCGACGAGCCCCTCGATGGTGACGACGTCGAGCGCGACCGGCCCGAGCACGACGCCCGTGAGAATGTAGGCGACGATGGTCGGCTGGCCGAACTGACGTGCCAGGAGCGCGATCGCCGTCGCAGCCACGATGATGAGTGCGAAATCCGCGGAGAGAACGACCTCAGTCACGGCAGCTCACTGCGGTTGCGTTCCGTGAATCAGTTCGCCCAGCTTTTGGTGTGCCGTCTGATCGCCGATTGCGACGAGGTGGTCGTCGACCTGGAGAACGAAGTCGTCGGAGGGATGAACTGTCCGGTCCCCCCGCCGAATGATTGCGAGCACCACAGCGTTCGTTTCGACGCTGACGCCGAGGTCGCCGAGAGACTCGCCCACCGCCGGTGCGTCCTCCGCGACCTGGTACCACTTGGTGTGCTCGTCGGTCGGCGTGACCTCGCCCGCCTGTGCCGGCACCGGCTGGTAGTATGCGCCGACCAGTAACAGCCCGAGTGCCCGGGCCTGGGAATCGGTCAGTTCGACTACGTGCTCGAAGTCGACTGTCTCGTCTCCATCGCGATAGTACAGGTCCCTTCGCCCAGTATTGTGGATGAGTACCGCGACGGTTTCCTCGGCAGAGAGATCCGCCTCGTAGCGGACGCCGACACCTGGCAGATCGCGTTCCCGTATTTCGAGTGGCATGGGTTGGTGATCGAAGCGCGTCAGGACGGCTTCTATCCGACTATTGGGGAATCCAGCCCGTCAATCTTCCAGTCGATTTTACAGGCCTAAACAGTTTCTCCGATCGGATCAGCAGCGTCGGGCAAGGACGGCGGTTCTTCGCGAAACGTGGGTTTTCACTCGCCGATAACGACCGAGGAAACGGATGTGACGTTCTCGATCTGGTGAGACGAGACAACACCTTTCAGCTCCCGGACCGAACCAGCGAGAGAACGGACGAGACACACATGAGCAAACAGTGGGATCCCGACGGAATCTTCGAGGTACTGGCGTGCAAAGAAAGCCGGCGGATCCTGGCGGCCGCAAGCGTGCGGCCGGTCACGGCAAAGGAACTCGATCGGCTGTGTGACGCGTCGCTGCCCACGATCTACCGTCGGGTCAACGTACTGGTCGAGTATGACATGCTGTCAGAGGAACGGATCGTCGGCCCCGACAACGAACAGTCGAAACAGTACTCGACTGATCTCGAAGAGATCAGAGTCACGGTCGCGGACGGCGACGTCGACGTCAACGTCGAAATCAAGAAGGACACCGTCGAGAAGTTCGGAGAGCTGTTCGAGGACCTCGGCGAGGGGCACCGGAAGACGTCGGCCACCGAATTCCCCGACCTCTCTTCGACGCTTCCGGAGGAGTAGCCATGGCGAACGCACAGCTGTGGATGTTCGTCGTGAGCAACCTCCTCGTGTTCTCCATCGGCGGCGCGCTCACGGTACTCAGCTACCGGGCGCAACTGCGACTCGGGCGGGAGAACCTCCGGTTTACAACGATCGGGTTCGCGTTGATCACGATAAGCACCGCCGTCGAGGCAGTGTACGCCCCCGGGATTTCGGGCGGTGATTGGCTCACGAGTGGCCAGTTGCTCACCCTGTACACGATCGAATCGCTGTTGATCGCGTCTGGGCTCGCCTGTATCGCCTACTCAGTCCTTCGGTACTAACTCGTCGACAGGTCACTCCTCTGCGATCACTTTTTCGGCACGGTCGTTGACCCGTTCGAAGTACTCGAGAACGTTCTGTCGGTTGCTGTCTAACGTCTGGGCGATCTGTGTCGGAGTCTGGCCCCACGCCGCGTACATGTAGGCGGCGATCTCGGCGGTCCCCGCGACCGCGACGTTCACGGGGATGCCGCCCTCGCCGACGCCGCCGATTCGGAACCCGTCCACGGCAGTGTAGAGGTCCGCAAACAGCCGCGCCCGGTCTTCGTCCGCGAACGTGACGGCCTCTCGAACCGGTGCGTGGAACCGGAACGACCGCCCCTCTTCCGGGTGGTCCCGCTCGACGAGGAAGACGTCCGCGGGATACTCCCGCAGGATCGATTCGTATTCGTCCAGATCCGGATCAGTGTTCAGGTACGACGTCATGACTCATGGTTTTCCCCCCAGCTGTATTAATGCTCACTCTCGAAGCTGCTCGCCTGCGAAAGCCTCCCGACACAAAACCCATTATGTTGCCTCGGAGAACTACTTCCATGAAACGCCGCCGAGCCCTCCAGATAGCGCCGACAGCGGTGAGCATCCTGGCCGCTGGCTGTCTTTCGGACCCCGGGGAGGAGGACGCCACAGACACGCCGGGGACTGTCACCGAAACCCCGCCCCTTGAGACCATGCCGGCGGGAACCCGGATCGTCGAGGTAGTCGTCCGGGACGGGTTCTCCGGGACAGTGGTACTCGATCCCGGCTGTCGCGACGTGGAAGTTCGGGTCTCTCCCGGGGAACGGAACGATCTCACTCGCGAAAATGCGGGCGAAACGTGCACCATCGAGCTCAGATCCGACGACGAGTTGCTTTTCGAAACACGAGTCGCCGACTACGAGAGCCTCGAGTTGACTGTTCGGGCCGACGGCGAGGTAGCCGTCCACGCGGTCGCCGTGTGATGCTGACTCCTGTTGGCCGGGATCACTGATCGGCGATGGTGACCTCGACCCGCCGAGCCTCTTTGGCAGAACGATACACGGCCATCGCGGTCTGGACGTCGACGAGGCCGTCGCGACCGTCCGGTTCCGGCTTGTCGCCCGTCAACAGACAGTGGGCGAAGTAGTCGAACTCCTCGACCGTTTCGTCACGGCCGAACCCCGTCTGTTCCAGCGTGCCCTCGGTGGTCTCGACCGTCAGTTGTCGGTCGGCGTTCACGCCGAACGCGTCCCGCAGCGCCACCCGACCCTCGGTTCCGTGGATCGAGAGTTCGGCGTTCGAGTGGCCGCTGAAACTGGCCGAAAAGTTCCCGATCGCTTCGGGGAACTCGACGCCGAAGTCGACGTGTTCGTCGACGTCGCCGAACGGTCCGCTCGTCCGGGTCGTTCCCCACACCGCGACCGGATCCGCATCGAGCAGGAACCGCGAGGTGTTGAGCGGGTAGACGCCGACGTCCATCAGCGCTCCCCCGCCGGCCAGGTGGTCGTCGAGTCGCCACTGGTCTGGGCCGTTCGAACCGCCGAGCACGTCGAAGCTGAAGTTGCCGAACAACCGGACCGGATCGCCGAGCCCGCCCTGCCGGACGAACTCTCGCAGCCGACGGACGACCGGATCAGTCTGCATCCGGTAGGCCGTCATCAGCGTCACCCCGGCCTCCTCACACACCGCGACCGCCTTGCGGGCCCTGTTTGCGGTCGCCTCCAGCGGCTTTTCCGAAATCACACTCTTCCCGTGATCAGCGGCCGTCTCGATCTGCGGGAGATGCTTCCGGTTCGGCGTGGCGACGTAAACGGCGTCGTATTCGTCTTCGGCCTCTCCGTCGGCGTACTGCTCGTAGGTGAGGCCGACGGCGTCGTACTCTCGGGCCGTCTCAATCCGACTGGTCTCGGTCCCGCTGACGACGACCGTCGGGACGCAGTACTCGCTCTCGGCGATCGCCGGAAGCGAGACCATTCGGGCGTAATTCCCGAGCCCGACGACGGCCATTCGAACGATCCCGTCGGGGGTGGTGTCCCAGTCGCGCCGATCGGGTCCAGTGAAGACGTCCAGCGATGTGTCCGACATGGCTCGCTCTACTCCCCGATGGGGGTAATCCTTTGTGCCGCCGCGAACTCTCAGTCGACGCACGAGTTGTGTTATAAGGTATCAATTAACAGGATTCTTGGTGGAGGGCTGCATACGACAGTCATGAACGAATCGCGACCGCCATCGACGGAGGAGACGCGTCGAACTCGGAGACGACTGCTCGCGGTCGGAGTCACGGGACTGCTCCTTGTACTTGCGGGGTGTGCTGATCCCGACGACGACGGTGACGACGATGAAAACGGCGGCGGCCCGTATTGACCGACGGCGATTCTATTGACCGACGGTGATCAGTTTCGAAACCCGGCGGTGCCTTTTCAGTAGGGCCGGTCGTACGTCCACTGTTGACATGGACACCAACCGATCCACCGCCGACTCGCAGTCGCCACCCAGCGACCAGTGGCGCGAGTACCAGGGGGCGCCGACCGGGACCGACCTGGAGTGTGAGGGGTGGCGACAGGAGGCGGCGCTGCGGCTGCTCAACAACAACCTGGACCCGGAGGTGGCCGAAGACCCCGAAAAGCTGGTCGTGTACGGCGGCACCGGACGGGCGGCCCGATCGTGGGACGCCTACGACGCGATCCTCGAACAGCTCCGGGAGCTCGACGACGACGAGACGCTGTTGATCCAGTCGGGGAAACCAGTCGGACGGTTCGAGACGCACGAGCGCGCCCCGCGGGTGTTGATTGCGAATTCCAATCTCGTGGGCAAGTGGGACAACTGGGAGCACTTCCACGAACTGGAGGCCGAGGGGAAAATCATGTACGGGCAGATGACGGCCGGTTCGTGGGCGTACATCGGGACTCAGGGAATCATCCAGGGAACCTACGAAACGCTTGCAGAACTCGCCCGCCAGCACTACGATGGCGATCTCGCGGGGAAGATCGTCGTCACCGGAGGCCTCGGCGGCATGGGCGGGGCACAGCCGCTGGCGGTGACGATGAACAGGGGCGTCTGTATCGCCGCCGAGGTCGACGAGCGACGCATCGACCGCCGGATCGAGACGGGCTACTGCATGGAGAAAACCGACGACCTCGAGGAGGCGCTGGACCGCGCAAGGGAGGCGGTTCGGGCCGAAGAGCCGTACAGCGTCGGGGTTCACGTGAACGCGGCGGACATGCTCGAGGGGCTGGTGGAGCGGGACTTCGTCCCCGACGTGATCACGGATCAGACGAGCGCCCACGACGTTCTCGAGGGGTACTACCCGTCGGGATACACAGTGGAGGCGGCCGATAGGCTCAGGGAGGAGGATCCCGACGCGTATCGGCGGGAGAGCCTCGACACGATGGAGCGACACGTCGACGCGATCCTCAAACTCCAGGATCGGGGCGCAGTCGCGTTCGAGTACGGCAACAACATCAGAGGGCAGATCGCAGAACAACGCGGCCGCGATGACGCCTTCGAGTTCCCGGGATTCGTCCCGGCGTACATCCGCCCACAGTTCTGCCGGGGGAAGGGACCGTTCCGGTGGCTCGCGCTGTCGGGCAATCCCGAGGACATCTATCGGACCGACGAGGCGATCCTCGAGTTGTTCCCCGAGAAGGACCATCTCAGGCGATGGATCGAACTGGCGCAAGACCGGATCCAGTTCCAGGGGCTCCCGAGCCGGGTGTGCTGGCTCGGATACAACACCGAAGGCGGTGGGGTCGAGGGACTCACGGAGCGGGCCCGCTTTGCCCTCCGGATCAATGACCTCGTCGCCGACGGCGAGATCACGGCTCCGATCGTGGTCACCCGGGACCACCTCGACGCCGGCAGCGTCGCCAGCCCGTACCGGGAGACGGAGGCGATGAAGGACGGGACCGACGCCGTCGCCGACTGGCCGATCCTCAACGCGTTGCTCAACTGCGCGGCGGGGGCAGACATCGTCAGCGTCCACGACGGCGGCGGCGTCGGGATCGGCAACGCGATCCACGCCAACAACCACGTCGTGCTCGACGGGACGGAGCTCGCCGCCAAAAAGGCGGAGGCGGTGTTCACGACCGATCCGGGAACCGGCGTGATCCGCCACGCCGACGCCGGCTACGAGGAAGCGATCGCCGAGGCCCGCGAGTCGGGGGTCGAGATCCCCATGGACGAGCAATGATCGACGGGATCGTTGCCCCCGACTGGCGGGGATGGGAGGGTCCGTCCGACGATCCGAACGATCGGCAGTTCGGCGACGTGATCGAGGGTGCAGAGAAAGGAGACGTCGCGGACGACCCGGATGCGGTCCTCCTCGGCGAACCCTACGACGGAGCGGTGATCGGCCGCCGGGGCGCACGGGAAGGCCCTCTCGCGATCCGCCGCTCGCTCGCGGGAACGAAGACCGCCCACTGTACTGCAGGAGCAACCAGTCCCCTGTCGGCGACTCGGATCGTCGACATCGGCGACGTCGCGCGTTCTGGTGACGTCGCGGACGACCAGACGGGGGCTGACGTCGCGGACGACCAGACGGGGAGTGACGTCGCGGACGACCCGACGGGAGGCGACGTCGCCGCAGTCCAGACGCAGGTTCGCGAGGTCGCCGGGGAGGTCCACGCGCTCGATTCGCTTCCGGTTTTTCTCGGCGGTGACAACTCGCTTTCGTACGCCAACGTGGCGCCCCTCCTGGATCGGGGGCAGGTCGGCGTCGTGAACTTCGACGCCCACCTCGACTGCAGGGCACTCCACGACGGTCCGACGAGTGGCACTCCCTACCGGCAGCTGATCGAGGACGGCCTCGACACCTACGTCGCCGTGGGAGTCCGCCACTTCGAGACGTCAGGGCCGTACGTCGAGTACGTCCGCGACCGGGGCGGAACGATCGTCCCGGCGGACGCGTTCGACGACGGCGTCGACGCAGCCGTCGAGGCGGTCCGCGAGGCAGTCGCCGACGTCGAACTGCTCTACATTAGCGTCGACTGCGACGTCCTCGATGCGGCTGTCGCACCCGGCGTCAGCGCGCCGACACCCGGCGGTCTCACCGCCAGGGAGCTGTTTGCGGCCGTCGGAGATCTGGTCTGTGACGACAGGCTCGCGGGATTCGAGATCGTCGAGTGTGCGCCGCCCCTGGACGTCGATGGCCGGACAGTCGACGCAGCTGCGAGGACTGTCGCACATGCACTGTACGGTGCGCTCGTTCGGAGAAACGGAGGAGACGATACCGACAACGACCACAACCAATGAGTTACACGATCGTCCACGACGCGGCGGAACTGGTCGTCGGACCGGCGGACGACCTCAGCGGGGGAGTCGACACCGACAGCGTCACACTCGAGGCAGGGGGCGTTCTCGACACCCGATCCGACGCGGCAGTCGTCCTCGAAGACGGCATCGTCATCGAGATCGGTTCGAGCGACGAACTCGTCCGGCAGTACCCGATCGAGAACGCAGCCGCAGCCGTCGACGCAACGGGACAGTGTGTCCTCCCGGGGTTCGTCGACGCCCACACCCACGCGCTGTTCGTCGGTGACCGGTCCGACGAGTTCGAGGCAAAGCTCCGCGGACAGACCTACCAGGAGATCCTCGCCGAGGGGGGCGGGATCCTCCGGACGGTCCGTCGCGTCCGGGAGGCGAGCGAACAGGAACTCCGGGATCGGCTGCTCGAACATCTCGACGTGCTGCTCGCCCACGGGACGACAACGGTCGAAGTGAAGTCCGGCTACGGACTGAACACGGAAACGGAGCTGAAGATGCTGTCGGCAATCGACGGGGCCGACGACGAACACCCCGTCGACGTGGTGGCGACGTTCATGGGTGCACACGCGATCCCGGAGGGTGCCGACGCGGACGACTACGTCGACAGCGTGGTCGAAGACCAGCTGCCGGCGGTCGCCGATCAGGGGATTGCAGAGTTCTGTGACGTCTTCTGCGAGGAGGGGGTTTTTACCCTGGAGCAGTCCCGTCGGGTACTGGAGGCTGGCGCAACGCAGGGCTTGACGCCGAAGATCCACGCAGACGAGTTCGAACGGCTGGGCGGGACCAGGCTGGCGGCCGAACTCGGCGCCGCCAGCGCCGACCACCTGCTCCAGTCGACCGACTGGGACGTCAGGGCACTGCTTTCGGCAGACGTCACGCCGGTGTTGCTCCCGGGGACCGCGTTCGGGCTGGGCGAGGGCTATCCGGACCTCGAGCCGTACCGGAAGCGGGGCGCCGTTCCCGCGATCGCGACCGACTTCAACCCGAACTGCCACGCCCCGAGCCCCGGGTTCGCGGCGACGCTCGCCTGTGTTGGGATGGGAATGACTCCAGCGGAGGCGGTGGTCGGGATCACCGAACGGGGCGCCGCCGCGATCGACCGGGATCGAGCATCCGGTGGCGCCGGTACTTTGACCGTCGGCGCACCGGGCGATCTCGTCGTGATCGACGGATCGTCACACCGACATCTCCCGTACAACTTCGGGGTCAACGTCGTCGAAACGGTTCTGAAGGCCGGCGAGATCGTCGTCTCGCGCCATCCGTAGTTTTCAAGCCCCACGCCTTCGTGGTCCCAGTAATGACACGGACGGTCTGGGTGAAAGCCGACGACGACGTCGGCGACTGGCAGGCGCGAAAGCGACGCATCACGGCGGGAATCGAGGCTGGAGTCGACTGGGTGCTGGTCGACGAACCGGACGTCGCCCGGGTGCGAGAGCTGGGCGACGTAAACGTCGCAGCGTTCCTACCGGACGCCGACGTCGTCGACGCCGACGCCGTCGACGAGGCGGAAGAGACCGAGGCCGACGCGTATCTCGTCGGCAAGGACGGCGAGGGTGATGGGACGATCGGCCTACCCTCGGACTTCTCCGGCAGCGCCGACCTCACCACGCTTCGCGGGAACAACCGCGCGCAGGGAACGTACGTCCACATTCTCGATGAAGGATACGAGGCGTTCGCCGAGGAGGCCGCCAGAGACGGCGAGTACACCCTGGTGATCGGCTCCGACTGGACGATCATCCCCCTGGAGAACCTCATCTCGAGGGTGGGGGAGGACACCCACCTGGTGGCCGGCGTGACGTCCGCCGCGGAGGCGGAAACCGCCTTCGAGACGCTCGAGATCGGTGCGGACGGCGTGTTGCTCGACACCGACGACCCCGACGAGATCCGCCGGACCGTCGAGGTGCGCGACGCGACCGAACGCGAACAGCTCGATCTCACCCTCGCGGAGGTCACCGCCGTCGAACGCACCGGGATGGCCGACCGCGTCTGCATCGACACCGGCAACCTGATGGAAGACGACGAGGGGATGCTCGTCGGCTCGATGTCACGGGGGCTGTTCTTCGTGCACGCCGAGACCGCCGAATCGCCGTACGTCGCCTCCCGCCCGTTCCGGGTCAACGCCGGCGCGGTCCACGCGTACGTCCGCGTTCCGGAGGGGGAAACGAAGTACCTCGCGGAACTGCAAAGCGGCGACGAGGTCCAGATCGTCGACACGGACGGCCGGACACGCGAGGGGATCGTGGGTCGGGTGAAGATCGAAAAGCGCCCGATGTTCAGGGTCCAGGCCGAGGTGGAAACCGAAGACGGCGTGGATCGGATCGAGACGCTGCTGCAAAACGCCGAGACGATCAAGGTGGCGACAGCCGAGGGGCGGACCGCCGTCACCGATCTCGAAGAAGGCGACGAACTGCTCGTCTACTACGAGGACGTCGCGCGCCACTTCGGGGCGTCCGTCGAGGAGAGCATCATCGAGAAGTGAGCGGCGCCACAGCTCGGATCGACACTACCCCTCGGATCGACACTACGTTTCTGGCTCTTCTTCCGCATCGGCGAACTTCCCGGTGCACCACGTACAGAAATCCAGCTCCGGATCCGTCTCCCGGCCGCAGTGCGGACAGGTGACGGTCGCCGATTGCTCGCCGTCCGCCGCTGCAGCCGGCGTCTCCCCGTCCGCGAGGTCGGCGGGAACCGAAACCGAGGGGGTCGCGTTCGCCTTCCGGATCGAGACGAGATAGGCGTCGACGACACTTATAAAGAGGATGAAGAAGATGCCGGCGACGACCGTCGGCGGGAGGTCGAACACCGACGAGGGGACGGTGTCGCCGGCGGCCGAGACGACGAGCGCGGCACCCCCGAACAGCGCCAGAAGGAACCACAGCAGCGCACGTTTCCACTCGCGGAGGTAGGCGTGTCCGACCCCGGCGACGCCGAACACCGCCCCGCCGACAGCGAGCAACACGGTTATCACCGACCGACGGCGGTTCTCGTTCATGTCCCACAGTTGGAGCGGTAGATGAATTATAGGCTACGGTGTCGAGGCTGTGACGGTCCGGCGGCGGAGACCAGTCCACCGCTGCAGGGCGATTCGTCGCCGCCGACCGGTTTACTCCAGCTTTTTTAGGCTGCTGTCGAAACTACCGGCCATGTTCGACAAGCGGACGTGGATCAAACTCCCCCGGAACGTGGTGGTCGGACACGACGTCCTGGGCGAGTTGGGCGAGGCGGTCGGCGAACTGTCGCTTTCGGGACCCGCACTGATCGTGACCAGCCCGACCCCCGATCGGCTTGCAGGCGACAGGGTCCGTGCGCAGTTCGACGACCCCGAGACCGTCTCGATCGAGGAGGCACGCTTCGACACGATCGAGGAGGTGGTCGAGGCGGCCCGCGCGACCGACGCCGGGTTCCTGGTCGGCCTCGGCGGCGGCAAGCCAATCGACGTCGCAAAGACCGCAAGCGACCGGCTCGGCGTCGGGTTCGTTTCGGTTCCGACAGCCGCGAGCCACGACGGAATCGTCTCCGGCCGGTCGTCGATTCCGGAGGGGGACACCCGCCACTCGGTGGCGGCCGATCCGCCGCTGGCGGTCGTCGCCGATACGGAGCTGATCGCCGAGGCCCCCTGGGAACTGACGACCGCCGGCTGTGCGGACATCATCTCCAACTACACCGCCGTCAAGGACTGGCGGCTCGCCCAGCGCCTCAAAAACGTCGAGTACAGCGAGTACGCCGGCGCGCTCTCGGAGATGACCGCCGAGATGCTCGTGGACAACGCCGACTCGATCAAGAAGGACCTCGAGGAGTCGGCCTGGATCGTCGTCAAAGCGCTCGTCTCCTCGGGCGTGGCAATGTCGATCGCGGGCTCCTCCCGGCCCGCCTCCGGTGCGGAGCATCTCGTCTCCCACCAGCTCGACCGGATCGCGCCCGGTCGGGCGCTGCACGGCCACCAGGTCGGCGTCGCGTCGATCGTTACCGAGTACCTCCACTCCGGCGAGGACGGCCAGTGGCGGGCGATCCGGGACGCGCTCGCGAGCATCGACGCCCCGACGACCGCCGACGGGTTGGAGGTCACCGACGAGGAGTTCCTCGAAGCGCTCACGACCGCCCACACGATCCGCGACCGGTACACGATCCTCGGAAACGGCATCAGCGAGGCCGCTGCACGGGAGGCCGGACGGGTTACGGGCGTGATCTAGGCACGGACGCCACGCGGCACTCCGGTGCTCGCAGTGCCTTTGTAGTCGGCGGACCAACCGGAACGTATGACAGACGACGTGATCGTGGTCGGCGGCGGACTTGCCGGCCTCGTGGCGGCCCGACGTCTGGCGGAGCGTGGCGCCGACGTGACGGTTCTAGAACGGCGCGAAACCGTCGGCGGACGGGTACAAAGCAGAACGCGGGACGGGTTCACCCTGGATCGCGGGTTCCAGGTGCTTTTTACCGGCTACCCCGCGGTGAAACGCGAGCTCGATCTCGACGCGCTGGACCTGCGCCGGTTCAAACCGGGAGCGATCATCGCCCGCCCGAGCGAACGGTCGGTGCTTTCGGACCCCCTTCGCGACCCGACCGCGGCCGTCGAATCGTTTTTCAACCACGAGATCCCGCTGAGCGACAAGCTCAGGACGCTGCTGTTGCGCCGCGAACTCCGGAGCCGGGATCTCGCGTCGATTTTCGACGGTCGCGACACGGACATCCGGACGTACCTCCGGGAATGGGGATTTTCAGAAGCGTACGTGAACAACTTCGTCGCGCCCTTTTATGGCGGGATCACGCTCGATCGGTCGCTGTCGACCTCCAAACGAGTGTTCGAGTACACCTTCGCCGTGCTCTCGAAAGGACACACTGCCGTCCCCGCCGACGGGATGGGCGCGATCACCGCACAGCTCGCCGACCGGGCGGCCGCCGCCGGCGCGACGATCGAGACCGACACGCGGGTCACCGGGGTAGAGCCGACCGACGACGGGACCGTCGAGATCACGACGACGGAGGAGGGCCGCCGCGCGGAGGCGGCGATCGTCGCGACCGATCCCAGAGCGGCCGCCGAGTTGACCGGAATCGACTCGATCCCGATCGACGGGCGGGCAAGCGTCACCCAGTACTACAGCCTTCCCGCCGGTGCGGGGCCGGGGACCGATCGACGGATCCTGCTGAACGCGAAAGGAGGCGTCGCCAGCGAGGCCGACACCGCCTCGGGCGAGGAGATCCCGGGCGTCGACACGCCGAACGCGATGGTCCCGCTCACCGAGGTCGCCCCGGAGTACGCCCCGGGGGACCGGGAACTGCTGTGTGCGACGTTCCTCGGCGAGCGACCGGTCGAGGTCAGCGACGAGGAACTGTTCGAACGCGCCCAGCGAACCCTCGAATCGTGGTACCCCGAGCGGACGTTCGGCGGCCTCGAACACGTCTGGACCGAGCGGATCCAGTTCGGGCAGTTCCGTCAGCCGCCGGGGATCCACGAGACCCTTCCGGACGTACGCGATCCGGATGGGTCGGTGTATCTGGCCGGCGAGTACACCCACTGGTCGTCGATCCAGGGCGCCATGGAGAGCGGTCGGGTTGTGACAAAGGCAGTCCTCGCGGACGGACTCGGTAGTTCACAGTAGACGATGGAACTCCGACAGCGGCGGAAACCGGAGCGTCTCCTGGCTGTCCGGATCGTAGACGATCGGGCGGAACGCGTCTATTTCGGGAGCCAACGGGGTCGAAACGTCGGCGGTTCCCACCCCGTTCACGTCGACGCCCGGGGCGAGCCGGTTGAACGCCGGCAACACCAGCACGTCGGCGCCGTCGTACGCCTCCCGTCCCCACAGGAAACAGGGATAGGTGTTCCCCTCGATCGAGATCGTCGGGTGAAGATGACCGATCACGTACCGATGCCCCTCGACTGACGGCTCCTCGTGGCCGTGACAGACGACAGTCCCGTCGGCAAGCGCGTACGCATCGTGGACGTCGTTGTCAGTCGCCGCCGCGAGCCTCGTGTCGTGGTTGCCGCCGACGAGCACCGGCCGGGTGTCCCTTCGTCGACAGGCCGTCACGAGTTCGCACAATCCGCGGCGTGAGAGGTCACTCACCCGGTCAAACCGGTGGAAAAGGTCACCGGCGAAAACGACAGTGTCGGGATCGTAATGGACGAGTAGCGCGTCGAGACGGTCCACGAGATCGTCGCGTTCACCGAGGGGAAACTGGACGCTGGAGGATTCGTCGCGGCCGACATGAACGTCTGCGACGACGAGCGCGTCGGGGGCCGAAAGGAACGCGGCGCGGTCCCGGACCGTCAGATCCCGCATACCCGTCAGTACGGCGATGCGATATATATCCCTGCCGTCGACCGAGACGGCGGGGCGATCCCTGTCGTCACTTCGGGTCAGTTGAGGGGGGTTTTTACCGATTCCCCACGTGTTCGACGGTATGAGCGACGCCCTGCGGGACAAGCGCACGGCGACCCGATTTCGGATCCTCTCGGAGATCGCCGACCGACAGCCTGCGGTCAGTCAAGGGGAGATCGCGACCGAAGTAGGGGTAACCAGTCAGGCAGTGAGCGAGTACATCCGGGAGCTCGTCGAGGACGGGCTCGTGACCAAGGACGGACGGTCGCGCTACCGGGTGACCAAGGAGGGGGTCGACTGGCTCTTCCAGGAGGCCCGGGAGCTCAGACGGGTCGCCGATCACGTCACCGAAGACGTCCTCGACAGCGTCCAGGAGGACGCCGCGATCGCCGCCGAATCGATCGAAAGCGGGGAGACTGTCACGCTCGTCGTGACGGACGGTCTACTGTACGCCCGTCCCGGCGAGGAGGGTCCCGCCACCGGAATCGCGACGACCGACGCCGAACCCGGCCAGGACGTAAGCGTCACCGGGTTCGAGGGCGTCATCGACATCGAACCGGGAACGGTCACCGTTTTCCGCGTTCCACCGGCCCGATCCGGGGGAAGCGACACCGTCGACGAGGCGGCGCTTTCGTCGGCCGTCTCGGCGGCCGATCTGGTGATGGCCGCTGGCGTGGAGGGGGTAGTGGCACTCGGAAGAATCGACGCCGAGCCGGCGGTGACCGCCGCCGCCGGCGAGGTCGCAGCCGAGGCCGCGATGCGCGGCCAAGACGTGGCCGTCGTCGCGAGCGCCGACGCCCTGGGACGGGTGACCGATGCGCTGCGGGACGCCGGCGTCTCCTACGAGGTCGCCGGCGCCGACGGATAACGAAACCGTGCTGTCGAGCCTAGATCACGTCCTCGGCTTTGAGTCCTGCTATGATGTCGTCGACGAGCCCCTCGACGTCGTCGTACGGGAACTCCTGGTGGTCGCCCAGCTTCGAGGCCAGCTCCATCGCCGAGAGCGTGACGTCGCCGGCCTCGAACTTCGTGCCGGGACCGTCCGGCAGCGCCGGGACGAGATCCATCTGGTTGTTGACCGGGTAGTCGGCTCCCTCGAACGCCTCGATGAACTGTTCGCGTAGCTGTGATTCTACGTCTGCCATGCGTCAACATGCTCGGAAGACCCGCAAAAGCGTTCCGAAACCCGAAACAACAACTCGGGAGTTGTTAACTTTCGAGAGCGTCCGCAACCGGACGCACGTGCCGGTATCTCGGTGTTTTTGCGTCCTGCTCGTGAGATGGGGGTATGGAGCACGACTTCGAACTCCTCCGAGAGCTCACCGAAGCACGCGGCGTCCCGGGATACGAGGACCGGATCCGGGAGATCGTTCGACGGGAATTCGACGACTCGGTCGACCGGGTACGGACGGACGCGATGGGGAACGTCGTCGGGACAATCGAAGGAACCGGCGAGGACGAGGGGTACAGCGTCGCCGTCGCAGCACACATGGACGAAATCGGGTTCATGGTGAAACACGTGACCGACGAGGGGTTCCTCCAGGTAGACGCGCTGGGCGGGTTCGACCCTCGCGTGTTGCGCGCCCAGCGGGTGACGGTCCACACCGACGGCGGGGACCTGACCGGCGTGATCGGTTCGGTGCCGCCACACACGCTCACCGAGGAACAGCGCGAGAAGAAAGACGAGGTCGAAGACGTCTACATCGACGTCGGTCTCGACGGCGACGCGGCGAGCGAGCAGGTGGCCGTCGGCGACCTGGTGACGCTGGACCAGACGACCGTCGAGATGGGGAACCTGATCACCGGGAAGGCGCTCGACGATCGAGTCTGCGTGTTCCAGCTGCTCGAGGCCGCCAACCGAATCGAGGATCCCGACGTCACGGTCCACTTCGCGGCGACCGTCCAGGAGGAGGTCGGCCTCCGAGGGGCCCAGGCGCTGGGAGTCGACGTCGATCCCGATCTGGCGATCGCGCTGGACGTCACCGTCGCGAACGACGTCCCACAGATCGGCGACGAGTCCAAGCAGGTGACCGAAGTCGGCGACGGGGCGGCCGTCAAGCTGAAGGACTCCAGTGTCATCACGAACCCGAAAGTGAACCGCCGGCTGCGGGACGTCGCCGAGCGCCGGGAAATCGATCACCAGCTCGAAGTGCTCCCCGCCGGGGGGACAGACACCGCCGGGTTCCAGAACACCCACGGCGCGAAGCCGGTGGGAGCGATCTCGACACCGACGAGATACCTCCATACGGTCACCGAAAGCGCCCACGCCGACGACGTCGACGCCGCGATCGACCTGCTGGTGGCGTTCCTCGAGACCGAAACCGGCGATCACGATTACACGCTGTGACGGTCGGGGAACCCCATGTAGCTCCACCTCCGGAACCGCAGTATTCACTACGGGGGATCCCTAACGGGAGTCCATGACCGGAAACGACGTCTCCCGACGCGCGTTCGTCAGGACGGCCGCCGGTGCAACGGCGGCTGCCGGCGCGACCGCAGCGGGGGCCGGCACCGCGAGCGCACAGGAGCAACCCGACTTCGAAGGGTATCTCGACGGGATCGGCGGCGGGTTCGAGGACCTCCGTGGAGAAGAGGAAGTCACTGTGATGGTCGGAACGGGCGACAGCGGGCTCGAGTTCTCCCCGGCCGGCATCTGGATCGACGAGGGGACGACTGTCACCTGGGAGTGGACTGGCAGGGGTGGAGATCACAACGTCGTGACGAATCAGGAAAACGACGAGTTCGACAACGCCCACCAGTTCGACAGCGGCGACGCTGTCGCTGATGAGGGACACACCTTCACACACACCTTCGAGGAGGGCGGTCGCACCGGGTACGTCTGTGAACCACACAGAGCCGTCGGGATGTGGGGCGCCGTCGCCGTGGGCGACGACGTGCCGACGGTCGGCGCCGGCAACGGGAACGGAGCGACGGTTCCCCAGGTGCCCGACACCGCACGCGCACTGGCGGTTGCCACCTTCATGGCGATGGTCGCGACGCTGGGGCTCGCATTCTTCTTCCTGAAATACGGCGGCGACTACGAAGAGCAGTAAGCACCGGGGCGCCGTTCGTTTGCGGGGGTCGATCGCGTCGTCACGCGCCCGTTATCAACGGCCGGAATTTCGCCCAAAGTTACTTACAGAAAACTCTCGGTGGGTCATATATAGAAGATGACAGACACCGATTCCCGGCTCACACGTCGAAGCGTTCTGCAGGCAGCCTCGATCGCAGTCGGAGTAGGGGTAGCGGGCTGTGCCGGCGAGGAGGAGCCGCCCGAGACGCCCGAACCCACTGCGACCCCGACGGAGACGCCAACACCCACGCCGACGCCCACGCCCGATCGACCGAGCATCGAACGCCAGGTCGTCCTCCGAGATCGGGCTGGGATCGTTCACATCCGTCGCACGGTGAGCGGCGAGATCGTGTGGCCCTCCTACGAAGTCGACAACCTCGTCGATCCCGCGATCCTCGGGGTCTGGGAGGGAGAGGAAGCGTATCTGGGGATGGCAGCCGACGGGAGTTACGTCTTCGAGTTCCCCGACGGAACTGTGGAAGGGGGCTACTACACCGTTGGCGAGGAGATCACGTTCGTCTGGCCGGACGACACGAGCGACACGTTCGGGTACGAGCTCCGGACCGACGAATCGCCGACTGAACTGCTGTTTTTCGTCGACGGAAACGTGACCGACCGCTTCGAACTGGTCGAACCCTGGGAAGACACTCGCGACGTCGTCCAGATATTCGACGACTTGATACTTTACGAGGAGGACGACCCCACGGAGGAGGGCGAGGAGCTGGAAACCGGCAGCGCGGGCTCGGGATTCGTCGTCAGCTCGGACGGTCACATCGTCACCAACGCTCACGTGGTCGGGACGCATCGGGATCCCGAAGAACAGCTGTTCGGCCGGCTGGCAGTGCGCCAGCGACAGGCAATCCAGGAGGAACTCACGGACGATTTCGAGCTGTCGGACAGCGAGCGACTGGAGGTCGAAAACGAGCTGTTCGAGATGTTCATGTCGTACTACGCCGACAACTCCGAAACGAGAAACGTGTCGGCGGACATCGGCGTTCTCCACGGCCGAACGCCGCCCGACCAGGAGTTCGAGGTGCAAAGCTGGCCAGCGGAGGTCCGGACGTCCGGGACCGTATTGGAGACAGTCGAAGGGGAACCGTCCTGGGGGCGGGACGTCGCAATCATCAAGGTGGACGAAGAACCGCTCCAGACGGTGCCGCTGGGCAGTTCGGGAGACCTGGGAACCGGCGACAAACTGTTCGTCATCGGCTATCCCGACATCGGCATCCAGGAACTGTTCGAGGAGCGAACAACGACGCTGGAGCCGACCCTCACGTCGGGCGTCGTCAGCGCGCGTCGACGACTCAACTCGGGGGTCAACACGATCCAGACCGACGCCGGGATCAACCGCGGCAACAGCGGGGGTCCGATATACAACGGCGAGGGGGAAGTCGTCGGCGTCGCAACGTTCGGTCCCGAAGACGTGGAGCTCCAGGAGATCCAGTTCGGGCTCCCGATCGAAATCGCGACGGGCTTTTTGGGCGAACTCGGAGTCGCAGCCGAGCCTGGCGAACTGGACGAGGCGTTCCGCGACGGCCTGGAGGCGTACTGGCGAAGCGACTGTGAGGGGGTCGAAGACCACATGGGCCGGGTGCTCGAGCTGTCGCCGGACCATCCGTACGCCGAGGAGTTCATCGAGGACTGCGAGTGATTGCGAACCCTCAAAACAGCCCGTACGCCTCGATCTCGTCCCGGTAGCAGTCGAGATACTGCTCTAACACGGCCCGCCGGTCGTACTCCTCGAACCGGTCGTCGACGGACCGTCGCTCCAGGCGGCCCGCCGCGACGATCTCGTCGGCCAGCTCCTGGGGACTGGTCACGAGCGTCGATCGCTCGCGCCCCTCGACGAGTTCGTGTGCACTCGAGTCGGCCTGGTACTCGACGAGGCCGACGCAGCCACACGCCAGCGCCCACAACAGGTCGTGGGCGAACGGCTCGTAGCGGGCGGTCTGAGCGAAGACGTGGGTCCCTTTGAATATCTCTACCCGCTTTTCGATCGGAAGGGAGCCGAGGAACTCGACCCGATCGTCGATCCGCAAGTCGGCGGCGGCCTCCTCGGCGTCGACGCGAGCAGGACCGTCGCCGACGACCGCGACCCGCCAGTCGCGTCGACGAAGCTCCGCAAGCGCCAAAAGCAGCGTCTCCACGTTGGCGTCCGCGTCCAGCGGACGGGAGTACACGACGTCGAACCGGTCGTCGACGCCCGCCGATCGGACGAGCGAGTAGTCGACACTTTCGGGAACGACCCGAACGTCGGAGCCGTTCGCCCCCCGTTGCCTCACCTGCGTTTTGACCGTTCGTGACGGGGTGAGTACCCGATTCGCCCCCCGAATCGCACGTTTGTAGGGCCCTCCAGCGCCCGGATCGACGTCCCACCAGTCGAGCAACAGCGGCCGACGCTTCACCCGACAGGCGACGGCCGCGGCGGCCGCTCCGAGCGGCGGCGTCACGACGGCCTGCACCACCTCCGGGTCGAGACGCTGGAGCGCAAACGGCAGCTTCGAGGCGAAGGCCCGCCGCGACGGTCGATCGACGATCCCTCGGTAGGTGATCCCCTCGTCGTCGAACTCGCGGAAGCCGCCCTCCCACCACTTCGCCGACAGCACCGTGACGTCGTGACCACGATCGGCGAGCAGGCGGGCCGTGCGCCGCGTCCGGCGCCTCGCCGGGGTTTCGCCGTGGTGGGTCGTCTCCATCGACACGAACGCGACGCGCATTTCATCGGATGGTGAACGCGGGCATTTAAAAAGGCTCGCGGTCCGTCACGCCGCGACGCCCCAGATGGCCCAGATCCCGACGGTGACCACGACCGCGATCAGGAACTGCAGGGGGCCACCGACCCGGAGGTAGTCGACGAACCGGTAGCCGCCGGGACCGTACACCATGAGGTTGGTCTGGTAGCCGACCGGCGTCATGAACGCGGCGCTGCTGGCGAACATCACCGCGAGGAGAAACGAAAAGGGATCACCGCCGGCGGCGATCGCGGTGTCGACGGCCACTGGAATCATGAGGATCACGCTCGCGACGGGCGTGATCACGTTCGACAACAGCCCCGTGAGTACATAAAAGATCAACAGGAGCCCGACGAGCGAGATCGCGCCCGAAAGCGCCTCCAGCAGTCCGGCGAGCCAGAGCGTGCCGCCCGTCGCCTGCATGGCAAGCCCCAGCGGGATCACGCCGGCCAGAAGGAAAATTACGTTCCAGTTCACCGCCTCGTAGGCGTCACTCGTCGTCAAACAGCCGGTCGCGAGCATGACGAACGCGCCACCCAGCGCCGCGATCACGATCGGAACGAGCCCGAGCCCGGCGACGACTATGACACCGGCCATCGTCGGTAGCGCGATCGGCGCGGTCGCGGAGAGCGGCTCTGGTTTCGCCTCGTCGAGCGCCTGGAGTTCGGCTGCGAAGCCGCCCGTGAGCAGGAACTCGTCGTCGGCTGCGAGGAGTCGCCCCCCGTCGTCGGTGGTCTGGAGCAGCAGCGTGTCCCCCGGTTCCAGAACGAACTCCGAGAGTCTCTCGTGGTGCAGGTTCTCGTCCCGGCGGACCGCGAGAACGGTGGCGTCGAACCGATCCCGGAGGGAGAGTTCGCCGAGGCTGTCCCCGATCGCGGACGACTCAGGGGAGACAAGCGCCTCGACGAGCCGGCTCTCGACAGCTGCAGACCGCAGCGTGTCGTCGGTGACTGTCGCGCGTCGAGCTCGCCGGAGCCCGTACTCCGATGCGAGTTCCCGGAGCCGCGCCCGGGGGGCGCGGACGACGAGTTCGTCGCCGGGCTCGATCGGCCGATCCGATCTCGCTCCGTGGATCGTCTCGTCGGCGCGCTCCACGAGTAACAGCGCGACGCCGTTGTCATCGACGGGACTGCCGGCTTCGATCGCGTCGAACTCGGCGGCGAACGCCTTCCGGATCGGAACGCCAACCAGCGGGGAATCGTCGCGAACGACGAGGCGCGAAAGGTACGGCTGGACGTCGAACCGATCGACCGCGTCGGCTTTCGCCGGGATCCGTTCGGGGGTAAGCCGCCGACCGACGGTCAGGAGATACGCCGCGCCGACGAACAACACGACGAACCCGAGGGAGGTGAACTCGAACATCCCGATCGGCCGGTCCAGCAGTTCCCGCGAGAGCCCGCCGGCGAGGATGTTCGTCGAGGTGCCGATCAGCGTGAGCGTCCCTCCGAGCATGGCGGCGTACGACAGCGGCAACAGCAGCTTCGACGGGGAGATTCCGGACCGCTCGGCCAGCCCGACCACCATCGGGATGAACACCGCGACGATCGGCGTGTTGTTGACGAAGCCGGCCGAAAGGCCAGTGGTGCCGACCGTCGCGGCCGCGAGTCGTCGTTCCTCGCCCCGTGTGATGCGGGTGATCGCCGCGCCGAGGCGTTCGACGATCCCGGTTCGGTTGACCCCCTCACTGAGGATGTACATCGCGATGATCGTCACCGTCGCCGGGTTCGCGAACCCCTGGATCCCGGCGATCGCGTCCACGCCGGTGTACGGCTCCAGTACGACCAGCGAGACGATGACGCCGATGGCGGTGACGTCGTTTGGAATCAGTTCGGAGACGAAAAGCACCAGTGCGAGGAAGATGATGCCGAACACGACAAGCGCCGATCGCGGCGGGGCAGAGACGGCGACCGTGTCGACGGCGGCTGCAACCTGCGCCGGAAGCGCAACCGCCGAACCAGCGACCATGTCATCTCCCGCGAAGCCCGTCGACTATAGCCTTTCGGCGACGGGACACGGCCGACGCCGTCGGCTCGGCCTCGCGGCACGAAGAAACGCCAACCGGTTCCGGCACCCGAAGAGGTTTGCCGCCCGGTCACGAGAGTCCGGGCATGCCGGACGTTAGCCGATATCTCAACGTGCGAAGCGCGGCCGGGGCGGATTTCGGTCCCGACGGCGACCGACTCTCGTTTCGGCTCGACGCCACCGGGACGTTCCAGGTGTGGTCCCTCGAGGAGCCGGAAGGGTGGCCCGAACAGCACACGTTCTTCGACGAGCGGGTGACGTTCGCCTCCGTTTCCCCCGAGCGACCCGAGCTGATCTTCGGGATGGACGAGGGAGGAAACGAGCGGGCGCAGCTGTACCGGCTCGAACCGGCGGCCGGGGAGATCACCGAGCTTACTCGACGGCCGTCCGCGAAACACCGCTGGGGCGGCTGGTCGAACGACGGCGAGCGGTTCGCGTTCGCGTCGAACCGCAGGGCGGACGCTGTCTTCGACGTGTACGTGCAGGGACGCGAGGAGGTCGGGGAGGAGGCTACACTGGTACAGGAGGGTGACGGCTGGCTCACCGTCGCGGGATGGAGCCCGGACGACAGCCGCCTTTTGGTCGTCGAATCCCACTCGAGCTTCGATCAGGATCTCTACGTGCTCGGTCTCGACGACGGCTCGTTTTCGCATCTGACGCCTCACGAGGGCGACGTCCGCCATCTCAGTCCCGAGTGGGGGCCCGACGGCGAGGGGATCTACCTCGTCACCGACCGGAACTCCGACAGCCTGCAACTGGAACGGCTCGATATCGCCTCACAGACGTTCGACGTCGTCGAGGAAGGCGGCGAGTGGAACGTCGACGGCGTTGCGGTCCACGAGCCCTCTCGCCGCGTCGTCTACACCCGAAACGTCGACGGGTACACCGACGTCACGGCCGGGGAACTCGTCGCACCCGACCGAATTGACGAGCTGCCCACCCCCGATCTCCCCGACGGGGTGGCCGGCGGCGTCGCCTTCGCTCCAGACGGTGATCGGTACGCGATCACCGTGACCGGTAGCACCCACAACCCCAACGTCTACGTCGTAGAGACGACGACCGGCGAGGCGACGCGGTGGACCCGGGCGTCGACGGCGGGGATCCCACCGGAGACGTTCATCGAGCGCGAACTTCTCCGGTATCCAACGTTCGACGGCCGGAAGATTCCGGCGTTTTTCTCGACGCCCGCCTCCCCGGCGCCCGAGGGCGGCTACCCGGTTATCGTCGACATCCACGGCGGTCCCGAATCACAGCGGCGTCCCTCCTTCAGCGCAGTGACGCAGTTCTTCCTCGCGGAGGGGTACGCCGTAATGGAGCCGAACGTTCGCGGCTCCTCGGGCTACGGGACCGAATACAGCTCGCTGGACGACGTCGAAAAGCGGATGGACTCGGTCGCCGACATCGAGGCGGCCGTCGAGTGGCTCCACGACCACCCCGAAGTCGACGGGGAGCGGATCGTCGCCCTGGGCGGCTCCTACGGCGGGTTCATGGTGCTGTCGTCGCTCTCGGAGTATCCGGAGCTGTGGGCCGCCGGCATCGACATCGTCGGGATCGCGAACTTCGTGACGTTCCTCGAGAACACCGGGGACTGGCGGCGGGAGCTCCGGGAGGCCGAGTACGGGAGCCTCGAGGAAGACCGGGAGTTCCTCGAAGAGATCTCGCCGATCAACAACGTCGATCGAATCGAGGCTCCGCTGTTCGTCCTGCACGGCGAGAACGACCCCCGCGTCCCGGTCGGCGAAGCCGAACAGGTGGCAGAGAAGGCCAGGGAGGCGGGCGTTCCCGTCCGGAAGCTACTCTTCGAGGACGAGGGGCACGGCTTCTCCAAACTGGAAAACCGGATCGAGGCGTACTCCGCGATCGTGGAGTTCCTCGAAAACCACGTGTGAGCGCCGGAGAAATACGGTTTCGAACGGATCCGGAACGAATCGCCGGAAACGGTTTTGTGATCGCCGACTGAATAGGTGGATATGAACGTCCGTGAAGCGACGATAGATGACATCGAGGGAATCCGCCGGGTCGCCCGCGAGTCCTTCGAAGCGTCCTACGAGGAGGCGCTCGGGGCGGACCGGATCGAACGCGGGATCGAGTCGTGGTACTCGACGGAGACGCTCCGAGGGGAACTCCCGGACGACGCGCGACCGTTCTTCGTCGCGACCGCGGACGGCGACGTCGTTGCGTTCGCACAGAGCTATCTCGCCAGCCGCCGGGAAACAGTCGGAGAAATCGACTGGATTCACGTCTCTCCGGAATACCGGGGGAGGGGGATCGGATCTCGCCTGCTGGAACGGGTCGAAGCCGAACTCCGCGACCGGGGGGCCACCCGGATCGAGGGCCGCGTCCTGCTGGCAAACGAGACCGGAACCGCGTTTTACGAGCGGGAAGGCTACTCGGAGGCGGGCGATCGAGACGTCGACATCGGCGGGGAGACGTTCCGGGAGCGACTCTACGTGAAGTTCGTCACCGGCGACGGCGAGCAAGTGCTCACCGAGGCTCGGTCGGGTCCGGACGGCACCCTCCGGTACGTCGCCTTCGACGAGGCGGTTCGCGCCTCCCAGGGCGCGTTCTATCCGGCGTACGCAGACCGGGAGCGAACCGACCTTTACGGATGGATGTGCGGGAACTGCGATTCGTTCGACGTCGCGATCGACACCATGGACCGGTACGAGTGTGTCGAGTGTGGAAACCGGCGCAAGCCGGCCCGATGGGACGCGGCATACCTTTGAACACCATTCACAGTACCACCAACAGTCACGGACTGCGGCAGCGTCCCGCCAACGAAACCACCGATTAAAACCTGATAGTCAGAATTGATAACTCGCCCAACACAGTTAAACTGATAGGATAGCAATTGACTGTCATGCCCGCGCGAACGCTCGCAGTCGCCGGCGCGAAGGGGGGCGTCGGAAAGACGACGACGAGCATCAACCTCAGCGCTGCGCTGGCAGATGCGGGACTGGACGTCCTCGTCGTAGAGACGGATCTCGCGATGGCGAACGTCGTCGACTTTCTGCGATTCTCGCCGGAGGAAACACTCCACGAGGTACTGGCAGGCGACGCCGCGCCCAAGGAGGCGATTTACTCCGTTCCCGGCGGCTTCGAGGTGCTCCCGAGCGGAACGACCGTCGAGGGCTTCGTCGACGCAGACGTCACGGAGATTCCGGCGGTTCTCGAGGCCGTCGAAGACCGATACGACGTCATCATCTTCGACACTGGTGCGGGCGTGAGCCACGAGTCGCTGCTCCCGCTGGGGCTGGCAGATCGGACCGTCATCGTCTCCTCGCCCCGGGTTGCGAGCGTTCGTGACGCGAACAAGACCGCCGAACTCGCCGAACGACTCGGCGGCCAGGTCGCCGGCGTACTGTTTAGCAAGTCAGGAACCGGGCGCTCCCCCCCGCCAGAACAGATCGCCTCCTATCTGGAACTTCCGCTTTTGGGCCACGTTCCCGAGGATCCTGCAGTCCCCGACGCACAGGACAGCGGCCGGCCGGTGGTAACCGTCGCCCCAGAATCGGCGGCGGCGCGGGCGTACCGCGAGGTCGCACGAACGCTGTTCGAGGAGAAGCCGAGCGATCAGGCTACCAGAAAGAACGGGAGTTCGAGTCCCGGAACCGAAACGCAGGATCGGCGGTCGTCCGGGGACGTCGGAACAGCCGTCAACGACGGCTAATTCGCACCGAGCAGACGTCGTCGTTCAGTCCTCGTCGCCGGCGTCAACGACGAGCACGGGGATCGACGTCGTGCGCAGTACCCGCTCGGTGACGCTACCGAGCAGCGCTCGGCGGATCCCCGATCGACCGTGTGACCCCATCACGATCATTTCGATCCCGTGTTCGTCGGCGTAGTCGGCGATCGACTGGTGTGGCTTGCCGCTCACGACGCGTTCGATCACGTCGATCCCTCGCTCGTTCGCCCGTTGTGCGACGACCCGGGTCGCCCGTTCGGCGAACTCCTCGATTTCGTCCAGCTGTCCGAACTCGCCGTCGTCGATTCGGTCGACCTGTTCGGGCGACAGCGACATCTCCATGGCGTCGGTGTCGACGACGTACAGCGTGTGGATCGTCGCGCCGTACGTCTCCGCCAGGTCCAGCGCGTGGTCGACAGCGTGCTCTGCGACTTTGCTTCCGTCGGTGGGAACGAGAATGGCCTCGTACATAGTCTACGGATCGCTCGGGGGCGACGACTCAGGCGTCCCGGACCTTCTCCTGGATCTCTTCGACGATGCCGGGGTTCTGGAGCGTGCTGGTGTTGCCGAGTTCCTCGCCGTTGGCGATGTTTTCGAGCAGGCGACGCATGATCTTTCCGGATCGCGTCTTCGGGAGGTCGGGCGTGAAGATTACCCGTTCGGGGCGGGCGATCGGCCCGATCGCCGACTCGACTCCGTCGACGATCCGCTGCCGGAGCGTCTCGTCGCCCTCGTAGCCGTCCTCGGTGATGACGTACGCGTACACTGCCTCGCCTTTGAGTTCGTGCTCGCCGCCCACGACGGCCGCCTCCGCGACGCCCTCGACGCCGACGATCGCCGACTCCAGTTCCATCGTTCCGAGCCGGTGCCCCGAGACGTTGAGCACGTCGTCGACGCGGCCCAGAACCGTGATGTAGCCGTCCGCGTCGATCTTCGCGCCGTCCTCGGGCGAATACACCCAGTCGTCCATGTCCTCGGAGTCGAGATCGGAGTACTCCGCCCAGTACTCCCGGATGAATCGCTCGTCGTTGCGATACAGCGTCCGCAACATTCCTGGCCAGGGTTTTTGAATCGTCAGGTAGCCTGCCCGGCCGTCCTCGACCTCCTCGCCGGCAGCGTCGACCACGCGGGCGTCGACACCGGGAAGCGGGGGTCCCGCGGATCCGGGTTTCATCTCACAGATCCCCGGCAGCGTCGTCACCATCATCCCGCCGGTTTCGGTTTGCCACCAGGTATCGACGACCGGACACTCCTCGTTGCCGATATTGGTGTAGTACCACTTCCAGGCCCGGGGGTTGATCGGCTCGCCGACGGTTCCCAGCAGGCGAAGCGACGAGAGGTCGTGCCGGTCGGGATACTCCTCGCCCCACTTCATGAACGCCCGAATGGCGGTCGGAGCGGTGTACAGCTGCGTGGCCTCGTACTCTTCGATGATCTCCCACAGCCGGTCGTAGTCGGGGTAATCCGACGTTCCTTCGTACATCATCGTGGTCGTACCGAGCGAAAGTGGGCCGTAGACGATGTACGAGTGGCCGGTGATCCAGCCGATGTCGGCCGCACAGAAGTAGGTGTCCTCGGATTTCACGTCCAGCACCGCCTGCGATGTCCAGGTGGCCCACGAGAGGTAGCCGCCGGTCGTGTGTTTCACCCCCTTCGGCTTCCCGGTCGTGCCGGAGGTGTACATCAAAAACAGCATGTCCTCCGCGTCGCGGGAAACCGGGTCGATCGTGTCGCCTTCGTGGTCGGCAATCAGGGTCGCGTAATCGTGCTGGTTGTCATGGAGGTCGTGTCCGAACCCGTCGCCGTTTGCGCCGAGCCGGTCGACGACGACAGTCGCCTCGGCGTCGTGATCGACGCCGGCGAGCCCCTCGTTTGCCTTCTCGAGGTGATCGAGTGGATCCCCCCGCCGGTAGTAGCCGTCGCAGGTGATCAGATACGAGGAGTCGGCAGCGTTCATCCGGGTCGCGAGTGCCTCCGCGGAGAAGCCGGCGAAGACGACACTGTGGGGAGCACCGATCCGGGCACATGCCAACATCGCGATCGGCAGCTCCGGAACCATCGGCATGTAGACGGTGACGACGTCGTCTTCCTCTACGCCGAGTTCCCGGAGCGCTGCGGCGAACTCGTTTACCTCCCGGTGGAGCTGTTCGTACGTGTAGGTCCGGTTTTCCTCGTCGGTCGGTTCGCCGATCCACTCGATGGCGGGTTCCTCCCCCCGTTCGTCGAGATGTCGGTCGAGACAGTTCGCCGACGCGTTCAGCCCACCTCCCGTGAACCACTCGTAAAACGGCGGATCGCTCGCGTCGAGCACCTGATCGTACTTCCGCTCCCAGTCGACCAGTTCGGCGGCCGCCTCCCAGCACTCCGGCCAGTTCTCCTCGAACTCCTCGTAGATCCCGGGATCGGTGACGTTCGCCCCCTCGAGGAACGCCTCCGGAGGGTCGAACGTCTCACTGTCGGGAAGTCTCGCTTCCAGAACCGTGTCGTCGTCTGACATGGGTCGGGCGTACACAGCCGGTGGACGCTATTAACAGTTGTTGGCGATTCGAAGTCGACAGTGAAAAATGGGCGTCGGGGGTACTGCCGGCCGTGCGCCCGCTCGTCCACCTCGAACTCGGCGACCGGCTCGACCGATCGGGCATCGGCACGGCGGCGTCCCACCAGCGTCGGGCCCTTTCAGAGCACGTTACGGGCGTGGAACCGGTCGCCAGCCTCTGGACCGGCGGCTCCATCCGCGGGGCCGGGACCGCCGCGCTGCGGGGACGAAACCCGATCCGGAACGTCGACGTCGTCCACTGTCACCTCCCGGGTCCCGCTTCGCTCGCGCTCGCCCGGCTGGCCCGCCGGCGTGGCGTTCCGGTGGTGTTTCACGCCCACGTGACGAGCGAGGACTTCGCCGGCTCGTTCCGTGGATCGACCGCTGTCGCGCCCGCGTTGCGGCGGTATCTCCGTCGGGCGTACTCTGTGGCCGATCTGGTGTTGTGTCCGAGCGAGTACACGAAACGCCGGCTCGAGGAGTATCCGATCGACGCACCCGTCGAGCCGATAACGAACGGTGTAGATCTCGCGTCGCTCGAAGGCCACGACCGGCTCCGAGGAGAGTACCGCCGCCGGTTCGATCTCTCGGGAACGGTCGTGTTCACGGTCGGCAACGTCTTCGCCCGGAAGGGGATCGGCGACTTCTGTCGGCTCGCCGGGGAACTTCGGGACCAGCCGACGCCCGCGGTCGCACCGGGCGACGGGGACGGCTACGAGTTCGCCTGGTTCGGCCCGTACGATACCGGCCTTACGGCGTCCTCGACCGTCCGGCGGTGGCTCCGGTCGCATCCGTCGAACGTCACGTTCACCGGCTGGATCGACGACAAACGCGGCGCGTTCGGCGCCGGCGACGTCTACCTGTTCCCGACACACGAGGAGAACCAGGGGATCGCCGCCCTCGAGGCGATGGCGTGTGGCAAGCCGGTCGTGATGCGGGACCTGCCGGTGTTCGAAGAGTACTACGAACACGGCCACGACTGTTTGCTGTGTGCCGATCGAACGGAAATGCGCGAGGCGATCGAGCGCCTCGCCGGCGATCCGGAGCTTCGGGAACGGCTCGGCGCCAACGCCCGCGAAACCGCACGCGAACACGGACTCGACCGGCTCGGGAAGCGACTGACCGGGAGTTATCGGGGGCTGCTGGAGCGAAACACAAGCGATTAACCTGCCGCTCGTGAAGCCGGATCCGAACCCATGTACCGTGTCGCCGCGTTCACGGACACGTATCTCCCCACGGTCAACGGGGTAACGTACACGGTTCGGACGTGGGCGCGCCACTGGCGCGCGCGTGGCGGCCGGATGGACGTGGTGTACCCCGACGCGCCGGATCGGGATCCCGACGTGGGTGAGTATCCCGTCGAAAGCCTCCCGTTCCCCTTTTATGAGGGGTTCCGGGTCGGCGTGCCGTCGATCCCCGCCGACGTCGCCACGCCGGATCTGGTGCACGCACACACCCCGTTCGCGCTCGGGCTTGCCGCGCGCCGGCTCGCCGGCGGCGCGTCGGTTCCGCTGGTTGTCTCGTACCACACGCCGACCCCGGAGTACGCCCCGTATCTCTCCGGGGACTCCCGGGTCGAATCCTGGATCAGGCGTACCGCAGCGGCGTACGAACGGTGGGTGCTCGGGGCGGCAGACGCCGTCGTGGTCCCGAGTGAACCCACCGCGGCCGAGGTGCGCGAGCGGACGGGCATCGAGGAGCTGTTCGTCGTCCCGAACGGCGTCGACACCGACCGGTTCGCGCCGGCCGACGACGTCGATGTCAGGGCGTTCCGACGACGACACGACCTGGACTCCGGACCGCTCGTGGGCTACACCGGCCGGCACGGCTACGAGAAGCGACTCACGGAGATCCCGCCGGCGATCGCCGACCTCGACGTCACGCTCGTGGTCGCCGGCGACGGGCCCGCCCGCGAGGAGTTCGAACGGGCCGTCCGGCACCACGACATCGACGCCAGGTTCCTTGGATTCCTCGATCGGGGAGAGCTACCGACGTTCTACTCCGCGCTGTCGGCGTTCCTGTTCCCGAGTCCCGTCGAGACCCAGGGGCTCGTCGCGCTGGAGGCGAACGCCTGCGGCACGCCAGTCGTCGGCGTCGACGCCGGCGCGCTCACCGAGACGATCGAGGAAGGAGTTACCGGCTATCGGTACCCCGAGGGCGACACCGAAGAGTTCGGGGACGCGATCGAACGGACTCTCTCGGAGAACGCGACGCTGTCCCGGCGGTGCCTCGACCGACGGGATGAGATCTGCGTCGAACGGTCCCTCGACACGCTGCGTGACGTGTACGAACGCCTGGTTTGAACGAGTATGTCGCACTCCTACGGCGGCCGGTCGCACGCCCGCGCGACCCAGTTCAGTCGTCGTCTTCCAGCGCCTGCGCGATCCGCTGGAGCTGTCGAGTGACGTCGCGCACCTCGTCGCGGAGCTGCCGGATCTCACGGACGACCTCCTCGTTGCCGGCACCCTCCGACCCGCGCTCGCCACGCTCTCCGGGGGCACCCGGCGGGCCGCCCATGCCGCCACCCGGGCCGCCGCCCATCATGCCACTCATCATCTGTGCGAAGGGGTTGCCACCGCCCATACCGCCGCCGGGACCCCCACCCATCATCTCCTCGGGGGACGGGCGTTCGGGGTCACCGCCCTCTTCGCGTTCCTGTTGCCGGCGCTCGCGGATCTCCTCGACCCGTTCGCGGAACGACTTCTCCTCCTCGTCGCCGTCGCCGTTTCCGCCCTCGTCCGCCCCGGCCGGATCGGCAGTCTCTGTCTCCTCGACGTCTTCTCGCGTCTCGTCGGCGTCGTCGGCTGGATCGTCTGCCATGGCTCCCCGTTCGGTACTGCGACCGAAAAGCGTTGTTCATCGGAACCGGAAACTTGCCGTGGAGACGAACGCGTTCGGGTGGCGACACCACGTTTTATACTCCGGGGATCGAACGACTCCGCCGTGACGCGAACGAGTGGATTTAGGGCGAGGACCACCCGAGGCCGTCGGCGACGATGACGCTGCTCGACGAGCTATCGGGGTTCGAGTTCGAGGAACTGATGGTCGACGTCTTCCGACATCAGGGGTACGACGACGTCCGGCAGGCGGTGCGGACGGCCGACGAAGGCCGGGACGTCACGATGATCGATCGGTCCGAGGCCGGTCCGCCGACCGGCGTCGTCGTCGAGTGCAAGCACACCGACACCGTCGGGCGCCCCGTCGTCCAGAAGCTCCATTCGGCGGTGAAGACGTACGACTTCGACGGGCCGAAACGGGGGATGGTGGCGACGACCGGACGGTTCACCGGCCCGGCCCAGGAGTACGCCCAGCGCGTGTCCGACGCGCCCGGCGACGTCGACATCGACCTGCTCGGTGGTCGAAAGCTGCGGGAGATCGGCGAGGAGATCGGGATGGACCTGAAGAACGGCCGGATCGAGGTGCTGTGTGAGGAGTCGCTCGCGCCGCCGGCGGAAGGCGAGGCGATCCGTCGAGTCAGGGAGTCCGCCGGGCGCGTGTCGAATCTGGAGCCGGACTCGACGATCCGCCCGGAAACAGGGATGGAGCTGTTTCCGACACTGGTGATCGATACGGAAGTAACAGCAGTCTTCGAGACGTCGGTCGGAGTCATTCACGCCATCGACGACCGGGACCGATTTCTCGTGCGGGCCGACCGGGACGGGCCGGGGATTCTGACCGATCGAGTCGAACAGTTCGTGATCGCCGGTTTCGCCGGTACCGTTCCGATCGAGGAGCTCCAGGAGCGTGCCCGGGGTGGGGACGCACCGCCGGTGGAGTCAGTCGGCCGGTTCTGGCTCACCGAAACGGAATACAAAGACTGGGCAGTCGAACGACAGTGCGATCGCTACGAGACGACCGTCCAGTACACGGGCGACAACAACGTCACCTACGAACGGACGTGCACGCCGAACCGCTCGGACGTGATCGTCACGGACGTCGAACCCGTGTACGTGCCACACGTGAAAGCGACCGCAGAACTCGGAGAGTACGCCTACGACCACGCGACGTTTGCGTCCGACGACGACGCCGTCGTCCTCGTAAACGAGTACGACCGCTGCGTCCACTGCGGGGACGCGAACGACGAACGGACGTTCGGGGACGGTGCGCTCACCTACTGTGAGAACTGCGGGAGCATCAACTGCGACGATCACGTCCGGACGGAACGGCTCGTCGACGAGCCGGTGTGTACGGGCTGTTCGGTGACCGGGACGTTCTTCTTCGCAACGAAACACTTCTACGACGAGGAGAACCTGGAGGCGTTCAGCGAGGAGTACGCGGCGATGCCGTTCTATCGGAAACCGCTCGAGAACCCGAAGCTGGTTGCGGCCGTCGGCGTCGCGCTTGCGGTACTTTTGGCACTCGCAATCGCGGCCGTGTGACGGCTGAGTCGAGAAGAGAACGCGAGAGTGTTCGACAACGGTTTTGTGGTAGGGGAACACCTCGACGGTATGGACGGTCAAGAGTGCGGTGACATTGCCGACGGCAGGACCGTCGGGCGGCGACCGTTCCTAGCGGCGACCACAGCCTGGGGAAGCCTGGCGGTATCGGGCTGTGTCGGGCGACCGTGGGGGGAAGAGCAGACAACCGCGTGGACCGAACAGTACGATCCACCTGGCGGGGGACAGGTGACCGTCGAGAACATCGACGGGCCGGTCACGGTGCGTGGAGCGGACAGAGGAACGATCGAGCTGTCAGTCGAGAAGCGATCGACGGACGGGGACGCGCTCGACCGGAGCCGCGTTCGCGCCGAACACGACGGCGACGGGTTCGCCGTCCGGGCCGAACACGTCGACGGTCCCGGAGCCGAGCCGCCGACAGTCGAACTCCTCGTCACGGTGCCACGCACCTATCCGGTCGAGCGAGTGTGGACGGTAAACGGCGACGTGAGCGTCGACGGAACCAGGGGCGACCTGTGGACGGGAACCGTCAACGGCGACGTCGACGTCGACGGCGTTCGTGGGTACGTGACGATCGAGGCGAAGAACGGTGATCTGTCGGCCACTCGGACGACCGGGATCGACGACCTCTCGGTGTCGAACGGGGACGTCGACGCCGACGTCAGAGCGATCCGGAGCGACAGCCGGATCGAGACGACGAACGGAGACGTCGACGTCAGACTCGGCCCCGGACTCGACGCCGAAATACGGGCGGAGGCGACGAGCGGGCGCGTCGATGCCGACGGCGTCCCGCTGGAGAACGCGAGCCGTGTCCCGAGAACGGCGACCGGCTCACTCGGGGAGGGAAGCCGCCAGTTGACCGCCGAAACGGCGAACGGCGTCGTGACGCTGTCGATGCTTTGAGGCCGATCGAGGGGGATCTCTCGGTCGAAAAGGCAAGTCCGTCACGCAGGCAGAAACCACAACCGTGACAGCGGGGGGCGGGCGTGACGGACTCGTGGAGGGGCAGCGTCTGTGGGTGACGCCGTGGGGGGCAGGGGGGATGACGACACCCGTCGAACGGGGACTGAGAGGGCCGAAGCGGGTGTCGCAGTTTCACGTAGCGATGGAATCAGTATATAACTACCTTAGACACAAACGCGCGTTTTAGCTATCCGAATATCGCCCGGCCGAAGCGTGATGATCCGCGAGGCCGACGGCTCCTGCGCCCCGAGTCGAAAGCTTCAATTACGTACCCGGGTAACCAGAAGATGCGCCGAAGAAACGCAGACAGACCGGGTTGGTGGTCTAGTCTGGTTATGACACCTCCTTGACATGGAGGAGGCCGGCGGTTCAAATCCGCCCCAACCCATTTCTCGGCGGCGCAACGCGACGAGCGGAGCGAGGCGTGAGCGGAGCGAACGCCTCGAAAACGCGAACGGCGAAGCCGTGAGCGGAGCGAGGAGCCGCGCCGCCGTGAATGGTTCTCTGGACGGATTTGAATCCGGGGAGTCGCAGCCCGGAAGCGCAGCGAAGTTGGTTTGCTTTGAAGCGCTGAGGTATGGATAAGAGACAGTCCTCAACAGTCTATCCATGAGACTCTCGTGAGAAAAGATGATTCAACCTCCACTTCGAGATATCATACTCGCGGCTCTCATTTCGACCGAGAATTGGTTGTGTACAGTATACCCAATACAAAACAATTATCTTGGGACACACCATACCGGCAGTCATGGCAGTACACGTCGCAGTCATCGGCGCGTATGGGAGCGCCGGGGCTGCCGTCGCAGACAGGCTCGCTTCGGAACCGAACGTCAGGCTCACCTTGATCGACGACGGGGATCCCGGTGGCGGACTGTGCATTCTTGCCGGGTGTATGCCCTCGAAAGAACTACTCTCGGCGACCGAGCGCCGGTTTGCCGCCCGAACCGACGATCGTCTCCGGGGGGACGCCCCCGAACTGAATATCGAACAGGTGATCGGAAAGAAAAACGAGAACATCTCGGCGTACGCGAACCGGCGACGGTCGCACATCCAGGGACTGGCCGAACGGGACGGCGTCACTCTCCGACGGGAGACGGCGAAGTTTCTCGATGAACGACGGCTGGCCGTCGGCGACGACGTCCTCGAACCCGACTACGTCGTGGTCGCCACCGGATCGGCACCAAACGTCCCGCCGGTCCCTGGGATCGAGGATATTCCCTTCCGGACAAGTGCCGACGTCCTCGATGCAACCGAGTTCGGCGAGTCGGGACTGGTGATCGGATTGGGCGTAATCGGCCTGGAGCTCGTTCCGTACCTCTCGGAAGCGGCGGGCATGGACCTGACCGTCGTCGAACAGCTCCCGCAGATCCTTCCTGACGCGGATCCGGAGTTCGGCGCGGAACTCGTCGAGCAGTACAGCGAGCAGTTCGACATTGACATCCACCTCGGTACCGAAACGAAGCAACTGGAGGAAACCGGCGGCGGCGTTCGGGCTGTAATCGACAACGGGGAGGAGACTGCTCTCGAAGCCGACGAACTGTTCGTCTTCACCGGCCGGAAGCCGGCACTGGACAACCTCGGCCTCGAGGCGACGGCGCTCACCCCCGAGCCGGGGTGGATCGACGACACGATGCAGGCCCGCGACGACGATCGCGTGTTCGTGGTCGGCGACGCCAACGGTCGGGAGCCGATCCTGCACGTCGCCAAGGAGGAGGCGCTGGTCGCCGCTGAAAACGTCCTGCGTCACCACGATGGGGAACCACTCGAATCATACGAGAACGTCACCCATCAGGTCATCTTCACCGGCCTCGGCGACCTGCCGTACGCCCGCCTCGGACACACCGCCGACTCCGCGCGCGAAGCCGGCCACGACCCGATCGTGGTCCGTCAGGACGTCGCGGGGCTCGGTGTCTTCCGGAGCCGGAACTACACCGAGGGAATGGCGACACTCGTCGTGGACGAGGATGGCACCGTCCTCGGGTACCAGGGGCTGCATCCTGATGCTGACGTGATGGCGAAGACGATGCAGGTGATCATCGAGCTACAACTGGACGTCCACGAAATCCCCGACCGGGCGTACCACCCGACGACACCTGAAATCCTCGATGGGCTGTTCACCGACGCAGTGGCGGAACTCGAGGGGTAAACCGCTTGGGGGGTTGGGAACTGTACTATCGAAAACACTTCCTCTAGACACCCGGAAGTTATATCAATATACAATCAAATCACCCGGTCGATGTCCGGTGCAACGATCGAATTCCGGTTCGAGTCCCCTGCGGACGAACGGCTGTTTCTCCGGGAGTATCTCGCCCCGGCGTGGCCGCGGTTCCAGACGAGCGAGAGCTGGGAGACCGGCTGGTACTGGGCGTACGGACAGTTCGCTCCATACGACTCGGGCCCGGATGGCGGTCTCGTGCGACTGGTGTTCGAAGGGTCTCCCGACGAGCTCGTCGACGCGGAGGCCGGTCGGTGGACCGGGTTCGAGGGGCTCGTCGGCTGGGAACTCACGAGATACGACGAGGAGGGATACGACAGTCTCCTCGAACAGCAGCGTGACGCGAAGGGCGACGTCGGGGGGGAGTGGGATTATCGACTGAAACCGCTCGTGTCGGAGTTCTCACTCTCCTATCTTCGGGCGTTCGATGAACCCTTGCCGGTCGTCGGCGACCGAAACGAGGACAACCCCGTCGGATTCGGACTCTGGGCGGTGATCCATTACGCGATGATCCAGTGTGGCCACGACTGGTACGACGAAACCCGTGCCTGTCAGATGGCCCTGAAAAACCGGTTGCAGTCGATTGCCGCCTACCGCGGGGCAGATGCCGCCAGGACGGAGTACGACCGACTGCTCAAGGAGTGGCGAGACCACCGCGAGGAACTGACCCAGTGGCTCGAGGACAATCCGACTGGAGAAACGACGCTCGAGTGAATTCGGGAGCCGGACCGACGAGCTGTCGGTCGATCGGTCGACAGCGAGCCCACCTGTTCGATCCGGGGGAGCTAAGTTGGACTGCGTTGACATCAAAACGATGGTCGACGCCCGGGAGCTCCTGAATCACACGCTAGACGTCGTCTCCGTCCTCGACGAGGACGGAACTGTGCTCTACGAGACCCCGTCGGTAGCGCACCTGCTCGGCTACGAGCACGAAACGCTGGTCGGCGAGACCATCTTCGAGTACATCCACCCCGAGGACAGGGACCTGGTCGCCGAACTGTTCCAGGAAATCAAAGAACGGCCGGAAGACGACCACGAGCGCGTCGAGTTCCGGATGCGACACGCAGACGGTGCCTGGGTGTGGGTCGAGTCGATCGGCGCACCCCGTCCGGAGCCGGAGTCAACGCACGTCGTTGTAAGCACTCGCGACGTCACCGAACGAAAGCGCAAGGAGCGGCGCCTCGAGAAGTTCTCCGGGATCGTGTCCCACGACCTCCGCAATCCGCTGAACGTGGCCGAAGGTCGACTGGCGCTGGCGATGGAGGAGTGTGACAGCGAACACCTCGAACACGTCCAGCGAGCACTCGACCGAATGGAACACCTGATCGACGACACACTCGCGCTCGCTCGTCAGGGCCGGACTGCCGCTGATCCCGAACCCGTCGCGCTCCCGGCACTGATCGACCGCTGCTGGCAGATGGTCGACACGGAAGCTGCCACCTTACGGCAAGAAGTGGACGGCTCCGTCCGCGGGGATCCGGAGTCGCTCAAACAGCTGTTCGAGAACCTGATCCGGAACGCAATCAACCACGGTGGCGACGGGGTCACCGTCCGAGTAGGGCGGATCGACGACACTGGACTGTTTTTCGAAGACGACGGTCCCGGGATCCCCGAACCCGTCCGCGATCGTGTCACCGAACCGGGGTACACGACGACGTCGGACGGGACCGGGTTCGGGCTCGCGATCGTCGAGGAAATCGTCGAGGGGCACGGATGGAGCCTCTCGATCGCGGAAAGCGATATGGGCGACACCGGCGCCCGGTTCGAGATGAGGGGCGTCGAGTTCGTCCGAGACTGAACCCCCGTTATCAGTTGTTGGCAATGTGATTTACTTTAGTTAGCTCGGAACGCGTAAACTGGCGTTCCGAACTCGATTACCGCGGATTCGTATATAAACCTGAGTCATATTGCCAACTACTGTTATAGTCGGAGTTCCGGCGACTCCTCCCCGACGATCCGGTCGGCGATACCTGCACCCAGCGCGTAGGCGACACTTCGGGCGCCGATGCCGATCCGTTCGGGGAGCGACCGCTGCGGTTCGAACGGCTGGACGCGCGCCTCCGGGACGTCGATCAGTTCCTCGACGTGATCGCGGACGTCCTCGCGGGTCCCCAGTTCGTCGACGAGTCCGAGTTCGTGGGCCTCCTCGCCCAGATACACCCGCGCTTCGGTCTCCCGAACGAACTCCGGATCAAGATCACGTCCCTCGGCGACTCGCTCTACGAAGCTGTCGTAGAAGTCGTCGGTGAGTCCCTGGAGATACTCCCGCTCGTCGTCGTCCATTTCCTTGAGCAACGTGCCGGCGTCCTTGAACTTCCCGGCGGCGAACCGCTCGTAGGAGAGCCCGACCTTCTCCGCCAGTTCGGCCGCGTTCACCCGAGAGCTTATGACCCCGATCGAGCCGACGAGGCTGGCGTCCCTGGCCCACAGTTCGTCACAGCCCGACGCGATCCAGTAACCCCCCGAAGCGCAGACGTCGGTAGCGTACGCGACGGTCGGCCCCTCGAACTCCATCGCCGCCCGGCGGATGTCGTCGCTGGGCAGGACCTCGCCTCCGGGAGTGTTCAGCTCCAGCATCAACGCGTCGACGGCGTCGTCGGCGTCGGCGAGTTCGATCTGTTCGACGATGTCGTCGGCGGGCGTCCCCATCCCCCGGGCGACAGGGTTCGGGTTGCCGCCGTCGCGGGTGATCGGGCCGTCGACGCTCACCTCCGCGACGTTGTAATCGGCGATCGTCGACCGGACGACCATCGCCGCGATCCGGAGCAGGATCAACGCGAGCACGATCGTGAGCACGACACCGCCGAGATCGACCAGCGATTCCACGAACCAGACGAAGACAGTGTACCCGATCGCGACTGCGGCGGCGGCGACCACCACGAACGCGAGGAGGCCGACGATCGACCGGGTCCTGGGAGTCGTTCGAACCATACTCGCAAGTGGCCGGCGGCTCAGTTAAAAGAGTCACGTTGGGGACGATCGAAAACCCACGGGCGAATCGACCGGGCGGAACCGCAAGCGCGCTCGTCCGACGGACGGACGGCGCTCCGGCGACGAGCGCTCCGGCGACGAGCGCTCCGGCGACGACGGTCTCCCTACAGCAGTCCCGTCTTCTGGAGCTTCATCAGGTCCTCGGTATCGAGGGTCTCGCCTTCCTTGAACTTCTGGTAGATCTCCTCGGCTTCCTTCTTCTCTTCTTCCATCTCCTTTTCGCGCTCGTCCTTGCGCTCCTTTTCCTCTTCCTTGTCGAGTTCGCGGAGCCGCTTTTGGACGCGAACGAAGTCTTCGTGGTGTTTGTCGGCGGCCTCCTGGGCCTCGACGAACAGCTCGTGCATTGCGTCGGCCTCGTCGCGGACGTCGTCGGCCTCGCGATAGGCCTCGATCATCTTGTTGTGGTGTTCCTGGGCCTTGTCCGCGAGCTCGGTCACCTTCTGGTGGTGTTTCGAGGCCTCCGACCGGACCTCCTCGGCCTCCTCGATGAGCCCTTCCAGGTCACCGCCTTCGTCGAGCTTCTCTTTTTTCTCCGCGAGCTTCTCGCGCTTCTCCTCGATCTTCTCGATGAGTTCGCGCTCGTCCTCCGCCGAGAGCACCTCCGTCTGCTGTCGGAACTCGAGCTGCTCGATCTCCTCTTCGAGCTCCTCGATCGACTTTCCGTCCGACAGCTCCAGGTCCTGTTTGCGCTGTTCGACCTCGTCGAACAGCTCGTTGGCGTCGGCGTTGAGCTCGTTGCGCTTTTCTTTGTGCTCTTGGACCTGTTCGTTGAGCTCGTCGCGCTTCTCGCGGTGCTCCTGAGCCTCGTCGACCTTCTCCCGCGTTTTCGCGTTGAGATCGTCGCGTTTCGACGCCCGTTCGGACGCCATCTGGTTGAGCTCGTTTCGTCGGTCCCGAAGCTGGCCAGCCTTCTTGATGAGCTGCCCCTTCGAGTCGTTTTCCAGTTCCTCTTCGGAAACGTCGACGTTGTTCGATTCTTGTAGCTGCGATACGTCGTACTCGTCGAGTACGTCCTGTTTCGTTACCATGCGTAGTATGACCTCGATACCATCACCGCTCCGGACACACCAGCGGCTGCGTGGCGTGCATCCGACCGTGGGTAAGAACTCCCGATCATTTTTCGCGCGATGCCACCAGTGCCGGAGGCTTCTGGTAGTTCCCATTACAGTACACCCACATAAAAATACTTCGGTGCCCTCGTGCGTGAAAACGCTTGCCACACGGGCTGAAACCCCCGTGTGAAGCACCCGCAGGGTATTCGATCCCGCTGTGAAATCACATAAATGTTCGACGGTCGACCGACCCACGCAACGACGAGGCGAACGCGACGTCGACCGACAATCGCTTGTGAGCCCGGCATAGACCTCGAACAATGCGGCTTGCACTCATTGCACACGACGAGAAAAAACCCGAGATGATCCAGTTCGCGCGCGAAAACCACGCCGCGCTGTCCGACTGTGAACTGTTCGCCACGGGAACGACGGGGAAACGGCTGCGGGAGGAAGCCGACCTGACGGTCGAACGGAAGGCCTCCGGGCCGCTGGGCGGCGACCTCCAGATCGGTGCCGCCATCGCGGACGGGCGGTGTGACGGCGTCGTGTTCCTCCGGGACCCACTCACGGCGCAGCCACACGAGCCCGACATCTCCGCGCTGTTGCGGATCTGTGACGTCCACGACGTGCCACTTTCGACGAACCTGGCCTCCGCAGAGTTGCTGGTCGACGGCCTGTTGAACGACGGCTGACACCTCGAAAACACCGTTGTATGGCGGGCTTTTTTACAATATGAGAATCGTCCGCGCCGTTTTGAGTGTCCCTTGCATAACTGTGCGTATGACTGGACTTCGTGCGGAGTTGGCCGTCTCCGACCCGGGGAACTGCCCGCTCGCGTCGCTGTCGCGGGACGTCTCCGGAACGCTCGAGAACGTAAACTGGACCCACTCGAACGGGGACCCCGTCACCGAGGAGTTCTCCACCGACATCGAACTCGACGACGAGGACTCGGTTCCGGTGTTTTCAGAGGGCCACAAACAGACGTACCACATCGAGCGCGACGCGGACCCGTGTGCGTGTGAACTCGTCGAGGGCGCAGGACATCCCCTCGCGAAAGTCGACGTTCGGGACGGGCGGCTCGCGCTCACGCTCAACCTCCCGAATGCGGACGCCCTCCGGGAGGTCGTGGCCACACTGTCGGATGTCAGCGACAGCGTCGAGGTCCAGTACCTCGTTCGCGACGCAAAAGAGGACACGAGCGACCCGGTGATCGTCGACCGCGGCGAACTCACCGACCGGCAACGGGAAGTCCTCGAAGTGGCGTACGCCGAGGGATACTTCGAGTATCCGCGGCGTTCCAGCGCCGGTGACGTCGCTGAGAAGCTCGGGATATCCCGCTCGACGTTCGCCGAGCACCTGGCTGCCGCCCAGTCCCGGCTGTTCGAGACGATCGCCGGGAACGGTCACTGAGAGCACTTATTTGAAGGCCGGTCGTTGGTCCGATGATGGCCGACCCATCCACGCGGGAGCCGGCCCTCGTTCCAGGCCTCCTGACGAGTCAAAAGAGCGCGGTCCTGTTCGTCGGAGCCACACTCGTAGTCGCTTCGTTGCTTCTGGTGGCGGGAGTCGCCATCGGAACCGCAGCGGCCACAGAAACCACCTCCCAACCAGCCCCCGACGTCGACGACGGGAGTGCCGTCGAAACGAGTGAGTCGGTCACTGACACTGAAGTCCTCGACTCGGGCTGTTTCGCGGGTGAGGGGCGAGCGTTCTCGATCGGAACCCAGGGACCACGGATCGCGATGCGACTCCATCTGTCGGTGTTGACGGACCTCGGCGAGCCCGGCTCCTTTGGCGTCGAACTCGCGGGTTCGACAGGCCAGTACGACCTGGTTCACCTGGTCGCTGGCGTGCAGTTTTCCGGCCTGGAGGACGCAGACCGGTTCCTTCGGAACCCCTTCGACGCGTTCTCGCTGGTGTACAGCTACGAACTCCGGCTACCGATGTTCGCCGACGCACCGGGGGTCGACCCGATCCACACCGAGGACGAACCGCCTCTCGAGGGGCCCGTCGGCGTCGCCGACTGCTGAACGTCCCTGCTGTCGAGTCGCCGCTCCGTCTCGAAAGAACAACCCACGGCCGGTTGTCGGCGGTTCCGCGACCTACAAGGGATCCCAGGGAGACGGACCGGTATGGACGAGGAAATCGACGAGCGTCCCCCGTTGCCCGAGGAGGCCACAGCGGTCCTCGAGCACGCAATCGAAAAGGAGCACGGCTACCTCTCCTGGCTCGGAACCGAGGTGACGGCGGTCGAACGGGGAAAGATCGTTCTCACGGTCCCGTACGACGAAAAGCTCACCAACTCCGACGGCGAGACGGTCCACGGCGGCGTCGCGGCGACCCTGATCGACACCGCCGGCGGGATCGCCCAGCAGACCTGTCTCGAGGATCCGCTCTCCTCGAGCGCCGCAACGGTGAACCTCAACGTGAACTACCTCCGGCGGGCGACCGGCGACCTCCGGGCCGTCGGGGAGGTGATCCGTCACGGCGGGACGATCGGCGTCAGCGACCTCCGCGTCGAGAGCTCGACGCCCGACGGTGACATCCGCGAGGTTGTGGTCGGCCAGGGCTCCTACCGGCTGTTCCGGTGACCGATCAGTCGTCGGTCGCGTCGTCGTCCTCGTCAGCCGCCTCCTGAAGTGCACCCCGTAGCTCCGGCACCGTGCTCGTGAGCGCGGTGACGTCCTCACGGGCGGCCTCGATCGTCTCCAGCAGCGCCGACAGCTCCTCGAGATCGGCCTCCAGGTCGTCTGCGTCCTCGAACGCGTCGGCGCGTTCGCCCATGGTGTACCACTTCTTCGCCTGCCGCAGCTCCTCGGCGGCGTCGCCGACGTCGAGCGCCGACTTCAGTCCGTTGAGCGCACCGAGCACGTTGTCCGCGTCCGTCTCCCAGACGTCTTCCGGGGACGGCAGCTCCGCGCGGGCCGTCTCGAGGTGTGACTCGACGTCCTCGCGCATCTCGTCGGCCGCTTCGCCGAACAGTTCGTCGTCGCCGAACGTGGTCTGACTGCTCATGGCCGGCGGTTCGACGCCGACAAATGTAAATCCGTGCCCGAAAGCGAAAGTGAAATGGGCGGAAACGTGGCGGCTATCCCCCGAGATCGACGCTTTCGAGTTTCATCAATGGATAGCCGTCGGAAAGCTCCATGCGAGTCTCGGCGACGATTCCGTCGTACTCGATTCGCATCTCGACGTCCATGAGCGAACCCGTAAGCTCCGTGTAGCCGTTCTCGTGATCGATCGCCTCGCGAACCCGGTCGTCGTCGATTCGAACAGTGACCGACTCGCAGTACGGCTGGTTTTCGATCGCCTCCGCCATTGCCGTCTCCAGCGACCGGGTGCTGTCGGGACTGACGGGTGTGCCGGCGAACTGGTGATAGAGAGTTCCGAACTTGATGCCGGCCTCGAAGCAGGCCCGCTGGGCGTCCGTTGGCATACCCGAAGCGAAACGCCCACCGCCCTAATAGCTCCCGGACCCGGCGGGGGGTTGTGGCGATCCGGTCACGCTGTGACCCGGCGCGACTGTTCGACGAACGAATGGAAGTTGTCGAACAGTTGCTTCACCTCGCAGGCGGCGGCGTGGTTTTCGGGCGTGATTTCGGCGAGCACGGCGTCGACCGTCTCGTCGCCGAGTCGGTCGCGTTTCCCCTCGGTCACTTCCCGTGCGGTGTCGATGTCGTACTCGGGGTGAAACTGGACGCCCCAGGCGTGGCCCTTCCGGAACGCGTGGATCCCGTACTCGTTCTCAGCGAGCACGCGCGATCCCGGGGGCGGGTCGACGACGACGTCACCGTGGGTGGTAAACGCCGTGAACCGGCGGCCGATCCCCGTGAGGACCGGATCGTCGTCGACGCAGCGCCGGATCTCGTTGTAGCCGATCTCGAAGCCGTCCATCCCGGCGACCCGACCGCCCAGCGCCTCCGCGATCACCTGATGGCCGTAACAGACCCCGAGGATCGGGAGCCCCCGATCGTAAGCGTCGGCGACGTACTCCAACAGCGGCGGAATCCAGGATTCGTCCCAGTACACCGACGACCGCGATCCCGTGACGACGACCCCGTCGAAGTCGAAGACGGCACCGTCGGGGTAGCCGCCGGGAAGCTCCCCGCCGGCGGCGTCGTACTCCACGAGGTCGGCGTTGAGCTCCCGTCGGAAGTTGCGTCGGGTGCTCGCACCGTCGTGTGCGGCGTTCAACAGTGCGAGGCGAGTGTCGGTCATCGACAGCCCGTAGCCGACCGACCCAAAAAGAGGTTGCGCCCGCGGCGGGGATTTGCCGAATCCCGTGACGCCGGAGTGGTGGAGTGTACGTTTCTCGATGTCGGAGTCGCGGTGTGTCCCCCTCACGTCCGTCGATCGTCCAGCCACTCGACCAGCCGATCGTTGACCAGCCGCGAGGCCTCGACGTGTGCGAGGTGGCCTGCCTCGGGGACTGGCTCGTAGACGCCCCGTGGCAATCCCTCCGCGAGCGCACGACCACTGGAGGGCGGACACTGGTCGTCGAGTTCGCCGTGGATCACGAGGGTCGACTGCGTCAGCTCGTAGAGCCGATCAGCAGCGTCGAACTCATCGATTGCGGAACGCTGGGCCTCCCAGACCCGTCTGTCTGCGTCCTCCCGGGCCCGCCACTCCACGATCGAGTCGACGACCTCGGGCTGACGTTCGGGGAACCCCGGCGAAAGCGCAGCCAGAACCGACGAACGAAGCGCCTCCCGGTCGTCCGGCGGCGCCCACAGCGGCTCCGGATCGAACTCCTCTCCCGACGGGGGCGTTCCCAGGACCACGACGCTTTCGACGCGCGTAGAGCGCTCTGCCGCCGACAGCGAGACCATCCCGCCGAGCCCGCAGCCGACCAGGTGGGCCTTCCTGACGCCGGCGTCGGAGAGAATTGCCTCGAGATCGGCAACGAGTTCCGCGAGCCGGTACGGCCCGGGCGGAGCCTCGGAGCTGCCGATTCCTCTCATGTCGTACACGAGACTCTCGTACGGGCCGGCAACCGCGGCGTGTTGCCACCCCCACTGCCAGGCGCCGAAACCGATCTCTCCGACGAACACGACGGTCGGTGCGTCCGGATTGCCGTCCACCTCGTAGTACAGCGACCGTCCCTCGCAGGTGGCGTACGGCACGGTGGGGTCAGTCGGCCGCGAGCAGGTTTTTGAGCACGTCCGGAGCCGACTCCAGGGCCTCGTCGAGCCGGTCGACCTCCGGGCCACCGCCCTGCGCGAAGTCCGGCGGTCCGCCGCCGCCACCGCCGACGCGTCCGGCGAGTTCGGAGACGACTTCGCCGGCGTTCACCCCGGTCCCCTCGGGGACGCCGACGACGAACTGTGCGGATCCGCCGGCGCCCGAGCCGAGTACGGCGATCTTTCCCTCCTCGACCAGGGCGTTCGCGGTGGCGCGAAGCTCGTCCGGGTCGCCGTCGAGCCGCTGGATGACTGCCGGCGTCCCGCCCACGTCGACCTCCTCGGCGTCGGCGCTTGCCCGCAGCTCCGCGAGTTCGCTTTTGAGTTCGTCGATAGTTTTGCCCCGCTGCTTCCACTCCTCGAAGAACCGTTCGGCCGTCTCGGGGACGTCCATCGGATCGACGTCGAGCACCTCGGCTGCGTCCAGCAGGGCGTCCTCGGTGCGCTGGGTCGCCTCGATCGCGGCCGTCCCGGCGGCAAACACCAGCCGCTCGACCCCGTCCTGTACGGGTTCGGTCTTGAGCAGCTTTATCGTCCCGACCTCGCCGGTCCGGGCGACGTGGGTGCCACCACACGCCTGAACGTCCTCGTCGATGTGGATCAGTCGGACGTTGCGTCCCGGCGGGATCCCACCCTGGTACAGGTCGAAGCCGTGCTCTTTTTCTGCCTCGTGACGGTCGGGCCACTCGACTTTCACCCCGACGTTGTCCATCACGATCTCGTTTGCGACCCGTTCGATCTCCGTTTTCTCCTCTCGGGAGATCCGCTCGTAGTGACGGACGTCGAGACGGGAGGAGTCGATCCCCTTCTGGGCCCCGGCCTGCCGGACGTGTTCGCCGAGCACCTGCCTGGCGGCGAACCCGACGATGTGAGTGGCGGTGTGGTGGCGCATCAGCCGGCGGCGGCGGTCGACGTCGATCTGTCCGCGGACGATCTCGCCTTTCCCGGGATCGCCGTCCGCCCTGTGGAGGATCACGCCGTCGTGAATCTGGACGTCCGTGATCTCCACGGTGGCGTCGGCGGTCGAAAGCGTCCCGTGGTCGGCAGGTTGCCCCCCGCCTTCGGGGTAGAACATCGTCCCGTCGAGCACGACGTCGAACTCGCCGTCGACGCGCTCGAACACGTCCAGCACGACGGCCTCGAACTCCGTCCGCTCCTGGTCTTCGTAGTAGAGCCGTTCGGTCTCCGGGAGGTCCTCGATCCGGTCGTCCGTCGCGGTGTCCCGATCGCCCGCCTCCTCTTCGTCGTGGCGCTTGGCGACCAGCGAGTAGAAGTCGTCCGGGACGTCGACTGTCGCCCCCCGATCGGCCGCGATCTCCTCGACCATCTCCGGCTGTATGCCGTGGCTGTCGTACAGCTCGATCAGCTCCGAAAGCGGGATCGGCTCCCCGGTGCCGGCGTACTCGTCGGCGAGTTGCTTGACCTTCCGGGTGCCCCGCTCGAGCGTCCGGCGGTACTTCCGCTCTTCGGTACGGACCATCTCGCGGATCGTGTCGCGGTTCCGGTAGCCGAGCCGCTCGGCCTGCATGTCGACCAGCTCGTCGAGCGGTGCGTCGACGCCGACCCGGTCGACCAGCCGCTTCGTCCGGCGCAGCACCATCCGCGCGAGATACCCCGTCCCGACGTTCGAGGGGACGATCTCGTCGCCGAACATGTACGCCAGCGTCCGGCAGTGGTCAGCAATCGCGTAGATGTCCTCCAGCGGTTCCATCAGCTCCCGGAGTCGACCCACGTCGACGTCGAGTTTCTCGGCGACGTCTTCGCGGGCTGACTCGAGGTCGTCGACGTCGTCGATGTCCATCCGGCCGGCGAGTTTGGCCGCACGGTGGACGAGTTCCTCCTCCTCGGACGTGTGTTCGACGTCGGCGTTGTCCTTCAGGAACGCGATCGCGTCGGGGTAGATCGCCTCGTACACCGTCGGCGTCCCCTGGCTCATCCAGGTCCACCGTTCGAGCCCGTAGCCGGTGTCGACGATGTAGGTGTCCATCTTCGAGTACCGGTTGCCGTCCTTCAGTTCGTACTCCCCGTCTGGGTCCTGCTCCATCGACATGAACACGAGCGTCGCCAGCTCCGCGCCCCGGTAGATCACCTCGATCGCGGGGCCGGCGTTCCCCCCGCCGACCCAGGGGTCCTCGATGTAGGTGATCTCCTCGAGGTTCGCACCCATCGACTCGAAGAACTGGTCGCAGTACCGGACGGTCTCGTCCTTCCAGTACACCTCCCCCTCGTAGGCGTACTCGTCGGGATCCTCGATGTCCTCCCGGGCGTTGAACGCGTGGTGGGCCATCATCTCGAATGCCATCGTGTGCCGGCCCGTCTTGCCCACGTTGTCGATGTCCTGCATCCGGATGCACGGCTGAGAGATGCACAGCGGATTCGCCGGCGGCGGCGTGGTTCCAGAGGTGACCAGCGGCTGGAAGTCGTATATCGACGCCTGAGTCAACAGGACGTCGTCCCGCCACCGGTTCGCCGCCACGGGGTACGGGTCGATTCGTTCGTGGCCGTGCTCCTCGAAAAACGAGAGGAACGCCTCCCGCATCTCCTCGAGGGTGTACTCCCGGTCGAATCCGGGGTTGTCGATGAACGAGTAGTCCTCACACGGCGGCTCGCCACACAGTTCTCGGTCGGGGTCCCGCGTCCAGAAGTGAGCACCGCAGGAGGAACACTCCGTCCGCTGGAACTCTTCCTCCTCGAAGTAGTCGAGACGGTACTCGTCGTCGAGGTCGCTCATTACCCCTTTTTCGCCCGTGATCGATCAAAAGGGTTCCGGGCCGGCGGCGAGTACCCGAACGGAAACTGCAGAGAAAACGGACGAGTCGGCTAGAAGTAGTCGATCGAGGAGGGGAGTTCCAGCTTCATCCCCTTTCGCTCGCGGATCTCCATGATCTTCTCGCGCTGCAGGTTGTCCGCCATCACCCGGAAGCCGGCGTTTTCGGTGTTCCAGGAGGCGCGGCCCTCGGTGGCCGACCGGATGTCGCTCGCGAAGCCGATCATCTCGTCGACCGGGGCGATCCCCTCCACGACCATGAGGTCACCCTCCTGGTACATGTCGTCGACGCGGCCGCGACGGCCCTGGATCTCGCCGGAGGCGGCGCCCATGTGCTCGTTGGGGACGTCGATCCGGACCTGCTGGATCGGCTCGAGCAGGCGGATCTCGCCGTCGATCAGCGACCGGTGGACCGCCTGCCGGACCGCCGGGATCACCTGTGCGGGGCCGCGATGGATCGCGTCCTCGTGCAGCCGGGCGTCGTGCAGGCGCAACAGTGCACCCTGGACGGGCTCTGCGGCCAGCGGACCGTCGTCGAGCGCCTCGACGATCCCCTCGATCACCAGCTCCATCGTCTCGTTGAGGTGCTGGATCCCCTTCGTGTCGTCGACGAAGACGTTCGTGTTGTGGATGTCCTCGACGTTCTGGGAGGTGTCCTTGTCCATGCCACACTCCTGGAGCTGCTCGCGGCGCTCCAGTTCGGGCATGTCCATCGAGATGTTCCCCAGTTTGATCCCCTCGACGATGTCGTCGGCCAGGGGTTCGACCGTGATGTAGAACCTGTTGTGGCGGTTCGGGGAGATCCCCTCGACCTCGTCGCTGGCCTGCTGGGGCTGCTCCCGGTAGACGACGATCGGTTCGCCGGTGATCACCGGGATGTCGTTGTTCCGCTCGATTCTCTGGGTGATCACCTCGAGGTGGAGCTCGCCCTGCCCGGAGATCAGGTGCTCGCCGGTGTCCTCGTTGATCTCGATTTTGATGGTGGGGTCCTCCTTCGACACTTGCTGGAGCACCTCGATGAGCTTCGGCAGGTCGTCCATCTTCTCGGCCTCGACGGACTTGGTGATCACCGGCTCGGAGATGTGCTCGATCGACTCGAACGGCGTCATCTCCACCGAGGAGACGGTCGAACCGGCGATCGCGTCGCGCAGACCCGTCACGGAGGCGATGTTCCCCGCCGGGACGCGGTCGACCTCCTCGCGCTCCCCGCCCATGAAGATCCCGACCGACTGGATCCGGTTTTTACCCGCAGTGCCGGAGACGTACAGCTCCTGACCCTTCTCGATCGTTCCGGAGAACAGCCGCCCGGTTGCGATCTCGCCGGCGTGAGGGTCCATCGAGATGTCGGTTACCATGAAGACGACCTCCCCCTCGTCGTCGACGAGCTGCATCTGTTCTGCGAGCTCGAGAGTGTCGTCGCCCCGCCAGATCGTCGGGATCCGTTCGGGCTGTGCCTTCAGCGGGTTCGGGAAGTGCTCGGCGACCATATCGAGCACGACGTCCGAAAGCGGCGACCGCTTGCGGAGCTCGTCGCGTTTGTCGTTGCGCTCCATCTCGATGATGTCCCCGAAGGAGATGCCGGTCTCCTGCATCGACGGCAGCGACACTGCCCAGTTGTACAGCGCGGAGCCGAACGCGACGGTGCCGTCCTCGACGGACACCTTCCAGCCTTCCTCCTCGTACTTCTCCTCGGACATCCCGCGGATGAGCTCGTTGACGTCGGCGATGACGTCCTGGAGGCGCTGTTGCATCTCCTCGGGCCCCTCCTGGAGCTCGTTGATGAGTCGGTCGACCTTGTTGATGAACAGCGCGGGCTTTACGTTCTCCCGCAGCGCCTGCCGGAGGACGGTCTCCGTCTGGGGCATCGTCCCCTCGACGGCGTCGACCACCACGAGCGCACCGTCGACGGCACGCATCGCCCGCGTGACGTCGCCGCCGAAGTCGACGTGGCCTGGCGTGTCGATCAGGTTGATGAGGTGGTTCGTGTCCTGGTACTCGTGGGTCATCGACACGTTCGCCGCGTCGATCGTGATGCCACGCTCCTGTTCGTCCTCCTCGGTGTCCATCGCGAGCTGCTGACCGGCCAGATCCTCGGAGATCATCCCCGCGCCGGCGAGGAGGTTGTCTGTAAGCGTCGTCTTGCCGTGGTCGATGTGTGCGGCGATGGCGATGTTCCGGATGTTCTCCGGTTTGTCCATCAGCCGCTCACACTCTTGTACGATTTTCTTCCGTCGGCCCATTATACAGCGTTATACCGAAAGCAGGGTCAAAAGGGTAGTGTTTCGTCGCAGCGAGAATCCCCGTGCTCGGGTGTGTGAGGTGGTCTCGTGAGGAAACTTCCCGAAGAGGCCACGGCGAGGGGAAGAGGCCGGAACTGGGCAGTCGCCCCCCGAGAAAGAGTCATACGTCCACGACCCCTGAAACCGGTACACATGGACGTGCGCGTGCAGGGGAATGCCCCCACGAGTCCGTTCTTGAGCGCGGCCGACGTGTTCGAGACCGAGTACGACCTCGAGAAGCCGGTGGAGGTTCACGTACGCGGGGACCCCGACGAGCGGACCTGGGCAGCACATTATCCCACCCATCACACACTCAACATCTCCGCGACGGCGGCCACGAGCGCGATGGCCCGCGAACTCGCGCTCCACGAGTTCTCCCACATGGCCCGGTACGAACAGGGGCACGCCTCACACCTGCAGTCGACCGAGGAGGCGCTGTTTCTCGCGCTCGCTGGCGAATCCGTCGAGCGCCGGAAGCTCTCCCACTGTTACCAGATCGCAAACCACATGAAGGACATCTACGCCGACGACATCACGCTCAGCCTCGCGCCGGCGGACAAACTGGTGTCGTTTCTGGAGTCACGGCTGGCGGCTGCGGTCGCGGATCGGCCGACCCCGTCGCCCCGACCGGGATCTCGACTCGCGACGGTGGGATCGGATCCGGAGATCACCGCGGTGAACGCGGCGTTCGCGCTGGCGCTCGTCGAGCGTCACGACCTCGCCTCCAGCGAGCACCGGCTGTACGATCTCGCCCGCATCGCCGAAAGCGACGCCCCCTCGATCGACGTGGCCGCGTTCAAACGGCGGTTCCGAACGCTGGGACCGGATCCAACCGAGAGCGGCTACCGCAAGGCGCTCGTGGACGCGACCCGGGCGTACGCCACGGAAAGCGGCGCCTGATCCTGGCGGTTCGACGACTCTTCACGACGGTGTGATCCTCACCAGCCGATCGTCGCCCTCCTGCGGGAAGGCGTCGCTCGCCCGCCCGTCCCGGTTCGACGTGACCGCATACAGCGTCCCGTCGGGCCCCTGTTCGACGTGTCGGATGCGTCCGAGTTCACCGTCGAACACCGAGTGGGCGACCGCCTGCCAGTCCGGGTCGAGCCAGTCCTCGTCGTACCGGGTACCTCCTTCGGCGTCCGGTTCGGGTCCGTCGGCCGGCGACAGCGTCACGACGAACAGCTGTTCGGAGCCGAGCCCGCCGACCAGCAGTCGATTGCGCAGCGACGACACTGCCTCCCCCGTATAAAATACTGCCCCCGCCGGCGCCCAGGTGTCGGACGGACCGCTGTTGATGACGGGACGATCGAAGTCAGTGTCCGGATACTCGTCGCCGTCGCGAGCCTCGGGAAACCCGTGGTTCTCCCCCGGCGACAACACGATGATCTCATCGCGAGCGTGCGGACCGTGTTCGGAGATGACCGGCGTTCCGTCCGGCAGGAATGAAATCCCCTGGGCGTTCCGGTGGCCGTAGGTGAACACCCGGGGGTCGGCACCCTCACCGAGGTCCGGGTTGTCCTCCGGGGCGGAGCCGTCGGGTTCGATCCGGAGTATCTTCCCCGCGAGCGAGCCGGGGTTTTGTGAGTGTTGTTCCGGCGACCCGGCGTCGCCGGTCGCGATCCACAGGTAGTTTTCGGGACCGAACGCGATCCGGCCGCCGTTGTGGATCCGATCACCGGGAACGCCCTCGAACACCGTCGTGTGGGTTTCGGCCGGATCGTCGACACTCACGTCGTAGTAGGCCAGGCGGTTGCGCTCGCCGCCGTGGCCGTCGTAGGTGTAGTAGACGTACAACAACGGGACGTCGGGATAGTTCGGGTGAACCGCGATTCCCATCAGGCCACCCTCACCGCCGCCGGCCCACCAGCCGCCCTCGTCCCCGACGTCGATCGCCTCCGCGTCGACGACGTCGTCGGGTTCGGCGATAGCCTCGACCGTCCCCGCGTCGTACCGGAGGATCCGGCCGGGGCGTTCCGAGACGAACAGCTCGCCGTCGGGCGCGAACGCGAGGTCCCACGGGATCTCGAGCCCCTCGACGAGCGTCTCGACGTCGTACTCGCTTTCGGGCGGCTCCGCCGGCGGCTCCCACTCCGGATCGTAGCCGTCCCAGGAATCGATGTCGTGGTCGACCGAGAGGTCGTACTCCGCCTCGACCGGATCGGGGTCGGTTGCCTCCTGTGGTTCGTTGGCTTCAGGATCCTCGTCACTGCCGGGATCGTCTACGTCCAGACAACCCGCCCCAACGACCATCGAACCGACACCCAGAGCCGAGAGGGCTCGACGACGCGTCAATCGTTCCATGGGAGCACACGGACGCCCGGCCACTAACGTGTTACTCTGTGGAGACAGGAAGACCGACCGATTGGATCAAAAAACTCGACAGGGAAATGGAAAATTAGAGAAGAGATCGCTGCCCGAACTCGAAGTGGGGAATTACCTGGCTGCGGCGGCGACCCGCTCCCGTTCTTCCTTCTGGGAGATCGGGTACGCCTGGACGTCGTAGTCGGCTGCGCCGATGAGCTGCGTCGCCAGCGCCTCCGCCGCCGGTGTCGGCGACTTGAACGTGGCGTTCTTGACGCCTTCGGCGATGAACTTCAGCGCCTGGTCGACCCGGCGCTGGGGCGCGACGTCGACCGCCTTCGGAACGGAGATCCCGCCGTATTTCAGCCGGACAGTCTCCTCCCGAGGGGCGGCGTTCTCGACGGCGCGCACGAGCACCTGTACCGGGTTCTCCTCGGTGCGCTCGTGGACGATCTCGAGGGCGTCGCGAACGATGTTGAGCGTCTGCTGTTTCTTGCCCGTGTTCTCCTCGGTCTGCATCAACCGGTTGATGAGGCGCTCGACGATCGAGATCTCGCTTTTCTCGAACTGCTTCGACGAGTGACGGCCCATCGTGTGCGCCACCGGCGTGACGTTGATGTACCGCTGCGTGCTCGGATCCGAGTACTCGATGTCGCTTACGTCCCAGACGCCGAACAGCAGCGCGTTCGACGATCCACCCGACTCCTCGGTCTCCTCCTCTTCGGCGTCGACTTCCGCCTCGGGTTCTGACTCTGACTCGCTCATTATCGCACCGGTTTCTCCGCGTTACCGCGAACGAGTTCGATCATCGATACGCCGTTGACCTTCTCGACCTTGTAGTTCACGCCCGAGAGGTCGCCCATCGCGCGACCCTTCGCGCCGCCGATCCCGGCGATCGTGACCTCGTCGTGCTCGTCGATAAAGGAGATCGCGCCGTCGCCCGGACAGAAGGCGGTGACCTGCTTGCCGTTCTTGATCAGCTGGACGCGAACACACTTTCGGATCGCGGAGTTCGGCTGCTTTGCCTCGATGCCGACCTTCTCGAGGACGATCCCGCGTCCCTGCGGGGCGCCCTCGAGCGGATCGGACTTCTTCTTGAGCCCGCGCTCGCGCCGAGCGTACTCGGAGTCGGACCAGCGTCGCTTCTGCCGGTCCTTCTTGAGCTTGCGGGCGGCGTATTTGCCGTTCGCCATTGTACACCCGAATTCTCCGTGGAACTACTTAAGCACCGTCATTCGGGGGCGACGAAACGGATCGAGCGGCTAGTAGCGGTGGCTATAAAGCGATCTGAGTCGGTTTCGCGGACTCGACAAGGTAGAAACGACGCCAGCTAACGGCCGCCGAGGTTCCGAACGCGCCACAGAGGCTGTCGTTCCCGAATCGGGGCTGTTGCCGTCTTTCCCTTCGGGAGACGTTACTTTCCCTTCGGGAGACGTTATCAGGCGCGGTAACTTGACAATCATCTATAAATGTTCCCGCAAATACCGACGAAACGGGACAACCGACGTCCCGGGGTACGACGGCATGACAGACACCGACGCGCGAGGGGAGACGGACCACGAGGATGAAGACGAGATCGGCCGACTGTTTCCGTTCGAGGAGGACCCCGAAGATCCGGAACCCGACGCCGACGCCGACGCCGACGATTCCGAGGCGGACGAGGGTTCCAAACAGGATACCGACAGCACCAGCGAGACGCAAGGTGACGCCGCCGACCGGAGTTCCACCGCCGACCCCCCGGTCCATGGTGGAGCCGACGGTGAGCTGGATCTGGACGGGGACGTCGAACTCGGCGAGGAAACGCTCGGCCCCGTACCCGAATCCGGACCGACCAGTTCCCCGGGAGAGGAGTTCGATGGCGACCTGTCGACACTCGAGGACGACGCCCGAATCGAGAGAGAACAGCCGCCGGAACAGCCTGCTGGCAACCGGCTCTCGACGGGTATCGAACCGCTCGACCGACAGCTCGACGGCGGGATTCCGCCCGGCCGACTCGTCACGTTCGTCGCGCCACCCGACGCCCAAAGCGAGCTCCTGATAAAGGAGTTGGCCACCGAACGAAACACGCTGTACCTGTCGACGATCCGTCCGCGCTGGGAGATCGAAGAGGAGCTCAGGGATCACATCCAGCGAAATCACGACTCGGGCGACGCACGGGACGCCCGGATCAAACAGCTTCCCACGGACGCGAGGATCGAGACCGCGCGGACGTACATCGACGATCTCGAAAACCGGTCGCTTCTGATCGTCAACGCCGCAAACGAGCTCGAAAACGAGGCCGAACACAGGTACGCCGAGTTCCTGAACGCAGTCAAGGAGGCGCTGTGGGACACCGCGAGCATCGGCCTGTTCTATCAGATCAAAGACGAGCAGTCCCCGCCGGGTCGGACGATCACGCTGCGCCGGTCAGATCTGGTGTGGGAGCTGCACAAATCCATGCAGAACACCGGGATCGACAACTACCTCGAGGTGTCGAAGTTCCGCGGCGGCAGCGCTCTCGACGATCCTCTCAAGCTCAAACTCACCGACGAGGTCGAAATCGACACCAGTCGCGACATCGCCTGATAATGGGTATTGTAGTGATATACCGGCCGAGAATACTCAGTACGAGTGGCGTTTCCTCCGACCGCTGAGACGGTTCCCGATCAGTCGCTATCGCCGTCTTCTTCGCGGGCGTCTTCGACCCACGCCGGTTCTGGCAGCGTCGTCTCGCCGACTTCGAGGTACTCGCTAGTTTCGACGACGTGTACGTCCTGTCCGTCCGTTTCGCCATCGAACTCCTGGGTGAGTTCACGAATGATACCTCGTTCGTCGACGACGAGCGTCGCTTCGCCGTCTGTCACCGTCCCGGAAACGTCCCGGTCGCCCTCGAAGTCGGTTCCGGTGAACTGATAACAGGTCAGCTCCCCGCACTGCTGTGTCTCCTCGAACGTGAAGCTCCACTCGGAAATCGCCCCCGTTCCGGTACGTGCGTCGGAGCGCATCTCCGCTGTGAACTCGTCGGTCGACCGGTCGATCGAGTCGACGGAGTACTGGGTATCATCGCCGGCGATTTCGCGCACGTACATGGTGTCGCCCTCGGTGTAGAGAGTCAGCTGCTCGGGCGTGTCGCGGAACTCGTTGTCGAAGAGCTGCCGTTCGTGCTCGAGGTTCCAGGCTGTGTCGAGCGTCTGGTTTTCGAACCACGGGATCGGGTGATCCTCGCCGTCGTGGGACGTGGCGATCTCGGAGGCGACGGTGAAGCTTCCCGCGTCCATCACTGCCTCTATGTGCGCCCCCTCGAGCGCGTCGGCGTCGAGTTCGCCGTCTTCGATCCACGGCTGCTCTTCGGCCGCAGACTCGTCGTCCGTCTCGCCCGGCTCGGTCGCCGGCGTGTCGGTCGGTTCAGTCGGCGTCGCGTCCGGGTCGTCGCCCGGCGCGAGCGCGGTACAGCCCGCGGTGACCAGCAGAACTGCGACCGCGAGAATTGCAATCGTTCGTCGCATGGCTCGTCTGCGGGGCCCCCGGTACAAAATCGCAGCGATCACAGCTGCCAGTCAACTGCTCCGGGGTCACCCCCCGAGGCACGCTCCCTGTTATCTCTGTAGAAACCGCTCCCCGGAAAAACGGCGGGTCGGGCTCCAGCTACGTGAGCTGGACGTCGTCGACGTCGTGATGCCGCCCCGCGAGCCGGCGTGCCGCCTCGATGTTCCGCCCGTCGGTGCCGATCGCGACCCCGCGGTCGGCCGGCTCGACTTCGACGTACGCCACCCGATCGTTCTGCTCGGAGATCGTCACGCCCCTCACCGCTGCCGGTGCGAGCGCGTTCGCCACGAACGCCTCCGGCGTCTCGGCGTACTCGACCAGCTGGACCTGCCGCCCCAGCTCCGCTTGCACGCGATCGACTGTCCGGCCGCCCGGTCCGATCGCCTCGCGCATCTCACCGGGCGGGACGACAAACACCAGACGGTCCTCCTCGACCAGGCAGTCGCGCGGCGCAACCCCCGTCAACTCGTCGAAGCGACCGATGTACCTGCGTGCCGCATCCGAGAGGGTCACCCGCATCGCCGATCAGTCGTCCGACCTGGGGGCGGAGCCGCCAGTCGTCCCCATCCGGAGATCGACGTCGCCGGTGCCAAGCGAGATCGGCTTGCCGACGATGACGTTCTCGATGACGCCGTCGAGTTCGTCGCGCTCGCCGTGGATCGCAGCGTCGAGCAGGTGGTTCACCGTCACCTCGAACGCCGCCCGGGCGAGCACGGAGTCCTTCGAGCCGGAGATGCCGTGGCGACCGATCGACTCGATCGTACCCCTGTTCGTCATGATGTCTGCCACCAGCATCAGGTGCCTGACGTTGACGTCGCCCAGCCCCTGCTCTTCGAGGGTGGTGTTCGTCTCGTTGATGATCGCCTCGCGGGCCGCCTCGACGCCCAGCGTCCGGTAGATCTCGTGGATGTTGTTACACGTCGTCCGGGTCGGATCGACGCCCTCGATTTCGAGGACGTCGCCGAACGCCGACCCCTCGGTGTAGAGGACGAACTCCTCGCCGTCGTCGGTCTCCTCCTTCCGGATGACGACGCGGTCGACCTCCTCGATCCCCTTGAAGACGACGTCGCGCAGCTGTTCGACCAGCTGGAGCAGCTGTCGATAGGAGGGGCTCGGCGGGCCGAACTCGACCAGCGTCCCCTGCTGGCGGGTGTCGACTCCCAGCGCGTCTTCGATCGTCTCGGCGATCTCTTCTGCCACGACGTTCGGGTCGTCGTAGGTCGGCCAGCGCTCCAGCAGCGTCTCCTCGTTGAGGTCGATCTGGACGAGCATGTCGGCGACGTTCGTCGAGACGTCCCCAAGCGCGAGGATCTTCGTCGCTTCGATCGACCACACCACCTCGTGGGCTTTGTCGCGGTTGTCCGCGTACTCGCCCTCGAGATAGACGGTCATCATCGGCGTGTCGGGGGTCTTCCGGGCGTCCACCAGCTCGATGAGGCGTGGCAGGCCCTGGGTGACGTCGATCTCGGCGACGCCGGCGTAGTGGAAGGTGTTCATCGTGTTGTGCGTCACGACGCCTTCCGCGGTGGTGAACGTCTCCAGGCCCTCGACGGAGAGGTCGTACACGTACTCGTGCCCGCTGGTGACCGGCTCGATCGACTCGATCCGATCCCAGGCGACAGTTTCGGCATACTGGTCGACATTTGCGGTCGGCGACGCAGCCACACCGCCGTCAGTCAACGTCTGTTCGGATTCGAAATCTGTGAAATCGGCACGTGCGATTTCCGGATCGAACTCGCCGACGACAGGGAGCTCCTCGCCTTCCTCAAGGGAGTCGCCGGCTACCGGCACGATCTCATCGTTCTCTTTAATCACGAACGAGTGGGCCTTCGTCGCCCGAATCGTTCGGCCGGATTCGAGTTCGAACTCCAGCAACTCGTCGGGAGTCTCGTGTCGACTGACTTCCTCGACAGCTTTCCACCGCACCTGTTCGTCTTCACCGAGGCTCAGTGCTTCCATGCCATCGGGGGCCAGCGCAACTTCGTGTCCGTCAAACGTTCGCGTCTCTCCGGACTCCATGACGTCGTCGACGAGCGTTCCGATATCGACGATGTCGGTCTCACCGTCCTGTCGGACGATTATCCGTTCATCGGCCGGGACGCTCATCTGCGTTCCCGGCTCCCCGATCGACTGGGCGCTGACGGTTCCCACTGGATCGAGCGGATCGACCCGCGTCTGGCGGTAGCGGTTCTCGACCGCTTCCGCGATATCGCTCGCCTGTTCGATGCTGACCGAGCCGTACTCGCCGGCCTTCCGGTCGATGGTCGCGTACACCTCGTCTTTGAGGCGACGCGGGAGTTCGGTGTCCTCGACGATCGCCTCCATGTCCTCGGTGACGTTGGGGTAGTCGGCTTCAGTCATCGGATTCCACCTCCGTATCGAGGCCCTGTGCTTTGTCCAGGCCCGGACCGGCGTACTCCGAGAGGTTCGTCGGCGGCTCCCGGCGACCCAGGAACTCCTCGCGCTCCTCCTCGGAGTCGAACTCCGCTTCGAGCACCCTGTCTGCGATCTGGTCGACGTCGATGTCGTTGTCCTCGCTGGAGGAGACCCGCACCGGGGAGGTGCCGTCCTCGCCGAACTCGAACTGGACGATCGTGTCCGAGGTGTCCCGGACGGTGCCGTCGTACTGCGCCTCCAGTTCCGAGAGTGCGTTGATCAGCCGGCGCTGCAAGTAGCCGGACTTCGAGGTCCGCACCGCCGTGTCGACCAGCCCCTCGCGGCCGCCCATGGCGTGGAAGAAGAACTCCTTGGGCGTGAGCCCGCCGCGGTAGGAGTTCTCCACGAATCCGTGTGCGTCCGCCGAGAGGTCGTTGGGTTCGAAGTGCGACAGCGTCCGGTCCTCGTAGCCGCGATTGATCCGCTCGCCGCGCACTGCCTGCTGGCCGACACAGCCGGCCATCTGGGTGAGGTTGAGCATCGAACCGCGGGCGCCGGACTGGGCCATCACGACCGCCGGGTTGTCCTCCGTAAAGTGCTGTTCGGCGATGTCGCCGGCGGAGTCGCGTGCCTTGCCCAGCGTCTGCATGATCTTCATCTCCAGCGTCTCGTCGACCGTCCGGCCGGGAAGGCTCTCGAGTTCCCCGACCTGGTACGTTTCGATGAGCTCCTCGACCCGGTCGTAAGCGCTTTGAATCGCCTCGTTGACCTGCTCTTCGGCCTGCTGTGGGATCGACTCGTCGTCGATCCCGATCGAGAAGCCGAAGTGCATGATCGCCCGCATCGCCAACGCGGCGACCTCGTTCACGAACACGCGGGCGCGGGTCTCCCCGTACACCTTGGTGATGGTGTCGACGATCTCGCCGCCGAACTCGCCGACCCCCTCCGAGTCGATCGTCCCCTCGAGCAGCTCGCCGTTCTCGATGACGACTGTGTCGCCGGCCTCGCTCGTGAACTCCATCGTCAGGTCGTCGGGGAGCAGCAGCGAGAAGATGCTCCGGCCGGTCCAGTAGGACCCCTGCTCGTTTTCGCCGTCCGGCTCGGGGAGGTCGTCGATCCGGGTCGCACGCAGCAGGTCCAGCGCCTGCGTCTCCGTGAACTCCGGATCCTCGTGGGTGAGCAGATACATCCCGGAGATGTGGTCCTGGATCGCCCCGATAATGTTCTCGCCGAACCGGGGGCTGAGGATCTGCTCTTGAACCCGCATCAGTACCCGCGCCTCCGCGCGGGCCTCCTCGTTTTGCAGCGCGTGCATGTTCATCTCGTCGCCGTCGAAGTCGGCGTTATAGGGTGGGCAATTGCTTCCGACAAATTCGTTCGTAATAAACCGGTGCGCGTCGTCAACCGTGGTGACGTCGTACACGCGTTCTTCGGGGACCTCCTCGATCGCTGAGATCGGTTCCCGGATTAGACCTTCGCTCTCGTCGACGACGCGGTCGCTCTTCCAGACGTCATACCCCGGGAAGTCGTTCGCTCGCGGCTGAACGATGTCACGCTGTCGCCAGCGCCTCACTCGCTTCGGATCCACGTCGTGCTCTTCGGCGAGTTCGGTTAGCTCCCCGTATTCCCCGTTCGCGGTGCGTGCAGCCGTCGCGATCCTCGCGAGCCGGTCGAGTTCGTCGATCTTCTCCGATAGATACGCGTACGCGAAGCGTGCCTCCGCGTCGGCTGCCCGGTTGTACGTATAGCCGATGCGGCCAAAGAGGTTCCGAAGCGCCTCCTGTCCGGCGTCGAGTTCGGCCGATAGCGTCGTCGAGATGGACCCGTCAACGCGCCGGTTTCCGTCGTCCTCGCGGACGTTCGAGATGCGGGTTCCGAACTCCTCAAGGAGTTCGTTCACGTCCCCGATGAACCGGCGTCCGGAATCGAACACATCGTCGGTCTTGGCGACTTTGAAGACGGGCTGTTTGAACAGCTTCGATCCTCGCGGTGCCGGTGTCGAGAGTTCGGCGCCGAAGTACGCACTGAGGAAGTTCCGCTTGACGGCTTTCGGGCCGGTCATAACCCAGTCGGGAACGGTGAACTCTGCGGTCGTCTTGTCCCCGGCCGGCACACCCAGCGCGGCCATGAACGTGGCCAGGGGCTTGCTGCGAAGTTCCATCGCGTAGCCGCCCCCGGACACGTCGACCGTCGAACCGTCGGCCGCGACGATCTGTGCTTCGTTTTCCTTGTACCGGGGGTCCTCGGGTTCGAAGCCGAGGCGTTCGAGATCCATCCGGATCTCCCCCAACTCCTCTCGAGGGGCCCGGAAGATCAGTCGGGCACGGTGTCCGTCGAGTTCCAGCGTCCCGTCACCGAACAGATGGCCGATCAAACGGGCGGCGGCGACCCCATTCCGTGAGTGAACGTCGAACGGGAGCAGTCCCTCGAGGTTCTCGAGAGTGTACTCGAGATACGTTTCCGGGGGGGCAGCGGCCCGGATGTCCCCCTCGGTTATGGCGGTCTGTTCCCGTGCGTCGGGCTCGAACTCGGGGAGGTCGATCGGACGCCGAACCAGGCGGTCGCCTTCCGACAGTTCTTCGACTCGAACGAGGCCGTCGGGCGTCTGGAGCGGATGGTCCGACGTGGCGACGATCTCGCCGCCCGACGCCGTCTCGATCCGATTGACGCTAGCCCCGTAATCGCTCGGTCGAAGCGACCAGAAGTCCTGCAGGCCAGTCCCCCTGAGTTCGCCGTCCCCGGGATCGTACGTAGAGACGACCTCCTCGTTCCAGTCGTTCTCGAGGTTCTCGATCCGACGTTCGTAACCGCCACAGTCGACCCGCGTATCCCCGGCCACGCACACAGTCGTGTTGAGCCGGAACGTCTTGTACGGCATCACCACGACCTCGTGAGCCATGATCGACATCCGGTGCAGCGACGGCTGCCGGTTGAAGATCACGATGTCGCCGTCGACCAGGTGACGGTTGACCTCCCAGTCGACTTCGACCTTATCGGCGAGTTCCTCGCAGTTCTTCTCGGTGACCTTCAGCCGACGACCGTCCGGCCGTCGGACGTAGTTCGCACCGGGGTGGTCTTCGGGACCGTTCCTGACGTACTGTCTGGCCCGGTCGAGGTTCCGTTCGGTCACGTTCATCGTCTGGGTCATCTCCTTTGCGACCCGGTCCGGAACGCCGACCTCGTTCAGCGAGAGGGTCGGGTCCGGCGAGATGACCGTCCGGGCGGAGAAGTTCACGCGCTTGCCGGACAGCGAGCCCCGGAAGCGCCCCTCCTTGCCCTTCAGTCGCTGAGAGAGCGTCTTGAGGGGGCGACCCGACCGGTGACGTGCCGGCGGCGTGCCGGAGATTTCGTTGTCGATGAACGTCGTGACGTGGTACTGGAGCAGTTCCCAGAGGTCCTCGATGATGAGCTGTGGCGCGCCGGCCTCGCGGTTCTCCATGAACCGCTGGTTGATCCGGATGATGTCGACCAGCTTGTGGGTGAGATCGTCCTCCGAGCGCTGGCCGTTGTCTAGCGTGATCGACGGCCTTGCGGTCACCGGCGGTACCGGCAACACGGTGAGGATCATCCACTCCGGGCGAGAGTTCTCGGCGTTGATCCCGAGTACCCGGAGGTCCTCGTCCGGGATGTCCTCGAACCAGTCGCGGATGTCGGAGGGCATCAGCTTGTTCATGTCCTCCTCGGTGAGGTCCACGTCGAGTTCTTTCTCCAGGCTCCGACGGTCCTCCTTCCGGGGGCGGAACTCGCCAGAGAGGATCTGATTGACCCGTTCGAGGGCGATGTCCGTTTCTTCGGCGAGCTCCTGGGGCGAGATCCCGCGGTCGTCCTCGTCGTCGGGATCGGGCTGCATCGCGTCGGCGATGCGCTCGGAGTAGTTCCCGGCCAGGACGTCCTGGACCTCGTAGTAGGTCGTGGGCTTTTCGTGTTTGATGTCCGCCTGCGGCGACCCACAGTGGGGACAGCGACTTGCCTTGCGAGCCTGCCGCACCGCCGCTTTCAACACGTCGTTGGGGTCGTTCCCCAGCTCCCGAGTCCGTTCGAGTTTCTCGCGGAACTCCTCCATCTCGTCGGGCATCAACGCGAGCCGTCCACACTCCCTGCAGGTCGACCGCAGGAGCCGGCGGATCAGCTTCGCGAATCCGACGTGGATCACCGGCGCGGCGAGTTCGATGTGTCCGAAGTGGCCGTTACAGGAGCCGGAGTGTTTGCCGCAGGTGCGACACTCCAGACCCGGATCGATGACGCCGAGACGGGGGTCCATGAGCCCCATGTCGATCGGGTAGCCGTCGTCGTCGTACGTGTCCGCCGTGATGACCTTCGTCGCGGACATGTCCCGATACGTCTCCGGATCCATCAGTCCGAAGCTGATTCCGCCGATCGTTTTGGGTGATTGCATTGCCATGTTAGACTGCGTCCTCCAGTTCGAGCTTCGGCCGGATGCCGAGCGCCTTCATCTCGTCGAGCAGGAGCTTGAACGCGTAGCTCACCTCGATCTCGTGGATGTTGTCGTCGTTGCCGGTGATCGGATCGTACACGCGGCGTTGCTCGACGTCCTCGACGGCGACCATCCCCGTGTCCGCGGAGACGTACACGTCCTCTCTGTCAGAGGAGTCGAGCAGCCGTTCCTTCAGCGCCATCGCGGCGCCGTGCCCGATGAGCACCTCACGTTCCATCTCGCCGACGCGCAGGCCACCCTCCCGGGCGCGCCCCTCCGTCGGCTGGCGGGTGAGCACCTGCACCGGCCCGCGGGAACGGGCGTGCAGCTTGTTCGAGACCATGTGGTACAGCTTGTGATAGAAGATGGTCCCGACAAAGATCTCCGCCTCGATCTTCTCTCCGGTGACTCCGGAGTACATGACCTCCTTTCCGCTGGAGTCGAAGCCGTGCTCCTCGAGCGCCTCGCGGAGTTCCTCTTCGTCCTCGCCCTGGAACGGCGTCCCGTCGACGCGGCGGCCCTCGAGGGATCCGACCTTGCCCCCGAGCATCTCCAGCACGTGGCCGACCGTCATCCGAGACGGAAGCGCGTGGGGGTTCAAAACGAGGTCCGGCACCACGCCCTCCTCGGTGAACGGCATGTCCTCCTGTGGGGCGAGGTGACCCACGACTCCCTTCTGTCCGTGTCGCGAGGCGAACTTGTCCCCGAGTTCGGGGATCCGCTCGTCGCGTACCGACACCTTCGAGAGTTTCGAGCCGTCCTCGCCCTCCATCAGGGTGACGGTGTCGACCACGCCGTCCTCGCCCGATCGCATGGTCACACTGGTTTCGCGCCGTTTCTGCGGGGAGAGCCCGCCCATGTCGTCGGGCTCCTCGAGGAACCGCGGCGGCGACGTCTTCCCGAGCAACACCGAGTTCTCGTCGACCGGCGTCTCGGGGTTGACGAGGCCGTCCTCGTCGAGATGGGTGTATGCGTCCTCTCCGCGTGCGCCACGGACGTCCTGACTGGGGATCTCGAAGCGGTCCTCCTGCCCGCCGGGGTAGCGGCGTTCCTCGCCCTCGTAGGTCCGGAAGAAGTGCGACCGGGCGAGCGCGCGGTCGACAGATCCCTTGTTCATCACCAGCGCGTCCTCGATGTTGAACCCCTCGTAGGACATCACGGCCACAACGAAGTTCTGGGCTGCGGGCCGCTTGTCGAAGCCGATCTGATCGCTCGTCTGGGTGTTCACCATCGCGAGCTGCGGGTAATGCAGGAGGTGCTGGCGGGTGTCCGGACGGATCCGGTAGTTCGCCGCCGGCAGGCCCAGCGACTGTTTCATCATCCCTGCCCCCATCGTAATACGGGGCGATGCGTTGTGCTCTGGGTAGGGGATCATTCCGGCGCCGATCCCGAAGATGAGCTGCGGGTCGACCTCGAGGTGAGTGTGTTTCGGCGTTAGCTCGTCCTCGTCGACGGCGACGTAGATGTCCTCCTCCTCCTCGGCGTCGATGAACTCGACGTAGCCGCGTTCGACGAGGTCCTCGAAGTCGATGTCGCCGCGTTCGAGCGCCTCGACGTGTTCCTCCTCGAGGAGGGGTTCGCCGTCCTCGACGACGATGAGTGGCCGTCTCGCCCGACCGGCGTCGGCGTTGACGATGACCTCCTTGGTTCGGGGATTGACCGAGACGTTCACCATCCGGGAGATGTCGCCGCGGCGGCGCGCCTCCCTGATTCGTTCTGCGAGCTGTTCGGGGTCGGGATGTGTTCCGACCAGACTGCCGTTGACGAAAACTTTCGCGTCGCGTGCCTGAGCCATGTTGTTGTAGTTAGTCGTCCGCCGTCGTTCGTTCGACGCCCTCGATTCCCGGGATCTCCTGGACCCCCATGGACGCCAGTTCCCGTTTGAGCCGCTGTTCGTCCTCGACGTTCTCCGACAGCTCCATCGCCTGCGCGAAGTTCTTCACCAGCCCACAGTTGGGGCCCTCGGGCGTTTCGGAGGGACAGATCCGTCCCCACTGTGTGGCGTGCAGGTCCCGTGCCTCGAAGTGGGGCTGTGAACGGGACAGCGGGGAGCGAAGCCGACGGAGATGCGAGAGAACGCCCATGTAATCGGTCCGGTCGACGAGCTGGGAGACGCCCGACCGGCCCCCCACCCAGTTACCCGTCGCGATCGGGTGTTCGAGCCGCTCGGTCAGGACGTCGGAACGGACGACCGTGCTGACCGTGAGGTTCCGGTTGCGCATGTTCGCCCGTTCGAGCTGGTATTTCACGTCGCGAGCGAGCTTGTTCAGCGCCGTCCGGAACAGGTCGGTCATCAGGTCTCCGGAAACCTTCAGCCGCTTGTTCGCGTAGTGGTCCTTGTCGTCGGCCTCCCGACGGCCGAGCGCGAGCTCGAAGCAGGCCTCCGCCATCCGGCAGAGGTAGTACGCCTTGTTGATCCGGACGTCCTCCTCGTCGACGCCCTCCTCGTGGAGATGCGGCAGCAGATACCGGTCGATTACGTAGTTGGCCCGCTTGAGCTGGTAGTTTTTGCCCTGGCCGGATGCGACGCGCTTGCCGAGCGTTTCGATGGCCTCCTCCTCGGTCTGGACTTCCGCCTCCTCCAGGTTCTCCAGCATGAACTTCACGATTTCCGGGTCGTCGGAGACCCGGTGAACGATCTCCTCGTCGGACTCGAGCCCGAGGGCGCGAACGAGCGTCACAAAGTTGATCGAGCCGGACACGGAGGGGAACGACACCTCGAGGATGCCGTCTCGGGTCCGTTCACACAACACGAGCGCGCGGTACCCGCGGCGCTGTGAGAACGTCTTCGCGACCTGGATCTCGTCGCCGTACTTGGTGTCGTACTCCGCGAGGATCTTGTTCGGCGCGAGGTCCTCGCTGGTCATCAACACGCGCTCGGAGCCGTTGACGATGAAGTAGCCGCCGGGATCGACGGGGTCCTCGCCGATGTCGATCCGTTCGGTTTCGGAAAAGCCCGCCATGTTGCACTTCTTCGATCCGACCATGATCGGCATCCGGCCGACCTTCGTCTCCGTGGAGTCGACGACGGTCTCCGGCTCCTCCTCGCCGCCGCGGACGATCGACATCTCCATGAACACCGGCGCGGCGTAGGTGATGTTCCGAAGACGTGCCTCCTGGGGGTACAGCAGTTCCTCGCTGCCGTCCGCCTCGCGCACGCGGGGGGTCGCAACCCGGACGTCGCCGAGTTCGACGTAAACGGGCTCTTGTCCCTCCTTGTCGCCGATGTCCGTGTCGATCGTCTCTTTCTCGTCGACGACCTGCTGCATCCCCCGGTCGAGGAAGTTGTTGAACGACCGGAAGTGGTGTTCGGCGAGCCGTTCCTCCGAGAAATACTCCCGCGAGATGACGCGTCTGTCCTGTCTGTTCATTCAACCACCAGTCGATACACGACTGCTCGGTCCGTCGTTCGGGAGTCCCGAATCACTTTCACCACGTCGCCGGGCTCTGCACCCTCGGGCAACGCGGGATCTGTACGCTTGATCTTGGGCAAATTCGTCTTCCGGACGTTGTACTCCTCGAGGACTTCCTCGACCGTCGAGGGATCATCGAGGAGAACGTGCTCCGGGACGAGTTCGTGTTGGCTTACGTCTACCATGGGTCTGGCTCGCTGTGGGGAGAAGCGGTCACGAGATACTACAGTCGATTAACAGGGCCACTCATTTAAGCGTTGCCAACCGCGACAGAAACGACCAGCTCATCGGACCGCGACGTGACAACTCGAAACATGAATGCGATAGGTAAAAAAGGTGACGCCGAACGCCCCGTTCGGACGGCGTCGTGGCGTCGTACTGCCGGAATCCGGAGGGAACGTTTTAAGCTCGCCCCAGCGAGCATCCGATACATGGCACGAGGCGAGCTGGAAACCGTTCCCGAAACGGAAGGAATATTTTACTACGATACGGGCATGTACGACGCCGACGAGTACGGATCGGTGTACGTCGTCGACGCCGAGGAGCCGGCCGTGATCGACACCGGCATCGGAACGAACCGCGAGGGACTGTTCGACGCGATCGAGGAGGCGCTCTCCGGGCGCGACCCGGCGTACGTCCTGCCGACACACGCCCACCTGGACCACGCTGGCGGTGCCGGCTATCTCGCCCGACGATATCCGGACGCGACCGTGCTCGCCCACGAACGGGCGGTCCCACACCTGATCGACCCCGAGCGCCTCGTCGAGGGAACGAAGGCCGCCGTCGGCGACCAGTGGAACTACTACGTCGAACCCGCCCCGGTCCCGGAGGATCGGATCGAGGGACTCGAAGACGGCGACGCCGTCGATCTCGGCGATCGGACGATCGACGTCCACGAAGCGCCCGGCCACGCCCCCCACCAGGTCGTCTTTCACGACCGGACGGCCGACGCGGTGTTCACCGGCGACGCCGCCGGGATCTACGTTCGCGACACCGACGAGATCAGGGTTACCTCCCCGCCCCCACAGTTCCACGCCAAACAGTGTATCGACGACGTCAAGCTGATCCAGACCCTCGAGCCCGAACTGCTCTGTTTCGGCCACTTCGGACCCCGAGAGTACGACGAAGGGCTGCTCGACGAGTACAAGCGATCGCTCGTGGAGTGGGTCGAAGCAGTCAAACAGAAACGCCGCGAACTCGGCGACGACGATGCCGTGATCGACCACTTCGTAAAGTACGCCAGCATCGTCGACGCCTGGGGTGAAGAGAAGAGCCGCGCGGAAGTCAGGCTGAACACGCGGGGCGCAATCGCGTATCTGGAGTACGTCGGCGAGGACGCCTGACTGCTCCCGAGGAGGAGTAGCGACGGAAGATAAACAGAAAACAGCCCAATTGTTTATTATAGATGAGCGAGAGTTTCCGAGCATGGACTGGAAAGGAGCCGAAGAGACGTACGAGAGTCCCGTACTCGGGACGGAAACGATCCCTCGAACGTTCGAGGAGAGCGTTTCACGGAACGCCGAACGGGTCGCTCAACGATACAAGGGCGGGGTGTACGACCGATCACTGGTGGCGGCAGGGGTGATTCCGGCGGCGGAGTCAGGCGGGTACAGCGACCTCACCTACGAAGAGATGCGCGAAATCGTCCGTCGGCTGGCCGCCGGATTCCGCGAGCTCGGCGTCGAGGCGGGCACCCGAGTGTCGATCTTCGCTCACACGCGCATGGAGTGGGCACAGACGGACTTCGGGGCGCTTGCCGCCGGCGGGATCGTCACCACCGTCTATCCAACCTCGTCGCGGAGCCAGTTGGCGTATCTGCTGGGGGACGCAGGATCGGAGGTCGTCGTCGCGGAGAACGAGCGCTTGCTCGAACGGACCCTCGCGGTGATGGAGGAGGAGCACGTCGACGTAGAGCACGTCGTCGTGATCGACGAGGTCGACGGGTACGACGACCACGAGGAGGTGATCACCCTCGGAAAGTTACACGATCGGGGCGCATCGGCGTTCGAGGAGGCCGACTACGACTCCTGGCTGGACGAACGGAGCGTCGACGACACCGCGAGTCTGATCTACACGTCGGGAACGACGGGTCAGCCGAAAGGCGTCCAGCTCACCCACCGGAACTTCCGGGAGAACGTAAACCAGTGTTATCGGCGGTTCGGTCCGCGTCCGGACCGCGATCCCGACGTGCCGGTCATCGACGCCGACGCCACGGCACTTTCGTTCCTGCCGCTCGCGCACGTCTTCGAGCGGCTGGCGGGTCATTATCTGATGTTCGCCGCCGGCGCAACCGTCGCGTACGCTGAGAATCCCGACACGCTCAGGGAGGATCTGAGTGTCGTTCGACCGAACGTGATGACGAGCGTTCCTCGGGTGTACGAGAAGCTGTACGCCGCTATCAGGGAGCAAGCCAGCGAGTCACCGGTCAAACAGCGGATCTTCGAGTGGGCGACCGACGTGGGCCGGGAGTATCACGCTTCGGAGAACCCGGGACCAGTGTTGAACCTGAAACGCTCGCTGGCAGACACGCTCGTCTTCTCGAAGGTGCACGAGGCGCTGGGCGATCGCATCGAGTTCTTCATCTCGGGCGGTGGGTCGCTCTCGGCGGACCTGTGTGCGCTGTATCACGGGATGGGGCTCCCGATCTACGAGGGATACGGGCTCACCGAGACCTCGCCGGTGATCGCGGTGAACCCACCGGAGAACCCACAGGTCGGAACGATCGGACCGCCGGTCGTCGACACCGAAGTAAAACTCGACGAGAGCCTCGTCGGGGAGGACGTCGCGAAAGACGCAGACGGACAGGTGGGCGAGCTGCTGGTCCGGGGCCCGCAGGTGTGTGGCGGCTACTGGAACAAACCAGACGAGACCGAAGCGGCGTTCGACACCGACGAGGAGGGCCGGGAGTGGTTCCGGACCGGAGACATCGTCGAACAGCGGGACGACGAGTACATCGTCTTCCGGGAGCGTGCAAAGCAGTTGCTCGTGCTCTCGACCGGAAAAAACGTCGCGCCGGGACCGATCGAGGACGCCTTCGCCGCAAACGAGTTCGTCGAACAGTGCGTCGTGATCGGCGACGGTCAGAAGTTCGTCTCCGCGTTGATTGTCCCCAACTTCGAGCGCGTCATTGAGTGGGCCGACGATCAGGGACACGACGTCCCGGACGATCGGGGGGAACTGTGTCGGGACGAACGCATCCACGACCGAATCGACCGGGAAGTAGACGAGGTAAACGAACGATTCGAGGAGCACGAGCGGATCAAGCAGTTCCGACTCGTTCCCGAGGAGTTCACCGAGGAGAACGATCTGTTGACGCCGACGATGAAAAAGAAGCGTCGGAACATCCTCGATCGGTTCTCGGACAAAATCGAGATGATCTACGAGGAACCGGTGGGGTAGCGCCCGGAACCGAAACGCGTCGCGCCAGTCCACCGCCGTCGCGCCAGTCCACCGCCGTCGCGTCAGTCCACCGCCGTCGCGTCAGTCCTCCGCTTCCACTTCCGTCGGCTCTTCCTGGGCGGGCTGTTCCTCTTCCTCCGAGCGGGCCGCCACCAGCGCCCCGCTGGCGACGCTGTAGAGCGGTTCGTCCGCTTGCCGGACGTCGCTGATCGAGAAGGGGATCGAGGCGTCCTCGAGGTGGTCGGCGAACAGTTCCTCGAATCCGGCGGGGCTCGAGGTACCGCCAGTGACGACGACGGGAACGTCGAGCCCCTCCTCGACGTCCTCCTCGTCGACCTCCCGGGAGATGTGCTCGATGACGTAATCCAGCAGGTTCTCGTAGTAGATCGCCAGCGCCCCCTCGACGCCGCCGACGTCCGTCCGGAAGTCGAGCTTGAAGTCGTCTTCCTTGATCGTGGTCACCTTGTCGACCGGCGTGCCGGTCGCCTGGGCGCTCTGTTCGTCGATCCAGTCGCCACCGCGGGCGATCGAGAACTTCATCACCGGCACCGCGTAGTAGGCGAGACAGACGTTGGTCATGCCCGCGCCGAAGCTGACGCCCAGGCCGGTGAAGTTGTTGTCCGCGAGCTCCGAGTAGATCACGGCCATCCCCTCGTTGATCGGCTCGGGATCGTAGCCCATGTCGCCCAGCATCGACTCGAGCGTCTTCTGGTGGTACAGCGTCGAGAGGTCCGAGTCGATTGGGTCCGCCGGGCTGGAGTAGAACAGCCGCTCGTCCTCGAAGGAGGGTTCGCCGACGACCTGCTCCGTGATGAGCTTGATCATGGGAATCGCTGACGACTCCTCACTGGAGAGGATCCCGTGCTGCATGGGACGGCGGGTCTCCTTGTTGAAGATGTTCGCGAAGTTCAAGGCGTCGTCGCCGACGACGTACACCTTGTCGTCCTTCCGGATGTGAAGGACTTCGCTGCGCGAAAGCATCTGCTCGGCCATGTCACTGTACTCGATCTCCACGAAGGAGTTGCGCTGCTGTACGAACACCGTCTCGGTAGCGTCCTGCCGCGCCGAGAGAATGTTCATCGTACCGACGTCGAGTCCCTTTGCCATGCTCGTAGAATCAGAGGCGTGGGTCATAAATATTGGTTCTCCCCAAAAGTCATGCAGTCCGCTCTCGCGCGGAGGAACCCGACCAGAACTAATCCCCCATTAAATGAGATTAGGGGGAGCCAGAAACTGGACTATAACCGGTCTTTGATCCGGTCGAACAAGCTGTCAGGTTCGCGTTCGACTTCGCGTTGCTGACGCTGCTTTTTGAGCTCCCGGAGTGCTGAGGCCTGGTCGTCGGTTCCGGAACCGCTCGCGGTCTGTTTCTCCCCGCCCTGCAGACGTCTCAGCCCGGACACCGCGTCGTCGACTGCGTCGCCGCTCGACCGGGCCGTCTTGGCCGAGTCGACCTCGAACCCGCGTCCGTCGATCTCCTCTGTCCCCGTGTTCAACTCGAGCCGGCGCGTCTCCGACCGTTCGATACCGCCCCAGGAAAGTTCTGCATCGCCGAGTTCGCGCTCGATGTCTGCACGCACCTGTTCGTCCGTGACCGCCTCGCCGTCGTCGGGGACGTCAGCCGCCGAACTCCCAGCAGCTGCAGCTTCCGGCGCGACATCGGGAGCAGCCCGCTGGACGCTGTGGGCGACGAGCGCTGCGCCGGTGGCAGCGACGACGCCTGCGAGTCCGAGACTGTAGATTCCCGCGCCGGTCGCGCTGTAGTCGGGAGCCCCCGAGACGTTCCAGTGGTACGGATACGCCCAGACGAACAGCCCGATCGCTGCCAGACAGACGACGCTGCCGGCACCGGTGAGATACAGCGCCCGCCTGTCGACTGGAAGCAGAACGACGACACCCGAGAGCAGCGCCGGTAATCCCACCGCCCCCGCGACGGCCGCGACCTGTCTGACGGCGTACAGCCCCATTTCGTCGGCGGTGATCCCGTCGCTCACGAGAAAGAGGACGACGCCCGCGAACCCGATGGCGATCCCGCCGAAGAACAGTGCAAACCCCGCATATATGTCGACCGCCTCCTCCGGGTCACCGACGTATTCGCGGTAAAGCCGGACGAGACGACCGTCCTCTTCGGAGGTTTCCATACGCCCCCCTACAAACTCGATTGGCATGATTGTTCCCCCCGTCGGGACGACGTGGTTGTGACGGTGCCTCGGTAGTCTCCGGAAAACAGTTCGTTCGACGAGCCGGCAGCGACGCTGCCCTCAGGTGTTGAGGCGATACCGATACGGGTTGTCGGTGATAACCTCGACCTCGCCGCGGCGAGCCCAGCGGCCGAGGACGGTTGCGACACGGTGTGTGCTGTCGATTTCCTCGTCGTCGAGCAGCGCGAGGATCTCCCGCGCTGTCAGCGGCTCTTCGGCGTCGGCCAGCACACCCCGTATCCGTTCGAACTCTCGCTGTCGGGTGTGCATATGTCTTACACACGTTCCGTATTCACATATAATTCAGTGAGACAGGGGTCATACACGTGTCAGACACCGGTTTCGGCGGAATACGGGATCGACATCCACCCACGGTCACAGTCCCCTCTCGACAGCCGGCTCGTTATCGGTCGTCGTACGGCGACTCCGCCTCGAAGTTGCGATCTGCGCGGTACTCCTCGACGAACTCTTCGACGTCGAACTCCAGCATCTGTCGTTCGAACTCCGAAAGCTCATCCTCGTCCCCGTGACTGACCGCATGTTCCATCAGTTCGACGATCAGTTCGACGATGATCTCGTGGAGCCGGCGGGAGTCGAACTCCGAGACCCAGAGGAGGCCACAGCCGACGTCGGGCTCGTCGGTCGCGTCGTGTGACACGACCGATCCCGGGAACTCCTCGATTACCATACCCATTACATGCGGCATGTCGAACTCGGACAGCTCCTCGCTCGTCGTCTCCGTCACCTCCCGGAGGATCTCCACCAGAAACTCCGGCAGGAACCGCGTCGCGGGATGGACATCCATCACGACGGCGTGTGTGGCGCCACAATCGCAGGCTAACTCCCGCATCCCAAGATCGAGGTCAGTGACAGCGATAGCTTCGCCACAGGGAAGTTCGAGTCTATCGTCCGACTCCCCCGGAACGCGCGGCTGGCTCATACAGGGTCTTGGACCGGTCCCGTAAAAGGTGAGCGTTCCCCAGGGCTACGACGAGTCCGATCAAAAGAAGCGGTTCGACCGGTCCCGTAAAAGGTGAGCGTTCCCCCTTCCGAGAACGTTCTCCGCCCCCGGAAGCTCGCCCCGGACAACTCATATGGCTGGGCGACGACGCCACGGCCATGCAGGTGTACGGACTGGTCGGAAATCCGGTCGGGCATTCACTCTCGCCCCCGATGCACGAGGCCGCATACGACGCGTGCGGGCTGGACGCCCGCTACGTCACGTTCGAACCCCACGCCGACGCGATCGCGGCGGCAATCGACGGGGCCGAAACACTGGGCATCGATGGGCTCAACGTCACGATCCCGTTCAAGGAGGACGCGCTCGCGGCAGTCGACGCCGACGATCTCGCCGCCCGCGTCGGCGCGGTCAACACGATCGATTTCACCGAAGCGGGACCGAAGGGGTACAACACCGACACCGACGGCGTCAGACGGGCGTTCGCCCACCACGACGTCGGGCTCCGCGGGGCCGAGGCGGTCGTCGTGGGCGCCGGCGGCGCCGGCCGTGCGGCGGCCTTCGCGCTCGGGGACGCCGGCGCGGCGGTACACATTACAAACCGGACCGCGGAACGGGCGGAGACGCTCGCGGACGCCGTCGAGGGAACGACAGACCGGACGGTCACCGCCGGTGGGCTCGACAGCCTTTCGGAAACCGTTCCCGACGCCGACGTGCTCGTCAACGCCACGAGCGTCGGCATGGAGTCCGACGAGACCCCCGTCGACGCGGCCCTCCTGCACGGGGGGCTCGCAGTGCTGGATGCAGTGTACACACCGCTGGAAACCCGGCTGCTCCGGGACGCGGAGGCAGTCGGGGCGACGACGATCGACGGGGCGTGGATGCTGCTTTATCAAGGCGTCGAGGCCTTCGAGATCTGGACCGGCGAACGAGCCCCAGTCTCCCGGATGAACGAGGCGCTTCGAGCTCACCTGTGAGGACCGCGTCGGCCGAAACTGGAAACCGGCAGCACGCGACGACGTCGGCGGACGTTTAAATAGTCCCCTGCCGTACGCATCTCGTAATGGCGCTCCTGCAGAAACTGAAAGAGCTTCTGGGTATCGGCGGAGGCGACGACAGGACGGAACGTGGCGACACCGAAGTGACCGTAGAGCGGGATCCCGATCCCGAATCCGGGCCCGAGCCCGAATCCGGGCCACCGGGAGAAGCAGACGAAGGCGAGGGGGCTGACGACGAATCGACCGACGAGACTCCCGAAGGACGCGAAGAACCGACCGGAGAAGCCGACGGCGAGGAACCGACCGGTGAGGCCGACGAAGACGCAAAAGAGGATCGAACGGAAGACCACGAAGACGACGGCGACGCGGACGAGACCGCCGGCGAGGAACTCGCCGAAGAATCCGACGACGGGGAGCCGGTGCAGAAGATAAAGGGGATCGGCCCGGCGTACGCGGACCGTCTCGGAGAGATCGGTATCCACACGGTCCCACAGCTCGCTGCGGCCGACCCCGGAGCAGTCGCCGAGGGGGCGAAGGTCGGCGAAGGACGGGCGAGTACGTGGATCGAACGGGCAAACGAACAGCAGTAGCAGTCCCCCGGTTTCTTAAGTCAGTACCCGTTCGAATCGAGTCAAGCCCGCGCGATGGGAACTGTCGAAGCGCCCATATGCCGACCGGGGGAACGCCCGAACATGACCTCGCTGAGTGATCTCGAAGACGGCCCCCGGATGGTCGCAGTGACGGGGAAAGGAGGGGTCGGAAAGACGACGTGTTCGGCTGCGGCCGCGGTGCAGTTCGCCCGCGCCGGACAGCGCACGCTGTTGCTGTCGACCGACCGGTCGCCGTCGCTGTCCGATATCCTCGAAAGAGACGTGTTCGGCGAGACAACGTCTGTCGACGGGGTCGACCGTCTGGACGCTGTGGAGATGGACTACGAACGGCTACGAGAAGACTGGAAGCAAACCTACGGCGAGGACATCTATCACGTCTTCTCGTCGTTTCTTGGCGTCGGCAGGGAGGTCATCGATTACGCCGCGAAGGCGCCGGGGGTCGTCGAGGAGTTCGTCATGAGCTACATTCTCGATCGGTTCGAGGGTGACGTCTACAACCGGATCGTCTGGGACACGGCACCGGCCGGGAGCACGATCTCGCTTCTGGAGCTGCAAGAGGAGTTCTACGAGCACCTCGGAACCGCACCGAAGATATACGCCGATCTCCGGTCACTCGCCCGGGGAGAAATAAAAAAGCGACCCGGCGAGCTGTTCGACGAGTGGCGCGAACTCGCCGCCGACTGTCTGGAGATGGTCCAGGGGGACGGAACGGCGTTCGTGGTCGTGACGATCCCGGAAGGGCTCGGCGTCAACGAGACCGACCGAATCATCGACGACCTCGAGGACCACGATCTCGAGGTCCGACGGGTCGTTGCGAACATGGTGCTTTCGGACGTCACCGAGGAAGACTGTACACACCATCGCGAGCGCGCAGAAATGCACGCGGAGTACATGGACGTCCTCCAGGATCGATACGCCGACGAGTACGGGCTGGCAACCGTGCCGCAACTCCCCCGGGAGGTAAAAGGGCTGGAAGCGATCGAAACGGTCGCAGACACGCTGTTCGACGCGTCCGAATCGCTGGAGTGACGTCCGACCGCGTCGGTGCCGTCCGAGTGTCGCCGTCCCGTCACCGACGGCCGGGATCTCTCGAGGTGCTCGCAGCGACGGTGTCCGAGGGAGCCCGTATCGATCGGATCAACATTCTCGCACCGAGCGTTCCGAGCGAAAGGACGCTCCGGAGCCCTTCGTTCGTCCACGTAAGTTCGTCGTTCCCACAGATACTGTACTCCCCGAACTCGCCGAGTTCGTCGTGGAGCTGAGCGAGCCGGTCTTGCTGTTCCGATTCGGGGAGCTGGACGATCTCGTCGACGGTAGCGATCACCTCCTGAGACTTCTCGAGCCGGGTTTTGACGTCGTGGTACGTCTCCGCGTCGATCACGCCGAACTCGTGTTTGAGTTCGTTCATCCCGAACGCGGCGTCGTAGGTCGCCTCGACGATCTCGTCGCGGGTCATCCACTCGGTTTCGTAACTCAGCATGTGTTTCCAGCTGGGCTGGAGAAGCTGTTCTCGGTGGTCCTCGAGCGTCTCACAGAACCGTCGATATCCGTACTCTTCGGGGTTTTCGAACCCCGGACTTCCCGGATCGAGAAACGGCGCGAGCGGTGCGGTGAACGGTGCGATCCGCTCGTCGTCGATCGTCTCGAAGAGGTGGCGGGCGTACGTCACGTCGCCGACCGCGTCGTCGTACGTCTGCTGGGGTAATCCGACCATGAAAAACAGGTCGATCTTGTTACAGCCGTGGTCCAGCGCCAGCTCCAGGGTTCGTTCCAGCTCCTCGTTCGACGTCGCGAACTTCCCGACGTTCTGTCTGACGGTTTCGTCGTGCGACTCGATGCTGAGCTGGAGACTGTAGTTCTCGGTCGCGCGATCGAACAGTTCGAACAGTTCCTCGTCTGCCGGGCCGAACAGTTCGAAAATGAACTCGTTTTCCACGTCGACCCCCTCTAAGAGCCGGAGAAACTCCCTCGCGAAGTCAGGGCCCCCCATGCGGATGTCGTGGATGACGAAGATCGGCCCTTTCGAGAACGCAGTGATGTCTCTGATGTCACGGACCAGCTGCTCCGGCGATCGAAACGCCGGTGAGGAGCGGTTGACCACTTCCCGATAGGCGCTGCACGCGCCGCCACAGAAGGTGCAGTCCCGAGCACATCCCCGGGAGGTCAAAAGAAGCGTCACCGGATCGTCGAGCCAGTTGCGATACGGGATCGTCTTCTTGATGCTGCCGTACTTCACGACCGACCTGAGAACGTATTCGTAGGAAGGAATCGAGACGTAATCGAGGTGAGATGGGACGAACTCGAGTGGATTGACCACGGTCTCGCCATCCTCCTTCCAGGTGAGGTTATCCACCTCGTGGAGGCTGCCGCCGTTCTCCAGGCGGTCGACCAACTGCAACATCGGCTCCTCGGTCGAATCGCCGCGGACGACGTAATCGACACAGTCGTACTCGATCAACTCCTCGTGGTAGTACGAGGAACTCAATCCCCCGAAAATCACGGGGGAATCCGGGTGATACTTCTTGACGAGACGAGCAATTTCGATGGATCCGTGGGAGTGGGGCAGCCAGTGAAGATCGATCCCGAAGTACTTCGCCTGCGACCGCTCGATCTCGGCCTCTGCGTCGTAGTCGGCGTCCGAAAGCATCTGGTTCGCGAGATTGACAATCTGGACGTCGTGGCCGTTCTCCTCGAGGTAATCCGCTATACTCGTTAGCCCGACGGGATACATTTCGAACACCGGTGACGACGGGATGACGTCGCTGATCGGACCGAAAACCTCCGTACGGTTCCGGAAGTCGTAGACACTGGGCGGGTGAAAGAAGACGAGATCGGGCGTAGAACGGAACGGTGAAGCGCGTGCAGCAACAGCTTTGCCCGCTTTTCGAACCGTCCGCAGTGGCGAGAGGCCGCCGCCGGAAGAGTTGATAGTATCGTTAGTCACGAGGAATCCCTCACGCCCGAAATGAGGCCGGACGAACCCATAACTGAAGCGGCTATTCCAGCTAAACGACAATAGCGACGGCGTCGAACCTACTTCGGCTATTAAAACATAGCGATAATCAACTGAAATCGAGGAGCGGATTCCCAATAGATGAGAATTTGTTGTCCATTTCAATTAATATAAACGTTAATAATGAACTGCATGTCAACACTTTCCAATACGTCTCGACGGAACTTCCTTCGGCTGGCGGGGGCGACAGCCGCAGGATCCGTCATCGCCAACCACTCGACGGAGATCGCCTCCGCCTTCGAGCGGGCGTCCGAGGGGAACATGGACGTCGTCTGGCTCCAGGGACAGGCGTGTACGGGCTGTACAATCTCGACGCTACAGGCCCAGTATCCGACGCTCGAGGAGGCGCTCCAGCAGTTCCGACTCGACGTGACCTTCCACCCGACGATCATGCCGGAGGCCGGTCCAGCGGCGATAGATGCGATGAGCGACGAGCCGGACATCCTCATCGTCGAGGGATCTGTCCCCGTCGACATTCCCGAGGCGGCGACGGTCGGTCGAAACCCCGACGGTTCGGCAAAGGCGGTCGTCGACTGGGTGATGGAACTGGCTCCGGAGGCGGAACTCGTCGTCGCGGTCGGTAACTGTGCCTCGTTCGGGGGCTGGCCGGCTGCCCAGAACAAGAAAAGACTCTACGGTCTGGGCGACAACGTCACTGGCGCGAAAGGGCTCCAGTTCGAGAAGCGCAGCGCAGGGGGCGTGTTGGGGCCCGACTTCACCTCCGGCGCCGACCTCCCGGTCGTCAACCTGGGCGGCTGTCCGCCCAACCCGGATTACGTGCTGTTGACGCTGGCGACCGTCCTCAACGGTCACATTCCCGAACTCGATCGATACCACCGTCCGAAGCCCTTCTACGAGCCGCTCGTGCACGACAACTGTCCGCTGCGGGGGTACTTCGACCGTGGCGAGTTCGCAGACAAACCTGGCGGGGAGGGCTGTCTGATAAAGCAAGGCTGTGCCGGTCCGTACACCCACTGCGACGACATGAGCCGGCTGTGGAACGACGGGACGAGCGTCTGTCTGAACGTGGGCTCCCCCTGTATCGGCTGCATGGAGCCCGGATTCTGGGATCGGTTCTCGCCGTTCCGCGAAGACATCGAGAGCGCCGCCATTCTCGGGAACGTCAGCGCTACCCACGCGGGGGCGGCAGGCGTCGTCGCGGCCGCAGCCGGCATCGGCGCTCACGTCGCCCGGAAGGCGATGGGCTACGGGAAGTTCGACGACGGGGGAGAACCGCCCGAGAACGAGGGACCGCCCGGAAACCAGGGACCCTCCGATACCCAGGACCCGCCCGAGAAACCGGAGTCGAACGCCGACTGACGGATCGAACTGAAACTGACCACACGAACACACGACACACATGCCAGAAATCACGATCGATCCGACGACGCGAATCGAAGGCCACCATGGAACCACCCTGCAGGTAGAGGACGGGGTCGTCCAGGAGGCGAAAAGCGAGATGAAGATGTTCCGGGGTGCAGAGATAATCACGCTCGGTCGTCCGCCAACGGACGCCGCCCAGATCACCGGGATGGTGTGTGGCGTCTGTTTCCTCTGTCACCGACTGTGCTCCTCGAAGGCGGCCGAAGACGCCGCAATGAACGCCGGCGTCTTCGATGGCCCGCCGCGGAACGCGGTGCTGCTTCGGGACGCGGCGGAAGGTATCTTCTACCTGTGGAACCACGCCGTCCACCTGTTCGCCCTGGTCGGACCCGACTACAGCGATGCAGTGGCGGGAACCGGTTTCGACCGACTGGATCCGCTCGAGGGCGACGGCTACATGGGTGCAATCGAGAACCAGCGCAAGCTCATGAAGGCGCTCGCAGAGTTCGGCGGCCGCGCGCCCCACCCGGTCGGCTACGTCCCGGGCGGTCTCGCGATCCATCCCGACGCCTCGACGATCGCGTCGGTGAAGTCCCGCGTAATGGAGGTCAGCAACTGGCTCGGACCCACCGAGGCCGTCCCGGACGTGATCGAGAACGTCCAGGCTGGTGAACTGGATCCCGAACTCGGCGAGGGGTTACACGACATCGTCTCGATCCTCGTGGCTGCAGCCGAGTTGGGCGCCGCCGACATCGGCGAGGGGCCGAACCGGTACTACAGCAACGGCATCTTCGAGGACCCCGAGACCGGCGAGCTCTTCCTGCCGCGCGGGGTCTATCGCGACGGCTCGATCGAACTGATGACCAAAGAGGAGGTCGTCGAGGGCATCACAGAGGACACCGAATACTCCTGGTACACGGACGACTCGGGAGGGGCTCCGACCGAAGCAAAGCCGCCGGAGCCGGACCTCGACAAGGACGAGGCCTATTCGTGGGGCAAGGCCCCGCGGTTCGACGGGGAGTCGATGGAGGTCGGCCCGCTCGCCCGTCTCGTCATCAAGGACGCGGACCCGTTCGACCTCCGGGAGACGCTGGGCGGGGGCGCCGACGAGAGCAACACGCTCAATCGGCTGATCGCCCGCGCCCAGGAGGCGCTTCTGGTCCGCGACCAGGTGCTCGAGTGGCTCGACGCGATCGACCCCGCCGAGCCGTTCATGGCCGACGACTGGACCGACGACTTCACCGGATCCGGCGTCGGTCTGTTCGAACCGTCCCGTGGTGCACTCTCCCACTACATGGACGTCGAGAACGGACAGATCGAGCGCTACCAGATCATCACGCCGACGCTGTGGAACATCGGACCACGCGACGGCGAGGGACAGCCCAGCATCTTGGAGGAGGCGATCGTCGGAGACGAAGTCGACAACGTCGACAACCCGCTGAACATCCTCCGGACGATCCGATCGATGGACCCCTGTCTCGCCTGTGCGGTCCACGTCCAGAGTCCGGACGGAGAGTTCGAGACTGAGATCGAACCGGCCCGGCCAGGCATCTCGGAGGGGGGATGTGATGTCTGAGAAAAGCGCCGACCCCCGGGAGGTGAACCGCCAGACGGCCGACAACTCCGCCGACGGGTGGCTCACGAGGCTCTGGCTCGACGTCGCCGAGCGCTACGAGCGGTACCAGTACCTCGAGGAGGAGGACAAGGAGATACTGGACTGGCACGGGTGGGGATCTATCGTCTCCCACTGGTCGATGGTACTCGTCACGCTGCTCGCGGCGGCGACCGGTCTCGCGATCTGGACCGGCTGGTACGGGCCGTTGAACATCGGCATCTGGGACGGCTACCACGTCGCGTTCGTGATCCACATCTGGGCGGGAGTCCTGCTTGCAGTGTTTGCTTTGCTACTGTTCCCGTACTACGATCTTGTCGTCGACGGAGAGTCGCCGCTGATCAGCCGCGAACAGGTCAAAGATCAGATCGTCATCACGCTTTCGTTCCTCGGACTGGCCAGTTACATCCCCGGATACAAGAAGGCCCGACGGACGTACGACGAGACGACCGGCGAGTGGGCCGGCTACCACCCGATGCAGACGGCGTTCTGGTATGCGACCTGGTTCTTCGCGATCCTCCTGACGCTTTCGGGATTCGCACTCTGGGCGGAACTCGCGACGGATCCGGCGTGGTGGATCGCCGGAATCGGCTTCCTGGCAGGGACCGTCGCCTACGAGACCATGCTCCGGATCCACTTCCTGGCGACGATCTTCTTCCTCGTCTCGGTAGGGGTTCACGCGTACTTCCCGCTGTGTCCGAGCAACCACGACCTGCTGTTCTCGATTATCCACGGGAAACTGTACGGATGGAGAGTCGACGAGGAGAGCCGACCCGAACGTCGGGGAGAAACGCGATCGAAAGACAGGCTCACAAAGCGGTTCGACGCGATCTCGAAGCGTCTCGGCACCAGCACGGACGTCCAGGAACAGCTCGGCTCCGAGGCCGACGAAAAAGCCGAAGAGGCGGATTCGAAGTGACGATGACGGGATCGTCCCTGAACGCCCGGTCGGCGGCGGCAAAACGACGCGACGAAATCGATTGTGCCGAGATTGCGGTGGTCGGCGTCGGGAATCCGATCATGGGCGACGACGGCGTCGGGAAGCGCGTGATCGACGAGCTGGAGACGTCGTCCGACGAGCGGACGAACGGCGTCGTGCTCACGCACGCCGGAACGACCGCGTTCTTCGCGCTGGAGGCGATGAGTGGCTGCCGGAAGGCGATCGTCGTCGACGCGATCGAGACCGGAGCGGAACCGGGGACAGTCCACAGGTACAGGTACGTCGACGGCGCCTTCGCCGGCGAAGTCCCGGAGATGACGATGCACGACTTCTCGTTTGCAGAGGCGCTGCGGGCGGGACGAGACGCGTACGACATCCCGGACGAACTGCTGGTGTTCGGCATCGAGCCCGCCCGGATCGAGGCGACCCTGGAGCTGAGCGACCGAATCGAACGCGGGGTCCCCGAACTGGTGGATCTCGTACTCGAGGAACTCGCGACCAAATCTACACGTATCGATGGAGGAGATGAACCATGAGCTCACAGTGGTACTGTACGGACTGTGAAACGTACATCGACACCGAGGAAATCGAGGAACACGAGGCCGACGACCACACCGTGAAAGGGACACTTCGGCCCGACAGACTGCTCGGCAACGATCCCTGGAACATGCAGATCGAGGCCGACGGGGAGATCGACTCCGCCCCGAGTGTGCGCAGAGACGAGGGGGGTGATGAGTGATGTGTCTCGGTATCCCAGGGGAGATCCTCGAGATCGACGGCCTCACGGCGCGGGCGGAGTTCTGGAACGTCGAAAAGGAGGTCAGACTCGACATCGTCGGCGACGAGGTCGAGGTAGGCGACTACGTCCTGAATCACGCCGGGTTCGCGATCCGGAAGATCCCCGACGACGACGTCGAGGAGACGATCGAACTGTACGAGTCGCTGCTCGCGGGCGACGAGGACGAGGCGCTCGAGGAGATCGGCGCGACCGACGCCACCCTCGAGTTCGGTGACCGGCCCGCCGCCGTCGACTCGCCAGCGGCCACGACGACGATCGACGGGATCGCCCAGCGCCCCGAGGCCGGTTCGCGGACAGCCTCGGAGGACTCGACGGAGAAGTCGGAGCGTGACGCGGATGAGTGAGGAGACACTCCAGTTTCGCGACCCCGAGCAGGCCGAGCAGCTTGCCGACCGGCTCGAGGCGCTGATGGCCGAGATCGACGGATCGGTGAACCTGATGCACGTCTGTGGCTCCCACGAGCAGGCGATCGCGAAGTTCGGGCTCCGGAGCATGCTCCCCGACGGGCTCTCGCTCCGGATGGGGCCGGGGTGTCCCGTCTGCGTGACGAACATGCCGGAGGTCGACGAGGCCGTCGCAGTCGCGAAACAGGGGGCGATCGTCGCCACCTACGGCGACATGTTCCGGGTCCCGGGGACGACACAGAGCCTCGCGGACGCCCGGGCGGACGGCGCTCGCGTCGAGATCGTCTACTCGGCAAGCGAGGCGGTCGACCTCGCCGAGGAGAACCCCGACGAGGAGGTCGTTTTCTTCGCGACGGGGTTCGAGACGACCGCCGCCCCCACTGCGGCGATCCTGGTCGACGATCCCCCGGAGAACTTCTGGGTGCTTTCGGCCCACAAGTACGTCCCGCCGGCGATGGAGGTCGTCGCAGAGATGCCCGACACCGACATCGACGGCTTCCTGGCGGCAGGCCACGCGGCGACCATCACCGGCTACGGGCTCTTCGAGCCGTTCGTCGAGGAGTACGAGATACCAGTCGTCGTGGGGGGCTTCGAGCCGGTCGACGTCATGCTCGGAATCGAGCGGTTGCTCGAGTACATCCGCGAGGACACTGCCGGACTGGAGAACGCCTATCCCCGGTGTGTGACCCGGGAGGGGAACCGGGCCGCACTCGAGACGATGTGGTCGGTCTTCGAGAAGACGTCCGGCGAATGGCGCGGGATCGCCGAAATTCCGGGGGCGAACCTCACCCTCAGGGAGGAGTACGCCGACTACGACGCCCGGGAACGATTCGACGTCGAACCGGAAACCGGGGGCCCCGACCCGCTGACCGAACAGTGCGTCTGCGGCGACATCATGGCCGGCAAGGCCGACCCCGACGAGTGTGACCTGTTCGGCGAGGAGTGTACGCCCGGCAATCCGGTGGGCGCCTGCATGGTGAGCAGCGAGGGAACCTGCAAGATCTGGCACGAGTACGGGGGACACCCGGACCTCTAACGATGGCCAGTGACAGCACACCGGAGACGGACAGGGACGAATCGGGCGGCGGCTCGGGTAACGAATCGGGCGGCGGCTCCCCCGACGGCTCCGGTGACGACTCCGGCGAGGTCGTCACCCTCGCCCACGGAGCCGGCGGAGAGGCGATGCGGTCGCTGGTCGACGAACTCGTCGTGCCCCGGTTCACGGACGGCGATCGGACGGCCGGAGTCGGCGAGGGTGGTGTCGGACTGGCGGCGCTGGACGACGGGGCGGTCCACCCGATCGGCGACGGCTCACAAGCGATCGTCGTGACCACCGACAGCCACGTCGTGACGCCCAGGTTCTTCCAGGGCGGCGACATCGGCCGGCTGGCCGTGGCGGGAACCGTAAACGACCTCGCTGTGATGGGGGCGACGGAACCGCTCACTCTCACCTGTTCGTTCGTGCTCGAAGAGGGGACCCCGATCGCCGACGTCGAACGCGTCGTCGAGTCGATGCGGAAAACTGCCCGGGAGGCCGGCGCGACGATCTCGACGGGCGACACGAAGGTGATGGGCAACGGCGAGATCGACGGGATCGTGATAAACACCGCCGGGATCGCGCACGTGGATGCCGGCGACGCAGTGACCGACGCCGGTCTCCGACCGGGTGACGCAGTGATCGTCAGCGGGACGATGGGTGATCACGGGATCGCGCTGCTCGCCGAACGCGAGGGGTTCGACTTCACGGGTGATTTGAAAAGCGACGTCGCCCCGGTGAACGACCTCGTCCGGGCGGCGATGGCGGCCGGCGAGGTGACGGCGATGAAAGACCCCACCCGCGGGGGGCTGGCGAATGCGCTCAACGAGATGGCCGATAAGGCGGACGTCGGAATCGACGTGGTCGAACGTGACATTCCGGTCTCGGGAGCGATCGCCTCCGCGGGCGAGGTGCTCGGAATCGACCCGTTCGCGGTCGCCAACGAAGGGAAGGTCGTGTTCGGGGTGGATCCCGGCGACGCGGATGCAGTCCTCGAAGCGATCAAAGACCGTCCCGGCGGCCAGGAGGCCGCGATCGTCGGGCACGCAACCGAGGAACATCCCGGGCGCGTCGTCGTCGACACCGGCTTCGGCCGTCGATACATGAGCGAACCAGAGGGGGAAACCCTCCCCCGGATCTGCTGATGCACGAGATAAGCGTCGCCTCCGGCATCCTCGACCGCGCGATCACGGCGGCGGAGGAACACGGCGCCGACCGGATCGACGCGATCACGATCGAGATCGGCCGGGCGACCCACGTCAATCCCGAGCAGCTCGTGTTCTGCCTCGAGACGATCGCGGATGGAACGGCGGGCGAGGGCGCGACCGTCCGAACCGAGACCGTGGATCCGGTTGCGGTATGCGACTGCGGCTGGCGCGACGAACCCGACGATCTGGGACTGGTCGGCGGGTTCGCGCCGGACGTCCGCTGTCCGGAGTGTGGTGAGCGGACTGAACTCGTCCGGGGACGAGAGTGCCGGCTCGCGAGCATCGAAGTACCGGAGGCTGGTGACAGGACCGAGCAGACAGCTACCCAGGAGCGTTGAGAGGACACATGCACTACGAGAGGACGATCCGACCGATCCGACTGTACCGAACGAACCGAGCCACTCTCCCGCCGGTTCGGTGGCTCGAGGAACTCGCAGATCGCCTGGGGGCGGCCCGGGCCCACCGGTTCGGCCACGGGGACCACGATCACGGCGAGAGCGCAACCGACGCCGAGGCCGACGTGCTGGCGGCGATCCGGGAGCGCGCCGGCGAGATCCACGAGACGCTCGCCCACGACCACGGCGTGTTCGCCGTGGAGTTCGTGGGCTCCACCGGCGGCGGAAAGACGAAACTCATCGAGGAACTGCTCGAACGCGCCCCGACGGACGAACAGATCGGCGCGATCGTGGGCGACGTCGCCGGCGAGGACGACGCGACCCGGCTCCGCGAGTACGGGATCCCCGTCGAGAACGTCAACACCGGCAAGGAGTGTCACCTCGATCCGGGCGGGATCGAGACGGCGCTCTCCGCGTTCGATCTCGAGGAACTGGACACGCTGTACGTCGAGAACGTCGGTAACATGGTGTGTCCGGCGGACTTCCCGCTGGGCGCGACCGTCCGGGTGCTCGTGGTCAGCACCACCGAGGGCGACGACGTGGTCGCCAAACATCCCCTCCTGGTGCAGAAGTGCGACGCGGCGGTCGTAAACAAGGTCGACCTCGCCGAGGCGGTGGGAACCGACCTGGATCGGGTTCGGGCCGACCTCGCGCGGGTTGCCCCCGACGTTCCGGTGTTCGAAACCGACGCGAGCTCCGGGGCGGGCGTCGACGAACTCGGAGATTTCCTGGAGTCGAAACGCGGAGAGCACGGTCACCACGGGCACGATCACGAACACGACCGAGTTCACCATCCCGGCGAGTAGCTAATGACAGGCTCACGAGTCCGTGTCGACCTCACCGTGCAAGGCGTCGTCCAGGGAGTCGGGTTCCGCCCGTTCGTCTACCGGCGGGCAACCGACCACGACCTGTCCGGCACGGTTCGAAACACTGGTGACGCCGGGGTCGAAATCGAACTTGAAGGGGACGCCGGGAGCGTGGAGGCGTTCCTTGCGGATCTCCGAGAGCGACCGCCGCCGCTCTCCCGGGTCGAGTCGGTCGAGGTCGATCGAAGAGACGAAAGCGGGGACTCCACGATCGGAGGAAGCGAGGAGTTCCGAATCCTCCAGTCGACCGACGACGACGGTGGTTCGGGAACGATCCCGCCCGACACCGGAATCTGTGATCGGTGTCTCGAGGACGTCCGGGATCCGGAGTCGCGATACCACCGCTACTGGGCGACCTCCTGTGTGGATTGTGGCCCCCGATACACGGTCATCCGAGAGTTGCCGTACGACCGACCGCGCACCTCGATGGACGCGTTTCCGATGTGTGACGCCTGCCGAACGGAGTACGAGAACCCTGCCGATCGACGCTATCACGCCCAGACGATCGCCTGTCCCGACTGCGGGCCAACGCTGTCGCTTCTGGAACCGGTCGACGGGGGGGCCAGTCCGGGCGCACAGCGCCGGGAACGCGCGACCGGTCCGGAGGCGATCGACGAGACGGCGCGACGGCTCGCCCGCGGAGAGATCGTCGCGATCAGGGGTATCGGCGGCACGCATCTGGCGTGTGACGCAACCGATCCCACGGTCGTACAGCGGTTGCGCGAGCGAACGAACCGCCCGGGGAAGCCGTTCGCGGTGATGACACCGTCGGTCGACCGGATCCGGTCGTTCGCCCGAGTCTCGGAGACAGAACGGGAGCAACTCGAGGACGTCCGTCGACCGATCGTCGTCCTCGAACGGGACGACGAGGACTTGCTCGGCGCCGTCGCACCCGGACTCCACACTGTCGGGGTGATGCTCCCGTACGCGGGACTTCACCACCTCCTGTTCGAAGAAGCCGTAACCGAAGGGAAACACGTGGCCTCCAGGATCGAGGGTCCGCTCGTAATGACGAGTGGAAACATGCCCGGAGATCCAATGTGTACGTCAGTCGACGAGATCTTCGGGAGCCTGTCCGGCGTGATCGATGCCGCGCTGGTTCACGATCGAGAGATCGTCGCCCGGTGTGACGACAGTGTCGTGCGCGTCGTCGACGGCGACCGACGGTTTCTCCGGCGATCCAGGGGGTGGATCCCTCAACCGTTGCCTCGCCAGTCCGAGGGATCACCGACGCTGGCGCTCGGAGCGGAGTTCGACAGCACCGTTGCGCTGGCTCGCGACGACGAGGTGTTTCCCTCTCAACATCTCGGCGACGTCGACGATCCGGCAACCGAGAGGTTCCTCCGGGAAACGGTCGATCACCTCGCCGAACTGCTGGGGGTCGATCCGAGCGTCGTCGCCTGCGACGCTCATCCGAACTTCCTCACGAGCAAACTGGCCGCGGAGTACGCCACCGAGGAACCGATCCGAGTGCAACATCATCACGCCCACGCGGCCTCGCTTCTGGGCGAGCACGACCGCGACCGGGCGATCGTAATCGCCGCCGACGGCACCGGCTACGGCCCCAACGGGACGATCTGGGGGGGCGAGGTGCTCGACGCGACGAGAGGCTCCTTCGAGCGGATCGGAGGGCTCGGAACGTTCCGCCTGCCGGGCGGAGAGGCGGCGATCGAACGGCCGGCGCGGATTCTCGCGAGCCTGCTTTCGGATCCAGATCGGATCGACGAATTGCTGATCGAGCGGGCAGCGCTTTCACCCGCCGATGCATCGACCGTGCGACAGAGCCTGGAGGCGGGAGTGAACGCGCCGGAAACGACGAGCGCCGGCCGGTTCCTCGACGCGATCGCCGCGCTCGTCGGGGTCGGGACCGAGCGACGGTACCAGGGCGAACCTGCGATCAGGCTCGAGGCAGCCGCTTCCGGACACGATCCGGTCGACATCGAGATCCCGTACCGACGGCGCGACGGCGATCGAGTGGTCGACGTGAATCGCCTGACAGAGACTCTCGAAACACTACTCGAGAGGGAACCGGCAGCCGTCGTCGCCGCGACAGCCCAGGACGCGCTGGCGCGGGGGCTCGCCGAGATCGCAGTCGACGTGGCCGTCGATCGGGACGTCGACGCGATCGGATTCACCGGCGGCGTGGCGTACAACGAGGCCATTTCCCGACGGATCCGGGAAACCACCGAATCTGTGGGGTTGGCGTTCCTCGGCCACGAGCAGGTTCCGCCTGGCGACGCCGGGATCGCGTACGGACAGGCGGTCGTCGCGACGGAATGACTGTGGACGACGGAGAGAGTCGACGAACATATAGAATCAGAATATAATAAATATATTTTATATGATTGTCGAATCCGAGCAATCCGATTCGAACGTGTCAAACACTGCCGAGAACAGGAAAAAGTCGAAGCCGACGAATTAGAGCAGATAACAGTGCGAGTAATAGTGTAATAAACACGTGCAAACAAAACCTGCCGAACTGTAAACAAACCTGTCGAACGACGACGAAATCCCTCGACAACAGGGATCGAAAAGCCGGCGTTCTCGTCCTATTCGATACGAGATAAACCAAAGTTACCACCAGTTGTGTCGAGATAAGGAAGGACCGACGGTTATTACCATAAAATATATATTAAACCCGAATAAACAGATTAATTATATTTTCTACCGCACTACCGCACTACCGCGCTCGAAGGGTCGGAGCCGTCCGTCAACAGACGGTCATAGCGTTCGCTGGCCAAAAAATATATAGTGTTCTATACTAATATATACCAATACAGATCGTCGGAAGGCTGTCGGTACACGTTCGTACCCCTTCGGACCCGAATATATACGTATTACAACATTATTTGAGCGGCGACCGAATACAGTTACGCGATGGTATTGAACCATCCACCAGCCGGAAGAGAGATAAAAACCATTACCTTTATAGAGAAGACCCTTATAGGTGTGATAGACCATGTCAGATAATGGTAGGCGGTTGATCAGCGAAGCGGCGTCGCGACGTCGCGTGCTCAAGAACGTCGGAGCAGCCGCGTCCGTCGGTGGATTGGCGGCCGTGGCCGGATGTACGGGTGACGGCGACGACGAGCCCGCCGATGTCGGCGGCGAAGGTGAAGTCGAGGGCGTCGACGAGGTCGAAATCGAGTTCTGGCACGGGCTCGGCGGCGACCTCGGACAGATGGTTTCGGACCTCGCGGACGACTTCAGCGAGCAGTCCGACACCATCACAGTGACTGCGATCGAGCAGGGGACGTAT